>NZ_CP151803.1:0-2529455 GCF_038446955.1 Pedobacter sp. FW305-3-2-15-E-R2A2
GCTCAATGCGGAGGTTTGGGTAGTGTACATTCCACTCACCATGTATTTTTTCCTGAAGTCCATACCCAGGCCAAAAGTGGCACTTTCGCTGCTGTGGTACAAGCCCATAATGAAGACCTGCTTATTGGCAATCTCCAGTTGTGCACCTGCATCCCAGATGTTGTCAAAACCTTTCACGCCTCTATAGGCTACTTTAGGTTCCAGGTCCAGACCGTTCAGGTCTTCGCTGATTTTTATCTTGTAGCTTGCTGCGGCATAAAATGTAGTCACATCGGCAAGTTTGATCACATCCTTTTTCAGGACGCTTTTCAGGTTCGGAATGGATGCCTGCAGGTTAATTTTATCGGAAGTATAAGCAATTCCAAAATCACCATCCAGATAGGTCTTTCTGTCATTGTACTGACCTACCATAGGATCATTGGGATTGCCATAGATATCGCTGGTCTCCAACCGCTGATTCATGAAACCCAGGGATACTCCAAAATGCAACTGGTCATTTTTTTCATTGAGTTTCAGGTGATAGGCATAACTTCCCACTACCCTGATCTGTCTTTGCAGACCTGCACTTTCGTGATAAATGTTTAGTCCTAGGCCAACTTTGTTGAAACCATAATCACCGGTCAGGCTTTGGGTGAGCGGGGAACCGGGAACATTGCTCCATAATTTACGGTAAGCAGCATTAAGCTTCAGCCCTTCTGTGCTACCGGCAAAGGCCGGATTGATGAGGTACTGGTTGCTGTAATATTGTGCCGCCAGCGGGTTTAGCTGTGCCTGGCTGTTGGTACTTATGGCAAAAGCCATAAGTACCAGTGCTAAGAATTTGTATTTCGTTTTCATCTTTATGATGTTTTATTTTAAATAAGGGGTTGATCTTAATTCTCTCTGATTACGGTGATAAAGCCTTTGAATCTAGGGCGGCCGTTACCGAAATCTATCACGTAATAATAGGTGCCTTCAGCCAGTGCGGTTCCGTTAAGATTTCCGTCCCAGCTGTTGTCATATCCTTTTTTACTATAGATTGGTCTTCCTGCCTTATCAAAGATTTTCACTTCATTGTTCGGATAGAAATCGATATTGTCAATCACCCACTTGTCATTGTATCCGTCTCCGTTAGGGGATAAAATATTGGTGGCTTTGACTTTTGCATAATCTTCCACTACCGTTACGGTAAAGGTTTTGGAATCTGTACATCCGCTGGTATTGGTTGCTGTTACGGTGTATGTGGTCGTTTCCCTTGGCCTTATGGTCAGGATGGCGGTGTTTTGTCCGCTGATGATGCTGCTATGAGTAGCCCATACATAAGAGAGGCCACCTGTGGCGGTCAGTTTCAGACTTTCTCCCTTGCTGACCTCTGTGCTTCCAGCGCCGTTGTTATTGCCGTTGTCGGCCGTAATAGCGATTACCGGTAAAGGATTCACCGTGATGACAAACGTACTGCTGTAAGTATCCACACCTCCGTTATCTGTTCCTCCATTGTCTTTGACCGTTACGGTAATGGTTGCTGTTCCTGAAGCACCACTTCTAACGCGGTAGCTGAGGTTTCCGTTGCTGCCGGTTTGGGTTGCGGTGATGTTTTGAATCAGGTTGCTATTGCTGCTGGTCGCTGTAACCGTGGTGGTTTGTGCAGATTCAGGACCTGCAGTGATTCCGGTTAAGGCTACGTTTTGTACAGAAGTGGTATAGCAGATGGTCTGACCTGCAACAGGATCCAGCGTTGGGATTTCATTGACATCGCTGATGTTGATGTTGAAGGCTTTCTCCAGACTGAAACCATATTGGGTAGTGCTTTTCACCCTGATGCTGTAGCTGGACTTGTTTTCGAAGTTCAGACTTGCTGCGGTGAGCAGGTTGTTACCTGAAATGCTGAATAAGGCATTGTCGGTATCACCTGTTCCTGAAACCAGGGCATAGGTAAAGGTTGCTGCCGGATCATCAGCAGTGCTGCTGATGGTTCCTGCCGGAGTTCCTGAAGGACTGTTTTCATAAACTGTGGTTCCAGCCAGGAGGATATTTGTTGGTGCACCTGCCCTGATGGTTAAAGTACCATTTACAAAACTGATCTGGTAGTTGCCGGAAGTAGCCGCAGAAGGAACGATATCGTAAGTTCCGATCGGGCTGTTGGTGGTTGCAGTTGTGCTGATCACCACAGGGCTGGTCAGTACGGCAGGAGATTCTGCATTGACAAATCCATCGTACTTAACGGTCAGTGGCGGATTCGCTGTTCCTGCAAATTTCACTTTATCTTCCGCAGTAATGGTCAGCGGTGCTTTATTGATGCTCAGGTTGGCAGCGGTATAGTTCAGCACATAGTTGCTGCTCAGTGCCAGGGTGTTTTGGTTGATGGCATAAGTACCAACATTTTCCCCAGGGACCCTGTTCAGGCTTCCGGTAAAGGTATCCGTTCCGATCAGTGCCGGAATGAAGGTATAAGTTAATGCCGGATCAGCAGTACCATAGGTTTTGGCTGCAGTTGTTGCGGTTACACTGATGTTTTTTGCACCGATGCTCAGGTTGGCAGGGGTGTAAGTGATCAGGTAATTCGGACCGGCAGTTACTGTTCCCTGGCCGATGGTATAGTTACCGATATTCTCGCCGGTAGCTCTTGCTAAGCTTCCTGTAAAGGCATCAGTACCGATTAAGGCCGGGCTGAAAGTGTAAGTCAGTGCCGGATCTGCATCGCCGTAAGTTTTGTTTTTGGCAGCAGCAGTAACCGTCAGCGCTTTACTGGTAATGCTCAGGTTAGCCGGGTTATAAGTAATCAGGTAATTGTTATTTAACACAAGTGATCCCTGATTAATTGCATAGTCCCCTACGTTTTCACCCGAAGTTCTGGCCAGGTTTCCTGTAAAGGCATCCGTACCGATCAGCGCAGGGCTGAAAGTATAGGTGAATAGCGGATCTGCTGTTCCATATACTTTGGTTTTAGCCACAGCGGTTACGGTTACCGGTTTAGCAGTAATGCTCAGGTCAGCTGAAGTAAAGGTAAGGGTATAATTGCTGTTTAAAGCAAGTGTTCCCTGACCGATGGCATAGTTGCCAATGTTTTCACCCGCTGCGCGGTTCAGGCTACCTGTAAAGGTATCTGTTCCGATCAGTGCCGGACTGAAAGTATAAGTGAAAGCAGGATCAGCTTCACCATATACTTTGGTATTGGCCACTGCAGTTACATTTACTGTTTTCTTCGTGATGCTGAAATCAGCTGAAGTAAAGGCAAGAGTGTAATTGTTGTTTAAGGCCAGTGTTCCCTGTCCGATGGCATAGTTACCTATGTTTTCACCAGGAATACGGTCAAGAGTTCCGGTGAAGGCATCTGTTCCGATCAGTGCCGGACTGAAGGTATAAGCAAATACCGGATCTGCTGTGCCATATTCTTTGTTACCGGCAGTGGCAGTTACGTTCACTGTTTTCTTCGTGATGCTTAAATCAGCAGCCGTATAGCTCAGGGCGTAATTGTTGCTTAAAGCAAGTGTTCCCTGTCCGATGGCATAGTTGCCGATGTTTTCACCCGCTACGCGGTCCAGTGATCCTGTAAAGGTATCTGTTCCGTTTAGTGCCGGACTGAAAGTATAAGTCAGGGCCGGATCCGTATCGCCATACACTTTGGTTTGAGCGGCAGCGGTTACGGTAATGGCCTGGGAAGTAATGTTCAGGTTGGCCGGTACATAAGTGATCTGGTAATTTGTACCCAGGCTGAGATTACCCTGTCCGATGGCATAAGCACCAACATTTTCACCAGGAGCACGGTCCAGTGTACCTGTAAAGGCATCTGTTCCGATCAGTGCCGGACTGAAAGTGTAAGTGAATGCCGGATCAGCGGCGGTAAAGATTTTGGTTTTAGCATCAGCAGTTACAGTTACCGGTTTAGCGGTAATGTTCAGGTCAGCTGAAGTAAAGGCAAGGGTATAATTGCTGTTTAAAGCAAGGGTCCCCTGTCCGATGGCATAGTTACCAATGTTTTCACCTGTTGCACGGTCCAGGGTACCTGTAAAGGTATCTGTTCCGATCAGTGCCGGGCTGAAAGTATAAGTGAAAGCAGGATCAGCAGTGCCATACACTTTGGTATTGGCGGTAGCAATTACATTTACTGTTTTTTTGGTAATGCTGAAATCAGCTGAAGTAAAGGCAAGGGTGTAATTGTTGCTTAAAGCAAGTGTTCCCTGACCGATGGCATAGTTGCCAATGTTCTCACCTGCTGCGCGGTCCAGTGATCCTGTAAAGGTATCTGTTCCGATCAGCGCCGGATTGAAGGTATAAGCAAATACCGGATCTGTTGTGCCGTATTCTTTGTTACCGGCAGTAGCAGTTACATTCACTGTTTTCTTCGTGATGCTTAAATCAGCTGAAGTAAAGGCAAGGGCGTAATTGTTGCTTAAAGCCAGTGTTCCCTGACCGATGGCATAATTGCCGATGTTTTCACCTGCAACGCGGTCAAGTGATCCTGTAAAGGTATCTGTTCCGTTTAACGCCGGACTGAAAGTATAAGTCAGTGCCGGGTCTGTATCGCCATACACTTTGGTTTGAGCGGTAGCGGTTACGGTAATGGCCTGGGAAGTAATGGTCAGGTTGGCCGGTACATAAGTGATCTGGTAATTTGTACCCAGGCTGAGATTACCCTGTCCGATGGCATAAGTACCAACATTTTCACCAGGAGCACGGTCCAGTGTACCTGTAAAGGCATCTGTTCCGATCAATGCCGGACTGAAAGTGTAAGTGAATGCCGGATCAGCGGCGGTAAAGATTTTGGTTTTAGCATCAGCGGTTACAGTTACCGGTTTAGCGGTAATGTTCAGGTCAGCTGAAGTAAAGGCAAGGGTATAATTGTTGTTTAAAGCAAGGGTCCCCTGTCCGATGGCATAGTTGCCAATGTTTTCGCCAGCAGCGCGGTCCAGCGTACCTGTAAAGGTATCTGTTCCGATCAGTGCCGGGCTGAAAGTATAAGTGAAAGCAGGATCAGCAGTGCCATACACTTTGGTATCGGCGGTAGCAATTACATTTACTGTTTTCTTGGTAATACTGAAATCAGCTGAAGTAAAGGCAAGGGTGTAATTGTTGCTTAAAGCCAGTGTTCCCTGTCCGATGGCATAGTTGCCAATGTTTTCACCTGCAGCACGGTCCAGGCTACCGGTGAAGGTATCTGTTCCGATCAGCGCCGGACTGAAAGTATAAGCAAATACCGGATCTGCTGTGCCATATTCTTTGTTACCGGCAGTAGCAGTTACGTTCACTGTTTTCTTCGTGATGCTGAAATCAGCTGAAGTAAAGGCAAGGGTGTAATTGTTGCTTAAAGCCAGTGTTCCCTGACCGATGGCATAATTGCCAATGTTCTCACCTGCTGCGCGGTCCAGTGATCCTGTAAAGGTATCTGTTCCGTTTAGTGCGGGACTGAAAGTATAAGCAAATACAGGATCTGCGGCGCCATATTCTTTGTTGCCGGCAATAGCGGTTACGGCAATGGCCTGGGCAGTAATGCTCAGGTTGGCCGGTACATAAGTGATCTGGTAATTTGCCCCGAGGCTGAGGGTACCCTGGCCAATAGCGTAATTGCCAACATCTTCGCCTGCAACACGGTCCAGTGATCCTGTAAAGGTATCTGTTCCGATCAGTGCCGGACTGAAAGTGTAAGTGAATGCCGGATCAGCAGCGGTAAAGATTTTAGTTTTAGCATCAGCGGTTACAGTTACCGGTTTAGCGGTAATGTTCAGATCAGCTGAGGTAAAGTTGATATTGTAATTGTTACTTAAAGCCAGTGTTCCCTGTCCGATGGCATAATTGCCGATGTTTTCACCTGCTGCGCGGTCCAGGGTACCTGTAAAGGTATCTGTTCCGATCAGTGCCGGGCTGAAAGTATAAGTGAAAGCAGGATCAGCAGTACCATATACTTTGGTATTGGCTACTGCCGTTACATTTACCGTTTTCCTGGTAATGCTGAAATCAGCTGAAGTAAAGGCAAGGGTGTAATTGTTGCTTAAAGCCAGTGTTCCCTGTCCGATGGCATAGTTTCCGATGTTTTCACCTGCAACGCGGTCGAGTGATCCTGTAAAGGTATCAGTGCCAATTAATGCAGGGCTGAAAGTATAAGCAAATACAGGATCTGCTGTGCCGTATTCTTTGTTGCCGGCAGTGGCAGTTACGTTCACTGTTTTCCTGGTGATGCTGAAATCAGCTGAAGTAAAGGCAATGGCGTAATTATTACTTAAAGCCAGTGTTCCCTGACCGATGGCATAATTGCCAATATTCTCACCTGCAACGCGGTCCAGTGATCCTGTAAAGGTATCTGTTCCGTTTAGTGCCGGACTGAAAGTATAAGCGAAAACCGGATCTGTGCTGCCGTACTCTTTGTTACCAGCAGTAGCGTTTACGGCAATAGCCTGGGCAGTAATGTTCAGGTTGGCCGGTACATAAGTGATCTGGTAATTTGCACCCAGGCTGAGGTTACCCTGTCCAATGGCATAAGTACCAACATTTTCACCGGGAGCGCGGTCCAGTGTACCGGTAAAAGTATCTGTTCCGATCAGCGCAGGACTTACCGTATAGGTGAATGCCGGATCAGCAGCAGTAAAGATTTTAGTTTTAGCATCAGCGGTTACAGTTACCGGTTTAACGGTAATGCTTAGGTCAGCTGAAGTAAAGGCCAGGGTGTAATTGCTGTTTAGAGCAAGGGTCCCTTGTCCGATGGCATAGTTGCCAATGTTTTCACCAGCAGCACGGTCCAGGGCACCTGTAAAGGTATCTGTTCCGATCAGTGCCGGGCTGAAAGTATAAGTGAAAGCAGGATCAGCAGTACCATATACTTTGGTGTCGGCCACTGCCGTTACATTTACCGTTTTCTTTGTAATGTTGAAATCAGCTGAAGTAAAGGCAAGGGTGTAATTGTTACTTAAAGCAAGTGTTCCCTGTCCGATGGCATAGTTACCAATGTTTTCACCTGCAGCACGGTCCAGGGCACCGGTAAAGGTATCAGTGCCAATTAATGCAGGGCTGAAAGTATAAGCAAATACCGGATCTGCTGTGCCGTATTCTTTGTTGCCGGCAGTGGCAGTTACATTCACTGTTTTCCTGGTGATGCTGAAATCAGCTGAAGTAAAGGCAATGGCGTAATTATTACTTAAAGCCAGTGTTCCCTGACCGATGGCATAGTTGCCAATATTCTCACCTGCAACGCGGTCCAGTGATCCTGTAAAGGTATCTGTTCCGTTTAGTGCCGGACTGAAAGTATAAGCGAAAACCGGATCTGTGCTGCCGTACTCTTTGTTACCAGCAGTAGCGTTTACGGCAATAGCCTGGGCAGTAATGTTCAGGTTGGCCGGTACATAAGTGATCTGGTAATTTGCACCCAGGCTGAGGTTACCCTGTCCAATGGCATAAGTACCAACATTTTCACCGGGAGCGCGGTCCAGTGTACCGGTAAAAGTATCTGTTCCGATCAGCGCAGGACTTACCGTATAGGTGAATGCCGGATCAGCAGCAGTAAAGATTTTAGTTTTAGCATCAGCGGTTACAGTTACCGGTTTAACGGTAATGCTTAGGTCAGCTGAAGTAAAGGCCAGGGTGTAATTGCTGTTTAGAGCAAGGGTCCCTTGTCCGATGGCATAGTTGCCAATGTTTTCACCAGCAGCACGGTCCAGGGCACCTGTAAAGGTATCTGTTCCGATCAGTGCCGGGCTGAAAGTATAAGTGAAAGCAGGATCAGCAGTACCATATACTTTGGTGTCGGCCACTGCCGTTACATTTACCGTTTTCTTTGTGATGCTGAAATCAGCTGAAGTAAAGGCAAGGGTGTAATTGTTACTTAAAGCAAGTGTTCCCTGTCCGATGGCATAGTTACCAATGTTTTCACCTGCAGCACGGTCCAGGGTACCGGTAAAGGTATCAGTGCCAATTAATGCAGGGCTGAAAGTATAAGCAAATACCGGATCTGCTGTGCCGTATTCTTTGTTGCCGGCAGTGGCAGTTACATTCACTGTTTTCCTGGTGATGCTGAAATCAGCTGAAGTAAAGGCAATGGCGTAATTATTACTTAAAGCCAGTGTTCCCTGACCGATGGCATAGTTGCCAATGTTTTCGCCAGCAGCGCGGTCCAGTGATCCTGTAAAGGTATCTGTTCCGTTTAGCGCCGGACTGAAAGTATAAGCAAATACCGGATCTGTGGTGCCATACTCTTTGTTGGCGGCAGTGGCAGTTACGGCAATGGCCTGGGCAGTAATGCTCAGGTTGGCCGGTACATAGGTGATCTGGTAATTTGCACCCAGGCTGAGGGTCCCCTGTCCGATGGCATAAGTACCAACATCTTCACCTGTAGCGCGGTCAAGTGATCCTGTAAAAGTATCTGTTCCGATCAGCGCAGGACTTACCGTATAGGTGAATGCCGGATCAGCAGCAGTAAAGATTTTGGTTTTAGCATCGGCCGTTACAGTTACCGGTTTAACGGTAATGCTTAGGTCAGCTGAGGTAAAGTTGATATTGTAATTGTTACTTAAAGCCAGTGTTCCCTGTCCGATGGCATAGTTGCCAATGTTTTCACCTGCTGCGCGGTCCAGGGTACCTGTAAAGGTATCTGTTCCGATCAGTGCCGGACTGAAAGTATAGGTGAATGCCGGATCAGTTGCACCATAGATTTTGGTATTGGCAACGGCATTAACAGCGATATCCTTTTTGCTGACTACCAGATCCTGAGTTACAGGAGCGGCTGCAAGATAGGCTCCGTTTCCGGTCTGTGAAGCGGTAATGGTTGTTGTTCCTGCTGACAGGATGGTGACTGTGTTTCCCGATACGGTGGCTACAGCAGTATTGCTGGAGCTGTAGGTTACGGCTAATCCTGAGCTGCTGGTTGCAGTCAGGGTAATTGGAGTTGCGCCATACACCGAAGCCGCAAGCGGGTTGAAGGTAATGGTTTGAGTTCCTCTAGGAGCGGAAACAATATTGCCAGATTTAGCGCCTTCATTTCCGGTTAAATCTGCCGCCGAAATGCGGTAGAAATAACCAATGCCATTAGTTAGTCCGGTATGGGTATAGGTTAAAGTTCCTGCCGGAATGCTTTGGATGAGTGTAGTTGGGTTAATGGTTGTTCCTCCGTAAAGGTTGTATTTGTCCAGATCCGAAGCCGGGCTGGCATTCCAGGTAAGGGTATTCTCTGTATTTCCTGCAGTTGCTGCGAGTCCTGTCGGTGCAGCGGGAGCGGTTCTGTCAACAGTTACTGAGCTGCTGTTGGTGGTTGCCGTTACCGGGGTTCCTGCATTTCCTGGCAGATCTGAAAAGGTAATGTTAAAGGCAAGGACTCCTTCAGGAGTCAGTCCTGTTACGGTTTGGCTTGCTGTCCAGTTGTTTCCTCCGCTATTGGTCGGGGTTACTGCAGCTCCAGCCATGGTTACTGTTGGTGTGGCAATCGCTTCTGCAGCCGTAAAATTCAGGGTGATAAGGTCTCCTGCTTTTGCTTTGCTGGTGGTCAGGTTGTTTGAAGCAATGGTAACCGTAGTGAGTGTTGGAATGGTTTTATCATAGGTCACACTGCTGCTGTTGGTAGTTGCGGTTACCGCTGTTCCTGCATTTCCGGTCAGGTCTGTAAAGGCAATATTGAAAGCAAGGGTTCCTTCTGTTTCTGTTCCAGTGAGGGTATAGGTTGCCAGGTAGTTGTTTCCTCCTGCCGGGGAGGTCAGGGCTGTGTTTCCTGCAATGGTCACTACAGGAAGCGCCACTGCTTCGGAAGCGGTAAAGGTTAAGGAAATGGTATTTCCTGTTTTAGCGGTTTGATTTGAGGCGTTATTGGAAACAATGGCCACCGTAGTTAAGGTTGGCAGCGTTTTGTCGTAGGTGACACTGCTGGCATTGGTGGTTGCAGTTACTGCAGTTCCAACGTTTCCGGTAAGATCGGTAAAGGCGATGTTAAAAGGGATAACACCTTCGGCATCTGCCGCCTGTGTGGTATAAGTTGCGGTCCAGTCGTTTGCACTGGTATTCGTAACGGTAGCTGTATTTCCGAAAATGCTCACCACTGGTGTGGCAATGGTTTCAGCAGCAGTGAAGCTCAGGGTAATCAGATCTCCGGTTTTCGCTTTTGCGGTATTGGCATTATTGGAAGCAATGGTTACTGTAGTCAGGGTAGGGATGGTTTTATCGATGGTATACACCTCTCCGGAAGTATATCCTCCCTGGATCTCATTGCCAATCGTATTGATGATTCCTGTTCCGGAGCTTGTGAGGTCCAGTCTTAAGGTCCCCGATCCTGTTCCGGTGTTTACTGTAATTGTTCTGGTATCGTTACTTCCTGAGACGGATGTAATCGCAGGACCGGTAATTCCGGTAGAAGTGATGCTGAAGTCAGTTGCATCGACCCCCGTCACGTTTTCAGAGAAAGTCACTAAAAAATCTGCTGAAGTACCATTGATGGTCGCATTACCCACTCTGGTGATGCTGACTATGGTCGGTGTTGTGGTATTGATGACGATCGCTTTGTTTGCACCTAAAGATCCTGCAGCTCCGGGAGCGGCCAGGGTTAGGGTAGCATCGTTTCCTGCGGCATCTTTAATCGTTCCACCTGCCAGAGCAAGTGCAGTAGTACTGGCCTGATCCAGGTCAGGAGTACTTTGGTTTAGGGCTACGGTATAGTTAAAGACCAACGCAGTTGTTCCCGAGCCACTGGCATAACTGGCTGTTCCTCCGGAATTCAGGCTTAGGGTTGGTGTTCCTGTTACGGTCACTGCTTCAGAGAAGTTGACTGTTACCGGAATGAGGTCACCTATTTTATACGTTCCGTCTGCCAGGCTGGAATTAACCGAGCTAACTATCGGAGCGGTGTTGTCGATGATTATATTTTTGTTGGCGCCTAAAGAGTTTGCAGCTCCGGGAGCGGGCAGGGTCAAAGTGGTATTGTTCCCTGCAGCATCTTTGAGTGTGCCGCCGTTTAAGCTGAGTGCGCTAGTGCTGGCATAATCCAGATCTGCACTGGCATCTGTTAGCCCTACTGTATAGTTAAAAACGAGAGAAGATGTTCCTGATCCGCTGGTATAATTGACAGTTGCACCGGAATTCAATGCAAGCTGAGGGGTTCCCGTTACGGCAACGGCTTCAGAAAAATTCACCGTCACGTTAATGACATCACCTGCTTTATAGGCTCCGTTTGCGGTAGTTGAATTCACAGAAGCCACAGTAGGAGCAATCCCATCAATGACAATCGCTTTATTATTACCCAGGGAGTTGGCTGCTCCGGGAGCAGCGAGAGTAAGTGTGGCATCAGTATTTCCTGCATCTTTGATGGTTCCTCCATTGAGGGCTAATGCAGTAGTAGAAGAATAGTCGAGATCAGCAGTGCTTTGTCCGCTGGCGACTGTATAATTAAAGGTGAGGGTATTTGTTCCGGTTCCACCGCTATAGTTGACAGTTGCACCGGTATTTAGGCTCAATGTTGGTGTTCCGGTTACGTTTACGATAGTTGAAAAAGTAACATTAACAGCAATAACATCACCTGTTTTATAAGTTCCGTTAGCCGTAGAAGAAGTTACCCCACTAACGTTTGTTCCAAGTTGAAAGATTGGATTTGTGCCCGGAAAAGCTGCTCCACCTGGGTCCAGAGATTTCTTGTTGGCAAGCAATTCTGTAGTTGTCCAGTTCGATTTTGTATTGATCGCAGTCAGAATGGAAGCTTTTGTTCCGGTAAATGTACCGGAATAATTGTTATAATCTCCGTGATAACCTGTTGGCGGAGTACCGGCAATAGTTAAGGTAACATAAAAATTTCCTGCTGCAAGTGTGGTAGGCAGGTAAGATACTGCAGCACTAACTACTCCTGCTGCCTGCCACCCTGTGGTAGGATCAGGGGCATTGGTACCAGGAAGAGCGGTAGACCAGTTTGCAAATCCATAGATAAAATTCGGAGTGGCATCGTTGCCGTTATAGAGGAACCAGTTATCTCCGCCACCTGCTACAACGGTTCCTGTAGTCCAGCCAGTGGCTGTCACGGTTCCATAACTTTCCAGTCCTGTAGCCGTTGGTACGGCACCTCCGGTTATTGCGATATTAAATATCGTTCCTGCAGGAATAGAACTTGTGGTTGTCCAGGTAATTAAACCGTCGGAACCGTTGGAGACCAATGCGGTCTGATCCCAGCCCCGGTCGGTAATTTTAAGCTCGGTTCCTGAGGGAATTACTTTTAAGGCCACAATAGCCAGGTTCACTGTTGCTGAGTTTCCATTAAAGCCGACAATTGCAAAATCTCCTGTGGTCAACTGAGCCGCGCTTTTTTTTGCAGAAAGGCAAAAAAAGCAGATGATAAATAATGCCGCTAAATAGCGGAAAGATAAATTTTTCATGTGAGAGCGTTAATTCTAATAAATTCTATCGGTATACCTAATTTCTGCTAGGGAAAGCTCCTTCTATAGCGATGATATAACTAATGGCAAGGGTTGGTTGCAGAATGTTGATTGGCACATTTCCTCCGTTAAGTGCTGTTGTTGTTGCAACAGAACCTCCGGTTAGAGGGATGTTAGGTGCTGAAGTCGTATACATAGATACTGGATCTGTGTTTACATCTTTACCGGCTCCCAATGCATTTCCGGCAACCGGCGTTCCAACAGTAGCAGCAGCGTCGCTTGCATTTAATGTTAAGGTGGATGTGGCAACGTGATTGTGTGCTGGCATGTTGCTGATCAGAATGCTGGTCTTTTCTGTACCTGAGACCTGTCCCAGCGCGTAGTTGCTCAGGCCAGGACCTTGTCCCCATCCAACAGGAGCTCTGCCTCTAAGGTCAGGTAAGCCAAAGGTTGTCTGACCATTTCCACCGTAAGTAGTTCCCAAAAGGGCAAAAAGAGCGGAATTTTGGGCTATGCCGATAATTTGACCATTACAGAACATAAAACCTCTGGGTGCAAAGTTGCCTGCGAAAATTTTTACCATTCCCATGTACTCATCCATAATAATGTGTGTTTAAGTAATTTATAATTGTTTAATTTATTTTTATATGCCAAAGCTCAGGATAAAATTCCTGGGTTATTTTCAGATAATAACGTGCTTAACTTCTCTTCCGGAGCCCATGTTGATCAACGTGGGTCTGGATGCTAACTCAATATCAAATTTCCAGATCTCTCTGATGAATTTTTATAAATGTGGTTGAGATTCTTGTGCCATTCGGTGGGTAAATTCCATATGGAATCAACCGGGTTCATGAGCTGATCCATTTTTTGCAATACAATCGCATTTGTGAAACCAAGAATGTGCATAAGATAAAGAGGATTGAGGCGTTAATTATCTTTTAATCAGCAATCAACTTGATGAAACTATTAAATCTCATCAAATCGAAATGTTAATTTGTGATAAAACTAGTAAAAAAAATAAATATCGAGCAATATTTTTAGGTTTATTTTTATTAATTCCAACCTTTCGTACCTTCTTTTTTGATTTCCGTCAGCAATTTTCCTTTTGGAAGAATAGAAAAGACGCCTTCCACAATTAAGTGGAAGGCGTCTTTTTGAATAGAGAAAAAGCGATGTGTTGATGGAATCTCTAGTTTCTACTAGGAAAAAGACCTTGAAAACAGATGATATAACTAATCGCCAGTGTAGGCTGTAGAATACTGATTGGTACACTTCCTCCGCTAATACCTACTGTGGTCGCTACTGAGCCCCCTGTCAGAGGAACATTAGGAGCAGCAGTGGTATACATAGATACCGGATCTGTATTTACGTCTTTACCGGCTCCCAATGCATTTCCGGCAACAGGAGTTGAAACTGTTGCTGCAGTGTTGCTGGCATTTAGTGTTAAAGTAGAGGTGGCAACGTGATTGTGCGCCGGCATATTATTGATTAAGATGCTGGTGTTCTCTGAACCAGAGGACTCGCCTATGACATAGTTACTCAGGCCGGGTCCTTGCCCCCAGCCAATGGGAGCTCTGCCCCTGAGATCGGGCAAGGCAAAAGTGGTCGATCCATTTCCTCCATAGGTAGTTCCTAAAAGGGAAAAAAGTGCGGTATTTGGTGCTATGGCCAGGATTTGCCCATTGCAAAATTGCCAGCCTCTTGGCGGATAATTGCCAGCAAAAATTTTAACGACTCCTATAAATTCCTCCATAATAATTTCTAATTATGTAATTTGATAAAATAATGGTCAGGATGATTAGTTTCTACTAGGAAAAATACCTTCTGTGCAGATGATGTAAGTAATCGCTAACGTTGGTTGTAGAATACTGATCGGTACACTTCCTCCGCTAAGACCTACTGTGGTCGCTACTGAGCCGCCTGCAAGGGGAACGTTAGGTGCTGAGGTCGTATACATTGATACCGGATCCGTGTTTACGTCTTTACCAGCTCCAAATGCATTTCCGGCAACCGGCGTTCCAACAGTTGCAGCAGCATCGCTTGCATTTAATGTTAAAGTTGAGACGGCAGCGTGATTGTGTGCAGGCATATTGGTGATCAGAATGCTGGTGTTCTCCGTACCAGAGACTTGCCCCAACACATAGTTACTTAGGCCAGGGCCTTGTCCCCATCCAACAGGAGCTCTGCCTCTAAGGTCAGGTAAAGCAAAGGTCGTCTGACCATTTCCACCATAAGTGGTTCCTAAAATTGAAAAAAGTGCAGTATTCTGGGCAATGCCGATGATTTGGCCATTGCAAAGCATCCAGCCTCTTGGCGCAAAATTGCCTGCAAAAATTTTAACGATTCCGATGAACTCTTCCATAATAATTGTGTTTATATAATTTGATTGGTTAATTTAATCGTATGAAGATTGGGATGATTATTTCCTGAGGTGGCTTTAGATCTTAACGCGATTAAAGTTCCGCTCAAAAGCCATTGGCTGCGTGAAAGCACCAAAAATTGTTGATACGAACGGGTATTCGTGAAAACAAAAATGCACATAAAATGAAGAGAGCTAAGGCGTTAATTATCCATAATGGTGCTGCTATTTGAAAATACGAGGTCACCAATTGAATATAAAACTAGTAAAAAAACAGACACTAAATAATATTTTTAGGATTATTTATAAGATATCTGTTTGCTATGTGCTTTTGATTTTGTTTTTTTAGGTCATGAACGCCTCATTGTCTTTTAATAAAAATCAACAAACTATTGCGACCATCGTTAACTTCCTCCAGGAAATCGGTCTGGAAGTGTTATTAGAGCAACATAAAGGAGATTCCTTTCTTCCTGGCATCCGCATTAAATCCGGAGGCTTAAGTATTGACCCTTCCCAGGTGCTTTATCCCGGAGATATTTTGCATGAAGCTGGTCATCTGGCTACCGTCCCTTATGCGGTAAGGTGTGAACTGGATGGAGTTTTGCCGGATATTGACCTGCATCGGGGAGCAGAACTGATGAGCCTGTCCTGGAGTTATGCAGCCTGCCTGAAGCTTCAGTTCGCTCCTGAAGTTGTTTTTCATGCAGACGGTTACAAAGGGGAGGCGGAACATCTCATCCGTAATTTTGAGGAAGGGATATATATTGGACTCCCCATGCTTCAGTATCGGCAAATGGCTTATGACGAAAAAAATGCGGCAATTTTAAATGTTGAGCCCTTTCCTTATATGCAAAATTGGGTCTGCATTAAAGAAGAGGGCGATATTTAACTGGAAATTCTGGCTTTTATTTCTTGCTTGAAGTGTTGTTTTTATAGATGAAATTGTGAAGGGAACTGGTTGTTGTTTTCAGGTCTGTGGTTAAGTACCAGATGTTGTTGATCCTTTTTCCAACACCTTCTTTATCTAATGGGAACCGGGCTTGCTCGATCGTTTTATTTTTTGAATTAAGAATGCTCCCCGCAAAATTTAGAAGTGTAAAATTGGCCATACTGGTTTCAATGTTAGGGAGGACTTCTGAGGCAAAAACGGGAAAAATTTCCTGACCTGAGCCTTTTAATTTGTCGAAAATAGAGACCAAAACACTGCGTTGACGCTCTGTTCTTTCGTAATCTCCTTTACCTACCGCTCTGATTCTGGTATAGGCAACGGTCTGTTTTCCGTTTAGTTTCTGAAGGCCGGGATCTTGTACATGTACCGCTGAAATTTTATCGTAGATGGCCAGTTCGTCCAGGTAATTATTCAGGTAGGGAAGCTCCTGGGCTTTCACATTTACCATGATGCCACCTAAGGCATCCACAATTTTTGCAGCTCCGTAGAAGTCTACATTCATATAATCTTTAATGTCCAGATCAAAGTTTTGATTGATGGTCTTGATGGCCAGCTGAGGCCCACCCATGGCATAGGCTGCATTGATCTTATCCATGCCTTTACCCTCGATTTTAACGTAAGTATCTCTCATTATGGAGGCCATTTTAATTTTTCCATTGAGCTGATCGATGGAAATTATCATCACCACATCGGAGTTCCCCGCTTCTTGTTCCGTACGCCTGTCGACCGCAAACAGTGCAATGTTTATAGGAGCGTTAGTCATTGTTTTTATTTTCTGCTGAACCTTTGGAGAAATGCCCAATGCTTCTGCAGACCTGTTTAATGGAACAGGAGATTTGCGAACTGGTGCTGCAGGAATCTGAGCCTGATTATCCTGAGCATTTGAGGTATATGAACAAAGGATAGAGAAGAAGATTAGAAATATGAAAGCCTTCATTTTTTTATTTTTATTTACAATTTAGGATTAGTGTATTTCAATAACCGTACCTGAGAACAAATAAAATTCTTCCTACCTTTAAAACGTTCTTAAATCCGCAGATAAAGGAAAAGAAAGATGTTTATGGACAAAGTGTATAAAATTGCAATTATAGGATTGGGTTATGTGGGTTTACCACTCGCTATTGAATTTGCTAAAAAATATAAGGTATTGGGATTTGATATCGACCAACCGAGAATTGAAGAGCTCCGTATTGGAGAGGACCGGACAAGGGAAGCTGATCTTGGGGAATTACAAAAGGTCTTGAATTCTAAAACTGAAAACTCAGGATTGAAGTTTTCTTCTTTGACCTCAGATCTGGAGCCTTGCAATATTTTCATCATCACAGTGCCTACCCCTATTAACCGGTTTAAGGCGCCTGATCTGAGCCCCTTGCTAAAGGCTTCTGAAATGATTGGAAAAGTATTAAAGAGGGGCGATATTGTAATCTATGAATCAACAGTATATCCGGGATGTACAGAAGACGATTGTGTGCCTGTTCTGGAAAGGCATTCTGGTTTGAAATTTAATACAGACTTTTTTTGTGGTTATTCTCCGGAAAGGATCAATCCGGGAGATCGGGTGAATACATTGACAAAGATTAAGAAAGTAACCTCCGGTTCCACTGAAGAGATCGCAGAGGAAGTTGATTATTTATATGCACAGATCATTACTGCGGGAACACATAAAGCACCAAGCATCAAAGTGGCGGAAGCTTCGAAGGCGATAGAGAATGCGCAAAGAGATGTGAATATCTCTTTTGTGAATGAGCTTGCGCTCATATTTGACAGGATCGGAATTGATACTACTGATGTGATAGAAGCTGCAGGGACAAAATGGAATTTTCTAAAATATAAACCAGGACTGGTAGGAGGTCACTGCATTGGGGTTGATCCTTATTACCTGGCACATAAATCAGAATCTTTAGGTTACCACCCACAGGTTATTCTTTCGGGTAGAAGGGTAAACGATAATATGGGGATGTTTGTTGCCAATAAGGTGGTAAAGCTGATGATTGCCAAAGGATATCCCATAAAAGGGGAGAAAGTGCTGATTCTCGGCTTTGCATTTAAAGAAAACTGTCCGGACATCCGGAATACCCGGGTCATTGATATTTATGAAGAGCTGAATCAGTTCGGCATGGAGGTCACTGTTTTTGATCCATGGGCAGATCCGGAGCTTGTGCGGGCAGAATATGGGTTTGAATTGGATAATGTTCTTATAGATAAAAACTATAAAGCGATCATAGTGGCTGTTTCTCATCAGGAATTTTTAGCGTTGGATTATAAAAAATATAAAGAATCAGGCGCAATTGTTTTTGATACCAAATCATTTATAGAAAGAAAATATACTGATGCTAGATTGTAAATTTTAATTAAAAATTTTTGTTAAATTCAGCAGTAAAAATTCGTTTTTGGCACGTTTTTAGATATCCAATGGAAAATAAAAAAAGCAATGCTTTATTCCCTTATGAATGCCTTCATTTTTAATTTTGGCCTTTTTGCGGGACATTTAACTCATTGTAAATCATTCTTCCTGGCAGAAGATTGTTTGCTAGAAAGAAATCCCGGGAATAATATTTTTTTGTTGTGAATGGGGATTTTTCTATTAATTTTATAGCTCTAAATAAACCCGGGGGGGTATCTAAATGAAAAAAAAGTTACTAGTTATTTTACTACTGTTATCTGGTGGATCGGCATTTTCACAAATGAATGGCGACTATAATTATTCCATTGTTGCGAGAGGCTTCAGCATGATGCAAATGCCCAAAATTCTAAACGATACTGATTATAGTAAATATGTAAATACGTATTTCAGCGGCTTGGTCTTGAAATTCAATGACAATCAGATCAGCTATCGGTTAAGTGGAAATTACCTCAAAAAATCTAAGACTTTTTATAACAATTGCAATAACTGTGAGGTCATCAGTGGTGATGTAACCGATTATGCTTTTAAGATAGGTTTTGAAAAGAACCTTAACTTTTCCAGAGTTCAACCTTATTTTGGAGTGGATCTTGGTTATCGCTCTAATAAATTTGTTGGACTGTCTCAAAATGCGAACACTTTGAAAGGCGATTTACAGAGTGATGCGATTCCTGCAAGTAAAGTTGAAGCGACTAAAGTTGGTTTTATCGCCTCGCCATTAGTTGGAATAAAATTCAATGTGATCAATGAAGTATCTCTGTTTGTGGAAAGCAGTCTGGATTTCTTTTATTCCTATGAACGACAGGAATTCGTAACACAGGATGTGAGCAATGTGCGAACATTAACGAAAACAAATAAAGCCGAGTTTCTGTTGAATCCTGTCTCGGTAGGGATTACCATCCATTTGGGGAGCAATAGATAGATTTTTATCACACATCTTCATTTAATTTTGAAGTTGTTTTTGTATCCTTCATAAATACATAAACGAGTAATGAGCTGAAAATGCAACCGGTGATGTACCAGTAATAATAAGGTTCATGACCCCGGTCTTTTAGCCATAAGGCGATGTACTCTGCCGTGCCACCGAATATGGCAACAGTTAAAGCATAAGGAAGGCCAACACCTAATGCGCGTACCTCAGCGGGAAATAATTCAGCCTTTACGACTGCATTGATGCTAGTATAGCCGCTTACAATGACTAATGAAGCCATCAACAGGAGAAATGCGGTCCATTGATTACTCGTTTGGCTTAATGCGGTAAGTAAAGGTACGGTACAGATGGTTCCCAGCACGCCAAAGCCGATCAATAATGGCCTGCGACCTATCTTATCAGACAAAGCACCGAACAACGGCTGCAAACAAGCAAAAAGGAATAAAGAGAGAAAGGAAAGCAGGGTGGATTCTTCTTTAGTCATTTTTACGGTATTCACCAGAAACTTCTGCATATAAGTCGTGTAGGTATAGAAGGCCAGGGTTCCACCCAAGGTTAGCCCGATGACCGTGATGAGTGCCTTCGGATGTTTTAATAATTCTTTTAAGGTTCCCTTTTTTTCAGTTCCCTTTGCTTTTTGATTTTCGAAAGCACTGGTTTCGTCAAGATTTTTTCTCAGGTATAGTGCTACAATGGAAAGTATGGCACCAAAGACAAAGGGGATTCGCCAACCCCATTCCTGAAGTTGTTCTTCAGACAATAAAACTTTTTGTAAAAAAAGCTGGAGCGCCAGCGCGAGTAATTGTCCTCCGATGAGGGTGACATACTGAAAGCTGGAATAGAAACCTCTGCGGTTTTTTGTGGCCATTTCAGTCAGGTAAGTAGCGGAGACGCCATATTCTCCTCCCACACTCAATCCTTGTAATAACCTTGCCATTAACAGAAGGATGGGGGCAAGAATGCCTATCGTCGTATAGGTGGGTGTTAAAGCGATTAAAAGTGAACCTAGAGACATGAGCAAGACAGAAAGTGTCATCGATTGTTTTCGACCGATCCGGTCTGCAATTCTTCCGAATATATATCCGCCAAGGGGACGCATCAGGAAGCCAAGCGCAAATATCCCTGCTGTATTGAGCAGTTTTACGGTATCATTCCCTTCCGGAAAGAAAGCTGCAGAGAAATAAATAGCGAAAGCAGAATAGGCATACCAATCATACCATTCCACGAGATTTCCTACAGAGCCCCCGAATATGGCTTTTAACCGGCGCGGAGATATTTTGTCATTATCGCTGTCTGGATGAACCTGCTCAATGGTTGATTTCATTACCTTATCTTTTGTTTTTCAAAAACAAAAGATAAGGCTTTTAAATAAGTTATAATATGAAAATTAATGGTTGCTATAATTAACCTATCTTATTTAAACTGGTAACTTATGTTGTGGTTAATGTACGTGTTTGAAACAGGCGATGCAGTTTCTACTACTTTTCCGTCAACCAATATCTCCAGCTTAATCGTACCCGGACCAGCTGTATAAGTAGAAATTGTCGCGCTTTCGCCAAATTCTACCTTTTTGGTGATTTTTTTGGAGAAAGGTAAAGCCTGGTTGTCTAAGCTTGTGAATGCTCCTGTTTCGTTTGTATACCTGATGTCGGTAAGACCAACATTTCCAGCAGTTTGTGTTACTTTGTAGTCGATGGTTACCGTCTTGGGATAGCCGGCTCTGGGATCATCATATTTGTCTTTATCTTTTGAGCAGGCGCTGATTAGTCCTACTGCAAGAAGCATAAAGGCGATCCTTGTTAATAGGTTGTTTTTAAGTTGTAAGAGTCTCATGAGGTTTTTGTTTTTGAGTAGATTATTATGTTAAGACAAATCTATCATGGACGTTTTTTTCAATCAATACCTGGAAATGAGGTTTTATTTCTACCTGTATTCGGGGATATAGATTTAGAATTCCTCGTATCTGAGCAGGTACTGTCTTAATGGTAAAGGCTATATGATTTAACTGGATCATTTGTCGCTTGTTTCCTGGCGCAATTATTCACTGGAAAATTTCTATTTTTATACATCTTATATTCTGTAAAAAAA
This sequence comes from Pedobacter sp. FW305-3-2-15-E-R2A2, assembly GCF_038446955.1. Classification (NCBI taxonomy): domain Bacteria; kingdom Pseudomonadati; phylum Bacteroidota; class Sphingobacteriia; order Sphingobacteriales; family Sphingobacteriaceae; genus Pedobacter; species Pedobacter sp. FW305-3-2-15-E-R2A2. The sequence continues at coordinate 21,031 of NZ_CP151803.1, forward strand.
ATAAAACTGCTTTACAGTATGAATTATTTTATACACAGAGTTCAGGGATTAAAATTTAAACAAAGAACCTATGAATACAATATCTTCCATTACTATCTCAGAAATCAGATCTTCTATCGGTGTTATCCCATCGCAATTATATACCACTGACGTTGGACAAGAAGGGCATTGGTATTATGATGATACAGATACAACTTCTTCCGATAATTTAGGAACTCTATTAGTAACTGCAGATGGAAAGAGATTCAAGAGGACATTTGAAGACGTCATTAATGTAAGATGGTTTGGGGCTAAAGGTGATTATGACGCCGTGACTAAAATTGGAACCGATGATAGTATGGCGTTTCAGCTAGCAGTCAATTACGCTTCAAAACAAACTGCAGCTCCTGTTTATTCCGGAACTTCAAGTATTGCCGGAGTAAAAAAACTATTCTTGGATAAAGGGCTTTATTTACTTAACCTACCAATAAACATTCCATCAAGAATAGATATGATTGGCTCATCAGCTATTTTGATTGCGCCTGATAATGGTAGAATTTTCACTTCAACTACTGCATATAGAGTTAAATTTGAGAATATTATTTTTCATGGAAATGATGTTGAGGCGGTTTATTTTAATATCCCAAATCTTGATAATGCAAGGTATGAATTTAAGAATTGTATATTTTCAACACATAGCCGAACTATTAATAGATATGCCATTTATATAAAATCTCAAAGTGCTGTAGTATCAATTAGTCAGTGCGATAATACAGCCTCACCAAATTATCTGAAGTTGGAAACTGATTTTTGTGATATCAATGGAGGTTGGGTCAATGGATGGTCAGTTTTAAGTGCTATAAATGGAACCAAGAACGCAGATACTTGCTCAATTGAAAACAGATGCCGGAAAATGAGTATAGGAGATGTTACATTTATACCAGAAAGAGATGGTTCTGGAATTCGTCCCAAGGTAAGGTGGATTGATAACTATGGTAAATTGTCTATAAGAGATTCTCATTTTGGTTCTGAAAATGGGGGATTCCCAATCGTCTATCAATTTCTGTCGTCAGTGAGTGATACTTCACCTTATGTTAAGGATGCGGATATATTAATTGATAGTTGTCAAGCTTCATGTGGTGGAGCCAATAGGATCGATAGCGCGATAATTGTTTTAATGCCAGATGTGATACCTGGAAGGTTTACCATTAACAATATAACCAGGATTGTAGACTCTATGTTAATTTCAGCAATAGGATACGATTTTGCAGGGACTATTGAGAGTACGAATACTTTACTAATGAATAATCTCTACAATCAAACTAACAGGACTTTATTAAACCAAATAGATATCCGTCATTATGCTATTTCTATTCCATCTGGTGTACCTAAATGTCTGATGCCTTTTGTTAATAGAGTTCCTGCAATGACCCAAGGTGCTCATGGATCCCTGCCGTTAAATGATTCTCTTGTTATTGTCGATTTGCTGAAAATAATTGCCGGTGCAAGCCCACAAAGGGCCGCAATAACTGCTGATGTTATGATCCAGGTTTCGTTTACTGTAACAGGCCCCAAGCCAATTGTACAAAAGAAAGGGTTTCGGATTACTGCATTATGGGAAACGGGCGTTACTCCCTATTTAGATGTAACTGGGTTAAGCTTCTCCGAATTTGCTCCTGCAGGTGGGGCAATGAGTGACACATTGATTACATTAATTGCAGATAATAGTACTAAGACTACAACAAAAGCTCAATGGAAGCTAAGTCTTGCTGGTGGAATATCAAATGTTGGTGTTTCATGGGTAATAAACAATATTCAGAGTTCTTTGAATAATGGAGCTAATGCAGGTACGTTTATAGCTCGGAATTACTAATTTATTTGCCACCGTTTTCGCTTAAGTGGATGCGAATATTGAACATTGGAATGAGCTGCTATCCCTGGAAAATATCACGGAGGCCGTCGGTATGCCAATCCATTTGGGTAAACTTCCAGAAGGTATAAGCCAATAAGAGGCTTAGCCGGAAGCATTCCAGGTAATAGATCCATTTCCATTGTTCCAGGAGTGCGCCACAATTGATCAGGGTGATCAGGATAAAAGAAGCAGTGAACAGTTTGTCTTCGAAATGCAGCTCCTTATAAAAGGCGGTAAAAAAGCTGAGCAAAGCAATGCAAAGAAAGAGTTGGAAGTTTAAATAAATGCGGAATTTAAAACGATAGGCTGGTTCTGTCTTTTGCTGGAGATATCTTGTTTCCAGGATGGGTCGGATGTTTTGGTCGAGGGTGGCAGGATTTCCAAAAATGATTTTTAGTCTTGCCTTAAAGTGTTTTTCTTTTTTACAGGCCTCAAGGATTTCCAGGTAATAATGAAAGTGTTGCCATAAAAAGCTATAGCTTTTTACCGGGTGGGTAAGGCCATATTTAGGGGCTTCTTCTTCCCGCTGAAAGGTTCCGAAGAGCTTGTCCCAAAAGGCAAAGACGTCGCCATAGTTCTTATCAAGGTATTTCTTGTCGCTGGCATGATGGACTCCATGAAGCGAGGGGGTGATGAAGATGTGTTCCAGCCAGCCTAGTTTTCCAACCAGTTGTGTATGGGTAAAAAAGGAGTAAGCACCATGAACCATGAGAATGGTAATCACCATTGCCGGGTGAAATCCCAGGAAAGGGATTACACACCAAAAGACATTTCTAATCAACGCCTGGAAAATCGTGATTCTTGCAGAAACGGTCAGGTTGAATTCTTCACTCTGATGGTGGACTATGTGTGCGGCCCATAAAAAATTGACCTGGTGGCCTAAGCGGTGATACCAGTACCAGACTAAGTCTGTGACCAGGATCAACAACACCCATACCCACCAGGTATTGGGAATACTAAAGAGGGCATAGTTCTTATATACCCAATAAAACAAGCTGTAAAAACTTGCGGAAATGAATAAGTTAAGTAACCTTTCAGCAATGCCAATACTGATGTTTGCAATTGAGCTCTCATATTTGAAAATTTCCGGCTTTTTTAGATAAATGGCAAGGCGGTATTCCAGATAGAGGAAGAGGAAAAATGCAGGAATGGCAAAGGCCAGGTAGTTTAACTGGATCATTTATGGCTTGTTTCTTATTTTTATAAAACCGGGCAGCCGCCATTGGTCAATCCCTTTTTGCAGGGAATTCAGTTTTCCCGAACGGATCAGGTAACTGATTGCTAATGCAATTAACATGGCCGGGTTATTTAACAAGAGCTGCAAAACGCTGATAAAATGCCGTTGGACTTTTATCATGTTTTGGTGTATATTTCCCCGCTATGATTGGTAGATAAATCACCCTTCTGCGGCTTTCTTCTCCAGTTACTGAGGATTGTGCTACCCTATGCCACAAGCGGCCATCATGAATAGTTAAGTCTCCGGCTTCGGGAACAATTGCCACTTCTGCTGTATCGGGTCTGTTGTCCAGAAAATACTTTTTTCGGAACAGCATGCCATATAAACTCTGCTTGTGGGTTCCGGGAAGTACGCGTAAGCCGCCGTTTTCTGGTTTCAGACTGCTTAGGTGGATGCCAACATTGAGCATCGGATTGAGCTTCTGTCCCTGGAAAATATCACGGAGGCCGTCGGTGTGCCAGCCCATTTGGATAAACTTACTTTCCGGGCCATTGACATAATGATTGAGGACCATGCCGTCTTTTTCTTCTGTACCAAGTCTTGCTCCCGGACCGATTAGTTCTAACAGGGTCTCAAAACGAGGATCATTGGGGAGTTCTGCGAATAATGGGTGATGCTGATTGATAAAGGCAAAACGTTGAACAATAGCAGCGCCATCCAGATCTCTGCCATATTTGATAGGGATGCCGTTGATTTTAATTCTTTGATCTGTAATCCATTTTTGCTGAACTTCAAGGGAAGCCTGAATGATGTCGTTTACGGTTTCCGGCTTGATGAAGTTTTTGAAATGAATGAAGCCGTTTTTATTGAAGAATTCGGTTTGTTCGGTTGTTATTTTGTCCCCTAAGGTGAATTTTATAGATAAATTTTCCATGATGATGAATTTTTAATGCTAAATGTTGAAGTAAACAATGCTGGCTGCGGGTTAAGCCGTCAGTAGCTGAGAAATGATGAAATCGATAATGTATTAGAGATCAACAACAACAATAGCAACAACCAGCCCTTTCGGAGAAGAGCATTCGCATCGTATGTGCGGTATGAATATGGTTGTTATTCTTCATTGAAATAAAGTCTATTAATTTAGTAGACTTTACAAATGTAGGAAAATAATTGTCTCCTCAAATTTATTTTGAAAAAAAAAGAGGGTAAACTGCTATTGCTGATACAAACGGGCTGTGATCCTTTCAATCAGTGACTTAGGGAGAATTCTTGTGCCAAATGCAGAAACTTTGTTTAGAAACCCGGGAATGATCTCCGCCTTTTTATTAAACATACCTTTCAGGGCAATTTCAGCGACACTTTCCGGCGACATGTTAAATTTCTCTGCCAAATCTGCCAAAGCATCCATACCCGCACGACTGGAGAATCCGGTTGCTGTTGGGCCAGGACATAGACAACTTACAGAAACAGCGCTGTCTTTAAGTTCATAGCGTAAAGCGCGACTGTAAGATAGAATAAAGGTTTTACTGGCTGCGTATAACGAAAGTGTCGGTACTGCCTGATAGGCTGCGGTACTGGAAATGTTTAAGATATAAGCTTGTTTTTGCTGTTTTAAAACCGGAAGTAAATGATGGCTTAATTCCAGTACAACATCCACATTGAGTCTTAGCATATTCATCTGATCCGCGAGTGTTAGCTGATCAAAATTACCCCATAGACCATATCCTGCATTGTTGATCAGAATAGATAGGGCAGGAGTCTGTTCCTTACACCAGCTGGCGACCTGATCAGCAGCATTTTCAATCGATAGGTCGATGGGGAGATAAAAAGCCTGAACTTTATATTCTTCATTCACCAGTTTTGCCAGTTGCTGAAGCTCAGCTTCAGAACGGGCAACCAATAGCAGATGATAACCCGCACGAGCCAGCAATAGGGTAATTTGTCTTCCGATCCCTTTACTTGCACCTGTTATTAAAGCATATTTATTCATGTAAAGGGATTAGGTTTATGGTAAGACTGGCTCCGCTGCAAGTTAAACCTTTTTGGAAAATGTCTCTATTTCTTCGATGCTAAATTTTGTCAGTTTTGCGATTTTTTTTGCAGTGGGTAGGCTACCTGTTTGTTAACGTCCATCATGGCCGATCCATACATAATGTTTTTCATTTTAAAAAAGTTTTAGCTGAACTGTAAAATCGGCAGAAGAAAATCGGAGGATATTTATTTCGTAAGATTGTTTTTATTTACAATAATTTGATTATTATTCCTTATTGGTTAATTTTGTGTAGTAAATATATAAATAAACTGTTCAATATACCGTATGTCATATTAATTAATATTATTACTATTACTCTATTTGGATTATGTCAGAAAAAGAAAAGAATGTCAGAAAAGAGTACGCCGAACAGCTCAAAGCCTATCGGAAAAAGGTAAATATCTCTCAGGAGGCCTTTGCTACGGCCATAGCGGTTTATCAGCCTTATATTGCTTCTGTAGAAGCTGGAAGTTTGAGTATTGGGATTGACAAGCAAGAGGAGATTGCTTCTTGTTTTGGTGTCAGGTATTATCAGTTTGCCGATCCTGATTTTCCAATCCCTTCGAGAGACGAATTGTGGGAAGGTATTGAAACTTATATTAAAGCGGCTGGTATAGAAGTTGGCTATTTAAAAAGTAAGACACCAGGACTTGCCAGTTTTATGGACGATCTGCTGCAAAGCGACTTCTTTTTGGAATGGAGGTTGGTTACTGAAATTGTTGCCGAGCTAAAGGATCGCTTTGGGATTGATGTGGTGCCAATGAGGGTTTCTGACATTCTGAATCAGAAGCCAAGGAATCTATTGATTGAGGTTAAAAAGGTTCCGAAAGAACGGTTTAATTTGTATCGCTTAAAAAAATGAGAAAGGCGCCGCTAGGCGCTATTCTCATCTTTAATACCTTTCAATAACGCATAAATTGCCATGGCATGTCCATGGCCTAATTCGAAATCCTGCTTTAGCCAGTTGACAATCTCTGTCGCCTTGATATTGGTTTTTAGTTGTCCATTCTCACTGAATCCTTTTTCATCAGCAATTTTTTTAAAATCCAAAGGTCCAAGACCTGTTTTCTCTTTAATGGTTTTTAGGTAAGCTTGAAATGACATCGCGTTATAGGGTTGGTTTATGTAAACAAATCTAGCGGTAATATTATTGATCCAAAATATGGATAAATGACAAAGTTGAGGGGGGATTGCGACAGATAGTTGGACTTGGCTAAGTAAGCAGGGCTGTGGAGGGTGTTGGATTGTCATCATTCTCTTACAATTCAAATAAATTGATCTATATTTGTTTTCTTAAATTAAATCTATACTATACCGATGAAAGTTGCATTAATTACAGGCGTCACTGGCCAAGATGGAGCATATCTTGCTGAATTTTTACTCAAAAAGGGCTATTTTGTTCATGGGTTAAAAAGACGGTCTTCTTCTTTTAATACGGAGCGTATAGATCATTTATATCAGGATCAGCATGAGAATGATTTAAACTTCAAACTCCATTATGGTGACCTGACTGATTCAACAAATCTAATCAGAATCATTCAGGAAACGCAACCAGATGAAATCTATAATCTGGCAGCGATGAGTCATGTTAAAGTGAGCTTTGAAACCCCAGAATATACGGCCAATGCTGATGGTATCGGACCTTTGAGATTACTTGAAGCAGTAAGGATTTTAGGTCTTATTGAAAAGACTAAGATCTATCAGGCTTCTACCTCCGAATTATATGGATTGGTGCAGGCTGTGCCACAAAGTGAAACCACTCCTTTTTACCCACGTTCTCCTTATGCCGTTGCAAAAATGTACGGTTATTGGATCACTGTAAACTACAGAGAAGCTTATCAGATGTATGCTTGTAATGGTATTCTGTTTAATCATGAAAGTCCGGTGAGGGGAGAAACTTTTGTAACCAGAAAAATTACACGTGCAGCCTGTAAAATCGCCTTAGGCTTGCAAAAGTGTTTGTATCTGGGTAATTTATCTGCTCAACGGGACTGGGGGCATGCAAAGGACTATGTTGAGGCCATGTGGTTGATTCTACAACAGGAAAAACCGGAAGATTATGTGATTGCCACAGGGGTAACAACTACTGTCCGCGATTTTGTAAAAATGAGTTTTGCAGAATTAGGCATAGAAATTGAGTTTAGTGGCAAAGATCAATACGAAAGGGGTGTAATTATTGATGTTGACCAGGAATTGGTACAGAAACTGGGACTAAATGATGAATATTTGAAACCAGGTACAATTGTTGTACAAGTGGACGAAAAATATTTCAGACCAACAGAAGTTGACCTTTTATTGGGAGATCCAACGAAAGCAAATACTCAATTGGGTTGGAAACCTAAGTACGATCTGCCGCTATTGGTTCAGGATATGGTTCATGCTGATCTTCATTTGATGAAGAAAGATGAATACCTGAAACAAGGAGGATTTAAAACGTTGAATTACTTTGAATAAAATATAAAACTGCTGTAAGGCGTTTAAGGTCCTGACTAATATCAGGATGGGGGTCACAAAATCTGCTATATGAATTTTAAAAATACGATAACCGCTGTACTTTTTTTCCTTGGTGTGCTTGTTGCACAAAGCGTTTATTCACAGACTAACTATGCTGATGTTAAAGTTGATGAATTGTCTGATGCTCAGGTTTTGCAAATCATTAAGAAAGCCGAATCAATAGGATATGGCGAAGCTCAGCTGGCTCAAATGGCCGCCGCAAGAGGAATGAAAGCTGATGAAATTCAGAAATTAAAACTTCGCATAGAGAAAATAAAATCCCAGGGATCTGATACCCAGACAGAAAATAAAACTGCAACTACGGGTAGAGAATTTAGCGAAACCACAGATGGAGGAGCTATAGATAACGAAAAGAAAGTGACGGATGAAGAAGTTGGTCCTAAGATATTTGGATCTGATCTATTCAAAAACGGAAACATTACTTTTGAGCCGAACTTAAGAATGGCAACGCCAAAAAGTTATGTGATCGGACCCGATGATAAATTGTTAATCGACCTTACAGGAGACAATGAAGCCAGTTATAATCTTGAAGTAAGTCCTGATGGAGTAATTAACCTGCAATTTGTTGGAAGAATTGCTGTCGGAGGTTTGTCAATCGAACAGGCAATCTCCAAAATTAAAGGGGCAATGTCTAAAACATATCCTGGATTAAGATCAGGACGTACCAATCTGGCAATTAATCTTGGAAATATCAGAAGTATAAAAGTGACCATCACAGGGCAGGCGGTTAAAACAGGAACCTTTACCCTTCCATCACTTGCAACTGTTTATAATGCATTATATGCCGCTGGAGGACCTTCTTTAAATGGATCCTTCCGTAAAATTCAGGTGATCAGAAATAATAAGGTAGTTTCTACTATTGATGTTTATAATTTTTTATTGAAAGGAATTCAACAAAATAATATTCGCCTGCAGGATCAGGACGTCATCAATATCCCTGTTTTTGAAAAACGTGTGGAAATTCAAGGAGAGGTGAAACAAGCAGCCTTGTTTGAGGTAGTAAATGGAGAGACATTGGAAGATATTCTTAATTTTTCAGGTGGTTTTACTACGCAGGCATATACTGCTAAGATCAAATCATTCCAGAATACAGATAAGGAACGCCGTATTACAGACGTTGCTGCAGCTGATTATAGTACTTATATTCCAAAAAATGGGGATAAATTTGTAGTTGAGGCGATTCTTGACAGATTTGAAAACAAAGTCGAGATCATAGGAGCTGTTTTTCGTCCGGGGGTGTATGAGTTAGAAAAAGGACTTACACTAAAGGCATTAATTAAGAAAGCGGATGGTTTAACTGAGGATGCCTTTTTAAATCGTGGTTACATTAACCGATTGAATCCGGATAATACACAAAATCTGATTTCATTCGATGTGGCTAAGATCCTTTCAGGAGCTCAGGCCGATATATCATTGTTAAGAGAAGATAAAGTCACGATCTCTTCTATATTTAGCCTACGTGATGAATATAAGGTAAGTATAAATGGTGAAGTCAGAGCACCAGGGACTTTTGACTACGCAGATAACATGAGACTTGGTGATGTAATACAGATGGCGGGAGGTTTTAAAGAAGGAGCAACACCAAACCGGATCGAGGTTTCAAGAAGGGTTAAGAATAGTGATGCAACTTCCAAATCTGCGGTTACTGCTCAATTGTTTATTCTAGATGTTGATCCTGACTTGAAACTAAGGGAAGACAGCAGCTTTATTTTAAAACCGTTTGATATTGTTGTTGTTCGCAATTCAACAGGTTATGAAGTCCAAAAACAGGTTAAATTAGAAGGAGAGGTTTTATATCCGGGTATGTACACGATTACCAGAAAAGACGAGCGGATTTCAGATCTGATTAAAAGAGCTGGAGGATTGACTCCACTGGCTTATGCCGAAGGATCTTCATTAAAGAGGCCTGGACCAGAGACAGTGAATCCTAAAGGTAAAAATGTAATCAACAATAAAGAAGAAGACGATCTCAAAATGGTTAATTTAAAGCGTTTGCAGGAAGATGGGGCAAAAGACACTTTAAGTTCTGCTTTAACCGAAAAAATCATTTCATCAGATCTTGTAGGAATTAGCCTGGCTGATATCTTGAAAAAACCAGGGTCGAGGTATGATCTTTTCTTAGAAGAAGGAGATATAATAAGAGTTCCTAAGCAGTTACAGACCGTTAAAGTTACCGGTGAGGTTTTGAGTCCTAATAGTATTGTCTACTCTCCTGGTAAAGGTTTTAAAGATTATATAAATGGAGCTGGTGGCTATACTTATAATGCTTATAAAAAAGGAGCACATATTAAATATGCGAATGGCTCAGTAGAGTCTGCCCGAAAATTCCTTTTCTTTAATAATTATCCAAAAGTAAAACCAGGAGCGGAAATTCTGGTTCCGAAAAAGGCTGAGAAGATCGGAATGACTGCACAGAGTTGGGTAGGTATTGGTACTGCTTTGGCTTCATTAACGGCGATTATTGTTTCATTGTTTAGATAATACTTTAGTATTTAGCCCTTTGTCCTCATTAAATGAATTCAGAAAATCAAAATACTAGCGCAACAAATTCCGATGAGATTTCTTTAAGTGATCTCATGAATAAGATTAGAGAATTGCTGCGTTATTTACTTTCCAAATGGTTAGTTGTTGTAATTTTCAGCTTGATTGGAGCTGTTTTAGGCTATACCTATGCTTACTTCAAAAAAGTACAGTATCGGGCTGTGACTACCTTTGTTTTAGAAGATCCCGGATCAGGTGGTGCAGGATTAGGTTCTTTATCGGGGTTAGCGTCTATCGCAGGTTTAGACCTTGGGGGTAATGGTGGAGGCGTTTTTCAGGGTGATAACATTATAGAATTGTATAAATCCAGAACAATGATTGAAAAGACATTATTGACGGAAATTGACTATAATGGAAAAAAACAGCTTTTGATCGATCGGTTTATTGATTTTAACAGACTTCGGGAAAGCTGGGCAAAAGTTCCTGCTTTAAAGGATATTAATTTTAAACCTAATGCGACCTTTACAAGGTTACAGGATAGTGTCCTGGGAACGTTTGTTAATGACATCAATAGAAACTATTTGACGGTTGATAAACTGGATAAAAAATTAAATATTATAAGAACTGAGGTTAAGGCACGGGATGAATTTTTTGCAAAGACCTTTAATGATCAGATCGTAAGAAATGTAAGTGATTTTTATGTGCAAACAAAGACTAAAAAGTCAACAAAGAATTTGAATATTTTGCAGCATCAGACGGATTCGGTAAGAGCAGTAATGAATGGAGCTATTTTTTCTGCCGCTTCCACTTTAGATGCGACACCCAATCTAAACCCTACACGTCAGTCTTTGCGTGCTCCTGCACAAAAAGCACAATACAATGCAGAAACTAATAAACTTATTTTAGGAGAATTAGTGAAAAATCTTGAATTATCTAAGATGTCCCTACAACAAGAGACACCCTTATTACAGCTAATTGACAAACCAGTTTTTCCATTAGAGATAGAGACTCTGGGTAAGCCAAAGGGCATTGTGTTAGGGATGATTATGTTCGGTTTTTTTACGTTAGTGTTTTTAACCTTTAAGTGGATGCTAAAAAAGTAGTTTCTGAACTATTTGAATTTATAATTTATGCACATAAAAAAAAAATCATTAGGTATTGTTGTTCAGGCAAGAACTGGTTCAACCAGATTGCCTAATAAGGTTGTACTTAATTTTTATAATGAACACTCTATTCTTGATCTCATTCTGAATAGATTTGGTGATGAGGATTTAATTACTTACCCTAAAATTTTGGCTACTTCGACGGCAGACGCTGATCGTGTTTTGGAATCCTATGCGTTATCGCATGGATTCAAGTTTTTCTGTGGTAGTGAAAACGATGTTTTAAAACGTTTCATTGACGTTGGTGAAACATATGGCATTACTCATTTGGTTAGGGTTTGTGCAGACAATCCCTTTATAAATCTGGTCTCAGTTAAAACGCTTATTGATTATCTTACAGCATCAGATGAGGATATTGATTACTTAAGCTTTGAAAATAGTAAAGGCCTGCCAACCATAAAAACACATCTGGGCATATTTGCTGAAATTGTATCACTTGATGCGCTTCGAAAAGTTAACGATAGTACAGTTGATAGTCTTTATCATGAGCACGTTACAAATTATATCTATGAGCATAAGAATGACTTTCGTGTTGTGCTTATTCCAGCTCCGGATTCAGTTTATTACAGAGAGGATATAAGGTTGACTATTGATAATAAAGAGGATTTTGAGCTGATGGCAAATCTCTATGCTAAAACTATTCCTATTTCGGCAGATATTGATCGTTTGATCACTTTCATAGATGTAGACGAGGAAAATGACTATAAAAAAATAATGATTGATAACATAAATAAATATACAAAATGACTTATATAATCGGCGAAATCGGACAAAACCACAATGGCTCAGTAGACTTAGCAAAATTAACTATTGACCTGGCTTGCAGACCAATTGAAGAAGATTTGTTTCAAATGGAACTTAAACCAATGGATGCGGTAAAGTTGACCAAAAGGGACTTGTCACAAGAATTATCAAAAACCCAAATGGATGCTCCTTATACTAGTCAACATTCGTTTGGTACCACATATGGTGCCCATAGAGAAGTTTTGGAGTTGAATGATGAAGAACATTTCGAAATTTATAAATATGCAAAAAATAAAGGCTTGGACTTTGTTGAAACACTTTGTGCTGTTGGATGTCTAAGTATTTTTAAACTTTTTTCACCCGACTTCTTGAAAGTTGCCAGTAGAGATTTAACAAATCTTCCTTTGCTTGCAGCTATGGCCGAAACAAAAGTTCCAATTATTATTTCTACAGGAATGGCCGATAAAGCTCAGTTGGATGATGCATTAGATACCATAACAAAATACCATAGTAATATCTCTATTTTACATTGCGTTTCACAGTACCCGACAAGACCGGAGAATGTGAATTTAAACACAATTAAATATTTGCAGAAACATTACTCTGACTATAAAATTGGTTATTCAGATCATACGATTGGAATCTCAACGCCTCTTGCAGCTGTAGCTATGGGTGCGGAAATTATCGAGAAGCATATTACGATAGACAGAAGGATGAAAGGTACTGATCAGGCTGGTTCACTTGGACCTGATGGAGTAAACAGAATGGTTCGCGACATTAGACTTTTAGAAAAATCTTTTGGTGTTGAGGACATCTTTATGGAACCCAGCGTTGTTCAAGCAAAACATAAATTGGAACGTTCTATCGCTTCAAATAAGCTAATTACTAAAGGAAGTGTAATTTCGGAAAATGATATTCACCTACTTTCTCCTGGTGACGGATTTAAATGGAGTCAGCAAGGGTTGGTTATTGGAAAAACTGCTTTAGTTGATATTAATGAAAATGAAGTTATTTATCAACAGGATATTTCTTAGTTGATATTTAAAGTGTTATGTTTTTATGAGCAACAAATAAATGATCTTACCCAAAATAATACTAACGGATATTGATGGTGTTTGGACTGATGGTGGAATGTACTATGATCGGTTTGATAACGAATTAAAGAAATTTAATACCTCGGATAGTGCAGGAGTTTTATTCTGCAGGCTATTAGGGATAGATGTTGGTATTATAACCGGGGAGAATACGGAAATTGTTCGAAGAAGAGCCGAAAAACTTAATATCAGTATTTGCCACCTTGGAATAAAGGATAAAGTTTCCTGTGCCAAAAACATTATTGAAGGGCGATATACCTGGGATGAAGTCGCCTATATTGGGGATGATCTTAATGATATCGCCCTTCTAAAATTGGCTGGAACGACGGGGGTGCCAAATAGTGCTCCTGACTACATTAAAAAATATGCCAATGTAACACTTCTTAAAAATGGAGGAGACGGTGTATTCAGAGAGTTTGTGGAGACCATATTAACAGAATGTGACCTGATGGAAAAAGCGCTTTCTATTTATCTGGAAGGACATGCTAAATTTAGTCAATAGGTACTATAGGTGTTTGGTTAAGAATAAACGAAAGGATTGATGCAGGAATCGGATTTAAGCGACAAATTCATGTCTTTCGAAAAGTCTAACGGACTTTTTGAATTAAAGGACAATAACGGTACATATATATGGGATATCATCAGATTCGATATTTATGTAAATTTGATGTGGGATTTTAAAGCCACACCATTGGTGAAAAGAGATTACAAGGCAAGTTTAAATCTTGCCTTCCTGAAACTTAAAAGTCTTTTTAACTATTGGATAGATAACAAAAAATACGAAAATTTCTTCTATCTATGTTCTCGGAACACGCTGAAGGGTAAGTTGTTTGATCAAAATATACATTCTGTAGTCAACCATTTTCCACTGAATAGTTCTTTCTTATTCGAGAGTAACAGTTCAGCAAGACAAGAATTTTTTTTCAAGAATTCTTTTTATGATTTCCCTCAACTGCTTCATAGGAAGTTTTTTAAATCAAAATCAGTATTCGACTACTCAAAGATAGTCGATACGGTAACTAAGGAATTTGGTTCAAGCACACTTAATGAAGCTCAGTTAGGTTCTTTTGTAAATGCATTTTATAGTGACCTTGATTTCTTTACGAAACTTTTCAAGACTAAAGAGACCAAGCAGATTTTTATTACTCAAAATGGGATTCAGAAAGGTTTTTTTGCCGCAGCAAAGAAATTAAAAATTCCTACTTATGAATTTCAACATGGTATTGTTGATAAGGCACATTTAGCCTATAATTACCCTGATTTGAAGCTGGACATCAACCAAGCCTATCTACCAGATGCTATTTTTTCATTATCTGACTATTGGTTTAAGGAATTGTACTTACCAAATGTTTCGGTCTATCCCCTTGGGAATGACTTTTTTTCGAAAACAATCCCAGATATTACAAATGGGAATAATGCGATAACCATTGTCTCTGCCGATGTTTTTGGCCCAACACTAGAACGTTTTTTATTGTCAAATGTAAATCGTCCTGAAATATTACAGAGGAAGATATTTTTTAAATTGCATCCAAATCAATTTAGAGAAAAAGAACATTACAAATTAAAATTTAGCAAGTGGGAAAATATTGAAGTTGTATCCAATGAATTTTCTATATCCGAATTGATAGAGCAGAGTGATGTACTCTTGACCATACAATCCACCGCCGTATATGAAGCATTGCAAGCAGGACGAAAAGTCATTCTATTAAAAGAAAGTACATATGAAAGACACGCGGAATTATTTAATAACCCAAATCTTTATTTGGTGGGGAATGAAAATGAATTGAACTCTGCGCTGGTCTCGTCTATATCTGCTGCAGGAAAAGTCACCTTCTTTGCACCATTCGATACCAGCATTTTAGAAAAAGCCATTGGAGGTTAAAAGATGTCAAGAGTTGTAAAGCAAACTATTATTTATTCTATAGGTGAAATTGTTCCCAGAATACTATCATTCCTACTCTTGCCTATTTTGACTCAGTACTTATCTCCAACTGATTATGGGATAACTAGTTATACCACGACGATAATGACTTTTATTTTCGTTATTGCCAGTTTATCCTTGAATACTTTTTTGTTGAGAAATTACTATCTGGAGAAGACAGAAGAGGGAAGAAAAGAAATTATAGGCGCGGTATTTGTTTTTATTTGTTTATTCAATCTCGCTCTCCTATTAATTCAGTTACTGGTCTTTCCTGTAGCTATCAAAGGATTCGGGATAAACGTCCCTTTTTACCCTTTCTTTCTTTTAGCAATAATTAATAATTTTTTTGATGTTATTTCAATTATTCCTCTGGTACTTTATAGGATAAAAGAAAATCCTAAAGCATTTGTAATCCTTAGCTTATCTAAGGTTATACTGCAGTTTCTGCTGACCTATCTTCTCGTCGTAAAAATGAACGAAGGCCTTCTTGGAAGTTATATGGCAAGGCTTTATGTAAATATACCCTTTGCCTTAATCTATTGTTATATCATATACAGGAATGGAGTTTTTGTGTTTAGGATAGATAAAATTAAGGCTGCACTGGCATTTTCTTTACCGCTCTTACCCGCAAGCTTATCTTATCTGATTGTTTCTGTAAGCGATAGGATTATTTTGGAAAGATTTATTCCATTAAATAAATTAGGGATCTATTCTGTTGCATTTACGCTGTCACTAGCTTTAAACATTGTGATACAGGCCCTCTATAAAACTTTTGAACAGATTATCTTCAAAAAGCATCATGATGAAGGGTTTAATGACTTGAATTTAAAGTTATTTAAAGTCTTTTCTATTTTTGTAATCTGCGGAGGTTTGGCTATATCGATTTTTAGTCAGGAAATATTCACGATCATTGCGTCTGAAAATTTCTTTGTAGGACATGAACTTGTACCTGCTATGGTTGTCGCAGTTAGTATAACTGGATTAAATACTTATCTTGGGACATTGTTGATCGCAAATGATAAACGCAAGCTTGTCGCTGTATTAACTACCATCTCAGCAGTATTGTGCATTGCTCTTAATTTGATTTTTGTGCCATTTTTTGGATATTGGGGCTCCATTTATTCGACTATTTTGGCTGTTTCTGTAATCACTGTTGTTTCCTACACTAAATTAAACTTAAAGATGAATGTAGTGTATTATCAGATAGTGGTTTTATCATTAATTATTTTGGCCCCATATTATCTAAATGAGGCTACTTCCGAAATGAATTTTTTCCTTAGAGTGTCGCTTAAATTATTATTTACGCTAATAGTATTTTTTGTTTCATTTTCTGCTTTAAAGATTGATATCTTTAAGGAGATCAAACTAATAGGGATCAAAAAAAAATAATGAAAGAATTTCGTGGTGTTGCTGTTCTCCTCCTGCTATTGACGGTTGGGTTAATTTCCGGGTGCAAAAAAAATAAGGATGGACTTCCTGCAAGTGATATTGATTACTACAAAGTTTGGGATGAGGCCCCTCATAATGGCTTTACTGATCTAACCCTTTTTAAAGGGAAATTTTATCTGGTATTTAGAGAGGGGACATCTCATGGATCTAATGATGGAGCAATAAGAATTCTAAAAAGTGATGATGGAAAATCCTTCAGTGCTATAGCCAGGTTTGCCGATGAACAATTTGACTTGAGAGATCCTAAAATTGTTAATATGGGTGATTCTCTGCTATATCTTCAATATGGCATGGCTGACCGTGGGAAGGGAATCATGAGAAATGGGATAAAATGGAGTAAGAATGGAGATGAATGGGAAAGTGGCAGGTTTACCTCCAAAGATAAATGGTGGTTATGGGGTGTGTCTATGGTAGATAAAGAGCTAATGTCTATTGGTTATAGTTTTTATAAGAATGATTACAATAACCTATATGTGTCAAAAAAATTAGGTCATTACGATGAGGTCGGCAGTATACAAACCGGAAATCTTTCATCAGGTGAAACTTCACTGGCGAGTAATAAAGATACTATTTTCTGTGCAATAAGGGCTACACATTATAGTTTGCCTTCTTATATAGGATATGCTACTAAAAAGAAATTAAAAGATTGGAAATGCTTTAGTCAGAATCCAAAACTTATACTTGGAGGGCCTAAAATGTTCTTTCTTCCAAATCGAAAATTATATCTCCTGACAAGAAGTGCTAATAGTGGGTCATTACAAACAGACTTGTTTTTGGTCGACCGAAAAACATTTGAACTTTCCTACATCCTGACTTTGCCTAGTTCTGGAGACAATGGGTACGGTGGCATAGCATTTGATAAGAAGAATTTGTTTATAAGCTACTATTCAACATTTAATAGTAAATCCCAGATCTTGATTGCGAGATTTCCATTATCACAATTTAAATAATATGAAAAGGATCGGTTTTCTAATAGTCTTCTTTAATTGTATTTTGATTCGGTTTGCGGTAGCACAAAGCCTGACTGTGGTTGAAAATTTTAAAAGCGATTTTAAGATTACCATTTCCAGTGATGCAGGAGTTATAGAGAAACAGGCAGCGAGTGAATTGCAGGCTTATCTGCAAAAAATAAGTGGAGTGAAGCTTCCTATTGTAAATGATTTGAAAGGTAATAACCAATTCGTTATTGGTAAAGCAGATTATATCAAACAAACTGTGCCTGATATTAATTTTAATAAATTGGGAGAGGATGGATTTCTTATTAAGCGGATAGGTAACCGGATAATTTTCGCCGGCGGAACTGAGAAGGGTACATTATATGCGGTATATAGTTTTTTGGAAAGGTACTTAAATTGCCGTATGTATGCCCCCGATGCAGTCGTAATTCCCAAGAGGAAAACGATTCTGTTAAACGAAGTAAATACCTTACAAGTACCAACAATAAAATACAGGGAAACTTTTTACTGGCCATCCAGAGATGTGTTATATGCAAACTGGCATAAGGTGGATCGGAATAAAGGAAATAGCTCTCAATGGGGCAATTGGGTACACTCAGCTTTGGAGCTTGTACCCCCGATGAAGTATTTTAAAGATCATCCGGAATATTATGCTGAGCGTAACGGTAAGAGAGTTGCAACACAGCTTTGCCTTTCAAATGATAAGGTTTATCAGATTGTAGTAAGTGCGCTGAAAGATAGGATGGCAAAGAATCCTAACGCCAGATACTGGTCCGTTTCTCAGGAAGACAATGGTAATTTTTGTCAATGCGACCAATGTAAAGCAGTAGATGCAAGGGAAGGTAGTCCCTCTGGTTCTATCATTAATTTTGTAAATAAGGTAGCTGGTAACTTCCCAGATAAAACCATTAATACACTTGCATATTCATATAGTGTTGTTCCCCCTGCTACGCTTAAACCAGCTAATAATGTTTTGGTTGCTTTTTGCACTAGTGGAAATCTTGACCGTGGAAAACCATATCATTTAGATGCCAATAACAGTAATTATGTAAAAAATATCACCCGATGGGGCCAGATTTCAAGTCAATTCATGATTTGGGACTACATTGTGGACTTTAAAAATTATACAATGCCGTATCCGAATCTCGCGGCCATACCTGTCAATATTAAGTATTTTGTAAAAAATAACGCAACTGCACTTTTTATGCATGGGAATTATTATGGAGGAGGAGAGTTTGCGGAGTTGAAATGTTATTTGACTTCTAAATTGATGTGGGATCCTAACGCTGATTCGAAGCAGATTATTCAGGACTTCATGCTGGGGTATTACGGTAAAGCTGCGCCTTATATTAATAATTATTTACAAGCACTTACACTTGCTTATCAGAACTCTAATGTTCCCTTGGGAATGTTTGATAACCCAAACGATCATTTGAAAGATTACTTAAATTCTGCTAATTCTTCTAACTATCTATCTATACTAACTAAGGCTGCAAAGAGTGTTGTTGGAAATCAGATTCTTTCTAACCGGGTAAAGAGGGTTATTGCCAGTGTTAATTATGGAATACTTACCAATGGTATGTATAATGCAATCTCGAATGGTAATGTTTTAAAAAATACATCTGGAAAATTGATTTATAGCACAAAGGATTATAAACGATTAGATCAGGTATACCAAACGCTTAAAGAGGAAAAGGTAGAACGGCTTTCTGAAATGACGACAACACCGGAAGAGTTTAAAACAAAAATATCAGGAATCTTTAACGGGGCTGAAAAAATGTTTGTACCGAATAATCTTGCACTCAACAAAAAGATTTCTTTGACCTATCCGCCAACAGCTATTCATGCAAAATATGCAGGTAATAACGCATTGATTGATGGCTTGAGAGGTGATTTGAGTTCAGGCCTAGATACATGGCAAGGCTTTTACGGAGGTCGATTTGAAGGAATAATTGATCTATTGAAGCCTGTTACAGTGAAATCAATAAGCATAAATTTTTTAAAAACTCCTGCGGTAAACGTTGTATATCCAGAAGATATTAAGTTTTACTATTCTGCCGACGGCAAAAATTATATTGAATTTATAAATTTGCAAACAAGTGTTGTTGAGCGTAATGCTCAATCGGAAGTGACTGCTTTTTCGGTAAGCAGCAAACCGGTGAATTGTCGCTATATAAAAATATCTGCCTTCAATAAAGCCAAGGCGCCAATGCTTACAGATGAAATTATAGTAAAATAATGTTCGGGTGAAATTTAGGCATTATACTTGTGAAGGGGGAAGCAATCGAAGATTTTGATAACTTCGTGTTTTTTGGAAATAATGAGATTGACTCTTTTTTTTGTAAAAGCTTGATTTCTAGATATATGTTGTATTGCTGCTTAATGGTTAAGAATGAATAGGTTTCAAAGAGCAATGCATATGCTCAAAACAATTCTGCTTTATAGGACTATTTTTAAAAAGATAGGTTATAGATCTATAGTGATTAATCCATTAAAGATTGAAAACGGAAAAAATATTTTAATTGCAAATAACGTCTTGATAGGTTATAAGTCTTGGTTGGCAGCATCTCCTCTAACTGGAGAAAGTGAATGCATTTTAGAAATCGGTGAAGGTTGCAGTATTGGTAATTTTAACCATATTTACTCTACTAAGCAGATTATTCTCGAAAAAAACGTATTGACGGCAGATAAAGTATATATTTCGGATAACCTTCATGGATATAAGAATGTAAATTTGCCAATTATTAAACAACCAATTGTTCAAAATAACATTGTAGTTATTGGTGAGGGAAGTTGGATTGGTGAAAATGTGTGTGTGTTAGGGGTGAAAATAGGAAAGAACTGTGTAATAGGGGCTAATTCGGTGGTCACAAAGGATATTCCTGATTATTGCGTAGCCGTTGGATCTCCAGCGAAAATTATCAAACGATATTGTTTTGATACCAATGAATGGTTAAAAACAGATAAGAACGGAAATTTTATTAATGAAGTAGCTATATGAAAAATATTTTAATAACCGGGGGAGCTGGTTTTATAGGATCTAATTTGGCCCTAAGGTTAATCGATAAAGGATTTAATATTACAATTTTAGATAATCTTTCTACACAAATTCATGGAGAGGATGCCGAAGAGAATTCATTCCTTTTTTTGACAATAAAAGATAAGGTTAAATTCATCAAAGGCTGTGTAACCTCAAAGGAGGACTGGATAAAAGCGATTTCAGGTCAGGATGCTATTGTTCATTTTGCTGCTGAAACAGGAACGGGACAATCCATGTATGAAATCGAAAAATATACAACTGTTAACATTGGTGGAACTGCAATTATGCTTGACCTGCTGGCAAATAATCCGCATAATGTAAAAAAGGTAATTATTGCTTCTTCCAGATCTATCTATGGAGAAGGTAGGTATTGGTCAGAAGAGCTAAATGGTTTTGTTTATCCAAAACATAGATCAGATAGTTTTATGTCGGCTGGAGATTTTGAAGTTAAATATAATGGTTTATCAAAGCCCTTACAATTGGTAGGTACAGACGAGGAATCGAAAATTCACCCATCATCGGTATATGGTATTACCAAACAGAATCAGGAGCAAATGATTATGACTGTTTGTCCTACAATAGGGATTGCTCCAGTTGCATTCAGGTACCAGAATGTATACGGGCCAGGTCAATCTTTATCAAATCCTTATACCGGTATTCTGTCTATTTTTTCCACACTAATCAAAAATGGAAAAGACATCAACATATTTGAAGACGGGATGGAATCGAGAGATTTCGTTTACATCGACGATGTGGTTACAGCCACAATCTTAGGACTGGAAAATGAGGCGGCAAATGGTGGTGTTTTTAACGTTGGAACAGGGGAAGCTACAAATGTGATTACAGTTGCCAATGAGCTCATTAAGAATTACGGCATTGATACAAAGGTAAACATTACAGGGAATTATCGCCTTGGAGACATACGTCATAATTATGCTGACCTTAAAAAGATTAATGCGACTCTAGGATTTGAGCCTAAATACAATTTTGAAGCTGGAATTAAGAAATTTACAGATTGGGTACTGACCCAGGAGATTACAGAGAGTAAATATGATATCTCTATTTCGGAAATGAAAGAAAAGGGATTATTTAAATAATGGATAAAAAACGGGTTTTATTTATTGGGATTGGATTTTACGATTATGAAAAGGCAATAACTGGTCAGTTTAAGCAGCTTGGATATGAAGTTGACTATTTTTCTGAAGTACCAGCAAATGGATTAAAGTATCGACTATATTCCCGGTTTAATAACACTGGTGAATTGGAAAAGATAAGGGCTAAGCATAGTATTCAAATAGCAAATAATTGTTCAACTGATTATGATGTTGTTTTTATAATTAAGTGCGAGTATTTAACGGTTCAAGCACTTGAAATAATTAAACTAAAGAATCCGAAAGCTAATTATGTACTGTATTTATGGGATTCCATTACACGGCTGACAAATATTGAAGCAAAATTTCCTTTCTTTAATAAAGTATACTCTTTTGACAGGTTGGATTGTTTATCCAATGAGCTGCTTAATTTCAATCCGTTATTTTTTAGGGAAGAATATATAACGGATCAAATTGATATTGAGAGAGAGACTTTTGGGCTTTACCATCTTGGTTGGTATCATTCTGATCGTTTACATCTAATTGTAAAAATTGCTAGATACCTTGATGAAAATAGCATTAAATATAATCTGGTATTATTTACGGGGTATTTTAGTTATTTAATGCAAAGACTATTTGGGGGGGAGTTAGGTAAGAATAGGAAATATCTGATTTTTAAGACCCTTTCAGCAGCGTCAAATTTTGCTAATATTCTTAAATCAAAATCTACATTAGATATAGCGCATCCACTACAAAGTGGATTAACAATGCGAACGATAGAATTACTTGGGGTACAAAGAAAGATAATTACTACAAATTCAGACATTGTCAATTATGACTTCTATCATCCAAATAATGTTTTGGTCATTGATCGTGAAAACCCAGTTTTGAATATTGAATTTTTTGATTCGGAGTTTATTCCGGTTTCCAATGAAATTGTCTCAAAATATTCAATTCATAATTGGTTAAAAAGAATGCTGAATTAAGATGGATCTTAGAGAACTGTTTATTGTTGTGGTCTTGTATAAATCTAGGCTTGAAGAATCCAGGGCGATAAAGTCATTAGGAGATTGTATAGATGGAAGTGCAAACTTAATGGTATTTGACAATAGTCCTTATAAACAATATGATAACCATAATTTTAAATTGGGTAAATTTAACATTAGCTATTATTCTGACGAAGGAAACCCTGGTTTAAGTCGCGCATATAATCTGGCACTTCAATTAGCAGAGGAAGCGAGATTACCTTGGCTTTTGTTACTGGATCAGGATACTGCTTTTACAAATGAATACGTTAGAGAGGTTGAACGTTTATCTCATAATGAGCTTCCTGGATCAGTTGTGGGAATTATACCGCATGTAATTTCCTTACAGAATCATAAAATAATAGCCCCTACAAAACCTTCTTTGGGGGGGCTTTCCAATGCTGTTAACTTGCCAGCCGGTATTGTTAATCAGCAAATTACCAGTATAAACTCCGGAACTATATTAAGGGTCTCTTATATGAGCTCCATTAATGGATTTTGCCAAAAGTACACCCTGGATATGTTGGATCACTGGTATTTCCGGAAGATATTTCAAGACGAAAAAAGCATTTATATGTTAGGTAGCTCTATTTATCAGGACCTATCAGTGGTTGGAGACTTTGAAGCCAATGTTTCTCTTCTTCGTTACCAGAAGATGCTAGAGGCAGAACATAATTTCATCCTGGAAGAGGGGTTCCTTAGCTTGGTTGTTTTTAAAGTGAGGATCTTCCTGAGAGCCCTCAAGCAGCTTAGGTATAAGAATAATCAATATTATAAATCTACTTTCAAACAATTCTTTAAATTAGTATAGCTAAGATTTAATTAACAAATTGCAAGGGAATGATAAGACGAAGTGATCTCAATCTGCTATTTTTACTTAAGCTACTATTTATTCCTATTCTTTATGAATTAGTTATTGGGGGAGGTGGGCGTTATTTGGAGCTTGGTCCCTTGTCTTTTAGAATGCTTTTTTTTGGTCTTTCATTAGCCATCTCATTCGTATATTATATGAATAAGGAAAGAATCAGAAAGGATGTTGCTATTATTATCATGTCATTTACTATCGTAACTGGTTTTAGCGCGCTGATAGGGGTTTTGAATGGCGCTGATAAATCCTTAATTCTTGCTGATCTTAAACCTTTACTGTTTTTTTATATATTGTTGTTTTTTTCTTTGGTAATTAAGGATATTGATGATATTAAAAGGACTAGTTTAATTATAAAAAGAGGTTCTGTATTTCTAGCTGGAGTTTATATTTTGGTGATTATATTGTTGTTTCTGGGAAGAATTGATTTTAATGCTTTTTATCAGAAACAGAATGAAATAGGAGAAGTGATGTTTAAAAATGACTCTCTTTTTTTTTATAAAGGCTTTCTTTATTTGTGTATTGGATTTTTCTTTTTTCTTTTTTCAAAAGAGAAATATAGCAAGCTGGCTTTATTACTTTTATTTGTATCAATCCTGCTTACATTAACCAGAGGATTTATTCTGTTTACTGCTTTAATTGCTGGGTATTACATATTTTTTATCAATAAAAATAACCTATTAAAGGGAGTAGTTTTTTTAGTAGGACTCGCCTCTGTGATTATAATCGCTCCAATATTTTTTAATGCAATAGGAGATAAATCTGATTCTGACAATGTCCGGTATATTCAAATGGCCCAGGTTTTTGCTGATATCAATCCATTGAGTATTTTTATTGGGCATGGATTTGGAATCGGTGTGCCAATCAGACCTAAAGGGATGGAGATGTCTTTCCTGGAAATCTTTCATAAACAGGGTTTAGTTGGGCTCGGTTTTTGGTTTGGAATGTTTTCCTATATCTTTTTGATGTATTTAAATATTAAAAATAAAGAATACAAAGAGCTGGCCCTTCCTTTTTTATTAAGCGTTGTGTTCGTTATTTTACAGTCTGGAACAAACCCTTATATGAATAATCCGATCGGATTAACAGTGATATTAATTACCATTGTCGTGTTCTCAAAATTATCAGAATTACAAAAAAAACAAATTAATGATTTCAGTCTGCATAGCCAGTTATAATGGCGAAAAATATATTAAAGAGCAATTATCTTCTATTTTGGTTCAATTAGGAAGTCATGATGAGATCATTGTTTCTGATGATGGATCTTCAGATCATACATTAAAGATTATAGAAGAATTTGATGACCAACGTATAAAAGTTGTTCTGAACAAACTGAAAAAAGGAGTAACTCATAATTTTGAAAATGCCTTAAATCATGCAAAAGGTGACATCTTATTCTTATCTGATCAGGATGATGTATGGTTGCCGGGAAAGGTTGAACTTTCTGTTAATGAATTGAAAGTCTATGATCTTGTGGTCTCTAACTGCATGGTAATCAATGAAAATAAAGAAGTGATTTTTGATTCTTACTTTAAATTGGCGAAATCTGGTAAAGGGTTTTTGAAAAATTTCTATAGAAGTTCCTATCTGGGATGTTGTTTGGCCTTTAAAAGAGATGTTTTAAATAAGGTTCTGCCTATTCCTAAATCTCTTTTGCTTTTCCATGATTGGTGGTTTGGCTTTATAGCTGAAGTTTGTCTTAATGTAAAGTTTATTGAGACTCCGTGCATGTATTATAGAAGGCATAGTGAAACTACCTCCAATACTTTATCCAAATCGGACCTCTCCTTTTACGATAAAATAAGGTATCGGTTTCAATTGTTATATCTGGGGTTTATTAGGATTATAGAAATTAAAACAAGATAATGATAGCGAAATTAATTTGGGCAATAAGAGCAGTTCTGTATAAACCTTTTTTTGGTAAAATTGGATTTCCTGGTTATATCGGCTCTCCTACCTTCTTAAAAGGAACAAGAAATATTTTTATTGGGCAGCGGGTCAGGATCTTTCCTAATATTAGGTTGGAAACGCATGGTGCCAATGGGAAAATTCATATAGAAGATAATGTTGCTATCGCTCAGAATGTTCATATTACTTCCGCTTCTCATTTGCTGATTAGTGCTTCAACGACTATTTTGGCAAATGTGTTCATTACAAATATAGACCATGATTATCAGGAAATAGGGATCCATATTATGGAGCAGGAGTATTTGATTAAGGAGACATCAATTGGTGAAAATTGTTACATAGGAATGGGGTCCTGTATCCAGGCGGGTACAGTTTTAGGTAAACAATGTGTAGTTGGAGCGAATTCAGTAGTAAGGGGAGTATTTCCTGATTACTGCGTTATTGTGGGGGCACCAGCGAAGATTGTTAAGCGATTCAACGCAGAAAGTAGGGTTTGGGAGAAAACAAAACCGGATGGAACATTCCTCCAACAGTAATGTAATCTAAAATAAGACGTTTATGAATGATTTATCAGGTAAAAATATAATACTCTTTTGTCCGAGATTTTTCGATTATGAAAAGGAAATTAAATCTGTTCTGGAAAATTTAGGAGCGAATGTAATTTGGTTTGATGATCGTCCATCTAATGATTTTTTCTCCAAAGCAATTATTCGGGTAAATAAAAACTTTCTTTCCAGGAAGATTGATGCCTATTATGAAGGCATAATTGATGAAATATCAAGGACAAAACTTCAAATAGACTATATCCTGTTCGTCAATCCTGAGTCGATAAACGTCAAAAGTATTGATTTAATAAAAAAAACATTTTCTAAGGCGCGGTTGATTTTGTATATGTGGGATTCGTTCAGGAATAGGAAGAAGAATATTGAATTACTCCCCTTCTTTGATTCAAAGTTTACTTTTGATCCTAAAGATGTCAAAGATTATGGTTTGGAATTCAGACCCCTTTTTTTTATAGATAAATATAGGGCCGTAGAAAAAAAGGCAAAGTATGATTTACTTTTTATTGGTACGGCACACAGTGACCGATATGAGTTTGTTAAAAGGATTCTATCGGACCTAAATTATAAACTGATTGCGAAAACATATTTTTTTCTTAGCAGTAAGTTACTTTTTTTTGTGAAAAAGTTGACAGACAAGGACTTTAGTAGGGTAAAGTATAAAGATGTATCCTTTAAATCTTTAACTCATTTGGATAATGCAGATTTAATGTCGCAGTCAATGTCTATACTGGATATTAATCATCCTCAGCAAATTGGATTGACAATGCGTACTTTTGAAACACTGGGAGCTCAACGTAAACTCATTACCACGAATCAAGACATTAAGAATTATGATTTTTATAACGAGACTAATATTTTAGTTGTGGATAGAAAAAAACCTGTAATTGGAGAGGATTTCTTTTTGAAGCCATTTGAACCATATTCTTCAGAAATGCTGTTTAAGTATAGTATTCAAGGATGGATATCCAGCTTATTTAATTTAAAATGATATTACTTACAGGAGCAACGGGCTTTTTAGGAAAGACCATTATTAAAGAATTAGGCCCAGCTGTTTCTGCAAGTGTGGGGCGGTCTGACTCTACTTTTAATGTTGACCTTTCTAGGGATATTGCCAGGATTACTGGTCAATATGAAATTGTAGTTCATGCAGCAGGAAAAGCACATTCTGTGCCGAAGAATGCTGATGAAAGGCAAATGTTTTTTGATGTGAATGTAACTGGTACAGCTAACCTGTTAAAAGGCCTCGAACAATTAGACGTCTTACCTAAGGCTTTTGTCTTTATTAGCTCCGTGGCTGTTTACGGTATGAATACAGGAAATGCCATTGATGAAAACTCTCCATTAAATGCCGTTGACGCCTATGGTAAGAGTAAAATTGAAGCAGAGATAATAGTTTCAAACTGGTGTTTAAAACATGGAATCGTCTGTTCTATATTAAGACTTCCATTGTTAGCCGGGCCTAATCCTCCCGGAAATCTGGCGGCGATGATTAAGGGGCTAGAGAAGAACTATTATTTTAATATTGCCGGTGGAACGGCTAGAAAGAGCATGGTGCTTGCAAGCGACGTTGCCCTTATCATTCCTGTGGTTGCTAAAATAGGAGGAATTTATAACTTAACGGATGGCTGTCATCCATCTTTTTCCGAACTTTCTATTAAAATCGCTGAACAGCTTGGAAAGGCTAAACCAATGAATATTCCGTATGGAATTGCTTCGTTAATTGCTAAAATTGGAGATTTGCTTGGTACAAAGGCTCCTCTAAACTCTAATAAGTTTAAAAAGATTGTTACCGATTTGACTTTTGATGATCGTAAAGCAAGAGAATTATTAAAATGGAGTCCAATGCCAGTGTTAAAAGAATTTTTAATTGAATAAATACCTTTATAGCTTTCGAAAAAGACTTGGAACAAAATAATGGTACTGTATTTGTGTACAGGGTAGCAAA
Source organism: Pedobacter sp. FW305-3-2-15-E-R2A2 (assembly GCF_038446955.1). Classification (NCBI taxonomy): domain Bacteria; kingdom Pseudomonadati; phylum Bacteroidota; class Sphingobacteriia; order Sphingobacteriales; family Sphingobacteriaceae; genus Pedobacter; species Pedobacter sp. FW305-3-2-15-E-R2A2. Next base: position 48,890 of record NZ_CP151803.1, read on the forward strand.
TTAAGATCCCAAATAAATTGGTTGAGCATAAGCAGGTTGGTCCTTAACATAGGAGGACTCGTATTTTAAGTAAATTATATAAAAATGATAAATAGTAAAACGATAATTATAACCGGTGGTGCCGGCTTTATCGGCTCTCATGTTGTGCGCAGATTTGTAAATAATTATCCTGATTATAAGATAATAAACCTGGATAATTTGACTTATGCAGGTAACTTGGCAAATTTAACAGACATTCAGGATGCGCCTAATTATTCTTTCCAAAAAGGTGATATTACCGATGCAGTTTTCATTGATGCACTTTTTGAAAAAGAGAAACCCTATGCTGTAATACATCTGGCAGCAGAGTCTCATGTAGACAGGTCTATTAGTAATCCTATGGAATTTGTAATGACCAATGTTATCGGCACTGTAAATTTATTGAACGCAGCTCGTAAATCATGGGAGGGAGACTATATTAATCATCGCTTTTATCATGTAAGCACAGATGAGGTCTATGGTGCTTTAGGTGAAAGTGGTATGTTTACTGAAGAAACGAGCTATGATCCACATAGTCCTTATTCCGCATCTAAAGCAAGCTCTGACCATTTTGTCCGTGCTTATCATGACACTTATGGACTGGATGTGGTTATCTCTAACTGTTCTAATAATTATGGATCTCATCATTTTCCTGAAAAATTGATTCCATTAGCAATTAATAATATCAAAAATAATAAGCCTGTACCTGTTTATGGCAAAGGGGAAAATGTTCGTGACTGGCTTTGGGTGGAAGATCATGCTCGTGCTATTGATGTGATTTTTCATAAAGCTAAAGCTGGTGATACCTATAATATCGGTGGACATAATGAATGGAAGAATATCGATTTGATTCGCTTGCTTTGCGAAATCTTGGATCAGAAATTAGGTAGAGAATCAGGGGCGTCTGCTAAACTGATCACTTTTGTAACTGATAGGGCCGGACATGACCTTCGTTACGCGATAGACTCTACTAAACTTCAGAATGAATTAGACTGGGTTCCTTCGTTACAATTTGAAGAAGGATTAGAGAAAACGGTTGATTGGTATTTGCAGAATGAAGAGTGGTTAGAGAATGTAACTTCCGGCAATTACCAGGATTATTATAAAAATCAATACAATAGTTAATAATGGAAATACAAGAAACAGCGTTAAGAGGATGTGTTATCATAAAGCCTAGGGTCTTCGAAGACGAACGGGGATATTTTTTTGAAAGCTTCAATACTTCCAGTTTTGAACAAAAAACAGGGATGTCTGGCAGTTTTGTACAGGATAATCAATCTTTTTCTTCTTACGGCGTAATTAGGGGATTACATGCTCAACAAGGTGAGCATGCCCAAGCTAAATTGGTAAGGGTATTACAAGGTGAGGTTTTAGATGTGGCAGTGGATGCCAGACCTGACTCTCCAACCTATGGTCAGCACGTTGCTGTTCGTTTAAGTGCAGCAAATAAATTGCAGTTATATGTTCCGAGGGGATTTTTGCATGGATTTGCAGTATTGAGTGAAACTGCAGAATTTTTCTATAAATGTGACAATTATTACAATAAAGAATCTGAACGAGGTATACATTTGGCCTCTCCGGAATTAAATATAAATTGGTTGATTGAAGAGGATAAGAGAATTATTGCAGATAAAGATCTTTTGTTACCCTACTTTTCGAAAAAATAAAAATGATAAAAGAAAATAAAATCCTCGTATTTGGAGGAGCCGGACAATTAGGTCAATGTATAGCCAGGGTAAGTCAGGAGCAAAATCTGAAGTCTATATTGTTTTTGGATGAAATAGAAGGGAATATTTTAGATTTCGGTTGTCTTCAAAGATTGTTTGATAAAGAGAAACCTGATTTTGTTGTCAACTGTGCGGCTTATACTGCAGTAGATAAAGCTGAGGATGAGGAGACGTTATGTGAAAAAATCAATAAAGATGGTGCCGCCAATTTAGCCAAATTTTGTGCTGAATTTGGAGCAACACTTATTCATGTTTCTACTGATTTTGTTTTTGAAGGAAATATTCCAAAAATCTTAAATGAAGAGGACACTACCAATCCAATAAATATCTATGGTAAGACCAAGCTTGAAGGAGAACAGGAAATATCAAAGCTATTGGAAGCTCATTATATCCTGCGTACAAGCTGGTTATATTCGGAGTATGCAAATAATTTCGTTAAAACCATGCGCAAGTTAGGTTCGGAACGTGATGAATTGAGTGTAATTGTAGATCAGGTCGGTACTCCTACTTATGCAATTGATCTTGCTGAGGCTATACTAAGTATTATACACCAGAATAAGGCTCTTTATGGAACTTATCACTTCAGTAACGAGGGGGTGACGTCATGGTATGACTTTGCTAAGGGAATTTTTGAGATTAGTGGTATAATGATAAAGCTAAATCCAATTCCTGGATCTGCTTATCCAACTAAAGCCAGTCGCCCTGCATTCTCCGTTATGGATAAAACAAAAATTAAGAATGCATTCAATCTGTCAATTCCATATTGGAGAGACAGTTTGGTGAGATGTATTGAAAAACTAAATCAACAATAAATGAAAGGAATAATTTTAGCAGGTGGAAGTGGTACTAGGCTGCATCCATTAACTTTAGTAATGAGTAAACAGATGATGCCGGTTTATGATAAGCCAATGATTTATTATCCATTATCTACACTGATGCTTGCAGGAATAAATGAAATTCTAATTATTTCGACACCCCACGATTTACCAAATTTCGAAAAATTGCTTGGGGATGGCAGTACATTAGGCTGTAAGTTTACGTATGCTGTTCAACATGAACCTAACGGTCTGGCTCAGGCTTTTGTAATTGGAGAAGAGTTTATTGGTGGTGATAAGGTCGCGTTAGTACTTGGCGATAACATCTTCTATGGTGATGGAATGGCTAAATTATTACAATCCAGTTCTAATCCGGATGGAGGCGTTGTATTTGCTTATCAGGTTTCTGATCCTGAACGTTATGGTGTTGTTGAATTTGATAAAGACAATAGCGTAATTTCAATAGAGGAAAAACCGGAAAATCCTAAATCCTCTTTCGCTGTTCCCGGGTTATATTTTTATGACAATGATGTTGTAGAAATAGCCAAAAATATTAAGCCTTCACCTCGCGGTGAGTATGAAATTACTGATGTAAATAAGGAATATTTAGAAAGAGGCAAATTGAAAGTCGGAGTTTTAAGCCGGGGTACGGCGTGGTTGGATACAGGAACTTTTGCTTCATTGATGCAAGCTGGTCAATTTGTTCAGGTGATTGAAGAACGTCAGGGACTAAAAATCGGATGTATTGAGGAAATTGCTTATAGAATGGGATTCATATCTGCTGAGAAACTTAAAGAGATCGCTTTGCCATTAGTTAAAAGTGGTTATGGAAGCTATTTATTAAAACAGATTAAATAGGGGAATGTTGTACCTGATATTGGTTCCTCTTTTCTTTATTGTAATGATCTTATATTTTCGGATTGCGGATCATTACAATATCATTGACCATCCAAATGAAAGAAGTTCCCATACTGAAGTAACTATTCGGGGGGGCGGAGTTATTTTTCTGTTTGCTGCGTTAACAGGACTGGTTATACATGCTGATTTCTGGATGCTTATTCTTGGTTTGTTCATCATAGGTACGATAAGTTTTATTGATGACAGGATTACTTTATCTGGAAAAATCAGAATCCTGTTTCACCTGCTAGCTGTTACTTTATTGTTTCTTTTTCTGGGCACTTTTGATGAATTTTCCTGGTGGATATCTGTAGCACTTTATATTATAGTTATCGGAATCATTAATGCATATAATTTTATGGATGGCATTAATGGAATTACAGGTCTTTATAGCCTTGTAGTCCTGGGGGGCATTCAATATGTTAATTATTACGTTATCAAATTTATTGAGCCCGATATGATCTGGTTGCCTATGCTGGCTGCTATCGTTTTTCTCTTTTTCAATTTTAGAAAAAGAGCGAAATGCTTTGCTGGAGATGTTGGAAGCGTTACAGTCGCTTTTTGGATTATTTTTCTGCTACTAAAATTAATCATCATTTCAGGAAATTATTTGTATATCTTATTCCTGGGCGTTTATGGGGTTGACACGGTGCTAACGATTATTCATCGGTTAGGGTTAAAACAAAATATTTTTGATGCGCATCGCCTACATTTCTACCAAATTCTGGCTAACGAACAAAAATGGTCACACTTGCTGGTGTCCACCATGTACGCTTCAATACAATTAGGCATTATTGTTGCTATTATATTTTTACCTCTCAATTTTGTATCGATGTTTTTGGTGATCATATTGCCCCTGGTTGGAGCGTATGTAATAATTAAACCTCGTATAATGACTAAGAAATAACAAATTATGGTGAAAAATTACTCGATGTATTTAGTGGGAGTCCTTAATGAGAACAACCGATTTTTTAAAAAAGATGTTCTTCATTCTGGAATTAGGATGAAGAAATTACAAGTCTTTTAATATACCAACAAATAGGGATTAATTTTTGGTTTAATTATTGTTAATTTTGACATTACTAAAAACAAGCTATGTTTGCTAGATTAGAAATAGTTTCCCGGTGGATTATATTCACGATCGATGTGTGTCTCTGTATAGTTGCATTGGTCTTGGCTAAAGTCTTAAAGAATAATTTTATTATAGCTAATATAGATCCCCTAACACTATATAAGTCTATAGTAATTTCCGTTGTGATAAATGCTTTGGTGTTTTACAATGTGAAAACTTTTGCCGGTATTGTCCGTTACACCAGTGCTCAGGATTCTTTCCGTATTTTATTCTCAGTTGTTCTAAGCTGCTTGGTTTTATTTTTCACCAATGCATTGTTTATTATCTCAGGAGCAGGCGCTTTTGTCAGCAATGTTTCCATTATTATTTATTCTCTTATTAGTTTTTTATTCCTGATTACTTATAGAATAGTGGTCAAGTACTTTTTTATGTACTTAAAGAATTCCAAATTAGACAAATTGAGGGTGATCATCTATGGTGCGGGAGAAGCCGGGGTCGCAACAAAACGGACTTTTGACCACGATGCTAAGGTGAACAAGACCATTATTGCATTTGTTGATGATGACTTACGAAAGGTTGGTAAGACGATTGATGGAGTTAAGATATTAGATGCCGCGCAGTTAGAAACCTTGATTATACAGCACGAGGTGGAAGAAATTATCTTTGCTTCCTATACTATCCCTTCAGACCGCAAGAATCAGGTGGTTGATGTGTGTCTGGAAAACGATGTGAAAATTCTGAACATCCCATCGCCAGAGGTATGGGCACGTGGCCAAGTAACCACTGCACAAATTCAGAATCTTAATATTGAGGATCTTTTAAACAGAAAAACTATCCAGATTGACATTAATGGGATTCAGGAACAACTGAAAGACAAAAGAATCTTAATCACCGGAGCTGCCGGTTCAATCGGAAGTGAAATTGTAAGGCAACTTTTAAAATTTGAGACAGGCCTGATTATATTATGTGATCAAAGTGAAACTGCGTTGCATAACATCTATCTGGAATTAGAAGAAACTCATGTAAACACTAATTTTCATGCTTTCATAGGTGATGTAAAAGACGAAAAAAGGATGGAGTTTTTATTTGAAACCTATAAGCCTCACTACGTATATCATGCTGCTGCATATAAGCATGTGCCTTTAATGGAAGATAATCCTGCAGAAGCGATCAAAACAAATGTACTTGGAACCAAAACTATTGCCGATAAATCGGTGAAACATGGTGTCCAGAAATTTGTGATGATTTCTACAGATAAGGCTGTAAATCCCACCAATGTGATGGGTGCCTCTAAAAGAATTGCCGAAATTTATGTACAGTCACTAAATAATTCACTACACAATAATGAACACATCTTTAGTAATGGACTAAGCTATATAAATGACCTTCGGGTAAAGCCAATTACTAAATTTATTACTACAAGATTTGGGAATGTATTGGGATCCAATGGTTCGGTGATTCCAAGGTTTAAACAGCAGATCGAAAAGGGTGGCCCGGTTACGGTAACTCATCCTGAAATTACCCGTTACTTTATGACCATACCGGAGGCTTGTCGTCTAGTTCTCGAAGCAGGTTGTATGGGAAAAGGTGGTGAAATTTTTATATTTGATATGGGGAAATCAGTAAAAATCGTTGAATTGGCAAAGAAGATGATCCGACTTGCTGGATTAGTCCCAAATCAAGATATTAAAATTGCTTATTCAGGTTTACGTCCTGGTGAAAAGCTATTCGAAGAACTTTTAAATGATAACGAAAACACCATGCCGACGCATCATGAAAAAATTATGATTGGAAAGGTGAGGGAATATAATTTTGGTGACGTACAGGATCAATTGGTAGAGCTTTTTAAATATGCATTATCTGATAATGTAACCAAAGTGGTTCAGAAGATGAAAGCCATTGTACCTGAATTTAAAAGTAAAAATTCTATATTCGAAGAATTAGATGTGTACGCTCAGGAAGTACCTGACGAGCATAAATAGATAAAGATCTCCATGAATTCTAAAATAAAACACTGCTTCTGGATAGGAGCCCTCGTTTTTGCATGCTCTACTGCAACGGCTCAAACACCCAATGTTAACATTCCATATTCTTATCAGTTTTATCAGAAACTCAATAAGTCTGTTTACGACATTAATAGCCGTTCTCACTCTTCGATTAAAGGCTTTTATTCGGATGATTCATTATTGGTTCGTCGTTTTGATGGGCTAATGCAAATGGGGACAGATTCTCTGAACAAACGCTCTTGGGTAAGACGAAAGATCACTGAAGAACATTTATTCAATTTCAAAGGAGACGATTACGAGGTATATGGTGATTTTTTGCCTGATTTTCAGATTGGACGTGAATTCAATGAAAGCAAAACTACCTGGCTGAATACAAGAGGTTTTCAGGTTGGAGGAAAAGTTGGTAAGCAGTTTTCGTTTTACATGAATGGATTCGAAAACCAAGGCGTTTTTGCGAATTATCTAAACGATTTTATTAATAAGAATCAGGTTGTTCCCAGTCAAATGACAGGGAAACTAAGTAAAGATACTAAGGACTGGTCTTATGTTACGGCCTTACTCTCATTTACACCAAACAAGCATCTTAATGTTGCTTTGGGATATGATAAGAACTTTATAGGCGACGGCTATCGCTCAATGCTGCTCTCTGACGTAGCCGCTAATTATTCTTTCCTAAGGGTTAGAGCGACCTTAGGAAATGTGCAGTATCAAACCATATTTGGTTACATGTTAGACCCTGGTGCTACAAAATTAACCACTGATCGACGTCTTGGTGATCGTGGAAAATGGGCTGCAATGCACTATCTTGATTGGAATGTTACCAACCGCTTATCACTGGGGTTTTTTCAAGCGGTAACCTGGGCTGATGCAGAAGTGGAAGGGAAAAGAGGTTTCGACTTTAATTATGTTCATCCTTTTATATTCCTTCGCTCAGTTGAAGGCGCGAATACGACTTCTCCAGATAAAATGCGTTTAGGTTTAAATGCCAAATATGAGGTACTGGATAAGACCACTGTTTATGGACAATTCATGATTGATGAATTTACTGCAAAAGAGTTTTTTGGTAATAAAGGATATTGGGCGAACAAATGGGCTTTACAAATCGGTTTCAGAGGGTCTGACCTCTTTAAAGTTGAAGGTTTAAACTACCTTGCCGAATTTAATACGGCAAGACCATACACTTATGCTCATTTTGATCGGGTATCTAATTATGCGGCAATGAATCAACCTTTAGCTCACCCTCTTGGAGCTAATTTTAGAGAAGTTTTAGGTATTATGAACTATACCTATAGGAGATTTGATTTTCAAGGACAACTAATGTATGCCAGGTACGGTCTGGATCCCGAGGGAACTAATTATGGACAGGATATTTTTAAACCATATGATAGCCGGGTTTCTAATTATGGAAATAGCATTGGACAAGGGCTTAAAACTAATTTATATTTTGCCGAAGGCCGTGTTTCCTACCTCCTGAATCCAAAATATAATCTTCGTCTCGAATTGGGTGGGGTATATCGTAGAGAAAGCAATATAACGACTAAAAATACCGGATTAATCACTTTTGGGTTACGTAGTACTTTTAGAAACTTATATCAGGATCTTTAGCGACTACATCGCCTTACTTTAAGGATGCAGTATCTTTTTATACTATATCATTTAAATAGTTAATATCGCATAATACCAATTGGAATGAATATTTTTAACAAAATAGCTAAGTTCAACAGAAAATTATATATTTATTATAGGCGAGTTGTTACAAATACGTATTATAAATCTTTGCTGGTTGAATTAGGATCAAAAGTAATAATTGAATCTCCTTTATTAATGACCTGTGAACATATTAAGATTGGTAATGGCGTTTATTTGTGGCCAAATTTACGTATCGAGGGTGTTTCAGATTATTTAGAACAGAAATTTAATCCGTCAATTGAGATTGGGAATGATGTATCAATACAACAAAATTTGCACCTGACCTGCGCAGGACAAGTTATAATTAAAAAGGGTACTGCTATTGCCGCAAATGTTACAATAACAGATATTATTCATCCATACCTTGATATAGATACTCCACCTAGTAAACAATATTTGGAGATTTCAAATGTTACTATTGGGGAATTGTGTAATATTTATAATAATTCAATTATTCTACCAGGTGTAACATTGGGTAGAAACTCAATCGTTTCTGCGAATTCTGTTGTTATGAGCGGAGTTTATCCCGACTATGCTGTCCTTGCTGGAGCTCCGGCTAAGATAGTGAAGAGATATTGCGTCGAAACCCGACGATGGAAAAAAACCAACTTTGATGGAACATTCCTCACCCAAGAGGATGTTTAATATTGTTTATTTTGTAAACCCAAGCTTATAATGATCTGGCACTTATGTCAACATGTATCATATTGGAGGCTTACTGATCTTCTACCTAAACAAACTTATTTAACACATCAACCACCCGGTATATCTGTTCCGGATCATGAGCAAACGAACAAGGCAGACTTAAAGTGGTCGCATGAATTTCAGAAGAGATCGGAAAATGCAAATTATTCATGGTTTTAAGCGCTTCCTGTTTATGAGGAGCTACCGGGTAATGGATTTCTGTTCCAATTCCTGCATCTTGTAGATACGCCTTAATTCTATCCCGTTCGGAATGTCTTATATTGAATATATGATAAACATTCCCAAAATCTTCAGCAACTACTGGTTTGATGTAGGATTTATCCAGGTTTTCAAGATAGATCATCGCTAGCTTTTGCTTATGCTCATTAATTCTGTTAAGATATGGCAGCTTGATTCTTAAAAATGAAGCCTGAATTTCATCCAACCTGGAATTAAACCCTATGATTCCATTGTGGTATTTCTTTTCAGAACCATAGTTTCTAAGTTGACGAAGCTTCTCATAATCTTGACTGGACTTACAAATAATTGCCCCTGCATCGCCTAATGCACCGAGATTTTTAGTTGGGTAAAAACTAAAAGCGCCGAAATCTCCAAAAGTGCCGGCCATCTTTCCTTTGTAAGTTGCTCCGTGTGCCTGGGCACAATCTTCTATGATCTTTAAATTATGGCTTCTGGCAATAAGAAGGATTGGATTCATGTCGCAACATTGTCCGTAGAGGTGGACAGGCATAATAGCGACGGTTTTCTTTGTAATTGCAGCCTCTATTTTTTTTGGATCAATATTGTAAGTACAGATGTCGGGTTCAACAAACACCGGAACAAGGTTGCAATGCAATATGGCAAGAATGGTGGCTATATAAGTGTTGGATGGAACAATAACTTCATCCCCATCCTGAAAGTTACAGCATTTCAACGAAAGTATAAGTGCATCAAGACCGTTGGCTACTCCCACTACAAATTGTTCCTGGTGAAAATCAGCAAATTCTTTTTCAAACATAGAGACTTCATCTCCAAGTATATACCATCCTTTATCTAGAAAATCTGAAAACCGCTTTTTAAGCTCATCTTCAAAAGAACGGTTTAATGTTTTTAAATTTTCATAAGGAATTTTCATAAGGCTCATAAAGATAGTCTTTCGGATCGAATGCTGTGGGAGGAGAAATAAAGAGCCTTCTATCGGGATCGAACCAATGACCTACTGATTACAAGTCAGTTGCTCTACCAGCTGAGCTAAGAAGGCTTTTATTATGACATCAAATGCGATAAATATCGCCTGATGCTCTGGTGAGGCCACAAAAGTAGAAAAATATTGTTTTCTGGCAAATTATTTTTTAAAATAATTTAACCTTTCCCAAATGTGGTGTATTCTCCTTTTGCTTTTAACTTTTTTAACCTCGGTCCTTTATGCCTGGAGGTATAAAAACGGAGTGCTTCTTCAAGTATGACGGGCTGGGGGGTAATCTTATGCAACGCTATAAAATCCCTGTAAATTTCTACGGCTAGTTTTGGCAGGTCAAAATACGATGTATTGATCATTAATAGCAATAGGGCTTTTACCCGTTCTGTATCAATCATAAATTTCACTACGTTTTTGGGAATCTTCGATTCATCCAGCAGGTATAACTTTTTCAGTTCGCCATAAAGGCCTACCTTCTCAATCAGGAGCTGTTGTTTTCCTTTAACAACGGAATGTGTCACCTTAACTGTAATCTCGTCCTCAATGAGCGCTTTTGCTGGCAATAGCCTCCACAAAGGCTGGTCATAGAAAATATGACGTATGAAATTGATCTGATCCAGGTCATATACGGATATACTTCGCTGCGGGAGTGTGTAAATTCCTGTTTCAGGATCTTTAAATACCGTTCGGGAAGTAATCTTTAATGTTGGATTTTCTATTTCTTTCAGGTACAGCGGAACCTCATCCATCAGAAAGGCCATATCTGCAATCCAAAAACCCCTTGCGATTCTTCGTCTCCAGACGTTATAAATGATCTCCAGATCTATGGCGTAAACATTGTAGATGAGTACGGTCTGCATATTTAATTTAAATTTCCTTAAATATGCGGACTATTTCGTAAATAGTAAAATCTGGGGCGTAACTTAGCGGGTTTTATTCTTGAGACGGATGTTCTTCAGTGTTGTTTTTTTTGTAATGGTAGGTATCTGGTTCTCCGGTTTTATGTCTGATGAGAATCCCTTCATCAGAAAGCAGGTTTAACCGGTGACTAAGTGATTTACGAATGAAGCTTTTTCCAAATAACCGGATACAGTTGGCTTCAATTTCATCCAGATTTACCAATCCCCTATCAAAAAATCCTGTGGTAATTAGTGTGAGAATAGCATTCTTTGGCCCGATTTCTTTTACGCTTGGGTTGATGACTTTAATTGTCTTTTTCCTCGAAAGAATTGGCTTTTCAGGAACAAGGTCATGGAGGTTCAGCAGGGTTTTATTTTTTCCTTTGTCAGGTTTTTTTCCAGACAGCTGAGATTTATCCTTTACGGTTTGATTAATGGCTTTGACGATTTTATTCAGATGCCCCAAGGTATACTTAGCCGTTAATCGTGGGTTCTCGGCATTTGAAATATAACCTTCGGCAATTCCCGCTTTATTTTCAAGTGTCCTATGGGAAATCTCTTGTTTTTCGCGGGCTTCTTTGACTTTATTGATCGTCTCTAAATCAGCAGCTTTTACCGTTGAAGGGTGCCACTTTTTATCTTTTTTGGCCATTGCGCAAGAAATAGCCTTTGTAAAGACTATTTTCAGTTGAGATATTGGTGTAATTGAAAAAAAGAAGCCGTACTGGTGCTGTAAACCAATCTTTTAGAGGGTGCTACCTGAAATGGAAATTAATAATTGGTAAATTCCTGAGAATTATAACAACAAGATACGGAAACTAAAGACTAATATTTTTTATATATTAGTTAATATCCTTTAATTCAGGGTTTTGTCGACATGATTTGGAGATAATCGATCCTGAGTGGTAATTAAAGGGAGATTTAAAATTGTGTTTTGAAAGTACTTTTTTCTTATAAATGAAAAGACCGGCAATTTTGCCGGTCTTTTCATTTATATCAATAAGGAGAATGATCGTTAAGGAAGGATATAGCTGACTACAACAGGAAGATGGTCTGAAGCAATGATGTTTTTGAGTACCTGATGGGAAACTACTTTAAGGGGACTACCTTTTTTTAATAGAATGAAGTCTATCTCTTCTTTTGGGTTAACCTCCGGAATGGTGGGATCGCAATTCTCTCTGCAACTCCGGTTGAAATGTTGCTCCAATATTGCCATTGCCGGATTTGTAGCCTCAAAGTTAAAATCCCCGGCAAGGATAACGGTTCCTTTTCTTGAACCTAGAATCTTGTTGATCTCTGCAACCTGAAGTAAGCGATGTTCTTCTTTTAAGTCAAGGTGTGTACAGGCGAAATCTAACCGCTGTCCACTGGGCAGGTTTACATTCACGACGGCCAGGCTGCGGGCCTCGGCAGGCAGTCCTTCTTTAGAAGGTAGGGGGAAACGTTCTGTATGGTTGATCTTAAACCTGGAAAGAATGGCCACGCCATATTCGCCCCCGTCAAAATCTATCCCTTTGGAGAAGAAAGGATGCATTCCTGTTAACGCTGCGAGTTCTTTTACCTCGTCAACCCCATTTGCTCTACGGGTCAGCACATCCAGTTCCTGGAGGGCCACAAGATCTGGCGCCTGATTGTTGATGACATCAGCAATGGCTTTCAAATCAATTACCCCGCTTTGCGCAGGTGGATTTCCATGATGAATGTTATAAGTCATCACTTTTAATGTTTTTGTTCCGGGTTGTGCAACTGTGCTGAATGCGTACATAAAAAGAAAGCAAAGGGTACCTGAAAATGGGAAATATCGTTTCATAAAATGCTGGATTTCTATGTTTAAAATTAATGCTTTATTTTGGAATTTGGCAGCTGCTTTCCCATAGATATCAAACGTTTGCGCAGTCAATTCGGGCAAGAACTGAGTCATCCCGCCTATCTTCGGGTCATTTATTGGATGAAATAGCTAAGGATTGTCATGTAGATTATTAATCGATATCAATTTCAATATTAAAATTCGGATATTTAGAAATCCTTAAATAAATTTAGGATGACGGAATATTGATTCATGATAATGAACATCCCCATGTTACAAACAATGACTCGCGGTTTATCGTTGGTGATCTGCTTCTGTTTATGGTTAAGCAGTGTTTCTTTTTCTCAAACAAGCCCTAAGCTGGGGAACCGTCCAAAGGTCGGCCTGGCACTCAGTGGTGGGGGAGCTAAGGGGATGGCGCATATCGGTTTATTAAAGCTGGTTGATTCTCTGGGAATAAAAATAGATTATATTTCAGGTACCAGTGCGGGTGGGATCTTCGGCGGACTTTATGCCATGGGCTACACACCAGATACGCTAAAAAAGATTGCATTGAGCATCAACTGGCGCAGGGTGCTGAGTAATAAGGTTCCTTTAAATCAGATCAATATTGAAGAAAAAGATGAGTATGATAATTATATGATCGAGTTTCCGGTAACGGGAGGGAGACCAAGATTACCGGGCGCTTTAATTGAAGGACAATATATTTCGGAAGTGCTCAATACCCTTACTTATCCGGCAAAACACATTAACGATTTTAATAAATTACCGATCCCCATTACCATTACTTCCTCAGATATTGTAAATGGGGGATTGGTCTTGCAGCATGCAGGCTCTTTACCGATGGCCATTCGCGCAACATTGGCCATACCCGCCGCCTTTGCGCCGGTATATATCGATGGACGTTTGCTGGTGGACGGGGGCTTAGACCGGAACTTCCCTGTGCAGGAAGTGAAAGAAATGGGTGCTGATATTGTCATAGGTGGTTATACCGGATTTCGTCTTTTTACAGAGAAAGAAATTGAAAACCCAATGAAACTGATTTACCAGACTCATGCGTTCAGATCAGTAGAGGATTCGAAAAAGCAGGAAGCGATGGCTGATGTGGTGGTTGATTTTACTCAGGCACTGACCGGCTATTCTACGGCTGATTTTTACCAGAACAGGCGCATCATTGAAATAGGGGAGATTGAAGCTAGAAAATACCTGCCGCAACTGATAAAAATTGCAGAAGAACAGAAGAAATATCCTCAGGAAAGTACCACACGTGTGATTAAAGATCCCAGGTTACCGGTCACAAAAATCATTTATCAGAATGATAAGGGGCAACCTTTAGATTTTCCGGTAATGGAACAATTTGCAGCCTCACGTTTGGGCCTGGAGGCTGGAAAAGAATTAAAGGTAAAGGCAGTGAACGACGGTGTGGCAGATATCTATGGTACACAGTTTTTTGATAAGGTATATTATACTTTTGAGAATAAAGGAGATAGTGGATTGACCATGAATGTCCGCCTGAAACAGGGGAAACCGGGAGTGTTTAAAGCTGCAGTTCATTATGATACGGAACAATCTGCCGGCTTGATTGTCAATTATACCTACCGCAATATCTTTTTAAGTAAGTCGAGGTTGCTGGCGTCGGTCGACCTTTCAGAGCGATTCAAAGCCCGGTTCGACTATTATAAATTCATTAGCGAAAACAATAGGTTGTGGTTTAAAGCTTCGTTTAACTATCAGGCCCTGCAGAATAATTCTATTTTGTACAAGCTGATTTCCGATGAGAACTATTTTAACAATACGATGAACACCGAGCTGTCTCTTGGATACAGCCTGGGGCGCTCCAGCTATCTTTCCTTAAGCCTGAGTAATGAAAATGAGGCGATTAAGAGAGGCCCCAATCTTTTTAAAAGATTTTTTGGAGAGGGAAATGACGTTCGGACACTTTATAAACATAGCAATGAAGCCTTCACGTTGCTCTTCAAACAGAATACTTTAGATCATCCGTATTTTCCAAAGCGTGGAAATTCACTAACGATTCAGGCAAAATATCTTGTAAATAACAGGCTCAGCACTAAAGTGCCGGACCCTGACGATGAGAAAGGGCAGCTGATTTATCAATATTTAAATCCTATGGATGGCCTTCCCGGAAACATTACCAGGTTCTTCCTCAGCGAGACTTTTGTGAAGCGCATCAACAGAAGAATTTCTTTAAATGCCTCGGCATCCTGGGGATTCAATTATTCGGATAAATACGGAATTGATTCGTCCTATATGTATGAAAGTGCAAAATTTAGCATGGGAGGAATAGACGCCAGACAAGACATCGCGCAGAGTAATTTTATCGGATTAAAGCGGGCAGAGCTGGGCCTGGCTAGTTTGACAACCTTTGGTTTCGCATTGCAATACAACATCAGGGGCAATTTGTACCTGACTCCACAGGTAAATGTAGGTTGGGAAAATAGAGGTTGGAATCCTTTTAATGTAGCTTTTAATGACGACTACCTCTTCGGATACGGCGCTAAACTAGGCTATATGTCTTTCGTTGGCCCCATTAATTTTTCCGTAGCTAAAACCAATGGCTTTGACCGCAACCCATGGAGAATGTATTTGTCTATCGGATTTAAGTTTTAATTTATTTGATTTCTATCGTCGTTTCTATAGCTTCCAGTGGCATATCGTCATGATACTCCAGTATGGCCAAGGCCGAATAGCGGCCTTTTTTGAGGTTGGCAGGAATAGCAAGAGGGATGGTTCTGTTTGCGTCCGGGAAAATGGGAAACTCAATGCGCTCCAGTTTGGTTTCTTCGCCAGTCTCCATATTGGTTAACTCCAGACGGGCCTGGCATTGCAGCATTAAATTTCCGGTGTTTCTGACAAAAAAGTGATAACTGCCTTTTATGGATTTATCCGGACGAAGGGCAATGGCCTTCGCTTCATAGTTGTGAATTCCGGGAGGGACCTGATAAAGGTGAATGCCAAACCGAAAGATTTCATTGATCACGGCATTTACCTTTCCTTTTTTCTTCTTACTGTTTTCCTGCTCCTTCACATTTTGAACAAATAGCATGGCCCATTTCATTTCCTTAATCATTAAGGTATCTGTTGGGGCATTTAGTGTAACCCGAACCTCTTTCGATGCCCTGGGTTCTATTTCTATAAATGAATTATCCAGTTTGATCCAGTTGGCACAGGAGCGGCTTAGTGTTCCCGCTTTCAGGTACTGGTGATTGCCCAGGCTGTCTCTTAACCAGTCTCCCAGAGATAGCTGAAATACTTGCTTTTCATTTGAGATGTTTACGATGGTAATGGTTTGTGAGGAACTCTCTCCGGCTGCGGCATTGAAGCTGAGTAAGGTTGGATTGATGTTGACCCGCTGTGCACTGGTCATAAAAGGGCAGGTCAGTAAGCCTGATATTAAAGCGAAAGAGAATAAGATAGCTTTCATAAATTGAATGTGGTGTCCGGATGATCTTTGCAGGTGTTGCAATAATAATGCAGTTTTTGTTTTGGGTCGATTTTTGCATCCCTTAAGGAATAGTGCTGCTTTATTTTATGAAATATTTATACCTGTCTCTATTGTTTTTTGGCTTCTTTATCCGGGCGAATGCCCAGCCCGCTGCACCTTCTCCCTGTAATGCGCTGGGAACGGAAGCCAGAAATAAGCTGACAGTTGTTTCTGAAGGAACACTGAACTTTACCCTGGGTACGCTCAATAGTTTTGAAACGATGCAGACCTATTCCAATAACATCAGACTCAATGTTTTGTCCAGAGATTCTAAATACAGGGTGTATATCGCTGCCGAGCTGTCCCTGGCAGGGAGCCCTTCTACAGCGATTCCATTAACCAATTTTCAGGTCCAGCCTGCGCTGGTAGGAACCAACCCCCAGAATAGCATCACGGTAAGCAATGTGACGCTTTCCGGAGCTTATCAGCAGTTTGTACAACGCACAAGTGCAACGAATAGCGCGGGCGATGTGTTCGACCTGACGGTGAAACTATCTGGAATGAATACTTATACCCAGTCGCCTGGTAATTATACACTTAAGTTTCACTATAGACTGTGTCATTATTAATATGAAAAATTTCATTAGAACGATTCTTTTTATTGGATGGCTTATGGCATTTATCCCTTTGGTAGGTATGGCTCAGCGTTATGTAACCAGAAGTCGTACGGTGCAGTTATATCAGGTGCTGGATGTTTCTTTAAGCAGTACGAGCTCAGTCTTTGATTTCTCTGCTTTGGCGGACTATGAAAATGGGATCACCAAGCCCGGAATGATCACGGCAACGGTAAAGGCCAATGTGCCCTGGAAGTTGACACTGACGCTGGGAAACAATACGCTGTCTCCCCAGATTACCGCTACACCGATGCCTGCAAGCGTGATTAGCATTAAGGCGGCTACCGCTTCGACCTATACTCCGGTCCAAAACAATGCCCCTTTTTTTGTTCAGAACAATAAGGGATTATATACCATTGTCTTTGACCTGAGGGCACTTCCTGGCTATCAGTATGAAACCCAGGAATACCTTGGTGATTTTTATTTCACTGTGTCACAACAATAGTACATTAACTCAAACTTGTTACATTTTCGTGTGGAATAAGTTTCTCAAAATTCCCCATTTTGGGAAAAGCGTGGTGTTGTTTTTCTACGATTTTCTCCCCATTTATAGGTAGTAATACCTATTTTAATGGCATGTGGTTTGTCTTTGTGTTGACATATTAACCAACAAGCTAAATTATCCAATGAAAAAAAATTTACTAATTGTTGCAATTTTTTGTGCAACATTTATGACTGTAAATGCACAAGTTGCTTCAGGTACGACACCCACACGTACTCAAAACATGAAGATTATCATCAAGGAAGTCTTCGATCTTGCCTTAACACCAGGTACATTACAAACGATTAGCTTTGACGCCCTGGCTAATTATGATGCTGCGGGTGGTATTGAGCTTGCCGCTGCAAATACCGTGAACTATAAAGCCAACCATTTGTGGAAAGTAACGGCAATTGCAAATGCACCAGAATTTACTTATGCCCCAACAGCCAACAGCAATGTAGCTGACCTTTCTCCAATGCCGACTTCTGTTTTGCAGATCCGTAAAACCGGTGGTACTTATCAGGCCTTGCCTCCAAGTACCGGCGCAGCAATTACGGTAGCATCGGGTACACGTGGTACTGGTAACTTTACCCTTGATTATAAGGCTGTTCCCGGATATACTTATCAAACAGGCGAATATACCGTGGGTGTAATCTATACGATGACCAACCAGTAAGCAATTTCCGGCATCATCATAATTTAATAAGGAAAGCCCTCAAATAAAAAGGGCTTTCCTTATGATGGAATGGCTGGTAATCCTATGTGTAAGATTCGCTATATAGGCCTGCTTTGCCTGGCTTTTGTCTCTTTTCTGTGTTGTTCTGCTGCTGCGCAATCCATTGACCTTACTTTCTTGAAAGATACGGTGGAGCAAAACGGAAATACCTATAGTTTTAATACGGTGATTTTAAGGAATACCTCGGCGGTAGTTCGTAAGTTTACCATTGAAGCACAGGCTCCTGAAGGCTGGCAATTGCTTTTCGACAACCGTAAGGTCTTCGAACTTGGTCCCAATCAAACGCTTTCTCTGCCCCTGAGGCTTGCGGCCGCTATTCAAACAGAGGCGACGATTTACAGCGTCCGCCTGTTTTTGAATGTTGCGGGGTATTCGCAGAAATCCGCCTACACTTATTACGCCAGGGTTGGTGCCAATTCAAAATGGCGCGTTTCATTGCTCAATCCAAATCTGCTCTTATCAAGGGCAAGCCGGGAAAACAGCTTCCGTTTGTTGCTCAGTAATAAAGGAAATGCAACAGAAGAACTAAATGTCCGTATCAATACTTCCCTCACACTTTTACAAGCCAGGAACAGCACTGTGAAACTTGCTGCGGGTAAAGACACCACGCTCGTTTACAGTTTTACCATTGCCGCTAAATTTCTGGAGGATTTTAAAAGTCAGGAAGTGATCGTTCAGGTGACCGATCAGAAAAAGCAAAACCAATTGCTCCTGCAGAGAATTTCGAGCTTTGGAACGTTTTTCAGGGAGAATCCCTCGGGCTGGTATACCTTTCCGCTAAGCGTCGAATTCGTGGCCCAGAATTTTACAACTACCTATAAAACAGTGTATATCAATAGTAACGGAAGTCTGGATTTAAATAAAGGGCGTGCTCTGAGCTTCAATTACAGGACAGATAATTTTAGCACACAATCTGATGGGTCTTCGAGATATGCATTCCTCAATTATAGTTCCCCCAAATGGAAGATCTCTGTAGGAGATCAGTCTGAATTTGGTGACTTCCTGATCGATGGTCTTGGTGCACGTCTGGGCTTTGATAATGGAAAAGGATATCGGACTGAGGTGCTTGGGGTAGACAGCAGGCTCGGTGATGCTAAGTTGTTCAGGTTGGATCAGCAGCTTAATTTTCTGGGAAATCAGCAGCTGGAGAATCAGACTGTGGGGAGCTTTGACCGGGAAAATAAGATCAACAGTGTGCTCAATATGAGTACTTATGAGTTGGGCTGGAGAAAATACAATCACCTCGTTCTTCGTGCAGGAATCAGCAGGGAAGAGTTTTACCGGTTCAGCAAGCCGCTGAGAAAAACCGGAAATAGCCTGGCTGCGGCTTATAGCTATAGCAGTCCGCGTTTAACGGGACGGTTTGGCCTCACTGCTACCGATGTCAACTTTCCGGGAATTAACCGTGGTTTAATGCAATCCAATAATGAACTGACCTTCCATTTTAAGCGGTTATCCCTGGGTCTGTTGTTCGACTATAACGAACGGCAGCTCAATCCTGCTTTGGATACAGGTACTGTATTGAGCCAATTGTTAGGAGGGCGTATTGCAGAATATGGATTGAAGACGGGCTGGAGGTTTGATAAAGGATATGTTACTTTGATCAGCTCCCTGATCGATCAGGTTCAGTCGTCCAGCGACCTGCTCCTGGTCAGGTCTTACAAGCTGAATTTTAATGCAGGCAAAGAATTTAGTCAGTACCTGTCGGCTTCATTTTCAGGAAGCCTATTGAGAAATGAAGCTCCGGATAATCCTTCAGCAAAGGCGGGGTACAGTCTTAATGCTTATGCTACGCTTGCTGCACGAAACTATGGATTCTTTGTCAGACTGGACAATGGACCTTCTTATTATTTTGATTTTGTGAACTATCTGAGCAATGGTTACGCTACCAGAAGGTTTCAGTTCTCCCCCTATTATGAACAATCTTTTTTTAAAGACGTTTTGCATTTCAGGTTGCAAATGGACTATACCGACGACCGCTCCCTGCCTGATCCGGAATTGATGGCGCGTGGAGATTTAAGTCTGGACCTGAACACCAGGGGTGTATCTTTCCGTATTTTTGGTTCCAAAAATGTAAGGAACATTTCAGGAAACAGGTCCGATTATATAAGCATGAGCATCCGCAAAAGCTTCAATCTGCCCCTGCTGGGAATCAAACGCTTTGTGACGATGAAAGTTCTGGTTTTTAAAGATGTTAACAGCAATGGAATTTATGATCTGGGAGATGAGGCCATTCCGGATGCAGCTGTGGGAATCGCGGCCCAGAACTTTCTGAGCAATAAGAAAGGAGAGGTGAGCTATAAAAACATCAAGGCCGGGGGATACGATGTGGACCTTAGCCGGGTGAATACCGTAAAGGGATGGATGCCCAGAAATGGCTTCCGCCAGCATTATGAGGTTCGCAGTTCCCAGACGGTTTATATTCCTTTTAGCCAGAGTCGTTACCTCTCCGGGAAATTGAATGTTCAAAAGGACCCGCGCTCCAATCTGGTCTTCCGCCCTGATAACATCAGGATCAATGTCAGCAATTCAAGAGGGGAAAGCTTTAGTACCCTGACCACTGAGAATGGGGAGTTTTTTATTAACCTACCTCAGGATACTTATAAAGTGCGCATCAGCAGCAATGTTTTTGATGAAGATTTCAGGCTGCTTTCCGATACTTTTAATGCCGATCTCCTGCACAAAAATTCCGAACACCTCATCTTTGAAGTCCGCGAACGCAAGCGGCAAATCAATATTAGAAAACAATATTAAATCTTCCATTTTATAGTTGCTAAAACTATTTAAATCTTTCCTATCTTCGTTTTTAGCTTAGCTGTGTTATTGATTTAAAGTAATTAGAACCAAATATTTAAAAATGAGAAGAAGATCATTTATTCAAAAAGCAGGATTACTTGGTGCAGGGTTATTGGCCAGTGACCTGGTGTCATTTGCTGCAGAACCAGGCTTTCCTACGGTGAGGGTACCACTCGCGAAACGTCACTTTAGCAGTAAAGCCGTAGAAAGTGCCATCACTGAATTTACATCCAAAGTAAAAAATAAAGAACTGGCCTGGTTATTCAATAACTGTTTCCCTAATACCTTAGACACTACGGTTACTTATACAGAGACTGCTGGTAAACCAGATACTTATGTGATTACCGGTGATATTGATGCGATGTGGCTGCGGGACAGTACTGCGCAGGTATGGCCCTATCTTCCTTTTTTACAAAAAGATAAGCCTTTAAAAAATCTCGTTCAGGGGGTGATTAACCACCAGGTTAAATGTGTGCTTAAAGATCCTTACGCCAATGCTTTTTACAATGACCCAAATAAAGTAGGGGAATGGAAAGACGATGTGACAGATATGAAGCCGGGACTACATGAGCGAAAATGGGAGATTGATTCTCTTTGTTATCCGATTCGTCTGGCTTACCGTTACTGGCAGGAAACGAAAGATACCACTCCTTTCGGTGCAGACTGGCAGGCTTCTGTAAAATTGATTTTAAAGACCTTTAAAGAGCAGCAGCGCAAAGAAAACGACGGACCTTATACTTTCCAGCGTAGAACTTCATGGGCGACAGACGGCGTTGCCATGTCGGGATACGGATATCCCGTAAAACCTGTAGGTTTAATCTGTTCTTCTTTCAGACCAAGTGATGATGCGACCGTATTCTCCTTTTTGGTGCCGTCTAACTTCTTCGCGGTAGTGAGTTTAAAGCAGGCTGCTGAAATTTTCAGAGCCATAAAAGCAGATGAACAAACAGCAAAAGACCTGGATGCACTGGCAGCAGAAGTTCAGGATGCTTTACAGAAGCATGCGATCATTAACCACGAAAAATTTGGTAAAGTCTATGCATTTGAAGTGAACGGAATGGGAAGCTTTAACCTGATGGACGATGCAAATATCCCGAGCTTACTCGCCCTTCCATATTTAGGTGCGGTGCCGGCGGATGATCCTGTATATCAGAATACCCGTAAAATGATCCATTCTGTAGATGACAATCCTTTCTTCTTTAAAGGTTCTGCTGCAGAAGGAATCGGTGGCCCACACATTGGTAAAGACATGATCTGGCCAATGAGCATCATTGCAAGAGGATTAACGAGTTCGGATGATAACGAAATTAAGCTATGTCTTCAAATGTTGCAGTCTACTCATGGAGATACTGGTTTTATGCATGAATCTTTTCATAAAAACGATCCCAAGAAATTTACCCGTGCATGGTTCGCTTGGACCAATACCATTTTTGGGGAATTCCTTTGGAAAACATATAAAGAAAGACCACACCTTCTGGGTTAATTCTTTTGAAATGCAAAGCCTTCTGAATAGATCTTCAGAAGGCTTTTTTATGCGATGAAATCCAGGATGCTAAACCCTTTTTTAGGCCAAAATCGCTGAATATTTTGTAGGAAATGTTAAATAATAACTTGTTAAAAATCCTTCCCTTGAAGCCATGAAACCTTTATTTAGAACCAGCCTGATCCTGATCCTTTTGTGTGCCGGACTGACCGGATTTACCCAACAAAAAATAAGTATTATTCCTCAGCCGGTAAGCCTTCGTTTGCTGGAGGGCAATTTTGTGATCAATTCCGAAACCAGTATCCGCCTGGATGGCGATAAAAAAATATTGAAACCTGCCTCAGCATTTCTTCAAAGCTATATCCGGGGAATCTCTGATTACGATCTGCAGGTAAAAAAGAACCACTTAAACACGATCACCCTTAAAATTATCAATAACCCGGTGATTGGTACAGAGGGCTATACCCTGACCGTTAATAGCGAAGGGATTCAGATTGCTGCAAACGAACGTGCAGGAATCATTTACGGAATGCAAAGTTTGTTTCAGACCCTGCCTCAGGTGCAAACGAACCAGGAGCTGAGGGTGCCGGCAATGGAAATTACCGATTATCCCCGTTTTAAATGGCGTGGAATGCACCTGGATGTGGGACGTCATTTCTTCCCGGCAGAGATGGTGAAGGAATATATAGACCTCATTGCCGCTTATAAGATCAATACTTTTCACTGGCACCTGGTAGACGATCAGGGATGGCGGATCGAGATAAAGAAATACCCTGTGTTAACAGCTGTTGGCGCCTGGAGAGTAGACCAGACCGATCGCCCATGGGACATCAGGCCACAGGCGATGCCGGGGCAGGAGGCTACGTATGGGGGATATTATACCCAGAAACAAATTAAAGAGATCATTGCCTATGCGGCAGTTAGAAATGTAAATGTCGTGCCGGAGATAGAGATGCCTGGGCATGTGGCCTCTGCCATTGCTGCTTATCCGAATCTCAGCTGCAGTCAGCGCCCTCAACTGCCCTTAACGGGAGGGAATTATACCGGAGCATCCTCGAATTACTGTGCCGGAAATGAAGAGGTGTTTACTTTTCTGGAAGATGTATTAACAGAAGTGCTTGCCCTGTTTCCTTCAAAATACATCCATATTGGTGGTGATGAAGTCGACAAAACCTCCTGGAAAAGTTGTGCACGTTGTCAGGCGAGAATGAAAACACTTGGCCTGAAAAATGAAAACGAATTGCAAAGTTATTTCATTACCAGAATGGAGAAATTCCTGATCGGCAAAAAGAGAAGCATGATTGGCTGGGATGAGATCCTGGAAGGTGGATTGGCTCCGGAGGCGACAGTCATGAGCTGGAGAGGAGAAGCCGGAGGGATCGAAGCTGCAAAGATGAAACATGAGGTGGTGATGACGCCCGATAACCCGCTTTATTTTGACCATTATCAGGCCGGGCCGGAAGGAGAGCCTTTGGCCTTCGGAGGGTTTAATACCTTGAAAAAGGTCTATAATTATGAGCCGATCCCTAAAGAATTGAATGCAGAACAGGCTAAATATGTATTGGGTGCTCAGGCCAATATCTGGACCGAGCAAATTACCACTAAGGAACACCTGGAATATATGTTGCTTCCCCGTATGTTGGCCCTGGCCGAAGTGGTCTGGTCGCCGGCACAAACTAAAAACTGGAACGGTTTTTCTGAACGGTTGAAGTATCATTTCAAAGGCTTCGAACAAAAAGGATATCGTTTTTCTCCGGGGAATTATACGATAGCCATAAAACCGGCCATCAGTAATGGGAAGTTAACGGCTGAATTGTTGTCGGATGCGATTAACGGGGAGATCTTTTATACGCTTAACGGGGAGCAGCCAACGATAGGAAGTCTTAAATATACCGGACCGGTAAACATAGATTCTACAGCAATCTTAAAGGCTGTTTATGCGGTAAATGGTTCTGTAATGGGGTTGATCCCTGCCAAACAATCCTTCGTCTTTCATCAGGCAACGGCTAAGAATGTGGTGTATACCAATCCGGTGAGCCCAAATTACCTGGCAGATGGCCCGAATTCATTAACGGATGGCATTCGTGGAACAATGGCGGTTAACAAGTACTGGCATGGCTTCAGTGGTCAGGACCTGATGGCAACGATAGACCTGGGCGCGCAAACAAGCATCGGTAGCATTAGCCTGGGTTGTCTTCAAAATTATAAAGATTGGATCATGATGCCCCGATGGGTAAAGTTCGAACTTTCCGATGATGGCATTACCTTCAGGGACTCGAAAACCATCAGCAGTCCGGTTTCTCCGGAAGAAAAGATGACTTTAATCTATGATTTTAAAGCCGATTTTAAGCAAAAGAAGGCTCGTTTTGTCCGTGTAACGGCTAAAGTGCTGGAGGCTTTACCTAAAGGTCATAGTGGCGAAGGGAAGCCTGCATGGCTGTTTGCGGATGAAATCATCGTTACAAAGTAGCGTTTTTTGAACGTTCTGATAGGGTTGGATATTAATGGGGTAATGTTATATTTGTTATAGCGCAAAGAACATTGCCCTTGAGAGAATTCATCCCTATGAAAATACCCAATCTCCCAGAGAAAGAAAAGGAAAGATTACTTGCACTAAAAGGCTATGGACTGTTGGATTCCGGAGCAGAAAAGGAATTCGACAGGATTACAGAACTGGCCTCCTTAATCTGCGAGAGTCCGGTTTCCCTGATCACCTTGCTTGATGAAAACAGGCAATGGTTTAAGTCTAAAGTAGGCATCCAGGAAGTGGAAAGCCCGAGAGAACTTGCTTTTTGTCAGTATACGATCCTAAATCCCGGAATCTTTGAAATAGAAGATGCCAGTAAAGATGAAAGGTTCAAAGACAGTCCCCATGTAAAGGGGGAGCCACACCTCAGGTTTTATGCCGGATATCCCCTGGTAGATCCCGGCGGACATGCGCTGGGTTCTTTATGTGTCTTGAGTCCTGAACCGAAAGTGTTGACTGCTGCGCAAAAGAATGCACTGTCCCTGTTGGCTGATCAGGCCATGGAGTTGATTCTGCAGAGAAGAAGAGCAGAGGAAAGCCGGTTTTTTGATCAGTTTTATCAATTGTCCAATGACTTGATTTGTGTCTCTGGCCGGGATGGCTTTCTCAGGCGTGTTAATCCTGCCTTTAAACAGGTGTTGGGTTGGGATAAGGAGTACCTGCTCAGCAATAGCCTGCTGACTTTTATCCATCCCGACGATTTGCAGCCTTGTATCGCCGCGTTGGAAAAACTGTCTGCGGGAGAAAATAATATCAATTTTTCTGTACGATGCAGAACTTTTAATGGCGATTACAGAACGCTGCAATGGACTGTTACGCCAGAGCCGGGGACAGACAATGTCTTTGCAATAGGAAGGGACGTCACACAGGAAAATCAGAGGATAGCGCAGATTAAAGAAAATGAACATAACCTGAGGTCTTTTTTTGAGAATTCTCAGGGCTTGATGTGTACCCATGATCTGAACGGTCAATTTAAAGCTGTAAATACTGCTGGTGCAGCCTTGTTGGGCTATACAACGGAAGAATTTTGCAGGATGAACTTGTCGGACCTGATTCCTGTAAAACATCATCTGCAATTGCAAACGTACCTGAAAGCAATTAAGAATAACAGAACTTCGTCAGGACTGATGACCACCCTTCATAAAAATGGTTCTCACAAAGTCTGGCTCTATAATAATTTGGTGGAATCTGGTCCGGGAGGCAATCAATATGTGATTGTCAACTCTATTGATGTCACAGGAAAGCACCGTCTGGAACAGGCCCTGGATCGGACCAAGAAGATGTTGGAGCAGACCAACCGCATGGCACAGATCGGTGGTTGGGATCTGGATGTGGGACTGAATAAAGTGACCTGGTCTGAGGTGACGAAACAAATACATGAAGTGGAATATGATTTTGAACCTGAGCTGGAAACCGCGGTTCATTTTTATAAAGAAGGGGAGCACAGGGATAAGATCGTTAAGGCGCTGGAGCTTGCCATTACCGAGGGGAAAACCTGGGACCTTGAACTGATGATCGTCAGTGCAAAAGGAAATGAACGTTGGGTGAGGTCATTGGGGCATGTGGAATTTGAAAAAGAAAACTGCAAGAAGATCTTTGGTACGTTTCAGGACATTACAGAGAAAAAGAGGGCAGAAATTGCCTTATTTGAAGAGAAAGCGAGGCTCCTGGCTTTTGTGACCCATGCACCTGCTGCAGTGGCGATGTTTGATAAGGAGTTGCGGTACATTGCGGCAAGTAACCGCTGGATCGAAGAATACCATTTGGAAGATACCCCAATTCTTGGAAGATCTCACTATGAGGTCTTCCCTGATATTACTCAGGAATGGAAGGACATTCATCGCAGTTGTCTGAAGGGAGAGGTCATAAAAAAAGATATGGACGTCTGGCGGCCAACGGGTTGGGATCATGACCAATGCCTTCGCTGGGAAGTCCGGCCCTGGTATCAGTTTGATGGGTCTGTAGGGGGAATCATGATGTTTACTCAGGACATCACCGAAAGCAGCAGGCAAAGAGAGGAGCTGCATAAAGCAAAGGAACAGGCAGAACAGGCAAGTCTGGCGAAATCTGAATTTCTGGCCAACATGAGCCATGAAATCCGGACTCCTTTAAATGGGGTGATCGGTTTTACCGACCTGGTACTGAAAACAGCTTTAAGCCCAACACAGGAACAATACCTGACCATTGTTAATGAATCTGCGAACGCGTTGTTGGGCATCATTAATGACATTCTGGACTTCTCGAAGATCGAGTCAGGAAAACTGGAACTGGATATAGAAAAGTGTGACCTTTATGAACTGGGAAGTCAGGCCGTGGACATCAATACCTACCAGGCACAAAGTAAAGATCTGGAGATGTTGTTGAACGTCTCTGAAGATCTGCCCCGTTTTATATGGACTGACGAGGTCCGGTTAAAACAGGTCCTGATCAACCTGTTGAGCAATGCGGTAAAGTTTACGGAAAAAGGCGAGATAGAACTAAAGATCGTCGCGTTGGAAGCGCCGGTGGAAGACCGGACTTTGTTTCGCTTTCAGGTGAGGGATACCGGAATCGGCATTAAATTAGCCAAACAACATCAGATATTTGAAGCCTTTTCTCAGGAAGACGGCTCTACGACAAAAAAATATGGAGGAACAGGCCTCGGACTAACCATTTCTAATCAGTTGTTAGGGTTGATGGGGAGTAAGCTCGAGTTGATCAGCACCCCGGGGAATGGAAGTACTTTCTTCTTTGACATCTGGCTGAAGGCGGAAGAGGGGGAACCCCTGGAATGGACTGACCTTTCCATGATCAAAAGAGTACTTATTGTAGATGATAATGAGAACAACCGGATCATTATAGAACAGATGCTCCTGCTCAGAGGAATTAATTCCGTTGCAGTGAAGGATGGTTTTCAGGCTGTTGACATGCTGCTTAAAGGAGCGCAGTTTGATGTAATCCTGATGGACTACCATATGCCGGAGATGGATGGATTGGAAACCATCAGGCAGATCCGAACGCGATTTAACAGTAGATCCGATACGCAACCCATTGTGCTGCTTTTCAGCTCTTCTGATGATGATACAGTGGTTCGTGCCTGTGAGGAGCTGGACATCAACTGCCGCCTGGTCAAGCCGGTTAAAATGAGAGATATGTACTATGCCTTATCTCATTTATATCAGGTTAAAAGAACAAAAGAAAATGGCCCTGCTGAACAGACGGAAGGAAGCAGAAAGCCAATTCATGTGCTCATTGCCGAAGATAACCTGATCAATATGCTGCTCGCGAAAACCATTGTGAAGAGGATTGCACCCAATGCTGAAATCCATGAAGCCTCAAACGGATTGGAATGCCTGGAATATTGCAAATCACAGGTTCCCGATATCATCCTGATGGATGTGCAAATGCCGGAAATGAACGGTTATGAAGCTGCAACATACATCAGAGAGAAGATGTCGCTGAAAGAATTGCCGATCATTGCTTTAACGGCCGGAAATGTGAAAGGGGAGAAGGAGAAGTGTATCCATGCCGGAATGAATGATTTCTTATCCAAGCCGGTGCTGGAGGAAGAAATTGCCCAGGCATTTAGAAACTGGTTAAAATAAGAAGGCTGTCTGAAGGATATGAATTTCATACCGCTCAGACAGCCTTCTCTATTGTAAAACTGATCAGATCAGTTTTTTATTTAGAATGCAAAACCAATACGAACACCAGTGATTACACTTGGTTTGATATTGAAAGTACTTCCTGCTGATTTGTGGTCAGTAGTAGTCGTAACTCCAGCAGTTGTAGATGTGATTTTAGTTTTTCCTTCTTTTTCGTAAACAAGACCTAAACCAGCTTCAACACCTAAATACATACGTTTAGCGATGTAGTAATCAGCACCAACAACTCCACGAAGACCGAAAGATACATAACCTGGACCTTTAACTTCGTTGAAAGTATCTTTTGCATAAGCAGCACCTTTATTGATGGTATTTTCAGCAGTTTCTGTTCTTGAACCTGTTCCGAAAAGGATATCACCACCTACGTAAGGAGATAAACGGTCAGTACCAGTGAAATGTTTCTCGATACCTAAGTTGATCAATACGTTAGTAGCTTTTTGAGTGAAAGTACCTTTTTGATTTGCATCAGCACCAGTACCATAAGCATTTGTTTTGTCGTTAACTGTACTTACGTTGAAACCTAAACGGTAAGCAACTTTCTCAGTGTTGAAATAACGGAAACGTAATAAAGCAGCACCATCATTCAATTTGAAATCTGTGTTGTTGATACCGCCTGTTAAACCAAATTCAGTGGTAACGTCACCTGCAACTGGTTTAAAATCCTGTGCTTGTGCTGCTACTCCGAAAATAGCCATTCCTAAAAATAATAATACTTTTTTCATAAATGTGTGTTTGATGTTAAATAGATGTTAATTAACTGTAAAATTTACGGCTGCAAAAGTAGGCTTAATAGAATTATTTATGTCAGATTATTGTCATTAGAACCTTTTTTGGCGGTAACTGTCTGATAGTCTGACTGGTTTTTTTGCCTTTTTTCAATTTGCTGCTGCAATTGATTATTTGACCATTTTGTTTAATCTGTCAAATGTTTGTTTGTCTTAACTTTCAGATATTTAATGCGTTAACGCTGTTTTTTTTGGCCTTTATGATCCTTGGTAATCCTATCCGGAAAAAAAGCAAAGTTTGAGTTTACCTGAGTTTGTAATCCTGTTTTATAGCGAAAATGATGTGGATTGTAGGAATGAAAAACAGGGCTTGAATGAGGCTTAAAACTGTATTCAACCGTTTGCGTGAAATCCTGGATTTCCAGAGCGGTTATTTTCGTTTAAATAAAATGTTGCGCTTCCCTGAAATAAAAGCGGTTTTGGCCAGTTCCCACCCTAATTCCTATGACTGAAAGCATTATACCTTTTTGTGGGGAAATCCTTAAAATTTACGATCAGCTGATTTGCCTTAAATATTTCGTCATACACTTAATTAAACACAACCGTTTGCGTAAAGCCAAAGCCCTTATTGACCTTCATTTAGGGATTACTATACGTAACATTGGCTTAAATATTTCTTAACAACCAAATCCCATAATGGAAAAACAACAACTTTTTAAGACTAAAGGGATCTGGGTTTTAATGGCAGTGATGCTCCTGTTTTTGCAGGAAAACATCGCTGCGGTTAACCCCCGGATGCTAAAACCTGGTGTGCAGCGTAATGTGGCTGATATCGTGGTGAAAGGAACTGTTAAAGACAGTCAGGGGCCGTTGCCAGGTGTAACGGTGACTTTAAAATCAGATCCGGGCCGCGGAACCAGTACAGACGGCAACGGAAATTTTTCGATCAGCGTACCTGAAGATGGTGTGCTGGTATTTAAAATGCTAAGCTACACGGTTCAGGAAGTTCCAGTAAATAAACAGGCTTCGATCAACGTCACCCTAACTGTTTCCAGTAATGACCTGGAAGAAGTGGTCGTGGTAGCCTATGGTACCCAGAAAAAAGCAAGTATGACCGGGGCTGTAGCCACGATCAGTCCAAAAACATTGGCCAACAGGCCGGTAACTTCGGTACAGAATGCCTTACAGGGAATCACTCCCGGACTAACTATCTTACAACGTCCCGGCGATGTTGGACGTACCTCCGACGGAACATCAAACAATACCGGAGCGGTATCTATCCGCGGAAGAAGCAGTCTTACTGCAGGATCAAGTCCTTTATATATCATTGATGGAATTCCGGCTTCTGCACAGGAATTTGCAACACTGAATTCAAATGATATTGCCAGTATGTCTGTGTTGAAAGATGCATCATCAGCTGCGCTGTATGGTTCCAGAGCCGCAAATGGGGTAATCATGGTGACCACCAAAAGAGGAAGTGGCGAAAAGACAACCATTCAGTTCAATGCGAATTATGGATTGCAGGCGGCTACCCGTTTACCGGAATATGTCAATTCAGGGGACTATGCAACGCTTTATAATGAAGCAGCGGTCAATGCAGGAGGAGCAGCACTATATACTGCTGATCAGATCGCTTTGTTCAGGAATGGTTCACAACCAGATCTTTATCCAAATACAAACTGGTATAAGGAAGTTTTACGGGAAGTAGCTCCACAAAGTGATCTCAACTTAAACATCAACTCTCCGGGTAAAATTACGAGTAGTTATTTAGGACTTTCCTAT
This sequence comes from Pedobacter sp. FW305-3-2-15-E-R2A2, assembly GCF_038446955.1. Classification (NCBI taxonomy): domain Bacteria; kingdom Pseudomonadati; phylum Bacteroidota; class Sphingobacteriia; order Sphingobacteriales; family Sphingobacteriaceae; genus Pedobacter; species Pedobacter sp. FW305-3-2-15-E-R2A2. Next base: position 79,992 of record NZ_CP151803.1, read on the forward strand.
CTGACTCAGGAATCTTTGATTCCGGGAAAAAGCCAAAACAGGATCGTAGGTAAATTAAATACCGAAAGTAAAGTGATTGCAGACTTGTTAAAAGTGGGAACAAATATCTCCTTTATCAAGCAGGATTTTAGCCGTGATGGAGCCGCAATGTCATGGACCGAGTTAAACCGCGCTTTGCCGATTACGGTTGCCCGTCAGTCTAATGGAGATTGGGGATCGATCAGTAACGGCGGCCAGGCAGTGCCTAACGTTGCCGGGAATAACCAATTGAGGAAACTGGCAGAAGGTGGAAGTGCCTGGGATAAAGATAATTATTTACAAACAGCGATTAATGCAAGCCTGACGCCACTGAAAGGGCTCTCTATAAACGGATTGGCTTCATTGAAATATTACAACTCCAATTCCTGGGAATTTACAAGTACGCTGTCGCCGGTGAATGATTTTCTTACTGGCGCGCCCATGGAATCGACCGCCTTGAAAATCAACAATATGAAGGAATACTGGCGTAAGAGACAGGAACTCCTGATTCAGGGAACAGTGGATTATGAACGTACCTTCGGACAGCATTTTGGTAAGTTAACCGTAGGTGCGAGTGAGGAAAATAACGTAACCAGGAATGCTTTTGTTGGAAGAAAAAACTTCCCGAACAATGACATGACCACGGTTGGAAGTGGTTCCTCTAATCCGGAAGATATGAATACGGATGATGATGGTCAGGCCAATCGCTCTGGTCAGCAGGAATGGGCCATTCGTTCCTTCTTCGGACGCTTTAATTACGTGTTTAATGGTAAATATCTGTTCGAAGCAAATACCAGGATCGACTATTCTTCCCGTTTCCGTGAGGATATCCGCAGGGGGATATTTCCTTCCTTCTCGGCAGGATGGAACGTCTCTAAAGAGGATTTTATGCAGCATATCAGTTGGGTAGATAACCTGAAACTGAGGGGTTCATGGGGATCTCTTGGAAATCAGGGAGTTGTTCCGATAGGTAATTATTACAGTATGCTGGAAACAGGTTATGCTTATAGTTTTGAAGGCAATGCCCAGGGTGGCACCTCCCAGAATAAAATACCAAATCCTTTGGCAACATGGGAAAGGGTATACATGACCGATTTTGGAGTGGATGCGACCTTTTTCAAAGGAAAACTAGACCTGGTAGCAGACTATTACATTAAAGATACTAAAGACCTGTTAATGCGTGTTCCAACCTTGTTAACGATTGGAGTAGAAACCAGCGGAACAAAAACAGGCTTGCCTTTGGTTAACGCGGGTTCTACCAGAAATAAAGGTTTTGAACTGGGCTTGACTTACAACGATAAAATTGGCGAAGATTTTCAATTTAGTGTCGGCGGAAACTTTTCTGTGATCAAAAACTCAATTACCAAACTGGGTAACGGAGAAGAATTTATTGATGGTAAATTCATTCAGAGAATAGGTCAGTCTATCGGTTCTTTCTACGGTTATGAAGCGGATGGCTTGTTCAAAGATGCAGCGGATGTGGCGAATCATGTTTTTCAGACGCCAAATACCAAACCTGGTGATATCAAATACAAAGATTTAAATGGCGATGGTGTTTGGGATTCCAGAGACCGTACCGTGATAGGAAATGATGTTCCATGGTTCAACTATGGCTTTAACCTTAGTGCAAGTTATAAAGGTTTCGACCTGAATGTGCTGACTTATGGGGTTGGAAAAGTGAAAGCTTACCTTTCTGAAGAAGCGGCATTTCCGTTCTTTAACGGAGCTGGGGTAAAGAAAGGTTGGGAAAACCGCTGGACAACAGAAAATCCAGATCCTAATGCAGACTTCCCACGCATTTTAAACTCCGGTGATGGGAAACACAACTACAATGAAATCTCTTCTTTCTGGTTGTTTAACGCATCTTATTTTAGGGTGAGAGGCATCACACTGGGCTATACCTTACCGCAGAATTTTGTTAAAAAGATGGGCATGACCAATCTTCGTGTATATGGAACTGCAAATAACCCATTCACCTTTACTGCAGATAAGCGTTTGAATGATTTTGATCCCGAAATGGTGTCTGGTCGTGGAGGTTATCCGGGAATTAAAACCTGGTCATTTGGTTTAAGTGCCGCTTTTTAACGAATTGAAATTATGAATATGAATAAGAAATCATCAATATATATACTTACAGCGGCATTGACTTTTACGTCTTTGTCTGCCTGTCAAAAAGATTTTCTGGAGCGTCCTCCGCTGGATCAGGTTTCTGAAGTTACTTTCTGGAAAACTGAAAAGGATGTTTATGAAACGGTTATGGGAGTCTATGAGAAGCTGCCGGGTGATAACATGGTTTACGACGATGGTTCAACTGATAATGCACATGTCCAGAACGCATGGGAGGGCCCGGCAAGCAGCACTTCTGCCGGAACGATCTCTTCAACTGAAGATGCAGGTTGGTATTATATTGATATCCGCCGGGCGAATTATTTCCTTGAAAATGCAAATAAGGTAAAAGTGATCGCTCCTGAGCTGCTGAAAAGATATGAGGCAGAAGTACGTTTCCTGCGCGCTTTTTCTTATTTCAGGCTGATGAGCTTGTTTGGAGATGTGCCTTTAATCACAAAAACATTGGCTATCGAAGAAGAAAATGTACCCAGAACACCGAAAAAAGAGGTGCTTGCTTTTGTTTTGCAGGAACTGGATGCCGTAGCTAAAATTTTGCCTGCATCATATGCCGGTGGAAAGCCCAATGAAAAAGGCAGAATTACCAAAGGCGCAGCATTGGCATTGAAAATGCGTGCCCATCTATATGAAGGGGATTGGAAGCCGGCAGCTGATGCCGCTGCTGAAGTGATGACGCTGGGTTACGATCTGTTTACCACGACTGCTGAAGAACCTTCGGATGCTAAGGACGACTATACGAAATGGGTGGACTTTGCTGATGCCACTGATCAGGAAAAATTCCGTAAGGGATTAAGAAGCTATGAGCGTCTTTTCCGTCAGGTAAATGAAGGCAATAAAGAGGTGATCCTTAACCGGGAGCAAATCATGCAAAAGGATGAAAATTCTTTCAATACTTATTTGCCGCCGGCAACACTGGGTGGTTGGAGTTCAATTACGCCAACACAGTCGATGGTAGATAGTTATAGCAATTACAAAAATGGTGAAGCGGTTGTTCCTGTAGATCCTGCTCAGCGGGCAGCCTGGTATGCTTCAGATAAAGTTGCATTTGCCAATGAGTATAAAAACAGAGATCCCCGTTTTTATGCAAGTATCTTATTTGATGGTGCACCATGGAATGCGATGAGCAAAACTGCGTTTACTTTCACCTGGAAACAAGGAAATAACATGTCAAAAACAGGTTATAATTTCCGTAAACTGGTTGACCCGATTGCCTACGAAGGCCAGATCGGAAACCATGCCAATGTAATTTTGATCAGATATGCAGAAGTCTTACTGAGTTATGCTGAGGCAAAGAACGAGCTGACAGGACCAGATGCAACCGTATATGATGCCCTGGATAAGATCAGAACACGGGCAGGCATGCCGGTTATAGACCGCTCTAAATACGCTTCACAAGCTGCTCTGAGAGCAGTGATCAGAAGCGAACGTAGGGTAGAGCTTGCACTGGAAGGACAACGGTATATGGACATTCGCAGGTGGAAAATTGCACCTGAGGTGATGAAATCTATTAAAAATGTAATCAATCAGCAGGTTCAGGAAAGGGTATGGACAGATAAACTGTACCTGATGCCGGTTCCTCAGAGTCAGATTGACTTATCAAAAGGGGTATTGACACAAACACCAGGATACAGCAAATAGTTGTTGTCCGGTTAAATGCTCCAGAAAGCCTCTGTAATTGTTTTACAGGGGCTTTTTTTAGGCCCTTGTTGTTTGGATGAATGCTGTTCTTTTGCGGGAAATACGGGGGGCTTTTCTTTGCGGGAAATACGGGTAACTCATTGAATATTATTGTCTAAATTTGCTTTTAAATTAGACGTTACGCTTGAAAAGATGAAACTTATACTCTTAATTATAGTTTTTCATATTCTAATAGTGGGTGCTGTGCTCCAAATAAGCAAACCGGAAAATAGCTTTAATAAATGCATCCGGCTCATTCTTAGTCTTTCCTTTTTACATGTTATTTATAAGCTAACTCATCTGTATTTTATCAGTAACTGGCTGCCCAATGAAATTGGGAGCCCGATGGCCCTCCTGTACGGACCGCTATTGTATTTTCTATATCTCACAGCGATAGAAAAGCAGATCACTGCGAAGGCAGTTTTAGTCCATACCATTCCTTTCCTCTTTTTAACCTTGTTGTATCTGACCTTGACTTACGGCCTGCCGGAAGAAAGTGGGAACTGGCACAGCCGAAGGTTGATGATCAATTCTTTTCATCACCTCAGTGTATCACTTTCTCTAGTTTTTTATGCGTTTTTTACCGGGTATAAAATGAAGGTAAAATCACCTGTTGCTCCTGAAAAAGATCGTTTGATTAGCCAGATTATCATTATTGAAGGAGCCTGGGCATTCATTGTCGCTTTGCTGGCGATCGATTCCTTTTGGATAAAGCTAGAATTTGCATTTAATCCTTTGGCATTGCTGTATGGAAGCCAGGTCATGGCGTCCGGACTTTTATTTCGCTACCTCTTGTTACAAAAAGAGCCTTCGCAGCCTGATCAGGAGAACCTGCTGCATTCCCGCTACGCCAAATCAAGCCTGGAAGAAGAAACGTTAAAAGCATATGAGCATAAACTGCACAGTCACCTCCAAACTTCAAAGATTTATCTTAAACCTGCACTGTCTTTAGAGTTGTTGGCAAAGGAGACAGAGATCCCGAAGCATCATTTCTCTCAGTTGCTCAATGTCTACCTCGGAAAGAGCTTTTATCAGGTGATTGCAGACTATCGGATTGCTCATGCACTAGCGCTTCTGGAGGAGGCAGGCGCTCAGTTTACCATAGAATCGCTGGCCTATGAATGTGGATTTAATTCGAAAACGTCATTCAACAGGTATTTTAAAGAGAAAACCGGGTTTACACCTTCTGATTATCGCGAACTGAAAAATACGGGAGTACTGGGTTAATTTTTTCCCAAAAGGGGCGTTCTCCCCACGTAGAGTGTCTGATGTCTCAGGTCTTTGCCCATGGTTTTGACCTTCCGGCGATAGCTTTGAACCGCATAATCACACCTTCCGGAGCTGCGGCTTAATTAACGGTTAAAGGGAAGGCAGATTTTCTGAAAAGATATCTTCTGACGGTGATTTTGGATGTTTTTTTGATACGCGTTATGATATAAAAATGGTGAAATACGTTCTCTGCTGCATTCTTATTTTAACGTTGGTGACGTTATATCTCGGCTATAAAAGAAATAGTCATGGTCTTTTTCAGCAAATCATGAACCTTCATGTGGTAAGTATCCTTCTCAACGTTATTTACTTCTTTGCCGCTGAACAGCTTTCCTTAGAAAGGGACTTTTTACTCTATTTACCCTTTGCCTTTCTTTATGGTCCGGTCTTGTACTTTGCTGCACAAGCAATATCCGATAAGAAACTCAGTCCCTGGAAAATAGCGGCTCATTTGACTCCTTTCCTGTTGGGGATTGTTTTTTATGTATTTCGGTGCCTCTATCCGGTATGGCTCGATGCGGCTTGGCTAAGGCACACTCACCACACAGTAAAAACCCTGATGTTGCTTTTTTATGCACTGTATATTCTCTTTTTTAATCATCTGAACAACAAAGGAGGGCATCATGCACAACGGAAACTGATTCAGAGGTTGGGTTTTCTAACGCTCATTGGCTCCGTGATTTATGTTGTTTTCGCTTACAGTAACATCGTTTATGGAAATAGTGGAAATAGTGAAGATGCTTCGCCGGTGAGCAGATTCCTTTACCTTATTTTACTGATCGCAGTGCTGCTCGTTTTTCGCTATACGATCAATGGCTTCCTGTCGGCAGGGGCAGAGGGTGACAGCGCAGTGCTGGAGCCTAAAGAAGGAGAAGTTAAACGTTATCAAAAAAGCGCGCTTTCCGATGCGATTTTGGATCACTATGAACAAACACTGTATGCCCTTATGATCCAGCAGAGGGTTTTTCTGGATCCGGAGTTGTCCTTGCAAACACTTGCCAGAGCGCTTAAAATTCCTAAACATCACCTGACTCAGCTGTTGAGTGTCAGGATGGGCGAAAATTTTTATCATTATGTCAATCGTTTTCGGATTGACTATGCCTGTAAACTTATCAATCAATCCGTAATAGACCTGACTCTGGAAGAACTTGCCTATAAAAGCGGGTTCAATTCTAAAACTTCCTTTAACAGATATTTTAAAAAACAGGTGGGTTGTACCCCCTCTGAATACCGTAACCTTTAGTAAACCCGGATGATAGAATTTATAACCTCCTGCATCATTGTTTTATCGTTAATCACGATGTACCTGAGCTTTCATGCAGGAAAAGCAAATGCGTTTGACAAGATGGTGAATGTAGGAATTGCAGTAATCCTTTTTCATGGGATTTTTGTGCTGATAGGTGAGCTGTTTTTTCCTTTGCAAAGATACATAGATGCCGCAGCGCCATTTGGGCTGCTCTATGGCCCACTATGCTATTTTTCGTTTTACAGCCTCTCCGGAAAATTGCCAGATAAAAACAGGGTTTTTCTCCACCTGATGCCCGTTATCGTCGGGTTAGGGTTTTACCTGATGATTTTGTGGTCCTCATCTTTTCGGGAGGCCTATTATTTGCTGATCCTGAGGTGGCTATATGTTTTTGTTGAAATTTCAATGATTGGCTATACCGGACTACTCTTATTTTACAATGGCGGAGATGAAAGAGAACGCACACAGGAAGGTAAAAAGATGATGATTACGGTACTTGTCCTCGTTTTTATGGTTGCGATAATGTTCATCGCGCTTAGTTATTCGGGGAGACTCTCCAAAAGAGAAGCCAGTTCGTTATTGCCCAGAATGATCATTTACTTTGCCATGTTTACGGTCATGGTTTTTGCATTTCGTTATCAGGTAATCCGGATTTTAAAAAAAACGCAGGCATAATCTTCGCCGGCAACTATCGTATATTTTGATGAAAAATCCGGCAGACAACCAGTCTGACCAGAAATCAGCTTCGCCAATTATTTAACACCCGCAGCAGTCAGAATTTTAGGCCTTAAAGAAAAAAAAGGAAGGGGTAAAATCTCTTTTTCGGTGTGCCAGTTAAATGGGATGGCGTGCTTCCCGCTTTTCTGGTACATGCTAAGCCGTTGTTTCATACATCTTTGCGCCCATTCTGATACAACGCAGAACAGGAACAAAAATTATCGCATGAAACACGCTACTAGAATTTTTCATTTTGCATCATTACTGATGTGCTTTTTATTTGCGGCCAGCTTTAGCAGTTATGCGGACGGCTCAAAGGACATTTATCCCGATGGGGTAAAAGGAGGACGGGCAAGGCTCAGGGCAAGTACTGCAAGCAGCGCATCTTATCCTTTTCCAACATTAGGAACACATTATGTTTATGCAAAAGCAGGAGAAGTCATCGCAATTGCTTCAAGTACGCAGGGGGTATCTTCCAGTAATGCGAACAATGCTTCCAGATTAATTCTGACGGGACCAGATGGAAATATGATCGTTTCTCATCAAACCCCAAGAACCGGAGCAGGGAGTGAAGTGGGGAGGATTCCTGACCGTAATGCGGAAAAACGCGGACCTCACCTTCCAAATCAGGCAGATGGAGGATATACACCCTACTATTACGATGTTCCTGCGGGTGCTGAGGGGATTTATAAGGTGGAGTTTATAGCTAATGGCGGGGAAACAAGCACGACAACACAACGCCAAAGTGAGGTTTATGCTTACGCAGACTGGACACAAAATAATTCATCAGCCACCATAGCGGCCTGGGACATTTCTGTCAGCAATGCGGCGAAAAATGCATGGCAGAAAGGAAGGGTTTATGCAAATATCCTGAACATGGATATTGATGCAGGTTTCAAGGACAATTATAATTTTTATGGGCAGTTAAAAATCCTGACAAAGGATGGTTATACTTATAACGTCAGGAACAATGGAAACAATGGAATTTCCTTTACTTTTTTTGTCAATAATAAAGGTTTTATAGATAAGGACGGTCAGCCGATTTATCAAAGTTTAAATACCACTACCGGTATTGCTGACAAGATTCAGAATCCAACTAAAGAAGATACCGAATCCGGTATAACACATAAAATATTTTATACTTTACCCGATCCTGACCTGCCAACAACAGCGAATGGAGCTGTTCCGGGTGGAACAACATGGTTGAAAAATCCAAGACTTACGCCGACGGTAGAAAATCTGAATGTCGTTGGTGTGGATGGTACGGTTGGTCAGATGAGTAATAAAGGAGGGCAAATTCGTTTTGATGCCAATCTGGCCGGAAGGTTTAAGATAGAAATTATCAGTAAAGCTGCAGTGGGGAGTCCAGGTTATTTTCCAACCCGTGAGATCTCGGGAAGTGCATTGGCCGGAACAAATAATATCCCATGGGATGGAAAAGATGGTGCCGGTGTTGCTTTGCCGAATGGCCTGGTTCCGGCAATTTTAAATATTCAGCTGCAGGGAGCAGAGGTGCATTTCCCTTACTTCGATATGGAAATCAATCCTAATGGAATGATTCTCGAATTGTTGAATGCACAGTTAAGTGGTGTACAGTCGGATATCGTATATTGGGATGATAGTCTGATCCTGCCTGCAAGGGATATTCCTTCAAACCCGGTTAATGCCAGTCAGTTTATTACCCCTCTGGGAACAAGTAGCTCCCTGAATGGTCACAAATGGGGGAGTTCCAGTAGCCCTACATCCGGAACTTTTGCCGATGAAAGGTCTATAGATACCTGGACATTTATTCTCGGGGCAAAAGAAATTAAAGAGATCACAGTTGATGTAAAAGAGGCAGATCTTGAGGTAGTCAGTATCGTCCCTTCAAAAACTATTGTAACTAAAGGGGAGGAGCTTTCTTATACTGTTAAAGTAAAAAATGGCGGACCAAGTGATGTAATCGGAAAAAAAGATCCCATTACCGGGATTTACGACAATACCGGTGCGCCCTTTACTTTTAAATTACCAGCAGGTTTTACCGTTAGCGAGATGCAGTTTGTGTCTGCTTGTGGTGCCACTGAAGCAGTACCTGTGGCTTTCGATCCCACAACGGGATTGTATAAGTCTGTATTGAAATTAGCCAGTGGTTGTGAAGGGCAATATGTCTTCAAAGGAACAGTCGGCACTGCAATGGTGGCCGGAAGTATGGAGGTATGGGCAACAATTATGCGTCCTAATGATGTGACCGATATTGATGCGACGAACCCGAATCCAAATGTTCCACCAACAGACCCTTATTTCGAATGTAGTGCATACGACCCGTTAAGTGGCCAGGCGATTCCTTGTAATAACATCAAGAAAAACAATACGGCAACGGTGATCAACAAAATTACTGCTACAAAAGAAATTAACGGAAATCCTGCTAAAGTAAAAGCAGGGGATGTGCTGACTTATAACATCATCTTAGAAAACACAAATAGCACGGATAAAACAGGGGTAACTGCAAGTGATGTTCTTCCTGCAGGTTTAATAGGGGCAACTGCGATTTCACATGGTGGTACTTTAACCGGAACAACGGTTACATGGGACAATCTGACTGTTCCTGCCAACAACAAAATAACGCTGAGCTTTAAAACAACTGTTGGTCCAAATTCAACAGGAATAACCTCGATCAGGAATGTTGCGAGTGTGGTTGATCCGATAGATCCTACAACGCCTTTAACACCGGAAGTATTGGTGCCGGTAGAGTTGGTCAGCAGCTTTACTGCGATCAAAAAAGTGACCGGAGGATTGGTAGACAATAAAATTACTGCAGGGTCAGAAATCACCTATAGTATCGAGGTATTGAATACCGGAAATACGGCATTGGCCAATCTTGAAATTTCTGATGTCATTCCAGATCAGATGACCTATGTAACCGGAACAGCGGATAATGGAGGTGTTTTAACCGGCAGTACCCTCAACTGGGTGATTAATATTCCGGTCGGCCAGCCTAAAACAGTAAGTTTCAAAGTAAAGGTTGCGGATAACCTTACCGGTGTTGCAGCAATCAAAAATATTGCAACCATTACCGATCCGGCAAATCCAACTACTCCGCTAAGTCCGGAAGTGGAGGTACCAACAGATCCGATCCGAAGCTTTACGGCGACTAAAGTGGTTAGTGCAGGTTTAAACAACAATAAAATCGTTGCGGGGTCTACCATTACCTATAGTATCGGGGTAAAGAATACGGGGAGTACTGAGCTAACCGGAATTAAGATCTCTGATGTGATTCCTGCAAATACAACTTATAAGATTGGGACCGCAGATAACGGAGGAGTAATCACGGGCAATACCCTGAACTGGACAATTGATGTTCCTTTTGGTCAGACCAAAACCCTAAACTTCCAGGTAGAAGTGACAAAGGACTTGACTGGTATTGCAACTGTTAAAAACGTAGCAACAGTAACCGATCCGCTTAGGCCAACCAACCCTCCTGTAAATCCAGAAGTGGAAGTGCCGACTGATCCGGTTAAAAGCTTTACGGCGACTAAAAAAATCACTGGCGGATTGCAGAACAATAAAATTGTTGCGGGGTCTACCATCACTTATAGCATTGAAGTAAAAAATACGGGAAGCACCGCATTAACGAACATCGCGATTGCGGATAACATCCCAGGCCATACGACCTACGTTAACGGGACAGCGGATAATGGTGGTGTTTTAACAGGTAGTACCCTCAACTGGGCGGTTAATTTAGCCTTTGGCGAAAGTAAAACCGTCAGCTTCCAGGTGAAGGTGGCGAATGACCTGACCGGTATTGCAACGATCAAAAATACAGCAACGGTAACCGATCCGACTACGCCAAGCCATCCTCCGGTAATCCCGGAAGTGGAGGTGCCAACAGATCCGATCCGCAGCTTTACGGCTACTAAAGTGGTTAGTGCAGGTTTAAACAACAATAAAATTGTTGCCGGATCTACCATTACTTATAGCATTGAAGTAAAAAACACGGGAAGCACCGCATTAACGAACATCGCGATTGCAGATAACATCCCTGATCATACCACCTATGTTGAAGGAACTGTTGACCATGGAGGTGGCCTGACAGGAAACACCCTCAACTGGGTGGTTAATTTAGCCTTCGGCGAAAGCAAAACAGTGAGCTTTCAGGTAAAGGTTGCGGATAACCTTACCGGTATTGCAGCCATTAAAAACGTCGCAACAATTACTGATCCGGTAAATCCAACTACTCCGGTAAGTCCGGAAGTGGAGGTGCCAACAGATCCGATCCGCAGCTTTACGGCTACTAAAGTGGTTAGTGCAGGTTTAAACAACAATAAAATCGTTGCCGGATCTACCATTACCTATAGTATCGGGGTAAAGAATACGGGAAGTACCGAATTAACGGGCATTAATATCTCTGATGTGATTCCTGCGAATACGACTTATAAGATAGGGTCCGCAGATAACGGTGGAGCAATCACGGGCAATACCCTGAACTGGACAATTGATGTTCCTTTTGGTCAGACTAAAACCCTAAACTTCCAGGTAGAAGTGGCAAAGGACTTGACTGGTATTGCAACCGTTAAAAACGTCGCAACAGTAACCGATCCGCTTAGGCCAACCAACCCTCCTGTAAATCCAGAAGTGGAAGTGCCGACAGATCCGGTTAAAAGCTTTACGGCAACTAAGAAAATCACCGGAGGATTACAGAACAATAAAATTGTTGCCGGATCTACCATCACTTATAGCATTGAAGTAAAGAACACAGGAAGTACTGCATTAACGAACATCGCGATTGCGGATAACATTCCAGGCCATACCACCTACGTTAACGGAACTGCCAATCTTGGAGGTAGCCTGACAGGTAGTACTCTTAACTGGGTGGTTAATTTAGCCTTTGGCGAAAGTAAAACGGTGAGCTTCCAGGTAAAAGTAGCAGACAATTTAACGGGTGTTGCGACAATCAAAAATACAGCAACAATAACTGATCCGACTACACCAAGCCATCCTCCGGTAATTCCGGAAGTGGAGGTGCCAACAGATCCGATCCGAAGCTTTACCGCTACTAAAGTGGTTAGTGCAGGTTTAAACAACAATAAAATTGCTGCGGGATCTACCATTACCTATAGCATCGTGGTAAAGAATACGGGAAGTACCGAATTAACGGGCATTAAGATCTCTGATGTGATTCCTGCGAATACGACTTATAAGATAGGGTCCGCAGATAACGGAGGAGCAATCACGGGCAATACCCTGAACTGGACAATTGATGTTCCTTTTGGTCAGACTAAAACCCTAAACTTCCAGGTAGAAGTGGCAAAGGACTTGACTGGTATTGCAACCGTTAAAAACGTCGCAACAGTGACCGATCCGCTTAGGCCAACCAACCCTCCTGTAAATCCAGAAGTAGAAGTGCCGACTGATCCGGTTAAAAGCTTTACGGCGACTAAAAAAATCACTGGCGGATTGCAGAACAATAAAATTGTTGCTGGATCTACCATCACTTATAGCATTGAAGTAACAAACACAGGAAGTACCGCATTGACGAACATTGCGATTGCGGATAAGATCCCAGGCCATACGACCTACATTAATGGAACGGCAGATAATGGTGGTGTTTTAACAGGTAGTACCCTCAACTGGGCGGTTAATTTAGCCTTTGGCGAAAGTAAAACCGTCAGCTTCCAGGTGAAGGTGGCGAATGACTTAACCGGTATTGCAACAATCAAAAATACAGCAACAATAACTGATCCGACTACACCAACCCATCCTCCGGTAATTCCGGAAGTGGAGGTGCCAACAGATCCGATCCGAAGCTTTACCGCTACTAAAGTGGTTAGTGCAGGTTTAAACAACAATAAAATTGCTGCGGGATCTACCATTACCTATAGCATCGGGGTAAAGAATACGGGAAGTACCGAATTAACGGGCATTAAGATCTCTGATGTTATTCCTGCAAATACAACTTATAAGATTGGGACCGCAGATAACGGAGGAGTAATCATGGGCAATACCCTGAACTGGACAATTGATGTTCCTTTTGGTCAGACTAAAACCCTAAACTTCCAGGTAGAAGTGGCAAAGGACTTGACTGGTATTGCAACCGTTAAAAACGTCGCAACAGTGACCGATCCGCTTAGGCCAACCAACCCTCCTGTAAATCCAGAAGTAGAAGTGCCGACAGATCCGGTCAAAAGTTTTACGGCAACTAAAAAAGTCACTGGCGGATTACAGAACAATAAAATTGTTGCTGGATCTACCATCACTTATAGCATTGAAGTAACAAACACAGGAAGTACCGCATTAACGAATATCGCGATTGCGGATAACATCCCAGGCCATACGACCTACGTTAACAGAACAGCGGATAATGGTGGTGTTTTAACCGGTAGTACCCTTAACTGGGCGGTTAATTTAGCCTTTGGCGAAAGTAAAACCGTCAGCTTCCAGGTGAAGGTGGCGAATGACCTGACCGGTATTGCAACAATCAAAAATGCAGCAACGGTAACCGATCCGACTACCCCAAGCCATCCTCCGGTAATTCCGGAAGTGGAAGTGCCGACAGATCCGGTTAAAAGCTTTACGGCGATTAAAAAAATCACTGGCGGATTACAGAACAATAAAATTGTTGCGGGATCTACCATCACTTATAGCATTGAAGTAACAAACACAGGAAGTACCGCATTAACGAATATCGCGATTGCGGATAACATCCCAGGCCATACCACCTACGTTAACGGAACAGCGGATAATGGTGGTGTTTTAACCGGTAGTACCCTTAACTGGGCGGTTAATTTAGCCTTTGGCGAAAGTAAAACCGTCAGCTTCCAGGTGAAGGTGGCGAATGACCTGACCGGTATTGCAACAATCAAAAATGCAGCAACGGTAACCGATCCGACTACCCCAAGCCATCCTCCGGTAACTCCGGAAGTGGAAGTGCCGACAGATCCGGTTAAAAGTTTTACGGCAACTAAAAAAGTCACTGGCGGATTACAGAACAATAAAATTGTTGCTGGATCTACCATCACTTATAGCATTGAAGTAACAAACACAGGAAGTACCGCATTAACGAATATCGCGATTGCAGATAAGCTTCCGGATCATACCACCTACGTTAACGGAACAGCGGATAATGGCGGTGTTTTAACAGGCAGTATCCTCAACTGGTCGGTTAATTTAGCCTTCGGCGAAAGCAAAACGGTAAGCTTCCAGGTAAAGGTAGCGGACAATTTAACGGGTGTTGCAACGATCAAAAATGCGGCAACCATTACGGACCCAACCACCCCGGGCAAACCTCCGGTAATTCCGGAAGTGGAAGTACCTACTGAGGCGAAGCGTAGTTTTACGACCATAAAAAGAGTGGTAAGCGGTCTTGTGAATGGAAAAGTTCCATCGGAAGCGGAACTGGTATATGCAATTGATGTGGTCAATACCGGAGGGGAAGACCTGATTGGACTAAACATCGCAGATGATCTGCCCGCCGGAACCAGCTTTGTCCGTGCAGATCAAAACGGTTCACAAACTGGAAACCGTGTAAACTGGACAATTAATGTTCCCTTCGGACAAACTAAAACAGTGTTGTTGACACTGAAAGTTGCGGCCGATTTAACGAATGTGGAAACAATTGTGAATAAAGCAATCGTAACTGATCCAAAGGATCCGGCAAATCCGAAAGTACCGGAAGTAACGGTGCCTACAGAACAGAAAGCAGCCATTACTTTATCGAAAACGGCCATCGCTGGAGATCACCAAAAAGTAGGAGAGCTGATCAGTTATCACCTGGTATTGAAAAATACAGGAAACGTAACGGTAAAAAACATCATCATTACCGATGATAATGCAGATGCAGGAAGCATCAGCCCGGCAAGTATTGTCAGCCTGGCACCGAACGAAACGGTAAATATCAGGGCGAAACATACCCTTACACAGAAAGACCTGGATAAAGGATATGTAAGTAACCTCGCGAAAGCAGATGGCAAAGATCCTAAAAACAAAGAGGTACATGCAGAATCGAAAGATCCTTCTCCGGTACCGGGAGCACCAACGGACCCTGCCTGTAAAGATTGCACAATTACACCGACAACTCAAAAAGGAGCACTTAGCTTATCTAAAACGGCTGTCGCTGGAACGCATAATAAAGCAGGAGGCATCATCAACTATAACCTGGTATTGAAAAACACAGGAAATGTAACCCTCAGGAACATCATTATTACTGATGATAATGCAGATGCAGGAAGCATCAGTCCGGCAAATATTGCAAGCCTTGCGCCTGGTGCAACAGTAAATATTACTGCTAAACATACCTTGACACAGGCCGATATGGATAGAGGATCTGTGAGTAACCTGGCGAAGGCAGATGGTAAAGATCCTAAAAATAATAATGTACATGCAGAATCGAAAGATCCTTCAGCGGTACCGGGAGGACCAACGGATCCGGTTTGTAAAGATTGTACGCTAACGCCAACGGAGCAGTTATCCGGAATAAACCTGGTAAAGAAAATCACCAATAAAGGAACTGGTGAACAGGACGCTTTTATCCTGAATGATAAGATTGAATATACTTTCATCATCAAAAACACAGGAAATACGACCTTGAAGGGAATCGTCTTAAACGATCCTTTACTGGGAACCTCAGCGATTCAGATCCCTGGTTCTTTAGCTCCGGGCGAAAGCATGAGTCATAAGGAATATTATACCATTACGGCCGCAGATATTGCTGTTGGTAAAGTGACCAACCAGGCAAGGGTAACCGCGAAAGATCCTAAGGATAAAGAGGTAACCGCATTGTCGGGAACGGATGCCGGAAATAACAACCCAACGGTGATCTCTTTGGCTAAACCACCTGTCGCTAAAGACGACCTGGCAAAAGCAGAACAAAACAAACCGGTTAAAATTGAAGTGCAGAAAAATGATGAGCCTGGAAACAGCCCGATCGTTCCGGGAAGTACAAAGATCATTACCCAGCCCAAGAATGGAACACTGACCCTAAACCCTGATGGAACGGTAACTTATACGCCAAATCCAGGCTTTACAGGAACAGACGAATTTGTCTATACCGTAACGGATAAAAACGGACAGATCTCTAATCCGGCAACCGTAAAAGTGGAGGTTACGCCTTCTAAGCCGCTGGCTATAGATGACGTGGCGGAGACGGAGTTCAATAAAGAAGTAGAGATTCCTTTACTAAACAATGATAAAACAGATGGTGCTGCTTTCGAGAAGCCGACGGTAGAAATTATCGAACAGCCGAAGCATGGAGTCCTGAGGAAAAACCCGGATGGTACGGTCGTTTATGTGCCTAACAGTGGCTTCACAGGGAAGGATAGCTTTACATACAAGGTAAAAGATGCCAATGGAAACTGGACGAATATTGCAAAGGCAGAAATCACCATCAAAGGCTTCTTTATCCCGAATGTCATTACCCCTAACGGTGATGGAAAGAACGATGAGTTTGTGATCGTAGGTCTGGAAGAATTCAATAGTGCCGAACTGACCATTTTTAACAGATGGGGAAATGAAGTATACCGCAATGGCAATTACAGGAACACCTGGACCGGAGAGGGGTTGAATGAAGGAACCTATTATTACCTGATCCGATTGAAAAAGGACGGCAAACTGGAGGTTCATAAAGGATGGGTATTAATCAAAAGATAGTTGATCAAATCATGAATAAGGACATTATAAAAAAAGGAGTACTGGCACTTGGATTAACCGTTGCAGGCTTGCTTCCGGCAAAAGCCCAGCAAAATATTCAGTTCTCCCAGTATATCTTTAACGCGCTGAGTGTTAACCCTGCTTATGCAGGATACAAAGAGGAATGGTTCGCTCAAATGGCTTTAAGAAGCCAGTGGAGCGGACTGGATGGCGCTCCCCAAACGGGGCAGCTTTCTATCGATGGCATTGCAGATCCAACGCGTAAGAATGTTGGCCTGGGCTTACAGCTCAGCGCCGATAAACTGGGCGCACAATCTTCCACCTCTGTATATGGCAATTACGCCTACCGCTTAAGGTTAGATGCAGAAGATACACAACGGCTGAGCTTTGGTATCGGTCTTGGCGTCACACAATATGGATTGGATGGGAATAAATTAAGGCCAAAAGATCCCGACGACAAAGAATTACCCCTTGGAAAGATCAGCAGCACGATTCCGGACATGCGTTTCGGGGTGTATTACAGCAGTCCTAAATGGTATATCGGAGCATCAGTGATGGACATGTTTTCAGGAGATAAATCGAATGGCATCTTTAAATGGGATGGCAATACAGTAGACAACCTGAAACGTAAGCGCCATTTTTACCTGATTGCAGGAACCTTGCTGAACCTGTCTGAAGACACGAAATTGAGGCCAAGCTTGCTGATGAAGGAAGATTTTAAAGGGCCAACGAGTCTCGACCTCAGCGCGATGGTGATCTTCGGAGACCGCTTTTGGCTGGGCGGTTCGTTGCGTACGGGCATCTCTATATGGGACAAAGACTATACTAAAGGACAAAGCCTGAGTCATCAGAATTCGATATCTGCCATCACGCAATTTTATGTGACGGAGCGGTTTAGAATCGGTTATTCTTATGATTATATAACGAGCAAATTGAGCAGCATCCAGAACGGAACACATGAGATTACCATTGGGATGACCTTCCCTGGTAAAGACAAACGTTTACTTAGTCCAAGATTTTTTTAACATGATAAAAACTACTTATACCTTCCTGACCACAGCATTATTGTTATGCTTTTATGGATCTGCTGAAGCACAGGAACAACCCGACCTGAGAGCGAGGGCCAACCGCCTTTTTCAGGAATATCAATATGCGAATGCCGCAAAAGGATACCTGAAACTGGTGGTTGTTAAAAAGCCAAGGCTAATGGACATGGAGCGCCTGGCCATTTGCTACCGGAAGATGAACAATTTTGAAGATGCTGAAACCTGGTATGCCCGCATTGTTGCCGATCCGAAAAGCAGTACCGAAAATCTGATCCTTTATGGAGAAGTGCTTAAAACAAATGCCAGATATGAACAGGCAAAAAAGGTACTGCAGGAGTATGCTGCTAAAACCGGGAAGCATCAGGCAGTGGCCAACGAATTGGCAGGCTGTGATTCTGCGCAGGTCTGGATGGCCCATCCAACTGTCCATAAGCTGAAAAATGAAGCAGAAATCAATACACAAAATTCGGAATTTGCTGCCTTTCCTCAGGGAACAACAGTGTACTATGCCGGAGAACCTGCAACAGGGCTGATGGATAAAACATATGGCTGGACAGGAAATTCATTTCTGAAGATCTATACCGCAGAGCGCGGATCAGAAAATGAGCTTTCCAAGCCTGCTTTCGCCGGGAATACCCTCAATACAGAAAGCTTTCACATGGGACCGGTAACGGGAAATAAAGCAGGTGATGTTTTGTTCATTACCCGCACTTATCCAGGGAAAAAGGGAGAACTGAGCAGAGAAAACAAACGCAGTTATAAAACGAATACGCTGGAACTGTTTATTCAGAAAAAGGTAAATGGTGAATGGCAACAAGCGGAAGCCTTCCCTTATAACAAAGTACAGGAGTATTCTGTAGGACATGCGGCACTGAGTACTGATGAAAAAACACTGTATTTCGTTTCTGATATGCCGGGAGGTTACGGAGGAACAGACATCTGGTATGTTACTGCCAATACAGATGGCACCTGGTCTGCACCACTAAACGCAGGAAAGGATATCAATACTTCAGCTAATGAACTTTTTCCCGCAATTGGTCCTGATGGGACATTGTTCTATTCAACCAGCGGTCTTCCGGGAATGGGAGGCCTCGATATTTTTAGTAGTAAAGGTCATGCTTCAAACTGGAGCAAGCCACAAAATCTGAGATTCCCCCTAAACTCGGCTGCGGATGATTTTGCCTTCGTGATCAACGGGGCAAACACCGCAGGCTTTATTTCTTCCAACCGTAAAGGAGGTAAAGGGGAGGATGACATTTATTCCTTCAGCCATCAGAAGGCAAGAATTATTCTGGCTTTAGCAGGGGTTACCTATAACAAGAAAACCGGCGAGCGACTCCCCGCAGCTGCGGTCACTTTATTTAGCGGAGGGCGAACCATTACCGGCAAACAAAACAGCAAAGATGATGGAACTTTTTTCTTTGAGCTGGAAGTTGGTGCTGACTATCGTGTTCTGGCTACAAAAGAAGGTTTTTATGGCGACTCTACTAGTCTGAGTACGCTGGGGCTAACTAAATCAGATACGCTTAAGGTGGCTTTAAATCTGAATCCGCTATTTGAGAAAGGGAAGGTGCTGAGGTTAGAGAACATCCATTATGATTTTGATAAAGCCAATATCCGCACAGATGCGGCTAAAATCCTGAATGAGCTGGTTCGTACCATGCGCGACAATCCAACTTTAAAAATTGAATTGGGAAGCCATACCGACTCCCGTGGGGTAGATGTGTATAACCTGGACTTGTCACAACGACGGGCAAATTCGGTGGTAAATTACCTTGTTTCCAGAGGGATTTCCCGCGATCGTATGACTGCTATGGGATATGGAGAGCAAAAGTTACTGAACCGCTGCGCAAACGGAGTGGCCTGTTCTGTTGCAGAACATCAGGCAAACCGCCGGACAGAATTTAAGGTCCTGGAATTTTAATCCGATACAATAGAAGTTAAAATGATTCAAAAAAGAAAAGGGAGATGTATTTACACCTCCCTTTTCTTTTAATATGAAAATCGTTATTTCTTTACGATGCGATCGTCGCAGTTGTCCTTCTTACGGCCGTTTTTTTTACAGCGGTAATGATGGCATTCGTGTCAAATCCACACAGCGCCCATAATTCAGGTTGTTCTCCATGGTCTATGAACTCGTCAGGGATACCCAAACGGACCACATGTGAATTGTATTGATGATCTGCCATAAACTCGAGTACAGCGCTTCCCATACCGCCCTGCAGACAGCCATCTTCTACTGTGATCACGTTTTTATAACGTTTGAATACATCATGCAATAGCGCTTCGTCCAAAGGTTTCACAAAACGCATGTCGTAATGTGCCGGATGAATGCCCTCACTGTTCAGCTCTTTACAAGCTTCAACAGCAAAGTTTCCGACGTGTCCGATCGTTAATATCGCCACATCTTCTCCATCGCAGATTTTCCTGCCTTTTCCAATCTCCAATGCTTTAAATGGACGTTTCCAATCGGTAAGCACCCCGTTTCCTCTCGGATAACGGATCGAAAACGGCCCTGCATTTTCCTGCTGTGCAGTATACATCAGGTTTCTCAGTTCTTCTTCATTCATTGGAGCTGCAACAGTCATATTTGGAATACAACGCATGTAAGCAAGGTCATAAGCCCCATGGTGGGTTGCCCCATCAGAGCCTGCAAAACCGGCCCGGTCTAAACAGAATACTACATTAAGGTTCTGAATCGCCACATCATGAATCACCTGATCATAGGCCCTTTGCATAAAGCTGGAATAGATGTTACAGAAAGGAACAAGTCCTTGTGTAGCCAATCCGGCAGAAAAGGTAACCGCATGTTGTTCTGCAATACCCACATCAAATGCACGGGTAGGCATGGCTTTCATCATGATGTTCATGGAAGAGCCCGAAGGCATGGCAGGAGTAATCCCGACAATCTTTTTATTGGCCTCGGCAAGTTCTACCAGGGTATGTCCAAAAACATCCTGATATTTCGGTGGCTGAGGTTTATCGGAAACCGGCTTTTTAATCTCTCCGGTAATTTTATCAAATAATCCGGGTGCATGCCACTTGGTCTGGTCTTTCTCCGCAAGGGCAAAACCTTTTCCTTTTACCGTTACACAATGCAACAGCTTAGGGCCGGGAATGTCTTTCAGGTCAGAAATTACCTGTGCCAGACGTTGTACATCATGGCCATCCACAGGACCAAAATACCTGAAATTTAAGGCTTCAAATAAATTGCTTTGCTTCAGTAAGGTTCCTTTAATGCTTTTCTCAATTTTCTTTACAAACTTGTGCGCATTTGGCCCAAGTTCAGAAAGCTTGATCAAAACATTAGAAATGTCATCACGGAAACGATTGTATGATTTAGAAGTGGTAATGCTTGTTAAATATTCTTTTAAGGCGCCAACATTAGGATCAATAGACATACAGTTGTCGTTCAGGATCACCAACAGGTTCGAATTTTCGATGCCCGCATGGTTTAATCCCTCAAAAGCCAATCCGGCAGTCATGGCCCCATCACCGATCACCGCAACGTGCTGACGGTCGGTTTCTCCTTTATAATGAGACGCTACAGCCATTCCCAGTGCGGCAGAAATAGAGGTGGAAGAGTGGCCAACACCAAAGGTATCGTATTCACTTTCACTGATCTTAGGGAAGCCACTGATCCCGTTCATAATACGGTTGGTGTGAAAAACCGACTTTCTTCCGGTCAGGATCTTATGGCCATAAGCCTGGTGTCCAACATCCCAAACTAATTTGTCGTAAGGCGTATTTAAAGCATAATGTAAGGCTACTGTAAGTTCTACAACACCCAGACTTGCGCCAAAATGCCCCCCGTTTACACTCACTACATCAATAATGTACTGACGCAGCTCCTGACAGATTTGTTCAAGGTCTTGTTCTTTATACTGCTTTAAATCAGCAGGATAATTAATGTTTGGTAATAATGGACGGGTAATATCTTCCATGCAGTGTTTTATAGAATAGAAGTACAAAGTAAGGTATTTTGTTGCCAAACTAAGAAGGAAAATCATTAATTTTACAAATTAATACTTCAATAAATGACTAGAGATACTTTAATTTTTGATTTGATTGACAGGGAATTGGACCGTCAGGAAAATGGCCTTGAACTGATCGCTTCTGAAAACTTTGTAAGCAAACAGGTAATGGAAGCCGCAGGATCGTGTTTAACAAATAAATATGCCGAAGGCCTTCCGGGGAAACGATATTATGGCGGTTGCCAGATCGTAGATGAGGTAGAAACCTTGGCTATTGACCGTGCCAAGCAACTTTTTGGTGCAGAATGGGTAAACGTACAACCGCATTCAGGTGCTCAGGCAAATGCTGCGGTAATGCTTGCTGTCATTCAGCCGGGAGATAAAATCTTAGGATTTGACCTTTCTCATGGCGGACACTTAACCCATGGTTCACCGGTTAACTTTTCAGGAAAACTGTATCAGCCTTTATTTTATGGCGTTAAAAAAGAAGACGGGCTTATCGACTATGCTAAACTGGAAGAAATTGCTTTAGCAGAACGTCCTAAACTGATCATCTGTGGTGCTTCAGCTTATTCAAGAGAGTGGGATTACGCATTTATCCGTAGTGTAGCTGATAAAATCGGTGCATTGGTGCTTGCTGACATTTCACACCCTGCCGGAATGATTGCCCGTGGATTATTGGCCAACCCACTTCCACATTGCCATATCGTAACCACGACTACCCACAAAACCCTTCGCGGACCTCGTGGCGGAATGATCATGATGGGTAAAGATTTTGAAAATCCTTTCGGATTGAAAACTCCTAAAGGCGAAACAAGAATGATGTCTTCTGTATTGGATATGGCGGTGTTCCCTGGAACACAAGGCGGACCATTAGAGCACATCATCGCTGCTAAAGCCATCGCTTTCGGTGAGGCATTAAGTGACGAATATTTAACCTATATCAAACAGGTGAAATCCAATGCTCAGGCGATGGCCAAAGCCTTCGTTGCAAAAGGTTATGGCATCATCTCAGGTGGTACAGATAACCATTTGATGTTAATCGATCTGCGCAATAAAAATATAACTGGAAAAGCAGCGGAGAATGCGCTGGAAAAAGCAGATATTACCGTGAATAAGAATATGGTTCCTTTTGATGATAAATCACCTTTTGTAACTTCAGGTATCCGTGTAGGAACTGCAGCCATTACCACAAGAGGTTTTAAAGAAGCTGAAATGGAAACCATAGTTGATCTGATTGATCAGGTAATTACCAATGCGGAGGATGAGAACAATTTGAAAGCGGTAAAGGAAAAAGTAATTAATCTGGTAAGTCGGTTCCCCTTATATAAATAAACCGGGACTGAATTGCTTAAATGTTAACTAATAGCCAGAATTCATCAACTAATGAGCAAGAGCGCTTAAGGGCGTTGCATGATTATGATATATTGGATACTCCGCCGGAGACTGAATTCGATAATATCACCAAGCTAGCCAGCTTGATCTGCAACACACCTATTGCGTTGATCGTATTAGTTGATGAAAACCGGCTGTGGTTTAAGTCTGTATTAGGGGTTCAATGCCGCGAAGTCCCAAGAGACGTCTCCTTTGCCAAATATGTGATGCAGGGCGAAGAGGTATTTGAGGTTTGTGATGCCCTCAGTGATGAGCGCTTTGTTAACCATCCCGCCGTGATCGACGGAAGCCATGTCAGGTATTATGCCGGTGCACCGCTGATTGATGAGCACGGCTTTAAGCTCGGGACGATCTGTGTTTTCGATCAGGTCCCTAAAAAGCTAAGCAAAGAGCAAAAAGAAGGCATTCAAATCCTTGCCAAAGAAATCATTACCCATATTTCCCTTCGGAAAAAAGCGCTCGAACTGAACATCAAAAATCAGCGCTTTGAAGAATTATTGAACATCTCTACGGTATCTCCCGAAATTCATTGCATACTGGATGATAAAGGCGAACTGCTGTTTGTCAACAATGCGATTACCAATGTGCTGGAATACGAGGTGGAGGAAGCCATAGGACTAAGTGCATGGGGGCTTTGCTACCGTGACGACATCACAAGGGTTGTCAATACCATCGAGGCCGGACTCTCTGCCGGAATTAAGCAGTTTAATGTAGATTTCAGAATTGTCAGTAAAAGCGGAGTCATTCGCTGGTTAAGCTGGAATATGGTCTGTAAAAACAGGCGTTGGTACGCCTATGGCAGAGATATTACCGAGAATAAACGGGTAGAAAATGAGCTGATGAAGCTGTCTTTTGTAGCCAGTAAGGTAAATAATGCCGTGGTGATTAACGATGCCAGTAACCATGTGACCTGGGTGAATGCCGCTTTTGAAAAAATTACCGGATTTACCCTGGAAGACATGAAAGGCAACCGGCTTGGCGACTTGATCCAGGGGCCGGGAACGGATCTGGAACTCATCGAACAGGCCAGAGAGCTGACGAATAATAACCAGTCTTTTACAGTTGACCTTTTAGCCTATCGTAAGGATAAACAGCCCATCTGGTTGTCAATCTATAATACGGTTGTCTTTAATGACGAAGGGAAAGTAGAAATCGAAGTAGAGATCATTCTCGATATTACAGAAAAGAAAAAGGCGGAAGAAGAATTGCAATTGCTATCCTTAGTGGCCAGTAAGACTGATACGGGAGTAAACATCTCCGATGAAAATGGAAATACCACCTGGATCAACCATTCGCTGGAAAAGTTAACTGGTTATTCTTTAAGCGAGCTACAGGGACTTCAGCTGGGTGATATCCTGGCACCGGAAGGTGATGTACAACGCCAACTCATTTTAGCCTCCAGAGAGAAAGCAAACAACCGGGAGTCTTATGCGATAGAAGTTCAGGCAAAGAAGAAATCCGGAGAATCAATCTGGCTTTCTGTTTCCAATACCCCGATCGTGAATGAGAAAGGGAAGGTAGAACGACAAATCGACCTGATTACTGATATTTCTCAACGGAAACAGGTAGAAAAAGAAATGGTCGAAGCTAAAGAACAGGCATTACAGCTCAGTGCAGCAAAAGAAATGTTCCTTTCTGTCATGAGTCATGAAATCAGAACGCCCCTAAATGCGGTGATTGGAATGGCGCACCTGCTGTTGGACAATGATCCTAAAGAATCCCAGCTTCATGACCTTAACCTGCTGCGGTTCTCCGCAGAAAACCTGTTGAACATCATCAATGACATTCTGGACCTTACCAAAATGGAGACCGGAAATGTGCAACTGGAAACCATTCCGTTTAGCTTAAAAACCCTGGCTTCAGATGTGGTAAGTTCCTTGCATATGACCGTATCTGCGCGAAATAATAAATTGGAGCTGATCTGCGATGAGAATATTCCAGGGTATATTAAAGGAGATAAAACGCGTTTGTATCAGGTATTGATGAATTTACTTGGTAATTCTATCAAATTTACTCAGAGCGGGAGTATCATATTGAAGATCCGGCAGCTGACCGAGGACGATAAAAATGTATTGCTTTATTTTGAGGTCCGGGATACCGGAATCGGAATCGCGCAGGAAAAATTAGCTTATATCTTTGAACCCTTTATTCAGGCCAGAACGGACATCTCCAGGAAATATGGCGGAACCGGATTGGGTTTAACCATTACCAGGAAAATGCTGGAGCTCTATGGTGCCGATATTCATGTGGAGAGTGAAGAAGGAAAGGGAACCGTATTTTATTTCTCCATTTCTTTTGAAAAGGCATCGGATTACATCCCTCAGGTAAAGCCCCTGAAGCAGCCGGATATGTTTACCGATAAACGGATTCTTGTGGTCGATGACAATGAGATTAATGCCCTGATTGCAAAGCGAATATTTGGCAAATGGGGACTTAACCTGGATTTTGCTTCCAATGGGGAAGAGGCAATAGAAAAAGTGGGCAATAATATTTATGACCTGATCTTTATGGACATTAAAATGCCGGGAATTGATGGGTTCGAAACCACGAGCCTGATTCGTGCGATGGAGGGTGCTTATTTTAAAAATGTACCAATTGTTGCTTTAACAGCTTCAACGCTCCATGATGAACACAGTAAGTTCAACGAGTGCGGTATGAATGGACATATCTTAAAGCCCTTTAAGCCCGAAGAAATGCGGAACATCCTTTCCGAATACCTGAGGTAAAATTAAAAACCAATTGCTTTTATTAAAAAATCCGCCCTGTCGCGAATGGATACTTTTGGAATTTCCAAGGTCTGGTAACCGAATTTTGTGTAAACCCTTTGCATCATTTTGTAGGTTTCCACAGCTTCGGGGAAAGATTGTTTCCGCTCGGTATCGTTCCTGTAAATCTCTTCCCAGGGAGGAGTGATAAAAACAAGGGGATGGTAACGCAGGCTTTTAGCAATTTCTTTTATCTCCCTGCCCGGTTGCAGTCTGCAGAGCTCCATGTAGCCTATTACATCGGGAATACCCCGGTCAAAAAAAACCGGTTGTTGCTGTTCTCCACAGGTCAGGAAGTCCTCATGCGCTTGCCGGAACATGAGTTCCCCAAACAACATTGGTGATTTCCAGGGGAGCGCGATGCCTTTTATATTCATTTGATGGATGATGATTTGTCTGCCGGTTTCGGGGATACAAATGTATTTTCGCCTTTCCAGCTCTTCAAGCAGGGAAGTTTTGCCCATTCCTGGTCCACCGGTAATCACAAAAAAGTTCTTTTTGTTTACTGTTTTCATAGAGATGTATTTGTCTTTTATAGCTTATAAAGCTATTGTAAGCATGTTTGTAGCGGTATGCTTATGGTGATTTCATTGGAATATAAGTTGTTTTTCGCTGACGACGAAGGGATAGCAGCTGTTGCTTTACTGCGATATTGCTGAGGCCGAGTTAAATAAAAAAACGGGTTGAAGATTGCTTAAAAGCAGATTGAATTCAACGTCTTAAAAGAATGAATCAGGAGAAAATAAAGATGAAATGTGGGGAATAAAAAGCGATTTTTTTTGAAAAGATAAAGGGCCGATATCTCACGAGAGTGAAAGTATCGACCCTTAAATTAACGCTCTCAAGTACAAAGTAAAGGAAAAGAAATCAATTGGCAAAATTTATTTTTAAATAATTTAGTTTTCATGGGATT
Organism: Pedobacter sp. FW305-3-2-15-E-R2A2; assembly: GCF_038446955.1. Lineage (NCBI taxonomy): Bacteria > Pseudomonadati > Bacteroidota > Sphingobacteriia > Sphingobacteriales > Sphingobacteriaceae > Pedobacter > Pedobacter sp. FW305-3-2-15-E-R2A2. The sequence continues at coordinate 106,760 of NZ_CP151803.1, forward strand.
GAGTAATCAGGAGGGGTGTTTTCAGGTTCCGGGAAAAGTAAAGGGCCGATATTTCTGTATAGAAAATATCAGCCCTTACCATCTAAATTAACGCTCTCAAATATATAAACGAGCTTATTCGCAGAATGTTATGAGGGGCCTTATTTTTTTATCCGACAAAGGCCAGGGTGGCGAAGCTGACGGTATCAACACCACATTTTAATAGCTCTAACCCACAAGCTTCCAGCGTGGCTCCGGTAGTGAGGACATCGTCTACCAGTAAGATGTGTTTACCTTGCAGCGCTTCTTCATCCCTGACTTCAAAAGCTTTTGACATATTTTCAAATCTGAGGGATCTTCCTTTTTTCGTCTGACTGTCGGTCGAAACCTTTCGCAGCAGGTGGGAGTTGCTCATCGGGAGCTGCATGACTTTGGCAATTCCCTGGGCAATGCCCGCACTTTGGTTATATCCGCGTTGCCGTTCTCTTTTTTTATGGAGGGGTACCGGAACCAGAAGATCAATATGTTGATAGTAGGGGGAGAGGAGGAGTCTTTCGCCAAGCAATTGCCCAAGTTTGACCCCAAGTTCCGGCCGGTTGCCGTATTTTAAATGATGAATGATTTGCTGGACATTGCCCTCTTTTCTGAAAAACAACATCGCCATTGCGGCCTGACAAGGAATGCGACCCCAGAATTGACGGGCTACCCTATTCTCCTTATGCAAATGATGGTCTGTATAGGGGAGATGATACAGGCAGCTGCTGCAAAGCTGGGATTCACCGGCATAAAGCGAAGCCCCGCAACCACAACAGAGGTTTGGAAATAATAGACTTAGTAAGTCGTCAAAATGCTTTTGGAAAAGAAACATGGGCTAATCTATAAGAATTAGCCATTCCCTGGTTGAAAAACCTGGTTAGTTTTGTTCTTTCACCGCCAGCTGTCCACAGGCAGCATCGATGTCTTTGCCTCTGCTTCTTCTGATATTGGTATTTACACCCTGACTTTTCAGGTAATTTGAAAAGGCATCAATTTTATCGCCCTCTGCGTTGAGAAAATCTGCAAACTGGATCGGGTTATATTCAATCAGGTTCACTTTACAAGGTACGTGTTTACAAAACTTAGCCAGTTCCATTGCATCTTCAATCTCATCATTGAAATGATTAAAGACGATATATTCGTAGGTAACCGGGTTTTTGGTTTTAGAGAAATAATATTTTAATGCTTCTTCCAATGCCTTTAATGAGTTTTGTTCATTAATCGGCATGATCTCATTTCTCTTTTTGTCGTTGGCCGCATGAAGAGAAATCGCCAGGTTAAACTTGACACCATCATCACCCAGCTTTTTAATCATCTTTGCAATTCCGGCTGTAGAGACGGTAATGCGTTTGTACGACATGTTTAAACCATCTGGTGAAGTAATGCGGTCGATGGATTTTAATACATTGGCATAGTTCAGCAAGGGTTCGCCCATTCCCATATATACAATATTGGTTAAAGGGGCATTGTAGTTTTTCTTGGCTTGCTGATCAATCAGGACCACCTGATCATAGATCTCATCGGCATTTAGGTTCCGTTTGCGGTCCATATAGCCTGTAGCGCAGAATTTACAAGTCAAGCTACATCCTACCTGAGAACTTACACAGGCAGTCATGCGCTCTTCCATTGGGATTAAAACCCCCTCTACGATGTTTCCATCGTACAGCTTAAAGGTGTTCTTTATCGTATGGTCATTACTGAACTGAGAGTTGTTGACTTCGACTACATTGATCGCGTAATTTTCTGTAAGTTTCTTCCTAAGGTCTTTAGAAAGGTTGCTCATCTCCTCAAAAGTGCGTGCTGATTTCTCCCATAGCCATTGGTAAACCTGTTTGGCGCGGTAAGAAGGTTCCTGCATCGCTATAAAGTGTTGCTGCAGTTGAGGAAGATCCAATGAACGGATGTCTGTTTTTTTTGTAGTCGTAAGCATTTGCTGCAAAGTTACCTAAAAAAAGAATAAGCCAGACAAAATTGATTTTGCTGGCTTAATATTGTATCGATTACCCTCAAATTATGACGGTTAAATTATGTTAACGTTTTGGTCCTCTGCTTTTTCCAGGAGCTCCTGACTTTCCTTTCGAAGGTCTTACCGGTCTTTTGCTTGGTCCGTTGGTCTTATTCCAGTCATTGCCCGAAGCAGATGAAGCACCACGGTATGGGCTTCCTGATTTTTGCTCTGATCTTGGTTTTCCTGAAGATCTTGGGCCGGAAGTATTTTCTCCTGCGGCTCCGGCTCTTGGGCCTCTTGAAGGTCTGCCGGAAGCAGTTTTGCGGTGTGCGGGTTTCTCTTCTGCTTCTTCAACAGGTTTTTTACTCACTCTTTTTGGAGTAGCATCTGCCAAAGAGCTTGACTTCGCAACCAGGTTATAGATTCCGGTTTGTTCCTCCGGAGTCAGTTCTCTCCATTCGCCTACAGGAATTCCTTTAAGGCCAATGTTCATGATCCTTGTGCGTTCCAGTTTGGTCACTTCAAATCCGAAATATTCGCACATTCTTCTGATCTGACGGTTCAGGCCCTGAACAAGGATGATTTTGAAAACAAAAGTACTTTCTTTGGTTACTTTACATTTCTTGGTCATCACACCCAATACAGGAACACCTTTAGCCATGCCGGCAATGAACTGCTCTGTTAGTGGTTTGTTCACGGTAACAACATATTCCTTTTCATGGTTATTTCCGGCACGAAGGATTTTATTTACCAGATCTCCGTTATTGGTCAGGAAAATCAGTCCCTGAGAATCTTTATCCAGACGGCCGATAGGGAAAACGCGGTCACTATGGTTCACATGGTCTACCATATTGCTTTTAACCCCGGCTTCAGTAGTACTGGTGATGCCGACAGGTTTGTTATAAGCGATTAAGATAGAATGATCTACTTCTTTAGGTTCAATCGTTTGACCGTTAACGGTTATGATATCACCAAAAAATACTTTGTCGCCTACCTTGGCTTTGCGGCCATTGATAAATACATTTCCTTGTTCTATATATCTGTCTGCAGCTCTTCTGGAGCACAGACCGCTCTCACTAATGTATTTATTTAATCGGGTAGTAGAATCAGACATAGATATGGGTATAAATTATTTCAGTTTACAAAGAACCGAATTTATACCCATATATGCTATCAAAATATTTTAAAGCTGATGATTCTAGAAATTAACATCGTCAGCACTAGAGCCATAAGAGGCCGGGATAGGGATGTCCAGCAAGCGTAGAAACACGCCTAGTTGTGCCCTGTGGTGGATAATTTGTGAATAAGTATGGCGCACCAACTCTGCTTTCGAGAATTTGGTATAAATTTGCGCTCCGTTTCTTAAAGTCCATTCACCAGACAATAATTCTTCATTTGCTTTTAAAAGATGTGATTTTCCATCTTCCAGCGAAGCTTCAAAAAATGCCATTAGCTCTTCGTTCGTGTTGACTTCCTTTTTTTCGTAAGGTGTTGAAGCAAAATCCAGCTCTTCTGTGGTTACGGCCAGGGTAACCCAGGTTGGCAGTTCTGCGATGTGTGTAGCCAAAACTTTTACGGTCATACTTTTTGGGTGTGGCTGCCAGTCAAATTTGTCTGTAGGTACAATGGCTAACATCTTGCGTGTGGTTTGCGCTTCTTCTTCCAGTTCTTTCAGGAACGTTTTAATCATATCCATAATCTTGTGTTTTGTTTAAATGTGTAGCACAAAGAAAAGAGGGGGCACTGTCAACCCTATGGCAGTCTGTTTTTTTTAATGACCACAAATTCTACCTTTCTGTTGTGTTGCTTCCTGAAGTTTGGGAACATAGCGGTATTCTTATAGCATAAGCGTCCGTACCAAGGTTTTACTTGCTACTTATTTGCTTCTTTTTTGGAAGAAGGTTGCTAGGGCCCTGTAAGGCTTGTAGCCCTGTCAAGCACTATTGTTGTTACATGAAAAATAATTGTAATTTATAAGTAAATGAAGTCAGTGTCCGGCTAGTGTATTGACTTTAATAAAATTTATTGCGTATATTGGTACTATTGAGTATCGGTTTATTAACTTTTATGATTAAACAATTAATCCATTAAATATGGCGAAAGCAGCAAACGGCCCATTAGGGGCCCTAAACGGAAAATTAAACAACCTGGTTTTTTACACGCTAAACGGACAACATATTTGCCGTACCATTGGCGATCCGGGTAAACCAAGTATCCATCAGCTGGCCAACCGCCAGGCGATGTCAGTCACGATGCGTTTGGTGAAGTCAATTACAGAATTTATCAGTGTCAGCTTTGATCTGGAAGCTCAGGGAACAGTTAAAAACGCGCATAATCTGGCCACTTCTTATCTAAAAAAGAAGGCCTTGAAAGGCGAATATCCTAACATTTCCGTGGATTACAGTAAAGTAGAACTGAGTCACGGTACTTTGCCTGGTGCTACAGACTTGAAGATCGAAAAAAGGGAACAAGGAGTACAGGTCAGTTGGAATACTGAGGGACGTTATGATGATATCGTGATGATTTTGCTTTGTCATCCTTTGCAAAAATCAGCGACTTCACGCATTAATGCCAGTCGTAGAGATGCAGGAACCTGCTTTATTGCATTGGAATATGAAGGATACCTGGACGAGCCAATAGAAGCCTATATCTGCTTCAGAGCTGCGGATGGGAAAGAGATTTCAGACAGTGCTTATATCGGAAATTTAAACGGAGCAGCGGAAACTGAAGAAGAGATCGCGGAAAAGCAAAAATATGCCCAGGTAAAGCAACGGTTTGATATTCTGGAAGTCGATTACTTGCAGCAATTGAAAGACAATTGGGGAAATCCCGTCGATAGTAAAGCTTTCCGGAACCTGGAAAAGGAGTATAAGGTGTTAAAGAATAAATTGGAACACCTCCCCGGAAAGCCTGGTTAGAGCAGTTTTAATAATTTACCGGAAGCATCTTCATGTATTCGCTTAAAGGCATGTGTTCTGTTTTCCTGAAAGGGAGATCGGTTTGGCGGACCTTTACAATTCTGGAGACCCGGAAGTCCCGGTATTCTTTGCGCAAATGACACCAAGCTATTAAATGCCAGTTAAAAGCATAGAAGATTAATCCTATGGCTTCGACTTCGCGTTTACTGGCCTCTTTGCTGTTGTTGCTATATTCTATTTCAATAATGCATTGTGCCGATATGGCATTTTGCAAGAGGGAAAGGTATTCAAATTCGTTATTTATGGACTGTGGTAATTGCAGTTTAATGTTGTTGTTCAGAAATTCCAGCTTTTCCTTTTGGGAATTTCTCAAGACGGCCTTTACTTTGTTTAAAGCATTGGTATAATGGTTTAGGATGGATTTATCCGCAAACCCGGCAACCAGTCTTTCCATGATCAGTAAAGCATTTGCTTCTTCTGAATTAAAGGAAACAGGAGGAAGAAAATACCCTTGTACAATGTAATATCCTTTGGGCTGTTCAAAACTGATCGGGATTCCCTGCTCTGCCAAAGCTTTGATGTCGCGGTAAACCGTTCGGACACTAATTTCAAAGCGGTCTGCGATTTGGTCTGCAGTGACGTATTTCTTTGTTTGAAGTAAAAGCAGGATACCAAAAAGTCGGTCAATACGGTTCATGAGGTTTTGTGGATTAGGGCTGATAAAGTTAAGCATCTTATGCTTTTTAATACGCTAAATGTAAAAAGGAATTTAAAAGACTGTTTACTTTTTGAAGCGCCTGTTTGTGCTGAAATGAAATTTAAAGTTAGCTTATTTTATAGTATAGATATTTATTGTATAATAGCTGTATTTGTGCCGTTGGAAATCAATTGGTCTAAATTAACGCTATGGCTAAGTCTGGTTTTATGATGAGCTCGTCAAAAAATTTACTGTGCCCGATGAGGCGGTTATGAATAAGATTTAGGATAGAGATCTTGCCGAATTGTATGGTGTTGAAACCAAGGTATTAAAGCAAGCCGTGAGACGTAATATTGCCCGTTTTCCGGAAGACTTTATGTTTTTTGAAATGACAAAAGAAGAGCTGGAAAATTGGAGGTCACAAATTGTGACCTCCAAAGAAGATCGTCAAGGATTGCGTTATATGCCGTTCTGTTTTACAGAACAGGGGAATAAATATTTGCCGTTTTCGTATTCTCTAAACTTTTAAGGAGAAATGTCTTTTCTTTGTGATTATGGTTTCCTACATTTCTGCCTCCTACATATATCCTGTATCTGCCGCCCCTTTGAAAGACGGGGTGATAGCCATTGATTCCAACGGTTTAATTAAAGAAATTTTAACTGCGGCTGAAGCGGCGTCGAAAGGAATTACAGACATTACCTATTATAAGGGAGCATTGGTTCCTGGTTTTGTCAATACCCATTGCCACCTGGAGCTTTCTCATCTGAAAGGTAAAATCGCTAAACATACCGGACTTCCCGGATTTGTAGAACAGGTGATCCGACAAAGGCAGGCAGACGAGGCAGAAGTCATCGCTGCTATGGAAGAAGCCGATCGGAAGATGTATGAAAATGGGATTGTGGCGGTAGGAGATATTTCCAATAAACTCATCTCAAAAGAAGTGAAGGAGATCAGCGGGATTCATTACCATACCTTTATTGAGGCAATGGGTTTCAATCCAGTCAAAGCGGAAGAAATTATCAAAGCTGCAGCTGAATTGAAGCATGCGTTCAAACCTTTATCGGCTTCGATCGTTCCGCATGCTCCTTATTCTGTTTCTGATGAATTGTTTCAACAGATTCGTATAGAAGGGGAAAAGAACCATGACCTGATCAGCATCCATAATCAGGAAACTCCCGATGAGAATGCTTTTTTTGAAGGTAAAACAGGAAGTTTTTTAAAGCTCTATCAGTTTCTCGGACTGAACATTGACTTTTTTGAGGCGACAGGAAAAACTTCTTTAATTTCTTACTTACCTAAACTTTCAACTACACAAAAAACACTGTTGGTCCACAATACTTTTACCAGTAAGGCTGACCTTGATTTTGCTTCAGCTCATCACCCGTCCTTATACTGGTGCTTATGTCCGAATGCAAACTTATATATAGAAGATAAACTGCCGGAGTTAAAACGCTTGCAGGATGCAAACGTTAAAATTACGCTCGGTACTGATAGTCTGGCGAGCAATGATCAGTTGAGCATCATTGAAGAAATGAAAACCTTACAGGATCATTTTAAAATCTCTTTTGAGGAGCTCCTGAAATGGGCTACATGGAATGGCGCGGCATTCTTAGGAATTGAAGATCAATTTGGTAGTTTAGCTGTTGGAAAAACACCTGGTATTGTCCTGTTGGAAACTGTGGATAACTATGTGGATAACTATGTGGATATCCTGATAACTGGCAAAATTAAAAGAATAGCTTAGTAGATATGTCGAACAGAATTACAACCTTATTTAAGATACAATATCCTGTTATTCAGGCTGGAATGATTTGGTGCAGTGGTTGGAGACTCGCTTCTGCGGTTTCTAATGCTGGTGGATTGGGAATTCTTGGCGCAGGATCCATGTATCCGGAAGTGTTGAGAACTCATATCCGTAAATGCAAAAAGGCCACTTCAAAACCCTTTGGAGTAAACGTCCCGTTGCTTTATCCCAATGTGGAAGAAATCATGAACATCATTGTGGAGGAAGGGGTAAAGATTGTCTTCAGTTCTGCGGGAAATCCTGCGAGCTGGACGGGCTTTTTGAAGGAAAAAGGAATTACAGTAGTGCATGTCATTGCCAACACGAAATTCGCTTTAAAAGCGGAGGCTTGTGGAGTTGATGCGATCGTTGCAGAAGGTTTTGAAGCCGGAGGGCACAATGGCAGGGAAGAAACGACGACCTTATGTTTAATTCCTATGGTGAAGGATCAGGTGAAAATTCCGGTGATTGCTGCCGGAGGAATCGGAAGTGGCCGGGCCATGCTTGCTGCCCTTGCTTTAGGCGCTGAGGGCGTACAGATCGGATCGGCATTTGCGGTAGCAGAGGAATCTTCTGCGCATCCGGATTTTAAAAACCGGATCATTGGTGCTGCAGAAGGAGATACTAAATTGAGAATGAAAAAATTAGTGCCGGTCAGGCTGCTCAAAAATACTTTTGACGAAACCATTGCTCAGGCAGAAGCCGAGGGTGCAGATGCAGAAACATTGAAACAGCTTTTAGGGCGTGCCCGCGCGAAATTAGGTATGTTTGAAGGAAATTTAGAAGAAGGGGAGCTGGAAATCGGACAGGTATCCGCTATGTTAAAGGGAATTAAGCCCGCTGCAACCATTCTCAATGAGATTTTGCAGGAGTTTTCAACAGAGAAACAGCGCATCAGTTCACTGGAATTTTAAGCCGATTAAAAATAATATTTGAATTATAAATGAAACACATCAAGATAAGAATTACCGGAAAAGTGCAGGGTGTATCTTTCAGGGCAACCACAAAAGCAATCGCAGATCAGATGGGCGTCCGTGGAATGATAAGAAATGAGAAAGATGGTAGTGTATATATGGAAGCAGAAGGTGATGATACTTCACTGGAGGTTTTTCAGGAATGGTGCAATGAAGGGCCGGACAGGGCAAAGATCGAAAATGTAGAAGTGACTTCAGGGGAACTGAAGAACTACCGTAATTTTGAAATCATCAAAAAGTAGCACGTGTCTGTAATTAAAAAGTTCCTCGGCCAGACGGCAATTTATGGTTTAAGTACCGTATTTTCCAGGCTGTTTAGTTTTATCCTGACCCCAATCTACACGGGCAAATTTGCGGCGGGTACTTATGGGATCATGACGACCCTCTTTGCCTATGCCTCGATGATTAATGCGGTATTGGCCTTTGGAATGGAGAGTACCTATTTCAGGTATCTGAACAAACATGAAGACAGAAAACAGGAAGTTTACAATAACTCCTTTTTGTGTGTTGCCTTTATTTCCGTTTTGTTCCTGATCACCGGTCTGGTTTTTTCCAATGTAATTACCCATTACCTGACAGATGATCCCAAAAAACTGGACGACTATAGAAAATATGTACAGTACTTCCTGTGGATCTTGTTTACGGATGCGATATGTGTCATCCCGTTTGCCAGACTAAGGGCAGATGATAAAGCCTTCAAATATAGTCTGATTAAGTTTTTGAATATTGGGTGTTTTGTGGGGCTTAACCTCGTGTTCATTTATACCATTCCTTTTATCATCAAGCATCAATGGCCTTTGTCAGAATGGTTGAATTCCTGGTTTCGCGGAACCTGGCTTGGGTATATATTTATAGCAAACCTTGCGGCAAGTGTCCTGACTTTTCTGATGTTATTGCCTCAGTTCTTAAAGATTCAGCTGAAATTTGATAAAGAATTGTTCGGAAAAATGTTTTCTTATTCCTGGCCGATTCTGGTAGCAAACCTTTCTTTTATCGTCAATGAAAATCTGGATAAGGTGGTCCTGAGCTGGCTATTGCCAGAGAAAATTGCGGATCATGAAGTCGGGGTGTATGGTGCCGTTTGTAAGATTGCTGTATTTATCAGCATTTTTATTACGGCTTTCCGGCTGGGTGCGGAGCCTTTCTTCTTCAGTCATGCAAAGAATGCAAATGCGAAAAAGACTTATGCTGCCATTCTACATTATTTTGTAATTGCATTGGCCATTATGTTTGTTGGCCTGGTCGCCAATATCGAAATCCTGAAATATTTTATCCGTAAAGAGGAATACTGGGTCGGTCTTCCGGCAGTTCCCTTTTTGTTGTTTGGGTATGTTTGTCTGGGAATTTATATGAACCTTTCCATCTGGTACCGGCTGTCGGATCAGACCCGTTTTGGGCTGTATATCTCCGTCATCGGCGCGCTGATTACCATTGCGCTGAACTTTGTACTCATTCCCAGATTCAGCTATATGGGCTCTGCATGGGTGTCTATGCTGGCTTATGCGGTAATGATGGTGATTTCCTATGTCCTTGGACAAAAATATTACCCCATTCCTTATAACCTGAAAAGGATTCTGAGTTACCTGATCATCTCGGTAATCCTGGTGATTTTATCTTTCTGGGTGTTTAACAGAAATATTTATATTGGAAATGCTATGCTGCTCGTTTTCATAGCGGGTATTGCTTACCTTGAAAAGGACGACCTGAAAGCGATCCTACTTAAAAAATAAAAAGATTAACAACAATATATACAACAATGAAGATTAATATCATTAACAATTCCGGACATGCCTTGCCTCAATATGAAACTGCTCATGCTGCGGGGATGGACATGCGTGCTTTTACAGAAACTGAAATTACCATTAAACCTTTACAGCGTGTTTTGATTCCAACAGGTTTGCATATTGAATTGCCTGTAGGTTTTGAAGCACAGATTCGCCCGCGTAGTGGATTGGCTTATAAACATGGCATCAGTATTGTGAATTCTCCGGGAACGATTGATGCAGATTACCGTGGAGAGATTAAAGTATTGTTAGTAAACCTTTCCGATACTGATTTTGTCGTAAATAACGGCGATAGGATTGCACAGATGGTGATTGCCAAACATGAAACCATTTCATGGGAAGCGGTGGAAGAGCTAAGCGACACTGCACGTGGTGCAGGTGGGTACGGACACACCGGAAAATAAAAAACAAAAAAATGAAGCAAAGGTCTCTTTTACTGCCATTACTTTTTGCAGGCCTGTCGGCGGTAGCACAACAGCCTGTAAATCCGGTATTGGATAGCAATGCAGTAAAAAACCTTTTTTTTGCCGGCCTGAGAGAAAAGCTGAATGAGAATTATAGCAAGGCCGGTGAAAGCTTTAATAAAATATTAGCCATAGACCCGAACAATGCAGCAGTGCATTACGAAATCGCGAACCTGAACTATCGGCAGAATAAGCTGGAAGAAGCAGAGGCTTCGATTAAAAAATCGGTCGCACTGGATGCCAACAACCTTTGGTACTGGAAGCTCCTGGCCGAATTGTATAAACGTAAAGGGAATATGGAAGGACTGGTGACGGTCTTTACACAGATGATCCGGTTGTCGCCGGAGAATGATGCTTATTATTTTGACAAGTCTAATGCTTACCTTTTAATGGGTAAGACAGAAGAGGCGCTAAAAGGTTATGAGCTTCTGGAGCAAAAATTCGGCCCTTCAAAAGCGCTGACCCAGGCCCGTCAAAGGATCACCCTGGGAACTGGAAAAACAGCAACGAAACAGGAAGTCGACAAGATTCTTGCGGAAGGGCAGGATGACGTTAAAGGGCTATTGGAAATGAGTGAGTCCCTGATGGAAAAAGGACAACATGAAACTGCTTTGCCCTTACTCCTGAAGGCAAAAACAGTAGCTCCTGAAGATTATGAAGTAGATTTGGCACTTGCCGATTATTACCGGAATTCTAAAAACAGTACCGCTGCAGGTCAGTCATTGAGGACGGCTTTTGCCAATTCGGGAATGCCGGCAGAAAGAAAGATCAAGATTGTAATGATGCTGGCTGGAGGTGCAGCCAGAAATAAAGCCAGGATGCAGGAGGCCGGAGAGCTGGCGAAGATCATGGTCGAGTCCAATCCCTCGGATCCCAAGGCCCAGGCCTTATATGGAGATGTGCTGTACCAACAGGGAAACCTTTCGGCAGCATTGGAGCAGTATCAGTCTGTGTTAAAAAAGACGGAAGATTTATATGCAGTTTGGGAGCAGGTCTTAAATATTCAGACGAGTCTGGGATTATATAAAGAGGCGGTGAAAACCGGAGATGCTGCCCTGGGAATCTATCCCAATCAGGCCATCATTTATTACTATACCGCTTTTGCTTTGCACCGAGACAACCAGAACGCGGCAGCAATGAGCAATATCAAAACGGCTTTACAGCTGGATGGAGAGAATAAAGATCTTCAGGCCTTGATTCTGGGATTACAGGGTGAAATCCTGATCGATGAACAGAAATTTTCTGAAGCCAATACCGCTTTCGATAAGGCGGTAGCGCTTGCACCAACAAATTACCTGTTGCTGAATAACTATGCTTTTTACCTCGCCCTGCGAAACCAACACCTTGCTAAAGCGGAAGCATTGATTGCTAAAGCGGCGGCCGCAATGCCGGGGAATCCTTCTGTGGCGGATACCTATGCACTGGTGTTACTCAAACTGGAAAAATACGATCAGGCTAAAATCTGGGCAGAGCAGGCTTTGCAGAATAATGGGGCCAAAAACGGACTTTACCTGGAGCATTATGGCGACATTCTGTTCTTAAAAGGAGAAAAAGAGCTGGCATTGGTCCAATGGCAAAAAGCAAAGGAAGCGGGAAATGACGCTGCAATATTAAACCGAAAGATCAATGAAAAGAAATATATCAAATAAAGTACTGCTGCTGACATTGCTGGCCTTTATGTTGACTGCCTGTAAAACAAAAAAGAAAGTCGTGGTCGTGGTACCACCGGCGACGGATTCTGTAGTGGTTGATCGTAAAAAGTCGGAAACCTTACAACTGTTGCGGCAGAAGGATGTTGCTTTTACGAGTTTATCGTTAAAAGGAAAAGCAATTCTGGACATCAACGGGGCTTCGAATAATGTCAATATGAACATTCGCATCAGAAAAGATGAGGGCATTTGGGTAAGTGTTACCGGATTGATGGGAATTGAAGGTGCCCGTGCGCTGATTACCCCGGACAGCATCAAGGTGCTGAATAAATTACAAGGGGTATACCTGAAGAAGCCGTTTAATTATGTACACCGCTTTTCGAATAAACAGGTGAACTTTAAAATGCTTCAGGCGATCTTATCGGGAAATACCATCGGCGAACTCATGACGGAAAGTTCCGACCTGCAATTGGAAAATGGAGTTTGGGTGTTGCAGGGGGAGCAGGCAGAGCTGGGTTACCGCGTTTTGTTCAATACCTTACTGAAGGTTTCAGAGAGCAACCTGAACGACTTGAAGTCATGGAAAGCCTTAAAGGTTGTTTACGGAGATTATCAAAATATGAACGGTGCTTTATTCCCTACAACTTTAAGTATCAATTCGATGGCGGGCACGCAGAAGATCAATCTTAAACTGGACTTTTCAAAAGTAGAAAGCAATGTTCCGGTGGAATTTCCGTTTAATGTTCCAGGTAAGTATGAAGTAATAAACTGATTTTTTTCCTACTTTTGACGCAATGAAGCTAAATAAATTACTTTTACTCCTATTATTGGTATGCTCCGCAACCATCGCCGTTGCGCAAAACAGTTCAGAGCTTAAAAGAAAAAAGGAAGCTATTCAGCGCGAAATAGAACTCTTGCAGAGAAACCTTACCAAGACTGCAAAGAACAAGAAACTTACTCAGGCCCAGATCAATGCATTGAATACGCAAATCAGTTTAATGCAGAACAAGATTACGGTCATCAATTCTGAGATCAAAAATCTTGACAATCAGATTCATGAGAACACCAATACCGTCATTAACTTAAAAGGACAGCTTTCTCAACTCAAAAAAGAATATGCAGGAATGATCCGCTTTGCACAGCGCAACCGGAATGCGTATGAAAAGATGATGTTTGTCTTTGCCGCCAGTGATTTCAACCAGGCTTATAAGCGGATTAAATACCTTCAGCAATTTGGTCAATACCGTAAAAAACAGGCCGGATATATTCAGGGAACACAGAAAGACCTGAACTATAAGATCGTGGTCCTCGATAAAAATTTAAAGGAAAAAAGTAGTCTTCTGCATGAACAGGAGAATGAAAAAGATAAGCTGGGTAAGAATAAAAATGAACAGGCTCAGGTTCTGAACAAGTTCAATAAACAGGAAAAACAATACAGACAGGATATTGTAACCCGCAAAAAACAACAGGCACAGATTGACCGTAGCATCCGGGCAGCCATTGTCCGCGAGATTGCCATCGCCAGAAAGAAAGCAGAAGAAGCAGCGAGAGCTGCGGAAAGGGCTGCAGCGGCAAAAGCGGCTGCAGAAAGAGCAGCGGCAATAGCGAAAGCCAAGGCTGAAAATAAGCCAGCTCCGGTAGCGGCAGTAGCGAAACCGAAGACGGTGACGGCAAATAGCAGTAATAATTACCTGACGGCAACCCCGGAAGCGGCAAAGTTATCTGCTGCATTTGAAAGCAACCGCGGATCTTTACCCTGGCCGGTGGCTACAGGAACAACCACAGAGAGCTTTGGTAAACACAAAGAAGGACAGGCGACTTACGATAATGCCGGAATTACCATTCAAACGAATGAAGGTGCTGCGGTAAGATCGGTGTTTAACGGAAAAGTTACTAAAGTCGGAAATGCCCTTGGAAGGTATTATGTGCTGATCAAACACGGACAGTTTTTTACGGTTTATCAGAACCTGAAATCTGTGAGTGTAGGACAGGGAGACGATGTGAGTACCAAACAGACGATCGGTACGGTAGCCTCATCCGGAGACATGCCGGAACTTCAATTCCAGATCTACAGAGGTGCAGTAGCCCAAAATCCTGCAGGATGGCTTTCTGCAAAATAGAGGATTGAGCAATAAATGTTTATATTTGTATTATAGATTAAAAAAAAATAGGGTAAAATGTATACAGGGACAGTATTGGAATTCTTAAATATGGGCGGAGGAGAGATCATGCTCATCCTGGCTGTAGTGCTTTTGTTGTTTGGTGGTAAAAAATTACCGGAACTGGCACGTGGCTTAGGAAAAGGAATCCGTGATTTTAAAGATGCTTCTGAAGGTGTGAAAAGAGAAATCCACCGCAACATTAATTCCGTAGGTATAGTGGACGACATTGATTCGATCATTAAAGACACGAACAGCAATGACCGTCATCATCCAACAGAAACCAGCCTGGAAGAACAAATGTATCCTGGCAGCAGTACTGCTAAAGAAGGAATAGACTTAGATAAAAAGGAAGCTCTGGCAAATAGCACGGAAAACCCTAAAATAGAAACAGATAAAACACAACTTTAACTAAAATATCATGTTAAACACAACCATATTAATCGCTGGCTTAGGTGGTGCAGAAATCGCCATTATTCTTGTTATTGTTTTACTACTTTTCGGTGGTAAAAAAATTCCTGAATTGATGCGTGGTTTAGGTAAAGGTATTAAAGAATTTAAAGATGGAAAAGAAGGTGTGGATGGTAATGGCTCTGATGTCGTAGAACAAAACCGCACCAACAAACCTTTATAGGTTTAAGTCCAATTTTAAATTTAACCTATTCTTGAAGTTTGAAGAAGTATAGCTCCTTATCAGAGATACAATCCCTTATTGCTCAAAAAAAATTAAGTTTATCTGAGCTTCTGGATCACTATTTTAAGCAAATAGAAAGTCATCAACACCTCAATGCTTTTAATGAGGTGTTTTTTTATTCTGCAGCCGCCCAGGCTCAGGCAGTACAGGCGAAAATAGATCAGGGAACTGCCGGGAAGCTGGCAGGGATGGTGATTGGTATCAAAGATAATATCTCTTACAAAGACCATGAGGTAACTGCCTCTTCCAAAATGCTGGAAGGCTTTGTTTCTCCTTATTCTGCTACTGTTGTTGCCCGTTTACTTGCCGAAGATGCCATCATCATCGGAAGGTTGAATTGTGACGAGTTTGCGATGGGTGGATCTAATGAGACTTCTTATTATGGCGTAGTTAAAAATGCAGCAGACACTTCACGCGTTGCCGGAGGATCTTCAGGTGGCTCAGCAGTAGCCGTTCAGGCGGACCTTTGCTTATCGGCATTGGGAACCGATACCGGTGGCTCTGTCAGACAGCCTGCAGCATTTTGCGGATGTATCGGATTGAAGCCTACGTATGGGCGGATTTCCAGATATGGTGTCATTGCTTATGCTTCTTCATTCGATCAGGTAGGAACGATCACGTCTTCGGTAAGCGATGCGGCCATTTTATTGGAAGTGCTGGCAGGAGCGGATGATCATGACAGCACGGTTTCTCAAAAAGAAGTGCCGGATTACCAAGCTGGTTTATCCACTGGCGGTGTAAAAAAGATTGCGGTATTAAAGGAAACACTGGAAAGTGAAGCGCTGGATCCTGAAATTAAAGCAGCGATATTAGCGGCAATCGAACGTTTTAAAAGTCAGGGGCATACGGTGGAGTACGTGTCTTTTGACCTTTTGGATTACCTGGTGCCTGCCTATTATGTACTGACCACTGCAGAAGCTTCTTCGAACTTATCCCGTTATGATGGCGTCCATTATGGCCACCGGAATACGGAAGCCGGCAACCTGAATGATTTATATAAGACATCCAGAGCAGAAGGTTTTGGGGAAGAAGTGAAAAGACGGATTCTTTTAGGTACTTTCGTTTTAAGCGCAGGGTATTATGATGCTTATTATCAGAAAGCACAGCAGGTGAGGAGGTTGATCCGTGAAAAGATGGAAGCACTGCTGGTAGATTTCGATGTGATATTAAGCCCGGTAACGCCAACACCACCTTTTAAAATCGGAGAAAATATCGAAGATCCATTGGTGATGTATATGGCAGATATCTTTACGGTGCTGGCTTCTCTGACGGGAATACCGGCGATCGCAATTCCTCTGGGCAATAATAAAGAAGGATTGCCGTTAAGTTTACAGCTTATGGCAAAGCACTTTAAGGAACAGGAACTACTTTCCCTGTCCCATACATTTTTAACCTAGACCCATGTCAACTGTCATTGTCTATGAAACCTGCATGCAAGCTTTATAGACATTGAAGACAAACAAATGCCTATGAAAATAAATGTACTTTTTGCATCCTGTATTTTAGCACTAACCAGCTTTTCAGCAATTGCTCAGCAACATCAGGCTTTACAAATTAACGATACCATTCCGGTCCCTGTTTTACCGGAAACCCCAACTTTTTACAACCACAATTTCGGCTATAAGGCCCGTCTGGATTCTATTCAGAAAATGGTGCCCCTCAGTTATAATGAACATGTGCAGAAGTACATCGACATCTATAGCGGACGGAAAGATATGATGGGGAAGATGTTAGGTCTTTCGGACTATTACTTTCCTGTTTTCGAAAAAGCATTAAAATATTATAACATTCCTGAGGAGATCAAATACCTGCCGATCATAGAATCTTCTATGAACGCACATGCAGTATCCAGAGTTGGCGCGACAGGTCTGTGGCAGTTCATGTTTGCTACGGCAAAAGATTATGGACTGAACATGGATAACTTTGTAGATGAAAGAAAAGATCCGATTCAGGCCAGCTATGCCGCAGCAGCGTATTTCAGAGATGCTTATGAAGAGCTGGGCGACTGGCTTCTGGCGATTGCGGCCTATAACTGCGGAATGGGAAATGTGAAAAAAGCGATGCTTAAAGCAGATTCTCAGGATTTCTGGGAAATCAGAGGATACCTTCCATTGGAGACCAGAAATTATGTGCCGGCATTTATTGCAGCGATCTATGTGATGAACTATCCTGGTCAGCATCAGATTCGGGCGCAAAAATCCCCTTTCGTAAAAAATACCGATACGATTCATGTGAACCGTTTCGTTTCCCTGCCTCAATTGGCGGGTGCATTGAGTATCGATGAAGATGATCTGTGCAGTCTGAATCCTTCTTACAAGAAGAAGATTGTTAACGGAACGGAATTGGAACCCAAGCGAATCATTATTCCCAAGGTGAACATGGCCCAGTTTGCACAGATCTATGAAGTGCTAAACAATACGGAGCTGGATGTGAATTCCAATGTGGTCCTGGCAGCTAATGATGACCGCAGGAGGAAGAAGAAGGTGGTAGAACGCCCTTTAGCTGCAGTTTCCTATCATAAAGTCCGACCGGGGCAGACCCTGAGCGCAATTGCGGATCAGTACCATGTCGAAGTTCAGGATTTAAAAGTCTGGAACGGACTCAAAGGCTCCTCCATTGTACCCGGACAAAAACTCAAAGTTCATCACCCTCAGTCTTCCAAAAAGCGAAAAATGGCTATAAAAGGCTAATCATTGCTTTTAATCGGTATTCCTTTTTTATTTCAGGGCTAATTAAAAGATTGTAACTTTGGCCCTTTATAAATGAACTGATTTATGAGTAAAATTAACAGGAAGCAAGATGCTTTGGACTACCACTCGCAAGGGCGACCGGGGAAAATACAGGTAATACCGACAAAACCAACAAACTCTCAGAGAGATCTGGCATTGGCGTATTCACCAGGTGTAGCTGAACCTTGTTTAAAAATAGCAGAAAACACAGAAGATGTATATAAATATACCGCGAAGGGAAACCTGGTTGCGGTAATTAGTAATGGAACAGCGGTTTTAGGTCTTGGTGATATTGGTCCTGAAGCGGGTAAACCTGTGATGGAAGGTAAAGGTCTTCTTTTCAAGATTTTTGCTGATATCGATGTTTTTGACTTAGAGCTGGATACTAAAAATGTTGATGATTTTGTTAAAATCGTAAAAGCCCTTGAGCCTACTTTTGGCGGGGTGAATCTGGAAGATATTAAAGCACCGGAGTGCTTTGAAATTGAACGTCGCTTAAAAGAGGAAATGAATATTCCTGTCATGCACGACGATCAGCATGGTACCGCCATTATCTCTGCAGCAGCATTGATCAATGCCTGCGAATTGCAGAAAAAGAAAATGGATAAGATTAAGATTGTGGTGAATGGTGCCGGTGCTGCCGCGATTTCCTGTACCCGTCTTTATGTTTCTTTAGGTGCTAAAAAAGAAAATATCGTGATGTGCGACCGTACTGGCGTGATCCGCGATAACAGGGCAAACCTGGATGCCATTAAAGCTGAATTTGCGACTTCAAGAGCATTGGTTACCCTGGAAGATGCGATGAAAGATTCTGATGTGTTCATCGGTCTTTCTTCTGCAGATTGTGTAACGGTAGAGATGTTGAAATCGATGGCCAAAAATCCGATCGTTTTTGCCATGGCAAACCCTAACCCGGAGATTGCTTATGAACTGGCCATCAGCTCCCGTAAGGATTTGATTATGGCAACAGGCCGTTCTGACTATCCTAACCAGGTGAACAATGTATTGGGCTTCCCATACATTTTCAGAGGGGCATTGGATGTAAGGGCTACAAGCATCAATGAGGAGATGAAAATTGCTGCCGTGAAGGCGATTGCGGAACTGGCTAAGAAGTCTGTTCCTGAGGCCGTAAATATGGCTTACAATGAAAAGAATATTAAATTCGGTAAAGACTATATTATTCCAAAACCAGTGGATTTACGTCTGATGACGAATGTATCTACTGCAGTGGCTAAAGCAGCAATCGAATCCGGTGTTGCCCGCAAAATCATCACCGACTGGGATGCGTATACGGAAGAGTTGAAACAACGTTTGGGAATGGATGATGCGATTATGCGTGCCATTACCAACAAAGCGAAGTCTGACCCTAAACGTGTGGTATTTACAGAGGCTGATAATTACAAGATCCTGAAAGCAGCTCAGATTGTGAAAGACGAGAATATCGCCATTCCAGTCCTGTTGGGAAATAAAGAAATCATCCAGAAAATTATTGAAGAGAATGCTTTGGAGCTGGACGGCGTGGAGATCATGGATCCGTTTTTAGAGCCTGAGCGTATGAAAAAATATGCGGAAGCTTTGTATCAAAAGAGACAAAGAAGAGGGGTGACCTTGTTTGAAGCGAATAAGTTTTTGCGCGACAGGAATTACTTCGGTGCTTCAATGGTAGAATTTGGTGAGGTAGATGCCATGATTTCTGGTTTGACCAAAAATTATGTGTCTACGATTAAGCCTGCATTACAGGTGATCGGTACGGAACCAGGTGTAAACCGGGTTGCAGGAATGTACATGATGATGACCAAAAAAGGACCTGTATTTTTTGGGGATACTACAGTTAATGTAGACCCTACGGTAGAGGAATTGGTAGACATTACTTTATTGCTGGAACGTGCAGTACGTAAGTTCAATATTCAGCCAAGAATTGCCTTACTTTCGTACTCAAACTTCGGTTCGAACGAAGGTGTAGTTCCTGAAAAAGTAAGAAAAGCAGTAAAAATTCTTCACGAAAAGTACCCTGAGATTATCGTAGACGGCGAAATGCAAGGAAATTTTGCAATTAACAATTCTTTGCTGAAAGATAACTTTCCTTTTAGTAGCTTAGTAGATGCTCCTGCAAATACTTTGGTATTCCCGAACCTGGAGTCCGGAAATATCGCTTATAAATTGTTGCAGGAATTAGGCGGTGCTGAAGCGGTAGGTCCAATTCTACTGGGATTGAACAAACCTGTTCACATTGTACAGTTGGGCAGTTCAGTTCGTGAGATTGTAAATATGGTCACTTTAGCAGTTCTTGATGTTCAGTCGAAAGAACAGGAAGCAAACGCTAAAAAAGGTGGTTTATTAAAAAGAATAACTAAGAAATAGGAATTATGTTTGAATATATTGATGGTAAGCTGACCTTTAAATGCCCCGCTTATATTGTTGTGGAGGCCGGAGGAATTGGTTACCATATCAATATTTCACTGAATACTTATAGCAGTCTGGCTGATGTGGAACGCTGCAAGGTGTATACCTGGCTCCATGTTAAAGAAGATGCACATACTTTATACGGATTTGCAGATGAAGGAGAGCGCAGGCTCTTCCTTCATCTGATCTCTGTTTCCGGAATTGGACCGAATACGGGTAGGATGATGCTTTCTTCGATCACGCCTACAGAAATTCAAACGGCTATTGTGAATGGTGATTTGCCTTTAATCCAACGGATTAAGGGAATTGGTGTAAAATCTGCACAGCGCTTAGTGCTGGAATTGCAGGATAAATTGAAAAAAGAAGGAACCGGATCTTTGATCGCGGCCCCTCTAAATAATACTGTTAGAGAAGAAGCCTTATCGGCCTTGATGATGCTCGGGTTTGCAAAACAACCTGCAGAGAAATCAATTGATAATGCGGTGAAAAACGGTGGTGTAGACTTATCAGTAGAACAAATGATTAAAATAGCTTTGAAGAACTTATAACTTTCTCCCTTGAAAACCAGATTAGCGCTCCTTCTTCTTTTTTTTCTCTGCCTTGGCGGACAGCAAGCATTTTCTCAAACGGGAACCCCGGGAAAAAGAACAGATACCCTTAGAAATTCCTTTAGTCTGAAGGAAAAACAACGATTAGGTCTCAGAAACTTAAACAATTCTTTTCAACCCCTTCCGGATAATGTGAAGCGGGAAGTCGAATACGACGCGAAGAATAAACGATACATCATCCGGCAATTGATCGGTAACCGCCTTTTTGCCCCTCCACAATACCTGACGATTGAAGAATACCAACGCCTGGTGAACAGTGAGATGAAAAGAGACAACTGGCGGATGTACTCCAGTGAAGAATTGAATGAAGTCAGAAAAAACGGATTCATTCCCAGCCTGAAAATCAATAGTAAGGCTTTTGAACGTATTTTTGGTGGTACCACCATAGATATCCAGCCTCGTGGAGAGGCCGAACTGACTTTCCTGGGCAGGATCAATAAAAACGAAAATCCGCTCTTCAATGAACGTCAGCGTGTACAATCAAATTTTGATTTTAACCAGCGCATCCAGATGGATGTGATCGGAAATATCGGAACGCGGATGAAGATCAACATGAACTACAATACGGAAGCTCAGTTTGATTTTGAAAACCAGGTGAAACTGGATTATACCGGAGGAAAGGACGACATCATCCAGAAGATCGAAGCGGGAAATGTAAGCTTGCCGCTGAACACGACGCTGATCAATGGAACACAAGCTTTATTCGGGGTAAAAACACAATTGCAATTCGGAAAACTGAGTGTGAGCTCGGTCTTCTCTCAGCAGAAGTCCCAATCCCGGGAAATCCGTATCAATAATGGCGCACAGCAAAATGAATTCAGGCTGAGTGCCGACAATTATGAAGCGAATAAACACTATTTCTTAGCGCAATATTTTAGAAATAACTACAATAAAACACTGGCTACACCACCAACGATTACCTCGGGTGTACTCATTACCAAAGTGGAAGTCTGGATTACCAATAAAACCGGAAATACGCAGGATTCCAGGGATGTACTCGGCTTTATAGACCTTGCTGAAAATGCGCCTTATAATCCGGCAATACCAGGAGGAGGCTCAGTGTTGCCTTCCGGTTTTGACAATCCGCAGTTTCCAAGGGCATCCAATACTTTACTTTCACAATTGCCGCCTGACGCGAGGCAGACCAATTCTAATGCCGTGATCGGCTTCTTTGCAGCGAATGGAGGAACAGACAATTATGCCAAGTTAACTTACGCCAGAAAGCTGGCTGACAGGGAGTATACTTTCCATCCTCAACTCGGATACATCTCCTTGAATAACGCTTTAAATACAGATGAAGTATTGACGGTAGCTTACCGTTATACCTATCGTGGTGTGGAATATCAGGTGGGGGAATTCACGACAGATGTTTCTTTTGATCAGGCCTCGCCAAAGGTTTTGTTTACCAAATTGCTGAAGAACGAAACGACAAAAGTGAAACTGCCTACCTGGGACCTGATGATGAAAAACATCTATTCTATAGGTGGTTACCAGATCAGTCCGATGAATTTTAAGCTGGACATTTTCAGGATTGACGATAAGACGGGTGTAGAAAAACCATACATTGATGAGGGAGAGAAACTTGATGCGGACCGCAGGCCATTGAAGAATAAACAATGGATTCAGATCGTTGGTTTAGACCGTTTAAATCAGCAGAAGGAGCGAAGCCCGGATGGGATCTTTGACTTTGAAGCGGAAAATAAGCCATTCGGAGCTAACCAGAATATTGCTTTCAATACACCTGTTAACAACAATCCTAACAACAACGGCGGAAATACAAATGGTTCCAATACCAATCTGAGTAATTTCTCCACGAATACCAGTAATGGTTATGTGACCATAGATCCATTGAATGGAAGAATTATCCTTCCTTTTATCGAGCCTTTTGGTAAGGATCTTGCCGATCAGTTTAGTCCGGCAGAACAAGCGCTGATAGACAAATACACCTATACCGCTTTGTATGATTCGACCAAAGTAATTGCTCAGCAATTGTTCACGAAACAAAACCGTTATGTGATTAAAGGAGCTTATCAAAGTCAGGTTGCTTCAGAGTTTAGCTTAAATGCGATCAACGTTCCTGAGGGTTCGGTAAAAGTATTTGCCGGAACGATTCCCTTGCAGGAAGGGGTGGATTATACCGTAGATTACCAGGGTGGAAGGGTTAGAATTCTGAATACCGCCGTTTTGATTTCCGGTCAGCCGATAAAGATTTCTACAGAAAATAATGAGCTTTTTGGTTTACAGCAGCGTTCCTTGTTTGGAACACGTCTGGACTATAAGGTAAACAATAAGTTGAATTTGGGAGGTACGATTATGAACCTCACTGAAAAGCCACTTACCCCAAAAGTAAACCTTGGGGAAGAACCCATCTCAAATACGATGTGGGGACTGGATCTGAACTATAGCTCGCCTTCCAGGTTCTTAACAAAGCTGGTGGATAAGTTGCCTTTCATTTCTACAAAAGTTCCTTCCAGCTTTAGTTTCTCCGGAGAGTTTGCACAACTCGTTCCTGGACACCCTTCCGCGCTGAACTTCGGTGGCAAGAAAGGTGGGGTAAGTTACCTGGACGATTTTGAAGCATCACGTTCGGTGATCGACCTGAAAAGTGCTGTGGCCTGGCAGTTGTCTGGTACGCCTCAGATGTTCTCTGAATCTGCGAGAATGGACGACCTGAGCTATGGCTTTAACAGGGCATTGATCGCTTTTTACAACATTGATCCTATCTTTTACAACCGGACGGATGCGACGCTTCCTTCCGCATTGAGGAACAATAAAAATGAGCTTTCCAATCACTATGTACGTCAGGTGGTTGAACAGGAAGTATTTCCTTTTAAAGAAATCGGAACGGGACAGCCATTTGCTTTGCCAACCTTAGATGTTGCTTTTTATCCGACGGTCCGCGGTCCTTACAATTATACACCAACAGGTTTTGATCCTACAGGTGCATTGAATAACCCACGTAGCCGTTGGGGTGGTTTGTTCAGAAGAATTGAAACCAATGACTTTGAAGCTTTGAACATTGAGTTTATTGAGCTTTGGGTAATGGATCCCAATATTTATAAACCGAATTCTTTGGGAGGTGATCTGTACTTTAACATTGGCAACATCTCTGAGGATATTCTGAAAGACGGACGTAAATCATTGGAGAATGGTTTGCCTGCAGATGGTGATCCTTCAAAATTTGATGAAACGAATTGGGGAAGGGTTCCGAAGTTGCAACCGGTAGTTCAGGCATTTGACAACGATCCTAATGCGAGAAAAGCACAGGATGTGGGTCTTGATGGAATGGGCAATGCGGATGAGCAACGGAAGTTTGCGACTTTAATCAACCAGATCAAAGGGCAGTTAAATCCGGATGCTGCTGCTAAAATTGAAAGTGACCCTTCGTCAGATGATTATACCTATTTCAGAGGACCGGATCTTGACCGTGAAAATGCAGGGATCTTAAAGCGTTACCAGAAATATAACGGTACAGAAGGAAACTCTAAGACCGCACAGCAGTCGCAGGCCGACCTGGGCGTAGAAAATTCTGCTTCTACTTCTTTACCTGATGGGGAAGACATCAACAGGGACAACAACATGACGCAGTCTGACGAGTACTTTGAATACAAGGTCTCTATGCGTCCGGCTGACCTGGTGGTGGGACAAAAATACATCACCGATAAGGTGACTTCACAAGTAAAACTGGCGAATGGACAGACGCAAGCCGTTACCTGGTATCAGATTCGCATTCCATTGGCACAACCGACAAACGTAGTCGGAGGAATTCAGGATTTTAAATCGATCCGTTTCATCCGGATGTTCATGACCAATTTCGCAGATACTACGGTATTAAGGTTTGGAAAAATTCAATTGGTAAGAGGAGAGTGGAGACAGTACAATGCCAGTAATGAAGCTTCAAAAACAATTGTTGACCCTGCTTTAGGAACGATCAGTCCAGATCAGTCCAAGATCGAAGTGGCAACAGTGAATATTGAAGAAAATGGTAAACGTACACCGATCCCTTATGTGATTCCTCCGGGGATTGAAAGAGAACGCGATTTCAGTAACTATCGTGGAGATACCCGTCAGAATGAACAGTCTTTATCGGTAACGATCAGGGATCTGAAAGATGGTTATGGCCGTGCAGCATTTAAAACTGCCTTTAACGATTTCAGATCTTACAAACATTTGGAAATGTACATCCATGCGGAAGCGTTGGGCTCAAACATCTTAAATGACAATGATCTGAGTGCATTTTTACGCATCGGTACAGACAATCAGGACAACTATTATGAGTATTCACAGCCATTAAGGGTAACACAGCCGGGAACAAATGATCCGAACAACATTTGGCCTGAATATAACAAAATGGACATCCAGCTGGAGCTTTTCCAGAAAGCAAAGCTGGCGAGAAATAATGCAAAGACGTCTACAGGTGCACCATGGCCAATTAACATTCCCTTTAACTATATTGTAAATGGGAAAGTGATTGTGGTAAAAGGGCAGCCGGACATGAGTAAGGTCAGGGTTTATATGTTGGGGGTAAAGAACCCATATAAAAACGTAACCGGGAATGACGACGGGCTGGATAAAAGTGCGATCATCTGGTTTAATGAGCTTCGTTTAACAGAATTTGATGAACGTGGAGGCTGGGCAGCTACGGCCAGGCTGAGTGCGAAACTGGCGGACTTTGCAGATGTGAATGTATCAGGAAGTAAATCGACCATTGGATTTGGTTCTTTGGAAACCCGGGTGAGTGAAAGAAACAGGGCAGACAATGTCTTCTTTGACATTTCTTCGAGCATGGAGCTGGGTAAGTTTTTCCCTAAGAAAACAGGGATCAAGGTGCCTATGTTTGTGAGTTATTCCAGTCAGGTAAGTACGCCTCAGTACAACCCGAGCATGCCGGATATTGAGTTGAAAAATGCACTGGATGCCGCAACCAAATCGCAAAGGGATTCTATTTTGAACTTTGCACAGGACTTTACCACCAGAAGCAGCATCAACTTTACCAATGTAAGAAAGGAAAGGACCAATCCGGAGCAGAAACCGAAGGTCTGGGATATAGAAAACTTTAATGTCAGCTATGCCTATACCAAGTATTCGCACCGCGACTTTATCGTGGAAAACAATTTCCAGAAAACCTACCGCGGTTCCCTGGCTTATAATTATTCCGGGCCGGCAAAAACTTATGAGCCTTTCAAAAAGCTGATCAAGTCGAACACATTGGCGTTGTTAAAAGATTTTAACTTTAGCCTGATGCCAACGGCAATTAATTTCAGGATTGATGTAGACCGTTTCTATTCGGAAAACAGCCTGAGAAATAATGATCCGATGAATTCTATTCCGGTGAATACCACGTTTAACAAAAACTTCCTGGTGTCCAGGGTATATGGAATTGCCTGGAACCTGAGTAAATCACTGACACTGGATATTGATGCAACGAATTATTCGATCATTGATGAGCCTTATGGAAGAATTGAAGGATTGAAAAGAGATACTTTATGGCAGAACATGATGAGGTTGGGCAGAACAACAGATTATAGCCATAACCTAAACGTAACCTATGCATTGCCAATTAATAAGATTCCAGGCTTAGACTGGATAAATGTGGCTACACGTTATGGCACGAATTTCAACTGGCAGACAGAACCACTTTCTACTTTGAGAGATCCAAATATCAATCTCGGAAATACGGTTCAGAACTCGAGAACAATACAGATCAATCCGACTTTTAACCTGGCTTCACTTTACAATAAATTTGGTTTCGTGAGGAAATCAGGTAGTAGTGCTGCTGATGCGAAACAAACAGGTTCAGGAGTATTGATCGGATTGTTAACGAGTATCAAAAATGTGGTGGGTGCTTATACCCAAACCAAAGGAATCTTCCTGCCTGGTTATTTACCGAAAACAAATATTTTCGGGATAGACAATGCGACAGGTGCACCGGGATTAGGGTTTGTTTTGGGAAGTCAGCGGGACATCAGGGAAGAGGCATTGAGGAATGGTTGGATTACGACGGATACTTTACAATCTCAGCTGTACATCAATACCCTGAGAGAAGACCTGAGTTTAACGAGTTTAATCGAGCCGATCAAAGACCTGACCATTACGCTGACTGCGAACAGAAATAAGACGATGAATTATTCTACGAATTTCAGGTATGATGACCTGAGTAAAGAATTCCAGAATTTCAGTCCTTTCACCACTGGTGATTACAGCATTTCCTTCATTAGTCTGGGAACGGCATTTTCAGAAAAATCAGGAGCTGCAGTATCTAAATTGTTCAATGAGTTTATGGCGAACAGACAGGTGATCTCTCAGCGCCTGGGAGAATTGAATCCGAATTCCTCAGGAATAAGAGGTGGAGGTTATGCGGATGGTTATGATAAGAACTCACAGGATGTGGTGATCTCTGCCTTCCTTGCAGCCTATTCCGGAAAGAGTGCCTCTTCGGCAAGTCTGAATTCTATGCCTAAAATTCCATTGCCAAACTGGCGTTTGAATTACAGGGGATTAACCCGGATTGCTTTCCTTGCCGAACATTTCAGCTCTATTGATTTAAGGCATTCTTACCGCTCTGTATACAGCATCAATAGCTTTAACTCTTTATTGAAATATGAGGAGCGTAATGGTGGGGTAAGCAGCAGGGATAAAGACGATAATTTCCTTCCGCAGTTGCAATATGCAAGGGTGACGATTGCAGAGCAGTTCTCTCCGCTGATTGGAATAGATACCCGCTTAAAGAATAACCTGACGGCGAACTTTGAGATCGGCAGGACACGTTTGTTAGGGCTAAGTATGGCGAACAGCCAGCTGGCACAATTGACGGAAAATAACCTGGTCTTTGGTCTGGGGTATCGTACTACGAAGTTCAGGTTCCCTTTCGGATTGTTTAAACAATTGAAGATGGACAACAATATGGACTTTAAACTGGATGTTGCGGTGAGGGATAACAAAACCGTGATCTACCGTGCTGATGTGACGGAGGCAGAAGTTTCCTCGGGAGCAAAAAACATCACTTTAAGGCCGAGTGTGGATTATATCCTGAACCAACGCTTTAATGTAAGGGTGTTCTACGATTCGAATATCACGAAGCCTTATACTTCACAGACGTTTAATACCTCATTCAGCAACTTTGGATTTAGTTTGAGGGTAACGCTGAATTAGGCATTGTTATAAATGCGCAGATTAATTACCTTTGAAAATAAAAATAAATATACACATGAATTTTCCATCAGAATTAAAGTACACTAAAGACCACGAATGGGTTAAGATTGAAGGTAACGAGGCCTATATCGGTATTACTGATTTTGCACAACGTGAGTTAGGTGATATTGTATACATCGATATTAATACCGTGGGTGATGAAGTAGGCAAAGACGATGTTTTCGGAACAGTAGAAGCTGTTAAAACCGTATCTGATTTGTTTATGCCGGTAACTGCAACCGTATTGGAAACCAACCCGGAATTGAATGACAATCCTGAACTGGTAAACGCTGATCCTTATGGAAAAGGCTGGATGGTTAAAGTAACGATCTCTGATGCTTCACAAGTGGATGGTTTATTAGATGCTGATGCTTACAAAGCCCTTGTTGGAGCTTAATCAATGAATAAAATTAAAGCATTAAAATACCAGATCTGGGCCATCGTATGGACGGTAGTGATTTTGATCCTTTGCAATATAGAAATGCCTGTCTCCACTAATGGGACAGGCTTTTTTTTTGAAGGATTTGATAAGATGGTGCATCTTGGGTTTTTCTTTGTCCTGACCATCCTGCTGTTTTATGGAAGGATAAACTATACCCATAACTATAGTTTTCGCTCGCTGACGATTTTTAAGATCATCCTGATCACCGCTGCTTTGGGTGGTGGCATTGAATTGCTTCAATGGAAAGTATTTACCTACAGGTCGGCAGAATGGTGGGATTTTACCTGCGATATGGGTGGCGTATTTATGGGGGTCTTCAGCTTTATACTTTTGCATAAATCTCATTATAATGAAAAAGAACATCAGTAGGTTATTCCTGCTTTTGCTGGTACTGACGGCCAGTAGCTGCAGTATTTTTAAGCCGGGCTGTAAATGCCCTCCGGTAAGCTATAACAGCTATCCTCAGCGGTAAAAACACCCTGTATTCATTATGTTACTTTGTTGTGACTTTTTAATTGCACAAATCATCCTTTTGCTGCGCTGAAAGCTATTTCTGAGAAGAGCGGGGGATTCTGTTTATTTGGAACTATTATAAATT
Source organism: Pedobacter sp. FW305-3-2-15-E-R2A2 (assembly GCF_038446955.1). NCBI lineage: Bacteria > Pseudomonadati > Bacteroidota > Sphingobacteriia > Sphingobacteriales > Sphingobacteriaceae > Pedobacter > Pedobacter sp. FW305-3-2-15-E-R2A2. Next base: position 135,817 of record NZ_CP151803.1, read on the forward strand.
AAGCCTAAATTGCGCCTTGATTAGGGAAGGAGTCAATATGGTCCTTCAAGAATTAAAATAAATTAATAAAGATGAAACTTTCACAATTGAATCCGGGGGAACGAGGCACTATAGTGGCATTTACTGATTTAGAAATGTCTGTTAAACTAATGGAGATGGGCTGTTTGCCTGGAGAAGTTGTAGAGGTGGAACGGTTTGCTCCGCTTGGTGATCCGATTGCCATTCGGGTCTCAGGTTATCAACTTTGTTTACGTAAGAGCGAAGCATCTAGTATTATAATTCAGTAGTAATTTGGCAAAGGATTTGAAAATAGCTCTGGTTGGGAATCCCAATACAGGCAAGTCTACTCTTTTTAATCTGCTTACAGGGTTAAATCAAAAAATTGGAAATTTTCCGGGCATTACCGTTGATAAAAAAGTAGGTTACTGCAAGCTTCCTGATGGCAGAAGTGCAGAGATTACCGATTTACCGGGAACCTATAGTTTATATCCGAAGAGTAAGGATGAAAGTATTGTCTTCCAGGTGTTGGCGGATAAGAACAATTCAAGCTATCCGGACATTGTGGTATTGGTGGCTGATGCGACCAATCTCCGAAGAAATTTATTGCTTTATTCGCAGGTTGCTGACCTGCAGGTGCCGGTAGTACTGGCGCTTAATATGACCGATCTGGCACAAAAAGAAGGGATTAATGTCAACGTTAATTTACTTTCGGAAAGATTGGGCATCCAGATTGTTGCGATCTCTGCGAGAAGCAATAAGGGACTAACCGAATTAAAACAAGCGATCAGCAATACCACGAAGATTGCGACACAGTTAAAAGGTACCGATGTACTTGCGCTGGCTCCTGAAGCGATTCAGAAAGTGAAAGACAAGATCGGAACAGAGAACGATTATTTTGCTTTGCAGGTATTGCACCAGCATTATAACCTGGATCACTTTTCCGAGGTAGATCATGCAGGGTTTGATCAGATCAAAAAAGCAACCGGTTTTGAAACCTCTAAATTACAGACCGAGGAAACCGTTGCGCGTTACCGTGACCTGGGAAAGGTCCTGACTGGTATAATCGAAGATACAGGAGCGGCAAAGAAGTTTGCTTTTAGTGATAAAATCGATTCCATCCTGACCAATAGGTTTTGGGGCCTGATCATTTTTATGGGCTTGTTGTTCTTCTTGTTCAACGCCATTTTCTCCTGGTCGGCTTATCCGATGGAGATGATTGAGTTTATCTTTGCCAAACTGCAGGAACTGGGACATGAATATTTACCCGCCGGGCAGCTGAGTGATTTACTGCTGGACGGTGTGCTTGCCGGCTTAGGTGGGATCGTGGTTTTCATTCCGCAGATTGCTATTCTCTTTGCTTTTATCTCGATTCTGGAAGACACAGGCTATATGGCCAGGGTGACTTTTATGATGGACAGGATCATGAGAAAGTTCGGTTTGAGTGGAAAATCCGTGGTGCCGATGATCGGAAGTCTGGCTTGTGCGGTTCCTTCCATCATGAGTGCCAGAAATATCGAAAACTGGAAAGACCGCATCATTACCATTATGGTGGCCCCTTTGGTGAGTTGTTCTGCAAGGTTACCTGTATATACTTTATTGATCAGCCTTGTTGTTCCTGAAAAAATGGTTTGGGGCTTCATTAACCTTCAGGGATTAACCCTGATGGGGATGTACCTGATCAGCATTGTTGCAGCGGTATTGGTGGCTTTTGTCATGAAATTCATCCTGAAGGCAAAAGAGAAATCTTATTTTATCATGGAAATGCCGGTATACAGAATGCCGAGATGGGGAAATGTGCTTTTCACGATGTATGATAAGTCTAAGACTTTTGTATTTGAAGCGGGTAAAGTGATCATTGCCATCTCCATTGTGCTTTGGGTAATGGCGACTTATGGTCCTTCCGAGCGTTTTGCTGAAATTGATAAAAAATACGCCGCTATAGAGGCTCAAAAAGATAGTGTACAGATTTCTACGCTTGAAAGGGATAAGTCGGCTGAAAGGCTTGAAAATTCGTATGCAGGAATTCTGGGTCATGCCATAGAGCCAGCCATCAGACCTTTGGGTTTTGACTGGAAGATCGGCATTGCACTGATCACTTCATTTGCTGCCAGAGAAGCCTTTGTAGGAACGATGGCTACGATTTACAGCGTGGAAGGTGGAGATGAGAATGTGATGCAGATCCGCGATAGTATGAGACTCGCAAAAAATCCGGAAACCGGATTGCCGGTGTTTACTTTTGCTACTGCCTTTTCATTGATGTTATTTTACGCCTTTGCGATGCAGTGTATGAGTACGGTAGCCGTGGTGTTCCGGGAAACAAAATCCTGGAAGTGGCCAATGATACAATTGGTGTATATGACCGTGATGGCTTATGTGGCGAGTTTAATTGCTTATCAGTTTTTAAAGTAATATATTGACTTCATAAAACGCAATGCTGTCATGAACAAAAGAATGGAAAAATTGCTCAATGAGCAGGTTAACTTAGAAATGTATTCGGCTAATGCCTATTGGGCAATGTGTTCCTGGTTCTCGGACAAGGATTTGGATGGATTCGCTAATTATTTTAAAGTTCAGGCAAAAGAGGAGCTTTTTCATGCGGAAAAGCAATTCAACTACATTCATGATGTTGGCGGTAAGGTCACTATTGGTTCAATTCAGCAACCTGAATCTGACTTTGGTTCTGTGCTGGAAATTTTTGAAATCACCCTGGCACATGAGAAGGCGGTTACCAGGAGCATTGGAAACCTGATTAAAGCTGCTTTTGAGGAAAGTGATTTTGCTACCCATACCTTTTTGCAATGGTTCGTTACGGAGCAGGTAGAAGAAGAGGCGACGGTATCACAGATCATCAGCAAGCTGAAGATGATCGGGGACAATTCTTCGGCTTTATATCTGCTGAATACGGAATTAGCTCAAAGAACATTTAACGCCGCCACAGGTGGCGCTGCCTAAGCATCGCTTTTAATTAATTTCCTTATCTTGGAAGCGTGAAAAAGGAGGAGATCTTAGCGCAGTATATGCCCCCGGGAGCGGCGCCAATTATCGCGAAGTGGATAGATTATTTTCAATGTGAGTTTAAAATATCTAAAAACAGAACGACGAAACTTGGCGATTACCGTCATCCTTATAAAGATTTAGGGCATAAAATATCGGTCAACAATGACCTGAATGCCTATGCTTTTTTAGTCACCACGGTACATGAATTTGCCCATCTGCTGACCTGGAATGACCATAAAAATAAAGTGAAGCCTCATGGTGCAGAATGGAAGCACAATTTTAAAAGGATGATGGCACCCTTTATTGAACAGAATGTCTTTCCTCAGGACGTTCAGCAAGCGATTGTGAGTTACCTGAATAATCCTTCTGCAGCAAGCTGTACCGACCTGAAACTTTCCCGCGCATTAAAAAAGCACGACCTGCCTAAAGACGCTTCCCGCCTGGAGGAATTGCCGTTAGATGCGGTATTTACCATAAAAGACGGTCGTCAGTTCAGAAAGGGAGAAAAATTACGGAAAAGATACCGTTGTCTTTGCCTGACCAATGGTAATGTCTATTTGTTTAATCCTTTAGCGGAAGTAACTTTAGCGGCTACAGGTACATAAACAGCTTCTTTTTCTTCCACTTTCCATTTAAAATTAAGCTTTTCATTTCTGAAATTTTGCGGATTGCTTTTTAAGCTGTCGATGAATGCATCGGGTTCTTTTACGAGGATACTGGCAGTATAGCCGTTCTGTGCCTTGCTTTTCAATTGAATGATGTTTTCACCTGGGATGTCAATGAACTGATCGAACAACATTTCATACTGGTTATTTCCGGCGATCGCTTCGTCCAATGTCCTGATGTTTTGCTTGTAGTCATCTTCCTTTAGGGTATTGTCTTTGATTGATTTTAAGGACAGGTAAGGTTTGGTCTGAAGGGCTGAGAAAGAGTTGGCCTTGCGTTGTTCCTTATTAAAGGCAATGTTATTTCTCAGAAAAATACGCGTGTCCGTATAGTCATTATTGATTTTTTTGTTCTCCTGAACAAGGATTAAGCTGTCATTTTTGAAATAGTATTTTTTAATCTGGCTGTTGATGAGTCCGTTATCCCGCTGTTCCACATAAAGGATGGCTTTGCCATTCGAGCTGTATCTTTCTGCGTACATGGATTGCTCCCCCTGCAGGTAAACGAGGCTGCTTTGTTTTTCCAGTTGAGCCAGGTTGGCATCAATCGAATCTGCTAAGATCCCGATGGTCTTATCGGTCATCGCAGTTGCAGCAGACTGGCTGATCAAGTCTGCCTGTGGATGTTTGGGCTGTTGGCTGCAGCTGAGTATGGTGACTAGAACAGGTAGGCAGGATAGGATATAAGAGGTTTTCATGGCATTTTTTTTAGTCTGACAGTTTAAAGAAGGCCATTATCGTGCCAGCGAAATAATTTGTTGATTTTCATGAATACTGATGAAGGTTGATTCGCTGATAGTCAATGCTATATTGTTGCGTAATCATGAATTTATCTTTGGAATAGTGTTTTTGTTAATTTTAATACGCTATTTATGTGTTTTATTGATAATTGTTTATTTAAGTAAATTTTATTTGTCATTATTATTTGTATTTTAGATATAAACATTAAATATATATACTTTATGAAAAAAGAATACTTAAAAATCAGCATTATTGCCGGTATGGTTTGTATGCTATCTTATTCCTGTAAAAAGGGAGAAGAGAAAGTTCAGGAAGTGGCTAACAACAAAGCCGAATCGGTTTTAGCTTATATTAAGAATATGGGTTTTCCTGCATCCTCAATTAAAGATATTGGAGACGAATATATTGTAGAGGGAGATTTATCATTTCCTAAAAACATGTCTATACCGACACCAGGTGATCCGAAGACAGAACAGTACTTTACCGGTTATTTAGTTAGTCCGGCAAACCGTACCAATATCAGGGTATATGTTGATCCATCAATGACAAGTATGCTTAATGAAGTTAATTCTGCGGTTAATCAATGGAATACAGTTCCCAATACCAACATTCATTTCAATGTAGTTACCAGTGGACCCTATGATATCCTTGTGCAGGATGCAAATCTTGGCGTAGGATATTGCGGCGTTGCCAGGTTTCCAAAAGATGGTGTCGCAGGGGGATTGATCAGGATTAATAAAGGCTATATATCTGGTAATAGTTTCGATCAGCGGCAGCGGACAATAGCACATGAATTGGGTCATGCGATAGGATTTAGGCATACGAACTGGGCTGGAAACGGGGAGCCTCAGAATGGAACTGATGATATTGGAACTCCTGCAGGTGCCATTGACGTTCCGGGGGCCGGAGGTACGGACCCGGGATCGCTTATGAACGGAGGTCAATGTGGTTCAGGTGCGAGCTTCCTGTCGGATAAGGATAAGCTGGCCACTGCTGTTTTATACCCGGTGGCAGCCGGTAATGGGTCTTCAGGTACACTTTCCACCATGGCAGGAATTGATATCGGTCTGGACGATGGCGTCTATTTCTGGGGACTTTCCGGGAAAGTGACTAAGGGTAATTCTACACTCATTTACGGACCAACTTCTGATTATGTCCTACCGGCGGGGAAAAGCTATGCTGATGTTGTAGATATGGGGATTGCAAATACGGGCTATAGTTATGTATGGTATAAAGATGGAACAATGTCTGTGGGTAGTGCGAATAATTTAGGGAATTTCATCGCACCAAAACCTTATGTCCTACCTGCGGGAAAAACACCTGCTGACGTTGTTGGAATTGCAATTGCTAAAAATACGAGCTGGTGTTATGCCTGGTATACAGACGGAACGGCTTCTGTGGGTAATTCTACTGATTTAGGTGCTTACAGGGGATTGTATAACTATAGCTTACCTCCTGGAAAAACTTATACAGATATTGCAGATGTTGGGATTGCGGCGAGTTCAGGTTGGTGTTATGCATGGTATAAAGATGGAACAATGTCTGTTGGTACTTCAGATGATCTTGACTATTATATCCCTTTAAAGCCAATGGATTAATTTAGAATTTCAAAATAGATCACAGGCCATTTCAGGAAAGCTGAGGTGGCCTGTGGTTTAAAATCAATATGCGACTAATTTCTGAATGCTTTCTTTTAACCTGCTTTTGGCAAGAAAGCTTTCTTCCAGGACTTTACTCATAGGAATGGCAGTATCCGTGCTCGCACAGCGCATTACAGGGGCATCCAGATGCTCAAAACAATGTTCGGCAATCCATGCGGCCAGTTCAGCTCCAAAGCCGTTGCTCAGGGTATCTTCGTGTAAGATCAATACCCTTCCTGTTTTCCTGACTGCTGTCGCCACTGCCTCTCTATCCCAGGGTTGTAAGCTGCGTAAATCCAGCAGGTTGATACTTAGTTCCGGATGTTCATCCATATAGGATAATGCCCAGTGTACACCCAATCCATAAGTAATGATGCTCAGTTGATTGCCTTCTTTAATCAGGTTGGCCTTCCCAATTTCCAGTGTATATTCCCCTGCAGGAACTTGTCCGCTTAAACTGCGGTATAAATATTTATGTTCAAAAAATAATACCGGATTCGGGTCGTCAATAGCAGCAAGGAGTAAGCCTTTTGCATCGAAAGGGAAAGCCGGGTACACGATTTTTAAGCCAGGAGTTTTTGTAAACCAGGCTTCATTGCTTTGGGAATGGAAAGGGCCCGCGCCTGTTCCTGCTCCGGTAGGCATTCTGACCACTACATCGGCTTTTTCTCCCCACCGGTAATGGGTTTTTGCAAGGTTGTTGACAATTTGGTTGAATCCACAGGTGACAAAATCAGCAAACTGCATCTCCACTACTGCCTTATAGCCGTTGATGGAAAGGCCTAATCCGGCGCCTACAATCGCGGATTCGCAGATTGGGGTATTGCGGACTCTCGCCTTACCAAAAAGGTTTACAAAGCCATCCGTGATCTTAAAAGCCCCGCCATATTCGGCAATATCCTGTCCCATCAAAACCAGGTTGTCGTGCTTTTGCATGCCAATCTTCAATGCGTCTGTGATGGCGTCAATATACCTGATTTCTGTGGACGCTTCATTCGGTTCAATAGGCTGGTAGGTATGCGCTGCATACATGTCTGCCATTTCGGTTGCGATATCTGCTACCGGCTCTTCTTCCAGGAAAGCCGCTTCTACTTCCTGCTCAATTCCGGTTTTAAAATCTGCTTTAATCTCTGCCATGCTTTCCGGAGTCAATACTTTTTGTTCCAACAGGTATTCTTCAAAGCATTTTACCGGATCTTTTTTTGCCCAGAGGTCAAAGCGTTCCTGAGGTACATATTTTGTTCCTGAAGCCTCCTCATGGCCCCTCATTCTGAAGGTAAGACACTCTATGAGTACAGGTTTGGGGTTTGCTCTCATCTTTTCGGCAATGTCGGAGAGGGTATCGTAAACTTCCAGGATGTTATTTCCGTCTATCTGGATGCCTTCGATTCCATATCCTGCGGCCCTGTCCACGAGGTCTTTACATTTAAACTGCTCATTGATGGGAGTGGAGAGTCCGTATCCGTTGTTTTCAATTAGAAAGATCACAGGTAGGTTCCATACTGCAGCCACATTGATCGCTTCATGAAAGTCGCCCTCACTGGTGGCACCTTCTCCGGTAAATACCAGGGTGGTCTGTTTTTTACCGGCAATCAGGTCTGCCAGGGCGATACCATCGGCAAGTGCCATCTGAGGACCCAGATGGGAAATCATTCCGATAATTTTATATTCCTGTGTGCCGAAATGAAAGGAGCGGTCCCGGCCTTTGGTAAAGCCGGAAATCTTACCTTGCCATTGGGCCATCAGCTTTTTTAAAGGAATATCCCGGGCGGTAAATACGCCCAGGTTTCTATGCATTGGAAGGATGTATTCGGTTTCCTTCATCGCTAAAGTACTTCCTACGGCAATGGCTTCCTGTCCGATTCCGGAAAACCATTTGCCAATCCTGCCCTGACGTAATAAGATAAGCATTTTTTCCTCTACCATTCTTGGGTAAAGCAACTGCGTATATAAATCTAATAAGGTAGCATCATTCTTATCTTTTCTGTCAAACTGCATAATTATATGTTTTTGTCTGCTTTATTTTTCTCCTGATAGAGTTTGGCAAAAGACTTCGGTGCAACTTCCGGCATATTGCGGTACTTGCCCCAGGTCTTCCTGAAAAGGAACTTCAAAAAGAAGTTTTTGATCTTTCCGCTCACCATATCCATTCTTGATCTTTTTTGCATTCCTGTATTGAACAGTTTCCAGCCAATTTCTTCGGATTTACTGTTTTCATGATCTGCTGCAGCATCTCTTCTATTGAGCAGCAGCATTTTATGAATGTCTATTTTTACAGGACATACTTCCGAACATTTACCACATAAGCTGGAAGCATAGCTCAGGTGTTTAAAATCTTTCATTCCCTTTAAATGTGGGGTAATGATGGAACCTATAGGTCCGCTGTAAGTGGTGTTATAGGTATGTCCGCCAATATTTTTATAGACCGGGCAGGCATTCAGGCAGGCACCACACCGGATACAATATAAGCCCTGACGCTGATCTTTCTCGGCGAGCAGGTTGGTTCTTCCGTTATCCAGTAAGATGACATACATCTCTTCCGGTCCGTCGGTTTCTTCCGGACGTCGGGGACCACTTAAAATCGTATTGTAAACCGTTAGGTTTTGTCCGGTCCCGTGACTGGCAAGCAAAGGCCAGAAGAGGTCCAGATCAGCCATGGAGGGGATGATTTTCTCAATTCCTACTATGGCAATATGGATTTTTGGAAAAGTGGTACATAACCTGGCATTTCCTTCATTCTCTGTCAATGCAATACTTCCGGTGTCTGCGATTAAGAAGTTCCCTCCGGAGATGCCGATATCTGCTTTCAGGTATTTATCTCTAAGCAGCTCTCTGGCTTTTTGTGTCAGCTGTTCCGGTGTTGCATCAATGGGTGTTCCGAATTTTTCATTGAACAGCTTTGCAATTTCTTCCTTATTCAGGTGCATGGCCGGAGTGACAATATGGTAGGGTGCCTGACCAAGGAGTTGTACAATGTATTCGCCCAGGTCGCTTTCCAGAGATTCAATATTGTTCTTTTCCAGGAAACTATTCAGGTGTATTTCCTCGGTGGTCATGGATTTTGATTTGATCACCGTCTTTCCGCCATTTCGCTGGATGATGTTCAGGATTTCTTTTTGGGCCTCCTCTGCATCATTTGCCCAGATCACTTTTCCTCCTCTACGTTGAAAATTGGATTCAAATTCAGGAAGAAACTTATCCAGGTTCTCCATCACACGCCATTTAATCACATGAGCCTTCTTCTTTGAGTTTTCTAAATTCTCAAACCTCGAGGTTCCCCTTTCTACGGCAACATTATATTTGCCAATATTATGATTAATTGTCTTGCGATGCCCTAAATCAAAGGCCTTTTCATCGGCCTTAACCAAAAATTCATCAGATATCTTCATCATCTTCAAATATAAAAATAATTAGGCTTCAGTAATGATCTGCCTGATTTATTTCCCAATCTAATGTTTTTTATTACCTCTGAAATGCATTCGGAAATTGAAAGCTCATTTTTCGGGCTTTCGACAAAAAATATTGGTGTCTGTTGGTCGAATAGTAATGGCAGTTGGTCGACTGTTACTGCGGCATGGTCTAATGCGCCAAAAAACGCTGAAACGTTTCCTGTGAGATGATGTCTTATCTACAAAACAACCATTAAATAATTAAATACTTAAAATATAAAAGCCATGAAAACTGCCATCAAAACCCTAATCGCTTCTTCGTTAACTGCTATCGTTTTAACTTCTTCAGCCTTCAGTACTTTCGCTAAAGACACCAACCCTGTAACAGCAACAGCAGCAACTGTAAAATTCAATAAAGTAGTCGTAACCGGAAATGCCAAAGTGGTATTGGTACAGGCAAAATCAGAAAGCATCACTACGAATGAGGAGCTGACTGCCAACACTACTGTTCAGCAAAAAGGATATACTTTGTACATCAACTCAACTGAGCAAAGCCCTGCAACGATCTATATCTCTGTGAAAGATTTGCAAAGGATTGATGCTGCCAACACAGCTGAGGTAAAAACCAGTGGTAAGTTTGACCTTGCCGTTCTTCAGATCTTTTTAAAAGATGGCGCTAAAGCAAATGTAAATGCAAAAGTAGGTAGCCTTTATACCGATATGAAAGACCAGTCAGACTTGAAATTAAGCGGTTCATCAGCAGAACACAATCTGGTTAGAAATGATGTTTCTAAATTAAACCTGAATGATTTCGTAATTGCCAAACTATAAAAGCCAGTAACTTAGAGACAAGAAAGGGAAATCCCTTTGCAAGAAACCGCTGATCCGATCTGCGGTTTTTTTGTATATGAAAAAACCTGCACAAGGCAGGTTTTTCTGAGGTTAAGTATTTTTAATTCTTTGGTGTTCCGTCGTCGTTCTTGTCTACTTTAGGGCGGGTGGCACGGTTGGCCAGCTCCCATGCCGTATAGTAAACCAATCTTGCTCTTTTGGCCAGCATAGGGAAATCTATTTTGCTGACTTCATCTCCGGGTTGATGGTAATCTTCATGAACACCGTTGAAGTAGAAAATTACAGGAATTCCGTGTTTGGCAAAGTTATAATGGTCAGAGCGGTAGTAGAAGCGGTTTGGATCTGTTCTGTTATTATATCGTTCATCCAGATTGATATTTACGTAATCCTTATTTGCTTTTTTTCCGATTTTGTCCAGCTCCGAGCTCAGCATGTCTGAACCGATGATGTAAACAAAGTTATTGTCCGACGCATGGTCTTTATCGCCTCTGCCGATCATGTCGATATTCAGGTTGGTGATGGTGTTCTCCAATGGGAATACCGGATTTTCGGAATACCATTCTGACCCTAACAGTCCTTTTTCTTCACCGGTAACGGTCATAAAGAGGATGCTTCTTTTAGGTCCTTTACCTGCTTTTTTCGCTTTGGAAAATGCTTCTGCCATCAGGAGTACACCTGTTGTTCCCGAGCCATCATCATCCGCTCCATTATTGATTTTATCCGGTCCTTTCGCTTCCGGCGTGATTCCGATATGGTCATAATGGCCAGTTACGACTAAAACTTCATGTTTAAGTTTAGGGTCTGAACCTTCCAGGAATCCCAATACATTTTCTGCTCTTACTTTGGTCTCCTGTTTCTTCGCATTTACGGATACCGGAATGGTAATCTCCTGTGATGCCGGTTTGCCGTTGTCTGCAATTTTCTTTTTCAGGTCAGCGATATTTGTTTTTGCAGCAGCAAGAATCTGATTGGCCACTGCGGTCCCGATCATGATTGTTGGAAGTCCTGCCGGAGCTTTCCTTTTTTCCATTTCTTCTTTAGATTTCATCACCAATTGTGAAGAAAGAAGGTAGGCTTTCAGATTTTCAGGCATGACATCAATGGTAGGGTCGATGACCAATACCGCTGCTGCTTTTTTTTCTGTTAAATATTTGATTTTTGCAGTGGCCGCGTTCCTTGAATTTGAGGAAGCAACACCGCTTGGATCTCCGGATTTGAAAAGCATCACCACTTTTCCGGTAACGTCTATGCCTTCAAAGTCATTGTAACCTTCTTTCGTCAGTCCATAACCAACAAATAAAATGCTGTTGGCATTAAACGCATAACCTTCTTCTGAAACAGTTTGTGGGACGATATAAAAATCTTTTATGGCTTCTGCCGGCTGTCCGTTGATCGTTACGATCTGGGAAAGCGAAGTGTTGACCATATCGATCGGCTGAAAATAATCTCCATTTACCGGTCCTTTCAGGCCCAGGCTTTTGAAGTAATTTTTAATGTAATCAGCAGCCATCCATCCGCCCTTCGTGCCCGTTTCCCGGCCTTCGTAGGCATCGGAAGCAAGTACAGACAGGTGTTTGTAGGCGTTGTCTTTAGTGATGGTTTTACTGAACCTGACCGCATCCTTATTTTGTGCGGAAGCAGAACAGGCCATTGTAAGCACTAAACTGGCGTACAAGAAATGTTTTTTCATGAGTTAATAATTTGGTTAGCGGTTGGTTTAGTTGGTACGTCTGGAAATTAGCAGGAAATTTTGTCAACTCTACCTTCATGCCTTCCACCTTCGAAAGGGGTATTTAAGAAAGTTGTGGTCATTTCCTTTGCCAGGTCTTCAGAAACAAATCTTGCAGGGATACATAAAATATTAGCATTGTTATGCATTCTTGACAGGACAGCTATTTCATTCAGCCAGCAAATGGCTGCACGAATATGCTGATGTTTGTTTGCAGTAATTGCCACACCATTTGCACTTCCACAAACCAGGATTCCAAAGGCATATTCCTTGCTTTCTACTGCTGATGCCACAGGGTGGGCAAAATCAGGATAATCGACAGACTGAGTAGAATGTGTTCCAAAGTCTTTGACCTCATAATCAGTTAGAAAGGATTTTAATAACTCCTTGTATTCGAAACCTGCATGGTCTGCACCAATTGCAATTTTGGTTTTTGTTTCTGTTGACATCTTCAAAAATATATAGAATAATAATAAACCTGCGTAACCTTCTTGTTAGTCTTTTTTTATTTTGGCTACGCCATAAAGTTCTTTGTTTTTCTTGCGTTCAATATTTGCTGAGATGTAAATACTCAATTCATAAAGCAAGAATAAAGGAAGGGCAACAATCAGCATGGTATAAGGATCGGCAGTCGGTGTTACGATAGCTGCAACGATCAGGATCAGTACTGTGGAATACCTTCTGCTGGCACGCATAAATGCCGGTGTCATGACGCCTAACTTTGATAAGATGTAGATGATTACCGGAAGCTGGAAGATCACACCAGAGCCCAGCGTTAAAGTCATCACAGAAGAAAGGTAAGAATCTATGGTAAAGGTATTCTGAATCTCCGGACTCACCGTGAAGTTGGTCAGGAAGTTGATAGACAGCGGGCAGATCATGTAATATCCGAAAAGGATTCCCAGAAAGAATAGAAACGATGCGAAGGCGACAAAGCCGCTGGCAGACTTTCTTTCATTTTCATGAAGGGCCGGTTTAACAAATAGCCAGAGTTCGAACAACAGATAGGGGATACCTAAGATGATCCCTACCATCACACAGGAGTTCAACTGGAGGGTAAATTGCCCGGCCATTTCTGTGTTGATGATCTTTGCGTCAATTTTGGTGATACAGAAGTCGGAACCTATGGAAGGAAACTTTTCTACCAGTTTACACATCATTCTGTAGGTCCAGAAGTTGGGGTTCTTGGGCCCCATAATAATGGTATTAAAGATAAAGTCAGTGTAATAGAACGCTCCTGCTGTTAGCACAAGGACCACGGCTAAGGCGCGTAACAGATGTTTTCTGAGGACATCAATGTGGTCAAAGAAAGACATCTCTGCCTCTAAAGTTTTTCCTTTTTCTTTTATAGCACCAATAAGGTCCCTTTTCTTAGTATCACTCATGTACGTTATTTGTAAAACAAAAATACCATTCTATTGTATTCAGAATGGTATTTACGTTTTAAATCTACTAAATAGTTTTTCTATTCTGAAAATTCGAAGGTTTCCATAAACTTCGTGGTAAAATTACCAGCCCTAAAGTTAGGATCTTTCATCAGTTTTAAGTGGAAAGGTATCGTAGTTTTTACACCTTCAATTACAAATTCGCTTAAAGCACGTTCCATTGTACTGATGGCCTCTTCTCGTGTTTGTGCAACACAGATCAGTTTAGCAATCATTGAATCGTAGTTTGAAGGGATTTGATATCCTGCATATACATGTGTATCTACCCTTACCCCATGACCACCCGGAGAGTGGAAGTTGGTAATTTTTCCAGGACAAGGTCTGAAGTTGTTAAAAGGATCTTCAGCATTGATCCTGCATTCGATGGCATGCATATCCGGTAAGTAGTTTTTTCCGGAGATTGGAACTCCTGAAGCTACTTTGATTTGTTCCTTGATCAGGTCGTAATTGATCACTTCTTCTGTAACCGGGTGTTCAACCTGGATACGGGTATTCATTTCCATGAAATAGAAGTTGCGGTGTTTATCCACCAGGAATTCAATGGTTCCCGCGCCTTCATATTGTACCGCAATGGCACCTTTGATGGCCGCTTCACCCATTCTTTCTCTAAGCTCTGGTGTCATGAAAGGAGAAGGTGCCTCTTCTACCAGCTTTTGATGGCGGCGTTGGATAGAGCAATCTCTTTCTGACAAGTGACAGGCTTTACCATATTGATCTCCGATGATCTGGATTTCAATGTGGCGTGGATCTTCGATATATTTTTCTAAGTAAAGACCATCATTTCCAAAGGCTGCACCTGATTCTTGTCTGGCGCTATCCCATGCATTTTCAAAGTCTTCATCTTTCCAGACTACGCGCATTCCACGGCCACCACCACCAGCAGTAGCTTTCAGAATGATAGGGTAGCCCATCTCATTGGCGATTTTGATACCGTCTTTGAAGTTGTCGAGTAAGCCTTCCGAACCAGGAATGGTTGGAACACCTGCTTTTTTCATCGTTTCTTTTGCGGAAGCTTTATCACCCATAGAGTTGATTTGCTCCGGAGTAGCACCGATAAATTTAATTCCATAATCACGGCAAACGGAAGAAAACTTAGCGTTTTCAGATAGGAAACCGTAACCTGGGTGGATGGCATCTGCATTGGTTAATTCTGCAGCCGAAATGATATTTGGGATGCTCAGGTAAGAATCCTTACTTGGCGGAGGTCCTATACAAACGGCTTCATCGGCAAAGCGTACGTGTAAACTCTCTCTGTCTGCTGTAGAGTAAACCGCAACGGTTTTGATGCCCATTTCTTTACAGGTGCGGATGATGCGTAATGCAATCTCGCCCCTGTTGGCAATTAGTATCTTTTTAAACATATATGTCTATTAAGTAATGAGCTGTTGACCTTTAGCCTTGGAGGTTAAGGTTCAACAAGACGGATTACATAGGTTCAACTAAAAATAACGGTTGGTCATATTCTACTGGAGAAGCATTTTCTACAAGAACCTTAACGATTCTTCCGGAAACTTCACTTTCGATTTCATTGAACAATTTCATGGCTTCAATGATACAGATCACTTTACCTACCGCGATTTCATCACCTACATTGGCGAAAGAAGGTTTATCAGGGCTTGATGAACGGTAGAATGTTCCGATCATTGGTGATTTTATAGTGATGTATTTAGAATCGTCTTCAGCAGCAACGCTTGCTTTTGTTTCTGTTGGTGCTACCGGTTGTGGTGCTGCCGCAGCCGGTACTACTGCCGGAGCAATCTGAGCTGGAACGGTTGCATGAACAACTGTTGGTGCCTGATTGGTTTTGATAGTAATTTTGAAGTCTTCCTGCTCAATAGCGACTTCATTTACGCCCGAACGAGAAACAAATTTAATAAGTTCCTGAATTTGTTTGATATCCATTTTTTGGTGTTATTTAGAGAAAACAGTATGTCTTAACAATTACCTAAGTTAAGATTAATTATTTTAATAAAATTTAATAAGCCCATTTTAAGTAGACGGAGCCCCAGGTAAAACCGCCTCCAAATGCTGCCAGGATAATGTTATCGCCTTTTTTTAATTGGCTTTCCCATTCCCATAAGCAAAGGGGGATCGTACCATTAGTCGTATTTCCGTAACGTTGAATGTTGATCATTACTTTTTCTGTGCCAAGGCCCATTCTCGATGCAGTAGCATCAATGATCCTTTTATTGGCCTGATGAGGAACCAACCAGGTGACGTCATCTGAAGTCAGGTGATTTCTTTCCATGATCTCCGCAGCAACATCCGCCATATTGGTCACCGCAAATTTGAATACCGCCTGACCTTCCTGATGCACCACGTGCTCATTATTGTCTACGGTTTCATGGCTTGCAGGTCTGGCAGAGCCTCCTGCTTTCTGATGCAGGAATTGTCGGCCGGCTCCATCGCTTTTCAGGATGGAATCCTGGATGCCCATTCCTTCTTCATTAGGCTCTAAAAGAACAGCGCCGCATCCATCACCAAAAATGATGCAGGTGGTGCGGTCGTTGTAATTGATGATAGACGACATTTTATCGCCACCAACAACCAATACTTTTTTGTGTTTACCCGATTCGATGAACTGTGCTGCGGTAGAAAGTCCGAAGATGAACCCCGAGCATGCTGCCTGCAGGTCGTATCCCCAGGCATTTTTGGCGCCAATCTTATCAGCTAAGATGTTTGCTGATGCAGGAAAAGGCATATCGGGTGTCGTGGTACAGAAGATGATCAATTCGATCTCTTCGGCAGAAATTCCACGTTTTTTAAGTAATCCGTTCACGGCTTCAACAGCCATGTGTGAAGTACCTAATCCTTCACCCTTTAATATTCTCCGCTCTTTGATACCGGTTCTGGAAGTAATCCATTCATCCGTAGTGTCTACAATGGATTCAAGCTCTTTATTAGTCAGTACGTAATCTGGTACGTAACCATTAACAGCCGTAATCGCAGCGTGAATTTTATTCATTTTCAATGTTCCTTATTTAAATGCAGCTTGAATTTTGCCTACCAAGCCAGTAGTAATCATGTCTCTGGATTGCAGGATCATGTTTTTGACGGCCGTCGGACTTGAAATGCCATGACCTATGATCACAGGAGCATTGACACCCAGAACCGGGCTTCCGCCATAGTTCTCATAATTAAAGCGGTCAAAGAACTCGTCTTTTAATCCTCTTTTCAGGGTCAGTACGTAAAATGATTCTGCCAGTTTCAGCATTACATTTCCTGTAAATCCATCGCATACAATGACGTCGGCTTTATCGTTGAATAAGTCCCTTCCTTCCACATTTCCCACGAAGTTGAAGAGATGGGTATCCTTCATTAAAGGGAAGGTCGCGAGGCTCAGCATGTCGCCTTTCTCGTCTTCTTCACCAATATTCATCAGGGCCACTTTAGGATTGACAATTTGCATCACATATTCCGCGTACAAACTTCCCAATATACCAAACTGAAGCAAGGTATCAGGCTTGCAATCGGCATTTGCGCCAACATCAAGCATGAGGCCTACGCCACCGCTAAGTTTAGGAAGAAAGGTTGTGAGACATGGCCTGATGATTCCGGGAATAGTTTTTACGCTAAATACGGCACCAACAAGCATTGCACCAGAGTTACCGGCGCTGGCAAAGGAATCGAGTTTACCTTCTTTAAGTAAGGAAAAGCCGACCGCAATACTGGAGTTAGGCTTTTGAACAATAGCCTTAGTGGGATGTTCGCCCATACCAATCACTTCTTCGGTATGAACATATTCAAAGTGATCCGGATTGAATCCGTTTTCAGTGAGAAGGGGCTTAATCTGCTGCGTATCTCCGATCAGCACTATGTGCTCTCCGGGAGATAACAATTGATGGGCAGCTATTGCTCCTAAAACGTTTGCTTTAGGAGCATAGTCTCCGCCCATTATATCGAGACCTATTTTCATAGTAAAAAATCAGTTTGTGTTAGAAGGCACAATTGCCTTTGTTTCCAGTCGCTAAAGGTAAACTTAAACCGACTTAAAACACAAACTATTTTTCAAGAAAATTAACCTATTGAAGTGTTTTCAATAACCAATTTACCGTTGTAGTATAGGTTACCATCAACGTTATATGCATGGTGAGGTACGTGAATTGCACCAGTGGTTTGACAAGTAGCCAAAGAAGGAGCTACTGCTTTATAGTGAGTTCTTCTTTTATCTCTTCTACTTTTAGAAATCTTGCGTTTTGGATGTGCCATTGCTGATTTGTTTAATTATTATTTTAATTTTTTTAATGCTGCCCAACGCGGGTCATCATCGTTGTTTTCTTCTTCTTCGGGTGTTCCGGCCGATAAACGTTCCAGTCTCTCGATCATTTCCTGGTCGCATTTCTGGCCATCGCCGTCCTGCTCACAGATTTTAATATAAGGTACTGAAACATTGATGAGTTCGTAAATCGGAAGAGCTACATCGAGCTCACTTTCTTTTTTACTCAGGACAATGATTTCTAAATCATCACTTTCCAGTTCATCTTCAGCAAACTTTACGATCTGCCTTTCCTGTACTTCTATTGGTGCATTAAATTCTGATAAACATTTATCACAATCCAATACGATTGTTCCTTTGATGTGGAACTGCAAAATTAACATTGTTTCCTGTTTATCCAGTTCAATGTCAACTTTTAAAGTTCCCTTTTTTACTAAAGAGTATTCAAAGGCGTCAAAAAAGCTGTTATCAACGTCAAAGTCAAACTGATGCTTGCCAATTTTTAAGCCGGTAAAGGGGATTGAAAATTGTTTTAGTGGTTTCAATTGTAACAAAATTTTAGCCCGCAAATGTAGGAATTATTTTATAGAATTAAAATGTTTTTTCATTCTAATTTGCATCATCTTTTGTATCTGCTGCAGTTTCTATAATTTTTCCGCCACTTCTGAGCTGGTTTTTCAATAATTCTTCCTGTTCTCTTCTGTTCCTCACGATGTGAGTTGCTGCAAATAAGGCTTCTATAAACGAAGTCGGATCTGCGACGTTCTTTCCCGCAATGTCGTATCCTGTGCCATGATCTGGTGAGGTACGGACGATTTTGAGGCCTGCGGAGTAGTTTACTCCGGTACCAAAAGCGATGGTCTTGAAAGGGATTAAACCCTGGTCATGGTACATCGCTAGAACCGCATCAAATTGTTTGTATCCACCTTTTCCAAAAAATCCGTCGGCAGGGTAAGGACCAAAGCAAATTACCCCTTTATCGAAGGCTTGCTGAATCGCCGGTATAATTATTTCAGCCTCTTCTTTGCCTAATAGTCCGTTGTCGCCCGCATGTGGATTCAATCCAAGGACAGCGATTTTCGGTTTTTCCACCCAGAAATCCTTTTTTAAGCTTTCGTTCATCAGTACCAGTTTCTTCACGATGGCCTCTGTGGTGATGCTTTTGGAAACATCCGTGATCGGAATGTGGCCGGTAACCACACCTACCCTGATGTCTTCGCTTAAAAGGAACATCAGTACGTCATTACTTCCGCTACGTTCCATCAGGTATTCTGTATGTCCCGGGAATTTAAAGGTTTCCGACTGGATGTTATGTTTGTTGATTGGCGCAGTGACCAATGCATCAATATTGCCTTTTATTAAGTCTTCTGTTGCTTTCTCCAAAGAAATTAAGGCGTATTTCCCGCCAATTTCGTTAGCAACACCAAGGTCGATCTTTACATCTTCCTCCCAGCAGTTGATGATATTTGCTTTTTTAGGATTGGCAAGTTGCGCTTCTGTAATTACATTGAAGTTGAAGTCGCTCAGGCCTAAAGCCTTGCGGTGGTATGAAGCAACCTTGGTATGTCCGTAAACAATGGGTGTGCAGTAATCAAGAATCTTGCTTTCAGCTAAAGTTTTAAGGATGACCTCTAAACCAATACCATTAACATCACCTATGCTTATTCCAATTTTTATTTTATTGCTCATGCTTCATGAAAAATTTAGCGCAAATTACAGAATTCATTTTAAAATGACCGGATTTTTCCTGTAGAAGGCCAGTCTGTCGCGACAGACTGGCTATTGACCCTATTATTTTTCTATTGGTGAATGCTGAAAAACGCTAAATTCTGATTTCTCCCTGAGGCGCAGGATCCCATGTGAAAGAATTTACCGCCTTTGTCATGAAAAATGAAATTCCCATTTTAAAGCCTTTAAGAGGCTTTTGACCGAATGTTAGTCCAATACTCGCAAAACTTTGCTTATTTTGCAGCTTTTAGGAGGAGTATATTATGAGTTTGGTTAGGGCAAAGAAGCATTTAGGACAACATTTTTTAACCGATAAAAAGATTGCGGCAAAAATCGTAAACGGCCTGGTGCATACCGATCAGTACAGGCAGGTGCTTGAGGTTGGCCCCGGGATGGGAATTCTTTCCGATATTTTATTGGAACGGGAAGATCTGGAGACTTTTCTGATCGACATCGATGTGGAATCTTACCATTTTCTTCAGGAAAAATACCCTCAGTTGGGAAGCCGCCTGATCAATGGTGATTTTCTGGCTTTAGACCTCTCTTCGATATTTAAAGAAAAATATGCGATCATCGGGAACTTCCCTTATAATATCTCTTCCCAGATTCTTTTCAAGATTTTGGAAAACAGGGGGCAGGTGGTCGAGATGGTTGGTATGTTTCAGAAGGAAGTTGCAGAGCGTTGTGCCTCCAAGTCCGGAACCAAAGATTATGGAATTTTGAGTGTGCTGATTCAGGCATACTACGATATAGAATATTTATTTACCGTGAAACCGGGCACCTTTAACCCACCGCCAAAGGTCAACTCTGGTGTGATCAGGTTAAGTCGTAATCAGGTAGAAAGTTTGCCATGCGATGAAAAGCTATTTTGGAGAACGGTGAAAGCCGGATTCAATCAAAGGAGGAAGACTTTGAGAAATGCGCTTTCCGGTGTCGTTCCAAAAGATAAAATGGACGATCATATTTTCTTTGATAAACGCGCGGAACAGCTAAGTGTGGAACAGTTTATCGAACTGACACAACACTTAGCCCATCTTTCACTATAACAGTCATTTTAATTGCAATGAGCAAAGGGAAAATTTTAATTGTTGATGAACTGCATCCTGTTTTTAAGGAGCGGGCGATAGCTTTAGGATATGAAGTGGACGATGAGCCTCTTTTTACAAGAGCTCAAACTTTAGCTGCAATTTCTGATTATCAGGGGATTGCTG
Source organism: Pedobacter sp. FW305-3-2-15-E-R2A2 (assembly GCF_038446955.1). Classification (NCBI taxonomy): domain Bacteria; kingdom Pseudomonadati; phylum Bacteroidota; class Sphingobacteriia; order Sphingobacteriales; family Sphingobacteriaceae; genus Pedobacter; species Pedobacter sp. FW305-3-2-15-E-R2A2. The sequence goes on from NZ_CP151803.1 coordinate 156,430, forward strand.
TGAGAACAAAATTCAGAATTGATCAGGAATTGATGGCAGCTGCGCCTTCACTTAAATTTATCGCCAGAGCCGGAGCGGGTTTGGATAATATTGACGAAGCTTATGCATTAAGTCGTAACATCGCTTTGCTAAATGCGCCTGAAGGCAATATGGATGCGGTAGGTGAACATGCTATCGGTTTGCTGCTGTCCTTAATGAATAACTTCCGAAATGCGGACCAGGAAGTGCGTAATGGCATCTGGGACAGAGAGGGAAACCGGGGCTATGAGTTGAAAGGAAAGACTGTTGGTATTATCGGTTATGGTTTTATGGGGCAGCGCTTTGCGAAAAAACTTTCCGGCTTTGAAGTGAACGTAATTGCTTATGATAAGTATAAGACAGGCTTTACAGATGCTTACGCGAAAGAAGTGAGCATGGAAGAGATCGTAAGGCAAAGTGATGTGTTGAGTTTACATATTCCGTTGACAGGAGAAACCCGTCAGATGATCAATGAAGAGTACCTGTTTCATTTCCGTAAGCCTTTCTTTTTTATCAATACCGCAAGGGGAGAGATTGTGAATACCGAAGCAGTCCTGACTGCGATTAAAACAGGTAAAATTCTGGCCGCAGGACTGGATGTTCTGGAGGTGGAGAAATTTCCTGCATTGGCAGATCAACGCTGGTTTTCTGACCTTAAAAATGCCGGAAAAGTCATTTTAACTCCACATGTTGGTGGCTGGACCTTCGAATCTTACCGTAAAATATCAGAAGTTTTAGCCGAGAAGCTTTCTTCTGTCATTTAAACATACATTTTACTTAAACTCCCGAAATTCAAATTAAATAATTTGTTTTTGTGGTTGTACCCCATTATCTTCGTTTTTATTGAAGCAAGACTATGTAGGTTTAATAACCGATGTAGTCTTGTTTGTTTTTATAGTAATACATAAAATAAATTGAGCTATGACAGAGGTTACCTATTATACCCAAGATGGTTTAGACAGACTAAAGGAAGAATTACATCATATGAAGACTACCGGAAGACAACAGATCTCTAAGGCAATTGCCGAAGCCAGAGATAAAGGTGATCTTTCTGAGAACGCGGAATATGATGCAGCAAAGGAGGCGCAGGGTTTGCATGAAGCTAAAATAGCAAAATTGGCAACAACACTTTCTACAGCCAGATTAATTGATGAATCTAAGCTTGATACCTCGAAGGTATTGGCATTATCTATAGTAAAGATCAAAAACGTTAAAAACGGAGCTACGATGTCTTATCAGTTGGTAGCAGAGAGTGAGGCCGACCTTAAAACCGGCAAAATCTCCGTAAAATCTCCGATTGCCCAGGGTTTATTGGGTAAATCTGTAGGTGATAAAACAGAGATCCAGGTTCCTGCAGGAAAGATTGAATTCGAAATATTAGAGATCACCCGATAATCTTTTAACCTTTTATCCAATGGCAAGCATATTTTCAAAAATAGTAGATGGTGAAATCCCTGCACATGTTGTAGCGGAAACCACAGAATTCCTGGCTTTCTTAGATGTAAATCCCCTCACTATGGGCCATGTCCTGGTGATTCCTAAAAAGGAAATTGATTACATTTTTGACATGGATGAAGAAAGCTATTTCGGACTAACCTTGTTTGCTAAAATTGTAGCTACAGGCTTGAAGGAAGCTTTTCCCTGTAAGAAAGTAGGTGTCGCCGTGATTGGCCTGGAAGTACCCCATGTGCATATTCACCTTATTCCTATGAATGCTGTGAATGATATGAACTTTAGTAAGGAAAAGCTGAAACCTTCGGCTGAAGAACTGGCAGAAGCCGCGATCAAGATCAAGGCAGCACTCAGTGAAAGCACTTCTTAAAAAGTAAACATATTAATTTATACCGTACAAAAGGCGGGTATCCACCATGGAATACCCGCCTTTTGTATTTTTAAAATGTATTGGAGAAGGACATGTCTTTTGTCATTTCCGAGGCTCCCTTCTGGAAACAGTAATTGATCTGTTGCGGATCGGAAATGATGTCGCAGATCAGTTCATCAATTTGGTCTTTATCCACATTTGGCATACAGATAATGTGGGATAAACCGCTTTCTGAAGCGAGTTGCCACTTCTGACAAACCCATTTTGAAGGAGCAGGAAAAACAACGGTGATGGCATTCTGATTTCTCCAGGCTTCAATCCCCAGGCTTTTCAGCTGTTCTTCTGCATAAGCAGCAATGGCGAGACTGTGCATGGCTCTTTCTTTTAAGCCTTTCATCCCTAATTTCTTCAAGGTATACCAAAGGAACAGCGGGCTGTGTCCATTTCTGGAACCAGTGATGGTGGTATCTACACTACCGATATAATCTATGGAACGCGCGATCCTGTCGCGGTTTGTTTTTTTAACGATCACCAGGCCACAAGGCATAGGCGAACCCAGAAACTTATGTCCACTGATGGCGATGCTGTCTACGCCATCGGCAAAGTCGAATGCCGGGCGGGGTTCAATAAAAGCGCTGTAACTTCCTGATAAAGCACCATCTGCATGGATGTAATGATTTTTGATGGCCAGATTTTTCAGGATTCCTTTAATTCTTTTCACATCATCCCTTGCTTCTGTCATGGTTGTTCCTATGTTGGCGAAGATCACTACCGGCAGATGACGGTTCATGAGGAGACTGTTGTGCAGGTCTTCATAATCCATCTCTCCGTTGGTCTGGGAGCGGATGGCGATATTGGGCATGTTCAATAGCAAAAGGTTCTTCTGAACGCTGTAATGTGTGGAGTCGGAATAATAGACCATGGCCTTTGGATAAAGTTCTCTGGCGAGGTAGAGGCCATACATGTTTCCTTCTGAGCCTCCATTTGTTACATATCCCCACCAGTTGTCTTGTTGTGCACGGAAGAGTTCCGCAAAGAAACGAACCACGTCTCTTTCCATTTCTCTGGTGTCTACCGCATAAGTAGATTCGGTAAAAGGATCGCCAAGGTTATTGATTGGATATTGCAGGAAGGGAAGCAGCGGGCTATAATCGAAATCTTTAGATACGGGATAGCCAAGGAATAAACGGGTTTTCGATTGCACCTTTCCATATAGCTCCGTGAGTCTTTTATTATCTTCAGTTGAAAGATTAAATTCCATGGTTATTCAGATTGTTTAGACTTCAAATTTATATATAACCAGTTAATTGATCTTTTAATTTGATTATAACAGAAAATAAACACTTAATTTGTTATTTAATTAGTCTTATTGATCTAAAATGAGGTTGATTATTTTAAAAATCAGAAAAACTAAACTAGATGGAACAGTTCGATAAGATGGATCAACGCATTTTAAATGCTTTACAACACAATGCAAGGTTGAATACGAAGGAGATTGCCCATAAGGTGGGTTTAACTGTTACGCCTACTTATGAACGGTTGAAAAAGATTGAGAAATCCGGGGTGATCAAGAATTATGTGACCTTGCTGGATAGAGAAAAGATAGGCAAGACGCTGGCTGCATTTTGCAATGTTACTTTGCAGGTACACTCTCTTCCCTTGTTAAAGAAATTTGAAGCGGCAATGAGTAAGCTCGATGAGGTGATGGAATGCTATCACGTTGCCGGAACCTATGATTACCTGTTAAAAGTGGTGGTCAATGACATGAACAGGTACCAGGATTTCCTGACCAATAAGCTGGCCGCGATTGAGAATATTGCCAACGTGAACAGCTTATTTGTGATGACGGAGATCAAGCACAGTACCGCTTATGTGATCGAAAAATAGCAGTTTATTTTAATTTTTCGTTATTCTTGTGTCGGTCTGTATCCCTGATGGTTTTCTTGATCAGGTTTTTTTCCATGGCTTCGGTCAGGTCGATTCCGGTCTGATTTGCCAGGCAGATGAGTACAAACAAGACATCAGCCATTTCATCAGCCAGGTCTACGGCTTCATCGCTTTTCTTGAAAGACTGTTCCCCATATTTTCTGGACATGATCCTGGCCACTTCGCCTACTTCTTCCATAAGGATCGCCGTATTGGTGAGCTCATTGAAATAACGGATGCCTGTATTTTTTATCCATTGGTCTACGGTTTCCTGTGCTTCTGCTATCGTCATACTATTCTTTATTTTTGGTGTCTATCATGATGGTTACCGGGCCGTCATTTACCAGGCTGATCTTCATATCTGCGCCGAAGATTCCGGTTTGCACTTCCTTTTGGAGAAGGCCGGATAGTTTTTTGATCATTTCTTCGTAAAGTGGAATGGCCTTGTCTGGTCGGGCAGCTCTGGTAAAGCCAGGTCTGTTGCCTTTTTTTGTCGCGGCAAATAAAGTAAACTGACTGATCAGCAGAATATTTCCGTTCACATCGGCCAGTGATTTATTCATCAGGTCATTTTCATCTCCAAAGATTCTCATATTGACGATCTTGTGGCTCAGCCAATCCAGGTCTTCTGCAGTATCGGCATCTTCAATGCCTAACAATACCAGGAAACCGGTCTTGATGCTGCCGGTTGTTGCTCCTTCGGCCACACAACTTGCTTCAGTAACTCTTTGTATAATTGCTCTCATGGGAATTTAAGCACGGGTTTCGTTTCCATTGTAAATGCTGAGGTAGCTTTCATACCTGCTGATTTCGATTTCTCCGTTTTCTACAGCCCTGATGACCGCGCATCCAGGCTCATTGACATGCCTGCAATTGTTAAACCTGCATTGATTGAGTAAAGCCCTCATTTCTCTGAAATAATGACCCAGTTCTTCAGGTCTGATGTCAAAGATGCCCAATTCTCTGATGCCGGGTGTATCGATCAGGTATCCTCCAAAAGGAAGCGTGTGCATCTCTGCAAAAGTAGTGGTATGTTGTCCTTTATCACTTGCTTCGGAGATTTCGCCGGTTTTGATGCTTCTGCCCGGAAGCAGGACATTGATCAGGCTTGATTTTCCTACTCCTGAGTGTCCGGAGAATAAGGTCGTTTTATCTTTTAACAGGCTTTCGATCTGAGGGATATTGGTGCCTTCCAATGCCGATACGGTATAGCAGGGATAGCCAATGTTTTCATAAATACTTTTGTAATCTTCCAGGATGGCCAATCCGTCTTCATTAAATAAGTCGAGCTTATTGAAAATCAGAACTGCCGGAATATCATAAGCTTCCGCTGTAGCGAGGAAGCGATCGATAAAACCTAAGGAAGTTCGTGGTGAAGCGAGGGTAACGACTAAAAAAGCCTGATCCATATTGGCCGCGATGATCTGCGCTTGTTTAGACAGGTTAATAGATTTACGGATGATGTAGTTTTTCCGGTCGTGTAATTTATAAATAACACCATTGTCTGAGTTGGGTTCAAGTTCAAATTCTACCTGATCGCCAACAGCAATGGGGTTTGTCGTTTGAATGCCCTGAATCCGGAACTTCCCTTTAATACGGCAGTCGTAATCGACACCATTTTCTGCGTGTACCTGATACCAGCTCCCTGTTGATTTTATGACTAATCCTTGCATATGATGGGGTAAAGGTAAGAAATTTCAGGGGCTTGAATCTTTGCTTAATAAAAATTGCGTCTTTGAAGAATGAAAACAGGTTGCTGTTTGGTATCTTAAAATCATCACTGAAAATGAGTGACTTAACTGCCTGCCAATTTGAGAGCTTGCTTTAATCTGCTTCAAACGCAAACTTTTGAAAAATCAGATAAATATTTTATTAATCATTTGCTAATTAGAAAAATATAACTTTACTTTACGTCAGAGCACAGTAAGTGTAAAAAATACAATGTTTAATAATTCAACCATTATTTCCATTATTACCACCACCGGGATATCTCGGAGGGAGGCTAGCTAATGGGTAAAAATAAAAAACTAAAAACCACAAAAAGCGCCTTCCTCTAATCGGGGAAGGCGCTTTTTTTTTAACCGTAAATTATGAATATTTTAAAATTTGGAGGTACATCAGTCGGTTCTTTGCAAAGCATAAGTGCATTGTTAAGTATCCTTAAGGATCAGCAAGGCGCTGAAAATCCTATTGTCGTCTTATCGGCCATGAGTGGGGTAACCAATGCCCTGGTCGAAATGGCAGAAAACGCAGGGCAGGGTAGAGATTATAGTGAGGAGTTAAAAACAATTGAGAAAAAGCACTTTGATGTGATCCGGGCTTTGTTGCCTGCAAACGCTCAGAATCCGGTGTTAACCAAGCTTAAAATCTATTTTAATGAGCTGGAGGAAATCTTACAGTCGGTTTATAACCTGAGGGAATTGAGTTTGCAAACGAAAGACCTGATCTTGAGCTATGGAGAACGTTGTTCTACGGTGATGATCAGCCATATCGCCAGACAGACTTTCCCGAACGCCCTTTATGTAGATGGATCAGAGCTGATTAAAACAGATCATAATTTCGGACAGGCAAAGGTAAATACCTATCTGACCGAGACCCTGATCCGGGATTTCCAGGAGAGTAATGCGGATAAGCTATTATTCGTGACCGGCTTTATTGCCAGTAACGATGAGGGCCGAATCACCACTCTTGGGAGAGGTGGAAGTGATTACACTGCTGCAATCTGGGGATCTGCGTTAAATGCAGCGGAGATTCAGATCTGGACAGATGTGGATGGGATGTTAACTGCAGATCCAAGAATGGTAAAAAAAGCTTTCTCCCTGCCGGAGCTGAGCTATACCGAAGCGATGGAGCTCTCTTATTTTGGTGCAAAGGTGATCTATCCTCCAACAATGATCCCTGCATTTTTAAAAAGAATCCCGATTGTCATCAAAAATACTTTTAACGTCGGTTTTTCAGGGACCTATATTAAACATGGAACCAGTGTTTCGAAACTACCAATCAAAGGGATTTCTTCTATTGATGAGATCAGTGTGCTGAACCTTACGGGAAGTGGAATGGTTGGAAAAGCTGGTTTTAGTGGAAGGTTATTCTCCCTGTTATCGCGCGAGCAAATCAATATTATCCTGATTACTCAGTCTTCTTCTGAGCATAGCATCACTTTCGCCGTGAAACCTGCTGACGCTTTAAAAGCATTGGCACTGATCAATAAAGAGTTCGAGCTGGAGCTTCAGGCACGCAAACTGGAATATCCTGAAGTGGAAAATGGATTGGCTGCCCTGGCGATCGTAGGGGAGAATATGAAAAAAACACCAGGGATGTCAGGGAAGTTATTTAATGCTTTGGGACGGAATGGGGTGAATGTACGTGCAATTGCACAAGGTTCTTCAGAGTATAATATTTCTGTGATCATCTCCAAACCTGACCTTTCAAAAGCAGTAAATGCGGTTCATGATGCGTTCTATGCTAATCTGAAAAGAACTTTACACGTATTTTGTCTGGGGACTGGTAACATCGGAAAGACTTTATTCACACAGCTGGAAGCTCAAATGGACTTTTTAGCGACCAACAACGACCTTCAGGTAAAAGTGATGGGCGTAAGTAATACCCGTAAGATGTACCAGAATGCAGAAGGTATCGCTTTGAATGATTGGGAAAAGGACCTGGAAACACATGGTGAACCAGCAGATTTAGCGGTATTTATCAAGCAGATGAAGGCCATGAACCTACCGAATTGTGTGTTTGTGGACAATACTGCCAGCCATAATCCGATTCAATTTTATCAGGATGTTCTTCAATCCAGCATTTCGGTAGTGACTTGCAACAAGATCGGGAACTCTGCAGACTATGAGCAATATGTTGCCTTTAAGCAGGCAGCAAGAAAATACGGGGTCGATTTCTACTATGAAACAAATGTGGGTGCGGGCTTACCAATCATCCGGACTTTAAAAGACCTCATGATGAGTGGCGACCGGATTGACCGGATTGAAGCTATTCTATCAGGTACCATCTCTTATATCTTTAATAATTATAAAGGAGATAAATTGTTTCATGAGGTGGTGAAAGAAGCACAGGATAAAGGATATACTGAGCCTGATCCTAGAGATGACCTGAACGGGAAAGACTTTATGAGAAAGATGCTCATCCTGGCCCGTGATGCTGGTTATCCATTGGAGGAAAGCGACATTGAGATTGAAAGTATGCTCCCTCCGGCTTGTCTTGCTGCAGCTACCGTGGCAGATTTCTATCAGGAGCTGGAAAACAATACAGACTATTTTGAGAAACTCAAGCAGGAGGCTGCTTCAGGTAATAAAGCACTAAGATATATCGGTAAGCTGGAAGCAGGAAAAGTAATGATCACTTTACAAATGGTAGATGATAGTCATCCTTTCTACATGCTTTCCGGAAGTGACAATATTATTTCTTTTACCACAGACCGGTATAGAGACCGTCCACTGGTGGTTAAAGGTCCGGGTGCCGGTGCGGAAGTAACCGCTGCAGGTGTTTTTGCTGATATTATTAATGTAGGTAAACGATGAAAGAGTCTATAAAAGTTTTTGCCCCTGCCACTGTTGCCAATGTAGTTTGTGGATATGATGTTCTGGGGTTTGCAGTAAATGAACCTGGTGATGAAGTTATTATGAAGTTAACGGAAGCTCCCGGAATCAAGATCACAAAGATCACTGGTGATGACGGGCGGCTGCCATTGGATCCAAAGAAAAATACGGTAAGTGCAAGTGTACAGCATTACCTGAACCATATCGGAAAACCGGATACGGGAATAGAAATTGAATTGCATAAGAAGATGCCGATAGGCAGTGGATTGGGATCTAGTTCAGCAAGTACAGTTGCCGGCTTATTTGCCGTAAATACACTGTTTGATAATTTGTTGACCAATAGAGAGCTTGTTCCTTTTGCCATGAAAGGGGAGGAATTGGCCTGTGGTTACGGACATGCTGATAATGTGGCTCCGGCGCTATTGGGAGGCTTCGTATTGATCAGAAGCTATCAGCCGCTGGACATTATCAGTTTACCTCATCCTGATGATCTGTATGCTGCTATTGTGTACCCGGAAGTTGATGTCCCAACTAAGGATGCCAGACAAATGATCCGTTCTAAAGTGCTTTTAAAAGATGCGGTTACCCAATGGGGGAATGTTGCAGGTCTGGTGAGTGGTTTGTTTCTGAAAGATCATGACCTGATCGGCAGAAGTATGACTGATATTCTGGTGGAGCCTACCCGTTCTATTTTAATTCCTGATTTCTATAAACTAAGAAGTCTGGCCATGAAAACAGGGGCTACGGGCTTTGGTATTTCAGGCTCTGGTCCTTCGGTTTTTGCTTTAACAAAAGATGAGGCGACAGCCAGGGCAATCACTCAGAAGCTGCAGCAGCATTTAAAAAGCATAGGCATCAATAGCTTGTCTTTTGTTTCGGAAGTAAATAAAAAAGGTCCAGTTATTTTAGATTAATCCCATTATGAAACTATATAGTACTAATAATCACGATTTAAACGTTGACTTTCCCACCGCTGTTTTTAACAGTATGCCTTTGGATAAAGGTTTATACATGCCGGTAAATATTCCGGTATTGGATCAGGCGTTTATTCAACAGATCGATCAATATACCTTGCCACAGATTGCCTTCAAGGTCGCCTCTGCGCTATTAGATCAGGCCATCCCTGCTGCAGATCTGCAAAAAATCATTGACGAAGCATTTAATTTCGATGCACCTGTGGTACCACTTGAAGCTGAGACTTATGTATTGGAGCTTTTTCATGGCCCCTCCCTCGCTTTTAAAGATTTTGGAGCCCGGTTCATGAGTCGGATTATGGCTTATTTCTTAAAAGATGGAGAACAATTACTCGATGTTCTCGTTGCCACTTCCGGTGATACCGGAGGAGCAGTGGCATTGGGATTTCTTGGGGTACCGAATACCAGGGTAACGATCCTTTATCCGAAAGGGAAGGTGAGTGAAATTCAGGAATTACAATTGTGTACGAATGGACAGAATATCCATGCCATAGAAGTAGATGGAACATTTGACGATTGTCAGCATCTGGTTAAACAGGCATTTGCAGATGAAGAACTGAACCGCAAGCTTCGTCTGACTTCCGCCAATTCTATCAATATTTCCAGACTGATCCCTCAGACTTTATATTATTTCAATGCTTATGCGCAACTCCGCAGGGCAGGAAAAAAGGAAGTGATATTTTCCGTGCCCAGCGGTAATTTTGGGAACATTGCTGCTGGATTGCTGGCCTATAAAATGGGACTTCCGGTAAAACAGTTTATCGCTGCTACGAATGTGAACGATACTGTTCCCCGGTATTTGAAAACAGGAGTATATGAAACGAGGCCTTCTATACAGACTTATGCCAATGCAATGGACGTAGGTGCGCCAAGCAATTGGGTGAGGATCATGGATCTTTTTAATCAGGATAAAGTTGTTTTGCAGGAGGTATTGAAAAGTTATAGCTATACCGATGAAGAAACATTAAAGGGGATTCATTCGATTTATGATCAGTTTGGATATATCGCTTGTCCGCATACTGCAATCGCATGGTTGGCGCTGGAGGATTATAAAAAGGAAAACCCGCAGGAAAACGCTGCGGGTGTGTTTTTATCTACGGCACATGCCTGTAAGTTTCCGGATGTCTTTTCTGAGGAGATGAGCAGCAAAATTCAAATTCCCGCTCAGGTGCAGGAACTGACTGCCAAATTAAAACATGCTGAAAAGATGGATACGGTATATGAATCTTTTAAAAACTACCTGACTACTTTTTACTAAAACGCATGATGGCAATGTCGCCCATCATCAGGTTAAGCGTACTGTCACTTACAGAATAAGTACTTGCTTTTTTTAACATTTCCAGAAAAGTGGCCTCTCCTTCACCAGGGCAGGCCATTTTTGTCATGGCTAGAGGATGGGTGAAATTGACGGTAGTGTCATCTGCTATTAAAGTACCTGAGAAAGAATTACAGCTGGTATTACCGCTTAATTTCTTCCCTGTGACATCAAAGGTGATGGTAGGTTTTGTTGCAGGATATAAACCATTAAAAGCTATTCTTGGACCGGAGATATAGTTCAATTCCCAGGTTCCTCCCAATTGAGATAATCCGCCATTTCCTATCGTTCCGGGTTTCAGGGTGGTGCACGCAGCAAAAGTGCTGGTCATTACAATTGCCAGTAACATGATTCTTTTCATAGCCTTATTGTTTTAATGATACCCGAAAGGTACAAAGAGTATTCGAAAATACACCTATCGGGCATCATGAAAAGGCTAAAATACTGCCTGTACGATCTTCTTTGTAGGTTCCGGATTGCCCATCGTGTAGAAGTGAAGGACAGGCGCACCCATTTCTTTTAACTCTTGACACTGGTGGATCATCCATTCTATTCCCACTTCTTTCACATCCTTCTCTGATTTGCAGGCCTGGATCGCTTCAGTCAGTTCCATTGGAATATCCAGGTGGAAAATTTTTGGCAGGCTAACCAGTTGTTTGCTGCTCGTGATTGGTTTCAATCCTGGGATAATTGGAACATTAATGCCATTTGCACGGCATTTATCCACTAATGCTTTATATTTTTTATTGTCAAAAAACATCTGTGTAACAATGAAATCTGCTCCGGTATCGACTTTATGTTTGAGGTATTTAAAATCGGTATCCAGGTTTGGCGATTCGTAATGTTTCTCAGGGTAACCCGCTACACCGATACAAAAGTCAGTCTTTGCAGCATCTTCCATATAATCATGCAGGTAACGGCCATTGTTCATGTCTACTACATGCTGTAACAATTCTGAAGCATAAGCATGTCCGTCTGGAGTTGGGATAAAGGAATTGTCGCTTTTCCGGGCATCTCCACGTAAAACCAGCACATTATCGATTCCCAGAAACTGAAGATCGATCAGTGCATTTTCAGTTTCATCCTTTGTAAAACCTCCGCAGATCAGGTGGGGCACTGCATCTACATTATATTTATTCATAATGGCTGCACAGGTCGCCACAGTACTGGGACGTTTGCGGTAAGCGATCTTTTCCAGCAAACCATTTGGATGTTGTTTGTAGATATAATCCTCTCTGAGGTAAGTCACATCAATAAAAGGTGGATTGAATTCCATTAGGGGATCTATTGCATCAAAAATGCCCTTAATGCTTTGCCCTTTTATTGGTGGTAAGAGCTCAAAGGAGAAAAGGGTTTTTCCTTTTGCGTTACTGATATGGTCTACGATCTTCATTAATATTTCTTGTTAGGTTGGTTGTCTGTAATTAATAAGCCAGGTTAGGACTTAACCATCTTTCTACTTCTTCTATTGGCATGTCTTTTCTAAGGGCATATTCTTCGATCTGATCTTTGGTGATTTTTCCTAAACCGAAATACCTGGACTGTGGGTGTGCAAAATAAAATCCACTTACCGCTGCGGTAGGATACATCGCATAGCTTTCAGTTAAGCGGAGACCTATCTTATTTTCTGCATCAAGCAATTCAAAAAGTGTTCCTTTTTCGGTATGCTCCGGACAGGCAGGATATCCTGGTGCGGGACGAATTCCTGCATATTCTTCCTTGATCAGCGCTTCATTGCTCAACTGCTCATCTTTTGCGTAACCCCAGTAATCTTTACGGACCAGTTCGTGCATTCTTTCTGCAAAAGCCTCCGCAAGCCTGTCGGCCAGTGCTTTGGCCATGATGCTGTTGTAATCATCATAGTTGGCTTCAAATTCAGCCACCAGCTCATCACATCCTATACCTGTAGTGACTGCAAAGCCCCCAAAATAATCCGTAACGCCTGATTCTTTAGGGGCCACGAAGTCTGATAAGGCATAATAAGGTTCGCCAGCTACTTTTTCTGCCTGCTGGCGAAGGGTATGAATGGTTACTTCCTGCCCTTCAACATCAAGAATGATGTCGTCACCAACTGTATTTGCCGGCCAGAAGCCGATCACTCCTTTAGCGGTCAGCAGTTTCTCATCGATAATTCTTTTTAGCAGCGTTTGCGCATCATCAAATAATTTTTTTGCTTCATCACCAACCAACTTATCGTTAAATATTTTAGGATAGCTGCCACGAAGCTCCCAGGTATGGAAGAAAGGAGTCCAGTCGATGTAAGGAACCAGTTCTGCCAGTGGATAATCTTCAAATACTTTTGTTCCGGTAAACTCCGGAGCCGGAGCAACCAAGTCAAGATCGATCTTAAACTGATCTTTTCTGGCCTCTTCCAAGGTCTTAAAACGTTTATCGGAGCGTTTGTTTAAATGTGCTTCTCTTGCTTTATCGTATTCTTTTTTGATACCTTCAATATAAGGACCTCTGGTTTCTTCATTCATCAGGGTACTGCATACCGTTACACTTCTGGAAGCATCCAATACGTGAATGGCAGGGCCTGAATAGTTTGGCGCCACTTTTACGGCTGCATGAATTCTGGAGGTGGTGGCACCGCCGATGATCAGAGGAATGGTAAAGCCTTCACGTTCCATTTCTTTGGCAAAGTGTACCATTTCGTCAAGCGAAGGAGTAATCAGACCACTTAATCCAATGATATCGGCATTAATTTCTTTGGCTTTCTGAATAATGGTTTGTGCAGGAACCATCACACCAAGATCTACGATCTCGAAGTTATTACAGGCCAATACTACACCTACAATGTTTTTCCCGATATCATGAACATCGCCTTTTACGGTGGCCATTAATACCTTTCCTGCGGATGAACTTGCTTTTCCATCAGGATTGTCCAGTTTTTCCTGCTCGATGAAAGGGAGGAGATAGGCCACGGCCTTTTTCATTACCCTGGCAGATTTCACCACCTGAGGAAGAAACATTTTTCCTGCCCCAAAGAGATCTCCAACGATGTTCATCCCATCCATTAGCGGACCTTCAATCACATGTATTGGTTTAGGATATTTCTGTCTGGCTTCTTCTACATCGGCATCTAAATATTCTATAATGCCCTTTACCAAGGAATGAGACAATCTGCTTTCTACGCTTTCTTTTCTCCATTCCTCATCTCTGACAATCTCTTTTCCTTTAGATTTAATGGTATCCGCGAATTCTACCAGTCTTTCGGTTGCATCTTCCCTGCGGTTGAGCAATACATCTTCCACACGTTCCAGAAGTTCTGGTGGTATTTCCTGATAAACTTCCAGCATTCCGGCATTTACAATCCCCATATCCAGACCTGCTTTAATGGCATGGTACAGGAATGCGGAGTGCATAGCCTCTCTCACGGTATTATTTCCTCTGAAAGAGAAAGATATATTGGAAACTCCTCCACTTACTTTAGCGTAAGGCAGGTTTTCTTTGATCCATCGGGTGGCATTAATGAAGTCTACTGCATAGTTATTGTGTTCTTCCAGACCGGTTGCTACGGTCAGGATATTTGGATCAAAGATGATGTCTTCCGCAGGGAATCCAACTTCATTCACTAAAATATCATAAGAGCGTTTACAGATTTCTTTTCTTCTTTCAAAGTTGTCTGCCTGTCCTTGTTCATCGAAGGCCATCACCACCACAGCTGCGCCGTAATTCATGATTTTGCGGGCGCTTTCCTTAAACTTTTCGTCCCCTTCTTTCAGAGAGATGGAGTTGACGATTCCTTTTCCCTGCAAACATTTTAATCCGGCTTCAATGACACTCCATTTGGAGGAGTCGACCATGATTGGAAGTTTGGAAATATCGGGCTCAGAAGCGATCAGGTTTAAGAACTTCACCATTGCCGCTTCTCCGTCCAACATCCCTTCATCCATATTTACGTCGATCACCTGGGCACCACCTTCTACCTGTTGACGGGCAACAGTAAGGGCAGCTTCATAGTCGCCACCTAAAATGAGTTTCGAAAATTTAGGGGATCCGGTGATGTTTGTTCTTTCCCCAATGTTGACGAAAATACTTTCCGGGGTAATAGTTACGGGTTCCAGGCCGCTTAGGCGTAAGTATGGGGCTACTTCAGGGATTTTTCTTGGGCTAACTTTTTTGGCTTTGGCAGCAATACAGCTGATGTGTTCAGGTGTTGTGCCACAACAACCACCCACAATATTTACAAATCCATGTTGTATAAAATCTTCTACTAAATGCGCCGTTTCATGAGGCATCTCGTCATAGGCGCCAAACTCGTTGGGCAAACCTGCATTGGGATAGGCTGATACGTAACAAGTCGCCTTGGCGGAAAGCTCTTCAATGTGTGGCCTCATGTCTTTGGCACCCAGTGCACAGTTAAAGCCTATACTGATTGGGTTGGCGTGGATCACCGAATTTAAGAAAGCTTCCACGGTTTGTCCCGATAGGGTTCTTCCAGAAGCATCGGTAATGGTTCCGGAAATCATGATCTCTATCGTTCTGCCAATCTCTTTTTCATATTTTTTAATAGAAAATATAGCAGCTTTGGCATTTAAGGTGTCAAAGATAGTTTCGATTAATAGCAGATCGGAACCGCCATCCACCAATCCGCGGACCTGCTGATCATAGGCATCTACGAGTTCATCAAAAGTTAATGCCCTATATCCGGGATCATTCACGTCTGGTGAGATGGAAAGTGTCCTGTTGGTTGGGCCAACGGCACCAGCCACGAAAGACCTTCTGTCCGGATTTTCGGCCATGAATTCGTCTACCGCTTCACGCGCAATCTTTGCCCCTGCAAAACTCATTTCATAATCCAGTTCTTCCATCTGGTAATCTGCCAGTGAAATGCGCTGGGTACTAAAAGTATTGGTTTCAATAATATCTGCACCGGCCTTAAGGTATTCGGTGTGTATTGCTTTAATGATGTCAGGACGCGTGAGGTTCAGCAAATCGTTGTTGCCTTTAACATCACATGGGTGGTCTTTAAACCGCTCTCCTCTAAAATCTTCTTCTGTCAGGATATAACGCTGAATCATGGTTCCCATGGCACCATCAATAATCAATATGCGTTTCTCTAACTCTGCTCTAATGTCCATTTTGTTTTCTCCGGTAACGCGTAAGAAAAGAGCTTCCGGGTATGAATATCATACTGGTTACTATTTTATACGCAGTCAAAAAGCTTATTGAAAAGTCCGGTATAAGGTCGACTTTAACTTATCTTTCGGGAACCAATGGTTCGGTTCCAGTAGAATGTAGCACCTTGTAAGCACAGGTTGCTAAGACTTCGCAGGGTCTAATCCCTCCGTCTTTCTCTATAAGCACTGCAAAAATGCAACAAAGAAAAATGATTTCCAAAAAAACAGCGCTTAAAGCATATAAAATTGCAAAGGCCATGCAAATTTGCATGGCCTTCGGAACAATATTCTGTAAAATTGTGATTATCTTCTGCTTCCGAAGATTCTTAATAAGAATAGGAAGATGTTGATAAAGTCAAGATAAAGTGATAAGGCACCCATGATGGCTAATTTTTTAGCATCTGCAGCAACCATCTGATCACCATTTTCTTCGATACCTGCACCGATACGTTTCAGCTTTTGAACATCATACGCCGTAAGAGCGGTAAAGATGGCTACACCAAAGAAGCTCATGATATAGCTAAAAGTAGGACTTCCAAGGAACATGTTAATGATGCTGGCAATGAATAATCCTGCAACACCAACCATTAAGATTGGTCCGAATTTACTTAAATCTACATCAGTAGTATAACCAAGAACGGCCATAATCCCGAAGATACCTGCTGCTGCGGCAAAACAAGCCACAATAGATCCGGCAGTATATATTAAAAGAATAAAGCTTAAACTCACCCCTAAGAGGATGGAGAATAAGACGAAAACGCCTAATAGTGCGCCATAAGAAAGACGGCTAAATCCAGCTCCCATTAATAGTACCAGGCCCAGAGGGGCAAACATGGCAATATATCCTAATACAGTTCTTTGTCCGGTTTCAAAATTCACCAACTGGCTTAATGCTGCCGGAGAAGTAGAGATAACCAAAGCCGCTACTGTTGATAAACTCAACGCTACAAACATCCATAGAAAGACATTTGCAAAGAACTTCTTGGCAACCATTCCGGTTTGCTGTTCTGCAATAACAGATTTGTGTGCCCACTGGTAATTATTGTTGTTATCCATTTTATTTAAATTTTAGTTTAAAGTTACTAATTGTTTATCTTCTTACAAAACCTATGCCCCGAGTCGTTTTGTCAGGATTTCTTCTACTTTTTTAAATAATTGAAGGGGTTTTAATGTTCTCCATGCCAAATCGTCAAGCTGACCGCCAAAGTTAATGTAGTAGTCAATATTGCCGCTTCTGAATTCATCGATTACATGCTGCTGAAAATTAATTCCCGTGATCCAGCCATCTTCAACGTCCTGGAACCACTCTTCATAATAGCTGTCTTCGGAAGAATGGAAGTTCAGGATATTTTCTCCGACAAGGATAAATTTATTAATTCCTTCATCGATCATCAGTTCCAGGATCTCCCTTTTCAACAGCATAATGTCATTTCCGATCGCATCATTCCACTCTCCGATGAACTCTATGATGGCATAATTCCTATCGTAATCCGTATACAAAACTTTAAGGTATAGTGTATTGGATCCAAAGTCGTCCCATTGAGGATGAATCAGGAAATTGTAAAGTTGTTTGTCAAAATAGAACTCTGAGTATTCCGTATTGTAAAAAGGCGAACGTTCATCTTCGGCAGCGATGTAATCATCGCGCCACAGGTAGAAAGGCTCAATTTCGTGCATATTTTATGAGATTATTTGGTGCCTGCTTCTACCGCTTTACGTACACTTCCATAACGGATGAGCAGATCTGCCGCCTGATCATGGCCAATGTGTAGTTCTTCCATTACCATTTGTGTGCCACGATCAACCAGTTTATGGTTGGTCAGCTGCATATCTACCATTTTATTTCCTTTTACCCGACCCAGTTTTATCATTACTGTGGTACTAAGCATATTTAAAACCAATTTTTGTGCAGTTCCTGATTTCATACGCGTAGAGCCAGTGAGGAATTCCGGTCCAACCACCACTTCTACCGGGAAATCACTCTCAGCAGCGATAGGTCCACCTTCATTACAAACGATACACCCGGTTAAGATGCCGTGTTTACGTGCTGTATTTAGTCCGCCGACTACATAAGGAGTGGTTCCTGATGCGGCCAGGCCAATCAGGCAGTCTTTTTCATTGATTTTGTATTCCTGAAGGTCTATCCATGCCTGTTCAACATCATCTTCTGCATTTTCTACCGCTTTTCTGATCGCTGTATCGCCGCCGGCAATGATACCGACTACCCAATCAAAGGGAACGCCGAAGGTTGGCGGGCATTCTGAGGCGTCTACTACACCCAGGCGACCACTGGTTCCTGCTCCGATATAGAATAAGCGGCCTCCACCGATCATACGTTCTGCAACTGAGGTAGCTAATTTCTCTATTTGTGGAATGGCATTTTCCACTGCCTGAGGAACTGTCTGGTCTTCTTTATTGATGTCTTGAAGAATTTGCAGTACAGACATCTGATCAATGTTGTTATACTTTGACTCCTGCTCAGTTACTCTTATCATATGTGGTTTTTTTGATAAAATTCGTGATTTTCTTTTTAAACCGGAAATATTACCGGAAATCAGTTCAAATAAGACAATACCAGGCAACATTCCCGATAATCCTGAAATTTATCAAAACAATTACAAATGAATAAGACTTAATTTATTAATTGACAGGGTTATTTTATAACTTTACGCAGCATTTAACCATGAAAAAGACTACCCGATATAACCTTTTGATCGCCCTTACTTATTCCGTTGTTCTGATAGGTGGAATGTTTGTGGGGTATAAGTTCTTAAAAGATCAGGGATTTCAGGTTAAAAAGCAGGCCGGTTATCTCGCCGACAATACTGAAAAGGTAGATGAAATCATTCATATTATCAATAAAAACTATGTTGATGAGGTGAATGCAGATAGTTTACACCACCTGCCTATAGACAGCCTGTTACATCAGCTGGACCCGCATAGCGTGTATCTTCCTCCGGCAAAAGCGAACGAATTTGCCGAAGCCCTTGGGGGTAATTTTGAAGGTATTGGAATTGAATATTACATCCTCAACGATACCTTGTTGGTGACCAATGTGATCAAAGACGGTCCTGCTTTTCTTTCAGGAATCCGCCAGGGAGATAAAATTCTTAAAATAGACACCACTTTTGTAAGCGGAAGGGCATTGCCAAGAGAGAAAATGATTGGCAAGATCAAGGGAAAGAAAGGTACTGCTGTAAAATTAAGTATCCTGCATCCTGGAAATCCAATCCCGGTACTGTTTACAGTAAACCGTGGGCGGGTAAAAGTGAGCAGTATTGATGCAGCTTATATGCTCAATGCCGAAACCGGATATGTGCGCATCAGTAATTTTGGTGCAGAGACCGATCAGGACTTTGTAGAATCTGTTCGTGTGCTTAAAGGCAAAGGGATGAAAAAACTGGTGCTTGACCTTCGCGACAATGGGGGAGGGTACCTGACTGCAGCTACAGGACTGGCGAATCAGATTTTAGCAGAAAACAGGTTAATTGTGTATACGCAAGGTAAACATGAGCCAAGGACAGATTACTTCACCACTGGTGGTGGAGCGTTTGAACAGGGGAAACTGGCGATACTGATTAATGAAAACTCCGCCTCTGCGAGTGAAATTCTTGCCGGTGCGGTACAGGATTTGGATAGAGGAATCATTATTGGTCGCCGTTCTTTTGGAAAGGGGCTTGTTCAGGAACAGTTTCCTTTTGTAGACGGTTCTGCCTTGAATCTGACCATAGCAAGATATTATACGCCTTCAGGCAGAAGTATTCAGAAATCTTATAAGAAGGGCTATAATGCCTATCAGAATGAGATCGAGGATCGCTTTAATGATGGAGAGCTGACTTCAAAAAATGTAAGTGTAAAAGATAGCGTTAAGAAAGGGAAGTTGTTCTTAGGCGGTGGAATCCAGCCGGATGTTTATGTAAAAATGGATACCAGTGGATTTAATAGATTCTATGCCAAGTTGATTGCGAAAAAGGTATTGTTTGACTTCGTCTACGATGTTCTTGCAAACCGTTATACTTCTTCTTTTATTGAACAAAACCTTGCAACCTTTAACATCAATGATGCGGACTACAAGGATTTGTTGAAATATATTCAGACCAAGGGAGTGGTGATAGAGCCCAAGCTATTGCAGGCCGCCAGACCTTTGATCTATAATGACATCAAAGTGTTGTTGTGTAAATACCACCTGGGTGATGCCGGTTATTACAAAGCGCTTAATTTAAGTGACGCTATGGTCAAACAGGCATTAACCAGTTTGCAGTAATCGTATTTTATTTCTGTCTGAAATAAATCTGAATTGGTACTCCGCTAAAGTTAAAATGTTCCCTTAGTTTGTTTTCAATGAAACGTTTGTATGGTTCCTTGATGTACTGAGGCAGGTTACAGAAGAAAGCAAACATCGGTGATGTTCCGTTGATCTGAGTAATGTATTTAATTTTGATGTATTTTCCTTTCAATGCTGGTGGAGGATAGTTCTCAATAATTGGCAGCATGACATCATTCAATTTAGAAGTAGGAACTTTCTTTCCTCTGTTTTTGAATACTTCCAATGCCGTTTCGATGGCCTGGAAGATACGTTGCTTGTTAACTACAGAAGTGAAAACAATTGGTACATCAGTAAAAGGTTGTAATTTCTGACGAATCTGATCTTCAAATATTTTAACGGTTTTACTGTCTTTCTCTACCAAATCCCATTTGTTGACCAGGATCACGATTCCTTTTTTGTTTTTCTCCGCAAGGTGGAAAATATTAACGTCCTGCGACTCTAATCCTTCCATGGCATCTATCATTAAGATGACCACATCCGCTTCTTCCAGCGCCTTAATGGTACGCATAACAGAATAAAATTCAATGTTCTCTTTTACTTTGGTCTTCTTACGAAGTCCGGCAGTATCAATAAACATAAATTCATGTCCGAATTGATTGTAATGGATATGGATGGAATCTCTTGTTGTACCTGCGATTGGAGTTACAATATTTCTTTCCTTACCTATTAAGGCATTGATCAGCGATGATTTTCCTACGTTAGGTCTTCCAACGATGGTGATTTTAGGTAAAGCATTTTCTTCTTCCGGAATATCTTCGAAGTGTTTGATCACATCGTCCAGTAAATCACCTGTTCCTGAGCCAGTCATAGAAGAGATCGGGTAGATTTCGCCTAAACCAAATCCGTAAAATACGGAAGCATCATTTTGTAACTGTGTATTGTCTACTTTATTTACAACAATAAATACGGGTTTACTGCTGCGTCTGAGTAATTGGGCAATTTCGTCATCCAGGTCGGTAATGCCGGTTACCACATCTACCATAAACAACAATACTGTTGCTTCTTCGATGGCGATCACCACCTGTTCGCGGATGGCTGCTTCAAAAACATCTTCAGAATTGGCTACATAGCCTCCTGTGTCAATTACTGTAAATTGTCTGTTTGTCCATTCTGCCGATCCGTAATGACGATCACGGGTTACACCGCTAAAATCATCAACAATGGCTTTGCGACTCTCTGTTAAGCGGTTAAATAGGGTAGATTTGCCTACGTTTGGTCTTCCGACTATTGCGATAATGTTGCTCATGTGTATTGGTATGAATTGTATTAGTTATTAAGGGGTTGCAAAGGTAAGCTTAATTTTCGTACCCGAAACTTTTTAAATAGTTCTTTTTACTTCTCCAGTCCGGGACTACCTTTACAAAGGTCTCCAGGAACACTTTTTGATCCAGAAATTTCTCAATATCCTTACGGGCTTCGGTACCAACTTTCTTGAGCATAGCACCACCTTTACCAATCAGGATATTTTTCTGAGAATCGCGTTCTACAATGATTTCAGCACTGATTCTGGTGATTTTCTCTTCTTCTTTAAAAGAAGTAATCACGACCTCTGTACTGTAAGGGATTTCCTTTTGATAGTTGTTAAAGATCTTCTCTCTGATGATTTCTGAAACAAAGAATCTTTGGGTACGATCGGTCAGGTCTTCTTTATCATAGAAGGGGGCATGTTCCGGTAAATGATCCAATACCATTTCCATAATGCCATCCAGGTTATATAGATGTAATGCAGAAATGGCATAAATATGTTTGGGTTTTAGTTTTTCCTGCCAGTAAGCAGTTTTCTCTTCTACCTCTTCTTGTGTGGCATTGTCGATCTTATTGATCAGGACAATCATTGGAATAGTGGTGTCAATAATTTTTTCCAAGACATCGTTCTCATCATACTGTTCATTAATGTCGGTAACGAACAAAATCAGATCCGCATCTGTGAGGGCTCCTTTAACCGAACTCATCATAGAATCTTGCAAACCGTAACGCGGTTTTATGATGCCCGGAGTATCAGAAAATACAATCTGATAGTTTTCTTCATTGACTATTCCCAGAATCCGGTGACGGGTAGTCTGAGCTTTCGGAGTAATGATAGAAAGCTTTTCACCCACCAGGGCATTCATTAACGTTGATTTGCCCGCATTGGGTTTACCAATTATACTTACAAAACCTGCTTTATGTGACATGAAAATATTTTTTAAAATAAATTTGCACCGCAAAGAAACGAATTATATCTTTGCATTCCAATTCGGAACAAGAGTTAAACAAATAACGAAAGCTACGAAATTGTATATAGTGCGGGGTGGAGCAGTTGGTAGCTCGTCGGGCTCATAACCCGAAGGTCATCAGTTCGAGTCTGGTCCCCGCTACCAAAGAAGCCGTGATCTTAATAAGATTAAGGCGCTTCTAAAATGGCCCGTTCGTCTAGGGGTGAGGACGCCAGATTTTCATTCTGGAAACAGGGGTTCGATTCCCCTACGGGCTACAGTAATCATTAAGCAGAGGCTTAGTGAAGTTTTTAAAAGGTATAGTGCGGGGTGGAGCAGTTGGTAGCTCGTCGGGCTCATAACCCGAAGGTCATCAGTTCGAGTCTGGTCCCCGCTACCAAAGAAGCCGTGATCTTAATAAGATTAAGGCGCTTCTAAAATGGCCCGTTCGTCTAGGGGTGAGGACGCCAGATTTTCATTCTGGAAACAGGGGTTCGATTCCCCTACGGGCTACGATCCCGCTTTACGATAAGTAGAGCGGGATTTTTGCTTTTTATGACCTATTTTTAATTAGTGTCTAAAACACCCGACTTTGAATTTACATTGAACAATCCCAATAAATAACAAGTCACAGAAGATCCTATGATATTAGCGCTTGATTCTTATTATCCAGGCAATGCTTACACCGTTTGCCTTAGCTTTGAAAACTGGACTGATCAGGAACCAAAGGAAATTTTCACAGAAATCAGCGCATTAACCGAAGAATATGAACCAGGCTTTTTTTATAAAAGAGAGCTTCCTTGTATTTTGAGTATACTGAAGAAGATCGGTCTTGAAAATATTGAAGCAATTGTAATTGATGGTTTCGTCACCTTAGACGATGCCGGGAAATTGGGATTGGGTGGTCATTTATATGAAGCATTAGACAGAACGATTCCAATCGTTGGCGTTGCAAAAAATGATTTTATAAACTTAGTTCATGGTAAAAGACTGGTTTACCGTGGAACAAGTGCAAAACCGCTGTATATTACTGTTGCCGGAATGGAACTGGATGTCGCTGCGGGTCTTATTAAATTGATGCATGGAGATTTTAGAATTCCAACCTTATTGAAGCAATTGGATGTGTTGACAAAACAGCCCTTCTTTAGAGAATGAGCTTTTGCTTTTTCGTCAAAAGATCGAAGGGAAATTGGTTGCAAGACTAAGCACCTTTAAAATTAATTTTCAACTAAGTGCCTGTCCGCGTTGCTACTTTCGTTTGGTTGACTCATCTGACAAATTAGACAGGGCAGCGGAATTAATGTTGCAAAAGAACGTTTGTTATTCCTGGACTTTCAGTATTTCTTAATTATTTATGGAAGGAGCAAACTTTATGCATCTTTATGGTATTGTTAGATTGAATTATTAATCGATTGTACACTTCAAACCATAAATAATTATGAAAAAACCAGCGTTTTACTTTGCACTTCTTGCATTTCCTGTTCTTTTTAGTTGTAATCAGGGAGGGACAGAACAAACTTCGGCGAATGCTACAGACTCATTGATTAACGAACAATGTTTTGTTGCCGTTGACGGGGTTGATACGGCCAACTTTAATATAAAAACCCAAAGTAGCGGGAAAGTTTCCGGTGATTTGACCATTAATTTTAAGGAGAAAGGAAAGAATGATGGGAAGGTCGAGGGAAAATTCAAGGGGGACACTTTATTTGTTGATTACACCTTCAAGATCGGACTGGAAAATAAAACCATTTATAAGAACCCGTTGGCATTCTTAAAGAAAGATGGGAAGTTAATTCTTGGTGTGGGACAAATTCAAACTACTTTAGGCAGGTCTTTTTTTGTGAAAGGAAAACCAATTTCGTTTGAAAAAGGCAGGTTTACATTTGCTCCTGTCGACTGTAAAAAATAAGAACATTATCGGTTGAAGTTTTCATTCCCAAAGGTTGTGGGAATGAGAACTGGTTTTGGTAATCGTTTAATTATTAGTCTGTTGAGCTTTTTTTACAGCAGATAAAATGAACGATTTGAATGATTCCCGTAAATCATTGTTCATTTTGCACATAAACCCTATTTGTGCTTAACCAACCTGCTTTTTGTTGTTTCTTATCGAAAATCCATTGATTTCCAGCCCTCTTAGGGATTAACCTTAAAAACCACTTAATGAGTATCTTAGTTTTAGTGTTTGGCCACACCAGGCGAATCCTGAAAAGCCTTGAATAGAGTAGGGACCTTAAATAACAATATTCCTATTATGAAAAATTTAGAACTAACAAATCTTGGTGTTCAGGAGATGAGCAGAACTGAGATGAAAACAATTGATGGCGGTGGTTTATTAGGGGATTTCATTAGCGGTACGCTAACTGTCGTTGCCACAGCTGCGAGTGCTATTGTAGGTGATACCGTTACATATGCAAAAAAACAGATCGGCACGGTCTTAACTGCAATTTTTAGCTTGTAAGGATTCTGGAAAACAACCGTTATTCACAATAACGGTTGTTTTTCTTATGGAACAAACTATTGTTCTAAAGCACGTCTATGCTCGTGATCTCCTTATTTTTTAGGAAATCAAGTTTAATGCCTATTAAAAATAGAACGTAATAGTAGAAATGGAGTCTTGTTGAACCTTGTTTTTCGGGCGCTTGCTATTCTATTCAATAATTGGTGTCTTTTTAGGAAAACGTAAAAATACCTGCCTTATTTGGCTTGAAAAAATGAATAAATTGAACAAATAGGAATAAAACTACCTGTATGTAGGGCGAAACCATGTTTTTTGGTTTAAAGGACAGGCATTTTGAAGTTTTATTCAGAGAAAATGAACCTTTAGTAGAAATTCCTCTCCTTAATCTTTATGGATACTATCATTATATTCGTTTCAGCGTTTGGCCAACCTAGGCGTATCCTGAAAAGCCTTAAAAGAGTAAGGAATTTAAATTAAAAATCCCTAAATATGAAAAATCTAGAATTAAAAAACCTTGGTGTTCAGGAAATGAACGTTACTGAAATGACAAAAGTTGAAGGCGGTGGTTTATTAAACGATATCCTAACAGGTGTTATTGGTTCAGTTGTTGGAACTGTAAACGCTGTTGCTGCTGATGCTTCTGTTTTTTTAAACAAAACATTAACCAATGTTTTGAAATTTGTTTGGAGCCTATAAAAAAGTTATAAGTTACCGTTATTCTGAATTTCAGAATAACGGTGATTTTAAACACTAAAACATGCCTCTATCTCCCTATTCTGCAGAAACGATTTCTACCACTTCTATTGTCTACCGCTCACAAATCAACAAATCATCCCAACTCATTTATCAAGTTACCCTGTTGGTTGTATTGTTGACTTTTGCGGCACTTCCATTTATTAAGACGCCCATCACCATTAAAGGAAATGGCGTTTTACAATCTTCTCTTGAAAAAACGGAATTAAACATCCCTGTTAATGGCCGACTGGTTCAATATCGGCTGACCGATAATAAAAAAATAAAACAAGGAGATACCATACTCGTGATTGATGGTGGATTACCAAAGCAACAGAGTGTCCTGGTACAGGGCCGTGAAGGTCAGCTTAGTCAGTTCCTTCAGGATATCAATATGCTGTTGTCCTTCCAAACACTGGACAAAACCAATTCCCCAAACCTGCAAACCGGACAATACAATGCTTCATGGCAACAGTTTGTGCAGGAATTAGAAAATGCCGGAATTGCAAAAATGCAGGCAGCAAGCACTTTTGCACGTTACAGTAAGTTGTACGAAAATAAGGTACTTACAGAATCTGAGTACGAAAAATATAAGTTTGAACTGGAACAAGCGACCTCGACCTACCAGATGGTCCGGGCTAAATATAAAACACAATGGCAAACGGAAGCAAACGGCTTTCGTAATGAATTACGCCAGCTTTCCGGTCAGCAGGCAGAATTGACAGAACAGAAAAAGCAGTATGTATTGAGGGCAGCAACCAGTGGTTCTGTTCAAAACCTCAGTGGCGTACAAAAAGGAGCTTATGTTTTTGCAAATCAGAAGATCGGTGAAATATCACCAGATGCGAGCTTAACGGCATTCTGTTATATCAAACCATCTGATATCGGACTTATAAAAAAAGGCCAGGAGGTGCGTTTTCAGATCGATGCCTACAATTATAACCAATGGGGATCTGCAATGGGAGAGGTCATCGATATCTCCGATGATATCATTGTTTTAAATGGAAATCAACCTGTATTCAAAGTGAAATGTAGCTTGAATCAGGATCATCTGGTCCTAAAGAATGGTTATAAAGGTTATTTAAAGAAAGGAATGAATTTTACTGCCCGTTTCACAGTAACCAGCCGTAGTTTATATCAGTTGTTATATGATAAAGTTGACGATTGGGTCAATCCAAACGTTAGCGATAAGACCTAAAGCTATGAGCACTAAAGTAAAACAAAGAGACATTACAGATTGCGGTGCAGCTTGCCTGGCTTCCATTGCATCGCATTATAAACTGGATTTGCCTGTGGCAAAGATCAGACAATTTGCAGGTACGGATAAAAAAGGAACCAATGTTTTGGGAATGGTGGAAGCCGCTCAGAAATTAGGTTTTGAGGCCAAAGGCGTAAAAGGACCTTTTGAGAGTTTATTTAAAATACCAAAACCTGCAGTTGCACACCTCATTGTCAAAGACATCCTGCAGCATTATGTCGTGATCTATAAAGTGAATAGTAAGTTTATCGATGTGATGGACCCTATTGATGGTCAGATGCACCGGAGGACACATGAGGAGTTTAAAAAAGAATGGACCGGAGCTTTAGTGTTATTGTTACCTTCAGAAGAGTTCGAAACGGGAAATGAAAAGGTCTCTGTGTCCGGACGTTTCTGGAACTTAATAAGACCACATAAGCGCATTTTAATCCAGGCTTTATTTGGAGCAATCGTATATACGATTTTAGGCTTATCGACTTCCATCTTTGTTCAAAAGCTGGTAGACTTTGTATTGGTTGATGGCAACAGAAATCTGCTCAATCTGATGAGCATTGCGATGGTGGTCATCCTGGTTATCCAGCTGTTTGTTGGAATGACAAAAACGATCTTTACCCTGAAAACGGGGCAGATGATCGACGCTCAATTGATCTTAGGATATTATAAACACCTGCTCAGATTACCGCAGCAGTTTTTCGATACGATGCGTGTCGGAGAGATTATTTCCAGGATTAACGATGCCGTTAAGATCAGGGCTTTCCTGAATGATGTCAGCATTAACTTTCTGGTCAATATTTTCATTGTGGTGTTTTCATTTGCCATGATGTTTACCTATTACTGGAAGCTGGCTTTACTGATGCTGGCTGTAATTCCCCTGTATTTGCTGATTTATTTTGTAGCTGATAAGCTCAATAAAAAAGCACAACGCTTACTAATGGAAGATTCTGCCGAGCTGGAGTCTCAGCTTGTAGAAAGTCTCAATGCAGTAGGAACCATCAAACGTTTTGGCCTGGAATCTTTTGCCAATGAAAAGACCGAAGTTCGCTTTGTAAAGCTATTGAAGGATGGTTTTAAATCTAATATGAACTCTGTTTTTGCGGGAACATCCTCAGAACTCACTTCCCGTTTATTGACCATTGTCTTGCTATGGGTAGGGGCTGGGTATGTAATAGACAGCAAGATTACGCCTGGAGAGCTTTTGTCATTTTATACACTGATCGGTTATTTTACAGGACCCGTTTCTTCTCTGATAGGGATGAATAAAACAGTTCAGGATGCGGTAATTGCTGCGGACAGGTTATTCGAGATTATGGACCTGGAACGTGAAAACGACGAGAATCAGGTTGAACTCAGTCCTGATAAGATCGGAGACATCCATTTTGAAAATGTATCATTTCGTTATGGAACCAGAGTCTCTGTTTTTGACAATTTAAACCTGATCATTCCTAAAGGAAAGTTCACCGCTATAGTGGGGGAAAGTGGTTCTGGAAAATCGACCTTAATGTCGATCCTACAGAATATTTATCCAATTCAGGGAGGGAACGTGCGGATTGGAAAATATGATTTAAAATATATAAAAACAGCCACGCTCCGTCGTGCTGTTTCTGTAGTTCCCCAGCAAATTGATCTGTTTGCCGGTAATGTAATTGAGAATATCGCCATAGGAGATTATGAACCGGATATGCAAAAGATCATCGATATTTCTACTCAATTGGGCTTGATTGGTTTCATTGAATCCTTACCCAGAGGCTTTCAAACCTACCTGGGAGAAAATGGAACCACCTTATCTGGCGGACAAAGACAAAGAATCGCCATAGCAAGAGCCCTGTACCGCGATCCTGAAATTCTGATATTGGATGAAGCCACCTCTTCTCTCGACTCTGCTTCTGAAAAATATGTACAAAGGATGATCGATATCCTCAAATCAAAACAGAAGACGGTGATTGTTATTGCGCATCGTCTGAGTACGCTGAGCAATGCTGATAAAATCATTGTGCTCGATAAAGGTGTAGTGGTTGAACAGGGCAGTCATAAGGAATTGCGTTTTAGCCCGAATTCAGCCTATGCTAACCTTTGGAAGCTCCAACTGCCTGAAGAGATCTGATCTGCCTGTATAGGCCTTCCCAGACGTCTTATTTTCCTTTTCTAAAGTCTGAAGGTGTTTTGTTGATGATCTTTTTAAAAATCTTGTTGAAATAGGTCACATTATTAAATCCCGATTCAAAGCAGACCTGGGCAATGGTCTTATCCTGTTGTAAGAAAAGACAAGCTTTTTGAATGCGGTAGCGGTTCACGAATTCGGTAAAAGTAATGTGAGTCGTTTTCTTAAAATAATTGCAGAAAGAAGGAACAGAGATGTTGACCAGTCCGGCCACAGTTTCAATGTCAATCTCTTCGTGGTAATAATGTTCTACATAGGTAAAGATCTTTTGTAGCCGGGACCTGTGTTTGCTCACCAGATCGGCGATAATGGCCTTCTCATTTAAAATGTGATAATCTTCACTGCTCCCTAAAATATGGAGCACCTGCAGAAAGTTGATCTTCCTTTCAAAAGGCAGCATATCTTTCATATTGACCAATATTTCTTTTACCTTTTCCTTAATGCTGCCATTAAATTTAATGCCATACTTCGACCGCTCTACCAATGCCGCGATGTGTTGCATTTCAGGGAAATCCGAAATCCATTGCTGCATCACTTCGGGCTTGATCTGAATGACAATTTCTTCATGAGGATCCCTTGCATTCAAGCCAAATCCGGAATGTGGCACATTGGAGCCGATCAGCACCAGGTCTCCATCTTCATACATGCTGATATGGGAACCTACATGTCGGGTTCCACCACCGGAAATCACACAGACCAGCTCGTATTCCGGATGGTAGTGATATTCCCAAACAAACTCATGGATAGGTTGGTTCTGATATAAGAACCGCATCGATGAAGCCTCATCAGGTTTTACAATCTCAAAGTGAATTTTCATCCTTATTAAGGTAAGTTGATCAAATATAACAAATTAAATATTAATATAGTTCAATAAATAGTGAATAAAGGATAATTATTGCATTTATAAAAACTGGAATTTTATCATATCCAATGAGCTGCCTGCAGCTGGTCGGAATTACTAACCAAATCTATCTATCTTTTTAAAACGCGGTTTAATGGAATTCTTGAAAATTAAGGTCTCGGTATTCATCAACTATTTATTATTCGGCATTATGCTGAATAGTGTCGGTACGGTGATCCTGCAGGCACAACGATACTATGGAGTTTCGGCTTCTTCCGCCTCTGTTCTGGAAGCCTTCAAAGACATCACGATTGCGGTAGTTTCTTTTATTGTCGCTTCATTTATCACCAGGATAGGCTATAAAAAATCAATGCAGATTGGTCTTGCAGCCGTGGCGATAGCTTGTTTTATCGTTCCTTCCGTAAAGACCTTTATCGCAGTTAAATTGCTGTTTGCCATTACGGGAGCCAGTTTCGCCCTGATCAAGATTTCCGTATTTGGAACCATTGGCTTAATTACCAAAACTGAAAAGGCACACATCAGTTTGATGAGCTTTATTGAAAGCTTTTTTATGATTGGAATTTTATCCGGCTATTTCATCTTCAGTTATTTTATTGACGATGCAGACGCGGCCTCAGGGAGATGGTTTACAGTTTACTACCTGATTGGTACCTTCTATCTGCTGGCCCTGGTATTATTGAGCATTTCGCCACTTAATGAATCGGCGGCGAAGCCTGAACCAGGAATAAAATTTAAGCAATCCTATACTGATATGCTCAAATTATTGATGTTGCCATTGGTCGTTTCCTTTGTTGTATGTGCATTTCTGTATGTTTTAATTGAACAGAGCATCATGAGCTGGCTACCTACATTCAATAACAAAGTTCTGCATTTGCCATCCTCGATCAGTGTTCTCATGGCGGGTATTATGGCCAGTTCGACGGCCATAGGACGTTTCCTTGCCGGGGTTGTTTTGAAGAGAATCTCTTGGTATATCTGTCTTACTGTTTGTCTTTTCGCCGCTGCGGGACTGGTTCTTATTGCCATTCCTCTTGCTTCCGGCACGAGTCCGCATGAGATCCAGGTTTGGGCCGATGTTCCATTCGCTGCCTATATTTTTCCCCTGATCGGATTTTTTCTCGCACCTGTTTACCCTGCCATTAATTCTGTCATCCTGGGCGCATTGCCAAAAAATCAGCATGGAACGATGTCCGGACTAATCGTAGTTTTCTCTGCATTAGGTGGCTCTTTAGGATCTCTGATCACCGGCTATATCTTTCAACATTATGGAGGTCAGACGGCCTTTTACTTCTCACTGCTGCCGATCACTGTCCTCACTGTGGCCCTGTTCCTGTTTCAAAAAATGAAAACAAGGCACCTCATTCAACACACGTTAAGTTAATCCCTACCCATATTTATATGTCAAGTCACTTATTCTATATTGAAGATTTACAAGAATTGTTTTCTGATGTTCAGACGCAACGGATTTTTGCAGACCAGAAGGTTTTTCCCGACTGTCTGCCCAGATTTACTGCGCCTGAAATTTTAGAGAAATACCGTAGACAGCAACATGAACCAGCTTTTGATTTGCTGGAATTTGTAAAAGAAAATTTCATATTACCACCCAATGAAGAATTCGAGATCACAGTACAGGAAGAAAATCCGGTAATCCATATTCAAAATCTATGGGACAAACTCAGCAGAAGAACAGAAGCTGAATTTAGTTCCCTGATTCAACTTCCTCAGAAGTTTGTGGTACCAGGAGGACGTTTCAGAGAGTTTTTTTATTGGGATAGCTATTTTACCATGTTAGGACTGCAAGTGTCCCGCAGGATTGATCTGATTGAAAATATGGTGGATAATTTTGCTTACCTGATTGCAGAATTTGGCTTTATTCCAAATGGAAACAGGAGTTATTTCCTCAGTCGCTCCCAACCCCCCTTCTTTTCTTTGATGCTGGATTTGCTCGCAGAAGAAAAAGGCGAGGGTTGCTACCTGAAATACCTGCCCCAATTGAAAGCTGAATATGCTTTCTGGATGAATGGAAGCGAGCGTTTAAGTCCGGCTGAACCGGCTTATGAACACAGTGTGAGGTTGCCAGAAGGAGTTTTGTTAAACCGCTTCTGGGATAAAGAAAACACGCCACGTCCGGAGGGCTATTATGAGGATCTGGAAATCTTCAATCATTCGACTACAGAAAAAGCGGATCTATATCGGAATATCAGAGCCGCATGTGCGTCTGGCTGGGATTTTTCAGGCCGTTGGTTTGCCGATGGGCAGGACATCAGTACTATAAAAACAACAGATCTGATTCCCGTGGATCTCAATAGCCTGCTATGGCATTTGGAATCTACCCTTGCCAAATGTGCTGCTTTGGCAGGCAACGGTGAGGAGCAGGAATATTATCACAAAAAGGCAAATCAACGTGCTTCTGCGATCAGGAAGTATTTGTGGAATGAGGAGAAAGGAGGGTATTTTGATTATGATTTTAAACGTGGCCTGGCTTCCGAAGCCTGGTCCATGGCCATGGCTTTTCCTTTGTTCTTTGGTCTTGCCAGCGAAGCCGAAGCTGAAAAAGTGATGGGACACCTGCAAACTGTTTTTTTGAAAGAAGGCGGCTTGCTCACTACCCCAAATACAACAGGACAGCAATGGGATGCACCAAACGGATGGGCTCCTTTACAATGGATCGGCTATAAAGCCGCAGTCAATTATGGCGCAGTGCAACTTGCCGGAGATATCGCCGGAAACTGGATGGCAACGGTAGAAAGGGTCTTCAAAACTACAGGCAAAATGATGGAAAAATACAATGTTGTAGATAGCGCTCTTGCTGCGGGGGGAGGAGAATATCCCAATCAGAATGGCTTCGGATGGACCAACGGAGTCTACTTAAAAATGAAAATGAATGAATAAAAATTAATCATACAGTATAAACGAGCCTAAAACCTAACCATTTAAAAAACCAAATTATGAAAAGATATCTATTCTTTATTGCCGCCTGCTGCCTGTTGAGCAGTGCAGAAACAACTTATAGTAAAGTACCGGTAATACACCTGAAGGCCAGAGAAACAGTGACCGGTACCGTAGTAGATAAAAATGACCAGCCAATTGTCGGTGCAACAGTGGTCATCAAGGGAACTAAAACCGGCACCTCAACCGACCGGGACGGTAAGTTTGCCCTAAACCTGACTCCTGATGCCAAAGTTCTGATCGTTAGTGCCATCGGTTACAGGAGTATTGAACAATCGGTTTCTGCAGGCGGATCCCTAAAAATCACCCTGCTGGAGGATTTGATGGAGCTGAATGCCGTAGTGGTGACTGGTTCCGTAAATCCTTTAAAGAAAATTGAATCCAGTGTGGCCATTACCAGTTTTAATAGCAAAACCATCCAGCAGTTTGCCCCTTCGAGTGCTGCTGATTTATTAAAGCATGTGCCGGGTTTTGTGGTGGAAACTTCCGGTGGAGAAGTGGGGAATAACCTGTTCTCAAGAGGGATTCCTTCTGCAGGAGCCTATGAATATGTTCAGATTCAGGAAGATGGCATGCCTGTTTTTGAAGATGGTGCATTGCAATTTGCAAACGCCGATAACTGGCTGCGTGTTGATGAGACGATTTCTCGTATGGAGGCACTTAGAGGCGGTTCTGGTTCTGTTTTTGCCACCAATTCCCCCGGAGGAATTATCAATTTTATCACTAAAACAGGAAGCAATGATTTCTCGGGAACAGCAAAAATGACCACTGGAACTTCCGGGTTATTTCGGACTGACCTGAATGTCGGAGGAGCGCTGATACAAGATAAATTGTTCTTCAATGTAGGTGGGTTTTACAGGACTGAAAACGGCGTTCGTAACCCTGGTTTTAAAGGGAACGACGGCGGACAGGTAAAGATGAATCTGAAATACAACCTGGATAAGGGTTTTATCAAATTGTCTTACAAGAAACTTAATGACAGAAACTTATTCTTGCTGCCCATTCCATTAACCGATAGGAATAATCCCAAAGGGATTGAGGGATTTAATGCGAATACCGGAACATTGACGTCAAGAAATTTCAGTCAGCTGGATATTCCTCAATATGGTGGCGGTTCTTTTAAAAGAAACCTTGAAGATGGGGTTCATCCTATTGTGGATGCCGTAGGAGCTGAATTTAAAACAGATTTAGGTGGTGGTTTTACTTTAAGTAACAATACCAGATATACTAAAATCAATTTGGAATATACTGCCATTTTTCCTGGTGCTGAACCGCAAACTGCTGCTGATTTTGCTGCGGGATATCGTACTAACGGCGGAGCATTTCCAGTGTTAAGCCCTGAATATACCAATGTAAATACCGGTGCGGTAATTAACCCCGGACTGGTTGCAAAAGTTGGTTACTGGGCAATTGATAAACAAATGAAAAACTTTGCCAACAACCTGAGGTTTGATTATAAAAATGATAAAGTGGCTTTATCCCTTGGTTATTATTACTCGAACTGGACTTCTAACCAGCAATGGAACTGGAGTAACCTGTTGGTATCAGTTTCTGATAATCCTCAACTGTTAAACCTGGTGGATAAATCCGTTTCTGAAGGAGGAAGTAACCGGTCCAGAACCTATAACGGGGTAACTGATATTTCCTGGTTAACCAGGCAGACACAAACAAAAGGAAACCTGAATGCGGTTTTTGGAAATGCTGAAATAAAAGCAACAGATCAGTTGACCTTCGATATCGGTTTGCGTTTTGACATGGACCGTTATACCGGATACAAGAATAAGCCCAATGCTGTTTTACAAAATCTGGACAACAGTTCTTCCTCCAATAATAATTTCGCAGGTACTACCGCTGATAATTCAATAACGGTCTTATCCGGTGCTTATCAGTATTGGAAATATGATGTGAACCGTTTATCGGGAAGTGCGGCAGCAAACTATAAGTTTGCAGATGATATGGCAGCTTACGTACGCTATAGCAATGGTTTCCGTTCGCCGATTGAGGAAGCTTATTTTGAGAATATGGATAAGCTGGATCAATTAAAGCCAACCGTGATCAATCAGTTTGAGCTGGGCTATAAATATCAGGCGAAACAGTTTGCACTTTTTGCTAATGCTTTTTATATGGACCTTGCTGATCTGGCCTTTACAGATATCCTGTTAAACGGGCAATCGGAAAACAAATTCGCAAAAGCGCGTAACTATGGAATGGAGCTGGAAGGACAGTTTACTGCCGGAAATTTCAGTTTAACCATCAATGCAACCTTACAAGATCCAAAATTTACCGACTTTTCCGGAGAAGGAGTAAATAACAATGGAAACAGGGTACGTAGAATTCCTGGTTTTTATGGAACCATTCGCCCTGCTTATAATCTGACAAAGAACCTGGCCATCTACGCAGAAGTGAATCATTTTGGGAAGAAGTATTCAGACAATGAAAACTTAAGCCTCCTGCCTACTTTTGATGTACTGAACGCAGGGGTATCCCTGAAAGTTAAGCGGATGCGGTTTGCATTGGATGCTTCAAACTTAACCAATACGATTGGTCTTACAGAAGGAAATCCAAGGGTAACTACGGCTCCAGGTACGATCTACTATGCCAGACCTATTCTGGGCAGATTTGCTAAACTCTCTGCGGCATTTGACTTCTAAAAAAATAATGATTTAAAGATCCGGCCGCCTGGATGATTTTTTCCGGGCGGCCTTTTTTACTTTTGAATCTTGTCGATTCTCATGATGAAATCTGTATCTCCGGCAAGTTGAAGTCCTTTTTCTAAGGCTCCTGTTTTTATATGATAAAGCCAGACATAATTGCCTTCTTTGGTAGAATTCACCGCGATGTAAGCCGTATTTCCGGAAACGATCACACAGGCCCTTCTCGTTCCCTTATCTAATGGAAGTTCCAGTTTCTTTAATACCTTTCCTAAAGAGAGGTCGATCAGATAGAATTCAAAATGAGCAGTGCTGTAATGGTCACTCAGCCCTTTAAATAAATCTTTCCGCTCTGTTCTGATGATGGCCTGATTACCTCCGAGATACCATATTCCGTAAGCATGGTTGTTGATAACAGAGCCGGAGATGTTGAAAAAGTAGTTTTTGTCCAAAGCATCTGCTCCTGCATTGATCCGGAATATTCCGGTAGGAAGGTCAGCACGGTTTCCCAGTGCAATCCCCGGACAGGTCATAAAATAATAATTGCCTTTTTCATCATTGAAAGAATAAGGTTGCACCAGGTTGGTTCCGCCGGGGTAGGTAGAGCGCACATCTTTATCGATCCTGATCTTAGTCATCTGAGGATAATTAAATAAGGCGAGATAGGTGGTGTCACTGGTGGTATAATCGTAAGAGCTCAATTTTTGGTGATAAGTATAGCCCAGAAACAGTTGCTTATTTCTCAGTTCTACAAATCCGGTTGAGATGGAAGTATATTTCCCAAAAGGCCGGGGAACAGCGAGATCACCAATGGTAAGGACCTTCATGTCGTCTGTTTGTATGATCGCATATTTCACCTGGCTATAGTCGGTCGTGTTTAGGCCGGTTAGCAGGAGTGTGTCCTTATTTAACCAATAATAGTTGTCGACTGAAAAGTTTTCTAACGGCGCGGAAGCTACCTCTGTTATGGTCTGTTCTGCTTCTTTGTATTTTATAAAAGAATCTTTTTTTCTGTTCAACAGGTAGTAAAACCTGTCCCGTACCACAAGTTCACGATCGATCTCTTTTTCATCGAGTTTTGCACCAGTCTTTTCAGGATACAATATGCCACTATCTAAAGTATTGGTCTCCATAATATATTCTTTCCCGTCTTTCCCTAAAATATAAATGCTGTATTTTTTTTCTGATGCAGCACTGACATTACCTGGTTGCTCCCGGCAGAAAGTCAGGCAACAAAAAAGGATAATTAAGCTAAAGAAAAGGACAGCATTTTTTGCTGATTTGGTCATAGTTCCTGGGATGATGTTGTTTGCAGTGCCGGAGGAAGATCCATTATTGATTTTCATCACTGATTTTTGCTATACAAACTTAGAAAAAAAAAGATGACGTTTTCAATGCCCTTGAGAAATCAGCTGACATAACCGTTGAGTTTGACCCAAATTAAACGGGAATAGAGCGTTACCTAATGATGAATCACCTGTTTCAGGTCTACATTTTGACTGCTCTTCTGCAGGATAACCTGATTTTGATTTTTTGATTTCCGTATTTTGAGGTCTTTGAAACGGACGTCTTTTACATCTTCCAGAACTATGGCAGGTCTATCATCGGTCTTCTCATAATTGAAACTGCTTTTTTCCACCTTTAATCCCGTCGCATGACGTGCCCAAAGACCATAAGCAGGAAGTGTTTTCAGGTTAGACACATTGTATTGCCCAAGCCCCAGCTCCGGCGGAACCTGGCTTGCATCTTCAACCGGATTTCCTCCTTTGTCGATGATATGGATGTCCTTAAATACGACATCCTGAACATAGCCTGTATGTAAGCCATTTGGCAGGCGGAAGTCTAATCCCCCTTCAACAGCAGCGGAATCCGGGAGCCGATATCCTGCGATAATTGAGGCCGATCGTTTTTGTGTACCATCATAAACTTTCCAACGGCTTCCGCTATAGGAGCTGCCACTATAGATCTCAGTAATATCTATGCCCTGTAGCATAACCTTTTCAACCCGGCCTATGTTTATATTTTTAACCAATAACTCTGTTCTTATTTTTCCGTTTTCCAGAAAAGCATATTTTCCTACTTCAGCACCTGAAATTCTTCCACGGTTAGAGATGGAAATGAAGAAGGGGGCAGTAGTTCGGAACATCTTTGAGCGGGAGTGGATCCTTCCGGTATGCCCACAATTGAGGTGAATGTCTTTGATCAGTGCCCCGTCATTGGTTGATATAGAAAAACCTGCTTTATTTGCGCCAAGGATATAGATATTATCTATACAAACTTTACTGATGTCGTCGGCAGTTTCTGAACCGATCTGAAAGAGGTTGCAATTGGTGTCGCCGATGATGTTTCGCACCTTATAATTTGCTGCGGGTCTGGTAAAACCAAGCGAACAATCTGAGCCTAATTTTATGATGTCATCAGAACTTACCTTTGAGTAAATATTGGTGGCAGTCACCTCATTACAACCCATGAAATCGTAGATGTCTCTGGCATTGGAAACCTGATTTTTTGCAAAATATGTATCGTGAACATTGATGGAGTCCGTTCCGGTTGCCAACAGGGCGAAATGCCCTGCACGTTCAATCTTCAGCATGTTGGAAGTATCAAATTGCCTGGTCCCGGATTTTCCAAGATAATAAGGTTCATCTTTTTCCGGATCGTACCATAGGTCTTCAGGCGTATCGATACCGCCGATTTCCAGGTTACTACACAATTTAAAAGAAAACATCTTGTCTCCACGATGGTCAGGCGGATTGTTCATCACCTTATCTCCAGTTACCAGGTTGCCATCTCCTGTAATGAGCCCCCTTCCTATGATTTTTACATTGTCTAGCCGTTCGCCAAAAAACATGGCATTTCTA
This sequence comes from Pedobacter sp. FW305-3-2-15-E-R2A2, assembly GCF_038446955.1. Classification (NCBI taxonomy): domain Bacteria; kingdom Pseudomonadati; phylum Bacteroidota; class Sphingobacteriia; order Sphingobacteriales; family Sphingobacteriaceae; genus Pedobacter; species Pedobacter sp. FW305-3-2-15-E-R2A2. The sequence continues at coordinate 194,615 of NZ_CP151803.1, forward strand.
AAATAATGATGACCAACATCTTGCTTAGTCAGGTAATTTTCAGGATCCTCATAGGGACCGGTATCTGTAGGAGAAAGTCCGGATCTGTATTTTTTATCGCTAAACCAGGTACTTTCCGGAGCGTCAGTTCCTTTAATGGCCTTGATGACCGCATCTTTATCGACATACAAATAAACATTGCTCTTTAGATGAACAGTCCTTACCCGATAAGTTCCTTTACTAAAAAGAAGCGTTCCTCCACCATTTTCGGCCAATGAATCTATAGCCCTGTTGATCTGGTCGGTATGATCCTGCTGTTCATCAGCCACAATACCATATTCCCTGACGTCAGTTTTTCCGGCATAAAATCTAACTTCGTTTGAAAACAAAGCTCCTTGCCCGCTGCCGCTTCGAAGTTTAAAACGATATTGTTGGTTTGGTATTAATCCGGAAATATGAGCAGTACTGTTTTTAATGTTGACCAGGGCAGGACTTAACTTCCAGGTTTTTCCCAGATCTATTGATTGTAAGATCTGTGTTTTGCCGGTCTCAGGATTAGCACTCCATTTGAAATTAACCTGAGTATAGGTTTTCGGCTGTTCCTTAAAATGTAAATTGTGAAGTGGGATCCGCTGAAAATCAGAAATGAAAGCAACTGCATGGAGTACTGCGATTTCAGTTCCCGTTCCGGGGCTTTGCAATACCTTTGGCTTTGAGGTGCGGTACCTGGCTTTAAAAAAATACGTACCCGCTTTGCCTAGGTTCACATTTCTAATGGTGATTTTAAGGTCAGGACCATTTGCCGGACGCAGGTCCAGATGATTAAATGTAATGGTTTGTCCGTTTACAGGACTACCCTCAAGCACAACATTTCCTACCCTGGAATAGGAATAATTTGTCCCTGTTTTGCCGATAGACTGGCTGCTAAGATCCTTTAACATCACCTCTCCGCGGCCAATAACGTTAACAGTTGTGTTTTCCATCGTCAGCCTGATTCCTGGTGGAACGGTAATACTGACTGTTACGTCCGGACTTCGCTGTCCGGCAGTAAAATAAAGACTGAGCTCCTGCGGAGTATGAACGGTCATCTTTTCTGTTCCCAGCCGCAGTTTGCCCGCGATGGCTAGCTCCCTTAGTAAAATATAATATGTCCGTCTGGATTTTCCATCTTCGGAAATGACTGTTAGCCGATCTCCGCTGAGTAAGGACCCTTCTTCTTTTTTTACACCGTTACCATCACTGAGCTCATATTTCTGGGCAGTACCATCTGAAGACCTGATTTGTGCGAATAAGCCTTTTGTTCCAATATTGGTAGAAACCAGTCCCTGATCCTCAGGGGTATCCACTGTAAATGAATAAGTGCTGCCGCTAATCACGATGATGGTGTCTTTGTAAATCCCTGCAATATGGCTTGCATTTTTTGCCGGCAGTATCGCTATTCCACTTTGCCTGGGCAGATGAATCTGCGCATTTGTTTGCGTAAAAAAACAAGAGAAGAGAGCGATCAGCAGAAAGGGAAACCTATTCATTGTGTGGATGGAGTAATATTCAGTTAAAAATCGATAATAAGTACTAAACTTTCTTAACTAAGTAGTCAGTTATTCTGGCAATAAAGGGCATTGTTATCCCTTCGGAAAAATAATTGAAAATAAATTCTATTAAATTAGTAGACTTTATTATATTTGCTCTCAGTAAGCTTAAAGAATATAATTCTCAGCCCGCCCGGGCTGATGCTTAAAAAAAATTAGATGTTTGGTTAGATCTAAGTTTTGTTTGGTTAAAAGCCAGGTTGGATGACCTGGCTTTTTCATATAAAAGCTTAAATTACGTCACACAAATAAATAAACCTGTAAATGACCAAAAAACTATTAAAACCCAACAACTTTTCTATGCATGAAGACTGGACTGTGGTCCTGCTCGGCGCAATGGTAATCTTTATTTCTATTTTATTTTTCCAGGTTCCCGTTCCTGTTTTTAAATGGGACAGTTCTACTATCTTATTCGATAAAGTACTGCAGTTTGATAACCTGAGGGCGATACTCGTTCAGTTCTTATTTATCCTGTCGATTGGGACTTTAGGAACTTTGATCATGGGGAAATCAGTCAAAAACTTTGTCCTTGGCTTTCCGGCGGTCTATGTACTTACCATTATTGCGTTAGTGATTGCCGGCAGTTCCACGATGCGGTCCTTCAATCTGGAGGCCGTGATTTTTAGTCTGATCATTGGCCTTGCAATCGGCAACTTTTTCAAATTGCCGGATTGGTTCCGTACGGCACTTTCTACAGAACTTTTCGTAAAGATCGGATTGGTCTTATTGGGAACAACAGTGATCTTCGCGGATATTCTGAAAGCCGGTTCTCTTGGCTTGATCCAGGCATTGGTAGTCGTGCTTTCGGTTTGGTATTTCGCTTTTTGGTTGTGTAAAAAACTTAAAGTGGATGATGAACTGACCATGATGATCTCCAGTGCCGTTTCTATTTGCGGTGTTTCGGCGGCAATCGCTACTTCTGGAGCGATCAAAGGGGATTCAAAAAAGCTTTCCTATGTCATCTCTATGGTCTTGATCACCGCAATTCCTATGATGATCTTTATGCCTTATATCGCCAATTATTTCTCTTTCCCACAAGCAGTAACCGGAGCCTGGCTTGGTGGAAGTATTGATACCAGCGGAGCAGTAGTGGCCTCAGGATCTATGGTAGGAGACGAAGCATTAAAAATTAGTACCATTGTTAAATTTTCACAGAATGTATTACTGGGGATTGCTGCTTTTGTCATCAGTATTTATTGGTCCTATACCAACCATACCGACGAAAGTGGGCAAAGGGTAAAACCTACTTTGGGCGTCATTTGGGAACGCTTTCCCAAATTTGTATTGGGCTTTATCGGAGCCTCATTGCTGTTTTCTTTCTTCCTTTCAAAAGGGACGGTATCCGATGTGAAAGATGGTTTGAAAAATTTACAGGGTGCCTGGTTCGCACTGGCATTTACCAGCATCGGACTGGAAACTAACTTTAAGGATCTTTTTAAGAACAATAGTAAAAAGCCGCTTTACGCATTTCTGACCGCACAGCTTTTTAATGTGATCATTACCTTAATTATCGCCTTCTTTTTATTCGGATAATTCGTTCTTTTATTTAAAAAAGCAGATCATGGCAGGTTCCTTGCTGTTCTATTTGTATTGTCAATAATTGTGATTTAAAAAATGAGTAGTACCCCCAAAAAGAGTTTATTTAAGGCCATTAAAGGAAAGATCATCATCGCATTGCTATTGGCGTGTTTTGCCTTGCTGATGGCCTGGGGGGTGAGTAAGGTCGCTTTTAATGAAATGTTAAATACCGTTGAAAACATTTCTGCCCCAAGTGAACGCCTGAGGATGGTGAACCTGATTTCTCTTAAAATCAGCCGTTTGGATCAGATGCAAAAAAGGCAGGCTTCGAATGATTCGAAAAATTACGGCAAGCTGTTTAAAGAATCCAGTCAGTTGCGACTGGTATTGGATTCTTTGCTGATGTTATATCCCCGGGATACGGTACAGCTTCACCGCATTGTGAGCATTCAAAAGCTTTTAAGGGAACGAGATAACCAGTTTGTCAATTATTTGAAGGTCAGAGAAGGCCTGGTGAACAATAAGTCATTCTCCAGACAGGTGCAAAATCTGAGCGATATGGTGAATAAAAGTGGTAATGACAGTACAATTCTGGCTTCACAGCAGCAAAGTTCCACGACCACCATTTACTCAACCGAGGATAAAAACAGAAGTTTTTTCGGTCGGCTTTTTGGAAAGAAGAAGGAAAACAGTGAGGACAATAAGTCTTATAAAATCATCAACGAACAGCATGTAAAAGTAGATACCATTGCACTTTCAAATGAAGATAAAATCTCCAGAAGTCTGGAAGAATCCCTCAGAACCATTGAAAAAGAGCAAAGGATGAAAAGTGCGAGGTTCCTGAATAAGGAGGCCGAACTGGCCAATGCAAACAACAGGTTAATCAACCAGATGCTCGATATTCTCAGAAAAGTAGAGAGTGAAGTTGTGACACAGATAGAGCTCAATGGCATTCAGGCCAAACATGTGGTCAATACCGGAATCAATACCATCAGTATCATTATGCTTGTGTTTTTCCTGCTGATGTTACTTTTGCTTTATTTCATCCTGACCGACATCACGCGAAGCAACCGGTATAAAAATGAACTGGAGCTGGCCAGAGATGAAGCCGAATATCATGGACAGGCGAAGCAACGCTTCCTTTCTAACATGAGCCACGAGATCCGGACACCCCTGCAATCCATTATCGGGTATGCAGAAGTGATCCGGCAGCAGGAGCAGCCGAAACCGAAAGATATTGATGCCATTTATCACTCTTCCGAGCATTTGTTGCAGATCGTAAATGAGGTGCTGGACTATAACCGGATCATTTCCGGCAAGTTTACTTTCGCAGATAAGCCTTTTGATTTTGTTAAACTTTTAGAGGAAGTTGTTTCTGTCATGCGGCCACAGGCAGAACGGAAATCGCTTGGACTGATAACCGAAGTGACGCTGCATGAAACAAAATACATTACCGGAGATCCTTTCCGGCTAAAACAAATCCTTTACAATTTATTGGGGAATGCCATCAAATTTACAAATGAAGGGGAGGTGGTCCTTTCGGTATTCTATAAAAGACAGGCGGAGCACCTCCATTTCACCTTTATGGTAAAGGATACGGGGATAGGCCTTTCTGAGGCAGCAACAGCGGTGATATTTAATGAATTTGAGCAGGTGAATGCGCCGGATAATGAAGTCTTAAACCAGGCGGGTACAGGTCTGGGTTTAACGATCATCAAGTCGCTGGTTGAAAACCAGGGAGGTCGGATTTATGTAAAAAGCAAACAGGGAGAAGGAAGCGTTTTCACGGTATACCTGACTTTTAAAGTCGCAGCAGAACCGATCACAGAAACATTGCTAAATGCAAATGAACAGGTGTCCTGGAAGCCTTTCAAGGTATGGGTGGTAGATGATGATCCCCTGATCCTTGACCTCTGCGGCATCATCTTTCAAAGGAATGGAATTACCTATAAAAGCTTTCATTCTCCATCCGAATTGCTGAAAGAAGAAGAAGGAACAGATTTGAAATATATCCTGGTGGATATGCGGATGCCTGAAATGAATGGAATTGCACTTTGCAAACTCCTCAGGGAACGAATGGGCTCCACGGTTAAGATCTTTGCCATCACGGCACAAGTGCTCCCTGATGAACGAGAATTTCTCTTAAACAATGGCTTTGACGGATTGGTGATGAAACCCTTCAGGGAGAATGAACTGCTGGCCGTATTCTCGGAAGAAATTAACCTTTCCATGGGCACCGGAAGCCAACAGATAAAAGCCTTAGACCAGCAGAAAGAAGAAGAAGAAATTCGCGAAGAGGAAATAGGGGCGGAAAAGATCGCGCTCGATCTTGGACCGCTACGGAAGATGACTTTCGATGATGAGGAACAATTGAAAAAGATCCTGGACCGCTTTGTTGTGGATTCGGAAAACGATATTCAGGAAACTCAGGAAGCCCTGGAAAAGAAAGACGGGGAAACATTGCGTCTGGTTACTCACCGTCTTGCGGGGCGGATTGCCCAGATTGGTTCCCGGAAACTGGCTACTGAGTTCCGGGAGATGGAAATCACTTTATCTGAGCATCCGGTTCCTGACAAAGCAACCAGAGCCGATATACAGGCCTTATCAGCACAATTAAAGCTGCTGATCGGCCAGATAAAAGAAGTTTAGTTCTTACTCTATTTCATAGCGTTCCATTTTACTGTATAAGGTCTTGCGATCGATATTCAGTAATTTGGCTGCCTTTGATTTGTTGTATTTAACCTTGACCAGGGTTTCTATAATCAGCATTTTCTCATTCACCTCATTGATGGCTTTGAGATCTGTACCATTGGGTTTTGGAATCTGATTAATGGAGATGATCATTTCTTCCGGTAAAGAATCTACCTCTGCCGTTTCCGATGGAGTCAATAACACCATCCGTTTAATCACATTCTTTAGCTCCCGCAAATTTCCCGGCCAATCGTACTGCAGCAAAAGGTCTTTCGCCTGTTGAGACAGGTTCTGCACATTACGTTGTAATTCGGTGTTGGAAAGTCTGATGAAATGATTGATGAATAACTCGATGTCCTTGCCTCTATCTCTCAATGCGGGAAGCTGGATCTTGAATTCGTTTAGACGATGGTAAAGGTCTTCCCGGAAGGAGCCATTGGCTACACTTGATTTCAGGTCGTCGTTGGTGGCGGTAATGATCCTTACATCGACTTTTACAGTCTTAGTGCTTCCAAGTGGCTGGATTACCCGTTCCTGTAAAGCGCGTAACATCTTTACCTGAACCTCATAGCTGAGGTTCCCAACTTCATCCAGAAACAAGGTGCCTCCGTTTGCCGCTTCAAACTGACCTTTCTTGTCATTCAGAGCACCTGTAAAGGCGCCCTTGGCATGTCCGAATAATTCACTTGCTGCGAGGTCTTTGGATAATGCACCGCAATCGATCGCTACAAAAGGCTTGTCCTTACGTTTGCTCTGCATGTGCAGTGCTCTTGCAGCATATTCTTTTCCTGTTCCGCTTTCTCCCTGAATGATGACCGACATATCGGTAGGGGCAACGAGGTTGATGTGTTCGTATAGTTTATCAGCAATGCTGCTCTTCCCTTTGATGGCATCTGTATGCTCAATGGAAGTGCCGGAGCTGATGGTTTCTTTTTTACCCAGGGAATTGTTGATAATCATCAGCAACTCATCTGGATTTACAGGCTTGGTAATGTAATCGAAGGCCCCTAACTGGATGGATTTTACTGCCGTTCTTACATCATTAAAACTGGTCATGATAATGACCGGCTGGGTTAATCCTTTTCCACGTATATGGGATAAAACGTCGAGACCTGTTCCGTCAGGTAAACGATAATCTACCAATAAAAGGTCAAAACTTTGCTGTTCTATTAGTTTTAGACTTTTTTTTACATCACTCACCGAACTGGGCTCATGACCATGTTTGGTCAGAAAACCTTCCAGTAACTGCGAAAAAGTGAGGTCGTCTTCAATAATCAGTATTTTTGCCATAGGGATTTCGCTTGTAATTATAGCAAAAATACAAAAGCCGGAGGATATCCGGCTTTTGTGAAGTATATTAATTGATATTTATTGTGGGCTTACTCAATAACTGCACCTTCTTTAGATAGTTTTAAAGAAGCAGTTTCTTCTCCTTTTTTAGCATCAACCTGAAAATACTCAGACTTATCTGCTTTGGTCACTAAAAATGCAGCTGTTGGCGTCCATTCTTTGTATTTATCAGATGCCAATGTTGTTTTAACTGCATCTGGAAGATCTTTCAATTCAACTGGAGTTTTGGTTACACTGTCTTGTTTTACGGTAACGATAGCTGGATTTTTAACATCACTTGCTTTTACTTGTGTTAACCCTACGAATGCTAAAAATGCTGCGGATAAGATGATCTTTTTCATAATTATATATTTTAAAAGTTTATTATTCTGTTTTAATTACGATCAGATAGGTTTCATAATGATGCCAAAACTGCTTTTTGGTGTTAAATCGCTTATATTCAGTGATTTTTGTTCTTTTCCTGAAAAGTAACTGTTGCCTTGTTCCACACTTTGTAGCGGAAAGAAACAGATCCGTCAGGGAAGGGAGGGACACTGTTCGGGTAGTGTTATAGTAGTGTTGTATCGTTCTCTATGTTCCGGCCGAATATGGTGCGAAGTCTTTGCAAGTGTTCTTCGACTCCGACTCGAAGAAGAGTCGAACGAAACATAGAGAAGAGTTGACCAGTATCACAACACTACCATAATACGACCACCACAGTACCTTATGAATTTCCTGCAATTTCAGCTATATATTACGCTATGAGAAAGTAATGTATTTTTCTTAACTTTGTCTTTATGCTATCTAAGAAGACTAAATACGCAATAAAGGCACTTGTTGCGCTCGGAAAAAACGCTGGAAATCCTCCTATGCAGATCGTAAGATTGGCTGAACAGGAAATGATCCCCAGAAAGTTCTTAGAGCAGATCCTGTTGGACATGCGTAATGCAGGTTATCTGTACAGTAAAAAAGGTGCAGGTGGTGGTTATAGCCTGAATAAAGAGCCGGGTGATATTTATCTGGCCGATATCCTGCGCATTACCGACGGACCGATTGCAATGGTTCCATGTGCCAGTCTTAAATTTTACCGTAAATGCGATGAATGTCATGATGAAGTGACCTGTGGCATTAGAAAAACTTTTATTGATGTACGGGACGCAACTTTGAAAGTCCTTGCTCAAACCTCTATCGCAGACGTTATTGCCCGCGAAACTGATGAAAGCATTGTTAATTAATATTTAATTTCAAATAAAGTCTACTATTTCTATAGTCTTTTTGTATATTTGTATCCATAAGACAAATATGTAATACCTTTAAACGTTAGGCTATGATTTTAAATAAGATAGAAAGTGGTGTAAAAGAACCTAAAATTACATTGGTAGGAGCCGGTCCCGGTGATCCTGAACTCATTAGCTTAAAAGGTGTTAAGGCAATTGCTGCCGCAGATGTGGTTTTATATGATGCACAGGTGAATGAAGCCCTGCTCAATCATGCTCCCGAAAAGGCAATTAAAATATTTGTAGGCAGTAAATCTGACGATGAGTCATTTTCTCAGGATGCGGTGAATAAACTGATGATCGATTATGCTTTAAATTATGGCCATGTGGTTAGGTTAAAAAGCGGCGATCCTTTTGTCTTTGCCCGTGGCTTCGAAGAGGTAGACTATGCAGAATCGTACAGTATTCAAACAGAAATTATACCCGGTATTTCCAGCGCTTTGGGTGTTCCGGGATTACATAAAATACCCATGACCTACAATACCCTGAGCGATAGCTTTTGGGTCCTTAGCGGAACAAATGCTGCCGGTGAGCTTTCTCCTGATTTGTCCGTGGCAGCAAAATCAAAAGCAACGGTGGTCATTCTGATGGGAATTGAGAAAATAAGAGAGATCACTGCCATCTTCCAGGCAGAAGGTAAAAATAAACTTCCTGTAGCAGTTATTGAAAATGGCTCTTCGGTCAATGAACATATAAAAATAGGGGTGGTAGATACCATTGCTGAATTAATAGAGGACAACAAGATTTCCTCTCCTGCACTATTGGTTTTTGGAGATGTGGTTTCCCTGCATCCTTCCTTTGCCAGGATCAAAGATTTTTACGAATTGATGTCTTTACAGTAGGAATTATCTCATTTTGTTTTAAAAGCCAGATATTTGTATCTGGCTTTTTACGTTTATGGGATAGCAATTGGTGATTGTCGCACATCCTGAATAAACACCCTGAGCTATTTATTAATTAACTTTGTTTAAAATATCAACTTATGAATAAAATAAAAGCAAATTTTTGCTATCGCGGGATTCTGGGTTTGTCTTTATTGGCAGCCGTTCCTTTTTTGTCCATGGCACAAAAGCCAAACTGGCAGAACCTGGACCTTAAAGCAGATTCTACTTTCGGTATCAGTACAGAGAAAGCTTATCACGAATTGTTAAAAGGAAAAAAGTCCAGGTCTGTTATTGTTGCAGTGCTGGATGGTGGGGTAGATACCAACCATGAAGACCTGAAATCAATCATTTGGGTAAATAAAAAGGAAAAAGCAGGTAACGGAAAAGACGATGATAAGAACGGATATATCGATGATATCCATGGATGGAACTTTTTGGGTTCTGCGAAAGGTTCAGTAAATCATGAAACACTGGAGTTAACCCGTCTGGTACGCAGAGACAATGCTAAATTCGGCAATTCCGATGCGACTTCTGTAAAAGCAAATGACCTGCCTGCATTTGAAGCTTATCAAAAGAATAAGGCAGAACTGGAAAAAGAACTGGCCGAAGCCAAAGACGGACTAATGCGCTATGGTTCTATCAAAACAGCGATAGATGATGTGGTGAAAAAAATAGGTAAGGAAAACCCTACCGTTGCCGATTTCCAAAGTTTTGTTCCTGTAACTGATATGGAGAAAAATATCCAGAGAATTATGGTAGAGCAGTTAAAGAATGCCACTTTCAAGGAATTTTATGACGGTCAGGTGTTACCCGGATATGACCACTTCAAATCGCAGGTAGAATATAACCTGAACCTGGATTATGACCCAAGATCAATTGTTGGGGATGATCCTGAAAATACAAAGGAACGTTTTTACGGCAATAACGATGTGGCTGGTCCGGATGCACGTCATGGTTCTCACGTTTCCGGTATTATTGCCGCAGTAAGAACCAATGACCTGGGTATAAAAGGTATTGCTGATAATGTAGAGATCCTGGCAGTCCGCAATACACCTAATGGTGATGAACGTGATAAAGATGTGGCAAATGCAATCCGCTATGCTGCCGATAACGGTGCTAAAGTCATCAACATGAGTTTCGGTAAAGCTTATTCATGGAATAAAACCATTGTAGATGAAGCGGTAAAATATGCAGTTTCTAAAGATGTGTTATTGATTCATGCTGCGGGAAATGACAACAAAGATCTGGAAGTAGAACAAAATTTCCCTAATCCTCAGTATGCGGATGGTGGAGTTGCTGCTTCATGGATTACTGTAGGTGCTTCAGGCTGGGCAAATGATGAAACCATCAAAGCTAACTTTTCAAATTACGGAAAAACTACGGTTGATGTATTTGCACCTGGTGTAAGGATCAATTCAACTGTTCCTGGTTCTAAATATGAAAACTTAGACGGAACAAGTATGGCTGCGCCTGTGGTTGCAGGTTTAGCCGGACTGATCCGTTCTTACTATCCTAAGCTGACCGCGGTACAGGTGAAAGATATCATTCTTAAATCTGTAGTTAAGGTAGACCAGGTAGTGAAAGTACAGCAGGGAGAGACGACAAAGGATATTCCTTTTTCAGACCTTTGCGTAACCGGAGGTATCGTAAATGCTTATAATGCATTAAAACTGGCAGCTGAATATAAGAAATAGATATTCCTGCATATATAAAAAAGAAAGCGCCATTAATCCGATTAATGGCGCTTTCTTTTTAACTGACGTTGACCAGCAGTTTATGAGGTATTTTTCTTTCCTCCATAAAGCATAACCGCTCGTATTTATATTCGTTTACTTTTACCGGATCTTTAAGGTCTTTGAAGATGGCAATAATCACATCGTACATCATGATACAATTGAGGTTCAGTTCATTTCTTTTGAAAATCTGAATGCACTCGTTTGAATACTCATAAGCAAGTACATACTCTCCTCTGTTTCTCAGCTGATTGGCCTGCATCATCCTTAAAATGGATTCAGAGTATTCGGTAAGTTTAAACCGTGTTTTGTTATTGTGGATCTCTACCAATATATGTTCTATCTGATCGGTTTTCTTTCCAGGGTTGACCTTGGAGCTCGATAGTGCAAAAACGTTCATCATAAAGATGGTAAAAGCCGTTCTTTTGGAAAATACACGGGGATGTAATTTAGAAATGGTTTTGATGATCCTGATCGTGCCTTCATCACTACCATAGAAAGTATTCAGGATAAGCAACAATACATAGGCAATTCCCTGCTTGGTATCGAGTGCTGCTTTGGTGTCTAAAAAAGGATAATTGAAATTTTCCAGATCCTGAATCATAGGATGTGGTTCAATCGGCCTGTTGCTCAGTTTAAGGTAAATCAGCCAGGTCAGTTCGTATGGGTTTACCGGCCATCCTTTTACATCTAACGCACTTAGTTTGTTCAACCTCATGGCCACCTTATCCTGATCCATACTCATGATGTCAAAAATGGCAAGAATAGATTGATAAATTAACCGGTTTTCATCTGTATCTGCTACATCTGCAAGAACAGTAACCGCTTCTTTATAGCAGGAATCTACAAAGTCAAAATTGATCAGCTGTTTGATGAGGATGTCATGAAGCTTATGATCTGTTAAAAGCTTAATGGTGTCCGGGCTATACCGGGTCCTGAACCTAAGGTTCTCGGCAATAAACAGAATGAGGTAATTCCGTTCAAAATAATTTAGCTGCAGGTCAAAAATATGAGAGAGGGACCTGAAATCACCGATCCTGATGATAAAGCGGATCGTCCATTGTAACAGGTGGAACCTTACATTAGTGCTTTCATAAGAACTCTGGATAAACTGGAAGAAAGTCCAGTCAACCTGTAAATGGAATTTCTCCAGCAATTCAATAAAGAGGAAGTATTCAAAGATATGAGGATAAATAAAACGGACATATTCCCTTGGCTGATAATCGTCCTGACTTTTCTCTTCCATCAGGATACCCTCAGATAAAAGCTCCATATATGCATTTTTAAATGCCGACAACTCGCTGATCAGAAGGTCTTTTGGAACGGAGTCCACTTTCTTCCCATAATCTGTGAGCTGGATGACTTTTTTCAGAAAGAGAATTTTCTCCGTATAATAATTTGACCGGTAAATTTTCTCCTGAATAAATCTGGAGATCAGTTCATGAAAAGTAATGCTCGTAGAATAATTGAAATACGGATCTTCTTCTTTTAACTGATAATACAGTTGTATATATAAGGGAAATTTTAATTGAGATTTAAGTTTTGGATTTAATTCATAAACATCAGATTGATTGACTTTAGAGATGATCTGATCCACTTCCTTGCCCGTGAGGGGAGGGACATTGGAGACTTCATTCTGATTGAAGTAATTTCCTGTAAACCATTTCGACTTCAAAAATGCAGAATGTCTGATGCAATCATAAAATCTCATCCATGTCGTGGACCGCATGCTCATTACCAGTTTAATGCAGTCTACATTTTCAATGGAACAAATAAAACTGATGATACTTTCAAAAAGTTGTTTCTTTAAATCCTTTTTAATGATGAGCTCTGAAAAGCCATCCAGAACAATGATAAATTTTTTCCCTGTCTGACTATAGTTTTCCTGAATATGTTCCAGCAGACTCTCTTTGTGGTAAATTCCCAGTTGCACTTTAAGCTGGTCTTCAAAGTTTAGTGTAAGCTGGTCTACATTGAAAAAACTATTTGCGGTGATGAACATTACCGTAGAGTCCTTGTGTACCGAAGATTCGTTATTAAAGAACTTTTCTACTAAATGACTAAGAAGGATGGTCCTGCCATAACCAGGTTGTGAAATAAAACAGGTATAAGTATAGTTGCTCTTAAAGAAGTCATCAAAGTCATGTTCTGCAAATTTCCGGCTGATGGTCATCTCATAAGGAATACCGGAACGGTTCTTAATCCCTTTCAAGGTAAAGTCCGTGATCCTTCTGGCATTATGCCGGATGTCTGTCCAATTGGTGGCACTTTCCTGAGCATTTAAATGAACAGGAGCAGTCCAATTGCCAATTTGTTCCTTATTGACATATTCCGATAACGTGGTCAGGGTAAACTTTGAAAAGTTATGTTTTACCACCGCAAATCCAAACAATCGCTTTATGGTTGTTTCGCTAACATTCTTGTTTAACGTTTTACTGATTTCAATGGAGATCCTTTTACAATCAGCAGGAGTGATGGTTCGAATTCCTGTTTTTAATAGGATTAGACTCTTTACTTCATTTAAGGTAGATATATCGTCCATATACAGTACGAGTGAGCATTAATTTCTTCAACTAAACGAATATAATGCTTTCGGTACAATAATGAACGCGAAGATATGAAGTAAAAAAATGAATGAATATTGTTTCTTTTGTTTAACTATTTGTTGCTCAATTATTTAGGTGAGATTTATTGGCGTTATTTGAATTAGATGTTGTCAAAAATGAACAAAATGAATGAATCGATCATTTACTGCTTTGTAAATGAACAATTCGAACGTGCATTGCGAGGTATTCAATGATTAAAATTGCATCAAAGTAAAATTTTGACATCTCAATTCCCTTCATATGAAATGCACATCTACCCTGCCAGGAAAACTTAAAAAACCTATCCTCATTTTTTTAAGTATTATAGCTATAACGCTTTTTAATCTGAAATCGTATGCACAATCTCAACAACGTGTATACGCGACTACAGCAAGCGACGGAACTTTCGGCGTTTGTTTACTTTGTGGCGTATCAGCACCGGACCAGGCTGTAGATAACAACATAAATACGGCATCGACTGTTACTGCCGGAGTCAGCTTGTTGGGAGGAGGAATATTTCAGAACCTGATATTTCCCGCCGGAAACTTACCCGGAAATAACACCGGATCAGTAGTTAAGGTTTCTACCGGAACAACTTTATCGCTAAGTGTGCTCGGAGCCATCAAAGTTCAGGCTTACTTTAACAATACCCCGGTAGGCGTTGTTCGCGATGGCGGAACAGCTTTATTAAACCTGCTGGCAAACGGTAATCAGGCCGAAATCTTTGTACCGGGCCCAGGTGTACCTTATAATAGAGTACGTGTGACAGTGGATGGAGGGGCCCTGGCTGCATTAACTTCTATTAATGTTTTTCATGCTTATTTCTTACAAAATACGACAAATATAAACTGTGATGCACCAATAGATGAGTTACATGGAATTTCTGGAACTGTTGGCGCACTTGGTGGCGTAAACAATCCATCAAATGCAATAGACGGTGTGGAAAGTACCTATTCAACTTTAGGTTCTGCAATTGGCTTGGTAGGCTTTGCGCAACAAACGATTGTCTTTCCAGGGTTATCTGCTGCCACGGACTCCGTAAGATTAATGGTTTCGACAGGACCATCCCTGCTTTCTCTTGAATTGCTGGGCTCGGTAAGTATCGAAACCTTCAATGGAGGTGTCAGTAACGGACTTGTCCCCGGGACAGGCGGCTTGCTCAACCTTAAACTCCTGAATCCGGGTAGTACCATTGGGGTCTTAACCTTTGCACCTGGTGTTCCTTTTGATCGGGTTCAGTTGAGAATCGGGGGAACAGCCAGTCTTTTAAATTCGATCAACCTTCATGAGGTGTCCCGTACGATGGCTTTGCCAACGACCATAAATGTAAACAATACAGCTTCAGCTACCGGTATCGCATGTACAGGAGATGGAGTAACTTTAAATATCAATACACCGGAAGCAGGTGCAACCTATACCTGGTATACCCAGGCTACCGGAGGTACAGGAACTACCGGTGTCAGTTTTACGCCAACAGGTTTAGTAACTGGTGTCAATACATTTTATGTATCAGGAAAAAGAGCGGGATGTACCAACGAATCTCCGCGTAAGCTGGTGAGTGTAACGGTAAATAATCCAATCTTACCGGTAGTATCTACCGTTGCTCCTATTTGTAGCGGATCTTCAGCAACTTTGCAAATTGGCGCTCTGGTGGTAGGGGAGACTTACCGTTGGTATGATGCGGCTACTGGTGGAAACTTAGTCTTTACCGGAGAAACATTTTTAACTCCTGTATTGGCTGCGAATACAACTTATTACGTAGAGTCGGTGATCGGTGCCTGTTCCAGTGCACGTCAACAGGTAGACGTAACCGTTAATGCACTTCCGGCAGATGCGCAGGTGTCTTCAACGAATGTAAATATCTCTACCGGACAAACCGCTACACTTTCGGCCACAGCGCCAACTGCCGGTAGCATCATTAACTGGTATACCAGCTCAACAGGCGGAAGTCCGGTTGCAACCGGAACCAGCTTTACAACTCCGGCATTAAATGCAAATACCACCTATTATGTAGGAACGCAGAGTGCAGGAGGTTGTGCAAGTTTAAACAGAATTGCCGTTAACATTACAGTCACGAACGTTACACCAGGGGTAACTTGTAAATCTGCCAATTCCCAAACCAATGCGATTCAGGGGATATGTATCGGTTGTGAAGTTTCAGACCCTGGATTCTCTGTTGATGCAGATCCGCTGAACTTTTCCAGCATCCGCCTTGCGGTAGGTGTTCTGGCGGTCGGATATCAGCGATTGGGTTTCCCGACTGCAGGCGTAGCTACGGATAGCATCCGTCTTGATTTGAGGTTGCCTGGAAACATCGTTGACCTTTCCCTTCTGGGAGGCATAAGTGTGAATGTCAGAAATGGCAATTCAACCGTAGCTTCTTACGACCTTAACTCCGCACTGATCCACCTTAGTCTGTTGGGTGGCGATCGTTTCAGTGTAACTGTTCCGGCTGCCGCGGCCTACGATGCAGTAGAAGTACGCTTCGGTGCGGTACTCTCCGCAGTAACGGCACTTGACATCTTCGGTGCAGAAGTGATCTATCCAAAACCAACGGTTGCGAGCACAGGTTTAAACATCTGTTCCGGAGCATCGACCACCCTGACTGCAACACCAAACGGTGGAACAGATCTGAAATGGTATGCCGACGCAACAGGTGGTACTGCATTGGCTACAGGAAATACCTATTCCCCAACAGGACTTACGGCAACAACTACCTATTATATAGAAGTAGGTAAAGGTTCCTGCGTAAATGCAGAGCGTGTACCGGTTACGGTGAATGTAAACCCGGCTATTGTTTTTGCAACCGCTGCCTTACCGAATGCCACGATCGCTTCCAGTTATTCCAAACAAATTCCTGTCGCGACGGGAGGAACACCTGCATTTAATTATACACTTGCTCCAGGTAGCACATTGCCTGCAGGATTAACACTATCGGCAACCGGATTGATTTCCGGAACCCCGACCGCAACTGCAGGACCTTATTCTTTTTCTGTTCTGGCGACAGACAGTAAAGGTTGTACTGCAATCACTCCTTTTAACTTAACCGTAACTGCTGCTTTGTCACTTCCGGCAGCGACACTTCCCAATGGAACGGTAAACACCCTATATCCAACACAAACACTTCCTGCTGCCATTGGCGGAACAGGACCTTATACGTACGTTGCTACTCCGGGAAGTCTTCCTCCGGGATTGGCCTTCAACCCGGTTACCCGTGAAATCACAGGTACGCCAACTCTGGCC
The DNA here is from genome assembly GCF_038446955.1 of Pedobacter sp. FW305-3-2-15-E-R2A2. Lineage (NCBI taxonomy): Bacteria > Pseudomonadati > Bacteroidota > Sphingobacteriia > Sphingobacteriales > Sphingobacteriaceae > Pedobacter > Pedobacter sp. FW305-3-2-15-E-R2A2. The sequence continues at coordinate 211,443 of NZ_CP151803.1, forward strand.
GGAACTTATCCGGTTCATGTAACCGTAACTGATGCCAATGGAAATACCAAAACAGCAGACTATACCATTGTAGTCAGAGATCCTCTTGTTTTACCTGCGGCAACACTTGCCAATGGTACCGTAGGAATTCCTTATCCTGCCCAAACAATCCCTACCGCGACTGGTGGTGTGGGACCTTATACTTATAGCACTCCGGCAGCAAGCCTTCCTCCGGGATTGACCTTTAATCCAACTACCCGTGAGATCACAGGTACACCAACGCTGGCAGGAACTTATAGCATTCCTGTAACGGTAACCGATGGAGATGGAAAAACCATCACGACCAATTATTCAATTGTAGTAGGCAATCCATTGGTGCTTCCTCCGGCAACACTTGCGGATGGAAATGTGAATGTAAGCTATACCTCACAACCTATTCCTTCGGCAACAGGTGGAACAGGACCTTATACTTATGTGGCAACAAGCCTTCCTCCGGGATTGAATTTTAATGCAACCACCCGTGTCATTTCTGGTACGCCAACACAATCAGGTTTATATACGGTAACCGTAACGGTAACTGACAATGTCGGTACTACTGCAACCAATACTTATGCTTTAAGAGTAATCGGTGCTTTATCACTACCAACAATGGCATTGGCCGATGGTACTGTCGGAACCGTTTACACCGCGCAGACCCTGCCTGAAGTAACCGGCGGAACAGGACCTTATACTTATACTTCAGCGAACCTTCCTCCGGGATTGAGCTTCGATCCAATTACCCGTAAGTTAACCGGCACACCAACGCAAGGTGGAACCTTTACTTTCTCTGTAACGGCCAAAGATGCAGCCAACAACTCCACCACCACCAACTTTACGGTGAAGGTAAAAGTTGATCCGCCAGTGGTGGCGTCGACCAGCATCTGTTCAGGAAGTACAGCTACACTTAGCGTGAGCAATACCTTACCGGGAGTAACTTATAACTGGTATGCGGCAACAGGAAGTACACCTATCTTTACAGGGGCGACTTATACTACTGCTGCATTAACTGCCAATACCACCTATTATGTGGAGGCCGTTTCCGGAACAGCAATAAGCAGTCGTACTGCAGTTACCGTAACCGCACGTCCAACTCCTGCCTTAGCCATAGTTTCTGCCGGCCAGTCAATTAGTGCCGGACAAACTGCTACGCTTCAGGCTTCTGCCGAAGCAGGAAATACCATCAACTGGTTTACTACCCCAACAGGCGGTATTGCAGTAGGTACTGGTACGAGCTTTACCACACCGGTATTAAATACCACCACAACTTATTATGCAGAAACAGTAAATAGCACAGGCTGCGTGAGTGCCAGCAGAGCTGCGGTTATCGTAACGGTCACAACTGGCCCGGTTAACCCGAACTGTAATGCTGCAACAGCTCAGGAAACAAAAATCGAATCTCTTCTTTGTTTACTTTGCGGAATCACTGATCCATCAGGTTCAACGGATGCAGACCCTGCAACATTTACCACCATTAATCTTGGGGTTAACGTTGCCGGTGTAGGGTATCAAAAACTGATCTTCCCTAATTCCGGAGCCGCGACCGACAGCATCCGTTTAGATCTTGAAACTCCTGTTGGCCTTGCCGATATCGGATTAATTAACGGAGGAACGATTACCGTTTACAATGGAACAACGGTAGTAAAGGTTTATCCATTAAATTCTTCTTTATTAAATCTCCAGCTTTTAAATGGCAACAGGTTCCAGGTTACACTTGCGGCAACAGGAACTTATAATGCCGTGGAAATCCGTTTTGGAGCAGTGGCAAATTTATTAAGCCGCTATAATATCTATGGTGCTTCCATTATCTATCCTAATCCAACTGTTGCTGCTACAGGTCAGACGATCTGTGCAGGAAATACCACTACCTTAACTGCTACTGCAAATGGAGGTACTACTTTAAAATGGTACGCCACTCCGGCAAGTGGAACCGCATTGGCTACAGGTGGCACTTTCACTACACCTGCACTTACAGCGACAACAACTTATTATATTGAAGTGAGCAAAGCGGGTTGTGCAAATACCCAGCGTATTCCGGTTACGGTTACGGTTACCGCTGCGCCAACACCACCAGTAGTGGCAACGGTATTACCGGTGTGTTATGGTTCTACCGCCAGCTTAGTAGTCAATACTCCTGGAGCAGGTGTCAGCTATAACTGGTATACAGTGGCAGCCGGAGGTACTTCTGTATTTACCGGAACTACCTTCGTTACCCCTGCATTAACAGCAAGTACGACCTATTATGTAGAAGCAGCAAATCCTGGATGTGGTGTTTCTACAAGAACTGCAGTTCCTGTAACGGTAAATCCGATCGTAACATTACCACAGGTTCAGGCTTCAGCAACTACGGTTGCTTCGGGTCAGACGGTGATCTTAACAGCGACTTCACCAGATACAGATGTAACCTTTAACTGGTATGATTCTGCAACTGCAACCACGCCAAAATTCAGTGGTGCAACGTATGTTACGGAACCACTTACTGCAACGACTACCTATTACTTAGAAGCCAAATCGAATGCCACAGGTTGTCTTTCGCTGAGCCGTGTACAGGTGACGATTACGGTAGACAACAGCTTGCCAAGCCCGGTTCCTTGTGAGGCTGCAATTGCAGAAACACATGGTGTGACGGGAGTAGCATTGCTTTCCGCGATATTTAATCCACAACTGGCCATTGATAACGACACCAGAACAGGTTCATCATTGGTGATGCCGGTTGGACTTCTGGGTGCTTCAGTTTACCAACGCCTTGGCTTCGGTTCTGTTTCCAGTGCCGGGGATACTGTTAAAGTGCTGTTAAATGCACCAGGTAAATTACTAACACTGGGATTATTGTCGAGCATTCAGGTTGGAACCTATAATGGCGCAACAAATAACAATGATGCCGTTTCAATAAACAATACTTTAATTAACCTGGAGCTGTTGAGTAATAACAGTCAGGCGTTAATCAGCTTTGTGCCAACAGCAGCCTTTGACCAGGTGGAGGTTCGTTTAAATGCAGGTCTTGCAGGTGTGCTTTCTACAGTTGATGTGAACTACGCCAGACGTGTTTTAGTAGCACCAAAACTGGTAGTTGCCAGTCCGGCGATCTGTTCCGGACAAACTGCAGCACTTGCGGTTAACAATCCAAATGCTGCACTGACCTATAAATGGTATACTGTGGCTACCGGCGGTACTTCGGTATTTACCGGAACTACTTTTACCACTCCGGCATTAACAGCCAATACGACTTACTATCTGGAAGGCAGCAATGCTTCGGGTTGTGCCAGCGTCAGAACAAAGGTCATCGTAACCGTGGCTCCTGCACCGGTGGTTCCTGAACTGGTTTCAACTACGATCAATACTTGTCCTGGAACAAATGTTACCCTGGAAGTGAAAAATCCTTTAACTGGAATTGTTTACAAATGGTATGACAATGCAGGCGTTTATCAGGCAAATAAAGATGGAGTAACCTTCACTGTTAACAATGTGACAGTGGCCACAAGTTATTCCGTTGAAGCAGTATCTGCTGCTTGTAACGTGCCTTCAGCTACAAGAGCTGCTGCACAAATTAATGTAACTGGTCTGGATATTCCGGTAATTACACCGGAGTCTATTACCGTTAAATCAGGATCAATAGCGGTGTTAACCGCAAGTTCGAGTAGTGCTGGCGTGATCTTTAAATGGTATGATGCCCCTACAAACGGAAACTTGCTTTCAAGCAGTGCCCGCTATGAATTTACTCCCGCAGTAAATAATGGTCCAAATCCAAGAATAGATACTTACTATGTAAGTGCAGAGATCCCTGGAGGATGTACTGCCTTAACCCGTGCTTCCGCACAGGTTACTGTACTGCCTGCCACTAACCCAACTGATGTTCCTTGTGAGGTGGCAACAGTTCAGGTGAGAGCGGGAGCAGATGGCGTTGCGGTACTAACTGCTGTATATAATCCGGAGAGAGCGGTGGATAACGATACGGAATCCGCTTCTTCACTGGTGATGCCAGTCGGAGCTTTAGGTGCTTCAGTTTATCAACATGTAGGTTTTACCGGCCTGTCTAATGTTGGTGATAGCATCCGCATCCGCATCAGCACACCTGGTAAGCTGATTTCGCTGGCTGTATTGCCTTCTATTGAAGTGACTACTTTCCAGGGTTTGGTGAGCAATAACGATATGATCGTTACGGATAATCCATTGGTTCATCTAAAAGTATTGAGTGCCAATGAAGGAGCAATCCTTACCTTCCTTCCTACAAAACCGTTTGACGGTGTGGAGCTGAGATTAAGGTCTGGTCTTGTTGCCGCTTTAACTACGCTTGACTTTAACTATGCACAGCGTGTGATGGCTACACCAAAAGTATCCAGTGCAAACGCATCTGCCTGTGTGGGGACTGCTGCAACTTTAAGTGTTCAGAATCCGGTTGCAGGACTTACCTATACCTGGTACAAAGGGGCTACACAGGTAGGAACCGGAACCAGTATTACCACTGAAACAACACTTGCTGTAGGAACTTATGATTATTTTGTAACTGCAACCCGTAACAATTGTGCAAGTGCACAAGCCAAAGTTACCGTAACGATACTGGCTGCACCAGCTGCGCCGGTAGAAGTAGCGGGTAACCCGAAAACAACTTGTCCGAATGTCGCAGTAACACTTGCGGTGAATCCGGTAGCAGGAGTAAGCTTCAACTGGTTTGATGCATTGACCGGTGGAAACAAACTGGCAACAAATACCAATAGCTATACTACCACGTCGAACCTGACTACAGGAGTGTACGACTTCTATGTGGAAGCTGCGAATGCAAATTCATGTATCAGCACTGCCGGACGTACAAAAATTACCATTACGGTTAACCCATCGGCAACCCCTGCTGACATTAGCATAGCAGGTGCAAATGCTCCGTTCTGTACAGGAACAAAAGCAAGCCTGACTGCGAGTTCAACAACGGTAGTCAACCCTAAATTTACCTGGTACAGTGATGCGGCGTTAACCATTCCTGTATCTAACGTTGCGCTTTATGAACCTGTCATCACCGCAAGCACCACCTTCTATGTGAGTGTGAATGGCGATAATATTTGTCAGAGTACCCCTGCAAATGCAAAAGTGGTTACGATTACAGTGAATCCACCTGCAGTTGCAACTGACATTACGGTAAAAGGTGCAGATGCTCCGTTCTGTAAAGGAGCAAAAGCAAGTCTGACTGCCAGTTCAACCACGGTAACCAATCCTAAATTTACCTGGTATAGTGATGCGGCATTAACGATTCCGGTATCAGGCAATGCCCTTTTTGAGCCGGTACTTACCGCAACGACTACTTATTATGTAACCGTTAGCGGCGATAATAAATGCCCGAATTTACCAGCGGATGCTAAAGTCGTGACCGTAACCGTAAATACGCCGGCAACCCCGGCAGATCTTGCCGTTGCCGGAAACAATGCTCCGTTCTGTCAGGGAACGAAAGCGAGCTTTAAAGCAAGTTCAACGACCGTAACTAATCCTACATTTATCTGGTATACCAACGCGGCCTTAACAACTGAAGTGTTCAGAGGAGCAACCTACGAACCTACATTAACCGCAAGTATCACTTATTACGTAACCGTTAGCGGCGACAATAAATGTCCAAATGATCCTGCAGACGCAAAAGTAGTGGCCGTTGTGGTCAACACTCCTGCAACAGCTGCAGATATTACCATTGCCGGAAATGGTGCCCCATTCTGTAAAGGAACAAAAGCTAAATTCACCGCAAGCAGCACTACAGTAACTGCCCCTGTCTTTACCTGGTACAGAGATGCTGATCTGACAGATGTTGCTTTTACAGGTCCGGTATTCGAACCAGTATTAACTGCAAACACTACTTATTATGTAACTGTCCGCGGAACCAACAGATGTGAAAGTCTGAAAGCACAGGCAAAAGTGGTGACTGTCGTGATTAACCCGCCAGCAGTGTCCACAGATATCGCGGTTGCCGGAAATAACGGTCCGTTCTGTAACGGTGCAAAAGCATTATTAACCGCGAGCAGCACTACGGTAACAAGCCCGGTATTTACCTGGTACACGGATGCCGCCTTAACAAATGTGGTTTCTACAGGTCCGGTATTTGAACCTACATTAACCGCAACCACTACTTATTATGTAACCGTTAGCGGAACAAACAAATGTGCAAACCTATCTGGCGATGCAAAAATTGTAACGCTGATTGTGAACAAGCCATCAGATGCTACCGATGTGATCGTTACAGGAGCGGATCTTGCCGTTTGTGCCGGTGCAACGATTAAGTTAACAGCAAGCAGTACCACAGTAACAAGCCCGGTATTTACCTGGTACACTGACGCTGCCCTGAGCAATGCCATATTTACAGGAGCAGTATTGGAAAGACCAGTTACCGCTGCAATTACTTATTATGTAACGGTAAAAGGAGCTAACAAATGTGAAAACCTTGCCGGAACAGGTAAAGCAGTTGCAGTTTCGGTGAATCCACCTGCTACCGCTGCTGATATTAATGTTACAGGAAATGGAGCTGCCGTTTGTGCGGGAGCAAAACTAACCTTAACCGCAACTGCAACAACAGTAACGAATCCTATATTTATCTGGTACAGTGATGCTTCCTTAACAACGGAAGTGTTCAGAGGACCAATCTATGAGCCAACAGTTACCGCAAACACGACTTACTATGTAACCGTTAGCGGAGACAACAAATGTCCAAACGGACCTGCAGATGCAAAAGTGGTAGCGATTACCGTAAATACACCTGCTACAGCTGCGGACATTACCATTGCAGGAAATGATGCTCCATATTGTGCAGGAACAAAAGCAACCTTAACTGCAGGTACAACGACAGTAACGAACCCGGTATTTACCTGGTATAGTGATGCCAACCTGACTACAGTAGTTGCCAATACTGCCGTATTCCAACCGACATTAGCGGTTACCACTACCTTCTATGTAACCGTTCGCGGATCAAACAGATGTGAGAACTTAACAGCAGGGGCAAAAGTGGTAACGGTAGTGATCAACCCACCTGCGGTAGCAACAGACATCACCGTTACCGGAAACAGCAGTCCATTATGTGCAGGCTCCAAAGCTTTACTGACAGCGAGTAGCACGACAGTGACGAGCCCGGTATTTACCTGGTATACGAATGCGGCCTTAACAAATGTTGCGGCTACCGGAGCGGTGTTCGAACCAACAGTTACTGCAACCACTACTTTCTATGTAACTGTTCGTGGTGCGAACAGATGTGAGAATACCGCAGCAAATGCTAAAGTGGTTACCGTAACGGTGAACACTCCGGCTGATGCTTCAGATGTAGTTGTAGCAGGAGCAGATGTCCCTGTTTGTACAGGAACAACGGTTAAATTAACCGCAAGCAGTACAACTGTAACGAACCCTGTATTTACCTGGTATACTGATGCTGCCTTAACCAATGCAGTATTTACAGGAGCAATATTGGAGAAAGTACAGAATGCAACCATTACTTATTACGTAACTGTAAAAGGAGACAATAAATGTGAAAGCCTCCCTGGAACAGCGAAAGTGATCACTTTAACCGTAAATCCTTTACCGGATGTACCGGTGATCGAAAATGGCAACGGATTGTCGGTATGTTCAGGAGATGGAGCAACACTCAATATCCTGAATCCACAGGCTGGAGTTACTTTCGAATGGTATGATGCAGCAGTAGGAGGTACCTTATTGGGTACCGGTCAAAGCTTCCCTACAGGCGCATTAAATGCAACTACCGATTTCTATGTGCTGGCAAAAAGTGCTTCGGGTTGCGGCAGTGCAACGGGTAGGGTTAAGGCAACAGTTACGGTAAATACCAGACCAGGTGTTCCGACTGTAGTCTCTGCTACTGCAAATGCCTGCCCGGGAAGTACCACGGTATTGAGTGTTTCTAATCCGGTTAACGGCATTACCTATAGCTGGTACGATGTAGCAACAGGTGGAACCGCACTGGGTACAGGTGCCAACTTTACTACGCCTGTGATTACTGCAAATAAAACATTCTATGTAGGTGCTTCTAACGCTACCTGTAGCAGCACAAGCAGAACTGCGGTTGCAGTGAGTGTGCAGAATGCACCTAATGCACCAACATCGGTGGATGGAGCCACAAACCCATTATGTGCGGGCAATGCAGCAGTATTGTCGGTTAACAATCCGGATGCAGCGCTTACTTATCGCTGGTTTAGTTCTGCTACAGGAGGTACTTCACTGTCTGAAGGAAGTAGCTTTACTACTCCTTCTCTGGCAGCAACAACTACCTATTATGTGGAAAGTGTCAATAAGACTACCGGATGTACCAGTGCTGCACGTATCGCGGTGGTGGTAACGATTCTGCCTAAACTTACTGCGCCTGTTGTTTCAGTGCAGTCAGCAACGGCAACGAGTGTAGCCTTCGCATGGGCTGCAGTAGCAGGGGCAACAGGCTACGAAGTCTCTCTTGATGGAGGAACAACCTGGATTGCACCTAGCTCAGGAGCTGCGGGATTAACACATCTGATCAGTGGTCTGAAACCAGATCAGCCGGTGACGATCAGGGTAAGGGCCTTCGGACAACTACCTTGTCAGCTGAGCGATGCTTCAAGCCTGAACTCAAAAGCAGAAAATCCATTGGGTAACCAAGTCTTTATCCCGAATACATTCACGCCAAATGGCGATGGTAAGAATGATGTGCTGTATGTATACGGAAATACGATTGCCAAATTGAAGCTTCGTGTCTACAACCAGTGGGGACAGTTCATCTATGAATCATTAAATGTTCAAAGCGGATGGGATGGAACTTATAAAGGAGAGATACAGCCTAACGGAGTATACGTATACATCGCAGAAGTAGAGTTCAATGACGGAACAAAAACAAGTAAAAAAGGAACAATAACCCTATTGAGATAATAAACACAATTGTTATGAAGAACCTAGTAAAAATTATAATAGCAGGAGCGTTTTTGAGTTTAGGAACGCAAAGGGTTATCGCACAGATTGATCCTCACTTTTCACAATATTACGCCCATCCACTGTGGTTAAACCCGGCATTAACGGGGGTTACTGACGGTGATTATAGGGTGTCCATAAATGCTAAGCAGCAATGGGGGGGTGTCTCTAATTCGTTTTTAACCGGGGGTGCGTCATTTGATATGGCCCCCGTTAAAAATCTCGCTTTCGGGGCGATGGTACTGAACCAGAATGCCGGAGACATCAGTTACAACCATCTGAGTGTCCTGGCTTCTGCGGCTTACCGGATTCATTTCGGTTCGACAGGGCAGAATATGATCAACTTCGGCGTCCAGGCGGGGATTCTGAACAAGAGTTTTGATGCTTCCAAGATTACCCTTGGAAACCAGTTTAACCCGGTAACGGGTTATGATCCTAACTTTGGAATCAGCGAATCGTTTGCTTCTTCGAATACCCTTGTTCCGGATGTCAATGTCGGGGTGATGTATTTTGATGGAAACCCGGACCAGCGTGTGAATGTCTTTGCAGGTGCAACGGCTGCCCACCTGACCAGGCCGATTGATAAATTCCTGGGTACCGATGTGCGGATGCCCATCCGCTATGCGGGACATGGAGGTGCAAGAATTAAAATAACCGACATGCTGGATATTACACCCAATGCATTACATATGAGACAGGGGAATGCGAAAGAAACCTCTGTAGGTGCTTATGCGAAAGTGATGCTAAATCCTGAAGCAGACCTGATGCTTGGAACAAACTATCGGGTGGATGATGCTGCAATTGCCTTCTTTGGCCTCAATATTAAGAACATGGTATTTGGTGTGAGCTACGACTTTAATACCTCCAGTTTTAATAAAATGGCCCGTAGTCAGGGCGGATTGGAGCTGTCCATCTCCTTTACCAGAAGAAAAGGTATTGTGGGTCCGAATTTCTTTTGTCCAAGATTATAATATAACGCGATATGAAACTTAAAATATTACTCGTCCTCTGCCTGCTTAGCCATGTTGTCAGTGCTCAATTTGTAACCAATAGCAAAAGAGTTGCTGATGTTTATTACCTGAATAAGGAGTATTATGCTGCGGCAGAATATTATAAAAAAGCTTTACAGATCTCTCCGGATAGCTCTGGTTTTGTGGTGCCTTACGGATTTGAGTCTAAGGTGAAACAGGAGAGCCCTAAGAAAGAAGATTACGAATATAGTGTCTTCCAGCTGGCAGAATCACTCCGACAGTATAAGAACTTTACTGATGCAGAGAAATGGTATGCCATTGCTAAAGATTTCAATAACCCGAAATATATCCTGAGTACCTTTTGGTATGGAGTGACGTTAAGAGCCAATCAAAAATATACAGAAGCAATCGGTGCTTTCGAGACTTTCCAGAAGAAATATACCGCCAGCGATGAGTATACTGCCAGGGCTAAAACTGAAATTGCTTCCTGCCAGTTTGCTTTATATGAAGTGAGCCATCCGCGGTTATTTAAGCTGGGAAGACTGAAAAATGACATCAACCAGGCGGGCTCCAATTATACACCATTGCTCAGAGGAAATAATTTTTATTTCACCTCTTCCAGACCGGTGAACAGCAGTGGTAAAAATGTGGTGTTATCGGATGCAAAAACTGCGTCAAAGGTAACGAGAAAACAAACGCCGTATGTAAATGCAATTTACGAAACTTCAGGGAACCCATTGACGGAAAGGATCTCTATCAAGAAAATTCCAACCAGCAACAAAGATAAAGAGCTGGCTACACCTGCTTTTCTTCCCAATGGAAAAGTGATGTTCATCACCGGATGGAGCGCTAAAGAAACCAGAAAGATTTATCAGCTGACTTCCGCTTCTGTAACAGGAAAAGATTGGTCTGAACCGGTAGAACTTGGAGGGAATATCAATGTGAAGGGTTTCAATGCCATGCAGCCTTCAGTGAGTAAAAACGGAAAATACCTGATCTTTTCTTCAGATCGTCCCGGCGGACATGGAAAGTATGATTTATGGTATTGTGCCATTCGTCCGGATGGATCGCTTGGACAGGCGATCAACATGGGAAATACGATCAATACTTCAGGGGATGAGGAAGCACCGTATTATAATGTGAAGACTAAAAAATTATTGTATTCGAGCAATGGAAAAGTCGGCCTGGGAGGCTTTGATTTTTATGAAAGTGATGGTGATTTTGACAGCTGGTCTGAACCCCGGAATTTAGGGTATCCATTCAACTCTTCTAAGGATGACCTTTATTTTACACCTTTGGATGATACTGATGTGGAAGGTTATATCAGTTCCGACAGGGAGTCTTTATGCTGCCTGGAGATCTTTCACCTCAAAAGAGAGTACCTGAACATCAGGGGAAGGATCCTGGATTGTAAAGATGGAAAACCATTGGAGAATGCAGTGGTGACGCTTGCGGACTCGCTGCAACAGTTTAAATTTACAACGGGAGCAGACGGGCAGTATAACTTCAGGATCAATTCTAACCGTCAGCTGAAGATTACCGCAGAGAAGGCGCAGTATTTTACCAAGAATTTAAGTTATTCTTACGATCAGCTGGCTCAAAAAGATACCTTGTTCAGCGAGGAGATCTGCCTGACTCCTTATAAAAAGGATGAAGCAATTGTGCTAAAAGATGTATTGTATGAGTTTGATAAAGCAGAGCTGACCTCAGATTCCAAAGTAAAAATGGATTACCTGTATAACATTCTGGTTGACAATCCACAGATTGAAATTGAGTTAAGTTCCCATACCGATAGTAAAGGAACGCCTGCTTATAATATGGACCTTTCTGATAGAAGAGCTAAATCCTGTGTGGATTACCTTCTTGGGAAAGGAATTTCGGAAAGCAGGATGAAGAGCAAGGGCTATGGTATGACTAAGCCGGTTGCACCGAATAAACTTCCAAACGGCAAAGACAACCCCGCAGGAAGAGCACTAAACAGACGTACTGAATTCAAGGTTACCAAAGATTAATACAAATTCTCTCTCAAAAGCCCTGGTTTGAATATTCAAGATTAATGCTGAATATTCGGACCGGGGCTTTTACCTTTGCATTAAAAATGAATTATGCATACTGAAGCTCATATTAAAATGGTGGCGGATACCCTGCTTCCCGGATTCCTGCCAAAAGATCCCAATGAAAAAAATCTTGTTTTTCATTTTACGCTGCCTCCAAATGAGAATTATAAAGTCAGCTATCTTAAAACGGCTAAAAATGAATGGGTGTTTAGCAGTTCGGAAAAAGTCGAGAGGTAGGGCCTGGAATTGTTTTTTTAAGAAAATCGATGTTTTTGTTTACTTTTAACTGATATTCAGTTCTATAGCTGTTTTGGGTGTGAGGGCGCCTTTACAAGGGAATGGGATAATATAGAGGATATAATGGATGTAGCGTAGTTAAATAGGCTGATTAATCATCAAAGTGAGAAAAAATTGCCCATATTCAATTATTGGGTATTATTGATCCTGCATTGATTTTTAGGTTAGATGATCGCATTTTGTTCCATTTTCAGAAGAGAAAAATGCGAAAGAACTTCGGTATGCCTTATTCGTTCCTCTTTATATTTAAGATCCAATTCTTCCTGTGTGCCAAATAGATAAGACCTCCCAATAGGTATGGTAATTGTTAAAGTACACATGACTAGATTTTAATAAATTGGAAACAAACATAGGAAGTATCCTGATTCCGACGGATGAAGATGCGAGATTGGAAAACCTGAAAAAGTATAAGGTCTTATATACTAAAACCGAACCTATATTCGATCAGCTGGCGGCCCTTACGGCAACAATGATGAATACCCCTATTGCGATGATTAACTTCGTGGACCGCGATAAAGTGTGGACCAAGGCAGATCAGAGCGGGCACATAGGACTGGAAGTAGACCGGGAGGTGAGCTTATGTTCTCTTGCGATCTTAAATGAAAGCGTAACGGTTTTTGAAGACCTCATTCAGAACCCTTGCCTCATCTCTAATCCCCTGATTGCCGGAGAATCCGGATTGCGCTTTTATGCTGCTGCTGCGATTACCACCAATGAAGGGTTTAGGGTAGGTGTGGTTTGTATCGTGGACAAGAAACCAAGGGTATTCAAAGAGGAAGACCGCAAGAAGCTGGAACTGATCGCACTGATGGTGAGAAGGGAAATGAACAAGCGGGTAGGAATTCCTGAGTTTGAAACTCAAAGCGTATAACGATACTTTTGTAAACTCATGAAGATTACAAAAATAAATGGCCATGTGCCGATGGACTTGTTCCTGCTGGCAGATCCGGCAGAAAAAAGTATCCTGGGATACCTTCCGGATTCACTGGTTTATATTGCTAAAATTAAGGAAGAAACGGTTGGCGGTTATATCCTGCAACCCATAGGAATAGCAAAGTACGAACTTAAAAATATTGCGGTAATGCCCGGGTATCAAAATCAGGGTATTGGCACTGCACTGCTTCAGCACCTCTTGGAAGTAGTGAAAAACCTCGGAGGGGAAAGTGTGGAAGTAGGAACCGGAACCTTTGGCTATCAGCTGGCCTTTTATCAGCGTGCAGGATTCCGGGCAGAAAGGATTGATAAAGACTTCTTCTTACTGAATTATAAGGAAGCCATTTTTGAAAACGGGATTCAACATCAGGACATGCTCCGCTTGCTGATTAAACTGTAATTCCCTCTTTTCTTAGGATGTAATTGTAAATTCCTTCAATAGGCTTCTGATAAATCTTACCTACTTTGACCTGGTTGCTTAAACAGACTTCTCTCAATACATCCCGGTAATAGTAAGCAATAGAGCCTACGAAATGACAATCCAGACTTTTATAGTTTGCATAGTCTTTAATGTTGGTGTCTACGAATTCCTGAAAACCTTCCCGTAAGATGTTAAGAATAAAAGGATGGTCTGTATGTTCTGCCATGAAACGGCTGATGGAAGCAAGATAGGTATTGGGTGATGATTTCTGATAGAGATTGGTGACTACAGTTTCCTTATCGATCTGGTAGTCTTGTGCAAATTTTACACTTAATTCGACTGGCATATTTCCGTATAGGTAGCTGGTGATGAGCTTCCGGCCAAAGAAGGTGCCTGAGCCTTCATCTCCTAAAACATATCCTAAACCATGAGCGCCACTATGAACGTTTTTGCCATCGTAATAAGAGATGTTTGAACCTGTTCCCAGGATGCAGGTTAAGCCTTTCTGATCGCCGCAGGTGGCGTAAGCTGAGCCAATTAAATCATGCTCTACCGAGACGTAAGCCTGGGTAAAAAAAGAAGAAATGCCATTCGAGATGACTTCCACTTTATCCGGAGAAGAACAGCCTGCACCAAAGAAATAAATTTCCTTCACTTTATCCGCATAAGCCGCGATTTCTTTCTTCTTCGAAAAAAGCTTAAAAATATCATGCGCATTCAAGAAATAAGGGTTAATACCCTGTGTGCTAAAACTGATGGTCTCTTCCGGGCTGTAACCCATCCAGTCAGTTTTAGAGGACCCGCTGTCTGCTACTAAAATCATTTGCTAAAAATAACAATCTTATTGAATATTTAATGTGCCACTGATTTCTTTTAAGCTGATTTCAGTAAGTTTTGCCTGATACTGGGCATCCAGAAACCGGGTGATGGCCGTAATGGAGTTTCTTTGTGCCTCTCTGAGCTCCAGCGGAGAGATGCTGCCCAGCCGGTATTTTTCAAGCGTAATGTCCAGATTTTGTTTTGCAATGTTCACATTGGTCTGCTCTACCTTCAGCAGGTCCAGGTTGGTCAGGTAATTCTGATAAGCCGAAAGCAGCTGGGCGTTGATGTCCTGTCTGGCTTTTTCCAGGTTCAACTCGGTGGTATTGATCTGTACCTTTGCGTTACGTTCATTCTGACGCTGCAGGAAGCCGTTAAACAGGTTGAGACTTGCTGTTACTCCATAAGTAAAACCCCTGGCTCTGAACTGCGTATTAAAGCCCGTAGGGCTCGTGCTGTTAGAGAATTCATAACCACTGTTGAGACCCACTGTCGGATAACGCTGTCCTTTTACCTGTTTCAGGTTAAGTTCTGCAATTTTTTTATTGATGAAGGCCGCTTGTAAAGCCGGACTGAGTTGTTGAGCCAGACCAGACAATTCTGTATAATTTAAATCCTGTTCTATTTTCATGTTTTGGTCCACTTCAAAAACCAGATTCAGGTCCCTTGCCATCACCTGGTTTAAGGTCACCATATTCGTCCTGAGTACATTCTTTTGCTGCAAATAAAGAGAGGTATCTGCATTATAATCTACGGTAGCAGAAAGAACATCCAGTTTGGAACCTCTTCCGATCTCCAGCTTGTTTTTGGCAATGGTTAAACGCATCCTTGAAATGTCGAGTGCGGTATCTGTAGCCATCACCAGTTGTTGTTGCCTGACTAAAGCATAATAGCCATTGATCACATCGGCAACTGTGGCAATGACTGTCTCTTTTGCATTCACCTCTCCCAGCTTTTGTAATTCTTTAAGCCGGTCGTAATTGGCAAACATCTGGAGACCATCAAATATGGTCCATCCTAAAGATGCCCCATAGCTTTGGTTAGTGCTTCTTGCTCCATCTGTTCTTCGTTCTGTTCCTGAAGCCTGAGTTTGTACGGTATTCTGATTACTCCCTCCTCTGCTGTAATCTGCGGTAAGTTTAGGTAGCATCCCTGCGTTTCCGGGATTGATGTTGTTTTTCGCAATCTGTACCTCATTATTCACGAGCCTGATGTCGTAATTGTTCTTTAACGCGGTGCTGATGGCTTCTTCCAGACTCAGCTTTTGCTGTGCAAAACCTGTCCTGCCAGCCAATAACAGCAGCACGGTGGCAAATAGAAGTTTCCTGGTTTTCATGGTCTTATAGAGTTGAAACTGGATCATGGGTTAATGTGCTTTTTTTGCTAAGCTTTCTTCCGCTAAGGCCGCTTTCAGTGAAAGTTCTAATTCTGTATTTGCTTTGTGCTCTTTAGACCAGTAAGAATAAATGGCGGGGATCACAAATAGCGTTAAGATCAGGGCGAACATGGTTCCCCCAACGATCACGATTCCCATTCCCATCCTGCTCTTTGCTGCGGCACCTAAAGCCATGGCAATCGGCAATGCACCGATGGCAATGGCCAGACTGGTCATCAGAATGGGTCTGAGCCTGGAAACCGAAGCTTCCCTGATGGCATCGTGAACGCTCTTTCCGGTTTCTTTCAGCTGATTGGCAAATTCCACAATCAGAATCCCGTTTTTGGTCACCAGTCCGATCAGCATGATCGTTCCGATCTGGCTGAAGATATTCCAGCTCTGACCAAACAACCAGAGCGATAAAAAGGCTCCAGCAACGGCCATTGGTACCGTCAGAATGATGATCACAGGATCTACAAAACTCTCAAATTGTGCCGAAAGGATTAAATAGACCAGCAATAAGGCAAGGCCGAATGCGAACATGGTATTGGAAGAACTTTCCTGGAAATCCCTGGATTCGCCACCGAGATCTGTAGAAAAGGACTCATCCAGTATTTTAGCGGAAATCCGGTCCATCGCTTCGATACCTTCACCGATGCTTTTACCCGGAGCCAGACCTGCGGAAACCGTTGCCGAAATGAAACGGTTGTTCCGGTACAATTGCGGCGGACTGCTTTTTTCTCTCGCCGTTACCATATTGTCTACCTGAATGAGCTCATTTTTATTATTCCGTACATAAACTGAACTCAGGTCTAAAGGATCTTTCCGGTCATTCATCTCGAATTGTCCGATCACCTGGTATTGCTTGCCATTCATAAAGAAATAAGAGAAGCGCTGGCCACTTAAGCCCAGCTGAAGGGCCATCCCGATATCCGAAACGGAGACGCCCAGATTTTTCGCCTTATCTCTGTCGATCGTTAAATCAATCTCTGGCTTGTTAAATTTAAGGTCCACATCTGAAGTGGTAAACGTAGGGTCTTTGGACACCTCATCCATAAACAAGGGTACTTTTTCCCTCAGCTTATCAAAGTTCTGTGCCTGGATAATGTAATTGACCGGCAAGCCCCCTCTGCGACCCACAGAAATGGTCGGTTGCTGGGTGACTACGACTTTTCCTTCCGTATACCTTCTGGTGATTCTGGTGAGCCTGGCAGCAATCTCATCCTGTGTACGGCCACGGTCGCCCGGATCAGATAGGCCCATTCTGATAAAACCACTGTTGGTAGATCCCGATCCGCCAAATCCCGGAGAAGTGATGGTAATGTTGACCTTTGTTTCTGGAATAGAATCGGTAATCATCTGCTGGATTTTCAGCATGAAACGATCCGTATAGGCAAAGGAAGAGCCTTCTGGTGTGGTCACCCTCAGATTGATCGCACTGCGGTCATCATAAGGAGCCGTTTCTTTTGGTAAGATCTTCCAGAATAGAGCAATCATTGCCACACAGACCACAATGATGGGAATGGACAGCCATTTTTTGTTGAGGAACTTATTCAGGTTATCCGAGTAGCTGTCGTTCAGCTTCACAAAATAAGGTTCCGTAAGGTTATAGAAATTCGATTTTTTATGCCCGGTCTTTTTCATGAGGTAGGCATTCAGCATCGGCGTTAAAGTTAAAGATACAAAGGCCGAGATGAGCACGGCTGCACCAATTACAATCCCGAACTCCCGGAAGAGCCGCCCGACAAATCCTTCGAGAAAGATAACCGGTAAAAACACCGCCGCAAGGGTAACGGAAATCGAGATCACCGCAAAAAATATTTCATTGGATCCTTTGATCGCGGCCTCAAAAGGAGAGTAACCTTCTTCCACCTTTTTAAAGATGTTTTCGGTCACCACAATCCCATCATCCACCACCAGTCCGGTGGCCAGAACAATAGCGAGTAAGGACAATACATTGATGGAGAATCCAAAAATGTACATGATAAAGAAAGTAAAGATCAGTGAAACCGGAATATCCAGCAAAGGCCTGATGGCAATTGCCCAATCCCTGAAAAACAGGTAAATAATGAGGATCACCAGGATCAGGGACAGAATGATGGTCTCCGCAACTTCTGTAACCGACATCTTAATGAACTTCGTATTATCTAAAGAGATGTTCAGCTTGATGTCTTTTGGAATATCTTTCTGTAATTGCTCAAATCTTTTGTCAAACTCTCTGGAGATGTCCAGGTAATTTGCTCCCGGCTGAGGGACAAGACCAACGGCTACCATGGGTTTTCCTGATTCCCTTAAAATGGTTTCTTCATTTTCTGAACCAAGTACTGCGTAACCTACATCTTTCAGGCGGACTACATTATCGGTATCGTTCTTCAGGATCAGGTTATTGAATTCTTCTTCGTTGGTCAGTTTTCCCAGTGTTTTTACAATGAGCTCCGTATTTGCACCAGTGATTTTTCCCGATGGCAACTCTACGTTTTCGTTGTTAAGTGCGGTAACAATATCCTGGGAAGTCAGTCCGTAGGCAGCCAGTTTATCCGGAGAAATCCGGATGCGCATGGCATATTTTCTTTGGCCCTGAATCTGCACACTACTCACTCCGGTGATGGTTTGCAGGCGGTCGGCAATCACATTTTCTGCATAATCACTCAGTTCCATCACATTGCGTTTATCGCTTTGAATGGTCATGGTGATTACCGCGTCGGAGTTGGCATCGGCCTTGCTGACTACCGGATTTCCGTCGATGTCTTTGGGTAGGCTTCTTGCTGCCTGAGAGACCTTGTCGCGCACGTCGTTTGCCGCATCATCAATGTTCTTGTTCAGGTTAAATTCTATGGTGATGTTACTGCTTCCCTGGTTGCTGGAAGAGGAAATGTTCCTGATCCCGTCAATTCCGTTAATGGACTTTTCCAGGGGTTCTGTAATCTGTGATTCTATAATGTCTGAGTTTGCACCCGGATAAGAGGTCCTCACAGAAACGACAGTAGGGTCAATGTTCGGGTATTCCCGGACGCCCAGGAAATTATAACCGATGACACCAAAAAGAAGGATCATCAGGTTCATCACGATGGCCAGAACCGGCCTTTTTATACTGGTGGTTGAAATGCTCATAAAGGAAACTTAATTTTTAACCACAGTTACTTTCACAGGGGCATCCTGTTTTAAAGCCATTGCACCGGTAGTCAATACGGTATCACCTACTTTTAATCCGGAAGTGATGACAATATTTTCAGCAGTCCGTGTTCCTGCTTCTACTTCAATTTGTTGGGCCTTGCCATTCTTGCTGATAAACACCGTCTTCCCTTTTAATACCGGAATAATAGCTTCATTTGGAATCAGGATCGCATCTTTTGAAGTGCTGAGGGCAAGTTTGATCTTGGCAAAAGATCCCGGAAGGAGTTCTTGATTCGGATTTGGAACGAGTGCTTTGATTTGCAGTGTTCTGGTTTGGGTATTGATCCCGGGCTCGATGGCAAACACCTTGCCCGTAAATGATTTGGTATAACCATCAGTCGTAAAGAAGACTTCAGAGCCTGTCTTGATTTGTCCGACATATTTCTCCGGAACAGAAAAGCTGATTTTTAATGGATTGATGCTGGAGAGGTTGGCAATAATCGCTGCCGGGGTTAAATAAACACCTTCAGAGATAGATCGTAAACCAATCTTGCCGCTAAAGGGAGCGAAAATTGAGGTCTTTGCCAGCTGTGCACGGATCAGTTGGGTCTGTGCTTTCAGGGATTGCAGATTGGCAAGGGAGGTATCATATTCTTCCTGACTGATGGCGCCTTTTTCCAGTAATTGTTTGGAGCGGCTCTCATTGGTTGCCGAAAGCCTTTGTTTCGTTAAAGCATCTTGCAGCTGCGCCTGAATATCACGATCGTTGATTTTCACCAACAGGCTGCCTTTTGTCACATTAGAACCTTCTTTGAAGTTGATGCTGGTTACCAAACCGGAAACTTCACTGTGAAGTTCTACGGATTCATTCGCTTCCAGCGTTCCGGTAACTTCCAGGTCATTGTTGAAATCACCTGTTTTGACAACGATCCCATTCACCTGTAGTCCCTTTCCGGGGCCACCTTTTCCTTTACCCATTCCGGCACCCTCATCGGCAATTTTTTTATTGGCAGAAATGCGGTAATAGACTAAATAGGCAATGCCCAGAGCGATCAGGGCATAGATGATGTATCTTAGTTTCATATGTGGTGAATAGGATAAGTTAACGTGCAAAAATATTTAAATATACGGCCTGTAATAGCTTGTATTAAGTATGTTACAGCCTAATATTCTTTTTAAGGACGACGAAAAGAGATAAATTATACATTTGTTTATCGCCCGTAAAAAGTAAATTAGCGCCTTCTTTAACCTATGACTTAAAAGAACGATAAAAGTTTAGCCTGGTTTAATTGGTTTAATATAACAATTATGATACTAAAAAACAGGGTTTAATTGAGGAAGGGCTTGATTAGGAGAGAAGGATGGGTACAATAAAATAATAAGATTAAAGAATGAAAAAATCAATTGTAGGACTAGTAATATTACTATCAGTAGGTATGACAGCCAGATCGCAGGTAAAAGTAGGATTCGAGGTGAGCTTTAAAGAACCTCAGGCACATTATGTGGAAATGGAAATGACGATTTCCGGATTGGCTAAAGATTACGTAGATGTAAAGATGCCGGTATGGGCCCCCGGTTCTTACCTGGTCCGTGAGTTTGCAAAAAGCGTAGAGGACTTTAGTGCCACTGCGGGAGGTAAACCTGTAAAATTTGAAAAAGTTAAGAAAAACGCATGGAGGGTATATTCTGCTAAATCCAATGCAATAAAAATTAAATATAGGGTGTATGGTTTTGAAGTTTCTGTACGGACCCCGTTCATAGATGAATCACATGCCTTTTTATCCAGCACCGGTATATTCATGTATCCTGATGGATTATTGAAATTGCCAAGTACAGTGAAAATAATTCCTTATAAAGGATGGAGTAAAGTCTCTACAGGTCTGGAGCCGGTAGCAGGACAGCCTTTTACTTATACGGCCTCAGACTTTGATGTGCTGTTTGACAGTCCTATTGAAGTAGGAAATCAGGAAGTATTTGATTTTATGGCTTCAGGTGTAAAACATGAAGTTGCCATGTATGGTGGCGGCAATTATGATAAAGAGCGCCTGAAAGTAGATATGGCTAAGGTGATCGAACAGGCAACGGCCATCTATGGCGAGAACCCTAATAAACACTATACTTTCATCGTTCATAATTTTGAAAGAGGTGGTGGTGGTTTAGAGCATTTAAACTCTACGGTTTTAGGTGCTTCCAGAAATGCATACCAGACACCGGAGGGGTATCTTGGATTCCTGAATCTGGTTGCCCATGAGTATTTCCATTTATGGAATGTGAAAAGAATGCGTCCGATTGCTTTAGGTCCATTCGATTACGACAATGAAAACTATACCACCAATTTATGGGTGGCAGAAGGATTTACTTCTTACTATGAGAACAAATTGGTACTACGTGCAGGTTTTGTAGATCCTAAAACCTTTGTGGATGGACTGGTTACGGCGGTGGCCAATGTATCTAATACTCCGGGAGCTAAAGTACAGTCGGCAGCAGAATCCAGTTATGATGCCTGGATTAAAGGATACAGACCGAATGAAAATTCAAACAACACAGGTGTTTCTTATTATAGCAAAGGCGAAGTAGTAGGTTTGTTAATGGACCTGGAGATTGCTCAGGCCACTAAAGGAACAAAAAGCCTGGATGATGTGATGAAAGCCATGTATCTTCAGGGTAAAACGTTGAAAAGAGGATATACTGATGCTGAATTTAAAGCGATGGTAGAGAAGATCAGTGGCAAAAGCTTTACTGATTTTTGGACAAAATATGTAAACGGAACGCATCCTGTAGAATATGATAAATATTTTGGATATGCCGGAATCACGATCAAAAATCAAAATGAAGGAAACAATATTCCTTATATTGGTGTGGCTTCTAAAAAGACAGAAGGCAGAATCATCATCTCTGCAATATCGAGAAACTCAGCTGCATGGGTGGATGGCCTAAATGTCAATGACGAAGTGATCAGTGTAGATGGAGTTGGTGTGGAAGCCGCACTAGAGCGCATGCCGGTAATTACCAGCAAAAAACCTGGTGATGTGGTAACGGTAAAAGTGAAAAGAGACGGGATTGAAAAAGACATCAAAATTACATTGAAAGCTAGTCCGAATATCAAGCTGGTAGGGGAGATTCAGAACAATGCTCCGGAATCACAGGTATTGGTACGTAAAGGCTGGATGGGAATATAATCTTCAGCTCAGTTAAAAGAAGCGGGGTTAGAAAAAAGCACATGACAACATGCTTTTTCTAACCCCGCTTTTTTTAGGTGTTTTGTTAACCTAGAAGGTAAAACGTAAAGACAGTCCAACACCTGAAGCGTCAAAATCTGTATCAGGAACAAGACCGATCGTTGGTTTCCAGTCTAAGGAAATATTGATTGGCGCATCTGCAAATTTGTAATCCAAACCTAAAACACCGTCAACACCTAAATAAAGGTCACTTTGATCTTTTGGTTTGTATTTAACCGATCCTACTGTACCACCCACACCATAATACCAGTTTAATCCTGCTGCATTGCTGATTGGGTTATAGATTTCATATAAACCAGTTACGCGGAAATAGTTGTAGTTGCTGTTTGATCTAAAGTTGGCAATGATATCTACCATCTTGTTTCCACCAAGTGTTGTTTTGAAAGTAACCCCATTTGCAGCGCCGAAACGACCACCAATGGCATTCTTGTAACTTTGTGCGCTTGACTCTGAATGGAAAGCAAACGTCGCAATCACGGCTAAACAAATAATAGTAAGTAATTTTTTCATAATCTGTGTTTTATTAATTTTTTATTGATGATTTCTACCTTATCAACTATTGTGCCGTTAAATCTAAAAGAATACGCGTTTTGCTTTTTTGACAGGCTTAACAGCCGATTTTAAATCCGTTGAAAAAGGGCTGGAGTATTTTCTTTAATGTCGGAAAACGGCTAAAGACAGGTTCGGAATAAGCAGTGATGTAAGTCATATCAAGCCCGGATAGAACAGGAATGAAACACGCATTTTGTCCCTGTTCTATCCGTGTTCTATCCCTGTTTGATCCCTGTTCTATCCGGGCTTCATCCGAACCCGTTTCGACCTCGCCAGCTTCTTTGTCCTTTCCTTGTTTTTTAGCTTTCGATTGCAGCGGATCTCTCCGAATTAATTATTACAGAAAGAAAACATACCAATATTTAAATTGGTTTTGATAGAGAATTTAATTTATTAGATTTGGGAAACACCAGGTACAAATTATAAAATAACGGTTATGGCGGTAACGATCACACGAGTATTCGATTTACTTCAATACAATTTAGAGAATTTTCCAAAAGAGGAGTTTATAAGTGGTAAGATAAAGGGGGAATGGAAGAAATACAGCACCAAAGATATCATTGAATCGGTTGATGCATTGAGCCGGGGATTGGTTGATCTTGGTGTAGGAAAAGGTTCAAGGATCGCTGTGATGTCCCATAACCGGCCGGAGTGGAATATCTCCGATTTTGCAATTATACAATTGGGTGCGTATCAGGTTCCTTTATATCCAACGCTTGCTGAGCACGACATTAAGTTTATTCTGGAGAATGCAGAGATTACCGTGATCTTCGTGGCTGATGAAGAGATTTATAAAAAGGTAAAGCCTGTTTGTGATGAATTGAATTCTTCCATTAAGATTTATTCTTTTAATCCTATCGAGGGAGTGGCTTCCTGGGAAGAGCTGCTGAAAGCCGGGAAAGAAAATGCCTCTGTTGATCTTGATGCCTATAGGAAAGAAGTGACACCAGATGATATTTTGACCCTGATTTATACTTCCGGAACTACAGGAACACCGAAAGGAGTGATGCTGACCCATAATAACCTGGTGAAAAATTTTGAACACTCGTCTATTCTTGTTCCTCCTGGCTTACATAAGGCGCTGAGCTTTCTTCCGCTTTCGCACATCTTTGAGCGGATGATCGTTTATCTCCACATGTATAAGGGGGCATCTGTTTATTACGCAGAAAGTACGGAAACAATTGTTGCCGATATTCAGTTTGTGAAGCCCAACGGTTTTTCTACTGTTCCCCGCCTGCTCGAAAAAGTATACGATAAAATCATAGAAAAAGGAAAAGCACTGACCGGAGTAAAAAAAGGAATCTTTTTCTGGGCCCTTTCTGTAGCCGAGAAATACGATTTTAACAACGGGGCCTTTTATAATTTTAAATTAGGAATTGCGCGGAAGCTGGTATTTTCAAAATGGCAGGCCGCAATGGGAGGTGAGATCGTCGTGATCGTATCTGGCGGGGCCGCTTTAAATCCCCGTTTGGCTAAGATCTTCTACGCTGCAGGAATGCCGGTAATGGAAGGCTATGGCTTAACTGAGACCTCTCCTGTAATTACTGTCAACTATTTTGGTCAGACCAGATTCGGAACCGTAGGTCCTGCTATTGAAGGGGTAGAGGTTAAAATTGCTCCCGATGGCGAGGTTTTAGCACGCGGGCATAACATCATGAAAGGCTATTATAACCGGCCCGACCTGACCGCCGAAGCAATTGACGCGGAGGGTTGGTTCCATACCGGTGATATCGGTGAACTTGTGGAAGGACAGTTTTTAAAAATTACTGACAGGAAAAAAGAAATCTTCAAAACCGCTGGTGGAAAGTACGTCGCTCCACAAATGCTGGAAAATAAATTAAAGGAATCGCCATTGGTAGAGCAGGTGATGGTACTTGGTGAAAACAGGAAATTTCCTGCGGCATTAATTGTCCCTACTTTTGAAGCACTGAAAGGTTGGTGTGGAAAGAAAGGTATTCCATATACCACCAATGAGTTGATGATCAAAAACCCGCTGGTCATAAAAAAATACGATGAGATCGTTGCTTACAGTGTTAAAGATTTCGGAAAATGGGAGCAGGTGAAACGCATTGCCTTATTATCGAAAGAATGGAGCATTGTTGATGGCGAATTAACACCGAAGCTCAGTTTGAAACGAAAAGTGATCTTAGAAAAAAATGCCGCTACTATAGAACAAATTTATGCTGATGCAGAAGGATATAAAGGATAAGGTTTTTTCATGGGTAATGGGCTTTGTCCTCTTGTCCGGAGCTTTGGTTTCCGGATGTGCAGGTGGACAGATTGGGAAAAAGAATAGTGAAGAGTACCGCAACGGAATGGTCGTTTCGGCAAGTCCGCTGGCTTCAAAAGTAGGTATTGATATTTTAAAGAAAGGTGGGAATGCAGTGGATGCGGCGGTCGCTGTCCAGTTTGCTTTAGCAGTGGTCTATCCCAACGCCGGAAATATTGGTGGTGGTGGCTTTATGGTTTACCGCTCTGCATCGGGAGAAACGAATACGCTTGATTTTAGAGAAAAGGCCGGAGCTGCGGCCTCCAGAAACATGTACCTTGATTCGGCAGGACAACCAATCGTTGATAAAAGTTTGTATGGACAGCTGGCTTCAGGTGTTCCGGGTTCTGTTGCCGGAATGGTAGCGGCCCACGAAAAATATGGAAAGTTGAAATGGGCAGACTTGATTGAGCCTGCAATTTTGCTGGCCAGAAAGGGATTTGCCATTACCGAACGGCAAGCCGCCGAATTTAATAGTTTGCAGGATAAATTGATCGCTTTTAATCCGCTTGGTACTGCACTGATCAAAAAAAGTCAGTGGGTAAAAGGCGATTTGTTACTACAGAATGAGCTGGCAAACACGCTGGAACAGATTCGTGATAAAGGCCGTGCCGGATTTTATGAAGGTGCTGTGGCGGACAGTCTGTTGCTGGAAATGAAACGCGGTGGCGGGATCATTACTGCTCAGGATTTGAAGAACTACCAGGCCGTATGGCGCAAGGCCATTACAGGAACGTATAAAGGATATAAGATCATTACTATGCCCCCTCCTTCAAGTGGAGGAATTGCCTTAATTCAGTTGCTGAAATCTGTGGCACCTTATCCTTTGAAAAAATGGGGGTATAATGCCGACTCTACGGTGCAGGTGATGGTGGAAGCAGAACGCAGGGTTTATGCTGATCGAGCTACACACCTGGGGGATCCGGATTTTTATGCGGTTCCGGGAAAGGAATTAATGGAAGATGAGTATGTTAAAAGTAGAATGAGCACTTTTAACTGGGCAAAGGCAACAGCGAGCGCAGCCGTTAAAGCGGGGGAAGTCAAAGGAAAGGAACATGAAGAAACAACTCATTTCTCCATCGTAGATAAAGCAGGAAATGCAGTTTCGGTTACGACGACGCTGAATGGCTCTTATGGAGCTACCGTGGTGGTGAAAGGAGCCGGATTTCTTTTGAATAACGAAATGGACGACTTCTCTGTTAAGCCAGGTTCACCTAATATGTATGGTCTGGTGGGTGGAGAGGCGAATGCCATTGCTCCGGGAAAAAGAATGTTGAGCTCTATGACGCCGACAATTATTGAAAAGGAGGGTAAATTATTTATGGTTGTAGGCACTCCCGGAGGTTCTACGATAATAACGTCTGTTTTTCAGACCATATTGAATGTCACTGAGTTTGACCAGAATATGCAACAGGCTGTGACCTCAAAACGCTTCCATCACCAATGGTTACCGGACGAAGTTTATCTTGAAGAGGGAGCACTGGATAGTCTGAATATCTCGAAATTGAAGTCCAGAGGCTATATTCTTACACCCAGAGGCCCGATCGGGAGAGTTGATGGTATCCTTAAAACCAAATGGGGTTATTATCAGGGGGGTGCTGATCCCCGTGGTGACGATGAGTCAGTAGGCTGGTAGCCTGTATAGAATTCTGCACACTTAATCTCAAATAACAGTCGTTTAAAGTAGTTTTAAATATTGGCCTAAGTATTGAAATGAATTATATGATTAAACATTGTAACAATTATTTAATACTTATTTTATGAAACAAAATTTATTTAAAACCCTGCCTGTGGCTTTAGCTGCGCTCTTAATTGGGGGTTCTGTTCAGGCTCAGGATCAAGCAGGTACAAATTCAAATCAGCTGACTACATGGTCATTTGGTGTTAATGCCGGGGTTTTAACTCCTACATCTCCTCTTGGTGGTAAAAACGATTTCTCTAACAACAAATCAAGCTTAGGTTATGGTCTTTACATCAAAAAACAATTTACACCATATTTCTCTTTACGTTTAGACGGAGTAAGAGGTAAATTAAAAGCTGATAACACTGAAAAATGGAAAAGTGGTGCAACTAACGTAAGCCCTGTAAGTGCTTTCGAAACTGACCTTAGCTATTCAGGAAGTTTAAATGCTGTAGTTAACATGTTCAATATCGACATGTTCAATAAAACCAGCGCTTTGCAATTGTATGCTTCAGCTGGTGCTGGTTTAGCTGGTTACAAAGTTAAAACTGCAACTGGTGGTGGTGCATTAACAAATTATGCTGGTGATAAAACAATCAGCGAATTGATCATTCCTGTAGGTTTAGGTGCTAAAGTTAAATTATCTGAAAAGATCAATTTGGATTTAGGATGGACTGTAAACTTTGTTGATGGTGATAACCTTGATGGGTTCTACCGTGCAACAAACGATAGATATTCATACGCTTATGGAGGTTTAGAGTTTGCTTTAGGAAAAGGAAAACAATTGGCATGGCATAACCCTGTAGCTTTAACTTATGATGAAGCATTACAGGCAAAACAAACTGCTAACGCTTTAAAAGGTGACTTAGATGCTCAGAAAGCTGAAAACGCAAGATTGAGATCTGAAATGAACGACTTATTGAAAGATACTGACGGTGACGGTGTTGCTGATAAATTGGATAAATGTCCAGGTACTCCTTCAGGAACAGTTGTTGATGGTGCAGGTTGTCCTTTAAAAGTTCCGGCTCCGGTTATCCAGGAAAAAGTAATCATCACTGAAGCTGACCGTAAGGTAGTGGATGAGGCAATCAGAAACTTAGAATTTGATTTAGGTAAAGCAACTATCCGCTCTAAATCTTATACTACTTTAAATCGTGTTGCTGCTTTATTAGTAGAGAAAAACTTTAGCTTGAAATTAGCTGGTCATACAGATAATACAGGCTCAATGGCTTTAAACTTACGTTTATCGAAAGAAAGAGCTGAGTCGGTTAAAGCTTATTTAGTTTCTCAAGGTGCAAATGCTTCACGTATCGAAGCTACAGGTTACGGTCCAAACCAACCTATTGCTACCAACAAAACTGCTGCTGGTCGTCAGAAAAACAGAAGAGTAGAATTCACACTTTACTAGTCTGAAATAGTATTTAGTTTAAAAGCCGCCTTACGTAAGTAAGGCGGCTTTTTTTATGATATAATTTTTTTTATTGTGCTTGCATATAAGGTTTTAATTCTATAGCTTTGTTATGCAAGCATAGTAATTCATGAAACAACAAGAGACAGTAGATTATTTTTTGAAAGTGGTTTGGCAGAATGTTTCCAACACTTATAATCAGATCGCATCCGGATTTGGAATCACACAGGCCATTGGCTATGTGCTGATCAATATTGAGAAGGAAGGTACGGCGGTTTCGAAGCTGGCCGGTTTGCTCGGAGTGAAGGCCACAAGTTTATCAAGAATGCTAAACAATATGGAAGAAATGGGGTTAATATACCGGGAGACTTCCATCGGAGATAAACGCTCAGTTAAAGTATATCTGACTGACCTGGGCCGTGAAAAAAGACAGCTTGCAAAAGGCGTGGTGATCTCTTTTAACGAGTATCTGAACGTACACCTCAGCGCACAGGAAAAGAACAACCTGATCTCAACGCTGCAGAAATTGAACAAACTTACATTGGCATATAAAATTCCTACAGAAAATTATGAACAAGAAGATAAATAGAGTAGCAGTATTGGGCTCAGGTATTATGGGTTCACGTATTGCTTGTCACTTTGCGAACATTGGAGTTGAGGTACTTTTGCTTGATATCGCTCCGAAAGAGCTGAGCGCCGAGGAACAAGCGAAAGGACTGGCCCTGGATCATCCGGCAGTTAAAAACAGAATTGTAAATGCCGCTTTACAAAATACGGTAAAGACCAATCCTTCCCCTGTTTATACCAAGAGTGTGCTGAATAAGATCACTACCGGTAACTTTACTGATGATATGGCTAAGATTGCTACCTACGACTGGATCATTGAGGTTGTCGTAGAAAATCTGGGCATCAAAAAACAGGTGTTCGATCAGGTAGAGCAATACCGTAAACCAGGAACATTGGTTACCTCTAATACTTCCGGAATCCCGATCCATATGATGGCCGAAGGAAGATCAGCAGATTTCAAAGCGAATTTCTGTGGAACACACTTCTTCAATCCTCCCCGTTATTTGCGCTTGCTGGAAATTATCCCTACTCCGGAGACCGATCCGAAGCTGGTGGATTTCTTAATGCATTACGGTGATAAATTTCTAGGTAAAACTACGGTACTTTGTAAAGATACTCCTGCATTCATTGCGAACCGTGTGGGGGTTTATTCTATCATGTCTTTATTGCATCTGGTAGAAAAGATGGACCTGACAGTAGAGGAAGTAGACAAATTTACTGGCCCTGCCCTTGGAAGACCAAAATCTGCAACCTTCCGTACCACTGATGTGGTTGGTCTGGATACCATGATTAAAGTTTCTAAAGGACTATATGACAATTGTCCGCAGGACAAAGCCCATGACCTCTTTAAGCTGCCTGCTTATGTAGAGAAAATGGAAGCCAATAAATGGCTTGGCGATAAAACGCAACAGGGTTTTTATAAAAAAACAAAAACTGCAGATGGGAAGACCGAGATTCTGGCATTAGACCTGAAAACACTGGAATACCGTCCTCAGCAAAAAGTGAAATCCTCCACATTGGATTTGACCAAGCCAATTGAGAATGTAAAAGACAGAATGAAAGTTTTTGCTTCCGGAAAAGATAAAGCGGGAGAGTTGTTCCGTGCATCTTTCTTTGGTTTGTTTGAATATGTGTCTGACCGCATTCCTGAAATCTCTGATGAGTTGTACAGGATTGACGATGCCATGCGTGCAGGCTTTGCATGGGATTTAGGTCCTTTCGAAGTTTGGGATGCAGTAGGTATCGCTGATTCCCTGGAAGGCATGAAGAAATATGGCCATGAGGCTGCAGCATGGGTTCATGAAATGCTGGCTGCGGGACATACTACTTTTTACAAAGTGGAAGATGGTGTAAAAAAATATTATGATATCCCTTCTAAAAGTTATAAAGCAGTACCGGGCACAGAAGCCTTTGTAGTATTGGACAACCTGAGGGGAAATAAAACCATCTGGAAAAATTCAGGTGCCTCTATTATTGATCTTGGAGATGGAATCCTGAATGTAGAGTTCCATTCGAAAATGAATACGATCGGTGGAGATACCCTGCAGGCGATCAATAAAGCGATTGACCTGGCTGAAAAAGAATACAGAGGGGTCGTGATTGGAAACGATGGTGCCAACTTCTCTGCAGGAGCAAATGTTGGGATGATCTTTATGATGGCGGTAGAGCAGGAATGGGAGGAGTTAAACCTGGCAATCAGGATGTTTCAGAACACCTCTATGCGCATCAGGTATTCGTCTATTCCGGTAGTCGTTGCGCCACATAACTTAACCCTTGGCGGTGGTTGTGAGTTTAGTTTACATGCGGATCATGTTCAGCTGAATGCGGAAACCTATATGGGATTGGTGGAGTTTGGTGTGGGAGTGATTCCTGGTGGTGGCGGTACGAAAGAATTCGCCCTGCGTGCCTCTGATGAATATAAAGACGACCAGATTGTGCAGAATGCATTGAAAGACAGGTTCCTGACGATTGGTATGGCTAAGGTTTCCACTTCAGCAGTAGAAGCATTTGAATTGGGATACCTGCAAAAAGACAAGTATTCGATCTCGATGAACAGGAGCAGGCTGATTGCGGATGCGAAAGCGAAAGCAATTGAACTGGCGGATGCAGGATATACCAAACCGGTACAACGCAAGGACATTAAAGTATTGGGTAAACAGGGTCTGGGGATTGTATATGCAGGCGCAAATACGATGTATTCCGGTCATTATATCTCTGAGCATGATAAGAAAATCTCGGAAAAACTGGGATGGGTAATGTGTGGTGGAGATTTGTCTTCCCCAACAGAAGTGACAGAGCAATACCTGCTTGACCTGGAGAGAGAAGCCTTTTTATCGCTTTGCGGTGAACGTAAAACGCTGGAACGGATTCAAAGTATTGTGACCAAAGGAAAACCTCTAAGAAATTAATTTAGGCTAATAAAAGATACGGACATGCAAGAAGCATATATTATAGCAGGATATCGTACAGCAGTGGGCAAGGCCCCTCGTGGTGTATTTCGTTTTACAAGGGCCGATGATTTGGCTGCCGAAGTGATTAAACAGCTGGTGGCCTCGGTGCCTAATCTGGACAAAACACAAATTGATGATGTAATTGTAGGGAATGCGACCCCGGAAGCGGAACAAGGCCTGAATATTGGGCGTATGATTTCTTTGATGGGATTGGATACGGATAAAGTTCCGGGTGTAACGGTCAACAGGTACTGCGCTTCAGGATTGGAAACCATTGCGACTGCAGTGGCCAAGATCAGAAGCGGTATGGCAGATTGTATCATTGCCGGTGGAGTGGAAGTGATGTCGGGAATGCCTTTCGGCGGATGGAAAGTAGTTCCAAATGCAGAGGTGGCGATGAAGAATCCGGATTGGTATTGGGGAATGGGTTTAACTGCTGAAGCAGTAGCCAATGAATATAAAGTGAGCAGGGAAGATCAGGATGCTTTCGCTTATCAGTCGAACATGAAAGCGGTGGAAGCGATTAAAAACGGTCACCTGAAAGATGGTATTGCACCCATCACGGTAGTAGAAAATTACCTGGATGCCAATATGAAAAAGAAAACCCGCAGTTATGTGGTGGATATAGATGAAGGACCGAGAGCGGATACTTCATTGGATAAACTGGCTAAACTAAAACCTGTTTTTGCTGCCGATGGTAGTGTAACTGCAGGAAACTCTTCACAAACTTCAGACGGTGCTGCATTTGTACTGGTGGTATCTGAAAGTAAAATGAAAGAATTAGGCGTAGATCCGATCGCCCGTCTGGTGAGTTATGGCATTGCGGGTGTGCCGCCTAGAATTATGGGAATTGGACCAATTGAGGCCATTCCTAAAGCTTTGAAAATGGCAGGCATGAAGCTGGAAGAACTGGACCTCATCGAATTGAACGAAGCCTTTGCTTCTCAGTCGCTGGCGGTAATCAGGACTTTGGGTATCGATGCGACTAAAGTGAATGTCAATGGAGGTGCAATTGCTCTTGGACACCCGCTGGGCTGTACAGGTGCGAAATTATCAGTGCAATTATTTAACGAATTAAAAAGAAGAGATCAGAAATATGGAATGGTAACCATGTGCGTGGGTAGCGGACAGGGTGCGGCCGGAATTTTTGAAATGCTTTAGAAAAATATTATGGAAACTACAGACAAAAAAACAATTAAAGGTGGAGAGTTTTTGATAACAGAAACCAATTACCAGGATGTATTTATTCCTGAAGAATTTGATGAAGAACAACAAATGATTGCACAGACCTGTCGCGACTTCTTAGTGGCGGAGGTATACCCGAACCTGGACCGTATTGATACGCAGGAAGAAGGACTGATGCCTTCATTAATGGATAAAGCCGGAGCTCTGGGGATCCTTGGAGTTTCTATTCCGGAAGAATTTGGTGGTTTTGGAAAGAATTTCAATACTTCGATGCTGGTTGCTGATGTGATTGGTGCAGGACACTCTTTTGCTGTAGCACTTTCTGCACATACCGGAATCGGAACATTGCCGATTTTGTATTATGGAAATGAAGCACAAAAAGCAAAATATATCCCTAAACTGGGAACAGGAGAGTGGAAGGCTGCTTACTGTTTAACGGAGCCAAATTCAGGTTCTGATGCCAACTCCGGAAAAACCAAAGCGAAACTGTCGGAAGATGGAAAACATTACCTGATCACCGGCCAGAAGATGTGGATCACGAATGGTGGTTTTGCAGACATCTTTATTGTGTTTGCTAAAATTGACGATGATGCCAATTTAACGGCTTTCATTGTGGAGCGTGAATTTGGTGGAATCAGCATGAATCCTGAAGAACATAAAATGGGAATCAAGGGTTCTTCTACGAGACAGGTCTTCTTTAACGACTGCCCTGTTCCGGTAGAAAACATGCTTTCGGACCGTCAGAATGGATTTAAAATTGCAGTAAACATCCTGAACATTGGAAGGATCAAATTGGCTGCTGCAGCGATTGGCGCTTCTAAAGCAGTGATCGATACGGCAATTAATTATTCTAATGAGCGGATTCAGTTCGACCGCCCGATTTCAAAATATGGTGCCATCAGGTACAAACTGGCAGAAATGGCGGCTAAAGTATATGCAGTAGAGTCTGCAAATTACCGCGCCGGTCAGAACATCGACGATGCTTATGACACCTTGGTTGCCGGAGGAATGGATGCAAGTAAAGCGAAACTGAAATCTACAGAGCAGTTTGCCGTAGAATGCGCCATCCTGAAAGTATGGGGTTCTGAAGTGCTGGATTATGTGGTAGATGAAGGGGTACAGATTTATGGTGGAATGGGCTTCTCTGCGGAGGCACCTATGGACCGCGCTTACCGTGATGCAAGGATCAACAGGATCTTTGAAGGAACGAATGAGATCAACAGGTTGTTAACCGTAGATATGATGTTGAAGCGTGCGATGAAAGGCGAATTAGACCTGATGACGCCTGCTACAGCAGTAGCGGCAGAACTGATGTCGATCCCTGATTTCGGCGAAGAAGACGATACCTTGTTTGCCGCAGAAAAGAAAATCATTAAAAACCTGAAGAAAGCAACTTTGATGGTGGCAGGTGCCGCAGTGCAGAAGCTGATGATGAGCCTTTCTAAAGAACAGGAAATTCTGATGAACATTGCAGACATGGCGAGTTATGTGTACGTAGCAGAATCGACCTTGCTGAGAACAGAGAAATTAGTGAACCTTCGTGGGGAAGCGGCCTGTGAAGGTCAGCTGGACATGATGCGTATTTATTTTGTTGAAGCCGTTGATGGACTTCAGAAAGCAGGTAAAGAAGCATTGTGGGCTTTTGCAGAAGGTGATGAGCAAAGAATGATGATGGTAGGCTTACGCAGGTTTACCAAAATGGACGCTTTCAATGTCAAAGAGACACGCCAGAAAGTGGCGCAACAATTGATAGCTGCAAATAAATATTGTTATTAAGATAACGATTCATAATTAAACTGGACGCCCTTAATTTATTAAGGGCGTTTTTTATGAGGCTTTTTCCGGGGCCTGCAATTGTTAAAATTGGTTAAAAATTGTTCCATCAGTTAGAAAAGACTATTTTTGTGTATTATGTTAAAAAACAAGATCTTTCTGGGCTTATTCCTTCTCTGCGGGTTATTTGCAGCGTGTGAAAAAAAGAAGGATTATGATCCTGATACCCAGTTGGAGATTGATAAAGCAATTATAGCAAAATTCGTTGCGGATAGTGCTATTGCAGAAATCACAGTTCATCCCAAAGGGCTCAGTTATCGGATTTTAGCACCAGGTACAGGAGCCGCACCTAAATTAACCGATAGTATTCTGGTGGCTTATACCGCAAAAATATTAGGTGCGAAGTTTCCATTTGAGACGATCACTGTGGAGCAACCCGTTTTTTTAAGCCTCGGTGCTTTAATGGAAGGATGGACAATCGGACTGCCACTGATTGCCAAAGGAGGACAAATCAGGATGATCATTCCCTCCCCATTAGCCTATAAAGACTTTCAGGGGTCATCAATCCCACCCAATTCAATATTAGATTATACCGTTACCCTTGTGGATATCAATAATAAAAAAACCAAATGATTAAAAAGTTATCACTTTATACCTTTGCCTTGTTAGGGGCAGTTGTTCTTTTGAGTTCCTGTAAAAAGGAATATGAATCTGTTCAGACGCAGGATGATGCTAAAATAGCCGATTATCTGGCTAAAAATAATATTGTTGCTTTGCCAGATCCGGCAAAATCCGGATATTTTTATGTGCTCACACAGCCGGCCGATGGCGGAACACCTGCGCCGGAATATAAGGATGCAGATTCTGTACGTTATAATCTTGTTGGAAAATCAATGGTCAATGGTACAGTGTATGGCAGTTCGCCGCTGACCCGTAATCTGGGGATGCCTGTTGGTTATACTGGTATGGCTGTTCAGGGTGGTGGATTCATGGGGCTTCCGGTTCCCGCGATTTCAGATGTGATCAAGAAATTAAGACCCGGAGGTAGTGCCAGGATTTTCCTGCCTTCCTACCTTGCTTTTGGCAAAAACGGATTTCCTGGAGCAAAAATCCCTTCAAATGAAGTGATTGAATTGAACATCAGCACGTATTCGGAAAAGCAGGCGGCGTTAGATCAGCAACATATTTTGTCCTTTTTAACTGCCAATTCCCTGACTGCCCTAAAAGATGAATCTGGCGTTCATTACATCGTAACGACTTCGGGAACAGGAACTGATCCGATTAACGTCAATACAGACGTAGAGATAAAATATACTTTAAAGATGCTGGATGGAACAACGGCTGATTCCGGTCAGTTTACTGCAGCACCGAAAACTCTGGTGGTGGGAATGAAACAGATGTTGTTAAAATTTACAAAAGGAGCAAAATTCAGGTTATTTATTCCTTCGGTATTAGGATATGGAAATGTGACCAATCAATCAGGAAGCATTCCTGCCAATTCCGTTTTAGATTTTGACGTAGAGATTGTCAACGTTACCAACTAAACCGAGATAGGAAGATATTATTCATTTAATGCTTCTTTAAAGACTTTTAATACCCTTTCTCTTGCAAAAGCATGTTCAACTATAGGTTGTACATGCTTTTGTTGTTTATAAGCAGGGAGCCAACGGTCGATATATTTAAATTCAGGATCGAATTTTTTCGTCTGAAGCTCAGGGTTGAAGATCCGGAAGTAGGGTGCTGCGTCATTTCCGGAACCACAGGCCCACTGCCAGCCACCTACATTACTTGCCATTTCATAATCCAGTAATTTCTCTGCAAAATAGGCTTCGCCCCATCTCCAGTCGATCAAAAGATGTTTGGTCAGAAAACTGGCGACAACCATTCTGACACGGTTATGCATGTATCCGGTCGCATTCAATTGCCTCATTCCGGCATCTACAATCGGGTAGCCCGTATTGCCCTGGCACCAGGCTTCAAATTCTCTTTCGTCGTTTCTCCATTTTATGAGGTCATAAGCAGGTTTGAATGAATGGCCAACGGTATGTGGGAAATGCCATAAGATCATCATATAGAAATCTCTCCAGGCCAATTCAGATAGCCATTTTTCTGCTTTTTGGGCTAATGCTGCTCTGGCGGCTTCACGGATGCTGAGCGTACCAAAACGGAGGTGAATGCCGATCTGCGTGGTGGCGTCTTCAGCGGGAAAATCCCTTTTATCTTCATAAAGATCCAGCTTGCTGCTGAAGTCTTTATTTGGGAAGTTCAGGTCTGAGGTTTCAAATCCCATTTCAGAAAGACCGGGGATTTCCTGAGGAGCCAATGGAAAGAAATTACCGGCATATTTTTCTATCGGATAAGCCTTGATATAGAATTCATTCAGTTTTTGCTGCCATTGCCGGAAGTAGGGGGTAAATACGGTGTATGGTTTGCCATCCGCTTTTGTGATTTCATTTTTCTCGAAAATCACCTGGTCTTTGAAGGTATGAAAGCCGATTTGTTCCGAGCGCAGGTATTCGGCAAGGGCATCATCTCTCTCCCTTGCGTAAGGCTCATAGTCATGGTTGGCATATACAGATTTGACGGTATAACTGTTCAAAATCTCGGGCCATACCTCTTCCGGGCTACCATATTTGGCTAGAATGCTGCTCCCTGATTGTTGAAGACTGGAATTTAGCGCCTCCAGGGTTTTATGAATGAAAGTTACTCTTGCGTCTTTTTTATCCGATAGCTTACTGAGGATGTTTTTGTCAAAAATGAAAAGTAACAATACCGGTAAAGGACTTCGGAGTGCTTCATATAATGCGGCGTTGTCTTCTAATCTTAAATCTCTTCGTAACCAGCAAATGTTAATTTCTGACTTCATTATTTTAAAGGGGCTTGGGTTATGCCTGGTAAATCTGTTGGCCTTAGGCCTGGTAAATATCGGTTAAAGCATCTTCAAGTTGAAGGTATT
Organism: Pedobacter sp. FW305-3-2-15-E-R2A2; assembly: GCF_038446955.1. NCBI lineage: Bacteria > Pseudomonadati > Bacteroidota > Sphingobacteriia > Sphingobacteriales > Sphingobacteriaceae > Pedobacter > Pedobacter sp. FW305-3-2-15-E-R2A2. The sequence goes on from NZ_CP151803.1 coordinate 248,429, forward strand.
TAAATTGAAAACCGGTATCCAGGAGCTTTTGGGCGGAAGTATTGTTGCTGATCAGGGCAACGGAGCTCATTTCTCCTAAAATAAGTTTTAAAATACTTTCCGGAATATTGACCGGCCATACTGGTCGGTGTAGTTTTTTAGCGATGGCTTTGGTTAGGCTTCTGTTGCTCACCGGGAAAGGGGCGCAGATATTATATGGGCCAGTCCATTGCTCGTTTTCGACTGCAGTCACAAATGCTTCAACCACATCATCGATATGTACCCATGGCACCCATTGTTTGCCGCTGCCCAATCCGGCTCCAACAAAAAATCGGATGGGTTTGTCAAGAGCTGGAAGTGCTCCTTCATTTCTGGCAAGCACAAAACCTATCCTGCATTTTACGATCCTCAGGCCTAAAGCCGTTCCTTCGTCAACAGCGGCTTCCCATTGCCGACAGCATTCGGCAAGAAATCCTGTTCCGGCAAGACTTTTTTCCGTTAGAATTTCATCTCCGGCATCTCCATAATAACCTACTGCCGAGGCGGAAATAAAGGTCTGAATGTCTGCCTGTTGTTCTTTTATCAGTTGGTAAAGGAGTGCTGTCGATAAGACCCTGCTGTCGATCACTTTTTTCTTGCGGGCCGGGCTCCATTTTTCGCCGGCAACATTTTCTCCTGCCAGATGGATGATGGTGTCTATACCTTCCAGGCAACCGGGGTCTATTTGCTGTTGATAGACATCCCATAAAAAGACTTTAACGTTTTCTATCACAACAGGTTTTCTGGAGAGGACGGAGATTTTATGTCCTTTCTCCTGTAAGGTCCGGATCAGTTTTTTGCCAATCAGGCCTGTGGCTCCGGTCATCAGAATGTGCTTCGTCATAATTTGTATAACCGCTTAACGGCATTTTAGTTTGGAATTAAGTCTTTTTCTTGTAAATGTTTGTTGCGCTTATGTAAATATTGCTTTATGCATTCGTACTAAGCTAAAAATTCGTATATTTTTGTGAATTATATACTTTATGTCCCCCTCATTAATGAAGTCTAAAAGAATATTAGTTTGGTTTAGAAATGATCTTCGATTACACGACAATGAAATGTTGGTTGAAGCCATTGCAAAATCCGACAGTATTTTGCCGGTTTATTTTTTTGATCCTCATTATTTTCAGCCCACCATATTTGAAACGGATAAGACCGGGGCACATCGGGCGAAGTTTCTGTTGGAAAGTGTTGCGGCACTAAGACAAGCTTTTCAGGAACTGGGTGGCGATATTTTACTGATGAAGGGAAGCCCGGAAGAATTAATGGCTAAATTGGTAGAAGACTATGAGATATCCGAAGTTTACCATCACCGTGAAGTGGCGCCGGAAGAGACCTTAATCTCTACTAAAGTAGAAGACCTTTTGTGGAAGCTTAAAATCAACCTGAAACATTTCATAGGACATACTTTATATAACAAAGAAGACCTTCCTTTTCCCATTAAGGATATTCCTGATGTCTTTGCCCAGTTTAAAAAGAAAACAGAGCGTGATGCCATCGTGAAATCCTGCTTTTTATCTCCTGAGGAGATCTCTTTTGTGGAGAATGAAGATTGGGGAGCGCTACCTTCCCTTGAAGACTTAGGTTTTGATTCCGCCATTTCTATTCCTGAACAATCATTTTTAGGTGGAGAGGATGCGGGCTTGCAACACCTGAAAGCATTGCTGGAAGAGGGCGCTGATATTTACCTGAAACCAGTGAAACAGAGTGCTGATAAACCTGGTTTTTCTTCCCGGTTGTCGGGCTGGTTGTCTTTAGGTTGTTTATCGCCGAGAAAGGTTTACTGGTTGGTAAAGGAAGCGGAGGCTACTTTTGGGGGGAATCCAAATTTCAATCAGATCCTTTTGGGTTTATTGTGGCGGGATTATTTCAGGTTTATGTTTAAAAAACATGGAATTGAATTTTTTCAGGATCCTGATTTCGAAAAGGAATTATTTTCTATCGCAGATAATGAGAACCCTGCCTTACAAAAATGGAAAACGGGAAATACCGGACATGTCATGATTGACAAGTACATGCATGAATTGAATGAATCCGGTTTTATTCCTCATTCGGGGCGCTTATTGGTTGCTACTTTCCTGGTTCATGTTTTAAAAGTCCACTGGACGAATGGAGCAGTCTATTTTGAGGATAAACTCATCGATTATGCACCGGCAAGTAACTGGGGAAATTGGGCGAATGTAGCAGGCGTAGGGAAAGATGCGAAATCAAAAAATACCTTTGACCTCGATAAGCAAATCAAAATACTGGAAACCGCTGTTTCCGATACAGCGCCGATGGCTTAAAAGCATTCTTTAAACTACTTTAGTTCCCCTTTTAACATTTATTTTCTATAAAAATTAAACAAAAATTGTTTTTTAAACAAAGTTGTTTAACATTTGTTGTAAACAATAACGTGAGGAAATTTTCAATAAGTGATATAGAGGGGCTCATTGGGATTAAAGCACATACGATCAGAGCCTGGGAGATAAGGTATAATCTGGTGCCACCCAAGAGAACACCCACGAACATTCGTTTCTACGATGAAGACGATCTAAAAATGCTGCTTAATATTGTGGCCCTGAACGAGAATGGCTATAAAATAAGCCGGATTGCCAAGATGACCCAAAAGCAGATCGCCGACCTGGTTACCCAGTTAAAGTCCGACCGGAGTAATGATTCCGTACAGATGCTCAGCCTTTCCAATGCTACGATCGCCTATGATGAAGTTGAGTTTTCTGAAATATTGGGAAAATGTATTGAGGAGATGGGCCTGGTCAAAACGATGGATGTGGTTCTTTTTCCTTTTATGAAGCGGGTAGGGATGCTGTGGCAAACCGGCACGATTGATCCTTCTCATGAGCACTTTGCTTCCAACCTGATCCGCGACCGCATCATTGTGGAAATCGATAAAGTGGAAAAACCTGAAAAGGCGGAAGTAAAAAGGTTTCTGCTTTTTCTTCCCGAAGCCGAAATGCATGAAACTGGCCTGCTTTTTGCCAGATACCTATTGAAGAGGTGTGGTCATGATACCCTATATCTGGGTTCAGAAATACCTTATACAGATCTTAAAAAAGTAGTGGCGTCCTATCAACCGGATTTCGCTTTTATAGTTTTAACTTCTTTAAATCTGGGTAAAGACATCAATAAAATTATAGGTAAAGTTATGGACAGTCTGAATGTTCCTTTGTTAGTTGCAGGTAGTTTAATCTCTGAATTTGATATCCTTGTGAAGGATCAGCTGACGCCGTTAAAGAATGTCTGTGATATGACCGATTTTTTGGAAGATTTATAAAGAAAATTGCCTGACTTAATAGGTAAAATCCTAATTTTGCATCACTTATAGCATATTCACACATAATGGATAATTTATCTTATCTCAACGGCACAAATGCCGAATACATAGAGTCCCTTTATCAAACTTATAAAGAAGATCCCAATTCGGTTGAATTTGGTTGGCAGAAATTTTTTGAAGGCTTCGACTTCGGCAGAGACTCCTCTCCGGCATCAGCAGGAGAAGAAACTCCTGAGCATTTTCTAAAGGAGGTTAGTGTTTTAAACATGATCAACGGTTACCGTCAGCGTGGCCACCTGTTTACACATACCAATCCGGTTAGAGAAAGACGTCAGCATCTTCCAACACTGGATCTGGAAAACTTTAAATTATCAGCGGCCGATCTTGATACAGTATTTAATTCAGGTGTTGAAATCGGCATCGGAGCAGCGAAATTAAGTGATATCGTTGCTTTCTTAAAACAGACTTACTGCCGTTCCATAGGTGCAGAATATAAATATGTCCGCACGCCGGAGGTATTGTCCTGGATCGAGCATAAAATGGAAAGTGTGCGTAACACGCCAAATTTCTCTATCGAAGAAAAACGGAGAATTTTAAAAAAGCTGAATGAAGCGGTAAGTTTTGAGAATTTCCTTGGAACGAAGTTCCTTGGTCAAAAACGTTTTTCTCTGGAAGGTGCGGAAGCTTTAATTCCTGCATTGGATTCCGTGATTGAAAAAGGTTCTGAGCTGGGGATCGAAGAATTTGTGATCGGAATGGCGCATCGTGGAAGGCTGAACGTTTTGGCCAACATCATGCAAAAGACCTATAAGGATATCTTTGCTGAGTTTGAAGGTAAAGGGTACAGTGCAGCATCACCTTTTGGTGGTGACGTAAAATACCATTTGGGTTACTCTACCGACGTAACCACCAATAATGGAAATAGTGTTCACCTGAGTTTATGTCCTAATCCATCCCACCTGGAAACAGTGAACGGAGTGGTAGAAGGAATGACCAGGTCTAAAATAGATTTTAAATACGGTGGTGATGATGCACGTATCGCACCAATTCTGATCCACGGTGATGCTTCTGTTGCCGGTCAGGGGATCGTATACGAAGTGATTCAGATGGCTGGCTTAGACGGGTACAAAACCGGAGGAACCATTCACCTGATCATCAATAACCAGATTGGTTTTACGACCAACTTTAAAGATGCACGTTCGAGTACTTATTGTACAGATATCGCTAAAGTAACTTTATCTCCCGTTTTCCATGTAAATGGAGATGATGTGGAGGCTTTGGTTTATGCGATCAACCTGGCAATGGAGTACCGTCAAAAATATAAAAACGATGTATTCATCGATATTTTATGCTACCGCAGGTTTGGACATAATGAGGCGGATGAACCTAAGTTCACACAGCCACTATTGTATAAAGCGATAGAGCAACATGCAAATCCGCGTGACATCTATGTTCAGCAGTTAATCAAAGAGGGTAAACTGGAAGCAAGTATGGCAAAAGAACTGGAAAAAGAATTCCGTGGTCTTTTGCAGGAGCGCCTGAATGAAGCTAAAGAAATTACTTCTACTTATCAGGATGTTAAATTTGGCGGTGCCTGGGCAGACATGCGTCTGGCTACGGTACAGGATTTTGAGACTTCCCCAAATACAGCGGTTAAGAAAACGACTTTGCTGGAAGTGGCCAAAAGAATCAGCAGCCTGCCTTCAGATAAAAAGTTCTTCAAGAAGATCGAAAAGCTTTTTGATGAGCGTAGTAAAATGGCAAATACCACACATGTGTTTGACTGGGCGATGGGTGAGCAACTGGCTTATGGTACTTTGCTTGCAGAAGGTAAACGTGTTCGTTTAAGCGGACAGGATGTGGAAAGAGGTACTTTCTCTCACCGTCATGCCGTTTTAACACTGGAAGATTCTGAAGAGGAGTACATCCCGTTGGCGCATGTTTCTGATCAACAGGCACCTTTCGATATTTACAATTCACATTTATCGGAATATGGTGTACTAGGTTTTGAATATGGTTATGCAATGGCCAACCCGAATGCATTGACGATCTGGGAAGCGCAGTTTGGTGATTTCTTTAACGGAGCACAGATTGTAGTAGATCAGTATATTGCAAGTGCCGAAACGAAATGGCAACGTGAGAATGGTTTGGTGATGTTATTGCCACATGGTTATGAAGGCCAGGGTCCTGAGCATTCATCGGCACGTATTGAGCGTTTTATGGAGCTTTGTGCAGATTACAACATGCAGGTAACGAACTGTACCACTCCGGCGAATTTCTTCCATGCGATCCGCAGACAGTTTAAGCGTGATTTTAGAAAGCCTTTGGTCGTGTTTACACCGAAGAGTCTTTTGCGTCATCCTTTATGCGTTTCTAAATTAGAAGAGTTCACAGACAACAAATTCCAGGAAGTGATTGACGATGCAAATGTGAAAGCAGCATCAGTAAACAGGGTATTGTTCTGTAGCGGTAAGATCTATTATGAGTTGTTGGAAAAACAACAAAAAGATCAGATCAAAGATGTGGCTATCGTAAGGGTGGAACAATTGTATCCAACGCCGTTGGCGCAGATGGAAGCGGTATATCAAAAATATAAAAATGCTAAAGAAGCCGTTTGGGTTCAGGAAGAACCTGAAAACATGGGTGCATGGCCATATTTGCTACGCAGGTTAAGAAAAACTATCTTTAATGATATTGAGGTGATATCAAGAAAAGAAAGCAGCAGTACGGCATCAGGTTTTGCTAGGCAACATGCAGATCAGCAAGCTTATATTTTAGCAAAAGCTTTCGAAATGCCCGTAACGGAAACGGAGAAAGAGATTGCCAAGAAGTCTGTGAGTAAAGTTTATAATGTAGATTAGAAAATATAATACATCAGTTATGAGTATAGAAATAAAAGTTCCGCCAGTAGGCGAGTCAATCACCGAAGTTGTTTTATCACGTTGGGTGAAAAATGATGGGGATGCAGTAGAAATGGATGAGGTAATTGCTGAATTGGAATCTGATAAAGCAACTTTTGAATTAACTGCAGAACAGGCCGGAACTTTAAGGACAGTGGCTAGTGAAGGCGATACATTGGCTATAGGTGCAGTAGTTTGTAAAATTGAAGACGGCGGTGCTGCTCCTAAATCTAAAGAAGCACCTGCAGCAGAAAAAGCGACTGTTGCTGAAGACACAAAATCTGCTCCGGTAGCAGAGAAATCCGCAGACAGCTATGCAACAGGTACTCCATCACCATCGGCAGGAAAAATTCTTGCAGAAAAAGGAGTGGATGCCGGATCGGTAAAAGGAACAGGTGTTGATGGAAGGATCACTAAAGAAGATGCATTAAATGCAGAAAAAGCACAGCCTAAAGCTGCTGCCCCTGCAACTGCTGCAGTTGTTGCCCCGGTTGCGGGCGCAAGAAATGAGCGCAGACAAAAAATGTCGCCACTACGTAAAACAGTTGCAAAACGTTTGGTAGCAGTGAAAAATGAAACGGCAATGTTAACTACTTTTAACGAAGTAAACATGAAGCCGATCATGGATCTTCGTGGAAAATATAAAGATCAGTTTAAAGAAAAATATGGTGTTGGTTTAGGCTTCATGAGCTTCTTTACCAAGGCTGTTTGTGAGGCAATGAAAGATTTCCCTGCAGTAAATGCAAGGATTGATGGCGAAGAATTGGTTTACAATGATTTTGTAGACATTTCTATTGCGGTATCTGCACCTAAAGGATTGGTAGTTCCAATCATCAGAAATGCAGAAAGCTTAACGCTTGCACAGATTGAAAAATCAGTGATCGAACTGGCTACTAAAGCCCGCGATAGCAAATTGACGATTGAAGAAATGACAGGTGGAACATTTACCATCACCAATGGTGGTGTATTTGGTTCAATGATGTCTACTCCAATCATCAATGCACCACAATCTGCCATCTTAGGAATGCACAATATCATTGAGCGCCCTATCGCTGAAAAAGGTGAAGTAGTGATCCGTCCGATGATGTATTTAGCATTGTCTTACGATCACCGTATCATTGATGGAAGAGAGTCTGTTGGCTTCCTGGTAAGGGTAAAACAATTGCTGGAAGATCCTGCAAGATTGCTTTTAGGCGTATAGTCTGTACTAAGCATATAAAAAAAATCCCCGGACGATGAGTCCGGGGATTTTTTTTATGCCTGATTTTTGGCCTGGCTATTCTTCTAGCCTGCTTTTCTGACTTTTCCTGATCCGCCAATTGCTTTGGTCACTGTTGGATTTCCGGTATAGTTCACATTTCCAGATCCTCCGATTGCCGCATTGATCGTTTTTTCGGCGTTGATGTAAATGTTCCCTGAACCGCTGATGTGGGCATTTACTTCATCTGAAGACAGGCTGCTTCCAGAGAAACTTCCGGATCCGCTGATGGCCACATCTGATTTTTTTGCTTTGCCTGAGAAAGACAGTTTTCCTGATCCACTGATGGCAGCCTCCAGGCTTTTTGCATTGATTGTTGCCTTAATGTTTCCGGAACCACTAACTGCAGCGTTAAACTCATCTGCATTGATGGTGTTTTCTACTTCAATGCTTCCTGAGCCTGACATCGCTAAAGAAGTTAACTTCTTTACTGTAATGTAGGCGGTAATTTTGGAATTTGATCTTCCAAACCAGTTATTGGAGTTTTGTTTTTTCGGTCTGATGTGTAATGTACCATTTTTTACTTCTGTAATCAGTTCGGCTATGCCTTCCTGATCTCCTTCCAGTCTGAGGCTCTCTGTGTTTCCGATTTTGACATAAACTTTAAGTGACCCGGCAATACCGATTGCACTGAAGTTGCTTACTTTTCTTTCTTCATCAAGAAGATGGGAAGCACTGATTCTGATTGGTTTTTCCGCTTTGCTGATGGCAGTAAGGCTGAAAAATGCAAGTGTTAATATTAAGCTGAATTTTTTCATGTGGTTAAGGTTTTCTATAAGACGCAAGCCATATTCAGTTTGTTGCAAGATTTACTATAAATTTTTTATTTTAACATAAAAATTTGGATCTGCTTTGAAATTTTCTTTGTTGATTTGGCTGCTCAATCCGGTAGTTTTCCAATCTGTGGTCGGGTAGATGCTGGAAAAATGTTGATCTTTCAAGGTGACTTTTAAAGGCATGTCAAAGCCTTTGACACAAGAAGTCCACCTGTAGGAAAGTTTGCCATTTTCAATTTTGTATTCCAGGACAGGCACCATCGTTGTTCTTAAATACTGATCAAACACCTTTTCCAGTTTTAAGCCACTTTGTTTCATGATATATTGCTCCACCTGTTGGGTGGTAACCGTTTGGTGGTAAAAAGTTTTATTCAATCCCCTGAGAATGGCTCTGAACTTCTCATCATCGTTGACCAGTTGTCTGATCAGGTGAACCAGGTTTGCCCCTTTAGGATACATGTCTCCGGAGCCTTCGTGGTTGACATTGTAAGCCCCGATGACCGGGATATCATTGGCAATATTTTTTCTGACTCCGATCACATAGGCTGACCCCGCTTCTTTTCCCTGGGTAGATTCTGTAAATAAAGCTTCAGAATAATTGGTAAATCCTTCATGTACCCACATGTCGGCAATGTCTTTTGTGGTGATGTTGTTTCCAAACCATTCATGGCCGCTTTCGTGAATGGTGATAAAATCAAACTTCAATCCCCATCCTGTACCCGAAAGGTCCCTGCCTAAATAGCCCATTTTAAAGAGATTGCCATAGGCAACGGCACTTTGGTGCTCCATGCCCAGGTGAGGGGCCTGAACGAGCTTATATCCATCTTCATAAAAAGGGTAGGGGCCGAACCAGTGTTCAAATGATTTGAGCATCGGTTTGACATCTGCATCCCAATGCGGTCTGGCTTTGGTACTGTCTTCTTTTAAAGCCCAGTAGTCTATAGAAAGCTTGCCTTTCTCACCGGAATACTCATCTGTCCAGTGGGCATATTTGCCAATATAAAAGGTCACATTGTAATTGTTGATCGGCTCGCTTACAAACCAATTGTACTTTGTGTATCCGTCAGCACGCGCTTCTGTGCTTCTTAAACGGCCATTCGAAACCTCCTGAAGTCCTTTAGGAACACTGATACTGATCAGGATGCTGTCTACCTCATCACTTTGATGGTCTTTATTGGGCCACCAGCTGCTGGCTCCTAAGCCCTGGCAGGCAACGGAAACCCAGGGATTTCCGGATTTATCCTTGCTGAAAATAAAACCTCCGTCCCATGGCGGGGTTTTGGCAATGATTGGATTCCCGGAGTAAAATACGGTAAAACTTTCTTTACTTCCTTTGGGAATGGTTTGCTGAAAATCTACAAAAACCGCGTTGAACTCTCTTTTGAAAGGAACATTTTTGTTTTTATAAACCACTTTTTCTACCCTGAGGTTTTCGAACAGGTCGAACTGTAATTTGCTGAAATCCTGGGTGGCGCTGAACTGGAATTCATTACTTCCGCTAATAAATTTCTGATCGATATCTACCTTGACATCCAGATGGTAGTAATTGATGTCATAACAGGTGCGTAAAGGACTTAATGTTCCCCGAAGGCTATCTGCTCGACTAAATTTGGTTTTTCCGCTGAGCAGCTGCGCATTGCTCAGCTGCGTGCAGCCAAGCAATATCAGTGTTAAATATAAAATCTTCTTCATGATTTAGATTAGGGCTTTAATACCGTTACAGATACAGATGACGCATTCTGCTCATCATGGTAAATGCGCTGAACTGCTTTTTGGAAATCGCTGTCAGATGCATGATAAATGTCGGTGAATTTCTGAGGATTACGGTCTACCAACGGGAACCAGGAGTTTTGTACCTGGATCATAATTCTATGTCCTTTTTTGAACGTATGTGCCACATCAGGAATGCTGTAGTTAACCTTTGTTACTTTTCCTGGAATAAAGGGTTCTGGTTTCTCAAAACTGTTTCTAAACTTTCCGCGCATCACTTCTCCCCGCACCAACATCTGATATCCGCCCATAATGATGTTTTTTGGATTAGGCTCCATTGGAAGCGCATCTTCCGGATAAACATCAATCAGTTTTACCACATAGTCTGCATCTGTTCCGGAGGTAGAAATTACAAGATTCGCATCGATTGGCCCTGTTAACGTGAAATCCTCTTCCAAAACTTCCGTTTGGAAAACCTGTACATCAGGTCTGCGTGCTGCAAAGCGCTGATCATCGATCATGTATTCCCTTGTTCTTCTGGCTTGTACACCATCCTGATAAGGAACCGGATTGGCCGGGTCGGTTTCGTATTGGTTATAGCTATTGGAAACAGTAGGTTTTTTGAAGCTGAGTTTACCTTCTGGCTGAAAATAAAGAGTTTTCTTTTCTGTATTCTGTGGCGGCCAGGTGGCAAAGCCTTTCCATTCATTGCTTCCCGTAATAAAGATATTCGCTTCTGCGATTTTAGCATCGGTCGCATCTTTCAGGTATTGCATGAAGAAAGGGAATTCCAGGTTCTTCTGGTACCAGGTACTTGTTGGCTGTCCGAAGCTGATGTCTCCAAAGCTTTCTCCGGTTCCTCTTGACCATCCTCCATGAAACCATGGACCCATTACGAGGTTGTTTTTAGTCGTCGGGTTTTGTTTTTCTATAGCCTGATAAGTATGTAAAGCGCCATAAGCATCTTCTGCATCAAAGAATCCACCTACCACCAGTACCGCAGGTTTTATGCCTGTTAAATGTGGCCTGATGTTCATCCCTTTCCAGAAGGCATCGTAGGTGCCATGTGTCATCAGGTCGTCCCAGAACTTAATGCTGTCGCCAAAGTATTTTTGTTTTACATTTTTTAATGCACCTACACTCAGGTAAAAACGATAGTTGTCTGTGATGGGATATTTGAAGGGTTTAGGTCCTTTGTCCGGGGTAATCGGTTTTGGTCTCGGCACGCCAAATGAAGAATAGAAGCTAAAGGCATCTGCTAACATAAAGGCGCCGTTATGGTGAAAATCATCTCCCATAAACCAATCGGTAACGGGTGCCTGAGGTGACACAGCTTTTAACCCTTCATGAGCGCCAGGCAGCGCAGCGGTAGAATAAAATCCCGGGTAAGAAATCCCATAAATCCCTGCTTTACCATTGTTGTCGGGAATGTTTTTGATAAGCCAGTCTATGGTATCATAGGTGTCTGAGCTTTCATCAATATCTTTTTTTCCTTTCTTTTGATCGATATGGGGTCTTACATCGACAAATTCGCCTTCACTCATCCATTTTCCGCGTACGTCCTGATACACAAAAATAAATCCTTCTCTAAGGAATAAAGGAGAGGGACCTAAGGTTGTTTTGTACTTGTCTTCTCCATAAGGGGAGACGGTATATGGCGTCCTGTTGATCATAAAAGGATATTTCTTTCCTTTATTCTTGGGGACATAGATTGCGGTAAACAATTTAATACCATCGCGCATAGGAATGCTGCGTTCGATTTTTGTGTAATTCTCGCGTACATACGCAGAATCTGACTGCTGGGCAAAGCTGGATGTACCTGCAAAAAACAGGATCATCATTAACCAGGAAAATTTAAAGCGGGTCATGTTGGGTATTGATTTTTATTGAAGCTTAAATATACAGAAAACGTCTGCTCATTTTAGCGATTGTAACATTAAAGATGAGGAAAGAATTGGAATATGGGCGATTATTAGTGTTAGGTTTATTAACTTTGTGCAACAAAAAAAATCCTTTATATGCAATACGATGTAGTTGTTATTGGCTCGGGCCCGGGCGGTTATGTTGGAGCAATCAGATGTGCCCAACTTGGCTTAAAAACGGCAGTGATAGAAAAATATAAAACTTTTGGTGGAACCTGCTTAAATGTAGGTTGTATCCCTTCAAAAGCATTGTTAGACTCTTCAGAGCATTTTCACAATGCGGCACATACTTTCCAGACTCATGGGATCAACCTTAAAGATCTGAAAGTGGATATGCCACAGATGATTGCACGTAAGGATGATGTGGTGACACAGAATACGGTTGGAATCCAATATCTTTTCAAAAAGAATAAAATTGATTCTTTCCAGGGAGTCGGATCTTTCGTAGACAAGAATACGATCAAAATCACCAAAGAAGATGGAACTACGGAAACGATCACTGCAAAAAATGTGATCATTGCTTCGGGTTCTAAACCGACTGCTTTACCATTTTTACCGATCGATAAAAAGAGAATCATTACCTCTACAGAAGCTTTAAATATTAAAGAGGTTCCTAAAGAAATGGTCGTAATTGGCGGTGGTGTAATTGGCCTGGAATTGGGATCAGTTTACGCACGTCTGGGCACTAAAGTATCGGTGGTTGAATTTATGCCATCTATCATTGGAACCATGGATGCGGGCTTAGGAAAAGAACTTCAACGGGTGTTGAAAAAATCTTTAGGCATGGAGTTTTACATGGGACATAAAGTGACCGGTGCTACTGCTAAAGGTAAAAGAGTAACGGTAACCGCAGACAATGCAAAAGGTGAGCAGGTAAAACTGGAAGCAGATTATTGCATTGTAGCAGTGGGTCGTACGGCTTATACTGCTGGTTTAGGTTTAGAAAACATTGGGATTACAACGGAAGAACGTGGTAACAAGATTCCGGTAAATGAGCATTTAGAAACTGCTGTTCCGGGTGTATATGCAATTGGTGATGTCATTAAAGGAGCCATGCTTGCGCATAAAGCGGAAGATGAAGGTGTTTATGTGGCAGAAACTATTGCAGGTCAAAAACCACACATCAATTATAACCTGATTCCTGGTGTAGTATATACCTGGCCTGAGGTGGCCTCTGTAGGTTATACAGAAGAACAACTGAAAGAAAAAGGTACAGCTTATAAAGCAGGGTCATTTCCTTTCAAAGCAAGCGGACGCGCGAAGGCAAGTATGGATACCGATGGTTTTGTAAAAGTATTGGCTGATGCTAAAACTGATGAAATTTTAGGTGTTCACATGATTGGTCCGCGTGCAGCAGATATGATTGCTGAAGCGGTTGTTGCGATGGAATTCCGTGCTTCGGCAGAGGATATCGCAAGGATTTGCCATGCACACCCAACCTATACAGAAGCACTTAAAGAAGCGGCAATGGCGGCGACTGAAAATAGAGCAATACACATGTAATCATTTGTGATTGATCAAAGAAAAGGCTGCAGGTTAATCTGCGGCCTTTTTTATGCGCTCAGGATAACTTTCTCTCAATGCCCTGACTCCAGCTTCTATCAGCATTAAATTTTCTTCCAGGTGCCCGTGCTGAACTTCCACGTTCAGGTAAGGGATGTTGTTCTTCATCGCGTAAATCGAAAGGGAACCATCATCCTCTGCTTCCTGATGCTGCAGGACTACATTTACATTTTCTTTTTTCAACTGATTGAACAGTACTTTTTCGGTTACGAGGATCATATCATCCGGATCCATCAGCGGATTGACATGAACGGAGTCTGCTATGTTTTCCAATTCTGCGCCGGGCAGATAGGAGGAAATGCCGAAACCTTCATCTGCGTTGTTATGAAGCGTGAAAATATAACCCTGCTTTGCAGGTTGGTAGAAGTTTAGAATTTCTTTGGCAATCTGTTCCAGCTGATCGGTGACTACCTCATCCGTTTTCCCATATTTCTCCAGGCCAAGGATAATGCCTGGTCTGGAATAGATGCTGTTTGGATCTGTCTGGTAGTCCTGCCCGTTATAGCTGAAAGCATAATTTCTTTGTCCGCCGTATTGACAATCAATGATATTTCCTCCATTTAAACGGATATATTCAAATGCTGCTTTGACGCCGGTGTCTTCGTCATCGTGAATGGCCAGGAAGCTGATCTTCTGTGCGCCATATTTATATTTTACCAGTTCAAGAGGCAGGTCGTTTAATTCAAGAATGGTAGAGTCCATGGTCATTCCTTCAAATACAGGAGGGTGCTGGGCGTTTGAATTCAGCCAGCCACAGGCAAGTGCGAGTAATAAGGCGTATTTCATCATGGCAGGTGTATAGCAAAACTCTGACCATTAATTTATGCTAAACAAAAAAGAGGAACCCTTTATCGGGGTTCCTCTTTGATAGGATTAGGAAGGTTGGTTAATGTCCGCCTTCCAGATCATATTCTTTTACATCTTTATGGTCGTAAGGCTCGGCGATCAGATCTTCCATACTTTTGCCTTTTTTATTGAAGCCAAAGCGGTCTAAGATGCCGTCAAATACCTGGTACATTACCGGAACCACGATCAGGGTCAGGAATAATGAACTGGTTAGTCCACCTACGATTACCCATGCCAGACCGTTTTTCCATTCTGCACCTGCACCACTTGCCAGGGCAATTGGAAGCATACCGATTACCATGGCAATCGTTGTCATCAGGATTGGACGTAAACGGGCATGATTTGCCAAAACAAGGGCTTCATGCGTTGATTTTCCTTCTGCTTTCATCTGGTTGGTGAAATCGACCAGGATGATCGCATTTTTCGCTACCAAACCAATCAGCATGATCAAACCTAAAATGGTAAAGATACCCAGAGAGTTGTTGGTTAATGCCAGTGCAAGTAAGGCTCCGATTACCGATAAAGGAATCGAGAACATCACCACGAACGGATAAACAAAGCTGTCGTAAAGGGCTACCATGATCAGGTATACCAGGATGATAGAAGCCATTAAGGCGATCCCTAAGGTACCAAAACCTTCGCTTTGGTTCTCCTGGTCACCGGCCCATACATAACTTACACCTACAGGCTTTTTCAACTGGCCGTTTTTCTCCATTTCTTCCAGTCTTGTCTGCAGCTCTGCTACGATCGTACCTGTTGGCCTACCGATAGACTGTGCTTTTACAGAAACGGAGGTACTCTTATCCCTACGTTCCAGCTGACTTGGTCCGGCACCTTCTTTAATATCTGCGAATTGAGATAGTTTTACCTGTTCTCCGTTGGCATTAATGAAGATCAGATTTCTTACATCATCAATGTCTTTACGGTTGAAAGTCTGGTAACGGATGTTAATGTCGTATTCATACTCTCCTTTACGGTATTTACCATCTGTATTTCCACTAAATGCGGTTTGCATGGTTGTACCTACAGTTTGCAGTGTTAAGCCCAGGGCGGCCATCTTATCACGGTCTACCTGAACATTAATCTCCGGACTACCTTTCTCTACGGAAAGCTTGATCTCGGCAGAGCCCTGGATCTTACTCAATACTTTCATTGCTCCTTCTGCATATTTCATGGCACTGTCCAGGTCTGAACCCATAACTACCATGTCAATAGGCGCGTTTTCGGCAATACCTAAAATACTGATCGGCACTGTTTTTACTTTCGCTCCAACAAGGAATTTAGCCAGCTCACGACTTACTTTAGTCGCATAGATACTGGATTCATCCTCGCGATCTTTACGTTCCACCAATTTTACATTGATCTCCGATTTATAAGCGGTAGCCTGAGTACCTCCAAAGTCACCACTGGATTGTCCTACAGTAGTAATCAATTGTGTGATTTCTTTTTTCGTTTGTAAGAAGGCTTCTGCCTGTTGTGTAACCTGGTTTGTTTTCTCGATAGAAGCATCTTTAGGAAGCTCTATCTGTACGAGGAACTCCCCTTTATCACTTTTAGGGAAGAACTCTGTTCCGATGAAACCACCAATGGTTAAGCCACATGAGCTGAGTAACAGGAGGAATACGCCGATTAAAGTGATGGCTTTATGACGTAAAGTCCATTCTAAAATGCCGGTTACCCAAACGGTAAACTGATGCAGTTGTTTTTCGAACCATAAGATGAAACGTCCGAATGCATTTTTACCTTCTATTTTTTCCAGTTTGCCGAAACGGGACGACAATAAAGGCACAATGGTAAATGAGGTGACTAAGGATAGGAGGGTAGCGATAATTACCACCACACAGAACTGGCGTAAGATGTTGGATACCAGTCCGGAGCTCACCGCGATCGGGAAGAACACCACTACAATTACCAGCGTAATGGAAACTACAGTAAATCCGATTTCGGCAGTGGCATCATAAGCTGCACGAACTTTGTTTTTACCCATCTCCATGTGCCTGTATATATTCTCCAATACCACAATCGCATCATCGACGAGGATACCTACTACAAGGGAAAGTCCCAGTAACGACATTAGATTCAGGGTGTAACCAAATAATCCAATCCCGATAAATGTAGCAATCAGGGAGGCTGGAATGGAAACCATTACGATAGCCGCATTACGTATGCTATGCAGGAAGAACAACATCACAAAGGCTACCAGGACAATCGCGAGGATTAAATCGTGGATTACCGCATCGGCAGATTCCAATGTAAAGATGGAACTGTCGTTTACGATCAGCATTTTCAGATTATTGGCTTTGTAATCTTGTTGAAGGGTTTCCACAATTTTATGCATTCCCTTACTTACTTCTACCGCATTCGCATCAGATTGTTTAATGATCTGAATCGCAATCGCACCTTTTCTGTCGATACGTGCAATTTTTTCTACTTCTTTCTGTGCATCCTGAACATCGGCAACATCGCTTAGCCTGATTTGTGCGCCGGCTTTGCTTGTTGATACGACCAGATTTCTCAACTCGTCTATGGATTTGTATTTACCAGATAAACGGATCAGTACGTCCTGATTTTCAGTCTTCACACTTCCGGTAGGGAAATCCAGGTTGGAGGTTAAGATCGCTTGCTGAATTTGCGGTACAGAAAGTCCGTAACCTTGTATTCTATCTGCATCCAGTCCGACCACAATCTCCCGTTCCTGTCCACCTACAAGGTTAACCTGAGCTACCCCTGTAACCCTGGAAAGGATCGGAGCAATACGTTTGTCAATTAAGTCGTAAAAGGCTGCGTCATCCATTTTCGCGGATGCCGACATGGTAATTACCGGTAAATCATCCAGTGAGAATTTATTCAGGGATGGTGGTTTTACGTCTGTCGGTAAATCGGCAAGGATCGCATTTACTTTACGCTGGGCTTCATTCAATGATAAATCCACATTGGCTTTATCATTTAAGGTGATGGTCACTACGGATAAACTCTCATAAGATACTGCATTCAGTTTCTTAATGTTTTCCATGGAGGAGACTGCATCCTCAATTTTCTTGGTGACGGTATTTTCCACCTCATTTGGTGAAGCTCCCGGATATATCGTGGAGATGGATACTACGTTGTTCGAGAACTTCGGCAACAACTCATAGCTCAAGCTGAAGTAACTCAATAGCCCCATCAGCGTTAATACGGTAAAAACCACAATAACGAGTGTTGGGCGCTTTATAGAAATTTCTGTTATTTTCATCAGAATGTATTTATATTTTTCATTGTAAGGGCCTATTCTATTTCACAGGAGCAACCGGAGTACCGTCAATCAGGTTGATCTGGCCGCTGATGATCACTGTTTCGCCTTCTTTAAGACCGTCAAGGATTTCTACGTTTTCTCCGAGGATTCTTCCGGCAACTACTTTACGCAATACGGCTTTATTTCCTTCTCCTAAAACAAAGATCTGGTTGCTGCTTACGCTACCTACGAATGAACCGCGCGGGATCGTTAAGGAAGGTGCCTGACCTGGGAACTTGAAGATTGCAGTACCGTACATTCCTGCTTTAATGGTATTTTTCTTGTTGTTCTCTACCATGATCTCAATAGGGAAGTTCAGGGAAGCATCCGCTTTAGCGGCAATGAAAGTGATTTTACCTACATAATCATCTGTAGGGAATACGTTTGATTTGATTTGTACCTGATCGCCAACTTTAAGATTCGCTACCTGCGATTCGTTTACACTTACTTTCAGCTTCAATTTAGAAACGTCTACCAATTCAAACATTTGTGTACCCTGAGCATTTACGAAAGCACCTACTTCGATATATTTCTTGTTAACAATACCATTGATCGGAGATTTGATGTTGGCATCACTTACTCTTCTCTGCGTACTTTGTAACCTTAGTTTCGCATTTTGAACCAGAAGTCTAGCCTGATCCAGTTGCTGTTGTGTTACACCGCCTGTTTTGAAAGAGCTGCTATATCTGGCTTCATCTCTGATGGCATTTTGCAGATTTGCTTCTGCTGTTTCTTTATCTGTATTTAAAATCTCAGCATCAACACGGGCTAAAGACTGACCTTTAGTTACTCTATCGCCTTCCTCTACATAGATTTTGGTTACACGTCCTGCATTTTCAGAAAGGAAGTTCAGTTCCTGATTAGGTGCAAAGGTCCCGTTTGCACTAAAATCAAGATTAATGGCTTGTTTCTGTATCACTGCTGTACGGACACTGATTGCACCGCTACCTTGAGCTACAATTGCCGTTTTTGCCGCATTTTTCTTTTTGTTATTGGTTAATACCAGGACGATGCCTGCGATGGCAAGTATGATTACTAAGGCTGTAATAATTCCTCTTTTCATTGTAGTAGTGATTTTATATTTCCGTTTGATTTGATTAATTGAATTTCGGCAATTTTATAGTTTAATAATGCCTGGTTGTAACTGTTCTGAGCTTGTGTAAGTGCATTTTCTGTATCCAAAAGGTCAGTTAATGCCGCCAGTCCGTTATTGTAGTTGTTTTGAGTACTTTGGTAAATTTCCTGAGCAAGAATTACGTTTTGACGTTGAGCAGTGATGGTGCTTATGTTGTCTTTTAATTTGATTTTTGCATTTTCATACTCTACATTTAAAGCGTTTTTCATCTGTCTGATGTCTTCATCCGCTTTTTTAAGGTTTACATCAGCCTGACGTACTCTTGAACGGGTGGCGAAGCCATCAAATATAGGAACCCTCAGGGTGATCCCTATCGCAGCCATATCATACCAGTTCGCAGTCCCTTTACCTTTAAATAAATCAAACTTATTGCTAACGCCGTTATAGTTGTAGTTGCTGTTCAATGCAAGGGTGGGATAGTATTCTGAGACTTTCGCTTTTCTATCCAGTGTATATAGCTCTTTTTGAACATTGGCAATTTTTAGCTCAGTCCGGTTACTCATGTCAATAGATTCCGCAATTTCTGGAAGGGTCTTGATCTCTGCCAGTTCTGTCTGTGGTAAAACGATAACCGTTTCTATCGGCATGCCCATAGAATATTTCAACATGTTTTCCAATTGAGTGATGCCATTGATCAGCTGGGCCCTTTGAGTTTGCAGGTTGGTCAGGTTTACTTTGATCCGGTCTACATCGATCTTTTTCGCCAAGCCGTTTTTATATTGATCGGCAAGGATTCTTTCCACTACCTTCACATTTTTAATATTGGTGTCGATTACATTTAGTTGTTGTCTGTTCACCAATACTGAATAGTAATTGTTGGCCACCTGCTCTATGATTTGTTCTTCAGAGAGCTGTGCATTTAGCTTATAATAACTCTCGCTGGTTTTTGCCGCTTTTAATCCGGTGAAAACAGTTTGATTAAACAGTTGCTGATTAAACTGAAGACCTGCTCCTGCATTATATTTTGTACCTGCTTTAGCCACGATCACTTCGCCCGGTCTGTTCAGGAATTCTCCTGGCAGTACAATACTTTGAACGATAACATTGTCGGTCAGACTTGCACTTCCGGTAAGTTGTGGTAAAGCCTGCGCTCTGATCTCCTGGGTTTTAAACTTGCCTCCTTCTACGTCAAGATTAGCTTTTCGTACGGATACAGCGTTCTGAACGGCGTAATTTAATGCATCTTTAAGGCTCAGTGTCTGCTGAGCGGTTGCTGCATTCGATAATAATAACCCCAGCAGCAGTAGTGGAATTAATCTTACCTGTTTAATTATTGTATTCATGTTTATGATAATTTGGGGTCTGTTTTATTTTAATCCTTTGATAAATATTTTCGATAAGCTGAGCTGTTTCTCTAATATGGCTTTCATGTCTTTCTTGCTTGGGAAGAGTTCTTTGTTTCCATGGAGCAGGCATAGTGAAGTGATTCCTGACAGGCTGTCCAGATAGAGCTCGGCCATTTTGTTTACTTCACAAGGTGCGATCTCTTTATTGTCAACTGCCCTTTGCAGGATTTCGGCATGAAGATTTTCATTTTTTGCTTTCATTTTCATGAAGGATTCCCTAAGCTCATCGGAGCTGAGAGAGGCATCCGGACTACCACCCGAGAGGTGAAGCATATAATATTTCTGAAAAAAGCGGTGTTTAACTTCAACAAATGCTGCGAAACGCTCTTCAAGTGTGTCTTTTGCAAATTGATCTCTTTCTAAAATCTCGAAGTAATCGGAGAAAATCTTATCAATTACTCCCAGTACCAGGCTGCTTTTATCGGGGAAATAATAATATAAGGAAGGTTTGGATACTGATAAATCGTCCGCAATCTCGTTCATTGTGGTTTTATTAATTCCATAATGAATGAAGCGCTTTATCGCACCCTCAATAATCAGTTCTCTTTTTTTATCTGTCTCTACCATTCTACTTTTCTACTTTCTGACTTTTTTCTTTGAACGGTCAAAAATACTGCCATATTCCAGCAACAGAAACTTTAATATGAAAATCATATAAAAGTTACATAAAAATGACGAAATTTTATTGTTTTATTTTCAATCCGTTTAAGAAGATGTCAGCAAACATCTTTTCTTTTAGAAAAATCTGTTTGAACTGTTCTTTTCCGGGGAACATGCTTTTATCCTTAGACAGGATGTTGAAATGAATGCCAGATAAGGCATCGATGAATATTTCTGTCGCTAATTTGGTATCTGAGATCGCGAATTCTTTATTGGTTACACCCCGGCTAAACAGGGAGCCGATAATGATGAACTCAAAAGTCCTTGCTTTATGGAACTTCTCTGCGAGATTATCTGGAAGTTCATTGCCAATAATCTGACTGGACTCCAGTATGTTGTAATACTTCTGTATAAAAGCCTGTCTTTTTTGTAGCAGTTTAAGTACACCTTCGGTTGCTGTTTTTGTTTTGTCAACGGATTTAACGAGGTCTCTGCTGATGATTTGCATGAGGTGTTCAATGGCACTTACGTACAGGCTCAGTTTGTCAGGGAAATAATAATAAAGTAATGCTTTTGAAAAGGAGATATCCTTTGCGATTTCTGTCATGGTCGTTTTTGATAGACCATAATGGGCAAAACGCTTTAAAGCAGCCTCAATAATTAAAATTCTCTTTTTATCCTGATTTTCCATACAAATTCTAGTATTCCTCCTTTCTATAGCACCTTGTTGCTTATGATTTGAGCAATTGAGACGAAAAATAGACAAATTTTTTAAATATTTATTTAAACATGTTTATTACACTCCTTAACAATTACATTTGTACCCTATAGCAAATCAGTTCATTTTATCTATGACCATCTTCCAGGAAAATATCTCATTAAAACCTTATAACACCTTTAGCATACCTGTTAGCAGCCATTATTTTGCAGAAGTATCTAGTCCATCTGGATTAGAAGAACTGTTGAAGTCTGCATTGATTAAGGAGCAGCCGCTGTTGATTTTGGGAGGCGGAAGTAATCTTTTATTTACGAAAGACTTTGATGGTTTGGTGATAAAAATGAGTATCCCAGGGATTTCTGAGGAGATTCATGGGGATGAGGTCATCGTTACTGCCGGAGCAGGGGTGGTCTGGAATGACTTTGTAAACTATTGTGTACAAAAGGGTTTTGCCGGAGTAGAGAACCTGAGCCTGATCCCCGGGACGGTAGGAGCTTCCCCGATCCAGAATATCGGTGCATATGGCGTGGAGCTTAAAGATGTTTTTGAATCCTGTTCGGCTTATGAAATTGCGACGGGAAAACGCAGGACCTTTAATCATGAGGATTGTCGGTTTGATTATCGCGATAGCATTTTTAAAAATGAGCTGAAAGGCCAGTATATCATCACAGAGGTGAGTTTCAGGTTAAGCCGGGTAGCTAATATCAATACGCAATATGGCGCCATTCAGGAAGAATTGGTTAAGAGGGGAATTACCCATCCAACAATTGCTGATGTTTCTGCTGTGGTCTCCCATATCCGGGTAAGCAAGCTCCCTGATCCTTCTACAATCGGCAATGCCGGAAGCTTTTTTAAGAACCCTGTAATTGAGCAGGAAGCCTTCCAAAAGGTCTTTGAAAAATTTCCTGAACTGGTACATTATCCAGCTGGGAATGGTAAAGTTAAACTCGCAGCTGGCTGGTTAATAGAACAATGCGGGTTTAAAGGTAAGGTGGTTGGACAAACAGGAACCTGGAAAAATCAGGCCCTGGTGCTTGTCAACCATGGACAGGCAAGCGGACAGGAAGTGTATAGTTTTTCAGAAAATATAATAGATACGGTAGCGGCCAGATTTGGTGTTCGACTGGAAAGAGAAGTAAATATTCTGTGACATAGCCCTTATGGTCATTGTCAACCCTAAAAAACAATTTGTTAACATTGGGATTGATTTTTTGGTACATATGTTGTATAGCATTTGGTGTGTAAGATTAAACAAACGTTGAGCGCCACTCCTAAAAACGTTGTTTGCTTTTTTAACCTTAAAACTTAAAACATTATGACAAAAAATGAATTCAACCTCCAGTTAAATGACCATTCGGTTTCTTTGCAGTCATTCGCTTTAAATTTTACGAAAGACATTGAGGATGCAAACGACTTAGTTCAGGATACCATGTTAAAAGCGGTAACTTACTACAGTAAGTTTAAAGAAGGTACAAACCTTAAAGGATGGTTATTTACCATCATGAAAAACACCTTCATTAACAACTACAGACGTTTGGTGAAAACCAATGCATTAATTACCAAATCAGACGATATTTCTTCTGCCAATCTGCACTATAGTGCTGCAAAAAACACGAGCGACAGTAAGTTTATTATAGGCGATATCAATAAAGCGCTTGCCACGCTTCAGCCGGAATATTATATTCCTTTCATCAAATATTTTGAAGGATATAAATATCATGAGATTGCTGAAATGTTAGAAATTCCAATAGGTACGGTAAAGACGAGAATCCACGTTGCCCGCCAGATTCTTAAAAAATATCTGAAAACCTATTCTAAAGAAATTTTGGGTGCAGAGGTTGTTTAGTCCTCCCCATGGTATTTAAAAGCGCTTTAACCTGGATGTTAAAGCGCTTTTTTTATGGCATAAAAAATTCATTGGTAAACGCCGTCAAAATCATATTTTTGGGCTTAACTAATTAAATAAATGAATTTTACTTATCTGTTGCTGGCACTTGGCATCCTGGTTATCCCGATGGTTCTGCTATCTGTTAAAAAAACAAGTTTTAACCAAAGCATAAAGTTTGCCATTCCAGCGGTGCTGATTACCGGAATTGCCTTTTCGATATTTGCAACAGTACTGGTGATGGTGGGTGCCTGGAGTTTTCAACCTGCTTACCTGACTGGTGTATCATTATGGAAAATTCCTGTAGAAGAATTTTTGTTTTCTATGGTCATTTCTCTGGCAGGAATTGGCATCTATGTTACCTTAAATGCGTTCTTCCCCAGCAATGCTTTAGATAAGTTTAGCCTTTCTTTTAGCAATCTGCTGATGGGGATTTGTGTTGCCATGCTGATCTTTACTTATACCAAATGGTACAGTGCAATTTCATTTGGAGTACTGTTTGTCCTGATTTTTTACATTGAATACCTCAATAAACTGCGCTTCACCTATAAGTTTTACCGGGGATTTCTAGCAGTGTTGGTCCTTTTTTATATTGCTTATGGCGTTATTTCGACGTTGCCTGTGATTTCTTATACAGAGGTGATGAATTTAAAACTCGGTGCCATTCCTTTTGAAAGCCATTTTTACTTTATGGGAATGCTTTTGATGAGTGTTTACTTATTCGAGCTATTTAAAAGCAAGGCTAGAGCATAATGGATCTGCCGATTTATACCAAACAACAGCTGGCGCTTCGGAATGGGCAGGATAAGCCGCAGATCTGGGTTGCCTATCGTGGGATAATTTATGACGTTACAGAAAGTCGCCTATGGCGGAATGGTAAACATTATGAACACTGGGCAGGACAAGACCTTACTGAGGAGCTGCCTGACGCACCGCATACGGAAAATGTTTTTGAGAAGTTTATAGCGATAGGAAAGCTATTTAGTTAGACAAGGATTGCTTTTGCAAGCAGTCCCTGTCCAATTTATAATTTATGCTTCGATAGTAAAAGCACTTAGTTTTACGAATTCCTGAATGCGTTCCGCTACTTCTGCATCCGTTAGGTTAAGAATTTTTTCTGTTCCAAACTTCTCTACGCAGAAAGAAGCAAGGGCTGAGCCATAAATGATGGCATTCTTCATATTGTTGAAATTGACTGTTCCTACTTTCGCAAGATAACCAATAAAGCCTCCTGCAAAGGTATCACCTGCTCCTGTTGGATCAAACACTTCTGCCAATGGTAAAGCTGGTGCAGAGAATATTTTGTCTTCATGGAATAACAAAGCACCATGTTCTCCTTTTTTAATAATCAGGTATTTAGGTCCCATAGTCAGGATCTTCTTAGCGGCTTTAACCAAAGAATATTCTCCTGAAAGCTGGCGGGCTTCTTCATCATTGATGGTCAGTACGTCTACCAGTTTAAGGGTTTCCAAAAGGTCATCCATCATGATGTCCATCCAGAAATTCATGGTATCTAAAACAATCAGCTTTGGTCTGTTTTTTAAACGCTCAATTACGGTACGCTGTACGATAGGAGTAAGGTTTCCTAACATCAGGTACTCACAATCCTGATAATTTTCCGGGATGATGGGATCGAAATCAGCTAAAACATTTAATTCAGTTACCAAAGTATCCCTGCTGTTCATGTCATTGTGGTACTTTCCAGACCAAAAGAACGATTTCTCTCCTTCTTTTATCTGTAATCCTTCGGTATCAATTCCATGTTCATTGAATGTGTCAATGTCTGCTTTATGAAAATCATCACCAACAACAGCAACGATTTTTACTTTATTATAAAAGTAGGATGCAGCTAAACTTGCATAAGTAGCGGCTCCTCCGACTATCTTATCCGTTTTTCCGAAGGGAGTTTCAATAGCATCAAATGCCACAGTCCCTATGATTATCAAGCTCATAGATATCTTTTTAAAATTATTTTCAAATATTTCGCTGCAAATATTGCATAAATAAATTAAAACCCCTAATATTGCATTCCCAAAACGAACGAAACTTAATGTTGTTTAAGACTTCAAAAAGCCGTTTTTTTGGATAGCCAGTACTCCCGAGTAGCTCAGCTGGTTAGAGCATCTGACTGTTAATCAGAGGGTCACTGGTTCGAGCCCAGTCTCGGGAGCCCAATTAAAAGCCTTTCAGTGAAAACTGAG
Organism: Pedobacter sp. FW305-3-2-15-E-R2A2; assembly: GCF_038446955.1. Lineage (NCBI taxonomy): Bacteria > Pseudomonadati > Bacteroidota > Sphingobacteriia > Sphingobacteriales > Sphingobacteriaceae > Pedobacter > Pedobacter sp. FW305-3-2-15-E-R2A2. Next base: position 273,852 of record NZ_CP151803.1, read on the forward strand.
AGGCTTTTTTTGTTTCCGGAAAGATTTTTTATAATTATGTATTTCCCCTATAAATTACCAAATTACGGATATGGGAAACGGTAGTGTGGCTCATTTTTATATGAATTTGAGTGACATGCTAACTAAATATAATAAGACAATCATCATGCTGCTCTCTCTCTTTTGGGGATTACCAGATGCTAATGCTCAAATAAAAGGTACAATTTGGGATACAGAAGGAATTTATAAGGTACCAGCCTATAAAGTCCTAAGTACAGATTCTGCGATTGGAATTGTATATCAGGGATTAGCTTATAAGGGCCGTCCTAAAAATGTATTCGCCTACTACGCCAGCCCGGGGACACTAGCCGGAGATCGTTCTAAGGATAAGAATTTGCCAGCGGTGATATTGGTTCATGGTGGCGGAGGGACTGCATTCAAGGCCTGGGCGTTATTGTGGGCTAAAAAAGGGTATGCAGCTATCGCGATGGATTTAAGAGGTAATGATGCGACCAAAAAACATATATCAGGCGGATTTGATGAACCGGCTGGCTTGACTCCTTATTATTCAATTACTTCGGATTTAAGTGAACAATGGATGTATCAGGCGGTAGCAGATGTAATTCTGGCACACAATCTAATCAGAAGTTTTAAGGAGGTGGACAGTAATAGAACGGCGCTGAACGGAATCAGTTGGGGCGGTATTATCAGTTGTTCTCTTGCTGGTATAGACGATCGGTATAAGGCCGTAGTACCTGTATATGGATGTGGCTATTTGTTCGAAAACAGCGCGATGAAGCAAAATATCGATCAACTGAAGGATCCTAGCAGAGCAATCTGGATTAAGCAATATGATCCCTCTCAGTATGTGGGCAAAGCGAAAATGCCAGTATTGTTTATCAATGGGACTAATGACGGACATTTTTTTCTGGATAGCTACGAGAAAACCTATCGCATGGTAAATGATAGAAATCTTTCGGTTAAAATTGGCCTCAGGCATAATCATAGTTATGGCTGGGGAAATGAGGAAATCTATTCTTTCATCAATAGTTATTTGAATGGGACGACTCCTTTACCAAAATTAGAGGCCGTGGAAATTAAAAAGACTTCAATAAGAGCGAAAATTAAGTCTGTAGTGCCTATTGATAAAGCCTATCTCAATTATACAACGGATACAACCACAGCGTTAAAAGACAAAAAATGGGAGCGTAAGGATCTGAAGATAAAAGGGGATCAGATTTGTTTATCGACACTTCCTGAAGGGGTTAAGATTTGGTATTTGTCTATAGTTGATGACAGAGGGCTGCAAGTGTCGGGGGAGTTGCATTGGGGTGGTATCAATTAAGATACTAAGCCTAAAGAATGAATCTTATTCAATGATCTGCAAACCTTCAGATTTGAATAGGGAATTAAATGAAAATGAAGTGTAAATTTTTAAAGAATGGCAAATAAATTAGATAAAATAGTCATCGTAGATATAGAAGCAACCTGCTGGAATACTGGACAACCGAAAGGAATGGAAAGTGACATTATTGAGGTTGGCGTATGTCTCCTGGATATTCGCACTGGCGAGATTTCCGAAAACAGAGGGATACTGGTAAAGCCAGAGCGGTCTGAGATCAGTCTTTTCTGTACTGAATTGACCACAATTACGCCACAAATGATCGAAGAGGAAGGGATCGCGTTTAAAGAAGCTTGTCGGATTTTGCAGGATGAGTACTTATCGCAAGGCCGGCCCTGGGCAAGTTTTGGCGCATATGATCAGAAGCAATTTCAGAAACAATGTACCGCCATGAATATCGGGTATCCTTTTGGCCCTTCCCATATCAATGTAAAGACCTTATTTGCATTAAAAAAGAAGCTGAGCCATGAAAAGGGAATGTCAGCTGCATTGAGTCTGCTCAAGATTCCCCTCGAAGGAACACACCACCGTGGTGTTGATGATGCAAATAATATTGCCAAAATACTGAACTGGATTTTAAAGTAAGGGATGGAAAAAATCTAAACCTATACAAAGGAAATCCCTATTTTCACACGTCGCAGAGGTTATGTGAAGAACTTTCTGGATTCCTTTTAGACCTTTTGATAGTGCTTTTGATGAAGATAGAAAGATTGGACTTTTCTTGTTGAGATAATAAATTTGTAATTTCACGACATTACCTATCTATTCTACACTTCATCTATCAATGATTTATCTATGAAAAAAACAGCACTACTTTTGATCATCTCCTTTTTTAGCCTGATCGGCTATGCCCAGGAACCCGTTGCCCTGGACACCACAAAAAGATGGACCATCCATGGAGAAAATACCTTTTTAATCAACCAAAGTTCCTTTTCGAACTGGTCTGCAGGCGGTGTAAATGCCTTTGCCGGAAACCTGCTTTTTAATTACGATTTCAATTATAAAAAAGATAAATGGAGTTGGGATAATAAAGCGATAGTCGGTTTCGGATTGAGCAAACAGGAAGATGTAGGCGTCCGTAAGAATGATGATAAAATCATTCTGAACAGTTTAGTCGGATATAAAGCCGCTAAATACTGGCTATATACCTTCTATGCTAATTTCCAGACCCAGTTTGCGAATGGTTATTCTTACAAAGCGGACGGTACAAGAACATTGATTTCAACAGCTTTCGCACCAGCATATCTTACTTTTGGGCCTGGTTTTGCTTATAAACGTTCTGATAATTTTAGGGTCAATATCTCTCCTGCAGCTTCCAGGATTGTAATTGTCTCCGATAAAAGGCTGAACAGTCAGCCAGGTGGTGCTTTTGGCGTTAAGCAGGGAAAAACAACTGATTTCCAATTTGGAGCCTCATTAGATGCTTATTACAAAGTAAACCTGATGGAAAACATCAGCTTTGAGAATATCCTGAAACTATATGCCAACTACCTTGACAAACCACAAAATGTAGTTACCGATTATACGGGCAATCTGTTTATGAAAGTAAATAAGTTTGTAACTGTAAATGCCGGCGTACAATTAATCTATGATGATAAAACTGAAATTCTTAGAAAGGATGGCATCAATAAAGGCCCGGCTTTACAAGTGAAACAGATTTTTGGCGCCGGACTGACTTATAAATTCTAAATATGAAATTTATCTATTTATTTGTAGCGATTACTGCCGAAGTAATCGCTACAAGTGCTTTAAAGGCGTCGGAACAGTTTTCTAAACTGATTCCTTCCCTTATTGTGATTGCGGGTTATATGATTGCCTTTTATTTTCTCAGCCTCACTTTGAGAACGATGCAGGTCGGTATTGCCTATGCATTGTGGTCGGGTGTAGGTATTGTATTGGTTTCTGCTGCCGGATATTTTTTATACCATCAAAAGCTGGATTTACCTGCAATTCTGGGAATTTCACTGATCATTCTTGGCGTGATCGTGATCAATGTGTTTTCTAAATCTGCGTCACATTAGGTGCCGACTAAGCACCTAAACCATTTCTTTGATAAAGATTTCTTCAATCATTTTGATCTCTGTAGCGTAAATGGTTTTTTTGCGGGTGGAAAAATAGAGGGTGTTCTCAATGACGTCATTTCCTTCCCAGATCACCTTAATGTTGCCGCTCTCGATTTCTTTTCTGCATAAAAAATCAGGAATGATGGCCACTCCGTTTTGTTCGCTGATACAACGTACGATAGAGCTCAGGTTGGGCACAATATAGTTTGGCTTGAAGTCTGGGCGCTTATTGAAGTTGAGGTGCCAGAATCGCCTTAAATGCTCCATGTCTGCGGTGGTGCCATACCAGGTCTGTTTTTTAAGCCAGGCATGGACCTCTTGCATATTTCCTTCTTTGAGGAGCTCGTCAAAACCGGCAGTTGGTGTGGCCGACCCGCCCACCAGTACGATTTTCTCTTTGGAGAAAGGAAGGTAATTGATGTTATTGGAATCCCCTTTCTGAGGGGTGATGATCAAATCAAGAATGCCATTGTCGAGGTCGCTCAGCATTTCCGGATATTCTCCAAATTTGATGATGACATTAAAGGGAAGCTTCGGCAGGTAGGATTCCAAAGTAAATTGAAAGGTCTCAAAACACATTCCGATACTGATGGTAGGAGTATCTTTTTCTGTACTCTTATGAAAATGATGTTCCGCTGCTTCCAGTTTGGTTACTGCATCGAGTACATAATTGTAAAGTACTTTGCCGCGTTCAGTGGAAACCATTCTTCTGGAAGTGCGGTCAAATAGCTTATAACCTACATAAGCTTCCAAAGAATTCAAATGCAGACTGACCCCGGGTTGGGAGATGTACAATATTTCAGCTGCTCCGGTTAGGGTCCCGGTTTCGTAAATCGCTTTAAATGTTCTAAACCATTCTAGATTAACCATGATCTTATGTATTATAATTATGATACAAAGGTATGATTTAAGTTATTTTAATTATACATGATCTTGCCATAATTTTGTAGTCACAATACAAATGATAAAAGAGAAAATAAAGAACATGAAAATATTCATCATCAACGGCGGACAGGTTTTTGGTCATTCAGGCGGTCGTTTCAATGCAACAATAACCGCGGAAACCATTGCTTTCTTTGAAAGCCAGCCAGGGTTTGAAGTCAGAACAACCAGTGTAAATGACGATTATAACCCAATAGAAGAAGTAGAAAAATATACCTGGGCAGATGTCGTAATTTATCATACACCGATCTGGTGGTTCCAGGTACCACATGGCCTTAAAAAATACATTGATGTGGTGTTTACCGCAGGACACAATAAAGGCATCTATAAAAGTGATGGGCGTTCTTCGGAGAATCCAGCTCTCAATTATGGTACAGGAGGAATGCTCCATGGGAAAAAATATATGTTGACCACTTCCTGGAATGCGCCTAAAGAAGCGTTTACCCTACCTGGTGAGTTTTTTAATGAAAAGAGTGTAGATGAAGGACCTTTATTCGGATTTCATCGCATGAATGCATTTACAGGGATGAAACCCTTATCAGGAATACATTTCCATGATGTCGAAAAGAACGCGGATCTCGAAACCGATTTAACACGTTACAGAGCACATTTGGAGCAAACCTTTGTGGCTCAGTTATTAGAAGAAAATAGCTTATAAATATTGAAAATAAAGAAATGGAATATAGAAAATTAGGTAAATCAGAACTGGAATTGTCGGCGATCACTTATGGCGCATTTGCGATTGGTGGTACAATGTGGGGAGGAAACGAGAAACAAAATTCAATAGCTGCGATTCATGCCTCTTTAGATCATGGAGTAAGTACCATTGATACTGCACCCTTTTATGGCTTTGGTTTAAGTGAGGAGTTGATTGGCGAAGCAATCAAAGGGAAAGACAGAAGTAAAATTCAGATCCTGAATAAATTTGGACTGGTATGGGACCAGAGCAATCAAGGGAAAGGAGAACATTTCTTTGATGCGGAAGAGAATGGAAAGATCTTACCGATTTACAAGTATGCTGCAAAGGCCAATGTGATCAAAGAGCTGGAGGAAAGTTTAAAACGTCTGGGTACGGATTATATTGACCTGTTGCAATTGCACTGGCCGGATGCCAGCACACCGATTGATGAAACTATGGAAGCTTTGGAATTGCTGATTCAGCAAGGTAAGATCAGAGCAGCAGGGGTGAGCAATTATAATCTTGATCAAATGAAAACTGCAAATGAAAGCATCGCCCTTTCTTCCAATCAGCTTGCTTATAGCATGCTCAACAGGGGGATTGCAGATGATGTCATTCCCTATGCAATAGCGCATGACATTTCTATCATTGCTTACAGTCCATTGGAAAGAGGTCTGCTGACCGGAAAGTATTTTAAAGATGCGACGTTAAAAACGAATGATCACAGGAATGGTTATTTTGGTCAGTTTGATGCGGAAAAAGTGAAAAGCTTTTTAGCAGCCATTCAGCCTGTCGCTGATGCGAAAAATGTTTCTTTATCTCAGTTGGTTTTACGCTGGACCACCCTTCAGCCAGGAATCACTATCGTCTTGGCCGGAGCCAGAGATGCAAGCCAGGCCATTGATAATGCCAAAGCAATGGACATCACTTTTAAAAGAGATGAAATTGATTATATCAATGAACAGTTAAATAAGGTCAGCTTTTAAGCAGATCAATGTACAACAGGCGCCCGGTTTCTTTTTTTGAGGCCGGGCGCTTTGTTTTTAAGGCAAAGTCTGCTTTCTGCTTCATAAGGCGAACATTTAATCTTAACTTAGGTTTTAAAATCAGGCTTTACCAACAGAAGCAATGGTGGGATATAAAATCTAAATCAGCATGTCAAATATTAAATTGATTATTGAAGAAAGGCCAAGTAATATTGGCAATTTCATGGTAGGCCGACTTTTACCATTCCGGGAGAAGCGAATGGTGGGCCCTTTTTCATTTATTGATCATATGGGCCCGATTTGTTTAAGTGACCATGAGAATTTGGATGTTCCACCTCATCCACACATCGGTCTTTCTACGCTTACCTACCTTTTTGAAGGAAGCATTATGCATAAAGACGGCCTTGGAACCGAGGTGGAAATAAAACCGGGACAAGTAAACTGGATGACTGCGGGAAGTGGAATTGTTCATTCTGAACGGACGCCTTCCTACCTTAGAGATTCTGATAAAATGCTTCACGGACTTCAGATCTGGGTAGCATTGCCTGCCGCACTGGAAAAAATGGCGCCCGAATTCTACCATGCAGGAGAGGAAGATATTCCCTCATGGGAGGAGAATGGAATCGCTTTTAAACTGATTGCAGGTGAAGCTTTCGGAAGAAAATCTCCGGTTCCGGTATATAGTCCACTTTATTTCCTGGAATTGAAAACAACCAACCGGCAAACGGTGACCATCGGTGCTGATTTGTTCGGAGAGAGTGCTTTGTACATCCTGGAAGGAGCAATTGAAAGCGAAGGTTATACTTATGAGCCGAAGCAGATCCTGGTGGCTAAAGACACTAAACTTTGCGAGTTCGTGATGCAGGAAAATACGACCGTTTATATTTTTGGAGGAGAACCTTTTCCTGAAGAACGGATCATTTACTGGAATTTTGTGGCCTCAACAAGAGAAAGGATTGAAGAAGCGAAGACCATGTGGCTGGAACAATCTTTTGCGAGCGTGCCGGGAGAGACTGACTTTGTTCCCCTTCCGGAGCAGGGAAAAAACATTAAAAATTAAATTATATCTATGAATATCGAACAGGTTAATGAGGAGAAAAAAGGCTGGTTTAAGGCTGTAGAAGATGGTAAGGAAGCTGGACTGATGACCTATGTCTGGGCGGGTCCCGGAAAAATCATTATCGACCATACGGAAGTAGACCCGGGGTTTGCAGGTAAAGGGGTGGGGAAGGCATTGGTATTGGAAGCCGTTCGTTATGCCAGGGAAAATAAAGTGAAAATCCTTCCTTTATGTCCTTTTGCCAAAAGTGTCTTTGATAAGAATGCAGATTTGCAGGATGTCCTTTTCTAATTAAAATAAAGAAACCGATGAAAATTTTAGCTTTTGCAGGAAGTAACAGCAGTAGATCAATCAATAGAAAATTAGTCATTCATACGCTGTCCTATTTTGAAGAAGAAAAGATCACTCTTTTAGATCTGAATGATTTTGAAATGCCACTTTTTTCCGTAGATAGAGAACGTAATGATGGTTATCCTCATAAGGCTCATCAGTTGCTGGAACTTATTGCGGCATGTGATCTGATGATCGTATCACTGGCAGAACATAACAACAGCTATACGACCGCTTTTAAAAATGTAATGGACTGGTGCTCCCGCATCAATGGAAAGTTTTTTCAGAATAAACCAATGTTGCTGATGAGTACTTCTCCGGGAGGCTTTGGTGGCGGGAATGTCATGAATTCGGCGAAAGCCTACTTCCCGAAATGTAGTGCGAATATTCTCGACACTTTTTCTCTTCCTTCTTTTAATCAGAATTTTGAAGAAAATGAAGGAATCATTCATCCGGAGTTGAAAGCGGATTTTATGAGCAAGATAAAGGCAGTTAGGGAAGGACTAAAAAAATAAGCCGGAAGAGTCCCCCCCCGGCCTATCCTTATTAATCTCCCCTAAATAACTATATTTATGTATAGCTTAAGCCAAATGTATTTCTTTATATGAAGCAAAAAAATACCTAATATTAGGTATTTTTTTGCTTCATATTGAATGGGAACTGCTTGGTTTTAAGCGTTAAAACGATCATGAAATGCCCGTTCCAGCGCTTCCCGATGCGTTGGATGCGCAAGACTGATCAATGCCATTGCCCTTTGTTTTAAACTCTTGCCAAACAGGTTCACCTTACCATATTCGGTAACCACCCAGTGCACATGGCCCCTTGTCGTCACCACTCCGGCTCCTTCTTTCAAAAAAGGTACGATCCTGGAAATTCCTTTCGAGGTAATGGATGGGAGTGCAATGATGGGTTTTCCACCCTCGGAGAGAGAAGCGCCATGAATGAAATCCATTTGTCCGCCAATTCCAGAATATTGATACGTGCCCATAGAGTCTGCACATACCTGACCTGTTAAATCCAGTTCAATGGCCGAATTGATGGCCGTAACCTTTGGATTTTGACGGATGACACTGGTGTCGTTGGCATAGGAGATATCCATGACCCTGATGCTGGGGTTATCATCCACAAAATCGTATAACTTTTTTGTTCCGATCATAAAGGAAGTAATGGATTTACCCCGGTTGATTTTTTTAAGGCTGTTGTTGATCACTCCATTTTGTATCAATGGGATCACGCCATCGGAAAGCATCTCTGTATGTAGGCCAAGATTCTTATGACCGGTTAGGTTTTTCAATACCTGATCAGGGATTCCGCCAATTCCCAATTGTAAGGTGGCGCCATCTTCCACAAGGGAAGCGATATTCGCTCCGATAGTTACCATGGCATCACTTGTTTTCGCGCCATAGTCTACTTCTGGCAATTCTTCTTCATGCCAGACCATCGACTGGAACTTACTGATGTGTACAAAGCCATCACCATGTGTTCTGGGTACTTTAGGGTTTACCTGGGCAATGATGTGCTTTGAGGTGTCTACAGCTGCTCTGGCGATGTCAACAGAGGTGCCCAGGGAACAATAGCCATGAACATCTGGTTCCGATACCTGGATTAAAGCCACATCGATAGGAAGGAAGCCTTCCTTAAACAATTTGGGAATCTGACTCAGAAAAACAGGAACATAATCACCATAAGGGCTGTTGACTACTGACCTGGTATTGGCAGAAACAAACAGGGAGTTAAAGAAAAAGCTTTCCCGGTAAGGGGCAGCGTTGAAATCAATGTCACCTAGGGTGGTAATACTGGTGATTTCCACTTTTTTTAAATCTGCATGTCTTGCCTGCAGGGCTTTCACTAAATGAACGGGAGTGGCGGCACTGCCATGAATAAAGACACGGTCGCCGGATTTTATAGCTTGTACTGCTTGCGCTGCAGTAATGTAGGTAGGAGAATTCATTTGTTTAAAGGGCTTTATTGGAAATTAATCAAATGTTTATTTGGCTTAAGATAGTTATATTTTGAGTTGAACCGGGTACAACGGGTATTCAAATCTGAGCGTAAATTTCCCGATAATTATCAGTTAGATAGGTGATAATGATCACTTTTGCCCCTGATTGTCATCAGGGAAAAGAAGGATTTTTAGTAATTTTACCGTTTAGTAAAGATGGAGATGAAAAGCAAGGCGGCAACTGTAGATGAATACTTTTTAGAGATCCCTGAAAAAAAGGTGGCTGTGCCGGCGATGGTAAGGACGTTGTGTAAAGAAATGTTAATCGGATATGAGGAACATATGGCCTATGGAATGCCTGCATATTCCAGAAATGGTCTTGTAGTGCTGGCCTTCGCCATTCAGAAAAATCAGATCAGTTTTTATCAGCTAAAGCAGGAAGCTCTCAAGACAAATGTTGCGTTATCGCAGGGAATGGAGCCGGGGAAGCCGGTGATTCACTTTGACCGTTTGGAAGAAATTGATTTTGAATTAATCAGGAGGCTGCTAATGGATATTTTTAATGATGAACAGGTCCATTTCGTTTAGCACCCTGGGATCGGTTAACAATTTCGAATGACTGGTTTCTTTGTATGCAGAAGCTGAGGTTTCCGGATGGTCTTTTAGAAATGCTTCGATATAACTGCTTGGAGAAATGAGGTCATTCGAGTCGTATATCAACAGATGTTTCAATTGATCTGAAAAGTCATAGATCTTATTCAATATAAAATACTCGGTTTTCTGCTCAAATAGCCGCTCAAAATCAGCAAAGAACCTTTCCTGTGCTTCGCTGGAGGTATTTACAGCCTCCATAGAGGCAATAAAGTTTTCTTTTAGATTTACCATTGGTGCAATGCTGATCAGTAACTGTGGATATGCGTTGCTTTGCTGTAAGGCTAAAGCATTGGCCATACCACCCAGAGAATGACCGATCATGACCTGCGGTGTGCCTGCATGAATAAAGAGTTGTTTGATGGATTCTGCATAGAGGAAAAGGTTGCTGATTTCTCCTTCAGAACTTCCATTCCCGGGTGCATCGAAAGACCAGATTTCGAAATCCTTGTTTGCCCGCAGCATAGTAATCATTTCGCTGAAGTCACACCCTTTAGAGCCCCATCCATGGCTAAGTAGTATTTTAACAGGTCCATTCCCCCATTTAAAGCAATTGATGTTTAAATCCGACTGGCTAAAATACTGATCATGTATCTTTAAAGAGGTGATTTCTGCTTCTTCCAGTAATTTTTGCTGATGGAGGCGGGGCGGCATTTTTGGCGAATAACAGATCAGCTGCCAGAGCAGTGCTTGTAACTGATCAGGATCTTCGCCAGATAAGTTTTTGATGTCGGCTATGATCTTCCTCAGTTTTTTCATGATTTTGTATTTATCTGCTCTTGATGTTCAAAATTGCGCAATAAAATGGGAAGATTATTCAGCTTGGGGTCAGGATTGATCAATTAGCTCCTTTTGCAGGCTCCTGGATGTTTTACTTTCGCCATTGTGGCTCCATCCCGGAGGATAAAACAGGTATTTTATCTTGTTTTTCCAGCCTGGTGCTTTTTTTACATCGTCAGAAAGCGCAATCAACTCATGGAAAATGATGTTTACAGCTCCTGGTTCCGGCTGACTGGTCAATCCATATTTGATTTCTTCTCCGGGAATTTCTTCCTGAAAAGTACCAAATATTCTATCCCATAAAATCAATACCATGCCCATATTTTTATCCAGATAGCGGACATTGCTCGCATGATGAACCCGGTGATGGGAAGGGGTGACCAAAATATACTCAATAATAGGGTGCAGTTTACCGATCGCCTGAGTATGTACTAAATTTCCATAAATCTGGGTGATCAGGTAAGCAAAGAGGATATCGAAGGCATTAAAACCCATCAATGCCAATGGCAGGTAAAAGAATACCCGGTATAATGGCTCAAAAACGGTAGAACGGAAACCTGTGGTCAGGTTAAAATATTCTGAGGAATGGTGTGTAACGTGCATTGCCCAAAACAGACGCACGTAATGTCCGGTGGCATGAAGCACCCAATAGAGAAAGTCCTGTGCCAGAATCAATACGGTCCAATAAAGGAAAGCATTAGAGATTTCAAAAAAGCGGTACTCGTGATAAAAGTAATCGAGTAAGAAAAAGGTACCGGTTTTCATGGTCAGGTTGATCACAAAGGCGGCGGTCATCAGGTAAACATTGGTCCAGGTATCACGCCCATGATAAACTTTTTTATCATGGGCATAACTGAAGTACATTTCTACTAAAGTAAGTAGAATAACAAATCCAAAGAGGGAAACTATGCTCAGGTTTTTGTCTAATAATTCATTCATTTTTACGGAATCACTAAAGTTCTTTTTTGAACGGTGTGAGCACTAAAAAAACCAAGAGCGCCACCGCTTATATTACTTATCGGGTTGGCTGGTGATGCTCCATTATCAGAGCCTTCAGCGTTTTCCAGACTGTGGAGGTAAAGATAAGCAGAAGCATCAATACTGTGCATTTCTATCCCTAATTTGTCTCCTTTTTTAAAATCCCTTGACAAATCATCTGTCTCATTCTGAAAAGTTATGCCCGAATTTACTTCCTGTCCAGGTGTAAATTCATCGTTCGATACCATAAAATTTCGTTGTTTTTTGTCGTTAACGAATTGTTTAAACCAATAGAAATTGACATGTTCCAGTGGATCTTTATATTTTACATAAGCAAGTGTCCGTTTTTTGCCAAAGTCAGAAGGTTTCATATAGAAATCATCAAATGGTACATTTTCCGGCATAGTACTGGAAGCTGTAAACGTTTTTCCATCTACATTAACCGTCATCAAATAGGTTTGGCCTGGAGTGCCATTAATGGTATTGGTTTTGTAAACGCCAGGACTAGCTTCGGGAAGTGTCACAATGATGCCATTGTTTTCAATTTTGACAATTGCTCCGCTAATTCCGATAAACTGGTTGTCGTCTTTAAAGTTTTTTGTTTTACTCAGCAAGACCGAACAAACACCAGGCTCATTGGTGATCGTTCCCTCGATCACATACTTTTCTTCATTTTCGGTACGATCTAATTCTATCACTTTCTCACAAGACCAAAACAAGGTGGAGAAGAGTGTCAAAAGCAATAATTTCGATATATTTTTCATGTTAATTACTGTTTGCAAGCGGTAAGCGGATGATGTTTTCATCTGTATATTTTGAAGGATAGATTTAAAATTTGAAATCATAGGAAACTGAAGGAACAAATTTGAATAATGTAGTTTTTACCGCTTCAGTTTTAGTAGGATCATTTTCTTTTTCCCTGAAATCGATTCTATAAGCATTTGCTCTTCCATAGGCATTAAATAAACTAAAGTTGAGCTCTGAAGAGAATTTTTTTGTCTTTTTCAGGGTACGTGTGGCACCCAGATCTAACCTGTGGTATGCCGGCATTCGTTCTGCATTCCGGTTGGAGTAATAATAATAGCTTTCTCCCAATAAGTTGTATTTTGCATTAGGATAGGTCACCGCATTTCCGGTAGAGAAGACCCAGTTCGCAGAAACCGACCATTTTTTACTGAGTTGATACATGGTGACAATGGATATGTCATGGGTTCTGTCCTGTCTGGTATTGTACCATTCGTTATTATTGATTCCATCAACCTGTCTTTCGGATTTAGAAAGGGTATAAGCGATCCATCCGGTTAATTTTCCGGTTTTCTTTTTGATCAGCCACTCTACTCCGTAAGCACGTCCTTTACCAAAAAGTAATTGGGTTTCTATAGGCTTGTTCGTATATATATCAGCTCCGTTGCGGTAGTCTACCTGGTTCTTAAGGTCTTTGTAATAAGCTTCAATGGTTAGATCGTAATTATTTTGACCCAAATTTTTATAATAGCCTAATGATACCTGGTCGCTCGTTTCCGGTTTGATGATATTTGTACTCGCTACCCACCTGTCTGTAGGCATAGACGCATTTGAGTTGGAAATTAAGTGGAGGTTTTGTGCATTCCTAACATAAGAAGCCTTAAGTGCTGTCGACTCGTTGAGCTGAAGTGCTGCGGCAAGTCTGGGTTCCAGGTTGAAATATGTTTTTACAATTTCCCCCTTTTTATAGCTGGTTTGACCTGTAACTGCACCTTCCTCATTGATGTTATAATATTCGCCTTTTCCAAGGATACTAAAGGCCGATAAACGCAGGCCATAGGTCAGGCTAAATGCATCACTCACCTTCCAGGTGTTGCTGGCATATATGGCGTTTTCCAGTGAATACCTGTTTTGGAGGTCTTGTGAAACCATTCCTGAATTTCCTGAAGCTCTGACTTCTCCGGGTTTAATGGTATGATAGATTGCATTCAGTCCAAAACTCAAGGTATTTTTATCGTTTACGTACCATTGCATATCCTGTTTGAAATTCCAGTCTTTAATTTGTGAAAATAAAGAAAGAGAACTTTCGTCCTGATCTACTTTGATCTTATAATCGTAGTTGCTAAAGATTAAAGAGGTATTGGAGAAAAATTTACTGCTGAAGATATGGTTCCAGCGAACCGTAGAAGTGATGTTTCCCCAATCTATTCCGGCCAGTTTATCTGCACCCAGTACATCACGGCCTAAATAAGCCGAGACGAATAAACGGTCTTTATCTCCCAGAATGTAATTTGCTTTGGCATTAACATCATAAAAATAGAGCTTTGAGTTTTTTACTATGGAATCTGAGGCCAGTTTTAGAAAAGCATCTAAGTAAGTTCTTCTCGCAGAGATCAGAAACGAAGATTTTTCTTTTTGTATCGGCCCCTCTACATTGATCCGGGCAGCAATCAGACCTACGCCTCCGCTGACGCCAAATTTTTGATTATTCCCATCATTCATTCTTACATCCATTACAGAGGATAGCCCCCCTCCATATTGTGCGGGCATCCCACTTTTATAGAGCGTTACATTTTTAATGGCATCTGAATTAAAAGTAGAGAAGAAGCCAAGCAGGTGAGAAGCGTTGTAAACAGGTGCCTCATCCAGAAGAATCATGTTCTGGTCTGCACTTCCTCCTCTTACAAATAGGCCCCCGGTACCATCTCCGGAAGCTTTAACCCCTGGCAGGAGTTGCAATGTTTTAATGACATCCCGTTCGCCAAGCACAACGGGGATATTTTTTGTTTCGGCGATATTTAAGCGCTCCATGCCCATCTGTGGGTTGTCCAGGTTTCTTTTTGCTGTTGTGGCGCTAATCGTTACCGTCTCCAGCTCATTTGCATCATCATCTAAAGCGATGTTCAAGGTCATTGACTTATTCAGTTCTATAGGTTTTCTAAGGGTTTTGGACCCTATTGCACTGACCTCCATGATGTATTTTCCATTCGGAACTGAAAGAGAATAAAAACCATATTCATTACTCATCGTGGCCAGTTTCGTTCCACTTAGTCTGATGGTTGCAGCAATCAGTGTCTCTCCTGTTTTAGAAGAAGATATTGTACCACCTATTGTGTGCTTTTCTTGGCTTGTTGCCGGATTCGCCGCCGGGTCGGCCGTAGACTTTTTTACTTTTTCAGCATCATACCGGATATAAATTTCGTTGTCTAACTCGGAAAATTTAAAAGGTTGATTGGAAAGGGCAATAGTTAAGATCTCATTCAGGCTCTTGTTTTGGGCCTGAACATTAATCCTGACTTTACTGTTGGCAACTTGTTCATTAAAGGTGAATTTGATACCACTGGCCGTGCTGATCTTATCCAATGCTGTTTTTAAGGGCTCGTCTTTAAGACTAATACTGATTTTTTTCTCCAGAGGTGCCTGGGCATAAGACCTGGCCTGGACAAATACTAAAATGAGTAACAAGATGGCGATAAACGCCAGGAACCTTTTAGGTTCGTATTTTTTCATAACTTTATGTTTAAATATTGATTTTTTTGCTGCCCTATAGTTCTCAAGGCTCGGGCATTTATTAAATTGATTTAGATACTTGTCCGGGATTCTAGCTGTAGAACCCGGACATTTATTTTAGGATTACATACTGTCCTCCGTCTTTTTTCCAATTGGCTTCCATTACTGTGCATAATTTATTTAGTGTCTGTGTGCTGGATTTTGTCATGTCCAGGTTTCCGTAAAACAGGCTTTTGTTCAAGTCAGGGCTTAACTGAATCTTAATCTGATATTGGAGTTCGAGGTCTTTTACAACTTCTGCCAATGCCGTTCCTTTATAATCAAAATGGCCTAAACGTCTGTTTAAGTAATCGCTTGCATTTGGAAAATTAGCTTTGCTGATTTTTCCTTCCGCCTTGTTAATGGTAACCTGCTGATTGGCAACAATGGTTTCCTCCGTTATGCCATTTTCCTTTTGCAGGGCAACAGCAACCTTTCCGGTAACGAGTGTTACGCTGATATCCGGAGTTTGCGAATAGGCAGAAATGTTAAAGCTTGTTCCCAATACCCTGGTACTTACCTGTCCGCTTTGGATAATGAAAGGATGGTTGGCATCCTGCGCTACTTCAAAAAATGCTTCTCCTTCCAGAGCGATCATCCGACTGTTCCCTACAAATTTTTCCGGGTATTTCAAGGTGCTGTTGGGGCTAAGCCATACCTTGGTGCCGTCCGAAAGCTCCAGTTGCTTCCGTTGTGCCTGGGCGCTGAAGCTTTGCAGCTGATGAGCCGGACTGATGGCATCCCAAACGGTTGATCTGAAAAAGAAAAGCCCTGTACATATGAGCAGGATTGCTGCGGCTGCGGCAACAGGCCGAAAGCCGTAGCGAATCCTGCGGGTTGGGGAAAGTTGAATCTCTTTTGCTTCTTTAGGCAGGAAATCAGGAATAAGACCTGTTTCGGGAACACGCTGGGTTTGATCCCAACTCGCAGACATCAGTTCAAGAATGGTTTCATCATCCTCGTTATTGTCTATCAGCACAAAAAAGCGTTGCAGCTCTTCTGCTGTACACTGATTTGTCAAATACAATTGATATAGCCGTTTTAGTTCTTCTTTTTCTTCCATGGTTTGACCCTTTCCTATCTACAATACAATTGTAAGGAAGAGAGGGACTAGTTGGAATGAAAATAATTTGAGGAAACGATGATGAATCCGATAATGCCGCCATTCTTACGCACATATTCGCGGACGAATTTGCTGGCCTCTACCATATGATTTTTTACCGTATTCTTAGAGATCTCCAGTTTTGATGCAATTTCCTCATGGCTGAGCTCTTCTGTACGGCTCATCTGATAGATCAGTTTCTTCTGTGCCGGAAGCAGTGCGATCGCATCCAGGTAGATTTTTCTGAGTTCCTTTTCCAGGAGCTGATCTTCGGTACGGTTGGCACTGATCTCCACCTGTTGAAAGACTTCTTCTTGCAAGGATTTGTCGCGGGCTACCTTCTTGAGGTGGTTTAAGACATGGTTGATCGTGATCTTTTTGATATAAGCATTAAAGGAAAGGTCTGTATTGATCTGAATCCTTTTCTGCCAGATCCGAATAAACACCTCCTGAACAATTTCTTCAGCCGTATCAGTTGATTTGCTGAGCTGATAGGCATAAGTATGTACTTTTTTGCGGTACTGATTGTATATTTTTACGAACGCAAGCTCATCACCTTCTCTGAGTTTAATCAGTAGGTCCTTATCTTCGAGCTGTTCCGTTTGATGTACCTGCATTGTTATAATCGCCAATGTTAAATAAATTTTTCAAGAAAAGGAGGTATAACTTAGGATTCGGACATTCAGCTTATAAAGGCCTTCTGTTTGACAAGCCTTGAAACTAATTGTTACATAAAGACGATCATGGTTTGGTTAGAGAAATAGAGTTGTTATTCGTCTTCGTTTCTAAGGAGATAAGATAAATAAACCAACAAAGCCTTCCAAGTTGACTTGAAAGGCTTTGTTAAAGGAGGATTTTTATTGGAGTGTTATCTCCCGGTAAGGTCAACGGTAAAACTGTCGAACAAGGTAGCGTCCTGATCACTGTTTTTCCTGTCTTTTCCGGGAAGGGTATAATATTCTCCTTTGATGGCAAAGCTGAAGGGCGTTTTTTCAATGGCCACTTTCAGGAAGCCATGCCTGTTATCGCAGTAATTCTCCAGTTCTACCTGGTCAAACAATTCGCTTTCTGCATAATAGCTGGGCTCATAAGGATCTGCCAGGCCATGAAGCTCGTCGAAGCCTCCGGCACCAGCTACGATAAAGGGCACTGTTTTACCATCACTATAATGTTTGCTGAACCGTTGATAATTATGTACGTGGCCACTGAAGATGATGTCTGGTTTAACACCTGCTTCTTCAAAAGCAGATTCCAGAAATTCGATCATAGGCTGACTCGAGCCGTGGTTTACATCTGCAGAATAGGGGGCATGGTGCATGCAAACGATAATTGCTTTATCCGCGCTGTATTTCGCTGCTTCTTTAAGCTCTTTGATGAACCAGCTTCTTTGTTCTTTTTGAATGCAACCGTATTTAGGCACATTGGTATGAAGACCAATGATCGTTGCCAAAGGGGCTTGCATCGTCCAGTATACATTTGGCTGAACCTGGCTTTTTCGCTTTAACCCCGTTCCGAAATGGATGGTGGCCGGGCAGGTATTGCAGAATGCAGCATAAAAAGCTTCCAGGCTTTCGTAATGTTCCCTGCAATTTGGGTTTACATCGGTATCATGGTTTCCGGCAATAGCGTATATCGGACCCGGGTAGGTTTCATAAGGTTGCAGGAATTGCGATTCATACTGATCTGCTTCTCCGTAATGGTACACAATGTCTCCCAGGTGATATAGAAAGGAAGGACGTTCTTCCGGGCATATGGCATTTAAATATTGTTGCGCCATCTGTCCGGCGACTTGCTTCTGTAGTTCTGGTTGTTTAAAACCACCGGTATCACCCACCATATGGAATACCATGGCCTGAGGTTTTTCCGAAGCAAATTCCTCTTCCAGTTTCAGGCGGAATGGATAACTTCCTGATGGCAATGGCAGTGGCTGAAAAGTATGACTGTCATCAATCTGACCTGTTTTAAAAACCGCTTTATAAAGAATTTTCGTGCTGATCATAGTCGTAGATTTATGGTTTGTCATGAAGTTAAGGGATCCATATTAACGTATGATTAAGTGTCAAATATTTAACAGAAGTTTAAAATAATCCTAACATGACCGGAGGTGTTGAGCCTGCTTTTGTCTGGTTAAAATGAGGGCGATAACCGGGATTCCAGAATTCAGATATAGCATGTATCTTTGGAGAAAAAATGTAATGGACGGTACTGAAACTCCGAGATTATCCCGGCTAACGGCCATACTGACACAGCTTCAAAGCAAGCGGCTCACGAATGCAACAGACCTTGCGAAGAAGTTTCAGGTGAGCATCCGGACCATTTACCGGGACATCCGGGCGCTGGAGGAAGCAGGAATTCCCGTGTTTACCGAAGAAGGTAAAGGCTATTCATTGGTGGAAGGCTACCGGCTTCCTCCGGTAAGCTTTACGGAAAGTCAGGCGAATGCGCTGATTACCGCAGAACAACTGGTGCTCAGGAACAAGGATGCTTCCTTTGTACGGGAATATAGTGATGCCATTACTAAAATCAAGGCGATATTACTGCACAAAACAAAAGATAAAGCGGATCTGCTGTCTAAGCGGATTGCCATTAGAAATAATCCGGAGAACAACAGTACCAGCAATAATATGTCGGCGATTCAGCTGGCATTGACGAATTTCAACTTACTGAAAATTGATTACCATGCGGAACAGGCGGCGCGTACCCAAAGAACAATAGAGCCTTTTGCCATTTATAGCACTCAGGAAAACTGGATACTGATTGCTTTCTGCAGATTGCGACAGGAATACAGGGCTTTTCGGCTGGATAGAATTGAAAAGCTGGAGATTATGGAAGCACATTTTGAACCCCATAAAATGACCCTTCCTGAATATTTTGCTTATTGTTTGGCAAAATCCAGACCCCTGACATAGGGCTGTCAGCAGCGGCTTTAATTTTGCTTCCTAAATCAATAGAAAAAAACAAAATGGAAAAAGAAACACTTAAGCCATTCTTCGTGATTGGAATTTCTGTAAGAACAAGCAATGAAAACGGACAGGCTGCAATTGATATTCCCGCACTTTGGAATCGGTTCAGATCGGAAAATATCGGAGCAAAACTCAGCAATAAAACAGGTGATGAAGTATACAGCATCTATACTGATTATGAGGGAGATTATACTCGGCCTTACACCACGATCCTCGGATATGCGGTAGAAAATCTGGAACATATCCCTGAAGGAATGCGTGGGTTGGCGATTGAAGGCGGCGCTTATGAAAAACATCCCCTGAAAGGGAATTTATTACAGGGCCTGGTGTACAATGCCTGGGTAGACATCTGGAATTCAGGAATTTCCCGCGCCTATACTGCCGATTTTGAGGTTTATGGGGCTGCTGCGCAAAATCCAGAGGATGCAGCGGTAGACATTTTTATCGCAACGCGGTAAATTGACCGTCATTTGGTTCCATTCCATATCTTTTGTTAAATTTGAATCATACCTAAATATTTTTTATGATAAAAATGAAAAAATCGATTGGAATTCCTATGGTAGCAGGTTCCATGTTATTTCTCGCTGCTTGCAGTAACTCTGGTACAAATCAAGAGCTGCACTCGGGAATCATCCTTAAAAATATGGATACTACAGCCTCTCCGGGAAATAATTTTACGGAGTACGTGAATGGTACCTGGATGAAAAACACGAAGATCCCTTCAGATAAAGCTTCCTATGGCGTAGGTGCTATCGTTAACGATAAGGCTCAGGAAGATGTCAAGGCAATTATCGAGAATGCGGCTAAAGGCAGCGCTACCGAAGGTTCTGATGAACAGAAGATCGGCGATTTCTATGAATCTTATATGAACATGAAGGTGCGTGATTCTATCGGATTGGCGCCAATGGCTGCAGAATTTAAAAAGATTGATGCGATTGCTTCGGCAAAAGACCTTTCTGCTTACTTTGCTTACGCCAATAAGATCGGAAATATCATTCCTTTTAATGTGGGGGTGATTGAAGATTTTAAAGATCCTAAGAAATATATGCTGTATACCTGGCAAGGTGGATTAGGGCTTCCTGAACGTGAATATTATTCATTGACAGATGCCAAATCTAAAGAGATCCGTGCCAAATATCAGGTTCATATTGAGCGCATGCTGACCCTTGGTGGCATAGCCGATGCGAAAGCGAAAGCTGCTCAGATCATGGCACTGGAAACACTGATTGCTTCCAGGCACATGAAGAAAGAAGAAACCAGGAATATGGCTGGCTTATATAATAAATATGCCATCAAAGACCTGGGTAAACTGATGCCGGATTTTGACTGGACGACCTTGCTTTCTGAAGCAGGCGTTAAAAACCAGGATAGTTTGGTCGTAACTCAGGTTGCTTACACCAAGGAGTTGAATGGAATTCTGAAAAATACACCTTTGGATACCTGGAAAACCTACCTGAAATGGAGCGCTTTAACCGGAGCCTCAGGAGCACTGAATACCGCTGTAGATCAGGAGAACTTTGATTTTTATTCTAAAACCCTTTATGGTGTGAAAGAACAAAAACCTCAATGGCGCAGGGCAGTAGACGTGGTGAACGGCAGTTTGGGTGAGATGGTTGGTAAGCTATATGTGGAGAAACATTTTCCACCTGCAGCAAAAGAACGCATGCTTAAACTGGTAGATAACCTGTTGAAAGCTTACGAATCAAGTATTAAAGAACTGGACTGGATGAGCCCGGAGACGAAAAAGCAAGCATTGGAGAAAATCAGTAAGTTCACCCCTAAAATCGGATATCCTGATAAATGGAGAGATTATTCTGCTTTAAAAGTGGTTAAACATGACCTTTATGGAAATGAGAAACGTGCTGCGGAGTTTGAGTATAACCGTACATTGAATAAGTTGGGTAAACCTGTTGACCGTACAGAGTGGGGAATGACACCTCAGACGGTGAATGCGTATTACAATCCGACAATGAATGAGATTGTGTTCCCTGCAGCGATTTTACAACCTCCTTTCTTTGATATGAATGCAGAAGATGCGGTAAATTATGGAGGAATAGGGGCGGTAATTGGTCATGAGGTTGGTCATGGTTTTGACGATCAGGGTAGCACCTTTGATGGTGATGGCGTAATGCGCAACTGGTGGACTGCAAAAGACAATTCAGAATTTAAGAAAAGAACAAATGCTTTAGTCGCGCAATACAGTGCATTTAAAGTGTTTCCAGACCTGAATGTAAATGGCGAATTTACACTTGGCGAGAACATCGGTGACCTTGGTGGATTGAGCATTGCCTTAAAAGCCTACAAAGCGAGTCTGAATGGTAAAGCAGCACCAGTGATGGATGGTTTTACCGGTGAGCAACGTGTGTTTATCGGCTGGGGACAGGTATGGTCAAATAAATCCAATGCAGAAGCATTGAGAAATCAGGTTGGGACAGACCCTCATTCTCCTGCACAGTTCAGGGTGAACGGCGTAGTGAGAAACATTCCTGAATTCTATACCGCTTTCAAAGTGAAAACGACAGATTCTTTATATCTGGCACCAGAGAAAAGAGTTAAAATCTGGTAACATCATCCAGATTTAAAATGAAAAAGCCGGCTCCGTGATAAGGGCCGGCTTTTTCATTTTAGCTGCTGATATAACTCTCTAACTGAGAGATGGTTTGTTTTTGATCTTCCATAATGAACTTGACCACATCGCCGATGGATACCATTCCAATCAACTGATTTTCCTGAATCACCGGTAAATGTCTGATGTGTTTATCGGTCATCGTTTGCATACAATGGTCAAGGCTATCTCCCGGTGACACCGTAATAGGGTCGGCAGTCATAACTTCACTGAGCAGGGTATCTGCGGAAG
This sequence comes from Pedobacter sp. FW305-3-2-15-E-R2A2, assembly GCF_038446955.1. Classification (NCBI taxonomy): domain Bacteria; kingdom Pseudomonadati; phylum Bacteroidota; class Sphingobacteriia; order Sphingobacteriales; family Sphingobacteriaceae; genus Pedobacter; species Pedobacter sp. FW305-3-2-15-E-R2A2. The sequence goes on from NZ_CP151803.1 coordinate 296,079, forward strand.
CTTTTCCCTGAAGAATGATCTTTCGCGCATAATCCCTTTCCGTAAAGATTCCTAATAACTGACGTTCTTCCAGAATAAGCAGGGCACTGATGTTCTTTTCCATCATTACCCTTAGGGCATTCAGAACGGATGTGTCCGCAGGAACAGAAAAAATATCCGCTGATTTAGTGCTGAGTAGTTGTTTTACGGTTTTCATAACACATTAATAATTAGCTAATTAAATTTACTGAAATAAAAGCTAATTTACAATGGGGACCTGCCGAAAAAATCTTTTACTTCATCATTGGCAATATTTCTTCCACATAGGTGCGTTCGTTGGCTAACCTCGGCACTTTATGCTGCCCACCTAACTTACCCTTAGACTTTAACCAGTTGTAAAAGGTATTGTAAGGTGCATTGTGGACCTTTGGTCTGCGCAGGGCCATGTCTTTAAAGCGCTTGGCATCATAATCAGAATTTACTTCACGCAGTGTCTGATCCAGAACGTCTACAAACTTTTCAAAATCATTGGGTTGCTGATCGAATTCAATGATCCATTCATGGCCTCCCACTTCCTCTCCTTTAAAATAAATAGGACAGGCGGTGTAATCCTTGAAAACGGCTCCGGTTTCAGTACATGCCTTGCAAATGGCTTGCTCTGCATTGTCGATGATCACCTCTTCCCCGAATGCATTGATGAAATGTTTGGTTCTGCCGGTAATTTTAATGCGGTAAGGAGAAAGACTGGTAAACTGGATCGTATCGCCAATCATATAGCGCCATAAACCTCCGTTTGTAGAAATAATGATCGCGTAATTTTTATTTAACTGAACCTGATCCAGAGCTAAAGTCTCCGGATTTTCCTCTTCTAATTGCTCGATGGGCAGGAATTCATAGTAAATGCCATAATCCAGCATGAGCAGGAGCTCATCTGAATCCCCCTCGTCCTGAATGCCAAAGAAGCCTTCAGAAGCATTGTAAGTTTCCAGGTAATACATTTCATTACAAGGAATCAATTCTTTAAACTGCTCCCGGTAGGGTTTGAAATTCACGGCACCATGAATGTAGAGCTCCAGGTTAGGCCATACTTCCAGCAGGTTCTTTTTTCCGGTGATTTCCAGGACCTTTTTTGCCAGGACAATCGTCCAGGTAGGAACTCCTGCAATATTGGTTACATTTTCTTTGATCGTTGCCTCCGCCATCTTTTCCATTTTCTCCTCATAGTTGTCCATTAAGGCGATGGAAATGTTTGGCGTGCGGTAATATTCCGCCCACATGGGCAGATTTTTGATCAGGACAGCAGAAAGGTCACCATAAAATGAGTCTTCATTCAGCTGGTTGATCTGATGGCTTCCGCCAAGGACCAATCCTTTTCCTGTCAGGATCTGATTATCGGGACGGTTGTTGCAGAAGATCGATAAAAGGTCTTTACCCCCTTTAAAATGACATTCCTGCAAAGATTCTTCTGATACCGGAATAAATTTACTTCTGTCGCTGGTTGTACCTGACGATTTCGCGAACCATTTAATTTCTGAAGGCCAAAGGATGTTTTGTTCCCCTTTAAGCATTCGTTCTATATATGGTTTTAAGGTGTCATAGTTCTGTATCGGTACTCTTTCCTTAAACTGTTTGGGAGAAAGAATGGAGCGGTATTCATATTTCGTCCCCCATTCTGTATCCGCTGCGCTGGAAATCAGTTTCTGAAACCATTCTTCCTGTACATCATGCGGGTATTTCATGAAAAGCTCGATCTGATGGACACGCTTTTTCATATACCAGGTAAAAATCGAATTTACAATTGCCATCTGTTACGGTGAATAAGGGTTATAATTTTTTAGTACGGAGCACGAAGTTTGATCCAAGATATACTCTTCTTACCATTTCATTGGCAGCAAGTACTTCAGGGGTGCCTGACTCTAATATTTTACCTTCAAACAGCAGGTATGCCCTGTCCGTGATGGAAAGTGTTTCCTGTACGTTATGGTCGGTAATTAAGATCCCTATGTTTTTTTGTTTTAGTTTAGCTACAATCGTTTGGATCTCTTCTACTGCAATGGGATCGACCCCTGCAAAAGGCTCATCCAGTAAGATGAAATTCGGGCTTGCCGCGAGGGCTCTTGCGATCTCTGTTCTCCGGCGTTCTCCTCCTGAAAGCAGGTCTCCACGGTTTTTGCGCACTTTATGCAAGCTGAATTCGTTGATCAGTTCTTCCAGTTTCTCATGGCGCTCTTCCCGGCTCATGTTGGTCATCTCCAGGATGGCCATGATGTTATCTTCAACGGATAGTTTGCGGAATACAGAGGCTTCCTGTGCCAGGTAACCAATTCCTTTCTGTGCCCTTTTATACATGGCATCAGCTGTGATATCCTCATCATCTAAAAAAATAGTGCCTTCATTAGGTTTGATCAAGCCGACAATCATATAAAATGAAGTCGTTTTTCCCGCTCCGTTAGGTCCAAGTAAACCCACAATTTCTCCTTGGCTCACAGAAAATGAAACGTCATTTACGACGGTTCTCTGCTTGTATTTTTTGATTAGATTTTCAGCTCTTAATATCATTTATATCTTAATCCCTTTAATATTCAATTGCAAACGTCTCTGTTCTTTCCAGATATTTTCTTCTATTGTATAACAAATAGAAAAAGGTTGGTTTGGTTGTAAGAGCGTTTCAAACTCTGCCAAGCCAAATCCAATGCTTTCAAAAATAGCTGAATTTTGTTGTTTTACATTTAATTTTAAATGTTTTGTCGCCACAACATAAGGCTTTGCCACCAGACTTACCCCATGTGTTACAAAAATAGGTGCCGGATTATGTGGTCCAAACGGCGCCATTTGTGAGATGATGCGTTGAAATTTGCCATCAATCTGCGAAAATTGAATCTCTGTATCTATCTTTATTTCAGGACATAACAAGTCGTCGGTAATACTGGAAGCAACAATTTCTTCAAACCGCTCTGAAAAGGCATCGATATTTTCCGGCATCATGGTCAGTCCGGCTGCGAATTTATGTCCGCCAAACTGTACGAGTAAGTCTTCACAGCCCAATAGTGCTTCATAAAGATCAAAGCCAGCTACGGAACGTGCCGAACCGGTGAGCAAGCCATTGGATTTTGTCAGCACAATCGTTGGGCGGTAATATTTTTCGGTCAGACGGGAAGCAACGATTCCAATCACCCCTTTGTTCCAGCTTTCATGATACACTACTGTCGTTTTTTTATTGATCAGGATGTCGCAATCTGCGATCAAAGCCAGTGCTTCTGCGGTAATGTTCTGATCGGAGGTTTTACGCTCTGTATTTTGCTGATTGATGAATTCGCTTTGCGACAATGCAATGCTGTCTTCCGCGCACAATAACATTTTTACGGCTTCATTGGCATGGTCCATCCGGCCAGCCGCATTGATCCTTGGTGCCAGTACAAAAACCACATCGGTCAGAGTATAATCCTTGTTCCTTCCGGAAATGTCCATCAATGCCTTCAGGCCCATGCATGGATTCTGGTTTAACTTGATCAGTCCGTGGTAGGCTAATATTCTGTTTTCATCTTCTACGGGAACAATATCTGCGGCAATACTGACCATCACAAGGTCCAGGTATTGCTGGTATCTTTCTGCCGGAAGTCCATGCGTGATGCAATAGGCCTGGGCGAGTTTAAATCCGATTCCGCAACCTGCCAGTTCTTTAAAAGGGTAGGGGCAATCATTTCGCTTGGGGTCCAGTAATGCTGCTGCTGCGGGCAGCTCATCTCCCGGAAGGTGGTGATCACAGATGATGAAATCTATACCCAGCGTATTTGCATAGGCTACCTTATCCACTGACTTGATCCCGCAATCCAGGGCAATGATGAGGCTTTGTCCATTTTTATGGGCATAGTCAATTCCCTGGGTCGAGATCCCATATCCTTCCTTATGCCGGTCTGGAATATAATATTCAATATTTTCAGTGAACTGGCTGAAGAAGCTATAGGTTAGGGCTACTGAGGTGGTTCCATCCACATCATAATCTCCATACACCAGGATCTTTTCCTGTTTACGGAGGGCCAGGTCAATTCTTGCGATGGCTTTATCCATGTCCTTCATCAGAAAGGGGTCATGTAATTGTGCCATTTGTGGCCTGAAAAAATCTTTTGCTTCTTCAAAAGTAGAGATGTCCCTTTGTACTAATATCTGTGCTAAACTGTGGTCTATATTTAGTTGCTGTGCAAGCAAATCTGTCGTTTCTTTATTTCCCTGTACAGCTTGCACCCATCTTTTTTCCATTAGTGTTTATTGTCTTTTTTTGTCGGATAATTGGTTATTCTTCGCTGCGTTCCCGAATGCACAAGCGCTCTTGTGCGGTTATGACGCTCCGATGAACCTCTTGCTTGTGTTTTTAAGCCATAAGTTCCCAGAGGTTCCATATCTTTGCAACGAATCGTAAATATATCATTAAATTATTTCTTCTTACTAATAACTACGCCATTGCAAGTTTTCACTTTATATGAAGGATCTTATTCCGTAGATGCGACTAAAAAATTCCTTCCTTTTAATCCGGAAACGGATCACCCAAAAGACCGTCCTGCATCCTTGTTTATTCATGTTCAACCTTTCCTGGTGAAACTGGAGAATGACCTGATCTTGTTTGATACCGGTTTGGGCTATAGCAATGAAAAAGGGCAGTTGATTTTGCACGAAAACATTAAAAAAGCGGGATTTAAACCGGAAGAGGTGACCATGGTGCTGATGTCTCATTTACATTTTGACCATTCCGGAGGAATGATTCATCAGGTTGGGGATAAGGTCGAACTGAGCTTCCCTGACGCCGTTTATGTGATTCAGCGTGGAGAGTGGGAAAATGCCTTTACCAATACTTCTTCTTCCTATAAAACAGAGATCTTCGATTTCTTACAGCGGAATGCGCAGTTGAATTTCATTGAAGGTTCCGGGCAATTGACGCCGGAAATTAGTTATGAGCTTACTGGAGCACATTGTCCTTTTCACCAGGTTTTCCTGCTGGACGATGGAACGGATAAAGTATTTTTTGGAGGTGATGTATTGCCGGAACCTGAGGAGTTACTGAGAAAGTTTATCGCCAAGTATGATTTTGATGGCAGAAAAGCAATGGAGCTTCGTGAAGAGTTCGGTCAGAAGGCAGCAGCAGAACACTGGAACTGCCTGTTTTATCACGGTAAGTCAAGGGCCACAGGTTTTGTTACTTTTAACGAGGGGCAGTTTAAAATCCATTAGTCTGCTGTTCGACTAATTTCAGCAGTTCGGTTAACCTTTCTATGGATAGCGGTTTGGAAATAAATCCTTTAACCATAGTATAGGTTTTTGCTTTTTCAATGTCATTCTCGTATACCGAAGAAGAGAGCATATACATGTCTACTTTTTGGGGTACACCTAGTTTTTCGTAGGCTTCCAGAAACTCCCATCCATTTAAAACCGGCATGTTAATGTCAATGAGGATCAGCTGTGGCAGGGTTTCAGCAGAACTGAGTACCCCCGTAAGATAGTCGATGGCCATTTGACCATTTGTTTTGGAGATCATTTCTACATTGTACCCCGTTTTTTCTACTATTTTTTTTATGATGAAAATATTGATGTCGTCATCATCAATTACAAGTAGCTTAATTTTTGAGGTCATCATAGAGGTCAAAGCGTAACGGTAAAATTCTTGTGTAACTATAAAGTTATAAAATATGTGTAAATGGCGGAAGTGATATCTATTATGTTACAAAAAAAAGGCCACTATACAATAATGGCCTTTTTTTAAATAAAATTAAACGAACTATTTTTTAGCTACCAGTTTAATAGCCAGTTCAAATTCGTCATTTATCATCTTATCACCGATCTCAGGGAAGATACTTTTAGATTTGTATTTAATCCCGAATTTGGTTCTGTCAACGCTTACTTTATCTGCTGAGGCAGTCACAGAGCCATCTGCGTTCCATGCTAAGGTAGCAGGGAAAGTGATCGAATTTGTAATTCCTTTGATGGTCAGATCTCCGGTTACATTTACGGTGTTTCCATTTCCGGCAACTTTTTTAATCGTGAATGTTGAGGAAGCAAATTTATCCGTTCCAAAAAAATCGTCTGCTTTTAAGTGCTTTTCTAAATTTGCGCTTTTGTCAGCATCCTTAATAGTGGTCATGTCAATCACGAAATTACCGCCTGCTAATTTTTTTCCATTGAAGGACAATGAACCCGACTGAAGGTCGATAGTACCATTGTGACTACCTGTTAGTTTTTTGCCTACCCATGTGATGGATGATTTTGATGCATCAACTTTGTAAGTATCTGCTTTAAATACCGGGGCTATGAAAGCCGATGAGGCAATTACTACAATCAGTAAGGCCAGGGAAGTTAATTTTAATTTCATGTTTAATGGTTTGTGGTTTTTCTATGCTTCGGTCAGTTTAGACCTTTTAATATATTCAGATGATAAATATATTAAAAGGTTTAACTGATTCCAGTATTTTAAACGGTTTCTTCTTCCATATAGCTTTCAATCGGAGGACAAGCACAAACCAGTGACCTGTCGCCGAATGAATCATTAACTCTACCTACTGAAGGCCAGAATTTGTAGGCCGCAACATAAGGAAGAGGGAATGCCGCAGTCTGTCTGCTATAGTTATGGTTCCATTCATCACCTGTCACAACTGTAGCCGTGTGTGGTGCATTTTTCAATGGGTTATCTGTTTTGTCTAAATCACCGTTTTCAACTCCCGCTACTTCTTTTCTGATGGCAATTAAAGCATCACAGAATCTGTCTAACTCATGTTTAGGCTCACTTTCTGTAGGCTCTACCATTAGCGTGCCTGCTACCGGGAAAGATACTGTAGGTGCGTGGAAACCATAATCCATTAAACGTTTTGCGATATCTACCACTTCGATTCCGAAGTTTTTGAAAGCTCTGCAATCCAGGATCATTTCGTGTGCGCAACGTCCGTTAGCACCTGAATATAATACCGGATAATGTTGCTCTAAACGCGCTTTCATATAATTGGCGTTAAGAATTGCATGTTTGGTTGCGCTGGTTAAACCTTCGCCACCCATCATTGCGATATAAGCATGAGAGATCACTAAGATCGATGCTGAACCCCATGGAGCCGAAGAAACCGCATGAATAGATTTTTCTTTGCTGATGTCTACTACTGCGTGAGCTGGTAGGTAAGGAACCAGGTGTTTTGCCACACCGATCGGACCCATACCAGGACCACCACCACCGTGAGGGATACAGAATGTTTTGTGTAAGTTAAGGTGACAAACGTCAGCACCGATATTACCCGGGCTGGTTAATCCTACCTGAGCATTCATATTGGCACCATCCATATATACTTGTCCGCCATTTTCATGGATGATGTTACAGATGTCGATAATGCTTTCTTCGAATACCCCGTGTGTAGATGGATAAGTCACCATTAAGCAGGAAAGATTTTCTTTGTTCTCTTCTGCTTTAGCTTTTAAATCATCAACATCAATATTTCCGTTTTCAAGAGATTTTACGATGATGATTTTCATTCCTGCCATTGCTGCCGATGCAGGATTGGTTCCGTGTGCGGAAGAAGGAATTAAAGCAATGTTACGGTGATGATCACCACGATCCTGATGGTAAGCTCTGATCACCATTAAACCTGCATATTCACCCTGAGCACCAGCATTTGGCTGTAAACTCATTGCTGCAAATCCAGTGATTTCACTCAACCATTTGTCAAGCTCATTAAATACAGTATAGTAACCTGCAACCTGATCAGCAGGTGCAAATGGATGGATTCTTCCGAATTCCGGCCAGGTCACAGGGATCATTTCTGTCGTTGCGTTTAGTTTCATCGTACATGAACCTAAGGCAATCATCGAATGACAAAGAGAAAGATCTTTTGCTTCCAATGATTTAATGTAACGCAACATTTCATGTTCTGAATGGTGTGCATTAAATACCGGATGGCCTAAGTAAGCAGAAGTACGTTGAAGTGCTGCAGGAATAACCGTTGTTACATTTTCATCGGCCAGTTCTACTGCATCAGCAGCGATACCTTTCACTTTAGCAAAGATTTTCACCAACAACTGAACATCTTCAATGGCAGTAGTTTCATCTAAAGCGATGGTCACTACACTTCCTTTGTAGTTCAGGTTGATTTCATTGTCGATACATTCTCTGTGGATCGAGTCTACAAGGTTACCAAGATCTAACTGAATGGTATCAAAGTAAACTTTATTCAATTGAGTATAACCTGCTTTTTCTAAAGATTCAGCTAAGGTTACGGCCAATCCATGAGTACGCTCAGCGATTAGTTTTAATCCTTTAGGACCATGGTAAACCGCATAGAAACCAGCCATAATTGCCAGTAATGCCTGTGCAGTACAGATGTTTGAAGTTGCTTTATCTCTACGGATATGTTGTTCCCTGGTTTGAAGGGCCATACGTAAAGCATAATTGTTATTGCTGTCAATCGTTACACCGATGATACGTCCTGGAATGGAACGTTTGTACTCATCTTTAGTCGCGAAATAAGCCGCATGAGGACCACCAAAGCCCATTGGTACACCGAAGCGTTGTGTAGTACCTACTACAATGTCAGCTCCCCATTCTCCCGGAGGAGTCAATAAGGTTAAGCTCAAAAGGTCTGCAACAACAGTAACTTTTACATTTAGTGTATGTGCGTTTTGTGCAAAATCAGTATAGTCAAATACTTCACCGTTGCCGGCTGGATATTGGATGATCGCGCCAAAGAACTCCTCATTAAGGATGGTGGTTTGGTGATCACCTATTACTAACTCGATACCAAAAGGATTGGCACGGGTTTTTAGAATGTCAATAGTTTGAGGGAAAAGCAATTCAGATACAAAGAATTTCTTTGCGCCCTGATTTTTGCGTAAGCTGAACTGCATGAACATCGCTTCAGCCGCAGCAGTACCTTCGTCCAATAGGGAAGCATTTGCAATTTCCATACCGGTAAGGTCGATTACCAGGGTCTGGAAGTTTAACAATGCCTGTAAACGTCCCTGAGCAATCTCTGCCTGATAAGGCGTGTATTGCGTATACCATCCCGGGTTTTCCATTACGTTACGTAAGATTACGCCTGGAGTGGTGGTGTCATAATATCCCTGACCGATATAAGATTTGAAAACCTTGTTTAAAGAAGCCGTTTGTTTTAAGCTGCTCAGGTAATCCTTTTCAGATTTCGCCTGTGGCAGGTTTAATGGCTGTTTCAACCGGATCGTTTGAGGAACGGTTTGTTCTATTAATTCGTCAACAGAACCTAGTCCCAGTGTGTGCAACATGGCATCGACATCGGCAGTGTTAGGGGCAATGTGACGATCTTTAAAGTCTTCTTTGTAATGAATATTTAAGCTCATGAAATCTATGATATAAAAAGTTCCGCAAAGGTAATAAAAAATCCCCTTAGCTCTAAGCGTAAAAGACTTTGATCAAACTAATCCCCAACCAGTACCCAGCCTTCTTCTTTTTTGAACTTTAATTTATAGGTTTTCGTGATGAAATTGCTTGCTGTTCTATTGTCTTTCAGGAAGATAGCGAAGTCATTCTGTTCCTTTTTTAAGGATACGGTGACTCTTGCTACTCTGGAATCACCTTTAATCAGCGTGATGGGTTTTTCGGGATCCAAAACATAGTCCAACACCCGGAGTGTTGCTTTTGAAGCATCCTGTTTCAGGACATAAGGTTTTGATTTATCCGTTAATGAAATCTGATATACATACACACTGTCTTTCGATAAGAACTTTTTTTTCTGATCCTGTAAGGTCATTTCAACCAGGCCTTTTCCTTGCAGGCCCTTGTATTTCTCCAGCTCAACCTTATCATTTTTACTCCGGAATTTCATTTCTCCAACATTGATCCGGACACTTTCGAATTCAGGATTTGCTTTCAGGTGTGCGGTAATGACATCTGTTGCGGTACCTTCGTCCAGGTTATCGGCACCACCTTTACAACCGGTGATAAAGAAAAGAAATACAGCAGAGATCGTTAATAAGGTTAAGTTTTTCATAGTGTATGTTTTTTATGGTTATGAAGCGATCATGAGCTCCTTATGTGATTGTAAGATCATGATGGTTTCATAGGAGGGGGATTTAATCTTTTAGTTGTCTTAAATACATCTGAACGGTATTCTCTAATCCAAGGTATAGTGCATCACTGATTAAGGCATGGCCGATGCTTACCTCCAGTAGTCCAGGGATATTGGCGGCAAAATAGCTCAGGTTCTGCAGGTCCAGATCATGACCTGCGTTGATTCCAAGGCCGAGTTCGTTGGCTCTTTTTGCTGCTGCAACATAAGGAAGGATGGCTTGTTCTTTATCGGTCTGGAAATGACGTGCGTAGTCTTCGGTATACAGTTCGATCCGGTCTGTTCCACTTTCCGCAGCTGCGTCGATCATTTCGACTACCGGGTCTACAAATATGGAAACCCTGATTCCGGCAGATTGGAATAAGCTGGTCATCTCTTTAAGGTATGCCTGATTTTTGATGGTATCCCAGCCGTGATTGGAAGTGATTTGTCCTTCGGCATCCGGTACTAAGGTTACTTGCGCTGGTTTGTTGGCGAGTACGAGGTCTACAAATTTCTGTTCCCGGCAATTGCCTTCAATATTAAATTCTGTAGCGATTACGGCTTTCAGGTCAAACACATCCTGATAACGAATATGTCTTTCATCTGGTCGCGGATGTACGGTGATGCCCTCTGCGCCAAAGCGTTCACAATCTAACGCTACCTTTACCAAATCCGGATTGTTACCCCCACGACTGTTTCTTAATGTCGCGATTTTATTAATGTTTACAGATAATTTTGCCATGAGGTAAAAATAGTGGATTATTTCCTTATTTTGTTGTCAGCTATCACGATAATTTCTTACACCAATGTCCAAAAAGTCCCTTTTTACATTTCTATGCCTGTTGAGTTTACAAAGTGTGTTGTATGCCCAGGAAGCTAAAGTTGATCTGAAAGGATATCCCGTTGTTGTACATCAGGATACGCTGTTTCACATTAAAAACAGATTGGGTTCTTTATCTGCTTCAGAACGCGCAGAACGCACTTCAGAAAAGGTGGAGAAATTGGCGGAGGACCTTCTTTTTGTCGCTGATTCTGTTAAGATTGAAGACGATTCTGTGGTTACTGACCTGGTCTACAAGGGGGATATTCTGATTAGTTTGTCTAAGGCTGATGCAGATTCGGTGCGTATGGATCAGCGTGTGCTTGCAAAAACATACCAGCAGATCATTGTAAAAAATGTAAAGGAATATAAAAGCGAGACTGATGTTTCCGAATTGTTGAAGCGTGCAGGTTTAGGACTCCTGATCTTATTGACGCTCGGGGCTTCTATCTTCTATTTAAATAAATACTCGAACCGTTTCCGTGCCTGGATCAGTGTGAAACTGCAGAAAAGAATCGGAAACATTAAAATCAAGGATTACGAGCTGATCAATAAAAGGAGTGAATTGTTGCTCATTGGCAGGTCATTGAATCTGCTTAAATTTCTGCTGATCTTTTTACTGATCTACATTACACTTCCATTGGTGTTCCGTCTTTTTCCGTGGACAAAGCCATGGGGAGATAGCCTGATCAGCTTTGTACTGAATCCACTGAAAAACATCTTCAGTGCAATGATCAATTTCATTCCCAATCTGATTACCATTGTGGTGATCGTTTTTGTCTTTCATTATATTAAAAAGGGAATTAAGTTTCTGGCCGATGAGATCGAGACGGAGAAACTCAAGGTGAATGGTTTTTATCCAGACTGGGCAAAGCCTACCTATAATATTGTAAAGATTGTTTTGAATGCTTTTATGCTGGTGGTGATCTGGCCATTTATTCCAGGCTCTAATTCTGAAATTTTCAAAGGAGTCTCTGTATTTTTAGGACTGCTCATTTCTTTTGGTTCTTCTTCTGCCATCAGTAATGGGGTTGCAGGAATGGTGATTACCTATATGCGGCCTTTTAAACTCGGAGACGTGGTTAAAATAGGGGATATTACCGGAGCAGTGCTCGAAAAATCTTTACTCGTGACCCGCTTAAAAACGATAAAAAATGAAATCATTACGATTCCAAACAGTGCAATTTTAAATGGAAATACCGTCAATTATACAAGTTTATGTGGAAATGAGGGGCTGATCATCCATTCTACCCTGACACTGGGTTATGATATTCCCTGGACAACGATTCACGGTCTGCTGATCAATGCGGCACTCGCAACAGAGGGGGTAGTTAAGGAAAAGCAACCATTTGTATTGCAAACCAGTCTGGACGATTGGTATGTATCCTATCAGGTCAATGCTTATGTTAATAAACCAGAGATTATGGCTTTGATTTATTCAGAGCTTCATAAGAATATTCACGAAGCTTTTGATGCAGCAGGAGTGGAGATCATGTCGCCGCATTACCAGGCCATCAGAGATGGAAATGCGAGTACGCTACCAGGACAAGGTGCACAATTGTAAGTGCCATTGGAGGAAACATTGTTCACAGTAGCTTTAGCATTAAGTACGACATTCTAGCGGAATGTTGCTTCATAAAAAAGGGCTGCTGTTTTACACAGCAGCCCTTTCTATTTAAAAGATATTTCTAGTATCTGTAAGCTTCAGGTTTGAATGGACCTTCCACAGGTACACCAATATAATCTGCTTGATGTTGATCTAAAACATCCAGTTCCACACCGATTTTTGCTAAGTGTAAACGGGCAACTTTTTCATCAAGATATTTAGGAAGAACATAAACTTTGTTCTCATATTTATCTGTATTTGTCCAAAGCTCTAACTGCGCTAAAGTTTGGTTGGTGAAAGAGTTCGACATTACAAAACTTGGGTGACCAGTAGCGCAACCTAAGTTTACCAAACGACCTTCAGCCAATAGGATGATGTCTTTACCATCAATGGTATATTTATCAACCTGAGGTTTGATCTCAATTTTAGTATCACCATAGTTTGAGTTTAACCAGGCAACATCGATTTCATTATCGAAGTGACCAATGTTACAAACGATAGTTTTATCTTTCATCAGTTTGAAGTGTTCTGCACGAACGATATCACAGTTACCGGTAGTGGTTACTACGATGTCAGCTTCTTTAACTGCTGTAGCGAATTTTTTCACTTCATATCCTTCCATTGCTGCCTGTAATGCACAGATCGGGTCAATTTCAGATACAATTACACGTACACCTTGTGAGCTTAATGATTCCGCAGAACCTTTACCCACATCACCGTAACCAGCAACAACGGCAACTTTACCAGCCATCATTACATCAGTTGCACGACGGATCGCATCAACCAATGACTCACGGCAACCGTATTTATTGTCGAATTTAGATTTGGTAACTGAATCGTTAACATTGATCGCAGGTAAATGTAAAGTGCCATTTTTCATGCGCTCATACAGACGGTGAACACCTGTAGTCGTTTCTTCAGATAATCCTTTAATTGCAGCAATCAGCTCAGGATATTTATCGAACACCATGTTGGTTAAATCACCACCGTCATCTAAGATCATATTTAATGGCTGACGCTCAGGACCAAAATGTAAAGTTTGCTCAATACACCAGTCGAAATCTACTTCATTCAGACCTTTCCAGGCATAAACCTGAATACCTGCAGCAGCAATAGCCGCAGCAGCGTGATCCTGTGTAGAAAAGATATTACATGATGACCAGGTAACTTCAGCACCCAGTTCAACTAAAGTTTCAATTAAAACTGCAGTCTGGATAGTCATGTGCAAACATCCTGCGATGCGCGCACCTTTTAATGGTTTTGAAGGACCGAATTCTTCGCGCAATGACATTAGACCCGGCATCTCTGCCTCTGCTAATCCAATCTCTTTACGACCCCATTCTGCCAGTGAAATGTCCTTAACTTTATAAGGAACGTAAGTTGTCTCTACTGATGACATATTTTTGTTTTTTAAGTTGTTGAATTGTAACGATTAATGAGCTTTTTCTATTCGTGCCGGGCGACTTGCACGGCTTTTTTCAAACTCAAATTTCTCTTTTGCAAAATTACACAATAGTTTGACCAAATTCAAAAACGTTATCTGTGATGAAGTGTCAGATTGTTAACATGACATTTACATGGTTTTGTCGTTTTTGTGAAGTGTTTATGCTACTCCTGAGAATTATAAGCAAAATGCCTTAGCTACCGTTGTTTCTGTCGGTTTTGTTTTAATCTGTTGTTATTCTTTGATTTGCCGAGAAAGAGTTATTTATGTTTAGTATTTTGATTGTTATTGTTTTTAATTTAATGTTTTTGTGTCAAATATTGTTAATATTTCGAATATTCATATCTTTATTTAAAATTAAATTAAAATTATGAATAAATATTTATCTTTTGTAGCGTTGTTGTTGCTGTTTTCATGTTCAAAGGAAGCTTCTTTAGAGGAGAAATCTGCTTTAGTCAAAAAAGACGGAAATTCTATATCGTTAAGCGAAGCGATTTTGCAGATTAAGGCTTCCACTAAACAGTCTTCATCTGGAATTGCACATTTGGGTGCCGGAAAATCAGTTAGCGTCGATTTAAGTTCATTAGCAACTGGCTGTTTTGATCGAAATGATGTTTCTGAGGTACAGCTTTTGCGTACTCACGGAAGTGCTGCGATTATACAGCCGTATCATAATATGAATAATAAATTTGTAGCTATGTATGTAAGAAATGCTACAAATACCTTAGCGGGGAGTGGATACGCTGTGAAGTATCCATTTAAGCATGGAGCAATATATACCATTTCAGTAAATGTTAAATATGATGCTTATGAGGTTGAAGGGGATAAAGTTCAGTCTCCTAAGAGAAAGCCAATTCTTCAGGCGCAATTGTCAAATGATATCACAGAAAGTAATACAGGTTGCACAACATCCAGCCCCGTGAATTTGAATAATTTTACAAATAATGGGATTGTGCATCAATTGCCTAACGACAATGGAAATATGGTTCATTCCTTCACTTTTACCCCAGATAAATGTTTTGACTATTTACGTTTTAGTGCATTGCCTAACTCAGGTAATTCCGCAGGAGCAGTTTGGACTGGGGATCTTACAATTTTGGAAACGAAGGGGCTGGATATTATCGGTCCGGAGATGTTAAACACGAATCAGGAGTCTCTATACAAAGTAGAATATAACGGTTTTCCGATTAATTCTAATTTCAATTGGGCGGTTACAGGTGATTTACAGATCATTGGCAATGCTGTGGGGCCTAATGTACTGATTAAGGCAAGTAGTTTAAAGGGAGGAACTATTGTAGCGAGTTTAAATGGTTGCAATATATTGTCTAAGGTTATCGAAAATACGGAGATGGTCCTCCCTCATGTTCAAACGTATGGCCCGATGTATGGAGGTAGCCCATATAATTATAGTGTCAGTAATGTACCTAATGCGACCAGTTTTACTTGGGAGGTAGGCCCTGGCGGGCAAATTTTAAGCGGTCAGGGTGATAGGACTGTTGTAATAATATTTGATCAGATTTCAGAAAACACTTATGATAGAGATGTTTCCATTTCAGTTACGGCGCATGGTCCCTTTGGCTCATCTCCCCGGGCGACCAGTTATCAAACCATACGCGGATGTAATAGTTGCCCAATACAGTAAAATAAAAAAGCCTTTCATTTTGAAAGGCTTTTTTATGCAAAGCAGGTTTTCGTATTAAACGAAAGACACTATTCTATGAACCTGCTTCCGGTACTCTCCGAAAATACCACCAGCAGGTCATATCCGTTAATCCATTCTTTCATGTGTTCAGAGATATTAAGGTCCTTAAAGCAGTTGTATCCGGCAACGCGGGTGATGATGAAGGACATTGGGGATATAAAACGTGTTTTGTCTATCATGAACTGGACGCATCACCAATGGAAAGCAAACTAAGGGACCTGAACCTAAAATTTTATGAGTAATTTTTCAGAATTAAGCTGTCCATTGCTATAGTATTCAAAAAACCAATCTCCATTCTTTTTAAGTACGATGCCGTTAGAAATACCGTTCTCTGCAATAAAATAGTCCTGTACTGAGGTTTTAAGCAGAGTTAGAACTTTTTTTGGTGTGGTATCTATCAGTTGAAATCCGTTCGCAGTTGGTTGGGCATATAGCGTTCCTGCGGCTTGGGTTGTGGCTACTGCCAGCGCTTCTTTTGCAACGGGGATAGATTCTGCGGCTTGTTTTACAGCAGGGGCGACTGTTGTGGCAACCACTGCCTTTTGCTGAGCCGGAGCATTTGTTGATCCGTTGTAGGCATACTCAGTCTCTGTCAAAGAAGTAAATGCATCTCTTAATGCAAGATTATAAGATGTTTTAAACTCTTTCTCTCTGCTTTTTCCTTCTTTGCTTTTAAAAACAATATTCCCTTGACAATCCTTTAGCAAAAGGCTGAGGTTGGTGGTGAACATTCCATTCTTTTCTAATATATCGGTAGTCAGTGCAGTACATTTATTATTGGCAATTTCAGCGGGTAGCTCCGCGTTGTCAAAATATACAGTGAATCCTTTTTCTTCTAAGAGCAATTTGGTCAGTGTGTTCAATCTATATTGATCATTCTGCTTAAGAAAGTTGAACTTTTCAGGTACTAGAACATATTTATAGTTATTAATCGTATTCTGGGCAAAGCCTGAAAAGGGGAGCACTAAAATGAGTAATAAAAGGTACTTTTTCATATTAAATTATTCTAAATCAGTTAATGAGTATCATTTATAGCTGCCACAAATGATCGTAGCACTATCTGAGGTATAAATATAGTTTTTTATTGCTTTAAGGATATACTTTTCAATTTTTTAACGCCGACCTAAGTGTTGGCTGTTTGACAGCGGTTCTCTTCCATTCTTCGAACTTCGCCCTCAGGCCCTTAACCGCATTCATTGTTTCGCCCTGTTGATTGAAAATGAGGTTAATTCCCCGCGCTTTTCTGTCACCACAGCGTTTATCACCCCCATATTCGGCCTGCTTCTAAAGCGAGTATCAACACATCCTGTATGTTCAAGGATACCTTTCTTGCGGTGATACATCAGCAAAGGTCATTTGAAGCCCTTTGTTCGGCGCATTTTTATTGCTCATGCCCTGTACGACAATTGCACCTTTGCCAGGAACAATCGCGCCAATGCCATAGACACTAAAGTTTACAACACATTTTAGATCTTTCAAGAACAATTTATATGAAACAAACTAAATATTTAGTTATATTAGATGTAAACCTAAATACAATGAAAAAACTTTGTTTAGTACTGCTACTACCAATGGCGATATCTGTTTCATCATTTGCCCAAACGGTTACATTTCTGCCTCCTAAGCCGGAGCAAGGGAAACCTTTAAAATTTGTTTACGACCCTAAAGGAGGCAGTTTATATCAACTCCCTAATTTAGCTTGCAACGTTAAAGCCCTTTCAAGCCCTGGTTTTCAGTCTAACATTCCTGTTAAACTCACAAAGGTAGGAGCTGTTTATGAGGGGGAATTTACGCCAAAAGATTCTACCAACCTGGCAGTACTGATGTTTAGTGCAGGTGATGTCAAGGATGATCATCCGTCTGGCTATTACACCAAATTTTACAAGAATGGCAGAGCAACTCCGATGAGCATATTTTTAGAAGGATATATATCTACCGGTTCTGAGAGAGCTTTTGCAAAGATCAAAACAGATTTGCCGAAGGCTTTGATGTTTTATAAACAGGCATTCGATGCAGATCCAGAGCTAAAAGAAACGTACTTCAACAAGTATCTGTTTTTCTCCTTTAGTTTAGATAAAGTTAAAGGAGAAAAACAAATTCTTGAAACTATCACACTTTACAACAAGCTCAGCCCTTCAGAAAACACCTTAACCAAAACTGCGGAACTATATGCCATCATTAAAAATAAAAAAGCGACAGATTCAGTTTATCAGTTAATTAAAACTAAGTACCCAAGAGGACGCTATGCATTAAGTTCAAGTCTGGCTGAGATAAGGGCCCTCAAAAAGGCTGATGATAAAGAGAAAAGACTGAATGAGGTATTGACAGAATTTAATCTGGATATTAATAAAGACGCTGACGCCGCGAAAGTCGCCCCGGTTTTTTCTGGTATGGGAATAGCATTTCTTATGGTGAACAATTATCAGAAGGTTGAGTTTTATATTGACAAAATCGAATCTAAGCTGATGCGTGCTGCTTTGTACTCTTCATTTTGTAGGAATAAAGAAACAATAAAGAGCAATTTGCCATTCTACGCCAAAATTTCTAAAACATCTCTGGAGCTTGTGGAAAAGGCGAAACAAGAGGAAGAACCGGCATTCTATAATTCCAGGGCAGAGTATTTGAACTATTTAACTAGCAATTATATCATGTATGGAGCTGTATATGCAGGGGTGTTGGATGTGATGGGGAAAGATGCCGAAGCTTTGGCTTTAATGGAAGACGTGGTCACTAAAGATGACTTCTCGAGTTTGGCAACGAATATGAGTTATGTTGAGTTATTGGTAAAGAATGGTAAAAACAACGAGGCTAAAGCTTATGCCGAGCGGATGGTAAGAGCGGGACAAACAAATGAAAAGCTGGAAAAAATACTAAAATCTCTATATGCAGAAAATGTAAACTTCGCGTCCCGTTATGGAGATCTGGAAAAGAAAGCAGACAGTACGCGAAATGCAGATTTTGTGAAAAAAATGATCAATATTCCGGCGCCAACATTTACCTTAAAGAACTTGAAGGGTGAAGCGGTAGACTTAGCCGCACTAAAAGGTAAAACAGTCATTATTGATTATTGGGCAACCTGGTGCGGCCCTTGTATCCAGTCCTTCCCCGGGATGCAAATGGCTGTAGAAAAATATAAGAATGATCCAAATGTGGTTTTCCTATTCATCAACACCTTTCAAAAGGAGGAAAACAGAGAAGAAGTAGTCAAAGACTGGATGTTAGCCAATCCAAAATATACGTTTAATGTTTTGCTCGACAACAAAAAAACTGAAGATCCAGAACAATTTGAGGTTGTTAACAAATATAAAGTCACCGGAATTCCTACTAAATTTATTATAGATGCTAATGGAAATATCCGATTTAAAATTGCTGGCTTTGATGGTACGCCTGAAGCGACAGTAAAAGAGCTGGATATCATGATTGATCTCGCAAAAGCTAGAGTTGGAAAGTAAGTATAATCTGGACGCAGCTTGGAACGGTTTCTTAAAAACAAAAAAGCCTTTCAGTTTTACTGAAAGGCTTTTTGCTATTTGCTCCCGAGACTGGGCTCGAACCAGTGACCCTCTGATTAACAGTCAGATGCTCTAACCAGCTGAGCTACTCGGGAATCCTTCGATTTGAAGAAATCTGGTTTTGTAAACAAAAAAAGATCCTCTTTTTTCGGAGTGCAATATTAGAGATTCTGTTTCAATTTTAAAAGAGCTCCGACCAGTTTTTTTGAAACTTTTTTTTAAGCGCTTATACCTGTGTGGATTAAATATCAAAAAAAGCAGTTTTAATGAAGGTAAAGCGCTCCGCCTACCTGATGAAATCATCAAACTCTAAGTAATTTAAAGGTAAAATCGAATCCGCATCTCATCTATTTCTTTGATGCTAAAGACTTGTACTGTACATTTGTATGGATTAAAGAATTAAAAATAGAAAATATGTATCCTGAATATTTAGTAGAACCTATGCGTGCAGAACTTACTAAAGTAGGTTTTGAGGAGTTGAAATCTGCAGCTGATGTGGATAGTGCCATCACTGGCGAAGGGACTGTATTTGTAGTAGTAAACTCTGTTTGTGGTTGTGCGGCAGCAAATGCACGCCCTGCAGCAAGGTTAGCAGCAGCAAATGAAAAACATCCTGATAAACTGGTAACCGTATTTGCAGGTATGGAAAAAGAAGCTGTGGACAGAGCAAGAGGTTACATGTTGCCTTTTCCTCCATCTTCGCCATCTATGGCTTTGTTTAAAGATGGTAAGTTAGTTCACATGATTGAACGTCATCAAATTGAAGGCAGACCTGCACAAATGATTGCTGATAGCTTAATCGGCGCTTTTGAGCAATACTGCTAATCATACAAAAATATCTTAAAAAGGGTCTGGTTAAATAATTAATCAGACCCTTTTTTATAAAGACCTTCCTGGTCTTTGCGCGCTATATTTCAATTTTCTTCTGAGTAAATATTTAAGGTAATTTCCTCTTGGGATGCCGCCGGGGCAAGTCTGTATTGACTCCACGCTTACTCCATAGTCAGTACAAAGTGAGTCCACCTTTTTTCCGTAAAAACGTGGACTCACCGTGGACTCACTGTGGACTTACTGTGGACTCAGTACGAAGCCATATCAGCGGAGGTCAGGACCGATCCCAGCCTCATCCAAAAATGAATACAGAATTAATTAAAAGGAAATGTTAGAAATCTTTATTGAGCAATTTCTCCAGTTCTCCAAAGGAAACGTTCATGCGTACACGACCCTGTTTGGCATAAGCAATTTCTCCGGTTTCTTCAGAGATGATCACTGCAACTGCGTCGGTAGTTTCAGAAACCCCGATACCTGCCCTGTGGCGCAAGCCAAACTGAGGAGGGAGTTTATCGTTGTCTGTTAATGGAAGGATACAACTTGCACTTTTGATTTTATTCTCCGCAATCACTACGGCACCATCATGAAGCGGGCTATATTTTTGAAAAATGCTTTCCAGTAATCTTTTAGATATTTTAGAATCGATGATCTCACAGCTATTCGCAAAAAGCTGGTCGTCATAAAACTTGACAAATACAATCAGGGCCCCGGTGCGTGACTTCTTCATGCTTTTACAAGCATCAATAATTGGCTTGATCCGAACAAGGTTATCCCGCTCAATGTTCTTACTTCCGAAGAGGTAACCCCACCAGGCTTTATTCTGCTGGAGAAAGGTGTTTTTCCCAATCATCAGTAAAAAACGCCGGATCTCCGGCTGGAAAATCACAATGAGGGCAATGATCCCCACACTCATGAATTTATTGATAATGGTAGACAACAAACGCATATTCAACTGGTCTACTGCAAACCAGATAATCAGGATGATCAGCATACCCAGCAATAGATTTACAGCAAGGGTATTCTTGATCAGGTTATAGATATAGTAAATGAGCAGGGCAACAAAAATGATGTCTGCTACATCTGTTAATGATACTTTTAGAAAATCGAAATCAAATCCTTTCATTATCGCCAAGTTAGGTATTTTTTGAGATTAATGTGACCTGGTCTTTTCCACCAAAGCGATACATTCTGCCGCTGCCTTAACGTCATGAACCCTTAATATATCTGCTCCTTTCATTAATGCGATGGTATTTAACACCGAAGTGCCATTGAGTGCTTCTGCCGGGCCGCCGCCTAAAAATTTATAAATCATTGATTTTCTAGAGAAACCAACCAATACGGGCAATTCGAAAACATCGAGATCTTCCATTTGGTGTAACAACTGATAATTTTCATCGGTTGTCTTTGCAAAGCCAAATCCAGGGTCGAGGATGACGTCTTTGGCGCCTAATTTATGAAGCTCAGCAACCCTTGAAGAGAAATAATCTACCAGGTCTAAGCCAATGTTGGTATAACCCGTTTGTTGCTGCATCGTCTGAGGGGTTCCCCTCATGTGCATCAGAATGTAAGGAACTTGTAAATCTGCAATGGTCTGGAACATGGCTTCATCCATTCCTCCTCCTGCAATGTCATTGATCAGGTGAGCCCCCGCTTCAATACTTTCTTTAGCCACCTTTGCGCGAAAGGTATCTATGGAAAGCCAGGCTTCAGGGAATTCCTTGCTGAGCAATTCTACAATGGGCACAATACGGTTTAGCTCTTCATCCGTACTGACCTCGGCCGCGCCGGGACGGGAAGAATAGGCCCCGATATCGATATACTTAGCACCCTCATTTAGAAAAGTTTCCGTTCGCTTTAAGGCATCATCGGCAGTGCCAACCCTGCTGTTGTTATAAAATGAATCCGGGGTAAGGTTCAGGATTGCCATCACGGCCGGCCGACCTAAATCTGCCAGCTTACCTTTTAGGTTTAGTGTGGTCTTTCGGTTTAAAAATGTATCTTTAGCCATCGTATAATACAAAAATACGGTATTTAAATAGCTTTAAACTAAATATTTTAATTGTTTTGGCAACAAACACAGCTCAAGAATTCGATTCAGTAATCGCGATTTGTAAATCGCTTTTTTTAAAGAAAACAAAGGACTATGGAACCGCCTGGAGAATCCTCCGGTCATCCTCTATTACAGATCAGATTTTCATTAAGGCGCAACGCATCCGCACGCTGGAAGAAAAGAAAGTCTCGAAAGTAGGAGAGGACATCAGCTCCGAATATATTGGCATTATCAACTATTGCGTCATCGGGATGCTGCAGCTGGAATTGAAAAGCGATGATCCTTATGAAATGGAAGTTGACCAGGTGGAAGCCCTTTTTGATGAAAAGGTGAACCTGACCAAAGAACTGATGATGGCCAAGAATCATGATTATGGAGAAGCATGGAGAGACATGCGCACGAGCTCATTAACGGATCTGATCCTGATGAAAATCCTCAGGGTCAAACAAATTGAAGATAATTTTGGTAAAACACTGGCCTCTGAAGGCATTGATGCCAATTATCAGGATATGCTCAATTATGCTGTTTTTGCATTGATTAAACTGAAATTGAAATAATGAAGAAAATTGCCCTGAATTTTGCCCGGATATTTGTTGGAGTACTGTTTATATTTTCAGGACTCATTAAAGCCAATGACCCCCTGGGTTTTGGCTATAAACTACAGGAATATTTCGATGAATTCCATAACATCTTTTTAAAGTTTATAGGCTCAGATGCAGGAGGAAGCTTTTTCTTAAGCGAGATGGCTACCGGAATTGCGATCCTGCTTTGTGTGCTTGAAATCGTATTGGGTGCTTTACTGCTTTTTGGTTTCTGGAGTAAAAAAGTAACCTGGGGCCTGTTGGGGACAATTATATTTTTCACTTTTCTAACTTTTGTCTCTGCATTTTTCAAAATCGTGACTTCCTGCGGATGTTTCGGTGATGCCATTCCTTTAACGCCATGGGAATCCTTCTCCAAGGACCTGGTGCTGCTGGTACTGATTGTATATCTTTTCCTTCATCATAGTTTGATTAAACCAATTACCGATAAACCAGGCATACAAAAAGGGGTGTTGGCAGGGGTGTTGGTATTGTCGACTTTATTTAGCCTCTATACTTATCGCAGGCTGCCCATTCTGGACTTTCTCCCTTATAAAGTGGGTGCAAATATCCCCGAACTGATGCGTATTCCTCCGGGAGCACAGCCAGATGAGTTTCAGATCATGTACAACCTGACGAACAAGAAAACCAAAGAGAAAAAGGTGATGAGCGATAAGGAGTACCTGAAAACAGAAATCTGGAAAGATGACAACTGGGAAATTGTAGGAACACCAGAGAAAAAACTGATTAAAAAAGGATATGAACCTAAGATCAAAGATTTAAATATCAGTGATGGTTCAGGTACGGACTATACAAAGGAACTGATAGAAAATCCTTATTACAACCTGATTATTGTTGCTTACAATCTGAAAGATACAGATGAAGAGGGCATGTCTGCCTTAAATGCGATGTCTTTAAATGCAGCAGAACAATTCAACATCAGAACGGTATTGCTGACTTCAAATTCTGCGCAGGATGCAGCTGTGTTTAGTAAAAAGATGAAGTTGTTTACGGAACTCTTTTATGCAGATGCGGTGCCTTTAAAGAGTATGGTCAGGGCTAATCCCGGTGTCCTGTTGCTAAAGAACGGGGTGGTTATCAATAAATGGGCGTATAATGCCATGCCTTCTTTTGAGGAGCTTTCCGAAAAATATTTCAGTAAATAACCCATGTTGCAGTACGCCATCAAGAAGTTTTTATACGGATTAGCGGTCATGGCCGGGGTGGTAAGTGTGGTGTTTGTACTGTTTAATGTATTACCGGGAGATCCGGCGAGAATGACCATGGGCCAACGTTCTGATGTGCAATCTCTGGAAGCGGTACGCAAAGAATTTGGCCTGGATAAATCCAGGCCGGTTCAGTTTTTCTTATACCTGAATGACCTTTCTCCTTTGAGCATTCATCCTGACAATAAAGAGAGCCTGGAGAAATACCATTACCTCAGGCTGGTTGGAGTCGGGGAAGAAGTAATTGCCCTCAAATGGCCTTATCTGCGCAGGTCTTATCAGACCAAGAGGGAAGTGACCTCTATTCTAAGGGAAACGGTCCCCAATACCTTTATTCTGGCCTTAACGGCAATGATCTTTGCCACCATCATCGGCGTCTTTCTAGGGGTGCTTTCTGCGGTCCATAAAGATACCTGGATTGATAAAACGGCAAATTCTTTCGCCATTTTGGGGATTTCTGCTCCTTCTTTTTTTGCAGGCATCATTATCGCCTGGTTATTT
The DNA here is from genome assembly GCF_038446955.1 of Pedobacter sp. FW305-3-2-15-E-R2A2. Lineage (NCBI taxonomy): Bacteria > Pseudomonadati > Bacteroidota > Sphingobacteriia > Sphingobacteriales > Sphingobacteriaceae > Pedobacter > Pedobacter sp. FW305-3-2-15-E-R2A2. The sequence continues at coordinate 320,377 of NZ_CP151803.1, forward strand.
GGCTTCGTATGGAGTGATTATACCGGATTAAATATGTCGGGCAGCTTATACAGTTATGATCCTTTTAAAGGGGAAATCATGACCTGGAAGAACTTATGGTTGCCGATGTTGACCCTAGGTTTAAGGCCATTGGCGATTATCGTTCAGCTCACGAGAAGTGCAATGCTGGATGTATTGGCGCAGGATTATATCCGCACGGCCAGGGCGAAAGGTCTGGGAAGAAATGCAATCATTTATAAGCATGCCCTAAAAAATGCCTTAAACCCTGTGATTACGGCTATTTCAGGCTGGTTTGCCTCCCTGCTGGCGGGATCTTTCTTTGTAGAATATATTTTTGGTTACAATGGCTTGGGAAGAACCACAGTGACTGCTTTGGAAATGTCAGATTTTCCGGTAGTAATGGGCTCAATTCTTTTTATTGCATTTATATTTGTGCTGATCAATATATTGGTAGACGTATTATATGCCTTTGTTGATCCAAGGGTAAAACTCGCTTAAAAGAATGAAGATATTTCTGATTGGATTTATGGGTTGTGGTAAAAGCACTTTGGGAAGAAAGCTGGCCACTAAACTGGGATATGATTTTATTGACCTCGATCAGCAGATCGAAAAACAAATCGGCATGTCTATCGGCGCTTATTTTGCCGCCAATGGCGAGGCTGCATTCAGGGCATTTGAGCGTAAAACCTTGCAGGAATTCAATTATCCTTCCAATTGTGTCGTGGCAACAGGTGGCGGTGCACCCTGTTATTTCGATAATATGGAATGGATCAATAACAATGGAACTTCAGTTTACATAGAAATGTCTGCCACTGCTTTGGCCAGACGTCTGGAAAATGGAAAAGATAAACGCCCATTGTTAAAGGATATGAATCCAGAGGAAATGATTCATTTTATTGAACACAAGCTGGAAGAACGTAATCCCTTTTACCTTCAGGCAAGCTTAAAAGTGAATGGAATCAGCCTTACACCGGACGACCTCAGGGCATTGCTCTTGTCTGACGTTTAATTGTTTTCTTTCTCGAACTGTTCCTCAATAAATTTGATGTGGGTTTTGCCATGAGCAACAGGATTGCCATCTTCGTCAACATTCACAAATACCATTTTATCGATGGTCAGGATGCTTTTTCTGGTGATTTTATTTCTCACCTCACAGCGCATGGTTAAGGAAGTGTTGCCAAAATCCGTTGCGGTAATCCCCATTTCAATAATGTCTCCCTGTTTTGCAGAGCTGACAAAGTTAATTTCTGAGATGTATTTCGTTACGACCCTTGGATTGCCCAATTGAACGATGGCATAAATCGCCGCTTCTTCATCGATCCAACGAAGCAGGCTCCCGCCAAATAAGCTCCCGTTAGGATTTAAGTCTTCTGGTTTTACCCATTTTCTGGTGTGAAAATTCATAGTACTGATTTTGCTCAAAAATAAGCTTTTAGCACCTATAGAATCTCACAGGGGCGTAATAAAGGAATCGGTTTTATCGTCTCGGTTTCCGCTTCATCTGATGATCCACAGAAAAAGGACCTGATCCGATTACCCAGAACAATACCAATAACAAGAGTACGATTATGGATAACCATAATTCTGAATTCAGCATCGAAAATCCTCTGGATAAGTTGACAAAAAATACCGCGCATAAAAGGATCGGGATCTGTATGACTACCGCAAACCTGGTTAAAAGACCGAGTGTGATCAGTATTCCTCCTACCAGATGTACAAAACCTACAATATGTATGGCCACACTGGCCATCATTCCTGAAAAACCAAATACATTGTTTTGCAGTAACAGGTCCTGAAGAACGGCGGTATTGCTTACGATAGCGATACCTTTAAAGAAAATAAGTATGCCTAAAACAATGCGGATTACGTCAAGCCATTTGGCATGATGTACATCACCCCAGTGCTCAATTCTCTGAATAACAGTCATGATAAACCTCCTTTTTAAAAATGCTTATTGAAGTTACCGAGAAAAAATGAGATAATCAATAGTTTATACGGTGAGTTCTTACTATTGCAGTATTATGTTTCTTTTTCTATATTTATGGAGAAATTATTAGTCAGATCATCTGATTTATCTATATATCGCAAAAATTCCCGCTCTCAGACCTGTACCATTGAAAAACTCATGGCATTTATGCGTTTGTGGCCATGCATTCAACAAAACGCATCTTAAATAAGATTCAATACTCCCCCCCTATATTGAATAATCCCTCCTCATGGCGTCTGTGATTAAATGCCATGAGGTTCGTATCTTTATCTTCCTGAGTTTTAATGTGGCGAAGATCAGACCAGAGGAGAGGCTCCTGAAAAATAATCTCTCGATCGTCGCGTTATTTCCCTTGAAAAATAATTTTTATTCCTAAATTCCCTCAAAAAACGTCGATTTCTTTGAATTGGCGCTGATTAACGCCGCTTCAAGATAACAAAATGGACTTTTCAAGAATCCCCCCTGTTGATATGGCTGAAAAAGTAATTGAAAAACCTGTAAAAAACCGTCTGCTAACGGAACGTAGACTTATTGATGCCGTAGGATCGATCATCAGAACTCAGGGATATACCGGGCTGGGTGTAAATGCGATAGCAAAAGAAGCAAAGGTGAACAAGAAATTGATCTACCGGTATTTTGACAATGTAGAACGTCTGATTGAAACGTATGTGATTGAAAAGGATTACTGGCTGTCATTTAACAATAAGATTCTGAGTCAAATAGATCTTAAAGACAAAAAAAACAGCATCATCGACAACTACGTTTCCATCCTGGAGAAGCAATTCGAATTCTTCTGGAATGAGGATGAGATGCAGAAGATCATCTTATGGGAAATTTCTGAAAGCACGGAGTTGATGGACAGTGTTTCCAAGGTCCGTGAAGAATATGGAAATGCACTTCTGGCTTTATCAGACCCTTACTTTAAGAACTCCGCAGTGAGTATGCGTGGAGTTTCCGCTTTATTGGTGTGCGGGATTTATTATGTCGTCCTTCATGCAAAGAAAAACGAAAGCACGATTTGTGGCCTGGATATCAATACGGAAGAAGGCAGGGCTGAAATTCAAAAGTCTTTACGGCAAATCATAGAATGGGCCTTTCATGCCGCAAAAACTAAAATCAAACCTAACCGAACTGATCGACCTGATTCTGCAAAATAGCAGAGAATTCTGTTCTTGGCGGGAGGTTCAGGTAAGGATAGGTCACTTTAGATAAATATAATCCCTGCGGATGGGCAGGTGTGATCAGTAGGGGTGTTTCTTTACTGATCAGGTAATGCTCAAATTGATCCACACTTAACTCTCCTTTTCCTATTTTCAGCAATTGGCCCATGATGATGCGGATCATTTTGCTCAGAAAGCGGTTCGAAGAGATCTGGAACCGCAGGCGGTCTCCGGAACGGTCTACGGTCAGGCCAGCTGACATTACATTACAGATTGTATGTTCGTATTTATCCGGACTGGTACAAAAAGGCCGGTAGTCTTTGTATTGTGGCAATAAAGCCGCAGCCTGTTGCATTTTATCAATGTGCAGGTCTTTCAACAGGTAAAAAGCACTCAATCCGTTTAAGAAGGGACTTTTATAGGTGTGGATAAAATAGTCGTAGCAGCGCTGTACAGCGTCAAAGCGGGCATGTTGCATGCCAGTCATAGGAATGATGTCAAAAATGGCAATACTTCCGGGTAAGAGCTTATTTAGCCTGAAAACAAGATCGAAGTCCCAGGGCTGTTCAATGTCCATATGAAAGAAGAACTGGCTGGCATGAACCTGTGCATCTGTTCTGCCGCATCCATTGATAAAGACCGGAGTTTTCAGCACCTGGGTTAAAGCCTGTTCCAATACGCCCTGAACATTCAGAATCCCGGGTTGTTTTTGCCATCCATTAAAATGAAGGCCATGATAGCCAATATGTACGAAATACCTCAATGTCCTATTTTCTTGCTCTCTTGTTTAACTCATCAACCGGCATGTTCAGCATTCTTCCTACAGGTTCTTTTCCCTTGTAAGTGATCACTCTTAACATTCCGGCATCTTTTGGTACGCTTAGCTTCTCGGTATATTTAGGATAGAAACGATCCGGGAAGGAGTTGTCAAAACTGTAATAAATGTCCAGTCCCGCTACTTCTGTACTCAATTCAACCAACAGCTGACGGTCTGCAGATCTGCTGACTTTAAATATCGGATCATATACACTAGGTGCATATTTGGTTTCTGCGATGTCGAGTCTTTTGAAATGCTGCTCTACTCTCCCAAAGAAATTATTCCAGTTTTTCTTTTCTCTCGGCGACCATACCGATTCTGCAATCGCCATCCCCCTTGGCCAGGTCATATATTCTGCCTGTCTGATGTTGTACACCTGCTCTGTCCATAAATTCGCTTGTCCACCTTTGATGTATTTCGGATCTACACCGGCTGGAATAGGGTCGAACTCATAAGATTTACTCAACCGCAATGAAGCGTAGACTTTGGGCTCAGTGATGACATCGGCCTGCATATAATCTAAGTATGCATAGGTGGTAGGGCTCATCACGACATCATGTTTCTTTAACGCCGCTTCGGTACCGTATTTCATTCCCCTCCAGCTCATCACCGCAGCACTCGGCGACATGTTGCCATCCAGAATTTCATCCCAGCCCATGAATTTTTTGCCTTTTGATTCTACGATGCCCTGCACACGTTTCTCAAAATATCCCTGAACTTGGTGCATGTTTTTTAAACCTTCCTTTTGCATCAGGGCCTTAATGGCATCACTTTTCTCCCAGAAGTTGAAAGGGGCTTCATCGCCACCCATGTGCAGGTATTCGAAAGGGAAAAGTGCAGCAACCTGTGTAATTACGCTGTCTAAAAAGCTGTATACTTTTTCATTGGCCGGACAAAGGGTATTGTCTACCAACGCTGTTGGAGGCGCTCCTCTGGACCAATCCATAATTCTTTCTCCGGAACGAACGCGGTAGTTTTCTGCGCCTGGTGTACAGGACAGTTCCGGATAAGACGCAATAGCGGCGAGGCTATGTCCCGGAACATCAATTTCCGGCAGGATGTTGACAAACCTTTCCTGTGCATATTGTACGAGCTCTTTGATGTCTTCCTGCGTATAAAAACCACCGTAGTTACGTGGCTCATCCGGTCCGGGTACACTGAAATTGCCAAATTCTCCGGTTTTTTTGACACTCCATGCACCAACTTCAGTTAGCTTGGGGAAACCTTTGATTTCTATTCTCCAGCCTTCATCATCCGTTAGGTGCAAATGAAGAACGTTGTATTTATAGCGAACCATGGCATTAATGTATTGTTTCACCTCTTCTTTTGTAAAGAAATGACGGGCAACATCAAACATTAAACCTCTCCAGCCTACGCGGGGGTAATCTGTGATGTCTACACAAGGACTTTTCCAGTCTATATCTTCTACGGCTTCTTTGCTTTCTATCTCTTTCGGAAATAACTGAATCAGACTTTGTGCCCCATAATATAGACCTGCTGCTTTGTTTGCTTTGATGACAATATGATTGTTGCTTACAGAAAGCTGATACCCCTCATTTCCTAAAACAGGATTGGCCTTATCGTTTAATACAAGTTTGATCGTTGGCGTAACACCAGCAGTAGGATTGACTACTGAAACGTAACTGCCTGTAGGAATGGAAAGCCTTTCTTGTAAAAATGCGATCACCTGTTTCAGTTCCGGGTTTCCGGCCGACTGGATCGTGACATTGGCCGGTAAAACGAAGTGACCTTCATTTTTAACTACAGAAACGGGTTCAGGGATGATGGCGATTTCAGAAGGAATATTAGTTCCGGCAGCTGCCTCGGCGATGTTACCGGATTCAGGAGCGATTGCCTGCGCAAAAGTATAGGTGCTCATCAGGCAGCAGGATAAAAACAGGAAGAATCTTTTCATAGAACTGGCTAACAGTGTATTTCGAATTTTATAAACGGGCGCAATTTATCAATAAAAAGACAAATAATTTTATTTAAGCGCATCCAGGACCTTGAACAGCTTTCTGCTGATGCCTGATCCTGAATAATTATTGATGTTAATGACAATGATGTATTTGTTGCCGGATTTATCGGTATAATATCCTGCATAGGCAGAAACATCATTGATGCTGCCGCTTTTTAGCTTCATGCCGTTGTTTTCCGGAAGCGATTTATAATAGTCTGGAAACCATTCTTCTTTTTGTGATTGAAAGAGGATACTGGCCATCGCTGTTGCGGTTACTCTGGTTGCAGGAGAGAGGCCACTGCCATCCATAATGTTCAATGCGCCTTTGTCCAACCCTTTGCCTACCCAGAAGTTGACCTCGGCCTGTGCGCCGTTTTTTGTCGTAGGCTGTTTCCCGGATTTCCAGGCAATGGTCCTGAGCAGGTGCTCTCCGTAAAGATTGATGCTCTTTTTGTTAAACCAATAGACCATCTCGCTTAAAGAAGGAGAGGAGATCGTGAGCAACTTCTGACTAACAACGGGTAAAGCCTGTTGGTCAACCGCCAATAGTCTTGCTGTAGTTACCCCTGATTGGGTGTTGATACCGATTCTTTTCAGGGTATCCTGTAAACGGAAAGCCGCATCAAATGCAGGGTCAGGAAGAGCTGCAGAAACACCTGATTTAGAAATACCCAGCGCCCAGGTGCCACGCAGATAAGCAGTATTGCTGTAAGGCGGAAGGTAAGCGTAAACATTATCTCCGGTTCCTTCAGAACCAGCTTTCAGTTCATTTACGATTTTCAGGTAGGGCATTTCAGGAACAACTTTCAGGACAGAGACCTCATTTTCTGCCGATCTGCTGGCTTTAAGATGGATGTCAAACTGATTTTCGCGCCAGCTAAGGGCTGAAGGGCCTGCACCGTAATAATTCCCTATGTCCTGCCAAATCCAGCCGTCGGGTGTACTTTGACTGCCCCAAATGCTATCATCACCGATGATTCTGCCTTCTATTTTTTTAATCCCTGCGGTTTGAATGGCTTTCAGCCATTGGTCAAGCACGCGGGCTTCTTTACTGCTTTCGTATCTCCAGGAGCCGAGGGTGGGATCGCCACCACCGATGATCAGCAGATCGCCTTTTAAAGTCCCATCCGCAGTAATATTTCCACTATAGGCCAGTGTGGTCTGGTATTGAAAATCTTTACCGAGTAAGCTGAATGCTGTAGCAGAAGTAATGGTCTTTAACGTTGATGCAGTAGCAAGTCCGAGATTTTCATTCCTCCCGAAAATGGTTTTCCCGGTGTTTGCATCGAGCACACATAGGGCTACGATGCCATACTTTGCCTGTGGATCTGCAATTAAGGTATTATAAGCCTGTTCCAGCTTTTGTGCCGGACTTTGACTTTGTGCAGCTACATATTGCTGGATCAACAGAAAGAATAACAGGGATAGTTTTTTTGCAGTACTCATCAAAACAGCTTTGTTTAATAGGGACATTAACGAAAAAAGTGATGTACAGATTGCCTTGACCAGCTTTCCATACATCACTTTGTGATTTTATTTAAAGATTAAACCAATCCTTTTTTTACTAAGAATTCAGCAATCTGAACCGCATTGGTTGCTGCACCTTTACGCAGGTTATCTGCAACGATCCACATGTTCAGTGAATTTGGCATAGACTCATCACGTCTGATCCTTCCAACAAATACCTCATCTTTTTCATGGGCATCTTTTGGCATTGGATACTTCAGGTTGGCAATGTCGTCTACGACAATGATTCCTTCTGTTTTCTCTAATAATTCTCTTACTTCAGCTACATCAAATTCATTTTCAAATTCAATGTTTACAGATTCTGAGTGACCACCCATTACCGGAATGCGGACCGTAGTTGCCGTTAAGCGGATACTGTCGTCACTCATGATTTTGCGGGTCTCATTGATCATTTTCATTTCCTCTTTTGTGTATCCGTTTTCTACGAAAACATCAATCTGAGGAATTACATTTAAGTCGATCGGGTAAGCATAAGCCATTGGTCCATCCATGATGCCTTTACGCTCGTTCATCATTTGCTCTACAGCCTTTACTCCGGTACCGGTTACCGACTGATAGGTAGAAACAACAACACGTTTGATCTTATATTTATCATGTAATGGTTTTAAAGCCACTACCATTTGTATGGTCGAACAGTTTGGGTTTGCAATGATCTTATCATCAATAGATAATTCATGGGCATTTACTTCAGGAACAACAAGTTTCTTTGAAGGATCCATGCGCCATGCAGATGAATTGTCAATCACGGTAGTACCTGCCTCAGCGAAACGTGGTGCATGTTCTAAAGAGGTGCTTCCACCGGCAGAGAATAATGCAATATCAGGTCTCATTGAAATTGCAGTATCCATGCTTACAATCGCGTACTTCTTACCCTTAAAAGTGATTTCCTTACCAACACTTTTTTCGGATGCAACCGGAATTAACTCGGTTAACGGGAAGTTACGCTCTTCTAACACTTTTAACATTACGGTACCTACCAGACCGGTGGCGCCTACAACTGCAATTTTCATTTTTTAAATGGTTTTTTTAATCGTTTTTATTTAATTTATATAGTATTCAGTTTTTATAATAAGTTCTTTATTTTCAGTGGTCTGAGTAGGTCTCAGATTTTTCAAATATGGTGATTTTTTTACGCTTTTTGCTCCCCAAGAACTTAAAACTTGCATTTTGATTTGTTTTTGACAGCTGATCTTTCTTTTTTAGGTAGGATGGAGGCTGAAATGCGAATTTCCCGACATAAAAAAAGGGAAGTGGCTTTGTCAACCACTTCCCTTGATACTTTAAGATCTTATTCTTAAATCAAATCGTGATTTACATGGTCGAAGCTTTTCTTAATGCTTACAAATGGATCCATGGAGAAGTTTTCCTGCTCTACGATCGCATGTTTCAGCCCTGCCTGCTTGGCGTGCTTAAAAATCGACTTAAAGTCGATGCTTCCGCTACCTACTTCGGTATTGATGGAAGGTTTTGCCTTATCCATATCCTTCACGTGCCACATAGGGAAACGTCCCGGATATTTGTTGAATAAAGCAACAGGATCATTTCCTGACCTCACTACCCAATATAAGTCCATTTCAAACTTGACGTTGTCTTTATCCGTTTCCTGAAGCATGATTTCATATCCGGTTCCACCATCATATTTTTTGAATTCGAAATCATGATTGTGGTAAGCAAGCGTTAAGCCAGATTTTTTACATATTTCAGCAGCTTCGTTTAAGCGGGCTGCTACTTTTTTATAATCATCAAGGCTGGATCTCAGGTCTTCGCCTAACCATGGTACGGTCAGGTAAGACATACCGATTCCTTTTGCACCTTCGATATTGATCTTTAAATCGTCCTGATTGCCATCTTTAATGAAAGCATCTAAACCAAAATGTCCACTAGGTGCTTTTAATCCGTTTGCATCCAGAAGGCTTTTGAAGGCTTTAGGATCCAGTCCCCAGTAGCCACCTTTAGCAGAATAGCCATAGGTTTCCACTTCTTTATAGCCCGCTTTGGCTACTTTCTCGATTACTCCTGTAACGTCTTTCCCAATCACATCACGTAAGGTGTACAATTGAAGACCAACTGGTTTTGCTTTTGCAGGTGTACAGGCAAATGAAGGCAATACAATAGCTCCTGCTGCGGCAATCCCTACATTTTTTATAAATGTTCTTCTTGAATTCATAGCTTTTAATTTATACGTCACAAATATTTACTGCATCTCTCAGTGATTTGAGCTTATCCTTGTATCGCGGAATAAATTCCTGTGCGAGGTAACCCTTAAAGCCTGTCGCAAGAATGGCTTTAATAATTGCCGGATAAAATAACTCCTGAGTATCGTCTATTTCGTTTCTTCCGGGTACTCCGGCAGTATGGTAGTGTGAAATGTATTGGTGGTATTTATTAATGTTGGCGATCACATTGCCTTCGTCAATTTGCATGTGGTAAATGTCGTACAACAGTTTAAAGTTCTCTGAACCTAGCCTTTTGGCCAGTTCAGCACCCCATGCAGTGGTATCACACTGATAATCTTTATGGTCAACTTTGCTGTTTAACAACTCCATCACCAATACCACATTGTGCTTCTCGGCAATGCCGATCACTTGTTTTAATCCTTCCACACAGTTGTTCCATCCGGTTTCGTCATCTTTACCGCGACGGTTTCCGCTAAAACAGATCAGCTGTGTATATCCGGCTTCCGCAACCTTAGGAATCATTTCTGAATAATTTTTAATCAGGGTAGCGTGAAATTTAGGGTCATTCCAGCCGTCAACAAGGTTGATTTCCGCGCCGTTACACATCGAAGAATACAAACCATGTTTCTTCAGGATGTGCCAGTCTGCAGGACCTACCAGGTCAATTGCTTTCAATCCTATTTTTTTTGCTTCTATACAGAGCGCCTCTAATTCCATGCCACCGAAACACCATCGGCAAACAGAGTGGTTTACATTTCCTTTCAATGCCGTTGATTTATAGGGTTCCAGTGCAAAGGAAGGTAAGGCTGCAGATACGCCCAATGCGGCAGTTCCGGCAACGATGCTTTTCAATGCAGTTCTCCTGCTTAGTTCTTCGCTCATTAGTGGTTCAGTTGGGCTTCCACTTTCTTTTTATCGGTAAAGAAGAGTGCAAACAATAAAAAGACAACAAATGCGATTCCTGAAGGGATGATCCATACCATTTTCCAATCGAACGAACCATCGGCAAGTTTGTAGGTATCGGTGATCCATCCTGCAACCTCAAAACCTACCAGCATTCCTACACCGTAGGTAGCCAGGGTAATTAAGCCTTGTGCAGAGCTTTTGTATTTATCTCCGGCAGCAGAGTTGGTATAGATCTGTCCTGATACAAAGAAGAAGTCATAGCAAATACCATGAAGGGCAATTCCGAGAATCAGCATGAAGCTCAGGTCACTTGCATTTCCATAAGCAAACAGTGCATAACGGATTCCCCAGGCCAGCATTCCTACTAAAATGGTTTTCTTAAAGCCAAATTTGGTAAAGAATACCGGTAAAAGTAACAGGAAGAGCACTTCGGAAATCTGTCCGATCGTCATTTTTCCGGTAGGATTTTCCAGACCAACATTGGAAAGGAAAGGGTGGGCATTCTGATAATAGAAAGCCAATGGAATACAGATCAGGATCGAAGAGATAAAGAAGATGGCAAAGTTTTTATCCTTTAACAGCTTTAAGGCGTCAAGGCCTAAAATCTCTGATACTTTTACCTTTTCTCCAGATGATACTTTTGGAGGTGTTTTTGGTAGGGTAAAACTGAATAAACCCAATGTCAGAGAGGCAATACCAGCCATTAGAAACGTGTTTTTCAACATTCCGGCTTTTGCAGCTTCGGCGGTATCCCAATGGAAATAGAAACTGATCAATAAACCTGCGGCAATCCATCCGATTGTTCCCCATACCCTGATGGTAGAGAATTCTTTTTCCGGATCTTTCATCTGATTGAAGGAAACCGAGTTGACCAGTGCCAGGGTAGGCATAAACAGAATCATATAGCCCAGGACATAAGGATAAAATACATTGATGTCTGTGGCATTATACATCTGATACATCAGCACGGCACCTACCAGGTGCAGGATTCCAAGAATCTTCTCCGCATTAAAATAGCGGTCAGCAATCAGTCCAATGATAAAAGGGGCAATGATCGCTCCCCAGGATTGGGTAGAGAACACTGATGCACTCTGGCCTCCTGTTGCACTGAGGTTATTCCCCAGGAAGGTGCCCAGTGTAACAAACCATGCGCCCCAGATAAAGAATTCCAGGAACATCATGGCTGACAATTTGATGCGGTTGTTTAGGTTCATTTTTGGTTAGTTATATCTCGTTTTTTTATCAATTATAGTTCTTTAATCATAATATTGCGGTACCAAACCTCATTACCATGATCCTGAAGGGCAATCTTTCCTGATTTGAAAGTAGCAAAACCTTCCCATCCTTTAAACTTGCTTCCTGCAACCAGGGCTTTAAACTGATCATCCCAAAGGGTGGTACTCACGATTTTAACGCCATTTAATTTAAGTTCCAGTTTGCCGTTTTTGCTGATGATCTCAGCTGTGTTCCATTCTCCGACAGGTTTTACCGGCTCTGAACTGCTTTTAATCAGGTCATAAAGGTCTCCTGAACGGTGTTTGGTAATCTTTCCGTCCGGATGGCCATCATTGTCCAATACCTGCATCTCTAAACCAGTACTATAGGTATTGGAGTATTTAGCCTTGTCTTCATTGACATAGAAAATAATTCCGCTGTTTGCTTTTGGAGCTACTTTCCAGTCGATTTTAAGGTGGAAATTACTGTATTCCTTATCGGTTACCAGGTCTCCGCCACCTTCTCTTCCTGATTTAGGAACAAAATGAAGCGTACCATCTTCTACCTGCCATTTACTGCCTGCTGTAGTCTGGCCATACGTATGCCATCCTGTGGTAGATTTACCGTCGAACAGTTTTGTAAATCCTTTTTTGCCAGATTGTGCTGTTGCAGATCCGATGACCGCAGTTAAGAACATGGCTGAGAAAATATATTGTTTCATCTATTTATTTTTTGGTTTTAATTGTCAGATGAAGCCTTTAGTGTCGGCTTCATCATCTTGTTTTTTAGCTGAACTGAGGATTACCATCCTTTACGGTATTCACGTTGTACATATTGGTTTACCGCATCAAAATTGGTGACTCTCATTTTGTCATTATCCCAAAGTAATTTGATGTTTCTGCCAGGGAAACTTGCCCTGCCTTTATCATTTTTCAATTGGATATCAGTTGCTCTGATCGCCAGATTGGCCATCAATAAGGCTTCCGTTAAAGGACCTGCAATTTCAAAAGGAGAACTCAGTTCTTTCTTGCCATATCCGGCAATACAAGCTTCTACCCATTGTGCATAGTGTCCGTCTGCGCCACCTTTAACCCTTGCCAGGCTTTCAGGAACCCTGATGTCTTTATTTTTGCTCAATGGCAACAACCTTGGATCTGCACTATACGTACTGGCCATCATTTTACCTTTGGTACCAATAAATAAAGTTCCGTTTCCACCATCACCAAACACTTCGTTTGCTTCCAGTTCTTCCGGTCTTTCCGGCTGAATACCGCCGTCCATCCAGTGAACAACCACATCACCCTTGGTTTTATTCGTTTTAGGGAATTTTAAGGTTACGTGGCTTGATGGCGGACAACTGTCAGGGAAATAGCCCCTTTTGAATTCATCCACATATACAGAACCAACGCTGGCCTGAACTTCTGAAGCGTATTTCAGGTTCAGCATGCTGAATGGTGCCTCTAACAAGTGGCATCCCATATCGCCCAATGCGCCTGTTCCATAATCCCACCAACCTCTCCAGTTGAATGGAACCAGTTTTTCCACGTAATCTTTATAAGGAGCAGTTCCCAACCATAAATTCCAATCCAGGTCACTTGGCACTTGCGCTTTGTTGGCCGACCATGGTATGCCCTGAGGCCATACCGGTCTGTCTGTCCAGGCATATACCGTGTGTACATCACCAATTAAACCTGCATCATACCATTCCTTCATCTGCCTTGGCCCATCATTAGATGCACCCTGGTTTCCCATTTGCGTCACTACTTTATATTTTGAAGCTGCTGCGGTTAATGCACGGGCTTCATAAATGTCGTGGGTTAATGGTTTCTGAACGTATACGTGTTTCCCCAGTTGCATGGCCGCTAAAGCCTGTATAGCATGGCTATGATCCGGAGTAGAAACCGACACTGCATCGAAGTTCTTGGATTCTTTGTCGAACAGCTCACGGTAATCTCTGTAATATTTTGCTTTCGGGAATGCCTTTACACTGGCAGCAGCCCTGGAGTCATGTACATCACAAAGGAAACCGATTTCGGCTTTACCGCTTTTATAAAAATTAGCAATGTCCGACTGTCCTTTACCTCCGGCGCCAATCCCAGCAATAATCAGGCGGTCACTCGGTGCGGTAAATCCTCTTCCGCCTAAAACATGACGGGGAACAATCATAAATGCAGTCGCTGCAACAGCAGCAGTCTTAAGGAAACTCCGTCTCGACGTCGTGTCCTGGTTCTTGTTGGTTTCTTCCATGGTTTACAGGTTGGTTCTGTGGTTTATAGGTTGGTTCTGTGGTTCAGGGTTATTTTTTTAATGATAGAATATATCTTACCATTTCTTTGGCATCATCCTTAGAAAGGCTGGCATGTGGCGTCATTGGAACTTCTCCCCATACACCTTTACCACCAGCAATGATCTTTCCTGCCAATAATTCAATGGTTTCATCATTCAAGCTGTATTTAGCTGCAATCTCTTCGTAGGTTGGGCCAATTACTTTTGTTACTTTATTGTGGCATCCGATACAATCTGCCGTAGCGATCAGTCTTTCTCCAGGGTGTTTCTCTGTGGAGGCGGTGCTTGCAGCAGGTGTACTTTCAGTTGTTGAGGCGGTGTTTGTTGCATTTGATTCCGGGCTTCCGCAAGAAGCTAAAGCAAGAACAAAGCAGGCCAGGATAAATAGTGTGTGTTTCATTTTGTGTTGTATTAATATTATAGACCTAAAATTTTATTGTTGAAATCATCATTTCCACCGGAAGCGGCAAAGTCGTCGAAAGCCCTGTCCGTTACCTTAATGATGTGTTTACTGATCAGTTCAGCGCCTTCTTTTGCACCTACCTGAGCATCTTTAATCGGGCATTCCCATTCCATTACTGCCCATCCCTGATAATCGTATTGGGCCAATTTACTGAAAATGGTTTTAAAATCCACCTGACCATCACCTGGCGAGCGGTATCTTCCTGCACGGTTTGCCCAGCCCTGGTATCCACCAAAAGTTCCTTGTTTTCCTGTAGGGTTGAACTCAGAATCTTTCACATGGAAAGCTTTGATGCGTTCATGGTAGAAATCGATATACTGAATGTAATCCAGTTGCTGTAATACAAAATGCGATGGATCGTATAGCAAACAGGCACGGGGATGGTTGTTCACTTTTTCCAGGAACATCTCGTAAGTGATGCCATCGAAAAGATCTTCTCCAGGGTGGATCTCATAACATACATCCACACCGCAGTTGTCGAATTCATTTAAAATCGGGGTCCATCTTTTGGCAAGTTCGGTAAAGGCAGCGTCTACCAAGCCTTCCGGGCGCTGTGGCCAGGGGTGGAACATGTGCCAAAGCAGGGAACCACTAAAAGTAGCATGGGCGTTCAATCCCAGGTTTTGGGAAGCTTTCGCCGCATATTTTAATTGCTGAACTGCCCATTTGGTCCGTTCAGCAGGGTTGTTTTTATATTGATCAGGAGCAAAAGCATCAAATGCAAGGTCATAAGCCGGGTTTACAGCCACCAGTTGTCCCTGTAGGTGGGTAGAGAGTTCTGTAATCTCTAATCCATGTGCCTGTACCTTACCTTTTAACTCATCTGCATAGGTTTTACTCTCTGCCGCCTTTTGAAGGTCGATAAAACGGGAATCAAGTGTCGGCATCTGAATGCCTTTAAAACCTAATCCTGCCGCCCATTCACAAATGGCATCCAGGGAATTGAAAGGGGCTTCATCTCCAATAAACTGGGCAAGAAAAACTCCGGGTCCTTTAATTGTTGTCATGATGTTTATATATTAAAATCAAACCACTTTTGATCAGAGGCTGAGGAAGCCACCACGTTTTCAATAAATGCCATACCTCTTACGCCATCTTCTACTTTAGGGAAGTCGAGCATCGCAGCTGTTGGTACTTCCCCTTTTTGGATCGCTCCTAGTGTTAACGCAAAGTTTCTGTAAATATTTGCAAAAGCTTCCAGGTAACCTTCCGGATGTCCTCCAGGAACACGGGTATTGTGTTTGGCAATGTCAGACAGGTAAGGTTGTCCGGCGCGGTAAATCTGTGCCGGCTGATCCAACCATTTTACGATTAAGGTATTCGGTTCCATCTGGTGCCATTCCAGGCCTCCTTTTTCTCCGTAAATTTTAATTTTTAGCGCATTTTCTTCTCCTGCAGCAATCTGCGAAGCAATCAGAACACCGTTGGCACCATTGTCGAACTTCAACAATACGTTACCATCGTCATCTAATCCGCGACCGGGAACCACGATATTTAAATCTGCACAAAGCTTAGTAATCTTTAATCCGGAGATGTATTCTGCCAGTTGTGCAGCATGTGTACCGATATCTCCCATACAACCGCTTTTGCCACTTTTCTTTGGGTCTGTGCGCCATGCAGCGCCAGAGTTGCCTTCTTTTTCAGTCAGCGTACTCAGCCATCCCTGTGGATATTCGACCATTATTTTTCTAATGGCACCGAATTTTCCTTCTTTCACCATTTCCCGGGCTTGTTTCACCATCGGATAACCGGAATAGGTATGGGTAAGGCAAAGCACCAGTCCTGTTTCTTCAACTTTTTGTTGCAGTTGTTTTGCTTCCTCCAGGGATAAGGCAATAGGTTTCTCGATTACGACATTAAAGCCGTGCTCAAGCGCCATCATTGCAGGCGCAAAATGAGCGAAATTGGGGGTCACGATAGTGACGAAGTCTATGCGTTTATCTGCCGGCAGCTGACTTTCTTTTTCGATCAGCTCCTGATAGTTCTCATAGATTCTGTCGTCATCCAGGAAAAGTTCTTTTCCGGATTGTCTGCCTATTTCAGGGTTTACACTTAAAGCGCCACAGCAAAACTCAACCTGACCATCCATATTTGCTGCAATGCGGTGAACGGCGCCGATAAATGCGTCTTTACCTCCACCGATCATGCCCATTCTCATCTTTCTGTTGTTCATCAGAATAATTTATTATTTGTTGTTTTTAATGATATCTAAACCGACTTAGCAGGGTCTAAATATAAAACCTGCATGCCAGTTCTACAAGCATGCAGGTTTAATTTTAAAGGTTTCCTTTTTTAAGTTCATTAACTGCAAAATCACATGCCCTTGCGGTCAGTGCCATATAGGTTAATGATGGATTCTGACAAGCTGCAGAAGGCATACATGAACCGTCGGTTACGAATACATTTTTCACTTCGTGCATCTGGTTAAATTTATTCAACACAGAGGTTTTAGGATCATGTCCCATACGGGCGGTACCCATTTCATGGATGGCCATTCCCGGAGTAGAGCCATTATCATAAGTATGTACATCCTTGATTCCTGCGGCTTCCAGCATTTCGGCAGCATCGTTCATCATGTCTACGCGCATTTTTTGCTCGTTATCTTTGAATTCACAATCAATTGCCAGAACAGGTTGTCCCCATTTGTCTTTTTTATTTTTATCAATGTAAACACGGTTTTCATGGTATGGAAGAGATTCTCCGAAACCACCTAATCCCATATTCCAGGCACCCGGAACGGTCATCTGGTCTTTGAAATCACCGCCAAAAGCAAGCTCAGCAACTTCTCCATGCCAGTTTCCGCGACTTGCACCGCCCTGGTATCCAAAGCCCCTTACATAATCACGTTTGTCGTTGCCAATGTTTCTGTATCTCGGAATATAGATCCCGTTTGCCCTTCTTCCGAAGGTGTATTTATCATCAAAACCTTCTGCTCTTCCCGAAGCACCACAACGGAAATGGTGGTCCATCAGGTTATGGCCCAATTCGCCGCTTCCATTACCTAATCCATTAGGGAAGATGTCTGAAGTAGAGTTTAGCAATAAGAAAGTAGAGCCTAAAGTTGATCCGTTAACGAATACAATTTTTGCATAATACTCAATCGTTTCCTTAGTTTCAGAATCGATCACGACTACTCCTTTTGCTTTTTGTGTTTCTTTATCGTAGATGATGGTATTTACCAGGGAGAAAGGACGAAGGGTTAAATTACCTGTCGCCACTGCTGCCGGAAGGGTAGAAGACTGGGTACTGAAATAAGCGCCAAAAGGACAGCCCCTGCTACACAGGTTCCGGTATTGGCATTTACCCCTTCCGCCATGTTCCACCGTTAAATTTGCCGTACGGCCGATGGTCATGATTCTGGATTTTTTCCATTTGTCTTCAATTCTTTTCTTCACATCTTTTTCCACACAGTTCATTTCCATTGGAGGAAGGAATTGTCCGTCGGGGAAGTGAGGATAGTTTTCTGCCTGTCCGCTGATTCCTGCAAATTTCTCTACATAATCGTACCATGGGGCAATGTCTTTATACCTGATCGGCCAGTCTACACCGTGTCCGTCTTTTGCATTGTCTTCGAAATTCAGGTCACTCAAGCGGTAACTCTGACGGCCCCACATCAATGATTTACCACCTACATGGAAACCACGGTACCAGTCAAAACGTTTCACTTCTGTATAAGGACAGTCGTGGTCATTTACCCAGAAGCTTTCATTGTATTCCTGATAAGGATAATCTCTGATCTGAACCGGATGGGTCTCTTTTTGCGCTTCCGTTAACCTTCCGCGGTGTTCAAATTCCCAAGGCTTTTTCATCGCCGTGGTATAGTCTTTTATGTGTTCAACGTTTCTTCCTCTTTCCAGAAGTAAAACTTTTAAACCTTTTTCTGTCAATTCTTTTGCAGCCCAGCCGCCACTGATTCCTGATCCTACAACGATCGCATCATAAGTATTCTGCGCCGTCGCCTTTGTATTTAAATTGCTCATTGTCTAATTTTATAAAAGATTTATGCCCAAACTTTTTGACCCGGTTTTAAGTCCACACAGCCGTCGTAACGGCCGGGGATTTCTACATAGGCCATGGCCTTGGTAGCACCGATCTCTGAAGTGAAATAACCCAGTAAGGTTAAATCCCTGATGATTGCAAAGAACTGAGGGGCGGTTTTTGGCTTGTCCTTAGGGGTCATTGCATTTCCTGGAGCTTCTTTTTCAGACTTTTTCACAATTACGTTTTCTTTTTGTTTCTCTAAAGCATCTTTTTCCACTTTGCTTGCTGCAATGGTCGCCTCACGAACTTTGTTTAAAAGTTCCTGACGCTGTGCTACAGAAATCTCAAGGAATGATTTTTTAAAGGTGTCTTTTGATTGTTTTTCCAGATCTTCAAGACCCTTGGTGAATGCTTTTTGAGCATCTGAAGGGTAGCAATCTTTGACCATCATGGCGATAAATGGTCCTACTCCAGCTTCTTTAGCCCCAGGTGTGCTTGTGTTTGGGATAATGATGTCAGCTACTTCGGTAATTAGTTTTTCCTGATCTGCGGAAAATAAACTACCGGCAGTTGATGTGGATGGTGAATTGCAACTCTCTAAAAATACTCCGATCGTAGTTGCGGATAATGCTGCCCCCATTAAAAAGGCGACACTCTTCACTGCTTCTCTTCTGTCCATATTAGGCGGTTTAGGTGTTTATATGTGGTTATAAGTGTGTTTTGTTTTGTAATAATAAGCAAAAATTAACAGTTAGTGTTATAAATACACAGTATTTATAAATATATAATGTTTTTGTTACTTAATCAATTTTCTACGCTATTCTTTCGGAGGATAGAATGGGAGAGGTAAGGAATATCAGGGAGATGCATGATAAATCATAAACATTTTATATAGGTTTGTTACGTTTTTTTAACTTTGTCAAAATCCAAATAATTCATGATTGAGAAAATATTAGTATTGGGCTCTAACGGTCAGATCGGCACTGAACTTGTAACCGCCTTACGTAAGAGCTATGGTGAGAGTAATGTAGTGGCCTGCGACATTCGCAGACCTGATTATGACATCAAGAACTCAGGACCATTCGAGTTTGTGAATGTGCTTGAAAAAGACATTCTGAACAACATTTTTCAGAAATATAAACCTACACAGGTCTATTTACTTGCGGCATTGTTATCGGCTACAGGAGAACAGAATCCTAAACTGGCCTGGGACCTGAACATGAATGGTTTGCTTAATATTTTAGACCTGGCCATCACTTACAAAACGGCTAAGGTATACTGGCCAAGTTCAATTGCAGTATTTGGGCCGAACTCGCCTAAAGATGCAACGCCTCAGTATTGCGTAATGGATCCGAATACCGTGTATGGAATCAGTAAACTTGCTGGCGAACGCTGGTGTGAATATTATAACCAGAAATTTGGCCTGGATGTCCGCAGCATCCGTTATCCTGGATTGATCAGTTGGAAAGCTGCTCCGGGTGGAGGAACAACAGATTACGCGATTCATATTTTCCATGATGCATTAACTAAAGGAAGTTATGCTTCGTTCTTAAATGCGGAAACGGAATTGCCAATGATGTATATGGACGATGCCATCCGTGGTACGATCCAGTTAATGGATGCAGAGTCGAGTAAAATATCTATCCGTTCCAGCTATAATTTTGGTGGGGTAAGTTTTACGCCCGAGGTTTTAGCGGCAGAAATCAGAAAACATATTCCGGATTTTACCTTAACTTACAAAGACAATGATCCGCGTCAGGAAATCGCGAACAGCTGGCCACGTTCTATCGACGATAGCTTTGCTCAGAAAGACTGGGGATGGAAACCAGAGTTTGACTTGTCGAAAATGACGGTAGATATGTTGAAAAACTTACAGAGTAATCATTAATAAGGGAGATCCTTAAATAAAATATACAATGGGAAGAGCATTTGAATTTAGAAAAGAGCGGAAATTTAAGCGTTGGGCTAAAATGGCCGTTCAATTTACCAGGATAGGTAAAGAGATTGTAATGGCCGTTAAAGATGGTGGCCCTTCACCGGATACCAACTCCCGCTTACGTACGGCGATCCAGAATGCGAAGGCAGTAAATATGCCGAAGGATAGGGTCGATGCTGCCATTAAAAGGGCATCGAATAAGGATGAAAATGGTTACGAAGAGTTTGTGTACGAAGGTTATGCACAGCATGGTGTAGCCATTCTGATCGAAACAGCTACAGATAATACCAATAGAACTGTGGCGAATGTGCGCAGTTACTTCAATAAGACAGGTGGTACTTTAGGTAAAACAGGATCTCTGGATTTTATTTTCAGCCGCAAGTCTATCTTCCGTTTCTTACCTGGAGAGAAAGACCTGGAAGAACTGGAATTTGAATTGATTGATGCCGGTTTAGAAGAATTGTACCTGGAAGCAGATGAAGAAGGAAACGACATTGCAGTTGTACAGACTGCTTTTGAAGACTTCGGGAAAATGCAGAAGGCTTTAGAAGATACAGGCCTGGAAATGAAAAGTGCAAAATTAGAACGCATCTCTCAGTCTACCACTCCTATTACAGAAGAGCAGGCAGTAGATGTATTTAAATTAATTGATAAACTGGAAGAGGACGATGACGTTCAGGCCGTTTATCACAATATGGCGGACTAGTTAACGCTGGTTCTGATTAGAAAATAACCAGGGCAATAGTTTGGGATCTGCAAATGCAGTGTCCCAACTGTTGTGGTTGGCATTCGGATACAAAGTAAGCTTCGGTACTTTCCCCAAAACCTTAAGCTGATCCGCAATGATGGTGGAATGAACTACCGGTACCACATCATCTTTCTCCCCATGAAAGATCCAAAGGGGAACCTCTTTATACTTCTGAACGTTTGCCACGTTATCGCCTCCACAGATGGCAAAGGCTGCTGCAAAAAGTTTCTTTTTTCGCCTCAATAATTCGTAGGTACCCATGGCTCCCATGGATAAACCGCCAATGTATACCTGCTTATGGTCTACAAAAGGTTTGTCCAGAAAGTTGTCAATCATGCCTAGCAATGCATGCATGGCCTTGGTTGGTTTTCCTCTTTTTTGAAAATTAAAGGAGCGTTTGCCTTGTGGATCTGTCCCGAATTCAACATTTGCCCAAAAGCTGTTCTCCGCACATTGTGGAAAAACGATAATGGCAGGGAACTGTTTACGGATATCGTCTTTAAGGAACAGTTTTCCACCGTGTGTCAATTGCTTCTGATTGTCATTGCCTCTTTCCCCGCTTCCATGCAAAAAGAAAAGGATCGGATATTTTTTCGCAGCATCAAAATTCTGAGGAAACAGGATGCGGTAGTAAATGCTGTCTTTTCCTTTAATAAAGCTTCCTTTATCAAATTTTTTAAAATCCTGGGCTTTAGTACCCATGCCACAGATCAGCAGTAACATCGAAATAATTATTGTAGGGCGGTTCATCTTCCAAAATTAAACAATTTAAGAATCATTTAAAAAAAATAAACCCTGACGGCATTTCTGCGGTCAGGGTTTATAATGAGTAGAAAGAACTAAAGTGTCAGCTGGAAGGGTGCTTCCGAGTTATCTCTGGAGTTCGTTCCTATGAATATTTTAAAATCACCAGGTTCGGCAACAAATTTCAAATCTGCATTGTAGAACTTCAGGTCCTCTACAGAAATTTTGAAACTAATGTCTTTGCTTTCTCCGGCTTTTAAATTGATCTTTTGAAAACCTTTTAATTCCTTAACCGGGCGGGTAATGCTGCCCACCAGATCTCTGATGTACATTTGAACCACCTCTTTACCTTCTACTGCACCTGTATTTTTAACGGTGATGGTGGCGGTAATGGTTTCGCCAGCTTTGAACTTAGTTTTGCTCAGTTTAAGATTGCTGTAGTCGAAAGTAGTGTAGCTCAGGCCATATCCGAAAGGATACAAAGGCTCATTGCTCACATCCAGGTAATTGGAACGGAATTTCGAGAACCATTTTCCTTCTTCTAAAGGACGGCCAGTGCTTTTCTGGCTGTAATAAAGTGGAATCTGACCTACATTTTGTGGGAAAGTAGCCGTTAGTTTACCGGATGGGTTTACTTTTCCAAACAGGACATCTGAAATGGCATTCGCTGCCTCTGTACCACCAAACCAGACGTTTAAGATGGCAGGAACATTTTCATCTTCCCATTTCAGGGTCAATGGTCTTCCGGTGAACAGTACCAGTACCACTGGTTTTCCAGTTTTTAACAGGGCCTGCAATAATCTTTTTTGAGGCTCAGGGATGTCAAGGTTGGTCCGACTGGAGCTTTCTCCGCTCATTTCAGAACTTTCGCCAAGGGCGGCAACAACAACGTCAGACTTTTTAGCAGTAGCTACTGCTTCATTGATCATCTCCTCTTCAGTACGGCTATCTCTTGGAATGTCACGGCCAAACATGGTTGCTCTTTTCTGATATTCAGGATCGGTCAATAAATTGGCACCCATGCTGTGTAAGATTTTAAGGTCAGCACCTGCATTGGCTTTTAGTCCTTCCAAAAGAGAAATGGTGTTTTTTAAATCACTGTTTACACTCCAGGTTCCCGGCATATTGCTTCCGGTATTTGCCAGTGGACCAATCAGGGCCACTGTACCTGTTTTCTTAAGCGGTAAGATTTGCCCCTGATTTTTTAACAAAACAAAACTTTGAGTCGCAGTTTCGCGGGCTACCTTTAGGTGCTCCGGAGTCAGGATTTCATTTTTTGCACGTTCTTCACTGCAATAACGGAATGGATCATC
Organism: Pedobacter sp. FW305-3-2-15-E-R2A2; assembly: GCF_038446955.1. Taxonomy (NCBI): domain Bacteria; kingdom Pseudomonadati; phylum Bacteroidota; class Sphingobacteriia; order Sphingobacteriales; family Sphingobacteriaceae; genus Pedobacter; species Pedobacter sp. FW305-3-2-15-E-R2A2. The sequence goes on from NZ_CP151803.1 coordinate 343,597, forward strand.
AAATAAACCCAGTTTGTATTTTGCTTCCAGTACCAGTCTGCAGGCATTGGTGATTTGTTGTTCCTTAACTTTTCCTTCCTGAACTGATTTTTTCAGGGTGGTTAAAAATCCTTCACCTACCATGTCCATTTCTACTCCTGCATTGATGGAAAGAGCAGAAACGGCTTGTAAGTCGCCTAGTCCATGATCGATTAACTCATTTACGGCGGTATAGTCGGTTACGACAAAACCGTCAAATCCCCATTGCTTGCGCAATAAGTCGGTCATTAACCATTTATTGGCGGTAGCAGGAACCCCGTTGATGTCGTTAAAAGAGGTCATTACGCTTCCTGCACCTGCATCGACTGCTGCTTTATATGGGGGTAAATATTCATTGTACATCCTGTGCAGACTCATGTCTGTGGTGTTGTAATCTCTTCCCGACTCGGCAGCGCCATATAAAGCGAAGTGTTTTACACAAGCCATCATGGTATTGTATTTAGACAAGTCATCGCCCTGATATCCTTTAACCATTGCTTTTGCAATTTCTGAACCCAGGTAAGTATCTTCTCCTGATCCTTCAGAAATTCTGCCCCAGCGCGGATCTCTGGAAATGTCTACCATAGGGGAGAAGGTCCAGTTTAGACCATCAGCAGTAGCTTCAACAGCAGCAATCCTCGCTGTTTTCTCGATGAGTGCCATATCCCAGCTGCAAGACAAGGCCAGTGGAATAGGGAAAGTAGTTTTATAACCATGAATCACATCCTGACCAAAGATGATTGGAATTTTTAAACGGGTCTGATTTACGGCAATTTCCTGTGCTTTACGGATTCTGGCAGGGGTAGTCAAAGAGAAAATTCCTCCTACCTGTCCGTTTTTAATTTTGCTCTCTACACCTGTACTTACTACAGAACCAGTGGTCGCTTCTCCGCCAGTCAGCAGGTTGAGTTGTCCGATTTTTTCCTCCAGTGTCATTTTTGACAGGAGGTTTTTAATAAAGGCATTCATCTTTTGATCGGCCGCTGCTACCGCTTTCTTTTGTTGTGCAAAGCCGGAGCTCAGACTAAAAAGTGCGGCCAGAAAAAATAAGTAAGTCGCTTTTCTCATTATATGTTGTTTTTATGTGTGTTCGTTATTTAATCAGGTAAGGGGTAATGGCTTTGATCCAGATGGCATATCCCTCCGGGTTCATGTGGAGCATATCTTCCAGAAAAAGCTCCGGACGAAGTGCATTATTTTTTAACATTTTGCTGTTTACATCCAGAAACTGTGCGTTTTTATAATGACTCAGGTATTCTTTGATCAGCGCATTGGTATGTGTGTTGGTGGCAGAAAACTTAGTTCTGGAGGGGCTGTTTTTTATGGAAAGATATAAGACCGGAACATCCGGGAATTTATTTCTGACGCTGGTAAAGAAACGGGCAAACCTGTTTAAAGTTTCCAGTGCACTGACACCATCCATGGCGATGTCATTCTCACCGCTATAAATTACTACCTGACGCGGTTGATAAGGATAGACCAGATCGGCCACATAATAGTTGGCCTGGGCGAGGGTAGAACCACCAAAACCTCTGTTGATGGCCTGATAATCTTTAAAGACGGTTTCCAGCTCTTTCCATTTCTCAAATGAAGAACTACCTACAAACAGAACCCCGTTTTTTGGGGGCATGGAAATGCTGTCTTTGTGTTTAAAATCCTGGATCTCCTTCCAGAAGGCTGGTTTTTCCTGCGCTATTGCTGTTCCGCAACTAATGCTTAATAAAACCAGGAAATAATAAAATCGCTTCATTCTTTTTTGTTTAATTAATCGTCTGCACTTTTGTTCTTTCGGAAAGGCCACTTTCATTAATGGCCTCAATACTGAAATAATAAGTTTTTTCTTTATCCATTCCTTTAAACCAATATTCGTTTGCATTGTGAACCATAATGCAGTTGTATAATTTATCCGGTTCTGTTCCAAGGTAGATGTTGTAGGCATAGGCATCGTTTGACATTTGCCATTTGATCCAGGCGCTACGTTTATCTTTTTCCGTTCTCAGGACGATGAAATCTTTGACCATTTCCGGTTTGGGAAGGTTGCTGTTTCCGAAAACCCTCAATCCGCTGATGGCAAATTTTCCGGTCGGCATGTGAATATTTTCGAGTTTGATGAACCTGGCTTTGACGGGTTTTTCCAGTTCCACATAATCGTGTGGCACATCTTTTTTATTGTTGCTTTTATCAGCGAGCATTTTCCAGCTGCGTCCATCCACAGAATACCAGAGTTTATATTGATGGTGTGTGCCTTGTTGTTTCCCTAAAAAGGCAGCATTCTGATCCGCATAATTAATCTGTACCGCATTTACGGTGGAAAGGGTGCCGAGGTCAGACTGGATCCATTCTCCTTTTTGATCAGAAGCGGCACTCCAATAGGTTCTGATGTTTTCGTCGACCGCATTATTGGCATTGTAATTCCCCAGCGTAGAGGATACACTTACCGGCTTGTTATAGTTGAGTAACATCCATCCCGTGAAGCCGCTTTTTAAATGATCTGTGGCTTTATTGGGAAGGTAATGAGGGTAATCTCCAAAAGCGGCATCCATGTACATCACGTCGTCTTTATCGAAGCCTGCCGGCCAGATGCCGATACGTCTTTCAAAATTGTTTTTAACACCCAATACCATCGTTGAAACATGCCAGTAATTTTTCCAGTTGTCCTGGAAAGTGGCTCCATGTCCGGCGCCGCGGGCAAAGCCTCCGGGTTTATAAGAGAAAGGGAGCGACTGATGTTCGAATGGTCCGAGTGGTGTTTTTCCAATGGCTACACCATCGGCATAACCGCTGAATTCTGTCGCAGGTGCACCATATTGGAGGTAATATTTGCCATTGTGTTTGGTCATCCAGGCACCTTCCATAAAAGGGTCGAGGAAAGTATTGTCCAGATTTTCTCCGAAGCGTTGCCAGCCAAAGCGGTCTGGGTTCAGGAGTAACAGTTCTTTTCTTGTTCCTATGGGCTGGAATGTTTTTCTATTGAGTTCTACACCATAGAGTGGATAGACATTGCTGCTGCCATTATACATGTATAATTTTCCGTCCTCATCCACAAAATGTGCAGGGTCCCATCCGCCAATTTCAAATTCATGAACCGCTTCTTTCCAGTCGTTACCCTTAGGATTGGTACTCATCCAGATGGGAAAGTTCCTGGAATAGGTAGAACCGAAAACAAGCATGGTATCACCCTGTATCCAAACAGAAGGGGCACACAGGTCATCGTATACTTTATGTTCCGGTCTTAAAAATGATTTGGAAACAAAGGTCCAGTTGTTCAGGTCCGGACTCCACCAATAGCCCCATTGGTTGGTGGAAAACAAATAATAGTCTCCTTTATAGTTGACAATTACGGGATCAGCCGTGGCTCTGTGTTTTCCCTGAGTGGCAAAGTTTGGGATAGGGGTGTAACCGTAGTCCAGGTTAACCGGATTACAATAGGTGGTTTGTTTTTGCTGTGCAAATGCCATGATGCTTTGCAGGAAGCAAAACATGAAAATCGTTAAGTGTTTTCTATTAGACATTATATTGAGTTAAATGTTTAGCCAGTACCATTTAGTTAAAGATTTTTATTTGCGCACAGCTTGGACATGCAAGGGCCATTCCGTTGGCCACCAATCCGGTGACCTTGGTTTTGTGCTCCCAATAGATCCACATGTCGTGCGCTCCTCCGGTAGATGATAAGCTGACATTATAGATGTCATTGTTTGCCGGCAGATACCCCAGTACGATTGCGTTGTTGGTATTTGGCGGAAGATAATAGGAAACATAACCTCCGGAGGTTGTGTTCCATAATTGAACATAAACACCGTCGATTGTACTGTTCGTAGCCATCAATGGAATTTGTGCCTGTGTTTTATTAACCTTTTTCTCTGAATTTATAGTTGTTTTTAAAGGGGTGTTTTTATTGCTTTTTGCAAAAGAGTTGTTTGATGGACTTAAAAGTACAACTGTTAATAATAGTGCTGTTAAAGCAGTGAGGGTTCTTTTCATCATTTTAGATTTAGAGTTTAATAGATATGATATGGCTAAACATTTATAAATTGAATCCCCCGATTCTATAAATTACTTAATTGCGGGCGTGCTAAAGCCCAGTTTTGTTAACCCTTTTTGTACATCCGGACTGCTCATGAACAGTTTCCACAATAAGCCGGTCCGGTAGTTTTCAATCATGACAATAATAGGTCCCTGATCAATGGCAAGGTGAGATTTGGCCACCCATTTATGCTGTTCACTAAAAGCGTCTGCAAATCCATATTCTGTCCAGAGCTGATCACCCATGTCTTCGTAAAAATGTCTTAATGCCTGCATGGAGTATTCCGGTGTATAAGGAAATGCAGATAAAGCTGCGGTAGGAGTGATGACACCCAGATCTTCCGTGGGAGAATGAGCCGCATAACCCTGCCAGCTATCGCTCGCCGTTAAGCCCCAGCTTTTTGCGCTGTATCCTTTGTAGTTTTTAGGATTTTCAATGCAGTAAGCTCTATTGATAAGGGTATGGTTTTTATTTTGTTCCCAATAGTCTGCGTATTTGTCTTTTAACCCTCTTGGATCTAGCCCGAGGTAAGAATAATGTGAGAAGAATAATGGGCCGCCGCCATCAAAGCCTAAGGGAAGAGTAATGTCATTGAATTTCTTGCCATTGAAGAAGGTATTGCTCATTGCCCATCCTTCGTCATAAACTTTTTTATCAATGGCATATTTCGGTGCAGAGGCTGCAAGGACATAGGTCATCAGGCATTCGTTATATCCCCTGATCTGGTGGTTCATGCTCCAGCCGTTGTTTGGGCTCCAATGCCAGTAAAGTACATTCTGATTTTGGGTGAACCAATTCCATTCTATGCCTTCCCACATCCATAATATTTTATTTCTGATGTCTCTTTCCGTAGCATTGTCTGCAGTGTAATATTGACGCGCCGTTAACAATCCCTGGAAGAGAAAAGAGGTTTCTACGATATCAGCACCATCGTCTTTAGGGCTGAAGCGGATGGTTTTTCCGGTTTCGCCATTTAGCCAATGCGGGAATGCGCCATGAAACATATCGGCTTTCCAAAGGAAGTCTACGATCTTTTTCGTTCTGGCAGCGGCTTGTTCCCGGGTAATAAACTTACGTTCTGAAGCGACGATCGTAGCCATGATGCCAAAACCGGTTCCTCCGGTAGTGACTACTTCATTTCCGTATTCAAAGGCAACATTGCTACGCTCACGCGCCATTCCACTTACCGGATGTGCAAAGTCCCAGAAATAACGGAAGGTTTGTTTTTGTACGAGATCCAATAACTGGTTGTCGGTTAAATTTTTTTGTATTTTTAGTTCTGGCTTGATGCCTTCAGGATTTTTCTTTTGTGCATTGACCTCGTTAAATGAGCAAATAACGAGGAGCATTAAGCAGATATAGCGTAAGTTTCTTTTCATTTTAAATCGTTTTATAAATTGGGGCTGGTAAAGCCGAGTTTTTCCATTCCTGCTTTTACTTCAGGAGCGCTCATAAATAAGTTCCATAACAATTTGCTGCGGTGGTTTTCAATCATAATGATGATTGGGCCCTGATCAATGGCCAATGTAGAGCTTGCGAACCAGGCATCATGTAAGGAAAACGCATCTGTGAAGCCGTAGCCTGACCAGATTTTATCGCCAAGTTTGTAATAAAAATATTTTAAAGCCTGCATGGATTCTACCGGAGTATAAGGAAAGGAGGAAAGGGCAGCGGTAGGTGAGATGACACCATTGTCGTTGTTAGGTTCATGAGCCAGATATCCGTTGATGTCGTCACTTGCAGTCAGCCCCCAGCAGCTTTCTCCGTAACCATAGAAGTTCTTCGGGTTTGCTTTGGCGTAATTGTAATGGATCAGACTATGCGCCTTTGTTTGGGCTTCATAATCTGCATAAGCATCTTTAAGGCCTATAGGATTGATTCCAAGGAAGGAATAGTGTGAAAAGAATAAGGGCCCGCCATTAACCGGTCCCAGTGGTAATTGTACATTATAAAAGTTACCTCCATTTTTCATACTTCCGTTATTTGCCCATCCGTTGTCATAAACATTTTTTGGGATGCCATGTGTGGTAGAGGAAGCGGCCAGAACATAGGTAATCAAGGCTTCATTCCACCCTTTGATGGGCATATTCATATCCCAACCCAAGGTTGGACTCCAATGCCAGTAGAGGGTATTGGAATTGTCCTTTCTGAACCAATCCCATTCTACTTCATTGTAGATGGTGCTAATGTCTTTTCTTAATGCAGTTTCTATAGGGTCAGGGTTATTGAAAAATTGTCTGGCACTAAGCATGCCTTGCATTAGGAATGAAGTTTCTACCAGATCTGCTCCATTGTCTTTTGGACTGAATGGTATCACTGCGCCTGTATTTCCATCCAGCCAATGTGGATAAGCGCCATGAAAACGTTGTGCTTTATCTTTTAGAAAAGCGACGATTTTTTGCATTCTGCCAAGTCCTTCGCTACGGCTGATGAAGTTCCTGTGGACACCTGTAATTAGCGCCATAATGCCAAAGCCGGATCCTCCTGAAGTAACCAGGTTACCAGACGTATTTCTTTCTCTGGAAAGCCCGCTGTTTGGATGTGCAAAATCCCAGAAATATTTGAAGGTTTGTTTTTGAACCAGGGTCAGGAGTTCGTCGTCGCTGATCAAAGGGAATTTATCTGAGGGATCAACCTGGGTGATGAAATTTACGGTGATGGAACTATTTAAATTCGCCCCTGTTCCCGCTTTTAAATTCGTTTGTACATCCAGGAAATATTTGCTGACCGGTTTTAAGGGGCTGACCGGCTTGATGATCAGATTCTGATCATTGTTCTCATAAGTGATTTCTGTTTTGACAGTATTTCCATCTTTATCTTTAATCAGAATGGCACTTGCTACCGAAGTTTTATCAACAGGACCGGAGAAGGAAACCTTAAATACCGGACTGGTATTTAATCCGAAATAGCTGAAGCCACTAAAAAGCTCATTTACTTTTAACGCTGTAAAGGTAAATGAACCTGTTGGCGGCTTTATGGGCTCAACGGGAATAGGGGTATCCTTCTTAGAACAAGATAACAAAAGCAGTAAGGCACAGGAATAGAGATAATGTCGTAGAGTCATGTCAAAAGGGAGTTGATTTTTTAAAGCGTTGCCTGAATAATCTGGCAACGCTTTAAGACAGTGGTATTTTACTGTAGAAGGAATTATTTTCCTCTTCCTTCTAATTTAGTAATAGAACTGATTTCATCTACAGTAAGTGCTTTGTTAAAGATTTTCACCTCGTCTAACTGCCCTATTAAAGATCCTGCCCATGACTCCTTGCCTGCAGTTGTTGACAGACTAGGTGTGGTTTGGAACTGAAGGGTTCCGAACACCATCTTGGCGGCGTTTTGGAAGGTAATTGGTCCGTAGTTAGGAACATTGAGTGCGTTACCGATTTTACTTCCATTTAAATAAAGCGTAAAATCTGAAGTGGCCTGATTGTAACTCAGGGCCAGGTGATTCCATTTTTTCCATGGACTCGGTACCGTATAAACCTCAGACCAGGCTTCCTTGCTATTGCTGTTGATATGGAATTTAATCAAACCTTTTGTTGCATCGCCACCATTTTCAAGAAAGATGGTAAGATTTCCCCATCCTGCAGCGGAGTTCGCAATGTCAATAAGTCCCGTTGCTACGGTGTTGAGGTCCGACTTAAACCATAGCATCGTGGTAAAGCTTTTCAAGTTTTGTACATCAGTGGGGGTATTTGAAACGACATAGCCATTTGCTGCTACCTGTAACGCTTTTCCTTTTACACCAGCAGAGAAGGAAGTACCCGTAGGTGTACCTGCCGTTTTGGAAACACTGTCGATGGTACTATCATCAAAAGACCACTGTGCAATTAAATTAGCGGAGGCTACCTGCTTGGAGCTGGAATAACCGCCAATATTTAATGCGGGGGCATAACTGGAAGGTTCGAATTTTTTTGTGCAGGAGGAAACCGCAAAAGAAAGCGCTAAGGCCGACACAATATATGATAAGTTTGTTTTCATGTTGTAAGGTTTAATTGGGATTAATAACCTGTGTTTTGACTAAGTACGCCCACACTAATATCTATTTCATTTTGTGGGATTGGCCATACCTCATTTTTATTTGCTTTCCAGCCTTTAGGACCAAATACTGCTGTCGCTCTGCCCTGACGGATCACATCAAAATAGCGGTCAGATTCCATCGCAAGTTCTACTTGTCTTTCATGATAGATGGCGGTACGTAGAGCCCCCTGATCAGTGGTGGTTACTTTTGGCAGGATTGCATTATTACCTTGTCTTGCTCTTGCCCTTACAAGCTCTAAAGAAGAGATCGCCTGACCTGAATTGCCCAATTCATTCGCAGCTTCTGCATTCATGAGTAATACATCTGCATAGCGTAACACCCTTACATTTTGCTGGCTTCCTCTTGGATTTCCATTGTCCCATGGAGAAGAAAAGGGAACATATGCTTTGTGATTGTATTTTGTCGGGTCACCAGGATTAGCCGTAATTGCGTCCCCTTCAGTTGTAGTTGTTCCTACATAAAGAATAGTCGCAGTTCTGCGTGGATCTCCGGTTTCATAAGCACTTTCCAGCGCTGGAGTGGGCACATTAAAGCCCCAGTATCCGGTTTGGGTTCTCACTCCCTGAACCTGCGCGTACTGGCTGTTACTGGCGTCTTTAATGCTTGGATTATAAACGCAATTAATTTCAAATACAGATTCTGAACCGTTTTCATTACTTACCCGGTAAAGGGTCTCGTAATTTGGGAGCAGGCTATATCCTAATCCCATTACCGTATTTGTTAAAGAAAGAACCTGGTCCCATTTCTTCTGATACATGGCTACTTTTGCATGTAATGATAGCGCTGCCCCTTTAGTAATGCGGCCCAGATCAGCAGCAGGATAAGTTGCAGGTAATATGGCTTCAGCATCTTTAAGGTCATTTTCTATAGCTGCCCAAACCTCTGCTTTTGGCGTGCGTGGGATATTAAACTCTGAAACTTCTTTAGGCACTTTTAACCTGAGCGGGACATCTCCAAATGCCCTTACCAATCTGAAATAAGAATAGGCTCTGACAAATTTTGCTTCAGCCAAATAGCGGCTTTTCAGGTTTTCGTCCATAGTAATACCTGGAACGTTATCTAAAACCTGATTACACAGATTGATATTTTGATACTGGCCTTCCCAGAATCCCAGGATTTGTCCGTCTGTAGCAGTAGCTGTGAAATCATCAAAATTGTTCAGGTAACTGGCATCATTTGCTGTACTTCCTTTTTCAGCTTCGTCCGAGCCTATGCTTTCTACCGCCAGTGCGGGAAATGCAGTGTTTGACCAACTCCGTAAATTGCCATATATGGAGCTCACAGCAGCGGTTGCATCATCCTGGGTTTTCCAAAAGGTTTCCGCTGGTTGTTGGCCTTGCGGATCTACATGTAAGAAGCTTTTCTTGCATGAAGTACTGAATAAAATGCTGCCTGTAATGATTACAGTACATGCCTTACGCAGGTTTATATTTTTATATATATTCATTTCTTTAGTTGTTAAAAAGTAACGTTTACACCGAAACTATAAGTAGCATATAATGGATAGACATTCGCATCTATACCTGCGCTTGTTGGAGAGTACTTATCGGTCACCTGTTTGCTTATTTCAGGGCTAAATCCTTTATAGCCAAATAGGTTGACCGGATTTTGTGCATTTGCAAACACCCTTATTTTCTGCATTTTCCACTTACCTAATAAAGATTGCGGAAGGGTATATCCCAATTGTGCATTTCTTAGCCTGATATAAGCACCACTTTCAACATAATATGAATTCGGAGCAGAGTTATTAGTAGAACCGATGTTTACAGAAGGATAAGTATTTGAAGTACCTTCGCCATGCCACCTGTTGTCATAGAAGTCTTTAGAGAAATTCTCATTACCAAATCTGATACCCTGGTTTGCGTTGTATACATCGACTCCTGCAACCCCCTGGATATCTATAGCAAGATCAAAGTTCTTATAGGCAAAGCTCGTGTTTAAGCCATAGTTAAATTTAGGGTTAGGATTACCGATAGATACGCGGTCGTTACCATTGATTACACCATCACCATTCTGATCCACATATTTGAAATCCCCAGGTTTGGCAGAAGTTTGAGCTGAACCGGCAATCTCTGCAGTATTCTGGAAAATGCCGTCCACCTGATAACCATAGAATTCGCCAATAGGTCTGCCTAAAAGTGTTCTGGTCGCTCTTGAACCATTTGCCAGTCCACCACCACCAGAATAGATCGGGTTTTTACCGGTAACAGTTGACTTCACTATGTTTTTATTATAGCTAAAATTTCCACTGATGGAATAGGTTAAACCTCCTTCAGTTTTATCTCTCCAGCTGGCCATGAATTCATATCCTTTATTCTCGAAATCGGCTTGATTGCCAATTTGAGTAGCAGTTGTTAAACCAATATTTGAAAATACAGGTATTTCAAATATTGCTTTTTGAGTTGTTTTGTTGTAATAGTCTGCCTCTATGCTCAATCTGCTATCCAGGAAGCTGGCTTCGAAACCAAGATCTACACCTGAACTACGCTCCCAGTTAAGGAAAGCCGGCACCATGGTGTCAATGTTTTTTCCGGTGTAAGCAATGCCGTTAAAATAAGCTACATATCCTCCTTTTTGACCAATTGTCAGATTCGTTGGGTTGATAGGAACACCTGCGTTTCCTACTTTACCCCAACTACCACGCAATTTAAGGCTATTGAATACTTTTTGATCTTTCATAAACTCTTCTTTGGTCACCACCCATCCTGCTCCAATGGAAGGGAATTTACCCCAAAGGTTTCCGCCACCAAAAAACTGAGAAGCACCATCTGCACGCAGAGAAGCATTCAATAGGTATCGGTCTTTGTAAGCGTAATTGATCCTTCCGAAATATGATACCGCTGTATTTATTGCACCCTCATCGTAAATGGTACGGTTAGCCGCGTCACCCAAACTGAGGTATAGGTCGCCCTCACTTGAAAAGGGAACATTCATTGCGCTGGCCTTAATTACATATCGTTTTGATCTTTGTGCGGTCTGACCAGCTAAAACAGTTAGGTTATGATCGCCAAAAAGCTTTTTATAAGTTAAGGTGTTTTCAATGATCCAGTTCCTGATTTCAGTTCTGTCAATCCCCAACTTGCTGTTGTCACTTTGTTGTCCTTGTGTTGCTTTATAAACCGGATCATAAATTCTTACCTCATTCTGACCAAAATCTCCGCCAATGCTGGTCTTGAAGGTCAGATCTTTAAAGATGTTGAGTTCTGCATATACATTTCCAACTAATTTATAGTCTTTAGTTACACCGTTGTAAAAGTCGGAAGTAACTTGGGGATTGAAGTTGTTTCCTCCACCCAAACTAAAGTCATTTGGATCGCCGTAAGTGCCGTCTGCATAATAAACAGGAACTACAGGACCGGCGGCGTAAAGCTGACGGAAGATACCAGTATTGATGTCTCTGGTTTTGCTGGAAGTTCCTGAAACGCTATAACCAACCCTTAAAGGCTTTAATACTTGAAAATCATTCGATAATCTGGCAGTGTAACGTGTATAATTATTCTTTTCAACAATACCATCCTGATTTAAATATCCCAGGGATAAGTTATAAGTGCTTTTTTCACCACCACCACTAACAGACAACTGGTGATTAGTGACCATTGCATTTCTGAGGAGCTGGCCATACCAATCTGTTCCCACACCAAAACCTGCAGGGTCTTTAAATAATGGAGGATTTCCTGAGGAAGCAGTCAACTCATTAATCAATGTTGCGTACTCGGTAGCATTGGCCATTTTGAGCTTGTTTGTTACGCTTTGATAACCCACAGTTCCGGTATAGTTAATTATTGCATCACCTTTTTTTCCTTTATTGGTAGTTACCAGCACCACGCCATTAGCAGCTCTGATCCCATAAATAGATAAACTGGATGCATCTTTTAAGATACTCATGCTCTCGATGTCAGCAGGGTTTAAGAAGTTAATGTCATCAAACCAGACTCCATCCACTACATATAAAACACCAACTCCACCGTATACTGTTCCTGTACCACGTATAGTGATCTGAGGAGCCGTGCCTGGTGCGCCACTGTTGGAGATTGCGATACCAGCAACCTTACCTTGTAATGCACTTACCGGGTTTACAGAAGCCTGCTTCGAAATTTCATCACCTTTAACTGTGGCTACAGATCCGGTCACATCGATTTTTCTTTGCGTACCGTAACCTACTACAACTACCTGGTCCAATTGCTGAGCAGATGAGGTTAGTACGATATTGACTGTTGTTCTATTGTTGACGGGCACTTCTTGTGTCGTATAACCTATATAGGTAAATACCAGTGTCGCGTTTGCGGGGGCGCTGATGGAATAGTTCCCATTGACGTCTGTTTGTGCTCCTGTTGTTGTCCCTTTTACCTGTACACTTACTGCCGGAATGGTGGTCTTATCACCGCCGTCGGTTACAGTTCCTTTCACAGTAATGTTCTGTGCAAAGGCCGTGTAATTAAAAAGAAAACAGAGAAATGTTAAAACAGAAAATTTTGTAAAGATTCTTTTCATGCTCGTTTAAGTTTTGTTTAATTGTTTGTTAAATCTCTGGGACTATAACCGCTATTACAAAAAAAAGGCCTATACATTTATACATCAGCGGTTGATGTGTAGTGTTTTAAACGCCTTGTCCAAATCAGTTTTTGGGCTAAAAATGCAGTTCTTTGCCTGATTAGGCAAAATTATATATGGTTGTGCAGGGTTTTACTGAAATGCAGAAATGTGGGGGTGAAATCTGCTGATGTGTGGTAATGATGTAGTCCTAAAGTTCCATTAAGAACTCTACAAGGTTCTTGTCATGTGGAATTTCGAGCTTTTTGCGAAGTCTGTAGCGTCTGATTTCCACACCTCGAAGGGAAATGTTAAGTAATGACGCCATTTCTTTACTGCTCATATTCATGTGCAGGTAGGCACATAGTTTCAGGTCATTTGGTACTAGGTCCGGATGATTTGCCTTTAGCTTTTTGAAGAAACTTTCATGTGCTTCGTTGAAGCTGCTTTCGAATAAATTCCAGTCGCGCTCATCGTTCATTCCTTCGTCAATAACCTTTTGTATTTTTCGCAATTGATCTTCTGCCAGGGGTTTCCCGTTGCCGTCTTTTAACTTCAGAATTTCCTGACTCAATTTCTGCAATAATTCGTTTTTATAAACAAGACTCATCGCGGAATTTGCCAGTTCTCTATTTTTACCTGCCAGTTCCACTTGTAACTTTTCGGTCTGCAGTTTGATGATTTGTCTTTCCGTTGCTTCAGCTTCCTTTTTAAGGTAGGCTTCTTTTTCTGCCTGCAGTTTTTTGGAAATGGCCTGCTGGTCTTTCTTTAGCTTTTTCTCGTAAAGGCGTTTAGTGGAAATAAGTAATACAATAGTACATAGGATGTAGAAAGCGATGGCCCAGTTTGTCGCATAAAAAGGAGGTAGGATGCTAAATTCAAACATGGTTTCTTTACTCACCAGCTCATCATTGATCTTGGCCCTTACCTTAAATACATAACTTCCTCTGCTGAGGTTGGTAAAATCCTTTTGTGAAGCGGTACTCCAGTCGGACCATTGTTTGGAATAGCCTTCCAGGTAATATTGGAACTTCACTTTTGCCTGTCGGTAATAAGGAAGGGAGTAAGAAATTCTGATGTTGTTCCTGCTAAAAGGGATCTCCATCTCAGATCCGTTACTTCCAATTTCGCTTAGGGTATGATAAGTGTCGGTGATGTCTTCTATCCTGCGGATCAGCACCGAAGGTAAAGCCGCCTCTTTGTTCCCCGTCTGGCCATCAGTTCCGTTATAAATGACAAAGCCATCATCTACACTGATCAGGTAAATGTCGTTGCTGATCTTACTGATGTTCTCATAATACTGAACCATTCTTCCATCAAGAATGCTGAACCTATTGGAATCGATATTGAGTTTCCCCGGTTGGGTAAAGTGGACAAGGCCCATTTTTCCACGGTTAATGAACCAATATCTGTTCAGTCCGGCGCTAATGATTTTGTTGGACGTAGAAAATCCCTTTAGTCCTTTATTGAGTTCTTCGTAGTTTTTAAAACGGTTACTGATTTCATCATAGATGAAAAATCCCTGATCAGAGGAGAAGACAAGTTTGTTTGCAATTTTGAAGATATTGATGTTGTAATCATCAGGAAGACCATTTTTCTCATTGTATGGCCAGGAGGCAGTCACCCTGGAAAGATCAGGACTTAGGGTCAGTTTGTAAAGACCTTTATAAGCATGACTTACCCATATATCTCCTTTTGCATCTCTCTCCACATACCTGGAAGGTTCATCGAAACCGGCAATTTTATGGTGAAATCGCCAGATGCCTTTAGCGTCCTTCTTATAAATCAACAAACCATTATAAGTTCCCTGGATGAGACAGTCCTGTCCATCGTCCAACTTTTTGATGGTCCAGCCACCATTGGTATTGGATATCTTTTCCAGTTTATTCCCCATCACATTAAAAGTGCCGTTATTGTGGCCGCAGATTAACTGTCCATCAATAATTGTAAGGTCCCAAACCTGTCCCTGAGAGCCGGGGATCAATTTGAAATCAAAAGAGCTGAAGAGATCCTGTCCCGATGTCCATGGGCTGTAGAATAAGCCCTGATTGGTGCCCAGGTAAATGGTATTGTTGTAAATCAGACTGGAATATACCGTTCCGAATTGTCCGGTTTTATCAAAATAGAAGTATAATGGGGAATTGAGCTCTACCCTGTCTATGCCATTGTCGAGTCCTGCCCAGAGGTTTTGGTCATTATCGGCATAAAGACTAAGCACCGTGTTGTTCTGTAATCCACTGGATTTATTGATGCGCTGAACGATATTTCCCTGCTCATCAATGATGATCAGACCGTTTAATATCGTCCCGTAAGCATAGTATTTGTTTAAGATCTTGACTCCGTTATTTAACTGATATACCTTCAGAAAAGCATTGGCAGGTGTATTTAAGGGCGTAAAGCTATTTCCATCGTAGGTGAAAAGACCATCCTTACTGGTTCCGATTAACAGGCTTCCGTTTTTGTAAGGTAAAATGGACATTACGTCAGTGGAGTTTGCAGGCGTACTTCCTTTTAATGGAATGAGTTGATCGCCAATAAGTTCAAAAAGTCCCTGGCTTAAAACTTCTACAAATAAGCGCTTTCCTACCTGGTGAAGAAACAAAAAAGGATGTGCCGCTTTGACGACCTTTATCTTGTTGTTCTCGTAAATATAGATGGTGTTAAAAGATTGAAAAATCACCCTTTTCCCATCCGCGCATATTTTCCAGATCTCATCTTTTACTGCATTGCTCCTGGGAACAAGTTTGGTTAAAGAGGTATAGCTTAGCTTCCTGTTTTTATTGGACCAATAACCGAGCTCCCCAAATCCACCGCTATAAATGATTCCTGAAGGGGCTGCAAGGACAGAACGAACAATCTGCCTGTTGGGCATTTTGTATTGCTGCCAGTATTTGCCATCATAGGTAAGCAGGCCCTGTGCATTTCCGAAATACATAATGCCCTGCTTATCCTTGGTAATTGACCAGTTTTGATTTCCGGAAAGGTATACTGACTTGGGATAATTTTGC
Source organism: Pedobacter sp. FW305-3-2-15-E-R2A2 (assembly GCF_038446955.1). Classification (NCBI taxonomy): domain Bacteria; kingdom Pseudomonadati; phylum Bacteroidota; class Sphingobacteriia; order Sphingobacteriales; family Sphingobacteriaceae; genus Pedobacter; species Pedobacter sp. FW305-3-2-15-E-R2A2. Next base: position 359,216 of record NZ_CP151803.1, read on the forward strand.
ACATACGGAACCCCGATACTTTTAATGTTTTCTGCTATAGCGGAGAATGAAATAAACGCAAGCAGGATATGGAGTGAAAAGTATTTCAGGCAGCCGATCTTCATTAACGCCTAAGATAGTTATTTAGAAGCAACGTTTACAGGTTGAGGTACTTTTACATAATATCCGGTTCCGTCATAACTGCGTTTACGAGGGTTGGTTGTACAGGCGACAGAGCAGCAGCCTTGTAGTTCTTCTCCGCAGGCATCACATTGTGTGATGTGCTCATTACATTCCGGATTGGCACAATTGATCATTTTTGGTGTAACTGTTCCGCAGTTAAAACATTTGGAAACGATACTGGGATTTACCGAGTTGACATCAACTGCAATGCGGTTGTCAAAGACATAACACTTACCTTCAAAATCCTCTCCGCCGGCTTCTTTACCATATTTGATAATTCCTCCATGAAGCTGATATACATCATTGAAACCGTGGTGCAGCAATAAAGCTGATGCTTTTTCGCATTTGATGCCACCGGTACAATAGGTAAGTACTTTTTTGTCTTTATACTGAGCCAGTTCATTGATTTTATCCGGGAAATCCCTGAAATTTTCAATATCCAACGTCACCGCGTTTTTGAATTTACCGAGATTATGCTCATAATTGGAACGAACATCAAGAATGACAACATCCTCATCATCGATCATCTTTTGAAAATCTGCGGGTTCCAGGTGTTTACCTGTACGTTCGTTGGGATCTATAATACTCGTATCTCTTAGTCCTGAATGCACAATTTCCGCTTTATGACGGCAGTGCATTTTGATAAAGGAAGGTTCATCTACCTCGTCAATTTTGAAATCAGTTTTAGCGAAACGTTCATCGGCCTTAATGGCAGCCATATAGGCTTCACAAGCTTCTTTAGTTCCGGAAACGGTTCCGTTTAATCCTTCATTGGCCACAATAATGCGCCCAACAAGGCCTAGTGATTTACAAAATGTAAGGTGATCGGCAGCAAATTGTTCTGCCTCTGCTATGTAACTATAGCAATAGTAAAGTAGGGTCTGGAATTTTTTCATATATTCATTGATACTGTTGCATACAGCGTTTAATGCGGTACAAAGTTAAGAAAGATAAATGATATAGGAAAAATCTAAATGGAAGGGGTGCGTCCGCCGTCTACTCTGATACTGGTCCCGGTTACATACGATGCCGCTGGTGAAGCAAGGAAAGCGACGATGTTAGCGATTTCTTCTGCTTTTCCAAATCTTGCCATTGGTATGGTGTTGATCATGGTTTTTTCCAAATCAACGATCTCTAATTGCTGAATCTTTGCTGTTTGTTCAATTAAACTGGTTAATCTTGCCGTTTCCGTTAGTCCTGGTAAGACATTGTTTACTGTAATGTTGAATTTGCCGACCTCATTGGATAAGGTCTTCGCCCATGAAGCAACCGCAGCCCTGATGGTATTAGAAACCCCCAGATTTGGCAATGGCGTTTTGACGGAGGTCGAGATAATATTGATGATCCTGCCATATCCCAATGCTTTCATTCCTGGAAGAACTGCTGTAGCAAGAATATGATTGCCAATAAGATGTTGCTGGAATGCCGCTTCGAAATCATGTGAAAGGGCCACGGCAATCGGGCCGGATTTAGGGCCACCGCTGTTGTTGATCAGTATAGCGATGTTATGGTTTACCGTGATTTGATGAATCGCGTTTTCTATTTGTTGCTTTTCAGAGAAATCAGCGACCTGATAACCATGCTGCTGACCCTGATCGTTGGCGAGTTGCTGAAGCGCCGCTTTTAGGGCTTCTTCGTTTCTGGCCATCAGTATGCAATTCGCACCGAGACTGGCTAAAACTTTTGCTGTAGCCAGGCCGATGCCCTGTGTACTGCCACAAATTAATGCGTATTTTCCTTTTAATGAGATATCCATGTCTCCTGATTTAAGAATAAAATTATGGAAATTTTTCGCAAACACCTTCCGTAACATTCTTTTTAGGCTGTTGTTGACTGAAAGGAATATTGTTAAGTTTGCCTCCGTCATTATAAATCAGACCCTGATTTGTGAGGCGGATTAAATTTAAACATATAAAATGACTAAAATTTCTATTAAACCGGTATTGTTGGCTGCAGGCCTTCTACTTAGTGCCGGTAGCGGATTTGCACAAGATGATCTTGTTAATTCACTAAAAAACAACCAAAGTACGGATAGTAAAAATAGTTTTGTTTTTACTCCTGTGATCAATGCAGAGGCAACTTCTGTTAAAAATCAAAAATCATCGGGAACCTGCTGGAGTTATAGCACGAACTCTTTCCTTGAATCTGAAATGATCCGTGCAGGTAAAAAGCCGGTTGACCTTGCAGATATTTTTACTGCCCGTAATGCTTATATTGAAAAAGGAATTAACTATGTACGTATGCATGGTGCCTTAACGCTTGGCGACGGTGGTGCATGTCATGATGTAATCAATATGTTTGCTTTATATGGTGCATTGCCTCAGGAAGTTTATAACGGCAGAGATTACGGAACTGCAGCAAATAAGTCTGATGACATGAATAAGCTGACTAAAGCAATTCTTGAAGAAGCGGTTAAAGCACCTAACGGTAAGCTTGATCCAAACTGGAAAAAGAAATATATCGCTACGATAGATTCATGCCTTGGTGCAGTTCCTGAAAACTTTACGTTTGAAGGTAAAAACTACACCCCAAAAACTTTTGCTAAAGAGGTCGTAGGGATTAATCCGGCAGACTATGTGGAGCTTTCTTCTTTCAACACGGCTCCTTATTATACAAAAACAGTATTAATGGTTCCGGATAACTGGTCTTATGATCAGGTATATAATGTACAGATGGACGACATTACTAAAGTAATTGACAATGCTTTGAAAAAAGGATTTACAGTTGCCTGGGCTACCGATGTGAGTGAAAAAGGTTTCAGCTGGAAAAATGGTATTGCTTTTGTTCCTGAAAAAGACTTTGAAAGTATGTCCAAAGAAGAAAAATCAACTATGTTCAACGGACCTAAGCCTGAAAAAGAAATTACTACTGAATTGCGTCAGGAAGCATTCGACAATTACCAGACTACAGATGACCATGGAATGCAGATCACCGGTATTGCAAAAGATCAGAATGGTAAAGAATATTATATCGTTAAAAACTCATGGGGTGCAACCAACGATTATAAAGGATACCTCTATGTAACCAAGAATTTTGTGAAATATAAAACCACAGCATTCCTGTTAAACAAAAAAGGTCTTCCATCTGACATTCGTAAAAAGCTTAGTCTTTAATTAGTTACCTTGTAAATAAAGAAGGCGGCTCCAAATTTTTGGAGCCGCCTTCTTTATTTTGAGAACATTTGCCTGGAAAGGTTGTTGATTTTTATACAAAAGAGAATTTATGAAAGTATTTGTAACCAGAGTTATTCCGGAAGAAGGACGGAAATTGATGATTGATGCGGGTATTGAAGTGGAAGAGTGGAAAGAAAAAAGATCACTTAGCAGGGAAGAGCTGATTGCCCATACCAGAGATTGTGATGCTTTACTGAGCGTAAGTACCTGGCTGGACAAAGATTTTCTTCAAGCTTCCAAACATTTAAAAGTAATTGCTTTGCATTCTGTAGGTTACGATAATGTAGATGTTGAAGCGGCTACTGCAGTTAAGATTCCGATAGGAAATACGCCTGGTGTATTGAGTGGGGCAACTGCTGACACTGCTTTTTTGCTGATGCTTGCCACTTCCCGGAAAGCCTTTCATATGCATAAAAGTATTACAAAAGGAGAATGGGGGTTTTTTGATCCGACAGCTAACCTTGGTATAGAATTAAGGGGTAAAACATTGGGTGTTTTTGGCTTGGGGAAAATCGGACTGGAAATGGCGAAATGTTGTATCGGAGCATTTGGAATGCAAGTGATTTATCACAACAGGAACAGAAATGAAGCTGCCGAAAAAGAATTAAATGCCAGCTGGGTTTCCTTTGATGAACTGCTGGAGCAAAGTGATGTCCTTACGGTACATACAGCCTTAACGCCGGAGACGGCAGGAAAGTTTGACTGGTCTGTTTTTAATAAAATGAAACCCCGTTCGATTTTTATCAATACAGCCAGGGGAGCAATTCATAATGAACCGGATTTGTTAAGGGCATTGGTAGAAAAGAAGATCTGGGGAGCAGGGCTGGATGTGACCAACCCTGAGCCTATGCATCCAGATCATCCTCTTTTAAATATGCCTAACGTATCCGTTCTTCCCCATATTGGCTCCGCTACAGAAGAGACCCGCTCGGCAATGTCTGTTCTCGCCGCCAGGAATATCATCGCCGGCCTCAAAGGAGAACGAATCCCATTTGTAGTCAATCCCGAGGTTTACAAGTGATTGCGGGTTACTTTCCCCTTGACAAGAAATATCCGCTTAATGCCTCCTCTTTGTATAACAGTATCCCCCTTAAATTCTGGATTTAGGGAACGTAAGACGATCTTTTCCGGGTTGGGATGTTCAAATAACAATTTCACGGTGGTGATGTTGTTTGCCTGTTCATCGGTGACCACCAGGTAAGCCTCACCCCATTGGATGATATCCCGGTTCCTGATTTCTTTTACAATGATAATCTCTCCACTGGTAAATTTAGGAGACATACTGTCTCCATAGATAGGAAGGTAAGCATCACAGTCGTTAAAAGGCCGGTAATTTACATAGTATTCCGGAGGATCCTGAAAGACCTGAAGTCCCCCAAAGGTCATCTCCGTGAGATTTACATTAAAAAATGGAACACCTTCTTCCAGCTGAGGCAGTTGCTCAGCAGGATCCTCAGACCTTAGAAACATTTCTCCCATACCGGTGTTGAGGTATCTTGGATTGATCCTATGGTATTCCAGAATTTCTTTTGAAAGCCTTTTCCCAATTCTTCTTCTCCCGCTTTCAATGGAAGAACAGTTCCCTATATGTTTAGTAATAGGGGTGTAAAACTGGGATAGGGTCATCTGTTTTGTTAATCTGACTTCCCTCAACCTTGTGCCGGCTTTCTCGGTCTCTAAATAAATGTTTTTTCTCATAGCTTTATTTATTGTCTTAATTAATTTGTCTTTTGATTAATTATACGTAAGCTTGCATTAATTATTTAGCTAATATAATATTTTAAACTATAATTATTATATCATTAATTAAAATTATGTATTATGAGAAGACGGTATGAGGGATTGGAAAATCCCGGTTTCAGGTATTTGGAAGAGGCAGAAGTTAAAAATCCATTATTGGTGGTGGAAGAATTTTTTGATGCAACTGATCTGGAGTTGTTCAGACAGGAACTTCGGTTGTTATTTAGCCTTTCTTTTAGCAATTCCGCTTATGGGCAGGAAAAGGTGTATGACCGGTCCAGGCTGATGTGTGTACATCAGTATACTACGCGTCTCATTGAAATGGCCTGGATCCTGTTAAATGATGATTATATAGACCTGTTCATCCGGGAAGGAGATCCGTTTTATCAAAGCAGGGGAATGTGGAGAGAGACCTCTTTTATAGAAGTACGGAAACGGTTATCAGATGGCGTTATGAAAAACTGTCGCGTACTGGAAGATCAGGAGATCAATAATGTCAAGTTTGTGTTTAATGATATCTTTCAATATCAAAGCCTTTCGGTATGGCAGGATGAGCTGGATATGATCTTGTTTTATAGTCTGCGCTCTACACCGATGTCTGAGGAATGTGATAACGGTCATCTCTCTTTTGCTATGTATGAATTGCTGGAAAAACTATTGGAATGCATGCATGTGATCCATGAGGTTAAAATTAAGAGCGATGCAGGCTGGAAGGTCCTGCCTCTGGATACGGATGTCATCAACAAAGACTACAATTATTTTCCGCCTGAACTCATGATGGGCCTTTACCATCGGATGCTAAGTCTTGAGAATTGAGTATAAAACATTCATCCGTGTGTTTTCGCCACGGGTGAATGCTTTTTTTTAAAAGCCATAAGAAAGCCTGAAACCATGATTTACTCTTTTGTTACCATCATAAGCAAAACCGTAAGCTGCCCTGAAAATCAGGCGTTGTAAGCCAAAATAAAACTCCGTATAATTTCTTTTCAAAGGTTGGCTAAGGTAATTGACACCAACCAGTTCTTCCAGTTTTAACTTGCGGAGCAAGGGTACTTTATTGGTCAGCAATCCGGAGAAATTATGTTCAAAATGTGCTTCAAAGTACTCTCTGTCCGTACTATGTAGGTAAAAGTCAAGAAATAGGAATTTTCTCAATTCCGGTAAGCCAAATAAAGAATTGTTTCCTCTGAAGTGTTTAAACTCCGGATAGTAAACCTGTGTGTTATTCAGGAACTTTCCTGCACCGATAACGAAAGAGGAATAGCCCCATAGACCAGAACTAATCCTGTTTTGATAAACCTCGGCAGAAATCAAATCGTAATCTACATCACTGCTCAGGATACCTTTAATGCCTTTCTTATAAGAGAGTCTGATCGTTGGATATTTTGACTCCTGATAAATCTTACGGTCGGGACGGGTAATGTAACTTTGTCCGATGGTATAGGTAAGCGCTGCGTTTAGAATAAAGGCTTCGTAAGTAGGAAACAAAGGTTTTTCTACTTCAGGGCTAAAAGGATTATTGGATTTAAAAGTTTCTCCTTTTAAATCCTTGATTTTATAAGTGGTGGTATTTACCAGATTGGTATTCCTTGTAAATTCAGCGGAGATGGTGGCCTGCAATCCATTCGTCAGTTCTCTGCTCGTTCCAATATTTGCAAATTCCTTTTTATAGAATTTGGAGAAATTGGTTTCGAAAAGAAGGGAGTTGATAGAGTTCGCCAGCAAACTCATACTACCATGGTTATTCAGGTCATAGATTCCGGATCCAATGCTTGCACTAATGCTGGCGCGTTTTACAGGGTCATAGTAGTAATTTCCGCTTAGTGATCCAGTGAGCAGTTTATTGGATAGCCCGTATCTTACTTCCGGACGGATGCTATAAAAAGCACCATATTCCAGGTCTTTAGTATAGGTTACGCCATATTTTGCTCCAAATCCTTCTACTGTATTGTAGAATAAAGCAGGCAGAATAGGGTCGAACCTCAGGCGTTTCCTTTCGTAGCGGTTATTGATGGTATAGCTGGTCAGCAATATTTTAACGATTCCAAATTTATTGTTTGCCCTTTCCAGGGAATCGAGATAAGGCTTTGAAGTTTTTAAAGCAGCGATACTATCTTTTCTGACATAGTCACGGCTCTCTTCCGGAGTCAATGGAATTGGCCTGTTGTTTAGCCAGAAAAGAGAATCTTTTTTGTTGACTGCCTTGGTTATTTTTAAAATCTCTCCATTAAAATAGTTCTTGGGGAAGTTAGGATGGATGTTGTAATTGCTGTAAACTCCCGCATAGTAACCTTCAAACTTAAAGCCAAAAACATTTCCGTTGAACTGGAAGTTCATATTGGAAGGCATATAGGTATCTTCCACCTTAAGGAATTGCTGAGAGATCTTTAAGGTATCTATTAAATTGATTCCGGAGTTTTGAGTCAGGTAGACGTTGGCATTCACCAAATGCCAGCTGTCTTCTTTGATATAGATAATTCCTCTGAATACCGGGTCATGTTCTCTTTTTGGAATAAGCTGAATCTTATTGATGGTTTCGCCATTTTCATTGCTGAATCCTAAAAGCTTATAGCGATAATATAAGAATGCGTTATCAGAAATAGGGGATACAAATCCACGCGCACTCATGCTGTTCTCTAAAAGTATGTTTTCGTAGAAATTAACGGTCAGATCGGAAGCTTTGTTAAAGCTAAATGCATTATTCCTTCCGGATATTTTAGAAGAAACCATTTCTTCATGGATTTTACCTGGACGCTCGAAGGCAAAAGTAGAGGTAGACTCCGATAAATAAAGAATCCCTCTTCTGTTGGTGTCCAGGTCAAGGGTCTTCTGTACATCTCTTCCAAAGAATTTCTTCGGGGCGCCAACGAGCTTTTGTACCCCTTTAATATAAACATCTGCGGTATAGGATTTCACCTCTGTTAAATGTTGCTTTCTTCGTTTTATGGCCTGCCGCACGATTTCATAGGCTGGATCTTTGGCATTGCCATCGATAGTGACTCCGGAAAGGGTGTAGGATTCTGCAGTCAATACGACATTTTCATCCGTATTGTCAGCAATACTGATGTCCTTTTCTATCGCTTTATAACCAATGGCCTTATAGACGATGGTGAAAGTACCTTTGTCCAATGCCAGTGTGTAAATCCCATCAACGTTTGCCGAGGTGCCTTTAGTGGTATTCTTAATGTATACCGAAACAAAAGGAACCGCTTGACCCTCTGTGTCTTTAATACTGCCTTTGAGTTTGAATTCCTGTGCAAATAAGGTACTGATGCTGCCAAATATTAATAAAAACGTTAGATGGATTCTCTTCATATATGTATTAAAGCCTAAATATCGCTATGTTAATGTTAGATTAACACAATAATCTTGTTAAAGTTTGTGGATGATGATTTAATAAGGTTGTTCCTGGAAGACGATATTTTTATAACTTTGGTTGCAACAAGCAAATAAAAGTATGTATAAAACATTACAACCTGTTCTGCAACAAGAACTGGAGCAAATAGAAAAAGACGGTTTATTTAAACGTGAACGTGTGATTGTTACGCCTCAGGGTGCAGACATCAAGGTAAGTACCGGACAGGAAGTGATCAACTTCTGTGCGAATAATTATTTAGGGTTATCTTCTGATCCACGTGTAACTGAAGCTGCTAAAAAAGCAATTGATAAATATGGCTATGGCATGTCATCCGTACGCTTTATCTGTGGTACTCAGGATGTGCATAAAGAACTGGAAGCAAAGTTGTCCCAATTTTTAGGTACAGAAGATACCATTTTATATGCTGCAGCTTTTGATGCAAACGGAGGTGTTTTTGAGCCTTTATTTAACGATCAGGATGCCATCATTTCAGATGAACTGAACCATGCTTCAATCATAGATGGAGTACGTTTGTGTAAGGCCAAACGTTTCCGGTATAAAAATGCAGACATGGCAGATCTGGAGCAGCAATTGATCGCTGCAAAAGATGCCAGACATCGCATTATTGTTACTGATGGTGCTTTCTCTATGGATGGTGTTGTTGCTCCACTTGATCAGATCTGTGATCTTGCGGATAAATATGAAGCATTGGTAATGATTGACGAGTCGCATTGTACCGGATTTATCGGTAAGACAGGCCGTGGAACTCATGAACATTTTAATGTAATGGACAGGGTAGACATCATTACCGGCACTTTGGGTAAAGCATTGGGCGGTGCGTCCGGAGGTTTCACTGCAGGTAAAAAGGAAATTATAGACATGTTACGTCAAAGGTCACGTCCTTATTTATTCTCTAATACTTTGGCTCCTGCAATTGCGGGTGCTTCTGTTGCGGTATTGGATATGCTAAGTGAGACCACTGATTTAAGAGATAAACTGGAAAGTAATACCGTTTATTTCCGTAAGAAAATGACTGAAGCAGGTTTTGACATTAAAGAAGGGGTTCATCCGATTGTTCCGGTAATGCTATATGATGCAAAACTGGCACAGGAATTTGCGGCACAAATGCTGGAAGAAGGAATTTATGTAATTGGTTTCTATTATCCGGTAGTTGGACAAGGTAAGGCGAGGATTCGCGTACAGTTGTCTGCAGCCCATGAACAACATCATTTAGATAAAGCGATCGCTGCATTTACCAAAGTAGGTAAAGCGCTTGGCGTGATTTAAAATATAACGCTGAGTCCATTTACCTGTTGGAGATCAGTTCAAGTTGATTTTTGGACTCAGCGATTATAAAAATATTGTATAAATAGCTGTATATTTGGCCTCATGTTACAAGATAAGATAACACAATATACCGCCGAAATAAATGCGTTTTCTACTGATAATGCAGATGAGTTAGAACAATTCCGTATTAAATTCCTTGGTACGAAAGGGATAATCAAAGATATTTTTGATGAGTTTAAAGCTGTCTCACCTGAGGAAAAAAGAACCCTGGGTAAGGTTTTAAATGAATTTAAGCAGTTGGCTGAAGCAAAATACCAAACGCTTAAAGACCAGACTGAAGTGGCTGATACTTCCAAAGATGCAGGTTTAGACCTGACTTTGCCAGGTGAAGGCTTTGAGATTGGCGCACGCCATCCTTTGGCATTGGTAAGAAGAGAGATCGTAGAAATTTTTAATAAGTTAGGCTTTATCGTGGCTGAAGGCCCGGAGATCGAAGATGACTGGCATAACTTCTCTGCACTAAATTTTCCTGAGGAACATCCGGCGCGCGATATGCAGGATACCTTCTTCATTAAAAAAGGTGGAGAAAAGGGAGACATCGCCTTGCGGACCCATACTTCCTCCGTTCAGGTGAGAATGATGGAAGCCGGAAAACCGCCATTCAGGGCAATTATGCCGGGTCGTGTATACCGCAACGAAGCGATATCAGCAAGAGCACATTGTTTCTTCCATCAGGTCGAAGGCCTTTATGTGGATGAAAATGTTTCTTTTGCAGATCTGAAACAGACTTTATTTTATTTTGTACAGGAGTTGTATGGCGAAGGAACTAAAGTTCGTTTCCGTCCTTCTTATTTCCCTTTTACAGAACCTTCGGCAGAGATGGACATCTCCTGTACCATTTGTAAAGGAGCAGGTTGCCAGATGTGTAAATACAGTGGATGGGTAGAAATCCTTGGCTGTGGAATGGTAGACCCTAATGTATTGGAGAATTGTGGTATTGATTCGAAAAAATATAGTGGTTTTGCATTCGGAATGGGAATTGAAAGAATTGCCAACCTTAAGTTTGAAATTAAGGATTTAAGGTTATTCTCCGAGAATGACGCCAGATTCCTGAAACAATATAAAACTTCATTGATATAATGATCAAAAGAATAACCGCAGCATTTGTCTTATTATTGCTCTTTGCCGGTTGTGGTAAAGACGATGGGAGTTATATTCCTAATGTTCAGGTCAGATACCATATGACAGCCGCTGCTTTTAGTGTCGAGGCGAAAAATGGTGTTTATATCGTTGATAACATTGGAGTTGCGGGGATCATGATCATTAAGCTTGCAGTAAATAATTATGTTGCGTTTGACCGCTGTAGTTCTGTCAATCCTGAACAGCGCTGCAAAGTAACGGTAGATGAAAGTGGAATTACCGCCACTGATCCATGTTCAGGAGCTAAATTTTTACTTACTGATGGCAGCCCTCAAAAGGCGCCGGCAGTACGTGCTTTAAAGTCATATCAGGTATCTTTATCCGGTATTGGTAGTGGCGAAATAAATGTATCTAATTGATGGAACCAGAGAAAATTAAAGAAAGTATAATTAGAGCAGCTAAAGAGTTATTCAGGAAATACGGGTATCACAAAACAAGTGTAAACGAGATTGCGAAGAAAGCGCGTATAGCCAAAGCCACCATATATAAGTATTTCGAAAGTAAGGAACAGGTTCTGGATGCCATTTTAATGGACTATCTGGATTTGAATCTACATGAGATCCTTAAAAATAAAGCGCAGTTTGCAAACGAAGAAGAACACCTGAAGGCATTGGTTATGAAGACCTGCAGGTTAACTTATACCGTTTGTAATGAATTTATAGGCTGGGATTTCGTAAGGGAGAATGCCAATTCTCAGGAGTTTCTGAAACACCTTTCTGATCAGCTGGAATCACTGTTGCTTTCCGCTTATCTGGAGCTTGATCATTTTAAAAATAACCCTTCCCGAAAAGAAGGACTGGCCTTCTTGCTGAAAGCCAGTAAGAGCATTGTATTCTCTTTCGCCTTTACTTCTGTTAGCGATTCCGATGTCCGGAAGAACTTTGTAAGTTTCCAGAAGGAGCTTTTGCCTTTTCTTGTTAAAGCCGCTTTATAGTCATTAGTCCTTCCATCCCCAGGGAGCGGAAGGGGTATCTATTGTTTTTGATAAGTCGAACTTCACCGTAAACAGACGGTCGGAGCCAATTCTTCTCAGGTTATAGGAAAAAACATCTTTATCTAATGTGATCCACCATACGTTGGTTGCTGCATTCGGCAGCAGGCTGGCCGTTTGCTGATCTGCCGGGAAAAACTGGATTTCCGGCAAGCCTGCATTTGTACTTGTGCCTCCGTATTGTGTCACTTTATCTCCTGAACCATCTTCATGGCGGTGGTCATGTTTAAGACTGATCCGGTCGTTGGCAAAGGTCAGTATCCAGGTTCTGGATTTGTTTTCCCCTACAAAGAATGGAATTTTAATGGTACTGTCTGCGCAGGAGCGAACATGCATCGTCAATTTTTTATTGCTGAAGTCGTCGTTCCCTGCACCGGCAGAAATGTTTCCTTCATAAGATTTTCCGCAATGGTTCTTCAGGTTTTCCCAAAATTGCCTTGCTGCACTTTTTTCCTGTGCATAACCCATCGTACTCATGCTAAAAAGCAGAAAAAAATACAGTTTCTTCATGTCTTGAAGGTACATAATTATAAATCTGTTTAAGATAATTTGACATAAACTTAATATATACCGTTTTGGTATTTGGTATAAAAATGTCTATATTGGCGTCATTATCAATGAATAAGACAATGAGTAAAGAAGTTTTAGAGATTTCTGTTTTAGTTGATGAGAAGTTTGATATGAGCTTTAACCTTGTTGAAGGCATTTTTGGTTTTATCCTGAATGTTTTTGGTAAGTAGCTTCTGATATCCTGATTTCTTGTTTAAAAGGCGTTAAAATGCCGACAGGAAATCCCTATGTCTTGAAATTCCAATTTCCCCTTACCGTTTATTAATCTGCTTTATTCGAAAGGCGCTGAAACTTCCGAAGAAGGAAAATGATGTAGAAGAAATGACCGGAATGAAGCCTCCTTAAGCAGGCTTTATGGCCGATAAAAAACAAATATATTCTAATGAAAAAATCTTAAATTTGCGGCATAATGAGTAGAAATAGAAAATCCGGAACGGTAACCATTATTCCCAATCTAAGAATTATTGATATTGCTGAAGAAGGCAAAGGGGTAGGTAAAGCAGATGAATTGGTGGTATTTGTGGATAAAGCTGTACCGGGCGACGTCGTTGATGTTCGTGTAGTAAAGAAAAAGAAAAATTTTGCTGAGGCTGTAATTGAATCATTACACGAAAAATCAGAACTGAGAACAGATCCTTTTTGTCAGCATTTCGGAACCTGTGGTGGCTGTAAATGGCAACACATGAGTTATGATGCGCAATTGACATTTAAGCATAAAAATGTGGAAGCTGCACTGCAGCGACTGGCTAAAATTGACACTTCTACTATGGAACCTATTTTAGGTTCTGCCGAGAATAAATATTACCGTAATAAACTGGAATATACTTTTTCTAACAAACGCTGGTTGAACAAACAGGACATGCCAGTGGCAGAGTCTCTATCTGAAAACGGAGAAGTGGATGCGGGAGCAGAAAAAGTGGAGTTGGAAATGAATGCCCTGGGCTTTCACGTTCCTTTGCGTTTTGATAAGATCCTGGATATCGAGCATTGTTATTTGCAGGCTGAGCCTTCCAACACTTTGAGAAATACGGTGAGAAGTTATGCACTGGAAAATGGGATGAGCTTTTATGACCTTCGCAACCATGAAGGAAGTTTGAGAAATCTGATCATCAGGACTTCTTCCACGGGAGAAGTGATGGTGGTGGTGGTTTTTGCTTATGTGGAGCAGGAGCAGGCAGATGGCCTGATGGAGCACTTGAAAATTAATTTCCCGGAGATTACTTCGCTTTTATACATCATGAACCAAAAGAAAAATGATACTATTTTCGATCAGGAGGTCATTACCTATGCCGGAAGAGATCACATCTTTGAGGAAATGAATGGGTTGAAGTTTAAGATTGGTGCAAAATCATTCTACCAAACAAATTCTATGCAGGCACATGAATTGTATAAGATCACCAAAGAATTTGCGGGTTTCTCCGGAGATGAACTGGTTTATGATTTATATACAGGCGCTGGAACGATTGCCAACTTTGTTGCTTCCAGTGTAAAACAGGTGATTGGCGTGGAATATGTACCGACAGCAATTGAAGATGCTAAATTCAATTCTGCATTGAATGGCATTGACAATACTGTTTTCTATGCAGGTGACATGAAAGATATTCTGACTACTCAGTTTATTACAGAACATGGCAAGCCTGATGTCGTAATTACGGATCCGCCAAGGGCAGGAATGCACGCAGATGTTGTGGCGCGGTTACTGGAGATGGAGGCAGAGAAGATTGTTTATGTAAGCTGTAATGCAGCTACACAGGCAAGAGATCTCGCTTTGTTAAAAGAGAAATATGAAGTCGTTCGCATTAAGCCTGTGGATATGTTTCCGCATACCCAACATGTTGAAAACGTAGTTTTGTTAAAATTTACAGGAAGTACTTCTCCGGAAGTTCTTTAAGCAAATAAGATATATTAGAATGGATATTGAAGAGTTATTGCCTCAGCAGCCGGAGGGTTCGAAAGAAGAGCCTAAAAAACAAAGTCCACTGGTGAGTTTAGAAAAAGATCTTGAATTGTATTCAGACTCTGTTAAGGAAGTCTCTATTGCAATTATGTCGGAAGGCATTTCGACACATCCTATTTTCGTTGCCCACCAACATACAGTGAGCATAGGAGAAATTATTCTGGACAGAAAAGAATTGAATACTGAATGGACTATCCAGGCCTCTACAATGGATGAGTTTGTAGAAAAAGGAATCATTAATCCTGAAAAGAAAGCGCTATTTCTGAAAAGCTACAAAAAGCCCGAAGATTTTATGTGTGTCTTTGTGATCGTTCCTGAAGGAGCCAACTTTATTTATTATCCGTATAAAAAATAGCGCTGTGCTATTCTTTTGTGAAGAGCAGACCTTTTATCCGGACATGATCTAATGTAAAGCCATCAATCTGATGGCTTTTGTTTTTTCTGAGGCTAAGTGTAAATCCCGGTCCCAAGACATAGAATTGTCCTTCCTTGCCAAGGGATACTAGTTTTAAATGGACGGAGCCGATTAAAAGATCAAGATGTGTTCCGTTTTTCTTCAGGATATAGTGCCCGTTGATTTCCTTGCTATAATAGCCACCCGAAGCTTCATTCAGCTCCTGGTCGCTAATTCCGGAATCGTTTATCCTGGTTGTCCAGGTAAGTTTTCCGTCTTGGGTAATTCCCATTTTAGAAAACTGTTGATGTTGCTGATCTTTAAATCCAAAGGTGATATCTACACCTTCAAGGTAGAACAAAGAATCTTTAAGGGGTAAAATCGGATACCTCGTTTCATTCCACCTCTGAATTACAAATAATGCACCGTTGTTATTAACAAGTTCGAATTTGCGTTCAGGGTGTGCATCAATCTGGTAGGTTCCAGTGTACTTTGTGATGTCGTCAATTGTTTTAGTGCTTTCATCTGTTTTCTGCGGGCTTTTTTTAACAAGGCCGCTGGTATTATTCTTTGCATAGATGGCGTCCTGAGCAGATTGAAGAATGTCCTGACAGGAATAATCATCATTATTGGTCAATATGACGATGCCTAGGTCATCGGCTGTAAAATAGCCCACAAAGCTATGGTAACCTGGCAAATCTCCCGCATGACTAATCATTTGTTTTTCCTGAAATGGTTTGGTTTCCAGGCCGCCTGCGTAAGTTAAAGCTGTTCCGTCGTTGTTGATTCCTGGTGTAGTCATTTTTTTCCACACTTTATCCCCAAGGAGTTGGTGTGTCTTCATTTCGTTAAACCATTTGTCCCAATCGTCAACGGAGCTATAGATATTTGACTGACCGATAATCGGAGAGGTCGCATTGCATTCCATATAATCCTTCTTGCTGCTCATATAAGCATTGGCTTTTCCCCGGACCTGATGGGTTCTGGAAAATCCGGTGTTTTTCATCCCAAGGGGTCTGAAAATTTGATGGTTAGCAAATTTTGACAGATCCTGTCCACTCACCAGCTTTACAATTCTAGAAAGAAAATAATAACCGGAATTGGTATAGCTATGCATTTCACCGGGTTTGAAATTTAATGACTGCTGATTTGCGAGCATGTTGTAGGCGTCTTTATCCGTATCCTTATTGTTTATTCTCATGTCCCTGAGCCATGATAAAGTACCATAGTCCCTAAGTCCGCTCTGATGGTGAATCAGGTGTGCTATCGTAATCGTGTCCGCATAGGCGGGAAGTCCTTTAATGTATTTTGAAAGCCGGTCTGTGGTTTTTAGTTTCCCTTGTTGTTCCAGTAAATAGATACAGGCTGCGGTAAATTGTTTCGAAGCAGAAGCAATATTGAATGGGGTATGGATGGTATTCTTCCGACCTGTCTTGACATCGGCAAGGCCAAATCCATTTGCATATACGGTTTTTCCTTTATGGACAATACTGATGGCAAAACCAGGCTCTTCCGGATTAGAGAAGCTGGAGAGCACACTATCCAGACGTTCTTTTGAAATGGATTGACTGTGGACATTGCTGGCTAAGAAAATAAAACTGATCAGCGCGGAAAATAAGGGGATTCTCATATAAAGAAGCAAAAAAATCCCTACCAGGAATTCCTGTGTAGGGATAAACTAAAAACTAATGGTCTAAATTATTTTATTCTCGTTACGTCTCCGCTTTTCGAGGATGATGTCTTATTTACAGCTGGATCTCCTTTGTAATTGATGTCACTTCCGCCACTGGCATTGGCTTCTAATCCTTTTGTAACATGCACATTGGCATCAGAACCGCCACTTGCAGCCACTTTAGCATATTCAGATACCAGATTGAGGGCGTCCACATCTGAGCCTCCACTCGACTGGATGTTCATATTGGTTACTGTTCCTTTAAGGTTGGCATCAGAGCCGCCACTAACGTTTAGTTCCAGATCTTTTGCAGCAATCTCCATTTTGATATCAGAACCTCCTGAGGCCTGAATTTTAAGTGAAGTTGTTTTTAATGCATTTTGTCCATAGACATCACTACCTCCACTGGCGGTAATGGCCTGTAAAGTCTTGTAGTTTACATAGACTTTTAAAGTCTCACCTTTAGAAGTGTGCTGCCGGTTGATGCTCTTTTTGTATCTGATATTCAGGGAAGATCCGCTTTTTTCTACTTCTATATTTTTAATCAGGTTTTCATTTCCGCTGATCCTGATGTTTTCTGAATTGCTTTGCGTAAGGTAAAGGTCTATTCCACTGGCTACGCTTACCTCATTGAAATGGGTAAGTGCTATATTTTTGCTCTGTTGTGCTGTTGCAGTCAGGGTATTTAGTGAAAATGCAAGAAGTACAGGTAGGGCAGACTTAAATATGATCGTACTTTTCATGTTGTGGGTTTGTTAAGGTTTATATGGATTAGACGCTGCGAGGCATGAAACGTTGCATCATTTAGAAAATATTTTTCAAATATTTGAATATGACCCTTAAAATCGTTCTTTTTGTAGTATAAACAATGAAATAACAAATGGCAGAATCTCAATTGCTTATTCTTGATAAGAAGCAGATACAACAAAAGATTAACAGGATCGCTTACCAGGTATTGGAAGATAACCTGGATGAGAAGGAAATTGTATTGGCCGGAATATGGGATAGGGGCTATAAGATAGCATTACGTTTAAAAAAGGTATTGTCTAAGATTTCTGATCTTAAGATCACCATGTTGAAGGTTGACCTTGACCGCGTAAGTACGAAGCTCGTTGCCAATACCGACTTAGACGAAAGTCACTGGAAAAATAAAGTGATTATTTTAGTGGATGATGTGTTGAATAGTGGAAAAACACTGGCGTATGGCCTGGGTGTTTTTCTGAATACGCCACATAAAAAAATCAGAACAGTAGTGTTGGTAGACAGGAGTCATAAAATATTTCCCATTGCTACAGATTTCGTAGGACTGCAAATGTCGACAGTTTTAAAAGAACATGTGGACGTGGTTATTGATGTAGAGGGAGAAGAAGACCGGGTTTATTTAAGTTAGTTTTTGCATTTAAAGCTTATTTTTCTCATTTTAGAGGGATGTACCGGTCCCGTAAAAGCCCAATAATTTTTCAATTCTTTTCCTGGTATATCGCTTATATCATAAAGAAGGACTTTTCCAGCTATACTTATAACAGGCTTCAGCTTAAAGAAGATGAAGCCATATTACTCTTGTCTAACCATTTTAGCTGGTGGGATGGTTTTTTGATGTTCCAGCTGAATAAATTGGTATTTAAAAAAGAATTCCATGTACTCGTGACAGATGAAGACTACCGGAAGCAATGGTTTCTGAAATATCTGGGTGCTTTCGCTGCGGATACCAAAGGCAAAGATGTGGTAGAAACATTGATCTATGCCGGACAACTATTGGATCAGCCACAAAACCTGGTGCTGTTGTTTCCTCAGGGAAAGCTTTATACGAGTTATATCAATAGCATTTCATTTGAAAGAGGGGTAATGCAGCTGATCAATGCTTCCAAAAAGAAATTCCAGATCGTATTCTCCGCAACACTCATCGATTACTTTGATAAAAGAAAGCCAAAAGCCGAAAGTCACCTCTTAAGTTGGGAAGCGGAGGAATATATGAGCCTGCAGTTGTTGAAAAGAGAATACAACAAACATTATAACAATGCCGTCAGTAAACAAAGTAAAGAGGTGGCATGATCATTTTCATTTATACCGTCCTCGTTTTCTTAGTATTACGTTTTTCAGTCACCCTATTTAATTTCCTGTCTAACCCGAAAATGGGGAATTATGGAAGAAAGTTTACAGATCGGGTTTCCCTGATCATTAGGGTCGAAAAAGAAAAGTCTGAAGCGGATGAATTATTGGCATCTATCGCTGCACAGGATTATAAACATTTGCAAATCATTATTCAATCCGGAGCAGTCCCTTTTTCTGCAGAGGAAGTAACCGGCGATTATTTGTTATTTTTAGAGGCCAATACCCTGCTGAAGAAGGGTTTTATTCATAGCCTGATTTATCGGGTTAAAGTGTTTAATCTCGCTTTACTCAGTGTAATCCCAACCCAAAAAAACACAGGACTTTTAGCAAACTGCGTTTATCCTTTAACTGACTTTGTCTTGCTAAATTTGTTTCCATTAAGGCTGGTCCGCTTGATCAATCACCCTGTGTTTGCAACGGCGAGTGAATCCTGCCTGTTTTTCGATGCCACAGCATATCGCCAGTTTAAATGGAACGAAAGGGTTAAAAGAAATGCATCCAGGGCGGTAGAAATTTGTAAAATGGTAAAGCAGGAGGGACTGAAAGCAGATGTTTTACTAGGTAATAGGTTGATTTATTTAGGAGAAAGACAATTAAAGCCTGATTTTCTTCCTTTCTCCGGGCGCCTGATGCTCAACTTTAACAACAATGTCTTAGTCGCAGTGCTCTATTTAATTCTTGTCGTCGCCGGCCCCATCGTCATGGCCATTGAGTTGGAACCTGCGTTACTGGTTTTGCCTTTCGGTCTGATCTTTTTATCGAGGGTCATGACTTCATTTTTGTCGGCCCAGCATCCTGTTCCCAATATTTTGCTTCATCCGCTGCAAATGCTGGCCCTGGTATTGCTGTTGTTCAGTAACATCTGGAATAAGGTATTCTCAGGTGTTGGTGATAAGAAGTAGCATATCAAACTCTTTTTGTGTAATTTTGTAGCCTCATTGATTTCTATATAATTGATTTATGAAATACGATTTAGCCGTAACTATAGATAAGGCATCAGGGTTTTGTTTCGGAGTGGTGTATGCGATTGACATGGCTGAAGACATTCTCGAAGAAGACGAATATTTGTATTGCCTGGGCGATATTGTACACAATGATGAGGAAGTGAAGCGCTTAACAGCGAAAGGACTAAGAATCATCGATCATGAACAATTGCGTGAATTGAAAAAGGAGAAAGTTCTGATCCGTGCACATGGAGAGGCACCGTCCACCTATCAGCTCGCCTTAGAGAATGAACTGATCTTAATTGATGCCTCTTGTCCGGTGGTACTAAAACTGCAGAACAGGATTAAAAATTCTCATGATGAGGACGAACAGATTCTGATTTTTGGTAAACATGGCCATGCTGAAGTCATTGGGTTGCAGGGGCAGACCGATGGAAAAGCGATTGTTTTTCAGGACCTTGCGGAACTGGATAACGTGGCACTGCCTCCGAAGTTTACCCTGTATAGCCAGACCACAAAGAGCACCGACAAATTTTACCACATCAAAGAAGAACTGATCAGCAAGGGATATGACGTGAAAGCAAATGATACCATTTGCAGACAGGTTTCCAACAGATACGGTGATTTAGAGAAATTCGTCGTTAATTTCGATAAAATTCTCTTCGTATCCGGCAAGAAATCCTCCAATGGAAAAGTATTGTATGATGTGTGCAAAAAATACAATGCCAACGCTTACTTTATCTCTAACATAGAGGAGATCGACCTGAATTGGTTCTCTGCTCAGGATAAAGTTGGAATTTGTGGGGCAACCTCTACGCCGATGTGGCTGATGGAGCAGGTTAAAGCTAAGCTGGAATCTTATTAAAATAATCAAACATCATTAAAAAGTAATTATTGGTTTTCCCTTAAGAGATACAGGGTTATAATCAATTGATTAGTTATTTTTGCTAAAATTATGGGAAAAAAGGGCGTATTACTAGTGAATTTGGGAACTCCGGACAGTCCGGAAGTAAGTGATGTACGGACATATCTGGATGAGTTTCTGATGGATGAGCGGGTAATTGATATCAATGCTTTCAAAAGAACATTACTGGTAAAGGGCATCATTGTTCCTTTTCGCAGTCCGAAGACCTCTAAGTTGTATAAAGAGATATGGGATGAAAATGGCTCGCCATTGTTGTATTTCAGCAAGATTCAGGTGGCTATGGTTCAGGAGAAACTTGGCGACGAATACCATGTAGAGTTAGCCATGCGCTACCAAAATCCCTCTATTGCTTCCGCTTTAGATAAGCTAAAAGCGGCGATGGTAGAAAGTATACAGGTGATTCCATTGTTCCCTCAATATGCTTCCGCCAGTACAGGCTCTGTGATCCAGAAAGTAATGGAGCTGGTGGGTAAATGGCAGACGATTCCACCGATAAGTTTCATTAATTCCTTTCATGATAATGAATTGATGATTGATACTTTTGCTCAAAATGCAGAAAAGTATCAACCGGAAAGTTATGATCAGATTTTGTTCAGTTTTCACGGCTTACCGGAAAGGCAATTGAAAAAATGCGACCATAGCGGTCAGCATTGCCTGAAAAAAAATGATTGCTGTGCTACCTTAACAGATGTCAATAAGTTTTGCTATTCTGCACAATGCCATGATACGGCAAGGCTGATTGCCAAACGTTTAAATATTCCAGCGGAAAAGTATTCCGTATGTTTCCAGTCCAGGTTAGGAAAAGAACCATGGGTACAACCTTATACCAGTGAAGTTTTAAAAGAGCTTGCTGAAAAGGGTAAAAAGAGACTATTGGTATTCTGTCCGGCTTTCGTAGCGGATTGTCTGGAGACCTTATATGAAGTAAGTGTGGAATACCACGAAGAGTTTAGGGCACTGGGTGGAGAAGAAGTCCAGCTGGTTGCCAGTCTGAATGATGATCCTAAATTCATCGAGGCATTGGTTGCAATGGTAAAAGACTAAAACTGCTTTTCTATAAATTCCAGAATCTGACGGGTTGATCCCGTTTTTTCATTTACATATTTTTGGGCGATCTTTCCAGCTTCTTTATTTTCTCTAAAATGGATAAAGGCTGCAGAAAGGTCGCTTTCTGTTTCAATGCTCCTGGCTGCAGTAAGGGCGATCAGGTCTTTTGCCTCCTGAAATTTATCATATTTAGGACCAAAAATAACTGGAATGCCAAATGCGGCTGCTTCTAAGGTATTATGAATGCCTACGCCAAAGCCTCCTCCGATGTAAGAAATTTGAGCGTATTGATAGAGCGAAGAAAGCAATCCGATATTGTCTATAATTAAGATTTGGGCCGTATTCGCTGCCCCATTCTGTAAGTTCGAATAGCGGACAGCTCCCGGAATCAGTTTTTCAATGTCAAGGATATGGGCTTCGTCAATTTCATGAGGGGCGATGATGAATTGCCAATCTGGTTGTTGCTGAATTAAAACGGCGATTAAACGTTCATCTGCGGGCCATGTTGATCCGGCGATGAATACAGGGCTGTTGATCCATCCGTTTTCCACAAGTGTGACTTTTTTAGGGGATAACGCATTTTCTGCTACCCGGTCAAAACGGGTGTCGCCACTCAGGCTTGCATTTTCCAGCTGAAGCTGTTTTAACAAATTAACGCTCTCCGTATTTTGTACAAAAAAATGGTCTACAAAACCTAAGATCCGACGATGAAATGAGCCATACCAGCGAAAGAAAATCTGATTTGGCCGGAATATTCCTGAAATGAGGTAAAGCGGGATTTGCTGGTCATTCAGGGTTTTGAAATAATGATACCAAAACTCATATTTGGTAAAGATGGCCATCTCCGGATTGATCAGCGAAATGAATCTTTTGGCATTGCTGGCCGTATCCAACGGCAGGTAAAAAACGCCGGCAGCAAGTGCATAGTTTTTCCTGATCTCATATCCCGATGGGGAGAAAAATGTAATAACTATTCTTTTTTGGGGATGTAATTCCTTTATCTTTTCCAGAAGGGGTCTTCCCTGTTCGAATTCTCCTAAAGAAGCAAAGTGAAACCAAATGTGCTTCTTTGTACCGTCAACGGTTTTTTCTATATGGTCAAAAATGTTTTTTCGACCCTGACTAAATAGTTTGGCCTTGGAATTGAATATAGAAAATGCGCTAACGACTAATCCGTAAAATGAGATTCCTATATTATAAAGCCAAAGCATTTTGTGTGTTTATTTATTATCTTAGCCGAAGATACTCCATTAAAATTAAAACGTAATTAATATATGAAAATAGCTGTTATTGGGACAGGATATGTGGGTTTGGTTACCGGTACTTGTTTAGCAGAAACAGGAAATAAAGTAATCTGTGTAGACATAGATGCGGCCAAAGTACAGAAAATGCAGGAAGGTCAGGTACCGATCTATGAACCAGGACTTGACGTATTATTTCACCGGAATATTGCACAGGGGAGGTTGACTTTTACCACCGATCTGGCTCATGGAATTAAGGATGCGCAGATTATCTTTATGGCATTGCCAACTCCTCCGGGAGGAGATGGGGCAGCAGATCTTTCTTATATTCTTGGTGCAGCAAAAGACATTTCTAAATTAGTTACTGAATACAAAGTCATTGTGAATAAGTCTACGGTTCCTGTGGGGACTGCAGATAAAGTTCAGGCGGTTTTTAAAGCACATACCGACATCGAAATTGATGTGGTTTCTAACCCGGAGTTTTTACGCGAAGGTGTAGCGGTGGAAGATTTTATGAAGCCAGACCGTGTCGTAATCGGAACCAGAAGTGAAAGAGCTCAGAAACTAATGTCTGAATTGTATGGTCCGTATGTTAGACAAGGAAATCCGGTCTTGTTTATGGACGAACGTTCTTCAGAACTGACAAAATATGCAGCAAATTCCTTTCTGGCGACAAAAATCACTTTTATGAACGAGATCGCCAATCTTTGTGAGATTGTTGGAGCAGATGTAGATGCAGTACGTAAAGGAATTGGATCGGATGCAAGGATTGGTAAACGCTTTCTTTTCCCTGGAATCGGGTATGGCGGAAGCTGCTTCCCTAAAGATGTTCAGGCATTGGCAAAATCTGCAGATGAGAATGATTACGATTTCCAGATCCTGAAAGCGGTTATGGAAGTGAATGAGAAACAAAAGACAGTATTGGTAGATAAACTGCTGAAATATTATAAAGGTGACCTGAAAGGCAAACATTTTGCTTTATGGGGGTTGGCATTTAAGCCGGAAACGGATGATATCCGTGAAGCTCCTGCCTTGTATATCATCGATGAGCTGGTTAAACATGGCGCAACGGTGACGGCTTTTGATCCGGAAGCAATGGCAAATGTGAAGCGACTTTTAGGAGATAAAATCAATTATGTGGAGGATCAGTATGAGGCATTGCAACATGCAGATGCTTTATTGATTGCTACGGAATGGTCTGTCTTCAGGAATCCTGATTTTGAGAAAATGGAAGAAGTGCTGAGTAATAAAGTGATTTTTGATGGACGTAACTTATACGATTTGTCGAAAATGATCGACTTAGGCTATTATTATAACAGTGTTGGCCGTAAACTTATAGATTAATGGGACGTAAAAGAGTATTAATTACGGGAGCCGCAGGGTTCTTAGGATCACACCTATGCGATAGGTTCATCAAAGAAGATTACCATGTTATCGCAATGGATAACCTGATCACAGGTGATCTCAAAAATATTGAACATCTTTTTAAACTGGAGAACTTTGAGTTTGCCCATCACGATGTATCTAAGTTTGTCTATGTTGCAGGTGAATTGGATTATATCCTTCATTTTGCATCTCCGGCAAGTCCTATTGATTATTTAAAGATCCCGATTCAAACTTTAAAGGTAGGCTCCCTGGGGACACATAATTTATTGGGTCTGGCAAAGAGTAAAAATGCGAGGATGTTGATTGCGTCTACTTCTGAAGTATATGGCGATCCAAATGTAAACCCTCAGCCGGAAGAATATTGGGGAAATGTAAACCCTGTAGGTCCGAGAGGCGTATACGATGAAGCAAAGCGTTTTCAGGAAGCAATGACCATGGCTTACCATACTTTCCATGGTTTAGAAACCAGAATTGTTAGGATTTTCAATACTTATGGCCCAAGAATGCGTCTGAATGATGGACGTGTGTTGCCTGCTTTCATCGGACAGGCATTACGTGGAGAAGACCTGACCGTATTTGGTGATGGCTCTCAAACCCGTTCATTCTGCTATGTGGATGATCTGGTAGAGGGGATTTACAGATTGTTGTTGAGTGATTATGCCATGCCTGTTAACATTGGTAACCCGGATGAAATCACGATCAAGCAATTTGGTGAAGAAATCATCAAACTTACCGGAACAAGTCAGAAGCTGGTGTTGAGGGATCTGCCTGTTGATGATCCTAAGCAAAGACGCCCGGATATTACAAAAGCAAGAGAAATTCTTGGCTGGGAACCTAAAGTAAGCAGGGCAGAAGGGCTGAAGATTACTTATGAATATTTTAAATCTTTACCTGCTGATGCATTGATTAATAAAGAACACAAAGATTTTACAACCTATAATCGTTAATTAAAAATGTCTAAAATACTAGTAACAGGTGGTACGGGATTTATCGGATCACATACCGTTGTAGAGCTCTACAATGCGGGATATGAAGTGGTGATTGTTGATGATTTTTCGAACTCTAACCCCAAAATTCTTAACCAGATAGAAGCCATCACAGGAAAGAAACCTGAATTTGTAGAACTTGATCTATGTGATGAACTGAAAGTGAAAGAATTTGCGACTAAGCATGCAGACATTAGCGGAGTGATTCATTTTGCCGCATTTAAAGCAGTAGGTGAATCTGTACAGCAGCCATTAAAATATTACAGGAATAACTTTTATTCATTGATCAATATTATCAATGGTTTTGATAGTAAAGTGAATTTGGTTTTCTCTTCTTCATGTACAGTATATGGTCAGCCGGATGTTTTGCCGGTAACAGAAAGTGCGCCGGTAAAGAAAGCGGAATCTCCTTATGGAAATACCAAACAGATTGCAGAAGAGATTTTGCAGGAAACCTGTGCGGTGACTCCTGGTCTAAGGGTGACTTCTTTGCGTTACTTTAATCCGGTTGGTGCACATCATACTGCGCTGATTGGTGAGTTACCAATAGGCGTTCCACAAAACCTGGTCCCTTTTATTACACAATCTGCGATCGGTAAACGTGGTCCGATTACGGTTTATGGAAATGATTATGATACTCCGGACGGCAGTGCGATCAGAGATTATATCCATGTTGTTGATTTGGCTAAAGCGCATGTCGCTGCCATCAGAAGAATGGAAAGCGATAAAGCAGAATCTAATTATGAAGTCTTTAATTTAGGGACTGGTACAGGTTCTACAGTACTGCAGGTGATCGAAGCCTTTGAAAAAGCAACAGGAGAGAAATTAAGTTATACGATCGGTGCCAGAAGAGAGGGCGATATTGAGAAAGTTTGGGGAGATGTAACTAAATCAGCACGGGATTTAGGATGGAAAGCTGAACTGGATATCAATGTGATGATGTCTTCTGCCTGGAACTGGGAGAAATATTTAAAAGATAACCCTTTCTAGATGTTACTAAGCGAGCATAAAGACCTTAAGCTGGAAATAAAATCCCTTCCTGAAAAGGAAAAGGACAAGCTTTTGCTCAGGTTGATCGCCAAAGACAAGATCTTAACAGAACACCTGCATTTTAAATTGCTGGAAAATGAACAGGACTTAGTAGAGCGGCAGGAGAAACTAAGAGCACAGATTGATCTGGAAATCGCTGAACTGTTGTCTGGTCGGAAAATGAATTCCAAAGATGCTTTGCTAAAAATGAGAAAGCTGAATGGAAGCATTACCCATCATTTTAAGGTAACAAAAGACATGAATACGGAGATCGAACTTAGAATTCACCTTTTTCAACGTGTTCCCATTGATTTCAACGAAGGGGTATTTTCTCCGTTGCATAAATTCAATGAAAAGCTCATGATCTATTTTGCTAAATCTGTTCTTTCTGTATTTAATAAATATGAGAAGATGCATGAAGATATTCAGTTTGATCTGAAAGCGGATTTTAATGAAGTGCTGAATAAGCTATATGTATATAAAACAGCTGCAGTAGCGGCAGAATTAGGCTTGCCTAAGGAAATTTAATAATGTGATATCTATGGTTAGGAAATCATCATCAGTATTTTGCCTGCAAAAGGTAATGAAGATTGTTTCCTAACCATTAAAATACAAATCTATTCCAATGAAGAAGAAAATATTGATTACAGGTGGCGCCGGATTTATTGGTTCGCATGTCGTTCGTCGTTTTGTGAACAATTATCCGGAGTATGAAATCCTGAATCTTGACAAGTTAACTTATGCAGGAAATCTGGCCAATTTAACGGATATAGAGCATAAACCTAATTATCGTTTCGTTAAAGCAGACATTACTGATGCGGTTGCGATGAGCGAATTGTTTAAGCTGGAGAATTTTGATGCGGTTATTCACCTCGCTGCTGAATCACATGTGGACAGGTCGATCTCAGATCCTACGGCCTTTGTGATGACGAATGTAATTGGTACAGTAAATCTTTTAAATGCTGCCAGAGAGCATTGGAAAGGTGCCTATGAGCAGAAGAGATTCTATCATGTCTCTACGGATGAGGTATATGGTGCTTTAGGCGAAACAGGCATGTTTACTGAATCTACTGCCTATGATCCACATAGTCCATATTCAGCATCAAAAGCATCTTCAGATCATTTCGTTCGTGCTTATCATGATACTTATGGATTGGATGTGGTGATCTCGAACTGTTCTAATAATTACGGTTCTCATCATTTCCCGGAGAAATTAATTCCTCTGGCCATCAATAACATTAAGAATAACCAACCTGTTCCGGTTTATGGAAAAGGAGAAAATGTAAGAGACTGGCTTTGGGTGGAAGACCATGCAAGGGCAATAGATGTGATCTTTCATCAGGCGAAGACCGGAGAAACCTACAATATCGGAGGACATAACGAATGGAAGAATATTGACCTGATTCATTTGTTATGTAAAATTATGGATCAAAAGCTGGGTAGAATTGCGGGTGAATCAGCAAAACTGATCTCTTTTGTGACGGATAGGGCAGGGCACGATTTACGCTATGCGATTGATTCATCTAAATTGCAAAAGGTATTAAACTGGGTGCCTAGCTTACAGTTTGAAGAAGGATTGGAAAAAACGGTAGATTGGTATCTGGAGAATGAAGAATGGCTTTCGAACGTTACTTCAGGAAACTATCAGGCTTATTATGAAAATCAATACGAAGGCAGATAAGCTTTTGTAAATAATAAAAAAGGGCTTCTTTTCTACAAAAGAAGCCCTTTTTTATTATTCATATCTCAATGCTTCAACAGGATCCAGTTTAGATGCTTTCTTCGCCGGGTAATATCCGGACAAGATGCCCACCAGGACACAGAGCACAAAACCTCCGAAGATCCATAACCATGGAATAATGAAAGCACCTCCCATGGCGAGGGAAATAATGTTACCTATCGCAATGCCGAGGAAAATCCCAAAGGCACCACCCATCAGACAGATAATTACAGCCTCAATTAAAAACTGTTTTCTGATGACTGCAGGATTTGCGCCAATCGCTTTCCTGATCCCGATTTCCCGGGTACGTTCCGTTACAGAAACGAGCATGATATTCATCAGACCGATAGAAGCCCCGATGAGGGTAATCCCCCCGATGGCAATTCCACCCCAGACTACATATTTTAGATTTTCGAATAAAGTCTGTGCAATCGCATCACTTTTTGTGATCTCGAAATTATTGGGTTCTGTGATCTTGATCTTTCTGATATTTCTGAACTCTGCTGTCGCTTCTCCAATAATGGTTTCCTGAAGGTCATTCGTCGGGACCATTACAGTAATGGTATAGGAAGGATTGGCGTTGGAGTTGATAAGTTTAGCTTTCAATAATGGAACGTATACGGCCCTATCTCCGCTGAAACCCATGCTTTGACCTTTGGACGATAGCAAGCCAATAATCCTCAGCCGGTTGTTACCCACATTGATGACTTTATCCAGAGGGGATTCTTTCTTAAATAATTTTTCGCTGACCTCACTTCCGATGATACAGACATTGCTGCCCTGAATGGTTTCTGTCTTACTGAAATTTCTTCCCAGTTCGAGCTGAAGACCTTGAGAATTCAAGCCATTTTCATCGATTCCCTGAATGTTGATGTTTGGATTGGTCTTTTCTGTTCCGTATTTGATGGTGGAACCAAAACTGGCACTTACACTGATTGCAACGGTAGCGGGGGTATTTAAACGCTCTTTAAACGCAATTGCATCTTCATAGCGAATGGTTTTAAAAGGTTTAGGTCTTTTTCCTCCTCCGCCTATTCGGATGCCGATCCCACGGTTTCTGATGGTGAAAGAGTTGGCGCCCATACTTGAAAAAGCTTCGGTCATACTTTTTTTAACCGCATCCAGCGTGGTTAAGATTCCTACTAAAGCAGATAAACCTATGGCAATGATCAATGCCGTAAGCATCGTACGTAATCTGTTACTCTTTATGGACTGGATGGCAATTCTTACGTTCTCTGTATAGGTCATTCTTTAGGAAATATAATGCTTTATAGGGTAAAAATAAAAAGTCCCGTTGTTAAGACAACGAGACCTCTTATAATGTTACAAAGGAACTCTAAATAAAGTTCATAGGAACGAATACTATCTATGCAGAGAAACTGGTTCCACAACCGCAGGTACTGGCTGCATTTGGATTGTTAAATGTAAATCCTCTCGAATTTAAGCCATCCTGCCAATCTACCTGCATCCCCATTAAATACATTTGATGGGCTTTGTGCATAAATACCTTAATGCCATCAATGATATATTCCTGATCTCCTTCTTTTTTCTGATCGAAACCTAAAACATAACTCATTCCGGAGCAACCTCCACCTTCTACGCCAACGCGCAAGCCGAAGTCTTCAGCGATTTCCTGTTGGTCTTTTAACTTAAAAAGTTCTTTAACAGCAGTTTCTGTAAAGGTAACTGGTGCAAATGCCGTATCAACTGTATTACTCATGTTATTTAAAATTAGGAAGAACAAATATAAATAAAATGTACATTTTTGTCGGTGTTATTCGCTAATTATTACGGTATTCAAACAAAGAAATGAACATAGAATCTTTATTAACCGAAACTGCGGCACTGACAATCGCCGGAGTACTTACCGTTTCTGTTGGTTATTACCTGATTAAAGATGATATTCAAACCTTTTTCCGGTTGAAATCTGCAGACAAGCCCCGGGACGGAAAGGAGCAGTTGTTGCCGCTAAGGTTGCAGGCACATGAGCGGTTGATCGTGTTTATTGAACGCATTAATCCATCGAATTTATTTCTTCGCCTGCACCATCAGGGCATTGCCGTTAAAGATTTACAGTCTTTGGTCTTAAATGAAATCAGAGCAGAGTATCAGCACAATGTAACGCAGCAGCTTTATGTGAGCACCACTACCTGGAATGTGATCCGAAAGCTAAAGGACGATACTTTGGCGATGGTGAGCAATGCAGCAAGAGACTTACCGGCGCATGCTACGGGGATAGACCTGAGTAAAAAGGTTTTGCAGCACATGGCCGGAATTGCCGATAACCCTTACGAATTAACCCTTGATCTGATTAAAAAGGATATTCATCAGTTATTTTAATTATGGAAGATAAAAAGTTTACGACTACCTCTGGTATCGAAATTAAAGAAATATATACGAGTGCCAGACCCATTACAGAGTTACCAGGTGAATTTCCCTATACCAGGGGGATTCAAAAGGATATGTACAGAGGCCGTTTATGGACGATGCGTCAGTATGCGGGTTTTTCTACCGCAGAGGAATCCAATAAGCGTTACCATTATTTACTGAAGCAGGGAACAATGGGCTTATCGGTTGCATTTGACCTTCCAACACAGATCGGATACGACTCCGATCATGAAATGTCCGAGGGTGAGGTCGGGAAAGTTGGGGTAGCGATCGATTCTTTAAAAGACATCGAAATATTATTTGATGGCATAGAACTTCAAAAGATCACCACATCGATGACGATCAATGCGACTGCATCCATCTTATTGGCAATGTATATTGCGCTGGCCAGAAAGCAGGGTGCAGACATCAGGCAGATTTCCGGTACGATCCAAAATGATATCCTGAAGGAATATGCAGCAAGAGGAACGTATATCTATCCCCCAAAGGCCTCGATGAGGATCATCACCGATATTTTTGAATACTGCAGTAAGGAGGTTCCAAAATGGAACACGATTTCTATTTCCGGATACCATATCCGGGAAGCAGGTTCTACAGCAGTACAGGAGCTGGCATTTACGCTGGCAAATGGAAAGGCTTATTTAAATGCAGCCTTGGAAAAAGGGCTGGACATCAATGTTTTCGCAAAACGTCTGTCGTTCTTCTTTAATTGTCATAATAATTTCTTTGAAGAGATTGCTAAATTCAGGGCAGCAAGAAGGATGTGGGCGAAAATTACTAAAGATTTAGGAGCTACTGATGAGAAGGCGCAGATGTTGCGTTTTCATACACAGACAGGTGGATCAACATTGACGGCACAACAACCGCTGAACAATGTGATCCGTGTAAGTAATCAGGCGATGGCTGCTGTGCTTGGGGGAACCCAGTCCTTACATACCAACGGTTATGATGAAGCATTGTCCTTACCTACAGAAGCAGCGGCAAAAATAGCGTTGCGTACACAACAGGTGATCGCCTTTGAAAGTGGGGTAACGGATACGGTTGATCCGCTTGCCGGATCTTATTTTGTGGAAAACCTGACGGATGAAATTGAAGCTGCCGCGCAGGTGTATATTGATAAGATCGATGCGATGGGTGGTTCTGTAAATGCGATTGAAAACGGGTATATTCAGAATGAGATTGGAGATGCTGCTTACCAGTATCAGGTGGAGATCGAAGCGGGCACAAGGGTGATCGTCGGTGTGAATAAATTTACCCAGGAACAGGAGGGAATCAATGATGTTTTTACCATTGATGAATCCATCCGGACGATACAAACCGATAAGCTGAATAAGCTGAAATCAGAGCGGGATAATGTGGCTGTGGAAAAAGCTTTAAGCGATTTAAAAATTGCTGCCGCCGGGACAGAAAACCTGATGCCCTATATTCTGGTCGCCGTAGAGGCTTATGCCAGCCTTGGAGAGGTTGCTGATGTAATGCGTAGCGTTTTTGGAGAGTATTAAAAAGAATGTTAAAAAATAGTTATCCACATAATAAATTCAGGTTAACTATGGTATGCTACTGATGTTTAAGTACTTGCCAAATAAATTAAAATTAAGTTTTTTTTGTTGATAATTTTTTGAATATTCGATCTCTCGAAACAGCACACATTTTGTGTTGTTCTCGTCGCAATCAACCAACAAATTGTATTATGACAATGGAAAAAACTTGTACCGAAGTATGGAAAAACTGTCTCCAAATCATAAAGGATAATATACCGAATCAAAGTTTCAAAACCTGGTTCGAGCCAATATCCGCTCTCAAGTTGGATGGCAAAGTTTTAACAATACAGGTGCCTAGTTTATTTTTCTATGAATGGCTGGAAGAACACTATGTTGGTTTGTTGCGAAAGACGGTAAAAAAGCAGTTGGGGGATGAGGGAAGGTTGGAATATAATATCGTGGTGGATAAGTCTTCAAATACCGGTTCCCCTTATACAACCAATATTCCCAGTAACGGAAATGGGGCAGCGGCAAAACTTCAGTCCATGCCAATTCCGGTGTCCATAAATAAAGACATTAAAAACCCCTTCATCATTCCCGGATTAAAGAAACTCAATGTTGATCCTCAGCTGAATTCCAACTATACTTTTGAAAATTATATTGAAGGAGATTGTAACCGCCTTGCGCGCTCTGCGGGCTATGCTGTTGCCGCTAAACCCGGTGGGACATCCTTTAATCCGCTGATGATTTACGGAGGCGTAGGCTTAGGTAAAACGCATCTTGCACAGGCGATTGGAAATGAGATCAAAAGAAACATGCCTGATAAACTGGTCATCTATGTTTCCTGCGAAAAATTCTGCCAGCAGTTTGTCGATTCCCTGAAAAATAATACCATTAATGATTTTGTTAACTTTTATCAGGCAATGGATGTGATCATCATGGATGATGTTCATAATTTCGCAGGTAAAGAAAAGACTCAGGATATATTTTTCCATATTTTTAACCATTTACACCAATCTGGTAAACAGGTGATTTTATCTTCTGATAAAGCGCCAAAGGACCTTGCTGGATTGGAGGAGCGCTTATTGAGCCGTTTTAAATGGGGTTTATCCGCAGACCTGCAGATTCCGGATTTAGAAACAAGAATTGCCATCCTGAGAAAGAAAATGTATGCAGATGGGATTGAGCTGCCTAATGAGGTGGTTGAATATGTAGCTCATAATATTGATAATAATGTGCGTGAACTGGAAGGAGCGATGGTTTCCCTATTGGCTCAATCTACGTTAAACAAGAAAGATATAGATTTGAATCTGGCCAAACAGATGTTAAAAAACTTCATCAAGAATACCTCCAAAGAGATTTCAATGGAATACATCCAAAAGCTGGTTTGCGAGTATTTCGAAGTTCCTGTAGACATGGTGAAATCACCCACACGGAAACGTGAGATCGTTCAGGCCCGGCAAATCTCGATGTACCTCTCAAAAAGCCATACCAAATCATCCTTAAAAACGATTGGTGCCTTTTTTGGAGGAAGAGATCACTCTACCGTTATCTATGCCTGCCAGACGGTGGAAGATCTGATTGATACCGATAAAAAATTTAAAGGCTACGTTCACGACATTCAAAAGAAATTGAAAATGACTTAGGAATCCTTGGATCATTAAACAAAAAGACCGGATAAGCATTGCTTACCCGGTCTTTTTGTTTTGAACAGAAACTTATTGAATGGCTTCCAGCTTCAGTAATCCGTAGAACAAAGCGGAAGCGTGTAAAGATTGGTCAATTTTATTCTCCAGGAGCAGTTGTTTGACTGCTGCAATGCTGTATTTTTCTACATTCAGAATTTCATGTTCGTCCAAATGTTGTTCCTGTGTTTTAATACCGCCGGTTAACAGGTAAGTATATGTGACGTTGTTTGCTGTTGCCGGATTGGGATAAAGCGTGGCAAGAAGTGTTATCGTTTGAAAAGAATAGCCTGTTTCTTCTAATAGTTCCCTTCGGACTGCATCTTCAGGTTTTTCATCACCATCGATCACTCCGCCTGGAATTTCAAGAGAAATGATGTCTCCCGCATGGCGATATTGACGCACCATAATGATCTCATTGTCTTCGGTCAGCGCGACTGCATTTACCCAATTTGGATATTCCAGGACAAAATAATCATCTTTTACAATTCCATTTTGAAGGTCACAGGTATCTACGCGTAAGGTGGCCCATTGTTCTTTCACCAGGTATCTGGAAGAAAGTTTTTGCCATTTTAGTATTTCCATGTTAGGAGTTAAGATATTGCTGAACCTTTTTCTGACGGTCCAGATTGGTCATGCTCACGATGCGATGTTTTACTTCGAGCGTTTGATAAATCAGGTTAAGTTTTTCTGCCAGAGCCTCGTTTTTATCCGAAGGCTGGGAAGGATCAAATTCTGCATATAGGAACTGACTCAGCATTTCCAGCTTTTCTGCCGGAAATGCTAAATCTGTAAGTGATGCTTCAAACCCATCATTCTGTTTTGAAAATAGCTGCTCCTCTGTGATTCCAAATTCTTTTAGTAAAGATTCACGGAATAAGTCTTCTGCTTCCTCTAGTTTTCCTTCCAGCTTTAGCCCCATAATACGGGCCAGTACCTGAGCTAGTTTTTGAATTTCTGCTGTGATTAAGTCTTTTCTATACATATGATTTACCAGCTACCACTACTACCACCACCACCAAAACTACCGCCGCCGAAGCCACCAAAGCCTCCGCCGCCACTGCTGCTGCCACCACCCCAGCTACTGCCCCCGCCGGAACTTCTTCCTCCGCCAAGTAGCATACTCCAGAAAAGTGCATCTGCAACACCGCGACCGCCGATCACCTGGCCACCACCTCCTCCGCCGCCACCTCTTTTGAGGATAATGATGACGACAACGACAATGATGATAATAATTAATATTCCTGAAGCTCCGCCTCCGGAATCGCTATTTTTCGGTTTGTCATTCTTGTATTCTCCTTTTGTGTAGCGAATGATGGCATCCGTACCTGCTTCAAGCCCTCCGTAGTAGTCGCCGGTTTTGAAATGAGGTTTAATGTCATTGTCTATGATTCTTCTTGCGTATAAATCAGGAAGAACGCCTTCAACACCATATCCGGTTTGAATAGAGATCTTTCTGTCTCCTAAAGCAACTACAATCAATACCCCATTATTTTTACCCTTGCTTCCAACGCCCCATTTTCTACCCAACTCAAGTGCATATTCACCGATGTCGTAATCGCCAACTGATTTCAGGATGGCGATCGCGATCTGTGTAGAACTGGAGTCGTCAAAAGCAACCAGTTTTTGTTCTAATTGCTGAAGCTGACTGGCGCTTAGTGTGCCGGTATAATCATTTACAAGTTTGTTGGGTTTTTCAGGAAAGTCCTGCGCAAATCCAATGGTAGAAATTAAAATAAAGAGAAAAGCGATGATGGATTGTTTCATGGCTTTGCCGCTTTATATTGGTCCATAAAAATGATGTCATTGGGTAGTTCATTGATGTCGCCACTTTGAAAAGGGAAGAATGATGCTAATTTTTCACCAGCCAGGACGATACCTGCGATGATTCCCTGAACGAGATTTCCACCTGAAAAATGCGCTTTCATGGCCACCTTTGTTGTTTCCCAGAAATCATCAGGGACGACTTTATTGATGCCACTATCTCCAATGATGGCAAACTTATGGTCCATATAGGCGAGGTAGATCAGCACTCCGTTATGCTTAACTGTTTTTTCCATTCCCAGTTTTGAGAAATAGGAGGTCGCTTTTTCAAATGCGTCACCTTCGCAGTGTTTGTCTACTGCAATTCTAATCTCGCCGGAAGTTGCTTTTTCAGCTTCTGAAATTGCGTTGGCGATTAATTCTTGTTCTTGTTCTGTGAATATTCCCATGATAGGATTACTTGATAAAGATAAGGGTAATACATGTTGTTATTTAAACACGCATTACCCTTAAATGTTGTTATGGTCTACTAGAATTCTACTTTTGGAGCCTTTTCTGAGCCAGCTTCAGCTTTGAAACCTGCTTTTTGACTAAAGCCAAACAAACCGGCAGTGATGTTATTCGGGAAAGACCTCACTTTAGTGTTGTATACCTGTACTGATTCGTTGAAATCTTTACGAGCCACTCCAATTCTGTTTTCTGTTCCCGCAAGTTCTGCAGAAACATCTCTGAATTGCTCTGTAGCTTTTAATTCAGGATAGTTCTCAGTCACCATTAGCAAACGTCCCAATGCCTGACTTACCTGTCCTTGTGCAGCCTGATATTTTTCGATATTCTCAGGCGTCAATTTATCAGGGTCAATGGTTACCTGTGTTGCTTTAGCACGTGCTTCTGTAACCTGAGTTAAAGTAGACTGTTCGAATTTCGCAGCACCTTTTACTGTATTTACCAGATTAGGAATTAAATCTGCACGTCTTTGATATTGGGTTTCCACCTGATTCCATTTTGCTTTAACATCTTCATCTAATTTCACTAAACCATTATATCCGCATCCACTGATGGCTACAAATACGACTAAGATGGCAACTATTGCTAATACTGTTTTTTTCATAATTTCTGTTTTTAATTGAACTGAAGTTCGCACGTCGCTTATTTCAGTTTTTAAGTTCTGTTTTTCTAAGTGTTAATTTACACATTAGAACTCAATTTCCG
This sequence comes from Pedobacter sp. FW305-3-2-15-E-R2A2, assembly GCF_038446955.1. Lineage (NCBI taxonomy): Bacteria > Pseudomonadati > Bacteroidota > Sphingobacteriia > Sphingobacteriales > Sphingobacteriaceae > Pedobacter > Pedobacter sp. FW305-3-2-15-E-R2A2. The sequence continues at coordinate 395,640 of NZ_CP151803.1, forward strand.
TTCCTTTGTTACGAATACCGATAAAAACATGACAGGTTTTTGCAAAAAGGCACAAAAAAGCAGCTTATTTGTGATAAACAGCCCTTTTGTCAGTTATCAAAGGACCTGATGAGCAGCAGATGTCCAAACAAAAAAAGGATCCAGACAACGTCTGAATCCTTTTTGTCCATGCTTCGTTTGGTGCTAATTACAATCGAGGCATCTCCATTCTACGATACCATCGCCGGAACCGAAGCGCCACATGGTATATTTTTCAATATCAATAAGGAAATTAAGTCCATTTTGTCTGGCATTGACTGTACAGCAGTTGTCTTCACAGTCGTCATCAGAACACCTGTCGTAGACTTTAGCATCAATCGTCTTGTTTCCTTGTCTGATTCTAAGTGTTTTTAGTTTGTATTTGGCTGCATCTTTAGAGTGGATAGAGATGATGTTGTTGGCTTTTACCCAGCTTTCCGGTTTAACTCCGGATACAAAGGCGAATTGTCCGGCCCAAAGGCAACCGTTGTACTCTATACATTCCGGGCTTCCTGGATCAGGATAAGATTCGTAATTGGTAAGATTCGCTTTGTTCCATACTTCCGTTGTGGCAGACACATTTGAGCTCGCGGTCTTTTGTGCGGCTGCTTCCGGTGTTTCAGGGCCTGTAGGATCCGTGTTTTGTTTACATGATGTTGCCAGAAACATTGCTGTCATGACGATGAAAAGCATCTTTGCCTTTACATAGATTTGGTTTTTGTAAGTTTTCATAAATTTTGTTTTGGGATGATTAATTCTATGCTTATTATTTATTTAGCACTTTTAATAAACATATTTAAATATACCAATAATTCAGTTTCATGAATCCTGTTTGCCTCCCGGTAGTTTTGGTAAGTTCTTTTAAATCAGCTTGGTTATCGTTCCTTAAAATGAAACTTTTTCAATAAAGATGAGGTCGGATTTAGAGGTCTTGTTTTGAGGGGTAAACCGGGGAAATGGCTTGTAAAAATGGTGTTACACAATGGGATGGCCGATTTTTGAAATCAATTCGGGCTCCGATGATTTGAAGCATCCTCAAATGTTTCTTCGGTAAATTTGGTTTTTTAAAATTTGAAACAGCCGATTTTCAGGCTAATATGAGAGGTATTTATGCCAATATGATAGAGAACTTTTTGCTCCCGGATCACATTTAAATTTATGTTTTTCAGGTTCCCGGGCTTTTAGGATCCTTGGGAGATTTCTGTACCTTTGCTGCGGTTCAGGATAAATACCTGACATATTTTATGCAAAAAGAAATAGAAATCACGCTTGCTCCGGAAGATGTCGGAGAGGAAGCTCAGCTCAAGAACAGTCTTTCTTCAGCTCTACATGTCGATATCTCCAAAATAAAGGGGTACAAAATCCTTAAAAGATCCATTGACGCCCGTTCCAGAAAGGTGATTTATCGTTTGCAGGTCAGGGTTTTTATTGAGGAGGAGCCATTGCCCGAAGTTTTTGCGGTAAATTATCCGAATGTCAGTAACAACAAACACGTAATTATTGTCGGCGCTGGACCTGCAGGCTTATTTGCTGCATTGCAGTGTATTGAGAACGGACTGAAACCGATTGTTTTGGAGCGTGGTAAAGATGTGAAGCAAAGGAGACGCGATTTGGCAGCCATCAACAAAGAAGGTATCGTAAATACCGAATCCAACTATTGCTATGGTGAAGGCGGGGCAGGAACTTATTCTGACGGTAAGCTTTATACCCGTTCTAATAAACGTGGGGATATCAATAAGGTATTGCAGATCTTTGTAGCGCATGGCGCCACAGATGATATATTGGTGGATGCGCGACCCCATATTGGGACGAATAAACTTCCGCATATCATTACTGCCATCAGGGAACAGATCCTGAATGCAGGTGGTGAGGTTCGTTTCGACCAAAAGGTAACGGATATTCTGGTTGACTTTGGGAAAATAAAGGGAGTTGTAGTGAACGGACACGATCAGCTATTAGCGGATGCGGTGATTCTGGCCACCGGCCACTCTGCAAGAGATATTTACGAATTATTACATCAAAAGAATATTCTGGTTGAAGCGAAACCTTTCGCGTTAGGAGTAAGGATTGAACACCCGCAAGCAATTATTGATGCGGCACAATACCATTGCGACATTAGAAGTGAATTCCTGCCCCCTGCTTATTATAGTTTGGTGGAGCAGGTAGGGAGCAGGGGCGTGTTTTCTTTTTGTATGTGTCCCGGGGGGATTATTGCTCCTTGTGCGACTTATGAAAATGAGATTGTAGTGAATGGTTGGTCTCCTTCCAAAAGGAATAATCCGTTTGCTAATTCGGGGACTGTTGTACAAATCACGCTGGACGATGTAAAAGGAGATGATCCTTTAAGAATGATGCATTTTCAGGCGGAGATCGAAAAGACTGCATTCCAGCTTGGGGGAGGAAATCTGGTAGCGCCCGGACAAAGGATGGTGGACTTTGTCGAGAATAAAATTTCAGCTGACTTGCCTAAGAACTCTTACTTGCCAGGAACTAAAAGTGTCATGCTTAAAGAAACCCTTCCGGATTTTGTAGCTTCCAGTCTAAGGAATGCATTGCCGCTGTTTGGGAAAAAGATGAGGGGTTATTATACCAATGAGGCTATTCTCGTCGGTGTGGAAAGCAGAAGTTCATCGCCTGTGCGTATTCCAAGAGACAAAGAGACCTTTCAGCATCCCCAGGTATCAGGTTTATTCCCTTGTGCGGAAGGAGCAGGATATGCGGGTGGAATTGTATCTGCGGCGATTGACGGGGTAAACTGTGCAAATGCTGTTCTAAAATACATTTAATAGAAACAGATTTAAAATTGCGTTGTTTATAATGCAGAATGATTGATTTTGCTAACGAATTAAGGAAGGCCTATTCTGGTGATGCCTGGCACGGTAATAACATTTCAATGGTTATTGCCGCGGTAAAAGCAGGGCAGGCCTTTGCACATCCAATCCCTGGCGCGCATTCCATTGCTGAATTGGTGCTGCACCTGAGTTCCTGGACGGAAGAAGTGATTTCAAGGTTATCAGGAAATCTACCTAAAGAGCCGCAAAAGGGGGATTGGCCAGTCCCATTGCATAAAACTGAAGCGCAATGGAAAGCTATTCTCGCTGATTTTAGTCAGATAAATGAAAATTTACTGATTTTAGTAACGCAATTTTCTGAAGAACAATGGTCTGCTAAATTATTTACCGGGCGGATGCCGACAGCCGCGTTGAATCATTTTGAACTTTTAAACGGTTTAATTCAGCATTATGCTTATCATGGAGGGCAGATCGCCTTGCTATCGAAATTTTAAAATTATGACCAATACCTTAATTATTGGGGCTTCCCCAAATCCAATGCGCTATGCTTATAAGGCTGCACATATGTTAAAAGCTAAAGGGCACGATATTATAAATGTAGGAATCAAGAAAGGAGAGGTTGCAGGGGTGGCTATAGAAAAGCCGGGACTGCCACATGATGATGTAGATACCATTACCTTATATATAGGAGAGGAAATACAGCACTTGTATTATGATTATATTCTTGAGACAAAGCCCAGAAGGGTCATCTTTAATCCGGGAACAGAAAATCCGGAACTGGAAACGCTGTTGAATAACAATGGCATAGAGCCGGTTGAGGCTTGCACTTTAGTTTTATTGGCTACAGGGCAATATTAAACCCCCACTGCGGGGATAGGATTTCATTTTATTTTTCAGGGTATTCCTGGCTTGGTATACAGGCTGGGAAAGCTGTGGCTGTGATCTTTTAGAGGATGATTTTGTCTGCCTGGAAACCGGGTAGGGGCAGGTTCGGAATAAGGAGTAATCAGAGCGGAATCAAGTTCGGATAGAACAGGGATCAAACTCGGAATTTGTCCCTGTTCTATCCGTGTTCTATCCCTGTTTGATCCCTGTTCTATCCGGGGTTTATCCGAAGTAGTTTCGAGCCTGTTCGGACGTTCGTTTTTCATAATATTTTAGTGCTTTTGAAAAACTTCCTATGATCACCCGGATTAAGTGCTCTTGGGCTTGCTGGTTTAGCAGGACCTTTTTTGAATAGGTAGTATATATAGGATGTTTTTAGTGTTTTTCCCTAACAGGTTCCTTTTTGTATAGTATATATAGGTTAATTTATATCCTGTCCTTCGTTTTATTGGCTTTCTGTGGTTGATTGTGGATTCGTGTGTATCTTACGTTAAGTCTGTTTGATGTTTTTCTTGTTGTAAATCATGTAGTTATGGTTGCGATACAATTATAATGGCTGAATTGTTTTGAGACCGGTTAAATTTTCTTACTTTTGCATCCCGCTTCGGAGGAAGAGAAACAGTGAAAGTGAAAAGAGAGAAGGATTTGAAAGATTGCAGTAGAGAGATGTCAGAGGTTGTTTTGACAGGTTTAGTAACCAGATAAAACAAAGTAAAAAAGTTTGAGAAAAAGCTTGACAATAACAAAAAGATTTCTACCTTTGCAGTCCCAACAAAAACGGGGGTTACCAAACGGAGTTTGATAACAAAAACAAAAAGACTGAAACGATCAGAAGTTTGAAACTGACACCAGGAACATTAAGACCTGGAGGAAACAGAGAAACAAAGATTGCAACATAAAAGAAGAACCGCGAGGAGATTCGAAAAGTTCATTAAAGAGATGTCATTTATAGCGTAGCGAGGTAAGATAGTACCGTTTCAAAGTACATGAAAACCAAAGCTATTTTTTCAAGTCAGAATCTGACAGACAATACAAAAAAAAGAATAAAGACTATTATTAACAAGTTAAGAATGGTCAGCGTTCAAACAACACATTTTACAATGGAGAGTTTGATCCTGGCTCAGGATGAACGCTAGCGGCAGGCCTAATACATGCAAGTCGAACGATAGTGAAGGGCTTGCTCTTCACGAAAGTGGCGCACGGGTGCGTAACGCGTATGCAACCTACCTTAATCAGGGGGATAGCCCGAAGAAATTCGGATTAACACCGCATAAAATCACAGTACAGCATTGTACAATGATCAAATATTTATAGGATTAAGATGGGCATGCGTGTCATTAGTTAGTTGGCGAGGTAACGGCTCACCAAGACCACGATGACTAGGGGATCTGAGAGGATGACCCCCCACACTGGTACTGAGACACGGACCAGACTCCTACGGGAGGCAGCAGTAAGGAATATTGGTCAATGGAGGCAACTCTGAACCAGCCATGCCGCGTGCAGGAAGACAGCCCTCTGGGTCGTAAACTGCTTTTATTCGGGAATAAACCTACTTACGTGTAAGTAGCTGAATGTACCGAAGGAATAAGGATCGGCTAACTCCGTGCCAGCAGCCGCGGTAATACGGAGGATCCAAGCGTTATCCGGATTTATTGGGTTTAAAGGGTGCGTAGGCGGCTTATTAAGTCAGGGGTGAAAGACGGTGGCTCAACCATCGCAGTGCCCTTGATACTGATGAGCTTGAATACACTAGAGGTAGGCGGAATGTGACAAGTAGCGGTGAAATGCATAGATATGTCACAGAACACCGATTGCGAAGGCAGCTTACTATGGTGTTATTGACGCTGAGGCACGAAAGCGTGGGGATCAAACAGGATTAGATACCCTGGTAGTCCACGCCCTAAACGATGAATACTCGCTGTTAGCGATACACAGTTAGCGGCTAAGCGAAAGCGTTAAGTATTCCACCTGGGGAGTACGCCCGCAAGGGTGAAACTCAAAGGAATTGACGGGGGCCCGCACAAGCGGAGGAGCATGTGGTTTAATTCGATGATACGCGAGGAACCTTACCCGGGCTTGAAAGTTAGTGAATGATCTAGAGATAGGTCAGTGAGCAATCACACGAAACTAGGTGCTGCATGGCTGTCGTCAGCTCGTGCCGTGAGGTGTTGGGTTAAGTCCCGCAACGAGCGCAACCCCTATGTTTAGTTGCCAGCACGTTAAGGTGGGGACTCTAAACAGACTGCCTGTGCAAACAGAGAGGAAGGAGGGGACGACGTCAAGTCATCATGGCCCTTACGTCCGGGGCTACACACGTGCTACAATGGATGGTACAGAGGGCAGCAAGCTGGCAACAGCAAGCAAATCTCAAAAAGCCATTCACAGTTCGGATAGAGGTCTGCAACTCGACCTCTTGAAGTTGGATTCGCTAGTAATCGCGTATCAGCAATGACGCGGTGAATACGTTCCCGGGCCTTGTACACACCGCCCGTCAAGCCATGGAAGTTGGGGGTACCTAAAGTATGTAACCGCAAGGAGCGTCCTAGGGTAAAACCGATAACTGGGGCTAAGTCGTAACAAGGTAGCCGTACCGGAAGGTGCGGCTGGAATACCTCCTTTCTGGAGTAGTTCAGACTACTCGCTACGTAAATGATATAAATGACAAAAAATCTCAAAAAGAAAAACCCATAGGATGAAACATCATAATAGTGTTCCATACTGAGAGAAGGTATTTGCAGAGTAAGACAAGGATTTGTGAACTGAGAAATCAATACTCAAATACAATCTGCTCGAATAACAAATAGTCCCGTAGCTCAGTTTGGTTAGAGCACTACACTGATAATGTAGGGGTCAGCAGTTCAAATCTGCTCGGGACTACAGATATATTCTAAGGGGGATTAGCTCAGCTGGCTAGAGCGCCTGCCTTGCACGCAGGAGGTCAACGGTTCGACTCCGTTATTCTCCACCATTACCCATGCCTAATACAAAAGGCTGATAAATATGATTACGGATTGTGATCAGGGGAACTAAAGTTCTTTGACATATTGGAAGAAGTTAAAAAAGAAGAGCAAACAACAATAGAGACGTTGTTAGCTTGAAGGAAGGAATAAGCAATTATTCAATCCGTAGAGATAACAACAATCAAAAAAAGCATTTCCATAGGCGCAAAAGGCTATGGAGAGAAGAAAGTAAATAAGAGCACACAGGGGATGCCTTGGCTCTCAGAGGCGATGAAGGACGTGATAAGCTGCGATAAGCTTCGGGTATTAGCAAATATGAATTAATCCGGAGATTTCCGAATGGGGAAACCTGGCTAGTTGAAGACTAGTCGTACAATGTACGCAAACCTGCCGAACTGAAACATCTAAGTAAGCAGAGGAAGAGAAAATAATAATGATTTCCTAAGTAGTGGCGAGCGAAAGGGAAAGAGCCCAAACCACTTATGTTACGGCATATGTGGGGTTGTAGGACTACGATATGGTATTAATGAAATGAAGTGGAACAGGATGGGAAGCCTGGCAATATAGCGTGAGAGCCGCGTACACGTAAGTAACATTAGCCTAGTAGTATCCTGAGTACCGCGAGGTCGGAGACGCCTTGTGGGAATCTGCCGGCACCATCCGGTAAGGCTAAATACTCCTGAGAGACCGATAGTGAACCAGTACCGTGAGGGAAAGGTGAAAAGAACCCCGAACAGGGGAGTGAAATAGAACCTGAAACTGTGTGCTTACAAGCGGTCGGAGCGTCCAGGTGGCGTGACGGCGTGCCTTTTGCATAATGAGCCTACGAGTTACTCTTCTCTGGCAAGGTTAAGTGTTTAAGACACGCAGCCGAAGCGAAAGCGAGTCTGAATAGGGCGTATAGTCAGGGGAGGTAGACGCGAAACCTTGTGATCTACCCATGGACAGGTTGAAGGTGCGGTAACACGTACTGGAGGACCGAACCGATAAACGTTGAAAAGTTTCCGGATGATCTGTGGGTAGGGGTGAAAGGCTAATCAAACTGGGAAATAGCTCGTACTCCCCGAAATGTTTTTAGGAACAGCGTGGTGGTTAAGTTATATAGAGGTAGAGCTACTGATTGGGTGCGGGGGAGTCAAATCCTACCAAATCCAGACAAACTCCGAATGCTATATAATATACACTGCAGTGAGGCCCGGGGTGCTAAGGTCACGGGCCGAGAGGGAAAGAACCCAGACCATCAGCTAAGGTCCCCAAGTTATAGTTAAGTTGAACTAACGAGGTCCGATTGCATAGACAGCTAGGATGTTGGCTTGGAAGCAGCCATTCATTTAAAGAGTGCGTAACAGCTCACTAGTCGAGCGATCGGGCATGGATAATAAACGGGCATTAAACTATACACCGAAGCTATGGGTAATATTAATATTACGGTAGGGGAGCATTCCAGCGGCAGCGAAGTTATGACGTAAGTTGTGGTGGAGCTTCTGGAAAAGCAAATGTAGGCATAAGTAACGATAAGGCGGGAGAGAAACCCGCCCACCGAAAGGATAAGGTTTCCTGATCAACGCTAATCGGATCAGGGTTAGTCGGGGCCTAAGGAGAACCCGAAGGGGATATTCGATGGACAACTGGTTAATATTCCAGTACTTTTTATAACTGCGATGTGGGGACGGAGTAGTGACACTGCCGCGATCTGACGGAATAGATCGTTAAAGGGCGTAGGTATTAGGACTGTAGGTAAATCCGCAGATCTAGCTGAAACCCGATAGTACTGCAAACCTTCGGGGGCGTAGATAGCGCAGGTAATCAGACTTCCAAGAAAAACCGCTAAGCTTCAGGTTATAAAAACCCGTACCGCAAACCGACACAGGTATCCGGGAAGAGAATTCTAAGGTGCTCGAGTGAATCATGGCTAAGGAACTCGGCAAAATGGCCCTGTAACTTCGGGAGAAGGGGCGCTGGTAGCAATATCAGCCGCAGTGAAAAGGCCCAGGCGACTGTTTAACAAAAACACATGGCTTTGCAAAATCGAAAGATGAAGTATAAGGCCTGACACCTGCCCGGTGCTGGAAGGTTAAGAGGGGATGTCATCCGCAAGGAGAAGCATTGAATCGAAGCCCCAGTAAACGGCGGCCGTAACTATAACGGTCCTAAGGTAGCGAAATTCCTTGTCGGGTAAGTTCCGACCTGCACGAATGGTGTAACGATCTGGGCGCTGTCTCAGCCATGAGCTCGGTGAAATTGTGGTCCCGGTGAAGACGCCGGGTACCCGCAACGGGACGGAAAGACCCCATGCACCTTCACTACAATTTAACATTGACATTGGATACAAGATGTGTAGGATAGGTGGGAGACTATGAAGGGGCGTCGCTAGGCGTTCTGGAGTCAACGTTGAAATACCACCCTTTTTGTATTCGGTGTCTAACCCCTTTCGGGGGGGACATTGTTTGATGGGTAGTTTGACTGGGGTGGTCGCCTCCAAAAAGGTAACGGAGGCTTTCAAAGGTAAGCTCAATACGCTTGGTAACCGTATGAGGAGTGCAATAGCATAAGCTTGCTTGACTGTGAGGCAGACAAGCCGAGCAGGGTCGAAAGACGGATATAGTGATCCGGTGGTTCTGCATGGAAGGGCCATCGCTCAAAGGATAAAAGGTACGCTGGGGATAACAGGCTGATCTCCCCCAAGAGCTCATATCGACGGGGAGGTTTGGCACCTCGATGTCGGCTCGTCACATCCTGGGGCTGGAGAAGGTCCCAAGGGTTCGGCTGTTCGCCGATTAAAGTGGCACGCGAGCTGGGTTCAGAACGTCGCGAGACAGTTCGGTCCCTATCTGTTGTGGGCGTAGGAATTTTGAGTGGGGCTGACCTTAGTACGAGAGGACCGGGTTGGACTAACCTCTAGTGAATCTGTTGTTCCGCCAGGGGCATTGCAGAGTAGCTACGTTGGGAATAGATAAGCGCTGAAAGCATCTAAGTGCGAAACTAGCCACGAGATGAGAATTCCATATAGGACCGTAGCAGACTACTACGTTGATAGGTTACAGATGTAAAGGTGGTGACATCAAAGTCGAGTAATACTAATAATCCGAAGCTTTCAAGAGCAATAAACTGTTGTTTGTTCTTCCTAACTTAACTTCTTTCAATAATATGTCATTGTTTGACTGCACCAATAAGGAGCAAGAAAACAATAAAAATATTTAGGTGCCTATATCGGTGGTGTCTACCTCTTCCCATTCCGAACAGAGAAGTCAAGCCCACCAGAGCCGATGGTACTGCGGTAACACGTGGGAGAGTAGGTCGGTGCCAAATCTTAAAGTAAGCCTGTAGGAAACTACAGGCTTTTCTTGTTTACAGGGTTTTTGAAACCATTGATTTCATGCTATGCTGCAGAGCGATTATAAGCTTTTCGGGAATTGACATGAACTGCCTACACGATTCCTCTTCCAGGAATCACTGATAAACCTTTCTGAGATCAAGCTCCATGCTATACTGGAATCAGCCATCTCCATCTTTGACCTTTGCACATGAACATTGCAGGGATCATACCTCTTTTTATAATAGAAATATACTTCCTGATTGACCATTGAAAATATGTTTAGGACTTGAGGTGCAACGAATCATTTTTTATGTTGTCTTCATCTTTAAAGCTAAACTTATGTGTAAAAAAATAGTCTTCTTTGCGACCTTTTAACTTGTTGCTTTATATTGTTCTGCTCAAAATCTTCCCAGCTTACTGCTTATCCGTAATATTAATTCAACCTTTTCTATTATAGCATATGATAGCAGTGCTCAGGAATGGGGGGTAGCTGTGGCTACAAATAATATTTATGTGGGTAATTCTACTGTGTATGTACAGCCAGGATTGGCTGCGTTTTCTGTGATCGCGGAAACAAAACCCGATTACGCAATAAATGGTTTTGTAGAATTAAAGAAAGGCAGATCTATTAAAAAGGCAATTGAATATACGAGAGACCGTGATGAAGATGCGAATTTCAGACAGGTTGCTGGTATTGACTCCATTGGAAATGTTTATGCGTATACGGGTTCAGCCTTGAAATTTTGGAAAGATGATGCTTCACACTTGACAGGGAAGGATTATGTAGTACTGGGAAATCAATTGGCGGAGGGTGTACTGTCTTGCATGGCTGCAAGCTTTAAGCATAGTAAAGGTACTTTAGCCGAGCGCTTGTTAAAAAGCATTTTAGCAGGTCAGAATGCCGGGGGACAAATTACGGGAAAACAATCTGCAGCTTTAGTGGTAAAAGGCTCGCAGCAGGAGTGGTATAACCAAATCGATTTAAGAGTTGACAATGCTAAGCAGGCACTTTTTGATTTACAACGCCTTTTGTATTTTCACTACGGACGTATAAGATTAAATCAAGCCATCAAACTTTTGAAAAATGGGGAAAGGAAAAAAGGTCTTAACCTTTTAAATGAAGCGGGTAAATTGGTGGAAGGATGGAATGGAATTTATAGCAAGCTAATTATGGGACTATTGTTGGCAGGAAATGAACAAGATGCAATAAGAACTATTCTGAAAGCAATTAATGAAAATCCGGAATGGAAAGAAAATTTGCCTTGTTTCTATTTTTTAAGAAATCGCCAGGAATTAAGAAAATTTTATATAAAAAGGAAGTTTACGGAAAAGGACTGGAATCAGGCCATCCAATTTCTTATCGGGATTGATAGACCTGAGCAAGCATTGAAACTTGGTAGTATGGTGATAAAAAAGTATCCTCGCTCATCTTATACCTATTACCTCAGAGGAGAGGCATATAAAGAGCTAGATGAAACGAGATCGGCAGTTGCTGATTATAAGATGGTAATTGAATTGGATAGTGGCAATGAGGAAGCTATGTTAGCACTGAAGCGACTTGATAAGGAATGATAGTTTGAGCGGAGATATCATCACTGATGACGTTGTTACTAAGAGTTTCGACTACTCTTGTTTATTAATCGTTAAAGGTTTCGTTAATATAATGGAGGAAAAGAAGTCTGTTTGTTTCTTTTCTTCTCAGGAATAAGAGAGAAAGGAGCCTGCCCGTTACCTGGATCGGCGCAGACTATCTGGTGATTTAATCATTTTAAGGCTTAATCCTGGTATTTAAGGGATTCCTATGAAAATAAAACTGAATCCCCGTTTCCTGGAATACATTGATCAATACAACTAAGGCTTAGTGTGTTGAGGATTGATCAGCGGGGGAATTGTTGCAGATATTTGGCCTTATGTTAAGATAAATACAATTTTATGTAAATAAAGTTTGCAGGGAGCAAAAATAATCCTACTTTTGCATCCCGCTTCGGAGGAAGAGAAACAGTGAAAGTGAAAAGAGAGAAGGATTTGAAAGATTGCAGTAGAGAGATGTCAGAGGTTGTTTTGACCGGTTTAATAACCAAATAAAACAAAGTAAAAAAGTTTAAGAAAAAGCTTGACAATAACAAAAAGATTTCTACCTTTGCAGTCCCAACAAAAACGGGGGTTACCAAACGGAGTTTGATAACAAAAACAAAAAGACTGAAACGATCAGAAGTTTGAAACTGACACCAGGAACATTAAGACCTGGAGGAAACAGAGAAACAAAGATTGCAACATAAAAGAAGAACCGCGAGGAGATTCGAAAAGTTCATTAAAGAGATGTCATTTATAGCGTAGCGAGGTAAGATAGTACCGTTTCAAAGTACATGAAAACCAAAGCTATTTTTTCAAGTCAGAATCTGACAGACAATACAAAAAAAAGAATAAAGACTATTATTAACAAGTTAAGAATGGTCAGCGTTCAAACAACACATTTTACAATGGAGAGTTTGATCCTGGCTCAGGATGAACGCTAGCGGCAGGCCTAATACATGCAAGTCGAACGATAGTGAAGGGCTTGCTCTTCACGAAAGTGGCGCACGGGTGCGTAACGCGTATGCAACCTACCTTAATCAGGGGGATAGCCCGAAGAAATTCGGATTAACACCGCATAAAATCACAGTACAGCATTGTACAATGATCAAATATTTATAGGATTAAGATGGGCATGCGTGTCATTAGTTAGTTGGCGAGGTAACGGCTCACCAAGACCACGATGACTAGGGGATCTGAGAGGATGACCCCCCACACTGGTACTGAGACACGGACCAGACTCCTACGGGAGGCAGCAGTAAGGAATATTGGTCAATGGAGGCAACTCTGAACCAGCCATGCCGCGTGCAGGAAGACAGCCCTCTGGGTCGTAAACTGCTTTTATTCGGGAATAAACCTACTTACGTGTAAGTAGCTGAATGTACCGAAGGAATAAGGATCGGCTAACTCCGTGCCAGCAGCCGCGGTAATACGGAGGATCCAAGCGTTATCCGGATTTATTGGGTTTAAAGGGTGCGTAGGCGGCTTATTAAGTCAGGGGTGAAAGACGGTGGCTCAACCATCGCAGTGCCCTTGATACTGATGAGCTTGAATACACTAGAGGTAGGCGGAATGTGACAAGTAGCGGTGAAATGCATAGATATGTCACAGAACACCGATTGCGAAGGCAGCTTACTATGGTGTTATTGACGCTGAGGCACGAAAGCGTGGGGATCAAACAGGATTAGATACCCTGGTAGTCCACGCCCTAAACGATGAATACTCGCTGTTAGCGATACACAGTTAGCGGCTAAGCGAAAGCGTTAAGTATTCCACCTGGGGAGTACGCCCGCAAGGGTGAAACTCAAAGGAATTGACGGGGGCCCGCACAAGCGGAGGAGCATGTGGTTTAATTCGATGATACGCGAGGAACCTTACCCGGGCTTGAAAGTTAGTGAATGATCTAGAGATAGGTCAGTGAGCAATCACACGAAACTAGGTGCTGCATGGCTGTCGTCAGCTCGTGCCGTGAGGTGTTGGGTTAAGTCCCGCAACGAGCGCAACCCCTATGTTTAGTTGCCAGCACGTTAAGGTGGGGACTCTAAACAGACTGCCTGTGCAAACAGAGAGGAAGGAGGGGACGACGTCAAGTCATCATGGCCCTTACGTCCGGGGCTACACACGTGCTACAATGGATGGTACAGAGGGCAGCAAGCTGGCAACAGCAAGCAAATCTCAAAAAGCCATTCACAGTTCGGATAGAGGTCTGCAACTCGACCTCTTGAAGTTGGATTCGCTAGTAATCGCGTATCAGCAATGACGCGGTGAATACGTTCCCGGGCCTTGTACACACCGCCCGTCAAGCCATGGAAGTTGGGGGTACCTAAAGTATGTAACCGCAAGGAGCGTCCTAGGGTAAAACCGATAACTGGGGCTAAGTCGTAACAAGGTAGCCGTACCGGAAGGTGCGGCTGGAATACCTCCTTTCTGGAGTAGTTCAGACTACTCGCTACGTAAATGATATAAATGACAAAAAATCTCAAAAAGAAAAACCCATAGGATGAAACATCATAATAGTGTTCCATACTGAGAGAAGGTATTTGCAGAGTAAGACAAGGATTTGTGAACTGAGAAATCAATACTCAAATACAATCTGCTCGAATAACAAATAGTCCCGTAGCTCAGTTTGGTTAGAGCACTACACTGATAATGTAGGGGTCAGCAGTTCAAATCTGCTCGGGACTACAGATATATTCTAAGGGGGATTAGCTCAGCTGGCTAGAGCGCCTGCCTTGCACGCAGGAGGTCAACGGTTCGACTCCGTTATTCTCCACCATTACCCATGCCTAATACAAAAGGCTGATAAATATGATTACGGATTGTGATCAGGGGAACTAAAGTTCTTTGACATATTGGAAGAAGTTAAAAAAGAAGAGCAAACAACAATAGAGACGTTGTTAGCTTGAAGGAAGGAATAAGCAATTATTCAATCCGTAGAGATAACAACAATCAAAAAAAGCATTTCCATAGGCGCAAAAGGCTATGGAGAGAAGAAAGTAAATAAGAGCACACAGGGGATGCCTTGGCTCTCAGAGGCGATGAAGGACGTGATAAGCTGCGATAAGCTTCGGGTATTAGCAAATATGAATTAATCCGGAGATTTCCGAATGGGGAAACCTGGCTAGTTGAAGACTAGTCGTACAATGTACGCAAACCTGCCGAACTGAAACATCTAAGTAAGCAGAGGAAGAGAAAATAATAATGATTTCCTAAGTAGTGGCGAGCGAAAGGGAAAGAGCCCAAACCACTTATGTTACGGCATATGTGGGGTTGTAGGACTACGATATGGTATTAATGAAATGAAGTGGAACAGGATGGGAAGCCTGGCAATATAGCGTGAGAGCCGCGTACACGTAAGTAACATTAGCCTAGTAGTATCCTGAGTACCGCGAGGTCGGAGACGCCTTGTGGGAATCTGCCGGCACCATCCGGTAAGGCTAAATACTCCTGAGAGACCGATAGTGAACCAGTACCGTGAGGGAAAGGTGAAAAGAACCCCGAACAGGGGAGTGAAATAGAACCTGAAACTGTGTGCTTACAAGCGGTCGGAGCGTCCAGGTGGCGTGACGGCGTGCCTTTTGCATAATGAGCCTACGAGTTACTCTTCTCTGGCAAGGTTAAGTGTTTAAGACACGCAGCCGAAGCGAAAGCGAGTCTGAATAGGGCGTATAGTCAGGGGAGGTAGACGCGAAACCTTGTGATCTACCCATGGACAGGTTGAAGGTGCGGTAACACGTACTGGAGGACCGAACCGATAAACGTTGAAAAGTTTCCGGATGATCTGTGGGTAGGGGTGAAAGGCTAATCAAACTGGGAAATAGCTCGTACTCCCCGAAATGTTTTTAGGAACAGCGTGGTGGTTAAGTTATATAGAGGTAGAGCTACTGATTGGGTGCGGGGGAGTCAAATCCTACCAAATCCAGACAAACTCCGAATGCTATATAATATACACTGCAGTGAGGCCCGGGGTGCTAAGGTCACGGGCCGAGAGGGAAAGAACCCAGACCATCAGCTAAGGTCCCCAAGTTATAGTTAAGTTGAACTAACGAGGTCCGATTGCATAGACAGCTAGGATGTTGGCTTGGAAGCAGCCATTCATTTAAAGAGTGCGTAACAGCTCACTAGTCGAGCGATCGGGCATGGATAATAAACGGGCATTAAACTATACACCGAAGCTATGGGTAATATTAATATTACGGTAGGGGAGCATTCCAGCGGCAGCGAAGTTATGACGTAAGTTGTGGTGGAGCTTCTGGAAAAGCAAATGTAGGCATAAGTAACGATAAGGCGGGAGAGAAACCCGCCCACCGAAAGGATAAGGTTTCCTGATCAACGCTAATCGGATCAGGGTTAGTCGGGGCCTAAGGAGAACCCGAAGGGGATATTCGATGGACAACTGGTTAATATTCCAGTACTTTTTATAACTGCGATGTGGGGACGGAGTAGTGACACTGCCGCGATCTGACGGAATAGATCGTTAAAGGGCGTAGGTATTAGGACTGTAGGTAAATCCGCAGACTTAGCTGAAACCCGATAGTACTGCAAACCTTCGGGGGCGTAGATAGCGCAGGTAATCAGACTTCCAAGAAAAACCGCTAAGCTTCAGGTTATAAAAACCCGTACCGCAAACCGACACAGGTATCCGGGAAGAGAATTCTAAGGTGCTCGAGTGAATCATGGCTAAGGAACTCGGCAAAATGGCCCTGTAACTTCGGGAGAAGGGGCGCTGGTAGCAATATCAGCCGCAGTGAAAAGGCCCAGGCGACTGTTTAACAAAAACACATGGCTTTGCAAAATCGAAAGATGAAGTATAAGGCCTGACACCTGCCCGGTGCTGGAAGGTTAAGAGGGGATGTCATCCGCAAGGAGAAGCATTGAATCGAAGCCCCAGTAAACGGCGGCCGTAACTATAACGGTCCTAAGGTAGCGAAATTCCTTGTCGGGTAAGTTCCGACCTGCACGAATGGTGTAACGATCTGGGCGCTGTCTCAGCCATGAGCTCGGTGAAATTGTGGTCCCGGTGAAGACGCCGGGTACCCGCAACGGGACGGAAAGACCCCATGCACCTTCACTACAATTTAACATTGACATTGGATACAAGATGTGTAGGATAGGTGGGAGACTATGAAGTGGCATCGCTAGGTGTTGTGGAGTCAACGTTGAAATACCACCCTTTTTGTATTCGGTGTCTAACCCCTCTCTGGGGGGGACATTGTTTGATGGGTAGTTTGACTGGGGTGGTCGCCTCCAAAAAGGTAACGGAGGCTTTCAAAGGTAAGCTCAATACGCTTGGTAACCGTATGAGGAGTGCAATAGCATAAGCTTGCTTGACTGTGAGGCAGACAAGCCGAGCAGGGTCGAAAGACGGATATAGTGATCCGGTGGTTCTGCATGGAAGGGCCATCGCTCAAAGGATAAAAGGTACGCTGGGGATAACAGGCTGATCTCCCCCAAGAGCTCATATCGACGGGGAGGTTTGGCACCTCGATGTCGGCTCGTCACATCCTGGGGCTGGAGAAGGTCCCAAGGGTTCGGCTGTTCGCCGATTAAAGTGGCACGCGAGCTGGGTTCAGAACGTCGCGAGACAGTTCGGTCCCTATCTGTTGTGGGCGTAGGAATTTTGAGTGGGGCTGACCTTAGTACGAGAGGACCGGGTTGGACTAACCTCTAGTGAATCTGTTGTTCCGCCAGGGGCATTGCAGAGTAGCTACGTTGGGAATAGATAAGCGCTGAAAGCATCTAAGTGCGAAACTAGCCACGAGATGAGAATTCCATATAGGACCGTAGCAGACTACTACGTTGATAGGTTACAGATGTAAAGGTGGTGACATCAAAGTCGAGTAATACTAATAATCCGAAGCTTTCAAGAGCAATAAACTGTTGTTTGTTCTTCCTAACTTAACTTCTTTCAATAATATGTCATTGTTTGACCGCACCAATAAGGAGCAAGAAAACAATAAAAATATTTAGGTGCCTATATCGGTGGTGTCTACCTCTTCCCATTCCGAACAGAGAAGTCAAGCCCACCAGAGCCGATGGTACTGCGGTAACACGTGGGAGAGTAGGTCGGTGCCAAATCTTAAAGAAAGCCTGTAGTGAAAACTACAGGCTTTTCTTGTTTATAGGATTTTCGGGTATCCCCTGGAAAGATGGTGCTCATGCTATATGGAAACCTTTTATTTCAACTATTATTCCTCGTATTTAATGAAGCCTAATACGATCAGCGTCTCATATTTCTTCAGTAGCCTCAGAAGGCGGGTCGTCTTGCTTTCCCTTTAGCTTTCCATGTCCTTTAACAGAAGAACTTCAGAGAAAGAATACCTGGTCAGCCGTATTCAGGTCAGGGCCTGATCCTTATTTATTGTTAAAATATGCTAAAACTTGATCCCTGATACAATAAAACCGTATTATTGTATTTTACGTTAATTTATAAAAGCAATTTCAAATGAGATTCAGGCAATTATTTTTTACAGCACTCCTTTTATCAGCCAATGCTGCTGTTTATGCTCAGAGTAAAGATGTTAAGCTTCCTGCCAATTGGTTCAATCTGGACCTTGTTCAGGATGGTTACTTTGGAATAAGTACTGAAAAAGCATATAAGGAGTTACTTAAGGATAAAAAACCTAAACAAAAGATTATTGTAGCCGTAATTGATGGTGGTATTGACGTGAATCATGAGGATCTAAAGGATATCTTATGGACGAATAAGAAAGAGATTCCCGGAAATGGTATTGACGATGACGGAAATGGATACATTGATGATGTACATGGCTGGAATTTTATCGGGTCTAAGAAAGGAAACCTGGCTTATGATAATCTGGAATTGGTTAGGATTTATAGAGAATATGCGCCAAGATACCGCTCTACGATAAAATCTACTGTGCTTGACAGTGTTCAAAAGAAGGAGTTTGAACTATATACTAAAGTGACGGCAGAGTTCGGTAAGAAATACAATGAAGCAGATCAGACGTTCAGTGTGGTGTTTGCAATTAATAAATTATTGGATTCTGTTGCGCTCATTCATAAAAAGACAATCCCTTCGCTTGAGGACATAAATGGGTATAAGGCGGATGATGAAATGGAGGAGCAGGTTAAGAAGATCATTAGATCTGGCGCTAAAGAAAGCGGAAGTATCGAGAAATTTCATAAGGAAATAAAAGATGCCTATAAGCAGTATGACGTCATGTTAAAATACAATCTTAATCCTAAATATGATCAAAGGGCCGAACTTGTAGGTGATGATTATTCAAATGCGAGGGAGAAGTTCTATGGAAATAACGACATCATGGGGCCAAATGCGGAGCATGGCTCGCATGTCTCGGGAATTATAGGCGCCAATAGGAAGAATACGATTGGCATTAACGGGGTTGCGGATTATGTCAGTATAATGGGCGTTCGGGTAGTACCAGAAGGGGATGAAAGAGATAAAGATGTTGCCAATGGGATTAGATATGCTGTCGACAATGGAGCCAAAGTAATTAACATGAGTTTTGGTAAGAGTTATAAATGGAACAAAGAGGTCGTGGATGAAGCCGTAAAGTATGCGGAAGAAAAAGGCGTATTATTGGTTCATGCCGCTGGTAATGACAACTTAAACGTTGATGTGGAAGAGAATTATCCTAATAAATATTATGACAGCCCTGAAGCGATTGCACATAAGAAAAAAATGGAAAAATTGGCACCAAAACCTATTCCGTTCAGACCTTTGAATAGCCAAATGCAAAATCAGGGAATGGGCCGTCCGAGTATACGTCCAAATGTAAAGCCGGTTATTGATTCTGTTAAGTTTAAACTCCCCCATGCAACAAACTGGATCGAGGTAGGTGCAAGTGCTTATAAGAACGATGCCACATTGAAAGCCTCTTTCTCAAATTACGGAAAATACAATGTCGATGTTTTTGCTCCGGGATTCATGATTAACTCTACCGTTCCTGATTCTAAATATGAAGAGTTGGACGGTACAAGTATGGCTGCTCCGGTTGTTTCCGGATTAGCGGCACTTATTTTAAGCTATTATCCAGAATTAACTGCTCCGGAAGTAAGGGAAATCATCATGAAATCGGTTACTAAAGTCGTACAGAAAGTGAAGTTAACCAATGAAAGAGGAGAGAACACCAGAGCGGTATTCTCTGAACTTTGTGTGAGTGGCGGTATTGTGAATGCTTACGAAGCGCTGAAATTGGCTGCAACCTATGCTAAAAAGAAATAATGCCTCGGCTTAATTCACAACAATTGTAGCAGGGAGTTGAGCTTCATACCCCTTGCTACCTTTATAGATATACCGCATTGTAATGTTATACTTTCCTTTTTTGCCTGGTTTGATCTTGGCAGAAACGGATTCAGGGAGGCCTTCACGATCTGATGAGGTATAAGTTCCCTTAGTTGTAACTATGATATCCCGAAAGTATTTTTTCTTACTGGGGGGAACTGAATACTCACTTGACCAGGAAGTAGGTACTTCCTCATCTACTCCCGTTGTCTTTTTAACGCCATATGCGGACATGATCTGCTGATAAGTACCATTGGTTCCCGCAATGAGGAATAACGCGCCAAAAAAGGGCCCTCCACCGCCACCATTCAGGTGTTCAATCATGAAAGCATATTGATCTTCCCCAATCAATAAAGGCTTGGGAACCGGACAATTTGAAAATGCGCCGTAACCTCCGATAGCAGGTTGAAATATCCTTAATTTCCATCCTTCTTTTGTTAAAGCAAATTTGGCTAATCCTAATAATCCGCCTGTAAATCTGGAGGTCTGAAGCCCTTCCTCATCATATTCGGAATGATTAAAGCTGATGACCTTATATTGTAATCCTGTAGAATCCTTGAAGTCCATGACATTCATTAAGCGGGTGGCTACCCCTCTTTCAAAAGGGAACAAGAGATCCCCCTGTTCTCCATTTACATCGCTATAAGATTTTCTGTTAGGTGTTTTGAGGTCCCAATTGATCAACTCATTTTGATATCCTGACTTTTTTGTGAGATTATAGTATTTACCCGGGAATAGTTTTAGCAGCGCCTTTTGCGCGTCAAATGGCCCGGGAATGAGGAGATTACGGGTCTTTAATATGGTATCACTGACAGTAATCTTTTTTAGATCCTCATCGTCATTTTGGGCATAAGAAGTATTAACGAATGTGGAGGTTAATAGTAACAGGAATAAAATTGATTTCATAAATAGGGTTTGGACATTGGCTATAAAAAGAAACTCAGTAAGAACAGCAATCAGAAAACACCCCTCATGGAGAATAAGTTTTTCTCAAAACTTTTCGCTTCTTCCTGTTGTATGGGGTAAGACATTTCTTTAGGTTGTTTCGTTACGATCCGGTAAAAGTAATACATAGAAACTCCCGCACATAAATGATTTAAAATAAAAAACGGCAATCGCCTCTTTTCCCTAAAAATGGCTCATTGGAAAAATTTAAAAGATAAACGGGATTGATTTTTTTGGACTGAAATTTTATAAGTTTTTTCAGTAATTATATAATTTTCAAATACAGGAAGTAGGCTATGTTTGCTTAATATGATTTGATAAAACTACTCAATGAGTTAATGATTGAGATAAATCTATAATATAATGGACACTTTATGATCAGTTCAACAGTTTAGCAGGCTTTAATGAAGGTGTCAATCAAGAATATGGTCTGTTATCGATGCATTGTTGTGGTAAAACAAGTGTTTGAAAAGATGCATATATTACCTGTTCGGGTACAGTTGGGAGAAGTTGAATTGGAAAGAGAGCTCTCTATGATGCAACTGAGTTATTTAAAAAATTGGCTATCAGAAAATGGGTTTGAGTTATTAGATGACCGTAAAATGGTGTTGGTAGAAAGGGTCAAGAACCTCATTATTGAAATTATTCATGGGGCTGATAGAATTGATTTAAGCATTAAATTATCCTACCTCATTCAGCAAAAACTTAAGGTAGATTATAATTATATCAGTTCACTTTTTTCAAATACGGAAGGCATCACAATAGAACAATATATTATTCTTCAGCGTATAGAAAGAGCCAAGGAGTTTCTAGCGTACAATGAGCTTACATTAAGTGAGATCGCTCATAAATTAGGCTACAGTAGTGTCCAGTATCTTTCTACTCAGTTTAAAAAAGCAACCGGCTTTACTCCCTCTCATTTTAAAAATATAAAAGAAAATCCGCGCAAGCCATTAGACCAGTTGTAAATTCTATACATGTTTCCCTGAATAGTGTAACCCCAACTTTAACATGCCATTTTACTTTTGAGTATAAATTTTTTGTTATGAAAAAGAACAATACGTTACTAATTAAAGGGATGGTTTGTAATCGCTGCATTACCGTATTAAGCGATGAGCTATTCAAACTCGGTTTAGATATTTCGAGTATAAATTTGGGGGAGGTCATCTTAAAAGAGAGTAACAAAACTCCTGTTGATGAACAAACCTTAAAGGTGGTTTTACAAAAGAATGGATTCGACCTGCTCTATGATAAGAATGAGCAACTGGTCAGTCAGATTAAACTTGCCGTCGAACGCGGTATCAATGAACAGTCTGAAACCGGAGAGCCGGTTAAATTTTCAAAGTGGATTAGTGAGGAATTACACAAAGATTATGATTCACTGAGTGCCATATTTTCCCTCACCCAGGGTGATACACTGGAAAAGTATATTATACAAAAGAAAATAGAGGAAGTAAAGGCGCTTTTGGTCTATACAGATAAGTCGTTAACGGATATCGCCCATGTTCTGGGCTATAGTAGTGTGGCTTATCTTTCGCGGCAATTAAAGAAACAGACAGGCTTCGATTTTGCTTATTATAAAAGAATCAGGCAGGACAAACTTGTGATTATGAAGAGAAGCAAGAGCCGATAATCTTATAATTATATACATTATTCCGCCAATTGTATAATAAGCAAGGTACTCCGTCTCTTTAGTTTTGTGCTATAAAAAAAGAAAATGGAAGCACCCACTTTAGATCAAAAACACAAAAAGAAACATTTACAAAATAGTTATATAAAAAAAACTTTCCCGGTTTTAGGGATGACTTGCGCCGCCTGTGCAGTAAGTGTGGAAAGTATGCTTAAGTCGGCGAAAGGTGTCCATAATGCAGGTGTTAATTATGCCAATCAGACGGCCTGGGCTGAATATGACGAAACGGTCAAAGAGGAAGAATTACAAAATGTGATTCGCGGTATCGGATATGACCTTATTGTGGATGCTGAAGATCCTCAACAAATCCAACAGGATGCCCAGCTCAGGCATTATAAAGAATTGAAAAAAAGAACCATTTGGGCAGTGATTCTTTCCATTCCTATAGTGGTGATAGGTATGTTCTTTATGGATCTGCTTTATGGTAACTGGATCATGATGGCCCTGGCCATACCGGTGGTTTTCTATTTAGGGCGCAGTTATTTTATCAATGCCGTTAAGCAGGCGAGGCATCGCAAAGCGAATATGGATACACTGGTTGCTTTGAGTACAGGAATAGCATTCCTCTTCAGTGCTTTTAATACCATCTATCCGGAGTTCTGGCACCAAAGAGGCCTCCATGCACATGTTTATTTCGAAGCAGCAGCTGTGATTATTGCTTTCATCTCTCTGGGCAAATTACTGGAGGAAAAAGCCAAGTCTAATACCTCATCAGCCATTAAGAAATTGATGGGGATGCAGCCAAAGACGGTGAACGTCATTATCGACGGCATCGCGCAGGAAATTCCTGTTTCGCAGGTTCAGGTTGGAAATATCATTGTGGTAAAGCCAGGAGAAAAAATACCTGTAGACGGTATGGTAAGTGAAGGAAGTTCTTATGTGGATGAAAGTATGATCAGCGGGGAACCTATTGCTGTTGCCAAAACAAAGGGCGAAAAAGTGTTTGCCGGCACGATCAATCAGAAAGGCAGTTTTGAGTTTAAAGCTGAAAAAGTTGGTGGTGATACCATCCTCGCCCAGATCATTAAGATGGTACAGGACGCTCAGGGAAGTAAGGCTCCTGTACAAAAACTGGTGGATAAAATTGCAGGGATATTTGTCCCGATCGTGATTAGTATTGCTATACTTACTTTTATCATCTGGATGCTGGCAGGTGGTGAAGCAGCGTTCACCCATGCTTTACTGACTTCAGTTACCGTATTGGTTATCGCATGTCCATGTGCGCTGGGATTGGCCACGCCGACCGCGATTATGGTTGGCGTTGGAAAAGGCGCAGAAAATAATATCCTGATCAAAGACGCAGAAAGCCTGGAGCTTGGCCATAAAGTAAATGCAATTATCTTAGATAAAACAGGTACGATTACAGAAGGCAGACCTGTGGTGACGGATATGATCTGGAACAATACAACGACAGATCAGGTGCTGAATAAACAGATTTTATACACTATGGAAGCCCAGTCTGAGCATCCACTTGCAGAAGCGGTAATCAATCGTTTAAAAGAAGAATCGGTCACAACAGTTCGCTTAGCGTATTTTGAAAGCATTACTGGCAAAGGAATAAAGGCCGTTCAGCAGGGTATGCAATATTTTATTGGCAATAAAGCATTAATGGATGAATATGGAGTTTCTGTGAGCCATGATTTGCTTATTCAGGCTGAAATATGGCAGGAAGAAGCGAAAACCGTCATTTATTTTTCGAATGAAAAAAGCGGGCTTGCGGCCATTGCCATTGCAGATAAAATCAAGACCACTTCGCAAGAGGCGATTGAAACACTCCAAAGCAGGGGGATCGAAGTTTATATGCTCACCGGAGATAATAAACAAACGGCCGCCGCTGTAGCTAAACAAGTTGGGTTAAAACATTATAAAGCAGAAGTAATGCCTTCAGACAAGGCCAACTTTGTAAAAGAACTGCAATCGCAGGGAAAAACGGTAGCAATGGTTGGGGATGGGATTAACGATAGCCATGCGCTGGCACAGGCCGATGTGAGCATTGCGATGGGCAAGGGTTCTGACATTGCAATGGATGTGGCAAAAATGACTTTGATCACTTCCGATCTGAATATGGTACCCAAAGCCTTAAAACTTTCAGGTAGAACGGTAAACACCATCAAGCAGAATTTATTCTGGGCCTTTATTTATAACCTCATCGGCATTCCGATTGCAGCCGGTGTATTGTATCCCATAAATGGATTTTTACTGGATCCGATGATTGCTGGTGCAGCAATGGCGTTAAGCTCGGTTTCTGTGGTCAGTAATAGCCTTCGGTTAAAGACTGCAAAATTGTAAAATCGATTTACTCATTTTTCAAATGCCTGGCTTTTAGCCGGGCATTTTTTTTAAATATTCCCACAGAAATTCTATAACTCTTACCTGCAATAGTATAAAGCCGAAGGTAGTGATGCCTCCTAATTTTATACCCATTAAAAACAACTATTTATTCCACCATTATTCATCATATCATGTTAAAAGATACCAATAAACTAAAAGTTTTTTTCCTCCCTGTATTCTGCAGTATGTTGCTGATTGCCTGCGATAGTAATCAGGAAAAAAAACAAAAAATGGCAGCCGCGGCAGGTGCCAATGTGAGCAAATTACAAGTGGATGCAATTGTCGTAAGTGAAGAGAATCTGGATCAGGAAGAAGTGATTGTAGGTTCCATGGCCCCCTACAGGGAAGTTGAGATCGTTAGCGAAATCGCCCAGAAGATTGTTCAGGTCTCTTTTCAGGAAGGTGGACATGTAAGTAAAGGGCAATTGCTTTATAAGTTAAACGATGCTGACCTGAAAGCCAGGTTAAAGGGATTGAATTCGGAGTTGAAATTGGCCCGCCTGAATGAACAAAGGATCAGCAATCTACTGAAAACGGAAACTGTAAATCAACAGCAATATGATGAGACGGCAGTAAAATTACAAGCCCTGGAAGCGCAGCGGGAATTGCTTCAGGTGGAATTGAACAAGACCGAGATCAGAGCCCCTTTCTCTGGAAAGATCGGCATTTCAAATCTGGATCCGGGTTCTTTTGTATCACCGGGTATAGCGCTGGTTAGCCTGCAGGACCAGGAGACTGTTAAGATCAATTTTTCTGTACCGGAAAAGTACCTTCCACTCGTTAAAACAGGCAATAAAATTAATTTTACAACAGCGCTTTCCGATCAGCAACAGACAGCCTCCATTCAAGCGACAGAACCAGGACTTAACGCCCAAAACAGGTCACTAAGGGTACAGGCTAATGCAGCTAATCCTGAAGGAAAGTTCAGGGCAGGTTTGTCTGTCAAGATCCATTTTCCGACATCGGCAAAAAATGCAAAAGCGATTAGCTTACCAACCGAAGCACTCATTCCCAGCGGAGAGGGGTATAGTGTCTTTGTGTTTCAAAATGGTCTTGCTAAATCAAAGCCTGTCAGCATTGGCAACAGAACGGAAACCTCAGCGATTATTACCTCTGGTTTAAATAATGGCGATAGTGTCATTGTATCTAATCTTCTTCGTCTTGGTGATGGCATGCCGGTTCAGGCTGTTGTTTCCAAATAATCTATTTCAAATTTAAAATCATGAGTTTATCATCATTAAGTATAAAAAAACCGGTTCTGGCGGGTGTGTTTTCTGCCTTTATCGTTATTATGGGCATCGTTGGCTGGAACTATTTAGGGGTCAGAGAATACCCCTTAACAGAACCACCGGTGATCTCGGTGGTCACCTATTATCCGGGTGCGAGCCCTGATGTGATTGCTTCCAAGATTACCAAGCCGATGGAAGAATCCATTGCTGAATCCAATGGAGTTAGGACAATTTCTTCTGAATCCAGGGAGCAAGTGAGTGTGATTTCCATAGAATTTAATCGGGATATCGATTTGGAAGATGCACTGAACGATGTTCGTGATAAGGTGGCTAAATCCAGAAAGCAGCTTCCTGCAGATGTAGATCCACCTGTTGTTGAAAAGGCTTCCTCACCTGATAACCTGGTTGCCTTTTTAGAGGTAGAAAGCGATACCAAGGACATCAGAGAAGTAAGCCATCTTGCGGCTACCATGATAAAAGACAGAATGCAGTCAATTCCAGGAGTAAACAGTGTAGCAGTGGTTGGCGAGCATAAGTATGCGATGCGGCTACGGTTTGATCCCACTAAGCTGGCTGCTTACAAGCTGACACCCGAAGACATCCGACAGGCATTGTCAAGAGAAAACCTTGATCTGCCTTCCGGAAGAATAGAAGGTGCAAACAATGAACTAAGTGTGCGTACGCTGGGCCGTTTAACTACCGTAGAAGATTTCAATGAAATGATCATTAAACGCGAGGGGAACACCGTAGTTAGGTTAAAGGATATTGGGTCAGCGAAACTGGGAGAAGAAAATGAGAGAACCGCAATTATCAATGAAACCGGCAATTTAAACCGGATTGGAGTGGGCATTGCCGTCCAGATCCAAAGGGGTGCCAACGCAATTAAGGTAGTGGATGAGTTTTACGTCAGATTAGAACAATTGCGGAAGGAAGTTCCCAAGGAATATCGGTTGATTGTTGGTTTCGATTTCACCAGTCCCGTGCGTAAATCCATTAAGGAAGTGGAAGAAACCCTGTTCATAGCTTTTGGTCTAGTCGTGCTGATCATCTTTCTTTTCCTCAGGGATTGGCGCTCTACTATTATACCGGTGCTGGCCATTCCTGTCTCTATTCTTTCTGCATTTTTCATTATGTATGTGGCGGGGTTTTCCATCAACGTGCTCACCCTGCTGGGCCTGGTGCTTTCGATAGGTTTAGTGGTTGATGATGCGATCGTAGTGTTGGAGAATATCTATAAAAAAATTGAAGAGGGCATGTCGCCAATCCAGGCTGCTTTCAAAGGTTCTAAAGAAATCTACTTCGCGGTAATCTCCACAACCATTACCCTGGCTGCTGTATTTATGCCAATTATTTTTATGGGTGGGATCAGCGGACAGTTGTTTAAAGAATTTGCCATTGTGGTATCGGGTTCCGTACTGGTATCTGCCTTTGTTGCCTTGACGCTTTCGCCAATGCTGAGTGCGCTGTTGTTAAAAAAGAGTGAAAAGCCAAACTGGTTGTACCGAAACACAGAGCCCTTTTTTATCCGCTTAAATGCAGGATATGCAAATTTACTAACCGCCTTTATGAAACGCCGTTGGTTAGCTTCTGTATTTTTAATCGGCACTGCCAGTCTCATTTATTTTGTTGGGAAAAAGCTTCCTTCCGAGCTTGCACCGATAGAAGACAGGTCCAACATGAGTTTGATCGCTATCGCCCCCGAAGGTGTTTCATTTGAATACATGCAAAAGCGAATGACCGAAGTAGGAAAATATGTGAACGACTCTACGGGTAGCAGGTTGTATCAAACCTATTCTATGGTAGGCATTTCTTTTATTCCAGCGCCGGCACCGGTTAATATCGCTGTGCAGAGTATTTATCTGAAAGATCCTGAAAAAGGTCAGGCCAGTGCACAGGATTTATACAATCAATATGGAATGGCATCGGCTAAGTTCAAGGGCTTTCTTTTATTTCCTTACATGCCGCCTACAATAGGTACACGTTATGGAGGTGGTATGCCGGTGCAGTATGTGCTTCAGGCGCCAACGCTGGATAGCCTTAAACAAGTGCTCCCGAAATTTTTGGCTGCAGCACGCCAGAGTAAAAAACTCATGTTTGTAGATGCCGATCTGAAAATCAATAAACCTGAGTTAAAAATAAATATAGACAGGCAAAAAGCAGCATTAATGGGTGTTTCTATACAGGAAGTATCCAGGGCATTACAGCTTTCGTTCTCCGGTCAGCGCTATGGCTATTTTTTACGATCGGACAGGCAGTATGAAGTGATTGGTCAGGTAGAACGTAAAAATAGGAATGACATTAGCGATCTGCGTTCCATCTATGTTCGTTCTTCGGACAATCAGATGATCTCTTTGGATAACCTGGTGACGATTGAAGAGGGGATCAGTCCGGCTGCGATTTATCGCTATGACCAATATACTTCGGCTTCCATTTCTGCAGGGCTGGCGCCGGGCGTAAGTCTGGCAGCGGGGATTGAAGAAATGGCACGCATCAAAAAGGAGGTCTTGAATGAAAACTTTAAAACGAGTTTAGCGGGGCAATCCAGAGATTACGAAGAAAGTCAGGGCAATATTGCTTCAACACTCATTTTAGCCTTATTACTGGTTTACATGATCATGGCTGCACAATTTGAAAGCCTTCGTGATCCGCTCATCATCATGCTCACTGTGCCGATGGCGGTAACAGGTGCAATCCTTAGTTTATACTGGTTTAACCAGAGTTTAAATGTCTTCAGTCAGATAGGGATCATCACCCTTGTGGGATTGATCACTAAAAATGGGATCCTGATCGTAGAATTTGCCAATCATTTAAAAGAACAGGGGCTTTCAAAATATGATGCGGCTATACAAGCAGCAGTACAACGCTTCCGGCCAATTCTCATGACCTCTCTGGCGATGATATTCGGTGCGTTGCCAATTGCCATGACTGTTAACAGCCGTCAGTCGCTTGGGATTGTAATTGCCGGGGGATTAACCTTTGCGGGGATTCTAACCCTTTTTATTATTCCTGCGGTTTATTCTTACCTGTCGGGAACAAAACGTAAAGAAGTGATGGAAGAAGAAAATGAAGAACCGGACTCCATCTGACAAATAAACCGCCGAAGGCAGCTTGAAGACAAATGAAAAAAATAAAACCACTGAAAAAATAATAAATAGATGAAAAGGAAATTTTTAAATATACTGCTGGCTTTGCTGCTGCTGTTTTCCGGCAAGGTTTTGCATGCCCAGAAAAGAGAATTAAGTCTTGCAGAAGCATTGGCAATGGCTGCAAATGGCAATAAGGAATTGCAGGTGCAAACGTTGGAAGAAATTCGCTATAAAGAGATTACCCGGGAAGCACAGAGCCGCCTGCTGCCCAATATCTCTGCAAACGCGGCCTATTCCCGTTACTTTGACCGTCAGGTGATCTTTCTTCCGGGGTCATTTGCCGGCACAGATAAAGCGGTACAGGATATTGCAGTGGGAGGAAAAAATGTTTTCAATGGGTTTTTATCGTTAAATCAACCGTTGTTCCTGGAAAATGCGCGTCGCCAAAGACAGGCAGCGGTGATCAATGAAAAAATTCAGAAAGAAAAGACTACTGACCTGCAAAGCCAACTGGCGTTTCAGATCTCAGCCAGTTATTTTAATCTGTTGCTGATGAATAACCAGCTCAGTTTACAGCAACAAAGCTTGTCGCGGAACACAAGAGCACTGGAGGATACCAGGGCCTTATTTGCACAGGGAAGAAGTCTGAAAGTAGATACCTTAAGGAGCTATATTGTCGTAGAAAACTTAAAGTCTTCCATATCTTATTTAAGCAATAATATTGAAGTAAGTGGCATTCAGTTAAAAAGGCTGATTGGCTTAAATGAGCGGGCGGAGATAAAGCCGGGCGACAGCCTCAATATTGAGTCCGATCAGGCCGAATTTTATACACTGGAACAGGCTTTGAAAACCGCTGAACTGAACCGTCACGATCTAAAATTGCAAAGGCTTTCTATAGAACAGGGAGAAAAGCAATTGTCTGTCAGTAAAGCCGAGCACCTGCCCCAGGCTTCTATTGTAGGTCAGTACCAGTTACAGGCACAGGCAGACCACCTGAGCCTGGGGAGCTATACCTGGCCACGCACTTCATTTCTGGGAATTCAGTTTACGGTTCCGATTTTTAACGGAAATCGGACCAACTCTCAAATCAATCAGGCCAGAATTAAGCTACAGCAGGAAAAAATCAGATTGGATGATCTGAAGGAAGAAACGAATGCACAACTAGCGGCCGTCATCAGCAGGTGGAAGGAAGCCAATGCACAATTAAGTGTTCAAAAAACAACGGTAGAAGCTGCAGAATTAAGTTATGTCATGATGAACGACCGTTACAGGAATGGATTAAGTTCCAGACTTGAATTGACAGATGCCGAATTGGCATTAACGCAGGGTAAACTCAATTATTTACAGGCAGTATACCATCTTAAGGTGCTGCATGTTGAACTACAGCGATCGTTAGGTTTATTAAAATTATAGCTAAAACGCGCTGATATATTCCGGTAATCGTATAAAAAAATAAAAATTTATGTCTAAAGATACAACACAACCAATAGAAAAGGCGGTGCCTTACGCTAAGCGATGGGCAGCGCTTTCTTTGCTATGTATGGCCCAGTTCATCGTGATTATGGATACGTCCATTATAGGGGTCGCGTTACCTGCGATAAAAACTGATCTGGGTTATTCGCAAACAGGCCTTCAATGGATATTTAATGCCTATGTAATTGTTTTCGGCGGTTTCCTGCTTTTAGGTGGCCGCCTGTCTGACCTGTTTGGCTCACGCAAGGTTTTCATGTGGGGATTCGCCATTTTAACAGGGGCTTCTCTTTTAGCAGGGATGGCTTGGTCAGAAATAAGTTTAAATGCCGGCAGAGCATTGCAGGGGCTGGGCTCGGCTTTCATTGCACCAGCAGCCTTAACGCTGGTCTTAACGAAGTTTACCGACCCCAAAGAGCTAAATAAAGCCCTGGGCTTCTGGGGGGCTGCCGCTGCCGCAGGTGGTTCTGCTGGTGTATTCTTCGGCGGTGCCATTACCCAATGGCTTTCCTGGCAATGGGTTTTTCTGATCAATATCCCTTTAGGTCTGATCGTTCTGGTTTTGAGCCCTGGATTATTACTAAAAGGAACAACCCGAAAAGGAAAAGTAGATGTTATTGGTGCGATCCTGGCCACGGCAGCACTTATTCTGGTGGTATATGCCATTGTATCAGCTGAAAGTGCGGGCTGGGGTTCACTTCAAACGTTTGGACTACTGGGCTTAGCTGTAACGTTGTTTATTGTCTTCCTGATCATGCAAAAAAATAAGAAGGAGCCACTTGTACCTTTATCAATTTTCAAGGTACCTAACCTTTCAGCAGGCAATCTGGTGATGGGCCTGATG
This sequence comes from Pedobacter sp. FW305-3-2-15-E-R2A2, assembly GCF_038446955.1. Taxonomy (NCBI): domain Bacteria; kingdom Pseudomonadati; phylum Bacteroidota; class Sphingobacteriia; order Sphingobacteriales; family Sphingobacteriaceae; genus Pedobacter; species Pedobacter sp. FW305-3-2-15-E-R2A2. The sequence goes on from NZ_CP151803.1 coordinate 427,047, forward strand.
GCAGCAGCATGGATTCCCCTATGGTTTTTTCTCAACCTCTATTTGCAGCAGGTATTGAATTATTCAGCTTTCAATAGCGGCCTTGCCTTACTACCGATGACTTTTATGATCATGGTTTTGATGGTAAATGTAACCGGAAAGCTGGTCGCAAAATTTGGCTTTAAAGCAACCATGATCGCGGGATTTATAGCACTTACAGCTTCCCTGGTTCTTTTTAGTAATGTTCAGGTAGATGGATCTTTTATGATCCACGTATTACCCGCATCGCTGTTGGGCGCAGTAGGAATGTCGCTGGCTTACATTCCCGGAACCATCGCTTCCATGTCGGGAGCCAAACCGGAAGAGACCGGACTGGCTTCTGGTCTGGTGAATACCAGTTATCAGATTGGGTCGGCCCTCGGACTGGCAATCATAGTTGCTATCGTAGCCGCAAAAAACGATAGGTTACAAATTGATGGTGCAACGGAGTTGGCAGCACTGAATGAAAGTTTCCAAACCGCATTCCAATCTGCAGCTGTGGTAAGTGGCATTGCGACCTTAATCGCTATTTTTTCTATCAGAACATTGAAGAATGCAGAAGTATAAAATGATCTGTCCGACCCTTAAAGTAATCAGGGAGACAAAGGATGCGGTTACCATTGTATTTGACATCGGTGGATCAGGATTCAAGTAATTACCCGGGCAATTTATCAATGTCAGCATGATGATCAATGGAGAAAAAATAACCCGTTCTTATTCTTTGTCTTCTTCACCTGATTTGGATCTTTATCCTGCCATCACTGTAAAACGGGTAACAGATGGGTTGATGAGTAATTACCTGGTAGATTACGCTGAACAAATTTCTGAATTGGAAATAGAAGGACCATATGGTTCTTTTATCCCCTCTGAAAACAGTTATCAAAGCGGACATGTTGTTTTATTGTCGGGGGGAAGTGGAATAACACCGTTACTTTCTATTGCCAAATCCTTATTAGGTAAATCAGCTGATGTTCAGCTTACCTTAATCTATGCCAACCGCAATTGGTCTGACACTATTTTCGCAGAGAAGATCGAAGCATTGGTCGAGGAATATAAGGATAGACTGACCGTGTTTCATGCATTATCACAGCAAGAGGGACGAAAACCGGTGTTCTCAGGTACTTTAATTGAGGATAGGTTGAGCAAACTGCTTGTCAAAAAGCTATTGAAACAGACAATTGCGGAAAAACCATCAGGAGCCTGCTACTTTATTTGTGGGCCGTCCGGGCTGATGAAAATATATTATGACGTGCTGAAGTCTTTACAGGTTTTTGAAACAGATATTTTCATGGAACGATTTACCGCTGGCGATGAGATTTTGGAACAGCTAAGTCTGCCTAAGGTCACACATGAAGTCCTCGTTCATTTTTATGAGCAGACTCACCTGATCGAAATTCCTCCGGCAACATCTCTGTTGAGCGCAGCACTGAAAGAGGGCATTTCTTTTGGGTATTCCTGTAAATCAGGGACCTGTGGTTCCTGCGTTGCATTGCTAACGTCAGGCAAAGTAAGCATGCTTAAAAATTATGCGCTAACGGAAAGCGAAGTCGCACAAGGTATGATTTTGCTGTGTCAAAGCTATCCTTTAAGTGAGGATATCACCATTGAGTTCGACTGAAATTTTATAAAAGAATGCGGCAATTGTATAATTCCGGGAGCAGTCGGTATGAATAACTTTGAACTATAAAACTAATGATTATGGAAACACTTAATTTAAAGATCAGCGGAATGGGAAGTGCCCATTGTGTTGGGGTAGTAAAAAATATAATAGTTAAACAGGATGGTGCAGCTATTGAAAATATAGAATTCGGACAAGCAACTGTCAGTTATGATCCGGAGAAAGTCAAACCAGAAGCCATTATTCAGGAGATTGAAAAGATGGGGTATAAAGTCGATCAATAAATTGTTCCTGAAATGAAACTACTTGGTTTGGACATCAGCAACCTGAAAGATGGTTATTGCATTTCAACGGTAACACTTTCAGTATTAAATACTCCGGGAGCATACCTGATTGTTGTACTACCTGGTATTATGGTCATCTCCTATGAACCGCTGGTCACATCTGTCGACAAAATAATCACTTCTGTGACGCGACTGGGATACAAGATTAAAAAATTAGTTCAACAAGATTCATTAACACAAATATTAGCATCAATGAAAACATTAAAATTTAAAACGAACATCAAGTGTGCCGGATGCCTGGCAAAAGTTTCTCCAAGCCTCAATGAAATCGCAGGAGAAGACAATTGGGAAGTAGACATCAACACCCCGGAAAAAACGCTGACAGTGATCTCCGGTGAGGCAGATGAACGCGCAATCATTTTTGCAGTTAATGAAGCTGGTTTTACTGCAGACAGTATAAATTAACGATAGAAAATTATGGAAGAAGCTCCTCTACGCAGGAGTTTCTTCTTTTCGAATTGTAATCATTTTATAAATTATAATGATATGGAAAATAGCGAATACAATATGGAACTGACAATAGTGCCAGCGAATATTGTTCCGGAACAGGAAATGAGGTTAACCTTAGTGCTTCAAAAGCCGTCGAAATTAGAGCTATCGCATGAAAAGAAAATTCATTTGATTGTCGTGAACGAAGATCTTTCGTATTTTAATCATATTCATCCGGTTGAAACCGAAATAGGTTATGCGGTTAAAACAAAGTTCCCTTCCAGTGGTAAATTTTACCTCTTTGCTGATTACAAACCTTACGGAACTGGACAGGTGGTAAATAAATTGGAAGTAAATGTCCCAGGTAAAGCTCCATCTCCTCCGGACTACAGTGAAGAGAAACTAACTGGCAGTTCAGAGGCTTATTCTATTTCCCTTGTTTCTGATCAGGGTAAGTTTACAAACGGTCACATGATGATAGATGGCATTTTGAAAAAGGATGGAAAAGAGATTGATCCCTCCACATTAGATAATTATTTAGGTGCAAAGGCGCATGTGGTATTCATCAGCGTTGATGATAAAGAATATATCCATGTCCATCCTGAGGTGAAGAATGGAAGATATAAATTACATGCTTCTTTTACCAAACCAGGTATTTACAGAGGCTGGATACAATTTCAGGCGGAAGGCAGTGTCTACACCACTGACTATGTTATAAAAGCTGTTCAGGAGCCATGAGTTGGTTTGTTTGTGTTTTTTATATGAAAAAAGGGGGAATTGAAAATTCTCCCTTTTTTTTGTGGAGCAGGAGGGGTTCGAACCCTTGTCCATTATCAGGCAACTTCTTTTAATAAACTTAAGGGATTAATTTAAAAATTGTATATTGAAACTGTGATTTTTTAGGTTAAAATGCTCGAAAGAGGATTAAAAAGAGGAGAGTTATTCGGAGCATCATCATTTGATAAGGAATATGGATGCAGAAAATCTGTGCCGTTAAGTACGTCAAATGTCTAAGGTTTGAGATGAATCCTTCCAGAAATTTAAAAGAGGGGGTGTGATATTTGGATGAAGCAGATACTTGCTGTGCAATGTCGTAAGATGTTGATTAATAATTCTTTAAACGTAAAAAAGCCCATCCGAAGATGAGCTTTTACCAAGTAGCGGGGAGCAGGATCGAACTGCCGACCTCAGGGTTATGAATCCTGCGCTCTAACCATCTGAGCTACCCCGCCGGGCGTCTTTTTTCTAAAGAGTTGCAAATATAGAATAAATTACTTTTCTTTAGAAATAAATATTAAAAAAAATAGTCTAATAGTTCAAAATATAAGGATCCATCGATGTCAGAAAAGAAAAAGTTTACGTTAGAATATGAATTGAGATCGTCTCCACGTATTTTGTTTAGCTTCATTAGTGAGCCTAATGGCTTATCTCAATGGTTTGCTGATGATGTGATTTTCCGTGATCAGCTGTATACATTTACATGGGACGACGAAATACAAAAAGCGAAGCTTTTAAGTATTAAAGAGAATAAACTGGTAAAGTTTAAATGGATTGATGATGAACCTCATTGTTATTTTGAAATGGAAATCGTTCAGGACGAATTAACAAATGATGTAGCTTTATCCATCACCGATTTTGCTACTGAAGATACACTTGCAGAACGTACTTTGATTTGGGATAATCAGATTACCTATTTGCATAGTGTACTTGGCGCATAGTTTTTCGCTTGCTTTGATTACCTTTGTATATTGAAAAAGCTTCATTTACTTCTGCTCAAAGCATTTATTAGGCCCTTCTTCGTCACATTTTTTATTGTGATGTTCATCTTGTTGATGTTTTTCCTGTTTAAATACGTGGATGATTTAATAGGAAAGGGCTTTGAATGGTATGTGATCCTGGAACTGATGTATTATGCTTCGGCTGCAAATGTTTCTATGGCCCTGCCACTTTCTATTTTACTGTCCTCCATTATGACTTTTGGGACTTTAGGGGAAAACTATGAGCTGGTAGCCATAAAATCTGCAGGGGTATCGCTGCAAAAAGCAATGATGCCATTACTGGTGCTGATCGTCTTCATTGCAATTGGCTCTTTTTTATTCTCGGATGTGATGCTGCCAAAGGCCAATTTAAAGTTCGGCTCTCTGCTCTGGGATATCAGAAATAAAAAATTGTCCTTTCTGATTAAAGAAGGGGTATTCAATAATAGCATTCCGGGATACTCTATCAGGGTAGATAAGAAAGGTTCAGACGGCGTTTCACTTGAAGGGGTCATGATCTATGACCATACCAGTAACAATGGAATTGCGAAGATCATTATTGCCAAAGAAGGAAAAATGGCCAGTGATGAGAAAAACCTTCTTTTGAAGCTGAAGAATGGAGTCCGGTATGAAGAATCCAGTGGGCAGAATTCATCTTATAACCCCAGACAGCAGTTCACCCGGATGAGGTTTAAAGAAACAGATCAAAAATTCGATATTTCCAGTTTTAAGATGAACAGGACAGATGAGCAGGGTTTTAGAAACAATACCCAAATGCTCAATCTTAAAGGGCTTGTCAAAAAAGAAGACTCTTTAAGTAAAGAGCTGGATAGTGTGAATAAATTTGCTGCCATGACGGTTTCAAGTTACTTTAAGCAGAATAACTACGTGAAAGGTTATACCAAGGTTAAAGCCGCTGAAAAAGTAATCAATAAGCCTTTATTGAACCTATTGCCTGAAAAACAAAAGCTGAGCATCATCCAAAGTGCCTTAGACCAGGCAAATTCTATCAAACAAACGACTTCGGGAAGAATGACTGATTATGGCGACAGGATAAGAAACATCATAAAGGTTCAGATCGAATACCAGAAAAAATTTACACTCGCTGCATCTTGTCTTCTTTTGTTTTTCATTGGAGCGCCATTAGGAGCGATCATTCGAAAAGGAGGCTTAGGCTTACCTGTCGTGATGGCCATCGTTTTCTTTCTGATCTATCATATTATTGCGACTGTTGCGGAGAAATCGGCCATAACCGGTACGCTTGCTCCGTTTTTCGGACCCTGGCTGGCGATCATTATCTTATCTCCCGTAGGGGCATTCCTTACTTATAAAGCCACAGTTGACTCTGCCTTATTTGATGTAAACAACCTTAAGCAATTGGTGGTAAACCTATTTAAAAAGAAAAAAAAGAACCTGCCGGCAAAGCTTTGATCAGTTAAGAAGCAGGGCTGATATAGACAATTATTCCTTACTTATTTATGATATTTGAACACATGGATTTGAATGGGAAGGTTGTAACTTTGTACTTAATCTTAATAGCTGAACAAGCAGCTGATCCTAGTGTTTGTTTATCGATATATTTCAAAAAATGGAAATCAAACTAAATGCAATAGAAGAAGCTATTGCTGAAATACAAGCTGGTAAAGTAGTTATTGTTGTTGATGATGAAGATAGAGAAAATGAAGGTGACTTCCTGACAGCTGCTGCAAATGCAACACCTGAAGTGATTAACTTTATGGCTACCTATGGCAGAGGGCTGATCTGCGCTGCTTTAACGGAACAGCGATGTGATGAACTTGGATTAGAGCTGATGGTAGGAAAGAATACTGCAGCTTATGAAACAAACTTTACCGTTTCTGTTGATTTAATTGGTTATGGATGTACTACCGGAATCTCTGCTTCTGATAGGTCTAAAACTATTCAGGCCCTGATTAATCCTAACATTGACCCTGCCGAATTGGGCAGACCCGGACATATTTTTCCGTTAAGATCCAAAGATGGAGGGGTTTTAAGAAGATCCGGACATACGGAAGCTTCTGTAGACTTGGCGAGATTGGCTGGAATGGAACCTGCAGGGGTTTTAGTCGAAATCATGAAAGATGATGGAGAGATGGCCAGATTACCTGATTTGATTAAAATTGCAGCTCAGCACCAATTGAAAATCATTTCTATAAAAGACCTGATTGCTTATAGGTTGAGCAAAGAAAGTTTGATAAAAGAAGAAGTAACCGTTAATCTTCCTACAGATTGGGGAGATTTTAAAATGACAGCTTATACGCAGCTGGATACTGGTGCAACTCACCTGGCGATCAGCAAAGGAGAATGGCTTCCGGATGAACCGGTGATGGTAAGGGTACACAGTTCTTGTGTGACTGGTGATATTTTCGGCTCCTGCCGTTGCGATTGCGGACCGCAGTTGCATAAAGCAATGGAAATGATCGATAAAGAAGGTAAAGGACTTATTGTATATATGAACCAGGAAGGCAGAGGTATTGGACTGGTTAATAAATTACGTTCTTATAATCTTCAGGATGCTGGTTTAGATACCGTTGAAGCAAATATTAAACTGGGCTTTAAAGGGGATGAAAGAGATTATGGAGTAGGTGCTCAGATCTTAAGGGCTCAGGGAATTTCTAAAATGAGGTTGATGTCTAACAACCCGACAAAACGTGCCGGTCTGATTGGGTATGGATTGGAAATTTTAGAGAATATCTCTATCGAAATTGAAAGCAACGTTCACAATGAGCAATACCTGAGAACCAAACGTGATAAAATGGGACATCAGATCATGAAGGGATAAGAAGAAAACCTATTTCTTAGGGTTATTCTTTTGCTGTTCGTTAAGAATGGCCTCTTTGTTAATTAACTGCCTGGTTTTGGGGATTTCTCCATGCTGGGCTTTTTTCTTTTGATCTCTTTTGTACTTTCCTGTTATTTTCTGAAGGAATTCCCTGAAGCTGTCAAACTGTTGGGTATAAACCAGACCTAATGAGGTCACATTGTTGTTCTGATTGATGCCGGACGTTGTAAAGATCGTTTGTTGTGTGGGCGGTTTATTGGATACCTTGCCAACCAATGTCCCATCCTTTTTGATCAAACCGAGAATTTCTACCTCACCTCCTACATTATTTCTTGTGAAACCTGAAAGAGATAAATCATTTGTGCTGCCTCTGTTTACAATACCGGCATTCAGAATGATGCGGTCATTAAAAAGTCTGAACGAGGCATTAGCTTCCGTTAACGAGCGAACATTGAAGTCTACAAAGTCCAGGTTTAAAGAAGAAAGCACATTATTCAGCTGATTGAATAACAGTTCTGTTGCAGTACTGGTTACCCCGTTGGTTAACTGTTTTCCTAAATCCTCATTTCCTGTGCCGGGAGCAAAGCTTCTTCTGATGATTAAGCTCAATGCCTGTAAATTAAGGTTATTGGAATCGTTGAAGTAAGCTTGCATTTCTTCCTTGATTGCAGGATTCGATGGGAAGAAGATATCCAGTTTAATATCAGGTTTTAACAATAGCCCTGAGAGTCCCATTTCCACTTCGGTTAATACCCGCTCATCTTTACTGCTGCCTGGATCTCTGTTGGCTGCAGTATAAAGGTCTCTCAAGCTTGTTCTAAGCGCGTATATCGCCTTTAATTGTATTTGGGCAGCAGTAGGGTTGCCTGTCCAGCGGATGGTGCCACCTTGCCTGATATTGAATTTCTTGTTGATCACCTCCTGTGCGGTGAAATCGAAACTACCATTTTCAATGATATAATCTCCAGACATATCGAAATCACCCAGACTATTGATCTTTAAAGTCAGGTCAGTCGCATTTCCTCTTCCGCTGAGGTTTCCCAGACTGGTGAAAATATTGGCCACACTGTTCGCGTCCACATCCAGTTTCAGATTCATGGTAAGCCCGTCAAAACTGGTTTGCTTTTTCACTGTTTTAGTCGTGTCCTTACTTACAAATGTGATGAAATCCTTACTCGAAACCGTTTCAGAACTATTTAGCGGAAGGTTAAATACGGTTCCTTTCTCCGTTTTTGCATCAATATCAATGAACATCCGGTTGGTAGGTCCCTTGAATATAAATGTTCCGGTTCCGTAGGCCTGTCCGTAGTAAACCGGATTGTCCTTTTCGGTCGTGTTGAGTGCCATGAAGTTTTTGGCCTTCACAATGACATCAATTGTTGGATTGTCAATGTCATTCAGGTCGACAGTTCCGTTTGCCACTGCCTGGTTATTGTCTACGTCAATTAGTTTAAGGTCATGAATTCTAATCACACTATTGTCAATTACCACCTGATCATTGAGTGTATAGGCTGTTTGAAGGTAATTGATCGTCATTTTTCCCTTATCAAATGCCACTTCTCCATTGATCGCTGGTTTTTCGAAAGGACCTTTAACCGTCAGGTCGGCCGAGATATTCCCTTTTAGTTTGGAAACGAGTTTTTTTACGAAGGGCTCCAGAACAGCTAGTTCCGTTTCATCCAGCTTCACATGAACGTCTAATTCTTTTTTCTCCAGATCAAGGCTTCCTCTCGCTCTCAATGTTTCTTTGTCATGCGCAATAATGGTGGTGTAGATGTTGGCCACATTGTTGGCCTTATGGTAGGAAGAGGTATCCGTCAAACTTCCAATGTAAGTATTGTTGAAGCTGAGGGAATCTATCGTAATGTTATCAGAAATTCTGGGCGATTTTAATACCTGATAGAGTTTGGTTTCTCCATTCAGGTGTCCGGATAGTTTAACACCAAGGCCTTTAACAAAAGGATTTAAGGTTTCCAGATCAAATTTTTCAAAGCCAACAAGAATCAGGTCGTCCGGATCTTTGGAAAGAATCCCATCGATCTTGAGGAGCTGATGGCCATTGCTCAGGTCGAAGTTATTGATCTGTGTTTTGCCATCATGAAAGCTAATTCTTACTTTTTCCTGAATTTTCCAGTCTTCATTATTGATTTTTAAAATAGAAGGAAGGATAGTAATCCGTCCTACAGTGTCTGTCGCAAATTCAACAAGACCATTCAAATCGAGTGAATTGGCATCGTCAGCGTTCGCAAGTTTAACGTTTAAGGTCAGACTGTCATTTCGGAGAATATTTGAAATATTGACATTTTTGATATATAAACTGTCATTGATGTCCACACGGTCTGAGGTAATGATGGCCTGAAGCTGGTTGACGGAAGTATTCTCATCGACAATAATATTGTTGACCACAATTCCATCATACTTGAGCTTTTTGACGAAGCCGTTTACAGTAGCGGTCTTCTTTTGGGAGTCAAAATTTCCAATGAAAATGGCCTGATCTTCGATTTCCAGACCTGGCACAAGGAGCTGGGCCACTGGCTCAAACTTTTTAATTTTTAAATTAAACTGGAAAATCTGCTCCTTATAATTCATGATTTCCGCCTTTAGCGAAGGAATATAGGTTTTAGCGAGCGCCTTGAAATAGGACGGCAATGTATTCAGGTCGTACTGACCTTTTATACTGGCATCTAAAATGTCGGAGTTGATGGTTAAACTTCTGTCTCTTCCTATCCCATTGGCACTTAGTTGTATGGAATCAATATGATAAATCCCTTTTACATTGTTAAGTTGTACGTGTTGCACCAGTAGGTTTCCCTGAATATTGTCCAGATTGGTTCCGGAAAAGTTTGTACTGAACACGGCATCTACCTGAAGGGAATCTTTGTATAATTTAAGTGCCCTCAGCCTTGCTTTTTTAATGTCGGCTTTGAAGTTGAATTCAGGAAGTTTGCCATTTAGATTTACTCCTCCGTCAAAGTTAAGCTTCAGATTTTTATCGTTTATTTTTAAGCTTCCATCAAAATACTTTTTTTCAAAAGTTCCATCAATGTTAACATTTGTGTATCTGTAATTGTTGAAATCGATGTAATCAATATCCCCATTTAGCTTTTCGTAAAGGCTTTTGATTTCTGTACCACGGCCTTTCACATTTAAAGAGGCAGTAATCCTTCCAAGCGTTTTTTCATCGATCAGACTCCCCAGGTTGAAGTCGTATGTCTTTACATTTCCGGAATAAGAAGGCACGCCTTTCTTGTCGATTTTCATATTTACATCGGACACCACGCGTCCTAGCTGGGTTTTGAATTCCCCATAAGCAATAAAGTCATTTTGAAAACCAGTAAAGGAACCGTTAAAATTTACATTCCCAAATTTGGAAACAACCTCGGGTATGGTCTTTGCTTTTTTTCCGGTAATACCTGTTAATAATTGGTCGAGGTCTTTTTTATTGGTTCCCGCCATCTCAATCTTGAGGTCCATGAAGGTCTCTTTTAGAACAGGGAGTCCTTTGAGGATGAAATCTCCTTTGATATGAGTTGCTTTTCCCGCTTTTATGGCTAGTTTTTTAGCCCGAAGGTTATTCACCAGACCGGTAATCTGTCCATCAACATCCAGGTTTAAATTCATCTGGTCCAGTTCGGAAGTAAAGAATGATACATCGCGGGAAGCAATATGGCTATCTTTAAAGTTGGCCTTCATCCTTACTTTATTCACATAATCATTAAAATCCCTGAACTTATTAAAGCTCATTTTGAAATAATCCTGAAGCTTGCTGTGGTTTGTTTCCAATAACAATCTTTGAAGCTCAATCTTATTGGTGTCGACGGTGGTAAAGGCGGTTAAGTTTTTAAGATAAAAACCACTTTTCTCTTTAAAAGTCAGGTTCTTAATATCCGCCTGAATGATGTGATCAGTCGTATTGAGTTTCTCAAAGATTCCATTAAGATTGCTCAGGTGGACATCCTCGAAATTTACCCCTTTCATGACCGTGTCAATTTTAAGGTTTTTATATTTGAAATTGATATTGTTCAGAATGACGCGGTCAAAAGTAATTTCATAAGGTTTTTTCTTCTTCTTTACCGTTGGTGTGCCTGAATCGAAGTAGTCGATAATGAAATCAAGATTGGTTGATTCATCTTTATAAGACTTCAGGAAAAATGTTCCGTCATTTAGCTGAACGGTATTTACATCGATAATTCTCTTCTCCAGCGAGAGTTGATTGATGTCTACCAGAAGTTTTGGTGTACTCAAAAGCGTATCCTTCTGTTGGTCTAGGACGAGCAGATTTTCAAGAACAAGGGATTTGAACGGTTTGATATATATTCCGGTTAAGGAAATGGTGGTATTGAGTTCTTTAGATAAATAGGCAGCCGCTTTTTTTGCTACAAAAGTCTGCACGGGCTTGAATTGAAGCGCGAATAACAGGATCGCAACTAGTAATAACACTGATGCAACAAACCAAAGAAGTATTTTTAATAGTTTTTTAATAGTTTTGTAGCTTAATTATAATCATTGTGCCAGTAATACTCGCTATTGAATCTTCTTGTGATGAAACTTCGGTTGCTATCTGTAACAACGGCAAAATTACTGCCAATGTTATTGCAAACCAAACAATTCATGAAAATTATGGTGGTGTAATTCCTGAACTAGCTTCGAGAGTACACCAACAAAATATAGTGCCTGTGATACAACAGGCCTTAATAGATGCTAATGTAGACAAAAAGGAGCTAAATGCGGTTGCTTTTACCCAAGGCCCGGGCTTATTGGGGTCTTTGTTGGTTGGGGTCTCTTTTGCTAAGTCTTTTGCCCTGGCATTGGATCTGCCATTGGTGTCTGTAAATCATATGCATGCGCACATTTTGGCTCATTTTATCGACGAGCCCAAGCCTGCATTCCCCTTTTTATGCCTGACAGTTTCCGGAGGCCATACGCAGATTGTCCTGGTTAGGGATTACTTTGACATGGAGATCGTTGGAGAAACGCTGGATGATGCAGCGGGGGAGGCCTTCGATAAAACTGCTAAAATTCTCAATCTTCCTTATCCTGGTGGTCCGTTGATCGATAAACATGCGAAACTGGGAAATCCATTGGCATTTAAATTTCCGGAACCTCAGATCAAAGATTTGAATTATAGTTTTAGTGGTTTGAAGACTTCGATATTATATTTCATCAGAAAGCAAGAAAAGGAAAATCCTGACTTTATATCGGAACATTTGAATGATATTTGTGCTTCTGTTCAGTATAGCATTGTGCATATCTTGCTCAATAAGTTGAGAAAGGCAGCAAAAGAGTATGGAATTAAAGAGATTGCGATTGCCGGTGGAGTTTCGGCCAATAGTGGTCTTAGAGCTGCATTGCAGAAGAGAGCAGAGGAATCTGGCTGGAATGTATATATCCCCGCTTTTGAATACTGTACGGATAATGCTGCAATGATTGCCATTGCGGGATACCAAAAGTATTTAAAAGGAGATTTTGTGGAACAGGATGTTGCTCCGATATCCAGGATGAATTTTTAATATAATAACAGCGAATTATGAGTGCAACGAGTTTTATTTTTTTCGGTTTAATGCTGATTCCTTTTATCGTTTTTATCGTTTGGTTGATCAAACAGGATAAGAAGCGGAACTATCTTGGGTTAGCAGTGTTGCTTGCTGCGATTATAGTTGCAGTAATTGTGGCCATCTATGTAGATGCGAAATATATGAAGATGTAATCGCACAAAATTTAAGCATATACAAAAAGGCCTGTTTAGTAATTACTAAACAGGCCTTTTTGTATATAGGAATTAAGCTCTTTCTTCTAATTTTTCGCCAGTTACTTCGGCTCTGATTTTAGCTTCAATTTCTTCGGAAAGTTCTGGGTTATCCAATAACAATTGTTTAACGGCGTCTCTTCCCTGACCAAGTTTAGTCTCTCCATAAGAGAACCATGAACCTGCTTTTTTGATGATGTTGAAATCTACACCTAAATCGATGATTTCTCCGGTTTTAGAAATACCTTCACCAAACATGATGTCGAATTCTGCAATTCGGAATGGAGGGGCAACTTTATTTTTTACAATTTTGACTTTCACTCTGTTTCCTGAAACTTCATCGGAATCTTTAATCTGAGAGGTTCTGCGGATATCTAAACGTACAGAAGCATAGAATTTCAATGCATTACCACCAGTTGTTGTTTCAGGGTTTCCAAACATCACACCAATCTTTTCACGTAACTGGTTGATGAAGATACAGCAGCAGCCTGTTTTAGCAATGGTTCCTGTTAATTTACGAAGGGCTTGTGACATTAAGCGGGCTTGTAATCCCATTTTGGAATCACCCATCTCACCTTCAATCTCTGCTTTAGGAACAAGTGCCGCAACGGAGTCAATAACAATCACGTCTATCGCTCCTGATCTGATCAGGTTATCCGCAATTTCCAATGCTTGTTCTCCATTGTCTGGTTGAGAGATTAACAAGTTATCTACATCAACACCCAGTTTTTTTGCATAATTTTTATCGAAAGCATGTTCCGCATCTATGAATGCTGCAATTCCGCCCTGTTTTTGTGCTTCTGCAATAATATGAGTAGCTAAAGTCGTTTTACCTGAGGATTCCGGGCCATATATTTCGATTACCCTTCCTTTCGGAACACCACCGATGCCTAAGGCAATATCTAAACTAATTGATCCTGTAGAAATCGATTCAATAGGCTCTACAGCATTATCACCTAGTTTCATTACGGTACCTTTACCATACGATTTCTCTAACTTATCTAAAGTAAGTTGTAATGCTTTTAATTTGTCTGCGTTTACGCTCATATTATTAAATTCTGGGAGTAAGATAAAATATTACCGTTGGAAGAATCAATAACTTTTACTTACATGCTAATTATATTAGCAAATATAGCTAATGTTTATTCTAATGCAAGAAATAAAAGTATTTTTTTTGACTAGCCCTGTTTTTCGCTAATTATTTTAGTTATTTTATTATTTTGTTGAAAATATTTACAAATATTGGTTATTTCACAAATGTTGCATTTTGGTGATCTGGCCAGGCAAACATAACGGCCATGAAGGATCAGCCAATGGTGTGCCACATGAATCGTTTGTTCCGGAAGATTCTTTACCAATTCCTTCTCGACTGCTAAAGGTGTCTTTCCGGAAGATAGACCAATTCTTCTGGAGACCCGGAATACATGGGTATCTACCGCCATTGCCGGAGCATTATAAATCACTGAAGCGATTACATTTGCTGTTTTTCGTCCAACACCTGGCATCTTTTGTAACTGATCAATATCGGAAGGCACTTCATTGTTAAAATCATTCAACAGCATTTTTGCCATTCCAACCAGGTGTTTCGCTTTATTATTGGGATAACTTACACTTCTGATGTAATCAAAAACGATATCAGGTGTAACATCAGCCAGTGCTTTTGCATTTGGAAATCGCTGAAACAGTGCAGGGGTGACCTGGTTAATGCGCTTGTCTGTACACTGTGCCGATAAGATCACAGCAACTAACAATTGATAGGGGTTATTGTAATGTAATTCTGTCTCAGCATCAGGCTGTTTTGCAGAGAAGTGGGCAACAAAAAGTTTGTATCTGTCTTTTTTGAGCATGGGCAAATATAAAGAGAAGAACTAACACAAGGTTAAAAAAAACGGCAGGAAAAAAAGAAAAGAAGGGCTAAAGTCCGAATGATAACCAGTTAACCGAAAAATAAGGACATAAAAAAGCTGCCCTTTAGAGGCAGCTTCAATTCGTTTTTAAATTACTTCGCTCTGGAGTAGGCTAAAATTTTCTCGATGGTTTCATCGGAAGGATTTCTTGTTAAGCGGTCCAGTTGCGGCCTGATGTGGTCATAGAACATCATATCGAGTTCTATAACTGCATCAACTGCAGGTTTTTCCTGCTTTGGCTGTGTGCAATTTAGTCGGTTAAGTGAAGTAGAGGTTTCCATCATAAGCAATAAAGAAATATATGTTTACTAATGTAAACGTTATTGTTATAAATTTATTTTAACCTAAACTACAATTTTTTGTGGACATTTTATCCAACTAAAAATCAGGAAATTTCTTTCACTTTCATCATCTTCCGAAGATTGCTTAAAGCGTAACGCATCCTTCCTAATGCCGTGTTTATACTTACATCGGTTAGGTCTGCGATTTCTTTAAAACTGAGGTCAGCATAATGACGCATGATTAAAACTTCCTTCTGATCATCCGGTAACAAATGAATCATCGCACGAAGGTCAAAATGTGTTTGTTCTCTCAGCATTTTTTCTTCCGCGCTTTCTTCATGGATCTGAAGGAGGTTAAAGATGTCTGTTCCATCTGCACTGGTAATGACCGGAGCGCGTTTCTCACGCCTGAAATAATCAATCACCAGATTGTGTGCGATCCGCATCACCCAAGGTAAAAATTTACCTTCTTCATTGTAACGCCCAGACCTGAGCGTATTGATGACTTTTATAAATGCATCCTGGAAAATATCCTCTGCGAGGTATTGATCCTTTACTAATAAATAGATAGATGTGTATATTTTCGACTTATGTCTTCTCAGAAGTTCTTCCAAAACCGATTCATCACCGGTAAGATATAACTTCACCAAGTCTTGGTCACTATATAATTCTAATTTCATAGGAGTATCCGTACTAAAAAGTTCCCTGCTAATTGCTATAAAATACTTAGTAGATGTTTTTTTCGATATCTTTCTCCTGTTAGTTAGTGGTTTAGTTTGTCTGTTGAATCTCCAAAAGAAGCATTTTTTTATTACAATACAATATAAAAAGTGTTAAAAAAAATTAAAACTGCGCTGAGAGCCTTATTTTTGCATCCTCCCAAAAACGGTAATATTGCATTTTTTGGGTTATATTAGCACTATTCTATCCAGAAGTCAATGAATAACGAAATCAATAAAGATCCACATAAACATATAATCATAAAAGGTGCCAGAGTCCATAATCTGAAGAATATAGACGTTGCAATTCCCAAAAATAAACTGGTAGTCATTACCGGAATGTCAGGATCCGGCAAATCTTCTTTAGCTTTTGATACTTTATACGCCGAAGGTCAACGACGCTACGTAGAAAGTTTGTCGTCCTATGCAAGGCAGTTTATGGGAAGAATGAATAAGCCGGATGTAGATTATATCAAAGGAATTGCACCCGCCATCGCCATAGAACAAAAGGTGATTACTTCTAATCCACGATCTACTGTAGGCACCTCTACAGAGATTTACGATTATCTGAAACTTTTATTCTCCAGAATAGGGAAAACCTACTCTCCTGTATCAGGAAATATTGTTAAGAAGGATACCGTAAGCACGGTGGTGGATTTCATTTCGGGCCTTGAACCGGAGAGTGTCGTAACGATCTTCTGTCGTTTATTTCCTCACAACAACAGGTCTATAAAGGAAGAACTGGCAGTTTTACTTCAGAAAGGATTTCTTCGGATTTTTTATAAAGAAGAGATTCTAAAGATTGAAAATATTCTGGAAGATGAGTCCTTTGTTGATTTTGAGCTGGCTGATGCGGATACCGTAAGGATTTTAATCGACAGGATTGTGCTGAACAAGGAGGAGGAAACATTGAGCCGTATCGCAGATTCTGTACAAACGGCATTTTTTGAGGGTAAGGGTGACCTATATATAGAGCAGGAAGGAAAGTCCACTCATTTTTGTGATCGTTTTGAATTGGATGAGATTCGTTTTGACGAACCTACTCCAAATTTCTTCAGCTTTAATAATCCCTACGGAGCATGCAAAAGATGTGAGGGGTATGGAAATGTAATTGGAATAGATGAAGATCTGGTCGTTCCGGACAAGAGTAAAAGTTTATATGACAATGCCATTGCG
Source organism: Pedobacter sp. FW305-3-2-15-E-R2A2 (assembly GCF_038446955.1). NCBI lineage: Bacteria > Pseudomonadati > Bacteroidota > Sphingobacteriia > Sphingobacteriales > Sphingobacteriaceae > Pedobacter > Pedobacter sp. FW305-3-2-15-E-R2A2. The sequence continues at coordinate 443,842 of NZ_CP151803.1, forward strand.
CCTTGGCGTGGCGAAAAGATGCGGGAATGGCTAAACAAGCTGATTAAAAATGCAGATAAGTTTAATTTCCCTATTCACCGCCCTTTTAACGAGCTGACAGAGAAAGAACAAAGACTGGTCTGGACGGGGAATAAATATTTTGAAGGCTTAGATGCTTTTTTTAAAGAACTGGAAGAGCAGACCTTCAAGATACAATATCGGGTGATGTTATCCAGATACCGCGGAAAAACCATTTGTCCGGATTGCAAAGGTTCCAGGCTTCGTAAAGATGCGGCCTATGTGAAGATCAATGATAAATCTATCATAGATGTGGTATTGATGCCATTGGCGACGATCCTGGATTTCTTTGAGCACCTGAAGCTTTCGCCAAATGATGAGAAGATCGCAAAAAGATTGTTGGCTGAGATTGTCAACCGGGTATTGTATCTTAACAATGTAGGGTTAGGATATCTGACGTTAAACAGGCTTTCCAATACTTTATCTGGTGGAGAATCGCAAAGAATTAATTTGGCAACTTCATTAGGGAGCAGTCTTGTCGGTTCGGTATATGTGCTGGATGAGCCGAGTATAGGTTTACACCCGAGAGATACCAATAAGCTGATAGAGGTATTGCTTTCGCTTCGTAATGTAGGAAATACGGTACTTGTTGTGGAGCACGAAGAAGAGATGATGAAGGCTGCTGATCATATTATAGATATTGGTCCGGAGGCTGGAACACATGGGGGAAACCTGGTATTCAGTGGTACTTATGATCAAATTATAAAAGACAAGAAAAGCCTTACCGGACGCTATCTTTCTGGAGCAGAGAAGATTGCGATACCGACTAAAAGAAGGAGCTGGAAAGACCATGTACTCATAAAAGGGGCAAGGGAGAATAACCTTAAAAATATTGATGTGAAATTCCCTTTGGGCGTATTCACTGTCGTAAGTGGTGTTTCAGGAAGTGGAAAAACCAGTTTAATCAAAAAGATTCTTTATCCTGCTTTGCAAAAAGCAATAGGTAACTATGCCGGAGAACAAACCGGGGCTTATGACGGAATCTATGGAAATTACGATCTGGTAAGCCAGGTAGAGATGGTGGATCAAAATCCGATTGGAAGGTCTTCGAGGTCTAATCCTGTAACTTATGTGAAGGCCTGGGATGATGTAAGGGCACTCTTCTCAGCTTTGCCAGGTGCAAAGGCTGCCGGATTAAAACCAGCTGCATTTTCGTTTAACGTAGAGGGCGGGCGATGCGACGTTTGTCAGGGCGAGGGAGAAGTGAAAATTGAAATGCAGTTTATGGCGGATATCTACCTTCCATGTGAAGCATGCGGAGGCAGAAGGTTTAAGCAGCAGGTACTTGACGTCACCTATCAGGATAAGAATGTGGCCGATATCCTGGATTTGACCATTGATGAGGCGGTTGATTTCTTTAAAGGGGAACCTAAAATCATGGCTAAGCTTCAGCCATTGGTAGATGTTGGTTTGGGCTACGTACATCTTGGCCAGTCTTCCAATACTTTATCGGGTGGAGAAGCACAACGGATCAAGTTGGCTTCGTTCCTGATCAAAGGGAACAATGCCAACAAAACGATGTTCATTTTTGATGAGCCTACTACAGGTTTACATTTTCACGATATTAAAAAATTACTAATTGCACTGAATACGCTGATTGAGCAGGGAAATACGATCCTGGTGATTGAGCACAATATGGATATGATAAAATCAGCAGACTGGATCATTGATATCGGCCCTGAGGGTGGAGACAAAGGCGGTAATGTTGTTTTTGAAGGAACACCAGAAGACCTGGTTTCCTCAAATTCTTCTTATACTGCTAAGTATTTAACTGCACACATGAAATAATTGTATCTTCGCAAATGCTTTTTTTAACACTCTTTTTAGGGGTAATACTGAATATGGTGGGATATATCCCTCCGGGAAATATTAACCTTACTGTGGTTCAGATTACCATCACCAGGGGAATCAGACAGGCGCTATATTTTATAGGCGCCTTCTCGGCAATCGAAATACTTTTCACTTTTGGCGTGATGCGTTTTGTGCAATGGCTTTCCAGTGAAATCAAATTGGGAGACATCATTGATGTGATTATGGTGCTGATGTTTGGTGTTTTAGGTTTCATCACCTGGAAGTCCAGGAAAGAAATGCCAAAAGCAGACTATTCTAAAAAAGACAGCATCAGATATGGAATGCTTTTGGGAGTAATTAATCCGATGCAAATCCCTTACTGGTTATTTGTAGGTACGTACCTGATTTCTCATGAGTGGATAGATATTGGCTACCTTTCCCTGACGATTTTCAGTATTGGTTCAGGTATCGGGGCAGCGGTTGCTTTATACGGTTTTGCCCGTTTTGCCCAGTACATACAGGAAAAATTTGCGCTGAGCAGTTATCTGGTGAATAAAGGAATTGCACTTTTGTTTTTTGCTTTGTCAGGTTATCACATCTGTAAAATCGTTTACGTCCATTTTATTAAATAGGCAGGTTATTTCTTTAGAAACTCTACATTCCAGATCTTTTCTGCTCTTCGTCCGATAATCCAGAAGGAGGCTGCAAGAACGCAGAAGAACAGTGCTTTATGCCAGTTGTCCCAGAAATATTCGAAATAACGGGTGTAAAGGTTGATGAAAAGAAAGGTGATTCCGAATTCCCGGGCAATATCATCCCGGTATTTTAAGCCGGCAAAGATGCTGATGATGCAGGCTGCTGCAGAGATAATGGCCCAGTAAAACAAACTGATTTGTCTTACCCCATACCAGGCTTCTAAGGTGCCGAAATTTCCAAATACTGAAAGTAGCCAGAGTGATACAAATAAGTATGCCATTCCACTGATATAGGTTACCGGAAAAAAGTAGTCAATCTTTTTATGTTTTTTCATGAAGAAAGACAATCCGGTGAGGACTGCTCCAAAACAGACAAAACGTAAAGGATAATTCATCCCTGCGAAATACCAGTTCCATCTCGACAGATAGCCGGTTTCTGTTCCAAACCAGGCACCAAGGGAAATTAAAGCGAAAACCCAAATCAGCCTTGACCTGAAAACATAAGCCAGAATGCCATAAATCAAAACAGCCAGGAGCAGTAGCAAAGAAAAATGACCGCTGCTGGTGCCGATAGCCTTGCCCAGATAAGCGATGGCATTGGCCGTGAGCATCACTGCGGTGAAGATCAGCGCCTCATTACTGAAGACCTGATGTGATTTTGTTTGCTTTCTTTTGAAGCTCAGGTAAAAGAGATAGGCTGCGGCAGAGATCGAAAGAATGCTGATCACGCCGTCAGAAGTATCATAAAGACGTTCCAGGTATTTTAAAATGGTATCGTCTATGAGTAAAGCGCCAAGAGAGATTACACCACAGGCCATTGCGATCCAAAAGGAGTATTGAGCCAACCTTCGCCAGTCGAAATCCTTAGTTTCATAGCTTCCGCGTAAACGTTGAACGTCCGCTTCGGTGAGCAACTTTTCTTCCTGCCAATGCTCAAGCATTTCGTCTAAAAATTCACTCTTTTCCGAATCTATCTTCATTTTTCGCTGACTGGTGGTGGTTCTTTTATGTTTGTTTGCAGGTAAAACCCTGCCGGCAGCTTGTCGGCAGGGTTCTATTGCATTAGTAAGATTAGATATTTTTCTGGAATTATTTCAATAGATCAGGTACTTTTTTACTATTGCCCACGATCCATACCACATCCTCGTTCTCAAAAATGAGGTTAGAGTCCGGATTCAGAATGCGTTCTCCTTTTCGTTCAATACCTACCACGAGCCCCTGGGTTTTTTCCCGGATACCGGAACTGCGGATGCTTTGTAAATAGACCGGAGAACTGCTATTGATGACGATTTTCTGAAGCGTCATGTCTTTTTTAGGGAAGCTGGATTCTTCAGGAATTTCCTCCTTGGCACCTTCAAACAATTCCTTAATTGCAGCCAGCTGATTGTCTGTACCAATCACCAATACTTTATCATTTGGATATAGCCTTTCATCACGTCCCGGGGTAGGAATCATGATTTTCCCACGTTCGATCAGGGCGATATTTACGCCATACTTTTCTCTTACGGAGAGTTCAATAAGTGTTTTTCCAACAAGTGACGATTCCGGAGCAACGACCAATTCGGCTAGGTGGGTATCCCAGGGCAGTATTTCCGGCTGAGCATTCTGGGCTTCACGTGCATTGAGGTTCAGCAGGAAACGACTCTCCATCTTGTTATAGAAGCCCTGTAGCTTTCTGGAGAAGATGAACATCCCCACAATCATCAGAACAATGGCAATAACAACTGCGATCCAGGTGCTGTAGAACTGATAAATGAGGAAGCCAACAAAGAAAAGTGCCAGGGAAATCCTTAAAACTTCCAGCGCCACCAGTGGCCCGCGGGTATATTTTTTATTTAACCACAGATGAGAATAGGCCTTCTTTTCTATTTTTCTGATGGCCAGTGCCCATAAGAAAGGAGTCATGAAAATCAAGGTAAGTATTAGGCTGATGATAATCCCATTATTCCCGTTGATGATATTTTTCGTCATAAAGGGCTGCAGGTACCTGGAACCCAGAAAGACAATCGCAATGATGATCACCGAGTGGATAATGGTATTAAAAGTATAGGATTTCAATAGAATTTTCCAATCGCTAAGTGTGGTAATGCCCGCTGTACTGGAACTATATCTGTTGATGGCCTCAACCCACCGTTTTGGTAATGTACGTTCCAGGAAGAGATAAAAGGGCTCTGAGGCCTTAATTAAGTATGGCGTGGTAAAGGTGGTGATGGCAGATACAGCTACCGCAATCGGGTAGAGGAAATCGCTGGTTACTTTTAACGTCAAACCTAGTGTTGCAATGATAAAAGAAAACTCTCCGATTTGTGCCAGACTTAAACCTGTCTGAACGGATGTTTTTAAGGGCTGTCCAGATAATAATGCACCCATTCCGGAGCTTAGGAATTTACCTAAGACGGTCGCGATGGTGATGACCAGGATAGGAACGGAATAATCGATTAAAATGCTCGGATTGATCATCATTCCGACGGAAACAAAGAAGATGGCTGCAAAGAGGTCTTTGACAGATTTGGTCAAATGCTCGATCCGTTCAGCCTGAGTGGTTTCCGCTAAGATGGACCCCATGATAAAAGCGCCCAAAGCTGGAGAGAATCCAACTTTTACAGCCAGTAATACCATTAGCAAACATAAAGCGATGGATACGATCAGCATAGTCTCATCATTCATGAGTTTTTTTGTCGCCTTCAAGAAAGTTGGTACCAGGAATATCCCCCCAATGAACCATAAAACGAGGAAGAAACAAAGCTTAAGAATCGAAATCAGCATGTCGGCGCCCGCAAACTGCTGGCTCACGGCAAGGGTGGAAAGTAATACCAATAATAAGATGGCTACCAAGTCTTCTACGATAAGAACGCCGAAAACCAATCCTGCAAACTTTTTATGTTTTACGCCAAGCTCTTCAAAGGCCCTGATGATAATTGTTGTGGAGGAAACGGATAGAATACCACCGAGGAAAATGCTGTCCATTGTAGACCAGCCCATGGCTAAACCGGCGACAAAGCCGATTAAGAGCATAAAGACAACTTCAACAATTGCGGTAATGGAGGCCGAGCCACCTACTTTAACGAGTTTCTTGAAACTGAATTCCAGCCCCAGGCTGAAAAGTAAGAAGATTACTCCGATTTCTGCCCAGATATGGATGCTGGCATTGTCTGTTACAGTTGGGATAAATTTGATATGTGGTCCAACCAGTAGTCCGGCAAGAATATAGCCTAAAACTAATGGTTGCTTTATTTTTTTAAATAGTAAAGTGGTAATTCCGGCAGCGGCAAGTATTAAACCTAAATCAGTGATTAATACGGGTAAATGTATCATAGATAATGTCTTTTTTTAAAGTTATAAAATTGTATTCATCGGATTTCGATTATTTACAACTACCAGAAGACATGTTTAGGATACAAAAAGTCAAATATATAGGCATATCCAAAGTTTTGGAATACCTGATAATACCGGATTAGTATAAGTGGAACGTATGGCGCCCTTTCGGGGCTGCGCAGGAAGAACCAGGGATTACTTCCCTGTTTGTTTGTCGCGTGGCTGATGAAGGTCAGGTCCTCTAAAAAGGCTTTTTTTAAGGAAGTCCGGGCTTTCGAAGGAGGATTGAAATAAAGCTTCTTCGTATTGAAATTGGATTTACTGACATAGGGACTGACCGTATTGAGCACCTTTCCCTGTACATTTTGCAAGGAAATTACCTGACTGAAAAAGAAAAGAATAGCAGATAATAGAAACCTCATTGAGGTAAATATAACAAAAAAATGCCTTTTTTTAGAGAAAAAAGGCATTTAAATGTGGTTTAACCTATTTTGCTGAAATAGCTGAGGGTATCCTCTTTGTCTTTTTGTAGCTGAATTTTCAGTGCTTCCAGTCCGGTAAATTTAACATCATGCCGTAGAAATTCAAGGAAAGTCATGGTGATATACTGACCATAGATTTCTTTATTGAAATCAAAGATGTTGACCTCAATATTTCTGGTCATGCCATTGATAGTTGGCCTTTGTCCGATATAAGCCATCCCTTTATAAGATTCTGCTCCCATATCCACCGTCACGGCATAAATGCCATCTGAAGGGATTAATTTATAGGTTTCTTCCAAAAAGATATTTGCTGTAGGAAACCCAATTGTTCTTCCGATTTTATCTCCTTTGATCACCCTTCCATGTAAAGAGAAATGATAGCCCAGATAGTTGGCTGCTAGAGCAACTTCCCCATTGAGCAATGCTTTCCGGATTTTGGTAGAGCTGACAGCCACATCGTCGACGTCCTGCTTGGCAATTTCCTCAATTTGGTAATCGAACTGCTTAGCATACATTTCCAGTTCCTGCATGCCTCCTTTGCGGTCTTTCCCAAAGCGGTGGTCATAGCCAACAATCAGTTGTTTAATACCGATAGTATCTACAAGGATGTTTTTTATATATTCAGCGGGGCTGAGGTTGGAAAAATCCCGGGTAAAGGGGGTGATGATCAAATGATCGACGCCCAGCTCTGCCAAAATTGCCATTTTCTCTGCAACGGTGTTGATCAGCTTCAAGTCTTGGTTTTCTGGATCGATGATCATCCTTGGATGAGGGAAAAAAGTGAGGATCACACTTTCTCCTCCGGTTGATTTTGCTAATTCACAAAGCCTTTTGATGATCTTCTGATGGCCGAAATGAACCCCGTCAAAAGTTCCTATGGTAGCAACGGCATTGTCTAGTTTTTTAAACTCAGAAAAATGATGATATGTTTTCATTAGAAAATCAATATTTCGTAAATATACCCAGACCATTTCCCCATTTAAATGAGCAATTGATTTGAGCTGTTAATTCTTTTAGCGTTAACCTTATCGGTTTTAAAATTTGACTAATGCAGGGACTGGCGCTTTAATACCACTCCACCCTTTATGTCTGCAATTTGTTGCTGGACTACAAAAGCATCCGGATCAATGTTTCGGATTTCAGTTTGTAGTTTCCCCATTTCCAGCTTGGTCAGTACCGTATATAAAATGTCAATGTCTTTCTTTACTCCATAGCCACCCTCTCCTTTATAAATGGTGACGCCACGCTTCATCTTCTCGATGATGTATTCTTTTATTTCTACGTTTTTATCAGAAATGATCGTTACCCCGGTGTACTGCTCCAGTCCATTCACCACAAAGTCTATGGTGTTGGAAGCAGAGAGGTAGGTCAGAATCGCATACATTGCAGTTTCTACGCCAAGAAAAATGGCAGCAAAAGAGAAGATAATGATATTTAATATCAGGATGATATTGCCTACCGTAAGCATGCTTTTTCTACTGATATAAAGCGCAAGTACTTCTGTTCCGTCAATAACGCAACCACCACGCATGGCCAGGCCAATGCCTCCACCAAGGAAAAACCCACCAAAAAAGGCAATCAATAACGGTACATCGGTAACTGGTTTGAAAGGCAATACGATTAAGAATACCGCAAGTGCTAAAATGGCGATAGCGGTCTTTATGGCAAACCCTTTACCGATCTGTTTAAACCCAAGTATAATAAATGGAATATTAATCAGAATGATCAGATAGGATAGTTTTAATCCTGTCAGGCTACTGATCAGTAGTGAAATACCAGTAACGCCTCCATCAATAAAATGATTTGGAATTAAAAAGCTTTTCAAGCCAAAACAGGCCGAAACAATGCCACATGTAATCAAAAGGAAGTCTTTTAACGACCTTGCATTTTTGCTTTTGAAGTGGCTTTGCATAGGAATTAAGATTGAGGTTCAGTCGGATTTGCCAGTTCTCTTTTATTGCGAAGATAGTTGACTAAGTCTGTTACTTCAAATGCATTTTCAAGAAGAAAATTTCCACTGCGGGTACGGGTTAATTTGGAGAGGTAGGCACCATTGTTTAAGTGTTTTCCAAAGTCTGAAATTAAAGACCTGATATAGGTGCCTTTGCTGCAAACGATTCTGAAGTCTATTTCTGGAAGTGCAATCCTTGTGATTTCAAAGGTTGGTACTGAGACAAACCTTAAACGTAGTTCCGTTTCTTCTCCACGGCGTGCTTTTACATACAGGCGCTCTCCATTTACTTTTACTGCAGAATGAGCCGGTGGGTATTGCTGGATGTCGCCAGTAAAAGGTGCAGTGGCTGCATGAATGGCTTCTTCTGTAATGCCATCCAGAGGATATTCCTGATCAACAACGGTTTCCATGTCGAAAGAAGGTGTTGAAGCACCCAGAATCATGGTTCCTGTATATTCTTTTTCTTCTGCCTGAAAGGTGTCAATTTGCTTGGTTAATTTGCCTGTGCAGAGAATTAGAAGGCCTGTAGCTAAAGGATCTAATGTCCCCGCATGTCCCACTTTAAGTTTCAGTGGTTTTAGGGAGTTTCTAATTTTTCCTACTACATCAAAACTGGTCCATTTATAGGGTTTATTGATGAGTAATAATTCGCCTTCAGCAAAATTAAAGTCTGGAAAGGTTTTCGTATTTAATATGTTTTCACTCTCTGTCATTTCAGTACACGCTTTTTAATACGTTTTCTTTGTAAGATTTAATGGTAACCTGGGAAGCACAATGGTTTTTGTATCAGGATACGTGCAGCGGAATATTTGAATAATATAAGACAAGGATCACCACACCTATAATGATTCTATACCAGCCAAAAACACGGAATCCATGTTTAGACAAAAATCCGATAAATGATTTAATCGCAATAATTGCAACGATAAAGGCAATCAGGTTACCGAAAAGAAGGATTTTAACATTCTCCGCATTTAGTAAATGATATCCTTTAAATAGTTTATACCCCGTTGCTGCGCACATTGTAGGTACGGCTAAAAAGAATGAAAATTCAGCAGCAGCATGTCTGCTTAATTTCTGTTGCATTCCTCCGATAATAGTAGCAGCACTTCTGCTTAATCCTGGAAATACAACCGCTAAAACCTGGAAACAGCCAATCTTGAAAGCAGACATATTGGTGATTTCTGCCTCATGGTGAATTTCTGGCTTTGTAAATACTTTATCAATAAACAGGAGAATAACACCTCCAATTAATAAAATTACAGCTATAAATATTGGATTACCCAATTTTTCATCAATGAAATCATTTAGCAATTTGCCGAAAATAAGTGCTGGAATTACAGCAATAATCAGTTTTACATAAAATTGCCACTTACTGAAGTCAAAAAACTTTTTCCAGTAAAGCACGACAACCGCAAGGATTGCGCCTAGCTGGATTGCGATTTCAAACAGTTTAACGAACTCATCTTTCCCAATTCCCATGATCGCACTTGCAATAACCATGTGGCCGGTTGATGAAACCGGTAGAAATTCAGTTATCCCCTCAATGATTGCGAGAATAAAGGCTTGTAAATAATTCATTAAAGCTTTATTTTTTTAGAATAGCATAAACGCCAAATCCGAATCCAAATAGAACGGTCATTGGTGCCAATAAGGTTTTTCTGAAATCGTAAATGTCTGTTGTACCGATCATCAGGATAAAACCAAGCACAACAATCGCAATGCTAATCAATAGCAATTGATAGTTCTTTTTAGTAAATACAAGTTCCGATTTGCTTTCCTGATTTACAGGAGTGTTTTTTTTCTCTATCATTATCTGTAAAGGTCGTAAATTTTTAAACGTAAATATTTGCTGACAGCAAAGGAGGTGCTGATGGCCGTTATAAAGATACCGACACCTACTAAGCCTAGTAAAACGATGCCGAATTCAGTGTAATTTCTTAAGATGACGATTTCAGGAATCTCTCTCTGAGCATAATATAAGATCCCCAAAAGGATTAAGATGGCAATAAAAGCCGCGATCAGCCCGTGTAATGCGGCAAGCAAAATGAAAGGCTTGCGAATAAAGTTCCGGGTAGCACCTACCAGTTGCATGCTCTTAATTAAGAAGCGTTGAGAGTAAATAGCAAGACGGATGGTGTTGTTGATCAATGCAATAGAAATGATCAGTAAAATCGCTGCAAAGGCTAAAATGATCAGGCCAATGGTATTGATGTTCTTATTCACCATATCAATTAAGGAACTTTGATAGATGACTTCTTTTACCACCGGGTTTTTACTGATATTAGCTTTCAGGGCATCAATGCTTTTGTTGTTGGCATAATCCGCTTTTAGATAAACATCTATGGTTGAAAGTAAAGGGTTATAACCTAAGAAGTTCACAAAATCCTCACCCAGGTCAGTAGTCAGATTTCTTGCCGCCATTTCCTTATTTACATATTGTGTGGTTTTAATGGCAGGGGTGGCGTTCAGCTCTTTTTGAAAAGCCAACACATCTGCTTCCTTTGCGCCCTCGTCTACAATAATGTTCAACACAATATTTTCTTTAACATAGTTGGAAAGATTTTTAGCATGAACTAATATCAATCCCAACATGCCCAACATTAGTAGTACCAATGCTATGCTGAAAATAGTAGAAATATAAATGGTTTTTGTCTTCTTAGAAGCATCGCTTACTTCAAATTCTTCCATGTATTTGTTTTTATGTTTTGCGAAAATAAAAAAATATAAGCAACTAATTTAAAATTATGGCCCTTTATCCCTTTTTAATCTTTAATGCTACAACGCATTATCGTTAAAAATAGTTTATTGAAGATACTTTAAGTCCAATTTAAGACGCTTAATTATCTTCTTTAAGTAAGTGTTGTGTAACATTTTTGTACCAAAAGGCGATTTTGAGCGTTGTTTTTATGTGAAAACGCAAGTATCCGGAGGAAGCTACCATGACTTTTGGAGAAAATAATGTGAATAAATAGTTACAAAACAAAGAATCACCTATGAAAAAACAAATTACTTTAGTTGCTATGGTTTTATTGATCATCGCAGGAATTGGAACCGGATGTAAGAAAGAAACAGGGGCAGAAAGATCACTGAAAAAGAAAATAGAAGGGAAGTGGCAGGTAGCCAAAGTAGAAACAACTATTGAAGGGGCCCCGATGGAGAGCTATACCGGTATTGCTGCTGATTTTTTTGAATTCAGAAACGATGAAAATGACCAGGTAGAGGTAAATATTGGTACAGAACGTACGTTGGGAACTTATGCTGTTTTAGTAACTGCTAACATTAATCTATTGTTGTCTGGAAAATTACTTAATGCTGAGGTGAACACCATTACCGACAATAAGTTTGAATTTACAGCTACGGTGAACGGCGCCAGTCCGAAAGAAACAAGGAAATATTTCTTAACGAGATAGCCCATACGAAAAGGCTGTTCAAATGTTTCAACGATATTATGGACAGCCTTTTCTATATTTGCCCTCAGCCTGTGCCCATTGTTTCAGGCTTTTTTATGGGAGAAAAAGATAGCAACTCTAATTTTTTGACGACTATACCAGCGTTTCTCAATGGAAATTCAATATTGCATTATCTCCTGAAATGGACTGTTCTCAGCTTATTAGTTGGTTTGGCTGCGGGGACACTATCTGCGTTGTTTCTGACTTTATTAAACCTGGCCACAGATTTTAGGGAGGCTCATTCTTACTTGCTTTATTTCCTGCCTGTAGCCGGATTGCTGGTTGGGTTATTATATCACCATCGCGGAAAAAATGTGGAGCGGGGAAATAACCTCATCTTCGATACGATTCATAACCCCAAAGATGTAATTCCTTTTAAAATGACACCACTTGTTTTATTAGGCACCGTCATCACTCACTTGTTTGGGGGATCGGCTGGAAGAGAGGGGACGGCCTTGCAAATGGCTGCATCAACTGCTGATCAATTGCACAAACCTTTTCAGTTGTCCTCTGCTGACCGTAGCATCTTACTGATTGCAGGATTGAGTGCAGGCTTTGCTTCTGTTTTTGGAACGCCCTGGGCGGGAGCAGTTTTTGGAATTGAAGTATTGTTACTTGGTCAAATTCCTCAAAAGGCCATATTCCCCGCCCTTTTTGCAGCTTTTACAGGTGCCTATGTAACGGAAATATGGGGAGTGGGCCATACGCATTATCAAATCCCTGTAATCCCTTCCATTTCACTGATGGGTATTGTCTACAGCATCCTCTCCGGGATCGCTTTTAGTGTTGCTGCGGTTTTATTTGTCAGGCTTACTCACTTTTTTTCGACTGCTTTCAAAAAGCTAAATTATCCACCGCTACGCCCATTTATCGGGGGCTTAATCGTGCTGCTTCTTGTACTTTTATTGGGAACACGTCAATATATTGGATTAGGAATTCGGGTAATTGTGGATGCTTTTAGTCAGGCCTCCCAAACGGAAGATTTCGCTTTGAAGATCTTGTTGACGGCCATCACACTTGGCGCAGGCTTTAAAGGAGGAGAAGTGACGCCATTATTTTTTATCGGTGCGACATTGGGCAGCGCACTATCTGTTTTTCTGCCTTTACCGGTTGGTTTACTCGCCGGAATGGGATTTGTCGCAGTATTTGCCGGAGCTGCAAAAACACCTCTTGCCTGTTGTATCATGGCATTTGAATTGTTTGGTGTTTCCTGTTGGGTTTATGTAAGTATTGCCTGTGTGATTGCGTTCCTGGTCTCTGGTCGTCACAGCATTTATAATGCCCCGGAAAACAAATCACCACGCCATTTTTTGTTCGGTAAATTAGGTATTTAAGAAAGGGTTTCTGATCCCATCTTTATTTCCTTATTTTCGCGCTATATATAAGGCATAGCTGTAATGGATTATCAATTTAAAGAAATAGAACAAAAGTGGCAAGAGTTTTGGGCTCAAAATCAAACGTTTAAAGCAGAAGAGCAATCTTCTAAACCTAAGTTTTACGTACTGGATATGTTTCCTTACCCTTCCGGAGCAGGTTTACATGTTGGTCACCCACTAGGTTATATTGCTTCGGATATATTTACCAGATATAAAAGATTAAAAGGATATAATGTATTGCATCCAATGGGATACGACTCCTTCGGTTTGCCTGCAGAGCAATATGCCATACAAACAGGACAACATCCGGCCCTGACTACAGAAGTAAACATCAATACTTACAGGAGACAATTAGACCAAATCGGGTTCTCATTCGACTGGTCTAAAGAAGTGCGGACCAGTGATCCCGAATATTATAAATGGACGCAATGGATTTTTATGCAACTTTTCAATTCCTGGTATAACCTGGAAACAGATCGTGCAGAAGACATTACTAGTCTGTTAGAAAAGTTTAATGCTTCAGGAAGTGCAGATGTGAAAGCCGTTTGTGATGAAGATACAAAGTCTTTCTTACCAACAGACTGGGCAACAATGACCCATGAGGAGAAACAGGAAGAATTACTAAAATACCGCTTAACTTATCTAAGAGAAAGTACCGTCAACTGGTGCCCTGCATTGGGAACGGTATTGGCGAATGATGAGGTGAAAGACGGCTATTCAGAACGTGGTGGCCATCCGGTAGAGCAAAAGAAAATGATGCAATGGAGCATGCGGATTTCTGCTTATGCAGAGCGCTTGTTGCAAGGCTTAAATACAGTAGACTGGCCGGAACCGGTAAAAGAAATGCAACGCAACTGGATTGGCAAAAGTGTAGGGGCCAGCGTTCGTTTCAAGATCGAGCCTTCAGAAAAGATAGCTGCGCTTAGTCAGGATTATATTGAAGTTTTTACCACCCGTGTGGATACGATATTCGGCGTTTCTTATCTTGTACTCGCTCCTGAACATGAGCTGGTAATCGGTTTGACTACTCCTGAGCAATTGGATGATGTGAATCATTACATTGCCCAAACTAAGAAGAAGTCTGAACTCGACCGTATGGCGGATGTTAAAGCAGTTTCTGGTGCTTTCACCGGAAGCTATGTGATTAATCCGGTAAGTGGAGAAAGAATCCAGTTGTGGATTGCCGATTATGTATTGGCAGGATACGGAACCGGAGCGGTTATGGGAGTACCTAGTGGAGATCAGCGCGATTGGTTATTTGCTACTAATTTCAAATTACCGATCGTACAGATCCTGGATAGTCAGAAAGACATCGATACCCAGGCGGATTCAACGAAAGAGGGTAAATACATTAATTCCGGTTTCATTAACGGAATGAACTATGCAGAAGCAACACAGACTTTAAATGTCTGGTTGGAAGAACAGGAAGTAGGTAAAGCGAAAGTGAATTACCGCATGCGGGATGCTATTTTCGGGCGCCAACGTTATTGGGGAGAGCCAATTCCGGTATATTTTAAAGATGGGTTGCCGTACCTGATCAATGAAGAAGAATTGCCTTTGATGCTTCCTGAAATTGACAAATACCTACCTACCGAAAGCGGCGAACCACCATTGGGAAGAGCCGAAGACTGGAGCTATGATGATCAATATGAATATGAACTGAGCACTATGCCAGGTTGGGCCGGGTCGAGCTGGTACTGGTATCGTTATATGGATGCGAAAAACAAATCGGCTTTCGCTTCTAAAGAGGCTATCGAATACTGGAAAGATGTTGATTTATATATCGGAGGTGCAGAACATGCGACCGGACATTTATTGTATAGCCGTTTCTGGAATAAATTCCTGAAAGACCTTGGTCATGTAACTGAAGAAGAACCTTTCAAAAAACTGATCAATCAGGGAATGATCCAGGGCAGAAGTAATTTTGTATACCGTGTGGTAGACGAAGAGGGAAGAGGAACAAATACTTTGGTGTCTTATGGACTAAGAAAAGAATACAAAACATCAGCACTGCATGTTGACGTAAACATTGTAGAGAATGAAATTTTAAATATTGAAAAGTTTAAAGTTTTCAGACCTGAATTTGCAGATGCAGAATTCATCCTGGAAAACGAGAAATACATCTGCGGAGTGGAAGTAGAGAAGATGTCAAAATCCAAGTTCAATGTAGTGAACCCGGATGTGTTGATCTCTAGCTATGGCGCCGATACTTTAAGGATGTATGAAATGTTCCTGGGACCATTGGAGCAAAGCAAACCTTGGAATACCAATGGAATCGAAGGCGTGTTTAAGTTCCTTCGCAAATTCTGGCGTTTGTTCCACAATGAAGAGTGGGTATTTAACGTTAGCGATTCTGTGCCTTCAAAAGCGGAATTGAAAGCCTTGCATAAAATCATCAAAAAAGTGCAGGATGATGTGGAAAGGTTCTCCTTTAATACTTCTGTTTCCAGCTTTATGATTGCAGTGAATGAGCTGACTGACCTGAAATGTAAAAATCGTCAGGTATTGGAAGATCTTGTAATTGTGTTGTCACCTTATGCTCCTCACATTTGTGAAGAACTTTGGGCGAATCTGGGACATGAGGCGGGTAGCTTATCATACGTGAAATATCCTGAATTCAACCCTGCCTATATGGTGGAGGATGAGTTTAGTTACCCGGTATCGGTTAATGGTAAAACACGTTTAAACCTGAACTTAAGTCTGACTTTAGAGCCTAAGGAAATTGAAGAAACAGTTTTGGCTGATGAACAGGTTCAAAAATACCTGGAAGGAAAAACACCTAAAAAGGTAATCGTGGTGAAAGGCCGTATCGTAAACATTGTGATCTAGCCTTAAAAACAGATTATTTTGATCTAAAGAAAAGCTTCGGACAATTTGTTCGGAGCTTTTCTTTTATCTGGATAAATTTATCCTTTCAGGAGCACTGTTTTCATTCTTCAGATGTATAATAAATTTACATATCTTAGGACTTTTGTTTCCCGGACAGCTTAGTAATGGACGACTAAAAGGGTTTATCTCAATGCTATGTCGCAATCGTTGTTAGGCCGAACTTTTCCGGTAATCAATCTTAAACCAGATACAACCACACAAAATGAATAAACCTATCTTACTTATTGCAGTCGTTTTATTGTTAAAAATGACTGCTTTTGGCCAACCCAATGTTCATGGCCAGTCCAGCACCTATGAATGGCCTTCGGATCCTTTGGTGAAGAAAAAACTTGAAAAATGGCAGGACCAGAAATTTGGAATGATCATCCATTGGGGATTATATGCTGTACCCGGAATTATGGAGTCTTGGAACCTTTGTTCGGAAGACTGGATTTCCAGAGACAGTACTATTGCTTATGAAGATTATAAGAAATGGTATTGGGGCTTAAGTGAACAATTTAATCCGGTCAACTTTAATCCTGATCAATGGGCAAAAGCAGGTAAATCTGCAGGTATGAAATATCTGGTGTTTACCACAAAACACCATGACGGCTTTAATATGTTTGATACAAAAGAGAGTGACTTCAAAATTTCCAATGGTCCTTTTAAAGGAAATCCAAAAGCGGACGCTGCAAAATTTGTTTTTGATGCCTTCAGAAAGCAGGACTTTATGATCGGTGCTTATTTCTCTAAACCAGACTGGCATTCCCAATACTATTGGTGGTCTAAATATGCAACTGCCGATCGTAATAATAATTACGACATTAAAAAGAACCCATGGAGATGGAATAAATTCAAAACACAAACCTTTAATCAGATCTCTGAATTGATGAACAACTATGGTTCTGTTGATATCCTTTGGCTTGACGGAGGATGGGTGCGTCCATTGGAAACCGTAAACGATGAAGTGCGGGCCTGGGGAGCTGCAATCCCAGCCTGGAGCCAGGACATCGACATGCCAAAGATTGCCGCAATGGGACGTAAAGCGCAGCCTGGATTGCTAATCGTAGACCGGACGGTTCATGGTCCTTATGAAAATTATCAGACTCCTGAACAACGGATTCCGGAACAACAACTGGATCATCCCTGGGAAAGTTGTATGACGCTGGGTGGTGCCTGGGGATTTGTTGCAAATGATCAGTACAAGTCGGCTGCAACTGTCATTCATTCCCTGATTGAAATTACTGCCAAAGGAGGGAGTCTCTTGCTTGGCGTAGGACCGAAACCAGATGGTACGATGCCCGATGAGGTAGTTAACCGTTTGGAAGAAATCGGAACCTGGGTCAACAAAAATGGCAAGGCAATTTATGAAACGAGAATCACTAAAGATTATCACAATGGCAATGTCTGGTTTACACAGAGCAAGGACGCTAAAACAAAATACGCGTTGATTTGCATAAAGGAAGGCGAATCTTTGCCATCTACCGTTTCCTGGACTGGTAATGAACCTATAAAAGGAAGTAAGATTAAATTTTTGCAAACTGGTGAAAATGTAAAGTGGATAAAAGAGAATGCGACAATTAAAGTGTTCTTGCCAAAAGGTGTTCCTGCAGGATCACCGGCGCTTGCCTTTTCTTTTTCCAGCAAACCTTAAACACATGAACAAAGTTTCCAGAATAGGACTGCTCTCTGTAGCCCTGACAATAATCTGTTTTGAATCCGCCATTGCTCAGAAAAAACCGATCTATAAAGATGCAACAGTTCCGACGGCGTTAAGAATTAAAGACCTTCTTGGAAGGATGAGCCTTGAAGAAAAGGTGGGCCAGGTTTCGGTATTGCTCGGCTGGGATATGTACAGTAAGGCCGGAAGTACCGTCACGGTTAGCGATCAATTTAAAAAAGCATTAGCGGTGCAACATACCGGAATGTTATGGGCGACGTTGAGAGCTGATCCCTGGACGAAAAAGACGTTACTAACCGGATTGACTCCTGGATTGGCCGCCAAAGCAACCAATGCCATTCAGAAATATACAATAGAAAATAGCCGGCTAAATATTCCAATGCTACTGGCAGAAGAATGTCCGCATGGACATATGGCCATTGGAACTACCGTTTTTCCTACTTCTATAGGTCAAAGCAGTACCTGGAATCCTGATCTGATTCAGGAAATGGCGGCTGCCATAGCACTGGAAGCACGTCTTCAGGGTGCTCATATCGGCTATGGTCCGGTTCTGGATCTGGCCCGCGAACCACGGTGGTCAAGGGTAGAGGAGACTTATGGAGAAGATCCAGTACTCAATAGTCGAATGGGTGAAGCAATGGTGAAAGGCTTTCAGGGAAATGATTTAAAGAGTGGAATCAATATCGCGGCCACACTGAAGCATTTTACGGCTTATGGAGTTCCTGAAGGAGGTCATAATGGCGGTAGTGTAGCGGTTGGAGCACGAGAGTTGTTTCAGTCTTATTTGCCCCCATTTAGAGCGGCGGTAAAGGCGGGGGCACAATCAGTGATGACGGCCTACAACTCTATCGATGGAATTCCTTGCTCTGCAAATCACTTTCTCCTTACCGATGTGTTGAGGAAACAATGGGGCTTTAATGGCTTTGTTGTTTCAGATTTAGGAAGCATATCTGGTCTAGTGAGCAGTCACCATGTAGCTGCGAATGCAACGGAAGGGGCGGCGATGGCGATCAATGCCGGACTAGATGCTGATCTGAGTGGCTATGGTTATGGGCCGGCATTAGTCGATGCATTTCGTAAAGGACAAGTGGCCGAAAGTGCTTTGGACACCGCAGTAGCAAGGGTGCTCCGGATTAAATTTGAAATGGGGCTCTTCGAAAACCCTTATGTGAATGTTCAAAAAGCAGTAAAAATAGTGAGAAATGAGGCGCATGTGGCCTTGGCAAGAAAAGTGGCGAGTGCATCTCTGGTCTTACTTAAAAACAAGAACAATATCCTTCCGCTAAATCATAACCTTAAAAAGATTGCAGTAATTGGACCCAATGCCGATAACCTATATAATCAGTTGGGCGATTATACCGCCCCCCAGGATGAAAATGCAGTAGTGACCGTTCTGGAAGGGATCAAAGCACAGGTAGGAAAGGGAGTTCAGGTTGACTATGCGAAAGGTTGTGCCATCAGAGATACGAGCTCAGCTGGTATGACTGAGGCAGTCGAACTGGCGAAGAATGCAGAGGTCGCAGTTGTCGTTTTGGGTGGATCAAGTGCGAGAGATTTTAAAACGGAATACCTGAATACCGGTGCAGCACAGGTAAAGGTTGCCGATGTTGGTGTAAGTGACATGGAAAGCGGAGAAGGATTTGACCGGTCTACTCTGGATCTGATGGGGAGGCAAATGGAGTTGCTTCAACGCATCGTAAAGACAGGGACTCCGGTAGTCCTGGTACTGATCAAAGGTCGGCCTTTAAACCTGAACTGGGCTGCGGATCATGTGGATGCTATTGTAGATGCCTGGTATCCTGGACAAGAAGGCGGAAATGCAGTTGCCGATGTTTTGTTCGGAGCTTACAATCCTTCTGGAAGATTACCGCTTTCTATTCCAAAATCAGTAGGACAGCTTCCGGTATATTACAACCTTAAGAAACCTGCAAATCATAGTTATGTAGAAGTGGATGACCGGCCATTATATCCTTTCGGATATGGATTAAGCTATACCACTTTTGAATATAGCAATTTGAATATTGTGGTTTCGGGAGCACAAGATAACTTATTGGTTAAAGTAAAACTGAATGTTAAGAATACTGGAGAAAGAGATGGCGATGAAGTGACTCAGTTGTATCTGGTAGATAAAGTGAGCTCTGTCGTAACTCCTGTAAAACAGCTGAAGAAATTCAAGCGTTTCTCATTAAAATCCGGGGCACAAAGAGAACTGGAGTTTGAATTGAATGCGGAAGATTTGAAACTGTTTAACCAACGGATGAATTGGGTGCTTGAGCCTGGAGATTTTACCTTAATGTTGGGTAGCTCATCTGATGATGTCCGGCTGAAAGGAGATTTTACGGTTCAATAAAATAAAAGATACGCCTGGGTTGTATCGATTTTTTTACGAAAAGTTCTGCAACTCCTTTCACCGATCAAAAAGCGTAGTTCGCCGTCAAATAATTGCGCGAAGCCCAAAATCTATAGTCTAAACGTGTAACAAAATTTACCTTGCGTAGACTAATTGAAGAAATGAAAACTATTATGAAAAAATCTATACTATTATTTGCTGGGATAATTTTAATGTTCGGGGCGAAGGCGCAGTTTCCGATGGGAGGACCAGCAAAAAAGATGGTTACAGGGAGGATTACCGCAATAATCCTGGATTCGGCTAGCAAAAAACCAATCGATTACGCAACAGTATCCTTACTCAAAACCAAAGATAATAAGTCTGTAAACGGAGCCGTAACTGATGAACGTGGAAAGCTAACATTGTCTAATGTTAGTCCTGAAGAATACAAATTGTCTATTGGTTTTATGGGCTATAAAACAAAAGTGATAATCGTAAAAACCACACCTGAAAAACCTGATTTAAATGCGGGAACAATTTACCTGAGTTCAACAGCAAGTAACCTGAAAGAGGTGGAAATCAGTGGGCAAAAAGCCTTGATTGAAAATAAAGTGGATAAGTTGGTCTATAATGCAGAACAAGACATTACCAATGCAGGTGGAGATGCTACTGATGTGATGCGTAAGGTGCCAATGTTATCTGTCGATGTAAATGGTAACCTTCAAATGAGAGGGAGCTCAGTAAGAGTACTGATCAATGGTAAGCCTTCGGGAACGATGGCGAATAGTGTTGCAGATGCGCTTAAAATGATTCCTGCGGAACAGATCAAAAGTGTGGAGGTGATTACCAGTCCTTCGGCAAAATACGACGCAGAAGGTTCAGGGGGAATTGTCAATATCATTACTAAAAAGAAATCAGCAGAAGGCACCAGTGGAAGCGTAAATACTTCTGTTGGAACACGTTCAAACAACGGTGCTTTTAACTTAAATGCCAAAACAGGACGTTTGTCTTTAACGGGGAGTCTGGGTGTAAATCACGCTTATCCTCAAAATTCAAAAGTAGTCTCTTCAAATGTGGTTGCCTTACAGGCAGGAGGAGGGACGAGTTTGCTAAATAAGGGTTTTTCTGACTGGTCAAGAGTAGGTTATAATGGTAGTGCGGGAATAGACTATGATTTTAATAATTACCATAACATCAGTACCAATTTGAAAATCAATAGGTTCTCTAACGGAGGTCCGGGAACTACCACGAGCGAGGCGAACGGAAATCCTGCTGCTTTTATAACCAGAGATATGGATATGGGTTTTAATAACCTGGACTGGAGCGTGGACTATAGAAAAACAAGCAAAAAGGAGGGTGAGGAGTTTAGCGTCTCTGCTCAGTTATCTACAGGAAGAAACACCAGTGATTATTCCAATAAAACGGTTAGTGACGGGAGGCCGGACCTTTTAGACATTGGCTCAAATACAGGAAAGAACAATGAGTATACGGTACAGACAGATTATACTTATCCATTTAGCAAGACAACCACACTTGAGACAGGTGTAAAAGGAATCTTCAGAAATATCATCAGTAACTATGGTAATGCTATACAGGATTTCGATTATGACCAGAATGTTGCATCTGCTTATGGGGTACTTGGTTTTAAATTGACCAAAAAAATTACAGCTAAAGCAGGATTAAGAACCGAATATACCAAGATCAATGGATTATCTGGCATTGGAGAAAAATTCGATAATGACTATTTTAACTTATTCCCAAGTTTGATCCTCTCTCAATCTTTAAAAGGAGCGAGTACGATTAAAGTTAGCTATAATAGAAGGATTCAACGTCCGAGTTTGTTCTACTTAAATCCATTTGAAAACAAAAGTGATCAGTTTAATATCCTGAAAGGTAATCCTGATCTGAATCCTGAGTTAAGCGATAATATAGAAATGGGGTACTCTACTTTTATCAAAGGATCTGTGATCAATGCTTCCGTATTCTACCGTTCAACAAAAAATGTGATTGAAAGCATTGTGACCCCTCTTCCTACTGTTCCAGGAACACCGCAAGCATTTCTAACCAGTTATACTAACGTCGGAAGAAGTGAGTCCTATGGGATGAACATCTTTGGAAGTTATAACCCAAAACCAAAATGGACCTTAATGGCAAATGTTGGTTTGAATACTTATAACGTAAATAATGGCAGTTCAACGAATAAAGTAAATACGGGTACATTCCTGAATTATACCGCCTTTGCGCGTTCTGCCTATGCGTTCCCGGGTGGTTGGAATACCGAGATCTGGGGAGTCATCAATTCTCCACGCCGCACATTCCAGGGGAAAACGGATGCAATGTATTTCTACGGTGGAGCATTGAAGAAAGAAATCTGGAAGAAAAAGGCTACCATTGGTTTGAATGTGTTGAATCCATTCAGCCGCGACCTGGTGATCAATACCGTAAACAATGGGAAGAACGCTCAGGGGGACACCTATGAGCAGAAAACAAACATCCATTACCCATTGCGCTCCTTCGGAATCAACCTGAGCTATAATTTCGGTAAATTGAAATTCACCCAGCCTAAGAAAGGTGTTAAGAATGACGATTTGAAGAAAGAAGACCAAGGTGGAATGGGAGGCGTTCAGAACTAAAGAACGACCTGAGTGAAGCTTTGAAAGGCCTTTTCGGTTATGCCGGGAAGGCCTTTTTATTTCTTCTTTACTGTCTTTAGAATCATCAGATTTAATGGATTTAGCGGATATCCGCTGATGTTATTTTGGGTCATAACAATGGACTGATCATATAGTATAGGAACAATATTCGCATATTCGATCACCATTCTATCCATTTTCTGATTCAGAAGGAATCGTTTCTTTGGATCATTTTCATAATAGCTGCTTTCAAATAAGCGATCAAAATCTTTATTGAAATAACCGGTGTAGTTAGGGCCGTCAGGAACTTTATTCTTGGAGTAAAACATCGCAAGGTAGTTCTCTGCATCACCGTAATCTGCAATCCAGGAGCCTCTGAAGAAGTTTACTGCATTTTTGGACATCATATCCCTTAAACTGGCATTAGGGCTCACATCAACTTTTACCTTTATTCCAATCGCATTCAACTCTCCCTGGATAAACTCCATCAGATCTTTATAAGTGGTCGAAGTACTCAGGGTAATCTGTGGCATACCTTTTCCATTTGGAAATCCAGCTTCGGCCAGTAATCTTGCAGCCTTATCCGGGTCATAGTGATAACCTTTTACAGCGGTGCTGTCGAAACCAGGCATCCCCTGAGGAATAAAGCCTGAAGTCGCAGGAATTCCGATGCTATTTCTTAGGTATTTAATCAACTTGGGCTTGTCAATGGCATAGTTAATTGCCTGCCGTACTTTTTTGTATTTCAATGGAGAGTTTTTAGCGATAGATTTCGATGTATCTACCAGAAATCCAGCATACTCAGTGCACAGGTAGGCACCTTTTCGAAGCTTGAATTTCCCCTGGTATTTGCGGGTCATATTCCCGCTTTTGGTTAAGATGTCATCACGGTAGCTGCCATCGACTTTATCGAAGAAATCAAGTTCTTTTTTGATGAAATTCATGAATGCACTCTGCTTATCGCTAATGAAAGTGACCTTTACGGCATCCAGGTAGGGTAAAGCCTGACCTGCTTCTTTCTCCCAGTATTTTTCATTTTTTACCATTACCAGGACCTCATCTTCTTTCCAGTACCTGAATTTGAAAGGACCGGTACCTATCGGATGACTGCGGAAATCTTTTCCGTAATGGCTTACCACTTCTTTCGGAACTACAGAACAGTATTGCGCCGTAAGTAAACTGAGGAATGGGGGGAATGGCTTAATTAGTTTAATACGAAAGGTCGTATCGTTTATGGCTATAAAATTATGAATGTCTTTTACCTTATCACTAAAGATCCAGCTTCCTGAAGAGGCGACCTTAGGGTCTATCAGCCGGTTAAAACTGTATACAAAATCAGAAGCGATTACTTTTCTTCCCTTTCCGCCGGGAAAAGTAGGGTCATCGTGGAAATAAACATCAGCTCTGAGGTTAAAGGTATAGTCCAGACCGTCATCAGATATTTTCCAGCTTTTTGCAATGCAGGGAAGCGTATTTAAATTGCTGTCTATCTGTACCAATCCATTGAAAATCTGGTTGACCATCCAGAGTGCATTCTGGTTCCGTGCGAATGCCGGATCAAGTGAGGTAAGGTTTTGATCAAGATTCATGTTAAACACCTTTTTCTCTTTTTCAGAGCTGCGGTGTGCACAAGATATAACGCCCAGAAGTAATAATCCGCAAAAAATATGTGTTATAATACGATGCATCAGTGTAGGAATACTAATTTTGCACAAAGTAATAAATAAATCAATATGTCTTTTTTAAATGCGGTTATAAATAAGGTGGAGAATGAAGCGTTGAGTGAAGAACTTCAGGAGCGTGTGGATCTTATTCAGCATAAAATAAAATTTATGGAGCCCGTAACTGTTGCTTGTCTGGATACGCAGAACCATTTAAACCCTGACCTTGAAGGGATCATTAATGATGCTGGAGGCGTTTTACAGGAGGATGTTAATCAGGCAAGAGTTTTGATTTACGCAGAAAAGGAGGCGAGTATGCTGGAGATGATGGGGCTTTTACCTTCTCTCCTGAGTAAAGAATGGCCGGCGGTGGAATACAATAGAGTTTATCTCTTAGATGATCAGGCAGCAGCAGCTAAAGATCCTCAGGAAATGGTTTCCTTACTCGAAGATATTGCAGAGATGTTATATCCGGGATATTTTGTTTTTGGAAATGAAGGGAAAAACTGGAGTAGCTTTGGGGTTTAATACATTTTAGAACGCGATAAATTTATCCATTTGCTGATTCGTGAACTTTATAGTGTCTTCTTTGATAAAGTCTTCCAGTTCATTTAGCTCCATTTTAATGGTAGAAATATGAATCCTTAAAGGCAATACGTTCAGGTGAAGATAACTGCACACTCCGCCAAAATGGTCAATTCCTCTGATGTTGCCATATTTGCCGGAAGAGATGCCTACCAAAGCAGCTTTTTTATCATAAAAACTCTCCGGAAACTGACAGGCGTCAATAAAAGTTTTCAAAACTCCGGGGAAACTGCCATTGTACTCTGGAATGATGAATAAAAATTTACTTGTTTTGGTCATGAGTTCCTGAATAGGCTCAAATTCAGGGCTTCTTTTTCCATACAAATCGGAAGAAATCAGGGTTTCGGGTAACTGCTCGAGGCTAAATATATTCGCTTGTAATCCTTTTTCTGATAGTACTTTCTGATAATATTTTGCTACTTTCAGCGTATTACTTCCAGGTCTGTTTGTTCCTGAGATGATAGTTACCATGTATAAATTGTTAATAAGATGTGTAAAACACTTATGACCTATATGCCGTATGTGTCAAATTGTTTGTATCTTAGCTAATCATTAAAATGTGCCTGAATCAATACAAAAATAGCATTTTTTATAGACTTAAATCAAGTAAACAGCAAGCCTTCAGTAAATAATTGGTAATTATTAAAAAGATAAATGAGTAAAATTATTGCATTGGCAAATCAAAAAGGTGGTGTAGGTAAAACTACTTCATCTATAAACTTAGCCGCAAGTTTAGCCGTACTGGAATACAGAACTTTATTGGTTGACGCAGATCCTCAGGCGAACTCTACCTCTGGTATTGGCTTTGATCCAAGAAGTATAAAAAACAGCATCTACGAGTGTATCATCAATGATATCGAACCGATGGATGCCATACAGAAAACCGAAACCCCAAATTTAGACCTATTGCCTGCACACATCGACCTGGTCGGTGCGGAGATTGAGATGATCAATCTGAACAACAGGGAGTATAAAATGAAGGCCGTTCTGGAGAAAATCAAGGATCAGTATGATTTTATCATCATTGATTGCTCACCCTCTCTGGGGCTAATTACCATTAATGCACTTACTGCTGCGGATTCGGTGATTATTCCTGTTCAGTGTGAGTATTTCGCTCTTGAAGGATTAGGGAAATTATTGAATACAATTAAAATTGTTCAAAATCGTTTAAATACTGAACTGGAAATTGAAGGTATTTTACTAACCATGTATGACGTTCGTTTACGTTTGTCAAACCAGGTAGTAGAGGAAGTAAGAACCCATTTTCAGGATCTGGTCTTTGAAACGATCATCCAAAGAAATACACGTTTGAGTGAAGCGCCTAGTTATGGAATTTCTGTAATTATGCACGATGCAAATTGTAAAGGGGCGATTAACTATCTGAACCTGGCACGGGAAATCGTCCGTAAAAACGGATTGGTAAAAGAAGTGCAGGATGTAAATACAGCAATTATATAAAATTATCTTAATGACATCTTTTCAGCGAAAAACAGGTTTAGGTAAAGGGTTGAGTGCGCTTTTAGATGACAGCGACTCGGTTAATCCACCGAAAAATGGAGTTAACCCTGTCAGCGAAACCAGGCAGGAAACCGGCAATAACAGTGCTATCGGGAATATTAAGATCTCTGATATTGATACCAACCCCTTCCAGCCGCGCACGGAGTTTGATCAGGTTGCTTTAATTGAACTTTCAGAATCCATCAAAATTCAGGGACTGATCCAGCCAATTACGGTGAGGAAACAGACTGGAAACAGATATCAGCTGATCTCAGGTGAAC
This sequence comes from Pedobacter sp. FW305-3-2-15-E-R2A2, assembly GCF_038446955.1. Lineage (NCBI taxonomy): Bacteria > Pseudomonadati > Bacteroidota > Sphingobacteriia > Sphingobacteriales > Sphingobacteriaceae > Pedobacter > Pedobacter sp. FW305-3-2-15-E-R2A2. Next base: position 470,499 of record NZ_CP151803.1, read on the forward strand.
GAAGATTACGGGCTTCCAAGCTTGCAGGTCTGACCGAAATCCCCGCTTATGTACGAAGCGCCAATGACCAGCAAATGCTGGAGATGGCACTTATAGAAAATATCCAGCGTGAAAACCTGAATGCCATTGAGGTAGCACTGAGTTTTCAAAGAATGCTGGAGGAGTGTAATTTGAAACAGGAGCAATTAGGAGAACGTGTCGGTAAAAACCGGACTACAGTGACTAATTACCTTCGCTTGCTGAAATTGCCACCTGTAATTCAGATCTCTATCCGCGATCAGAAGATCTCTATGGGACATGCCCGTGCATTGATTAATGTTGAAGAAGTCGATAAACAACTTTTTATCCATCAGGAAATTATTGATAAAGGTCTTTCTGTCAGAAAGGTCGAGGAATTGGTAAGAAGCATTAACAGTGTTGAAGTAAAATCTAAGTTTCAGCGACAACCTAAAGGGGTGTCTTTCGAATATCAGAAGTTGCAAAGGGACCTGGCTTCTAAATTTGCAACTAAAGTCAAACTCAAAGTAGGAGAGAATGGTAAAGGAGCAATTGAAATTCCTTTCATGTCTGAGGATGATCTGAGCAGAATTTTAGAATTATTGGATTGGTAATGTCAAAGATTTTTCTGTTATCGGTATTATTGTTCCTTTCTTCTTTTGGGGCGAAATCGCAGGAAGTATTGGTCAATAAAAAGGATAGCACAACTTTGCAGCCCGTTGCAAAAAAAGTAGATACCTTAAAACCAAAATATGTAAATCCTGGTAAAATCGCAGGCCGCCGGGCAATGCTTCGTTCTGCAATGCTGCCCGGTTTGGGGCAGATCAGGAATGGATTTACCTTCTATAGAGGACTAAAAGTAGCCGGAATTTATACGGGCGCAACTTTACTCACCCTTTCTTATATAGACAACAATAAGAGTTATCATGAAGTTCTGGATGAACTTAATTTCCGTTTGGCAAATCCGGGCCAACGTAGGAATCAACTTTATAGATCAGTAGAAGAACAAGGAATGGTGAGTGCCAAAGATCTATTTAAGAGAAACAAGCAAATCATCATCTTCTCTTTTGCCGGCTTATACCTCCTAAATGTTGTGGAAGCGTATATTGATGCACGGTTAAAATATTTTGATGTTGGGGATGTGGCGGTTAAATTTTCACCAACGGTGATCAATATGAATACCAATACGATGTATGGTCTAAATACACCTGCACCGGGATTCAAGGTTACCCTTAGTTTTTAAAAAAAGATTTTATAAAATAAAGACGAAAATACAAATAGAAGCAACGATGAAAGTAGCATTATTGGGTTATGGTAAAATGGGGCAAATTATTGAACGTTTTGCACTGGAAAGAGGCCACGAAGTGGTTTTAAAAATTAATGCAGATAACCTGGATGATCTGAACAAGGCTAATCTATCTAAGGCTGATGTTGCGATTGACTTTAGTGCTCCTGATGCAGCTATAAGTAATATTTACGCTTGTTTTGAGGCTAACCTTCCAATTGTCGTAGGAACTACAGGTTGGTATGGACAATTACAGGAAGTAAAAGACCAATGCTTGAGCAGTAACAATACCTTGCTATATGGATCAAACTTTAGCATAGGGGTGAATATCTTTTTTCATGTGAATAAAGTGTTGGCAAAATTGATGAGCAACTTTCCTGCTTATGATGTGCAGGTGGAGGAAATTCACCATACACAAAAACTGGATTCTCCAAGTGGAACCGCAATGACAATTGCAGAAGGAATCATAGAAGAGCTGGATGGTAAGACAGAATGGGTGAACGAATTGGTCGGAAGTCCTTTTGAAGATGTTATTAAAAAAGAACAGGTGTTGATCGAGTCACACCGGATTGAGAATGTCCCTGGAACGCATACCGTAGTGTATAGTTCTGAGGTAGATGATATCGAATTGAAACATACCGCACATAGTCGTGCGGGTTTTGCTTTGGGTGCTATAGTTGCAGCGGAGTGGTTGCAAAATAAACAAGGCTTTTATAACATAGCCGATATATTTAATTTTAAATAAAGATTATGAATTGGAAATTCTGGCAAAAAAACAATGATGCCAAGCCAAGAAAGAAAAAAACTAAAAGCCGTGAGTGGTTTGATGCCATCTTATTTGCGGTAATAGCTGCCACGATCATCAGGGTGTTTTTTATTGAAGCCTATACCATCCCTACCGCTTCCATGGAACGGTCGTTATTGGTGGGCGACTTTTTGTTTGTCAGTAAAGTGAACTATGGAGCGAGAATTCCTATGACTCCGGTTGCTTTTCCTTTTGCGCACCATACCATGCCAATCACCGGCACAAAAGCTTATTGGGATGGCATTGAATGGAAATACCGCAGGCTACCAGGATTATCCGATATTAAAAGAAATGATGTTGTTGTGTTCAACTATCCCCAGGGAGATACAGTAGCACTGGAATATCAGGATCAGGATTATTACCAAATGGTTAGATCGTTAGGCTGGAAGCAGGTAAACAGTCAGTTTACCATTGTTAGTCGCCCGGTGGATAAAAGAGAGAATTATATTAAGCGATGCATCGGAATCGCAGGTGATACGGTCAGTATGAAAAACGGATTGGTGTACCTGAATGGAAAACCAGAAAAGTTAAAAAATACCGGACAGATCGGTTATGAAGTTGTATTTAAAACTCAGGATGTTAATTTTGGCGTCTTTGAGGAGATCGGTTTTAATGTTTCTGAAGATATCGCTCCTATGAGTCAGAATTCTTACCAGTTTACAGGTACAGAACCGATGATGGAAAAAGTTCGCAAACTGGACTTTGTTCAATCTGTAAAAGAATTGACGGAAGTTGATCAAAAAAGAGATGGAGATATTTTTCCTTATGATCCGAATAGAAACTGGAATGTAGATAACTTTGGTCCGATCATTCTTCCTAAGAAAGGTTGGACAGTGAAGCTGGATAGTGCAACGATGCCACTTTACGAAAGAAGTATCCGCATTTACGAAGGAAATAAAGTAGAGAAGTCAGGTAAAGGCTGGTTGATTAATGGCGTTCCTGCCGATAGCTATACCTTTAAAATGAACTACTATTGGATGATGGGAGATAACCGCCATAAATCAGCGGATTCACGCTATTGGGGCTTCGTTCCTGAAGATCATATTGTTGGAAAAGCTTTATTCATCTGGATGAGTTATGATACTAATGGCTCTTTCTTCAGTAAAATCAGGTGGAACAGATTGCTTAAAGGAATACATTAACCCTTAATTATCAGGTTAAAAGCGGATGATGCAGTTGCATCATCCGCTTTTTTTTGATGAAAATTTTAGTGAATAACTTCATTATCACTATATAAAATGGCTATTATTTGGTTTTTTAAAATAAAAGTTGGTTAAACTTAAAAATAAAATTAAAAAGTTCTATTTTTTTTGAAAAATTAAAATTAAGTTTATATAACCAAATATTACAATCGTGTTACAATGTTAAGATGAGAAACGGGAATCTCATCTTTTTCTGGGGAAGGTAGGACGCTGATGCTTACCACATTGAACAGATTAAGGGAACTACAAGCATTAATGTGTGGAGTTTGAGGAAATGTTGCCGACAGGTCGGTGTGCTTGTATTTAGAAAATTGTGAATTCAATTAATAACATAAAGTATCAACTATTTAGAACGCAGTCTTTCAACTAACCTAAACCATTATGAAACAATTGTACTTAAAATGCTTCTGCATTTTGTTGTGTTGCCTCATGGCAGCAACAACTTATGCCCAGACTAAGATTACCGGTAAGGTAATGGATCAGCAGGGCCAACCCCTACCAGGGGTAACCGTTACTGTCAAAGGAACTCAGGTCAGAACTTCTACAGATGCAGGTGGTAATTTCGCGATTGCTGCCAGCGCTGGAGAAGTATTAAGCTTCAGTTCAATAGGGCTGGTGACGAAACAAATCACTATAGGTAGCTCAGGAGTGGTAACCGTGACACTCGCAAATGACGAGACTACGCTGACAGAGGTCACCATTACGACCGCATTAGGACTAAAAAAAGATAAGAAATCTCTGGGCTATTCTGCGCAGAGTGTAAAGGGCAAAGATCTGACCGTTGCTCAGGCGCCAACTATCGCACAGGGTTTAATGGGTAAAGTAGCTGGTCTAAACATTAGCCAGGCTTCTGGAGGCGTCGAAGGCGGTTCCTCAAGAATCGTTGTTCGTGGAAATACATCGCTTACCGGAGAAAACCGTGCTTTAATCATTGTGGATGGAGTTGCGATTAATAATGATCCGCTCAACAGTGGTCCGAATAATGGAGGAGGTGGCGCTTCGGGAACGAAACAAGGTTCGGATGTAGCTGCTTATAACGACTGGGGTACTGGAATGAATTTTATTAATCCTGAAGATATCGAAGACATTACCGTTTTGAAAGGACCGGCAGCGGCGGCGCTTTACGGTGCAAGGGGGGCCAATGGCGTGATCCTCATCACCAGAAAAAAAGGGGAAAAGAGAGATGGACTTGGAGTAGATTATTCTTATGCGGTAAGGTCAACTAAAGCCTATGAATTTCTGAATTTTCAGAACGAATATGGTTCTGGTCTGGTGGGTTCATTGTGGACCGCTGATCAGGGAAAACAATTTCCAACCAATGGAGCCGGACAGCGTTATCAGATCGGAACTTACACCGGAACCTATGCAGCAGGGGATTATAAGACAGGAGCATATGGAATGCTACCATACAACAATAGTGTACAAGCATGGGACTTGTTTTCTTTTCCTAGCGGATTGTCATGGGGACCAAAGTTTGATAATCAGCCAATTTTGTGGTATGACGGCGTGCTGAGGCCTTACTCTGCGCAACCGGACAACTGGAAGCCTTATTTTCCAGATGGAAATGTCTCACAACATAATGTGGCTTTATCAGGTGGCGGGGATTTTGGAACCGCTCGTTTCTCCTATACCCGTGATTATACCAAAGCAAATATCCTGAATAGTAATTTCGGATCAAATACGTTTAATATCGGTTCAACCATAAAGGTGAGTAAAAAAGTCTCTGCGGAGGTTACTGGTAGTTATGTGAATTTTGAACGCTTGAATACACCCCCGGTAGGCTCCGGTAATTATCTTGCAGGATTTTCTTACGCAGCTACCCGTGATTTCAGATCGGACGTGGAAGAAATGAATAATTTTGCATTAAACGGCTCTCAGAGAGACGTGAATTCTAAAGCTAATTTTCCAGGAAGTACTGTTCAATATCCTTATTATTCTTATATGGCCAATTCCTTCTGGAACATTTATAAGAACAATACCAATTTTAATAGAAACCAGTTAACAGGGGGAATTAAGGTAACGGCTGATCTTACGGATTGGCTTAACCTTACTGCTCAGGGGGGATTAGACAACTCTAATGATGTAACAGAGATTAGGGAGTATCCAAAGAACATTCAGGGTACAGTTGGGGCGTATAAAGAATCCATGGCCAAAAGTCTAAACAGGAATTTAAGCGCGCTTTTCAGATTGCATAAGGAGAACTTATTCGATAAATCTATCAATGGAAGTTTAACCGGAGGAGTTGAATCTTACTACAGAAATGATTATATGGTCAGTAGTCGTACAAATGGGGATTTTATTAAACCTTTTGTTTTTGCGATCAACAATGGATCTAAATTCGAGAATTTTGACGGTTATGTCCCTGAGCTACGGTACAAAAGAAAAATAAATTCTGCATTTGGTTTCCTTGATCTTTCCTATAAGGATTATCTTTTCTTGCAGGTAACGGGCCGTAATGACTGGTCTTCGACACTTCAGAATGGCTCAAACTCTTACTTTTATCCTTCTGCAAATTTAAGCTATGTCTTCTCAGAGGGCATTAAAGGCTTGGATACTTCAGCACCTTGGTTGAGTCTGGGGAAAATCACCTTCTCTTATGCGGAGACCGGAAGCGATACGGATCCTTATTCCATTCATAATATCATCACTACTGAAGCCTATAACGGGCAGGCTGCACAAACCTATCCATTGAAATTAAAAGCGAATAACATTGAACCCCAACGTTCGAGAGCATATGAATTGGGCTTAAATTTAGGTTTCTTGAAGAACCGGATTAATGTAGAGCTTTCTGCTTACAGTATGAAGACCTTTAATCAGATCTTAACCAATTCCCTTCCTATTTCTTCAGGATTTAATGAGGTTCAGATCAATAGAGGTTCATTGGGTAATAAAGGACTGGAATTCATCATCAATGCCAGGCCTATCGCTAACAGGGATTTCTCCTGGAGCATAGCTATGAACGGAGCACATTCAAGAACTAAAGTGCTGGCCCTGGATCCGGGAAATGACAACCTCCAATTGGGTACCTTTTTTGGTGGAAATGGGATCTCTCAAAGGGTGAATGTCGGAGATAATTATGGAACGCTCTATGGTAAAGACTTTACCTATAGGGATGGACAAAAAGTAGTTAAAGATGCAGTGGGGGCAAATGGACAGGTGCTGACTTATACGGTAAACGGGGTGGAAAGAGTAGCAGGAACGCAATGGGTTTTAACCCCTGACGAAGTTCCGATCGGCAATTCTCAGGCCTTTTTAACTGGCGGGATCAGCAACACATTCCGTTATAAAAACCTTTCCTTGTATGCTATGATTGACGCAAAAATTGGTGGGGATACTTTTTTTGGAACCTATGCTGCAGCGATGGGAAATGGATTGCTCGAAGAGACGGTAAAAGAACGTAATGGCGGGGGGCTGCCATTGACTTATCCGGATGGCACAACCGCCAATACCGGTATTAGCTTTGGAGGCGTATATGCCAATGGAACACCAAATACAAATGTGGTTAATCCGGCATGGTATTATTTAGGCACCTATGCTTCATGGAATCATCTGGGAGTCCCGCGTTCAGCCTCAGTGTTTGAAAATACCTGGGTAAAATTGAGGGAAGTGGCGCTAACCTATCAGGTGCCAAAGACATTGATTCAAAAAACAAAGTTTATTCAGAACCTGAGTGTCTCGTTAATCGGTCGTGATTTATTGTATATCTATACCAGCATCCCTAAAGGATTAAATCCCGAAGGCGTAAATGGTATTGGTAACATGCAGGGGATCGAATTTTCATCTATTCCACGCGTGCGGTCATTTGGATTATCTGTTAAATCATCATTCTAGTCTTAAACTTATTCAAAATGAAACTTAATCAAAAAATAATATATGGTATGCTGGTTTTCTGGACGATCACTGGTAACCTGGCCTGCAAAAAAGGATTTGAAGAAATCAACAGGCCATATAATGAGGCTGGTGTTGAAACCCAAACTGTTGCGGGGCTCTTTAATGGACTGGCGAAATCAGTAACTGATGAGGACAATACACTTTACATCAGTTTATTTTACTCCTCAACGAACCAGCAGGCGGTGCAAAATAAAAATACACCGTATTTGAATTATAGCTCCAGCTTCTGGAATAAATACTATCCAAGTTTAAAAAATTATCGCTCTTTGCTAAAAAGGATTACTCAGGAAGCTAATCCGGCAGAATTTGATAATGTGAAACACATGGCGACCATTCTGATCGCTTCAAAGACTTTACACATGCTCGACTATTACGGAAGTATTCCCTATACTCAAGCGGGTCTGGGAGATACAGGTATAGAATTCTATCGTCCTGCGTACGACAAAGAGGCGGATATTTATACAAGTGTCCTCGCAGATCTGAAGACTGCGGTAAATGGAATGAATAGCAGCGGGGGCCAAACAAGTATTGGTGCCTCTGAATCTTTTTTAAACAGTGATTTTGATGCCTGGAAGAAATTCGGAAATTCATTGAGATTACGCTACGCTGTTCGCCTTTATAATAAAGAACAGGCCCTGGCTTCTGAGGTTATTAATGATATCATCGGCGGAAACCAACCTTTGCCTAACAATCAGGACCTCACTAAACTGGAGAAAAGCAATTTTGGTTTCTGGCCGGGATCTGTTTCTCCGGGAGTATCAACAGAGCGTCAGTGGTATACTTTCAGAGAAACTTCTGTTTCCAATATCCGGATGAGTAAAAATGTTTGGAGTCGAATGTCAAGTTCTGATGCGCCGTCCGGAGCAGGAATTTATGATCCGAGATGTTTTATTTTCTTTCAAACCAATAATGCAGATCAGTGGGTTCCGCAGCTTCAAAATGGTTCTGAAAGTGAAGGCGGTGAACCTTACAAAAATGACGGAAGTCCGAGCCGAAGGCCAATTGGATCTGATCCTGGGAATAAATTTGCGAGCTTTAATTTCTTTACGATATATGATCAGGTCTATTTTCCTTATCTGATCATTACGGAAGCTGATGTCCACTTCCTGAAAGCGGAAATTTATCAAAGAGGAATGGGGGTAGGCAAAAATATTGCTTTGGCTAAAACAGAGTATGAAGCAGGAATTACTTCTTCCGTTAATTTCTGGTATGCTTACGCAAATAATTCTAAAGCATGGCTGATCAAACCTGTACCACCAACAGCCCTGCAAATGACGGCCTTTTTAACCAACCCTGCGGTGCTTTATAATGGTGCAAATGATAATGATGCATTGACTAAAATTGCAACACAAGCCTGGTTGGCCACAATGTTCCAGCCTGCAGAGGCTTGGTCGATTGTAAGACGGACGGGCCTGACACCAAAAGATCCTTCGTTTAATCCTACATTCAAAGTGAATAAACTTCCATACCCAAATGAAGAAAGCGTGAATAACAACGCAAACTGGAAAAATGCAACTGGTGGCGCGGATCAAAATGCCCAGGCGCTAAATAAGGTGTACTGGATGCCTTAGTATAATCTTAAAAACCCCGGATCCAAAATATGCGATCCGGGGTTCTTAAGCCTCTTTTTGGTATACTTTGATTTTTATTATTTAATGTTTCTTTGGTATACTTAAAAAAAAAATTAATAAGTTACTCGCATTTGTCATAAAAATATTTTAAGTTTGATTAACAAACCTAATCATGTGACCGCCACAAAGAAAAAATACCATCAACTCCGAAGAGAGGTGATTAAGCATCTGTATTATAATGACATGCTCACCTTAATGGAGTTAAGTAAGCTCACTCATAAGAGCCTTCCTTTAGTGACGACGACCGTAAACGACCTGATGGCTGAAGGCTATGTCCTTGAGCACGGTCTTGCCCCTTCCACAGGAGGTCGAAGGGCGCTTACTTTCCTTTTAAATCAACAAAAACAAAGATACATAATCGCAGTCGCAATGGATCAACTGGTGACTCAGGTGGTGATATATGACTTGCTGAATCAGGTGAAAACAGAGCCTGAAATCCGAAGACTATCACTTAGGGATGATCAGGAAAGTACAAAAGCTCTGGTGGAATTCTTAAAGGGATATATTTTAAGTTCTGGCATTTCAAACGAGGAAATACTTGGGGTCGGCATAGGAATGCCTGGCTTCGTCAATGCTGAACATGGAATCAACCATACCTTTTTTAAGATAAAAGGAGAGGGGAATCTGAAAAATCACCTGACCAAGGAACTTGGCCTTCCGGTATTTATAGACAATGATTCCAGTATTATAGCCTTAGCCGAGTTGAAATTTGGTGCAGGAAAAGGGCTGAAAGATGTAATGGTTGTCAATATTGGCTGGGGAATTGGACTTGGAATGGTAATCAATGGGAGTTTGTTCAGAGGCCATAGTGGATATGCGGGTGAATTTAGCCATATACCACTTTCTCAAAGTAACAAATTGTGCTCTTGTGGTAAAAGAGGCTGTCTGGAGGTAGATACTTCCTTGTTGATTTTGGTCGAGAGGGCAAAATCGCAAATTGCTTCAGGGGTAAGCTCAAGTCTTGAGCACCTGTTCCTTGATGAAACAAAGTTGCCGGGTGATCATTTTCTCGAAGCAGCCAAGGCGGGGGATCCTTTAGCGGTTTCAATTCTCGCAGATGCTGCTTTTCTGATTGGAAAAGGACTGGCGACCTTGATCCACATCATTAATCCAAAACTAATTGTGTTAAGTGGCAGGGGAGCCACTGCAGGGAAAATATTAATGGCCCCTATACAGCAGGCAATCAATGAGTTTTGTATTCCAAGACTGGCAGAGTACACAGATATTCAGGTCTCGGAAATATCAACAGAATCAGGGCTGTTAGGGGCAGCAACACTGGTCGTAGAGAACTGTAATTTTAATTAAAATATAGAAAAGTGTTTTAGTCTAGGGATAAGCTAAAACCTTTTAAAGAATACACGCAAACCAATCAATTAACTTAAATTCTAACAATTAAATCAAAAAAGATGAAACAATTTTACCTGAAGTGTTTTTGGATGCTGTTGCTGACTTGTTCTGCAATAGGGTCTTACGCACAAAAATCTTTTACGGGGACTGTGAAAGACAATCGGGGACAGGCATTGCCAGGGGTCTCTGTGAATGAAAAAGGTACCAAAAATGGAACCGCAACTAATGAAATCGGAAATTTCTCTATTTCTGTGGGACCTGCAAGTGTTTTAAGAATATCCCTGATCGGTTATGTTACTCAGGAAATTACCATTGGAGATAAGAAAAGTATCAGTGTTACTTTAGAAGAAGACAACCAAACCTTAAATGAAGTTGTAGTAACAACGGGTTTTGGTGTTAGAAAACAAACGAGAAAACTAAGTTATTCTATTCAGGAAGTTAAAGGTGATGATCTTACCCGTGCAAATGAGCCGAATTTGGTAAATGCGATAAATGGTAAGGTTGCAGGTGTGGTGATTAACATAGGAGCAGGTGGACCTCAATCTTCTTCAAGAATCAGGATCAGAGGAAATGCATCGTTAAGTAGCAATACTCAGCCATTAGTAGTGATTGATGGGGTTTTAATCCAACCTGGAGTTACAGGTGCGGATTCTTATGGAAACAGCCCTCAGGATTTTGGTAACATCATGAAAAACTTAAATGCGGATGATTATGAAAGCATTACCGTATTAAAAGGTGCCGCGGCAAGTTCATTGTATGGTTCAAAAGCTCAAAATGGTGTGCTTTTAATTACTTCGAAGAAGGGTAAATCAGGACAAGGCCTGGGTATTTCCTTTTCTCACACACAAACTGTAGAGGAAGTTTACCGTACTTTCGATCTTCAAAATGAATTTGGTGGAGGTTTAGCTCCGACTTTTACCAAGGATGCAAATGGAATGCAGGAAGTTGATAAAGCCAATTATTTCTGGAGTTTTGGTCCAAAATATGATGGATCTGAAGTTAGGGATATCGATGGACGTATCATTAAATGGAATGCGCAGCCTAATAATATTTTAGATGCTTATAATAATGGAATCTATAGCAATTCAAATCTTGCATTTCAAGGTGCTAATGAAGATGGAAACTTTAGATTGTCTTATACAAAGATGTTGAACAAAGGAGTCTTGCCTAACAATAAGTTTGACCGTGATGCGGTAGATTTTAGAGGATCAAGAAAAATCGGGAAGATTTTTACTGTTGATGCAGGGGTAAACTATACCGTTAGTAATGTGCTAAATCCAATTAACCAGTCTAATAACAGCAGTCCTTTGTTTGCTTTAACTTATGCAAATCCTAGAAGCTATGATACCAAATATTGGATGAACCATTATAGAGATGAAGTAAATGGTGGTCGTTTAAGAGATGATGCGGATGCTTATGGACTATCGTCTTTCTGGTATGATTTATACACTAAAAAGAACAGACAAAAAGAAAACAATTTCAGGGGAAATGTAGAGGTTACGGCTAACATTACACCTTGGTTGAATGCAATGGTTAGAGGAACACTTAACCAGGTGAACATCATAAACGAGGTAAAAAATATCGGAGATGGAGTAGGATTTGTAGGTGGAGAATACGGGATAGGACAATCTGATCAGAGAAGCACCAGATTACAATTTTTGTTGAATGCAAGCCGTAAAATCAATGATAATTTTGATTTTAATCTTAGTTTGGGTGGAGAAACAACAAGTGATTTCGGAAAGAACACAACTTATACCAGAACCGATGGTGGTCTGAAAGATCCAGGTAAATTCTTCTTGGGTAATTCTGTAAAGACGCTAATAACCAACAACACGCTTGATGGTAGTCAGCGTACAGACGCGATATATGCGTATGGGGACATTTCTTATAAGAATATGTTGACATTGAATGTCAGTCTTCGTAACGATTGGTCTTCAACTTTGACCTATCCAAATGGTACTGGCGACTATAGCTACCTTTATCCATCAGTAGGTTTGGCCTATATCTTCTCTGAGTCATTGAAAAATGTACCGGGATTAGGATTCCTTTCTTATGGAAAGCTTAGGGCCAACTATGGCCATACCGGCCTTGGAACTAGCCCTTTCGAAACGAGTAGAGGTATATATAAATTCCTTGGTACTTATAAAAATGAGAAGGATATTGAAATGCCACGTTATGGATATCCGGAATTCATTAAAGGAAATGGCAATCTTAAAAATGAGCTGACCAAAGAATTTGAAATTGGTACAGAAATGCGTTTCCTGAATGACCGTATCGGTATTGACGCTTCATTCTACAGAAAAAATACTTACAATCAGATCCTGGCTCTACAGGTTCCTGGAGAAAGTGGTGTAGACAGACAATTAATTAATGCCGGAAATATACAGAATCAGGGTATTGAACTTTTAATCAATGGTTCACCTATTAAAACCAAAGATTTTGAGTGGAACAGTACGTTGAATTTTGCCCGCAACAGAAATAAGGTCATCAAACTTGCGCCGGGTGTGACGAGCGTAACATTAGCGAACGCTTTTGGTGCAGATATGTCTTCTGTAGCTATTGAAGGAGAAGAATATGGTACCATTTACACAGGATATGGTTTTGCTGCTTACCAGGCCAAAGATGCACAGGGGAATAATATTGATGATCCGCGTAATGGACAAAAGATGTTAAAAGCCAATGGCAGCTACTGGAGAAGTGGTGATGCAGGTCAGGGGAATAAAAAATTAGGTAGTATGATGGAGAAATTCACTGCCAGTTCCATCAATAGCTTCAGGTATAAAGACTTTAACTTTGGTTTCCAGATTGATGCAAAAGTAGGTGGCTTGATGGCTTCCGGAACTCATCAGTATGGCTCAAACTTTGGGGTGTTTGAAAGCACGCTACCTGGCCGTTCAGCAGATCATGGAGGAGTAGTAAGAAAAGATGCTGCTGGAAATACATTTAATGATGGTGTTATTCCTGAAGGTATTTTTGCTGACGGAACAATCATCAATAATGTAAATGTTGGTGGTACCACATTTGCTGATGCGGTTGGTAAAGGACTAATTCAACCAGTTAGTGCACGTGTTCACTATGCAAGATTAACGCAGTGGGCTACAGGAATCAGAGAGTACTCTACATTCGAGAATAACTGGGTGGCATTAAGAGAAGTTTCAGTAGGGTATACCTTGCCAAAAAGATTTACAGATAAAATGAAATTCAACCGAGTTAATCTGAGCTTTATTGCAAGAAACCTAACCTACATTTATAACAGCCTTCCAGATCATATCAATCCGGAATCGTTATTCTCAAATAGCCCGGGAGCATTTGCTGAATATGGAGGAGCTCCATATACCCGCACATTTGCGCTATCACTTAAAGCAAGTCTATAGAACCGGAGTTTGTAAAATATTTTTAAAAAGAAATTAAGATGAAAACAAAATATAAAGCATGGATAGGTTTAGTAGCCTTTGCGTGCATCTCAATATCATCCTGTAAGAAGGAGAAATTTGTAGATCTGAATAATGATCCGTCCTTACTTGATAAAATTACTCCTGAACAACAGTTCATGAATGCTTCTATCAGGATGAACAACGAACGTTCAGAATGGTATTATGACAATGTTCGTGGGATAATGCCGTGGATGCAGATGGCGACACCGCTAAACGGAAATGGTGTATCCTTTGTGACGGAGTCAGGTAACCTGAAGAACACAAGATACAATATGTTTTATCCTGGAATAGGGGCTTCTTTCACAGATGTGGTGCATATCATTTCACAAATGTCAGCTGAAGAACAGGCTAAACGTGTACATCAGGTTGCAATTGCATCAATTATTAAATCATATTATGCATTTTATGTTTCTGATATCAATGGAAGTATTGCTTATACAGAGGCTTTCCAAGGTAAATATGGAGGTACGTTTACGCCTAAATATGATACTCAGGAAGTATTATTTGATGTATTAGATGGACAGTTAAAAGAAGCAATTCAGAAGCTAACCAGTACCCCGGAAGCTGGTCAGACCTCCTATGGAGCTCAAGATTTATTCTTTAAAGGATCGAGCATGAAATGGGTAAAAACGGCAAATGCAATCCGTTTGAGAATGGCGATGCGCCTCATGAAAAGAAATCCAACTAAAATGACAACAAAGGTTCAGGAAATATTAGCTACTCCTGCTAACCTTATGGTTGAAAATGCAGATAGCTGGACATTTGAAACAAATTCAAATATGGCTGAAGGCGGCGACTGGTCAGTATTAAGCATCAGAGCACCGAGACCGGTAGTGGATTTCATGTACACCAATGCGGATCCAAGGATCAGATTTTTTTATCAGCCAAACTACTTTTCTCAAGCCAATTTTGACGCTGCTAAAGCACAAGGGAAAATTCCTGCAAATTCAGTATACGATGCTAAACGCTATTATGGTGTAGCAACTAGTCCTGACGCTTCTGCAGCTCCTGCTTTTGCGAAATTTTTCAATAGTGTAACTATTAACGTCACACAGGCCAACGGTCTTCCAGGAACTCTTGTTCTGGATACACTTTCCAATCTTCAGCCTAAATTATTCGCTGCAGGTGAAAATAGTGGGACAGGTGTTAACTTTTTCCCAATGGTTACGTATGCTGATTTCTGTTTCATGAGAGCTGAACTAGCCGCACGTGGAGTAACAGGCGAATCAGCAAAAGGTTGGTATGATAAAGGAATTACCGCTTCAATCATGATGTATGATGATATGGCGCTAAGAGCTAAAATTGTAGATAGAGAAAACAAAAGTAACTATGTAGCGGCTACGCCTTCGGAAATTACAGCCTATCTGGCTATGCCTTCAGTGGCTTACGATCCTGCGAAAGGAATAGACCAGATCGCTTGCCAGGCTTACCTGCACTTCTTTAAGCAACCAAGTGAAGCTTGGGCTTTGTATAAAAGAACAGGTTATCCAAATGCCACAAGCGTACTTCCTTTAGAGAAATTGATCGCTCAGGGTACAGAACAGGCAATTCCAAGAAGAGCTGCTTTACCTTTCCCTACAGTTTCAAACCTGAATTATAAAAATATCATGGATGCTTATAATGATATGAAAAAAGATCCTGACTTCGGACAGGGTCCAAGTGATATCTTCGGCCGCGTATGGTGGGATAAAAAATAACATTATAATAATTATATTAAGGGTGCCCATTGTGGCACCCTTATTTATTAAAGAGCTATACGGACATGAAATCATATTACTTAAACCTGCTGCTCCTGCTACTCTTATCGGTCTCCGTAAAAGGGCAGTTAAAAACTGTTTCCTGGAAAAAAATAAACAGCATCACCTTGCAAAATGATCACGGGAAAAATGAAACGATACCTCCGACAAAACTAACTGTGCTGGTGTTTTTATCTCCGGAATGTCCGCTTTGCCGAAACTATATCCAGGTGCTCAATGCCCTTCAAAAAAAATACGCAGAGGTACGGGTCTGCGGAATATTCCCCGGCACTGCCTATACTGCAAAGCAGATCAATGATTTTCAAAAGGAATATAAGGTCAGCTTTAACCTGCTTATCGACAGAAAAAAAGAACTGACGCATTATTTAAAAGCCACGACAACACCCGAAAGTATCCTCATCTCTAAACAGGGTGCCATCCCCTATAGAGGACTGATCGACAACTGGGCAAGCGGCCTGGGGCAAAAAAGAAAGATCACTACCGAGAAATTTCTTGAAAATGCCATCGAAGATGTTTTAAACCAAAGAATCCCCACCACCTCACAAACCAAGCCCATAGGCTGTTTGATAAACGACATATAATTCCTACATTTCTTATAGCTATGAGAACCCTGATTTTTACTTTTCTTTCCTTCTTTTTTTGCAATCAAATCGTCGCTCAAAAAATCACCTTTTCGACGCATATTGCCCCTATTATTCAGCAAAAATGCGCGCCCTGTCACAGACCTGGAGAAGCCGCACCTTTTTCCTTGCTAACCTATCAGGATGTGGCTAAAAGAGGAACCTTTATTAAGGACGTCGTACAGTCTGGCTATATGCCACCCTGGAAACCAGACAACAATTACAGAACATTCCATAATGACCGCTCTCTGAGTAAAGCAGAAAAGGAATTGATTGTAAAGTGGGTAGACAGTAAAATGCCCGAAGGATCTGCAAAAAAAACAGCGAAAGAAACCTCAGCAACGGCTTTTATTAGTGGGACACAATACCATAGAAAGCCAGATACAGTACTGAAAGTAACTAAACCGTTTTTTATTAAGGGCGATAATGAAGAAAGATTCCTGGTCTTTAAAATCCCTTTTGACCTGGCTAAGGATCAAAATGTAGAGGCAGTGGAGTTTGTTTCGAGTAATAAAAAAGTAATCCACCATGCAAACTTTGCCGTTCATCCTGTGGAAAACGATGTGGACATTCTTCAGGGAGCAGATTATGTTGACCTCAGTGGATCAGACCGGAGCCAATACGATCAATACCTGCCTTTCAAAAAGAAAATGGATTATTATGGAGGCTGGATTCCCGGAACTTCATTTGAGTCCTATCCTAAAGATTTTGGCTGGATAATGCCCAAACGTGGTGTGATCTTACTAACCATTCACTATGCCCCTACAGGTAAAGATGAAGAGGAAATGTCTGGCATCAACTTTTTCTTCACCAAATCCCCGGTTAAAAGAAAGGTCGATGTGATTAGCCTGGGTTCAGCAGGAGTTGGAGAAAGCTCCATTGAGCCTTATTTTATGATTCCTGCGGATACGACGAAAGCCTTTAACCTTAAAATTGTAACGCCTCAGGATCAATCTCTGTTATACGTATGGCCACACATGCATTTGCTGGGTAAGACTTTTAAAGCGTATGCGGTAACCCCGCAGGGCGATACCATTAAATTGGTTTCTATTCCTTCATGGGATTTCAAATGGCAGGAAATTTACAGGTATAAAAAACTGATAAAGATTCCAAAAGGATCAATTTTAACT
The DNA here is from genome assembly GCF_038446955.1 of Pedobacter sp. FW305-3-2-15-E-R2A2. Lineage (NCBI taxonomy): Bacteria > Pseudomonadati > Bacteroidota > Sphingobacteriia > Sphingobacteriales > Sphingobacteriaceae > Pedobacter > Pedobacter sp. FW305-3-2-15-E-R2A2. The sequence goes on from NZ_CP151803.1 coordinate 487,598, forward strand.
ATCGAAGCACTTTACGACAATACCAAAGAGAATCCCAACAATCCCAATCACCCTCCAAAAATGGTGTTTTCTGCCAACGACATGAAAACAACAGATGAGATGATGACCATGCTGATGGTCTTTCTTAAATATGAAGAAGGGGATGAAAATCTCGAATTGGACAAGTAAGAATTAAAGTCCTTCAATCCCAAGCTTTACAGCAAGTTCATTCAGGTCATTCACTACGACATCGATCAAAGGAATGCCCTGAATTTTCCGTTCCTGTTCAAAAGCATATTCCGGCTCACCTGGAATGATCACCTTTTTATCCGGATCAACCGTCTTAGCAGACTTAAACCGCTCAATCCAGTTGTCCAGGTGTTGCTTGAAATCATCCGCCGGACGGAAACCATCTATCCGCATGGCACCAAAGAAATGGCCGATACCTTCCCCAACAGGATTTGCCGAAGGTTCCAGAAAGGCAACAAACGGTGGTACCCAGGGTCCATAATTGGCACCGGATAGCACTGCTGATAAAATGTCAACTGTCGCACTCAAACCATAACCCTTATGACTTCCATGGTCTTTATCACTACCTAAGGGTAGGAGGGAACCTCCATCTTTTAACTGATGTGCACTCGTTGAAGAATTTCCATCTTTATCCTGTACCCAACCCTCAGGAATAGGTTGGTTTGCCCTTTGGGCGATTTCCAGTTTCCCATTTGCTGCCGCTGCGGTTGCCATATCTACCACTAGTGGAGGATACTTCCCTGCAGGAAAAGCATAACACATCGGATTGGTTCCCAACAACCTTTCATTGGCATAAGTAGGGGCTACAAGCGGACTTGCATTGGTCATGCTGATCCCGATCATGTCCTGCTCTACCGCCATTAAGGCATGATACCCGGCAATCCCAAAATGATTGGAATTTTTAACGGCCACCCATCCGCTTCCATAAATTTTTGCCTTTTCAATCGCTACCTTCATTGCAAAGGGAGCAACTACTAAACCTAGTCCTGCATCTCCGTCTACGGTAGCGGTAGTAGCTGTCTCATGGACTATCCTGACCTCTGGTATCGCATTGATCCGTTCTTTTTCCCATAACCTCACATAGCCACTCAGACGGGCTACCCCATGGGAATCTATTCCCCTCAGGTCAGATTTTAACAAGACATCTGCAGCCAGTCGTGCATCAGTAACAGGGCATCCCATTTTCAGGAATACACTTTCTGTAAACTGACGTAGTTTTTGTTCGGTAAAAGTGTGAAAAATCATTATGATGTAGCAAAGAGAACCGTAAACTGATGGTCCAGTGGTTTAAAATTAAGAATCAGCGAATTGATAAAGTCATCTCCATACTGTACATACATAGGAGCAATGTTCAATACACGTTCCTGTAAAACTCCGGTAGGGAATAACTTTTCTTTTAAATTGTCAATCTGTGTGAGTGAAGTATCATGCTTGCGCTTTTCTGCCCTCAGCATTTTTTTCTCCAGATTGGCGATGAGCTTTAAGGCTCTTGTTTTAGCCGCATCGGCGGATTGAGACAGCGTCTTGTCAATTTTATAAGCATTGAGCTTGATCTGATCAAAAACGGCGCTGATGGCACGCTGTTCATCGTCCAGCGACAACTGTAAAGTGACATGGGCTTTTATCCAGTCATTCTTCAGCGTCAAAGGATCTTTAAACAGATTGGTATGGTTAATTCCCAGAATTTGCATCCTTGTCTGACTGCGTTTATCAATCACCAGGGCCGAATTACGAAGCAGCAATACCGGAAAATCTATTTGATAATAATCGAAATTGGCTTTCAATTGTAACCAATAAGTGAGTTCGGCACCACCTCCGATATACGCAAGGTTGGGAAGGATGATTTCCTGATATACCGGACGCATCACTACATTCGGACTAAACCGCTCTGGAAAATCAAGGATCTCCTGTCGCAGCTCCGCTTCCGTAAAACGGATGTCCGTATTCATCACCTTATAAACCTGGTCTTCTTCAGTGATCCTTTCGCGAAGCTGATCGGTCATATAAAAGAAATTGATTTCTCTGGGATTGACCTGTGTTTTATATCCTCTTTCTTCCAGTAAAGCATTGCTGGAAGAAATATGCTTAAAGCTGTGTTGCCCGATAATATCGGCTTCAATAACAGACGCAAATTGCTTTTTAAGCTCATGTTCGTCTGCATCTACGCAAACCAATCCGTACTTTCCAAATAAAGCATCCACCAGCTCGCGTGTTGCATCAGAAAGTTTTTCATGATGAGTATAAGCATGATCTACAATTTCAGAAAGCTGTAAGCCATTTTCAGTAATGCCGAGATAACCTTTATAAGCGATCAACACTTCCGTGATGTCCTTTGTGCTCAATCTTCCGGTAGCACCTGCTGCCTTCTTATTCCAGGTCAGCATTCTGTCTTCGATCTTCACATGATTGATTTCTTCAAAATCATGATCTTCGGTCGCCATCCAGTACACGGGCACAAAATTATAATCCGGAAATTTCTCCTTCAGCTCCTTTGCAAGATTGATGGCAGTAACGATCTTATAAATAAAATAAAGGGGTCCGGTAAATATATTGAGCTGATGACCGGTCGTAATGGTAAAAGTCCGGTCATCAGCCAGAAGGTTAATGTTTTGTGCTACTAAAGCCGAGGGCTCAATAGTTGAATATTGCTTTTGGAGAACCTGGGTCAATGTAGACCTGTTTCCTTTAAAGTTACGGTTGGCGATGGCCTTTGCAAAGCCTTCAAAATCCGGTGTATACTTATAAAAAGCACTTAACTGATCCTTCCCACTGATGTAATCCAATACAGCGGAGGAGAAGGCATTTGTTTCCTGGTAAGAGATGTATTTGGCCTGCATTGCCACGAATTTAAGTTAATAAACCAGAACTCCTTACATCCCGCTTTTATTTTACAATTTGTCCATATAGATCGAAGTCTTCGGCCCTGTCAATCTTCACATTAACAAAGCTTCCATTGGCGGCATAACCCGTTGCAGCATCAATTAAAACCTCATTATCAACCTCCGGAGAGTCAAATTCTGTACGTCCGATAAAGAAATCCCCTTCTTTTCTATCGACCAGAACTTTATAGGTATTTCCTACTTTTTCCTGATTGATGTCAAATGAAATTCCTTGTTGTAATTCCATGATCGCATCCACACGTTCTTGTTTCACTTCATCCGGTACATCATCTACCAGATTATGAGCATGTGTTTTTTCTTCATGAGAATAAGTGAAACATCCCAACCTGTCGAATCTTGTTTCTTCTACCCAGCTCAGCATTTCTTCAAAATCCTGTTCCGTTTCACCAGGATATCCACAAATTAAAGTGGTACGCATGGCGATATTAGGTACTTTATCCCTGATCTGGTTCACAATGTCTATCGTTTTCTGTTTCGTGATCCCACGACGCATCGACTTTAACATGTTATCTGTGATGTGCTGTAAAGGCATATCCAGATATTTACAGATGTTCTCACGTTCGTTCATCGCATCCAGGATCTCCATAGGGAAGCCGGAAGGGTAGGCATATTGTAACCTGATCCATTCAATTCCCGGAACATCAGAAAGACGTCTTAACAATTCATCAAGGTTACGTTTTCCATAAATATCCAAACCGTAATAGGTCAGGTCCTGAGCGATAAGGATCAATTCTTTTGTTCCGTTAGCTGCGAGGATCTTTGCTTCGTTCACCAACTCCTGCATGTCGCGGGAAACGTGTTTTCCACGCATTAACGGAATGGCACAGAAAGAACAAGGGCGGTTACAGCCTTCTGCGATTTTGAAATACGCGAAATGAGAAGGAGTGGTCAATAACCTTTCCCCGATCAGTTCGTGTTTATAATTCGCACCTAAGGAATGTAAGATGTTATTTAAATCGTTGGTACCAAAGAAAGCATCTACATTGGTAATCTCTGCTTCCAGCTCTGGTTTGTACCTTTCAGACAAACAGCCGGTCACGATTACTTTTCCTATTTTTCCAGCCTCTTTAAGTTCGCTGTATTGCAGGATCGTATCGATAGATTCCTGTTTGGCATTGTCAATAAAACCGCAGGTATTGATGACTACAATATCATCCTTACCCATTTTATCAGACTCATGAACCACATCCATGCTATTGCCGCGAAGCTGACCCATTAAAACTTCTGAATCGTATAGGTTCTTGGAACAACCCAAAGTAATTACATTGATTTTAGGTTTTTTAACAGGGATAATCTTAGATGTGGTTTTTGTATTCATGTGTGTTTTTTATCTTGAAGCGGATCTTTAAATAATGTTTAATTAAATAAACTGTCCACAAAAGCTTTTTTGTCAAATAATTGCAGGTCGTTTACGCTTTCGCCAACGCCTATGTATTTTACCGGAATTTTAAACTGATCAGAAATTCCGATCACCACACCGCCTTTGGCAGTGCCATCCAGTTTGGTAATGGCCAATGCATTTACATCGGTCGCCTCTGTAAATTGTTTGCATTGTTCAAAGGCATTTTGCCCGGTTGAACCATCTAGTACCAATAATATTTCATGTGGTGCATTAGGGATTACCTTTTCCATCACATTTTTGATCTTGCCCAATTCATTCATCAGACCGATCTTATTGTGCAGACGTCCGGCAGTATCGATAATCACGACATCCTCGCCATTGGCTACCGCAGACTGTAAAGTATCGAAAGCTACAGAAGCCGGGTCTGAACCCATGGCCTGTGCAACCACACGTACCCCAACACGCTCACCCCAGAGTTTAATCTGTTCTACAGCGGCCGCTCTGAACGTATCTGCTGCACCTAAAACTACCTTCAGGTTTTCTGCCTTCAGCTTATGCGCCAGCTTTCCGATCGTCGTCGTTTTACCAACACCGTTTACGCCAACCACCATAATTACATATGGCTTATGTTGTCCGTATTCAAATTTACGGAAATCATTGCTGTTGTTTTCGGAAAGCATCAATTGAATCTCATCGCGCAAAAGGCGGTGCAATTCTGATGTTGATAAATACTTGTCCTTAGCTACACGGCTCTGAATCCGGTCGATAATTTTTAAGGTAGTACTTACTCCAACATCGGAAGTAACCAAAACTTCTTCCAGATTATCGAGTACATCATCATCCACAGTCGACTTACCGGCAACTGCTTTGGTGATCTTACTCAAAAAGCCCTCTTTAGTTTTCTCTAATCCCTTGTCTAGAGCTTCCTGCGCTTCCGGAGCGGTTTCCTTTTTCTTGAAAAAATCGAATAAACCCATACGAATGTATAACTAAACAAAAAAAGCCCTCCCATTTAAAAGGGACGGCTTTAATATAATTAAATATTAAAATTATTTTTTAGATGCAGAAATAGCATCTTGAACGTGATCGTTGTGAACAATAACTTCTTTGAAAGAATAAGCACCTTTTGGTGATTTAGTCATTGTAATAACTTTTGAATATTCTTTTCCTTTTCCCGTTTTAAGGGTTGCAACTACCTTTTTTGCCATGATCTAAATAGATTGTATTTAGTTAAATACTAAATGTATTACTTAATTTCTTTATGTACAGTTACCTTTTTCAAAACTGGATTGAATTTTTTCAATTCTAATCTCTCAGTAGTGTTTTTACGGTTTTTAGTAGAGATATATCTAGACATACCAGGCATGCCACTAGTTTTATGCTCCGTACACTCTAAAATAACTTGTACTCTGTTACCTTTTTTTGCCATTTTATTAATCTTAAGGTCGATTCACATCAACCATTGTTATTTACAAATATCCTTTTTTCATGAAGCGATTAATCGCCTCAGTAATACCAATTTTATTAATGGTTTTGATAGCTGAAGTAGAAACTTTCAGTGTTATCCAACGATCCTCATCAGGAATATAAAATTTCTGAAGTTGTAAGTTGGGATAAAACTTACGCTTAGTTTTAACGTTTGAGTGAGAAACATTAAAACCTGTCATTGCCATTTTTCCGGTTAAATCACAAACTCTAGACATGCCTTTAAATATAGTGTGTTAATTGTTCTTTCTTAATTTTTTAAGAGTGTGCAAATATCAATAAAATATTTGTAATCATCAAGTAGGTATCTAAAATATTTTCAATTTATTTACAGCACGTTGCGAACTGTAGCTTAGATTCCTGTTGAGGACGCTCCCGGGGCGCAATATACAACATTTAAACGGATTAAACGACCACTGCCTCTTCCAAATCACCTAAAAGATTCTCAAATTGCAGCACATAACGCCTCGCTTCGTTAATATAATGCACCAGTTCCGGCCTTTCTTCCTGGCTCAATTGCTGTAGCCAGACCTGTTTATGTGTTTGTAAATGATACAACGTAGCCGTTACCCCATAAGCCTTATGCGGCGTTTTCAGCTGCGGATGTAAGACCTCATGTAACTCCAGCTCCGAAATCCCCGGCAGGGAAATGGCCTTCATCATCGAAACAATAGTAATGGGAAGGAGCAGCTCGTAAATCTCCTTGAGTAAAGAGCGGAGGTGTTGATGCTGAGCCTTATGGGTATCCAGGTTCCATTTTAAAGAATCTGTACGGTAATGCTGGTTGGCCAGCTCAGCACGCCTTAGCGTTTCGGAAATCTGGTCGAATAGTTGTTTACTCATAAGTCGGTGTTTGAGGTTAAACAATAGACAATCCAGGAGTGCATTTGGTTTAAAAAGAAATTCAGGAAAGCACCCAAAACCTGTCATTAAAATTTTGTTAGCTTTTTAATAAAGGTATATTTGAGTTTTAGTTATTGACCTAAACCAAATCATGCAAATTAATTCTTTTGAAGAGTATCAGGAAACGTATAAACTGAGCGTTGAGCAGCCCGAACAATTCTGGGCTGGTATAGCAGACAAATTTTTGTGGAGAAAGAAATGGGACAAAGTATTGTCCTGGAATTTCTCCGAACCGAACATTAAATGGTTTGAAGGGGCAAAGTTAAACATTACCGAGAACTGCCTTGATCGTCACCTTGCAGAAAATGGAGATAAACCGGCTATTATCTGGGAGCCTAATGATCCTCAGAAGGATAGCATCACTTTAAGCTATAAAATTTTACATGAACAGGTATGCCGGTTTGCCAATGTGCTAAAGAAAAACGGCGTTAGAAAAGGAGATCGGGTATGTATATATATGCCTATGGTTCCGGAACTTGCTGTAGCTGTATTGGCTTGCGCAAGGATTGGCGCCGTCCACTCCGTTGTTTTCGGTGGATTTTCCGCCAAATCTATTGCCGACAGGATCAATGATGCCGAATGTAAGGTCGTCATCACTGCCGATGGTGCCTTCAGAGGAAATAAACAAATTCAATTGAAAGAAGTGATTGACGACGCCCTGATCGGATGCCCGACAGTGGAGCGTGTAATCGTCCTGACCCATACCCGTACACCGGTATCCATGCTTAAAGGCCGTGATATCTGGTGGGAGGATGAAATAAAATTAGTAGATACCAACTGTCCGGCAGAAGAGATGGATGCCGAAGATCTGTTGTTTATATTATATACTTCCGGTTCTACCGGCAAACCTAAAGGTGTAGTACATACCATTGGTGGTTATATGGTCTATGCAGGATATACCTTTTCTAACGTATTTAACTACCAGAAAGACGAAGTGTTTTTCTGCACGGCTGATATCGGCTGGATCACCGGACATTCTTATATCGTATACGGTCCGCTTTCTCAGGGCGCAACAACCCTGATGTTCGAAGGAATTCCAACTTATCCGGATGCTTCCAGAATGTGGCAGGTGGTAGAGAAACATAAAGTAAACATCTTATATACTGCACCAACGGCCATCCGCTCTTTAATGAGCTTCGGAGAAGAGCCTTTAAATGGCATAGACATGAGTTCCCTTCGCGTACTGGGCTCTGTTGGTGAACCGATCAATGAAGAAGCATGGCATTGGTTCGATGAAAACATCGGAAAAAGTAAATGTCCGATTGTAGATACCTGGTGGCAAACGGAAACGGGTGGAATCATGATTTCCCCGATCGCTTTTGTAACGCCTACCAAGCCTAGTTATGCGACTTTACCATTGCCCGGTATTCAACCGATCCTGGTCGATGAAAACGGAAATGAGATTGAAGGAAATGGCGTAAACGGAAACCTTTGTATTAAGTTTCCATGGCCGGGAATGATCCGTACAACTTATGGAGACCATGAACGTTGTAAACAAACCTATTTCTCTACTTACGAAAACCTTTACTTTACCGGTGATGGTTGTTTGAGAGATGAGGATGGTTATTACAGAATCACCGGTAGGGTAGATGATGTGATCAATGTATCCGGACACCGGATTGGTACTGCTGAAGTGGAAAATGCCATTAACATGCACGCCGGAGTGGTGGAAAGCGCAGTGGTCGGTTTCCCTCATGAAGTAAAAGGCCAGGGTATCTATGCATTTGTCATCTTCCCGAACCACCATGAGGATGCAGAACTTACCCGCAAAGATATCCTGCAAACGGTAACCCGTGTAATCGGTGCCATCGCTAAACCGGATAAAATTCTTTTTGTTACGGGATTGCCTAAAACACGTTCCGGTAAAATTATGAGACGTATTTTAAGAAAAATTGCAGAAGGAGATACTTCAAATCTTGGAGACATCACTACTTTATTAGATCCCGCTGTAGTAGAAGAAATCATCGAGAAATCTCAGAAATAAGTTTTTTTCGTAGTTCAGAAAGAAACCCTTAATGCGAAATGCCCCTAATAAACAGACTTATTAGGGGCATTTCAATATTCAAAAAGAACAGGGGCCTCTTTTATGGATTAGGCCCGTTTTTTTGGGATTAATCAGGATATTCAGGTTTTTTACTGCGTAGAAGAGACGCTGAAATTAACCTTGTCAGGATTCTTGTTGAACTGCCCCTGGTACCAGTCCTTTAATAGCTGTGTCTTAAATTTCTCATTGCTGTTTACCCCTCTGACCAATGCTTTTGCAGAAGCAGTCCCGTCTATGCCATTTCTCGCTTCATAAAGTACATAATCAACCAGGGTATGGTCATAAGGCTTTGGCCCCTTAAAAGCGAGCATGGTTCCATCTTTTCCAACAATAAAGGGAACCATAGTGGATTCTTTTAGTGCAGAAAGGAATTTTTTGGATGCTTCGTCATGAACGAGAAAATAATTGTTTTGACCACTGGTTTTTTGATCATCAGCAGTCCAGGCTGCCTGATCTGTCCCGATAAAGAAATCGGCAAACACGACATCAGGGTACTTTTCAAAACGTTTCTTTAAAGCGGTATAATCCTTATCCTTTTCTCCAGGAGGGCGATTTGACGGACTGGTCCATACATAGAAATAGACCGTCTTACCTTCGTATAAACTGGCAAAAGTATGTTTCTTTCCTTGCTGATCCATTAGCTGAAAAGAAGAAACGTTCATGTCGGTATGGTCATTGTATCCTTTCACTACTGCTTTGACCAGACCCTTGACCATCATGGTGCAGGAACTTTGAGACAAGGAAAGTAAAATAAGGGAGGCGTAAAATAGTTTTTTCATATCAGTTCTATTGGTTTTTATGGGTTGAAAATCGGAATGTCCCCTATATACCAGATGAACAAAACAGGCCAAAGGTTACATGAAATCAAACAAATATTTTCAAAACCTGTTATTATGGTATCTATTTATTGTTAAACATTAAAAAAACGGATCATGGATAAGTTAGAATTAAAAGGAAAATGGAATGAGATCAAGGGTAAAGTAAAACAAGCTTATGCGGATCTTACCGATGATGATTTGAAATATGAAGAGGGGAAAGATGAGGAGTTGTATGGAAAGTTACAACAGAAAACCGGGAAGACCCGTGATGAACTGGTCACCTGGATCAAATCATTGTAATAATGGAATAAAAAAGCCCCCAATAAGTATCTAACTTTTTGGGGGTTTTTCAAGCAAGGGCTTTTTCGTTAAAGGTCATCACCAGACCTCTGAAATCAGTTTTTAATAACCAAATATCTGTTCTAGGGTCAATTTGTTCACTGTTCCAAATTTCTGCATGTCCTCTGATTTTACATTTTTCTCGGAAGCAACAATACAATAATTGTAGGGCTTATTGGCCACATTATTGGTATGGAAAGCTTTGATATCTGTAAAGGTTAAAGGCTTCAGCTCCTTGTATTCATCAATTCTTGAATCATGATCCAATCCTAGTTTTTTATTGGCAAAGTAGCTGGCAATGATGTCATCTTTGGTGATTCTGTCGGTTTCAATCGCATTCATTGCATTGTACTTAGAGGCTTCGAATGATTTTGCAGATTCAGGAAGATCATTTAACAATTCATTCATTCCTTTTACGGCATCGTTCATTTTATCAGCCTGACTACCTACGTAAGCTACCATTGCATATTGTTTATCTGCTCTGTCTGGTGCGGAATAAACGGCAAAAGTAGAGTATGCCAATGCTTTGGATTCTCTGATGGTCTGGAAAACGATAGAACCCATACCGCCGCCAAAATAGCTATTGAAAAGGTTTACTTTACCCGCAAGGTCTGCTTCATATTTGCCGGCATTTCTTACCCATCTGATTTCCGACTGCACCATATCATAATCGGCAAAATAAACCTGGTTTGTTGCGTTGTTGGTATAAACAAACTTTTTTACCGGAGGCTCAGGTGTGAACGTAGCCGGAAGTTTATGCAGCTTGCTGATGTTTGCGGTAAATTCAGGCAAGCTTTGCGGACCATAATACGTAATCGTATGCTCGTAGTTATTCACATTGTGAAGAATGGCCAGTAAATCTGCTGAAGTGATGTTGTTCACCTCATTATTGGTCAGGGTATAGTTCGAAGGATTACTGGCGCCATATTGTGCATAGCTCATTAATCCATTCAGAATCATCGCTTTATTTAACTTATTGTTTTCTCTGGACTTCAGAATTCTGCTTTTCAGTCCTGCTAAAGCGGTTTCGTTAGGCTTACAGTTCGCTAAGATGTGCTCTACCAGCGTCACCGCCTTATCGAAATTTTCCTGCAATCCGCTGATATTGATGGTAGCCACCTCGTTACTTACCGTGAAGGTATAGTTACAGGCAATGTTGTAAAACTCCTTGCTGATCTCTTCTGCAGTATATTTATCTGTAGCCAGGAATGCAAGGTATTGCGCTGCATAAGGCATGAGTTTGTTGTTCCATGCGCCCATTTCAAAGCGGTAAGACAAACGGAAAATAGGGTTTTCTTTATTTTGCACTTCAATTACATCAGCGATTCCTGCTTTGCCGAAAGAAAGATCTTTCTGGTAATCCAGGAATTTGGGTGCAATCTCTGAGGAAGGCATTTCCAATAGGTTTTTTGCAAAAGGGGAAGTTTCCGTCGCATTGGTCTTTACCGGGGTGATGGTTGGTTTCTCCACTTTCGCAATGCTCTTGTCTTCTCCTTTATGCTTGTAAGTAACCACATAATTGTCTTTGAAGAATTGATTGGCGAAGTCTGTTACCTGCTTTTTAGTCAGCTTTGCCATCGCATCCTGACCGCTTAGAGATTTGTCCCATTTATTGGCACGGTTCAGGATAAATTCATTCGTTACCGCCTCTACACGGAAGCCATTGTTATCAAAAGATTGCAATAAGCTTAACTTTTGATTGGCCACAGTAGCTTTAATCAGACTTTCATCAAATTCTCCTTTTTTAAGGATATTGAGCTGGTCTAACAGCAATTGTTTCGCCTGTTCTAAAGTCTGTCCTTGTTTAGGCTGGGCATTTAAAGTAAAGACCCCATAATCTTTCATTTGCTGATAACCTGCACCTGCACGAAGCACTTTTTGCTGTTTGTTCAGGTTGATGTCGATTAAACCAGCTTTACCATTGGCAAGGATGCTGGAGATCAGGTCCAATAGTAAACTTTGGCTGCTGTTCTCCGCGTATCCCCTGTAAGATAATCTGACACTTTCCGCACTTGGACCATAGATGTCCAGTTTCTGAATTTTTGTCAAAGGTTTTTCCGGAGCAGGGTTATAAAGTACAACCGGTTTATTCTGCATGAAAGAAAAAGACTGGTCTACTTTCTTAATCATTTCATCCGGATTAAAATCTCCCGCCATGGCCAATGCCATATTGTTCGGAACATAGTATTTATTGTAATATTTTCTGATTTCTACCAGTGAAGGATTTTTAAGGTGCTCTACGGTACCGATCGTGGTCTGTTGACCATAATTATGAGTAGGGAAAAGCAGCTCTGCTGTTTTTTCTTCTACTTTCCAGGCATCCTCATCCAGTCCGCGGTTCTTTTCTTCATAAACAGCTTCTAATTCTGTATGGAAAATACGGAAAATTGGGTTGCGGAAACGTTCTGCCTGCAAAGCCAGAAACTTATCTGTTGCATTGGAAGGGAAATCTTCATTGTAAACGGTTTCTTCATACCAGGTATGGGCATTGGTAGATTGACCACCAATCGCTTTCATCATTTTATCGTACTCGTTGGCGATAGAATAATTCGAAGCTTCACCGGAAGTTTTGTCAATCTGCGCATAGATGGCTTTACGTTTAGCAGGATCAGTCGTTTTGTTATACTGCTCATAAAGGCCGTCAATTTTATCCAACAAAGGTTTTTCCTTTGCAAAATCTAAAGTTCCGAACTTATCGGTTCCTTTAAAAAGAAGGTGTTCCAGATAATGTGCCAGTCCTGTTGCAGTACGGGGATCTGTATTACTACCCGCTCTGACACTCATGCGGTATTCAATCTTTGGTTCTTTTGTGTTTGCGGATAAAATAACCGTCAATCCATTTTTTAAGGTGTAAAAACGAGATTGAGTAGGGTCATTGGTTACATATTTATACGTATACCCGCCCGAACTGGCCGTTTTCCATTGGAACCCGGATTGAGCCATCATGCTCGTTCCTGCAATCAAAAAGCAGGCGAACAGTAATAATTTCTTCTTCATGTTTAATAAGTTATAATTCAAATATACTTGGAATGTGCATTATTCCTGAACATTCTCTCGAAATCTTGTATTTTTACAGACATGATGAAGCAAAAGTCTAAACCTAATATTTTAGTGGTAAATGATGATGGAATCACTGCACCGGGAATTAAAAACCTGATTGATGTGATGAAAGAGCTGGGCAACGTGGTTGTTGTTGCTCCTGATGGCCCGCAATCCGGAATGGGGCATGCCATTACCATCGGAAAACCATTGCGTTTTGATCACGTTGATCTTTACGAAGGCGTAGAAATGTACAAATGCTCCGGCACTCCGGTAGATTGTGTAAAGCTGGCAGTAAATAAAATTTTTAAAGGCAAAAAGCCTGATTTATGTGTCTCCGGAATTAACCATGGCCTGAACAATTCGATCAATGTGATCTATTCAGGAACGATGTCTGCTGCGGTGGAAGGAGCGATTGAAGGAATTCCTTCTATCGGTTTCTCTCTGGATGATTTTTCTGAAGGTGCAGACTTTAGCCATTGCAAAAAATTCATTAAATCTATTTCTGAAGAGGTGCTGAAACATGGTTTGCCACAGGCGACGCTATTGAATGTCAACTTTCCAAGAGGAGCAGAGCTGAAAGGGATCAAAATATGCAGACAGGCAAATGCAAAATGGGCAGAAGAATTTGATGAACGTAAAGATCCATATCAACGCCCGTACTACTGGTTAACAGGCGTATTCCAGAACAATGATAAAGGAGAGGATACGGATGTCTGGGCTTTGGAAAATGGCTTTGTATCCGTTGTTCCGGTACAGTTTGACCTGACTGCACACCATGCCATCCCTATTTTAAACTCCTGGACATTTGATGTTAAAAAAGATTAAAGATTCGGTATTTATAGGTCTGGGGATCGGAATTATGGTCCCCGGAATTCTGGGCAGCATCGTCTGGTTTCTCATGCACCGTTACCCTTTCCTTGCGAAAGCAGATCTGCTGCTGATTGCCTGTATTGCGGTAAATGCAGGATTACTCCATTATTTCTTTAAATTGAATAAAGAAAACCTTGGAAGAGGCATTATCAGTGCCACATTCATATGGGCTTTTGTGTTCTTTTTCTATAAAATTAACCAATAAATTATGAAATACTACCTAGTAGCGGGAGAGGCTTCCGGAGATCTGCACGGCGCTAATTTAATGAAGGCCATTAAAGCGGAAGACGAGTCTGCTGATTTTCGTTACTATGGTGGAGACAAGATGCAGGCAGAAGGCGGGGAATTGAAAAAGCATTACTCAGAAATGGCCTTTATGGGCTTTACCGAAGTATTGCTCAACATTCGTACGATCTTCAAGAACATGAAGGCATGTAAAGCGGATGTCCTTGCTTACCATCCTGATGTATTGATCCTGATTGATTTTCCTGGTTTTAACCTTAAAATTGCAGAATTTGCGAAAGCAAATGGCCTTAAAGTATGTTATTATATTTCTCCCAAAGTATGGGCCTGGAATCAGAAAAGAGTGCTTAAAATAAAAAGAATTGTGGACAAGCTATTCTGCATTCTGCCTTTCGAAGTAGACTTTTACAAGACCTGGGGAATGGAGGTCGATTATGTGGGAAATCCATTATTGGATGAGATCGCACAATTTGTTCCTGATCTGGATTTTCGCAGCAAATACCAGCTTGATAAAGACATCATCGCGCTCTTGCCGGGAAGCAGGAAACAGGAGATCGAACGCCTGCTGCCGGATATGTTAAGCGTCACCGCGGATTTCCCTGAACAGCAATTTGTAGTGGCAGCAGCGCCAAGCTTCGAGGAAGCCTATTACCGGCAGTTTATCAACGCTGCAAACGTGACCCTTGTTTTCGGACAAACTTATCAGCTGCTCCATGTCGCAAAAGCCGCTGTGGTGGCCTCAGGTACGGCGACTCTGGAAACTGCGCTGTTTCATGTGCCGCAGGTTGTGGTCTATAGGGGAGGAGCAATCTCTGTTGCAATCGCCAGAATGCTGGTCAAGATTCGTTTTATTTCCCTTGTGAACCTGATCATGGATAGGAAAGTCGTTACAGAACTTATTCAGGAGGATTGTAATACTTTACAGATCAGTACGAACCTGAAAAATCTGCTGGAAGGTGCCGAACGCGGGCAAATGCTACAGGATTATGCCGAATTATCCGGTAAAATGGGAACCGCAGGTGCCTCAGAAAGAACAGCGAAGCTCATCATGCGCTTCCTCAAAGGGCTTTAAATCCACCAAAACCCTGAATTACATTTAGTTTCAGATATTGTTTGAAATTTAGGATTTATTCTTTAATATTGGTTTAGTAAAACGTATTAGTTCGAGCCTGATGCTTTACCGAAATTATTAGCTAACCTAAATATAACCAAATATGAATGTCTTTACTATTTCTAATAGAATACCCTTAGCGAAATTATAAAACGTATTAGCCTTTAGTTTTCAGCAATTTATAGCCTTTTATCTTCAAAGGAGTGCCGACGTATGGGCAATCCAATTCAACCGGCATTTCTGGAATTAATCGCATACCTGACTCCAAACTCTTTTTTTGGAGGAATTGATAAAACGTATTACTATTTGCCAAATAATCAACCCGAGTATTCACCCCTAACGCAAAGCCCATGAATAAATAAGCCAACTCAACATTGATATTAAATTATTAAAACGGTTTAGTATCATTCAATACCAATCCCTGCTTCGGCATCCGCCATCATGAACCATTGATGTTGAAGCAGCAGGCATTCCCAAATGCCCAACCCATAATTTACTAACCTAAAAACAACAAAAATGAAAATTAAACACTTAGTTCTGGCAGGACTTCCTATGTTCTGCCTAACGGGAATTGGATCCTTTGCTGCGATGGCAGCGGGAAGCAGTTCCGGTGCCAATTCACATGCTTCTTTTTTCTTTCAGGGGGTATCACAAAAAATAACCATCAGCGGAATAGTGCTGGATGAAAAGTCTCAGCCTGTCCCGGGTGTGGGAATTAAAGCCTTAAAAACAAATAAATCAACCGTAACAGATGCTTCAGGCCGTTTCAGCATTGAAGTAGAAAGTGCTGCGGAGCAACTATCTTTCAGTTATATCGGTTATACAACACAGACCCGTGCTGCGGGATCTGGTGCAACACCTTTGAGCATCAAACTGGTGCCTGCTGAAGGTGTAAACCTGGACGACGTGGTCGTGGTAGGTTACGGAACAAGAAGGAAATCTGATGTTACCGGTGCAGTAGGATCTGTAAAAGAAGAACAACTGAAGGAACGCCCTGCAGCTTCTTTAAACCAGGCCTTGTCCGGACGTATTTCAGGAGTACAGGTGAATTCAAATTCTGGTCGCCCGGGTGGTCAGACCAATATCAGGATCCGTGGTTTCAGTTCCATCAAAACCACCAATAACCCATTGTACGTTATCGATGGTGTTATTCTTCCGGTAGGTTCACAAACACAGAACAGCAATGCGATAGACTTTTTAAACCCAGGGGATATTGCCTCTGTAGAAGTGCTTAAAGATGCTTCTTCGGTTGCGATCTATGGAGCAAGGGGTGCAAATGGGGTTATTTTAGTAACCACCAAAAAAGGGTCTACGACGGGTGGTAAAATCAGTTATGATGTTGATTTTAGTGTGCCGACCATTGGACCAAAAAGAGTAGAAATGCTCAATGCCAAAGAATTTATCGAAGTAGAAAACCTGGCTTTCGAAAATTCCAAAATCTACGATCCTGAAGGCTTTGCCGCAGGAAAATATGTCGACCCAAGAATTAAAAGAAAAACCCTGCCGCTGCTTTTTGATTCCAATGGCAATCCTTTGTACGATACGGATTGGTTTAAAGAAGCAACACAGAACAAACTTTCCCAAAATCATCAGCTTGGATTTACAGGCGGTAATGCGGAGAACAGTTATGGTTTGTTCTTGAATTACCGCGATGACAATGGTTTGTTAAAAAACTCTTACCTGAAACGCTACTCGGGAAGATTTACAATGGATAGCCAGATCAAGAAATGGATGAAAGTGGGTGGAAGCTTAAACTATACCAATCAATCAGAAAACCTGGTGGATATAGGCACAGGAGGATTAAACTCTGTAAGGATGATCACGGAAAGTTTCCCTTTTTTACCGGTTAAATATCCTAATGGATCCTGGGCAGATAATCAGAATTATCCAGGCGCTGAAGGAGGATCCAATCCGGTTCATATCCTGACAGACCGTAAATATATCTTGCAAACACAAAATACACTTGGAAATGCTTATGCCAATATTAACCTCGCCGAGGGATTGGAATTCCGCAGTGTTCTTGGGGCAAATATTGTGACCAGAGGTCGTTCAGAATACAACGGACGTGGTTTGTATGGCATCTCTTTTGATCAGAAAGGAAGTGTTACTTTAGACAATAACAGGGAAACTTATTGGTCTTTTGAAAATTACCTGACCTATAACAAGCGTTTTGCCAAGGACCATGCGATCACCGCATTGTTGGGCTTGTCATGGCAGGAAACCAATATTTTTGGCTTCGCAGTAGGCGGGGAAAATTTTTCAACGGACTACCTGTTGTATAACAATTTGGGAGCGGCGAGTAAGCCGATTCCGGGAAGTTCCAGAGCGGATCGTTTTGCGTTTAACTCTTACTTCGGACGTTTAAATTATAGCTTTAAAGATAAATATCTGTTTACAGCAACCGGACGTATGGACGGTTCTTCCAAATTCGGATCAAACAATAAATATGCGTTTTTCCCTTCAGGAGCAGTGGCATGGAAAGTTTCCGAAGAAGAGTTTCTTAAAGGGAGTCCGGTGGTGTCTAACCTGAAACTTCGTGCCAGTTACGGTTTAACCGGGAATTCTGAAATACCGAGCTTTTCTTCACTAGGAGTTTTAGGAACCGGATATGCGGCGATTTTCAACAATACAAGATTTGCCGGCGTGGGAACGAACAGACTCGGGAATCCTGATCTCAAATGGGAGAAAACAGGTCAATCTGATATTGGTGTAGAATTGGGATTGTTTAACAATAGGATAAACATCGAGGCGGATGTATACTACCGTAAAACTACCGATATGTTATTGGATGCACCAGTGCCATTGACCAGCGGATATGGTACTATTACGAGGAATATCGGGAGCATGGTAAATAAAGGACTGGAGTTTGCCATCAATACGGTGAACATCCGTACGGAGAACTTTACCTGGAATACCATGTTCAATATTTCCATGAACAGAAATAAAGTGCTTTCACTGGCGACTCCGGCAGACATTTTTGGCGTAGGAAACCCTGGTTTTACAAATGAAACCGGAATTATCCGCGTTGGCGAACCAGTAGGCTCTTTCTGGGGATTAACCCGTCTTGGAACATGGAGTGAAAGCGAACGTGCCGAAGCAGCAAAATACAACTACAGAGGAAAAACGATATTACCAGGCGATGTTAAATATTTGGACGTAAATGGCGATTATCAGATCAATGATGCCGATCGTATGATCATCGGAAATGGTAGCCCAAAAGCCTGGGGATCATTTTCCAATACCTTTAAATACAAAAATGTAGACCTGACCGTAGAGCTTCAGTATTCTGCGGGTAATGATGTGCTCAATATGACGAAGCACTCTGCCGAAGATCGTGTTGGACTGGCCAATAGCTACAGTTCTGTGTTAAATGCCTGGACGCCTCAAAATCAGAATACACCGATCGCAGCAATCCGTGATACCAGAGCCGGATATGTGACAAACGTGGATACCCGTTGGGTAGAGGACGGATCTTTCATTCGCGGCAGAAACCTTTTATTAGGTTATAACTTCCCTGAAAAGATCACGAAAAAGCTGAAATTAAGCAGACTTAGGGTCTATTCAAGTGTGCAGAATTTCTTCCTGGCCACTAAGTTCTCCGGAAATGATCCTGAAGTAACTACTTATTCCAACGCTTTTGCACAGGGACAAACCTTTTTCGATTATCCTAAGCCAACAACCTATATGCTGGGCTTAAATGTCGGTTTATAGTTGTAATAGTTGTCTACATTAATTAAAGATATTATGAAATTAAATATAAAATATACCGGAAAAATTCTCCTTGTTGCCTTAGTGGTACTTGGAGCGGGATGTAAAAAATTCCTTAGTGAAAGCGATCCCTCCAACTTAACCCCGGAAACCTATTATACCATTCCGGAACATGCAGAAGCTGCCGTCGCTGCCGCTTATGCACAAACCCGTTTTATTGGAAGTGGCGCAGGTATTTTTGCCGCAAATTTTTCTATGCTGGAATTGGTGACAGGAACAGCAAGAACGGAGACCGGACAGAATTCAGATTTGAACAACCTGCTTGGCTTGTCTTTTAACGGGGAAAATCTGTTGGTTAGAAATTGGTGGGCAGGTTTATATAATGTCATCGCACAAACCAATTTGGTGACGGAAAGGGTACCTGGAATTGAACCTATGGACGGGACGCGGAAGGCACAGATTATCGGTGAAGCAAAGTTTTTGCGTGCCTGGGCTTACTTTTACCTGGTAAGGTTGTATGGAGATGTTCCATTAATTACAACTCCTCAAAGTGCGGGTTCTAAAGATTTTTATCCGACAAGAACAGCTACAGAGCAAATTTATAAACAGATTACTGATGATCTGATTGCTGCTGAAGCGGCTGGACTTCCATGGCAGGATGCAAGTGGCAGGGTGAGTAAAGGAGCCGTAAAGTCTCTATTGGCTAAAGTATACCTGACTATGGCGGGGCAACCTTTAAACAAAGGAGCAGCTTATTATAAACTTGCAGCAGATAAATCTCTGGAAGTAATGACCAGTAGTGGTTATGGCCTTTTTTCCTCTTATGCAGACCTCCATAGTCTAAGTCAGGAAAATAAAGGGGAACATATTTTTGAAATTCAATACCTGGCATCGGTTACTGGCAATCCAATGCAACAGTTACTATTGCCAAATTTTAAAGATGTTTCTGCCTATAGTGATGAAATGGGAAGTACCGTTCCGACAAACGAGTTTTATCAATCTTTTGAACCGGGAGATTTAAGGGCCAAAGATAGAGAAGGTTTCTTCTACACCTCCTATTATACTGGTGGAGATGGCGCATTGAAACCGTTAAATGCCCCTTATATTTTTAAACACTTTGATATCGTTGCCAATGGAACATTCGGCACGAAAGGAACAACACAAAGTGATTTAAACTGGCCTCAAATCCGATTTGCAGAGGTGCTGTTAGTTTATGCTGAAGCACAGAACCGAGCAGACGGATCGCCAAACGCTGCTGCCTATGAAGCGGTGAATAAGATCAGAAGACGTGCCCTGTTGCCAGAGCTTTCAGGTCTTTCCCAGACGGCATTTGAAGAAGCCGTATGGCGCGAACGCTGGCATGAGCTATGTTATGAAGGCATTACCTGGTTTGACATGGTGCGCCTAAGAAAAGTGTACAATGAAACCACCAATGGCTTTGATAACTTTGTCGGACATGCATTTGCTGGTAGTCCATCCACCAAACTTGCAGAAAAACACCTGTTATTCCCACTGCCAAGTGTGGAGATTAAAAACAATTTAAATCTGAGACCTCAGAATCCGGGGTATTAAGCTGGTATAGCTATAAAGCCTGCCGGAAAAACCGGCAGGCTTTTTTATGCGTTCATAATGAGTTTATTCTTGATCGCGAAATCATAAAGCGCAACGGTAGAATCTCCGATCTCCAATTTCCGCATGATGTTTTTTCTGTGGGTATGAATCGTGAATTCAGAAAGGTATAACCGTTCCGCAATTTCCCTGGTTCTCAGATTCTGGCAAACCAGTCTGATGATTTCCACCTCACGTTTTGTGAGCTTATGTTTTTTCAGAAAGTCATCAAAATAGGAAAAAGAACCCTGCTCGTTTTGGTCTTCCCCAAGGATGGGGAAATAGGGTTTACCCGCCAATACCTGCAAAATGATTCCTGAAAGCAGCTCCAGTTTCCCTGATTTAACCACATATCCACTTGCTCCCTTTGACTTACAATCTTTAATCAGCTCCGGAGAATTGTAATTGGTCATGATGATAATCTTTGCTTTCAGTGACCTGTTTTTCAGCTCATCAAGTGTCTTTAATCCGTCCAAACCAGGCATATTCAAGTCAAGTAAGATCAAATCTGCCCGGTGGATGGCTTCGGATTGTAAAAGGGCCAGGCCATTGTATACGCTGTCAACGATGTTAAACTGATCATCTTTGCCAAGGTAAGCTTGTATGCCTTCCAGAATCGCCGGATGATCATCTGCAAGAATTATCGAGACCTTCATAGGGTTGAGTTAACCGTTAATTAATCTCTAAATTACTTAATCGAAGTTGTTTTATGGTTATAAATTGTTTTTCTTTTTAACATGCTCCAGCATCTGATCCAGTGTAGCTCTGTTCAGTAATTCTCCTTTTGTAATCACCGCGTATATTTTTTGGGTAGCACTGATGTTTTTTAGCGGATTTTCATTCAATAGCAAGAGATCTGCTCTTTTTCCTGTACTCAGGCTCCCATAAGCTTTCTTATTCAGAAAGGCCGGAGAATTGACTACGGATGCCTGTAATGCCTGAAGTGGTGTTAATCCGTATTTTACCAATAACTCCAGCTCTTTGTGTAAACCGATGCCAGGATAGGCATAAGAATTCAGGTATCCTGCATCTGTTCCTGCCATTATTTTTACGCCTGCTTTTTGCAATAATGGCAAGGTTTTAACGGTTTTCTCAAATAGCTGATGCCTGAATTCAATGGCTGCAGCATCATCCTGTTCTACTCTTTTTACCCTTCCTTCGTAAGTTTTTTGAAGCCCTTTTCCAATGTATTGAAGGTAAGTATCATGCTTATGGTTGTCTTTCTCGAAATAAGTCAGAATGTAATTTAGCGATAAGGTCGGGGTAATGTACATGCCATGTTGTGCCATATTGCTGTAGGTCGCCATTGCTGCGGTTTCATCAAAAGTATCCATCACCTTTTGGTTAAATGCCTTGCCTTTTAAAGTCCCTGCTGCCACTGCTGCGGAAATCTCCTGCTCCACTTTAGATCCTGCTTTAAGGGCATAACCAAGGTGTTCTACGGAACTTAGCCCTGCCGCTGCGATCTGTTCCATGGTCAGCGCATTCGGGATGTGTGCCGATACGGGATACCCACGCTGGCGGGCCATTCTGATGCTTTCTAAGAAAAGCTCCGGACTCAGGGTATTGTCTGTGATCTTCACAAAGTCGACTTTCATCTTTTGCAGAGAATCGAGTGCCTGGCTGATCTCCTGAGTATTGCCTACCTCAATGTCTCCTTTCCAGACCGATTTATAGCCCTCCAGTTTAGGCCCTGAAGTGAAAATTGTTGGCCCTTGAAGCTTTCCTGCTTCAATCTCTGCTCTCCATTGCAATACACTCGGACTAATATCGGCTGCTGCATCGCGAATGGTGGTAATTCCATAAGCAAGGTATAAAGGAAGAAGGTTCTTGTTTTCTTCAATGATTTCCGTTCCGCCGCCAAAATGCATGTGCATATCCCAAAGGCCGGGCATCACATATTTACCCCGGGCATCCAGGGTCTTTGCTGCAGTATATTTCGCAAGCTGGCTTTCCGGTAAAACAGCGGTGATCAGCCCGTTTTTAATGGCGATCATCTGTTTAGGGATAATTTTCCCTGTGTTTACGTCAATAATTGTGGCCGACTTAATCAAGAGGTCTGCTGCTTTCTTCTGGGCAAATGATACCTGAATGGAGAACAGGC
Organism: Pedobacter sp. FW305-3-2-15-E-R2A2; assembly: GCF_038446955.1. Taxonomy (NCBI): domain Bacteria; kingdom Pseudomonadati; phylum Bacteroidota; class Sphingobacteriia; order Sphingobacteriales; family Sphingobacteriaceae; genus Pedobacter; species Pedobacter sp. FW305-3-2-15-E-R2A2. Next base: position 510,124 of record NZ_CP151803.1, read on the forward strand.
CAAGCAATAGAAATGTTATTTTTTTCATCTGTAATCTATTATTTTTTTGAACCTGCTTTTTCCAGGATACTGACGATTTCTTTGAAGTTTTTCTGACGTGCATGCATCAAAGAGGTCACACCATCCTTGTCGGCAATATTTACATCAGCTCCGGCATCTACCAGCATTTGTACAATCTGGACCTGTTTGCTGTTGCCATCGGCTAAGATCACCGCTTCCAACAGCGCAGTCCAGCCTAACCTGTTAATGTGATCTATAGGAAAGGTCTTGTCCTTTAACAATTCGGCAACGACGGCCACATGTCCTTTTTCACAGGCAGGAATCAATGCGGTACCGTTGTATCGGTTAAAGATTTTATAATCTGCGCCTGCTGCTAAGCAAAGTTTAACAATATCCAGGTAACCGGAAGCTCCGGCATAAAGGAAAGGACTGTTTAGCATCTTGTCCTGCGCATTTACGTTTGCTCCCGCCTCAATCAATAGACGGGCCATTGGGAGCTGGTTTAAATAGGTTGCCGCCATCAGTAGCGTTTCTCCTTTTTCATTTCGTACCTCCAGGTCTTTATGACTGGAAATCCATTCTTTAAGTTTCGTTGGGTTTTGTGCTGCGATGATATCGAAGACTCCGGTTTTCGTAGGTTCCATGGTTTTTTCTTGTGAACATGCGGTTAAAGTGCATAGGCTGAAGATCAGCAAAGCCACTAAATAGGTAATGCGGTAATTCATATGCAAATGTATATTTCCCTAAAATACCGGAGTAGGACTGTTTAGCACATCAAGGGTACTAATTATTCATTTTGCGAAATTCCTGTGGACTGCTGTTGGTATATTTCCTGAAAAAGCGGGAAAAGTAAGAAGTATCATTAAAACCCAGTGTATAGGCGATCTCTTTAATGTCAAGCGTGCTGAAGGTGAGCATTCGCTTGGCCTCCAGTAAAATCCGCTCCCTGATGTAATCCCCGGCCGTGATCCCCGATTTTTTTCTGCACACCTGGTTCAGGTAATTTGCGGTGACACTCATCTCATTGGCATAAAAGGAAACTTCACTATGTGTGGCATAATGTGTTTCCAGAAGCGTTAGGAAACTGTTGATAATGCGGTGATCCGGAGCGAATTCCTGCACTGAAAAATTATCGCTGTACCATCTTTTGATCAATAACAAAGCCACCTGTAAACGGGATTGAAGTACATCAATATATAAGTCTTCAGAATGAAGGACCTCCTTTTCCATTTTTTCAAGTTCCTGGATCAGCGAAAAGTATTGGTCGTCTGTGAGGGGAAGAAATGGGGAAGCCGATAGGTTGAAATAAGGGAAACGCTGACTTCCCGGCAAGAGAAATTTCAGGGAAAACATCAGCTGATAGCCTGAGGTATCTTTTGAAAGTTCCCATTGATGTGCCTGCCCGGGAGCAAGAAAAAACACCATTTTATCCTTTACTTCATGCGCTTTAAAATCTATGGTATGTGTACCGCTTCCCTTTTCGATGAGTAAAATCATATAAAAATCATGCTTATGGGCATGGGGAATAGAAGGCATGTTGATTGGTTGGTGATGAACTACTTTAAAGTCCTCCCTGGTATAAGGAAGATTGAAAATTTGTTCAATACCGACAGTAGGTAAAAGCATTTTTTAATGATGGTCAATTGTTTTATCCAACTTAAAGATAAGAAATAATTGTGCCAGCTACGACAATCCTATGAAAAGTATTTGACAATCCTTTTATGAAGCTCATCTTTACTTTCAGGGAAAGAAGCTTTTGGATTTCGGTCCCAGTAATCAAGCCCTTGCTGCAATGCCCATCGTGCTTTCTCCTTATTGCTTGCAATCAGGAAGAAATCAGCGGCCTTATCATGAAACCAATCTTTGTCCACCAGGTCCTGCGCTGCATTTTCCCAGTCAGAAAGACGATTCAGATAAGGAATGCCTACGTTAATTACGTTTTCTTTTAAAATACTCATCACTCTTTCACGATGTGATTCTGCGATGATCTGAAAATGTAACTCTTGCATGTTGTCAATGACAGGAAATGTCATGCCTTTGATGTTCCAGTCCATTTCAGTGCTCAAATGATCATTGGTGTCTCCTGTTCCGAATTCTGCTTTGTGCCAGCGGGAATATTCCTTTGAGGAAACGCTGTAGGAGGTCCAGAATTCAGCACATGTATTTTCTTCATTGTGCCTGTTCAATTGAAAACTGATGGTCTGAACGAATTCCTTAAGTTTCCGTTTAAACGTGAGTGTACTTTTTGAAAACGTAAATCCCAGTTTACTTAGTGGTTCAACTAAGGTCTGCTCAATGCTGTTGATGATTAATTCCCTTGGTTTCATTATAATAAATATATCCGTCCCTATTTGTTATTGTTGAGAATCTGAAGATAGGAAAAACTTTAAATGTTTTGTTACAACCTGTTATCCTATAGTAAAAAAGACATTTGGTCATGTCCGACTGGTATCGTCATCCTGGAAGGGCCTATACTAAGCTTCCAGTTGCGCCTATTTTGTTTCTTTATTGAGGGTAGGTTGCTAGGGCCTATGAGGGCCTGTAGCCCCATCAACCCTTGTTCTTCTCACGTGAAAATTATTTGTAAAATAAAAGCAATTGGTAACTTGATGTACGCTTATTATTCACTTTAATAAAATTTATTGCTTATATTGGTATTGTTGATATAAAACTTATTAACTGATGTCACTGAATAATTAACCTGTTAAATATGGCAAAAGCACCAAATGGCCCTCTGGGGGCCTTAAATGGAAAATTACACAACCTGGTTTTTTACATGCTGAACGGACAGCCTGTTGTTCGTATGATCGGCGATCCGGGTAAACCAAGCAGGAATCAGCTGGCTAACCGTCAGGCGATGTCCGTGACTATGGAAATGGTGAGCAGGATCTCTGAGTTTACCAATGTCAGCTTTGAGCTGGAAGCAAGAGGAACGGTTCGAAATGCCCATAACCTCGCGACTTCTTATATTAAAAAACACGCTTTAAAGGGGGAATACCCTAATATTTCTGTGGATTATAGTAAGGTCATACTCAGCAATGGTAATTTACCAGGTGCAAATGATCTTAAAATCGAAAAGAAGGAAAAAGGAGTATTGGTGAGCTGGGATCCGAGTGGTCAGTACAACGACACGGTGATGATTCTTCTTTATCACCCGCTGGAAAAAACGGCAATGTCTGTGATTAATGCCTGCAGGAGAGATGCCGGGAGTTATTTTATCGATTTGTACGAGCAGCGGGTTGAGGAACCGATTGAGGCTTATATCTGCTTTAAATCCGCCAATGGCAAGGCCATTTCAGACAGTGCTTATATTGGAAATTTGAACGGAGCAGTAGAAAGTAAGGAAAAACAGCAGGAAAAACAGAAATATGCGCTGGTAAAGCAGCGGTTTGATGTACTGGAAGCCGATTATTTAAAACAAATGGCAGATAATGACGGAAATCCCGTCAATACCAAAGCCTTCCGGAATTTGGAAAGGGAATACGAGGTGCTGAAGTATAAACTGGAAAATCTTCCGGGGAAACCGGGTTGATGACCGATGGAAATTATGGCTTCTTCCTAAAGAAACCTATCTTAGTTTAAGATCAGGCAAGATTTGTATGCCCTGTTTTTTATGAAGCAGCCAAATAGCTGTATATACTAATGTAATTAATTAATGAGCAATATCTTTTTTACTTCAGACCATCATTTCGGACATACAAACATTATTAAGTTTAGCAATCGGCCATTTTTAAATGTGGAAGAGATGAATGAAGTCATGATTGCAAGATGGAACGAGAAGATTGGACCCAATGATGAGGTCTATCATCTTGGTGACTTTGGAATTACCACACCAGAAGATTTTCAAAATATAGTCAGCAGACTAAACGGCATTATTTACCTTATCGTTGGAAATCACGAAGGTTCGGCTTTAGGATACCGGAAAAGATTCAAGTGGATAAAAGAATATCATGAAGTTAAGATCAAAGACGAGGAACGTGGAAACGGGGTTCAAAGGATTGTTCTTTTTCATTATGCCATGAGAGTATGGAGAGGGGATTCAAGGGGTACATGGCATCTATATGGACATTCTCATGGAAATCTGCCTGACCTGGCTCATCGGCTTTCTTTTGATGTCGGCGTGGATGCACACGACTTTTATCCGCTATCTTATGATGAAGTTAAAGCGATCATGAAAACGAAAAGCTGGGCCCGCTCTGTCGAGGATGAAGAAATTTGAAATCAATGTTCTATACGAACAGGCAATTGAAATCAGGGTAGAATTCCCTGTTTCTATACTTTGTGAATATAATGGTCCTTCAAATTTAGATGTGACCTGGGACGATAACCTGATGTATCTGATCAACGATGCACTGAATAAGGCTGGAGTCTATATTAAGGATAGCAAGCTGGAAACCTATCCTGTGCCGGAAAAGAATGACGAGATCCTGAGTTATCAGTTAACGTTGATTGTGAAACCGCCCGGACTGGATTTATATGGTATTGCAGCAAATCTGATCAGTGAAAACTTCGAAAAAGGGTTGTGTATTAAATTGAAATCTGAATATCATGGTTTTGAAATTGTATATGCAGCTGCCTTTGCCCTGACCTGACATTGCCATCTTCGTCTATGGCTAAAATAATGGTTAATAAAAAATATTTTCATCATCGATAGTACTACTTCTTTAAATAGGTGTTTAGCTTATTACACCACCGGACATTTAAGGAAAAATGGAGCAACCTATCAACAAAACCGAGTTATTACAATTTTTAAATGGAAAATGTTCCAGTGAAGAATCTTTAAGGATCAATGAATTCCTGAAGACTGCTATGGGACAACATTTATTGGATGAGCTGCTGAATGAACATTTGGACTTTGCCAGCCAGGGAGAGGTTGATCCGGTTAAACTCTCGGAATGGAAAAAGGAATGGAGTTCAAAGTTCAGCACAGCATCCGAAGCTGTTCCTATAGAAAGTGATCCCATCAATACCGGAAGGAAAATAACAAAGCTAAATGTGATATTGCGTTATGCTGCTGTCCTTACGGCTTTAGTTTTAGGTGTTGGAATTTATAGCATTTCCACCAGGAAAAATAAATCAACTCAACCAACGTCCCTTGACTTGGTTCAAAGCAATCCTTTGGGCCGCCGCTCCAGTTTCAGCCTGGCCGATGGAACCAAAGTTTATCTTGGCCCTGGCAGTGCGCTATCTTATTCTGCAGATTTCTCCGGAAATAAAAGAGAAGTGATCTTGAAAGGTGAAGCCTATTTTGAAGTCACAAAGAATAGGGAAAAGCCGTTCATGATTTATACTGAAAATTTAAGAACCCAGGTATTGGGGACGACCTTTAAGGTCAGCTCATTTCAGGGAAGCCCGATTTTGGTTTCTGTAACCAGTGGTAAAGTAAGGGTCGACCGGCTTACTGAGGAGGACACCCAGGAATTGGCCATCCTGAATCCTGGCGAACAAGTATCCTATCACCAGCATTCCGGAGTACAAAAATCCAGTTTCAATATTGAAAATGTAAAGAACTGGAAGCAAGGTCACCTGGTTTTTGATGGGACCCCACTTTTAGAGCTCACCAACCAGATCAGCAGGTGGTATAATGTATCCATAAACATCAACTCAGAAACATTAAAGCAAATTCCTATTACGGTAACATTGGATGGTAACATGCCGGTTTATCAATTCCTGGATGGCTTAAGCGCTTCGTTTGGGTTCAACTATAAAGTAAAAGACAAGGTAATTACGATCTATTAACCTAAAACCAGAAAACTATGTAAAAATGCTACACTAAACGCAAAAATCGCCCTCCATCTAAGGAGAACGATTTCAAATGGGTCAATAACCAAAAGATTTGGACGTCACATTGGTTATTTAATTAACAGATTCTTTCGGAAATCCGAGAGTAACCTTCTAATTCTATAAAAGTATGCAAAAAGGATTTATTCCTTATCCATCCGTAAGATTTTTTTTAATTAAAAATGATAGAATCAAGTTTCTAATGAGATTTTCATTTGTTTTAACGGTAACGACATTAATATTTGTAAGTCTCTTGTTTGCCCGTGAAGGGCATAGCCAGGGTTTAGATCAGACGATCAGGCTATCTGTTAAAAATGCGGGTATGAAAGAGAGCATACTTGCAATTGAAAAGGAAAGTGGGATTCGCTTTTTAATGAGAGATGACCTCATCAAAGGTTATGAAAAGAAGTTAACCATCTCTTCTCCAAAAATTACCGTCAGACATGCTTTAGAACAGGTATTGTCGGGTACGCCGCTTACCTATGTGGAGCTGAACGGCTTTGTTTCTGTCGTGACCAGATCTGCGCAATTTCTGGTTACAGGAAGAGTAATCGATGAAAAAACGAAAGAATCATTAATTGGAGTCTCCGTACGGATCAAAGGGGCGCAGGCGTCGACATTCACTGACAATCAAGGCAATTTTTCTTTGAAGATTCCGGGTTATGGGGTAACCCTGCAATTTCAATCGATAGGCTACCAGTCTGCAGAGGTACGTGTAGATGATGCCAGATCTGTACAAAATGTAGGTCTGAAAATTTTGAGTACCGCTTTAAAAGAAGTAACGGTACATGCAAGGAGAAAGGCGAACACGGAAGCTGCGGTCCTGGATGAAAGAAGATTATCTGGTATTGTACAGGATGCGATTTCTGCGCAACAAATAGAAAGAACAGCAAGTATCACGACTACGCAGGCCCTGCAAAGGGTCACAGGGGTAACGGTAACAGATGAAAAGTTTGTAGCAATCAGGGGATTAGGTGAACGAAGTGTCATCGCACAGCTGAATGGCGTGCGATTGGCATCTTCGGATCCGGATCGTACCTCTATTCCTTTAGACCTTGTTCCGGCATCATTGCTGGATAACATTACCGTCTATAAAACCGTAACTCCGGATAAGCCGGCAGATGCAGCATCCGGAATTATTGAATTAAAGACTAAATCTATCCCCGAGTCTCAGACATTTGAGGTGGTTGCGCAGTCAGGATTCAATTCCAATGTCGGTTATCGTGGGAACTACAATAGTTTCTACAATAGTGATCTGGGGATTTTGGGAACCAAAATAAACGATAAAAATCTGAGACCTGATTTCCTGGCACTTTCTGAAAAATATCCCGACGGATTGGGCTCAATCCAGAAGCTGATTGCCAATACCAATTATAGTCTGGAAACTCAGAAAGAAGTAAACCGTATTAATTCCATTATGCAGAGCTTCGATCCTGCTTTAAAAACGGGGTATAAAAAAGCACCCTTGAATCAATTGTATTCCATGACGTATGGCAATAATTTTAAGGTCTTTAAAAAACACAAAATCGGATTGATCCTCGGAGGGAATTATTACCGTCGCATTACCGACACTTATCAGGGAGATTTAACCCAATACAGCATTTACCAGGGGGTAATTACCGGTAATAAGGATGTATATAGCTTTCGGAATATCCCCAACTATGTAACCCCAAACGGTTTGTACATGGGTAAATATCAGACTTATAAAGAGAATACCGGTGCTGAAATTTTAAACTATGGGGTGCTTGGAGGCCTGGCTTACCGCTTCAATGAACGGCATGAAATCAGTGCACAGTATATGGGTAGCTGGGGTGGCGAAAGTACGGCGACAAATTTAGCGGGTGGATATCAATATTCAGGACTACCGGGAACGGTATCCAGCGATATCTATTCGATTAAACAATCTTACCGGACCTTAAATATCTTTAACATCCAGGGAGAGCATAAAATTACTAAAGGAGCAAATGCACCACAGCTAAGCTACAATATCGCTTCTTCAAATTCCAGTCAGAATGAACCGGATTATCGTTTTGTAACCCTTGCCAATTATACGCCAACAGGTGGTGGCTGGTACATGAGGCCCCAGATTGGGGAGACAAGTATTGGCGGTATAAAAACTTATTCCAAGCATTTATATGCACTTAGCTCCGGATATGTAAATGGATTTGGTGCCTATGGCATTATTCAGGCAGAGCCAAACGGACGGAGATGGCGTAAACTGGAGGAAAAGAATTACAATTATAAAGCCGACTTAAGCATTCCGTTTAACCTCTTCGGACAAAAACAGGAATTTAAAACAGGGGTCAATTACCTCTTCCGGGAAAGAAGTTTTACAGAGAACCATTTGTTATTGCCGGGTTCAAATTTCACCAAATACGGGGCATTGCCGCTGTATGATGTGGAAGGCGACCTGGACCGTTTGGTGAGCAATGAGGTGATCGGCGTTCATGCTCCCTTGTCTGGACAAGGGGAGGGAATGATGCCTATGGGTGGCTTTTTATACAACAGCCAGAAATCGCCAAACAACTATAAAGGATATTATGAAACAAATGCGGTATATACCATGCTGGATGTCCGCCTTTCGGAAAAGATCAGACTTGCAGGGGGAGTCCGCTTTGAAATGACGAGCATAGGATCGGTGGTCGATACCTCGAATGTCTTTCTGGATCCTGCATTGTCTGCACCTACAGCAGAAGGGTCAAAGATTCCATTGATCCTGGTGGAGCCAAACTCTGTTCACAATGTCAATTATAAACCTTATTACTCCCTGAACTTAAACTATTCCCTTCATAAGAATATGAATTTCAGAGCGGCCTTTAATACGACTTTAGCAAGGCCGGAACTGAGAGAAATTACCAATGTTTTTGAATTTGATGCCTTTCAAATGGGACTCGTGATCGGAAATCCAAAGCTGGTGAATCAGCATACGAAAAACCTGGATTTCAGATGGGAATGGTTTCCGAATTCAGGCGAAGTACTGGCTTTCTCGGTATTTGGAAAACAAATTGATAACCAATTGGTCAGGGTATTCAATTTAAAAACAGACGGACTGGCAGCTACTTATCCCGAGTTTCCTACAATACAGTATCAGAATGATGAGAATACCGGTAAAGTCTGGGGAATAGAGATGGAAATCGTCAAAGACCTGGAAAGAATCTGGTATCCGCTTAAAAATTTCTTTGTCGGCTCCAACATGATGCTGGCAAGAAGCCTCATCAATAAATCAACAGCACGTTATAATGCCGGTAAATCCTTAGACAGGCATACGCCCAAAAACAGCCCTTTATTTGAACAAGCGCCTTATTCTATCAATTCCTGGTTAAACTATACCAATAAAAAAACAGGTACCGATCTGACCACTTCTTTCAACATGGTAGGGGAAAGGCTGGTGCAGATTAACCTGACAGGAGAACCTGATTTATACACCCGTCCGGTACCGATGCTGGATTTTGTATTCAGTCAGCGGTTAGCAAAGAAGATTCTCTTTAAGGGCTATGCAAAAAATATCCTGAATCCAAATATCCAGACTGTTTATGCCAATCCGGGAACCGGGGGGAAATGGTACGGCAATGAATACCTGAACCGTAGTTTTAAAAGAGGAATGGAAGTAATGCTTGGTTTTACCTATAATTTATTTTAGTCATGTTTAAAGAAGTAAATCACAAAGTGAGCAGTCGGTATTCCCCAAAATGGGTTTATGTAGCTGTGATCAGCTTACTACTGTCTTACTCCTGTAAGAAAGAAAAAATTAATTTTCAAAGGGATACTGCTATAGAACGCATCACTGAAAATTTATCCGGAACAAGGATTGTTGATTTATTTGGTTATGACCATGTGATCGCGAATGGCGATAGCTTAACCAATTTTGTGATTCCAATTCATCCCAGTGACCCCGCTTATAAAGAAAATCACTATAAATTTCCCGGCACCAAATATTTCCCTCAGGATGGCCGTATGGGAAACAGCTGGTGGAGTGTCGAAAATACAGATGCAAAAGTCGGGGCGATATGGCAGGTTCCTGCTGCTTTGTTCGGCAGCGATCATACGCTGAACCTGACGCTGCAGAACCTGGACACCGATGGCAACCCCTACGAAATGGCCAACTTCTCAATTGGCCTGGAGAACAATAAACCTGTAGATTATTATGTGGTCAATAGTGCAGTAATGGACGGAAAGGCCGACTACCTGATGACAGAACGCGATGAAACGGAGCCTAAAAAGGGCTATTTTAAGATCAGGGTGATCAACCTTTCCTTTAAAATCGGCCCGCGCTCTAATTTTAACGGACCCTTTGAAGAACATTATGGGAAAATTTCATTAGCCTATGCGGATGGTCGTCCGGTGAGCAATGCCACGAGCAATGTTGATCCGCTGAAAAAGGTTTCCGATTATGTGGAAATCCCATATGGGACCTATCAGTTTAAAATTTTAAACGAAAAAGGAAGAGAAATCGCAGGGGCGACGGGCAATACGCCTAATAGAATTATTGATCCACCGAGCTCATCGATGCCCCGCAGTATTTTCGATCCTTCGTACATTGTCTATGCACCAATACAGACTTATCAGCCCGGAGGGGTGTATACCATCGTGGTCAACCCGTTTGGCTGTGAGTTTTTCAAAAATGAACTGAATTATACCGATTTTAAATATCAGAATTCCTTTAAAATTATTGTCGATAAGAAACCAGAGGTCAACCAATCTTTCGCCCGGATACAGGCGGTAAATGCCTTGCCGGAACAAACGGTTAGTTTCCGCCTGAATGGCGAAACACTTACTGAAAACTTAAAATATGCAGCAGCAAGCGCCTATCAGACAAAGTCAACTGGTAAACATCAGATTGAAGCGGTAGATCAGACGGGAAAAGTGCTGGCACAAATGGAACGAACGCTTGATCCGGGGATGAATTATACCTTATGGCTTTACCCGACACCGGAAGGGCCTGCCAAAATAGTCGTTACCAATAACGATCTGAGCGGGGTCCTGCATGCCGGAACCAGTGAAGAAGATGCTTCGTATGATTACCGGTATTTTGCCATGCCATTCAGTAAACGCTTCCTGAATCTTTGTCCAGATGTTCCTTATCTGACGGTAACGGCAAAGAATGGACAGGTTTTAGGCGATAAAAAAGACAATCCCGCGGTCTATAACCTCAAACCGGGGCAGGCACCTGAGCGCTTTCCTTATACTTGGGGAGACTGGTCAAGCAGGGAATATGAAATCCTTGCTTACCGGTCTACCCCTCAGGTAACACCGGGAGTATGGGCAAGTGACATCAAAATCCTGACCAATGAAAACTTCATTGCCCGGAAAGAACTCTACACCTCGGGTGCCAAGAAGATGCCTTTTCATGAACCGGGCATTTATAGTGTGGCTCTGATCGGAAGAACCGGGAGTCAGGTTCCGGAGGCATTTAAAGCAAAGATGATCGTGGTTAAACATAACCTCTGACAAAAAATGATGAGCACACCAGGCCATTAACCAGGGCCTCCATATCAAAGAACCTAAACCACAACTAAATGAAAAAAATAAGCATAAATTACCTGATCATTTTATTGTTCTGCCTAAGTGCCTGTGGTAAGATCGAATATACTAAGATGGACTCCCCGGCTTACCTCAGGGTGTTCAATAACTTTACCTACAACCTTACGGTAGAGAATAAAAATGAACAATTTCCGATTTTCACCATGCTCATTGAGCCTAAGTTTGATGGGAGCGGGGTGGTCACGGGGGCGGAAGTTATTGGCGATTTTTTGGACAAAAGAGACTATTATGCGCCACCTTATCCTTCCCATATCGGGAACAGTACTTCGGTATTTAACCCTGAATACCCCGGAAAAGAAAATGTACTCGTTGGGCCGGTACTGAATGGTTATGACCTGAGCAGCTGGGCGCAGGTACCCTCAGGAAAAAGAAGGGTGATGTTTGTTTACCGCCCAAAAAGTGAAGTTCCCTTTTTGCAATTGCCTAAACAGTTGAGGAGCAAAGTGCTGGTTGATACCGTTTTGAACCTGGAAAAGGGGGAAGTCTTTACCCTGCACCTGCTGCAGAAAGATTTCAATACCCGTGAGAACGGGATGATCCTGAGGCAGGAACAATTTCATAAAATGCCTTTATCAGATTCCCTGGTGTACGTCAATATCTATAACATGAGTTCCAAAGGATTCTGGAGTGCAAATGCAGGGTTTAAAGATAAATTCGAGCGAATGGGGATGTTGAATTTCGGGATTAAAGATGTGATGAACGTCTATTATTCGCTTGTAAATTATGACCAGGGACAAGGGCAATGGTTTGACCGGGCGATTAACGGACATAATAAAGCTTTTATGGGCACCGTCCACCGGGATACTGAGTCCAGTAAGGTACATCCTTATTTTAGTTTTCCGGTTTTCGCGGATGCAGGAAGCAACAACATCTCCACTAAAATCTGGCAGCGTTTCTTTTTCCTGCCTCCGGGAAACTCCTTGGAGAACTACCTGCACTACGAGCTTTATAACGACAATGAAGGGAATTTTGCGATCGTCAATTGCTTTGAAAATGGACTGGTAAGGCCATTTGCGGACTGGGGAGGCGCAGCCATGTTGCCCAATCTGTTGGTCAATGTTCATTCAGGAACCTATAATCCAAGAACATTTGGAACGGTCAATACCCTGGAAATCGTAAATGGAAAAGTTTTCTTAACCACCGTACAGCGGAAATACGCACCTCCTGTATATTAAAAAACGAAATGATGATGAAACAATATAGCCTGAAATTTATGGTTTTTCTGCTGCTGGTGTTGAACCTGGCCTGTAAACATGAAAGGGTAGTTCTTTTTGCACCCAATCTTAACTTAAGGCCCGCAGGAGAATTTATCAATAACAATTATGAGTTTAAACTATTTAATGCTGCCCTGAAAATCACCGGATTATCAGAAGTACTGAATGGTCAGGGGCCATTCACGGTTTTTGCACCAAGCGATCTGGCATTTAACAATATGGGCATCAGGACGCCCGCTGATTTTCAGAAAATGAACCTGGACAGTCTGCGGGATGTGATGAAATATCATATCGTTACGCAAAGAATGAGCAGTATGGATGTGGCTAAGAAAACAGTAGACAATCCATTTAATACGCTGCTGGGCCATCCGGTCTTATTAAGCCTTGGTAATGATATCGACTATGATTTTTATATCAATGGTTCCAGGATCATCAGAAAAGACATTGACCTCGCTAATGGGATATTAAATACGGTGGATAAGGTGATTAAATACCAGCCTGTTACGGTTAAAAAGTATCTCGAGAGCCAGGAAAGGTACCGCATTTTCACTGCCGCCTTAAAAAAATTCGGTCTGTTGGATCAATTGGATATGCAAGGTCCATGGACGGTAGTGGCTTTGCCAAACTCCGCATTTGAGCAGATGAACATCAGTGAGGATGATATTGAAAAATTAAATCCGGCTTCTTTTAAAAAGCGGCTTTTTGGCACTTACATTTTCAAGCTTCAGTTTTTCCGTTCCGATCTGCTCATTTTAACGAAAAGCGGAGGTTCAGGAGGTTATGACCCTTCCGGTGCTGCTGTGCGTGTTCCGATACCGGGAGATGAAGAATATAGTCATGGGATGGCAGGCTATAACCTGTTTGTCATTAAAACGGACTATGGGAATTATCCGATTGTCAGGGAAACCACAACAGGACCCGCCGACAGGATTGATTTATTATTTAAGAATGGGATTATACATGAAGCCGGAGAGCTGGTCATCTATCCCGAAGAGGCATTAATCAGACCCTAAACACGATTTAAAACATTTAATATGAAACTACATTTACTGGTAATTTCAATGATGGTGCTGCTTTTATCTTCCTGTTCAAAAAAGGAATTTATGCCGGCACCAGAGGGGGAGAATATCCCGTATCATGAAACTAAAAAGACAATTCAGGAGAACCTGGAAAGTTCTGCCTATACCTGTTTTTATACGGCATGGAGAAAAAGCAATATGGATAAAATCCTGAAAACCTTAAATCCTAAGATCGCCGTTACTGTTTTTGTTCCGGACAATAAAGCATTTGAAGCTTTGGGATACAATATTGCGACCATTAACAGGACACCGGCCGCTGTTTTAGACAGCTTATTGCTGTTCCATACGGCTAAAAATCAGGTATTACCGGAAACGCTGGATCCACAATCGGCAAATTACCTCTTCATGAGCTTGCTGGAAAATAAAAATTACATTGAACGGTATGGGATGATGAATGGGGAATTTCGTTATTACCTCTATCGCCATTACTTTAATATAGAAAATAACAAAGTGCTGGTTAACGGTAAAGTATCCGGCAATGCCGCAGACATCTTGATCGGGACCAATGGTACACTGATTCCGATCGATAAAGTGCTGAACAGACCCGTCAAGGACATCAGACAAACGCTCCAGGAAGATGGAAGATTCGGTTTGTACCTGAGTATTCTGGAGCATGATGACCAGTTTTATACCGAAATCTCGGGGTTTCCGGGCAATCAGCTAGACCGGTTTTTTAATAAAGAACCTTATGTCAGCTTTTCTTCTGTTTTTGCACCCACGGATGAAGCTTTTCATAAGGCAGGGATACATTCGCTGGCTGATGTTCAAAAATTAAACAGCCGGAGTGTTCCCTACATCCTGGAGGATTATTTTACAGTATCTAATTATTTGCCTGTGGATTCCATATTAAACAACCATTTCTGGCAGTACAGCGGGATTTATGTGAGAAATATGGACCTATCCTATAACAGCAGATACATTTCGCCGGAACCGAATCCGATTTGCTTCTTTTCAAATGACCTTAAAAATGAAATTCTCGGTTCTTATGTCACCTTGTATAATAGTGAGCGTGCCCGTGTGATTCATTTAAATAACCTGGATTTTATCAGGAACGGGACTACCCTTAAGGTCAGGGTTAAGGGCTCAGATGCAGAACCTGCCACTGTGATCGCTTCTGATATCCAAACTTTTAATGGAACCATTCATGTAGTAGACCGCCTGTTGCTTCCTAAAGGGTTTAAAATTTAACCTATTTTATTCAAGATCTCATGATTAAAAGAAAAGAACTATTTGCGATTTTACTGACAGGAATCTGTTTGCAATCTTGTATAAAAGAAGCTGATTTTATCAGCCCGGTAGATTACAATACGCTTGGTTATAAAATATCAGACAATTTCAATTTATCGCTGTTTAGTGCCGCACTGAGCAGGAGCAGCAATGATAAAAAATTATTGGAACCTGGTCCTTTCACTGTTTTAGCGCCGTCAAATCTGGCCTTTCAGAATTTTGGTTATTCCACTACTACTGCAGTAAAGACGGAAAGCCTGACCAGGATGAGCAAAATTGCCACCTACCATATTCTGGAAGGTAAGTTTGAACTGGACAAGCTTCCCTACTTATTCAATCAGCAGATCGAATCCCTGGGCGGGAAATTATTTGTCACGCATTGGATTAAGGGTACCGATACGGTCATCACGATAAATGGGGCGAAGCTGATCTTAAATAATATTCCGGGGTCGAATGGATTGATTCAGGTAATCGATAAGGTGCTGGAGCCTTATCAGTTTGACGAACTCAATGATGCGATCGCCTCAGAAAATTCCATCACTTTATTTTCTCATGCGCTTCGCAAAACAGGCTTGACCAGCCTTCTTCAGAAAAACGGATCATATACTGTTTTCGCACCTTCCAATGCAGCAATGGCAGCGATCGGCTTCCGTAGCATCCAGGATGTCAATAACGCGCAAACCAAAGTGCTGGAAGATCTGATCAACTACCACATCGTCGCTGACCGGAAATTCGTGTACGACTATATCTTAACTGCAGGAAAGTCCAATTCCAGTAAGCAAACCATGCTGAACGGTTATAGTGTGAACGTTAACCTGATGAGCACTGCTCAGGATCCCCCGGGTGTTTTCAGTAAGATCAGCCTGCAGGGTCCTGGAAATACAGTTCCGGTGCTGGTTGACCGGGCAGATCTGCTCAGCGGAAATGGGGTATTGCACATTATTAACGGCGTATTTAAAATTATCAGATAATGATTCAGAAACGAACTTATTCCTCATTATACCTAATGAGTTTTACCACAGTTATTTTTATGATCGTGTTATTTACCCTTTCCTGTAAAAAAGACAAAGAACTGAAAGGGGAACAAATACCTTTTAAAGTGGATAGTTATTATCCAAACAGTGGCAATGAAGGAACACTGGTTACGATTTTAGGAACCGGATTTGACACCAAAGCTGAAAATGTTTCCATCACTTTTTCCGGTCAGCAGGCAGATGTTATCACGCTTCATGAGGACAAGATCATCGTAAGGGCTCCTAAGGGAGGTGTGTCCGGAATGATACAGATGAAGAGTGGATCCAATCATTCAGATGTCGGATCGTATAAATACCAGCAGCTGAGCTTAAAGGAAATTTTCCCTACCAATGGTTCCGCAGGGTCACATATCAGAATAATGGGCGAAGGATTTAGCAGCATCAGTAGTCCGGCAGCAGTGTTAATCAACGGAAAAGAAGCCATTGTCGTGAGTGTAAGTGATACGGTATTGGTGGTAGAAGTTCCCGAAAATGTAGGGACCGGCGCCGTTCAGGTCAAAGTAAATGGATTTGAATCTACAGGTCCTGTGTTTTATTATCAAACGATAACAGGTATTAAACCGTTAACAGGAGGCAAGGGGACCCGTGTGACCATCACCGGATCGGGCTTTGCTGCGGAAATTGCCGGAAATACCATAGATTTTAACGGAAAGCCAGCAACGGTCGTTTCTGCGAAAGAAAATGAGATTGTGGTGATTGCTCCCGAGGGGGTGGAAACGGGACCGGTTTCATTAACGGTCAATAAACAAAGAACATCAGGGCCAGATTTTACGGTAGTTCCTTTACCAACGATCGAATTTGTCAGCCCGCTGAGTGGACCGGGAGGAATAGAGATGGTGATAAAAGGGTTGACTTTTAGTCCAAACAAGGAGGAGAACAAAGTATTGATCAACGGCGTACCTGTGCCGGTAACATCGGCAACAAATAAAGAGTTAAAGCTGATTATCCCGGGCAATACAGGGAGTGGCGAGATCAGGGTGTCTGTGAATGATCAGGAGGTGACCGGACCAAAATTCTTTGACCAGAGCCTGGGAATAAAAAGCATAACTCCCGATAATGGCCTGTCAGGTACAGAGGTTACGCTTACAGGAACAGGCTTTAGCAGTAATCCTTCGGGAAACATCGTTACATTTAACAACATCGCAGCAACAGTACTCTCGGCCACAGAAACAAAAATAACCGTTAAAGCTCCGGCGAGTTTACTGACCGGGAACTTAAAAGTAAAGGTGGGTAACCTGGAGGCTACTGCGCCAAAACCATTTAGAAGGGCCGGGGTGCTCACCCTGGTTGGTGGTCCGGGAAGTACCAATGTCGACCTTTCCACCAATGGTAGCATTGTTGTAGATGCCTCAGGAAATGTTTTTGCGATAGAAAACACCAAAAACAGGGTGCTTAAAATATCTGCTTCCGGACAGGTTTCTGTTTTTGCAGGGAGTTCAGGCGGACAGTCCGGTTTGCAAAACGGAACGGGAACAGAAGCGCGCTTCAGGTTTGAGAATTTTGGCTCCCTTACCATCGATAAAAACCAGAACTTATATGTAGCGGATTATGGAAATCAGCTGATCAGAAAAATAAGTCCTCAGGGATTGGTTTCTACTTTCATGACGGGTGTAGGGAATGTTTTTGCCATGACTACCGATGCTGCAGGAAATATCTATGCCATGAGGGGCACCCAGAATGCCATGAGGATGACGCCGCAGGGAGATTTATCTTCTCTAAATGTTTCTTCCAGAAATTATACGCATCGTCCAGCCTTTGATCAGGAGGGTAATTTATATATGAGTCCTGATGATTTTGAGGTCTATATCAGCAAATATCCTTACCGGGCTGATGGAACGATACCCCAGCCTCCGGTAAAACATTGGGCTGGGAATCCTGCTGAAACCGGTTATGCTGACGGGATAGGAAGGCAGGTTAAGTTTACCTGGCTGAGGGGGATGCAGGTTGCAGATCAAAAGCTCTTCATTCTGGATTCTGATAATGCATTCAATATCTCGATTCGTCAGGCAAATCTGCAAACCGGAGAAGTGGCTACGGTGATGAAATCGGTAAGAGGTTATCAGGATGGAAACCTTGATGTGGCCAGGTTCATCTCACTCCAGGATCTGGCCATCGATAAGGAGGGAGTCCTTTATATACTCGATAACTGGAATAACGCCATCAGAAAAGTCTATATAAAATAACAACCCACATATAAAGGATTTTCCCCCTTGATTTTGACAAAAAATCAAGGGGCTGGGGATCCCCTTGTCCAAAATTTTAGAATTAATACTTATAAACCATAAAACAACATGAAAATTAATTTAATCAGAGATCACCTGTTCAGGGGGATGATCCGAAGCTGTTTTTTGCTTGCCCTTCTTGGGGTTTGCCGGCAGGAGGTGCAGGCAGGTCCCCAAGGATACCCGGCGAAATTGGTACAGCAAAACATCAGGGGAAAGGTGACCGATGCACAGGGATTGCCCGTAGTTGGAGCAACAGTGAACATCAAAGGCTCAAAAGTATATGCCATTACCGATAAAGATGGTGCTTACAGCATCCAGGCATCTGATAATTCCATACTTATTATACGTTCTATCGGTTTTATTACTCAGGAAATCCTGGTAGGCACCAGGACTATCGTAAATACCACGCTGATAGAAGAGGTAGGTAAACTGGGAGAGGTTGTGGTTACCGGTTATCAAACGGTAAAGAAAAGACAGTTTACCGGAGCTTCCACCACGATCAAAGCTGCGGATGCCAAACGGGAAGGAATAACGGATGTCAGCAGGATGCTCGAAGGCCAGGTTGCCGGGGTATCGGTACAAAACGTTTCCGGAACATTTGGTGCGGCACCTAAGATCAGGATCCGCGGGGCGACTTCCATCAGCGGGGATAACAAGCCTTTGTGGGTGGTAGATGGAATCATCCTGGAGGATGTGGTGAATGTGTCCAATGAACAATTGTCTACCGGAGATCCTTCTACCTTAATCGGGTCCTCTGTTGCCGGCCTCAATCCGGACGACATTGAGAGTTTCGAAATTCTTAAGGATGCGGCAGCAACTTCATTATATGGCGCAAGGGCGATGAATGGCGTAATCGTTATCACGACAAAAAAGGGGAAGGTGGGCACGTCAAAAGTTTCTTATACCGGAAACCTTTCCACGTATTTAAAGCCTTCTTACGACCAGTTTAACATTATGAATTCCTATGACCAGGTTTCCATGTATGCGGAGATGGAGCGTAAAGGATGGTTAAATTTTGGAGCAACATCAAGGTTTGCCAATGGAGGGATTTATGTAAAGATGGCCGATTTGATCAATCAGTATGACGAGTCAAATGGGCAATTCGGACTTAAAAACGATCCTTTAAGCAGAAGGTCTTTTTTAGAAAGGTATGCAAATGCCAATACGAACTGGTTTGATGTGCTTTTTAAAAACTCCATGATGCAGGAACATGCGGTAAGTGTGTCTAACGGTACCGATAAAGCCCAGCTGTATATCTCGACAAGTTATCTGAAAGATAATGGATGGACCGTCGGAGATAAGGTGGAGCGGTTCACTGGAAATGTGAGGGCTACATTTACCCCTAACGACAAGCTCAGTTATGGATTAATTACACAGGGATCCGTTAGAAATCAACGGGCACCGGGAAGTTTGGGACGGGTGAGTGATCCGGTATCCGGACAGTTCAACCGCGACTTTGACATCAATCCATTTAGTTATGCTTTGAATACCAGTCGCGCGCTAACGGCTTTTGATGAGAACGGAAACCGGGAATATTTCAGAAGAAACTTTGCCCCTTTCAACATTTTGAATGAATTGGAAAATAACAGCATCAACCTGAATTTCCTGGATTTTAAAGTTCAGGGAGATTTGAAATATAACCTGCTGAAAAACCTGAAGTATGCTTTTGAAGGTGCCTACCGGTATGCGAAAACGAATCAGGAACACAGCATCACTGAAAACTCAAATATGCCGATGGCCTATCGTGCTGATGGTGATGCGACCATCCGTGCAGCCAATAAATTTTTATATAGGAATCCCGAAAATCCGGAGGCCGAACCGATCGTTGTATTGCCTTATGGAGGATTTTACAATACAAATGATACTTATTTAAAAAGCTATAACCTTAGAAATTCCCTTGAATTTAACGAGCGCTTTAATGACCTCCATCAGCTTAGGGTGTATGGTTTTTCTGAACTGAGGTATGCGGACAGACAGTTTAAAAACTTTAGCGGCTACGGTTATCAGTTTGACAAAGGTGGGATTCCTTATTTAGATCCCAATTTTGTAAAGATGATCGTAGAAGGCAATTCCGATTATTACGGAATGGAGCGGAGGAAAGACCGCTTTCTAGCCTATGGTTTGAATGCGGGGTATACGTTTAAGGACCGGTATAATGTTGCGGGAACGCTCCGATATGATGGGTCCAACCTGATGGGGAAAACGAGAACTGCCCGTTGGCTTCCCACCTGGAACATTAGCGGATCATGGAATATTGATGGCGAGTCTTTCTTTAAAAAGCAAAGCTTCCTGACCCGTGCCACTTTAAGAGCCAGTTATGGCCTTACCGCGAGCAGTGGTCCGGCAACAAACTCCAGTGTGGTGTTGCTGAATGCGGCAACGAACCGTCCCTATTTAAGTGAACGGGAATCGGCAATCAATATTATGAACCTGGAAAACTCAGAATTGACCTGGGAAAAGCTCTACAAAACCAATATTGGATTTGAGGTGAGTATGGCCAATAACCTGGTGACCCTCGGAATGGATTATTACAACCACAAGAGTTATGACCTGATTGGCTTAATCCGGAATGGCGGTGTTGGTGGTGAGGCCGTTAAAGTGGCCAACTATGCAGATATGGACGCACACGGCGTTGAGTTTACGCTGGGAACGAAAATCCTGGACCATGGTACTTTAAAATGGAACGCACAGCTGAATTTCGGATATAATAAATCGGTCATTACCAATCTGAGAAATGAACCCAATATCTGGTCTTTGATCGGGCCCGATGGAGGTGCGAAAGAAGGGTATGCGCAAAGAGGGTTATTCTCTTTAAAGTACGAAGGTCTGAATAAAGAAACGGGGGTGCCGAGATTTTTAAATGAGGATGGAGCGGTAAGTGACGCGGTGTATCTGCAAAGCTTAAAAACAAGCAATTTAGTTTACGAAGGTTCGATCGACCCTAAGCTCACCGGAGGCTTTTTTAATAATATCAGTTATAAGGATTTTAAACTATCTGTCCTGATGACCTTCAGTGCAGGAAATGTGATTCGTTTAAATCCGGCTTTCAGCAGTACGTATTCTGAGTTGAATGCCACTCCGGAAGAGTTTATCAACCGATGGATCCTGTATGGAGATCAAGCTACTCCCTCGGTCTTAGACAGAAGAGGCGAAGCTCAGCTGATCAATTCGTTTCCATATAATAATTATAACTATTCCACAGAACGTGTAGCGAAGGGCGATTTTATCAGACTCAAACAGGTCAACCTTTCTTATAACCTCCCTGCGAAGCTGAGCTCCAGGTTAAAGCTGTCCAACTGCTCTTTAAGTCTGGTGGCGAACAACCTGTGGTTAATCTATTCAGATAAGGCATTAAACGGTCAGGATCCGGAATTTTTTAGTTCAGGAGGGGTCGCTATGCCTATTCCCAAACAGTTTACATTATCCTTAAAGGTCGGACTATAAAATTATTAAAATGATCAAGATTAAATTCAAAAACAGCATTGTAATGGGAATTGCGGGTTTATGCCTGTTCTCCGGCTGCAATAAATTCCTGGATGAAAGTCCGGACATGCGGACAGAACTGAATTCTCCGGAAAAGATTGGAGAGTTACTGGCCACCGCTTATCCTCAGGCGAGTTATATCCCTTTTACAGAATCTATGTCGGACAATGTAGCTGATAAAGGCTCCGGTAATGTCGACCTCGCTAATAGTTCACCTTACTTCTTTAAAGATGATAAAAGCCCGGAAGCGGATGCCCCGATCGGGTATTGGAATGCTTCCTATAAAGCGATCTCAGCAGCAAATCATGCTTTGGAGGTAATTGAAAAACAGACGGATATTGAAAAATACAAAGCCTATAAAGGTGAGGCTTTGGTTGCCAGGGCATATGCACATTTTATGTTGGTGACGCTGTTTTCAAAACCCTATTCGCCACAAACTTCCGGTGTTGATCCGGGGATTCCTTATGTAACTGCGACAGAAAAGATTGTACTGGGGCATTACCAGCGGAAAACCGTAGCCTATGTGTATGAGATGATTGAAAAAGACCTTAAAGAAGGTTTGCCGCTGATCAATGACGCGAAGTATAAGGTGCCGAAATATCATTTTACACGTGCTGCGGCAAATGCTTTCGCCTCCCGTTTTTATCTCTTTAAAAAGGATGCGGTAAATGCGGTCAAACATGCGAATGCCGTATTTTCAAGTGCCAGTCTGAGTGCTTATTTAAGGCCAATAAACAGTACCGCCTACCGTAGTTTTCAATATCGGGAATTGGAAGCGCAATATACCAGGGCAGACAATCCGGCAAATATTTTATTGATCGAAACCCCTTCTGCATGGGGAAGAAGTTATCCCTCTTTCAGGTATGGGTTTACGACTGATCTGATGAGTAAACTCACCAGTAGTCCAAATGTGACCGGTGGTACCTGGTCCTATAACATTTATGGAAACGAAACGAGCCTCAATATTCCAAAATTCAGGGAGCATTTTGTCCGCCTGACTTTAAACGCGGAAAGCGGAATTCCTTACAACATGATCCCTGTTTTTAGTACAGAGGAAGTGTTGTTCAACAGGGCGGAAGCCAATGCGATGATAGGCAATTATGAGGCCTCCCTGGCAGACCTCAATGATTATATCGCCAGTCGGTTTATCATCAGTTTCAGCAATCCTGTTTATGATCCGGGAATGGCCATTACTATGGATAAACTGATCACATTTTATAATTCGGCCGACCGCGAGCAGGTATTGATCAATTGTATCCTTGAATTTAAACGGGTGAATTTTCTCTTTGAAGGACAACGCTGGTTTGACATCATCAGACATGGACTACCTGTAGAACATAAAACCTCAAAAGGAGAAATTTTAATCTTAGGCCCGCAGCACCCACAAAGGGTATTTCAAATTCCTGAAGAAGCACAAAGCTCTGGTCTGGAGCTGAATCCACGATAAAAAAAGAATTCGATATGAAACTAATGTATATATACGCACCCTTTATTGTTCTCATTTTGTGTGTGTTGAGTTGTAAAAAAGACGAGGCCTTACCAACAACACCTATTGTTGGTCTGGGCGGGGAAACCTGGACAAAAGCCCCTTTAGATTTTTGGGTGGACAAGAACTTTGTAGAACCCTACAATATAGAGGTGAAGTACAAATGGGACCCCTATGAGTTAAACTATGCTAAAAACCTGGTTCCGGTATTGGAGAGCAGGGTAGAGCCGGTCATGTCGGCGGTGAGGGATATTTATATCAAACCTTATGAGGCGGTTGCCGGTGCGGATTTTATTAAAAAATATTCACCCAAATTGTTCCAGCTAGCCGGAAGTGCGGAGTATAACAGCGATGGGACGATTGTACTCGGACAAGCAGAAGGTGGACGGAAAATCGTACTGATGGTGGTCAATCAATTTGATAAAAAGAATGTAGCTGAAGTCAAAAGAATGCTCCATACCATTCACCATGAGTTTGCCCATATTCTTCATCAGATCCGGGCATATCCGGTAGAGTGGAAAGGACTAAATCCGGATAGGATTACCGCAACCTGGTTTAACACTACAGACCTCGAAGCCAATACGCAGGGGCTGGTGACCGCTTATGCAAAAGCAAGTCCGGATGAAGATTTTGTAGAAACAGCAGCGATACTTTTGGTCTATGGGCAGGCGTATTTTGATGACATTGTGGACGACTTCTTTGTTCCTGAAGCGTCAAAAAAGATCCTTAGGCGGAAGGAAGCCATTATTGTAGATTATTATCAGCGCGTATACAACATTGACTTTAGAAAATTACAGGAAGCCACGAGGCTAGCCATTATCAATTTCACCAAGTAGAGTGCTTTACTGATTACGAACGAAAATGAAAAAAATACTTTTATACCTACTGCTGTTTCCTTTGATTTTTTCTTGCAAAAAGGATGAAATCGCAGATGAACAGCGTCCTGATTATAGATTAACAGAGGCGCTGGCCAAATACAATGATCTTTTGAGTGGATCGGCCAATGGCTGGAAAGGGCATCTTTTCCCTGCTGCCGGTGGTGGATATGGATTTCTGTTTAATTTTAACGGAAAGAACCGGGTGGAGATGCTGGCTGATATTGATGAAGAGAGCGGGGCCAACCTTTTTGAAAGCTCTTATCGCCTAAAGGCAACCATCTTGCCATCCATTTATTTCGATACTTATTCTTACCTGCATTTATTGGCAGACCCTGATCCCGGAGTGAATGGCGGTCAGCCCGGATGGGGACTATATTCTGATTTTGAATTTTCAATTCTTGAAAGTAGCGCAGATACGATCAAATTGAAAGGAAATTTGAATGGGAGTACCTTAATCCTGGTCAAAGCATCTGCCACTGAGGCTGCGGCGTATAAAGCAGGTCATTTAAATGTGCTTAAAAAAAATATCGCTGATTATGTAAATGCCAATTCCTTTAATTACATCGAAACGGCAAAGCACAATACCATCGCATTCAACCTAAACCTAAACAGCAAAGAACTGATGTTGAGTTATGACAGTTCAGGTGTATTGAAGACGAAAGATATTGGATTTGCTTTTTCAGGGATGAATGACCTGGTTTTGTCAACAACTGTAAATATTGAAAATCTGGTGTTCAACAAGATCCGGATTGCTGAAGATAAGGGTTCTTTATCGCTGATCCATAAAGATCAGATCATACCGGTACAGGTTTCCAATGCTCCTTTATTTTCTTTTGATCAGATGCTTGGTGTACAATTCAGCAATATTGTTCTTCCGTTTGAAGAAACGGTAGCGGGTACCGGATCGGATTATAACGCGGTAAGGAACATCGTGCTCCTGAGCGCAAGAAATGCGTTGTCGCCAGGCAGTACATTTCCGGAGCTGAGAATGTCATTTAATACGGTCGAAAAGACCATGGCACTGGATTTAATCATCATACAGGGCGCTGAGGTGTTTCATGCGAGGTATGCTTTTTACTATACCAAAAAGGGGGAATCTTATGCCTTTGAATATGTAGGGGCCATTGATGGAAATGCCAGCTATCTGGAAACCGCCTTTAAACCCTTCATTACCAGTGTTACCGGAGGAACTTTCAAATTCGACTATGAACACGGGCAGGCAAATTTAATGGGCTCAGGAACGAATTCTGTAAAGCCTGAATTTAAGTTTATAGGTTATTTACGCTAACAAAAAACAGTATACAAATGAAAAATATATGGATCATCATCTTTTTAGGGAGCTTATTATTTAGCTCCTGTAAGAAAGACAGCAAGGATGCCTATGCAGTAGAAAAGGTATTTCCAAATTCAGAGGAAGTATTCAACGACTTTAAAAAGGCGATAGTAAACGGACAGTCTGTATGGAAGGGTACTTTAAGGCCGAAATCGGGTAAAGTATATAGCCTCTACATCAATCTGACTGCTAAAGGGGTGGTGAGTATGATGGCTGATCTGAGTCCGGAAAGCGGATCTGTTTCCAAAACAGCGACGTTTAGCTTAAGGTCGGAAAAAACAAATGCGATCATCAGTTTTTCTGAAGGCACTTATCTGGATTCCATTTATGTGAAGAAAGGAAGAGAAGTGATTGCTGCGGATACGAGCTATTCCTTTAGTTATAAAAAAGGAGATACGATTATGCTGTTGGGAAATAGGTATGGTGATGAATTGCAGTTAACTACTGCAAATGTTCAGGAACGCAATGACTTTAATGCAGGCGAGCTTGGAAAATCATTACGGTCTGTAAGCCAGTTCTTTTACAATAAGCCTTTTTATTCTGTCATTACGGCCAGTGGCTACGCGGTTCAATTTGCGGTTAATCAGGTTAACCGCTCAGTGATTGCGAGTTATGTGGATAAAAATCAGGTGCAGTCGACCTCTGCAGACTTTGCCTATGGCATCAATAAGATTCAGTTTAAAAAACCGATCCGCTTAGGTAATAAATGGGTTTATGAATTGTTTTTTGATCCGGTTAAAGCGGTATTTTATCTGGAAGATGGTTCGGAGCGGATCTCCTTTCTGGGTTCTAATATGCCAGTCATCCCTTTGCATCTTTTTATGGGAAATGGTTTCCCTTCTGAATTGTCGATACCTTCTCCTTTTTATGTGACACAACTTCCGGGCTGGTCGGAATCTTACTATTACGCCTGGGCAATTGCGACCTCTGAATTAAATTACAGTCCGTATCAGGGATTTTTGCTCGTGACAGATTTTGATTTTTCAGACAAAAATAAGGTGATGAACTTTAATGTCTATTTCGATATCAATGGCACGCTTTACAAAGGAGCATTCCCCTTCGCTTATACAAAAACAACAGATGGGACTTTTACATTCAAGGCACTGCCTCTGGACCTGAAAAACCCAACTCAGGCAAATGCAGATCTGATCAAAACCTATGTAGAAATTCTGGTAAGAATTGTGGGCAATCACCGCTTTAAGCTAGACTACTATGATACGCCAAATGGTTTGTTAGGACAGTTTATCAGTCAGGACGACCCGGATATGTATTTTACAGGAGTGATTGGAAGCATGGTAAATTAATCCCCCGATGCGCTTTAAATGGTGAGACAAATTGTTTCACCATTTAAAATACATGATAAACAGGATTTTAGAGATATCGCCGAAATGCTTGCGGAAATATCGCACTGAAGAACTCATCTGATTACGTACAGTATGCACGGATAAGTTCATCTTTTCTGCAATTTCTGCATAAGACAGGTTTTCATTCCTGCTTAAATGGAAAATTTTTCTTCGCTGCTCCGGTAAATTATTCAGAATATCATTATAGCTTTTCTCCAGTTCTTTAAAGACAAGGTTGCTGTCTGCAGAAGGGTGTGAGTTTTCCAGATTGTCTTCAAATAGCTCTAAAGGTTGGGTAATGATCCTGGCCTTTCTCCAATGGTTATATACCGCATTTTTTACAGACCTGAAAAGATAGGGCAATAACTCGTTTTCTATCACCAGGTCCCCCTTTTTCTGCCATAAGCGTAGCATCACATCCATTGCTAATTCTTTCGCGATGTCTTCATCCTGAATTAAACCATATCCGAAACTATAAAGTAGTTTAAAGTAGCGGTCAAACAAGAGATTAAATGCTTTTTCGTCGTTTAACCTGCACCTGTTTAAAAGCTCCTGGTCGGATAGATGATTTAATGGTTTATTCATACGCTTTTAATTATAGTGCGGATTTTTTTAAGTAAAATGGGGGCTTTCCCAAACATACAAAATTATAAGTGTTTTTCAAGCTTTGCTTTCAATTATAATGCGGTTAAAAGTATGTTTAGGAGGGGGTTATGAAGAAATTGCAAAAGGGAAAGTGCCGGGGTTAAAACCTGATTTAACAGAGAGGATAACGGATCTTTTGAGGAGAGAAAATCTAAAGAAAAAAGCCTATTTTAATATTAGTTTGGAATAAACAAACTAATTGCTATTTTTGCCACCCACAAGCCACGAGGGGGATTAGCTCAGCTGGCTAGAGCGCTTGCCTGGCAGGCAAGAGGTCAGCGGTTCGACTCCGCTATTCTCCACCCTTCAAAAGCCTTTCAGTTTATGCTGAAAGGCTTTTTTGTTGAAGTTGGTTGGTTTCTCGAGATGGAAATAAGAAGGTTATAAGCCATTAACTGGTGTATATGGTATTGGAATCATTACGATAAGAATAAAGTGCCCATAGAACAAAATAGGGTAGTTTATTGTGATAGGTTTTTTTACATAAGAAGTGATGCATTGTCCTCCGATAGGATGTTTTTTGGGTTTAACAGCCAGCTAATGGCATTTTTAGAATAAGCTTAAGGTTCTGAATGGGATGCTCATTTGAGTTTTAATTGCTGTTGTACAAAACGTACTTTGTCTTTTTCAAGAGGATTAATTTTTACATCAGGAGGAATTCCAATGTTGTCAATTGGATTTTCTGGTAAGCGCTTAGATCTGGAAATGGCGATAGCCAGGCTATAGTCGTCGCAGGGGATGTCAAAGTACTGGGTATTTGCATAATCCAGTGAACCGCCTGAGTTTTCTCCAAACAGCGTCACTTTCTTACTTTGTTTTGCAATGAGCAGAAAGGATTCTGCCGAACTCAAGGTTTCCCTGCTGATCAGGATCCCTATTTTCTTGGGGTAGGTATAGCTGCTGTCTAATGTGTTGCTAAAGGTATCCTTCCCTAAAGGATTTATAAACTGCCCCGGATGTTTCTTCATCAAAGAGATGATGGCCTTCAGGAAGTTCCCCTGAGGGGAGATCGGATTTAGACCTTTTAAGTTCTTTTCCAGAATGGCGATATTGTCTTCGGAAGACCAGTATTCATCGGGCTTTCCAATATAAGCCTGTGTATACAAATAAGGAATCAGCGATTGAAAGGTGTAATCTGTTCCGCCTCCGTTTCCACGGATGTCTATGATCCAGTTAGGCGTTTTTTTCAATAATGCCTGCTGACTTTTGAGTAAACTGTCAATCATCTTTTTTTCTGACCATTCAAAAGAAGGAAGTCTCAGCAATAGCGTCTGTTCGTCAAGTTGTTGAATTTCCGTTTGTCCACTTAGCTGCTCTGAAACGATTTCTTTCTTCTGTGAAAAATAGGCGTTAATCTCCTTCGTCTGCGCTGGATTCGCCTTTTTATAATCTCCGTTAAGCTGAACTTTTAAATGCTGATCCTGGAAATAGTTTGTCCAGGTTTTTAACACAATAAAACAAGCATCTGTTGTCTTTATAGCCGATGCTTTTTCCCTTAATTCCTTCGTGAAAAGTGTAAACTTCTCCTTGTTTCCTGCGTTAATCTTATCCCGATATCCTGAATAATTTCTGCTCACCTTTGAAGTCATATAGTCAAAGTTGACCCGGCAGTTACAGTCTTGTGCAAATAGTTTTAATGAGTTGGTTAACAAAAAGATAAGGAGGAGATTTTTCATGGACATTTGAGGTGATTTGAATGCAAGATGCTTTTTTTAGAATTAGTTGCCTCATTGTATGTAAAGAATAAGATGGTTTTCTTTTATTTGCTTTGAGATCATATGAAAAGAAAAATTATTTGCCCGATTCTTCTATTACTGGGTTTGCAAAGCTGCCAAAACGGTAATCATGCGGAGAAAACTACTGTTGTAGTGCAGGCGCTTTCGACTCCTGTACTCAGTTATTATGTAACAAACAATTTCCCGCATGATACCACGCTGTTTATTGAGGGTTTTTTATTTTATCAGGGAAAATTGTTTGAAAGTACGGGCTCTCCGCTCGACATGACCAGTACGCGTTCTTTAATCGGTATTCAGGATCTAAAAACAGGTAAGCTTGATATTAAGGTAGAGCTGGACCGGTCAAAATACTTTGGAGAGGGGATTGTGATCCTGAAAAATAAACTCTATCAACTCAGTTATAAAAATCAGCTTGGATTCGTATATGATGCGAGCACCTTTAAAAAACTCGCTGAGTTTAAGTATGCGAATGCGGAAGGCTGGGGGCTCACAACAGACAGTGTTTCCTTAATCATGAGTGATGGTACGGATAAATTAACTTTTCTTGATCCCGAAAAATTATCGCCGGTCAAGACAATTTCCGTGACTGAAAACGGGCTTCCTTTGGATAAGTTGAATGAACTGGAATTTATTAAAGGATTTATTTACGCCAATGTTTGGGGAACCAATGATATCGTTAAAATTGATCCGGCTACGGCCAAAGTGGTAGGTAAACTGGATTTTAACGCTTTGGCACTGACGGAGAAAAACAATAATCCTGGCGCTTTAGAAATGAATGGGATTGCCTACGACCCCGATAATGATAAGATATACATTACCGGGAAGCTGTGGGCCAATATTTACCAGATTGAACTTAATAAATAGCCACCTATTCTATGATGTTCTTGATGAATTGAAGATCCTGAAGAAATAAATAGAAAAAGCGCTTAACTAAGCGCTTTTTCT
Organism: Pedobacter sp. FW305-3-2-15-E-R2A2; assembly: GCF_038446955.1. NCBI lineage: Bacteria > Pseudomonadati > Bacteroidota > Sphingobacteriia > Sphingobacteriales > Sphingobacteriaceae > Pedobacter > Pedobacter sp. FW305-3-2-15-E-R2A2. The sequence goes on from NZ_CP151803.1 coordinate 540,074, forward strand.
ATTTGAAGGGAAAAGTTTGAGTTCTTGTTGCGTTCGTCAAACTCGACCGCATATTGCTGAGCCTCTTTGTAATAATGGTTGTACAAATCCTTTACTTTATAAGAGTTTGTGCTGGTATATAGCGGATGTTCATGTGGCAATTCTATGCTGACTTCCTTCTCCTGATCTTCCTGTTTTAAGGCTTCTGCCATATTCAGGGAGAAAAAGAAACGGCGGCTTGTTTTGGTAGAGTCTGCCCATGGAAGGTACTTCTCTATATAATGCCAGCCTTTATCTTTATCGGTATGGAACAAATACACGATCAATGCGCCGATGGAAGTGATCAGCGAACTGTCGTCTTCCACTTCCTGTAATCCTTCTTCTGCCTGATGGAACAATTCTGCCGCCTTTTCTAATTCATTGTTTCTGATGGCCATATAGCACAATTGACAGAACGTAATTACCGGTACATGGGCACAGGTAAACTGTTTTTGAAGCAAGGGGAGGGCTTTGGTGTAGGCCTTCCCAAAATCACCCTCATTGATGAGGTAGGTAACCTCTGTATCCATCTCACAGGCGTTACAGTCGCTCAATTCATCCCTGGGTACTGCATTGACCAGGTCAAGAAAAGTAGTGCTTTTGGCAGCATCCTGCTGATACAGGGCTTCGTTCAGTTGTTTGGAATAATAAGAGCGAATGCCCAGGCCTTTTTCTTCCAGTCTGCGCTTATAATCTTCAAGAACGAGCTCGATTTGTTCCAGTGGAACATCCGGATTGGAATACAACTCATTAATGATCCATTTGTATTTCCAAAGCAGATCTTCTATCTCGTAGTTTTCAGGATCGGCATCATAGGCGTTTAACATCCAGCTGAAAAGGCTGACAAATTCTGTTCTGTCAGACAGTCCCCATTCTTTATCCATTAAGTCCGACCTTAGTTCATATCCCAACTCTACATCTTCGTTCGCATCGGCAATCTGGATCGCCTGAACCAATAGTTTTCCTGCATCCTTTGGGTGAATGTTTTCCTGGTTTGCACGGTTTAATAATTTCTGTACTTCTAATGTATACCTCATGGTGTAATTAAATGTTAATAAAATGCTCCATTCCCATAATGATCAGGCTATGGAGTGCCTCGTTAAATAAATTCATTTCTGTATCACTTACAGGATACTTTCCCAGTAATAAGGATTGCACGTATAAAATATGAACAATGGAAGGAAAAACATAAGGGTCTTTAATTCCAATCATACTTTTGACCAGTTTATTGTCTGCATTGAAACACAATACCGGCTGTATGGCTTTCTTTTTGGGTGCAAAGGCGCTAAGCGTTGCGGTGAGCGGATTGCTCGGAGAGACTGGTTGTTTTGCATTGATCTCGTCCTGAGGGGCAACATATATCGCCGGGGTGTCTTCAGGACTAAAAATCTTCAGGCTACAGCTGCAGTTTAATTTTTTTAAGACTTCAGTCGCCCGGATTTCAAAATCAGCCAGTGCAGGGTCCAGGGAAGTGTCGATTGCGTGGAAGCTGTTTAATAAGCTGCCCGGAGAGATCTGTTCGATCTTGAGACTGCTATCCAGACGTTGAATTTTTTTCAGCAGCTCCTCTTCAAAAGTGTAAGCTGCATTGATGATCAGGGTTCCCTGAGCACCGGCAATGCGGCGGACCTGTTTGAAATCGTCAATATTTGGGGTGTAGAAAATGGTATGCTCCAATTCTCTGATGTTTCTAAAGGACCGGATTCCTTTGTTTGTTTCAAATGGAAGGTCATCGATAAAGACCTGTAGAAGCTCATTGTCTTCCGCTGCAATTGCTTTGAGGTGAAGGTAATGGGTGCTGATCAGTTTCTGATAAATGTTGTGGTTAATCAGACCGATAGATTTAAGGTACGCCTTAATGGTGGTTCCGATTTCTTTTTTCGCTCCTTTTAGAGCGTCATTGTAAACCAGTGCTTCTCTGGAGGCGATGGCATCCAGTCCGTCTGCATTGAGGATACAACGAATAAAAAATGCCCATTTTGGAAGTAACCGGCAATCATCATCGCTCAGAAACATCCGTTTTAAAAATAGTTTATGGGTTTGTTTTCCACTAAATTGTGTTTTATAAGGAAGGATATAGGCCACTCCCTTAACTCCGCCATCTGAAGTTGAAATCGGGAAGGCATCTAAAAATCCGGTATTAAAGGCTTTTCTGCCAATGGCAAGCAGCTCTTCCTTCGTGGTCGCGGATTCCAGCCAAAGAGCCCCGGCTTCATTTATCCAATGGATAGTTTCTTCGTAATGAAGGTAAATCGGCATGGGCAAAGCCTCTCCGTAATATTCAAGGTTTTTGCGGAACACATCAGCCTTGAACAGGTACTTAAATTCATCTTTAGGATAAAGGATCACCTTTGATCCAATGGGACGTTCCTCTTCTATAGGGCTAATGTGGTAGGTGCCATCAGACTTTCCGGTCCACCTTACGGCAGTCTCGCTCAGCGCTGATCTGGATTCCACAATGATCTCATTGCTCACTACAAAGCAGGAGAGCAGGCCAATACCAAATTTGCCAATATAGTCTTTGGCTTCAAAAGCTTCGCGTTTGGAGCTCTCCCCGATAACGGCCAAAAATTTATGAATCTCATCTTCTTTAAGTCCGATGCCATTGTCTTCAAAGATCAGTTCAGCCCGCTTGCTATCCGGCAGGTGAATTCTGATGCAGCCTTCATGGTGTTCATCCATGGTTCGTAAAGCGGTGATGGCATCGACCCCATTCTGAAGAAGTTCTCTTACGAACGTGTTCGGATTGCTATACAAATGTTCAGATAAAAGGGAGATCATCCCTTTTAGGTTGACCTGAAACAAGTATTGCTGATTTTCATCCATATTATTTCCCTTTTTTTCTACCTGTTAATTTCATTGCTCTTTCATGGCCATTGTCTGCTGCTTTTTCAAACCAATACATGGCAGTATCTTCACTTTCCTCCACGCCATCTCCCATGAGGTAGCAATTGCCAAGGTCAAACTGTGCGGTAGCATGCTCTTCCGCTGCGGCTTTATTGAGCCATTCAATGCCCTGTTCCTTGTTCATGGTTACTCCTTTGCCGTTCAGCAATAAGGACCCTGCGTAGTATTGTGCGGAGGTATTGTCACTCTGTGCTGCTTCATTGAACCAGCGGAAGGCTTCTTCATGGTTTTCTTTTACGCCGATACCATTCAGGTAACAACGTCCGGTATGGTACATCGCAACAACATAATTGTTGTTCGCAGCCATCTCATAATATTTAAATGCTTCCGAATTATTGGCCTCTACGCCAATCCCGTATTCATAACATAAGCCCAGTCCTTCATGAACAATTTCTCCCTCCGATGCTTTCTGATAATAAGCAAAAGCTTTATCAGCCTGATCAATCTGATCGTAATCATACATATAATAATCGCCGATTTCAAGCATGGCATGAGGATAACCTGCCTCAGCAGCTTTTTCAAGCCATTGAAGGGCTTTCTCTGTATCTTTTTCTATTAGACCATGCATGTAATAGTAACCAAGTTTGTAGGCACCATAATAATAGCCCAGGTCTGCAGCCTGCTGCATATAGCCGAAAGCTTTCTCTGCATCAAATTCAACCCCATATTCATGCTCGTAACATAAACCGAGTTCTACCATTGCTTTTGCATTGCCGCCTTCTGCTGCCTGCAGGTAATACTCCAGCGCTTTGTCCGGGTTTTCTGCGATTCCGGTACCAAAGCGATAGCAGCGGCCAACTTCAAATTGACAGTTGGCATAATTCAGCGCTGCGCCTTTCAGGTAATAAGGGAAAGCAGCTTCAGGGTCCGGGTTCTGGTTATGGTAACCATTCTCGAGGTAAGTACCTGCGGTATGAATGGCAAAAGGGTAGTCGAGATCAGCAGCCTGATTAAACAGATCGAATGCTTTTTGAGAGTTCTCTTCAATGGTGCCATCCTCATACATGAAGCCGAGTTCAGTCATGGAATAGGTAGAATTCAGCGCTACTCCCTTTTCAAAATATTCCTGTGCTTTTTTCTGATCCGGTTCTCCAAGAATGCCATAGCGATAGAAACGGGCTGCATTATTTATTGCTGTCGGGAAATTCAGTGTTGCCGCCTCTTCATAATGGGAAAGGGCTGCGGTAAGGTCAGGTGTATCGGTGATGACAATGCCGGTCTCATAGAGATAGCCTAGTCTGTTTAAAACATGAGGCAATTTCTTTTCCGCTGCTTTTTTTAACAGTTCTCCTCCTTCCTGTTCATTCTTTTCTGCAAGTGTGCCTTCGATCAGGATTTCAGCCTTTTCTACCATGGCGTCTAAAGACCCGTTTTTAATGGCTTCATCGAGGTAATACATGCCTTTTTTGGCGTCAAGAACCGATGGCGCATATAGGTAAAGTAATGCCAGGCGATAAGCGGAAAAATAGCTATGGTATAAACTTCCGAGTTCAAACCAATAAATGGCCTGGGTTACGGAATCAGTATCTACATCAGTAGGAAGGGAATGATAGCCTAAGTGGTTGGCTGCTTCTATTGTTCCGCGCTCAAAAGCCCCTTTCCACAATTCAAAAGCTGCTTCTTGTGCAGCTGGTTCTTCAGATTGAGAGAAAATGATCGATCCCAGTCTGAACATTGCGAAATCCGCTTCATCGGTGTCAACAAGCTGTTGATAAAGGGATTTTGCAGCTTCGATCTGCTCTGTATGGTCTAAATAATTTCCTTCAAACAGCAATACATTTTTCTTCAGTAAAGGATCGTTCGTTTCTTTGAGCGCTGCAATTAAAGCCGGAATACCATCCATTTCTCCTTTGTTGATCGCAATGTAACCCCGGTATAGTTTATTCCATACCGCATCTGAACTGTTTAGCAAACGAAGTCCGGTCTCTTCGTCTTTTTCTAAAATCACACCATAATAAAGGAGGTACCCTTTTACAGCTATTGCAAGGTCCACCTTTTTTTCAATCGCCTTATCTAAATACAAGGCGATCTTTTCTGCATCTCTGCGTGTGCCCCTTGCTTCACGATATTGAAAGGCAATTTGTGAATAGGCAACGGGAAAATGAGTTGCCAGTTGTTCCAGGACGCTGATGACAGTATCCAGATGGAAATTATAATCGGCTTCATCCAGATATACACTTGCTTTGAAGTCAAGGCCTCCCATAAAAAGCATTTCATAAAGCGCAAATACCTGTTGGCTATTCGCAGGAAGAAGTCCCGTGGCATGCTCCAGAAAAGCAAATGCCTGATGCCAGGTTTCCGGATTTTTTAGGTCATCTTTTGTGAATTTTTGCAGATCCTGAAGTAGTGGAAGGTCGCTATGCTGTGCATTTTGCTGAAAAGTAGTGTAAGTGGTTTTAAGGCTCATTATCTTATATGGTTATTATGGAAACAATGTTTATACTGGATCGCTTTTGTTGTTAAACAACGTCGGTTAATTTGAATAAATTATTTCACATTGGAAAATAAAAATTCTTTATTCCTTTTTTTACCTGATCACAAAGCTTTGCTAGAGCAACAATTAGTCCATTTGAGAATAACAATAAAGCTTATTCGATAATATCAGAGAAAACAGCCTGTAGTTATACATGCTAAATCTTCAGGAAGGGAACTAAGCCATTCAGATCGAGCAGGGTATGGAATGGAATAAGAAAAGCGGTGATCGGAAAAAAAAACGTGAATATGACGGTTGTAGTTGCTTGGTTATAGGTCATTTGTAATGCAAATGAGACATAATTCCGGTATAGTAGTAATAAAAAAGGGCTCTATTCCTATAAAAAGACCTGTTTTAAAAAAATTTCTTAAAAGTGTGATAAGTGCTTGTGTATTAGTTACACTATGTTTATATTGTATCTCAGATAAGTTACAATTAACCAAATTATTTTCATCCTTAAATCTACGTCTATGTAAAGTAAGCTTAACTAACCGAAACTATTAACTATCCTAACCAAATATCTTATGTTTAAAACGATCCTAAATCTCAGAAGGAGGTCTCTCCTTTTGCTGGCCTGTCTGTTCCTATATTTTGGAGCCAGTGCCCAAGTCAAAATCTCTGGTAAAGTAACCAGCAGTGACGACAAATTACCCATTATCGGTGCTTCAGTAAAAGTCAAGAACACGAAGGTTGGTACCCTAACCGACCCGAACGGAGTTTTTGCCATCATTGCAAAACCTGGTGATGTGCTTTCCATTTCCTTTGTAGGTTATGCAACACGGGAAATTACATTGGGCGCGCAAAACACCATTGATGTGGTGCTTCAGCCTGATGCAAACAGTTTAAGTGAAATTGTAGTGACCGGTTATACCAGTCAGCGGAAGAAAGATTTGACCGGTTCCGTTGCCGTGGTTAACATCACCCAGCTCAAATCGCAACCCGCGGCGAGTGCAGTGGAAGCCCTTCAGGGGAAAGCTCCGGGGGTGCAGATTGTAAATGACGGTGCTCCTGGATCTACGCCGCAAATCAGGGTCCGTGGAGTAACGACCATCAATAACAATGACCCCTTATATGTGATTGATGGGGTGCCTTATGAAGGAAAACTCAGTTGGTTCAATCAAAACGATATAGAGAGCATGCAGGTGTTAAAAGATGCCTCCTCTGCTTCTATTTATGGAGCCAGAGCCAATAACGGGGTAGTGATCATCACGACCAAAAAAGGAACACTCGGTTCGCCCAAAGTAACGTTTGACACCTATTATGGTACCCAGCGGCCAAGGAAAGGTACTTTTCCCAAAATGCTGAATCCGATGCAGTACGCCGAATACCTCTTCTCCGCTTACAGAAATGCAAATGAGGCTCCGGCCACAGGGGATAATTATGGAAATGGTGCCACACCAACACTTCCGGAATACCTGGTGGCCGGGAAGATTGCCGGACAGAAAATTACCGCTGCCGATGCAGATCCCTCAAAATATAATTATAGCCGTGATCCGGCAACATTCTATCAAATTACAAAGGCAAACCAGGAGGGAACCAATTGGTTTGATGAAATTACAAAAAATGCTCCTGTACAAAATTATCAGCTGGGGGCTTCTGGCGGCGGGGAAAATGCAACCTATAGCTTTGCCATTGGACATTTGAATCAAAAAGGAACGATTGACTACACTGGTTTTAAACGATATAATGTAAGGGCAAACACCACTTTTTCAGCCCTGGACAAAAGACTTCGTTTCGGGGAAAATATGCAGTACAGTTATTCCGAAGGCTTTGGCTTTGGGGTTAATCCAAATGTTTCAGGGGAGTACCAGGATGAAGGGAGTGCCATTAGCTGGGCTTACCGGATGAACACGATTATTCCTGTATATGACATCAAAGGTAATTTTGCGGGTAGCCGCGGAAGTCAGCTGGGAAACTCAGAGAATCCTCTGGCCTTCCTCTTTCGGGCAAAGGATAACCTGAATAAAAGCAATTTCTTCTTTGGGAATGTTTTCAGTGAGCTCGATATTGTAGATGGCCTTACCGCCAGAACAAGCTTCGGGATGCGCTATGAAAATTTTAACGGTCTGAGCATGCGTTATCCCAATCTTGAATTTTCGGAAGGTAACAATTCAAACAACCTGAATGAGTACCAGGGGTACAATACCGAGTGGACCTGGACGAATACCTTAACTTATAATAAGGTTTTTGCGGAGAAACATCGTTTAAATTTATTGGCAGGGACCGAAGCGATTCGCTCTAATACACGTCGCCTGGATGCAGGACGAAATGAGTTCTTCCTTTTAGGCGATCCCGACTACTATTACCTTGGTGGAGGTTCTAAAAATATCAGCAATATGAGCATCGGGACCCTTGGATCTCTGTTCTCCCTGTTTGGTCGGGCTGATTATTCTTATAATGACCGTTATCTTGCCAGTGTAACCATTCGCCGTGATGGCTCTTCTAACTTCGGGCCAGAAAACAAATACGGTTATTTTCCTGCCGCAAGTGTGGCCTGGAGACTCTCAGAAGAAGGTTTTATTAAAGATAACGCCAAGTGGATTGACGATTTTAAGTTGCGTGTAGGGTATGGAGAAACAGGAAATCAAAGGATTCCGGGATTTCAATATGCCAACCGGTTCCAATCTTCGATCATCAACTCTGCGTATAGCTTTGATGGAAATAACAATGTTACCCCCGGAGTGTGGCAAAATAACTATGAAAATCCTGCCATCAAATGGGAATCTTTAAGTTCCATCAACGTGGGGATTGATTTTACCCTCTTCAAATCAACCATCGACGGTTCATTCGACTGGTACAATAAAAAGACCAGCGACATGCTTTATCCGATTCCTTTGCCTGCAACAGGAGTAGGGCTTGGTGCTTCACCTTTCGTGAATGTGGGCGATATGAGCAATAAAGGGATCGAGCTGACTTTGGCTTATCATTATGGGAAAAATGACGATAAACCGTTCAAATTTGATGTAGGCGTTAACTTCTCCAAAAATGTGAACAAAATTGTGAAACTCGCGCCTGGAATTACAAAACAGCCTTATGGTACCTTCCGGACGTTACAAACAAGTATCCTGCAGGAGGGACAACCTTTCGGCTCATTCTATGGCTACGACATTCTGGGAATTTATCAGGATGCGGCAGAAATTGCCGGAAGCGCTTCTTATACAGGGGCACGTGTCGGGGGCTTTAAATTCAGAGATGTCAATGGAGACAATAAAATAGATCCGGGAGACAGGACGATTATTGGAAATCCGAATCCTGATTTTTTATATTCCCTGAATTTCAATGCTTCCTATAAGAATTTTGATATTTCCATGTTTTTCAATGGGGTTCAGGGAATTGACCTTTATGAGGCAACCCGGTATTTTACGGATTTTTCTACGTTTAATGGCGCCAAAAGTACCCGGCTTCTGGATGCCTGGAGCCCAACAAATACAGGAAGTAAAATTCCTTCGGCAAACATTCGTGCTTCAGATCTGGAGTATGCATCTTCCAGTTATTATGTTCAGGACGGTAGCTTTTTACGCATGAAAAACTTACAGATCGGTTATTCACTGCCCACAGAAAAAGTTTTTGGACCAAAATGGGGCGTAAGTAAACTGAGAATTTATGCGAGTGCCACCAATCTTTTTACGCTGACTAACTATACAGGACTGGATCCTGAAGTGAGTCAGGAAACAGAAACGTTTTCTGCTCTTGGTGTAGATCGCGGTATTTACCCAAGTCCACGTCAGTTTCTATTGGGTTTAAGTGTAGGTTTTTAATGATAAATGATAAATATATTCATATGAAAAAGATTAATTATATAATATTCAGCATATTCCTGCTTACCGCAATGGGTTGCAGTAAGTCTTTTCTGGAAAAGAATCCCCAGGGAGAATTAGTTGGTGAACAGTTGGAAACTCAGGAAGGGGTCGAAGGATTTCTGACGGGTGCCTATTCTCTTTTGAATGGAAATGTGAACGGTACTTTCGGAAATTACGGCGCGGCACCAAGTCAGTGGTTACTGGGAGAAGTTACCTCAGATAATGCACATAAAGGAAGTGATAACGGCGATCAGCCCAATATGAATTTATTGGAAAGACATGCGCCAACAAGTACCAATGATAACCTGGAGAACGTATGGGTCCGATGCTTTGAAGGAATCCTGCGCTGTAACAATACTTTGAAGTTTTTAAACATTGTGCAAGCCGGAGATAAAAAGTTCCAGGAAGCAAGGGCCATAGAAATTCAGGCGGAAGCGCGGGTTTTACGTGCGCACTATTATTTCTTTCTGGCCAGAATTTTTAAAAATGTACCCTTAATTACTGAAACGACGACGACAGTGGCGGTAGACAATACACCTGATATTTATCCGGCTATTGTGAATGACCTCAAGTTTGGAGTAGACAACCTGGGTATTGTAACTTCAAAAGATCCGGTCACAAGGGTCAACAAAGTAGTCGCACAGGCGTATTTAGGAAAGGTTTATTTGTATCAAAAGAAATATTTGGATGCTTTGCCTTTGCTGAATGCGGTAATCGCTGCGAGACCACAGCTTGAAACTTTACCTTATACCAATAATTTTGACATCACTACAGAGAATGGACCGGAGGCGATCTTTGCGGTCCAGCATTCGGTTGGAGCAGATGGTACGGGAGGAGAAAATGGAAATGTTGGCGACATTCTAAATTTCCCTTATGGGAACGGCTTGCCGATTACCTGTTGTGGATTTTTCCAGCCTTCTATAGATCTGGCCAATGCTTTTAAAGTGGATGCCGCAGGATTGCCTTACCTGGTAGCGCAGGATTACAGAACTAACCCTTATAAGTCTGATTTTGGCCTTAGCGATGCAGAGAAGAAGGCATATGAGTTGGACAAAAGTCTCAGGGTAGATCCCCGCATGGACTATACCATGGGGAGAAGAGGTGTCCCTTTTCATGATTGGGGAGTGATGCAGGGCGATTCCTGGATCCGTGAACCTTCTAATGGAGGGCCTTTTGTAGCCTATAAAAATGTAATAGACGCTTCACAGGTTTCCAGTGGGACAGGTCCTGGAAATACCAATGTGACGGGTCTGAATGTAAATATCATCCGTTTGGCGGATGTGTACCTGATGGCTGCAGAATGTGAAGTGGAAGCTGGGAGTGTACCAAAGGCCTTAATGCTGGTCAACCAGGTACGTGCCAGGGCTGCAAAGTTACCGGCAAAGCAAGTAGGAGGGGTAAATGTCGCTGTCTATCAGGTAAATCCTTACCTTTCGTTCCCAAATCAGGACTATGCGAGAAATGCAGTACGCATGGAGCGCAGACTGGAACTTGCTTTGGAAGGACATCGATTTTATGACCTGGTGCGCTGGGGGATTGCAAAGCGAACGCTGGATAGTTATTTCCAGTTTGAAGGAGATTATTTTCCTTACCTGAAGCCAGTGGTTATGGAAGACCGGGACGAGTATTTCCCGATTCCGCAAAATCAGATTGATCGTAGCCAGGGAATACTAAAACAAAACTCCGGATACAATTAAACAGGAAATATGATATGGAAAAAGGGTCTTTATGACCCTTTTTTTGTTACAGTGAATTCTCCGAAAGGGAATCAAATAATGCTAACTTTGGTTTCTTAGCAACCATAATAATCTATAATTACGACCGCAATTACATGAAGAAAATTATTTTATTGTTTTTTGCCCTGTTTCTTAGCATAACAGGGTTTTCACAAGGCGTATTGTCCTTGTTTAATCGCTCAGACGACTTCTTTAAGCTGATGGAACAGGAGAAATTTACGGAAGCATATGCTTTTTTTGATGAAAGCGCCCAGTCTAAAATTACCACGGAGAATCTGGAAGCGATCTGGAAAAACCTGCACACAAATTATGGAAAGGTATTGAGTACTGATGTCATTCAAAGTAAAGCGGAAGGTGAGTTTTTTGCCGTTTCTGTAGATGTTAAATTCGAAAAGGAAACCCAGGGCTTTTTATTGGTCTTTAATAAGAGCGAGAAAATGGTGGGGCTTTTTCCAAGACAGAAATCTAACCAGCAATCGTATTTGAGACCTGCTTACGCAGATACAAATGCCTATAAAGAAAAAGAGATTTATATTAAGACCGCCGGGCATAGCCTGGTAGGTGTATTAACCACTCCGGCAAAAGGGACCAACTTCCCGATTGTTGTTTTGCTGCATGGTTCCGGTCCAAGTGATATGGATGAGACTGTAGGGCCAAATAAGCCCTTTAAAGATCTTGCTGCGGGTTTAGCAACCAAAGGTATAGCCAGTATCCGTTATGTGAAAAGGACGCTTGCCTATGCAGGTGAGTTTACTAAAATATTTACGGTTAAGGAAGAAGTAACAGATGATGCCCTGGCGGCAATTGCATTGGCGAGGACAATTCCCGGAGCAGATAAAAAGAAAATTTACCTGTTTGGACATAGCATGGGAGGTATGCTGGCACCAAAGCTGGCTACATTGGCTCCGGATCTTAATGGCCTGATCATGGCAGCAGCTCCGGCAAGAAAATTAACGGATATTATTGACGACCAAAACAGGTATTCGGCCTCACAGGTGAAAGATACTACAGGCGCAGTAAAGAAACAGCTGGAAGAAGCTTTAAAGGAAACTGCAAAAACCAGAATCACCAAACTTGGCCTGGTTAAACCCGATTCTTTACTGTTGGGCTTACCGGCAGCTTACTGGGTTGATTTAAATCTTTATGATCAGGTTGGAACAGCGAAAAAGTTGGTCAAACAGAAGATGATGATTGTACAGGGAGGCTTCGATTTTCAGGTATCTACACAGGATTATCAAATCTGGAATGCAGCTTTAGGTAAGAAAAAGAACGTGACACTGAAATTATACCCTGATCTGAACCATTTGTTGAGTCCCCAAAAAGAAAAGGGAAATATGGTGCAATATGGAATACCGGTCAGTGTTTCAGAAGTATTGGTGAATGATATTGCCACCTGGATCAAGGCGAAATAACTCAAATGCCTTGGTGACCCCATCAGGTCATCAAGGCATATTTTTTTGTAAGCAGGTTAGTCGGATACTTTGTCCAGACTTAAAAGAATGCTTTGCTTTAAGTCCTCATTCTTAAGCTGAGGAAGGAGGCTTAACTCATCAAAATTGATGACCTGGGCTTGAATAACTTTGTCGAGTAAGATGCTTTGCTGCTGATAAATGGTACAGCCATCACAGATATTGGTATGAAGGCGTAATTGCAGCCTTTCTATCCATGATAAGCCAAACAGGGATTTCTTCTCTATTAATTCTGTCGCCCTTGTGCAGGAAAGTAAGATCAGGTGTATGATTTTTTTCTTCATTTTCGCTATCCGTTAAACCAGTTGATCTGTAAACACTTTCTGAGTTGCAACTTTGCCCTATGGATGATTTGCCAGTAATTAGTCGGCGTAACTCCCAATTCCTGACACACTTGTTCTGGTTTTTTTTCTTCCAGAAATTTTAACTGAACTGCCGAAAACCACTTTAAGGGTAATTTCTTCATGCAGTCCTGAAGCGTTGTATTAAAATCAGGATCGTCTAAAAGATGCACAGTTTCTTCCTGCCATGGTTGGGGGCTTTCTCCTGGATTCCATTCTCCATGGACATTGAATAATTTGTCGAAAAGTGCATCGGATCCATTTTCAATTGTTGTAAGTATTGCGATGCTGGGATCCTTATATTTTTGGCGGTGATAATCTGTGATTTTATGCCTTAAAATTCCAAATAGCCATGATTTTGGAGTTGATTTTCCTTCAAACTGATCAAATGATTTCAGGGCCACCAGGAAAGTTTCCTGAACGAGGTCTTCTGCGGATTCTTTATTTGAGGTTTTATAAAAAGCCCAGGAATATAAGCTGTCAAAGTATAAGAGGACCCAGGACCTGATTGTTTTTGCCCTTCCTGAAGTATGAATTGAAGGCTCCATTGTACAAATCTAGTATAATTATGAATGTCGGAAGCAACAATTGTTTCCCGTCATCCCGAAATCAATGCAGGACGACGGGTGGTGTTATTTCTTTCTTGCAGCCAGGATCTGTCTATGCCATTTCTTCATGACTTTCCTCCCTGCAATCTCTACTTTTTCTGCGTTTTTGTTTCCGTCGTCCAGGTGTTTAAAGACCACTTCTGCAAGTGCATCCATAAAAGGCTCATGAAAAGGAAGCTCTGCCTGAATCTGGGGACTGCCTTCCATGATCTCATTCAGAAAGAATAGCGTGGCCCAGCGTTCATTGCCATCTGGCCTGCTATAGTAAAAGGGAAAGGAGACCCTGTTGATGAATTTTTGAATAATCATTTCAGGGTCAACCTGAAACAAGTCGCACAGCATACTGAAGTCTTCCGGAAGACTGACTTTTAAATTAAGGTCCATAATTTCTGATTTATTTTAAACGGAGTGAATGAGCTTGTGGTAATAATTGTCGTATAATTTGTAGTATTTTTCGCGTCGTTTCTCCACACTGCGAACAATAAATAAGTGAAGGTGCAGTTCCTGGATATGGTCGATAAATTCGACCTGCAGGGCTTTATGGGAAGGGCTGCTGTGGAGGGCATTACATTTGGTAATGGCCTGGTAGAAAAAGGCCATGGCATGGTTTTCTAATAGATGATGTAAGCCAATTCGGGCATGTGTTTCCGGAAGGGAGATCTGATCCATAAAATGTTGAAGGTATACTTCCGGCCTGCAATTGTGGGTTTCACACATGATGGAAAAGTCGATCCCCAGCTGAAGGGTATTTACTTCGTCAAGCTCCAGGGTTCGTGACGTGGTGACTTTAGGCTCCATGAGGTTGAAAATCTTTTTTACAATGGGGATGCACATCTTTCTTCTTTTATTTTCTGGGGTTCTCGGCCTTACGCTCATTTGAACAATCTCCCTGACGTATTTTATGATAGCATTCCTATTGGTTTCAAAAGCGGGGCTGACCCCCTCAATGGGTGGATGAGGGTGACTTAACAAAGTATTTGTGGCAAAGCGGTAACCATCATTTGATTTATGACTTAGGGAATCGTAGAAGGAAATGTGATCTATGAACAGCTGCAATACTTCTGGTACGGCTAAATGATAAGTGGCACAGGCAATTTTAAATTCCAGAGGAATGGTCAATCCGGGGTTGTCTTTTTTCATGAATGATGTGTTATGGTTATTCAAATACTTTCTCATACCTGCAGCCATATTCGTTTGATCTGATTCTTTTGAGTTTTGGGAAATCGTTTTTCTTGGTGAGCTCTGACAATGCGGTCTGTATATACCGGGGTTCGATACTTTCATTGCCTATGGCACTGCGGCAACGCTGATAAATGACCAAAGGAGTTTGGGGGCTGAAAAACAACCGGCCTTCAAAAAGAACATTTAAAATGGCCTTTACTTCTGCAGCATTTTCCTTTTCTGCAGTCTGATATCTGATGTAGGCAGGGTTCTCTTCCAGGAGCTGGAAAACCAGCGCCTCAGACTTGTCCTCTTCTATACGAAACATCTTATGTTCAATCCTGGGGCCTTCGATATGCTTTGTCAGGAGATAATTCTTTGTGTAATTCTGGTGTTCAAATCCGGGAGTCATGGCCCTTAAAGAAATTTCCTCCATCGCAGATCTGAAACAATGTATATCTTCAAAAGAGAAGCCTATACTTTTTAGCTCTTCCTTTTGTTTGATGAAATCTATGTGATAGCCCATTAAAAAGGACGCCTCCGCTGTGGAGTAGCCCTTGGCGATTCTTTTAATCATAAAGCTATATAGCATGGCCAGATGCAAAGCCGACATGCGCGCAGTAAAAGTTAGCGTGACCGGTTTTTTGTTTTCTTCTTTCATATTTGAGGGTTAAGAAATGAGATTTGTATAGATTATCTATACAAACGTATGGATAATAGATCAATTTAACCAATTATAGTATAGATTATCTTAGTCATTTATATATTTATCTGTATTAATGTTTAAAAAATCTATACATTTTATGACTAAACTGGGAGATTATTTAGCACCGCGTTCTGTAAATAAGGCGGAGATCGCAAGAAAGACGGGGTTGACGCGGGCAAGAATGAATGAGTTGACACTAACGGAAACCTCCAAGCTCAGAGCAGAAGAGCTTTATTTGATTGCGTTGGCAATTAATGTAAAACCCGCAGAGATGCTGGAAGAAATGTATCATGGCCTGACATTGATAGAAGGGAGTTAAACGGAATTCAACATGCGGAAAAAATCAGCCTTTATTACGATCATCTATATTGCCCTGGGAGCGGTCTGGTTAAATCTGGGCAGTCATTGGATAGAAAGACTGGATGAGCGTACTCCAGGAGAGGACATGAGCTTTCTGTATGATTATAAGAACATCATTTTTCTAATCGTTTCTGGTCTGATTCTGTTTCTGTTGATCGAAATGCACCGTAGAAGTCTTTCCAGTGTAGAGAAAAGTTATAAGCAACTTTTTGAAGGCTCCATTGCGGCCATTTACGTACTAGACCGAAGCAGTTACCGGCTGATGGAGGTGAACGAAGTGATGGTCAGAAAATATGGCTATAGCAGGAGAGAGCTTTTAGAAATGACGGCACTTGACCTGCGGCCGACAGAAGAACGGGCTAAACTGGAAGAATACCTGAATTCAGAACATCCGGAAGGCAGGGCATCGGGAGTCTGGTTGCATAAAAAGAAAAACGGAGATGTTTTTCATATGCTGATTTCTCATCATAGCACCGTATTTCAGGGGAAACCAGCTTATACTGTAATAGCGGTTGATATAGAGCGGCATGTTAAAGCAGAAGAGCGCATTAAGGAGCTGTTGGATGTCTATGAGACGGTAACGAGTGTGACTAATGATGTGATCTGGGAATATTGTCCCGGGACAGACCAACTGGATTGGATGAATGGCTTTACAGAAATTTTTGGATATACAGCCGAGCTTTCTGAAAATACCAGAGAATGGATCCTGAGTAAAATTCATCCTGACGACAGGGAGCGGGTAGAGCAGAGCATGGAAGAATCTCTGGCGCAGCTCAGCAATTCCTGGCGCTGTGAATATCGGCTTGCCTGTGCCGATGGAACTTATAAATATGTTTCCAATCAGGCGTTTATTTTATTGGACAAAGATGGGCAGGCAAAGAAGATGGTGGGTGCATTAAGGGATATTACCCTGCGGAAGAATTATGAGCAACGTTTGTTGCGTAAAAATCAGATGCTCAAAGATATTGCCTGGAAAAATTCACATGAACTTCGCAGGCCGGTAAGCAATATCGCTGGCATTCTTAATTTGCTGAAAGCTGATGCTGAACGCAATCAGACAGATATTTCCTTACTTGAAATGCTGGAACGGTCGGCCTTGGAACTGGATGAAATCATTACCAAAATAAATGTTTCTACAAAGAATGTTGACTTGAAAAACTAATCTTGTTTTTTATGTTAATCGGATTATCGTAACAATTACACTCCATTTTGCAATCTATGGCAAAATTGTTGCTAGTACTCCGGTGAAGTTCCATTTAAAACAATTAAAAATGATCAAAAGAATACATGTACTTGAAGACGATGAAGATATCAGATATATAATTGGTGTTTTACTTAAAGATGAGGGGTATGAATTACAGCTTTCGTCTACTTTTACTGAATTAAAAGAGAAATTGAAAGATTCTGTTCCTGATTTATTCATTTTAGATGTCATGTTGCCGGATGGTGACGGTGCTGAAATTTGTAAAGACCTGAAATCAGATCTTTTTACTAAACACATTCCAATCATTGTGATGTCTGCAAATGATCAGAATAAAGAACTCAGCATTTCTGCCGGCGCGGATGATTACATCAGCAAACCATTCGATATTGATTATATTGTTAAAAGAATTAAAAAGCTGCTGGAAAAATAGTCAGCTTTCCCGAATATGATAAAGCCCTTTTTGTGCACACTTAACTGTATGCCCGGAAAGGGCTTTTTTATTTACAAAAGCTGTAAAAAGAAAACAGGGATAAACCTTGGAGAGGTATCCCTGTTAATTGATGGTTGGCCCACCACAGACCAACCTAAACCAAACAAACTATGACTATAACGGACTTCATTATAAGAAAGTTTTAATGAATTGAAATTAAACACTACTATGACAATTGAGGGACTGTATTTCGTAATAAAATCTATTTGTCATACTGGGATCTTCTTTTAGCTCATACTGATAATATAAATCGAGGTGGGTAATTAGACAGTCTGCTACGGGGTGTGGGAGCCCGGTCTCAACTTTGTAATAAATCCGATCTCCAATATTCAGGAAGGGGTTGAACTGATTTCTGATGTAGATGATTACAATATCTGAGATTTCATATTCCATGATTAAAGGTATCATGAAAAAATTAATTCTTCTCATTTCTGTTTTGTTATGACATTAGATTTTTTAGCTTTAAAAACTTAAATATTCGAAAGGGGGGAATTTTGGAAGATGCAATTAAAGGGATCGTACCGCATGTACTGAGCTTTGCGATCAATGAGTTTTGTAAAAATGGTTTTCTTCTTGCTTATGAGAAGGAGCTTTCCGACCTGAAAGGATTGGTAGATGCAGATTCGAATTCTGATACCGATTATGAATTGCTCAGATCAGTCGATGATGAGGTGGTCAAGCTATTGCTGTCCTCTGTAGATAAGACCCTCCAATGCTTAAGCACCTATTTTCTGATCAATAACCTGGATGAAATGGAGGTTTTAGGCAACGAGGAATATAATTTGCTGGCCTCAGATAATTATTATTGCTACCTGATGGACTGGGGAAGCCAGACTTACGCTGATCTGCTGGATAACTTGCCTGGTGTTTATCTGTCCATGGCACAGATGCTGTACCACACGAGTTGTCAGCTTGAACTGATGGTGATTGATGTTCCCGATGAAACTTATGAGGAGTTTCATGAGCGCTATTATGAGATTCTCGATCAGAAAATAGATAGCGATGATAAGAATGTAGCACTGCTCTATGACCTGATCGTAGCACTGAATGAAGACTTGCTGGAAATTAGCCGGCTGTCTTAATCCCCTGATCAGGAGTTTCATTTTACAGCGATATTATTATATTTGGCATGTAAAATATCAGAACAAAATGTCAGATCAGAAAAAAGAAATATTCGATGGCGTAGCTCAACGCTTAAAGATTGAAGGATTTAATGTGGTTAATCGTGATGAAACCCGCCCATGGGGAGGATTTTTTGTGATCGATGAAGACCAGGCGCAGCAGTTTGCCAATGTTTATTTTGACGGATTAAATGTTGATGAGCTGAAGATCTCAGGTAAACTGAGTCCTAAAATATTAATTGTAGCTCCTAAAACACGTCTTTCGTGGCAATATCACCACCGTCGTGCAGAAATATGGAGAGTGGTCAACGGTACGGTAGGCGTAAGTACCAGCGAAACTGATGAGCAAGGTGATGTTCAGCAATTGGCACCAGCACAAACGATCAAGTTAAAACAAGGCGAAAGACACCGTCTGATCGGTCTGGAGGATTGGGGAATCGTTTCTGAAATCTGGCAACATACTGATCCGGCAAACCCTTCTGACGAAAGCGATATCGTAAGGGTGCAGGACGACTTCGGCAGGTAAAATCAGGTGATCTAAGATATAATCCCGTATTGGTAAAACTTTTACGGGATTTTTTTTGCTATTTTTACCGTCCAAACATCCGTATAAATCTAATAGCCGTACGTATACCAATAAATATGATCATTTTAGTTTTCTTTCTTTTACACTGGTTCCTCTCTCTATTTTCACAAACTTTCTTTTTACACCGCTATGCTTCACATAAGATGTTCAAAATGAATGGTTTTTGGGAGAAATTTTTCTATGCCATTACTTTCCTGTCGCAGGGATCCTCTTTCTTAAATCCAAGGGCCTATGCCATTTTACACCGCATGCACCATGCATTTAGTGATACCGAAAAGGATCCGCACTCTCCACATTTTGTAAAAGATGTTTGGGGAATGATGATCAAAACAAAAAATATCTACCTCAATTACTCAAAATATAATGTAGAACCTGAAGAACAATTCAGGGATAAATACCCGTCATGGCCATTCATTGATAAGATTGGCGATTCCTGGATGACCAGAATTGTATTCATCTCTTTCTATATCTGGTTTTACGTTACCTTCGCTACCGCATGGTGGATGTTCTTATTGTTGCCGGTTCATTTCTTAATGGGACCGCTTCACGGTGCTATTGTGAACTGGTGCGGACATAAATATGGCTACTCAAATCACGATAATGACGATCATAGTAAAAACTCATTGCCATTGGATTTCCTGATGCTGGGTGAATTATTTCAGAACAATCACCATAAAAAACCAAATAACCCGAACTTCGCCTCGCGATGGTTTGAGTTTGATCCAACCTATCCGATTATGAAGGTGATGCATTGGCTTCACATCATCAGGATCCGGAAAGTTTAAAGGTCAGGGAAACGAGGTATCGGTTTTTATGAATTTAAAAAGAATACCTGATGGAAAAAGTAGCAATCATAGGAACCGGTCTCGCAGGAATGAGCTGCGGGCATTTTCTGCATGAAAAGTATGACCTGACCCTTTACGAAGAACAAGACCATATTGGCGGATATACCTGTCCCCTCGCTGTGGAAGATGCCGGAAAACGCGTTTTTATAGATGCAGGAGATCTGGTATTTGACCGTCAGCACCATCCTCAGCTAAGCGCTCTTTTTGATGCCATAAAATTCCCCCTAAAAAAAGCAGCACTGTCTTTCAGTGTACAATACCTTCCGGAGCATCTTGAATATCGGGGTCCGGACCTAAACCATTTATTCGCACAGCGTAGCAACCTGTTTAAGCCCTCTTTTCTAAAACTGGTAAAGGAAGTTCGCCGCTTTAATAAAAACAGTGCAGCGCTGCTGAATCAGCCGGAATATCAGGATTATTCCATTGCCCGCTATAGGAAAGAATTTGGATATAGCGAAGAACTGCTTTGGAAATTTTTGCTTCCCCTAAGTTCAGGACTATTGACCGCGCCATTGGCGCAAATTTCCGACTTCCCCATCGTTCCAATCCTCAAACATTTTCATAGTCTTGGCTTTTCCGGTCAGGACGATCGATATCAGGGATATACACCTATGCAGGGAAGTCAATCCTGGCAGGAATTGCTGACTCATCCTTTTAAGGATAAAATTCAGCTGAATAAAAAAGTAGGAAAAGTGGAGCGCCTGGAAGATGGTAAAGTGAAGATCCTTGCAACAGATGGTACAAAAGGGCTGTACGATCGTGTGATTATGACTTGTCCCGCTGATCAGTCTTATAAAATAGTAAAACACAAGAGCAAAGATGAAGAGCGATTGCTCTCCGCATTCCGTTACGGGTTGAACAAAATATTAATACATACCGACGCTGCAATTATGCCGAAGACAAAGGCAGCCTGGGCAAACTGGAATTATCGTACAGAACATAAAAACGATGAAAGCCCCTCGATTGCTACCTACTGGGTAAATAGCGGGCAACAGTTTTCCTCGAAACAGGATTATTTTATTTCCTTGAATGCTGGTTCAGTAGTTGATGAAAAGAAAATCATCAGAGAAATTGAAACAGGACAACTGATTTGTGATGTAACTGCAATGCAGGCACAGGCAGAATTACATCTGCTCAATCAGACAGGGCCAATTTACTATTGTGGAGGGTATTTTAAGAATGGTTTGGAAGGGGCACATATCAGTGCTGCTGAGTTGTGCAAAGCCTTTTAAAAAAGAAAAAACTGCATTACTCTTCAAAGACTGAAACCTTTTGCCCTGAAGGGGTCAAAAATTTATAGGTCTTCTCTGAGAATGCAGTTTTTGTCCGGAGCAAAACCCAACGTTAATAGCAAGGCTGTTTTTTCCGGGGTTTATTTTGTTTTTTATTCCACAGGGGTAAGGTATTGGGTAAATGAGTAACCTTGTTCTCCCTGATCAGTTTTGATCAACCACCATTGGTCGTTTTCTTTCCCTACAAGCGTAACCACTTCGTGTCTGGCTGCTTTACCAACGATGTCATCATTGGTACTAGGACCTTTACGGATGTTTAGGTTGGAACTGTTGGTAGTTACTTTTAATTTACTGCCTTCTACTACGCCGGCAACACTGTTGATATTCATCACGACATCACCTGATGCGTAATTGGGATCAAGGCGTTCGTAAGTATCCCATAGCTGTTGTTTTACCGTACCATTTGTAGCACCATCAATGTATAAAACACCATCTTGCTCACGTACGTTTAATTCATTCACGCCTGCAGCTGTTGCAGCGTCTATCAGTTCTTTATATTTTTCTTGTAAAGCCATTTTTATGTTCCTCCTGAATTATTTAATCACCAATTGATTGTCGACTTTTTTAGGTTTTAATGCGTTTAATGCCATCATCAGTTTCTGTAGATTGGCCTTTTGAAGTTCTCCTTTTAAAGTCACTACGCCATCTGCGACAGTTGCCGTAACGGTTGGGAAATCTTTTGTAGCATCTTTTACCGCCATAGCCAAAGGGCTATCTGCAGCAATTTCAACGTTGGTAATCGCAATAGTCAGGTTGTTTACTACAGAAGTTACACCAGGGACTGCAGCCGCTGCTTTACCCAGTTCTTCTTTAGTAGCTTCATCAGGAACCTGTCCGGAAAGCGTAGCCACTCCCTTTTCAACGGTTACACCGGAAGCAGTCAGTTTTGGATTGGCCTGTATTGCTGTTTCCACTGCAGTCTTCAGGTCTGCATCTTTCGGTTTGTTTTTGCATCCGGTAACTGTAGCTCCCATAAAGGCTACAACCATTACAAGAGCCATCATTTTGCTCATTAAGTTTTTCATTTTCTGATAGATTTTGTTTTTAACTATATACAAGATATAGAAAATACTTAACGTCTGATGTTAAAAAAAGTTTAACAAAAATGTTTTTTTAATGATTTTTTTAGAAATAAATTTTGAAGCAGTACAGGAAGTCACTCCCTTAGCAGAAGGGAATAGCAGCTAATGGAATAAAATTGAAAATGGGGGGCTCTTAAATAGTTTGTTTTGGGAAATCTGCTCCTGATAGATTTATGCTTAATAAGCTCGCTCTGATAAATCTGCTCCTAATAGATTTACGTTTAATAATCTTGCTTTGATAAACCTGTTCCTAATATGTTTGCTCCAAACTCAGCTCCCTGTTTGGTTTGTCCCTTCAGGAAATACAGCATTTAATAAAAAAATCAAGTATGCTAAGAGAAGATCTAGAAAATTTTGCCCTTTTTCAGGGCAAAAGATTTCAATCTTCGATTAGTATGCTTGATTTTTAGATTGGAGCAAAATTCCGCCCCTTATTTTTTAGAACTCCACCTGCGGCTTCCGCTGCTTGGTGTTCTCTTTGCACCGCTTAGGTTAGGTTCACGTTGACCTCCACCTTGACCACCACTTGCAGGCTTCCCATTTGCTCTGCTTCCTTGTCCGCGGGAGTTTCCACCCTGACCTCTGGAGTTTCCGCCTTGACCTTTAGGTTTTTCCGTTGCAGCGCTCATCAGGCTCTGCCAGCTCATGGCATAAGGATGATCTTCCGTTACCGGAATTTTCAGTGCAATAAGTTTCTCAATATCTTTAAGGAAATCTTTTTCTTCCGCATCGCAGAAAGAAAGCGCTGTTCCACTTAATCCCGCACGACCAGTACGACCGATTCTGTGTACATAAGTTTCAGGAATGTTCGGCAATTCATAGTTGATCACATGGGCAAGTTCATCAACATCAATTCCACGGGCAGCGATATCGGTTGCCACCAGGATTCTTGTTGTTTTAGCTTTGAAATTCGTTAATGCTCTTTGTCTTGCATTTTGCGATTTATTTCCGTGGATTGCTTCTGCTCTGATTCCTACTTTGATCAGGTCTTTTACGATTCGATCTGCACCATGTTTGGTTCTGGTAAATACCAATGCCGTTTCGATCGTTTTATCTTGTAAGATATGGATCAATAAGTTTTTCTTATCGTTCTTGGTTACAAAATACATCTCCTGCTTAATTTTCTCTGCGGTAGAAGATACCGGAGTAACTTCCACTTTTAAAGGGCTTGTCAGGATGGTATCTGCAAGTTTTTGAATTTCCTGAGGCATGGTTGCCGAGAAAAACAAGGTTTGTCTTTTTACAGGAAGCTTCGCGATTACCTTTTTAACATCATGGATGAAACCCATGTCCAGCATTCTGTCTGCTTCATCCAGAACGAAGATCTCGATGTCACGAAGGTTGATAAAACCTTGATTCATTAAATCTAATAATCTGCCAGGAGTAGCAACCAGGATGTCTACACCACGGTTAAGGGCATCAGTTTGTGCTTTTTGTCCCACACCACCGAAGATCACCAGGTGACGGATCGGAAGGTTTTTGCCATATGCTTTAAAGCTCTCTTCAATCTGGATAGCCAGTTCCCGCGTTGGTGTCAATACCAATGCTTTGATGGCTTTATGAACTTTAGTATTCGTATGTGGCTTACTCAGCAACTGAAGCATAGGGATGGCAAAGGCTGCAGTTTTACCTGTACCGGTTTGCGCACATCCTAATAAGTCTCTGCCTTGAAGTATGGTTGGGATAGATTGTTCTTGTATGGGGGTAGGTTGTGTATAACCTTCTGTTTGCAGCGCTTTTAAAATGGGCTCAATCAGGTTTAATTCTTCGAATAACAATGTGTTTGTCTTTTAATGTATAATAATGAAAACGAAAGAATATCGTTTCCCGTCAAAGGTACGTATAACTTTTGGCTTTTATGTGTTCCGTGAATTTATACTTAAATGCCTGTTAATTAATAGGTTTGTTCTCTTTAAAGCGGCTAAAAAATAATAAAGCAAGGACGCATAAGACAAAGCCTACCACTCCGTTTAACCGGAGTCCGTAGTCATGACCCGGATCCTTACCATAGACCGTTAGCATAGCAAAAATGGCAATGCCCATTGTTTGTCCTAACTTTACAAAGAGGTATTTTACCGCGAAGAACATGCCCTCATGGTTTTCGCCTGTTTCCAGGGTATCCTGCTGGGCGATATCGGCAAGAATGGCATTGGGTAAAATTCCAAGGGAGGCCAGGGGAAAGGAAGCGCAGACCACCAGAATATACATTTGCATTGTTGAAGAGAAGGGAAGTTTACCCAGGAAAAAAATGGTGACAAATATCAGGCTGAGCAGGCCAAAGGCCACCAGAACGAGGGGCTTTTTTCCGAATCTTTTTGAACCATAATTGATGAAAGGATAAAATACCAGGGAAAGGAGTACCATAATCCCCATAAACTTTCCGCCATCAGAATCCGGCAGGCCCAGCAGTACCGTTACAAAGAAGAGCAATCCACTGGAAATGATGCTCAGGGCGATATAATAACTGAAATCGGAAATCAGGTAATACTTAAAATTGGAATTTCTAAATGTATTTTTGATGGCCGGGATTAAGGCGATATGTGTGGGTTTTCCTTCTGTAAACTCTTTTTCATCGATCGAGATAATTGGTAAGATCATCACCAGACCGGAGAAAATGCTCAGTCCCCAGATGGTATACTGCAAAGCCTGAGCGCGGTCGGTAACCTGGAAAAAATCCTGAATCAGATCTGCATAATTATTGCACAAGGCGCCGATGATCATTCCAAATACAAAGCCGACCTGTTGATAAGTGGATAACCGCACCTTTTGATCCGGGCTATGGGTAAGCTCAGCTAATAATGCATTATAGGGAATGATATAAGTCGTTACAGAAATAAAAAAACCGGCCAGGACAAAAGTAAGCCACCAGGCATTGGTTACACTTTCTCCTTTTACCAGGGGATAGAAGACCAGGGAGCAGAAGATGACCGCAGGAATGATCGCATATTTCATGATCGGGATTCGCCTGCCTTTTGGATTTTTACTGCCATCACTCAGCGAGGCAATAAAAGGATCATAGATGGCATCAAATAACCTTCCCGAAGCGGCAATCAAAGACAAGATATTAAAAGCGCCGAATACCAGGAGTTGCGGTACTAAAGGGTGTAAGCCTGAATTGTTGGGGGGAAGATAAAAATAAGGCAGCATGACGATAATGATATTGGTCATGATGCTCCAGCCCATCATTCCGGCAGCGTAGGCGATTTCTTTTTTTATGGGCAATTGTTTTATCGGCATGATGAATAAAGGGCTTCGGTAGGTATATCAGGGTAATCAGTTCTGTTCATTTTTTGAGGTGGTATTGGCATTAAAGAAACGGTTGACGAAATAGATGAGGATAAATCCAGCGAAAATCAGCAGTCCATTTCTTCCTGCTTCAGGGTCATTCAGGTAAATGCTGATGCCAACAAAGGAATAAGCGGCAATAAAAATAAGTGGTAATAAAGGGTAGAATTTCATGCTGTATATCGTCTTTTTATCCAGGTGTGCCGTCCGTTTGCGGAGGAAGAAGATCGTTGCTGCGGAGGTTGCCATTCCGATACAGTCTAAAAAGATGGTGTAGTTCAGGATTTTGTCGAAGGTTTGCGCATAAAACAAAGTGAAGATAGAGATGATGGCAAAAACGGTCAGGCTCACAAACATCACTTCATTCTTTTTAGTTCTTTTTTTGAAAATTTTTGGGAGTGCTCCTTCTTCGCCCATAGCATACATCGCCCTTGGGTTGCTCAGCAGGTTAACATTGACATATCCCAGTACTGAAAAATAGATCAGGCAGGAAAGGACTGTAAATCCTGCCGGGCCAAAAATTTTTCCGGCAAGGATAGCGGCGATACTCTCTGCCGTTTTCAGTTGCTCGAAGCCGATGACCTTTACATAGGCATAATTGATGGACATATATAACACAATGATGATGGCCAGGCCGGTCATGATTGCCCTTGGGATTACTTTATTGGCCTCTTTGGTTTCCCCGCCAAAATTGATGGCTTGCTGGTAGCCTCCAAAAGTAAAAGAGACCGCAATCAGGCAGATGCCCAAAGCTTTTCCGTAATCTGTCCAGCTTGGTGGAATACCTGTTGTCGTCTTAAATTCCGGGAGACTACTACTGATGTTTTCCGCTCCCGGACCCATGAAAATCGCACCGATCAGGACGAGTACCATCCCAATTTTGATGATAGACAGCACATTCTGGGTCTTGGCACTGACCTTTAGGCCCATCAGGTTTAATACATAAAACAGGGCGATGGTAATTGCCGCAATAACAATCCTGTAAAATTCGGTCTGTAACTCCAGGGGCAGAATGATCTTGCTGAAATATTCTGCACCTATAATGGACACCCCGGCAACGGAAGCGGCATTGGAAACGACAATGATACAATTGATGGCAAAGGCAATGGATGGATGGTAAAATGCAGAAAATATCTTGTAATAACCGCCGGTTACCGGAAACCTGGACCCAATTTCGGCATAGGTCAGTGCGCCGCAAAGTGCCACCAATCCACCTATGATCCAGGCAGAAAAGAACAGTTCAGGGACCTGTGCGCCGGCGGCCACATTTACCGGCGTCCTGAATATTCCCATTCCTATGACCAGGCTCACCACAATCATAGATAAGTCGAAGAGGGAGAGCTGTTTCTTAGGCGGCATAGGATGTCGGTTTTATTCTTTGAAGATACAGGAAAATGTGTATTTGTTGAAACTTTGTGGTTGATTCCCCGGCATATTAGCTTAAATTTGTAAATCTACTCACACATACATCATGGCTGAACCGAATTATAACGAAGATAGTATACGCTCGCTCGATTGGAAGGAACACATCAGACTGCGTCCCGGTATGTATATCGGTAAACTTGGCGATGGTTCTGCGCAAGACGATGGGATTTATGTATTGCTTAAAGAGATCATGGACAACTCTATTGATGAGTTTGTGATGGGCTCCGGACGTACCATAGAAATCACGGTTTCCGATCAAAAAGTAAATGTGCGGGATTATGGTCGTGGAATTCCTTTGGGTAAAGTGATTGACTGTGTTTCCAAAATTAATACCGGTGGTAAATATGACAGCAATGCCTTTCAGAAATCCGTGGGTCTGAATGGGGTGGGTACGAAAGCCGTAAATGCTTTGTCTACCAGTTTTTCCGTTCAGTCTTACCGTGATAATAAAACTAAAAAGGTGGAGTTCTCGAAAGGAGAGATCGTGATCGACAACCCGATCATCGATACCACTCAGCGCAATGGTACCGCCATTACGTTTTATCCGGATGAAAGCATTTTCAGAAACTACCACTATATCTCTGACTTTGTGGAAAGCATGATCTGGAACTATGTGTTCCTGAATGCAGGGCTGACCATTAATTTTAACGGGGAAAAATATTTCTCCGAAAGAGGATTGTACGAT
The DNA here is from genome assembly GCF_038446955.1 of Pedobacter sp. FW305-3-2-15-E-R2A2. Taxonomy (NCBI): domain Bacteria; kingdom Pseudomonadati; phylum Bacteroidota; class Sphingobacteriia; order Sphingobacteriales; family Sphingobacteriaceae; genus Pedobacter; species Pedobacter sp. FW305-3-2-15-E-R2A2. Next base: position 567,668 of record NZ_CP151803.1, read on the forward strand.
CTGTTACATAAACATGCGGGGGCAGAAACCATTCGTTACCCGATCATTCACCTGAGAGGAAACGACATTGAGATTGCCATGACCCATGGACAACAATATGGTGAAGATTACCATTCTTTTGTAAACGGACAGCATACGACTCAGGGAGGTACACACCAGGCGGCATTCAGAGAAGCAGTGGTGAAAACGATCAGAGAGTTTTATAAGAAAGAATACGATGCCGCAGATATCAGGGCATCGATCATTGCTGCGATCTCTGTACGTGTTCAGGAACCGGTGTTTGAGTCGCAGACGAAAACAAAACTAGGCTCACAGAATATGGGACCGGACGGGCCTTCTGTAAGGACTTTCATCAATGATTTCGTGAAGAAAGAACTGGATGATTACCTGCACAAACATACAGATGTTGCAGATGCTTTATTGAAAAGAATCCTTCAGTCGGAGCGGGAACGTAAAGACATTGCCGGAATTAAAAAGCTGGCTAACGACAGAGCTAAAAAAGCATCCCTGCACAATAAAAAATTAAGAGACTGTAAGGTGCATTTCAACAGCACCCATGAAAAAAGATACGATACGACCTTATTCATTACTGAGGGAGATTCTGCTTCAGGATCGATCACCAAATCAAGGGATGTAGATTGTCAGGCGGTATTCAGCTTAAAGGGAAAACCTTTGAACTGTTACGAGCTGACTAAAAAAGTAGTGTATGAGAATGAAGAGTTCAACCTTTTGCAACATGCTTTAAATATTGAAGATGGTTTAGACGGATTACATTATAACAATATCGTAATCGCTACGGATGCCGATGTGGATGGAATGCACATCAGGTTGCTGATGATGACTTTCTTCCTTCAGTTTTTCCCTGACCTGGTTCGTTCAGGACACGTATACATCCTTCAGACCCCTTTATTCCGTGTTCGTAATAAAAAGGAAACGATCTATTGCTATAGTGATGACGAACGTAAGGCTGCAATTGCAAAGCTGGGTAACAAACCGGAGATCACCCGATTTAAAGGACTGGGAGAAATCTCACCAGATGAATTTGGATTGTTCATTGGTAAAGACATCAGGTTAGACCCTGTGATCCTGAAGGATCAGACGATTAAGAGTTTGCTGGAATACTACATGGGTAAGAACACACCAGACAGGCAGAAACACATTATCAGAAACCTAAGGGTAGAAAAAGATACCATAGAGGCGTTGGTTTCAGCGGATGAAAGCGCAGCCACCGCTGCGGTAAGTCATGATATTGTAGATGAAGAAAATATAGATGATTAATCAGTAATTGCGGAATCGGCTTAACCCTTTTCCGCATCTACTGTATCTTCCGGATGTTGTGGTGGAAGGACTTCTGCTTCACTCTCTACCACAATAGTTCGGGTCAGTACCGCATATTTACTTGGTGCAATTCCATGGTCATACTTCTCGGCATAAGCTTGCGTAAACTCTGCGCCAAAGTACAGGATAATCGCAGTATAGTAAATCCAGAGCAGGATCACAATAATGGATCCGGCGGCTCCAAAGGGAGAACCCGGATTTCCTTTTTCAATATAAATTCCAATCACATATTTACCCAGGCCAAATAGAAGGGCGGTAAACAACGCACCGATGATGGCAGGTTTCCACCTGATCCGGACATCCGGTAATACCTTAAATATAATGGCAAAGATGCAGGTCACTACAGCGAGTGTAAGGGCATTGGTGACGATGAGCATCATGATCTCCGACACTTCTTCAATCTGTATGTATTGAGCAATCTTATTGCCTAAACCAACGACTATACTATTAACCACCAGGGAAACAAGTAACAGGAAGCCCAAAGAAGCGATCAGTGAAAAAGAAAGCAACCTGTTGGTCAGGAATTTTTTCCATCCTTTTTTAGGTACTGCCTTTACTTTCCAGATGAGGTTGATGCTGTCCTGAATTTCAATAAATATAGCAGTGGCACCAATCACGAGCGTGGCGATCCCGATGATCAAGCCGAAGGTGCTTTTTCCGGAATAATTCGCATTGTTAACAAAGCTCCGCAGTTGATTGGCAGCATCATTACCGACGAGTTCGCTGATCTCACCAAATAATTTGGTGTTGGGATCCATGTTGTCTCCCAAAAATAAGGTAGCGGCAGAAATGACAATAATGATCAGTGGGGTGAGCGAAAATATCGTGTAATAAGCCAATGCAGCACTGAGTTTCATTACCCTATCCTCAATAAAGCCCTTTCCAGCCGCAATGAAGAGGTGACCCGTTGCTTTAAGAAAGCTGATTATTTTTTTTATAAAGTTCATAGTTTTGCTTAAAAAGGATATCCTATCCCAAGATTAAAGGTTAAGTTCTCTTTTCTCCAGGCTTTATCGCCGAAATTAAGATCGTTAATTACCCATCTTTTTCCTTCAGGGAGGTATGGTTTCCGGAGTGGAAAAGCAGCGTCTAAGCGGAGTACAAAGAAGGAAACGTCCATTCTTAATCCTGCACCGGTACCTACCGCCATTTCATTCATGAAGCTGTTGAATTTGAATTTAGCTCCAGGTCTGTTGACATCTTCTTTTCTGGTCCAGATATTTCCGGCGTCAATGAATAAAGCACCATAGAAGATGCTCACGAGTTTGAAACGCAGTTCTGTATTCAGCATGATCTTGATATCAGCACCCTGATCTTTGAAGGTAAGTTCCTCTTTTGGTATATAACTTCCCGGGCCAAGAAGTCTGGCGCCGAAGGCCCTGATGTCACTACTACCTCCTGCAAAGAACTGACGTACAAATGGGAGGGAAGTGCTGTTTCCATAAGTATAGCCGTAACCAACGTTGAATCTGCTGGCCCAGGTCGTGTTTTTATTAACCTTGTAATAATTTCTTATATCGCCTTCCAGGCGGATAAACTGAGAAAGGTCGGTACCAAATAAGGTTTTCTTTCCAAGGTTATTTTTGGAAGTAAACAATCCGGTTACATTTCCTGCCGTTTCCAGGTCTCCTGAAAAATAAATATTGTTTCTGCGGTTGTTGTCCACCTGATCATTATAGGTGAAATTGTAATTCAAGCCAATGATGTACTGGTCCTCTAAAGAATTTCTAAGCGCCGGATTTTTTCTAAACAGACTAGTGTCCTTTACATTAGATTTTACATAGTTAATCGAAATCGGGTTAAAGGTATGCTCTTTGAAAATGCTTTCTTTCCAGTTGTATCCAAATTCTCCTTTGATCGCATTTAAACTATAATCGGCCCTGCTCAGGATCTGATAAGAAGCCATGATATTGGTTCTTGGGATAAAGGCATTGGTGCTGTTAAATTTGAAAAAAGGAATCAGGAACCGGGGGAAAATCAATTTGGCCTGGCCGGTTAGAGAAAATGAGTTTCCCTGTTTAGTTTGCCCTCCTTTGATTTGTTGTTCAAAACCACCACTGGCACTTACCTCCAGTTGCTCTGCGCCACGGAAAACGTTCCTCGTGGTTTGTGTAATCTTTACTTCCGATCCTACGAAGTTATTGGATTTACTTGTTCCTGTAACCTGGAAGGAAAGTGAGTTTTTCTTTAATGGCGTTAAATAGAAATTGATGTCCAATTGATTGTTTTTAAAACTATCTACCGGAATAAAATCAGCCTTTACAAACTTAAACGTCCCAATGTTGACCATTCTGTTTAAAGACTGGTTATGGTCTCTTCTGTTATAGGTTTCTCCTTTATTGAAAAATACCAGGCGGTCAAATACGCCTAATTTGAACGTATTCTTAGGATCCAGGATTTTAAAATCCTTATACAATATCGGTTCACTGGCCTTAATGCCAGAGTCGTTTCTTAAGTTATAATTCGGATAGATCGTAATGTTATTGATCGTATATGGCTTCTTGGAAACATCAGGTGTGCTTTCTTTCACCTTTACAAACAGGTTAACCATATTTTTGCCGATGGTGCTATCTGCTTGTATCAACAGGAAATCAGGGCTAAAATAAAAATAACCGGCTTCCTTAAGGTCATTGTCAATTCTGATCCGTTCGTTTTTTATCGTCTCGAAATCATAAAAATCTCCGGCTTTGAGCAAGGACTTTGAGGCATTGCTATTGATATTAGCGACGATAACGGTACTGTCTTTTGGGAAAGTGACCTTATTGATTTTATACCTCTCGCCGGTTTGCGCAGTATAAATGGCTTTCACTTTTTTATTTTTAACGACGGTATCACCAGTCACTTCTGCTTGTAAATATCCCTGGGTGACAAGGTAACTCCTCAGTACATCATTATTGTATTTCAATTTTACCTGGCTTCCCAATACAGGGGGCTGCCCCTGTTTATTACGTAACCAATACCGGAACCCTTTTTCTTTCGTAGGTTGGCCCGCCAAATTATAAAAGAACAGCTTGTATTTGAAACCCAGAAAAGAACTGTTGGGAAGCGGCCTGGTCTTAGCTTCCAAAACACTTTTGATCCCTTTTTCATCCTTAATCTTTCCGGTAGAATCCGGATTGATTTTTACCGATGCACCTACATACAGATTTTCTCCTTCAGGCAAGTGTTTGGTCGTACTGCAGGCAGCAACCATCAAACACGAAATCATAAATAGTATAGGTTTAATTCGCTTTCTCATCTTTAGGCTTCTGTTCTGTTTTTTTCTTTCTGTTGTCTCTATCTCTGAATTTTCTGAAGATCTCTCTGAATCTGTTGTAATCTACCACCAAGGCAAAACCAAGGCCTGTTTCTATGATCTGACCTTCAATAATTCCTTCCGTCTGATTTCTTCTGTAGGCCCTTAATCGGTAACGGCCATCTTTTGATAACAAGTATTCGATGTTCACATTTCCTGCAATGTTATTGCTGCTTTGATTGGCTTGTTTTGGTCCTTCTAATCCGAAAGAGCTACCCACAGTTACTGTTAGCCTGTCGTCTAATAGTTTTTTAGACAAACCGATTTCCAGATCAGTCTTGTTTTCCATTTTTCCGGTAGAATAATCTTCTGAGGAATTCAATCCAAAGTTAATGTCTACCCCTTTGATCAGATCTGAGGCCAGGTTATTCATTTGCTGAGCGAGTAATCTGGTCGCACTTGAGCGGGCGAAAGATTCTGCAACATTATTGCCCCCACTGGCCAGACTCTGGAATGGATTGTCTGCAATAAAGCGACCTAAGGCAAGCAAGGCAAAAACCTGTTTGTTTAATTCGCTTTCATTTGCATTTACCTGCTGTAATTTGGTTTCTACCGCTCCGCCAAGTGCATTTTTCTCGTTTTCCGGTAGTGCAATGCGGAAAGCAATAATGGGTTTCATCAATTCTCCGGTAATGTCAAGGTAGACCTGGAACGGGAATTTTTGTTTGGCCTGATTCTTTAACATTTCCTGATCCTGTACCTGATCATTAACCAGATCTATCGCCGGTGCGTTCACCTCACGTACTGCGGTGATGTTTACATTTGCTGAAGTCGGTTCCCCTGTCCAGACAATGCTGCTTCCCTGCTGGATCTTAAAGTCCATTTTTTTAGGCCCAACGCTAAGGTTATAGGCCCCGTCTGATAACAGGTATCGTCCGGTTAGGCTCATTTTTCCGCTAGGATCCATTGTTGCATTCAGACTGCCTTCACCTTTTACTTTTAATTGATCTCCGGTCACTGCATCTACTACGACAGTAAATTCTGCTTCTTTATCCAGATCGATATCTGCGCTCAGGTTAAATCCTTTGAAAGCAGATTTAGGAATACTATCGGTATGAATTGCCTTTTTGCCATTAAATGGCGGAGCATCTTCATCAATAAATTCGACGATTCCTTCCTGGTCAACAATGGAAGGATCGGAGTCAACCATGGCAAAGAAGAACTTTGTTCCTTTATTTACCTGTAGGTTCATATCAATGTCGGGTTGGTTCATGTCGCCCCTGATTTTAAAGGAGCGGGTGCTGACGAAGACCTTTCCATAGATCATTTCATTGTCTTTAGCCGTGGAGTTCATCAACCTGAAATTATTGGCTGAAACATCCAGGCCGAAGCGGAAGTCCTGGTAATTTGTAGTGTAGATCATCCCATCCACCTTTAAAGGTTGTCCGATAGAATCGAGGATGTTGAAATTGTCAAACTTAACGCCTTCATCCGTAAAGCTGATGGTTTCATTCGGCATCTTAAAATAAGAATTTACATAAGTTGCGGTGAATGCGGCCTGTTTGAAATTAATGTCTCCTAATATTTTAGGGGAAGTGAGTTCTCCCTTTACGGACAATTGCCCTGTGATCGTTCCTGAACCATTTTTAATCTGCCCCATGGATACACTTTCCAGGCCTTTCAGGTCAATTTTATCGATATTCAACGTAAGGTCCAATGCACTTTTAGGTGCTGTATAATAGAAACCATTTGCACGGAGTTCATGCACTCCGGTTAAGGCAATATTCGTTTCAAAAGCATTTTCGGTATTGTTGTTTACTGCAACTCTTAAAGTGCCGAGCTGGTCTTTCTGATAGCGCAGCTGATCAATGGTCAGGTTGGCCTCAAATTTAGGCATTCCTGTCAGGTCTTTTGCATCTACTGTTCCATTGATGGATCCGCCTACAAGAGAACTATCCTGCTCTGCAAATTTGGTCAGGGTTTCTATTCTGAAATCCTTGAACAGGACTTTTAATGGGGAATTGGGTTCGTTGTTAACGCTGTTGATGCTCAGTAACTGGTTGTCTTTGCTCAAGTCAAAACTTCTGGCAGAGATGCCGGACTGCCCAAATTGGATATAGTTATCGGCAGATATCGCCCACTTCTGGTAATCCAATATCAGTTTCTGCGGATCAAAGCTAAAACGGAAATCTTTATTGATCGACTGGAAATTGCCTCCAAGCAGGTATTTGTTTTTCAGTTTACTGTCTCTTAAAAAGATATTGACCCCAAGGTTATTATTTGCAGCAGCGCCACTTATTTCCGTATTGAACAGATTGATGGAAGAACTTTGCATGCTCTTCACCGTCAGCTTGTAATTCAGCTTCTGATCGTTATTATCGATGCTCAGCTTAGTACTATCGACCTTGTAATCTCCATAAACCACTTGTGGAACCCAGGCTTTCATGGTTAAACTGTCTTTCTTCGTGTCCAGTAATCCATAAATCATGGAAGGAGAGAAGGTCGTTAACTCAGGAACGAAGTTCTGAATGAATTTAGGGTTATAGATCCTGGCAAAGAAGCGGAACCGTTGATCCGGAATTCTTTTTACCTCTCCGAACTGGTAATATTTATTGATCTGATTGGTCACTGCTGTCGCCAGATTGGTCAGCTGATACTGGCCATCTATCCTCGCCCTCATGAGTTCTGATCTTAAGGTGAGTAAACTCTTTTCCGCACTGGTTTCTGCATGTAGGTTAATGGTGTCCACATTGAAACGCTGTCCGTCTTTTACTACCTGCAAGCCCCTGATGAAAACATCTCCGTTCAGGTAATCCACATCAGCAGTACTCAGGTTCGCGTCTACTGTTCCTGCAAGCTTAAATTCCGTCGGACTGAAATTTAATTTCCTTAAATCTACCTGACCTAAATCCATTTTGGCTTTTACCGCCGGGTATTTTCCGGCGATGTTTACCGCTGCGGTTAAGTTAAAATTGGCATTGCTATCTGCCATATTACTTTTCAGGTCTAGTTTCTGTTGTGCATAAGTACCGTTGAGCTTCAGGTTTTTATACGTGTATTTGTTGTAATAGGCACTGATCACTTCTGCATTGAACTTCACCGCCGCTTTTTTAGCATCCAGTCCTATTCCGTTTACAGTTGCTTTTGCCGTTATCCTGCCCAGTTGTGCTTGCTGTTTCAATAACCGACCCACATTGAAGTTGTTAAGGTTGATATCTGCGGTATAACTTTCTTTCCCTTTCGGACCTTTCATACTGGCAAGAAGCTTTGCCGCTCCCATGTCTGTATTGATGTTAAAGCCTGTTTTAAAATTGGTCAGCGAGCCTGTAAACTTACCGTTTGCCTGAATCGCATTTGGCAGTTCAATATTTGTGGGTAATGATTTTTTAGGAATCAACACCAGCAGGTCTTTTTTCGTTAAAGAGAATTTCTTGACATTCAGGTCCAGGAATAACTTGTTCATATCCGGTAGTCCTTTGGCGGTTCCACTGATGTCTATATTGGTGCTTTTCAGTCCGGAAATCTGCAGACGGGGAATGGAAAGGTTATTCAGATATCCATTTACGTTGGCATTGACCTTAATTTTTTCATTTCTATATTCCAGAGGAACAGCATCGCTGAAATAGGCTGCGTCTTTAAGTCCTATGGTGGAGTTTTTGAACAACATGTTCATTTTTACGCGTTCCGGATGTTTCGTCAGGTCCTCCATTGAGGTGTAATTCAGTTCCGTGGCATTCTCTATAGCGGTGTTTGGAGTCTTCAACAGGAAGTTTTTTACTTTTATGGCTTTGTCGGAGTAAAGGACATCGCCCTGCAGTTTCAATAATTGGAAACCGCTTTTCTCTGTGAATACGCCTTCTTTGACTTTTACTTTGATGCTGCCATCCGAACCATAGCCCAGTTCTTCTGCAACAAGTCCGAGGTCCTTTATCTTTAAATGGTTAAAGTCCATTCCTTTGCCTGGCTTTGCCGACATATTGTCGAACTGTATGTTGTTTTTAGAAAGGCTCAATTTGCTCAGGAGCAAAGAGATGGGAGCGGAGGCCGAAGCCGTATCTGCTTTTGCCGTTGTCTTAGCTGGAGGGCTGGGTTTAAACGCAAAGAGGACATCTGAATTGTTTAAAGTTGCCTCATCCACCTGATACTTACTCTTATTCAGATCGGCGATCAGCTTGCTGATAGAAAATTCTTTAAGGTCTACGTTTGCTTTCATCTCGCTGGCAGCAGCAGTATAGCTGACCTTAGAATTGTTAATCTTTGCCGTTTCTGCCTTATAATTGTTATTGGTCAGATCTGCAATGAGCTTGTTAACGAGCAGCTCATTCAGGTTCACATCGGCACTCATTTGAGAAAGCCGGTCGTCGAAGGCGATCCTGATGTTGTTAAACGCAAAATCTTCCACCTCCACATAGGGGAGTTTTCCTGATTCCGTTTTTGCGGTATCAATGCTTTTTTCCAGGTGTTCCTTTAACTGAGTTAAAGGTTTTGTCTGGAAATATTTCAGGTTGGAGTTTTTGAGACTAAGTGTTTTGATCACATAACGCTGATGGTCCAGGTCAAAATCTTTAATGTTTGTTTTAAATTCACCCAGGCTTAATTTTACTTCATTTCCTGCGACGTCATCACGGTAAACAATGCCAATATCTTCCAGATTGATCTTGCTAACGGAGAACTTAAGCGTCGAGGTGGTATCTTTCTGAACCTGATCTTCCGGTTTTTTCTCTTCAGACATAAAAGCGTCTACTAAAAAGGAGAAATTAAAAGCAGTGTCCGGGTTGATACGGGTCACATTGGCCCTGATTTTTTGCAGGGAGATGTTGTTGATCTCTACCTTGTTGCTCAGTAATTTGAATAGACTAATGTCTACGGCCAGCTTTTGTGCATACAGTAGTGTATCTCCTTTTTTATCTTCCAGGTAAAACTTATTGAGGACTACATCTTTTGGAAAAGCGATATGGATGCTCTCCAGGCGAACTTCAGTATGGGTTTTGTTTTTCAGATAGCCGAGGGCTTTATCCTTTACGAAGTTTTGGACAGCGGGAATATTCAGGGAAAGTGCAACAAGGACAACGAGCATAATGATGCTGGCGATAATCCAAAGTACAACTTTAAGACTTTTACGTATATATTTATTCAATTGACTTTAATTGAGAGTTTCTAGCCGTTATTAACCAAAATCATGCCACCGGAGGCCTTTTTTGGGTTATTATAGTATATCTACAATCAATATAATAAAATTGTTTAAAACAAGGTGTTAAAATTTCATGTTCGTGAAATATGGAAAAATTGTATGTTTAAGCTATGAATGAGAGAAATTTTAGTATCAGCTACCAGTCGTTTAAGGGATTGGAAGAGCTAAGTGAAAACGATAAAGCATTGTGCTTAAAGGCAGAAGAGGCGCTAAATACTTCGTATTCGCCCTATTCCAGGTTTAAAGTAGGGACGGCACTTCAGTTAAAAGGAGGTAAGGTGGTATTGGGAAGTAACCAGGAAAATGTGGCTTACCCTTCGGGATTATGTGCAGAAAGAGTTGCTTTATTTGCCATCGGTTCGTCAGATCCGAATGCGGTGATTGAAAGTATGGCAATTACGGCAAAAACTGATAACTTTGTCATCGAAAAACCGGTCACTTCCTGTGGTGCCTGTTTACAGGTCATGGCGGAGGTAGAGCAAAAGCAAAAGCAGGAAATAGAAGTCTTGTTCTATTGTATCAACGGTGAAATTTTAAAAGTCAAAGGAATTAAGAACCTCTTGCCCTTCGTATTTGTCGAAGCACGGTTGGTGGTGTAATTCATTCCTGTAAAAGGGGTTCTTAACAAAGAACTGTTAGCAACTCGGTTCTTAAAATTTCGTTTTCAACCCTTATATTTACAACATCCAATCCTTTTTTGATGAGCGAAGAAATAGAAAACAACATAAACGAAGAAAGCAAACATACCGTAATTCCTATCAATGGCCTTTACGAAAACTGGTTCCTCGATTATGCTTCTTATGTAATTCTTGATCGGGCAGTACCACATATTAATGATGGTTTAAAACCTGTTCAGCGACGCATTTTACACTCGCTGAAAGAGATGGATGACGGACGGTTTAATAAAGCAGCAAACGTTATTGGAAATACGATGAAGTATCACCCCCATGGGGATGCTTCTATCGGTGATGCCATGGTACAGATCGGACAAAAAGATTTGCTGATCGATTGCCAGGGAAACTGGGGTGACCCGATTACCGGTGATAGTGCTGCTGCACCACGTTATATTGAAGCCCGTCTGTCGAAGTTTGCTAATGAAGTGGTCTTCAATGGGGATACTACTGTATGGCAATTGAGTTATGATGGCCGTAACAATGAACCGATCACGTTACCGGTAAAGTTTCCTTTGCTATTGGCACAGGGAGCAGAAGGTATTGCAGTGGGGCTGGCTACGAAAGTTATGCCTCACAATTTTATTGAATTGCTCGAAGCCTCCATTGAAGCGCTAAAGGGGCATCGCCCAAATATATTACCCGATTTCTTTACCGGAGGAATGGCAGATTTTTCTGCGTATAACGAAGGAATGCGTGGCGGTAAAATCAGGGTAAGGGCCAAGATTACGGAGAAGGACAAAAAAACACTGGTGATTACGGAAATTCCTTTCAGTACCACTACTGGCTCTGTGATCGACAGCATCTTGTCTGCCAATGATAAGGGAAAGATCAAAATCAAGAAGATAGAAGACAATACTGCAGCACATGTGGAGATTGTGGTTCAGCTGGCTCCGGGAATTTCTCCTGATGTAACCATTGACGCCCTTTATGCTTTTACTTCATGCGAAGTTTCGATCTCCCCAAATACCTGTATCATTAAAGGAGATAAGCCTCATTTTATGAGTGTGAACGATATTCTTATCGAGAACACTCAAAATACCAAGGCTTTATTGAAGCAGGAATTAGAAATTAAACTACATGAACTTCAGGAGAAAATTTTCTTTAGCTCATTGCTAAAGCTCTTTATTCAGGAGGGGATGTATAAAAATGCAGAATATGAGAATTCAGGGAACTTTGATGTAGTAGTCGAGGTGCTGAATAAATTATTCGCCCCGTTTATGGCGCAACTTTACCGGGAAATCCTGCCGGAAGATTTTAAAAAGCTGATCGATAAACCAATGAGTAGCATCACCCGCTTTGATGTGAAAAAAGCGGATGAGCAGATGAAATCATTGGCGGATGAGATTAAAGTGGTTAAAAACCATTTGCGTCACCTGACAGAATATGCCATTGCCTGGTTCCAGAAGTTACTGGATAAATACAGCAAAGGCAGGGAGCGTAAAACGGAAATCCGTTTGTTCGACAGGGTGGAAGCATCGAAAGTTGCTTTGGCCAATGTGAAATTATACATGAACCGCGAAGATGGTTTCATCGGAACCGGTTTGCGTAAAGATGAGTTTATTGCAGATTGTTCTGATCTGGATGAAATCATCGTGTTCAGGGAAGATGGTAAATGTATCATCACCAAGGTTGCCGATAAGAATTTTGTGGGTAAAGGAATTCTTCATGCCCAGGTATTTAAGAAAGGTGATGAACGGACGATTTACAACCTGATTTATAAAGACGGAGCAAGTGGCATTTCTTATGTCAAACGTTTTGCGGTAGTGGGTGTTACCCGTGATAAGGAATACGACCTGACCAAGGGAAGTAAAGGATCTAAAGTTTTATACTTTACGGCAAACCCGAACGGAGAAGCAGAGATCGTAACGATCTTACTGAAACCACATACGAAGTTAAAGAAACTCCAGTTTGATCTGGACTATGCTGATATCGCGATTAAAGGACGTGGTTCGCAAGGAAATATTGTATCTAAGTACCCGATTAAAAAGGTCTTGCTGAAAAGTAAAGGTGTTTCTACCTTATCCGGATTAAAGATCTGGTATGATGACCTGTTGAGAAGATTAAATGTAGATGGCCGCGGTAAGTATCTTGGTGAATTTGATGGGGATGATAAGATCCTTCAGGTTCATAGAGATGGATGGTATGAGCTGAGTACTTTCGAACTGAGCAACCATTTTGATGCGGATTTGATTTTAATCCAGAAATTTGACCCGGAAAAACCATTTGCCGTCGTACAATATGAAGGAAAGGCTAAAAATCACTTTATCAAACGTTTTGTTTTTGAAGCGATTGGTGTAGGGAAGAAGCTGAGCCTGATCTCGGAGGAGAACGGATCGAAATTCCTGCACCTGACGAGCAATCCGGAAGCGATGCTTAAAGTGGATGTACTGAAAGGTAAAACACAGATCCCTGAAACATTGGAGATCTTATTGGCAGAATTTATTGATGTTAAAGGTATCCGTGCAAATGGAAACAGACTGACACAGCATGATGTTCAGCATATCGAGATCTTCAACCATGAGGAAGAAGAGTTGATCGAAGAAGGAAAAGCAGTAACTGAAGAGGAAACGACGGAAGATGGAGATTCAGAATCCACAGATCTGCCATCGGCAAGTACGGAGTCTGAACAGGAAAGAGAGGATACCGAGCCAGTTGAAGAAGATGATGTGGAGCCTGCGGATGTTCCGGAAATAGCGGAAGAAGTGTTGGAGGCAGCTGAGGATGATGCTTTGGAAGTAATTGAAGCGGAAACCCCGGAGGTTGCTGAGGAGGCAGTTCAGGAAGTCGTGGAGGAGAAAGAAGAAGAAATTCCTGTGAAGCGGACCACTGCAAAAACAAAGAAGGTATTGGTCGAAGAGACTGTTCCGGATGAGGCTGTTGTTGTAACACCAGTTGAAGAGCCGACTGTTGCGGAAGTTGTGCCAGAACCGGCTGTTCCGGAGCCTGTCGTTAAAAAGAAGGCTTTTACGGTGCCAAAAGCACCAAAACCAGTAGCGGAGCAACCTGTTGCTGAGCCGGCTGTTGAGGCGAAACCAGAAGAAAGTCTGCCGGTGGTGCCAGAACCTGTGGCGGAAAGCCCTGCAATAGAAAAAACGGAGCCTGTTGAAGAGAAAGCTGCTGCACCAGTGAAACCTAAAAAGGCCTGGGGCGAGACTAAACCAGTAAAAAATATCACATTAGAGATCACTAATCCTGATGATGTTGAAATAGACGATAAAGGACAATTGGGATTATTCTAATTTCCAATACCAACAAGAAAGCCGCCCTATGTTAAGGCGGCTTTCTTAGTATATAGATTTTTTTATTGGTTGTCTACATTTTGTTTAAGGGCAGTACGGATGGTTGCCGGGATGCTTGCAAAGAAGCTGTAGCCTGTTGCAGTTTCAATGCTGTTCACCGAAGTTCTGTAGGTCTTCCAGTCACTGTTAATGGTATTTGTATTTGGCGTATTGATGGCGATCACTCTTGTGGTGCTGGTAATTCTGCTAATGTCATTATTTCCATTTGGCAATACCACGATGATTTTCCACACATTAGATGGAACGGTCACATTACCATTGTTGATGGTATTGGTTACTCCGCCGTTTGAACCTGTACCACCTGTTCCATAAGAGCCGGCGATCACATAAACCTCATTGCCTGCACTTACCAGGCTACGGGTATAGCTTTCCAGACCTTCCCAGGTTTGTTGGTTGTTGTTGGGTGCCTGAGGAATCATATTCGTCATTAAGAAGGTAGAAGAGTTGGCTGCAGTCGAAGAAGTCCTGTCGCCGGAAGGACAATTGTGTCCTCTGTCAAATCCTGATCCCGAATAACTGCTGTTTTGTACCTGATACCAGCCTGAAGGTAAAGCGGAATCAGCCCTGAAATCATTCGTTCTTGGAGTGCTTCCAATATCGGACGACTGGATATGCCAGCTCACCCAGTTTGGTGTACCTCTGTCGCGGTTATAAGCGATGGTATAATAGGTCTGATCCATCAGATAATTATTCGGAGAGGTAATGTTTGCTACTGCACCATTCGGATTACCCAGTAATAAATGGCTGTCATCTCCTGCGGTTCCTCCACCCGGGTTTGTTCCTCCTCCGGTACCAGTGGTTACACTGATGTTGTCGATGTTAATCCGGTTGGTGCCGCCTGAAACTTTGCGTATAGTCAGACGGATATTGCCGGTATTGGTGATCTGGAAAGTTGCGGTTTGTAAAGTAGAACTGCTACTGGTAATGGTACTGCCAACTTGTGTGTAACTTGTGCCACCATTTGTGGAGATCCATAGCTGCCAGGTACTGGAAGCATCTGATCCATATTTGGCATGATCAATTTTAACGGTTGTGCTGTCGCTCGCACTGATGTTAAAGTTCATCTTAAGGGAACCAGTGTTCCTGACTCTTGCCGATTGGCTTCCAGATTTTACATCTGCAGCGGTGTTTCCAATCAGGGCGTCGTCCAGGGTCCAGGAGCCTGAGCCCAGGGTAACAGAAGCCGAAGCATAAGCGCCTTTGCTGCCGGTTTCAAAGCCTTCTGCCAGCAATTGAGTACTTTCTGTACGGACCGATGGACTGGTTGAATGCTGTTGTTCTGTAAACTCCGGTTGAGCTTCTTTTTTACAGGAGGCGAGGACCAGGCATAGCATGCCCAGTACATAGCAATGTTTCATGAAATTTTTCATAGGGATAGGATGATGGTTAAGATTCTATAGCATAAGTAGTGACTGCAATACAGGTGTTGTCTGGTAGGAATGCCGTAATGATGATCGGAACTTTCACGCCGTCTTCGATCCGGGTGACCTGGATTCCGGAGAAATTGCCTTTTAGAAAAGTATGAAGCTCCTGAAATTTGTTGGCATTTGCCACAACAATATCGTCGTTAGGATCGGCACTTTTTAAGATTTTTTCGAAAAAATCTTCCGGTTTTACGCTGATTAAGGCTTCAGGAGCTGCCGCGTTCAATTCTGCAAGCTTTGCATTCAGTTGTTCTTTTGGAAGGGCTCCGAGCTGCTCAATGACTAAAGGGGCCTCAGATTCACTTAGGTAGAAGAGTCCCTGAATCTTAGTCGACAATTCTGGTAAAATTTGGTTTTCCATGGGTAGATGGGGTTATTTTTTATTAAAGATAACCGCTAATCTCTAAGAAAGTACATCCCTAAAAAAGGTAATAATTATTTCATGATTTTTTAACCAAAAACCGGCGACATGATTTGCCGGAAATTGTGAATTGCATATGTTCAGAAGAGGGAAAGAGAAATGTGAAGACCTGGGCTGCTTCACATTTCTGCGTTCAATATTATTTTTTAGTCATTCCAAATGTCCTGATGTATATACCATGTTCCGGCGATATATTTCCAGACATACATATAGTGTCCTTGGGCAACCAGCTGCCCTTCCCCCGCAAAAAGAAGATAATTTCCTGTTTCATAAGCGAAGTTTCCTTCAATGCTAATCTCCCTGGTGGAAAAGTCTCCTTTATTGATCCCCTGATTGAATACTGCTCCAAAAAATTCGCTGATCTTTTCTTTGCCTTGAACTGCAGGCTGTTTCGGTGGATAAATGAGGGCATCTTCCGTATAAAGTTCAGACAATTGCACATTATTTTTCTCATTTACATATTGGTTAAATTGCTGATTTCTGAGGGCTACTTTTTCTTTCATTTCTTTAATTTTATTTGAAATGCTAAATTCGGTGCTATTAATTGTAATGTCAATATGGGACAAAATTGTCCTATCCTGCGATGAGAAGGGAATACCTATGAAAAATAAGATCCGTGTAGCCGAAAATAAAATATGCGCCCTGGAACATGCTGTAAATACCATTAGCGGAAAATGGAAGATTCCTATTGTCTGGCATTTGCAGCAGGGGCTGAGACGTCCAAGTGACTTTTTTTATCATATTGCTGATATGAACCGCAGGGTTTTAAGCCGGCAATTAAAGGAATTGGAAGAAAGTGGGCTGGTGACAAAACACATTGTTAAACTGAAGCCATTGGAAGTGGAGTATCACTTAACTGAAACCGGAGATAGTCTGGTTAAGATATTATGGCAATTGGATGCCTGGGGAGAGAAATTGTTGGCTCAGGAGCCGAGTTCAAGCTGATTTTTTACGAGTTCATAATAAGTGCCTTTAGATTTGGTTAAAGAGGCATGATTGCCTTGTTCTACAATTGCACCTTTGTTCAACACGATAATTTGATCTGCGTTTCTTACGGTACTTAAACGGTGGGCGACAACAATAACGGTTCGGCCTTTAAAAAAGGACTCCAGGTTCTCCATAATTTTCTTTTCATTATTTGCATCCAAAGCATTGGTCGCCTCATCAAAGAAAATATACTCCGGATTTTTGTAGACTGCTCTGGCAATCAATATTCTTTGCTGTTGCCCCTGACTTATTCCTTTGCCTGCAGCTCCGATTTGGGTAGCTAAGCCAAGGGGTTGCTCTTCGATGAAATCACGGATATTGGCTGCATCTATAGCATGTAATAACCGCTCTTTATCAGGATACTCGTCGCCAACGGCGATGTTTCTTCCAATCGTGTCAGAAAAGATAAATCCATCTTGCATCACAATTCCACACTTGCTTCTCCAATAGCTATTACTGATTTGTTGAAGGTTGGTCGATCCGACATTGATCTCTCCGGTTGAGGTCTCATAAAATCTCAATAATAATTTTAAGATCGTCGTTTTTCCACTTCCACTCATTCCTACAATCGCAGTGGTCTTTCCTTCAGCAATATCGAAACTGAGATTTTGAAAAACGGGTTCATTACCCGCTCCGGGATAGGTGAAGCTCAGGTTGTTGAGGCTGATGGTTTTCTGCTCCGGAAGTTCTTTGATAAAAGAACGGCCGGCAGGTTCTTCATCTGAGAGCGCATGAATTTCATTGAGTCTTTCGAGGCTGATTTTAGCATCCTGAAACTGTTGGACGAAACCTAGTAATTGTTCTATCGGACTGTTTAGCTGACCAACAATATATTGTATGGCCATCATTGCCCCCATACTGAGTTGTCCATCGATAACAGATTTGGCAACAATCAGGGTGATCAGAATGTTTTTCCCTTCATTGATAAAAAAAGTACCGAATTGCTGATATTGGCCAACGACGAGGCTTTTAATGCTGAACTTGAATAACCCGGCCTGTATTCTTTCCCATTCCCAACGCTTTTGCAATTCACAATTGTTCAGTTTAATTTCCTGCATTCCCGTGATCAGCTGAACTACATTGCTTTGGTTTGCAGAGGAAATGTCGAAACGTTTAAAGTCGAGTTCTCTTCTTTTTTTAAGGAAAAATACAGTCCATAAACTATACAAAACATTGAATATCATAAAAATGATGAAGATATTCAGATTGTAGTAAGCGAGAACAAAAGTGAAAATAAGCAGATTGAATAGTGAAAAAATGGTGTTCAGTGAAGAGCCGGTAAGAAAGCTTTGTATCCTCGACTGATCAGTCATCCTTTGCATAATGTCGCCAGTCATTTTGGTATCAAAAAAGGCCATTGGCAATTTCATGAGTTTAATCAGAAAATCGGTAAGGATGGTGATGTTGATTCTGGTACTGATGTGCAGCAGAATCCATGACCTGATGAAATCTATGCTGAGCCTTCCTAAAAAAAGCATGGTTTGCGCAATCAGAATGATATAAACGAAGTTCAGATTTTTGGTGTTTATACCGATATCTACCACAGCCTGGGTGAGGAAGGGTAAAACCAATTGCAGCAGACTTCCGACAGTGAGACCGATAATCAGTTGCCGGATCAGGGGCCCGTATTTCAAAAGATGACTTAGAAAATAACGTAAATCGACTGTGCTGGAAGGATCTCCCTGTTGCTCGTAAAAATCAGGGGTAGGGGAGAGAAGTAAGCCAATTCCTTTAAATTGATCCTCATTGTGGGGACTTGTCCAGGAATCGGCCATTTCAGCCAGGGTATACTGAAGCCGTTCTCCGGCAGGATCTGCGATAAAAAAAACAGGCTTTTTAGTATGCGCACCAGTGATCTTGTAAAGGACAACAAAATGGCTTTGTTTCCAGTGTAAAATACATGGAAGCTCAATCTCTGCCAGCTGTGCCAGACTCAGTCTGACACCAGTGGCCTTAAAACCTAAGTTTTTTGCGGCCTCACTGATGCCCAGTAAAGAAACCCCTTCTCTGTTGATTCCTGAGATCTCCCTTAAACGTTGTAAATTATAGTTCCTTCCATAATATTTTGCAACCATGCGCAAACAGGTAGGCCCGCAATCCATTTGATCAACTTGTTTATAGAAAGGGAACTTTTTCAAGATACAGGCTTATTTAGCAACAGGTTCAGGTTTACGTTTTAATGCCGAACGGTACAGGTCATAACAGATGGCCTCTTTTTTTCTTGGGTTTACAGGAAAAAGTCTGTTCATGGACATATGTATCAAACCGAAGATCACTTTTTCAGTCATTTCGATTCCAGGGATAATGTCCTGTAACCTCCATTGTCTTTCCTCAAAAATGGAATGGATATCAGGATATAAACCGGCCTTGCCAGCCATTATTTCTGTAACCTTAGCTTTGTTCTGTTCAAAGAAAAGATTAACCCCTTTAAAATCAGCATTACTTAAATGATATTCTTTTCTAAATTGCGCATTTGTATTTTTGATGAAACTTGCCTTCTTATCGGCTTCTTCCTGGCTAAAAATCATGGATAGATAGCGATGGATATTGTACAGGCCGGACAGCCAGCTGATTTTTTCTTCTTTATGGGCTGAGGACAGCAAAAGTCTTAGTTTTAAAATGGCTTCACTGTCGACCTGAAATAGATCTTCTACAAGGTCCATGTTTTGATGTCCATATCGCTCCGTTTCCGGGCTATATCCATCGTAGGCAATTTTGCCTACATAACCAAGATGAATCAGGGCTTTAAAGTTTTCATTCAATAAGGCAATTGCAATGCTGATATCCTTCGGATCCGAGAATTTAAACCTTAACCTGAAATGAGGTTCAGGATCTTCATACCGGATATAGAACCATTTCTGAAAAGAACGGATCTCCTTTATTTCCGGCAGAAAATCATTCAGGGTTTGAAGAATCAGCGCTTCGGCGTTCATGGAATTGAAGTATACTTTTAAATAAACCCATTCTTCTCCGGGTAGGTAAGTCTTCTTTTCAGGCTGTAGGAAGGGTTCCTGAAGGAGATTTGAATCGCGTTCATTATGGGGATGATAATAAGAAAAGAGCAACTCGTTGGTATAACTATGCTGACCATCGGAAACGTATTGGTTGTTGCTGTTATTGACATCTTCTGTAAAAAGAAGCGCGTCTTTCTTTTTGATGTCCTTAAAAAGCATCTTTAAATACAGTTCTAATTCCAGATTTAGCAACAAGAGGTTGTCTGCATCTCCGTAAATAACCTGCGCGGGAATTTTGTGTTGTTTACAAATCAGTTGCAAACTGTCTTTAAATGCTTCAAAGGACTGTAAGTTCAAGGTTTCTTTTCTGATATTCCAGCTTGCCGGGGCCATGAGGATGTTTTTATCGATCACCAGTCTTGGCAAATGGTCGAGTTCCCGGAGCATTCCCCAATCCCATAATAAGGTGTTTTGATTTCCCTGATGTTGATAATCACCCAAAAAGCTAATTACCGGAAGTTCGTCAACGCCGTAATTATAGGCGGTAGTCATGTATGGTACGATTTCCTTTTCCAGTTTTTTAGAAAAGAGGATTAATCTGTTCTCTTCATTCAGATTTAGGTAGAGGTCGTGCAGATCCAGGTATTTTGAACTGTTGGTATTGGCTGGAGCATCAGCTACATGAAGACTCCAGGACCTGTTGAAATTCTTTAGATTAACGTTAGCTGTTTTAATCTGTCCGATATGTTCCACTTCTGCACAAATGGCATCTTTATAGAATTCCTCCTCTTTCCTGACAATCTCTGTAATCAACTGGCCAATTGATTCATTCAGGTGAGAAAACCTTCCGTAGACGTTTGCTGCGGAAGGAGCATGAAGATCAAAAGGATAGAGCAGGTAATCTCCGTTGTCGAGTGATTCCGCACTATCCGTACTTAATTTACACAATACCGTATGTGTCAGTGGAAGCCGGGCATTGGTGTTTTTTTCGAATGGTTTCAACTCTTCAATTGATAAGGAGATTTCGTTCGTTCCATTTGCGATGGCTTCTTTGTATTTTCCTAGGAGAAAGCGGGACCAGTTGTTGAAGAAATATTGTAAGGTATCTGATTCTTCTGAGGCAGAACTGCCCAATCTTGGCAGGAGTTCATCGCTTTTGTTATGGTTTATGTTCCGGCTAACAGGATATCCGATTCCGGTATCCGGATCAAGCGCATGAAGAAGGGGAATGGATCTGCCCTCATATCGCCTGGAGAATTCTTTTTTGAATGCTTCCAGTGCCGGTCCTCTATAGCTTTCATGGATTTTACTCATAGACTGTAATACCCGTGCTAATTTGTAGGCTATATTTTTATTGATATGGCCATCTAATGTTTTAAAGCAATCGATTTGTAAAAATGAGCTGTCTTCTTCCAGTCTTTGAGTTGCTATGAGAAGTTCCTTGATCCGGTTAAGGTGAACAATTGCTGCGGTTGCAGAACTGTCTCTGAGCTGCTGCATTTCTGTTTTTAACGCAGCAATCAATGTGGTTATCTCTACATAATCTTCTGTGGCAAAGTCCGGACTGTTTAAAAGTTCAGAGAGTTTATCCAGGACATTGACATCATTCATCCTCAGGTCGAGTTCTGATAAAAGCAGTCCATTTTCCAACAGGTCATCAAGATATTCATGAATGTCTTCTACGTCCAGTTCCGGTTCAATAGAGAGGATGTAGTTACTGATTTCCTTTTTGTTTTTTCCTGATTTACAGAATTGTAACACTTCGTAAATGATCTCATCAGGATCCATCGAAGATAATTTAAACTTCCGTATGTTTTTTTCTACCCTATGCTCTATGTACCTGATTTTTCCATTAAGCGTATACACGGAATTATTTGTGTATAACCGGCTCAGCATTAGTGTACGGGGAATCTTTTTCAGGTGTTCAATGAGTAAATTTGCAACCTGGGCGTCAAGCCTGCTGTGTTTTTCCAGGCTACCTTCTGAAGGATTAATGGCAGAGCTGTGTTGGGCTAAATTTAGCGCCGTGATATAAGCCATGGTTCCATATGGAGTGGCCCGCTGACACAATCTGTTCAGATATCTTAAAAGACTTATCTTTATTTTCTCATCATAAAAAATACCCTCCTCATTTTGTTCCCTGATCAAGAGGGTATAAAAACCAGGAGCAGCAATGTAGATGGATTCTAATAGTATGTCAAGGATGTATTTGTCCAGAGGCTCATGATTGCTGATCTTCTTTTCAATGTCCTGAAGGAGAGAGACAGGTAAAACCGGAAGTCTCATGATTGCTTTTTGAAAGATATGCATGGCTTAGCTGAATTGTTTTTTTAGTAAATGAAGGACCTTGGTTTTTTCTCTGTAATTTTTTCCAAGATTAAGGATCACTATTTCCTTTATCGCAGTTCCTGAAGTCAGCTCCAGGATACGTACATGGAGTTCTTGAGGAGTGCAGCTTATAATTTTCTCCGGTTGAAGCTGACTTTTTTCCTGAAGAGATCTTAGGAATGCATTGTTTTTTGATTTATTTTCAGAGCAATAAACGGCAATCGCCAGGGCTTTTTTACAGGCCTTATCCGGGCTTTTAATCAGTTCCTTTTCCGTCGTTCTCAATGTAGTGGTGGTATGGAACAGAGAACGGCAATAATTGATTTTTCCCAAAGGATAATGATGGATATCTTCAAAGGAAGAGTTGAGCATCCATAAAGAAGGTTTGCTGGTTTCTGCAATCGGTGGAGGAATGGTTAATCCGGAAGGTGTTTCCTGGCTCCTCGCATCCAGCAGGTTTAAAAGCTCCAGCACCTTTTCGGGAAATGAAGGTTCTTCTTCGTAATGCGCCCCTAATAATTGTGCTCCGAGATGAGCCGGAAGGAGCGTTTTACATAAACCAAGGTCAATTCTGCCCGGAAATAAAGTGGAAAGCAGCTTATAGAAGGTGGCAATTCTGTAGGTAGAATGATATTTTAAGAGTATACCGCCAGTTCCAATGCTGATCTTTTTTGTGGATGATGCCAGCATGGGCAGTAAAGCTTCAGGATTACTGAAGGCAACATTGTCATGGTAGTGCTCTGCGAACCAGATTCTTTGGAACCCAAGCTCATCTGCACACTGTACATATTTCAGCAGACCAGGATAATCGTACTGATTTTTGTATAATTCCCCGAATTCGAGTAAGCCCAGTTTAATCTGTTTCATCATGTGTTACAATAAGAGCATTTTATCCCAGGTAAAGCTTTTGTTTTCCTCCAGTGAGAGATTTACCAATCCGATCCCCATGTATCCATAGAGCAGTCCGTAGTCTTCCTGTTGATCTGTAAGTTCACTGATCAGGTTTTGCTCCTCCAGATATTGTACGGTTTGTTCCCTGGTGATCTTTTCCCAGAACTTACTTGCCTGTTTCAATCTTTCGTCTTTGAGCTGCTCAAACAACTTTAAATAAATATAACTGATCCCGCAGGTTCCATGACAAAATGAGGGGTCGATTTTACCATTTTCTTTTACCGTTCCTGACTGTTGCAGGTCGATGGCGGTAGAATGGATGGCAATCTCCATTGCTTTCGTACGGAAATAGTCATCCTCATCTAAAATGGAAGCTACCTTGGTAAGAGTAATTGCAATGCAAATGTCTCCATAGCACCAGCCGAGTCTGGCATAGTAAGGGTGGTTACCTGGATCAACCGTATTTTTAAATTTAGCAATAGGGAATTTGAAAAGGTCGTTGTCCTTCTCCTGAGAAAGGAGCCATGAGGAAGCTTTTCGGATGAGCGTTTTGGTTAATGTCCGCAATGTCGGATCTTCAAGTACAGGGTATGCCTCACAACAAAAAGCAATAATTCCCGCAACCCCGTGAGCCAGCCCGCAATCATAGACGACATGTTCACTTTTGTTTTTGTCAGCATGAGTGAGGTTCCGGATATCTACCCAGGTGTAATTTCCATCTTTATCTGTAATTTTTGATTGATCTAATGCTTTGATGATTTTTTCAATACCCCGCTTTGCAAATGGTTTTTCTTTTTGCTGAAGTAGAAAAAGCCCTTTTCCAATAAAGCCATACAGGGGGTCGTAATTCTCAATTTCAATATCAGCATCCAGTGATTTCTCTACGAATTCCTGTATGTCCGAATCAATGATGTCATCCAGCGATTCTTCGAGTACACCAATTTCAGAAAGGTGACCAAGTACCCAAAAGAAACCGGAGAAACCGCTTCCATGAGTCGCATCGAGGTTGTCATTTCCAGAGATTTGCTCCTGAAAGGTATCAAGTGCAGCCTCGATCAGGTCATATACCCGCTCTAAATACTGTGGATTTCGGTAAGATTGATAGAGGTATCCATAATATAAAATCTGACCATAATTACCTGCCAGAAGGCTGAGGTTTAAAAATGGATTTTCATGAGATTCCACATACTGAAAAATCTCTTCCGCAGAAGTGGGCTGTTCGGTGTTGCTTGGTTTAGTTGACATAAAAGCTGTTGGTTCCGGTTGTTTTGTTAATATGTAGGATGTAATCGAAATCGGCCAGGATATTGCCGGATTGGAATTGTTTATGGGTATAACCAAAAGGTAAAAAGCGATACTTTTTGGCAGGGATTTTTCTGTTTGAAATCAGTCTCGTATTCAATAGGAAAGCAGGTTTGTGTGTTTGTGAAAAATAATATTCAAAACTATCTGCCAAAGGCTGTTGAATGGGGTTTTTACTGCTTACTTTTTGTTGCTGATCATTGTATGCGGTATAAAAGCCTTCCGATGTAGACATGCCCATGCTTTTGTAAGCGCTACCCAGTTTTCTTTTCAGAAAGAGCCCCATGGCTTTTGAATATGGATTTCGCGTTTTCTGTATATGGCCATTATGGGCGAGCAGGATGATTTTACTCCCTGCTGTGACTTCGCTGAGCACATTCTCGGCCATTAAGGAATCTCTTGTATTCGACATGATTCGTACATCATGTTTGTTTTTTTCAGGATCATTTAGCAGTAGAAACTGCTGATAATTGTTGATGTTCTTAGCCAGGCCGGAATCTAAAGCACTGTCCTTGGTCTGGAGGCCCTGATAATCCGTCATAAACTGTTTGCTCATCGCATTCAGGGTCTGGAAATCTTCCGGACTGATCGTATGGGAAGACAATTGATAGTCAAGTTGTTTGTAATATCCGATGATTTTAGCAATAGAATCTGTATTTGGAATTTTTCTTGTTTTACTGTAAGCGGATAAGTTTTGTAAAGTCTGATATGGGCTTTGAAAATCGAATCCGAAAAAGCTGATTTGCCCTGGGTTTTTGCGGTTGATTTCTCTTACCGTTTCAACGAGATCAGCAAATTCTTTACATTCATAGTTATAAAGCTGAAAGCTTTTTAAGATTTCCGGAAGCATTGGTTTTCCATCCAATAAGTAAGCGTTTAACCGATCTACTTCTGCCATTGGTGCTTCCAAGCCTATTTTGTTGATTTTATATTTAGCGGATAAAAAGCTGATCAGCCTGGTTTTTGCCCGTATAAATTCGCTTGTCCCATGGGATTGCTCTCCGATTCCAAAAACTTTAAAATCCCCAAAGTCGGGAAAGGGAAGAGCTTGATGTTGTGCTGGATTGCTAAATAATTGCTGGGGGTTTAAATTAATGGATTGCTGCACCAATGCCGATTTGAAGCTTTCGGGGGATTGGGCGCAGATTTCCAGTGTCTGTAGAAAGAGACAAATGAACAGCACAGTTCCAATTAAGTTTTTATTCAGGTACTTCAACATGATATTTTCATCTGTTTTAAACGTAGGACATGGTCTTTCTGTGCGGGGAGAATGGTTATCACCAGGATAACCATTCTCTATTAATCATTTATCCGTGTCTAACTATAATCTTCTTCACTTTGTTGTTGAGCGCGTCGATGATTTTCTTACTCAGGGATAATTTATTTAACTTTTTCATTTTGGTTAGTTAATTTGAAAAGGTCATTTTGATTAATGATTACAATCCGAATCCAAATCCAGGATCCATAGGATCTAATCCAGGTTCAAATCCCTTGTTAGGTTTACATGGGCAACCACTGGTGCAAGTACCACATCCAGCTGGATTTCCAGAGCAAAGGGTTATAGTTGAGGCTCTTGTAGGACATCCGCCACTACAGGTTCCGGTGATACCACCAACAACATTCTTCATCACTTTTCCGTCTAAAGTTTCAATAACTTCTTTACTCGCTGATAATTTTTTTAGCTTTTTCATACTGTTTAAATTGATTGGTTAGATTAATAGTTTTTCCCCTATAGCTTCCTAAGAACGAATTTGTACCGGTTGATCTCCTTGAGACTGGCCTGGTTGCGTTGTTTTTTCTTTCTGTTTTCTTTTTAAAATAATGATGGTTTATCTAATATATTGAAATTTTAAATATTTCTTGATATAATTTATATTTTCTTTTTATGAATTATTTAATTTGTTTTTTCATTTTTATATGTATTTTATAGTGGCGTAATTCCTTTAATGAACGTTGTTTGCTACATTTGATGTTCTTTTGAAGCTTTTCGATTAGTATTGAAGAAGTCAATTCAGCGGATAGCACAAATTTTGTCGCTTCAGAAAAGAGCGAAGGATGGTGGATTGGAATTTTTTGATGTGGCCGACCTTACGTGGAGTAATTAAATACCGGACCGATATACAGCAGAGTTCGTACATGTCTTACTAATGCCCGCTGTGTTCATTGGTGTTATTGGTGATTGCTTGCCTGAGGGAAGACTGAAATTCCTTTTGTCTTGTATTGCTAAGAAAATACAAGACAAAAGGAAGGTAATTTATTTTTGTCTGGACTGTTGCATCGGGTTTGGTCCGGCAGAAGCCCCTCTCGGGGATTGTTGTTGTTTAAACAATTCGAACCTTGAAGGTTTTGCTTTTCTCGGCCATGAATTGTTATTTTCATCGATGTCAGCAGTTTCGCGGTAGGGATCAAGTTGTACGGCAACTACTTCTTTATCTTTAGCAAAAACTTTAGTCACTTTGTTCTCATTCTTTCTCCAGATATAGGCAGGAATGCGGTCTACTTCTTTGCTTCCATCGGCAAAAGTCCATTCGATAATGATTGGCATCACCAGTCCCCCTTCATTTGAAAAGTCAAGCTCATAGAAATTTTTCTTGCGCTCATATAGTTTTTTCTCGTCAGCAGTTAAAGACGCATAATACTTTTGAAACTGCTCATCAGCAGTCTTGCTGACCTCAAAACGATTAAATTTATTGTAAAAATCCTGGAGCGTTGTATCTTGCTCTACGGCAAATTTTACCCCCTCGGCACGGTTTCTTCCCCTGCTGATATTGTCGTTGTTTTTTTCAAATGCTTTTTTATCCTCTTTCTTCTCTTCCGCTTGTTTCATGCTGTTCATGCGGTAGTAACGAACGTCGTTCAACGCAATATCTACCGGGTCAGTTCCAAAAAACCAGCCTCTCCAGAACCAATCAAGATCTACCGCAGAAGCATCTTCCATTGTTCTGAACAGATCTGCAGGAGTAGGGTGCTTAAATGCCCATCGTTTCGCATACTCCTTGAAGGCATAGTCGAATAACTCCCTGCCCATTACCGTTTCTCTCAGGATATTCAATGCTGTGGCGGGTTTAGCATAAGCATTTGGACCAAAATTGATGATGTTTTCTGAATTGGTCATGATGGGTTCCAGCTGATCTTTAGGCATTTTCATGTAATCCACGATCTTATGTGCAGGGCCGCGCTGTGAAGGGTAGTTGTTGTCCCATTCCTGCTCCGCCATATACTGGCAGAAGGTATTCAGCCCTTCATCCATCCATGACCATTGTCTTTCATCAGAGTTGACGATCATGGGAAAGAAATTATGCCCTACTTCATGGATGATCACACCGATCATTCCATATTTAATGGCTTCTGTATAAGTTCCATCTTTTTCCGCACGTCCGTAGTTAAAACAGATCATCGGATATTCCATCCCGTTTGCAGCCTCCACCGAGATCGCTACCGGATAAGGGTAGGGGATGGTATGTTTTGAATATACCTTTAAGGTATGGGCAATAACTTTCGTTGAATACTTATTGTATAATGGATAAGCTTCAGGACCATAATAGGACATGGCCATAATCTTTTTTCCATTGATATGGGTCGCCATGGCATCCCATACCAGTCGGCGGGAAGAAACCCAGGCGAAATCTCTTACATTTTCAGCAGTGTAAGTCCAGGTTTTTTTTGCGGTTGACTTTTTCGTCATGGCCGATTTTACTTCCTCAAGATTGACGATCTCTACGGGCGATGCTGCGGTTTGCGCGGCATTCCATCTTTTCAGACTACCACTATTTAGTACTTGTGCATAGTTCTGACACTCGCCGGTTGCACCAACTACGTGGTCTGCAGGAACGGTCATGTTAACTTTGTAATTGCCAAATACCAGTGCAAATTCTCCTCTGCCTTCGAACTGTTTGTTCTGCCAGCCCTGAACATCCGAATAAACGGCCATCCTGGGAAACCATTGAGTGATGGTAAAGAGGTAGTTGTCGTCTTCAGCAAAGTATTCATAGCCGCCTCTACCGCCGACAGTCATTCTGTTCGATATCTTATAATCCCAGGTGATGTTTAACTTGTATTTTCCCTTTGGTTGAAGCGTAGTGGGAAGGTCGATGCGCATCATGGTATTGTTGATGGTATAGGGAAGTGGGGTTCCTTTTTCGTCCGTTACCTTGATGATTTTTACACCAAGATCATTTGCTTCGCCGATGATGCCGGAAAGCGACTGATAGTTCATCTGATCGCTCATTTGACTGGTTTCGGTCAGCTTATTGTCGCTGGTTGCTTTGTGTTCATTTTCATCGAGCTGTACCCAGAGGTAGCTCAATGGATCAGGTGAATTGTTATAATATGTAATTGATTCTGAACCGGTAAGGCGTAGGTTTTTCTCGTCAAGTGTGGCATTGATTTCATAATCTGCCCGTTGTTGCCAGTATGCGGGTCCAGGTGCACCTGAGGCCGACCGGTAGGAATTTGGATCTGAAATGATGGTTCCCAATTGCTCAAATTTATTTCCATGGTTAGCGCCAGGGTTATTTAAATGTTGGGCATAGGTGTTTATGGTTAAAAAGAGCGCAGCAAATAGCAGTAAATTTCTTTTCATCGGGGTTAGGAATAGTATGTTGGTTTGGTTGGCTGCTTTTTAATCGGCAGATCAATTTAGAAAAGCAGCGGAAAAACGCTCGGCAGCCATAATAAATGATATACCAAATATAGCTGATGAGATGAAGAAATTCCAGTCCCATCGCTTTATTTTTACAATCCAGATCAGGAGAAAGGAAAGCAGGAGAATTCCAACGACAATAATCACCTGACCAACTTCCAGTCCTAAATTAAAGGCCAGGAGTTCTACAACAATACTGGTGCTTTTTCCGAGTAAGCTTTTCAGGTAGTTGGAAAAGCCCAGTCCATGAATAAGGCCAAAAAATAACGCAAGGAGATATTTGAAATTCGTGCCCCGGTTTTTCGGTTTTTTGTTTAATATATTGGCTGTAGCGGTAATCAGGATGGTTACCGGAATCAGAAATTCGATAAGTGGAGTATTAATGGTAATTACTTTGAAGACACTTAATGCCAGTGTAATGCTATGGCCGACGGTGAAAGCCGTAACCAGGATCAGGACCCTTCTCCAGTCGCTGATGGCGTAGGTAACGCACAATACCACTACAAAAAGGATATGATCATATCCCTGCCAATCTAAAATATGTTGCCAACCTAACTGGAAATAAAGCCAAAAATCTTGCATTGGGGTTTAAAATCGTAATTTTGAATTAATTATGCAAACTTTTTTTTAATTTCAGGTCCTTTACAAGCAAGTATGGTACAAGTTTTATTGATCTCCTTTCTTCATCTCTTTCATCCGTTTTATGTGAGTGTAACGGAAATCACCCAAAATCCGAAAACAAAAACGGTACAGGTAAGCGTGCGTGTTTTCTTTGATGATTTTGAAAAGGCGCTGGACCACAAGTATAAAGCGAAGCTGAATATCTTAAAACCGCTGGATCGTAAGAAGGTGGACCTGCTGATTGCTGATTACCTGCAAAAGCATTTACAGATTAGGGCGAATCAAAAACCTTTGCCGCTAAAGTATATTGGTTATGAGATTGAAGAAGATGCTGCCTGGTGTTATTTCGAAACGGAAAAATTAGAAACCATTAAAAACTTCGATATCCGGAATGATATTCTTTTTGATGAACATGATTCCCAGTCCAATATGGTCCATGTGACTTTGAACGGTCAAAGGAAAAGCACTAAACTGGACAATCCTAAGGCTGAAGCGAGGCTGACCTTCTGATTTCTTTCCCTACTTCTCTCTTCTTTCTTCAGATGATTACCAAACAAATACGAGGTATTGGAACCGGACGACTATGCCTCATTACATGCGCAATTTATCCAGGCTGATTACCCGCCTTTAACACGCTTGCAAGCGTGGTTGCACCGAGTATAGACCGAGTATAGAGCTTGGTTAGAGCCTGTATAGCCAGAAGCGTTTTAAGCCATGTCCCGAAGATGGATCTGACTTGTTTTTTTAAAGAGAAAATGAAGCAAAAAAAATGAGTAGATAAAAAAAAAGGATGCTTTTTCGGCATCCTCTTTTTTAGCTATTATTGATATTGTATGTAACTTGGTATTGGTTTCAGTTTCAGCAATTCTTCCGGTGTCATTAACCTGTTTGGTGCTTTCTTTAAATCATTTTTGTAGAACAATTTAAATCCTGTAAACTGAACCGGTTCAGGGAAGATAAAGTGACGGTAAGTGCCTTTTTTAAGTTCCGGCTCGCCCCATCCGTCCATGTGCATAACCACCTGAACTTCCGGACGAAGTTTAACGTTCTTATAATTCGTCACCATTTTTCTGGTGAAACGATGAACGACAAATACTTTTGGAGGAAGATTATATTTTTTTACCAGGTTTGCCAGGTATTCGGTGCAGTAGTTAATATCTGCGGCATCATAGGTTCCGATTTTTTTACCAGGTTTGCTTCCGTCTTTCATTGAGAATTCCGGATCAATACCCAAATGTACCTGCGGCATCTGAAGGTATTTTTCCAATCTTGGCAATTCTGCCTTGATCGTACTTAAACCCACTTGTATATCGAGGAACACAATTGCGTTTTGCATTTTAGCAATCTTCAATACAGAGTCAATCTGCTTATCGCCCATACGGTTGATGTATTTGCCATCTTTTCCTGGCGTACCGCTGGCAACTGAAGCAATGTAATGCACACCCGCCTGAACAGGAGTCGAAGGATCTGCTTTCTCCCAATGTTTGATCTCTGCATTTAACCTGCTCCACATTTCTTTAGGTGCATATTCTCCTAAAGCACCCATTTTCTTAGAGTGAAGATTCCCATAATAAACAACAATACGTTTAAAAGGAAGGATTGCTCCGGCAAGGGGATAAGGTTGATTTTTAACTGGCCAGGTTCCTGTGGTATCACCATTGGCCAGCTTTTTCAATAGTGAATTATACTTTGCCGTATCTACAGCCTCTCTCACTGTGCCTACTTCTGGTTCTGCAGTAACCACGGTGTCTCCGTTGGCATTAACTGTTT
The DNA here is from genome assembly GCF_038446955.1 of Pedobacter sp. FW305-3-2-15-E-R2A2. NCBI lineage: Bacteria > Pseudomonadati > Bacteroidota > Sphingobacteriia > Sphingobacteriales > Sphingobacteriaceae > Pedobacter > Pedobacter sp. FW305-3-2-15-E-R2A2. The sequence continues at coordinate 598,745 of NZ_CP151803.1, forward strand.
TCTTCTGTTCTGTCGTTTTCTTTGCGTCGGAAGTGCAGCTGATGAATACACCAAGCGATGCCATTCCGATTAAAACTGTTCCTGCTAACTGAGGTATTTTCATATGGTGGTAATTGTTTTCTAAAGATAAAAATTGTTACAAGTATAAGGTTCTTTAAACGAATAAAAAAGCCGTTTCGCCTGGCTGTTCTTAAATTTTCAGCAAGTTCCTTAGAACTATTCTAAATAATGTTTGGAATTATTCTAAATAAGTCCTTATACTTGCATTATTATTTGAAATGATTCTAAATAGACGGTTGAATGAAACGATTAATACTTCCCTTTTTGCTTTTTATATCTGTTCTGATGGCACATGCTCAGGAAAAGGTTGGAGTGATTTCAGGAAAAGTAAATACAGCTGATGGATTGCCCGCTGCGAATGTGATGGTTTTTCTCAAGGGCATGAACAGAACAGTGTATACGACGGAGAATGGTGCTTTCCGGATTTCTTCTCCTTCGGGTTCGCAGGTCTTAATCGTTCAATCGAGCACAAAAAAACAAATAGAAATTCCGGTAACAGTGACCGCGGGAAAAGAGCAGGAAATTCCGGCTGTTTTGCTGGGAGAAAAGTCTTATGAGTTAAATGAAGTCGTAATTACCGGTTTATATGAACCGCAATCGATCCGCAACTCGGTGTATAATATTCGCACGATCAGCAGCCAGATGATTAAGCTTCGCGGGGCAACGGATTTAAAAAATATATTAAGCACTGAGCTTGGGATTCGCTTTTCCACTGATCCGGTGACCGGAATCAGTAATCCTAAATTTATGGGACTGAACAGCAGCAGCTCAGGAATCAAAGTCCTTTTGGATGGAGTGCCGATGATGGATCGGGGAGTAGATAAGGAAAGTCTCGGTCAGATTGACATCAATACGGTAGAGCGGATTGAAATCGTGGAAGGCCCGATGTCTGTGATTTATGGGACGGATGCCATGGCTGGTGTAATTAATATCATCACCAAGAGAGGAAATAGTGATCATTTTTCCGTCACTGCGCGTGTGCAGGAAGAAACCGCAGGAAAAGAATATGATGCTTTCGATAATAAAGGCATCCATAATGAATACCTCAGTCTAAACTGGCAAAAAAATGGTTGGCATGTTGGCGCTTCGGGCACGCGCAATAATTTTGGTGGCTGGCAAGGAAACAAAACCGGACGTGCTCAGGAATGGCTGCCTAAGGATCAATGGCTAACGGCTGCAACCGGAGGATATAAAAACAGTAAAATGGACCTTTGGTACCGCTTTAACGGAACGGACGAAACTTTAACCCTTCGCGGAGATTATGATACGACCTTAGCTGCACCGGTAGCGGCAGACAAACAATACCTCTCCAAACGCTGGTTCCATCAGGTACAAGGTTCCTTCTTTCTGAAGGATAATTTAAGCCTGGACATGGCAGGATCATTCACGGATTATAGCCGTCGTACTTTATCGACCAACAAAGAAATCAATACTGGAAAAGAAACCTTATCTCTTGAACCTGGATCGCAGGATAAAGATGCAATTAAGTCGACTTTCTTTCGCAGTACATTGCAATATAAATTATCTCCTGAGGTTACTTTTCAGCCGGGAATTGAATTCAACCGCAGCACAGGAAAAGGCGACCGGATCGCAGGTGAACCAGCAATTAATGATTATGCTTTTTTTCTTTCTTCACAGTTGCAGCTAACAGATGCAATACAGATTAAGCCAGGTTTCAGGATGGTTAAAAATTCAGTGTATGATGCACCACCATTTATCCCTTCGCTGCATACCAAGGTGAGGTTAAATGAACAGCTGGATTTCAGATTGTCCTACGCCAGAGGATTCAGGGCGCCGGTGTTGCGGGAATTATATTTCTACTTCAAGGATGCGAACCATGATATTGCCGGAAACTTAGACCTGAAAGCAGAACATTCCAACAGTTTTAATACTTCTCTTTCCTGGACACTGAAAAATAGCCCGGAGCTCAGGTTGAACACGGTACTGAGTGGTTTTTTTAATGATTATAGAAATAGAATCGTTTTGGGAACCCTGGAAGGAAATGACAGGTTAAATACTTATCTGAACTTCGATAAATCCAGAACACTGGGTGGAGAATGGACTGGTGTATTGTCCTGGAAAAATCTTCAGGCAAACCTGGGGTTGTCTTATATCGGACAGTATAATGAGTTGTCGGACCAAAAAGAAATATCAGGCAACAATCCGAAATACGTATGGTCACCTGAAATAAGCACAAATATCAGTTACCTGATTCCTAAGCTGGAAACGAGCATCAGCATGTTCTATAAATTCACCGGAAAGCAGGCTGCTTATACCAGTAGCACTGTTAATGGGAAACTCGTGGCCAGGTTGAACGAAATGTCTGCTTTTCATATTTCAGACCTGAGCTTAAATAAAATTGTAAATAAATACTTAACCATAAACGGAGGTGTAAGAAATCTCTTCAATGTAACCAGGGTAAGGACCATAGGTGTTGAGAGTGGAGCACATACCAGTGATGGTAATAACCCATTCGGATTCGGACGCTCTTATTTCCTGGGCTTAACGATGCATTGGTCTAAAAATTAATTAATAAATCAAATTAAAAATATATGAAAAAAGTTTTCCATTTCCTTTTGATCATCTCTTTAGCTACCGGGGTAATTTCCTGTAAGAAATCAGACCCGCCAGCTCCGGACAATACCGTTAATTTTGAAAGCGCCAAACAAGGACTGGAAGCTACGGCGACAGAAACCGTAGTGAAAATTAACCTGGCGATGGCTTCTTCTGTAGCAGTTCCCTTAACGGTGAATCTGACCAATTCGGGTTTGAGTTATGGGCTGGAATATACTACTGAACCAGCTGCAGCAAACAACATTTTGTCGTTAACGATCCCTGCAGGAGGAACGTCCGTTTCTTTTAAGGTTAAAAAGGTTGCGAATGCCGTGATTAACGGAACAGAAACCATAGATTTTACCATCAGCTCTGCAGGAAATCCTATTGTATTGGGTACTACCGCGAAAACTCAGCTTAGTTTTAGCTCCATCACCTCTGAAGGTGCAAGGTTAACTTTAAAAGGGATCGTAGGTGCCGAGATAGGAAGCGCAGCGCTGAATTCTGTCTTTGTAGATTTAAGCAGCAATTCCATGGTGAACGTAAAGAGAGATTCCTGGGTACTTGGATTTTCATCAGGAACTGATTTTAGAGTTAGATTGAACAATACTAATGGTACTTCGGCCATTAAACTTAACGGTAAAGCAGATTTAAATACGGTTTCAGAAACTGATGTGATTTTAGATGATCTTTCTATTACTACTGGTGTTTCTGGAGCGAAGTCATTTGCAAATATTGACAATGTGAAGGGTGATGTCACAAAGGATGTCATCTCAAATGTTTCTGCAACAGATGCAGAGAACATGGTTTATGTGGTAAATCCAGCTGGAGGTGTTCGTGGTGTCGTAGTTTCTGTAGATAATTTGCTTAAAATCAGAATTTTGAGGAAGGGTTCTGGTTATGCCTTACAGTATGCTAAGCTAAAAGATAAGACTTTCAAAACATTGGACATTACGAAAGATCCAGCAAACAATTTTACTTTCGTCACTTTTTCTGCAGATGCTCAGGTAGTTAATGTAGAACCAACAAAAGCAAAATGGGATTTCGTATGGACATGGTCTATTTATTATGGAAAAGATTCAGCAAATCCAGAAGATGACAAATTGATTTATCCTTATGGATATTCTGATGTGGTATTTATGAACAACCTTGGCGGTGCTCAGGCAGCAGAAGTATTGACAAGCAAAATCGCTTTTGCAAATTTTAAAGAAAGTGACATCGCAGGCACAAGCCTCAAAGCAGAAAGAAATGTAATTGGTTCCGAATGGCGTTCTACAATGCCTGCAACAGGAGCGAGAGCGGATCGTTTTTATGTAATTAAAGACGCGTCTGGAAATGTATATAAACTGAGGTTTATTTCAATGGGATCAAATGACGGCGGTAAACGCGGTGAACCGGTACTGGAATATGTACTCGTTAAAAAGGGCTAAAATTTGGTTAGTTTAGGTTGAAGGATGCTTCCGGTGGATGTCGGAAGCTCCTCTTTTTACCGCACAAAACCAGGTTTAATTAAAAAAGATACTAATGAAATATAGATTAATCATACTATTTTGTACAGCAGTAGCGGCGTTTTCTGCCTGCAATGTAGGTGCAGATAAAAAGAATAAAGACCAGCTTCCCGATAGCATAAAAATTGTTTCCCTGAATGGAACAATAAGTGAAATTGTGGCAGGCCTGGGTCTGGAGAAAAATATTGTAGGGACAGATATTACGAGCAATTATCCGGAGAGTCTGAAAAGCAAGCCTAAAATAGGACACAACCGGAGGATTAATGCAGAAGGTGTATTATCCCTACAACCCAATATCGTGGTGGGAATCGCGAAAGAAGTAAGCCCCCAGCTAGCTGCCCAGTTCAGGAGTTCAGGAATCAGGCTGATCCTGTTTAACCAGGAGTTGACGCCGAAAGGAACAAAAGATCTGATCCGTGCGGTTGGCGACAGCCTGCATCATACGCTAAAAGTCGACTCGCTGACCAAAGTTTTTGAAACAGAACTGGCAGAAGCACAAAAGCACATCAACAACCCTAAAAAACCTAAAGTGCTCTTTATCTATGCACGTGGTACAGGCACGATGATGGTGGGTGGAACTGGAACCCCGGTAGAAAAAGTGATCGAATTGGCAGGGGGCACAAATGCCATTACTGAATTTGCGGAATACAAACCACTGACTTCAGAATCTTTAGTGAAGGCAAATCCCGATGTGATCCTTTTATTTGATGATGGACTGGAAAGCTTAGGTGGTGCAAATGGACTCTTAGGTGTGCAGGGTATTTCGCAAACCAATGCAGGAAAGAATAAAAGGTTTGTAACGATGAAAGGTGAATTGCTCAGCAGCTTTGGCCCACGCTTAGGACAGGCGGTAACAGAATTAGCGGAGAAGATAAAGTGATCAAAAATACAGGATATATCCTTTTAATTTTAACTGTTGTCCTGATCCTGACGATGGTCATTTCCTCTTGTGTAGGTGCGGTACAAATCAGCTTTTCTGAATTGATTTCTATTATAGCTTACCATACAGGATTGTCTGATCATCAAAATTTTGAAGCTCAACAGGCGGCAGTGTTTTTAAATTTAAGGTTGCCGCGGGTTTTATTGGGCGTACTGATTGGCGCTGCATTGGGTGTTTCCGGTGCTGCAATCCAGGGGCTATTCCGCAATCCGCTGGCTGAACCGGGATTGATTGGCATTTCCTCAGGGGCGACTTTATTTGCAGTGATTATGATTGTTTTAGAGACTAAAATATTCAAAGAACTGACTGGCATTATTGGCTTTTATGCGCTTTCTCTTGCTTCCTTTATCGGGGCAGGATTAACGACAATGCTTGTCTATCGCATCGCAATGAGAAATGGAAAAACCATTATTACCACTTTATTACTGGGAGGAATTGCCATTAATGCATTAGCAGGTGCTTTTATTGGATTACTAACCTATATGGCAACTGATGCACAGTTACGGAACATCACTTTCTGGAGTCTGGGGAGTTTGGGCGGAGCCAGCTGGCCAACAGTAACGACCTTATTGCCATTTGTGTTGATTCCGGTATTTGGATTGCCTTTTCTTGCCAAATCATTAAATGCGCTTGCCCTAGGAGAATCTCAGGCGATGCATATGGGAGTGAACGTAAAGATGGTTAAAAGGATCATCATTGCCATGGCTACGATGGCTGTGGGTGCTTCGGTAGCTGTTGCAGGAATGATTGCTTTTATAGGGCTGATCATTCCACATATTTTGCGGATGACTTTTACCGCAGATCACCGGTTAGTGATTCCGGGAGCTGCATTACTGGGAGCGGCATTGTTAACAATGGCAGATTTGATTGCAAGAACAGTAGTTGCACCGGCAGAACTGCCAATAGGCATATTAACAGCAATGATCGGCGCACCGGTGTTTATATATATCATCATTACTGAAAGAAATAAAAATAATCCATAAATGATCAAAGTTAAGGCACTGAGCTATAAAGCAGGAGGTAAGAAGTTATTGGATAACCTGAGTTTCGATGCAGGTAAAGGCGAATTGCTGGCGATATTGGGTGCCAATGGTGCCGGTAAAAGTACCTTAATGAAATTGCTCTGTCGTGAAATCAAGCCTTTTAGCGGACAGATTACGATCAATGGTAAAGAATTAGACAATTACAGATTGGAAGATCTGGCAAAGACGAGGGCGGTATTGTCGCAACACAATACGATTTCCATCTCTTTCCAGGTCAATGAGCTGGTCCTGATGGGAAGATATCCGCATTTTCAGCAAAAGCCAACAGCCACTGATTTCAAAATTGTGCAGCAGGTGATGGAAGAAACAGGAATTACTCACCTTGCTTCCAGAGATTACAACACGCTTTCCGGTGGAGAGCAGCAAAGGGTACAGCTGGCCAGGGTCATTGCTCAGATTTATGATAGCCCTAATGCCTGTCTGTTCCTGGATGAGCCCACCAATGGCTTGGATTTGCAGTACCAGCAACAGATTATGGTGTTGGCAAGATCGCTTGCCGACCGGGGTTATTGTGTCATCTGTATTCTGCACGATATTAACTTCGCCTCGAGGTTTGCAGACCGGATCATGATGTTGAAGAATGGAAAAAAAGTAGCAGAAGGCTTCCCTGTTGAAGTGATCAATTGTGAAAATATACAGGAAACATTCAGTATAAAGGTAAAACTGATGGAATGTGAAGGTTATGCCTGTCCATTGGTGGTACCGGAAACAATATTAAAATAAGAATTATGGAAAAGACATTAGATCTAAAAAATCAGTGGGCGGCTTTTAAAGCCGAACATCCAAAGGTTAGAATCAGAGATGCTGCAAAGCAACTGGCAACTTCTGAAGCGGCATTAATCGCAACTACAGTAGGGGAGTCTGCCGTTCGTCTGCAGGAACAGTTTCCGGAAATTTTGAAAGAAGTAGAAGGATTGGGCTATGTAATGGCATTAACCAGAAATGACCATTGTGTGCATGAACGTAAAGGGATTTATAAAAAGGTGTCTTTCCGTGGTTCAATCGGATTGGCCGTTAATCCTGATATCGATCTGAGGTTATTCATGGGCCAATGGGCTTCCGGTTTTGCAGTCAACGAAAACGAACGCAAGAGCTTGCAGTTTTTTGGAAAAGACGGCGAGGCGGTACATAAAGTTTACCTGACTGAAAGTAGTGATGAAGATGCTTATCAGGCATTAGTGACGAAGTATACTGCGGAAGAGCAACAGGCTCCTTTAACGTTTAGTGAAACGAAAGCTCCTGTTGCAGAACTTGCGGATGCGGAAGTTGCGGTAGCAGATTTTAAACAGGCCTGGCTGAATTTAGAGGATACTCATGATTTTCATAGCTTACTGAATACTTATGGTTTGACGCGTACTCAGGCGCTTCGTCTGGCACCGGAGGGGCATGCGATCCCGGTTACCCTGGATTCCCTGAAAGCGATGTTACATAAAGCTTCTGAAACAGACCTGGAGATCATGGTCTTTACAGGGAGTGCCGGTTGTATTCAGATTCATACCGGATTGGTGAAAAAGATTATGGAAACCGGTCCATGGTTCAATGTGCTTGATCCTGAATTTAATATGCATTTAAGAATGGATGGAATTGCTTCGCTTTGGTTGGTGAAAAAGCCAACAAAAGATGGAATCGTAACGAGTATAGAAGTTTTTGATGCAGAAGGAAATATTATCGTTCAGTTTTTTGGAAAGCGTAAACCAGGCATTCCGGAAGATGAAAACTGGCGGAGAATTGTCAATGAATTGGCCGTTAAGGGCTAAAAGAATCTATAACCGGTGAGGTGTTGCTGGGGTTTAGGTGTGTTTAAAGCGTCGGATTAGGCCCCGACGCTTTGTTTTTTATAAGGCTATTTGAAAGTATTGAACTTCCCAAAAACACCAAGGGGTAACTTTATTCCGGAAGTTGCCTGTAGGTAAAGCTCTCCGGTTTCCAGGTTTTGTACCTGTGGGAAAGAAGTCTTGATCAGGTTCTCTACAATCACAGAGGAGAATCCTAAGGAGTAAGTGTTCAGGATTAAGAAGTGTTCTTCTTCATCCAATAACTGTACTACATCCTGCATCATTTCCTGAATGTGATCTTCCAGTTTCCACTTCTCTCCATTCGGACCATGTCCAAATGCAGGTGGATCAAGGATAATCCCATTGTATTTTTTACCGCGTTTTAATTCTCTTTTGACAAACTTTAAAGCATCTTCCACTACCCAGCGGACATCTTTAAGGTTCGACAGTTCCTGGTTTTCATTTGCCCAGTTTACCACCTGTTTGATCGAATCTACGTGTGTAGTATCTGCGCCTGCTGCCTTTGCAATCAATGATGCTGCACCGGTATAGGCAAAAAGATTGAGTACTTTAGGAACTGGTGTTTTGAATTTTCTAACAGAGGAGGAGATATAATCCCAGTTTACTGCCTGCTCAGGGAAAACACCGACATGTTTGAAAGAGGTAAGCCCTAAACGAAGGTTGATGCTTACGTCGTCATTTTTGTAGTTTACATTCCATCTGTCCGGCAGGTGTGCGGAGCTCTTCATCCACTCACCGGTAGTTGCGGAGCGTCCTTTGAAACGGATATGGGTTAATTTTTTCCATTCCTGTTCAGAAAGGACCTTTTTCCATACCGCCTGAGGCTCAGGTCTGCACAAGACGAGGTTGCCAAAGCGTTCTAATTTTTCAAAATCACCACAATCAATCAACTCATAATCTTTCCAGTGTGTGGGTGTTAACAGGCTTATCATAAAAATATGGGTATTTAAAATTTGTCTTTTGCTGCTTTCATAAAACGGCTGGCAAAAACAAAATCATTTAGTTCTTGAATATCAGTATGGGCGATCTCTTTATTTGATCCTTCCCAGAATTTCTTTCCTTCGTGTAAGAATAAGATGTAATCACCAATTCCCATTACGGAGTTCATATCGTGGGTTACTACAATAGTTGTTGTATTGTATTCTTCTGTAAGTTCCTTGATCAGCTCATCAATAACGATGGAGGTCTTAGGGTCCAAACCAGAGTTGGGCTCATCGACAAAGAGGTATTTAGGGTTCATGGCAATCGCACGGGCAATTCCCACACGTTTTTTCATTCCTCCGGAAAGCTCTGCAGGGAAAAGTTTATTTTTTCCGGTCAGGTTTACACGTTCCAGACAGAAGTTGACGCGGTCCAGCTTTTCTTTACGTTTCTGATCCGTAAACATATTTAAAGGAAACATGATGTTTTCTTCTACCGTCATGGAGTCAAAGAGCGCGGATCCCTGAAAAAGCATGCCGATCTCTTTTCTGATCTCAATCTTCTCTTCAAAGTTCATGGTCGTAAATTCACGGCCATCATATTCCACACTTCCCTGTTCAGGATGGTGTAAGCCAATCATACACTTTAACAAAGTGGTTTTTCCGGAACCGGAACCTCCAATAATCAGATTGGTTACCCCTGGTTTAAACTGTCCTGAAATTCCTTTTAAAACTTCATTTTCGCCAAATGATTTGTAAATGTCCTTGATTTCGATCATAGTAATAACTGGGTTACAATGTAATCACATGCCAGGATAGTAATACAACTTACTACAACGGCTCTTGTACTTGCCTGTGCTACTTCCAGCGCTCCGCCTTTCACATAAAAACCTTCATATGCAGGAACAGAGGTAATGATGAAACCAAAAACAAATGCTTTTACCAGGGCTACAACAATGGTATAAGGGTTAAAATCAGTGGTAATCCCCTGAACATATTCTGCTGCAGAAACTGCCCCTGATAATGTTCCTCCGATGTATCCGCCACCAATGCTCAATACCATTGATAAGATCACCAATAGAGGGACCATGGTAATTCCGGCAAGGACTTTCGGCAGGATCAGGTAGCCTGGAGAGTTGATTCCCATAATTTCCAGGGCATCAATCTGTTCACTCACGCGCATCGTTCCGATCTCTGAAGAGATGGCAGATCCGATTTTACCAGCCAGTACAATTGCAGTAATGGTTGGGCTAAGCTCCAGAATACTGGAGTCGCGGTTTACAGAACCAATAATTGTTTTTGGAATAAAGTCACTCACAAGCTGAAAGGCGATCTGCAAGGTCATCACTGCCCCGATAAAGGTCGAAATGATGGCTATTAGTCCTATAGAGCCGACGCCGATAAAGTCCATTTGTTTAAAAATGGCCTTCATATATATACTTAACTTTTCCGGCTTTCTGAATACGGCCTTTAATAAAAGGATGTACCTGCCAAAATTGGTGAAATTCATTTAATGAAAAATTAGCTATGGTAATAATGCAATAATACTACAAAGAAACAACAAAAATTGTTGGGACATTCTTTATTTATTAAATTATTATTTCAATTACCGGGTGTTTTGTCTGGTTTTAAGTGGTAAAACGGCTATAGAGTCTATCGCATTTTATGTAATATTGCTGCCAAATTGAGATAAAATGAATGCGTTAATTACGGGTGCTACCAGAGGAATCGGAAAAGCCATCGCCGTTAAGCTGGCGGAAGGCGGATACGACCTTGCTGTTTGTTCCAGGAATGAAGCCGAGCTGTCTGCCCTGGTTGAAGAATTGAAGTATACGGGCGTTTCTGTCTTTACTTATGTTGTTGACCTTGGTAGTAAAGCGTCTCTTTATGCTTTTTCTGAAGCGGTAAGGGAGAAAATGCCGGAACTGAACGTTTTGGTGAATAATGCAGGCCTGTTTATGCCGGGAACGCTGTTGGATGAGGCAGATGATTCGTTGGAGAAACAGTTGAATCTGAACCTTTTGGCTCCTTATTATCTTTCTAAATTTTTCGGTAAAATGATGCGTACGCAGCGTTCGGGGCATATTTTTAACATTTGCTCGGTAGCGAGTAAACAAATTGTAACAAATGCGGGAGGTTACAGTGTAACTAAATCAGCCTTGCTCAGTCTTAATGATGTATGCAGAGGGGAGTTAGCTGAATACAACGTTAAAGTAACGGCCATTTTGCCGGGATCGACATTGACCTCATCATGGGAAGGAACAGAAATTCCTGCTGAGCGTTTTGTACAACCTGAAGATATTGCCAATACCTTATACACGATTTTAAACTTAAGCGATGGTGTAAATGTTGATGAAGTGACCCTGAAGCCAATACAATTTTAAAGAATAAATAAATAAAGAAAAGGAGGAAAGTATTATGGACAAGCGATTATTTAGAAATGAACACGACAAAGTAGTAGCAGGTGTTTCATCCGGAATTGCAGAGTATATGGAGGTTGATGTAACCATAATCAGGCTGTTGTTTGTACTCTCTACTATATTTTTGGTGGGTACGGGAATATTGGTATATATTGTAATGTGGATCGTTGTTCCGGTGAACAATGACCCTGCAGCAAAATTTTCAAGATTTAACGATTATTATAAAGGGCAGAAAAACAATCCGTTTAACTCGCCAAATGCGTTTACGCAACCGCAAAATACGGCTGAACCTACAGGTAGCAGCTCTTCTACAGGCTGGACTTCCTCAGGTATCAATGAGGATCCTTTTAAAGCAAGCCCCAAAATGAGCGATTTCAGCAAACCCTTTCAAAAGAGTAATAATGAGACCGGAAGGACTGTAGGCGGGTTATTTCTGTTGGTGATCGGGCTTTATTTCCTGATGAATGAATTTAACATTATCCCATTCTGGTTTAGCCTGGGTAAATTATGGCCATTGGTTTTTGTAGCCATCGGAGTAAGTTTCATTATGAAGGGTAAAAATAAAAATGCCTGGGAAACCTGGAAAAGTCAGCAGGAACAGGGAAATGCAGGAACTGCGCCTAGCAACCCTTCTGCACCCGTGGATCCGGTAAACCCGGTAAGTCCTGAAGGCGTTCAGCCAACAGTAAGTCCGGAGCCGGGCACTGATGCACCTGCTGAAGACAGGTTTACTAAACATGACCATTAAAAATCTAAATCTATACAGATGAAAACGGATAGAATAATATGGGGTATTGTGCTGTTGTTTATCGGCGGCGTACTCCTTCTCGAAAACTTTAATATCATTGATTTCTACTGGCGCAGTGTATTCCGCTTCTGGCCTATATTTCTGATCATTGCAGGTGTAAATATTTTGTTCAGCAGGAACAAATCTCAGGTTGGTGGAATGGTTTCCATTGGAGTGCTGGTGATTACCCTGGCGATGTTGTTTGTAAAAGGACAGCAGGTACCGGAAAATAGAGACCGCTGGATTGGAGACCGGATCAAAGACGATATCAGTTCTGAAGAAAACTATGAAGAGCTGAGCTTCTCGGAGCCCTATGCTGATTCCCTGGCAAAAAAAGCCATATTAAACATCTCCGGCGGTGGTACTTCCTTTGATTTAAAAGGAGAAACAGATAGCCTGATCAGTGCGGAGGTACAAAAAAGAGCGGGCGTATTTTCTTTGCAAAACGTGGTGTCCGACAGTGTCAGTAACCTGACTTTCAAAATGAAAGGTAAATCCGGCTGGTCAATGAGTGATGGAGGAAATGATGTAGACCTGCGTTTGAACAAAAATCCGGAGTGGGAAGTGCATATGAGCATGGGTGCAGGGGAAGTGAATTTTGATTTCTCGGAGTATAAATTGCGTGCCTTTAACTTTGATGGTGGTGCAGCAGCACTGGATATTAAATTTGGTGCCTTACTTCCGATTACCGACATCAACGTGAAAACAGGTGTGGCGGATGTGAAGATCAATATTCCTATAGAGTCAGGATGCAGAATTAAAACTAAAACAGGTCTTTCTGCCAAAGATTTTAACGGTTTTACCAAGCTGAAAGATGGTACTTACGAAACGCCAAATTATAGTGCTTCAACGAAAAAGATATTTATCAATTTGGATGGAGGATTGAGTAACTTTGAAGTGAAGCGTTACTAAACGCTAAATTTCATTGGAATATAAACACTTAATAATGGAAAGTCCTGTTAAAGGAGAATACACAGTTGTCATTAACGGAAAGCCTACAGGACCTTATCCATTGGCATCACTACAAAATTTAGAAATCCTTCCGGGAACCTTTATCAGAAAGCCTGGAATGGATGATTATAAAGAAGCTCACGAGTTCCCCGAACTGCGTGAGCTTCTTGGTTTTAAATACAGCAAAACCGCTCCTCAGTATTTTGCTTCTTTCGATCAGCGTTTATTGGCTTCAGTCATAGATTACTTCTTTATTGCCATTGGCTATGCCCTGCTGGTCTTGCTGAGCTTTCTCTTTTTGGGAGAAAAAAATGAAAGGATCGCTGCGGTTGTGATCGGACTCCCCATCATTCCAATTGTCAAATTCTTCTACAGCAGTATCGCAGAAGCCTCTGTAAAGCAAGCTACCATAGGAAAAGCATTGCTGGGCATAAAAGTGACGAATATGGAGGGAAATCCCATTAGCCTGAGCAATTCCTATGGCAGGAATGCAGCAAAGATCTTATCTGTCCTTCCGGTGTTCTTTGGCTACTTGTATAGTTTCCTAAACCGGAAGCAACAATGTTTTCATGACCTCATTGCAGACACACTGGTGACCAAGGAAAGACTGATATAATAAACATAATCTTTATCTTTGTTTCAAATTTGTATCGTAAATTGATGGAAGACGTATTTGTTCAAAAAGAGTTAAATGGTGGATATTGTAATAGTTTAACACAATATTCCAGGTTCCTTACCCGCGAGGTAAACATAGGTGATATTCCTATGGGGGGCTTGAATCCGATCCGGATTCAGTCTATGACTACAACAGATACGATGGATACCATCGGTACCGTTGAACAAACCATCCGCATGGTGAATTCTGGTTGTGAGTATGTACGGATCACGGCTCCAAGCATTAAGGAGGCTGAAAATCTGGCCAATATCAAAAAAGAATTACTTTTCCGCGGATACAAAGTCCCTCTGGTTGCAGATATCCATTTTACGCCAAATGCGGCAGAGTCTGCGGCAAGAATCGTAGAAAAAGTACGGGTAAATCCAGGCAATTATGCTGATAAAAAACGTTTTGAAAATATAGAATACACCCAACAGGCCTATCAGGCAGAGCTGGAACGTATTTATAAAAAATTCACCCCTTTAGTGAAAATCTGTAAAGAATACGGTACGGCCATGAGAATTGGTACGAACCACGGTTCCTTATCAGATCGCATCATGAGCCATTACGGTGATACGCCCAGAGGAATGGTTGAATCGGCAATGGAGTTTATCCGCATGTGCGAGGATCAAAACTACTATAACCTGGTGATCTCGATGAAGGCCAGCAATACACAGGTCATGGTTCAGGCTTACCGTTTGCTGGTTGCTACGATGGTAAAAGAGGGAATGAACTATCCTTTACACCTTGGCGTAACTGAAGCTGGTGATGGAGAAGATGGCAGGATTAAATCTGCTGTCGGCATAGGCGCTTTACTCGAAGATGGCCTTGGAGATACCATCCGCGTATCCCTTACAGAAGATCCTGAGTTTGAAGCACCGGTAGCAAAAGCCCTTGCCTTAAGATACGAGAACAGGGCAAGGATAACCGGTCTTTCTACGGAAAGAGAAAAAATCAAGATACAAGACCTTCCATACCAACCTTATGAATACAACCGCAGGCAAACGAAACCTGTACAGCATATCGGTGGACATCACCATCCTGTAGTGATGCTGGATGTATCAAAAGAAAACTTAAAAGATCCTTACTTCCTGGGGGTTGTAGGTTATAAATACAGCGCCGGACTGGATAAATATAATATGGCCGATCAGGCCTGTGATCTGGTTTATCTGGCTGACGGACTTCCTTCATTCTCCTTTCCGGGAAACCTGAAGCAGGTCTACAACTATCAGACCTGGCTGGGGCTGGCAGATAAAAATAACTGTCACCCTTTACTGCCTTTCTCAGATTATGAAAAAACGGAATTAAAGGATGAACATTTAAACCTGGTCAGCATAGATGCTGTCGAAGCATTAAATGCCAACCTCGGAATTCTCAAAGAAAATGTGGTGCTGGTATTGGAAACTGATGCGATACATGGAATGGCTGCTCAAAGAGAACTCTTTATAAAGCTCTTAAAGGATAACCTTCAGATACCTGTCATCATTAAAAGATCCTATCCCGAACTCCATGCAGACGACTTAATGTTGTCCGCTGCAACGGACCTCGGTGCTCTTTTTACCGACGGACTAGGGGATGGTGTATGGATCAATGCTGCCGAAACAATTGGTCTTCCTTTAGTAAATGCGACCAGTTTTGGAATCCTGCAGGCTACCCGTACCCGTATTTCCAAAACCGAATATATCTCTTGTCCAAGTTGCGGGCGTACTTTATTTGACCTTCAGGAAACGACTCAGCTGATCCGTTCAAGGACCGATCATCTAAAAGGAATTAAGATTGGAATCATGGGCTGCATTGTGAATGGCCCTGGTGAAATGGCTGATGCCGATTACGGTTATGTAGGTACCGGCCCTGGAAAAATCACTTTATACCGTGGTAAGGAAGTGGTCAAGAAAAATGTAAATGCAACTCGTGCACTAGACGATCTGATCGACCTGATCAGAGAAGACGGTAACTGGGTGGAAGTAAAGTAACCGATCCAAAACGTATTGTCACAATTCTGTGGCTATAAGCTAGTTATTGTGATCTCAAGCCGTCTTTTTCTATTTTTTTTCAGCATCTTAGAGTTCTAAAAAAAACCTTATTGATTATGAAAAAGATATTTGCATTAACCTTATTTGTGAGCTTATTTACGCTTGTAACGGCCTCTGCACAAGAGAAAAAGAAAGCAAGCCCACCAGCCAGCGTAAAAGAAACCATCAGCTCCGGCACCACAGTTAGCATTGACTATAGCCAGCCTTCCGTAAAAGGAAGAACAATAGGTGCTGAAATTGCTCCATTTGGAAAAGTATGGCGTACAGGAGCCAATGAAGCCACCGTATTTGAAGTGAGTAAAGCGGTAAAAGTTCAGGGAAAAGACCTTGCCGCAGGTAAGTATGGTTTATATACCATTCCTGGTGAAAAAGAATGGACCATCATCTTCAACAAAACCTGGAAGCAATGGGGATCTACTAACTATTCCGAAGCCGATGATGCCTTACGTGTCGTGGTAAAACCAGGAAAAGCAGCTACGCCAACAGAACAAATGACTTTCAAAATTGAGAAATCAGGTAAAGTAAGCTTGCTGTGGGGGACTACTGTAGTTGCCTTTACCGTAAAATAGGGTTTAAGTTTTGCTCCCAATTAAGTATGCTCCCAATTGAGCAAGATTAAAAGAAAAAAGAGATATGTTATGAAAAGGCCTAGGAATTTTGCCCCCTTCAGGGCAAAGGTTCCAGCCTTCGAATAATTTATCTCTTTTTTCATGTCATAAATTCTCCCTTAAAAAGCCTGCTGCTAACTGCTCAAAAATGCCAGCGTCTTCTCACATACCTGTTTCAAATGCACCGGCAGCTGAGGCAAAATATACGGATGTGATGTGCCAAAAACATGGTTTGCACCCTCGATCTTATGTATCTCTGCTTTCAATTGTTTTTGAGCCAACTCCTGTGCCACACTAAACTTTACATTCACATCCTCATCACCATGTATAATCAACCATGGGATAAGGACTTTTCCTGCAGCCTGTATAATATCAAACTCCCCTCTATGGGCATTGAAATCCTCCAAAAGCGTACTGTTCAATGGCATTTTCTCCTTCGTCCGTGCATTCTCTACAAATATCCGACCTGTCTTCAGCCATTCTTCTTCCTGTTCCGGCTTCCATAAACTGGAGAAATCTGCAATCGCTGCCCAGGTAACCAGCTTAGTGATCCTGGAATCATTTGCTGCCTGAACAATCGCCAAACCACCTCCGCGACTATGACCAATCAAATAAACAGGCACACCCGGATAATGCAAACTCACATAGTCAATCACCTCATTTAAATCTGCCAGTTCTTTGCTTACCGTATTCGATGAAAAAGCGTCTAAATCCGTTACATCTTTTAAATTTTCCGGCGTAACCCCGCTGTGTGACAGGTTAAATTTAAGATATCTGTATCCTTTTTGCGCAAAATAGCGGGCAACAAGATGATGTGCACCCCAATCTTTGAAACCTTTGAAGCCGTGAACAAAAATAATAATTGCCGGATTTAAGGATTTATCGTCGTAAGTACAGTCGCCAATAATGGGTTTCCCTGATGATCCGCTTAATGTAAACTGCTCGTTTATAATCATATATGAAAAATAATAATGTATCCACCTTATATAACAAACTTAAAGAAAAGATGTTTAGACAATCATTTTATTATTTGAAATCGTTCTAAATAGCTCTTAATTACTCCATAATGACAGTGAAATAACGTTGGGTTGTTACTTTTGTTACGCTAAAAATAAACAGGGATACTACATTTTGGAATATTTAAAGATCATTGCTTTTACGCATAAACATATTGACCTAAAAGCATTGGGTAAATTGGTGATATGTGAGCAGACACTAGACGACAGATTGAGGAACATTCAATCGGAGTTAGGTGTTAAAGAAATATTCTACATGGGAACCTGTAACAGGGTCGAGTTTGTATTCACTTGCGCTCACACGCTGGACAAGCAATTCATCACCCGTTTCCTTACCGTATTGAACATGGGATTACCCGAAGAATACATGGATAAGTTCGTAGAGAATGTTTCTGTGTATGAACAGGGTGCTGCCTTCAACCACCTGTTAAGGACTTCCTGCTCATTAGAGAGTCTGGTAGTAGGGGAGAAGGAAATTCTTGCACAAGTCAGAAAAGCTTACGAAACCTGCCGTGTTGCCGGGTTCACCGGAGACTATATGCGGATGATCATGGGCAGAGTCGTAAAAACAGCAAAAGAAGTATATACCCATACCAACATTTCAAAGAATCCGGTTTCTATCGTTTCTTTAGCTTATCGCAAGCTGCGCGACCTTAAAATGTCCGCTACTTCCAGGCTCCTGATTATCGGCGCTGGTGAAACCAACAAAAACATAGCTCAGTATCTTAAAAAACATAAATACTCCAACTTCTCCATTTTCAACAGGACATTAGAAAATGCAGAGGTGTTGGCCAAAGAATTAAACGGTACTGCTTATCCGCTTACCGAACTGGAAAATTACAACCAGGGATTTGATGTCATTATTACCTGTACAGGTGCTACTGAACCCATCATTACTAAAGAAATCTATACAAAACTTCTGAATGGAGAAACCGGTAAAAAGACCATTGTCGATTTAGCGATTCCTAATGATACTGCTGCTGAAGTGGTAGCAGAATTCCCCATTCATTTTATCGAAGTTGAATCTCTTAAAGAGATTGCCCGCAAAAATATTCAGGAACGTTATGATGAGCTGGTAAACGCCGAGCACATTATAGAAGAAAATATCAAAGACTTTGAATTGGTATTACGTCAGCGCAAAATAGAGATTGCAATGAGTTCTGTTCCTCAGAAAATCAAGGAAATTAAGCATACTGCTATCAATGGCGTCTTTGCCGACGAGATCAACGGTCTTGATGAAAACTCAAGATTGGTATTGGAAAAAGTGATGAATTACATGGAAAAAAAATGCATCAGTGTTCCAATGGTTATGGCAAAGGAGATATTGGTAAAGAATAGCTAAATTTGCGGAAAAATTAGCATTAACGTGAAAAGACTTATTATCGGTACAAGAGGCAGCGACCTGGCTTTATGGCAAGCCAACTTCATTAAGGATAAACTTGCAGAGATTGGTGCTGAAGCCGAATTGAAGATCATCAAGACTCAGGGAGATAAGATTTTAAACCTTCGTTTGGACAAACTGGAAGGCAAAGGATTTTTTACCAAAGAGCTTGAAGAAGAACTTTTAGGTGGGACGATCGATATAGCCGTACATTCTCATAAAGATTTACCTACGGTACATCCTGCAGGGTTAATTATTGGAGCAGTAACAGAACGCGAAGATCCTTCCGAGTTGTTATTGATCCTGAAAGACTGTGTAGACATCAAACAAAAGCTTTCCCTGAAAACGGGAGCGATGGTGGGAACTTCCTCCAACAGACGTAAAGCGCAAATGCTTTCGTTGCGCTCAGACCTGAACATTGAAGATTTAAGAGGTAATGTACCTACGAGAATTCAGAAACTAAGAGATGAAAATTATGATGCGATTTTATTGGCTAAAGCTGGTGTAAATCGTCTGAACATTGATCTTTCAGAGTTTCATGTAGAGGTGGTCGATACCACAGAGCTCGTTCCTGCTCCTGCACAAGGTGCATTGGCCATTCAGATCAGAGAAAATGATCAGGAATTGTTCAACTTGTTGCAGCAGTTAAACCATCAGGAAACGATTGAAGCCATTGGCGTTGAACGTAAGGTGTTAAACCTGTTTGAAGGTGGTTGTCACATGCCACTAGGCTGTTATTGCAAGAAAGAAGATGGACAATACGAAATCTGGACTTCCAAAGCAGAAACCGATGAGCACTTTCCTGACCGTTACTTTTGCCGTGTAGATAGCTTAGAAGGTATTGCAGAGCAGATTGTAGCTAAATTTAGTCCGGATAGAAAATTACCTTCCAAGGTATTTATCTCCAGAGAAGTTGGTGAACACAGCTATTTTAGAAAAGCATTAGAAAAACATAAGATAGAAATTGAAGGCAGATCGCTGATCCGTACATTCCCGATCGTGAATGTATTGGACCCTTTCTACCTGAAACATATAGACTGGATCTTCTTCAGCAGCCGCAACAGTGTGGAGTATTTCTTCAACCTGAAGCCTTTGTTGCCTAAACATGTAAAGTTTGGTGTAGCGGGAAGAGGTTCTGAAGATTCTTTGAGAAAAGCAGGACACCTTGCTGATTACGTTGGCGAAGGTGGTGATATTGATGAGGTAGCTGATCTTTTTGCAGAGCTGGTAGCTGGAAAAACAGTGTTGTTCCCAAGGGCGCAGGACTCTTTATTAAGCATCCAGAAAGCATTAAAGGCGGATACCAAGGTAGTTGACCTGCCTATTTATGAGACTGTGATCGAAGAGGATGTGGACCAGACTTATGCGGAAGTGCTGATCTTTACCAGCCCTTCTAATGTTGAGGCTTATTTTGTAGAAAACTTATTAGAACCCGGACAACAGGTGATTGCGATCGGAAACTCTACAGGGAAGAAATTTGATGAGATGGGTGTAAAATACATTCAGCCTTATTCTCCTGATGAGATCGGATTGGCGGAAGCTGTTTACGGAATAGATATAAAATAATAAATAATTGATATGGTGCACCGTCCGCGTAGATTGAGAAAAAATCCTGTAGTGAGGGAAATGGTAGCTGAAACGAGGTTATCTAAAGACATGTTTATTTATCCGTACTTCATCGTACCGGGTAAGAATGTAATTCATCCTTTAGAAGCGATGCCGGGGATCAGCCATTTTTCTGAGGATACTCTATTGAGCGATGTGGAGAAAGGTTTGAAACTTGGTGTAAACAAGATCATGCTTTTTGGTGTTGGTGATGAGAAGTCCGAAGATGCGGCTTCTGCTTATCATGACCATTCCCTGGTTCCTTCAGCAGTTCGTCTGTTAAAGAAAAATTTTGGGGATGATTTATACATTGTAACCGATGTTTGCGTTTGTTCTTACACGACTCATGGACATTGCGGAATTTTAAAAGACGATTACGTTCAGAATGATCCTACCGTAGAGGTGATTGCTAAAATGGGATTGACACATGCGCAGGCAGGTGCTGATATGCTTGCACCATCGGATATGATGGATGGAAGAATTGCCGCAATGAGACAGTTACTGGATGGACAGGGTTTTGTAAACACAGCGATCATGTCGCATGCTACAAAATTTGCTTCTGCTTATTATGGTCCTTTCCGTGAGGCGGCAGACTGTGCTCCTAGTAAGGGCGACAGGAAAGCTTACCAGATGGATTTCAGAAATGGAAATGAAGCTTTGAGAGAAGCTTTGCTGGATGAAAGTGAAGGCGCAGATGTATTGATGGTGAAGCCAGCTTTGGCTTACCTCGATGTGATGCACAACCTGAAACAACATACAGATTTGCCGATAGCCTGTTACAATGTTTCCGGTGAATATTCTATGGTTAAAGCAGCTGCACAAAGAGGATGGATTGATGAGCAGAAAGTAGTAATGGAGACGATGCATGCCTTTGCGCGTGCAGGAGCGAGTATCATTACGACTTATCACATCAGGGATATGGTTGAAAAGAATTGGTTGTAAGGAAATAAAAATATGTTAGAATCTTTAAAAAAAATGTTTTCAGGAAATGAAGGCGACATGCCAGTAAGTACGGGCAGTAAACCTGATATTTCAAGGGAAAAGTCGGCAGAACTGTATGAAAAAGCTAAAAACTATTTTCCGGGAGGAGTAAATTCTCCGGTAAGGGCTTTTAAATCAGTATATGGCACTCCTTTGTTTATTCAAAAGGGAGATGGCTGTTTTGTATGGGATGCCGATGGAAATCAATTTATAGATTTTTGCGGAAGCTGGGGTCCGTTAATCCTGGGCCATAACCATCCAAAGGTTAGGGATAAGGTGACAGAAGTCATGCAGAACGGGATGAGCTTTGGCGCTCCTACAGCTTTAGAAAATGAGCTGGCAGAGCTGATCATCAAAAACAACAAGTTTGTAGAAAAAATCCGTTTCACGAGTTCAGGTACGGAGGCCGTAATGTCTGCGATCAGACTGGCACGTGGATATACAGGTAAAGATAAAATCATCAAGTTTGAAGGTTGTTACCATGGACATACCGATTCTCTATTGGTAAAAGCAGGTTCAGGTTTGGTTACTTTCGGAGAAACTTCTTCGGCAGGTGTTCCTAAATCCTTCGCTCAGGAAACGATTGTGATTCCTTTGAATGATAAAGATGCCATTAAAGCTGCTTTCGAGCAGTTTAAAGATGAAGTAGCGGCAGTGATCATTGAAGGTATTCCGGCAAACAACGGATTGTTGATGCAGGATGTAGAATACATCAAATACTTAGAAAACATCTGTAAAGAAAATAAAGCTTTATTGATTTTTGATGAGGTGATCACCGGATTCAGATTGGGCTTTGAAGGGGCTGCGGCGCATTATGGCGTGAAACCTGATATCGTTACTTATGGTAAAATCATCGGTGGTGGATTGCCGGTAGGAATGTATGGTGCTTCGGCTGAAATCATGGGGCATATTTCTCCTGATGGAGGGGTGTACCAGGCAGGTACCTTATCGGGCAATCCGGTAGCAATGGCAGCAGGGATTGCACAATTAACAGAATTATTGCGTTCAGGATTCTATAAAGAATTGAACAATAAAGCTTCAGAGTTTGCAGAAAGTATTCAGCGCTTTGCAACGGCAAGGAATTACAAATTGAAAGTATTCCATGTAGGGTCTATCTTCTGGTTGGCATTTACGGATAAAGACAAGATCCAGTCGGCGGATGATATTGATCCGACCAGTATGGAGAAATTTAAAGTATTACACAGAGAATTGCTGAACAGAGGAATCTATATCGGTCCTTCAGGATATGAAGTAGGTTTTGTTTCTGCAGCGCATACCAAGATAGAACTGGAGAAAGCGAAAAGAGCAATCCTGGAAAGCCTTGACGTGGTTTTCAGAAATAAGTAAATTAAAAAGTATATTTATAGTATATAAAGCGGGGCACCTTGAAGAAATCAATCGTTATATTTTATTTCATGTTACTGTACTCTTTGGTGCAGTTGATCTCCTGGGGAACGCTTGTCGTAAAGCTGGAGCCCGCAAGGATGGCGATGGTGATGGGAGAGGGGTCCGTATTCTTATTCCTGCTATGTGTGGGTGCCTACTTTTTGCATCAGTCGATCAAAAAAGAAGACCGTTTAAGAGAACAGCAGCAGAATTTTTTACTTTCTGTAACGCATGAGCTTAAATCGCCATTGGCCGCTATAAAATTATCTATACAAACGATTATTAAGCGCGACCTGGACAAAGCCAGACAAACCTCCCTGCTGAACAATTCCTTAAAGGACATTGAACGCCTGGATGATTTGGTAGAAAACATGTTGCTGGCTACGAAAATTGAGAACGGTTCTTATTCTTTCCCTAAGGAAGAGTTTGACTTTTCGGAAATGGTGACTAAAATTACAGACCGGTTACAAATCCACTCCTGTGGATGTGAGCAGGTAATTACCTTATCGGTAAAGCCTGGAGTAAAAGTGGTTGGAGATCAATTCTCTTTATCTTCAGTGGTGACTAACCTTGTCGAAAATGCTGTCAAATATTCAGGTCCATGTGCACATGTAGATGTCGAATTGGCGGAAAAAGATGGTCATGCGTTTTTAAAGGTTTCAGATAGAGGTCCGGGTATTCCTGATGCAGAAAAAATGTTGGTTTTTGATAAATTTTATCGCGTCGGTAATGAGAATGTAAGAAAATCAAAAGGCACAGGATTGGGCCTGTTTATTGTTAAGGAAGTATTACAAATGCACGACGCTGATATTAGCGTTAGAGATAACGTACCGCAAGGTGCTATTTTTGAAATCACATTTAGTTGATAATTATGCAACAGAAATTAAGAATACTACTGGTTGAAGATGAAGACCACTTATTAGATGCCATAAAATTAAACCTTGAACTTGAAGGATACAAAGTTCATGCAGTAAAAGACGGTAAAACTGCTTTAAAAGTTTTTAAGGAAGAACGTTTTAACCTGATCATTCTGGATGTTATGCTTCCTGAAATGGATGGATTCCAGGTGTGTGAAACCATCAGACTGGAAAACACAGAAGTTCCTATTCTTTTCTTAACGGCCAAAAACACAAGTGAAGACCGTGTAATGGGATTGAAAAAAGGAGCTGACGATTATCTGGTAAAACCGTTTAACCTGGAAGAACTGATCTTAAGGGTTGGGATTCTGGTAAAACGCAGCATGAAAGCGGATGACCTTAAAGAAATCAATTCTTATAAAATCGGAGATAAAACGATCTATTTCAACTCTTTTGAATTGAAACAGGACGATGGAGTAATTGTTCCCCTAACGAAGAAAGAGACAATGTTGTTGAAATTGCTAATCGAACGTAAGAACGAAGCAGTATCACGTGAGCAGATACTGGAAACGGTATGGAACTATGATGTTTATCCATCTACCCGTACGATTGATAACTTTATCCTGACTTTCCGTAAGTATTTCGAACCAGATCAGAAAAACCCGGTGTATTTCCATTCCATCAGAGGTGTAGGTTATAAATTCACGGATATTCATTAATGTATAACGCAAAAGGCAGGTATGCCCTGATGGCACTCTTCGTGATTGCGGCAGGAGTATGCCTTTTTTACGATCAAATTCAACTGGCTGTTTTGGCCGGTTTTTTCTTTGCCTTTGTGATCTGGAGTCATTTCAAACACAGCTCCATTTTACTGGCCTCCAAACATTTTAAGAATGGAGATTACGAAAAAACAGAAAAGATATTGGCAGAAGTACCTAATCCCGACCGGTTAGCCCGGAACAGGAGAGGGTATTATGAATTTATGCGTGGCAATATCGCATTGAAAAGAGAAGAATATGATGTGGCTGAACATCATTTTCAAATTGCCAGCCGCTTTCCTCTTGGAGGGAAAAATGATAAGGCTTTTGTATTGATCCATCTGGCCAATCTGGCACTCAGAAAAAAAGATGCAGTGAGGACAAAAGCATATATCGAAAAGGCAAAAGAGCTGGCAGTAACCCCAAAGGCGCAAGAGATAATTAATAAAATAGAGCAAGAAGCAAACCGCTTATAAACAAACAAATTACACATGAATACGTTATTTTTAGATGCCGCACTTTCAAAGCAAACAGAACGTCCACCGGTATGGATGATGCGTCAGGCAGGTCGTTTTATGCCTGAGTACTGGGAAATCAAAAACAAATACTCTTTCCTGGAGATGTGCAAAACGCCTGAAATTGCTGCTGATGTAACGATGTTACCTGTTGATTTGTTGGGTATTGATGCTGCTATTCTTTTCTGTGATATATTAGTCACAGGTGAGGCAATGGGCGGAGATTTGAGTTTTACTCAGGGTGTTGGTCCTAAATTCGCCAATCCTGTACGCAATGCTCAGGATATTGATAACCTGAATGTAGATGTACTGGACAAGTTAGAATATGTAGCTGATGCGATTAAAGTGATTCAGCAACGTTTAAATGGCAGCATTCCTTTGATCGGTTTTGCCGGTGCGCCATTCACCGTAATGAGCTACCTGGTTGAAGGTGGTTCTTCGAAAGATTTCAAGCTGACGAAACTGTTGATGCACAATCATCCGGAACTGGCGCATCGCTTATTGGCGAAAATTGCGAAAGTTACTGCAGATTACCTGAACCTTCAGATTGCTGCAGGCGTAAATGCCATCCAGATTTTTGACAGCTGGGCACTGGCTTTATCATGGAACGATTATCAGGAGTTTTCTCACCGTTATATCCAGGAAATCATTGCCAACCTAAACAGAAAAGACGTTCCTGTCATTTCCTTCTGTAAAGGAAGTTCAGTATTCGCACCGATCATGGCTCAGGCCAACCCGGATGTGATCTCGGTAGACTGGAATGCGGATCTTTTAAACATTAAACAAGCACTTCCTGCAGGTATTGCGGTTCAGGGTAACCTGGATCCACATATTTTATATGCGGATAAGCCAGTGATCAAAAAACATATCCTTCAATTGTTTGAGCGTATGCGTGGAGAGAATGGATTTATCTTTAACCTTGGTCATGGCATCATGCCGGATATCCCATTTGATAACGTAAAATACGCGATTGAAGTGGTTAAAGAATTCAGATACTAAAATATAATAAAGAGGCTGTTTAATGCTAAATAGCCTCTTTTATTGCTAAAATAAATAGAATAATCAATGGAATACTATCGTTACATACTCTCTGTTCATATCATCTTTATGGTAAGCTGGATGGCGGGATTGTTTTATAGTGTTCGCTTGTTTATCTATCATGTAGAGGCAGAGGATAAACCAGAAATAGAGCGGAATATCCTGCAAAGGGAATATGAACGCATAGAAGCCAAACTTTGGCACATCATTACCACTCCGGCGATGACGCTTACGGTTATTGCAGGTGTAAGCATGGTTTATCTGAATCCTGTTTTGTTGCAAACCTCCTGGTTTCATGTAAAACTGGGCTTTGTTGCATTACTACTCATCTATCATTTCCTTTGTCAGAACATCATGTATCAGCTGAAGCTGGGTAAATGCAAAACGAGCTCTTTTAAGCTACGTTTATGGAATGAAGTTGCCACTATCCTCCTGGTGGCTATTGTCTTTACAGTGGTCCTAAAAAGTGCCGTAAATTGGGTTTATGGACTTGTAGGTCTGATTATATTTGCTGTGGTCATTATGCTTGCTGTAAAATGGTACAAACACTACAGGAAAAAGCACGACTGCTAAGCCCTCTCTTATCTTTTTTCATTTTATTTTCTTTTGCATGCAACCTTTCTGTTGTGATGCACATCTTCTATATACCAAACAGACAATGATTTTGACGCAGTATAAGATAGAGGAACTCATGGAAGGCTGTAAAGCCGGTAAGCGAAAGATGCAGGAAGCGCTTTATCAGCAAACCGCGTCGAAAATGCTGGCGGTTTGTATGCGCTATGCTAAAGACAGAATGGAAGCGGAAGACGTATTACAGCTGGGTTATATTAAGATCTTTCAAAAGGTGGCAGAATATAGAGGAGATGGTTCTTTTGAAGGCTGGATGAGAAGAGTAATGGTCAACACCGCGATTGAAAGTTACCGTAAGAACCTGAGGACCTTAAATGTGGTTCCGATTGAAGATGCTTATGAACAGCCTTCTACCGGATTTGACTTTAGCAGGTTGGGGATGCAGGATTTATTGAAAGTGATACAAAAACTTTCAGATGGATATAGAATGGTATTCAATATGTACGCCATCGAAGGATATTCTCATAAGGAAATTGCCGCGACACTGGGCATCTCTGAAGGAGCAAGTAAATCGCAATTGTCGAGAGCAAGGGCGATCTTAAAAGAAGAGATTATAAAAATGGAGGGTATAGATTATGCAAGCTATGCAGGATAAAGATTTTGATCAGTTGTTTAAAGACAGGTTTGAGGAGGCCGAGATTCAGCCTTCTTCCAACTTATGGAGCAATATTGAAAGCGAACTGACACCGAAGAAAAAAAGGAAATTTCCTGTTTACTGGGCAGCAGCGGCAGTAGTGGTCATTGCGACAACCATTGGTTTGCTTTCTCAGAAAACGGAGTCTTTAAAATTACAGGGAAATGCTGCTGAAACGACTGCTCAGATAGAAAAGGTTCCAGTAGTGCCATCTAGGCTGAATACCGTGGCTGAAGAACCGGTTGTTGAGCCTGAAAGTACACCATTGATATTGGCACCGAAAGTAAAACTGGAGAACCTGGTTCGTAAAAATAGTCAGGTGGCGGTGCAACCAAATCTGGAGGTTAAGCGTCAACAGGTTAAAGTGATAGATGTTGTTCCTGAGCAGAAAGAAGAAATGGTTACTTTAGAAAAGGAGATCATGATCGCAAAAATAGATCCGCCAGTGGTACCTGAACAGAGCAATCAAATCGCAGAGACGGAAGTCCGGGAACGAAAAGGCATCAGGAATGTGGGAGATGTGATCAACTTTGTGGTGGATAAATTAGATAAAAGAGAAAAGAAAATTATACAATTCAAGACGGATGATGACGACAATTCTTCTTTAATAGCAGTCAACATTGGCATTTTGAAATTCAATTCAAGAAAGAACAAATAAGATAAGGATACACAGATCAAACCAATTATATGAAAAGATTATTACTGACAACACTTTTGGTAAGCGGACTTGCCGGTGTTATGGCTCAAAGCGCATTTGCACAACAGGATAGTACCCGGACAAAACGTAGAGTAACCATCTCTGTAGGTGGTGAAACCAGCATTTCTATTGGTAAGGTGCAGAGTGACAGCGTTAAAAAAGCCAAGGCTGCAGAAGGTCGTTTTATCGGAGGGATCACCTTTACCAGATTAGACTGGGGATTCACCAGACTGGTAGATAATGGCAGTTTTTCTTTATCGAAAGACAACGAATTCCTGGATTATACGGGTGGGAAATCAAGTACTTTCTCCTTTGATGTCCTTCAGTTTGGTTACCGCTTTAATCCTAATTTTAAGATCTATGTGGCTGGAGGTTTTGACTGGACAATGATCCGCCTGAAAAAGAACATCACCTTGCTTAAAAACAGCCCGACAATGGCTTACACTGAAGAAGAGATCAACTTCTCCAAAAACAGGTTATCGAGCAGTTATGTGCATATTCCATTGAATTTTGAATTCCGTACCAAAGAAAACTCCAACGGAAAACGCTTTTACTTTGTAATTGGCCCTGAAGTAGCCTTCCTGTTAAATGGAAAAGTAAAACAGATCAGCAAAGAGAGAGGAAAAGAGAAGATTAAAGACGACTATAATTTTGAGCCTTTCCGTTATGGTGGAACCGTTCGTATAGGTTATGGCGCAATTGGGCTCTTTACTAAATATTATTTCAATGATATGTTTACCACTACTGCTCAAAAAGGGCTGAGAAATATGTCCTTCGGTGTCACCTTAGGATTGTAAAAAAGAAACACACGCACACAAATATAATCGGAAGCCGTCTCGTCATTAGTTGATGAGGCGGCTTTTTACATAGAAACAAGAAAAACCGGCTCCTGCTCTTTTCATGACGGTTGTAAATACTTTATCTTTACAGGGTGAAGGAACAAATCATCAGCGTTAAAAACATCAGCAAACAATACCAGCAGGAGCAAGCTTCAGGAGTACAGGATATCAGCTTTGATATTAACAAAGGAGAGATCATTGCCATTATCGGCGAAAGTGGAAGTGGGAAATCGACCCTGCTGAAATGTATCTATGGATTACTGAGTGTTGATGAAGGAGAAGTCACTTTTAAAGGAGAACGCATCCTCGGCCCAAATGAACAATTGATTCCTGGTCATAAGGAGATGAAAATGGTGACTCAGGATTTCTCCCTGAACATTTATGCGAAAGTATATGACAATATCGCTTCCATGATGGCCAATACAGATGTGCATTATAAACATGAAAAAACCATGGAAATGATGCTTCATCTGCATATTGATCACCTGAAAGATAAAAAGATTACGCAACTGAGTGGGGGAGAACAACAAAGGGTAGCCATCGCAAAAGCATTGGTAACGAATACTTCTGTACTGTTACTTGATGAGCCTTTTAGCCAGGTGGACGCCTTATTGAAAAATCAATTGAGGGCAGATATTAAACGAATTGCTGCGGAGACCGGAGTAACAGTGATTATGGTTTCTCATGATCCTGCTGACGGGTTATTCTTAGCCGATGAATTGTTGATCCTAAAGGATGGACATCTGATGCAGCGCGGAAAACCTGCGGAGATTTATAATCATCCAAATCATATTTATACTGCCCGGATGTTGGGAAATGCCGTTGTACTGAATACGGATGAAGCCAAAAAACTCGGTCTTGAAATCAAGGAAGGCAACGCCGTATTTTATCCGGAATGGGTAGAGTTAACCAATTCCTGGAACAGCAGACGTTTTGAGGTGAAGGATGTTTATTATAAAGGTTTTTATGAGGAACTGTTGCTGGAAAGAAATGGAGTAACGATCAGGGCGATACAGTTGAATAGAGGAGAGCATAAAAAAAACGACCATGTTCAAGCGAACATTGGTCGTTTTTTAAAACTATAGTAAGCTTTTATAACTTAGGTTACATCTCTTGATGGAATCAGAACGACTTTAAAACGGATTGGCACAGTTGGTTTCTTGGGATTTTCAGTAGCAAAATTGGCTCTTTGAATATCGAAAGAAAGTCCACCTTTAAATTGCTCATAACTGTAGCTTGTTCCTTCAAAAGTGTAAGGCAGCTGTATGTAGCTATCAACATTGACTGGATGATCACTGTAAACTAAAATCCCTTCAATATCCACATTAAGCTGATCGATTTCAGGAATAGAAATCTCCGCGTTGTAGGTAGAATTATCCGTTGTTGGTTTCCATTGACTGGGTTGAATCGTAAGAATAATTGTTCTATTAGATGTCTCCTGGACAACCGTGTCTTTTTTGCACGAAGCTAAACCAAGTGTAGCTGTGCTGATGAGTAATAATAAGAGTCTTTTCATATGATTTGTGTGTTTGATGTTCGTATAGCAAATCTGTTGCCATAAAATTACAATTTTGCTTTTACTTATACTGTAATTAAAATGATATACGGAATAATATTATGATTCTGTGGAGGTGTTTGATATTTTGTAATATTTTTTCGGAATACTGGAGTGCTTTGTATCGGAATTATGGTATACTATACCACGGAATATCCAACTGAAATGGAGTAAAAAATACTCGGTCTGTTGGTTGTTTTGAAAATCCTCCAAAGAATTTCTGCTGCTACTAATGGCGGAAATTTTTGGAGGATTTAATGTGAAGTAAGAGAAATAAAGTCCTTAATTATAAAGTTTATATCTTCAATTTAGTCTTTGCTCCTATCTAAGACCACCAGAAAAAACTCTATTTTTTCCAATGGAGCTGTATTCTCAATATTGTTTGACTTAATAATCAAGTTTCCTTGAGTAAATTCGTAATCGAAATTATTGTTTTTAAATGAAGCTGGAATATTGACCGTTTCAGTCCTTGAACGGCCGCCTCCGATGGCTATAGTCTGACCAATAATTTGAATCGACCGAATATAAGCATCTACTACATCAGGGAAAATATTAGGAATTGAGAAAGAATAACTTTTTCCGTCAGGATTCTTCAACCATTGACTCGGGTCAACAAAAAATTGTTTTGCTTGGGCACCTCCATGACGTTCTGGAGGTATAGGAGCAGGTAAGGGATAGGCGTAGAAAGCAATTCCTAGATTTTGGAGACCTTTTACTTCATTTCTTGGAGAATATTTTACAACTCTTCGACTTGACGGAGACATATCATAATGCTTATAGATCGGGACTGTACCTTTGACTTGATGACCGAAGGCATAGAATGCTTTTTGAAAAATCTCTCGACGTAAATTGTTCACTCTATCAGTATCGAAATAAGCGTATCCCTGATCCCCAAGTTCACTATAACTATATATAGCTCTTGAATCTTTTACACGTTGGTTGTAAGCATAAAATTCTGAGTTATATCTTTCCTTATCTGAAGGGGATGATGTTAAAGAGTATCCCCCTTTTTTAGTTTGCACACTATAAAAAAGAACAGAATCAGCCTTGACTATAGGTTCTAGATCTGGTTTAGGGTTTGGATCAGGGGTTGAAACTTGTTCAATTAGGTAACTTCTCCCGTCAAAACTCATATTGGGGAAACTCTGTTTATTTCTTATATAGGATAGGATGATAGATCTACTTCTGCTTACTTTAGAATTGTCAATTCTGCATGTTAACACTGTATCAAGAAAAACATTGTTCTGTTTAAAGTTTGCAATAGCAATGTTGTGAGGAGATTCAAATAAGATGATATCTCCTTTGTCGGTTGTGGTAGATAATCTTACAGTTACATCAAAAGGCATCCAGGTTGGAGGGGCCATTGTTTTAAATTCTCTAACAAATCCAACTTTATACTTTATGTCAGTATAAGCATCATTGCTTAGTTTTATTTGTCCATTAGTCAGGTATTCTGACAAAATTTCAAACTTATCTATCTTACCATAAAATACAGTTTGAGCTTTTGATTGAGTCCAGGCAAGAAGTAGAAACAAAATCAGTGTATGGTATTTTAAGTGTGTCATTTCTTACTTATATTTTTTGAACGTAAATAAGATTCTGTTAATCCTTTTCGATCAATCTGATCGTAGTCCCCAATTGAAAATTGTTCAGTTTTTTCATTGTATTGGATGTCACTAGGTTTAATGTTGACCATATCAGCAAAATAAGCTTTCAGGATGTCAATTGAAATTTGTGTAGTTTTTTCTATCTCTACTGGAACTAATTTTTCAGTTTTTTTGCAACCAAAGGTCAATGAACTGCATAAAAAAATGAAAAGAAATGTGTTTTTAAGTGTTTTATTCATAAGCTTAATTGTAATTGTGTGTTTGTAAAAATACATTTAATTGTTGTTTAATGTATTTTTTTTGTTTTTTTATTAATTTTGCTTAATCCATTCGTGACTTCTGAACCGTTATCAATGGCTACTGAACAATTAATAAGGTTCACATTGTTCGTTATTAGGTTGATTTTATGCCTCAGAAGAGAAAAATAAAAAGAAATTTGAGAATAGAGTGTATAAGTCTTTGAATGGTGTGAATCGTAATTTCTATTATTTCGGAATGTTTTATGGAATCTTTTGGGGAGTCTAAATACTATTAGGCGGGTGTCTTTTTCAACCAGTATTTTTTAATCGAATATATTCTTAAATTCTTTCTCTTGATACACCAATATCTTTATCGTATCGTTGACGGTCTTTTGATAAGATATTCCGCTTTTTTACTTAACTGGCATATTCCTACGATAAAAAAAAGATGCGTTTTTTAAGTTTTTGAAAATTATCTTTTTGTCGTATGAAAGGGTAATCCGGATGCTAAATTCGTAATAGCGTCAGCCATGCGCTGAATCCTCGTTTGAACAACCGGCGATTCCATCAGCCACTGAAAACACTCTTGCTGTTTCGCCTTGCTCAATTTCTGAAACGAAGCCCAGGCTGCTGGCTCATCCTT
Organism: Pedobacter sp. FW305-3-2-15-E-R2A2; assembly: GCF_038446955.1. Lineage (NCBI taxonomy): Bacteria > Pseudomonadati > Bacteroidota > Sphingobacteriia > Sphingobacteriales > Sphingobacteriaceae > Pedobacter > Pedobacter sp. FW305-3-2-15-E-R2A2. Next base: position 631,400 of record NZ_CP151803.1, read on the forward strand.
CAAACATTCAATAAAATCTTCAGGAATGATTTCGGAAACCGGTTCGCTATCGTCGTATAATACAATCCGAACATAATCACCTGCCTGTTTTCCGATCTGCTTACGTATTTCTGCCCTTACAGTAATAAACAACATTTCTTTCATTGGCATCAACGCAGTGTCTTTTACTTCGTAGCTGTCAATAAAACCCCTTACTTTTCTTGTTCCGAAAGGTCTGTGTTTATCTTTTGAGATACCTGGAAGACGCGCAAAAGTCCAGCCTCCCTTACCTGGAAATTTCTCCAAGAGTATCTCCTCATTGATCAGTTGCTGTTGTTCCATGTAATTTTTTAATGCTTTTGATAGTTAAAGCGCTAATGAAGGATAAAATTAGAAAAAACTTTCTGTCGGGATATCAAATACTTTATGAATTTAGTTTTATTGAAGTATCAGCGTAGTAATCATCTATTTCTCAATTGAATAAGCAGGTTCCTGATTGCGAATGTTAGGGAGTTTTTTTGACCTATAATAGAGGTCTTAAATCAATTTAATGAATTTTATTTCTTAAATATCGTTTTTAAGGATGTAAAATGTACTTTTGATCAAAATTATTAAATAATATAATCTAAAATTTAATTGAATATTCTATCACATCTTTTTAAGAAAAATTACTATGAAAAACAATTTTTACCTATTCCTTATTGTATTTGCAATAGCGGCCTCCTCTTGTAAAAAGCAAGATTCCTCAGTCAAAGATGAAATTAAACGAGATGTTGAGCTGGAAGGTGATCACTTAGCATTCAAGGACTATTCAACCTTTGTCGATTATTTCAAAGTTGTTAGCAGTATGAATAAAAGTCAGCGGGAACAGTGGGAAAAGTCTCTGAATTTTACATCTATGCAAACTGCATATGAGCACTTTAATGAAGAACTTAACGAGCTTGAAAAGGGATCGAAAGAAAATTATTTCAAAGGATTCTCGAGCCTTAAGCTAAAATATAACGAGAGTCTTCTATTTACGGAGAACAGTTATAGAATAAACAATTCCGGTATTAGTGAAGCTATACTAACAAATAAAAATGGTTTCGTTAAAGTTGGTAAGGATTATTTACATTTCAAAGAAAGTGGAGTGACCACCTATAAGGGAACTTCATTTGAAAAAGCTGAACAGTTAAGCAAATCAAATTTGGTTTCCACAGAAAATCTTAGCCTTACTGCTCCAACAAGAAATAGTTTTACTCCAGTAATGGGACAATGGAATATCATTAATAAAGAGAGAGGACGCGTCCTTTTTAGGAATAAGGCTTACAATTTACATACAGATGCATTAGGTTATGAAAGTTTTGCTGCATTGGAGGGGCAAGCAGAACATTTAAATATTTTTGGTACCTGGAGAGGTGTTAGAATGGCACTTAGCTTGTCTAGATCAACTACACCTGGTCGGTATGGTTTATCTCCGCTTTTACGAATTGAATATAATAATCTAGCAAATACTTTTGATGGTTTTACAGACTCTGCAAATCCTCCTCGAGGAACTCGCGGAGATGATCCTGTACCCAGTGTTCTGAAAACAAATTTGGTTGAATTAAACCCGAATTTCTTTCAAGGTCTTGATAATGTTGAGCGTTTTGATAGGGTCATGTGTGTTACGAAAGGTATTGCTGGAAATCCTAGTGCGGCGCTTTCCATTGCTGGAGCTTCTGGGAGCCAGCTATTGAACTTTGCTGTAGATTCAGGACACTCAGAATCAGTAGACGTCTATTGGAGAGGAGTATCTATGGAAAATGTAAACATTTCGGCATATATATTACCTGGTAGCGGGCTTGCATCACATCCTCAGGTAATTTTTGATCTATTTAGTTTGTACGGAAGGTCTTATGTGCAATATCAATAAATAGCACCTTAAAAAGCCCGGTTCAATTCTGTTGAGCCGGGCTGCGTGATGATATCTATTGTTGTTATAGTTTTACCTTGTTGAAGCACAATTAAGGATAAATATTGCCTATTTTTAATGAATGTAATTGGCTACTTCCTGATTTTACTTCTAAATGCAAATAGATTGTAACTATTGTTTCTTTTGTACGTCTTATCGTTAATTAATAAAAATATTAACGATTAAACTTTTAAAAGCGTGAAAAAATTATTACTATCATTAACGGTCCTAACAGGTTTGGGTCTAACTGCTTCGGCACAAACAAGCCCTATTAAATTTGGGGTTAAAGCCGGTGCAACATTCTCAAATATGTCGTTCTCTGGTTCCGGAGTTAACGAAACGGGCAAATTAAATACTTCATTCTATGTTGGCGGTGTTGTAGATATACCGGTAAGTGAAATGTTCTCTGTGCAGCCTGGTCTTTCGTACATTGGAAAAGGCACGAAAGATTCGGGAGATTTTTCTGAGTTCGGCGAGGGTGGTTCAGGTAAAGCAGAAGCAACCCTAAACCCATTTTATCTGGAAATCCCGGTAAATATTGTCGCTAATTTTGAAGCAGGAAGTGGTAAGTTCTTTGTTGGAGCTGGTCCTTACTATGCAATTGGTATAGCCGGAAAGGTTAAAGTTAAAGCAACAGAGGGCTCTAGTTCAGTTGAAGTGAAGGAAGATATTGAATATGGAGATGACAAAGCATTCAAACGTGGTGACTTCGGTATTAATCTGCTAACAGGTTATCAGTTAACTAATGGCTTTAATATCCACGCAGGATATGGCCTTGGTTTAAGCAATATTATAAATGCTGGTGGTGAAGGGAAAGCTAAAAACAGAGTACTTTCTGTTGGCTTAGGTTATTCTTTCTAATCAAAATAATAGATCACAAAAAAGCCCGGTTCAATTCTATTGAGCCGGGCCGGGTGATCCTATCTATTGTTGTTATACCAGATATTCGAAAAGTGTCTGATCGTTATTCAATTCAATAATCTCAAATTTAAACTCCTTCATTCTTTGCAATAGCGCATCGTAATCTGTTGGTTTTGCCAATTCGATGCCTACCAATGCAGGACCATTTTCCCGATTGGTTTTTTTGATAAACTCAAAACGGGTGATGTCGTCATGAGGACCCAACACATTATTTACAAATAGCTTCAATGCTCCTGGTCTCTGTGGAAAGCGAACGATGAAATAATGCTTTAATCCTTCAAAGAGTAATGATTTCTCTTTGATCTCCTGCATTCTTTCAATGTCATTGTTACCGCCACTTACGATACATACCACTGTTTTACCTATGATCTGAGTTTTGATCTGATCTAAGGAAGCTACAGCAAGTGCACCTGCGGGTTCTACCACAATGGCATCCTCATTATATAACTTCAAGATCGTCGTACAGATTTTTCCCTCCGGGATCAGCAACATTTGATTCAACAGTTCCTTGCAATACTCAAAAGTGAGATTTCCTACTCGTTTTACTGCCGCACCATCTACAAAACGATCAATGTCGCCCAGTAGAACGGGAGCACCAGTATTTAACGCATGTTTCATAGAAGGCGCACCTTCAGGTTCCACACCGATCAGTTGAATTCCAGGTTTCAGGTTTCTCAGATAGCTGCCTACACCCGAAGCAAGTCCGCCACCACCGATAGGCATGATCACGATGTCGAGTTCAGGAAGGTCTTCAAAGATTTCCACACCCACCGTTCCCTGACCTTCAATCACCTTTGTATTATCGAAAGGAGGGATAAAAGTCATACCATTGGCTGCGGTATATTCTAATGCTTCTTTTAAGCAATCGTCAAAAGTATCACCTACAAGGATGATTTCTATATGGTCACCACCAAACATTTCTGTTTGTTTCACCTTTTGCCTCGGGGTAATTTCCGGCATAAAAATAACCCCTTTGATGTTCAGTTTTTTACAGGAATGTGCTACACCCTGCGCATGATTTCCTGCACTTGCACAGACCACACCCTGTGCCATTTGTTCCGGCTCCAGTGTGCTGATCATGTTGTAAGCACCTCTTAGTTTATAGGAGCGTACCAATTGCAAATCTTCTCTTTTCAGGTAAATATTCGCCTGGTATGTTTTAGAAAGTCCTGCATTATATTCCAAAGGGGTACGTTTTACCGTACCTTTCAATCGTTCTGCTGCCGCCAGAAAATCCAGTACAACTTCTTTTTCTACACTCATCTTATATAAATTTATTCATTGCATCCAGATAGGCATTGGCCGAAGCCTTTACGATATCTGTACTAAAACCATAGCCTACATAAGATTTTCCTTCATAGGAAACCTTCATGTTTACTTTACTCACATCATCACTTCCGCCATGCATGGCCTGGATGGTAAATTCCTTCAGTGTGATGTCCTTTCCGACAATCGTCTGAATCGCTTTGATCGTCGCATTTACAGGTCCGTTTCCGGTGGCCATTGCTTCTTTCTCCACACCATCATATTCCAGTCTGATGCTGGCCGTAGGGCTCAACGGATCACCACAAAGCACTTGTAACAAGTTCAGTTTGTATCCGTTTTTTACTGCGCCTTCTTCCGTATCACTCATTAGATAAAGAATATCATCATCACCGATCGTTTTCTTCTCATCTGCCATGATCAGGAAGCGTTCATAGACCTGATCCAGGTTCAACCTGTCAATCTCATAACCCAAGCGCTCTAAGTGATGCTTTAAGGCATGACGACCGCTACGTGCAGTTAAAATGATGTCTGCTGAATTTAAGCCTACATCTTCCGGATTGATGATCTCATAGTTTTCTCTATGTTTCAAAAATCCATCCTGATGAATACCAGAGCTGTGTGCAAATGCATTCTGACCGATAATCGCTTTGTTCGGTTGTACCGGCATGTGCATCATGCGGCTCACCATCGAGCTGATCTCTGTGAAATGCTTGCTGTTGATGTTTGTTTTTAAGTTCAGTGCATGGTGTGTTTTTAAAACCATGGTTACTTCTTCCAGCGCTGTGTTCCCTGCACGCTCTCCAATTCCGTTGATGGTACATTCCACCTGACGGGCACCGTTGATCAATCCTGCAAGGCTATTAGCCGTCGCCAGGCCTAAATCATTGTGACAGTGTACAGAGATAATTGCCTGGTCTATATTTTTAACGTTTTCTTTTAAATAAAGGATCTTCGAACCATACTGATCCGGAAGGCAATAACCATTCGTATCAGGAATGTTTACTACTGTAGCTCCGGCAGCAATTACTGCTTCGATCATTTGCGCTAAGAATACATTGTCTGCGCGACCTGCATCTTCTGCAAAAAACTCAATATCCTCTACAAACTTTTTCGCATATTTTACCGCTTCAACTGCTCTTTGAAGGATGTCTTCTCTGGTGCTGTTGAATTTATATTTGATGTGCATGTCTGAAGAACCAATTCCAGTATGGATTCTCGGTCTTTTCGCATATTGTAAAGCCGCAACAGCAGAATCGATATCTTTTCTGTTGGCGCGGGTTAAGGCACAGATAATCGGTTCGCGTACTGCTTTAGACAGTTCTACTACACTTTGAAAATCACCAGGGCTGGAAATAGGGAAGCCAGCTTCAATTACATCCACTCCAAGTGCTTCCAGTGCTTTTGCAATTTCAATTTTTTCAGGAGTTGCCAACTGGCAACCCGGTACTTGCTCACCATCACGTAAGGTGGTGTCAAACACATAGACTCTATTAGGATCGTGTAACATAATTCTTGGAGTTTAGGGATTAGTTTTCTGTGTAATATATTTCAAGACCAATTGTCCCATTTCTTTGGTTCCAAGAACTTTGTAAGGGTTGGTCGTATCGTCTGCAATGTCATTTGTTCTGAAACCTTCTTTCAGTACCTGATCTACCGCATCAATGATCACTTTTGCTTCATCTTTTAGTCCGAAGCCGATTTCCAGCATCAGGGATACCGACAGGATCGAAGCAAGCGGGTTGGCCAGGTTCTTTCCGGTGATGTCATGCGCAGAACCATGGATCGGTTCAAAAAATCCAGTGCTTTCGCCTACAGAAGCAGAAGCGAGCATACCCATGGAACCTGCAATCTGCGAAGCTTCATCCGTAAGGATATCACCAAAAAGGTTGGCGGTTAGTACGACGTCAAACTGTTTAGGATCTTTGATCAGCTGCATTGCTGCATTGTCAATGAACATATGGTCGGTTTGTACTTCCGGATATTCCTTTGCGATCTGTTGTACGGTTTCTCTCCATAATCTGGAGCTTTCCAATACGTTTGCTTTATCTACAGAACACAATCTTTTTCTACGTTGCATTGCGGCTTCAAATGCTTTACGGGCAATTCTTTCTACCTCATAACGATGGTAGATCATCAAATCAGAAGCGGTATTGTTGTCATCAGAGCGGGTTTTCTCTCCGAAATAAACATCACCTGTCAGCTCCCTGAAAAACAGGATGTCTGTGCCTTTTAATATACTGGGTTTAATGCTGGAAGCATTCAATAATTCGTCAAACAATAAAATAGGGCGCAGGTTGGCATATAAACCTAATTCCTTGCGGATTTTAAGCAATCCCTGCTCAGGGCGTACTTTTAAAGAGGGGTCGTTGTCATACTTCGCATGACCTACCGCCCCAAAAAGAATGGCATCACTTTTTTTAGCTTTTTCCAGCGTTTCATCGGGTAGTGGATTGCCTGTTGCTTCAATTGCTGCATGGCCCATCAGTGCCTCGTCATAACTGAAATCATGTCCGAAACCTTTGGCAATTTGTTCCAATACTGCTTTACCCCAAGTGGTCACTTCAGGTCCGATTCCGTCGCCGGGAATAACTAATATATTTTTCTTCATCGTTCTAGATAGTTTGTAACATCGGTTCTACGGATTTTACTGCTCCGTTTTCTAATAAAATTCTTTTCTCTAAACAACTTGGTAGTTGTGATTCAAAATGGCCAACATAGATTAAGGTTGTTCCATTTTTGCACAGTTCATCCACCAGCTTGTTAAAATGTTGTGTTTGTTGTTGATCCAATCCCTGACAAGGTTCATCAAGTATCAGGATCTCCGGATTTTTGATAATGGTCCGGGCCAGTAAGGTCAATCGTTGCTTGCCCAGAGGAAGCTCGTTCATTAACCTGTTTTTATATTCCGTTAATCCGAAATAACTGATCAGTTCCTCTACTTGTTTATGTTTGGTTGCACCCGGATTGCAGAACAAGCCCGAGCTGTCGTAAAATCCGGAGGCAATACTTTGCCATACTGTCGCAGAAGCATCAAAATACCAGTGTAATTCAGGGGATATTAAGCCAATGCGCTCTTTGATCTCCCAAATGCTTTCACCTGTTCCTCTTTTATTGCCGAACAGGTAAAAGTTATTGGAGTAGGCTTGTGGATGATCGCCGGCAATTAAACTCAATAAAGTTGATTTTCCGGAGCCATTATAACCTTGCAAAAGCCATTTCTCTCCTGAGTTTACTTCCCAGTTGATGTTTTTCAATACCTGTTTCCCGCTATAACTGATGTTAACATCGATCATTTTGATGATGTGATCAGCAGTGGAGGAAACCGCGACATTGTTTAAAAACGAAGGAACAGGCTTGCTGATTTCTTCTACGACATCCAAAGCACGATCTTCAAAGGAAATCTCCGTTAACGCGCCTTCCCGGATCTCTGCAACGCGATTGATCACCGCAGGAAGTTCTGTTTCATTGCTAATTAAGATCAACTGTGTTCCGGCTGCAGCAATTTCTTCCAGTAAAATATTTAAATTTTTGCGGGAAAGGGTATCCAGGCCGTTATAAGGTTGGTCCAGAATTAACAATTGAGGTTTTAACCATAAGGCTTTTACCAATTGTAATTTTTTATGTTCTCCGCTGGATAACTGGATCAACGGAGCATTTTTTAAAGCACTAAAGTCTAGGGCTTCTAAAATGTGCTCAATTTCTTCAAATTGAAGCCCGTGTTCCTTGCCATAAATTTCCAATTCAGCGATTACTGTAGCTGTCGTTACCGTAACTGAACTGTTATAGCGTTGCTGATAATAGAAGTTTGAAGCACCTTCAAGGTCTTTAAACTGATACCAGTTGGCCACATAATGTACCAAAGCTGGTAAGGTGCTTTCCGGATTGAAGCTGATGTTGACCTCTCCGTTAGGAACAGGAATTAAGCCCGCAATGGCTTTGGCCAATGATGTTTTTCCGGTTCCACTCGATCCACACAATAACCAGTTGTCATTGCGGTTTATTACCCAGCTCAAATCCTGTAACACCGGTTGTTGGTGATACTTTAGATTAAAGTGGGCGATATGGACGACGGGTTGTGACATTATCTGTTTTGTTCAAATTCTACGACCAATTGCTTTTGGTTTAAGATGAAATCGATGTCATCATAACCATTGATTAAGCAAGATTTTTTATAAGGGTTGATCTCGAAATCAGTTTTAGATCCGGTGACCACATTCGTTACTGTTTGTGCTTCTAAATCAACATCAAGGGGGGCAGTATTATCCTGACCTACCGTGCTGAAGATCTCGGCTAAGAACTCGTCGCTCACTTGAATTGGCAATAAACCATTATTCAATGCATTTCCTTTAAAGATGTCGGCAAAGAAACTGCTGATTACGACATCAAAACCTGCATCCTGAATGGCCCAAGCTGCGTGCTCGCGACTACTACCGCAACCAAAGTTCTTTCCTGCTACTAAAATCCTGCCCTTAAAAGCCGGATTGTTTAACACGAAATCTGTTTTTAGGGTATTGTCACCATTGTAACGCCAATCGCGGAATAAGTTTTCACCGAAACCTTCGCGCGTTGTTGCCTTTAGAAACCTGGCCGGAATGATCTGGTCGGTATCTATATTCTCTATATTTAAAGGCACAATTGCCGAGGTTAGTTTTTCGAATTTTCTCATGGTCGTTCTATTTAAGCGTGTGCAGATTCGTTCAATAAAGTTCTTACATCCGTAACCCTTCCGGTAATGGCAGCAGCTGCTGCGGTAAGTGGACTGGCTAAAAATGTGCGGGAATCTGGACCTTGTCTTCCTTCAAAGTTTCTGTTGGAAGTAGATACACAGTATTTTCCTGCAGGGATCTTATCTTCATTCATACCTAAACAAGCACTGCATCCAGGCTCACGCAACTGGAATCCTGCGGCTTCAAAGATTTTATCCAATCCTTCAGCAATTGCTTGCTGTTCAATTTGCTTGGAACCAGGTACGATCCAAACGGTTACGTTTTCTGCCTTCTGACGACCTTTTACAAATTCCGCCACTTCGCGTAAATCTTCCATTCTGGAATTGGTACAGCTCCCGATAAATACATAATCAATAGGTTTGCCTACCAATTCTGTATCCTGTTCGATGCCCATATAATCCAATGCTTTCTGGAAAGATGCCTGCTCCGAAGAAACCTGACTTGCCGTAGAAGGAATATGTTCTGCGATGCCCATTCCCATTCCAGGATTTGTTCCGTAAGTGATCATTGGGCTGATGTCTGTTGCATCAAAGGTTAAAACGCTGTCAAATTGAGCGTCAGCATCGCTGTATAATGTTTTCCAGTAGGCCAGTGATTTGTCCCACTCTTCACCTGCAGGTGCAAATTCTCTGCCTTTAATGTAATCGAAAGTGGTTTGATCAGGGGCAATTAAACCACCTCTGGCACCCATTTCAATGCTCATATTACAGATCGTCATTCTGGCTTCCATACTTAAAGCCTCAATGGTAGAACCTGCATATTCAATAAAATAACCTGTACCACCGGCAGCAGATATTTTAGCGATGATGTATAGAATAATGTCTTTAGCAGTAACTCCTTGTCCTAATTCACCGTTCACCTCAATTTTCATGGTTTTAGGTTTCTGCTGCAATAAACATTGCGTGGCAAAAACCTGCTCCACCTGAGAAGTACCGATCCCGAATGCAATGGCACCAAAAGCACCATGTGTAGAAGTATGGCTATCTCCGCAAACCATAGTTTTTCCTGGTAAGGTGATGCCCAGTTCCGGACCGATCACGTGTACAATTCCCTGGAAAGGATGACCTAAACCATAAAGCTCAATGCCAAATTCTGCACAGTTTTTGGTTAACATGTCTACCTGGTAACGGGAAAGTTCTTCTTTAATGGGTTGCAGCTGGTTTAAGGTAGGCACATTATGATCTGCCGTAGCCACAGTTTGCTGCGGACGGAAAACAGGCAAGCCTCTTTTGCGCAGACCATCGAAAGCCTGAGGGGAAGTCACCTCGTGTATCAAGTGTGTATCGATATATAAAATATCCGGAAATCCGACTTCACTCTTTACCACATGGGCATCCCAAATTTTTTCTACTAATGTTTTTGACATTTTTTATTGCTTTGTAAAGGACTCAGGCCTTTAAAACCTGAGTCCTTCTAATTTTATGATTAGGCAGTTTTAATAGATTTCATTGCAGTCATTGCCTTTCTTAATTCAGCACCTACAACTTCCACCTGATGTGAACGGATCACTTCATTTACGGAGATCAATGTTCTGTTATCTACAGCACCATCTTTACCTTCGTTGAAGTTTTTACCGATCAGGTCAGTATCAACTTTAGTCATGAAATCTGCCAGAAGTGGTTTACAAGCATGGTCAAATAAGTAACAACCATATTCTGCAGTATCAGAAATCACCCTGTTCATTTCAAATAATTTTTTACGGGCAATGGTGTTTGCAATTAGCGGAGTTTCGTGTAATGACTCGTAGTAAGCAGACTCTGGTTTAATTCCAGCCTCTACCATCGTTTCGAAAGCCAATTCCACACCTGCTCTTACAAAAGCGACCATTAACAATGCGTTGTCAAAATATTCCTGTTCGCCAATTTTAACATTGCCGGCAGGAGTTTTCTCAAAAGCAGTTTCGCCAGTTGCCGCACGCCATGCCAATAGGTTTTTATCACCAGCAGCCCAATCTTCCATCATTACACGGCTAAACTCACCGCTCATGATGTCATCCTGATGCTTTTGGAATAAAGGACGCATGATCGTTTTCAATTCTTCAGAAACCTCAAATGCTTTGATCTTAGCCACATTGCTCAATCTGTCCATCATCGCCGTGATACCACCTTGTTTCAAGGCTTCAGTGATCACTTCAACACCATATTGAACCAATTTAGAAGCGTAACCAGCATCAATTCCTTTTTCAATCATTTTATCAAATGAAAGGATAGAGCCTGTTTGCAATAATCCGCAAAGGATCGTTTGCTCGCCCATTAAATCTGATTTTACTTCAGCCACGAAAGATGATTTTAAAACACCTGCTTTGTGGCCACCTGTTCCAACGCAATAGGCTTTAGCCTGATCCAGACCTTTTCCTTCCGGATCGTTCTCAGGGTGAACCGCAATTAGAGTAGGTACACCGAAACCACGTACATATTCTGCTCTTACTTCACTACCCGGGCATTTAGGAGCCACCATGATTACCGTAATGTCTTTACGGACCTGCATGCCTTCTTCCACAATGTTGAAACCATGTGAGTAAGACAATGTAGCACCTTGTTTCATCAAAGGCATTACTGCAGTAACTACCGAAGTATGTTGTTTATCAGGAGTCAGGTTAATCAATACATCAGCTGTAGGGATTAACTCTTCATAAGTACCTACGGTAAAGTTATTCTCTGTCGCATTTTTCCAGGAATCTCTTTTACCTTCAATCGCTTCTTTACGCAAAGTATAAGAAACATCTAAACCGCTATCTCTTAAATTTAAACCTTGGTTCAATCCTTGTGCGCCGCAACCGATGATTACCAGCTTTTTTCCTTTCAGGGCATTTACGCCGTCCAGGAATTCAGAGCTGTCCATGAAATCGCATACACCCAATTGGTTTAATTTTTCTCTAAGAGGTAGTGTGTTAAAATAGTTTGACATCGTTTTTAATGGTTATTTATAGGTTCTAATTTTTTGTTTAATATTTATTTACAGAAAGGCTTTCGGCCTTCAAATTACATACTGAATACGTTTTTCTCTTTATCAAGAAATTCGTTTTCAATTACTTCCTGTCCTGGCTCTCTGCGTTCAAACTCTCTGAGTTTACGGTTAAAGCCTTCACTGTCCTTGATGATCGCCACCCTTGCACTTCTGACAAATTCGATCAGTCCGTAAGGTTGTAATACTTCGATCAGCTTGTCCGTTTCTTCGCGGTGACCGGTCGTTTCAAACACGGTGTAATCTTTACGGATCACTACCGCTCTTGCGCCATTTTCACGCAACAAACGTTCTACCGATACCAGCTCCGCGATCGTGTCGGTAGGCACTTTATAAAGTGCCATTTCCTGCCAGATGATGTCTTCATTGGTGTTGAAATATACTTTCAATACCTCTACCTGTTTTTCAATCTGACGGGCCAGTTTGCGCACCACTTCTTCAGTTTCGTGAATCACGATGTTGAAACGGTGGATGTGCTCAATCTCCGAAGGAGAAGTATTTAAAGTATCTATATTGATTTTTCTTCTTGAAAAAATAATGGCAATACGGTTCAGTAATCCGATTTGATTTTCCGTGTATACCGTGATCGTAAATTCCTGTTTTTCGTTTATTTCTTGAGAACTGCTCATGATCTGCTAATTATTTAAGTCTGATTTCACTTACACTGCTTCCTTGCGGAACCATTGGGAATACATTGTGTTCTTTGGCTACCATAACCTCTAAGAGGAAGGAACCTTTATGGTTTAACATTTCTTCTAATGAGCTTACCAGATCTTCACGTTCAGAAACCTTTTTACCGGCGATATAATAAGAATCGGCAAGTTTGACGAAATCAGGACTGGTAATGTCTACGAAAGAGTAGCGTTTCTCATGGAACAATTGCTGCCATTGGCGAACCATACCCAGGAACCTGTTGTTCAGAATCATGATCTTCACATCGATTCCACTTTGCATGATCGTACCCAATTCCTGAAGCGTCATCTGGAAACCACCATCACCGATTACAGCAACTACGGTCCGGTCTGGCGCACCAAATTTAGCACCGATTGCTGCAGGTAAGCCGAAGCCCATGGTCCCTAAACCACCACTCGTAATGTTACTTCTCGTATGGTTAAACTTCGCATAACGACAAGCCACCATTTGATGCTGACCCACGTCAGTTACGATGATTGCTTCGCCTTTGGTCAGGATATTTAACTGGTTGATGACTTCACCCATGGTTAACTCTCCGCTTTGCGGGTTTAACTCGTTATGGATCACTGTTTCCAACTCTGTTTTATCATAAGCCCTGAACTCGGCCAACCATTCTTTATGTTCTTTCTGATCCACTAAAGCGGTCAAAAGAGGAAGGGTTTGCTTACAATCGCCCCATACCGGAACTTCTGCTTTTACGTTTTTATCGATCTCAGCTGGATCGATATCCAGGTGGATTACTTTTGCCTGTTTCGCATATTTATCTAAACGTCCCGTTACACGGTCGTCAAAGCGCATTCCTATGGCAATCAGTACATCACAAGCATTTGTTTGTACGTTTGGACCATAGTTGCCATGCATGCCTAACATACCCACATTTAACGGGTGATCTGTAGGAATTGCACCTGCACCCATAATTGTCCATGCCGCCGGAATGCCTGTTTTTTCTACAAAAGCTTTAAATTCCTGCTCTGCATTTCCTAAAGAAACACCCTGTCCGAAAAGGATGAAAGGTTTCTTTGCGGAATTGATCAGCGCAGCTGCTTGTTCGATATACTCTTTGCGGATGTTTGGTCTCGGGCGGTAACTGCGGACATGATCGCAAGGTACATAGCCTTCATAATCAAACATTTGCAATTGTGCATTTTTGGTAATGTCGATCAATACCGGGCCAGGTCTGCCGCTGCGGGCGATGTAAAAAGCTTTTGCCAATACACTCGGGATTTCCGTTGCATCAGTGATCTGGTAATTCCATTTCGTTACCGGAGTAGTAATGTTAATTACATCCGTTTCCTGGAAAGCATCTGTTCCTAAAAGGTGTGCATATACCTGTCCGGTGATGCAAACCATAGGCGTACTGTCGATCTGTGCATCTGCCAAACCGGTTACCAGGTTGGTTGCTCCCGGGCCACTCGTAGCGAATACGACGCCGACTTTGCCGGAAGTACGTGCATAACCTTGTCCGGCATGGGTGCCGCCTTGTTCATGACGTACTAAAATATGTTTTAACTTGTCTTTATAATCGTATATCGCATCATAAATAGGCATGATGGCACCACCAGGATAACCAAAAATGGTATCCGTGCCTTCAGCTATTAATCCTTCCAATAAAGCGACAGAACCAGAAACATTTACTGTTTTCTTTGGCTCTGTTAAGGTTGTTGCTTCCTCTTGTGCAGTGTTCATTGTTTTATTTTTAGGTATAGGGGTTTCGGTTAATTAGTGAGTGTAGGCATCGGTAACGCAGCCCTCACTGGCATCGCTTACCTGTTTCAGGTATTTATAAAGGACGCCGCCTTTGACGGGTGGTGGCAACTGTTTCCAAACCGCTTTACGTTTTTCCATTTCGGCTTCGGTAATATCCAGGTGTAAAGTGTTGTTTACCGCATCAATGATGATCGTATCGTTGTCGTGTACAAAAGCAATATTTCCACCGTCCCATGCTTCCGGAGTGATGTGTCCTACCACGAAACCATGTGTACCTCCGGAGAAACGTCCGTCTGTAATTAAGGCAACCGATTTTCCCAATCCTGCACCAATGATGGCCGAAGTTGGTTTTAGCATTTCCGGCATTCCCGGCGCGCCTTTAGGACCTACCTGTCTGATCACCACTACATCGCCTTTTTTCACCTTTCCACTCTGGATTCCGGCGATCAATGATTTTTCTCCTTCAAAAACCCTTGCCGGACCTTCAAATCTTTCTCCTTCTTTACCACTGATTTTGGCTACTGCACCTTTTTCGGCGATATTGCCGTATAACATTTGTAAGTGACCTGTCGCTTTTACCGGATTGGTTACCGGAAGGATTACTTTCTGTGCATCAAAATCCAGATCAGCAGCATCAGCTACGTTTTCAGCTAATGTTTTTCCGGTTACAGTTAAGCAGTCGCCATGAATTAAACCTACTTTCAACAGATATTTTAATACAGCTGGAACACCACCGATCTCATGAACATCTTCCATCAGGTATTGTCCGCTTGGTTTCAAATCTGCCAATACCGGAGTATTGTCGCTCACCGCCTGGAAATCGGCTAATTTTAAGGTTAATCCTACTGATTTCGCCATGGCAATTAAGTGCAACACTGCATTCGTAGAACCACCTAACACCATTACTGTTACAATCGCATTGTGGAATGCTTTTTCGGTCATGATGTCTGTAGGAAGGATGTTTCTTTCCAATAAAACACGGATGGCTTTACCTGCATCTAAACATTCTTTTCTTTTTTCCTCGCTCAATGCAGGATAAGAAGAGCTGTATGGCAAACTCATGCCCAATGCTTCGATTGCCGAGGCCATGGTATTTGCGGTATACATTCCACCACAGGCACCGGCTCCCGGACAAGTGTGGCGAATGATGCCCTGATAATCTTCTTCATTTAAGGTACCTGCCAGTTTCTCGCCAAGGGCTTCAAAAGCAGATACGATATTTAATGATTTTCCTTTATACTTTCCGGAGTGGATACTTCCACCATATACCATGATCGATGGGCGGTTTAAGCGACCCATTGCCATGATTGAACCCGGCATGTTTTTATCACAACCTGGCAAAGCAATTACGGCATCATAATATTGTCCACCACAAATGGTTTCAATAGAGTCTGCAATTACATCTCTGGAAACCAGTGAATAACGCATTCCATCTGTTCCGTTTGACATGCCATCGCTTACGCCGATGGTGCTGAAGGTTAAACCGACCATTCCGTTATCCCAGACCCCGTCTTTAACAATTTTTGCTAAATCATTGAGGTGCATGTTGCAGGTATTTCCATCGTATCCCATACTGGCAACACCGACCTGTGCTTTGTCCATATCTTCCTTGGTCAGACCAATTCCATATAGCATGGCTTGTGCTGCAGGCTGGGTTGGGTCCTGCGTGAATACTTTACTGTAGCGGTTTATTTCTGGTGATTGTGACATATTATATGATTACTTCGTAATTTTGCTTTTCTAAAACCAAACATTTATAAGTGCGTTGTATCGTGGCACCAACACTGTCGTTCCACCGGATCGGGAACTGATATTCGTCAACCGAAGCAATGCCTGCAATTTCTGTAGCTGTTCCACAGAAGAAAGCACTGTCTGCATGTTTCAAGTCTTTTACCGTCAGGTGTTTTTCCACCAGTTCGATGTCCAGTATGCGGCATAATTCTATGACTGTAGCACGGGTGATTCCAGCCAGGATATTGCCAAGAGGAGGGGTGTATAACCTTCCGTTTTTCTCAATAAAAATATTAGCTCCTGGTGCTTCTGCAATGTTGCTGTTCATGTCTAATAACAGGGCTTCATCAAATCCCTTCCGTTTAGCTTCGGTAGTGGCTAAGATAGAATTCACGTAGTTGCCGCTTACTTTAGCCTCTATAGGTGTCGATTTTGGATTCGGGCGCTCATAACTGGAAACGCAAACTTTTAATTGTTGATTTCCAAGGTAAGCTCCCCATTCCCAGGCACAGATCATGATGGAAACATCTGTTGCGGCAACCAATTGCATATTTGGTGCGGCATAGACCAAGGGGCGGATGTACGCGTCCTTTAAATTGTTTAATTCCAGTAATTTATAGGTTTGTTTGATCAGGTTATTGATGTCCCATGGAAAAGGCATATTTACCAGTTCGGCAGATTTTTTTAACCTTTCGAAATGTTCTCTGATCTTAAATATACGGGTTCCGTTATGGGTATGGTAAGCCCTGATCCCTTCAAATACAGCGTAGCCATAATGGAGCGATTGCCCGTAGATATCGGCAGTTGTGTTGGCGGCTTTCTGGAACTTGCCGTCTAAGTATAACACTGTATTTGAATTGTGGTATTTCATTTTGGTTGTAGATTGATGTTTTGTTCTTTTTATTGGTTCATTAAAAAAGCGCCACTTGTGGGGGGCGCTTGCGTATATTTTTTTATTAAATATTCATTTACAGCGCCTTATCCCTCTGAATAATCAGCAGAAGAATCACATTAATAATGACAATAATTAAGGCGGTGCTAATAAGGTTCATTTTGTTATTTATTTGTTGTTGCTTTGTAAATCCAATTTAGGCTTTGGCTTCTACACTTCCAATAGCCAGCTAAAAATAATTGAAAAAAAATGTTATTCTTTTATTTTTATAAATATACAAATATTATTCTTGATTAATTGTGTTTTTAATATCTTTAATTGGTCGCTACTATACCAAATATGAAATCGGTATTCGGTATGGGTGTTATGCAAGCATTGTAATTTTGTCGATTTTCTTCCTGAAATGTGGAAAACACCGAAAAAAATGGTAAATTTTGTAAGAATTCGGGACATAAAAAAAGCCCTGTTATCAGCTGGGGGTATTCGCTGAAGCAGGGCTATTGGGAAATTATTAAGGGGGATCTTTTTTCTGAATGAACTTTATTACTGATGGTTAGTCTTAAAGTAAATTTATAGGAATCGGTTATCCTGCAAATATTTTCTACATCGATTTGATGATTCCCGGTATCGATTTCATGTTATTTGAGAATTTATGCCCTTTGTGCGTAACAAAACGAAAAATAATACGACTAATGTTTATAGTGGAGCCGGATTAAGTACATTCAATAGGGGATGGAGCTTGCCTGGAAAATAAGTAACCTTCTTGTGTATGATTAAATGTTTAGTGCTAGACGATGAACAGCATGCTGTAGACCTCCTTGTGTCTTATATTAAACGCGTTCCATTTTTAGAATTGGTTTACAGTTCAACAGATCCCCTGGAGGCCCTGGCATTTTTAAATACAGCTGAGGTAGACCTGATCTTTTCTGATATTGAAATGCCCGAATTGTCGGGACTGGAATTTACAAAGGCGCTGGGCGGGAAGCATCATGTCGTCTTTACCACCGCATACAGTAAGTTTGCAATGGAAGGTTTTGAGCATGATGTGCTTGATTTTCTGCTCAAACCTATCATCTTTCCCCGATTTCTAAAAAGTGCCCAAAAGGCAATGACATTGATGTCTGGTTTAGATAAACCAAAAGGGGAGGAGGAACGGAAGGATTATCTTCTCGTGAAGACCGAGCAAAAAGGAAAACTAATCAAGATCAACTTTGATGAGATTGACTATGTAGAAGGTATGCGGAATTACGTGGGAATCTATAAGGATGGGGAACTGGTGCAGGCCCTCATGAATATGAAAGACCTGGAATCACTGCTTCCTGTGGCTCAGTTTGTCCGCGTACATAATTCTTATATCATCCGCATTTCCAGGATCCAGATGATAGAAGGGAATGTGGTCCGTCTGAAGAATGTAAATGGTGCCATTCCAATTGGTATTACTTACAAAAATGCTTTTATGGATAGAATAAAATAGCCAGTCCACTAGTCCCTGGTCAGTTTTCAATTGTATATAAGGTATAGGTGTAACCATAATTATATACGTTGAAAGTAAACATTAAACTAAAGAAGGTCTTAGGCCTGTTGAAAAAGAAGCCGGCAATATTGGCCTTAGTAACCATTTGTAATTCTTCTGCTCTTGCTCAGGTAGACATTGGCTATAAATTTGGCGGTGTTTCTACAGATGTCAGAGCCAATTCCAACTTTTCAGATAAGAACCGCATTAGCTACCAGCTTGGGCTGTACCTTAACTTTGATCCATTACCCTTCCTAAGCTTGCAGACTGAGGTTTTGTATAACCGGACCCGACTGCAAAATATGGTAGCTGTCGATGGTCTGAAAACTGGTATGAAAGGAATGGGTTATTGGTCTGTACCCTTGCTTTTCCAGGTCAACCCCTTGCCATTTCTGCGTGTTGGTGCAGGTCCACAATGGAATTTCCATACCAACCGGTATAAATACAGGATAGCTGAAAATCAGCAGGCATTTAAGAACTTCATGTCATTGGCCCTGGATGCGGAAGTTAAGGTGAGTACTGCTACCCGGTTGTACATTCGGTTGAACAAAGGAATCGAACGTTTTGAGAATATCTCTGATGGCAAGAATGGCAGGATCAACCGTTGGGAGTTCGGGATTCAGCGATCTTTAATGAAGAAGTGATTTTAACAAGGCAAAAAAAAAGGATGTCTGTACAGACATCCTTCTTATATATTATGCTTTAAATATTAAGCTACCCCTTCGGCAAGGACAATAATTTTGTTTTTCAAAACCTCAACTACACCACCTTTAATTACAAAGGTCTCTTCACCGGTTTTGCTTTTAATAATTACTGGTCCATCTTCTAAGGTGGAGATAATAGGCGCATGGTCTCTCAATATTTGAAAAGAACCCATAGTACCTGGTACCGTAACCGCGGTTACTTCGCCTTCAAAGACTTTTTTATCTGGTGTTAATATTTCTAGTGTCATATTCAAAGTATAAGCGCTTTAATTAAGCGTTTGCTTCAGCTAATAGTTTCTTACCTTTTTCGATTGCATCTTCGATACCACCTACTAAGTTAAATGCCGCCTCTGGATATTCATCAACTTCACCATCCATAATCATGTTAAATGCTTTGATGGTATCTTTAATGTCAACAAGTACACCTTTTAAGCCTGTAAATTGCTCAGCTACGTGGAATGGTTGAGATAAGAAACGTTGAACACGACGCGCACGGTGAACGATTAATTTATCTTCTTCAGATAATTCGTCCATACCAAGAATCGCGATGATATCCTGAAGTTCTTTATAACGTTGTAAGATTTCTTTTACGCGTTGAGCAGTGTTATAGTGCTCATCACCTAAGATCGCCGGAGATAAGATTCTTGAAGTTGAATCCAATGGATCCACCGCAGGATAAATACCTAGCTCAGAAATTTTACGTGACAATACTGTAGTCGCATCTAAGTGGGCAAACGTTGTAGCCGGAGCCGGATCCGTTAAATCATCCGCAGGTACATAAACCGCCTGAACAGATGTAATTGATCCACGTTTAGTGGAAGTAATACGTTCCTGCATTAAACCCATCTCTGTTGCCAAAGTTGGTTGGTAACCTACCGCAGAAGGCATACGACCTAGAAGTGCAGATACTTCAGAACCTGCCTGAGTGAAACGGAAGATGTTATCAACGAAGAAAAGGATGTCTTTTCCAGCGCCTTCGCCATCACCATCACGGAAGTATTCAGCAACGGTTAGTCCTGATAAAGCCACGCGAGCACGTGCTCCAGGAGGCTCATTCATCTGACCGAATACCAATGTTGCTTTAGAATCTTTTAATTTTTCTGTGTCAACCTTGCTTAAATCCCATCCACCTTTTTCCATTGAATGAAGGAACTCATCACCATAGTTGATTACACCAGATTCGATAAACTCACGTAAAAGGTCATTACCTTCACGAGTACGCTCACCTACACCGGCAAATACAGATAAACCAGCATACGCTTTCGCGATGTTGTTTACCAATTCCATGATCAATACTGTTTTACCTACACCCGCACCACCGAACAAACCGATTTTACCACCTTTAGCATAAGGCTCTAATAAGTCGATTACTTTGATACCTGTAAATAGTACCTCTGATTCAGTTGATAGCTCGTCGAATTTAGGAGGAGCATTGTGGATTGGTCTTCCGCCGGTTTTATCAACTGTGTTGATTCCGTCGATAGCCTCCCCAACAACATTGAATAGACGACCTTTAATCTGATCACCAACAGGCATTTTGATAGGCGCACCAGTATCTAATGCTTTCATGCCACGAACTAAACCATCGGTCGAGTCCATTGCAATTGCACGTACGCGGTCTTCACCAAGATGTTGTTGAACTTCTAAAACGATCTTCTGTCCGTTTTCTTTTTCAATCTCTAATGCAGAGAAAATTTGAGGTAAATGAGCATCGTCAGCAAAACTCACGTCAACTACCGGTCCTATAATCTGCGCTATTTTTCCAATGTTAGGCATATATTGTTTTGGGTAAAATTATAAATATCAATTTGTTAAAGGCTGTTTTATAAGCCCACAATTCGGTTTGCAAAGTTAAGATTTTCCAACATAAATTACATATATAAATAAAAAGTTTTTCCACAGTTTTTAAATGAATAATTTAGCAGGTATAAAACGGAGTTCAGACAGCGGCTTTTTGAAGGTGAAAAGCGGTTTTTTTCAATGCTGCATTCGTTGTTAAAAAGAAAAAATAATTGATGAAAACTATATTAGTAACAGGAAGTAACGGCCTTACAGGGCAGAAGATCACAGAACGGGTACTGGCGACAAAAGATTTTAACCTCATTGCAACCTCAAAAGGGGAGAATCGTTTTCCTGTTAAAGAAGGATATATTTATGCGGAAATGGACATCCTTAATCCGGTAAATGTGGCAGAAGTGGTGGCAAAATACAGACCGGATGCGATCATTCACACCGCGGCAATGACGAATGTGGATACTTGTGAGTCGCAAAAAGAGTTGGCAAAGGAGTTGAATGTAGGCGCTGTGGAAACCTTAATTGAGGTTTGTAAGAAGTTCGATATACAGCTGATTCACTTGTCTACAGACTTTATTTTTGATGGGGCCAACGGACCGTATGATGAACTTGCGCCGGCATGTCCTTTGAGTTATTACGGACAAACCAAATTGGAAGCCGAAGAAGCGATCATCGCTGCAGGTGGAAAATGGGCAATCCTGAGAACAATCATCGTATATGGTATTGTGAGTGACATGAGCCGTAGTAATATTGTATTATGGGCAAAAGGTGCTTTGGAAAAAGGCGAACCTATTAATGTCGTAAATGACCAGTGGCGCATGCCAACTCTGGCAGAAGATCTTGCGGATTGCTGCTTACTCGCGGTGTCTAAAAATGCACAGGGTGTTTATAATGCCTCCGGAAAGGATATGATGAGCATTTCCGAACTGGTAGGAAAGGTAGCAGATTACTGGAACCTGGATAAAAGCCTGATCAAAGAGATCAGTGCAGAAACGTTAAACCAGAGCGCTAAGCGCCCGGTAAGAACAGGATTCATTTTAGATAAAACGATTCGTGATCTTGGCTATCAGCCTCGTAGTTTTCAAGAAGGATTAGCGATATTAGACGAGCAGTTAAAGAATAAATAAATATACATACTATGGCATTACAAGTTGGCGATCAAGCCCCGGATTTTAAATTATTCAGCTCAGACCTGAAAGAAGTAGCGCTATCTGATTATAAAGGTAGAAAACTGGTTGTTCATTTCTTCCCATTGGCTTTTACAGGGGTATGTACTGCACAACTGTGTACGATGAGAGATAGCTTTGGCTATTATGAGGGAATGAATGCCGATGTAGTGGGTATCTCCGTAGATTCTCCCTTCGCTTTGGCTAAATTTAAAGAAGAACAAAGCTATCAGTTCCCTTTGTTGTCTGATTTTAACAAAGAAACTTCTAAAGCATTCGGTGCTTTGTACGAAGATTTTGCTTTCAATATGAAAGGAGTCTCTAAAAGATCGGCTTTTGTAATTGATGAAGAAGGAAAAATTATTCACTCAGAAGTGTTGGAAGATGCAGGTAATATGCCTGACTTTGATGCGATTAAGCGTTCAATAGAAGCATAAGCGCGTGTTTTTCTGATTGAGAATATTGATTTTTTTAAAAAAAAATTTGTAAAATCAATTTCAAACACTACTTTTGCAGTCCGTTAACGAAACAACGAAAACGGAAATGCATTTGTAGCTCAATTGGATAGAGCATCTCACTACGGATGAGAAGGTTTGGGGTTCGAATCCCTACAAGTGCACCACAGAAAGAGGGAATTTCAGCAATGAGATTCCCTCTTTTTTTATTCATTCATTTGATATTCAGATTATTACAATTTTTACGGATTGGCTGATTTTTGAACTATAAAATCTTAGTGTTTTTAGAAATTTTTAAGTGTTATTTTATTTAATATACTGATATATAGATGTTTGATTTGTTTTTTTTAATCAAAATTCTAAAAAAGGGTTCGATATCCGGAAGGGTGAGTTAAAGAGAGTCGAACCAAAGCAATATATCCCTAGTAGAGTAAAATTGTCGATTTAATAAAAAACAGTTAATAACGGGCGATTAGAAATTGATTTTAGGAATTTTTATCCCTAGTAAAGTAATTCATTTTTTAGCTATGGATGACCAGTTCTGCAAAACTCTCTAGGAAAAATATAATATTTTGAGCATTTCTAGACTCAATATTCCGGTTATTATTGCTTTCAAACTTTATTATTTCTTCACATTCTTTCGAGTAAACAAATTCTTCTACTGAATTTGAATCGGAAATTGCTTGGATTTCAGTAATAGCATCCAAAATTTCATGATCTAAATTGAAAATGAATTTGACTGCATCTGTGAAAAGGATATGAAAGTTCTTATCATCGCAAAGTATCCGTTTGGCAGTTAAGAGGTCGATTGTTTTTCTTTTGTATGTAGTTTCAAATTGTTGGTAGGTTAGAGAGATATTTGAGAATTTTTGCATAGCCTCAGCTATTATTTTTTCAGCTTTTGAAATCATAAACGCTGCGTTGTTCAAACTAGTTCCTATCCTGTTGATTTTGTACTCACAATCGGCTTTTATTGCGAAATAGTCATCATTGTCTATTTCACCTGATAATAAAAGTTCCTTAGCCTTGTTTAGCCTTTCAAATGTTCTTTCGATGCTTCTGAAGATTTGGGATTGTGTATTTGAAGCTTCGCCGAAATGTTTATTATAAACACGTTGTGAGACCACACGAAAAAGAGATAAATAAAATTCTCCAGGAATTAACTGTATTAACTCTTTTAGTACCAATTCATCCATAGAATCGGCTCTAACCCGGAATTTGCAACCATTCATACAGTGGTAGTAATGGTAATACCTATTTTTACCTTTCGAGGCACTACCTGTTAGGATCTTAAGGCATAGTGGGCATGTTAATAGACCTCGTAATGGTAGTTGATTATTAGTTTTAGTTCTGCATTGTGGTTTTGCATTGTTATTTAATACCTGTTGAACTTGTTTAAAGACATCTTCAGATATTAATTTTTCATGCAAGCCATTAACTAAATACCGATTTTCTTGTTCGTACGCTGGAACTATGATCTTACCACAATAAATAGGATTTCGGATCATCAGCCAGAAATTATTTAAGCTACATTTAAATCCGTTCTCTATTGCTTCGTTATAAATAAAACGTGTGGAATAATATCCTTTGGCCAATTCGATAAAAATGTTCTTGATAAAGGTCGCCTCTGGCTCTTTGGGTATTATACATTTTTTGCCATCGATTAAGGTGATATTTATATATCCTATCGGTGCATGACACATATATCGTCCCTCTTGTTTTGCTTTACGCATACCTTGCCTGACATTCAAACTTCGCCTGTCATTTTCTACTTCGGATGTTGCTAGGTAAATAGCGAGCATTATTTTATTTTCTGGAATAGCGAGGTTAAGAGGTTGATCAATGGCCTTGGTTTCAATGTTCATCTTTTTAAGCCTTTCAATCATGGAATATGCATCCGCAGCATTCCTGCTGAACCTATCCCATCTGGAGAATAAAATAAAGTCTGGTCTGTTAACTCTACTACGGTTTAAGCCTAAGAATAATTTTGACCACTCGGGTCTATTAAAGGTTTTTGCTGAATGATCTTCGTATACGATCTGTAGAATTTGAATTTTATTAACGAAACAGAACTTTTCTAAACGTTCTCTTTGGCTTTGCTGTGAGTATCCTTTTTGTGCCTGCTCATCAGTACTTACACGAATGTATAACATTGCAGTTTGCATGATGGAATATTTTTGTTATCTACGATGGAAAGGCAGAGTAGTATTTTTTCTTGAATTAAGATGACTTGTTAATTATAAAACTAATTGTCCCAGTTAGAATTGACGGCGAGTTATGGCAGGACAAGGCAACCACTTTAAATTTCTAATTAATATATTTGAATTTACGCTATACACATGCCAACAGCCATACAAAATCCATTTATTGATTTACCCATTTGGGAGCACTTTTTAAAGACAACAGAAAATGAAACTGATAATCGCCAAATGGTGATTAATCACATTGGACATGCCCTGCCATTATTAGAACGCATTATAGTTGCATATCCTTCGTTTACGCTTCATAACGCACAGCACCAACACAATATTCTTCGACTGATCGGAGAAATTCTTGGGATACGACTACAAGGATTAAGTGGCTTGGAGACGGCAATATTAATATTGAGTGCGGTTTATCACGATATTGGGATGGTCTACAAGCCGGAAGAGCTCAAAACTGTGTCATTGGAGCCTGAGTTTGAAGAGTTTTTATTTATAAACACTGCAGCAAAACTTCAATTTGAAGAAGATGGAAAGCAAGCGACTGAAAGTCTTATAGGTTGGTATTGCCGCTGGATGCACGCGAAACGAGTTTGGCCATTTCTCCAGGATGTTGACAGCACAATACCATTTGTCTGGGATAAGGTGCCATTTAAAGTTGAATTGGGTAACGTATGTGAAAGCCATAATAGTTCAATTGAATACATCAAAAATAATGACGATAAATTTAGCGTTACTTTTCTAGGTAAATGCGATTTGAAGTTTTGTGCCCTGCTTTTGCGTATTGGAGATATTCTCGATTTCGACGACACACGTACCCCACTCAGTCTTTACGAATATTTGGGTCTTGACAAATCCAATAAAGCAGATGACCAGATCAGCGATAAGGAATGGCGGCAACATATGAGTGCAAAGGGTTTTACCGTGGAGCGTGAACATGGCCGAACTCGTCTGCGCTTTATTGCCGTGCCGGAGCATCCAAAAGTCGAGGTTGGTATTAGGAGTTTTCTTAAGATCATTGAAACTGAACTCAATGCATGTGCGAGGCTTCTTCGTTTTTGTTCAGACGAGTGGGTGCATTTCGAACTTCCTGACGAAATTAATTTAGAGGGTATTAAAAGTAAAAACTATCGATCTGGAAACTATCACTTTTCACTCGCTGAAGACGATGTTATGAAATTGCTTACTGGTGAGGGGATTTACAATGATGACTTCATCTTCTTGCGGGAGCTCTTGCAAAATGCGATAGACACTAGCAGACACCGCGAATTTAGAGAAAGGTTAGTTGACAGTACCTTTCATGCTTCTCCAATTATTGTTTCAAACTTTACTGATGATGAAGGGTATCAATGGATCCGTATCGATGACTACGGTATGGGGATGAACCTGGAAATCATTGAAAAACACTTGCTCAAAAAAGGCAAATCTTATTATAATTCTGATGCTTTCAAACTTGAAAAGCTGGCGATTCGTGAAAAGATACATGCAGATTTCGTTCCAATCAGTCGCTTTGGTATAGGTCTGTTATCATGCTTCATCGCGGGGGATAAAATCGAAATCAGCACAGTCCATAAAGACGAGCCTAATAATCCTTACCGCTTGTCAGTGGAAGGAAGAAATGGATTCTTTATGTTGCAGAGTAAAAAAGAGCATGATACACCAGCCCCCATGCCTGCTGAAAACAAACCGGAAAAGGACTACCGTAAAAAGCCCGGAACTTCAATTGCGGTAAGAATTGTTACTAACAAAGAGTATGAGGGGTTTGATGTCAAAGCGCTTCTCGAAAGATATTTAATGGCGCCGCCAGTCCCAGTTGAATATGATGGAACCGCAATTGGTGGTGATTTTAAAGAACTGATGGACACCCCTTGGGCAACTGCTCAAAGTTTTGAACTTAACGAGGAATACGTCAATAAAGTCAGGACATTAACCGAACTGCCCCTTGAATCCGGTATCAAAATATCTATTCTACCCATTAGTTTAACTCAAGATGCTCTTTCTTCTAATATTAAAGGACAGCTAATCATCACTTATATCGATATACCTGAACATCCATTATTAAGAGATGATAATATTAGATTTACACTCGATTCTCAGAATAGAAAAATTGAAGTTCAATGTGTCAAGACCAAAAAAAAGGATGGAAAGACTTTTGATGAGAGGGAAACGGAAGATGTTTCATTTCTTTTCGATCATCTAAAAATTCCGGATGTAGTTACTTTAAATCCATATTCGTTTCATCCCTATCATTTGAATGTCCTTCGTTTTAGCCACAATGGCATCAGGATACCTGAGGATACAAAGACCTTAGCTTTAAATAGAGGGGGAATCAATAGTTATCAGCTTAATTGGGGACACCTTAGTAATTTTAATTTTATTTGTTCCGGGGTCGTTTATTTTCAGGACGAATTGTTACCAAACCTTACTGTGTCGCGAAATGAAATACGTGAAATGACCTTTCCGACTGTTGCCCATTTATTAGTTGCGCTTCGTTCACTTAACCGACTGATATATGATAATCCTGAACAGCACCAATTCAATTTCTTCGAAAGATTAGAGCATGATGTTGAATTTACTTCAGGCATAATCGAAAAATCCAGATTCTATGAAAGTCATAGGGAATTTTGGAATCAGGAGATCAAAATCCATACTGGCGACGGAGTCTTATCCGTTGATGAGTTGATAGAAAAATCCCCAAATGATCTTGAGATTTTTAATAATTACCACAGCTCAGCCTTTTACAGGAATTTAATCAAATATATTCTCGAATCTAATTTCGACATTTCTGTGGCGTATTTTCATGAGGAAGGCAGTGATGTTAAACGATTTTATCTGTCAACAAAATCAACTGTAAATTCTGTGATTGTTGAAGGTTTTGAGCCACAGACCTTTATGCGTTTTAAAAACCATTCATCGCTATTGCCTGGCAAGGAAGTCAATATTGATCACCCATACACCAAGTGGTATGCCTCGGCTTATCCGCTTTTAACGAAGGAATATTTCCATTATTCAATGCAATTGATACATGGATTATTTGGATCCTGGGAGTCCAACAAGCCCGAGATTGAAAAAATAAATCGCATACTTGATAAACTGAGAAAGGTCTTGCCTGAGGATCTACGGCCATTGAAAGAAATCAACCTGAAGAGGGACGATTTCCAACGAAAAGAAGTATTATAAATGTACATATTATTTATTAATAATAGAGTGTGATGAATATGTAAGGTCAATCAAAAGATTGACCTTACATCAATCGGATTTATTCAATCACAATTACTAGATACTGATATATATCTATAACAATTCTTTGTAGAATCTTCATCTTGCCGCCTATGTTCCATTTTTTATCTTCAACATTTACTCTGGAAAGGTCGCGATTGAAAAATTGGTTACATTCAATAGGGGAAGGTGTTAAAAGTATTAAAGAAAAGTGGAGACTGTTGTAATCTAATTTGGTATTCTTTAGTAGCAAAAAGCCTTCGTGGCAATACATAGGTAGATAAAAGAATAATCTGCCGACAAGGTAATGTGGAATAGTTGAAAAATAATCTAGGTTTGTCGTTCCTTGAGTACTATATTGTGTAATTTAGCCAGCTAATTAAATGATCTCTAACGGCCAATTATTATGAATCAGGAACTGATGCTTCGTTTATTTAAGTCTATAGAAGGGGAGCCTAAGGATGATATTGTCAAGGTTGCTAGTGTCATTATCGAGTCTGAGCGTCAGAAAGGACATCATAAGCTTGCTGATAGACTGAATTCTATACTGAAAAGAAATTTGCAATCTACTCAGTCGCTTAAAGGTGAACTGAAAACTATATTTGGGGGAAGTGTAACCATTCCTGTTGATAAACGGAAAAATGTGCCACTTGCTACAGAAATAAAAAGGGAAGATCTTCGTCATGAAATGATTCTTTCAGCTGAGATTGAAGCCAAAATTACACGAATCGAGAGTGAATTTGTAGCTCGGGAACGGTTAGCTCATTTTGGTTTACAGCCAAGAAAGCGCATATTATTATACGGTAGTCCGGGTTGCGGAAAGAGTATGACGGCCGAACGTATCGCGTGGAATATAGGGTTACCTTTTTTAAAGGTACGCTTTGAGGCTATTATATCATCTTATTTGGGTGAATCTGCTACTAACCTTACTAATATTTTTGCAGCGGTAGAGCACTTTCCATGTGTTCTATTGCTCGATGAGTTCGATTTTATTGCAAAGGCAAGAGATGGTAAACAGGATGTAGGCGAGATGCATCGTGTGGTAAATATTTTGCTAAATGTGTTAGAAGACTATAAAGGTGAAGGTATTGTAATTGCAACAACAAATCTGGAAGGTACATTGGATAAAGCGTTATTCAGGCGGTTTGATGATATTATAGAAATGCCTAAACCGGGCACCGAAGAAATTGCTAAAATACTGAAAGCGACACTGGCTACAATAAAGATATCCAAAAGAGTCTCCCTTAAGTCAATGGCTGAGAAAATGGATAGATTTTCTAGCGCCTTGATAGTTAAAATTGCCAATGATGCAGCAAAGCTCGCAGTGATAGGCGGTAGGAATGTGATAGAAGAAGCTGATTTTGTGAATTCGTTGAAAGAAAACGAAAATTATCACCAATAATCAACCAAAGCCTTTTGTATGGCAAAATTTCCTCATCTCCCTCTCAGGACCATATTAGATGGCAGTTATAAATTTAAGGGCTTTGCCGGTCGCGGTAAGTCTCAACGCTCGCTCGATAATTTAAATAATAGAAAAGCTCACGGAACGTCACTATTACAGATGACTGAAGGGATCCAACAGCTCAACATGGATGTGCTGGCCTGGCGTAAAGAGCAAGGACTGCCAGATTTGCCTGATGAACATATAATACCTGTATTGTTGCAAGTTGATCCACAGGTTTTCAATATTGAAAGCTTGAAGGGATTTGGCATGGAGGTGATTGCAGAAGAGGAATCTGGTTTTATTATTGGTGCAAGCGTGGACCAATTTAAATCGTTGAAGGCCAAGATTAGTAAGTTCATCAAAGAGACGAACCAAGGGACTGCGCTACTTTGGCAAATCGAGCAAGGACAGCAGTGGAGACCTGAATACATTTTAAATGAGGAGTTGTATTGGAAGTGGCTGGATGGGATTAAAGATGAAGAACAATTCACAGTAGATATTTCTATTTCCTGTCATATAAAACAGAGTGATCACCCTGTACAGACTAAAGGAATGAGTGATGAATCCTTTGAGACTAAACTTTCCAACTGGTATGAAAATACTTTGGTGACAGATGTTGAGCTAGACCAGTTGATGATGCAACGCCAGGATCAAGTTCAAACTTTTATAGAATTAGGCGGCGGAAACCTTGTTGGAGGTTTTGTAGAATATCGAGACAGCTTTGGTTTTCGTGCTGAGCTTTCTGGCCGCGCATTGAAAGACATTGTACTAAATTACCCCTATGTGTTTGAGATTGCTGAGCACTGTGAAATAGAACGCCAAGTGCTCACTCATGAAGATTTCGGAGAAATTGATTGTACTATACTCGCCCCCTCGATCGATTCACCTAACTTGTGTATTATAGATAGTGGTATTCAACAGAACCATATATTACTGGAACCTGCAATCTTGCCAGACAGATCAATCAATTTCGTCCCACACGAAACTACGGTGGCCGATCAGGTTCCAAATGGCGGGCACGGTACGAAAGTAGCTGGAGCAGTTCTTTATGGCGCAGCAATTCCCAGAGCAGGAACGGTTCAGGCACCTTTCTTTTTGACCAATATACGGGTGCTGGATGCCGGTAAGGCTATGTCCAGCTTGCTGTTTGAACCTGAATTGATGCATACAATAGCTGATCATAACGGGGATATATCCATATTTAATCTCTCTATTAATACAAGAGTACCGTGCAGGACGCGTCATATGTCGCAATGGGCTTCCGCTATTGACATGATTTGTCATGAAGAAGCGAAAATCTTTGTAGTTTCTGCGGGAAATATTAATGACTCGGGCGCCTTGGTGAACAGGCCTGGCATTAAGGAACATCTGGCGGCCAGTCGCCCATACCCAAGTTATTTACTTGAACCTTCTTCGCGAATCGCTGATCCGGCTCAAAGTATTTTTGCTATTACGGTTGGTTCTGTATGTATAGGTGAATTTGACGACGCTGACCGTGCATCATTTGGAAAAAAAGATTTTCCCTCATCTTTTTCACGATCAGGGATGGGCATGTGGGGTGCAATAAAGCCGGAGGTCGTTGAGTATGGGGGGGATTGGATCAAAGAAAAAGCCGGCTCTAATTTAACAATCCTCCCCCAGACATCTCCTGAATTGGTGAAAACGGGTTTGCATGGCATAGGTAGAGTCGATATTGGTACATCATTTAGCGCTCCTCAGGTGACCCATATTTTGGGCCATTTACAGAAACTCTTTCCTAATGAGCACGTGTTATTTTACAAAGCTTTGCTCATACAATCGGCTAGGTTGCCAGAGGCTATTTGGCACAATCCACATGCCCGGCATTTACGGCACATGGGGTATGGTATCCCAAGTCTGGATAGAGCGATAGACAATACTCCGTTTCGGATTACTTTTACAGAAACAGGAGCTATTGCACCGAAAAAAGCTAAGATTTTCTCGGTTAAGGTGCCGGAAGAAATGCGCGGACAGGGTGAAGCTTATGATATCTTAATAGAAGTTTCTCTATGCTATACTGCAGAACCACGAAGAACTAGAAAGAATCTGCGGTCTTACTTGTCAGCATGGCTAACTTGGGAATCCAGTAAATTGGGACAGAGCAGTCAGGCATTTCATGCAGATGTATTGAAGGAGATGGTGGAAAAGGATTGGGATCAGGAACAAGAGGAACCTGAAGATCCACATTCTATAAAATGGACAATCTGGAGCAATAGTAAATGGGGGAAAATTAAAGATATAAGACGGCAGGCTAGTGCTAATCAGAAAGACTGGGTAGTACTTAAATCATTTGAATTACCTTCTGAACTGTCCTTTGCGGTAATTGGGCACAAAGGTTGGGAAAATGATCTAAATCAAGAGGTGCCTTATGCATTTGTTGTGAGTTTTGAAATTTTACACTCTGAAGTCGAGATTTATGATATTATGCAGCAGGTAAATATAGAGGTGCCTATTCAGGCAAGAGTGTGATGATTGAGTGAATAGTATTAAGTATGTTTGGAACAGGATCAGATCAAAAATCGGCACTTAAATTTTTTGTAGATTGATTATCTCCCAGGTTAATTGTTAAATATGCATAAGATCTTAGAAAAGGCAGAGACAAACTAAAAAACTATTATAGATAGTTTTAATCAGCTGTGTTCGAAAAGAAATAACGGATTACCAAATACAGTGTTCCGACAAAGAAGCCATCAATGATCAAATATTTCCATTTTTCGTCACTGGATTTTGCATACAGGACCAGATAAATGGTAACAAAAACTAATAAACTTAAAACAATAAGCAATATAATCGCTCGACAAATTATATTAAAAATAAATTTGTAAACTTTGATCTTGTCATCATCGATATTACTTGCCATTCTTTCTTACAATTTGATAAAAAATAATAGTACTAAGGCTTTCAGTGTTAAAGTCATATTCAGATTCCTCCCGAAGTTGGCAAGATTGACAGGTAATTACCGATGGCATTTGATCAAGATTATCAACAGATAAAATGATTCGTTCACAATCTTTATTATAGCATATAATCCCAATCTTTTCTCGAAAAACTCCTTCTCTAACAGCAAGGTTACAGAATAACTTTGCCAGTCTATTCGGAATATTAAAGAAACTGCGAATATTCTCTACGTAGATTCTGTTAGGATCTGTAGCTGCAATAAGTTCCTGTTTTTTGGCAATGAACTTCCCCAGAAAGCTCTTATCAATTATTTGTAATAATCTCATTGATGACAGAATCTATTTGTGAAGTGTTTTTTGAATATAAGGGTATCGTTATCTCACCGTTAGTTGGATCACATGTAAAGTGACCACAAAGATCGTCATTATCTTTAAGATATTTGAAAAGAGTTTTGTTTAGTGGTGATTTCATCA
The DNA here is from genome assembly GCF_038446955.1 of Pedobacter sp. FW305-3-2-15-E-R2A2. Lineage (NCBI taxonomy): Bacteria > Pseudomonadati > Bacteroidota > Sphingobacteriia > Sphingobacteriales > Sphingobacteriaceae > Pedobacter > Pedobacter sp. FW305-3-2-15-E-R2A2. Next base: position 664,098 of record NZ_CP151803.1, read on the forward strand.
GTTCCGCATATACATCTGGATATTCCACTTTTACAAGATTATCTTCGTCCATAGTTTCCTTAGACATTGACTTACTTTTTTTAAATTTCACTTCACGCGAGTCAATCGAATCATCGTCCCAAAGTTTCTTTATACCTTTATTTAGGTCGGCTTTCTCAGGCGCATTATTAGCAAAAAGAGCGATAAGTGGTGTAAGAATTGATTTTTCATCAACGGCTTTAGTTGGGCTATACAATGCAGCGTTCGCTGGGAAATAAGGTGTTAATTTACTTTCCAATACCGTAAATCTGATTATTAAATAATGCCTAGTTACTTCAATCATCATGGGTTGATGAAAATTCAAGTCGACCTGATTTATAGCTCCGCCAAAATTCACAATTACTTGAAAAGTCACATCAGCTAAAGCAAATATCAATAGCCTATTTGCAGTAACGTCTTGTTTGATGATTTTATAACCAAGTTGTTGTTGAGTAATACTAGTTGGTGCATAAGGGTGTTGAAATTTATAAATATAAATGTGTTGCTTAGTGTAATTAAAGTGACTGTAACTAAAGTTTTCGATTTCAATTCGAGAATTGTTTTGAAGTATTTCTTCTAGGATTTCCTCTTGATTTCCTGGAGCAGTTTCAAAATGCTCCTTTAGGATTTTAACAGGATAAGATTTAAGTAATCGTCGTGAAAGGTCGGTCGCGTTGTTCATTTGGTCAGTTTTTGCAAAATACATTTTTTTTTATGAAAAAAAACTATTTTGCACTAAGGTGCCTATTACTGTGTTATGGTTCCAGCCGAAAGGTAAGCAGGTGGAGCGGAAAACTAAGAGCTCTCTCTCTTGAGGACTGATTGATAGTTGTTTTTTTCTGAATTGAAACCATCAAACATCATTTCAAAAATGGAAATGATGCCGTTCCAGTTCTGGTGATTTGATACTTGATCTGAAGCTTTGCATGCGGCTAATTTTTGAAGATAACGTTTTTGTATTTCTCGTTTCGACATAATTTCTCCCTGATATGCCTGCATTTTTGGACTGTAGCCTTTCCATAGTATTGGTAATAATTCTCCATTAATTTCTTTGAGTACGTCTTCGCCAAGGTATAACTCAATGCTGCAGGCCAGTCCATTTATATTCATGAAATTTAATCCCGTAGGACCTAATGTGGGATAATTTTCTGCAAAGGAGATGTACGGGTAATTTAATATTTTGATGTGATGAGGTAGTGAGAGTTCTTCTAATGTGGCTTGTGCTTCTCTGGCTGCAGTATCATTATCAAACAAAGCGATGATCTTGTTACTAATACCCGCTCCGGCAAAAGACTTAATCATATTGACCAAATTGCCAGAGCCACCTTGAGAATTGAAACTTTCAAAATCAAAAAAGCTATAAAACTCATACAAGTGAGGATAAAGCAACTGTAGGGCGGGCTTTAATATAGCAATATCTGATGTGCCCTCGGTCAGAACAATAATCCGTTCATGGGGTTCTTTGGGATTGATAACGTCCTCATCGGTGAATATTTCCGCGTCATATAAGTCGGTGTAGTCAAAAACGACTAGTGTGTCCGGGGCTACCACGGTTAGAAATGCACGAAGCGAGAAAAGGTCGTTGCTGAAAGGCAATGCTTCCAATAGATCATAATCCTTATCTATAATGTAGTTAAAGGTGTTACTATAAATCCGTTCGTAAGACGACTTCTTTATTTTGAGGTCAGGTTCGTGTACAAGCTTGTGTATACTTTCTAAAAAATCATTAAGATCATATTTCTTCCAGAATTTCCGCTCTTTTATATGATTACTTGTTTCAATGGTGTCATGGTAGTCAATCAAAAAGCTTAGCTCTTTTATTCTGTATTGTCGCATTGCTTCAAAATTTGACTTCATTTCCTCTTCTGAAAATCCTAGAACGTTCAGCCTTTCTAAGAGAATTCCGGCACGAGAACTCAAAACATGCTTTTCTTCAGTATGTAAAAAGGGATTCGGATGATCTTTTCTGTATTCCTGCTCATATACCTTGGCGTCGGTGGTATGAAATATCAGGTTGGTGAACCAATCCAGATCTTCGACCGTTGATCTCACCAGTTTGTTTTTGATGTAAAGAGAGCCGTAACTTGTCATATTAATGAGATAAGTCGTAAAGTTATTCAATTATTGGCTTTTATCGTATTTCGCTCCGGCATTGAAATTTAGCACCAATATGTATAAAGCTTGTCCCATGAACTTTCCAGTAGTGATCCGAATTTCGTATTAATTGTTTTTGAAGTAGAATATTTTTAAACTCAAACTACTCTACTAGAGATAAACTAATTTTTTAGCATATCTCTAGTAGAGATAAATGTGATTATTTATACACATAAAAATACCCTACTAGAGACTGCAAATGCATTGTTTGAATTGAATTTTTTGGTGCTTGTTTTAATGCATTATCGGCCAATTTTCTTCATAGGATCTATTTTTTATCCTTTTTTCTTTTTCCAGGTTCTCCTATACTTTAATGTGAAATCTCTACTAAGGGGCTCCTGGGCAACCAACTCGCTAATCCTAGCAATTTTCTTCAAATCATCTATGAATTTTTTTGAGTTCAGTTCGAAGGGGAGCACAGAAAAAGCCTTAGAGAAATCTAAGGCTTTTTGCGTTTAACTACTTTCCTATAGTCCACAACATTGCATTTATTCAAGAAAATGTTGATGTATTCCAAATAATATATTCCTGATAATTTGTGGTTGTTTGCTGAAAAAGAGATTAAATTAGCTCTTAACGTATGTAATATGGATATCAAATTGTTTGAAAGCAAGCGAATTCGTTCAGAGTGGAGTGAAACTGATCAGAAGTGGTATTTTTCTATTGTTGATGTCATTGGAACATTGACAGATAGTGGAAATCCACAAGTGTACTGGAGGGTGCTTAAAAAAAGGCTTTCGGATGAAGGGAATCAAACCGTTACAAATTGTAACGGTTTGAAAATGGTAGCTGCGGATGGAAAAATGCGAATGACTGATGTTGCAGATACGGAACAATTACTTCGTTTAATCCAATCTATCCCCTCGCCGAAGGCCGAACCATTTAAAATGTGGTTAGCCAAAGTGGGTTACGAGCGGATGCAGGAAATCTCCGATCCGGAGCAAAGCCTGGATAGGGCCAGAGAAAACTGGCAGAAAGCCGGCAGAACTGAGAAATGGATTCAGCAGCGCATGTCTGGGCAGGAAACCCGGAATAAGTTAACTGATTATTGGCAGGAGCATGGTGTACAAAAAGGAGATGAGTTTGTACTGCTACCAATATTATTCATCAGGAATGGACCGGTATGACGGTAAATACCCATAAAGATGTGAAAGGTCTGGAAAGACATAACCTAATAAGATTTTTTTGTGTTCAGTCTATAGTGGAGCACAAAAAAGTCTTAGAGATTTCTCTAAGCTTTTACAATTTTATCTCGCCCTGCATCTGAAATAAACCTCCTAATTTCATCCCAACCTGAAAGTTCCTGATCTCAGTATTGTCATTGTTGAGAAACATCGGGATTGAAAACCGGCCGTTGGCAACTACATCATTAATTAGCCTGATTTTGAGTATATGTCCTGATATATTCCCATCCTCCAATAGGTTCATATCATGGATTTCTTCCAGTATTCCAATAAAATCGTAGACACCAAGTTCTCCCAACGCTTTATGTGGCATGTACATGGTGAAGTCTTTACTAAAATCAGGAGCGCTGTCCGAATGCATTTCTTCTTCTGTTACTTCTGATAAATATAGAATAATCCCACTCAACGAGATATTTAGATTTGAATGTGAATGATAAATAGCTTTCTTTTCAGCGTAATCGGTAGCAAAATAGGTCATTGCGAAAGTATCGCTGCTGCCACCACTAATCACGGCTTCCAGACCACCTGCGTTAATCCACTCTGCAATGAATTGATTTTTTACGTTAATAAATTCAGGATTTGTAAGTACAGGGAAAAAGGTAGTTCTGGATTGGTCTTTTTTCTGAATTGCTCTGAAAATGACTTCATTATATTTGAGCCCGGAAATTATCAATTCATCTGTGGATGTTTCCGGAAGCTGAATCATAGCCAGTGCTGCATATTCCATTACCACATTTTGTTGACTTTTATTTAATCTGTCAAATCCGAAGATACCAGACCACATATGTCCTAAACTTCCATTGTTAACCTTTTTGATCGTCAATCCGAATTCATTTTCAGAAATTTCAGGTTTAATTTCAACCCGTTCCTGGAAATAGTTCTTAGCCTCATCTAGCTCAGTAGATAATATGCTTGCATTCTGCTCATCTGAAAAAAAGCTGAACCCTCTATATGTTACCGCATTATTCTCAATTGAATAAGGAAAGCCAATGGAGCCCTTTGGACCATTAACAGAATTATACTTCATTGTTATAGCAGTATATTTACTGTCTTCATGAGCAATTGCATGATTGCCATCGTTATTATATTCTGAATGATAAAACATGGCGTAAGATAATATAGTACCAGCAGACATCCTTCTTTCAAATTCAGTTTCCATCATTTCCAATACCTCGGGGACGGTGTAATTGAAACTCATGTCTTTTGTCACATATAAATATCCCACCAGGTTGTTTTGAGTATCTTCAAAGGCAGCAATAGGTGATTGGTTATCTCTGAACATCATAGATGTAAAAAGAACTACATACTCCCGATATTTATATATGAGTTGAAATTGTTCTTCCGAAGCAGGTTGAAAAATACCTGTCGACTGACTTAATGTTGATGCGTTAAGTCTATCAGCATACATCTCATTTATTGATTTTTTAGGTTGAGAATTTACACTTAGAGCAGATCTGTTTTCCGCTAATACTGATTGTTCTTCCTGATTTATTTTCTTTTTGGTTTTAAAAAAATCGAATATGCCCATAGATTCTAAATATCTGATAATGCAAAGTATGAACTTATTTTTTATACAGTGGAGCCCGTTTCAATAAATATTCCAGCGGACTGGTATGGGTTTACCTTATTTTTTGTCGATTTTCAGCAGGGAGATTTTGCTAGCTCAAAGTTTGGATCCTAGTATTGAACGTTTGTGTAACTAATTTGCTGATTATGAACAAACAAAACTTTTAACCTGAACAATACTTTTAAAATAGGTAAAAGATTTGAGATCATAATTTTGACTTGTACATAGACACGGTAGACCCAGTTACTAAACGACCTCCGGCAGTTTCTGCATTTGGTGCAAAATGTATTCCTGCAAAGTTTGTGATAGATGGTAAAGGTCAAATACGTTTTAAAGTGGAAGGTTTTGAAGGTAACTTTAAATAGTAATTTTTATGATATGTCTACACTTGCCAGCAAAAAAAAAGCATCCTGAATCAGCGCAATATTTGAACTGGTGTCGTTCTCATTGGATGTCGTTTTTTTTTATACTTTTACTTCCCTATGAGCAACCGGCATAACCATACCGATGAAGAACTGATCATCCTATATAAGGAAAACGATGTTGTTGCTTTCCGGGAAATTTATGTCAGGTATTGGTATGAGTTGTATCTGATCACCAATAAAAGATTGAGATCCAAAGAAGCATCGGAAGAAATTATCCAGAATTTCTTTACTATATTCTGGACCAATCGGAAAAAGATCAATATCAGGAGTTCACTGAGGGCTTATCTCCATACGTCTATCCGCTATTCGGTTATTGATCATCTGGCTAAGGAGGCTACAAAAAATAACTATCTGGAATTGCTTTCTTTTAATTATAAGGACACCGCCAATACCACTGAAGAAACAATCTTCTTACACGAGGTAGAAGAGGGGATTAGTTTTGTCATGTCGAAATTGCCCGCCAAATGTCGAAGGGTATTTGAACTCAGCAGGCAGCAGCATAAATCAAATAAGGAAATTGCTGAATTATTGGGGCTCTCTGAAAAAACCGTAGAGAACCATATTACAAATGCTTTGAAACTTTTCAGGGTACATTTTAAGGAGATGCTCATCGCTTCATCCTTCGCCTGGTTATTATTTTAGGCCCCCCTTCATCTTTTTTTATTTTTTTTTGGGGGCAACTGCCTGTCCGGCCGACTATATCATTAACCAACCAAATATAAATAAACCATTATGGGCAAATCAATTACTGTGTCCTTGCTTAAAAAATATCTTTCAGGTAGCTGCACTGCCAGTGAGACAGAACAGGTTAATCGTTGGTTTGACAGCATGGATGGGGTTCCGGAACATATTGCGGGGCTGTCAGAAGAGGAGCGGATGTTAATGGAAGACAGGGTTTTTGAACGCATTCTACATCACATAGAGAAAGAAGAGCAGACCAGTACATATTCATTGCCAAAAAAATCAATTTATTCATGGAAAGGACTGACGGTTGCTGCATCTCTGTTGTTGTTCCTGAGTTTGGTTGTTCTTTGGATGCAGCATCCTTCCTCGCTTTCCCCGAAGCAAATTACCAAATCAGCTGAATCAACAAATATTAAACCCGGAGGCAATAAGGCGGTGCTCACACTCAGCGACGGGTCGTCTTTGGTACTGGCTGACGCAAGCTTGGGTACTGTGGCTGATCAGCAAAATGTAAGTGTGATAAAAACTGCTGAGGGAGAGCTGAGTTATCAAAAAGGCACCGCAAACAATTCTTCAGAAATAGTATACAATACCATCACCACACCGGTGGGAGGGAAATACAGTGTCGTATTGCCTGATGGCAGTAAGGTCTGGCTAAATTCCAAGTCCAGTTTAAGGTTTCCTACTTCATTTACAGGACCTGAAAGAAAGGTACAAATGACTGGTGAGGTGTATTTTGAAATTGCCAGGAATCCGAAGCAGCCTTTTAAAGTACTATCCCGGGGAACACAAATCAGTGTGTTGGGAACACATTTTAATGTGATGGCCTATGAAGACGAAACCGAGGAAAAAACAACACTGTTAGAAGGCAGTATCCATCTTTCTTCGGGGAAATTTTCTAAGCTTTTGAAACCCGGACAACAAGCTGCTGTAGATGCATCCGGCATACAGGTTAATCAGCACGTCGATCTGCAGGAAGTAATGGCCTGGAGAAACAACCTGTTTATTTTTAAAGACATGGAAATCAAAGAAATTGCCCGACAAATATCCAGATGGTATGATGTTCAGGTTGTATTTAAAAGCACGACTTCAAAAATACCTTACACGGGTACGATATCTAAAGATGTTGAACTTTCAGAGCTCCTGAGCATGCTTCAGTTTACAGGGCTAAAATACGAATTGAACAACCGTCTGCTCACCATTATTGAATAATACGTAAAACCGGCTACACTAAATTTTTAACCAAATAAACAACCAGATATGAAACAATACTACAACACAGTATAATGAATCGGCGTAGCCATTTAAAAAAAAGAACCGGATAGTGTTTGCAGCACATCCGGTCATTGTAAAGGTTACCTACAAGCCAATGAGACGACATTATAATTTAACCCAAACTCCATAAAGATATGAATTTATTTTTTAGGATCAGGCAGGTATTGTGCTGTGATCCTTACCAAATCCTCTTGAGAATGAGACTCACTGTGCTTTTTTTTATTCTTGCCCTGATGCAGGTTAGCGCTAGTAGCTTTAGTCAGAATTTGACGCTTAAACAAACCAATGCAGACATCGTTTCTGTCCTGAAGCAAATTGAAAAACAAAGTGGTTATCATTTGCTTTTCAGGCCTGCCGATATTGACGAGAAATATAGAATCAATGTAAATGTCACCGATATGCCTCTCGAACAGGCAATGGGGATGATCTTAAGAAACACAAACCTTGATTTCAAGATCATTAAAAAAACCATCATTCTCAAAAAGACAGCGTACTTTCCGGCGCTGAACAGTCAAATTCAGGAGACCGAAATTTCCGGTACCGTGAGCGATGAGAAGGGGGTAACCCTGCCCGGAGTTGCGGTCAGGGTGAAGGACTCAAAGGTCGCTACAGTAACTGATATCAACGGAACGTATAAGATCTCGGTTCCATCAGCTGGCGGAGTGCTCCTGTTTTCATTCGTCGGCATGGAGACACAAGAAATCCCGGCTGGTAAAAAGAACGTACTGAATGTGGTGCTAAAGCCGCAAACGACCTTGCTGAGTGACGTGGTAGTGATTGGTTACGGAACTCAAAAGCGCAGCGATATTAACGGATCGATCTCTTCTGTAAAAGCTGCTGATATTGCAAATGTACCTCAGGTAAGCATCGATCAGATGTTACAGGGCAGGGCTTCCGGACTAACCATCTCCCAGAATTCAGGGGCACCCGGCAGCAATACTTCGGTCCGTGTACGCGGGGTGACTTCCTTAAGTGGTAGCAATGAACCCTTATATGTGATAGATGGCGTGCCGATCTCAGGTGATGCGAGTAACCAGAGTACAAGCGGTCGCTCGCCCTTACAGGCTTCCTCCTCAAATGCGAATTCACAGACCACCGTCAGCCCTCTATCACTGATCAATCCAAATGACATTGAGTCGATTGATGTATTAAAAGATGCATCTGCAACGGCGATCTATGGAAACAGGGCATCCAACGGGGTGATCATCATCACGACCAAACGTGGTAAAAGTGGCAATGCGGTCATTAGCTACGATGGTTATGCAGGTTTTCAAAAGGTAGCAAAGTATATGGATGTAATGAACCTTAAACAATATGCGACACTCCAGAACGCTTTAGGGGATATTTATGGAACCGGAAGAAGAGTTGAATTTGCAGACCCTTCCGTATTGGGAGAAGGTACAAACTGGCAGAAGGAAATCTTCAGAACTGCCCCGCAGCAAAGTCATCAGGTTTCCGTTTCCGGTGGTAAAGAAGGAATGAATTACTACATCTCAGGTGGATACCTCGGACAAGACGGGACGGTGATTGGTTCTGATTTTCGCCGCTATAGCCTTCGCACGAATGTGGATGCCCAGGTTAAGGAATGGTTTAAAGTGGGAATTACCCTGACCGCAAACCGCTCAGCAGAAAATGTAATTACCAGCGACAACAATGGCATCATTTACAATGCGCTGTTACAGGGACCAGACCTTGCAGTAACCAATCTTGACGGAACGTATACCGGGCCTCCGGCATCAGATCCTTTGGCTGCCGCAGCTGCATTAAACCCGGTTGCACAGGCACAGCAGATCAAAAACAAACTGAAGAGGAGCAACATCAATACAAATATCTATAATGAATTAAAGTTCTTTAAACCGCTTTCCTTAAGGTCAGAACTGGGCGGTGATTTTAATTTCTCAGATAACAACGTTTTCACCCCAAGCTATTCATGGGGCCGTTTTACCAATCCAACGGCTTCCTTAAAGGAACGCCATCAGCAAAGTACATTTCTGATCTGGAAAGAATACCTGAACTATAACCAGACCTTTGGAGCTAAACATAATTTGAATGCGATCTTAGGTTATGAAGTTCAGGAAGCGACCTGGAGAGGGATCGAAGGAGGACGCCAGGGCTTTTACAGCAATGATGTGCAGTCGCTGAACTTAGGGCAGGCCATAACTGCAACCAATGATGAATACATTGGTACACAGCGGCAGGAATCGATATATGCCCGTGCCATTTATACTTATGGTTCAAAGTACAGCCTGACCTCCACGATCCGGAGAGATAAGACATCCAAGTTTGCGGAGGGCTCCCAGACGGGCTATTTCCCTTCCTTTGCCGCTTCCTGGAAATTATCTGAGGAATCATTTATGAAAAAGATCAATACGGTGGTAAGCGGGGTTAAAATCCGCCTTGGGTATGGGGAAGTAGGTAACCAGGACATCCCTAATTACCTGTACAGTTCTTTATTGAGGTCATCTCAAACCGGGTTGGGCACAGGTTTCCTTGCCGGACGAATTGACAATAAGGCATTAAAGTGGCAAACCTCAGTTCAATATAACGGCGGAATTGACATGAGCTTCCTGAACGGAAAGATCAATACCAGTTTCGACCTTTATAAAAAGACATCGAAGGATTTCCTGTTTCAACTGACACTTCCTGCATACCTTGTAGGCGGACCTGATTACCTGGGTGGCATCAACCCACCTTATGTGAATCTTGGGAAGATCAATAACGTAGGTTTTGATCTGAGCGTCAATTCACAAAATATCAGTAATGATCATTTTAAATGGAGTACAAGTGTAGTTTTCTCTCATTATAAAAACTCGGTAGAAGAACTGGGCAATGGCCTTACTGAACTTTTCGGAACGGTAACCAATGCCTACCTGCAAACACCGGTAACACGTACTGTGGTAGGTGGCTCAGTTGGTGAGTTCTATGGTTATAAAGTAAAAGACATTTTTAAAACACAGGAACAACTTCAGTCTGCACCTGTTCAATTTGGCCGTGGCATAGCGAACAACAGCAACAGCACCTGGCTGGGGGATATTCAATATGTGGATGTAAACGGTGATGGCAAAATAGACGATAAGGACCGTACTGAGATTGGGAACCCGAACCCGAAATTTACCTATGGCATTACCAATACCTTCAATTATAAATCCTTTGATTTTACGGTATTTTTAAACGGATCTTATGGTTCGAAAATTATGAATTTGTTAAACAATACCATGGGTAACCTGGCGGCAGTTTATCAAAATCAATATGCTGCTTACAGCAATTTCTGGACACCTGAAAATCCGGATTCCAATATTCCTGCACCTAAAATCGGGATTGATAATCCAAATCTGGTAGTGTCCGACAGATATGTGGAGAGCGGATCCTTTTTAAGGATTCAAAATGTAAGCCTTGGCTACAAAGTACCTTCAGCATGGATCAAAAAATTCAAATTTACCAATCTGAAAGTGTATTCAAGTGTGCAGAACCTCTACACGTTTACCAAATACAAAGGGTACGATCCGGAAATAGGGGCAATGAATCAAAGCGCAATTCTGAATAATATCGACCTGGGCAGGTATCCGATAGCCAGGACGATCACTTTTGGAATAAACGCACAATTTTAGTGACCACAAATTATTGTAAGAAAATGAAATCATATCTCATATACGCCTTTATTTTTATAGCCCTTGTCAGCAGCAGCTGTAAAAAAGATTTTTTTAACATTCCGCCACAGGATGCGCTCAGCGCAGATAATTTTTACCAGAATGCGGAGCAGGTACAGGCCAGCACGACCGCACTGTATAATTCTCCATGGTTTGACTGGAATGCGAAAGCCTCCTGGTGTATCTCCGAATTGCTAAGCGGCAATGCACATACCTATTCGCCCGATGTGATCAACTTTGGCAATTTCTCGGTAACCGCCGACAATACCCAGCTGCTATCGGCCTGGAATTCCATGTATAGCGTAGTTGCCCAATCAAACGCAGTGATCAATAACCTCAAAGCGAAAGTTCCTGCAAGTGTGCCGGCAGCAGTAGTAAATAATGCATTGGGTGAAGCGAGGTTCATGCGCGCTATTGCCTATTTTTACCTGGTCAGGACCTGGGGAAATGTGCCGATCATAGAAAATAGCCTGGATCATGTCAGCAAATATCAGATCAATACCAATCCGATAACTGATATTTATCAGTTCATCATCAACGACCTTAAGTTTGCTGAAGAGAACTGCACTAAAATGATCAGAACAGGATCTGTTTCCCAAGGCAGGGTATCAAGCGGATCAGCAGCTGCATTATTGGCAAAAGTTTACCTCTACATGCGGGATTATCCCAATGCCCGCCTTAAAGCAGAACAAGTGATCAATAGTGGAGAATTCAAATTATATGGGGTAGACATTTCCGGAAAAACTTATGCGGACTTATTTAAAACCGCCAATAACAATAATGAAGAAAGTATAGCCGCTATCCAATGGCTGGGCGGATCTTCCTATGGGCATGGAAATGCTTTGCAGTCTTTCCTGGCCTATAATTCTGAAATTACCGGTACGGGAGATGGATATGGCAGCGTTACTCCGTCAATAGATTTGTTAACTAACTATGAGCCAGGTGACCTGAGGAGAAAACCTACCGTAATGATGCAGGGCGATGTTTATCCGGAAATTAACCAGGCAAAAGGAGGTTATACTTTACCAGTTGGGGCAGTTGCACAGGGAATGCCTGCATTTATCAAAAAGTATGTAGTAGGGACACCAGCAGACAATGGAGGTAAAGGAGCCGCTTTTTCAACTGCAAATAATACTTACCTGATGCGTTATGCAGATGTACTTTTAATTGAGGCAGAGGCTGTTCTTGCTGGAGCAGAGCGTACTTCTGCTGCTGCTGCCCTCATCCCGTTCAATAAAATCAGACAACGGGCCGGGCTGATTCCCAAAACATCGATCTCCATTCAGGATATTTATCAGGAACGCCGGGTAGAATTTGTGTTTGAGGCAGATTATTGGTTTGATCTGGGCAGAATGGATGGGTTTAATGTGACTTCCCATCCTAAAGCGATCGCGGTTATCGCCAACCAGGAACGGGGCATTTACAGCAATACTACACCTGTAGTAATTTGGGGCCAGAAATATACGCCGACTGATGCGAATTTTCTTTTGCCATATCCAACCACAGAATCCACCCTCAACCCTAAATTATTATTGCCACCGGTACCTTACAATTTTAAATAGTTATTATGAAAATCATATATAAAAACCCCATAGCCCTTTGCCTGACAGGTCTATTTTTCATGTTGATATTTATCACTTCCTGCAAAAAAGAGGAGGAAGGCAAGGGCGCGCCGGTCATCACCAGGATTCGTACCCTGGTTAAGCCGGGAAGTGCTGCACCAATCGCTTTGGACTCTACGGTCAGCTCAGGCGATGTTGGTGGTACTTATGTGATCGAAGGTTTGAATTTGAAAAGCACGAAGAGGGTCGAGTTTAATGGGGCAGAAGCCTATTTGAACACCGCACTTTTTAGTGACCGTACCATTGTGGTTACGATTCCTGCTACTGCATCCTGGATCAATCAAACAGGTAAACTCAAGCTAACCAATGCATCCGGCAGCACCACCTTCGATTTTAGCATCCGGCAGCCGGCTCCGCTCATTACAGATCTGAGCCAGTTTAACGGAGCGGCCGGAGATATCATTACCATCACAGGATCTCGTTTTGACGGGGTGTCCGGTGTAAAATTCGGTACGGTAGAAGCCCGGGTAATCTCAACAACAAGTACAGAAATTAAAGTGTCGGTACCTGATGCTGCCCTGGGCGCAGTAAGCGTAACTACTCCTGGTGGAACCGGTACAGGTCCGTATGTCTCCTACGATGGGGTCGCAGTACCCATATTATTGCCTTTTGGGTTCAGACACCTGTTTTACGACGATAAAATAACAGCGGGTTATGACTTTAATTTTGGTGGTGCCAGCGGCGATGTGAACAATGCAGAAATGGTTAAAAGGGGTACCAATTCCATCAAACTTACCTATACCGGAAATTATGCAGGATATGCAGTGGGCAGTGGCGATCCGGTAGACCTGAGTGATAAGACCTATGTTAAATTTTCCATCTACGGAACCACCGGTACTGAAGGCAAAGTGATCAAGATCGGATTGAACGATTTTGACAACCGTCAGGTGAGCATCGTGCTCCACTCCGGCAAATGGACCACTTATGTCGTTCCTCTGGAACGTTTCCAAAATGCAATACAACCTGGTAAACCCACCAGTCTGAATTGGATTGGGTTTCAGGAATTGAGTGGTAATGCACCGGAGACCATTTTCCTGGATGATATCGGGGTGTATTAATTCTTCCGTATTAAAATAGTTCAATGAAATGATCTGAAGCAACAGCAGGATAGCCAGACTGTTGCTTCGGATTATTTTAGGTTAAGCACAAAAAATATAATCCAATGAAATTATTAAAATATCTAGCTGTGGGCATGCTGATGCTCAGCGTTAATTACTCCGCAATGGCGCAAAAAAATCTGGTCACAAATGGTGGCTTTGAAGATGAGCTTAGCGGATGGGTGGATTATTCTGCCAAGGTTACCCCTTATGTTTTTAGTACCGGAAAAATGAGCAGCGCACTGGTTTCTCATGATCCCTCAAAATGGACAGGAATGCATCAAATTGTATCCCTTCCCAAAAACACACAATATATCCTGATGACTGCCCGGATTAAGGCAGATGAAGTGAGCGTTGGAAAGGAAGCCTGGAATGGGGCTCTTTTCCTGTTTGAAATGCTCAATAAGGACGAATCAAAAGTCGGAGAGGGGATTAACATCGCTTCAGTTACCGGAACCCAGGACTGGAAGCTTTATGAACGAGCCTATATCATTCCTTCCGGGGTGACGAAAATAAAGCTGTTGTTTGCACTGGGCTATGTATCCGGGACAATGTTTATTGATGATGTGAGCCTCAAAGCAATCAGTCAGGCCGATTATGAAAAATATCTGTAACATGATGAAATCCATATTTTACGGATCGCTTTTTATGCTTTTCGCACTAAATTCAACTGAGGCCCTGGCCCAAAAGACCGAAAACCAGCAAATCTTTTTCGATCAGTCCGGATTTTATCCGGCTTTGGATAAAAGTGTGCTCCTCACCGGAGCTGTTCCGGGAGGTAGTTTTGAACTCATTGCGTTACCAGGCAGGCAGTCGGTATATACCGGATCACTGTCTGAGCAGAAAAGTACAGGCTATTCCGGAATTAAGACCAGGATCGCAGATTTTAGCAGTTTCCAACAACCCGGAACTTATTTAATCCGGATTCCGGGAATCGGCGAATCTTCGGCTTTCCCGATTGGGGATGATGTGCATCAGGACCTGGCAGGAGCGGCTTTGAAAGGGTTTTATTACCAGCGGGCTTCTTCAGCACTGGATAAAAATTATGCAGGAAAGTGGTACCGGGCTTCGGGACACCCGGACACTGCGGTTCAGATTCATCCTTCAGCTGTCTCCAAAAACCGACAGGCCAATAGCCGCATTAATGTTGCGGGAGGCTGGTATGATGCAGGCGATTACAATAAGTACATCGTCAACAGCGGGATTTCTACTGCCACCTTACTTTCCGCATACGAAGACTTTCCTGAGTACTTCCTTAGCCTGAAAGCAACCCTTCCAAACGCGAAAAATAAGGTGCCGGATATATTGACCGAGGCCATCTATAATTTACGCTGGATGCTGAAGATGCAGGATCCTGCTGATGGAGGTGTATATAATAAATGTACAAATCTTGATTTCGATGCGATGGTGATGCCGGAGCAGGCGTTAGCTACCCGGTATGTCGTGGCAAAAGGTACTGCCGCAACGCTGAATATGGCCGCCGTTGCCGCTCAGGCATCCCGTATTTTAAAGAATTTTCCGGAACAGTATCCCGGCCTGGCCGATAGCTGCCGTTCTGCAGCTGCCCTGGCCTGGAATTGGGCGGTCAAAAATCCAAACCTTGCTTACGATCAGGACCTGATGAACAGGACCTTCGACCTGAAGGTAAATACAGGTGGTTATGGAGATAAGGATTTCGAAGATGAATGGATCTGGGCTTCGGCCGAGTTACTGGCATCTACCGCGGAGCAAAAATACTTTGATGCTTTCTTTGCGCGCCTGAATGCCCCTGTGAATTTGCCGAGTTGGAGTTATGTAGGAATTCTGGGGTATTACTCCCTGATCAGATGTCAGCATAAACTTCCGGAAGCCTATAAAAATATCACCAGCATTTTAAAGAAGAAAGTGGTTTCCATTGCAGATCGTTACCTGCAGGCCCGCAAAACGGGTGCCTATGGTACAGTGATGGGCAGCGCGCTATCGGACTTTATATGGGGGAGTAATTCGGTCGCCATGAACCAGGGTGTTCTGCTCATTAATGCTTATTTATTCACACAAAACAAGGATTACCTGAATGCGGCACTTGGAAACCTGGATTACGTTCTGGGAAGAAATCCAACGGGTTATTCCTTTGTAACGGGCATCGGTACCAAATCACCCATGAATCCGCATCACCGTCCATCTTCTGCAGATGGGATCAACGATCCGGTTCCTGGCCTGCTCGTTGGCGGACCCAATTCCGAAAAGCAGGATGGGTTAACGTATGGATCTGCAGAGCCGGAATTGTCGTATCTGGATGATGTTGCCTCTTATGCAAGTAATGAAATTGCGATCAACTGGAATGCGCCTTTGGTCTATCTTGTAAATGCCCTGGAGTGTATGCAAAAGAAGGTAAACGAAAATTTACATGAATAGGAGGCTACTCAAAATCTCTTAGTATTCCTGCGCATTAAGTCTTTTTTAAACATTTCTACCATCAATATAAACATTT
Organism: Pedobacter sp. FW305-3-2-15-E-R2A2; assembly: GCF_038446955.1. Lineage (NCBI taxonomy): Bacteria > Pseudomonadati > Bacteroidota > Sphingobacteriia > Sphingobacteriales > Sphingobacteriaceae > Pedobacter > Pedobacter sp. FW305-3-2-15-E-R2A2. The sequence continues at coordinate 680,241 of NZ_CP151803.1, forward strand.
GAATCAGCCTGTTGCGGCAATTGGAAATACCTTTATTTTTCGGATGATGACCCGGTTTTAAACCGGGTTACTTATTTCGATAGTATTAACCAAATTATAAGCTGAATTATGGGCAATGGAGTTTTACAACTTTCTTTAATTCCCCGCTGGAAGCATCCGCGATCTATCCACTGGGTTTTAATGTTAACAATTTTAATCTTTTCGACCATAGCTGTGCAAGCACAGGTTGTAGTGAAAGGCAAGGTGGTCGATGAATTGGGCAAAGGTTTACCAGGTGTCAGCGTCGTCATAAAAGGTACTTCTTCCGGAACGGCGAGTATTGAAAATGGTAATTATTCCATTTCCGTTTCAGGAAAGAATGCAGTGCTGGTGTTTAAGTTTATTGGTTACACTTCAAAAGAAGTTACTGTAGGTAACCAAACGACAATTAACGTAAATCTTTTACCGGTTTCATCCGATCTTGAACAGGTAGTTGTGGTGGGGTATGGTACACAAAGGAAGGAAGCGGTGACTGGTTCTGTTGCATCAATCAATGGCGATAAAATGCGTGAGGTACCTGCACCAAATATTGCCCAGGCCATACAAGGTCGTATCGCAGGCGTTGAGATCACCCAGACTTCCAGTAAACCGGGTGCTTCAATGCAAATACTTATTCGCGGTCAGCGGTCATTAACCGCCAGTAACGAGCCTTTGATCGTACTTGATGGAATACCATTTCCTGGATCTATAGCCGATATAAATCCCAACGACATCAAGAGCATTGACATTTTAAAGGATGCCTCTGCGACCGCAATTTATGGATCGCGCGGGGCGAATGGGGTGATCTTGTTAACTACTAACCGCGGACAACAAGGAGGTAGCTCGAAAATTTCTTACAATTCCTATACCGGTTTGCAGACGCTTTTTGCGGAATATCCGATGATGAATGGTCCCGAATTTATCGCCTTGCGTAAAGCAGCAGGTTTATTTACTACGAATGGAGTCGATGAATCCAATGAGGTGAATACCGATTGGCAGGACTTATTTTACAATAAATCATCAATAGTGACCAGTCATGATATCAGTCTGTCTGGCGGCTCGGAAACAGGAAGTTATAATTTTGGAGGAGGCTATTATAAGAACAAAAGTCTAATTCCAACGCAACAATATACCAGGTATTCAATGAGAGGATCAGTTGATCAGCAAGTTGGCAAATATTTCCGCCTTGGTTTTACGACCAATAACAATTATAACATCAGCGAAGGTAACCAGGTAGGGATTTACGGAATTTTGAGCATGTCGCCAATTGCGAACCCTTATAACACAGATGGAAGTTTAAAGAGGACAGTGAGGTTGCCCCAGGATGAACAATGGGTATACACCAGAGAGTTGACGAATAGTTTACAGAACCAATGGCTAAATGAAACCAGAGGATTTGCCACTTACAATTCTGCTTATGCGGAGGTGAAAATTCCGGGTGTGGAAGGGTTAAAATACCGGGCCAACCTGGGCATGGACTTTATTCAGAGCAACAATGGAAATTTTACGGGAGTCGGAATTGGCAGCTCAACCCCAACAACACCCTCAACTGCCGGTGTTGGTAATGCTCAGACCTACCATTGGACGATTGAAAACCTCCTGACTTACGACCGGACCTTTGCAAAGAAGCACAATTTGAATGTTGTCGCCTTATACTCTGCCGAGCAAAATAAGTTTAATTCTTCATCTATGTCTGCAAGGGACATTCCTACAGATGCTTTTCAGTTTTATAACCTTGGCCAGGCCAATGGTGAAATCACTATTGGAAATGGAAATTATAGCCTGACTGGTTTGATGTCTTATATGGGGCGTCTGATGTATTCTTATGACGACCGTTATATGATCAGTGCCACACTTCGTTCAGATGCTTCATCACGATTAGCGCCGGGACACAAATGGCATACCTATCCGGCAGTATCAGCTGGCTGGAATATTTCGAACGAGTCATTTATGAAAGGGGTATCCGTAATTGATAAGCTAAAACTTCGTGTGGGTTACGGGCAAACCTCAAACCAGGCGGTAAATCCTTATCAAACACTCGGACTTTTAAGCTCAAGGCCCTATAATTTTGGTAATACCGGTTATGCCACAGGGTATTATATGTCGAGACTTCCCAGTCCAGGCTTAGGTTGGGAATATTCTGAGACCTGGAATTATGGCTTAGACTTTTCAATCCTTAAGAATCGCTTGTCCGGAACTGTCGAATATTATGTGACCAATACCAAAGACATCCTGTTGGGCATTAATTTACCTTCTACTTCCGGAGTAGGTGGCTATACTGCCAATGTGGGGCAAACTCAAAATAAGGGACTGGAATTTAATCTGAATGCGGTGATACTGGAGAATCTAAATGGCTGGACCTGGGATTTAGGTGTTAATTTTTATGCAAACCGTAATAAATTGGTTTCACTGGCTTCAGGACAAACGCGCGACGAAGGTAATTTATGGTTTGTCGGCCATAACATCAACGCAATTTTCGATTTTGAAAAAGTAGGCTTATGGCAGGCGAATGATCCTTATCTGACTACACTGGAACCGGGAGGAAATGCAGGGATGATTAAAGTAAAATATACGGGTGATTTTGATGCAAACGGCAAACCAACCAGAGCTATCGGTGCTGCCGACCGGCAGATCCTGAATGTAGATCCGAAATTTGCAGGAGGGATTAACTCCAGGGTAGCTTATAAAGGATTTGATTTGAGTGTGGTCGCTGCATTTAAAAGCGGAGGTATACTGGTGAGCTCTCTTTATGGATCAGGTGGGTACCTCAACTTAATGAATGGACGCAGAGGAAATGTAAAGGTGGATTACTGGACGCCTGAGAATACCGATGCGAAGTATCCTAAACCGGGGGGCATTGCCAGCGGAGATAACCCTAAATATGGAAGTACACTTGGGTATTTCGATGCTTCTTATCTGAAGGTACGGACCATATCACTGGGATATGACTTCAAAACGCTCCTTAAAAATTCGAATGTTAAGCTGCGGATGTATGTTACCGTACAAAATCCATTTGTGATGTTCTCTCCATACCACCGGGAATCAGGAATGGATCCCGAAACCAACTCTTATGGGAATGAAAATGCGGCAGTGCCATTATCGGATGCACAAAGACGCATTTTAACAATTGGTACCAATACACCTTCAACCCGCAATTACATTGCCGGAGTTAATTTAACATTTTAGAATCAATCGATATGAAACCTATACAAATAAAAACGATGATAGGGCTGGGGCTGATGATGGTATTTTCAGCAGGATGCTCAAAAATTTTAGATGAAGAGCCACGCAGTATTTTTACGCCTGACTATTTTAAAACCGAAGCTGGTGTTAAAGGTGGATTAACGGCAATGTACGGCCACCTGCGTAATATATACGGACAAGCTTATTATTATAACTCTTGTATCACCGGGACCGATGAGGCGACATGGGGCAAGGATGCAGATGGTAATTTTAAGGATATGGACTGTTCCGGCGTGGGTTCTATCCAGTCGACAAGTTTCCCGAGCAGTATTTTATGGGGGGAAGCTTTTCCTAACATCAACACTGCGAGTGGGGTGATTGAGAATGCCAGTGCAGTAGGCATTTCTAATACCTTAGTTGCCGAAGCGAGGTTCTTCAGGGCATTTGATTATTTTTTGCTGGTGCAAACATTCGGTGGGGTGCCACTCGATCTAGGTTCCGGTGAACTTAAATTTAACATCAATCCGGTAAGAACATCTGTGCGGAATACGGTAACTGAAGTCTATACCAAAGCGATATTCCCAGACCTGCTGAAAGCAGTAACGGATTTGCCGGTAACTGCACGTGTTACCGGAGGTGTAACGCAAACACTTGCAAGGTTATTTTTGGCGAAGGCTTACCTTACTTATGGCTGGTGGCTTCAAAACCCAAACAATATCCCTACTTATCCTGCAAGTGACAGAAAAGATCCTGACGGACATGATGCGGGCTGGTATTTTCAACAGGCTTATGATGTGGCAGCCACGGCTATCGACAATCCCGGATCCTTTGGACTGGTGGATACCTATTATGACGTGAACTGGGCAGGTAATGACCGTAACAAAGAGCTGTTATTATATGCAGATCATACCGAGAGCAGCGAAAAATTTAATGGAGGAAGTTTAACCTTTGGCTCAGGTGGTGCCCCTGATAACTTTTCAAGCTGGATGCTGACCTGGAATTACCCCAATATCAGAAGTTCAGGAATCAGCTCTGTACAGCGGGAAGCAGCACAGGCCCTTGGACGTCCATGGAACCGTATGGCGCCGACAATTGAGGTCATTAAGAATACTTTTGCCGACAAAACTAACGATTCGCGTTATGACGGAACTTTCACGACGGTTTACCGTGGCAACTGGCCTAAGGGCTACAACCCGGCTTCAAGTGCTCCGGCTTCTCTGGTCAATGCCAATGGCATGTCGGTGGTACCGGGAGATGCCATTTTAACTTTTCTGAATGAGGACAATGCATCCGTGACCTACCCGGCCGGCGCAGGAATCAGTAACGTGGGTGCCGGTATTTTACCGGGAAGAGCAGATTACGTAATCGCGCCAGGTGGGATCAGCAGAATCGTATATCCGGGACTTTGGAAGCTTGGGCCATACCGCACAGATAACGGTACCGGACTGGGACAACCAAATGCCGCAAGTACCCGTCCTTTCCCCGTTGCCAAATTTTCTGAACTCTATTTTGTTGCTGCCGAGGCAGCGGTAAAAGGAGCAGTACCTAAAGCTGGTAAAAGTGCCCGTGAGTTGATCAATGTGATTCGTGGCAGGGCCGGAAAATGGCGTTGGGACAACAATGGGAATAAAGCTAAGGCAGAAGATAACAGTGCGGCCTTAATTGCAGCAACGCCGGCAACAATTGACATTAATTATATCCTGGCAGAGCGTTCTCGTGAATATTATGCGGAAGGTTACCGCAGGTTTGATTTGATACGGACGCAAAAATGGGCCGAATTGTCTGCTACCTATACAATTTGTGGAACGGCTATAGGTGACCATACTCCGGTAACTATAACGCGTACCATTACCCCAAATCTTTATTTACGGCCAATCCCGCAAGGACAGATTGATGGAATGCAAATGTCTGCTGCAGAGAAACAAGCGTATCAGAATCCGGGATATGCAAATTAATTTCTATATACAAAATGGTCTTTACAGCGATGGGCTTATCCGGTTAAACGGATATCCCATCTCTAATATGGACCCAGTGAAACTGATCTTTTTATTTAAAGAATAATGCAATCGATTGTATTGGGTTAAACCCCAATCAAATGCAATTAACAACTTCTAAAATTTAATATATGTATTTATTAGGCCTGGATATTGGCACCTCTTCCATTAAAGTTTCGGTAGTGGATACGCATACTCAAAAGCGGGTATTGTCGGTGCAATACCCTGATGAGGAAACAGAAATTAAGTCTGTTAAGCCCGGCTGGGCAGAGCAATCACCTGTAGACTGGTGGCAAAATGTGGTACATGCAATTCTAAAATTAAGTGCATCAGGAAGTTTTCATCCTAAAGATGTGACCGCTATAGGAATAGCGTACCAGATGCATGGACTGGTATTGGTTGATAAAGATCAGAATGTACTGCGGGACAGCATCATTTGGTGTGATAGCAGAGCGGTAGAATTGGGTGAGGAGGCGTTTGATGCCATAGGTCATGAACAATGTTTACACAGCATGCTTAATTCTCCGGGTAATTTTACCGCCTCCAAGTTGGCTTGGGTAAAGCAGCATGAACCGGAGATCTATAGTAAGATCGACAAAATCATGTTACCTGGTGATTTTATCGCCATGAAGCTTACCGGTCAGATCAGCACCAGCATTGCTGCACTTTCTGAAGGTGTGTTCTGGGATTTTCAGAAAGACGAAATTTCTAAAGCTGTTATGGAATACTATGGGCTTGACGAAAAATTAATTCCGGAAATAAAGCCGCTTTTTTCTGTGCATGGAACGCTTAAAGCGGATGTTGCAAGATTGTTGGGCTTACAGGAAGGAATTCCGGTAGCTTATAAGTCAGGGGACCAGCCCAACAATGCCTTATCATTAAATGTGCTTAATCCGGGAGAAGTGGCTGCCACGGCCGGAACATCGGGTGTCATCTACGGGGTAAGTGATGAACTGACCTACGACCCGAAATCGAGGGTAAATACCTTTGCTCATGTCACCTATTCTAAAACACAAAAACATACCGGGGTGCTCCTTTGCATCAATGGTACAGGGAGTATGTACCGCTGGGCAAAATACACTTTTGCACCCGAACTGACCTACGCAACGCTCAATAACCTTGCCTCCTCAGCTCCAATCGGGAGCCGGGGGCTTAAGGTTTTACCATTTGGAAATGGTGCTGAACGAATGCTGAACAATAAATATACGGGGGCAGAATTGGTGGGTATCGACCTGAATTTACATACACGTGCTGAGATTTTTAGGGCTGTTCAGGAAGGTATTGCATTTGCCTTCCGTTACGGGTTGGACATCATGAGGGAAAATGGGATGGAGCCGAAAGTGATCCGGGCAGGCATGGCCAACTTATTTTTAAGTGATGTTTTCGCTCAGACATTTGTGGATGTAACCGGTGTACCTGTCGAATTATATGAAAATGATGGCAGTGTGGGAGCAGCTTTAGGAGCAGGAATTGGCGCCGGAATTTTCGAAAGCCCGGAGCAGGCATTTAACCGGCATGAACTGATTACTTACCTGGAGCCCAGAAATTCTGCAGCTTATGAACCGCTGTACCAGGAATGGAAAGCACTTTTAAACGAAAAAATATAATATAAATAGAATTTAATAAGATCAACATGACAAAAGTAGTAACAGGAGAAAAGGAATTTTTTAAAGGAATTGAGCAGGTACAATTTGAAGGATTACAAAGCGATAATCCATTTGCTTTTAGATGGTACGATGCCAATAAAGTAGTCGCAGGTAAAACCATGAATGAGCATTTTAAATTTGCCTGTTCCTATTGGCATTCGTTTAACGGGAATGGTGCAGATCCATTTGGAGGACCTACACATGCTTTTCCCTGGGATGAAAAAAAAGAGGTAGTAGAAAGGGCAAAGGATAAAATGGATGCGGCGTTTGAATTTATTACTAAAATGCAGTTGCCTTACTATTGTTTCCATGATGTGGATGTGGTGGATTATGGGGATGATATTGCTGAAAATGAACGCAGGTTACAAACTATGGTCGCGTATGCAAAAGAAAAGCAAGCCAGCAGTGGTGTGAAATTGCTTTGGGGAACGGCCAATTTATTCAGCCATAAACGATATATGAATGGCGCTGCCACAAATCCTGATTTTCAGGTGCTTGCCCATGGCGCGGCACAGGTGAAAGCAGCCCTGGATGCAACGATTGAATTGGGTGGAGAAAATTATGTTTTCTGGGGTGGAAGAGAAGGTTATATGAGCTTGCTGAATACCAATATGAAACGTGAGCAGGAACATTTGGCTAAATTCTTACATACCGCCAGAGATTATGCACGCAAACAGGGTTTCAAAGGAACTTTCTTTATCGAACCAAAACCTTGTGAGCCATCTAAACATCAGTATGATTATGATGCAGCTACCGTTCGTGGCTTTTTGCAGGAATATGATTTACTTGCTGATTTTAAATTAAACCTTGAGGTGAACCATGCTACTTTAGCAGGACATACTTTCCAGCACGAACTTCAGGTAGCGGTAGATAGCGGACTTTTGGGATCTATTGATGCCAATCGTGGAGACTACCAGAATGGTTGGGATACCGATCAGTTTCCTAATGATATCAATGAATTGACGGAAGCAATGCTGATCATCCTGGAAGGTGGTGGACTGAAAGGTGGTGGTGTAAATTTTGACGCCAAGATCCGCCGGAATTCAACTGACCCTGCCGATCTTTTTTATGCACACATCGGGGGCATGGACATTTTTGCAAGAGCCCTGATTACCGCAGATGCAATACTTCAAAAATCTGATTACAAAAAAATACGGACCGACAGGTATGCTTCTTTCGATTCAGGTAAAGGCGCAGAATTTGAACAGGGGAAACTGAACCTCGTAGATTTAAGAAACTATGCAGCAGAAAATGGGGAACCGGCCGTGACAAGTGGAAGACAGGAATACCTGGAAAACCTGATCAACCGTCACATATAAACCGAATAGTAATTCATTGTATAGCTAAAGACTTAAACCAACCAAATTAATGAAAACCAACGTGCTGGATACGAAAGATTACATCGTATTCTTAATTTACTTTGTCATTGTTGCCGCCTACGGGTTGTACATTTACAACAAGAAAAAATCTGCCGCCAGCGGTTCGCAGGATTACTTCCTGGCCGAAGGTTCTTTGACCTGGTGGGCCATTGGGGCCTCTTTAATCGCTTCCAACATTTCTGCTGAACAATTTATAGGCATGAGTGGTTCAGGCTTTAAAATGGGGCTTGCCATTGCCACCTACGAATGGATGGCCGCGGCCACCCTGATCGTAGTTGCCGTTTTTTTTATTCCTGTTTACCTGAAAAACAAGATCTCTACCATGCCACAGTTCCTTCACCAGAGGTACAACGGTACAGTAGCCATGATCATGGCTGTTTTCTGGTTGTTGCTCTATGTGGTCGTTAACTTAACTTCCATACTTTACCTGGGGGCACTGGCAGTGAGTAGTATTTCCGGCTTCAGCCTGGAATTTTGTATGTATGCCATTGCAGCATTTGCCATTATCATTACCTTGGGCGGGATGAAAGTAATCGGTTACACCGATGTCATCCAGGTGTTTTTCCTGATCCTGGGCGGACTTGCAACGACTTACCTTGCTTTAAACCTGGTTTCTGAACATTATGGAACATCAGGCATTCTGGAAGGATATAGCCTTATGACAGAAAAGGCTACTGAGCATTTCCATATGATCCTTAAGCCGGACAATGAGAATTATATCGATTTACCAGGATTAAGCGTACTTATCGGTGGTATGTGGATCGTAAACCTGAATTACTGGGGTTGTAATCAATACATCACACAACGTGCATTAGGAGCAGACCTGAAGACAGCCCGAGCGGGGATCTTATTCGCTGCTTTCTTAAAGTTACTGATGCCTGTTATCGTCGTGCTTCCCGGAATCGCAGCGTATGTATTGTACAAAGACGGGGCTTTTCAAACGGAAATGCTGCAGAATGGAGAGTTGAATCCGGACCGTGCCTATCCGGTATTGCTTAATCTTTTACCAGCTGGTTTAAAAGGACTTTCTTTTGCGGCTTTAACGGCTGCGGTAGTGGCTTCACTGGCGGGGAAAGCGAATAGCATCGCTACGATATTTACCCTGGATATTTACAAGAAGGTACTTAAACCCGGAGCTTCAGAAGCCAATCTGGTCATGACCGGTAAAGTAGCCATCATTGTATCTATGATATTAGGCGTACTGATTGCCCCACATTTGGGCATTGATAAAAAAGGAGGTTTCCAATATATTCAGGAATATACAGGCTTTGTATCGCCAGGTATTTTTGCCATGTTTATCCTGGGTTTCTTCTGGAAAAAGTCGACCTCTAATGCCGCACTTTTCGCAACAATAGGTGGTTTCGGACTTTCCCTGCTGCTTAAATTTTTACCCGATATGACCGATCTTTCCTGGTTATCGGAAGTAGGCTTTGCTGTTAAAAATTCAGCAGGTATCTATGAAATTCCATTTATAGACAGAATGGGCATCGTGTTCGTTTTCTGTATCATCGGTATGATCATCATCAGTCTCCTGGAAAATAAAGGAGCGGAAGATCCTAAAGGACTTGAAATTGATGCAACGATGTTCAAAACTTCAACAGCTTTTGCGGTTGGGGCCTTAATCGTAGTTGGTCTTATAGTGGCACTTTACAGTGTGTTTTGGTAAATAATTCTGATCCGTTGTCTGAAGCTTTTAATTTTTCAGGCAACGGATTTTTATTTATGTCTTAAATATAGCGGCTACAGATTTTGAAGAAGAATACCACAATTTATGATATCGCGAAAGCGCTCAATATCACGGTCTCTACCGTCTCCAGGGCACTAAACGGCTTTCCTGCCATTAGTGAAAACACAAGGCGCCTGGTCGCAGAAACTGCAAAAAAACTCAATTATAGTCCTAACAGACTTGCATCTGCACTCAAATCTGGTAAAACATTTATAGTCGGGGTAATTGTCCCAAGTATACAGTCGCATTTTTTTGCCTCTGTGATCCACAGCATTGAAGAAGGGCTAAAAGACAGTGGCTACCGCATTATACTTTATCAGTCGAATGAATTGCTGGAGAATGAAATTAAAGGAGTTAAAACTTTATTGGAAGCCCAGGTAGATGGCATTATCGCCTCTTTATCATTGGGAACTGAGGACGACATATCGCATTTCCAGGGCATCATTGCACAGCACAAACCTTTGGTCCTTTTCGACAGGATCAGCACCAGGCTAAAAGTACCTACTGTAACCCTCAATGATTTTAACGCAGGTTTCCTTGCTGCACAACACCTCATCGATCAGGGCTACAAAAAAATTGCTTTTATCACTACGGCCCAGCCAATCAAAACTTTCACAGACCGGCTGGAGGGCTACAGAGAAGCGATGAAAGTCAATCAATTACCCATTGATCCGGACCATATTGTTTTCGGTGGTCTTTCTATAAAAGATGGGAGATATGGGGCAGCCAAATTATTAAGGGCTGAAACCATTCCTGAAGCGATCATTACCGCAGATGATTATACCGCATTAGGCGTGCTTAAAAAGCTGAAAGAAGTAAATGAGATCCCACCGAAGATAGGGCTTATTGGCTTTTCAAACGAGGCTTTTTCAGCTTACATTTCGCCTGCGCTATCAACGGTGGATCAACATCCCAATTTAATGGGCCGGGGGTGTGCCGAATTGTTTTTACAGATGATCAAAAAGAACCATCCTTATGATGACATCTGTCACCTGGTTTTGGAACCTACCATCATAAAACGGCAGTCTTCCAATGTATAGCTTACTTTAAGATCGGCTTTATCAAACTGATCGTTCCGTCTGGATTGTGCGTTAGTTCCGTTACTTTTACGTTTCTCAGGTGCGTTTTATTGGATAGCTGTGTGTCGTGGTAGAAAACATACCATTTTCCTTTCTGCTCTACAATGGAATGATGGGTAGTCCATCCCTGAACCGGATCCATAAATGTTCCCTGGTAGGTGAAAGGACCATAAGGGTTATCACCAATTGCATAAGCCAGGTAATGTGTGTCGCCGGTTGAATAGCTGAAATAATATTTACCATTGTATTTATGCATCCAGGCGGCTTCAAAAAATCTTCTGTCATGATCTTTGGTTAACAGCGGTTTTCCCTCTTTATCCAGGATCACCACATCTTTTACCGCACCATCAAAGCTTAACATGTCGGCGCTCATCTTTGCTACTTTAGGAGCCAGTGCCGGCTCATTCTCTTTTCCCGAATCAGTTTTCGAACCATTGTGATCATACTTTCCGTTGTTCCAGCGCTGAAGTTGTCCTCCCCAGATTCCACCAAAATACATATAACTGTTGCCATCGGCATCAGAGAATACTGCAGGGTCTATGCTATAGCTTCCTTCAATTGGTTTAGGTTCTGCTTTAAATGGCCCTTCAGGTTTTGTGGAGGTAGCCACCCCCATTCTGAAAACATCCTGTTTATCCTTTACGGGGAAGTATAAGTAGTAAATGCCATTTTTAAATGCGGCGTCAGGCGCCCAAAGTTGTCTGCCCGCCCAGGGAATGTCTTTTATACTTAAAGCCACACCATGGTCTGTCACTTTCCCATTCACGCTGTCCATGCTTAAAATGTGGTAGTCGCGCATGTCGAAATGGGCACCTTCGTCGTTCTCCGGGGTCCCTGCGTCAATGTCATGAGAAGGGTAAATGTATATTTTTCCATCAAAGACATGTGCAGATGGGTCTGCAGTATAAATTTTTGAGATCAGTGGTTCGGAAAGGAATTTTGAGGCTTCCCTGCTTTGCTGGCACGCACTTGTCGTGAACATTGCTATTGTAATTGCCAGGGCAGCATGCTGTTTTAATCTGTTCATAATTTTATTTTAAGGTTATCTATTGGTCATTATTTTAAATTGATGCGCTGTGTTTCGGGCGGTCCCAGAAAACCAGGTTTTAAACCACCCAGGTCAAGCACCAATTTCTGTAACACAATTCCGGGGGTTATCATCCAGTATTTTATGGTATGTTTTCCTGATTTATCGAAGCTTAATGGTGTTTTAAAGATTTTAATGGAATTGGTAACCGATCTTGCCCATGCACCTTCAGTGCGATAATCCGAATGGGCATTGATCACTGTTACCGGCAAGTCATCCACAGAAACGGCGAACTTCAAACCATCGGTATTGCTGAAATCTAGGGTAGGGGATACAAAAGTATTTAAGGTGTAAGTTCCGGCACTGTCTACATATACCTCATAGGCTAAATGTGCGGCATCTTTATCCGGATGTTGCGCGGGAGCAGTTACCGGCACGGGCATTACCCCACTTAATGTTTTTCCATAGTTCGGGATGTTTTCCCAGGACACCAGGTTGCTGTTGACTGCTTTGGCGTAATTTGAGGCTTCGATTGAAATATATCCATTTTGAGGAACAAATAAATTGGCTTCATGCTGTTGGGGTAAACTGACATTCCTAGTTCGGATATTAAATGTAATGGCACTGCCATCACTCCCTTTTACCGTAATCAGGGCCGTTTTATTCCCCAATGGTGCCTTTGTCCAGTCTACACTGATCTCAATTCGTTTTTCAGTTTCAAAGGAAGCTTTTCTCCGACCTGTTAAGAGATAGTCAGGAGCTTTGATCTCATAGCTCAGCACTCCCGTTCCGGTGTTGAAGAGTTCAATGTAATGGCTTTGCTTGCTGAGGTTATCCAACAGTGGAAAATTTTCATTGACATGGCTTTTATCGGTCCAGCTTTGCATTGTGCCTTCCATGGCAAGGCCTAATTTTGATGTTGTATGTGTTATGCTATCGGTTTTGGGCATAACGTTTTGCTCAGGTTGCTGCCAGCTGGTGTAGCCAATATGGGTTTGATCCATCATGTGGTCCCATTTGCCACCGGCCAGTATTTTATTATAAAAATGGCTGATTGCTGCATCCCGCTTAAATAAAGAATCAGCTTTAGCCGCCAGCATATTAGTCAGTATGCGCCCTTGTTTGGCATAAAGCTTATTTTTTGCTATCGTGTAATAAAGTTCATATAGGTTGGCACTGGCTTCCACAGGATGCATGATCAATTGATAAAACACATTCTTTTGTTGTTCCGGGATTTTGTTATAAATGATTGCAGCCTTTCTTTCCAGGCTTTTATAGTCATTTACTACATTTTCAAATTCATTATAATTCACCAGGCTGTAAGTGTTTTCATTTAGCAGCTCTGGTTTTATCCTGCCATTGTATTTGGCGTAATTGTCTAAAATTTCAGCGGTTTGTGTGGCATATGCCGGGCCAAATTGTTTAATGCACCAGTCGACGGTATAGGATTTCAATTGCGCTGCCGGAATGGCCTCCGGTGCCCAGGCATAATCAAGGAAAAATTCTATAGGAAATTCCATAGGCTTTAAATCCCCAACATTTACAATCCATATCTGGTTGGCATTATAATGATAGGCCAGGTTCATCTGTTCCCAAACCTTCTGTATTGGATTAGTATTGATCCATTTATAGTTTCTTGGCCCTCCTACATAATCAAAATGATAATAGATTCCGTAACCACCTTTTCTGGCCGGATCATTTAAAGCAGGGAGCCTTCTGATGTTACCCCAGTTGTCGTCGCATAGTAAAAGTGTGATGTCATCAGGCACCCGCATTCCTTTATCATAGTATTCCTGGACTTCTTTATATAATGCCCATAATTGTGGGGTTTGAGCTGCTGGTTTGCCGGTCACCTTTTCAATGATTTTCCGCTGGTCTTTTACAATCTTCTCCAGTAAAGCTGTAGCTGTTCCTTCCGTCATCGGTTCATCGCCATCGCCCCGCATTCCTACCGTAATCACCTGTTCCTTATCGGCCACACGACGCAATCCGCTTTCCCAGAATTCCTTCAGCTGTAAAGGGTTGAGGTCATAATTCCATTTACCACCCTTATACCTTCTCCATTCATCATGCGCACGTGTTAAGGGTTCGTGGTGTGATGTTCCGATCACTATTCCGTATTCGTCGGCTAAAACAGGATTCAATTGGTCATCATCATTAAAGGCATTGCCCCACATGGCAGGCCATAGGTAATTGCCTTTTAAACGAAGGATCAATTCAAATACTTTTTCATAGAATTTGTGGTTAAATCCTCCAAATTCTTTTTTTGACCAGCCAGACAGTGCCGGTGCCTCGTCGTTTAAAAATATACCCCGGTACTTTACCGCCGGCGAAGCATTGACATGCCGGCCGGAAATGGCATAGAGTGTATTGCTTTTTTGTACTGGTACATCGGCCCAGTAATACCAGGGAGAAACGCCAATCTGGTAAGAAAGTTCATATATCCCATATATGGTTCCACGCTTATCACTGCCGGCAATAACAAGGGCACTATCCACTCCTGGAATTGGATTTTTTACCACTTCAATTAAGGTAGTTTCCCAATTGCCGGAAATCCCTGTGACATCGATTTTTCTGGTTTTTACCAATTGATCAATAATTTTGCTGTTGCCGATCGTACCGATGATGATTGCCATCGGCGCAATTTTATCCATGTTCAATCCTGGTGTTTTACCGGTTATCTTTCTGATGTCGTCCTGTAAATTTCTGGCGGCCCTGATGACCCCCGGCCATTCGTTTTCACTTAGGATGAGCGTCGCTTTTTTTTGTTGATCAGCAATACAAAAGCTGCCTGGAACCTGCGTTTTAGAAATAAAAGGTTTGATGCCGGCCAGTGCGCAAAAGGTGTTTAAGCCACTGATAAATAGTAAAAAAAATAGCTTCCTGATCATCGTTCTTTTTGTTAAAATCTATTAATCTTGTTTTTGCTGAATTCCTGTTTCCGTAAAGGAACAGGAGATTCCCATTTCCAGTCCCCGTAATTCGGCGAGCCCTTTTAACCGTCCTATCGCAGAATATCCGGGATAAGTACTTTTCTTCAGGTCATCTAACATTTGATGTCCGTGATCCGGCCGCATCGGAATAGAGATTTGTTTATTTCTGCTGAGCAGGATCACCTCTTTTACCACTTCATACATGTTTGCATCACCTTCTAAATGGTTGGCTTCATAAAAGTTACCCTCCCCGTCACGCTGGGTACTCCTCAGGTGAAGAAAGTGAATGCGGTCGCCTAGCCTTTTAACCATCCCTGGTAAATCATTTTCGGGCCTTGATCCCAATGAACCTGTACAGAAACACAGGCCATTAGCGACAGAGGGAACAGCTTCGAAAATCTCCTTCAGGTCTTGCTCAGTACTCACTATCCTGGGTAAACCCAGAACAGAATAGGGTGGGTCATCGGGATGTATTGCCAGATTTATTCCGAGGGAAGCGGCTAAGGGACTGATCTCATTTAGAAAATGAAAGAGATGTGCTTTTAACTTTTTATTGTCTATTCCCTCGTAGGTCTTTAAAGCAGTTAAAATCTCTTCAGGGCTGAATGGTTCATCACTTCCCGGTAGACCAAGCATGGCCGTTTTAAATAAGGTAGATTTTTCTGTTACAGTCATGGCGCTAAAGCGTTGAGTCGCTTTATCAATGTCGCCGGACTGGTAATCCTGATGCGCATCAGGTCGTTTAAGCAGGAACAGGTCAAAGGCGATAAATGCTGATTTTTCAAACCTTAAAGCTTTGCTGCCATCATGGAGTGTGTACTCCAGATCGGTCCTGATCCAATCCAGAACCGGCATAAAATTATAGGTGACTACTTTCAACCCGCAGTCCGACAAATTTTTCAGGCTTAGTTTATAGTACTCAATAAACTGCTGATAATTTCCGGTTTGCTTTTTAATGTCCTCGTGAACAGGAAGGCTCTCCACCACCGTCCAGGTTAAGCCTGCGGCCTCAATAATCTTTTTTCTTTCTTTAATTGCATCAGTCGTCCAGACCGCTCCGATAGGGATATGGTGTAATGCGGTAACGACTCCGGAGCAACCTGCCTGTCTGATGTCCTGTAAGCTTACCGGATCGTTTGGCCCGAACCAGCGCATTGTTTGTTCCATTAACATAACTGTCTGTTTATTTTAAAAACCTATGGAATTTCCGCCATCAACAGGCATAATTACTCCGGTCACATATTTTGCGGCGTCTGAGGCGAGAAAAAATGCCGCTGCTCCGATGTCCTTTGGCTCGCCCAGATGGCCCATTGGAGTGCGGGAATATACCTTAGCCTTACGCTCCGGATCTGCATCCAGGGCTTTAGCAGACATGGCGCTGTGAATGAAGCCCGGAGCAATTGCATTAATGCGGAGCCCTTTAGGGGAAAGCTCAACGGCCATTGCTTTGGTCATGCCTTCTATCGCGCTTTTCGCAGCAGTATAGGCGATTACTTTTGGTATTCCATATTGTGCGGCCATTGAACTGATGTTAATGATACAGCCGGATCCATAGGGGAGCATGGTTTTTACTACTTCTCTGGACATGCTGAAAACCGACAGCACATTGGTCTGTATTACCTGCAAAAAGTCGGCATCGGTAACTTCGCAAAATTCCTTTTTCATATTGATGCCGGCATTATTTACCAATATGTCAATCTGTTTGTGTTTGGTGATGATTCCTTGTATGAGCTTGGGAATGTTTTCAAGTTCAGCTAAATCAAAAGCAATGGTTTCACAAAGGTCGCCCAGCTGCTTTTTTGCCTCCCGGAGCTTTAATTTGTCACGGCCTATGATGATCGTGTAAATCTGCCGGGCGACAAATTCTTCGGCGATAGCTAAACCTATCCCCGAGCCACCACCGGTTACAATTGCTACTTTTAATCTTTGACCTGATCTCATTTATGATAGGGTATATATTTGGTTAAGTACTGGAGAACTAGTGACGGATGTCTGCCGGTGGGGTATTTATTAAATATTTCAGGTCATGCACCGGTCTTTCAATTTCAGAGGGAATTGGACGCTGGCTGAATTGCTGAAAATAAAGCAGACAGGCATCTTTCCATAGCTGTGCATCCCGGGATTGTCGCCTTAATTTACGCTGTACCTCAGCAAAACGTTGCTGATCAACATAGGGTTGAACCCTGTCCCATGTTTTTTGAAATTCCCGAACCTGGTGTACTCCCTGATCATAGTGGTAGCATAACTCATCCCAGAGGATGCGCCCGCTCTTCATTTTGTAATCCCAGGGAAGGTGATGGAACCATAGCAAATAAATTTCCGGACAGGTTTCTATGTTATTGAGCTGCATTGACAAAGGTTCATGGTATTGACTTACCGCATTGCTCCCTGTGCCTGAGCGGTTAAAGCCAATTCCCTTCGTATCGGCTTTGTGATAATATACAGAAGTCCAGTCTGCTCTCAGTTTTTGATCAGAAAACCATGGGGCAGGACCGTAGTGGTGTCCTTCGGCAAAAATATGGTGGAGACCGAGGGGCATCATATAGTTAACAGCTGCCTCCCGGCTGTTCATCATCATGGATTTGACCGGATCGATAAATTCGGACTTGCTTTCATGAAAGGTTAGTTTCAGCCACTCGTCGGCGATATCCGCGCTGGAGCTGTTGTTGTTCCAGGCCAAACGGCCAAAGGCATACCAATTGGATTGTGCAAAATGATGGCCACACCAGTTGGTGTCCAATCCAATATTTGCTACCCCTGCAATTGCCGTATATTTTTGATACTGCATGCTTCCATCAGTATATTTAGCTACCGTGCTTCCCGGGCCTTTCTGATAGGTATCGCTTTTCAGGCATTCTTCCCACATGGGGGAGAGGTAAACCAAATGTATGGAGCGCCCCAGGTATTCCTGAGTGATTTGAAGTTCAGGCATGACCGCTGTTTTTTTCATGCCTCCAAAGAGGGGGCTGAATGGTTCTCGGGGCTGAAAATCCAAAGGGCCGTTTTTTACCTGAATAATTACATTTTCCCGAAACTGTCCGTCAAAAGGCAGAAATTCTGAATAAGCCTGCATCACCCGGTCCTGGTCTGAGGGACTGTAAACAAAGGCCCGCCACATGACAATTCCATGGTAGGGTTTTAAGGCATCTGCCATCATGTTTGCACCATCAACATGGGTACGGCCAAAATCTTGAGGGCCAGGTTGCCCTTCGCTGTTAGCTTTGACTAAAAAGCCGCCAAAATCGGGAATCAATTTGTAGATCTCCTGTATTTTGTCCTTCCACCATTTTTTTACAGCAGGATCCAGGGGATCTGCTGTTTTGAGTCCGCCAATTTTTACCGGGGAAGAAAAATTAACGGATAAATAAGTTTTAACCCCATAAGGTCGTAATACTTCCGCAATGGTCTTTACCTTTTTCAGGTAGCCGGCAGTTAAGATTAAAGGCGATGCATTGACATTGTTCAATACGGTGCCATTGATGCCAATGGACGCATTTGCCCTTGCATATTCGCGCCATAAGGTTTTATCTTTTGGAGTGATGGTCAGGGAATCTTTTTCATTTCTCCAGAAGATGGAATGGCCTGCATATCCCCGTTCCACTGTTCCATTTAAATTGTCCCAATGGTTGAGGATGCGGTGTCTGTAAGAAGGATTGGATAAGACATCATTAACCGTCTTTCCTGTAGCCTGCCGGCGCAATAACTCGTAAACTCCATAGAGAATTCCCAATTCTGAATTGGCGCTTACCCGGGAGTTTTCCAGCAGAAAGCCATCGTCTTTGATTGATTTTACAGGTTTTAGCTGAAGGGTTACCGTGGCGTCAGGAGTACCATTCCAGCCCTCTTTCAGTTCTTTAATTGCAATATTCAGTACGGGAGATTTTTTAGCGCAAATGACATTTACGGGAAAAGAATTTTGTTTTTTTAGCCAGAGCTGATGACCGTCCTCAGCTTTCGCTGATAAGCAAAAAACTTTTATGAAAATAACAGTTACGAGGGTTGTTTTTATCCACTTCATGCTTGAGTTCTTTGATCTGACCTGCTTTTTAAATAATTGATAAGTGCTTCTTTATGATGTTGCCACTGGTTTTATTGCTTTCGTCCGGTTGACTTCCCCCAATGCTAAATTCAATTTTGCCTTTGAGTTGTTTAGCAGTCCCATTGGGATCGATAAATGAAAGGTCTTTAGGGGATAACTTAAACTTAATGACCTTGTGCGCTCCGGCTTTCAGGCTGATGCGTTGAAATCCTTTTAAAGATTTTAGTGCCGTCTTTATGGATTTATTCTGATGAACAAGGTAAAGCTGTGCAACTTCGTCTCCATCCATTTTACCCGTGTTTGTGATTCTTACACTCACAGTTACGGATTTCCCCTTTGAAATGGCATTCGGCAGGCTGATTTGGTCGTATTTGAACGAAGTATAACTCAGTCCATATCCAAACCCATATAGCGGTTTGCCTTTGAAGTATCTGTACGTCCGGTTATCCATGCTGTAATCATTAAATGCGGCGAGGTCCTGGTCACTTTTATAAAAGGTTACGGGTAAACGGCCCGCAGGGTTATAATCGCCAAACAAAACATCCGCAACGGCAGTGCCAGCTGCCTGTCCGCCGTACCAGGCATTGAGTATCGCAGGGACCTCTGCTGACTCCCAGGGAATAGCGATGGCACTTCCGGTCATCATGACAAACACTACTTGCTTACCGGATGATTTTAATGCTTTCATTAAATTGGTCTGAACGGTTGGGAGCATGATCGAGCTACGGTCGCCACCATTAAAACCAGGATAGTCCACTTTCATTTCCTCGCCTTCCAATTGTGGGGATATGCCTCCTGCGAATATGAAAACATCGGCATCCTGATGACGGTTAATGAGCTGGTTGAAATCGCTGCGCTGGTAATTTCCGGCACTCAGCTTTACATTGCCTTTTCCTTCACCCTGCCAGTACTCTACAACAATGTTATAGGAAGCATCTTTTTTCGTTTTTAATTCATAGGTTTTTGCACCCCATCTGTTTCTCGACCAGGCATCAACTACCCGTTCTCCATTTAAAATAAACCGATAGCCATCATCTGCTTCCAGTTCAAAAGTAATGGAACCTGTTTCTGTTGCCTTAAAATTGGTCGTATAGCGCGCGGAGAAATTATTCGCTTTGAGGTTGGCATCGATCATTTCTCCTTCCTGCCATAATTTTTCCAGATTTTGCTCCATTCTCACCAGCTGAGGCTGGCCATTCAGCTCCTTATTGCTGAAATATTCAGCTTTAAATCCTTGTTTACCTTCGTAACTGTACTGGTTACTCAGGTCTGAATAGTTCAGTAAGGTATCGTTGGTGAAGTTAATCGCCTGTTCATAAACTACTTTTGTACCCGGCCCGACTTTCTCCTTTATGCCTTTAAGTATCGTCGTGGTATTGGATGGAATCCCGTTGTAATTACCCAACACAGAGATGGCATTATCTGCATTTGGTCCCAGTACAACGATCTTTTTTAATGATTTACTTAATGGGAGTGTCTGGTTTTCATTTTTAAGCAGTACCATCGATTGCTGTGCCATTTTCAGTGCATGTGCTTTATGGGCAGTACTTTCAAGAACAGAAGCAGGAGTTTGTGCATATTTTACCATGGAAACCGGATCGAACATGCCTAAACGAAACCGGATCATGAACAAACGCTTTACAGAAATGTCGATCTGTTTTTCTGTGATCTGACCATCTTTCACCGCTTTTATCAGCGCTTTATAAGCATCCGTTCCGCAATCAATATCTGTTCCGTGAAAAACGGCATCAGCAGCTGCAGAAGCAGCATCAGGATGAGTTTTATGGTTTTTATAGAAATCATCAATTGCCCAGCAATCGGAGGTGACATAACCTTTGAAATTCCATTGTTTACGTAAAATGTCGGTCATCAGTAAATCGCTGGCACAGCAGGGCTGTGTTCTGAATGCATTATAGGCACACATGACTCCGGCAACTTTTGAATCAACCACTAATTTTTCGAATGCCGGAAGATAGGTGTCCCACAGGTCATAGGCGGTCACATCGGCATTGAAAACATGTCGGAGTGGTTCCGGACCGCTGTGGACGGCATAATGTTTTGCACAGGCGGCGGCCTTTAAATATTTTGGATCATCCCCCTGCAATCCTTTTACAAAAGCGTCACCTAATATTGCGGTTAAATAAGGGTCTTCGCCATAAGTTTCCTGTCCGCGGCCCCAGCGTGGATCTCTGAAAATATTAATATTGGGCGTCCAGTAGGTGAGCCCCAGATAGCGTTCGTTTGTCCGCCCCTCTGCCACCGCTTTATTATAAATAGCTCTTCCTTCCAATGCAGAAAAATCGGCCATTTTGTATAGCGAGCCTTTATCGAAGGTCGCCGCCATTGCAATCGCCTGAGGGTAAACGGTTACCTTAAAGGGAGTTCTTGCAACACCATGTAAGGTTTCATTCCACCAATCGTATGCAGGAATTCCAAGTCTAGCAATTGCAGGTGCCGCATTTAGCATTTGCAAGACTTTTTCTTCCAGGGTTAGCCGGACGACAAGGTCGTTCACACGTTGCTCAAATGATAACTTGTAATCACGAAACGGATAGGTTTGAGCGTTGCTATCTATACCGCTCAAAGAAAGGATCAAAAAGCAATAGAACTTTACGTATAATGTGTTTTTCATTAGAATATATTTGGTTTCATTGGCCTTCAATCATAAAATAGAACCAGCTTGCTGGCTATCGGATCAGGTTCTGATTTGCCAGGGATTTAGTTGATTGGTAAGTTTTTGATAAAAGTATAGACCTTGTAAGGGGATGGGGTGTTCGTTTGTTATTAATAATAGAACAAATGTTCAATTGAAATTCTAAAGTGTAACATTTTGATAATGCAAACATTTCTAGCCTTAAAATCAACAAATGACCTCTCTTTCTTTTTTTCTGCCTGCTAGTTTTGAGGATCAAATTTATTTTACATGCAAAAAATGCGTATTCTTCTTTCTTATCTGGTAGCCATGGTGTGTTTGTTGACGACTGCCCAGGCTCAGGTGACTTTAAAAAATCCTATCCTTCCGGGATTTTATCCGGATCCGGCAATATGTAGAGTCGGAACAGACTACTATATGGTCACCTCAACTTTTGTATATTTTCCCGGTATTCCCGTGTTTCATAGTAAGGACCTTAAAAACTGGAAGCAGATTACCAGTGCAATTAACCGGCCTTCCCAAATGGATTTCATGGGCGAACAAGTATCCAGAGGTCTGTTTGCACCGGCAATAAACCATCATAAAGGCATTTTTTACATTACCTGTACTGACATAGACAATGGCGGGAATTTTATTGTCACAGCTAAAAACCCTGCAGGTCCCTGGAGCGATCCGATATACATTAAAGAGGTCAGAGGAATTGATCCTTCACTCTACTTTGAAGAGGATAAGGTCTTCATCATATACAACAGCGATCCTCCGGAAAATAAGTCGCTTTATAGTGGACATAGAACCGTAAAGATCTATGAACTGGATCTGGCGACCTTAAAAGTCCTGGGATCTGAAAAGATTCTGGTAAATGGCGGTGTCGATATCAGTAAAAAACCAGTGTGGATTGAAGCACCTCATATTTATAAGAGAAACGGCTATTATTACCTGATGGCTGCTGAAGGGGGAACAAGTGTTAACCACTCGGAAGTGATTTTGCGGAGTAAAGATGTGCGTGGACCCTATATTCCTTATGAAAAAAATCCCATCCTCACTCAACGGCATCTGGATCCTAAAAGAAAAAATCCGATCTCTTCAGTTGGTCATGCCGATCTGGTAGAGGGACCAGATGGCAATACGTATGCAGTTTTTCTGGGAGTACGGCCATATGAAGGAGATTTTTACAATACCGGCCGGGAAACGTTTATTGCACCGGTAAAATGGGTCGATAACTGGCCGGTTATCAATCCGGATCATGAAGAAGTGCAATACGAATATAAGGTAAACTGGAAAGAACAGCCGCATGAAAATCAATTGCCCATCACTGGTAATTTTGAGTTTAAGGTGCCGTTTAAAGATAGCCTCAATACACAGTTTTTATTTCTGCGTACCCATAATCCATCCTGGTACAGCTTTAAGGAAAATAAAAATGCACTCACCATTAAACTGCTTCCTGAAACCATTCTGGAGAAAGGAAACCCTGCATTTATCGGAAGAAGACAGCAACATTTGCAGAGCTCTGCGTCAACGGAAATGGTCTTTTCTACGAAAAAAAATAACGAGAAAGCAGGGATGGTCATCTTTCAGAATGAAAATCATTTCTATTACCTGTGTAAATCATCTGATCAGGGTAAAGAGGTCGTACAATTGTTTAAAGGTAATCCGAAATCAAATAAAATGGATTTACTCAAGCAGGTTGTATTGCCTGGTGCTCAGAAGAAA
Source organism: Pedobacter sp. FW305-3-2-15-E-R2A2 (assembly GCF_038446955.1). Lineage (NCBI taxonomy): Bacteria > Pseudomonadati > Bacteroidota > Sphingobacteriia > Sphingobacteriales > Sphingobacteriaceae > Pedobacter > Pedobacter sp. FW305-3-2-15-E-R2A2. The sequence goes on from NZ_CP151803.1 coordinate 703,628, forward strand.
ATCTATCTTAAAATCAATTCCGAAAAAGACATTTATTCTTTTTGGTATGGCCTTAAAGAAAATGAATGGCAGCTTTTGGAAGATAAGCTTGACGGAAAGTATTTAAGTACTGTCGTGGCGAAAGGATTTGTAGGATCACTTTATGGAGTTTATGCCACTTCCGAAGGACAAGGAAGTACTAATAATGCCATTTATAAATGGTTTGGATATAAAGGAGAGGATGATACTTATCAAAAATAAGTATCCAGTGAATTACTTGTTATTAGACTAAAAATCAAACGAAAATGAAATTTTTTATAGATACTGCAAACCTTGATCAGATAAAAGAAGCTTATGATTTGGGAATATTAGACGGAGTCACCACCAATCCAAGTTTAATGGCTAAGGAGGGGATTACAGGTGAGGCGAACATTATTGCACATTATAAAGCGATATGCGATATCGTGGACGACAATGTAAGTGCAGAAGTGATCGCAACCACATTTAATGAGATGATTGCAGAAGGTGAAATGCTCGCAGCTCTTAATCCAAAGATTGTGGTCAAGGTGCCAATGATCAAAGATGGCATTAAAGCCATCAGGTATTTTTCTTCCAAAGGAATAAGAACGAATTGTACTTTGATCTTTTCTGCCGGGCAGGCCATTCTTGCTGCTAAGGCTGGTGCCAGTTATATATCGCCATTTTTAGGACGTTTAGATGATATTTCTACGGATGGATTAAAACTCATTGAGGAGATCAGGCTGATCTTTGACAATTATGCTTATCCTACAGAAATTCTGGCGGCGTCAATTCGTGGTCCTTTGCACATCATTGCCTGCGCAAAATTGGGCGCTGATGTGATTACAGCACCTTTGCCGGCAATCACCGCTTTATTAAAGCACCCCCTTACGGATAGTGGACTGGCTACTTTTTTAGCGGACCATGCCAGGGCATCAGGACTTTAAAAAGCAGGATTAAAAATGCACAAATCAATACGCATAAATTGGGGGCTGATCCTCCTGATGCTGATCATATCTCAGGGTTGCTGCTTATTGCAGCAACCCAATTCCAGTAGTGATAATGGGCTAAAAGACCATTACAAGGCTTATTTTCCAATCGGAGTAGCGGTGAATACAAGAACCTTAAATGGAGAGGAATCGCAGCTGCTTTTAAAGGAGTTTAACAGCATTACTCCTGAAAATGCGATGAAAATGGAAGTGATCCATCCCCGTGAGGATTTCTATTTCTGGAGGGATGCAGATTCCATGGTAAATTTTGCTCAAAACCACCAGCTTAAAGTACGTGGACATAATTTGTGCTGGCATGAGCAGGTCCCAAACTGGATGTTTAAAGACAACAACGGTGGGCTGGTCACTAAAGAAGTATTATTTAAACGGCTTAAGGATCACATCACCACTGTGGTTAAAAGATATAAAGGGAAAATTTATGCATGGGATGTGGTCAATGAAGTGATTGGCGATGCTGACGATGAGTTTATCAGAAACTCTTTATGGTATCAGATCTGTGGTGAAGAGTACATTGCAAAAGCATTTGAGTATGCCCATGCTGCTGATCCGGAGGCCCTGCTTTTTTACAATGATTACAATAGCGAGCGACCAGTTAAACGGGATAAAATTTATCGCCTGCTCAAAAATCTTATTGATCAAAAAGTTCCCATCCATGGGGTAGGTTTACAGGCCCATTGGTCAGTTTTTGAACCGGCTGAAAAAGAGCTGCGGGAAGCGATTGAATTATACGCGTCGCTGGGATTGCAAATTCATTTTACGGAGCTCGATATGTCCGTTTATCCCTGGGAAAAAAATAAAAGACAGAAAAGATCCGGAGAAAGTGACCGGTTAACGCCAGAGCTGGAAGCAAAACAAATTGACCAATACGCTAAAGTTTTTAAAATTTTCCGGGAATACAAAAAGCACATTACGAGTGTTACTTTCTGGAATGTTTCCGATCGATATAGCTGGCTGGATTATTATCCGGTACCGGGCAGAAAAAATTATCCATTGTTATTCGATCAAAACCTGCAGCGAAAGAAGGCTTATCAAAAAGTCGTCGATTTTAAAGAATAATTCTTTCCAACGGCTGAGGTGCAACTCTTTTGAACTTATGTAGCAGAAAAAAATACATTTGTTACTGCCTGATGTTTAATTTGTGGTTACATTCGTTACTTCAACCAAATATATTACTTGTATCTATTTCTTTAGAATATCGCATTTCTTGTGCATAGACATGCTTAATAGGTATACTTATTTATTAACTTTAGGTAACCAAAGATGATGCTGACCCGGGCCACTTTAAAAAGATTTTACTGTTGTTTTTTGTATGCCATTCTGGTCTTGTCGCCAGCATATGCGCAAAATCAAAAAATCAATTTTACTTCCTTAAAAACAAAAGACGGGCTTTCTTCTAATACCGTTAACTCAATTCTGAAAGACCGGTATGGACTAATGTGGTTTGCGACGGAGGACGGGCTGAATAAATTTGACGGAACCAATTTCACGGTTTACAAACATAAATCTGAGGATCCAACGGGAATCCAAGCCAATGACATCAGGGCATTACACGAAGATAAGTCTGGTAATTTATGGATTGGAAGCTCCGGAGGTTCGCTGAGTTTATACGATCGTAAGAAAAATTCATTTATACATTTTCCTGCCAATACCAATGATGGTTTGATCAGCGATGTCATCCGTTCAGTTTACAGTGACTATACAGGAAAAATATGGGTCGCATCATTTAGCGGACTGGATGTAGTTGATCCTAAAACCAGAAAGGTTAAAAGATTCAATATACAAGTCGGCCCAAAAGGAGCATTCCCTGCAATTATAGTCAACTGTCTTTATGAGGATCGTAAACACAGAATGTGGATCGGATCTAACAATGGACTCTACTTATACGAAAGAAGAACCGACTCCTTTAAGCATTTTAAATACGACGCTTCAAATCCATCCGGTCTTAGCGATGGCTTTGTGTCGTCAATTGTGGAAGACCAATTGGGACAGGTCTGGTTTGGTACCAAAAATGGACTTAACCTCCTTCTTCCCGAGGGTAAAGGATTTAAACAGTTTCTTCATGACCATAAAAATCCCAATACGATAACGAATAATATCATTCTGAGTATTGCCGCAAATGGTCCCCATCAGTTATGGATAGGAACTGAGGATGGCTTAAATATTCTTAATGTGAAGACTGGTCAAATTACCAGGCATAAGCCTGATTCCAGAGACATCTATTCTTTAACCGGGAAGTCTGTCAGTTGCATTTATACAGATGACAAAGGCATTTGCTGGCTGGGGGTTTATCATGGGGGCATCAATAAATATGACACCAATTTAAACCTGTTTCAATTGAAACAAAGTAATGTTTTCGATCAGAACGGATTAAATGCGCCTGTGGTAACTTCATTTGCCGAATATAAGGATGAGGAGATTTTTGTGGGTACGGATGGTGGCGGACTTAACCTGTTCAATCGTAAAACAGAATTGTTTCAGCGGTTTAATTTGCCTTTAGCGAATGGTAGCACCCTGAATAAAATTTCCATCATGGCAATGGAAATCACCAGGTCGAAAAAATTATACATGGGGACGTATTCAAACGGCCTTGTTGCAATGGATTTAGCCAGCAGAAAATTGAGTCAGTTTACCTATAACGCTCGTCCGGATGGGTTAAATTGCAATGACATCTTTTGTATTAAAGAAGATAAAAGCGGTAAGCTTTGGGTCGGTACGAATGGTGGTGGGGTCAATGTATTAAATGCGGACAATAAGGTTATTGTAAGGTATTGCAAAAATCCAAAAGCTAAAAATGAACTTGATTACCCCGGAAATAACTTTATCCGCTTTATTGAAGAGGACCATACCGGAAACATTTGGATTGGCTCTTACGGTTCAGGAATTGCCGTTTTTAATCCCGCCAGTAATAAATTTGTAGTCCATAATAAAACCAATAGTAAGCTCCCCAATGACCTGACTTTATCGCTGTTACAAGACCGTTCCGGAAATATCTGGGTGGGGACATTTAGTGGCGGCCTGAGTTTATTTAACCGGAAAACGAATCAGTTTACTACCTTTTCTGAAAAAGATGGATTGAACAATGCAACGGTCTATGCCATTGTTGAGGATAAGCAGGGACGGATATGGGTGAGCACCAACCGGGGCATCAGCAGCTTTGATGTGAACACCAGGAAATTCACCAATTATACCATTTACAATGGTGTTCAAAATAACAATTTTGTACTTGGTGCCGGCTTTGGCTCATCAGGTGGAGAGATCTATTTCGGCGGTGCGGATGGTTTTAACTATTTTAATCCTCAGTATTTTAAGAAAAACAAGAATGTCCCTACTGTTCTTTTTACTGATCTGAAGATATCCAATACTTCTGTTGTGGCCTCGGAAGATGGGCCCATAAAAGAGCATATTTCGGTTGTTAAAGATATCTATCTGGATTATAAGCAAAATTTTACGCTTAGTTATGTCAGTGTAAACTATACTGCACCTGAACAGAACAGGTATTCTTACCGTTTGGAAGGTTTTGATAACGAATGGATCGATGCCGGGACGGCTAAATCAGTGTCCTACACCAATCTGGACCCTGGTGATTATGTGTTTCATGTGAAGGCCAGTAACAATGACGGACTTTGGAATACCGCCGAAACCGCAATAAAAATACATGTGATGCCTCCATTCTGGCGCACAGCATATGCTTATATTTTATACTTAATGGCCATTGCAGGTACGCTTCTTTATATCAGGAAGCGGGGGATACAAAAGCTGAAGATGAAATTTGCGCTGGTGCAGGAGAAAATGAAAGTAGAACAGCGGATAGAGCAGGAGCGCAAAGAAGCAGAACGTTTACGCGAGTTAGACAAACTAAAAATTAAATTTCTGACGAACCTGAGTCATGAGTTCCGTACCCCGCTTTCATTGATCATGGGACCTGTTGATAAATTACTGACAGAAAAGAGAGATCTTGATATTGCAGGTCCTTTAAGCATGATCAAACGAAATACGAGAAGGTTGTTGAACCTCGTGAATCAAATCCTGGATTTCAGAAAAATGGAGGATCAGGAATTGAGGTTAAATCCTTCAGAAGCAGATATCGTTTCCTTTATTAAGGAAGTTTTGGAATCGTTTAATGACCTCAGCGAACGGAAGCAGGTTCAACTGGTATTTAAAAGCCAGCTGAGGTACTTTTATACCTTATTTGATCAGGATAAAATAGAACGCGTCTTGTTTAACCTGCTGTCCAATGCATTCAAATTTACCGATGTTGGGGGCACCATATCTCTGGAAGTAGAGAAAAGTGACCGCTCGGGTAATGCCCAGGAATCTTTGCTGATGATCAAGGTGTCTGACACCGGTATAGGGATCTCTGAAGAAGACAGGGAAAAGATATTTGAACGTTTTTTCCAGATTGATACGGCAGCACCGATTTTAAACCAGGGAAGTGGAATTGGTTTGTCCATTGCCAAGGAGTTTGTCAAAATGCATGGGGGGAACATATCTGTTCAAAGTGAAGTGGGACGAGGCAGTAGTTTCATCATAGAACTTCCTTTTTCAAGTACGGAAACTGTGGATGAACTCACCATAGATTTTTCGGGTTCAATTGTCGAACCTGAACCCATTGTTGATGCCGAAGACCATGTAAGCCGAATGGATGTCCCTTCAGTTTTACTGGTGGAAGACAATGAGGACTTTAGGTTTTATCTTAAAGATAGTTTGAAATCTTTTTATAAAATATATGAAGCCTGTAACGGACAGGAAGGATGGCAAAAGGCGCTGGCACATCATCCTCAAATCATTGTAAGTGATATCAACATGCCTTATATGAATGGAATCGAATTGTGCTGTAAGGTGAAATCTGATAAACGCACCAACCACATTCCGATTATATTACTAACCGCCCTGACCGGAGAAGAGGAGCAGATCAGAGGACTGGCAACGGGTGCAAATGACTACCTGACCAAGCCATTTAATTTTGAGATTCTGAATGCAAAAATTAAAAACCTGTTGGCGTTAAATAAAACACTGAAAGATACCTATACCAAACAAATCAAGGTTCAAACACCGGAAGTGGTCATCGAATCCCATAGCGACAGGTTGTTAAATAAGGTTGTGCTATACATTGAAGAGAACTTGAATAATCCAAAGCTTTCAGTGGAAGATTTAAGCCGGCATGTTGGGATGAGCAGGGGATCTTTGTACCATAAAATTTTAGAATTAACCGGACAGTCGCCCGTAGAGTATATCAGATCGGTTAAATTGGATAAAGCAACTGTCTTACTCGAAAAGAGCGATTTGAATGTTTCACAGATTGCTTATATGGTTGGTTTTGCTACGCCAAATTATTTCGCGAAGTCTTTTAAGGCAAAATTTAATATGCAGCCTTCAGAATTTATGCATTTAAAGCGTAAAGCAGATGATCATCTGGTGAGTTGAACATTTATGACATCTATTTATACAAATCTGCTCGATATTATTTTGCGTTTGGGCTAGGTTTGAATAACTAACCAATAGAAATTTTATATAAATGTATGAGCCAGATTAAGCAGGTTTTATTTTTTTTATGCTTTAGTTTATTTCTTGCCTTTCAGGGCTATACACAGATCAGACTGCCAAAATTAATCTGCGACAGCATGGTGCTGCAACGCGATGTGGAGCTTAAAATCTGGGGATGGGCCTCTCCTGGTGAAAGGATCAATATTAGTTTTAACGGTAAAAAGTCAAAGACGGTTGCCGGCGTCAATGGAAAATGGCTAGCTAAATTTCCAGCCATGAAAGCTGGTGGTCCCTTTAACATGGAGCTTAAAGGAAGGAATACAATCGTATTGAAGGACATCTTAATTGGCGATGTCTGGTTATGTGCCGGACAATCCAATATGGTTCATCAGATGAAAGTGCATAACATCACCTACGCCGCTGATATTTCCGGTGCAAACTATCCTCAAATCAGGCAATACCGGATTCCTACGGTTACGGGTTTAACCGGCCCTTTAGAAGACCTTCCGCAAAGTCATTGGAAATCTGCCAATCCAAAAGACATTAATGACTTTTCTGTGCTGGCTTATTTTTTTGCAAAACAAATCTTTACGAAATATGGAATTCCTATAGGCATCATTAATTCAAGTGTTGGTGGTACCACTATAGAATCATGGACAAGTGAGGATGGATTGATGGATATTGGTGGCTGGAGGGATATCATTACCCGTAATAAAGACACCGCATATGTGAACGGAGTTAATCGCAGGGCACTTTCTACATCTGTTAAGAAAAACATAAGTACAGATCAGGGGCTGACAGGCAGTGTGAAGTGGTATGATCCTCAATATGTGCCAAAGGGATGGAGGAACATCAATATTCCGGGTTATTGGGAGGATCAGGGCATTCGTGATCTGGATGGGGTGGTTTGGTATCGCAGAGAATTTGATATTCCGGCCGCTATGGTTGGAGTTCCTGCACTTGTTCACCTGGGTAGAATTGTGGATGCCGACCGGTTTTATATCAATGGGCAACAGGTTGGCAGTACTGGTTATCAATATCCACAGCGGAGGTATCACCTGGACCCGGGCGTATTGAAAACCGGAAAAAATATTTTTGTGATCAGGGTGGAAAACTCATCCGGAAAGGGTGGTTTTGTACCTGATAAACCTTATTTCATCGAGGCAGGTGATCAATCCATTGATTTAAAAGGAGATTGGCGATATAAGGTGGGAGAGGTTTACCTTCCCGCAGTTAAGCCGGGGCCTTATGGGATTTCGGAACAAGCCCAACCCACTGCGCTTTACAACGCGATGATCGCGCCATTAACCAATTATGGTTTAAAGGGGGTACTTTGGTACCAGGGCGAAAGCAATGTAGGAAATGCAGGGGCCTATAAAGAATTATTGCCTGCGCTTATCATGGATTGGAGAAATCAGTTTGCCAGACCTGATCTGCCGTTTTATTATGTACAGCTGCCCAATCATGGAGATATGCGTTATCAGCCGGCAGAAAGTAACCTGGCCTTACTGAGAGAAGCGAGCCTGCAGACTTTAAAAGTACCTCTTACCGGAATGGCAGTTACCATTGATCTTGGAGAATGGAACGATATTCATCCGGATAATAAAAAAGATGTAGGGGATAGGCTGGCGCTGATTGCCCGACATTTTACTTATGGGGAAAAAGACCTGGTTTACTCCGGTCCGGTTTTTCAATCTTCGGAAATTAAAGGAAATCAGATTGTCGTCAGTTTTAATAATGTTGGCAGTGGCCTGACCACAAATGACGGAGAACCACTTTCTCAATTTGAGATTGCAGCTGAGGATAAAAAGTTTGTCTGGGCCAGTGCAAAAATAGAGGGTACTAAAGTTGTGGTCTGGTCCGATCAGATCGCCCGTCCGAAGTACGTTCGCTACGCCTGGGCAGATAATCCTGTTAATCCGAACTTATATAACCTGGAAAAATTACCGGCATCTCCATTTCGGACAGACAAATAACGCGCTGATCCTGTAAGCGCAATTATAAAGTCTTTCTATGATCGATGGATAAACTTGCATAAGCTTTATGTATAGGGATGGAAAGTACTGATCATCATATAAACAAACCCAATTAATGAAACACACAATTAATGAATTAGAAGATATCGCCGCTCAGGTAAGAAGGGATATTGTTAGAATGGTACATGCCTGCCAATCGGGACACCCGGGAGGATCATTGGGCTGTGCAGATTTTATGACTGCATTGTATTTTGAAATCCTGAACCATGCTACTGATTTTAAAATGGATGGAAAAAATGAAGATTTGTTTTTTCTGTCAAACGGGCACATTTCGCCGGTTTTTTACAGTGTTCTCGCCAGGTCAGGATACTTTGATGTTGCTGAACTTGCTACGTTTAGAAAATTGAATTCGAGGTTGCAGGGCCACCCCACTACTCATGAAGGGCTTCCTGGCATTAGAATCGCCTCCGGCTCTTTAGGACAGGGCATGTCGGTCGCTATTGGTGCAGCTCAGGCAAAAAAGCTAAATAAAGACCGTTCTATCGTATTTGTTCTGCTCGGTGACGGTGAATTGCAGGAAGGACAGAACTGGGAAGCGATCATGTATGCATCCCATAATAAAGTAGATAACCTGATTGCTGCTGTCGATTATAACGGTCAGCAGATCGATGGTCCTACCGAAAAAGTATTGTCACTGGAAAACCTGCAGGCAAAATTTGAAGCTTTTGGATGGCATGTGATCAATTCAGATGGCAATGATATGGACGCTATCGTGAAAGCTTTGTCTAATGCCAAATCGCTGACAGGCAAAGGAAAACCAATTTTAAACTTAATGAGTACGCAAATGGGGGCTGGTGTTGATTTCATGATGGGATCACATAAATGGCATGGTGTTGCTCCGAATGATGAACAGCTTGAAGCCGCTTTAACTCAATTAAATACCACACTTAAAGATTATTAGCAGGAAATCACCATTAAAAAACAAGACATACTGATGAAGAAATATACATATACGGAAAAAAAAGATACCCGTTCGGGCTTTGGCGCCGGATTGCTGGAAGCCGGAAAAAACAATCCCGAAGTAGTAGCCCTATGTGCTGACCTTGTAGGATCTTTAAAAATGGAGGCTTTCATTAAAGAATTCCCTGAGCGTTTTTTTCAGATTGGCATAGCGGAAGCCAACATGATTGGTATCGCTGCGGGTTTAACAATAGGTGGGAAAATTCCTTTTACAGGGACATTTGCTAACTTTTCGACAGGAAGGGTTTACGATCAGATTCGCCAGTCTGTGGCCTATTCTGATAAAAATGTGAAGATTTGTGCTTCGCACGCAGGTTTAACTCTTGGTGAAGATGGTGCCACTCACCAGATTCTGGAAGATATCGGTTTAATGAAAATGCTGCCTGGAATGACGGTGATCAATACCTGTGATTACAACCAGACCAAAGCGGCTACCATTGCCATTGCAGCACACCATGGTCCGGTTTATCTGCGCTTTGGCCGCCCGGTAATCCCTGTCTTTACCGATCCGGATCAAAAGTTTGAAATTGGGAAGGCCTGGATGGTAAATGAAGGCGAAGATGTAACGATTATAGCTACCGGTCATATGGTATGGAAAGCCATTGAAGCCGGAGTGCAACTTGCAGAACTGGGTATTGATGCAGAAATTATAAACATTCACACGATTAAACCGCTGGATGAGGAAGCAGTATTGAAATCAGTTATAAAAACCGGCTGTGTAGTTACCTGCGAGGAACATAATAAATATGGTGGTTTAGGAGAGAGCGTAGCCAGGCTACTTTCAACAGAGTGGCCTGCGCCACAGGAATTTGTGGCTGTAAATGACAGTTTTGGAGAAAGCGGAACACCTGATCAATTGATGACCAAATATGGACTGGATAGTATAAACATTATTGAAGCAGTACAAAAAGTGATCTTACGTAAATCCCGGAAACATTCCGACCCATATAATCATCAAAACTTCCCTATCGAAAAAACAGTATAACCTAGTTTTATGGTCATAAGACTAAGAACAAAAAATATATAGTAATGGCAAATCATAAAATTTTCTTTTTTATCCTGCTTTTGTTGGCTATGCATAACAATAGCTATGCACAAGATCCAAACTTCCATATTTATCTCTGTTTCGGACAATCGAATATGGAAGGCCATGCCAGATTTGAGGCTCAGGATACGACCGGTGTCAGTGATCGCTTCAAAGTATTACAGGCCATAGATTGTTCCGATCTTAATAGGAAAAAAGGAAACTGGTACCCCGCAGTTCCTCCTTTAAGCAGGTGTAATACAGGCTTATCTCCGGCAGATTATTTTGGACGAACCCTAGTTGCTCATCTTCCAAAAGAGGTAAAAGTAGGAGTGATCAATGTTGCCGTTGGCGGCAGTAAAATTGAATTGTTTGATAAGGACAATTATCAGTCTTATACCGCAACTGCTCCGGAATGGATGAAAGGAATGATTAATCAATATGATGGTAATCCTTATGGCCGTCTGGTTGAACTGGCAAAAATTGCGCAAAAGGAGGGGATAATAAAAGGGATTTTGTTACATCAGGGCGAATCCAATACTGGCGACAGCTTATGGACCAGTAAGGTTAAAATTGTTTACAACAATTTGCTGAAAGATCTGAATCTTAAAGAAAACGCTATCCCACTGCTTGCAGGAGAAGTTGTGCATGCAGATCAGGGTGGTATTTGTGCCAGTATGAATGGAATTATTGGAACGCTTCCGCAAGTGATCCCAGGTGCCTATGTCATCTCTTCCAAAGGCTGCACCATTCATGCAGATAAATTGCATTTTGATGCTGCAGGTTATAGGGAACTTGGTAAGCGGTACGCAGATAAAATGTTATCGCTTTTAAGTAATCCTACCAAAGAATAAATTGGCTCATAAAAAATTCACAAATGAATATATTTTTTAGATATAGTGTGCTGATCCTGTTGTTGGGGTTCAGCATTATTTTTCATAGCAGGGCTCAGAACCCGATTGTTCAAACAGTTTATACGGCTGATCCCGCTCCAATAGTGCACAACGATACCTTGTTTCTATATACAGGACATGATGAAGACCGGTCTACCTGGTTCACGATGAAAGACTGGAGGTGTTATTCTACCACAGATATGCTGAACTGGACTGACCGTGGCTCGCCCCTGTCTGTGGAGGCATTTAGCTGGGCTAAGAAAGATGCATGGGCGGGACAGTGTATTTTCAGGAATGGCAAATTCTATTGGTATGTTCCCCTAAATCAGTCGAATGGCAAAGGAATGGCAATTGGCGTCGCGGTTTCAACAACCCCTGCGGGGCCATTCTCAGATGCGATAGGTAAGCCATTGGTACATAGCGGAAATGGAGATATTGATCCTACAGTTTTTATAGATGACGATGGACAAGCCTATTTATATTGGGGAAATCCTTATTTAAAATATGTAAAATTAAATGAAGATATGACCTCTTATTCAGGAGATGTCATTGATGTTCCGCTAAACAAAGAGGGCTTTAACGTTCGGTTTAAGGATGTTGATAAAAGGCCATCAGCTTATGAGGAAGGCCCCTGGCTTTACAAACGTAAAGCATTGTATTATTTATTATATGCAGCGGGCGGAGTTCCCGAGCATCTGGCTTATTCTACCGCACCAACCGCAACGGGGCCATGGACGTACAGAGATACCATTATGACGGTCATAAATAAAGGAGGTGCTTTTACCAACCATCCCGGATTGGTGGATTACAAAGGGAAGAGCTACTTGTTCTATCACAATGGGGCATTGGAGGGCGGAGGTGGATTTAACCGTTCCGTCTGCGTAGACGAATGTAAGTTTAACGCTGATGGTACTATTGTCAGAATTGACCCATCTTCAGGCATTAAAAATGGAGTCGCAAACCTCCATCCGTTTAAGCGCGTAGAAGCAGAAACCATCGCCTGGGAGCAAGGTGTGGAAACCGTTACAGATAAAGAGGTCGGAGTTTACGTTTCCGACATAAATAACGGAGACTATATTAAAGTTCGCAGTGTTGATTTTGGCAAGGGTGCAAGGTCGTTTGAAGCCAACATTACCACCGTAGTATCGGGCAGTGCAATTGAAGTTCGCCTGGGTAGCCCAACCGGTACATTGATTGGGAAATTAGACTTGAAACCAACCGGGGGATGGCAGAATTGGAAAACCCAATCTGCTAATGTCAGTAAGGCAAAAGGGATTCAGGATGTGTTTTTTGTGTTTAAAGGACCTGAAGGCAATTTGTTTAACTTTAACTGGTGGAAATTCTCAAACCTCTAAACCTCTTATAAAACCAAATATGATTAAATTGATAAAACTATTGAGGGTCAGACTGCTGTTGCTGGCTGGCACTGCCTTTCTGTTCAGTATGCCTGTTTTTTCCCAGGGAGTTATAGCACCTGCTGCAGCAGGCTTTGATGTTGAGAACACAACCATACCGCATGGTAAAATAGATACGGTCAGCTACTATTCCAAAACTGTAGGTGTCCATAGAAAAGCCATCACCTATACCCCACCTGGATATTCGAAAAATAAAAGGTATCCTGTATTGTATTTGCTGCATGGAATCGGAGGAGATGAAAAGGAGTGGTTAAATGGCGCTAAGCCCCAGTTAATATTGGATAACTTATATGCCGCCGGCAAACTGGAGCCGATGATTGTGGTGATGCCTAATGGGCGTGCCATGAAAGATGACCGTGCTACTGGTAATGTCATGGCAAAAGATAAAATAGAGGCCTTTTCCACATTTGAAAAAGACCTGCTTAACGATTTGATCCCTTTTGTGGAGAAGAAGTTTCGGGTGTATTCAGACCGGGAGCACCGGGCCATAGCCGGATTATCTATGGGCGGCGGACAATCCTTAAATTTCGGATTAGGTAACCTTCAAAAATTCGCGTGGGTTGGGGGATTTTCCTCGGCTCCAAATACAAAATTGCCTGCTGAATTGATTCCTGATCCTAAAAAGGCAAAGGAAATGCTGAAGCTGTTGTTTATTTCTTGCGGAGCGAGTGACAATTTGATTGTCAACAGTAAACGCACCCATGATTACCTGGTAAAAACCAACGTTCCGCACATCTATTTTATTGAGCCGGGAGTGCATGATTTTAAAATCTGGAGAAACGGTTTATATATGTTTTCCCAATTGTTGTTTAAGCCTGTTGATACTGCTGCTTTTTCTAAATACCCGGTTGCGGGAATGCCTGCATCAACGAATATTGGCTCAAATCATTATCCGCAAATTATGCCTGATCACCGCGTGGCTTTTAACTTTCATGCACCTGAAGCCAAAACAGTTCAGGTGGATTTGGGAAAAAAATACGACATGAAAAAAAATGAGTCCGGGAACTGGACTGTCACTACGGATTCTATTGGTGAAGGCTTCCATTACTATTCTTTAATCATCGATGGCGTTGCCCTGGCTGATCCATCAAGTAAAACTTACTACGGGATGGGCAGGATGGCGAGTGGTATCGAAATCCCATTTGCAGGTGGGGGATATTATGCTTTAAAAGATGTGCCGCACGGAGATATCCGCATTAAAAAGTATTTTTCAAAAAACACCAATTCATGGCGACAACTTTATGTATACACCCCGCCTGGCTATGATGCACAAACTGAGGAAAAATACCCGGTATTGTATATTCTTCATGGCGGAGGAGAGGATGAAACCGGCTGGTCAAACCAGGGAAAGGCGGGTTTAATCCTGGATAACCTCATCGCTGCACAAAAAGCTAAACCTATGATTGTGGTCATGCCTGACGCTAATGTTGGTGCTGCTGCTTTTGCTGAAGCAGGATTAAAAACTTTTGAATCGGAATTGAAAGAGGTGATCATCCCATTGGTAGAAACAAACTACAGAGCAAAGAAAGAAGCGTCGGGCCGTGCTTTAGCAGGTCTGTCTATGGGAGGGATGCACACCCTTTACACCGGAATCAAAAATACAGACCTGTTTGCCTATCTGGGCGTTTTCAGTTCAGGATGGGTGGTTCCCCGTCAGAATGCAATAGCAGATGGGCAATATGCTTTTATTAAAGATCATAAGGACGAGATCAATGCCAACCTCAGGCAATTCTGGATTGCTATGGGCGGTAAAACTGATATCGCCTATAATAACTGTCAGTTGATGCTGAATCAATTCAGGGATTTGAAAGTTAACCACACTTATGAGGAATATCCTGGTGGCCATACCTGGCCGGTATGGAGAAATAACCTTTATAAGTTTGCATCATTGTTATTCATGTAGTTCATTCATATGTTGAGTTTTCAAAAAAACCGGATAATCCGGTCTTCCGGAATCATTACTTGTAAAATTGCGATGGCCAGCCTGTTTTTTTATGGGAAGCTAAATGCTCAGGAAAAGCTATATCCAAACCAGTTCCCTCTGGAACAGGTGACGTTGATGGATGGTCCCTTTAATAAGGCCAGAAATCTTAATATTAACACCTTATTGGCGTACGACGTAGACCGGATGCTTGCTCCCTATCTCCGCGCAGCAGGGATTCCGGTAAAGAAATCCAGCTATAAAAACTGGGAAGGACTGGATGGACATATTGGTGGGCACTATCTGACGGCCATGGCATTGAACTACGCCTCTACCAAAAATCCGGAATGTAAACGCCGGATGGATGATATGATTGCAGAACTGAAAGCCTGTCAAAACAAAAATGCCCTCAGTTATCCGGATTGGGGTGTTGGTTATGTTGGCGGTGTACCCAATAGTGCTGAAATATGGTCGACATTTAAAAAAGGAGATTTTAAAGCTTACCGTGCTGCCTGGGTTCCCTGGTATAACGTACATAAAATGTATGCCGGATTACGGGATGCCTGGTTGTACGGAGGTAATCAGGATGCTAAAGCGATCTTTTTGAAATTTTGCGACTGGGCAATCGACATCACATCCGGGCTGTCTGAAAAACAAATGCAGGCGATGCTGGATACCGAGCACGGAGGGATGAACGAAGAGCTGGCTGATGCTTACCAAATCACTGGTGATGAGAAGTATCTTATCGCTGCAAAACGATTTTCCCATCAGCAGCTTCTGATACCACTGGCGAAGGGCCTGGATCATCTTGATCATAAACATGCCAATACTCAGGTTCCAAAAGCCCTGGGTTTTCAACGCATTGCTGAACTGAGTCATGAAGCGCAATATGAAAAATCCGGTCGCTTTTTTTGGGAAACAGTTACAGACAACCGGACACTTGCATTTGGAGGAAACAGCAGACGGGAGTTTTTCCCCAGTGTTGCAGCCAGTTCAGATTTTGTGAATGATGTAGAAGGACCTGAGTCCTGTAATACTTATAATATGCTGAAACTTACCCAGGGATTATTCAGGGAGCAGCCACTGGGAAAGTATGCCGATTTTTATGAACGTGCATTGTACAACCATATTTTATCTACCCAACATCCAGGCCATGGCGGATATGTCTATTTTACACCGGTAAGGCCGAGGCATTACCGGGTGTATTCTGCACCAAATGAAGCAATGTGGTGCTGCGTGGGAAGTGGAATGGAGAATCATGGCAAGTACAATGAGTTTATATATACCCATCGCAAAGATTCCTTGTATTTGAACTTATTTATTGCCTCCACCCTGAACTGGAAGGAAAAGAACATCAGCTTAAAACAGGAAACTTCCTTTCCCGATGAGGAGCAGACCAAACTTACCATTACCGGAGGATCTGCAAAATTTACATTGATGCTGAGACACCCATCATGGGTAAAGGAAAATACCCTGCAAATTTTTGTAAATGGTAAAGCTATAAAATATAAGAAACTGCCTTCTTCCTATATCGGTATTCAAAGAACCTGGAAAAAAGGCGATGTAGTCAAAGTCATCATGCCAATGCAAACCACAATTGAACGGATGCCGAATGTTCCGGAATATGTGGCCATTATGCATGGTCCCATACTCCTTGCTGCGAAGACAAAAACGGAACAATTGAACAAGCTGATTGCAGATGATAGCCGTTGGGGGCATATTGCCGGCGGACAAAAACTTCCTGTGGATAAAGCACCCATTCTCATTGAAGACGATATTTCTGCAATACCAGAAAAGATCGTTCCGGTAAAAGGACATCCGATGACATTCTCATTTGTAAATGAAAAGATCATCAATCCGGAGAAACTGGTACTGGAACCTTTTTATCGCATTCATGATTCCAGATATATGGCGTATTGGATGACCCTAACCCCTCTGCAGTATGTTAATTATATGGATTCGCTTACGGGAATAGAAACAGACAGAATGAATCTGGAAAAACGAACGGTAGATTTTGTGGGGCCTGGTGAACAGCAGCCAGAGGTAGATCACGCACTCCTTCAGGAAAATTCCCGCAGCGGTAGTACCTCTGATGAATTCTGGCGTGATGCTTACGACGGAGGATATTTTAGTTACAACATGTCCACTCAGGGGCTTAGTGATTTATTGCTGAACGTCCGGTACGAATCTGCCACTATGGAGGGAAAAAAGTTTGAAATTTATATTGATGAAAACAGGCTTAAGGTTGTAGATGCTACACAGGGTGCCAGGAAACCGGGTTTCTATCATGAAGAATACCGCATTCCGGCTGATATGCTCAAGGGAAAACAACAGGTGAGGATCAGGTTTCTGGCCTTACCGGGAAAAGCTACTGCGCCAGTTTACCGCATAAGGCTGGTAAAGGACAAATAAAGAAAAGGTATGAATAAAATGAGAACTAACATGGATTTTAAAAGCTGCAGGTTTCGTTTGATCAGTACGCTGCTCCTTTTGTTAATCATGCCAACGGTTGTTTTAAAAGCTCAAAAGCAAGGTTCCTCAAATTTAAAACTGTGGTATGAACAACCGTCCGGTACAATCTGGGAAAATGCCTTACCTATAGGGAATGGAGTGCTTGGCGCCATGGTTTATGGTAACGTAGATCAGGAAATCATAAAACTCAACGAGCATACTTTATGGAGTGGCAGCCCGAACCGGAATGATGTTCCGGAAACCCTGGATTCTTTAAGTCAGATACGCCGGTTAATTTTTGAGGGAAGGCAGAAAGAAGCGGAACAGTTGTCCAATAAAGTGATGTTTGGTAAGAAATCTTCCGGTCAGATATTTCAGCCTGCCGGTAATCTTCATTTGAAGTTTCCCGGACAGGAAAGCTATCAAAATTACTACAGGGAACTGGATATTGAAAAAGCCATTACAAAAACTTCTTATAAGGTTGGGGAAGTGACCTATACCAGGGAGGCATTTGCCGCGTTTGGCGACAGGGTTGTGGTGATGCGTTTAACTGCAGACAAACCCTCACAGATTTCTTTCCAGGCCTCTTATACCACGCCACATAAAAACGCTGCCATTAATGTATCTGCGAAAGACCTCAGCATGCAAGGCCTGACAAGTGACCACGAAGGGGTTAAAGGAATGGTGAAGTATGAAGTCATCAGCAGGTTTAAAAACGATGGAGGGACGGTTACTTCAACAGATCGTACCATTAACATTCAAGGTGCCAATGCAGTTACGATATATATATCTATTGCTACCAACTTCAATAACTATAAGGACGTTAGTGCTGATGAGCATAAAAGAGCACTTGATTACCTTAACAAAGCATCTTCAAAATCTTTCAGTACAATTTTAAATACACATATTTCAGCCTATCAGAAATATTTCAATCGCGTTAAGCTGGATTTGGGCCCCGCTGCAGCTGCAGATTTGCCTACCGACAAAAGACTGATGAATTTCAGGAAGGTCTCAGATCCCCAGTTTGCAGCTTTGTATTATCAGTTTGGGCGTTATTTATTGATCAGTTCCTCACAACCTGGTGGTCAGCCAGCTAATCTGCAGGGGATTTGGAATGATCAGTTAAATCCGCCATGGGATAGTAAATACACCATAAACATCAACGCACAAATGAATTATTGGCCTGCCGAGCCTGCAAACCTGGCGGAATTACATGAACCATTTTTAAGAATGGTAAAAGAGCTGTCTGAAACCGGTGCGGAGACAGCCAAATCAATGTATGGAGCAAGGGGATGGGTAGCTCATCACAATACAGATATATGGCGCATAACAGGGCCGGTTGACGGTGCCTTTTGGGGCATTTGGAATGGTGGAGGAGGCTGGACCAGTCAGCATTTATGGGAACATTATTTATACGGTGGGGATAAGCGTTATTTAAGCAGCGTTTATCCTATATTGAAAGGAGCGGCTACCTTTTATAAAGATTTTTTAGTTGCGCATCCAACCCATAAATGGTTAGTGGTTAATCCCGGAACCTCTCCTGAAAATGCGCCGCAAGCGCATGGCGGTTCTTCCCTGGATGCAGGAACGACGATGGACAACCAGATTGTTTTTGATGTATTTACCACCGCGATCAGGGCCGCTAAAATTTTAAACAAAGACCTGAAATTTGCGGATAGCTTAATACAAATGCGAACACATTTGCCTCCTATGCACATTGGCAAATACGGGCAGTTACAAGAATGGATAGATGATGTGGATAGTCCCAACGACAAGCACCGTCACATTTCCCACCTTTATGGCTTATTCCCGTCTAATCAGATTTCAGCATATCGTACCCCTTTATTATACAGTGCAGCTAAAAATACGCTCCTGCAAAGGGGAGATGTGTCGACTGGCTGGAGCATGGGCTGGAAAATCAACTGGTGGGCAAGGATGCAGGATGGAAACCATGCTTATCAGCTCATTAAAAATCAGCTGACTCCTTTGGGGGTTAATCCTGATGGAGGGGGAACTTACAACAATTTATTTGATGCGCATCCTCCATTTCAAATCGATGGTAATTTTGGTTGTACCTCTGGTATTACTGAAATGTTAATGCAAAGTGCAGATGGTGCATTGCATCTGCTTCCGGCACTTCCCGATGAATGGCAAATGAGTGGCAGCATTAGTGGATTGAGGGCAAGAGGCGGATTTGAAGTGATCACTATGGAATGGGTAAATGGAAAAGTGGTTAAAGCGGTCATCAGATCTACAATTGGTGGGAACCTTCGTTTAAGAGTTCCTAATCCGATAAAGATAAATGAGGCTGTTTTAAAAGTCGCAAAAGGAGAAAATCCGAACCCATTCTATGCGGTAGCAAAAATCCCTGATGCCATTGTTTCTGAAAAAGCCAGCCTGGCCTTGCCGGAGCTGAAAAAGACATTTGTTTATGATGTCCCTACACAAGCCCATCAACTTTATACCCTGGTTTTAAATTAATACTCATGAAGTTCACTATTTTATCAATTAATTTTTTGCTTTGTGCCCTTTTCAGTAATGCACAAAAAGGAGGTATCTACCTCATCTCCAGTCCCGATAAAAATATACAGGTAACCTGTAAGCCTGCTGAGTTGGTATATCAGATCAGGTATAAAGGAGAAACTGTACTTACAGACTCCAAAATGGGCATAGTAAGGGAAGATGAAGATTTCTCTAAAAACCTGCAGGTCATAAGGGCATCTTTTCCGACCCGCATATCCGATCATTATACCATGCTTAATGCAAAAAAGAAGGATATCAATTATACTGCAAACCGACTGCTCATCGAAACAAAAACGATTTCCGGAAAAAAGATGAATGTCATTTTTCAGGTGGCTAATGATGGCGTTGCGTTTCGGTATGAATTCCCGGAGCAGGATAAGGAGATCAGGAGCATAAAAGCTGAGGCAACCAGTTTTCGCTTTCCGGAGGGAACCAGGGCCTGGCTACAACCCAAAACAGAAGCTCAAACAGGATTTGAACATACCAACCCATCTTACGAAGCTCATTATATGATGGATATTCCGGTGGGTACAGCTTCCAATAGCAGCAATGGCTGGGTGTACCCGGCTTTGTTTAAGCATAAAAATATCTGGGTAATGATCACAGAGAGTGGTTTGGAAAGGAATTACTGTGGCACAGCGCTGCAACAGTTTTCGAATGGTGGGGAATATCATATCAATTTTCCGCAGGCACCTGAAAAAATTGCCGGTGGGGCATTAAATCCGGAGTCGGCTTTACCCTGGAAGACTCCATGGCGGATTATTGCTATCGGCAATCTGAAAACGATCATGGAATCTACCTTGGGGACTGACCTTGCCCTGCCCACAAAAAAGATGGATACCTCATTTATAAAACCTGGTAAAGCTTCCTGGAGCTGGGTATTGGAAAAGGATGCAGCTACGATATATCCGGTCCAGAAAAAATACATTGATTATGCAGCGGATATGAAATGGCAATATTGCCTTATTGATGCCAACTGGGATCAGACCATCGGTTACGACTCCGTGAAAATTTTAGCAGATTATGCAAAAGGAAAAAATGTAGGGTTGTTGCTTTGGTATAATTCTGCCGGCGAATGGAATACGGTGAAATTTACCCCAAAAGATAAGCTGTTAAGTCATGAAAGTCGGGTAAAGGAGTTTACCCGGTTGAGAAGTATGGGCATCAAAGGAATAAAAATGGATTTTTTTGGAGGAGATGGACAGTCCATGATCGCCTATTATCAGGATATCCTGGAAGATGCGGCAGACCATCATTTATTAGTTAATTTTCATGGGGCCACACTCCCGAGGGGATGGCAGCGGACGTATCCAAATTTGATGACTGCCGAGGCGGTTTACGGTTATGAAATGATCACTTTTAGTCAGGATGCAGCTAATAAGGCTCCTGAACATTCGGTAATGAGTGCAATGGTGCGCAATGTTTTTGATCCAATGGATTTCACGCCAATGGTATTAAATAAAATACCCGGAATAAACAGGGTAACCACACCTGCTTTTGAACTGGCCACTGCCATTACATTTTTATCTGGTATCCAACATTATGCGGAGACGCCTGATGGCATGAAGGAAGTTCCTGTGTTTGTAAAGGATTTTTTGAGAAAAATACCCAATTCCTGGGATGACCTGAAGTTTATCGAAGGTTATCCGGGACAATTGTATGTCGTTGCCAGAAAGACCGGAAACAAATGGTATGTGGCGGGGATTAATGGAGAAAAAATTGATAAACACCTGACTTTAGACCTTTCCTTTCTAAAAAATAAGACTGGAGCATTGATCTCATCGGGTAATACTGGCGATGCGCCGTTTGATTTGAAAAAAATGAACATACCGGCAAGTGGTAAAGTGGAGGTTGATTTGAAGAAATATGATGGTTTTATAGCTGTTTTTGAATAAGATGAAAAAGTTTGTAGTCCCTATGGCATTTTTTGCTGTAATTTTTCTATGCCATCAGGTCTTTGCTCAACAGCAAAAGGCACAAAACCCTGTTATTTTTGCAGACGTCCCGGATATGTCCATGGTACGTGTGGGTGATGCGTACTACATGAGCAGCACCACCATGCACATGAGTCCCGGTGTACCGATTATGAAATCTAAAGATCTGATCAACTGGAAAATTGTAAGTTATGCCTATGATACGCTCGAAAATGTTGATGCGCTCAACCTGACAAACGGGAAGAATGCTTATGGTCATGGGACCTGGGCGAGCAGTATCCGTTATCATAAGGGGACCTTCTATGTAAGTACGTTTGCTCAGACTACTGGTAAAACTTATATATATACTACAAAAGATATAGAGAAAGGGCTTTGGAAAGTAAGCGCTTTCAGGCCAGGTTTACATGACCATTCTTTGTTTTTTGATGATAATGGTAAAGTTTACATGGTTTACGGAGGAGGGAAGATCAGACTGGTTGAACTGAAATCTGATCTGTCAGGCGTCAATACTGATGTTCCTGAACGTATCATCATAGAAAATGCCAGCCTCCCATCCGGTGAAAACATTGGTCTGCCTGCAGAAGGTTCTCAATTGTTTAAAGTAAAGGGGAAATATTATCTCTTTAACATTACCTGGCCAAAAGGAGGTATGCGAACTGTAGTCGTTCACAGAGCGGATAAAATCACGGGTCCTTATGATGGCAAAACCAGCTTACAGGATCTGGGAGTGGCTCAGGGTGGATTGATCGACAAGCCAAATGGAGAATGGTTCGCTTATCTTTTTCGTGATTTCGGTGCTGTAGGTAGAATTCCTTATTTAGTGCCGGTGAAATGGCAGGATGGCTGGCCGGTATTGGGTACCAATGGCAAAGTTCCGGAAACACTGGATTTACCGATGAGTAAAGGGCTGATGCCGGGAATTGTGGCTTCTGATGATTTTAACCGTAAGAATGGCGAGCCTGATCTGCCATTGGTCTGGCAATGGAACCATCAACCGGATGCCGGTCTTTGGTCGGTGAAAAAAAGAGCGGGATACTTAAGGTTAACGACTGGAAAAATTGACAGTAACTTTTTGCAGGCCCGAAATACTTTAACTCAACGTACCATCGGTCCCTTTTCTTCAGGAACTACCGCTGTTGATGTCGCTATGATGAAGGATGGTGATCTTGCAGGCTTAGGTATTTTGCAGAAAAATTATGGGCTGGTTGGGGTTAGCGTAGAAGGGAATTCCAGATACATGGTCATCATTGACGCAGGTACCGGTAAACCCATCGAAAAGGAACGGGTACAGCTTGAACAGGATAAAATCTATTTTAAAATAGATTGTGATTTTTCTCAAAAGCGGGACCTGGCCAGCTTCTTTTACAGTCTTGACGGAAAGGTTTGGAAAACAATAGGAAACCCAATGAAAATGGCTTATACCATTCCTCATTTTATGGGCTACCGTTTTGCATTGTTTAACTATGCCAGAAAGCAAACAGGGGGCTATGCTGATTTTGATTACTTCCATATTTCGGATAAGAAATCTCCTTCAAACTAAGTTATAATCCTGATTTCTTCAATTCCGGGCAACTTTCTCAGGTTATTGCTAAGGTTAAACAAAAGTGCTAGTCTTTTGCTGAATAATTCAACATTACAGTAACACTTAGCGATACCTTGACCATCTGCTTATGTGTTGGCGAAGGCCCCATATCAGCAGTTGACCTATTACACATGATCATGAGAAAAATTGTTTTGATTTTATTGGGCTGTCTGTCCACAGTTTTAATTACTTCGTATACAAATTATACGTCTGAAACCATTCCGCTCAAAGATGTTTTCAAAGGAAAATTTCACATAGGCGTTGCCTTAAATACCCGGCAAATATGGGGCAGGGATACCAATGCTTTAAAAATAGTAAAAACACATTTTAATTCTGTCGTAGCTGAAAACTGCATGAAGAGCATGTCGCTTCAGCCAAGGGAAGGCCAGTTTCAGTTCAGAGATGCCGATCAGTTTGTCGAATTTGCAGCGCAAAACAATATGTTTACCATTGGACATACCTTAATATGGCATTCCCAGGCACCCAGGTGGTTTTTTGTGGATGAGCATGGAAATGAGGTATCCAGGGAGGTGCTGATAGAAAGAATGAAAAATCATATCACCACTGTGGTTTCCCGATATAAAGGACGTATAAAAGGCTGGGATGTGGTAAATGAGGCAATATTAGACGACGGGTCCTTTAGAAAAAGTAAGTTTTATACCATTATCGGGGAGGACTTTATACGTCTGGCATTTGAATTCGCTCATGCTGCCGATCCGCAGGCAGAACTCTATTACAATGATTTCTCGATGTCGCTGGAAGGAAAACGCAATGGTGTAGTCAGCATGATCAATAAATTGAAAAAACAGGGGGTAAGAGTTACAGGCATAGGGATGCAGGGCCATGTGGGACTTGATTATCCGAAAATCAGTGACTTTGAGAAAAGTATGCTGGCATTTTCAGGTACGGGTGCCAAAGTGATGATCACAGAACTTGACGTCACAGTTTTGCCCAATCCAAGGCGAAATACCGGCGCTGATATCAACCAGAATTACGAATATAAAAAGGCGATTAATCCTTACATCGATGGTTTGCCAGATGCTGTAGAAGCGAAATTACAGGATCGTTACCTGGACTTCTTCAGGTTATTTTTAAAGCATCATGATAAAATAAGCAGGGTTACCGTCTGGGGAGTTACGGATGGCGATTCCTGGTTAAATAACTGGCCTGTATTTGGGCGCAAAGATTATCCTTTGTTGTTTGACCGACAATATAAAGCAAAGCCATTTGTCGAAATGATCTCCCGGATCTCAACAAAGAAATAACAACTTAATTTTAAGTGTTTTATGCAGTTTTTTATGCGTTTTTAGCGCTTGAGGCGTGTTTTTTGCTTCTTTGAACAAACCGGATATAAATTTGAACAATTGTGCTAGCCTTAAAAACGGAACTATTTTACATTCGATTAACCGAATATGAAAAGTTCTGACCTCCATAAGGTAAGAATAACGAACCAAACAAACTTAAGCGGGCTGAGATCAATTAATTCCATGGTCACTTGCGACAGTAGTTTTTATAGGCGGTTCCAAACCAAATATTAACCAAACTATAAACCAAATCGTATGACAAAAAGCTACTACTATCCCGAGGAAGAATTCTGCCCTCATTTGAGCATTACAGCTAACAAATACAGTTTTTATGACCCTATATACAATTAGGGCCTGTAAATAATTATCCAAATTCTATTTCTCTTTAAATGATTTTAAATAATGGAAAAAAACACCAAGGTGGGTAATGCTGTGTGCCACAAATATTGTGGGTATCAGCAGCTGTTACCTGTAATGTACCTCAGCTTAATGATGATCTTTCTTTTTATGGGGACCGCTGCCGCACAGCAACGGAAAACCATAAAGGGAACGGTAAAAGATGAGCAACAAAATCCACTTAGCGGAGCCACCATTACCGTCAAAGGAACGAATGTTAAAACGCAGGCCAATTTAAGCGGAACGTTTTCAATAGAGGTCCCTGCTGATAGAAACATACTTACTATAGGATATATTGGGATGAAGACCCAGGATGTCAGTATTGAGGGTAAAACGACCATAAGCGTGGTCATGAAAGATGATAAAGCACAACTGGGTGAGGTGGTGGTGGTCGGCTACGGAACACAGAAGAAAGAAAGTGTTGTCGGGGCAATTACACAGACAACCAGTGAGGTGCTGGAAAGAACTGGTGGCGTGTCCAGCCTTGGGGCAGCCCTGACAGGAAATTTGCCGGGCGTAATTACTACCGCAAGTTCAGGAATGCCGGGCGAAGAAGATCCTCAGATCCTGATCCGCGGACGCAGTACCTGGAACAATGCAAACCCGCTGATTCTGGTAGATGGAGTGGAACGCTCCATGAACAACATTGATATCGCCACAGTAGCTTCAGTTTCTGTATTAAAGGATGCGTCTGCTACTGCTGTATTTGGAGTGAAGGGCGCAAACGGAGTCATCCTGATCACTACCAAAAGAGGACGTGAAGGCAAAGCAGAAATCAGGGCAGCTGCCAATACCGTGGTGAAAGCTGCCTCTAAACTTCCTGGAAAACTCGACTCTTACGACATGTTTAAGGTGCGTAACCGTACCATAGAATACGAACTGGCACTGGCACCAGGAGCCTGGAATTCTTATCTTCCTGAAGATATCATGCGTAAATACCGGTCGCCGGCAAATTTGCAGGAAGCCGAACGCTATCCAAATGTGGATTGGGTCAATACCTTGTTTCGCGACAATGCGATGTCTTACAATGCCAATCTGAACATCAGCGGCGGAACCCCTTTTGTAAAATACTTTTCTTCAGTGGATTACCTGGATGAGGGTGATCTTTTCAAAAGGTTCAAGAACAACCGGGGCTATGACGGAGGCTATAGTTTCAAAAGATTGAATGTGCGCAGTAACCTGGATTTTCAGTTGACACCTTCCACCGTATTCAGGGCAAATATAGCTGGCTCCAGAGGCCTTTCAGAAAGACCCTGGATAGACGTAAATCCTTACAACACCTGGACTGCAGCGTATTCTGCTGCTCCTAACCTTTATCTGCCCGTTTATTCAGACGGAACCTGGGGATACTATAAGCCCAATGAACAACAAAGCCTTAACTCGGCAAGAATATTGGCTACCACAGGGCTTCAGCAAATTACAACTTCCCGCATTACGACCGATTTTACCGTCGACCAGAACCTTAGCGCATTACTGAAAGGACTGAGTGTTAAAGGTACTCTATCTATTGATAATACTTTCATCGAGAATGAACGAGGCATTGACGATCGGAATAACGGTACACTCAGTAAATATATTGATCCTGAAACCGGGGTAGTATCTTATTCACAAACTAAAGATGCTGCTACCGAGTTGGAATGGACGGAAAGTACCAGGTGGGCGAGCAGGGCCGGTAATGTAAACGATGGGGCTACCTTTCGCAGAATGTTCTCTCAGTTGCAATTGAATTATGCAACCACTATCGCGGATAAACATGATGTGACAGCAATGGGATTGTGGAGCCGTGATGAAAGTGCCATCGGAAGTATTATTCCGTCTTATCGTGAGGATTGGGTATTTCGTACCACCTATAGTTATGCCGGTAAATACAGCGTCGAATACAACGGGGCTTACAATGGATCTGAGAAATTCGGACCGGCTTATCGTTTCGAGTTCTTTTCTTCAGGAGGACTTGGCTGGATGATCTCTCAGGAGAATTTTATGAAGCCCTTAAAGTTCATCAACAGGCTCAAATTGCGCGGATCATACGGGGCAATTGGTGATGATGGCGGTGCGCCAAGGTTTGCATTTTTAACCAATTGGGCATTCGGTGGTAAAACTCCGCTGGGGATTACAGGCGAAGCTGCAGAACAAAGTCCTTATAACTGGTACAGGGAAACTGGCGTAGGTAATCCGAACGTTCGTTGGGAACGGGTCGTGAAAAAGAACATTGCGCTGGAATTTGGATTTTTCGAAGACATGCTTAGCGGAAGTATTGATTTCTTTCAGGATGACCGTAGTGACATTCTTACCGGTACAAACCGCGCGGTTCCATCATACTATGGGGCACAGCCATCTACATTTAATGTGGGAAAAGTCCAGTCAAGAGGATTTGAAGTTGACCTCCGTTTCAGTAAAAAAATAAACAATAACCTGCGGGTGTGGACAAATATCAATTTCACCCATGCCAAGAACAAGGTGATTGATGCGGATGTGGCTGAACTGTTACCGCTCTATTCGAAACCTA
The DNA here is from genome assembly GCF_038446955.1 of Pedobacter sp. FW305-3-2-15-E-R2A2. NCBI lineage: Bacteria > Pseudomonadati > Bacteroidota > Sphingobacteriia > Sphingobacteriales > Sphingobacteriaceae > Pedobacter > Pedobacter sp. FW305-3-2-15-E-R2A2. The sequence continues at coordinate 731,064 of NZ_CP151803.1, forward strand.
TCGATAAACAGATTGGCCAAGCCTATTCTTATGTGAGCCAGGGCTATTACAATACCTGGGATGAACTTTATGCGAGTACCATGCACAATGCAAATGATCATCAGAAAATTCCGGGAAATTATCAGCTCATCGATTATAATGCGGATGGGATCATTGATGCCAATGACAATATTCCTTACGGTTATTCCGGAGCCCCTCAAAATACTTATAACGCAACATTGGGTGTCGACTGGAAAGGCTTTAGTGTATTTGCACAGTTTTATGGGGTTAATAATGTGACCCGTCAGGTGGTGCTCGGATCCTTTGCAGGGAAAAATACAGTTGCTTACGACGAAGGCACTTACTGGTCTAAGGACAATACCAATGCCGATGGTCCGATGCCGCGCTGGGAATCAACACCAGCCGGGTTTTATACGGCCGACAGGTATATGTATGATGCCTCTTACCTGCGGTTAAAAAATGCAGAGATCGCTTATACTTTCAGACAGAATTGGGTCAAAAAAGCGGGCGTTTCAAGCTTACGGGTATTTGTAAATGGAAATAACCTGTACGTATGGACTAAAATGCCTGATGACCGGGAGGCCAATTACCAGGGAGCAGGCGGTCAAAGCTGGGCTTCTCAGGGCGCTTACCCTACGGTAAAGCGCTATAATTTCGGTGTTAATATCACCTTCTAATAAGATCGTTATGAGAAAATATATAAAAAGCATATTACTGATAGGAATCATCTGGTCTGTGACCGGGATCTCCTGTAAAAAATATCTGGACAGAGATCCTGAAGCAATCGTTTCGGAAAAAACAGCGTTTAAAGATTTTCGTAGTTTTCAGGGCTTTACAGAAGAACTCTATAATTGTATCCCCGATTTCACCAACCGCTATTGGACCAACAGCTGGAATTGGGGAGATGACGAGATCCAGTCGACGGTAGAGAATTTTCACATTGTGAATAAAATTGACAATGGTGATTTCTGGGGCTGGCAAAGAGAATTTGATGGCTGGGGTGCCGGATTCATGGACAATGCCGGTGCCAACACCAACAATGACAGGATGACAAAAGGGCTATATCCTTTAGCCTGGTATGGAATACGTAAAGCCAATCTGGGTTTAGAGCACATGGATTTGCTGGTCAATGCCACAGATGAAGAACGCAATCTGATTAAAGGTCAGCTCTTGTTTTTCAGAGGATGGTTTCATTTTATGCTGATGCAGTATTTTGGTGGCCTGCCTTATGTAGACCGTGTATTACCTGCGGATGAAGCGTTTAGGTTACCCCGTTTAAAGTATCAGGAATGTGCGGAAAAAGCAGCACAAGATTTCAGGGCAGCAGCTGATCTGCTGCCGGTAAGCTGGGACAATACTACGGCAGGCGCCCAGACTTTCGGAAAAAATCAGTTGCGCATCAATAAAATTATGGCCTTAGGGTATTTGGGTAAAAACTACCTCTGGGCGGCCAGTCCCCTGATGAATTATGCTTCGACAGGTAGCAAAACTTACCATGCGGAGTTTAGTAAAAAGGCTGCTGTGGCATTTGCAGAGTTGTTGAAGTTAACTGAAAGTGGCTCGGCCCCTCATAAGCTGATCCCATTTGAAAAATACAGTACCAATTTTTACACCGTCGGACAAAACTTCCTGATCCCCGGTGGGACGGAAGCGATATTCACCGGACCTTACTGGGGAGCACATGGCTCAACCTATGGGACGGCAAAACAATATACCCCGGCAGTGGTAGGCGATGGCTCTCTGATCTTTGCCCCTACAGCTAATTATGTGAATTACTATGGGATGAAGAATGGCTTGCCAATCGCAAACTCAGCCCAGGCTGATCCTGCAGGCTCGGGATATGATCCCCAGTCTCCATGGCGCGACCGTGATCCAAGGTTTTACAATGACATCGTATACGACGGGGTTAAAGTTGTTCAGGGAACCCTGGCCGCTAATATGGAAGTGCACCGTTATGCCAACTTATTCACAAACGGAAGTTACCGGGATAACCGTTCGGGTAGCCGGACAGGATATATGCTTTACAAATTTGTGCCTTCCACAGCAAATAACTTTGATCAGGGCTGGAATTACGGACAGAACTTAAACATTAAAGTGCCTTACATGCGTCTCGCAGATATTTACCTGATGTATGCAGAGGCGGTAGCTACAGGTTACGGATCTCCGTCTGCGACGGTTGAAAGTTTTAGCAAAACGGCCGCAGATGCGATTAATGTGATCCGCGACCGGGCCGGAGTTGGACATGTGGCAGCGCAGTTTCTTGCTTCTACTGACGAGTTTATGAAAGAAGTAAGACGCGAACGTGCTGTTGAACTTGCTTTTGAGGGACACCGGTTCAACGATCTTCGCCGCTGGCGCTTATTGGCTGAGATGCCTTATACGTTGAAAACAGCAGCAGAATTTGATCGGGCCAGTCCATTAGATCCGACTATGGATAAAAAGCTCAACAAAGTTGTAAACTACCGTGAACGTGTGATTTTGCAACGCCAGTTTAGTGAAAAACATTATTGGTTGCCGCTGAAAAGAGCCGATGTGAATATGTATCCGGAGTTTTCTCAAAACCCTGGCTGGTAGGGTAGTTCATGATTTATAAATCAGATAATTAAAGACAAGAATGATGAAATATTTAAGAAAAGCAATGGTCTTGTGCGTCTTACTTACGTTATTTAGCGGCGTAATCAAGGGGCAGGATGCCGTTAAAATATCTATAAAAGCCATTGTCCGCGGTTTAAACGGGGAGCCTGTAAAAGGAGCAACAATAAGTTCCGCAGCAAATGAATTGCTGGTCATATCCGATCAGTCGGGTGTGTTTTCCATGGAAGTGCCTGCTAAAACAGTATTAACGGTAAGTGCAACAGGTTATAAAAGTTCATCGGTTACTGCAATACCTGATCTGCAGCAAATCACTTTAAGCGAGGAGCAGCGGGTCGTTCCGATTGGCTTTAGAACGGTAGAGGAGCGGGACCTTCCGGGTGGCCTGTCGAATGTGAACGTTTCAAAAATCTTTGAGAAAAATTTCATGACCTCCGGACTGGAAAACATGGAAGCCTTTGCTCCGGGATTCAATGGCAATAGCCTCAACGGGAACAACCTCTGGGGCATGAGTAGTTCTTTATTATTGGTAGACGGTGTTCCGCGTGATATCGGTAGCATCACCCCGAATGAGATCGATCAGATTACTTTTCTCAAAAGTGCCGCTGCTGTTGCCCTTTATGGAAGCCGTGGTGCTAAAGGGGTAATTTTGATATCCACGAAAAGAGGAACCAATTCCAAACAGAAAATCGCATTTCGTACCAACGCAGGACTGAATGTGCCCAAAAGGTTTCCCGGATACCTTGGCTCTTCAGAATATATGACCTTGTATAATGAAGCACTGGTAAATGACGGATTGGCTCCGGCATATACTGCGGAGGCGATCTATAATCATTCTCAGGGAAACCCATACCGTTATCCAAGTGTAGACTATTATTCTTCGGAATACCTTAAAAGCAACTTTGGAAGATATGATGGTGTGGCAGAGATTTCCGGAGGTAACGAACGGGCCCGCTATTATACCAATGTTGGATTTAATTCTTCCGGTTCGCTGCTGGATTTTGGCGAAGCCAAAGAGAATGGCAGTACAAACCGTTTTAATATACGCGGTAATGTAGACATGCAGTTAACCAAGGCATTGAAAGCAAGAGTGGATGCCAGTGCTGTATTTTCCAATGGCGGGGGTGTAAATACTGATTATTGGGGCAGCGCGGCAACTTTACGTCCGCACCTGTTTACCCCGCTTATTCCCATCAATTTGATAGAGGAAAGTGATCAGGCAAGCTGGGCAATGGTGAATACTGCCAATCTCATAAACGGCAAATATGTATTGGGTGGAACCCAAATCGATCAGACGAATCCTTTCGCTGCCATTTATGCAGGCGGTAACAATAAGTTTGTGCAGCGGGAATTTCAGTTTACTACAGGAATAGATGCTGATTTGAGTGGCATCTTAAAAGGGCTTTCATTTAATGCAGGCCTGGGAATAGATTACTTTAACCGCTACAATCAAGGTTACCGCAATGGCTACGCGACTTATCAGCCGGGCTGGACAACCTATTCCGGTTCAGACCTTATCTCCGGCCTGACCCGTTGGGGAGAAGATACCAAACCTGGCGTTCAAACGATTGCAGATAGTTGGTACAGACAAACCATCTCCTTGTCCAGCCAGCTTAATTATAATACCGTTATCAACGAAAAACATCAAATTTCTGCTGTATTTTTAGGTGCAGCATATCGTCAGGCGCAATCTGAAATCTACCAGCCGGTTACCAATTCAAATCTGGGCCTGCAGCTGGGGTATAATTTCAGCCGTAAATATTACGCGGAGTTCACAGGCGCGCTTGTCCGCTCCCCAAAAATGCCTCCGGGAAACCGCGTGGCATTCTCACCAGCGGGTACCATAGGCTGGAGGATAAGCGAAGAGCCTTTTATGAAATCCGCATCCTTTATTAACAACCTGACCATTACTGCATCAGCGGGGATTCTCAATACTGATCTCGATTTTGACGAATACTTTGCTTATCAAAGCATTTATACGGCAACAGGTGGCAACTGGTTTGGCTGGAACGATGGTTCGGGCACACAGTCTTTTGATTCCCGTCGGGGAACTAATATGGATTTGACATTTGCTAAAAGGAAAGAAATTAGCCTAGGTGTACAAGGGGCTATGTTTAATAACCAGTTCGGCTTTAGTGCCAATGTGTTTAGAAACCACATCACCGGAATAATCGGCCAGTACAATGTTTTATATCCAAGTTATTTTACACAGGGATTTCCTAACTCTTCATTTGTGCCTTATAGCAATTACAATGGCGATCAACGTACAGGCCTGGATTTCCAGTTAAATTTCAACAAACGCATTGGTGCTGTTCAGTGGACAATAGGTGCATCAGGTAGCTACTATTCCACCAAAGCCACAAAACGCCCTGATGCTTATACCTATGGAGATCAATATCAATACCGTCAGGGCAAACCACTAGATGCGATTTGGGGCCTGGTGAGTGATGGATTTTATATGAATGCCAGCGAAGTGGCAGCTGCAGATGGCATTAACCAGCCACGGTCTGCATTTGGATCCACTTTAGCCCCGGGTGATATCAGGTACAAAGATCAGAATGGTGATAAAATTATAGACAATCAGGATCAGGTTTACCTTGGGCGGGGGGGATGGTTTGGTGCGCCTCTCACTCTTGGACTAAACCTGACCGCAAAATGGAAGAACTTTACCTTTTTTGTATTAGGTACAGGTCGCTTCGGTGCTTCGGCCATGAAAAGTGACAATTACTTCTGGGTAAATGGAAGTGATAAATACTCTTCAGTGGTACGTAACCGATGGACAGAGGCCACCCAGAATACCGCAACGTTTCCACGATTGACCACCCAGAACGGGGATAACAATTTCAGGGCATCTGATTTCTGGATGTATCGTACAGACCGGTTTGATTTGTCGAAAGTTCAGGTCTCTTACACGATTTCCGACAAGCTGCTTAAAAGTAAGGTACTGAAAGAGCTGGGGGTCTATGTGGCCGGTTTTAACCTGTTGACGGTTGCGAAGGAGCGGGAAATAATGGAGATGAATTTTGGAGGTGCCCCACAGACCAGGTTGTACAATCTGGGCGTAAAGGCAATGTTTTAATTGAATAAAATATTAGATAAGATGAACAGAATTTCAATACTATTTATAGGTTTCTTTTTTACGCTTTCGGGTTGTAAAAAGTTTACCGAACCTGCTGCCCAAAATAATGGAGATTTTGAGAATATCTATAAGGAGCCGGCACTGGCCCATGGATTATTGTTAAACGGGTATACCCGGCTCCCAACAAACGGCTGGTCCTTCAGCGATGTTGCTACAGATGATGCGGTAAGCAATGATATCAATAATAATTACCGGAAAATTGCCACCGGACAATGGTCGGCTTCCTTTAACCCATTGGATCAATGGACAAATTCAAGAGCGGGCATTCAGTATTTAAACATATTCCTGGCCGAGGCAGACAAAGTGACCTGGGATAGCACTGATCCGATGCTCAATACCATGTTTAACGATCGTCAGAAAGGCGAAGCTTATGGATTACGTGCCTATCTGATGTATTATATGCTGCAGGCACATGCCGGATGGGCCGGAGGTACTTTGTATGGTTTCCCACTGGTGCTTGAGGCGGAAACACCAACTTCAAATTTCAATCAGCCAAGGGCAACATTCGAGGCTTGTATGAAACAGATTTATAGTGATCTGGACAAAGCCGAGGGCTTGCTTTCTCTTGATTATAAAGACATCACCAGCACCGCTCAAATACCGTCAAAATATAGCGGAATTAAGGTGGAGACCTATAACCGGGTTTTCGGTAAATTCTTTAACCAGCGGATGACCGGCCGGATTGCAAAGGCAATCCGGGCAAAGTTAGCATTGATGGCTGCAAGCCAGGCGTATAGTACAGGAAATACCACAACCTGGACGGATGCAGCTAACTATACTGCTCAGGTACTGGAGCTTAACGGAGGGCTTGCTAATTTAGATCCTAATGGTGTGACCTGGTATGATAATAAAACAGAGATTGATGGTTTAGCCTCAGGAGCCAGCCCCAGGGAAGTGTTATGGCGGACTAATATCGGATCAAGCAGCGATCTTGAAGCAGCGCATTATCCGCCCAGCCTCTCTGGTCAGGGCCGGTTAAACCCGACGCAAAATTTAGTGAATGCATTTCCAATGTCAAATGGTTACCCCATCACGAATACTGCATCCAGTGGTTATAGTGCCGCCAATCCTTATACAGGCCGTGATCCGCGTTTAGCAAAATATATCGTCTATAATGGGAATACCATCGGACCAGCCAATAAAGTCATCAATACCACAATAGATGTGGTTACTAATGACGACGGGTTAAATAAAAAGGAAACATCCACCAGAACAGGTTATTACATGCGAAAACTGTTAAGACAGGATGTGAGCCTAAACCCAAGCGTCAATAATCAAAAGCACTACAGACCCCATATCCGTTATACCGAACTGTTTTTGAACTATGCAGAAGCGGCAAATGAAGCCTGGGGCCCAATGGGTAATGGAGGGAATCCATATTCGGCTTATGACGTGATTAAGGCCATTCGTACCAGAGCCGGCGTAGGTATTGCAAACGGACATGCCTACCTGGAATCCATCAAAGGAGACCAGGATGCCATGAGAACCCTGATCAGAAACGAGAGAAGGTTGGAGCTGGCCTTCGAGGGCTTCCGTTTCTGGGATTTGCGGAGGTGGAACACCAGCTTAACTGAGGCAGTAACAGGGACTAGTATTTCACTCAATACTTATAAGGAAATTAATGTGGAAGGAAGGAACTATCAGGATTACATGAGGTTCGGACCTATCCCTCATAGTGAACGGCTGAAGTATAATGCCTTACAGCAAAATAACGGATGGTAATATTTATTATAAACAAATTAAAGATGAAAAATCTATTCTATACTTCACTCTTGCTCCTTTCAACACTTGCTTCCTGCAAAAATGAAGAGTGGGCATTTCCTGATTACGAAACACAGGCCGTTTATTTTGCTTATCAGGGACCGATCAGGACAATCACGCTTGGCGAGGATATTTTCGATACCTCACTGGATAACCAGCATAAACTTCAGATCATGGCTACTTTAGGTGGTGTGTATTCAAATAAACAAGACATCACTATTGGAATTGCTGTAGACAATTCGTTGACCCAGGGACTTTCATTTCCTTCTCCCTACAGTGGAACAGTAAAGCCGATGCCGGCCAATTATTACACGCTTGCTTCCGATAAGATCACCATTCCTAAGGGTAAATTAATTGGTGGAGTGGAAGTACAGCTCACAGACGCATTCTTTGCAGACCCCTTATCTGCAAGTACAACCTATGTCATTCCGTTAAAAATGACGAATGTGGTGAATGCTGATGCAATATTGGAAACTAAAAAGTCTACGCTTTATGCCGTCAGGTACATCAATCCATGGACCGGTTTTTACCTGCGCAGGGGTAAGGATGTTTTTGTGGGTAAAAACGGCAATACTGCATTGGATGGTACAAACGTACGCCACATGCAATATGTAGAGAAGGATGAGGTCAACAAAATCAATACACGCTCACTGACTCAGGCAACCTTCCCGGTAACATTTAAAGGTGCTGGTGGAGTGAACATCAACCGGACCTTACTGTTAACTTTCGACAACAATGGCAACTGCACAGTGGCTGCAGGTGATGCCGGTTTTACAGCCAGCGGAACCGGGAAATTTGTTAAAAGAGGAGAGAAAAACAGCTGGGGCAGTCAGGATCGTGATGCACTTTACCTGAACTATCAGGTAGATCTGGACGACAGAACGGTAACCTCTGCTGATACGCTTGTAATGCGCGACCGGGGAGTGAAGGCCGAGACCTTTACTCCGGTTGGCAATTAATTTTTAACCTAACCATCGAGATTTATGAAACCATTTTATAAAATAGCATTAAGCATAGCTGCGTCTGTAGCATTGGCTTCCTGCCATAAATATGAAGCGCTGGACTTCCATGTTGATCAACCGGCAACTTTCGCCGCTCAGCAGGAAATAGATGCTTACGAGGGTCTGAAGACTTATGTGGACAGAAATGCAAATCCTAAGTTTAAGTTGGGTGCGGGCATATCCTTGCAGCAATACCTTTCAAAAGGAGTAATGTACCGGCTTGCGAACAGTAATTTTGACGAAATCACGCTCGGATACGAGATGAAACATGGCGCTGTTGTTCAGGCTGATGGAAATCTGTCATTAACCAATGTTAAGACCTTATTGGAAACCGCCACGAAAGCGGGCATCTCTGTTTTCGGGCATACGCTTGCCTGGCATGCCAACCAAAATGCCACCTATTTGAACGGATTGATCGCGCCGGTAGTGATCCCTTCAACTGGTGGCCCTACATGGGATTTGGTCACTGCTGCAGATTTTGAAACTGACAATGCTGCAAATTATCAGTACAATGCCAATGCAATTGCCGGGTTCACCGCTGCGGGAGAGGGGGCTAAGGGAGTCGGCAGAGCGCTGAAAATAACGAATCAGAGTGTTCGTACCAATGATTGGGATACACAATTGTTTCTTAAATTTTCTCCGGCGGTGAAGCTGGGAGAAAAATATGAACTCAAGATCGATGTGCGGTCAGATGCACCTGCATCTTTTGGTACACAGGCGCATGTCACTGCAGGTGCCTACAAATTTTATGATTTTTTCGGTACGATATCTTCCACGCCGACATGGACCACGTATACCAAGGAAGTCACCATTTCTACAGAAATGATCACGAGTGGTGCCATTGCCTTCAATCTCGGCAAAACGGCTACGACTTATTATTTTGATAATATCAGTCTGAAAAAGTACAATCCTCTTGGCGGAGTGACCATCATCGAGAAAACAGCCGAAGAGAAGAAAACGTTGTTGAGTGCCGCTCTTGAAAAATGGATCAAGGAAATGGTTACCGCTTCTAAAGATCATGTTAAATCCTGGGACGTAGTGAACGAACCGATGGACGATGGTAAACCTGCTGAACTAAAAACGGGTGTGGGCAGGACGAATTTAGCAGCCGATGAGTTTTACTGGCAGGACTATCTGGGCAAAGATTATGCTTTGAAAGCATTTCAATGGGCCAGACAGTATGGCAATCCAACAGATATCCATTTCATCAACGATTATAACCTGGAGTATAGCCTGGATAAATGTAAGGGACTGATTGCGTATGTAAAATATCTTGAAGATAAAGGTGCTAAAATTGACGGAATAGGTACTCAGATGCACATCGTTGCTACTTCAGATAAGGCAAAGATCGAGGAGATGTTTAAACTATTGGCTGCAACAGGCAAACTGATAAAAATATCTGAGCTGGATATGGGCTTTGAAGGAAAACTACAAACGGCCCAAATTAGCCCGCAGCAATATGCGGAACAGGCAGAAATGTACAAGTATGTAGTGAAGAAATACTTTGAGCTCATTCCTGCTGCTCAGCGTTATGGAATTACCATCTGGGCACCTCAGGATAGCCCTGCAAGCTCGAGTTGGAGAGGCGGTGAGCCGATCGGTTTATGGACAGAAGGTTTCGTCAGGAAACCTGCATATGTTGGTGTAGCGGAAGGCCTGAAAAATAAATAGGGCTGATAAACCGCTGTCTACAGCTAAATCAGGGAAGAGGGGAGCCGTTCGTTAGCTAACTTCTTCCCTGTTTTTTTTAAATATTCTGGGAATTTGTTCTTCAACGCAGAATCTGGTTAAATTTACCTGATGGAATATACGAACCTTACAAAACAGCAGGCAAGGAAGATCATCCTGGAGGCTGCCGGACTTGCCCGGAAAGCACAGTTCGGCACAGGAATCGAAGCTGTTTACCGGCTGATTGACCATCTGGGATTTGTACAGCTGGATACAAATTACGTGGTGGAGCGTGCACACCACCATGTGATGGCCGCGCGCATACCAGGTTATCAAACAGAATGGCTGGCCAAACTTTGCGAAGATGGCCGTGTTTATGAGTATTTCACTTCCGATGCTGGTTACCTTCCCATGAGGGATTTCCGCTTTTCCCTGCCTGTTAAAAAGGCTTTTGAAATGCAAGGTAAAGCGATCAGCAAACCGGAAATCAATTTGATGAAAGAGATTCTGGATCGGGTAGAACGGGAAGGGGCACTAATGGTTGGAGATTTTGAGAACGACCGTATGGAAGCCAGCTCAGGCTGGTGGGACTGGCGCCCCGCTAAGGTCGCACTCGAAAGGCTTTACCTCAACGGACACCTGATGATCAGCCGTACCAAATCCTTCCAGAAAGTCTACGATATGCCACTCAACCTGGTGCCACAGGAAACAGATTTAACCCTACCTACAGCTGAAGAATATGCCCGTTTTATCATTTTCCGCACTTTAGCTGCGCTAGGCATTGCTACTGTTAAGGAAATGAGCTGGCGCGCCCGTCGCGTAAAAGGCAACCTGATAAAAACGGAGCTGGAAAAAATGGTTCAGAATGCTGAAGTAAAAATGGTAACTGTGGAGGGCCTAAAAGGCCCGCTCTATATGCGCTCCAATCAGGAGATTAACATTAAACTAGCTGATGAGGTCTTTATCCTTTCGCCCTTCGATATCCTTAACGTCTTTCGTCACCGGTTAAAAGACTTCTTCAATTTTGATTACCAGATCGAATGCTTTGTACCCGCCCCAAAACGACAGTATGGTTATTTTTCACTACCCGTACTCGCAGGGGAGATTTTTATTGCAAGGATGGATGCCAAAGCCGACCGTAAGCAAAAAGTACTGATTGTCCATAACATCCATTTTGAACCCATTGATCTGGAGCAAAGCACTATTGAAAAGTTTACTCAGGCCCTAAAAGAATTTGTGCTGTTCAATCAATGTCAGGACATTGTTTTCAAACGGTCTAACAATGAAACTTACCTGGAATCGATTAGCAACAGCTTTTCCTGAGTTCCTTTTACTTTACCTGCCCACTAAATCATAAACAACGATTCCTAATAATCAAGAGAAAAATGAAAACTGACAATACAAGAGTGTTTAAAATGTCTTTTGCAGGCGTTTATCCACATTACATTCAAAAAGCGGAGAAAAAAGGGCGCACAAAAGCAGAACTGGATGAAATTATATTCTGGCTTACAGGCTATAACGAAGAAACATTACAACAGCATATTGACCATAAAACTGATTTCGAAAATTTCTTTGCGCAGGCTCCGCAGCTCAATCCCAATGTATCCAAGATCACAGGGGTAATCTGTGGATATAGAGTAGAAGACATAGAAGATGAACTGATGCAAAAGATCCGATATCTGGATAAGTTAGTGGACGAATTAGCGAAAGGGAAGGCAATGGAAAAGATTTTGAGGAAATAAAAACCTTAATATTACCATAACATTGCGCCCTTTATTTTTGCGTCAAGGGATGAATAAAATAAAGGTTGATAGACCAACGGATGCTGAACTACTGAACAAAATAGCGGCAGGAGTAACACCTGCCTTCGAAGAACTGATGCGCAGGCATGAACCCCGGATCTTTCAGTTTGCCTTAAAGATCGTTAAATCTCCGGAACTCGCCCAGGAAATCTCACAGGATGTATTTCTTAAAATATGGGAAAAAAGAACCTCATTAAATACAATTGAGACACTTCCTGCCTGGTTGTTCTCCATGGCTAAAAACCAATCGTTAAATACCCTGAAAGAAATTGCACGCCGATATGCTCATGAAGAAAAATATGCGGCAGCACAAGATGAGGTCTTAGATGGAGAGGCTGAAATCCAATATAATGACCTGAAAAAATTTGCCGCCATCCTCATCGACCAGCTCTCTCCACAGCGCAAGATCATTTATCAAATGAAAGTGGAGCAGGGGCTAACAACCAGCGAAATTGCGGCAAAACTGAACCTCTCTCCGAGTACCATACGGACCCAGCTGGCAAAATCTTATCAATTATTAAGGACAAAGGTCTCCGATCAGTTGTGTATAGTGATTGTACTCACCTTTCTTCGCTAACCAAATGTCATGTTAAATTATTGCGGGTAAAACTTAACTTAAGCTTAATATGACCCGGTAGACAGAAGCTGTCTCGGATTTGTCATATGGGTAATGGAACAACAAAGGTTAATCAAGCTCTTCTCCGCATATGTAAATAACAGGCTGAGCGTTGAAGAAAAAAAGGAGCTTATGGATTTCATAAGCCGGGATCAAACCATAGATGCACTGGATGGGCAAATAGCACAATTATGGGAGGAGGCTGGGGTTACAACAACACCAGATGCTGAAAGTGAACTGCGTATACAAAAGGTCATGCAGCAAATCAAACCTCAAAGGAGCTGGGGTAGGTATGTACTTCCTTATGCTGCGGCTGCCTGCCTGACTATGGCCATCGGTTTTATTTACTTTTTCAGCGGACTTCATCTCAGTCATAAAAAAGATCCTTCCTCCAGGTCGTATACCCTGAGTACCCCATACGGACAAAGGAAAACCATATCACTCAGTGATGGTACTGTAGTTACCCTTAGCGCCGGAAGCAGGATCACCTATAATGCCGGTTATAATCTAACCAACCGAACCGTGTCCTTTCAAGGCGAAGGTTTCTTTGAGGTCGCAAAGAATCCGGCTAAACCTTTTATCGTTCAATATGCCGGTTTATATACCAAAGTATTGGGAACCTCTTTTAACATCAGGGCATTTGATAAAGAGGAAAAGATTGATGTAACTGTCGCATCGGGCCGGGTAGAAGTGGGCGAAATTAAAAATATATCTAACGAAAAAAAAGCATTAGCGGCCTTACAACCCGGACAGCAGCTGGTCTATACCAAAACACAGGGGCTTGTGAAAGTGAATACTTTGAGCAATCTCGAGCAGGTTATTGCCTGGAAAAAGGACATTCTGATATTTAAAGGAGCACGTTTTGAGGAAGTAGCTGCGCAATTGGAAAGATGGTATAACGTTAAGATCAGCTTTGAACAGGAAAATCTAAAAAACTGCAGGTTTAAAGGAACCTTCAAAAGCCTTTCGGTAACTGCTTTACTCGATTTACTTAAAAAAAGTGCGGGTTTTACCTATAGTATTCAAGACAACTATATCACTATTAAAGGGAGGGGATGCCTATAGATTAATCACAGACCATAAAAAAAGGTCTGCAGAATTAAACTGCAGACCATCAGTATCATTCCCCTTTTCGCGTCTGGACAACTAAAGAAGGGGATACATTTTAAAAAGAATAAACTCCTTAAAATCAAACAAAAATAATGAAAAAATTACGAACGAAGTTATTCGTTATGATGAAATACAGCACCTTAATCCTTGTTTTACTGGCTACAACCTCTACGCTGCTGATGGCCAATGTTGCCGAAGCACAGAAAATGAGTGAAGTTAACATTAGTATAAATGCCAGGCAACAAACGATCTCCGCTATATTGGAGGAGATCGAAGCTAAAACACCCTTTAGCTTTGTCTATACGCTGGGCAAAATTAAAGAATACCGTAAGGTAGATCTTCAGTTCAAGGGATCACTCCTGGAAGCGCTGCAATTGCTTTCCAGGCGTACGGCAACCCATTATCAACAAACAGGTCAGAATATTGTGGTCACCTATACTCCGGTACCACGACCTGGCCGGCTTTCAGGGAAAATCCTCGACAGCAGAGGTGGCCCACTTCCGGGCGCATCCCTAAAAGTGCTGGAACTTGGACAGGTGGTTAGTAATGCTGTAGATGGAAGTTACCAGCTTTCCCTTCCTCCGGGAAGCTATACCATAGAAGCAAGTTATATCGGTTTCCAGGATGCACGCATTACGGACGTGAAGGTTATTTCAGACCGGAACACCCCTCTTGATATCGTCCTTAAAGAAAATGCGCAGAGTCTCCAAACCGTAACGATTACCAGTTCCTATCGAAAGGCTTCAGTGGAAGGTTTATACGCAAGGCAAAAGAATGCGGCTTCGGTTACTGATGGCATCTCTGCCGAACAGATTAGTGCAACCCCAGACAAGCACATCGGCGAAACACTCAAGCGGATTACCGGATTGAGTACTACGGATAATAGAAATGTAGTGGTAAGGGGGGCTGCGGAAAGGTACAACGTAGCCCAGTTGGATGGGATCATGCTGCCGAGCACTGATGTACAAAGCCGGAATTTCGACTTTACGCTGATTCCAAGCAATCTTGTGGAAAGTGTTGTGGTGAACAAGTCGGCTACTCCTGATATGACTTCGGGTTTTGGGGGAGGACTGATACAGGTAAACACGATCTCCATTCCGGTTGAAGATTTTCTTTCTTTCAGCGCAGGAACATCTTTCAATTCCAGGACTATCGGAAAAGATTTCTATGCTTATCAGCGTGGAAAATACGATTACCTGGGTTTTGATGACGGAAGCCGAAATCATTTCCCGGCCGGATTGAAAGAAGTTTCCAGCTTCAATCCCAGAATTCCCAATCCAGGCAACGTTACGCCTGCAGAGGTCGCTGCACAGAATCGAATGATTGGTGGAACAGAACGCCTGGGCAGCAGGATTTTCCAAAGTATGCCGTCTCAGAATTACCAGCTGAGCATTGGACAAAGTTATGAGCTGTCGAAACAAAAAGCTCAGAAAATAGGTTTTGTGGGTTCGCTGAGCTATCGTAATACCCAGGCGATCGACGATATTGCTACGATCAGACGTGGCGGCTGGGAAATTAATGCCAGGCCAGATGATCCTGATAACGTCAATAAAGGCAATTTGTATAATTTCAATACCACATTGGGGGCATTGCTGAACGGGGGCTACCGTGACGACAGGCACCAGATCAAGACCAACAATTTCTACTCCCGGGTATTTAATGAGCAGTTGGAACGGATTTCTGGCTGGCGGTACGGAGATCCAAAAGACGAGGGACTCTTAAAATATCCGATGATCAGAGAAGATGACCGGCCCGTTTTTACCGATCTTCTGCAAAACAAAATCAGTGCGGAACATTTGCTGGGTAGGTTAAAACTGGATTGGAACGTCGCAAGGGTATCTATTACCGCCCGGGAGATCGATGCGGTTACGGCGTCGCTAGGTGCTGAGGAAATGGCCAATAAGGTGATTTATAAGTATGGACCTGGTCAGGGCAGCAGTCCTGGTGGTGGGAATGCATTAGAACGTGATAAGTTCGTTTATAAGGAGCGGAACCTTACTGCAGGTCTGAATGTGGCTATCGATTTCAACGTCGGCAAACAAAAGCAGGTTTTCAAAACCGGGGTATTCTACCTGGACAGGCACGCGAGCTATGAGTGGAAGATGCTGCCGATTGTGAGTTTTGTAACGGCTAATAGCCCTTATGGTTATATACCGATACAGGAATATGGGAACCATATGAGCATGGAAAAACCAATGGAAGATCTTTTATATATGCCTTCATCATTTCACTTGAGCAGGTATGAAGGAAAGGATGTCAACAAGGCGGTATATGCGATGTTTGACCATAGGATCTCCAATAAATTAAGGTTGGTTTGGGGGGGCAGGTACGAATATTTCAGGTACGACAGTCTCCAGAATAGCAGCAATATGCAATGGACGCCGGAAGTAACGCTTAGGGATAGTGTAAGGTGGAAGTTCATGCCCTCAGCCCACTTAACTTATACTCCGGTCAACAACCTTAACCTGCGTGTTTCTTACGCGAAAACTGCAGTCAGACCATCTTTGATGGACAATTCCCGGTTCTCCAGATACAATACCAATTTTGGCAGGATGCAAGTCAACATGGGGCTGGAATCGTCTATTATCGATAGCTATGATGTTAAGCTCGAATGGTTTCCGGGCGCCGGCGATATTATTTCAATCGGGGGCTTCTACAAGTACTTCGATAAACCTGCTGAATTTTACGCCGTCAACGATGTTTCCGGTACCGACAATTTATATGTATACACCAACAATTCGGATTGGGGGAAAATCAGAGGCCTGGAGATAGAAGTCCGCAAGTCCCTGGGATTCATAGCGCCCGCTGTGGCTTTGCTGAAAGACATTACCCTGAGCGGTAACCTCACCTTACTGAAATCTGAAGTCCAGTCCAGAATATTAAGGTACGAAACAGACAAGCAAGGAAAACAGACTTCCTATTATGAGTATATGAAATACAAGCGCCCGCTATATGGGCAGGTACCTACGGTTGTTAATGGGGGCCTGAGTTATACGGGTAAACATTTAGGCCTGAACCTGGTATTTAATTATATGGGCTACAAGACATTTATTACTGGAAATGACCCAAATCTGGTGGAGTACGAAAGGCCGAGAAGCCAGTTGGATGCCCAGCTCAGCTACCGTTTTTACCGCAATAAAGCGCAGTTCAAACTGAATATGAGTAATCTGTTGGATAACCCTTTCCGTTTTTATATCAATGACGCTTCTACTTATGAAATTAAAAATGCAAAACCACCGGTTAATTCGGAGTGGA
The DNA here is from genome assembly GCF_038446955.1 of Pedobacter sp. FW305-3-2-15-E-R2A2. Taxonomy (NCBI): domain Bacteria; kingdom Pseudomonadati; phylum Bacteroidota; class Sphingobacteriia; order Sphingobacteriales; family Sphingobacteriaceae; genus Pedobacter; species Pedobacter sp. FW305-3-2-15-E-R2A2. The sequence goes on from NZ_CP151803.1 coordinate 748,008, forward strand.
ACGATGTTTACCAATACAAATGGGGCTTTACCAATAAATTCGAAGAAGGTTATGCAGACGACAGTAAAGGTTTTTCACAGCAGATTGGCGACCGACAGACTTTTACCCGATATGTAGGGCGTAGCTTCAGTCTCTCCCTTTCCTATAATTTTTAATCCTATACTCAATACAGATATATATTATGAAATCTAAATATAATGTGTTAACGGCTTTAATGTTCCTCCTGGCCCTGTTCGCTTCTTCTTGTGAAAAGGAGGGAAAACTGGCGGTTACGCCTATCAAAGATTTACGCCCGATCAGTTTCAGAGGCTTTGTTTTGGGTGATACACTAGAACAGTATTTTAACGGAGTTAAAATGCGGGAATATTATGGCAAGATCAGTTTTGATGGCAACATCGCTTATGAAAATGAGGATGCCGTTCAAATGGAACTGAAAAAGAAAGGTACAGATGAAGCCCTTTATAGCTACCGTATCGAAAGAAATAAGACCGGAAATAAGCCAGTCAGCTTTTTTTATGACGGCAGTAAAGTTACAGAAGGTTTTAATTATCCTGCACCAATAGCGGAACAGGAACAAATTGCCTTCTATTTTGATCTTCCACCAGACATGCCGGTAGACATTGCCTACGGTGATGGTTCGGATATCAATACGGTAGAATACCTGGCCAGAAATGTGCAGCCTAAACAATGGACAGAATTCATCAGGATACCACCATTGGAAGGCGAAATGTACGTTTTATTATTGAAGGCCGGCACGAAAGAGTACCTGATTGGGAACGACGTAAACTACAGCTTTATGAATGCAGGGCTTCAATTGCCAAACAAGTATGGCTATAGAGGTGGGGGAGTTCAAAGCTGGTATGTGGGACTAGGAAAAGATCAATCAGGAAAACCGGTACTATATCCCCAGGAAGATCTGGTTCCTCTTTTTCCAAGGTAATGACATTGAAAACAGCGAAACCTTAGGGAGATCTAAGGCTTCGCTGTTTTCAATATGCTGTAGGTGTCTGATTCTTTGTTGAGCTTAAAACAGCTTTTCCTGTGGAGGTTTAACACCTGCCAAACGAAGGTATACTGTTGTTTGACCTCTGTGATGAGCCTGATGTTCAAAAGCCTTAGCCACAGCAGCTCTTTTAGACAGATCGAACTTGCCAAACAATTTAATCGTTTCGTCCATTTGCGCTTCAGGCATGTTTTTGATCTGATCAATCACAAAATCATAGCTTGCCAAGACTAAGTTGCTCACATTAGCTTTTGATTTATCGCTGGTTTTTTCCAATTCGCCCTGACCCACCGGACTTTTTGCACCTGTCGCTGCCGAAGCGAATGCATAATTGGCATCGCCCAGGTGTAGTACCTGTTCCGCAAAGGACCGCATTTCTGGTGTAGGCTTTAATGCATAACCACTCTCCGGCATGGCATCCAGATATTCTTTAGTATATGCCTTTGATCTTTCCCAATCCTTTACCAGATCGGCTACTGTGACTTGTGCCTTTGCCAATTGACCGCCTATGACTAAACATAGTACGATTATCAAACTTTTAAGTTTCATATTTTTTAGATTTAGGGTGAATATTTAGATTTTTATAACAGGCACCTATAATGCTGCCTAATTTGTTTTGTCTATCCGGAACGACTATAGTCAGGTGTTTCATGTTTTCTTTTTAACTAAGATAAAAAGAAAAGTTGTCCAAATCAACCCGTTGTAATGTCTGTTTTATCCTCTGTGTGTTAGCTTGTAAGGTCTTATTTTTACTTAAAAAAACAGGAGGCTTCGATATGAAAATCTCTGGGTTAAACGCGCCTACTCCTATGGTATGGGAGATTGCAGAAGGATTGGAAGTGGCAGTTGTCCTGAATTTTATGGAGCGGTATTTACGCTGACACTGCAGCTCATTCTATTTTTAAGCTTGTCCTTAAGTGCCGATGGAATTTCAACGTTAAAGGTAACCGGAAATCTTTCCAGCATTTTTACAAAATTGCCACTCTTGTGATCTGGTGAAACAAGCGTAAATGTGTCTGTCTCATTTTTTACCGTGTTGATCTCTGATACTTTACCAGAAAGATTAAGATCTGGGAAATCATCTATCATAATTTTAGCGGACTGCGCCTTCAGCAGATGTTTCACCTGATCAGATTTAAAACGTGCAGTAATGTAAAACGCATCAACTCCATTGCTTTCTTTTACCTCAAGATAGGCATCATCTGTGTATTCAAAGTTTCCTTCTTTAGAGGGAACGATCTTGCTGTTCAATAAAATTTCCGACCATTGTTTCAGAAAATCTGCTGAGAATTTTGATGTTTTCGCAGAAACAAGGATAACATGTCTGCAGGTTTTTCCATCCACAAAGTAAGCAAGTGTAGAAATTGGCGCTTGCTCGGATTTAATCTTTCGATTTTCTATACTGATTAACTTATAAGGGGAGGAGCTGTTTTTCTTTTCCTTCAGGAGCTTAAAAGTACTGCCTTTCTCCTTTGATAAGTCCTGGGAAACATTAATGCTATCCAGTGTTTTGGTGTTTTTCGTGAGGTCATCATTAAGTATCATCACCATTTTCTGCCAGCTGTCTTTACTGTCTTGTTTAAAGTCCCACTTTTGCCGGCGACGAGAGAAATCGGTTTGAATAGACAATTTTTCGTCCAGTGTCCATCTTTCAGCTTTAGGCCAGCGTATTTCTATATCTTCTCTGTTAGATTGGGCATTGGCCAATCCGAAGGTCAATATTAAAAGACTTAAAATAAGGATATTCTTCATTGATGTAATTGCTGTCAAAGCGTATTTTTTATACCGGGCTCACGCAAAAATTGAGCCTAAGTATCCAGATTTTTTTGCTTTTTTATTACCTTCGATAAAAAATTGAATGAAAGAGATCAATCTATCCTTAATCATTTTATCATCTAATCCAAATGAAAATACGTATCCTTATTTTATTGCTTAACCTTCTTCCTTTTGTTGCTTTTTGTCAGAAAACGATTTTCCCCGGTAGTCCGGAAATCAAGACCTCTTATTTAAAACCTGAAAAGTCTTTATATACCGTTTATTATGTGAAAGATACCAGCTGGGCAAAACAGGGAACTATGACTTATGATATATCTTTTTCCGATAACAAGTTGAACCTGTTTTATAAATACACGGAGAAAAATAATGAGTGGACTACAGTAAGAACTTCTGTTGCTGATGCAAAAACCCTGAAATCGATCAGCTATAAGTCGGAGGGCGCAAAAAGCAAATTGGAACTAAATTTTGGAGAGACCATAAAAGGGAGTTATTATTCCAAGAAAGACAAAAAAGAGAAACAGTTAAATTTAAATCCGAAAGGTCAGTTTTTTGATTTTAATCTGGCCGAACATATGTTTACCACTTTACCACTGGATGTAGGATACAAAGCGATTATCCCGGAGTTCTATTACGATAACAATTCTGACGTCTTAATCGGTAACTATGTTATAAAAGAGGTGAAAAGTTATGTCTTTTGGTCGCCCAGAACCGGAAAACATGATACCTGGTTGGTAACCGTGCTGGAACAAAGTACAGGCGCCATTTACAATTATGTGATTGACAAGAAAGACCGTCGCCTTTGGCAAAGAGAAATGTCGATGGGAAAAGGAATGTGGGAAATCTGTGTAAACGAAGAAATTGACTATCAACCGATCAAAAATAAGTTCAATAAGGATCAGGCGGCTCAGCAAATCACAAAGGGAAATAGTGTCATTATCGGAACGGCTTTTGCAAGGTCAAATTCAGGTAAAAGACTTGGAGGTCTGGTCAATACCGCCAAAAAACAGTTTGCTCCCAAGGGTACAGAAATCACACTTTTCCCAAGCTCAGCTTATTATGAGGAATGGATTTCGGTAAACAAGAAAATCAAGAAACAGGGCAAAATGCCGGAGGTTCCGTTGGATTCAAAATTCGGCACCTGCGTCAAGAAAGCAAAAGTTTATGACGATGAAGGGCATTTTGAATTTGCTGATTTGATGCCCGGTACTTATGTCGTAATGGCCAGTTTTGATTTCACAAATTCTTATAATTATTCTTATGTTTCCGGTTATACCAATTATTACAATTATTGGGGATATACCGGTTCGACTACGAATTATGGCTCTGCCAGACAAAGCTATCGGGACAAAGCGAATATAGAGAAACAGGTGACGATAGATAAAGATGGCGAGAAAAAAGAAGTAAGCTTAAAAGATAATTAAAAGGGCTGATGTTGAGGTTTATTGAAGGTATGGAATCGTAGTTTATTGATCAACAAAAAATGAACCTGAACATAATTAAGCACGTAGGGATAACGGTGGCTATTGTTTCTATCGTGTTTTCATTGGTACTTATTACATCTATGCTGCGCTCGGAATCCAAAGGTCCGAGCAGCATGGATCTTGACCATGAAGGACAGAAGATAGGAGGTATATATCTTCGTTATCAGAATCAGGTGTATGCATCCGTGCCAAGCAATGGTGATTACCTGATCCGCGAAGCTGATGCCAATAGCTTTAGACTGTTGGATGATAGTTACCGAAACCGACAGTTCGGTGTAGATAAAAACCACGCTTACTGCGGAAACCTGATTGTCAAAGATTTTAATCCATCTACAGCTAAAGCAATTGGTAATGATTATTTCAGCGATGGCAAGCAAACGTGTTACTGTGCCTCGATGAGTGTAACTAATAAAGCGTTATCAATTTTCTCGGAATTAAGTCAACGCGTACAATATGGTTTTGGGATTGGAGATAAGCCCCAAACCTATATTTATCCCCTCTCTAAACTTGAGACCGGTACAGCTCCTTATCGTGCCATCCTGAAAACGGAGGTGGCGACTAACGGAACCTTGTCTTACTATGAAGGTAAAATTCTTCCCCAGGCCAATCCGGAGCACCTGAGGCAGATCCCAAAAAGGTACAATGATGGTGATATTCGCGAAAGCGAGCGTTATCTGGCAGATGGTGAGCATGTATATTATGAAAATACCATACTGCCACTCAAAGATCATTCTGATTTGTATGCGATTGTTATTGATGCCCAAAACCAGGAAAATTACCTGATAGATCCCAAACAAGGAATGGTTTATGTCAATGAGATTGCTTTCGAAAAGCAGTACAGTCCCTACCGCGTATTGTCGCTAAATGGAGGACATATTTATCATGCCTTATTTCTAAGCAAAGACGGGGTTTTCTACTTTGATACGAAAAAAAAGAAGGTTGTGAGAATTGATGACAACCCATTTAACAACGGGAAATTTACAGAAATTGCACCGCTGATCTTTTCTGATGGCCAACAAATTCTATATACTCAGACAGATGAAGTTTGGGGTAACAACAAGAACCCCGGACTTAAATCCAGGTCGACCAAGATCTATAGACTGGACGAGTCCGGTACTGGCACCTGGGAGAAAATTGGGATGGTCAATGGCACTTCTGGATCAGTTTGGAAAAAGGGGGGGATTTATTATTATTTTGACCAACTCGGCGATACTCAGCTGATTGGACAGACCATTTATCGCATCACAGATCAGGCAACCGTTAATCAGTTGCTCTCCCCGGAAATCCGCACAGACGATATCCGCAAGCTCGTGCGAACAGATCATATGGCAAAGGTCAAAAGCACTGAATTGCTGAGTGCGAAGACTTCCTATTCCAGTGCTTATGGTTGGTTTATCTGGATTCCGATATTTCTTGTCGCAGGTATTCAATTATTACTATGGGCGCTCCGGAAATTGGGTGTTAATCCAAAGCCTTTTAGTATCAAAAATCAACGTCTCAAGGTGAACAGCTTGTGGCCCAGGTCTTATGCGTTATCAGATATTGATACTGTTGTTTTCTCCATCGAATCTGCCATTCGGCAAGCCGGGTATTCCGGACGTTTTCAGATTCAGACAAAAGATGGAAAGCGGTCCCGTAAATATATGTTTGCAACACAAGTACGGTTAAGCGCAGATACAAAGCAAGAACTGGAACTTTATATTACTGATTTGCAAAATATACTGAAACAGTATCGGATTAATAGTACGATACATAACGGTTTATAACAGATAAGTCATCCCCTCTTTACATCAGGTAGAGAGGGGATTTATTTTTAAATGTCTCCTCCTAAAACTTAAACTTCAAGAATTTATGGCGTATTTTCGCGTCAGAAAAACCAACCATATAAGTGATTTCTGCTTTGCTACAACGTTCGTTGTGGATCGGGATGGCGAGAAAAAAGAGGTGAGCCTGAAAGACAATTAATTCAATAATGATAAAAGAGTTTTCATACAAACAGTTCGGCAATTTAGAATTTACGCAGTCAAGCCTTGATGAGCATAAACTTTTGTTGGTCCATGACCATATCAAAATACTGTTTATCCCCCAAGGCAATAAGGTCAGGGTTGATTTTCAGGAATTCGTAATAGCAACAGATTCATTGCTGTTTATTAATCCAAAAGTAGTGATTAAACCAAATGACGCTGAGGAAACCGGAGGAACACTACTGCATTTTAACAGAGATTTTTATTGTATTGAGATTCATGACCAGGAAGTTGCTTGTGACGGTATTTTATACAATAATGTATTTGAAGTCCCATTCATTGAGTTGGACGAAAATCAATCGGCAGATATACAGAAAATAATCCGGGACATACAGCTTGAAATGCAAAATGAAGATGCCAGTACCGAAGAAATGCTGCGGATTTTATTAAAGCTGATTATTCTGAAATCAACGCGAATCTGGAAACAACAACATCAACTGTCGCAGCAAGAGCAGCAAACGGATGTTCAGTTTTTAAGGAAATTTAGTAAGCTGGTAGAACAACATTACAAAACTCACCATACTGTAGCTGACTATGCGGATATGCTTTTTCTTACGCCAAAAAACCTTAGTAAAAAAATAGGGTTGCTCAGTAAAGACACCCCAAACGACATTATTAAAAACAGAATTATCCTCGAAAGTAAACGCCTTTTGGCTCATACCACCATTACCGTTAAAGAAATAGCCTACAGCTTAAATTATCAGGACGATGCCTATTTCGTTCGTTTCTTTACAAAAAACGCAGGTATTTCCCCGCTTTCATTCCGCAAACAATTCTAAGATAATATTGCCAAATATTTAAAAAGCATGATTTCACAATCATGCTTTTTGCGTTAAATCACATTTCAGGAAAAAAGTACAATTGAAGGAGAAAAGTATCCATTGATGTGCTTTGCTATAGGATTGATCTTTGGATTATCAAATAACAAATCATCAAAAATGGAAATGAACATAGGAATTTCAGAAGGAAATCGCGAAAAAGTAGCCATAGACTTATCAAAACTACTGGCCGATGAATATGTACTTTACACAAAAACAAAAGAAGCACATTGGAATGTAGAAGGTATTGATTTCTACGATAAACATAAGCTTTTTGACGAGCAGGCCGGTCAGTTATCAGACATCAGCGATAGTGTGGCCGAGCGAATCCGTACTTTGGGACATTCGGTTCCAGCTACATTAAAGGCTTTTCTCGAATTAACTCATTTGACGGAAAATTCATTGCCGAAAAGCAATAGCCGAACTTTTATTAATGAGTTGCTTATTGCGCATGAAATAATCATCGTTTTTCTGAGAGGAAACATAAACCTTTTCGCGAATGAATATGAGGATTTGGGTACAAGTGATTTTGTTACCGGTCTGATGCAGGAACATGAAAAAATGGCCTGGATTTTAAGAGCACATTTAAAATAATTGGTCTGGGGAAAAAGTGCAATTCAAAGCGAAATACATCCATTGATAGGCATTATGAATAACCCCAACTTTGGAATATCAAATCAATAGAAACAATTAAAATTATAAAGACATGAACAAGTTAACAGTTAAAGACGGAACAGAAATTTACTTCAAAGATTTAGGAACAGGACAACCAATTTTCTTTCACCATGGATGGCCATTGTCATCTGACGATTGGGATGCGCAAATGATGTTTTTTTTAAACAAGGGATATAGAGTTATTGCCCACGACAGACGCGGTCACGGCAGATCAACCCAAACATTTACAGGTAATGATATGGATACCTATGCAGCAGATGTGGCAGAATTAATCACATTTTTAGACCTTAAAAATGTCATACATGTAGGTCATTCAACAGGGGGTGGCGAAGCGATAAGATATGCTTCGAAGTTTGGCAAAGAACGTGTGGCCAAGGTGGTACTTATCAGTGCAATTACACCTTATATGATTGCGGATGAAAATAATCCTGAAGGGGTGCCATTGTCAGTTTTTGACGACATCAGAAACAATACACTCCATAACAGACAGCAGTTTTACCAAGATCTGACCGTTCCGTTTTACGGTTACAATAGAGAAAATGCCATCGTAAAAAAAGGCATTCAGGATAACTGGTGGAGGCAAGGTATGATGGGCGGGATAAAAGCACAATACGATTGTATAAAAGTGTTTTCGGAAACTGATTTTACAGAAGATCTTAAGAGTGTAGAAATGCCGGTACTGGTACTTCATGGCGACGATGACCAGATTGTACCCTACGCTACTACGGCTGTAAAAGCTGCGGAACTGCTAAAAAATGGAAAGCTTATTATCTATCCGGGATTTTCACACGGGATGCCTACCATCAATGCAGAAACAATTAATAATGACATTTTAGAATTTATCAATTCTTAATCCTGACAAAATGAAAAATTTAAAGATAAAAACACATAGAAAAAATTTGTTTGCTGCAGTTGTTCTCTTCAGTTTCGCGGCATTTTTTATACCTGACTCTGCTTTTGCACAACAATCAGGAATAAGTCGTACAAACTTGCAAAGACATAATATTGAGATTTTGGGATATGAAACTATTCAGGCACGAATAGATTTTGAACCTGACTCCGCCTTCGGCATGCATTCACATCCAGGAGAAGAGATGATCTATGTACTCGAAGGTATATTTGAATACCAGATAGAAGGGGAGAAGCCAGTTGTTCTTAAAGCAGGCGAAGTACTTTTTATTCCGGCTGGAAAGAATCATTCCGCCAAAAATATTGGTAAAGTTAAAGCCTCTGAGCTTGCAACTTACATTGTGAGGAAGGATCAGCCTCTTCTTGTAATGAAAAAATAAGCAACCCTAAATAAGGAGCGTGCTAAAGAAAATTAATTCTTCGAGGAATGATCTAACCAGCTTAAGAAGTAGTTAGATCATTCTCTATTCATTAAGATCCTCTCTTCCGTTGCCGGGATACAATAAACTGTCGGCTCGCTCTGAAAAAGATTTTCGGGCGCGAGCTTTTAGTTTGGCTGTTGGGTCTTTTTGAATTCGCTTGGCCGCATACCATATTTTGATTTAAAGACTGTAGAAAAGTAATTTGGAGAAGAAAAACCAACCATATAGGTAATTTCTGCTATGCTATAACGTTCGTTGATCAGCAGGTATTTTGCTTTTTTCAACCTCCTGTTCATAATATAGTCTGTCACACTGCAATCCAGTAAAGCTTTAACTTTCCGGTACAACTGAACCCTTGAAATTCCTATTTCCTTACTGATTTCATCCACACTAAAATTTTCATTAGAGAGGTTCTGCTCTACAATTCCTGCAAAATCGTTGATGAACTTTTTGTCCAGACTTTTTGAAATAGGTGGTTTACCTGAAGTACTGATGTCACTTACATAGTGGTTTTTGAGCAGGGAGCGGTTCTTTAACAGGCTTTTTACCGTTGCTACCAGATATTCGTAATTAAAAGGCTTTACAATATAAGCATCAGCCATACTTTCCATGCCGTTGATTTGCTGTTCAAGGCTACCGTGAGCAGACAATAATATAATCGGAATATGAGAGGTCCGGACATCAGATTTTAGCTTTTCAGTAAGCGAGCGTCCCGATGATCCTGGAAGTACAAGATCTGATATGATCAAATCAGGGACCTGTTCATAGGCCGCGGTGATGCCTTTATCACCTGTGTCTGCAAGGAAAACTTCATAGTCTTCATCAAATTTATTACCCAGGTAATTCAGCAAATCATGGTTGTCTTCAATGATCAGGACTGATTCCTGTTTTATCGTTCTTAAGACATCCTGGTTTCTTGGCTGAGGAACATCATTGAGTCCAGTTGTATAAATTTTAGCATCCTCATACAGCGCTTCTTTGCTGGCTTTTCCTTTCCGCTTTTCTTCCTCTGCGAAATGTGCGTCACCCAATTGAAGGCGGATACTGAACTTTGTTCCCTGCCATTTTGTACTTTCAACTGTAATATCACCATGATGTAGGTTCATCAGTTCTTTAGATAATGATAAACCGAGCCCGGATCCCTTTACTGCATTCGTTTGTGCCTGGTAGAAATACTCAAATACGTGCTCCATCTCTTCTGTTGCGATCCCCGGTCCATTATCCTTGATGGATAGAAATACCGATGCTGAATCATGAGTGATTTCTGCATAAATGATCCCATTGGCAGGAGTAAATTTCAATGCATTAGACAGTAGGTTGAAGATGACTTTGTCGAGCATGTTGACATCAAACCATACGTTGATTTCCTGGGCATCTGTAATCAATCTGATGTCAATGTTCTTCTTTTTTGCACTATATTGAAAGCTCTCCAGAATGTCTTTTAAAAATTCTACCAGATTATTCTGAGAAACGCTAAGCAACATTTTGTCGTGTTCAATCTTCCTGTAGTCGATCAGCTGATTGATGAGCCTAAGCAACCGATAAACATTTTTGTGGATGAGATTTAGGTTTTTTTCAGCAACAGGTCTGATTTTTTCGTTATGGATCAGGTCTTCAAGCGGCGAGAGAATCAGCGTAAGCGGAGTACGAAATTCATGAGACATATTCGTGAAAAAGTTTAGCTTGGCCTCTGTTGCAGCTTCAGCTTTATCTGACATTTCGATCAGCTGGTTGCGCTGATTTAATATTTCAATATTATTTGCCTCCAGGTCCTTATTAATTTTTCTGTTTTCCAGTAATGCATAAAGCGCAAGGCCACCAAATACTACAGAAAGAACCAGGGTGATCACGGTTACATTGAGGACGATCTGTTGATTTTTGAAAAGTACTTTTTGCTCTTCGAGCAGCGCTCCCTGGCGCTCAATATCTTTTTGCTGGCTGCTGAACTTATTCCATTGGAGTTTCATCAGGTCAACATTTGTGGAATCGATAACCAGAGACTGTAAAATATTCTCTTTCGAAAATGATTCCCTGTTCATGATTTTAAAAGCGGTGCTGATGGCCTCTTTACCTCCGGTTGGATAAAGTACACTGGCAGTAAGAATTTTGCTGCTCACCATTTGCAAGCCACCTCCCTGTCCGGGTAAAGCATCTATTCCGATCACTTTAATCTGTTCAGACAATTTGAGGTCATTTAAAACTTTCCTGCTTCCCGATGCCATCTGGTCATTGTGTGCAAAAACAGCATTCACATTCGCCAGGGAGTTTTTGATTTTAACCAGTTGTTCTTCTGTGTCTTTTTTTAGCCAGTTGCCATAAACCTGATTTATAATTTTTATGCCGGGGTACTTTTTTAGCCCTTCACTGAATCCCCGCTGTCGCTCAATTGTTGGGGAGGAACCGGGAAGTCCCATCACCTCTACAATGTTTCCTTTACCTTTAAGCGCTTCTCCTGCGTACTCTCCTGCCATTTTTCCAATCTGGAAGTTGTCGGCACCTACGTAAGCTGTATAAGAGGAAGAAGCCGTCTTTCTGTCAATGATAATTACGGGGATGCCCTTGTTATAGGCTTCTTCTACAATTGGAGTTAAGGGTTGGGCCTCATTTGGAGATATCATCAAAATATCAATCCCTTTATTGATCATGTCGCGTACCTGCTTCGTCTGCAGTTTACTGTTGCCATTTGCATCCATATAGGTCAGTTTCGCACCAGGATGCAAAGAAAGCTCCATTTTTACTTCCTCTAGCATGGTTTTTCTCCATAGATCTGAGCCAATACATTGCGAAAAGCCAATATTGTATATGGGATTTTCCTTTTGTTTTTCACAGCCCGGGAGTGTAAAGCATAAAAGAAAAAACAGGAACATGCTGATCAGCGGGTAAAATATGGTTTTCATGGCATCATTGCTTCAAATTCCAGAGCAGAATAGCAGAATTAAGTACTTGGTTAATGGTTGGGTTCTTAGGGAATCTGATTTAAATATATAGAAAAGGCTGCGATAACGAAAATGCGCTCAGGTCTGATCTGGTTGGTGTTCAATTATTCATGTATCAAAACCTTAGCTTTTCTGATTCAAAATTGAAAGTTTGAAAATAAGATGAGTAATGTGTGTGGTTAATGTGTTGATTGTTAGGTTGTTGTGTGTTTATTGAAATTTGTAGTTTTTAGAAACGATTTTGATGTTTTTCCTTTCGTGTTTGATCTAATTTACAATCCTTAACCATTATAAACTTTGAGCATGAAAAAATATTCCGTCCTGGCATGGTCCATGGTCGTAGCCCTTGGAGGCTTTCTTTTTGGATTCGATACCGCTGTTATTTCCGGAGCGGAAAAGTCAATCCAGCAATTCTGGCAATTGTCATCTTTCGAACATGGTTTTACCATCTCTATAGCACTTATAGGAACAGTGATCGGCTCGCTTGTCGGTTCAAGACCTTCAGATCGTTTTGGCCGTAAAAATACTTTGTACTTTGTTGCCATAGCTTATTTGCTTTCTTCTATTGGTACTGCGCTTGCAGGAGAGTGGTCTGTTTTTTTAATCTTCAGATTTCTTGGCGGACTTGGCGTTGGGATATCATCTGTGACCGCACCTATATATATATCCGAAATTTCTCCCGCACATAAAAGAGGAAGACTTGTTGGTCTGTTCCAGTTTAATGTTGTTCTGGGGATTTTGATTTCTTACCTGTCCAACTACCTGATCAGTCAGGGTGGTGATTCGTCATGGCGCTGGATGCTGGGGGTTCAGGCATTTCCTTCCTTCCTCTTCTTTGTGCTGATTTATTTCATACCTGAAAGTCCAAGATGGCTGATCCTAAAAAAGGGAGCCACCGAAAGTGCGTTAAAGATACTTAGGGTGATCAATCCGCTGAATTGTGAGGAGGAGCTAGCCGCTATCCAAAACTCAGCCTTGAAATCCCCTTCAGGAACGGAAGAAAATCTTTTCTCCCGAAAATATCGGACTCCGGTAATGTTGGCCATCCTTTTTGCTTTTTTCAATCAGATTTCCGGAATTAATGCCATCATTTATTACGCGCCCAGAATTTTTGAAATGGCAGGCCTTGGTGCGCATTCCTCTTTGCTGTCTACTGTAGGGATTGGGATGATCAATTTCATCTTCACTTTAATTGCAATTAATTTTATTGACAGGATTGGCAGAAGGGTACTCATGTTAGTGGGCTCTTTTGGACTGATTGCTTCTCTTTTTCTTGTTGGATTCACTTTTTATACAGAGAATTTCTCCGGCTTTGCCATTCCTGCTTACATCATGCTGTTTATTGCCTTTTTTGCGTTTTCTCAGGGAGCGGTAATCTGGGTTTTTATCTCCGAAATTTTTCCAAATTCAGTTCGTGCAAAAGGGCAGACGCTAGGCAGCTCCACGCACTGGATCATGGCAGCAATTATCGCATTTTGCTTTCCATATCTGGCAGAAACATTAGGTGGCGCGACTACCTTTTTCTTCTTTGCTGGGATGATGGTACTTCAGCTCCTATTTGTCTGGAAACTGATGCCGGAAACCAAAGGCAAGTCATTAGAACAGATCGGAACTAATTTAATCATGCATTAAAAATTATATCAATATGAATTCCTCAGCTATAAAATCAGTAGTGTGTTTTGGTGAAATCCTTTGGGATAACCTTCCTGATGGCAAAAGGCCGGGTGGTGCTCCGATGAATGTGGCTTATCACCTGCATAAGTTAGGGCTGCAAAGTCACCTGATCAGCAGCATTGGAAACGATCAGGCGGGAAAAGACCTATTGGATTTCCTAAATGGAATAGGGGTCAAAACCAACTGGGTACAGATCAATGACCATCAGGAAACCAGTCAGGTACTGGCCTCTATTAATGAGGACAATGAAGTGAATTATGAGATTGTAGCTCCCGTTGCCTGGGATTTTATCAGATGGGAGGAAGAAATGGAACAACTGATTAAAACATCTGATGCATTTGTGTTTGGAAGTCTTGGTTCCAGAAATGAAGTTTCACGCTCCACCTTACTTAAAATGCTGGCTCATGCCCGGTACAAGATCTTTGACGTAAATCTAAGGGCACCGCATTACAGCCCTGAATTTGTCTGTGATTTGCTCCGAAGGGCTGATTTGGTTAAAATAAATTCAGCTGAACTCCGCATCATATGCGAATGGACTGACATTTCCTATTCAAGAGAGCTGGATTGTATTGAAGCTATATTTAGCAAGTTCGGAATGAAAGAAATCCTGATTACAAAGGGGCCACATGGTGCGACCTACTATAACCGAAGCCTGACTTACGAATATCCTGCGTACAGCATCAGCGTAGCAGATACCATAGGAAGTGGAGATTCTTTTCTGGCCGCATTTCTAGCCATGAAGCTCGCAGGAGAACCTTTGGAGGTGACTTTAGATTATGCAGTAGCAATGGGCGCATTTATCACAGCGCAGTCCGGAGCGTGTCCGGAGTATTCAAAATTTGATTTTGACAGATTTATCTGGAAACGGAAATGGTGCGCGTCAGAAATTTCTTTGCCATAAATAAACCCACTACATATAAACCAACCAATTATAAACCTAAACCAAATATTATGAATAAAAAAAATACTTCAGCACCCTAACGGAGGGAAAATTTACGCGAGCTAACTAACCAAATAGGGATATGCCAATTGTAAAAATTGACAGGTCTCACCATTCACTATTAATTATAACAAGGAAATGAAAATAAAATATTTTCTACTGCTCCTGGCTATGTGCCTCTTTTGCCAAAATCTGAGCGCACAAAACAATATAACCGTTACCGGAAAGGTAACAGACAACAAAGGAGAAACATTGATTGGCGTCGGTGTTTTGCTCAAGGGTACCAAAACCGGCACCAGTACGAACAATCAGGGTCAGTATTCCCTAAGCATTTCAGGTAACAATGCGATTTTAGTCATCTCTTACCTCGGTTTTTTGACCCAGGAAATTCCAGTAAACAACAGCACAAAAATAGATGTCACTTTGGAACCGGATTCCAAAAACCTTGAGGAGGTAGTAGTGACAGGATATCAGACACAAAGGAAAAAGGATTTAACCGGTGCGGTCTCGGTAGTGAACATGAAAGATGTTGAAAATATCCCAACAGGAAACATCATTTCAACACTACAGGGGCGGGTTCCGGGTGTTAACGTAACCAATAACGGAACTCCCGGTGGCGTTGGTACAGGTATTGGCATCCGTGGCATCACGACCATTAACAATGGTACACCATTATATGTTATTGATGGGGTTCAAACTCGTGATAACATTGCCACCTTATTGAATCCAAATGATGTAGAATCTATACAGATTTTAAAAGATGCAGCTTCTGCTTCAATTTACGGTACTCAGGCAGCCAATGGTGTCATCATCATTACTACAAAAAAGGGTAAAAAAGACCAGTTGACGGTTGATTTTGACGCCCAGCTCACGACCCAGTCTTATCATACGGGAATAAAAATGCTGAATGCACAGCAATGGGGCGAAACCTATTGGACTGCTTATAATAATGATGGCATCAAACCCAAACATGATTTATATGGAAGTGGCGATGTTCCGGTAATTCCGGAGTTTATTGACCAAAAGAAAACCATTCGTTCCGGTGACACCAATTGGGCTGATCAGGTGTACAAAACCGCTGTTTTGCAGAGCTATAATTTAACGGTCGCAAAAGGCTCCAAAAACGGTGCTTCTACTTTTTCGCTTAACTATTTTGATCAGGATGGTTTGATCAAATACACCAATTTTAACCGTATTAATGGTCGTCTGAATTCAGATTACAACTTTTTGGATAACCACCTAAGGATTGGACAAAACCTGAATCTGAGTAAATGGAATGAAAAACTAAAGCCGGGGGGCATTGAAGAGCTTGCCATCGCACAACACCCAATCATTCCGGTGTATGATATTAATGGCGGATACGCTGGTCCGACCCAGGGAATAGGGGACAAGCCTAATCCTGTCAGGCTCCTGGATCAGATCAGGGAAAACAGAAATGAACAGTGGCGCATCTTCGGCAATATGTACATAGAAGCTGAACCGATTAAAAATTTGATCCTAAGGTCCAACTATAGCATCAATTATCGAAACGGATTTGCCTCTGCTTTTGAACCAAAATGGAGAGAAGGAGATCGTTCTGTTGATAAAAACATATTGAATACCTCTTCAGACTATAACAAGGACTGGATATGGTCGAATACAGCCAACTATACCATTACGATAGACAAACACAACATCAATGCGCTGGCAGGTATCGAATCCAAAGAAAGCATTAATGAATCACTGGGCGCAAAAAGAGAGAACTTTATTATCGAAGCCCTGGATTATCGTTACATCAGTGCAGGAGACGGTGCTCAAACCAACAACGGAATCGCATCACGTACGGCTACAAATTCTGTTTTTGGCAAATTGAACTATGCTTATAATGACCGATACCTGCTTTCCGGTACCATTAGAAGGGATGCTTCTTCCAGATTCGGGAAGAATAACAATGCTGCGGTTTTCCCCGCTGTATCGGCAGGATGGAGAGTTACTCAGGAAGATTTTATGAAGGATCAAAGCCTGATCTCCGACCTCAAACTAAGGGCAAGCTGGGGCCAGAATGGAAATGACTTGTTAGATAATGAAGCCACCTACACCAAATATTCTACAAACCTGAACATGGGGGGCTATGATATTTCTGGTATCAACAGGGGGACAATTCCAAACGGAATCATTAAAGACCGGACAGGGAATCCGGACATTAAATGGGAGGTAACTACCCAGACCAATTTCGGTCTGGACCTGGCAATGTTAAAAAGCAGGTTGAACATCACCTTAGATTATTACATTAAGAAAACCGACGACATGCTGATTGACCGACCTTATATAGGTATTGTTGGAGAGGGTGGGGCGATGGCCTATAATGGCGCTTCTTTGAGTAATAAAGGCTTTGAAGCGATTGTAAACTGGAGAAATGACATAGGTAAGGATTTCAACTATAGCCTGACATTCACAGCAACGGCGTATAAAAACAAAGTGACGGCTGTACCTGATGACATCTATTATACTTATGGCGGTGGGAATGGGCAGGATAAAACCATTGTCGGACAACCTCTGGGATCATGGCTGGGTTTTAGAACAAACGGAATTTACCGCACTGCAGAAGAACTTAACGATGGCATCAACAAACCAGGAAAAGGTTTGGGACGGGTACGTTATGTAGATACGAATGGTGACCACCTGATCAACGATAAAGACATGGAATGGCTGGGCTCAGATCAGCCTAAATTTATCGGTGGATTGAATGTTGCCCTGGGTTATAAAGCCTTTGATTTCTCTTTCTTTGTGAATGGAATGGTGAGAGATGCCTATAATAATTCAAAGTTCTATACGGATTTCTTCCAGTTGTGGACTGGCAACCATAGTACCAGGCTGTTAGATGCCTGGAATCCTACAACTAATTTTAATTCCGATATCCCTGCTTTAACAGCTTTGAATTCAAATGATGAGGCCAGAACTTCTGAGTATTTCATAGAGAATGGTTCTTACCTGAAACTGAAAAATGTCCAATTGGGATACACACTTCCTAAAGCGCTGGCTGATAAATTAAAACTAAGAAACCTCCGCATGTATGTCCAGGGACAGGACCTGTTTACAATTACTAAATATAGGGGCGCTGACCCTGAGGGACTAGGTTATCCATATCCATTACCAAGAACCTTTACTGTAGGATTGAACTTTGGATTTTAACCGATCAACTTAATCATAAAAATCATGAAATTTAAATACATAATATTTGCGGTGCTGGTTGTATTGACCTCCTGCAAAAAAGATTTTCTGGATAGCAAACCGAAAGGAAAACTAAGTGATGAGTTGCTGAACTCACCGGATGGTATCGAAGCCCTTTGCATTTCTTCTTATGCGGCTCTTGCAGGTCCCGAAGGAAGCGATGGAACTTTTCTTTCCCCTACTACGAACTGGATATATGGCGATGTCCGTGCAGAGACTGCTTATAAAGGCGGCGGGGGAATTGGTGATATCAGCGAGTTTAACCAATTTGAAACCTTTACGGCAGTATATGCTTCTAATGGATTGTTGGACCGTAAGTGGTTTAGCCTTTATAGAAGTGTGCAGCGCGCCAATAGCGCAATACGTAGATTAAATGCAGTCACAGAAGCCGAAGTGCCGTTAAAGAATGTGAGACTGGGAGAGATGCGCTTTTTAAGGGCACACTTCTTTTTTGAACTCAGCCGTCTATTTAATAAGATCCCTTATTTTGATGAAAATGTAGAAACTGCAGACTATCCTAAAATATCCAATGTGCAATTTAGCCGGGACCAGATCCTGGAGAAAATAGCTGCCGAATTTGGTGCGGCAGCAGCTTTATTGCCAATAAAACAGCCGGAAGTGGGCAGGGCCACTAAATATGCTGCGATTGCGTATCAGGCCAAAACAAACCTCTACCGTGCTTATAAGCAAAATCCGGACAATGCGGTGGCGGTTATAGATCAAAATCTGCTGAATGAGGTCGTTGCTGAATGTGATGAGGTAATTTCCAAGGGAGGTTATGATTTGCTCCAGGACTTTCAGCAACTCTCTATGGCTGAATTTGACAATAGTGTGGAGTCTGTCTTTGCTGTTCAATATTCAATTGCAGATGGTACGGACCTTGGACGGATCAACTGGAGTAATTTGTTAAATGCTCCGCGTGGTCCTGCCTACGGTGGAGATGGCTTTTTTCAACCAAGTCAGAATTTGGTGAACTCCTTTAAGACCGATAGTAAAGGCGTGCCTATTCCTGAAACCTATAACAATACAAACCTGATGACCGTTGCAGACGGTTTGGCTATGGATGTAGACCCAAGGCTTGATTTTTCAGTCGGACGTCTTGGTATCCGCTGGAAAAACTACAACACAGCGCCTTATGGTCCGGATTGGGTACGTGAGCCTGCTACCTATGGTTATTATTCCAATAAAAAGGCGATAGTTTCACCTGAGTCTCCATATATGGTCAAAGGATTTCCATGGGGAGGTTCAGCACTCAATTTTCATGTGATCAGGTTTGCAGATGTACTGTTATGGAAAGCTGAAGCACTCATAGAATTGAACCGTCAGGATGAAGCTTTACCGTTGATCAACCGGGTTAGAACGAGGGCGAAAAACAGTAAGTATGTAACCGCATTTAACTCAGCAAATCCAACTGACTATGCAGCTAAATATACCATAGATACCTATAAACCCGGAGAGAACTGTACCTGGACAAACGCTTATGCCCGTACAGCTATGCGTTTTGAACGCAAACTGGAGTTGGCTCTTGAAGGAGAGCGTTTCTTTGATCTGGTGCGTTGGGGAAATGCAGATCAGGTATTGAATACCGAGTACTTTGCAAAAGAGAAACTGGTGCGTACCTACTTGCAAAATGCAAGATTTGTAAAAGGCAGGGATGAATATTTCCCTATACCACAGCCACAGATTAACTTCTCAGGAGGTCTTTATCAACAAAACCCAGGATACTGAGGGTAATATTTCAATTGCCATAGAGGTGTCAATAAACACCTTTATGGCTTCATTCTTAAATAAAAATGAATATGGAATTTAAGTTGCACCGCTGGTTAAGATTGACTGCCTTTCTGATGTTTTTTCTTTCCACCTGCTTAGAGGTGTCTGCACAACATTGGAGCTTTGACGGAAAAGACCCCTTAAAGGCAGATCGGAAAAATGGAGAACTAACATTAAGCAATGCCAGGCATCAACTTGAACTTAGTTCGGGGATTATTGGCAAAGGCTTGAGGACAGATGGATATAGCACCTCATTACGAACAGAGATCAGCTTTAATCAACTGGTCTCAGGCTGCTCAGGTTGGTTCGCACTAGAATCGTTTCCAACAGATACCGCTGCCTTTTTTGCCTTAAAAGATCGTAAAACCAGAATTTCTGTATCTATTGGCCTAAACAGGTTTGGAGAGATCTTAATTGGTAAAGGAAATGGTAAGGAGTTTTCTTACCTGGCTACGGGATATTTTGTTGAGAAATTCAAATGGCTAAATATTGCGTTGGACATCAGGGCTGAAAACAGTAGTGTTTGGGTCAACGGACATAAACTCAAAATCAATATGTCCTCAGTTCATTTTCCGGAAAAAACCGACGAAATTCTGGTGGGAAAGGACTTCAGAGAAATTTTTTTAGGTCAGATGGATTTGACATCGATTAACGGAATAATAGATGAACTGAAACTGTGGAACAAACCGGTTCCCATTAAAGAACTTCAAAATGAGGTTTCTGCTTTAGCTCAAAAAGTTCCTGTACTGGCTATTCCTGAGCTACGTTTTAAAGATGATTTTTCCCGTCCAAAATATCACTTGTTGCCTGCGGCGAACTGGACTAACGAAACACATGGTTTGATTTTTTACAAAGGCAGATACCATATCTTTAACCAAAAGAATGCTTCAAATCTTGCGCTTAGGCAAATCAACTGGGGACATTTTAGTAGCCCTGATATGGTGAACTGGACGGAGCATAAACCTGCATTAAGTCCTGAGAAAGGGTATGACGAAAATGGGATATGGTCAGGCCATGTGATCCTTGATGACAAGGGAGTCCCGATGATCAGTTATACTGCAGGCGGACCTAAAATGGGAATTGCCCTCGCTTTTCCGAAAGACAGTACGCTTAATGACTGGATAAAGTATAAGCAAAATCCAGTGGTTCCAGGCCAGCCTGATGGCTACAGCAGGACTGATCTACGGGATACCTATGTGTGGAAAGAGGGAGATAAATGGTATATGGTTGTGGGCTTTGGCGTTAAAAAGGATAGTGTAGAAAAAGGTGCTTTGCTTTTATACAGCTCGGCTGATCTAAAAAACTGGAGTTTTTTGCATACCCTGTTTGAAGGGAATCCTGCAGTAGACAATTCCGGAATTTTCTGGGAGATGCCTGTGTTTAAAAAAATAGGGGATAAATATGTGCTGCTGGTGAATAAGGTACCCCATAAAGGGGTTCCGGCCAGGGCACTTTATTGGGTTGGCAACTTTGTCAATGAACGTTTTGTTCCTGACCATCCAATGCCGGAGAATTTAGAGATCATCAACAGGTTGCTTTCACCTTCTGTCACTGAGGACAAAGACGGGCGGATCTGTGCAATTGCGATTATTCCTGATGAGATTAGCGGGGAAGCGGCATACCTTCAGGGATGGTCTCATCTTTATAGTATTCCCAGAATCTGGAATTTATCGGAAGGGAAAATAATTCAGTCCCCGCATCCCGTACTCCAGTCTTTGAGAGCAGCTAATCGTAAGGTGTTAGACATTACGGTTGCCAGCCATCAGCCGGTTAAGCTTTATTCGGGGCAGCAATATGAGATCCTGGCGCAGATTATGCCAAATAAGGCGAAGCAATTTGGGTTCGTTCTGCATAAAAATCCTGATGGTTCGGAGTATACAAAAATATATTACGATGCAGATAGCCGGGAAATTGTTGTAGATCAACGTCATTCCAGTACAAAAAAAGGAATACCACTCCGTGTCAGGAAAGATACTTTTCTGCTGGATACCAGCAAACCCGCCAGTTTCCATGTTTTTGTTGATGGCTCGGTAGTAGAGGTGTTTATCAACAATCAACATGCATTCACTACCAGAATCTTTCCTTCCAAACGGAGCAGCGATCAGGCAGAGGTCTTTGCTGAGGGCGGTAATATCAACTTGAAAGCTGAAGTCTGGACAATCCAGCCAGCGAGAATGAAGACGGAGTTTTAAGTAAAGAATAATCAGATGAAAGAAACGATCAAAAAATATTTATTGCCCTTGTCAGGCTATATGCTTTTCCTGTTCTACGGAGGAACCGCTTTTGCCCAAAATAATGAGGCGGCGGCCTATTCAGAACTCTACCGTCCGCAGTTTCATTTTAGCCCTAAAAAAGGATGGATAGGCGATCCCTGTGGCTTTACTTACTATGGGGGTAAATACCAAATGTACTGGTGGGGGAAGGTGGTCTCTGATGACCTGGTCCATTATGAAGAACTAAAACCAAATGTAATGACAGGCGATGACGGCAGCATCGGTTATTTTACTGGTTCCATGCTCATTGACAGGGAGAATACCGCAGGTTTCGGTAAGGACGCATATGTTGCCGCTTATACCATTTTTAATAAGCAAAGCAAAAATCAATCGCAGGGGATTTCTTATAGTCAGGATGGTGAGACCTTTCACTATTATAAAGGAAATCCGGTTTTGGATATCGGCAGTACGGAATTCCGGGATCCGACGGTTTTCTGGCATGCTGGTACCAAACAATGGGTAATGGTCGTAGCGAAGGCCCTGGAAAAGAAAATTAAATTCTATGGGTCAAAAGACCTGAAATCCTGGACCTGGCTAAGTGATTTCGGTCCTGCCGGTGCTCAGGAGAAAGCCTGGGAATGCCCCGATCTGTTCCAATTACCAGTAAATGGAAATGTTAAGGATAAAAGGTGGGTAATGGTTGTTTCTATTGACTGGGCAAGGGAGCAATATTTTATCGGAAATTTTGATGGTAAAACTTTTACGCTGTCGGCCGATCATTCCAAAGAGCCGTTATACGTAGACCAGGGACTGGATTTTTATGCATCAAGAACTTTTCAGGATTACGATGGTACCTTAAAGAATACGCCATCAATGGGTTGGATCGCTACCTGGGACTATGCGCAGCTTGTGCCCTCCACCTGGGGCAAGGGTTTTTGGTCTATTGCTCGTAATCTGGAACTTAAAACGTATCCCGAGGGGCTGCGGTTGGTGCAAAAACCAATCGATAACCTTAAACAACTCCGGGGCAGCGTTCAGTCTGCTAACTACGAAGTTCCAAAGGGAACCCAGCCTTTAAGGGCTTTCCAGCCGACTGAGAATGTTTATGAAATGGAAATCATCTTCAATACCAGCAAACCAAATCTATTCGGTTTAAACCTTTGTGTGGGTGAAGGCCGAAAGTTGGGCCTGTCTTATGAGACGACAACGGGCTTGTTAACGATAGACCGAACAAACTGCGCCGAAGAAAAAATTGAAAAGTTTGCCAGGAAAACCAGTGCGAAGGTAATGCCTGTAAATGGTCAGCTGCGAATGCATTTTTTTGTAGACAAATCAAGTGTTGAACTGTTTACCAATGATGGTAAAGAGGTTTTTACCATGCTGACTTATCCTGGGGAACATCAGGCCGGCATCGAGACTTTTGCCAGAGATACAGGTACGGAGGTAAGCATGAAGGCATGGAAGCTGAAATCTGTATGGAAATATAAAAACTAAAACACACCAATATGAATAGGAAATTTTTAAAACTTGTTTTTAGCATCCTTGCGGGATGCACGTTTAGCTTAAGTACAGTAACGGCTCAACAGCAAACAACTTTGCAAGCTGAAGAACATCGCCCTCAATTCCATTTTTCTCCTAAGGAACATTGGATGAATGATCCTAATGGAATGGTTTATTATAAGGGCGTTTACCATCTTTTTTATCAGTATTATCCTAATGGTACGGTATGGGGTCCAATGCACTGGGGTCATGCAACAACCAAAGATTTCTTCCATTGGCAGGAGAAGCCCATCGCCCTTTACCCTGATAGCCTTGGCTATATTTTTTCGGGAAGTATCGTGATGGATGAGCACAATACTTCCGGGTTGGGAAAGGATGGGAAAGCGCCTATGGTTGCAGTTTTTACACATCATGATCCAAAGCTGGAGGAGAAA
The DNA here is from genome assembly GCF_038446955.1 of Pedobacter sp. FW305-3-2-15-E-R2A2. NCBI lineage: Bacteria > Pseudomonadati > Bacteroidota > Sphingobacteriia > Sphingobacteriales > Sphingobacteriaceae > Pedobacter > Pedobacter sp. FW305-3-2-15-E-R2A2. The sequence continues at coordinate 771,793 of NZ_CP151803.1, forward strand.
AAAGTCAATAATTTTCAGAACCAAAGTATTGCCTATAGTCTGGATGAAGGAAACTCCTGGACTAAATATTCCGGTAATCCTGTATTGCCAAATCCAGGTATCACAGATTTTCGAGATCCAAAAGTAATGTGGTTTGAAGCCGGAAAGAAGTGGATAATGACCCTGGCCACTAAAGATCGGATTACCTTTTACTCTTCTAAAGACTTAAAAGATTGGAGGAAAGAAAGTGAGTTTGGAAATGACCTGGGAGCACATGGTGGGGTATGGGAATGTCCTGACCTTTTTCCGATGGAGTATAATGGCAAAACTGTTTGGGTATTGTTGGTCAGTATCAATCCAGGTGGGCCAAATGGCGGTTCTGCTACCCAGTATTTTACCGGAAGTTTTGACGGAAGTAAATTTACAGCTAACTCAAAAGTAGAAAAATGGCTGGATTATGGAACCGATAACTACGCAGGTATTACCTGGTCAAATACTGGGAAAAGAAAAATATTTATCGGCTGGATGAACAATTGGCAGTATGCAAACCGGGTACCGACAAAAAACTGGAGAGGAGCAACAACAATTCCCAGGGATCTGTATCTGGATCAAAAAGCAGGAGATTTTTACGTACGGTCCGTCCCTGTAAAAGAGATGAATGTCCATCTAAGACCAGTTTATAAAAAACAATCATTAATGCTCAATAAGGGAATTGATCTGTCTGCCTATGTTAAGAATCTCAATGGAAAGTTGAAGCTGGATTTTACGTTTAATACGACTAAAAGTAATCAGATTGTACTAAGTAACAAAGAAGGAGAAAAACTTTTGGTTGGCTATGATCATAAAACAAAAACATACTATATCGACAGGGCCAATTCTGGTATCAATGATTTTGAAAAAGGGTTTGCAAAAAAGCATACAGCGCCAAGAATAGCTACTGCAACAACTGCCAGGATTAGTCTGATATTGGATGTTGCATCGGCAGAACTTTTTGCTGATGACGGCTTAACAGTGATGACTGATATCTTTTTCCCTAAAAGTTTAATCAATGGAATTAAGATAACCGGAAACGGGAATCAGAAAATAAATAACCTGATCATCTCAGCAATCCCTTCCTTTAAGTAAGCAGATTTAAAAATACGCTCCTGATCAAGATTTGTTTATACCCCAAGATTTCTAAAGATTTTCGGGTATAAACAATCGCAAGGAGCCTTCCTTAGCTATAGTCTCGGTCTTCTTTGTCGCATTTTAGGGGCCGGAGAATTCTTTTCAACTTTTAAGTATTCCGTTAACGGTGGACGTGTGTGAATTACTTCCTCTTTGCTTTTTTCTTTGGGGACTATGCTCACGTTGAGTTCGCGTCCTGCCAGTAAAGTGCCATTCAGCGCTGAAACGGCATTCTCTGCCACTTCTATACTGGCCATTTCTATAAAACCATAGCCCTTACACTTTTTAGTCGCCCGGTCGTAGATGAACTTAACGGTGCTAACTTCGCCATGCAGGCTAAAGAGCTCTGCAATCTGTATCTCATGAATTTCTGGCGGAAATCCACCGACAAAAAGCTTTTCCATCACTATCCTTTTTTTACTGCAAATATAAAGCCTTCATCTAATTGCGCCGCATTTTAATGTTCGATTTATCATTAAAAACAGGTCTTTTTTTAGTCCGAAAGCTGGGAAATGTATTAGATGACCAGATTTTATCCCTGGCTATCCGGATGAACAGCAGATTGCGCTAACTAATGGATATGTTGTTGTGATCAGTATGCTGAAAAGCTGAATGTTTTTACTGAATTAAGTGGTGAAATTTTTCCCGGTAATTTCCTTTCGATGTTGTATTCCCCAATCTGTTAGATTGTTGATTATGGTCTGTAAGGTCTTACCATGTTTTGTAAGCTCATATTGAACAGTTACAGGTTGCGTATCTAAAACGGTTCGTTTCACCAGTTTGTTTATTTCCAGTTCCTTTAATTCCTTACTCAGCATTTTGTTCGAAATACCGGTTACATCATTTAAAATGTCTGAAAATCTTCTTTTGTTGTAATGGCAGATAGATGAAATTATATAGATCTTCCATTTTCCGCTAAGTACGTCCATCGCATCGTGGACAGCCATCATTTCTTTTTTTCGATCCTTCTGATCTTCTTTTTCGCACTCCATATGTTACTTTGTTACCTGTAGGTTACTGTTACTTTTAGATACAAAGTTACCAAAATATATTCTTGTAGTCTAACTTTGTTGCTCAAGAATTTAACAAATCGAGAAAATGAGTAAATTAAAGAATAAGGTAGCTGTAGTTACAGGTGCATCAAAAGGAATAGGCGCATCTATCGCTAAGTATTTTGCAGCAGAAGGAGCAAAAGTTGTTGTGAATTATGCGTTTAGCAAAGAAGATGCAGACAAAGTTGTGAAAGCCATAACCGACAACGGTGGTATCGCTATTTCAGTACAGGGCGATGTGTCTAAAGCGTCTGATGTAAGCAGGCTGTTTGAAGAAACAAAGAATGCTTTCGGTGGGTTGGATATTTTGGTAAACAATGCGGGCATTTATCAATACGCAGCAATTGAGCAGGTGTCGGAAGAATCTTTTCATCAACAATTCAATGTCAATGTTTTAGGATCTATACTTACCATCCAGGCATCTTTAAAGTTGTTCGGTGATAAAGGGGGCAACATCATAAACATTAGCTCAGAGGCAGGGAAAACCCCTCTTCCAACGGGATCGGTATATTCAGCAACCAAAGCGGCTTTGGACGCTATTACTATTTCCTTGTCAAAGGAATTCAGTGGAAAAAACATTCGTATCAATTCCATATTACCCGGCATTGTGGAAACAGAAGGTTCGCATAGTGCAGGATTTATTGGCAGTGATGCAGAAACAAAATTTGTTTCAAATACTCCGCTAGGGCGGACTGGTCAGCCGGAAGATATTGCGAAAGTAGCCGTATTTCTTGCTTCTGATGATTCTGCCTGGATTACAGGAGAGAAAATATCCGTTTCGGGGGGTATTTACGGAATTTAAAAATGTATTTAAAAATTAAAGCAGAGAAAACATGAGTAAATTAAAAGATAAAGTAGCAGTAATAACGGGAGGTAATAGTGGTATTGGATTCGGCATTGCAGCAGCACTCAAAAACGAAGGTGCCATCGGCACAATCACTGGAAGGAATCAGGAAACGCTTGACCACTCTGTTCAGGAACTTGGAGCGGGTTTTATAGGTATAAAAGGCGACGTAACAAAGATGGAGGACCTGGAACGGATTTTCAAAGACACCTTTGAAAGGTTCGGCAAAATTGATACGTTGGTGGTCAATGCTGGTGGTATAGTAGATGGCAGCCCAATGGCAGCGATTACGAATGTTACGGAAGACAACTATGACCGGTATATGAACCTGAATTTGAAGAGTTCCTACTTTACTGTTCAAAAAGCACTTGCATATATGAACGACGGGGCATCCATCATTCTCATTGGTTCCAGCGCAGCACACCGTGCAGCACCTGGAATGACGATATATGGAGCAGCTAAGGCTGCGGTTATATCCTTAGCTAAAGGCTTATCACTTGATCTGTTAGAAAGAAAAATTAGAGTAAACACATTGTCGCCCGGTTCCATTGATACACCTGTATTTGGTAAAATAGTGCCGCAGGAACAGGTGGAACAGGTTAAACAAGCTTGGAAAGATTTGATTCCAGTAGGCAGAATGGGGCTGCCATCTGATATGGGGAAGGCTGCGGTTTTTCTGGCCTCTGACGATTCTTCGTTTATTGTCGGAACTGAAATTCTTTCTGATGGAGGTATGACAAATATCAGCCTGATGAAATAATCTATAAAGTCCCAACATTGATTTCTAAAAACAATGTTGGGACTAATGCTACTAAGCTTTCTTCAACGTAGTTTCATAAATATTTTTTCCGGTATGATCTATGATTTTTGCATTTAAGCGGGTTTGATCCACCGAAAAATACATAAAACCATACTCCGCGGCTTCGAACTTGCTGTAAGGTATTCCGGCGGTTACCGGAGTAACCTCAGAGCCGGCACCCGAAATAAACTGTTGGGTAAAACCTCCCGTGCTCAGGTGTTGCAAAGAATGGTCATGTCCGGAAAGATAAACGTCTACTTTGTTGCGTTCAAAGATGTCAGACAGCACTTTCCTTACCGCAAGGGTATCATAGTTCTTGATCCTGGGACCAACGGTATAAATGGGGTGATGCCCCATCACCATTTTCCATTTTACGTCTGAGCTTGCATTTTTTAAAGTTTCATCCAGCCATTTGAGCTGCATTTCGGGCTGCTGATCTTTTACCCAGGGCCCGTATTGCTCGCTGCTGTGGAACTCGGGTATCAGCGGACAAGTATCGATAAACACCATTAGCAGTTTTCCACCACCTTTTATCGGTACTTCTTTTGAGTAGTACCTGGACGGCATTTTCCACCTTCTGCTGATCTTACTGTACCTTACCTGTGCATCAGGGTCTGAGATGTAATCGTGGTTTCCAAGAATCGGATACCAGTCCCATTGTAAAGCAAAATCTGTATAAATATTCTCAAAAGAGTAATGCCATAAAGGGTCATGTTCGCTGGTCACCCCTTTAGGATAGAAGTTGTCACCAAGGGAAAGAATAAAGTCGTTCGGATTTTCGGTTGCCCATTTACCCATTTGTACCGCAACATGTTTCTGATGATCGGCTCCATTGCGTCCCCAATCGCCTACCGCCATAAAGTGAACGGGATAATCATCTTTTAATTCACTGCGTGGTGCTACATCTTCACTTTCCAGGTGGGTCTCAGGACTGGCTGCAAGCGATTGCAGGGGTGCAAGCACGCTTGCACCTAAGGCAGTAAGTGCCGTACTTTTTACAAAATCTCTTCTCTTCATTTTAATATCCTGTATTTTGTTTCAGGTTTTTATTCAGTACCAATTCGGTAGCCGGAATCGGGAAGATATCTCTGGAAGCACCTTCATTGCCCGCTTTGAAGCCCCATGTGCCCTGATATTTTCCGAAGCGGATCAAATCATTGCGACGCCATCCTTCCCAGGCAAGCTCGCGTCCTCTTTCCTCCAGAATGCCATCCAGGGTAATGGTGGTAATTTCCCCGGCCTTTGCGCGAACACGAACCTTATTTACCAGTCCAACTGCATCAGTCATGGATCCTCCTGTTCTCAGTAGCGCCTCTGCTTTTAGCAGGTATATATCAGCAAGCCTGAAAATTGGCATGTCATTGCCCTGAAAACGGGTGCCACTATTGGTATTTGGATCAGGATAGAATTTGATGGATCTGACACCCCTGGATATTCCGTTTACCTCCGGGCCAACATCCATAGTTTCCGTGTTGGTGAGTACGATCTCTGGAGTAAAATCAAGTTGGGCCGAACCATTCATGATTTTAGTAGTTCCATCGGCAAGCGTCTGTTTCCCTGCCAACCAGGTCGCATTTCTGATGTCTCCTGGCAAGTTAAAGGTATCATAAAACTCCTTTAGGGTACACTGTGCATTACTTGGACTAAAGGGAAGATTGTACTTCGCCCTTAGCGTGCTGTGCAGCGTAAAACGGGTAATTGCATTACCGCCCGAATAATTGGGATCATATATCGCAGCAAAAATGGTTTCGTTGTTTGGTCCGTTAGTTGGCGAAAAGAGCGTGTTGTAATCGCTTACCAATGCCAGTGATGATCCGGTAATAATTTTATCACCATAGATAATAGATTCCGCATACATTGGCTTGCCGATATAATGTTCGGCATTGATGTACAATTTTTGCAATAGCGCATAGGCCATCCATTTCGTTGGGCGTCCGTAGAATTCTGTAGTAATGGTTTTGGGCGAAGACAAGCCTTCAGCTACCGCAAGTAACTCTTTCTCTATGTACGTAAATACTTCTGCACGGGTAGATTGCTTTGGACTTTCTGCCGTTCCAAAACTGGTAATGGGAACATTGCCAAACATGTCCATCACATAAAAATAGTATAAGGCACGCATAGCGCGTATTTCATTTAAAAACTGCGTTTTTGTAGGGCCATCTGCTGATTTCTCAAACAGGTCGATTACCCGGTTACAGTCGCTTATTCCGGCATATCCCCATTGCCATGCACTTAGAATGATCGGATGATCCGGTAACCAGTTGTGTTTATGCAGCGTCTGATATCTTCCCTGGTCATAATAGCCTCCGTTCCGTGCGGTAATGATGGCCTCGTCACTCGTCAGTTCGTACATCCTCCAGATGTCGACACCAAAGCCAGCGTTAAATTTTTGATAAACGGGACCTGTTGCAGCCAGGTAAGCATCAGGTGTTACCGGAAAGTTTCCTTTTGTTAATTGCGATTCCACATCAACATCCAGTTTTGTACAGCTTCCCAATGTTAAAACCACCAGGGCTGCCGCTGTTATATATCTTTTCATTTTCTCTTTTTTATAGAATGTTATAAATTGAAGTTCAGCCCAAAAATTGCAGAGCGTGTTTTAGGGTAGAAATTGCGGTAATCGATGCCAGGTGTCTGACCAGCCATATTGATTTCCGGATCTACACCTTTATACTTGGTAATGATAAAAAGGTTATTACCTGAAGCATAAAGCCTCAATGTTCTGCTGCCTTTTATTTTGAAAGTATAACCCAGCGTCGCATTGTCCAGACGGAGGTAGGAGCCGCTTTCCAGATAACGATCTGACACAAACTGAGCTTTATCATCGCCGATCGATTCGGTTAAAGTGACCTTTGCGATATTGGTTTGAAAGGCATAGATCGGGGCGTTCATATCGGCAAGGGTCGCATTAAGGATTTTATTTCCGTAAACCCCGCGAATGAAGAAGTTAAAATCGAACTGTTTGTACCTGAACGTATTGTTCCAGCCATATAATACTTTTGGTTGCGCAGAACCCGTTGCACTGAAATGTTCAAATCCTGTGTTTGCTGTAGAAGCGTTTCCGTTTTTATCATAGAACATTGATTTCCCGTTGGCATCTTTACCCGCATACTTCAGTAAGTAAAATGATCCCAGGGGAAGTCCTTCTTTAATCACCTGGTAACCCAGCGCGCCCGACTGCCCTCTACCACCCACATTAGCGGTATAAAATTCATTTGCCTGGAAAAGATCATTAGAAATAGAAGTGATCTCATTTTTGTTGTGTGATAAGTTAATTGCGGTGTTCCAGCTAAAATCGTCAGTTTTAACAATAGTGCTGTTCAGCGTAAATTCGATCCCCTTATTGGTCATTGCGCCAACATTGGCTGTTAACACATTGAACGGATATTGGGTAGTTGAAACCGAATAGGGGGCAATAAGGTCTGTAGTTTTCTTATTGTATACCTCAATTGACCCGGAAAGTTTGTTTTTAAAGAGACTGAAGTCTACACCGATGTTCAATGTAGCTGTACGTTCCCATTTCAGGTTTGGGTTGTCATTTTGAGTAGGACCAATTGCGGTCAGCCATTTTCCATTCGAATAAAAATACGCTCCGTTCTGTGCACCGTAAACCAGTTTGGCAGTGTAGGCATCAAACCCTATTGAATTTCCTGAAACACCATAACCGGCACGGAGCTTAAGCTGATCAACGAAAGATACATTTTCCATAAATGCTTCACGGTCTATGTTCCATCCCGCAGAAACAGACGGAAACATTCCCCATCTGTTGTTAATTCCAAAGGCCGAGGAGCCATCACGGCGAATCGTTGCCTGTAACAGATATTTTCCTTTATAATCGTAGATGGCTCGTCCATAAAAGGAGATCAAACGAAGCGTGGAGATGTAAGTATTGCCATAATTCACAACACTGGATCCGTTTCCGTTACCTAATCCCAGATTGTTCCACAAAAGATCATCCGAAACAAAGTTTTGTCCGGAAGTCTGGAAGCCATCCCCATTGCGGTTTTCCTGCCAGGAGTAACCGGCTAGTAGTTTTAGCCCGTGATCCCCAAAAACCTTATCATAATTAAAATATCCTTCTAAAACCTTTTGTGTGTTTTTTACAGATGAACGTTCTGCATAGCCATTAAACCCCTGTTTTAACATCGAAAATCTATTGTTATACAGATTTTCGTTGATCTGCTCATTTTGGATGGATACCATCGCATTGAAGTCAAGGCCATCAATAATGTTTGCTTTCGCGGCACCATTGATGAGGTAGAGGTTGGTTTTTCCCTGAAATTTGTTATTTTGTAACAGTGCTACCGGATTGTAGTATCCACCGGTTCCGGTGGTTCTGGACGGGTCTTCAGAAAAACTGCCATCGGCCTTCCTTACGCCAACAGTAGGCAGGTAAGTGAACATGTTATTGTAAACCTGGCTGGCGATCCTTTCGTTAACGGTATTGCTGTTTGTCAGGTTGAGGTTTAACTTCAGTCGGTTGTTGAGCAGACGCTGCTCCATATTTGCTCTTGCGATAAAGCGCTCCAATCCCGATGTCTTAATAATCCCCTGGTTGTCAAAATAGTTAAGACTTGCTCCATAAGATGAGTTTTCGCCTCCTCCATTAAAATTGAGGTTGTGGTTTTGGGAGAAACCAGTTCTGGTCACCTCTTTTAGCCAATCTGTATTGCTGCCATCGTCGCTGATTTTATCCAATGTTTTTCCATTGTCTTTTAGATAGGTTCTCAATTCGTCTCCGCTGGCCATGTCGATGCTGTTGGAAATACTTTCTGAAGCAGCATAGGCACTGTAAGAAAGTTTACCAAGTCCTTTTCCTGAATTTTTAGTATTGACCATGATGACACCATTTGCTGCCCTGGATCCGTAAATGGCTGTTGAAGAAGCATCTTTCAGGACTTCCATGCTGAGGATATCGTCTGGTGCGACCAAATCTATCGATGCACCCGGAACCCCATCAATCACATAAAAGGGTTCCTGAGCACCCTCTCTGAAACTTGAGGGACCACGCAGGATCACCGCAGGTTTATCTGTTGGGTTTCCGCTTCTGGTGATATTCAGACCGGCAACCTTTCCCTGAAGCAACTGGCCTGGCGAACTCACCACACCCCGGTTAAATTCTTCGGGCTTTACGGAAGTTACTGCTCCGGTAATTTCGTTCCTTTTGCTTTTACCGTATCCAATCGTTACTTCCTGAAGGTCGTTTGATTGTTCCCTAAGTTTGATGCTCAGTGCAATTTGCTGGCCTGTGGTCACGGTATAACCAGAGAGGGTATCCGTTTTATATCCTATGGAACTGAAGATAAAACGGTATGGGCCGCCTGGGGCAATGTTTGCAAAGCTGAACAATCCGGTACCCGAAGAAGTGGTGACTATTGACTTGCGGGTTTTTTCATTTTCTGCCTTTACTGTAACACCTGGAATCCCCTGACCGGAGACATCCAAAACGATTCCTTTGACAGGTAGATCCTGTGCAAATATTGGACCTGCCCAACCTATGATGCCGAGGCATAACATACGTTTCAGGATTTTGAATTTTGTTGAATACATAATGATTTTTTGGCTTCTTTGGTTTTATTTATCAGTTTTTTGTATGGAGAATTCTTGCGCTGAGGTGTTGGTTAAGGTCATGTTGTTGATCAGACAAATCAATTTGAGTACATCTTCAGGTTTTTCTTTGCCCGTATCAACGCTGCCTGTGAAAGTGATTTTGCTGACGTCCGTTTGGTTCGAATTCACTTTAATACCGTAAGCTTCAGTTAAAAGTTGGAAGACCTTTACCAGTGGTATATTTTTCATGATGATCAGATTGCCTTCTCTCTTCAGCAGCTCTGCTGCGGGACGGAAGGTTTCAACTGGCTTGATGATCTTGGAAAGTTTGAGGGATGGGTCGTATAGCAGTGTGGTGCCAACATTGGAAATATAGGCCAGGGCCTGTTTGGTCAGGGTATCGGCAACGACAATTTTTCCGGTGTGGAGCTTAACGGATATCTGGTGTCCGCGGGTATTGATTGTGAATGACGTGCCCAGGGCTGTTGTCTTCAATGCACCAGAGAACACACTGAAAGGCCTCAGCGCATCTCGTTTCACCTTGAATCTGGCCTTACCCTTCAGATATACATTTCTGAGTTTTTGATCAAACTGCTTTTTAAATTTGATTGTGGAAGCTGGATAGATGGTGACGAAGGATAAATCTGGTAACTGGTACCTGATGACCTTAGTTCCGGAATTGGCAACCTCTTTCCATAGACTTGTTTTCTCCTTTTCCTGAAGCTTGTTGTTTGCAGTAAGCTGCGGCTTCTGGTTGTCGGTGTGCTTTGGCCGGATAAATAGTGCAAATCCGACCATTAAAATGATCGCAGCCGCAGAAAGATATTTCGCAACCCTGATGAGCCTAAGCCTTACCTGTTGTTTTGAAGATATTTGCCCGAGTATAAAGCGGTGCATCTCCTCCGATTTCCCCTGCGGTAGTGGTTCATCAGCATCAAAAGATTCCCATTGCTGATCACTAAAATTTTCCTGGATGAAAGTCTCGCGGTTTAGCTTGCGTTTTATTCTTTTGTTTGGCTTCATACAGGTATTACGTATGTCGCGGCCTTTGCCCTTACGGCTTAACAATTATTTAATATGGCTATAGCAAAATCGTATACATGTAGTGTTTAAGGTGGGAGAGGACCTTGCCGATATGGCTCTCTACAGTTTTTGGAGATATTCCCAACATTTCCGCTATTTCCTTATAGGAGAGTCCATTTTGCCTGCTCAGGTTAAATACCATTTTTCTCATTGCCGGCATGGCGTCAATTTCCTGCTCAAAATGTTTAAGCATATCGCGGCTTTCGATCATCTTCATCAGATTGTCGGTAAAAGGATATTGCTCAGACCTGGTATTATATTTCAATCTCGCAGACTCTTTTCTAAGTTGATCGATCATCACCTGTCTGGCCATTCCAAATAGCTGAATATTTAGTGCAGTATGTTCATTTAGCGATTGTTTCTTTTCCCAAAGCCGGATAAAGCAAAGCTGGACTACCTCTGTAGCAATGTATTCAGACTGTGTTTTTTTGAATACAAACTGATAAATTTGTTTATGATAACGGGAATAGGCCTCATTAAAAGCCGGAAGCAATCCTGCCTTTATTTCACATACAATATCTTTGTCCATCGTTGGGGCAAAATTATCAGCTTTAAAATAGAGATGATTTAAGTTAACATTATGAATATATGAAGTTTTGTCTGGGTTTAACTATGGCTTAGCTTATAAAAAGAAAATAATATGGCAATACACGTTGCGATCACCAGAAAAATACTTCCTGGAAAAGAAAAAGAGTTTAAAGAATCCCTGCAGCATTTCCTTGGAGCGTCCTTTACACATGGCGGCGTACACGGAGCTGCGATGATCTCTTCTTTCCCGGGAGCCGACAGTAATGAAATTGGTATTCTCAGGACATTTAAAGACGAGCAGGAGCGTGATGCTTTTTATAATTCCGCATTGTTTATGGAATGGGAGGCATATGCTTCGACACTTACAGAAGTTCCGGTATACCGGGAGCTTATGGGTCTCGAAGCCTGGTTCAGATCTCCGTCGCCTCCGCCACGATGGAAAATGGCTGTCGCAACATTATGTGGCGTATTCCCGACGAGCTTATTTTTATACTATACCGTCGGTTTGTTCATTAGCAATCTGCCACCTGTAATTCGACTTTTAATTACAGCAGCATCGATGGTTGGTCTGTTGACCTGGGTAGTGATGCCAGTGCTGATCAAAATTATGAAGAAGTGGCTGCAAAGCGTGGGTTAAGCAGAAAAATATTTCAGCCCCCATTTATGCAGATCGTCAATAATTTTTAGTAATTCCAAACCTTTATCGGTGATCATGTAATGAATACTTTTCGGAGCTTTCTCTTTGAGGATTATTTTGTCAACTAATTTGTCATTAACTAATTCTGAAAGCCTTTTGCCAAGTATCTGATCCGACAAAGATGGGAAAGCATGTTTTAATGTGCTGAATTGTTTTGTGCCCGAAGCGACCTTATGCAGTATCTGCATTTTCCATCGTGGGCTAATATCTCTTAATACATCATTTACCTCACACGCAAGGCTTAAGGCTGTAATATTACAGGCATTCGATGTCCCGGGTTTTAACTGACTTGACATATTCTGATTTGAGGTTTGCTCACTTTCGGGTGAGTTATTGAATTGTAAAAAGACATTGACAACTTTTGCATAAAAAAATATTATGAAATCATTAATCAAAAGTACAAAGTCGTTTTTCATCTTACTAATATTACTACTATCAGTTTTCGAAATAAATGCGCAGTCTACGTCAAATAAGCCCATTTTTGTCTTAGTTCATGGTGCTTTTCATGGTGGCTGGTGTTGGCAAAGGGTAAGCACGGAATTGCGAAGCAAAGGAAACCTTGTTTATACGCCAACGTTGAGTGGACTTGGGGAACATAAAAATACATTTAATGACGAGATCGATCTGAATACTCATATTACAGACATTGTAAATTTCCTGATTACAGAAGACTTGCACAATGTAGTTTTAGTCGGCCATAGCTATGCCGGAGCTGTGATAGCAGGTGTTGCAGATCGGATGCCGGATCGGTTGTCTAAACTGGTTTTTCTTGATGCAATGCTTATGGAGAATGGCCAAAGCGCACTAGATGTAAGTCCGGACGACATCCGGGAATATTTCATTAAGGTGTCAATGGACTACGACAATGGACTAAGTATCCCGTTCTTCAGCAGTGATTTTTTTGGTGTGACTAACTTAGCCGATATAAAATGGGTAAATGACCGTCTGACCAATCAGCCATTTAAAACATTTTGTCAGCCTTTGGAGTTAAAGCACCCCTACGGTAATGATTTGCCGTTGACTTATATTGCTTGTACCGGACCGGAACTAAGAGCGATCCAACCTTTTGCAGACAAAACAAAAAAGAGCAAAAACTGGAAGTATCTGGAGCTTAAAACGGGCCATGATGCCATGATAACAATGCCTGTAGAGTTGTCCAATATGCTACAATCATTAATGTGATTCATGCTATTGAGATTGGGCAAGAAATGTGGGACAACTCTTAAAGATACGAAAAGGTGGTTAGGTGGAGATGCCAGTGCTGATCAAAATTATGATGAGATGACTGCAAAGCTCGGACATTTAATGTTTTGTTAATATGTCTATCATGTGCTGGGGGTAATTTCGCTTCATATTTTAAATGATGAATTATAAAAAAAGCTTGCTGATACTTCTGTTTAATGGTCTCTTTTTGATCACATTTGGGCAGCGTACATTAGCACCACTTCCCAAATCTAAAAATGGCTTTATCGTAATTGCCCACCGCGGAAGCCATCTGATAAAACCCGAAAATAGTATTGCCTCAATTGAGGAAGCTATAGACCTTGGTGCGGATTATGTTGAAATAGACCTTCGTACCACCCGTGATGGTCATTTGGTTTTAATTCACAATGAAACCGTAGATCATACCACCAATGGCAGAGGCAGGATTCAGGATCTGAGCCTGGATGAAGTGGAGAAACTTAGTTTGAATGCTAAGGATGGGTATACCTATAGACTACCTCGTTTTAAGGAAGCTTTGAAAGCCTGTAAGAACCGGATCAATATTTATCTGGATTTTAAGGAGGCTGATGTAGCACAGGCATACGAAGAAATTAAAGCTGCGGGAATGGAAAAGCAGGTGCTGGTTTATATCAATAAAACTGAGCAGTATGGGTTATGGAGGGCTCTGGCTCCCCAGATGCCGCTCATGTCTGGCTTGCCAAAGCACATAAAAACGAAAGAAGAATTGAGTTCCTTTCTCGATAAAATGCCGTTGGAAGCAACGGATCGTTTTCCAGACCCAGCACTTATTGCAGCAATAAAGGAAAGCGGATTGTCTGTCTTTTTAGATGTGCAAATGGCTGATGAAGATCCGGTGAAATGGAAAACTGCAATGGATAAAGGAGTTCAGGGTGTTCAAACCGATCATCCTAAAGCACTAATCGAATATTTACAAACAAATCACGTGCGGAATGGTATAAACGTTTCGCGGCCATAAATCATCTCTTCAAAACCACCAATAACCATCAAAATTTTCAAAAGAATTCTAGGGAAATGGAACCTTTTTGTTCGAACTTACGCAAAGCAGCAAGAGGCACACCCGATCGTTCAGACAAGCCTTCTTGAGTCAACGCCATGCATAGTCTTCTATTCCAAATATTCTCGGCAAGTTTTTTTATGCTTTAGATGTGAATGTAAGTGATAACATAATAGTAGTAATGGGGTTTATTTAGTGATTACTAATACTATAGTGTTACAACTATAGTTGATCAGAAATAATCCTAAGAATTTTGATCAACAGAAATATAACAGTTATTCTGAGAAGTTACCCGCTGGCTCTTGATGAAATCACTGTTTACTTTTTCCATGGCCTTAGACAACCTATTCTGAAACGCACTGACAATATCCTGAGGGATATATTTCGCACCTTTCGGGAGCTCATTCAGTGTAATCGTAATTTTTTTTCGCTTCATTGTAAACTGTTTTTAAATTCTGTATAAGTCTGAAAACCAGTTTCCAAAGTTATAAACTTATTCCCGTTTTTCTTAATGATCTTGCCTGGATAATTGGCAAATATCAATCCATCTTGTTTCCTGCGATGGGTTTAGTCGCATCAACTATGATAAGTCCACCGGCAATTTTCCTGCTGAAATTGTGGCTTGTGTAAATCTCACTGCACCAGATAAACTTGGGCATGGGTGTATTTAAAAGTCCATCTTTGACTTTCGCATTTAGGCCAACCAATCCAAAAATATGATACTTAAACAATCTAGAGGAAGTAATAAAGGCCTTGAAGACAAAGTTCTTGGCAAACTTATATCCAAAGTCCTTGTCTGCCAAAATCGTCAGAAGTAATTTTTTGCCCCGAACTGCCTCCAGATAGATCTTCTTATATAAGGGCACTACCACCGTGACTACCTTAGCATCACTCAAGTTCGAGTCATTCTCATAGTTGGTATTCACAGGATCAGCAAGATCTTCAAAAAGTATGTATTTGGTCTGGCGTAAAATTAAAAAAGCCTGGGTGTAACTTAACCCAGGCTTTAAACTTAATTTAGTCTTCCCTAACGGTTATAAGCATCTACAGCATTCTCCAAATGTCTGTTACCGGATGCCTGGATGAAATATCCGCCTGTAGCTAAGCCTGCTCCCGCTCCGAGCAATATAAAGGCAGGGGTGAAATTAGGACCTTTACCAAAATTAGAACCAAATCCATTTCCGCTTGACATATGTCTATTGCTGCTACCCGCGGCCAAAAAGGAAATTAGCCCGGATACGATAGCTGCTCCTGCAACGATATACATTGTTTTTCCTGTATTTATGCTTTTTCTGTAGTTTTTCAACATGTCCATGGCCTTGGGATTGTCCGCCATATCTGCGCTCAGGTTGTGGTAATTTGCTTTTTTTAAATCTCCGTAACCTTTGTTGTAATACATTTTTACATCTACAGCTTGTGGTCTTCTATCTATATACCTGTTACGCCTATACCGATGATCGTATTGGTAAGGATAATAGTCTTCCTGCTGAAACACATTGATCTTGCCCTCGATAATTCGTTCAGAAAAGGAGGTGGTACTACCAAAATGGAGTCTTCGGGTATTGGCAAAAAAGCCGTCTTCATTACTGAAAAATTTGACCTGTTCTGTTGGGACTTTTCTGGAATCGGCCCGAAGTTGCAGGTATCCGGAAAAATCTGGACGTAGTCTAATGTCCTTGGCATAGATCACAGAATCGGAATAGAGATAGATGAAATTTTTTGATTCGTGCACCTGGGCACGGGTAGTCAGGGCAAAGCATGCCATGACACCGATGAGTAATTTTTTCATATGGTTCAATTTGTGTGTAATTAATGTTACGCAAATTATCAGCCATTATTTGATTTGTAAGAAATAAAATACATCCATACAAGAAGGAAGGATCGGTGTTTTAAATTCTATATCTGATGTCCGGATTATGATTCAATTCATTCTTAGTGTTGAAGGTGTAGTAGATCTAACGTAAATTAATATATATGAGGGCTTTACTTCAGCATGATCTATGTAGCTTGTTCCGAAATAATTTTTTCAACTTGTTTATTTGGGAATTAATAGTGTGTTGTATATCTTGTAAAATGAAATTACCGCCTTACAATACTTTCCCAAATATTCTTGCTGAGAAAATCTCCCTGCGACAAATTCAACCCTCTGACATCAATGACATTATCGAAATTTCATTTTACGATGGGATCCAGGCAACAACAGTGCAGCAGGCGATAGAAATGCAGGATAAAATCAACAAAGACTATTTTGACGGGAATTCAATTCATTGGGGCATTGTAGAGAACGAAACGAATAAGATTGTGGGGACTTGCGGTTATTATCGCGGACTGGACAAAGGAACCGGAGAACTTGGCTGCGTTTTATTACCTCAATACCAGGGGCAGGGTTTTATGACTTTAGCAATGTCTTTAGCCATAGACTTTGGAATAAATAACATCGGACTAAAGCGCATTTACGCGATAACGAGTAAAGCAAACAACAAAGCCAGGAAACTTCTCGATCGATTGAACTTCATTAAAATTGCAGAGTTGGAAGATGATGAAATTGAATACGAATTAAAACACAGTAGTCTTACCGGATCTGTCTGAGAACATTGTTAAACATTAAACTGCCTTAAATGATGGTCTGAATGTTTATAAGCAAAGACGCCAATCTGCTCTCTTGTCATTTTTCCAAAGAAATCGTGAATGAACTGGTCGTTTGAAAAGTGCTCATAATCAGTGATTAAATCTACAAGAATTTTCTTCTGAGCATTCAGGTCGCCTTCTTTTTGTGTTACAGTGAATGCTTTGCCGGCCGGCATGCCTTTGCCCAGCGGCTTATCATCTTTAGTATTGCTTTTGAGTGCCATTTTGCCAAAGATCTTACCCAACCATTCCTGCTTGTAAACAGGACTGTTTTTTCCTAAAACCCATTCATTCCATATATTGCAATGCCTGGTCATTTGAAAAACATTCATTTTGCCCCAAAGTGCTGTGCTGTTTTCATTGAGCGCCTCAACTCTTCTCGTCAATTCATCTCGTATTGCCGGATCAAATATTGTTTTCATTGTCAAAATTGTTTAGCGGTTGCAATGAAAAATAGTTGCCGGAATCATCTTTAAATAATGCTTCTGTTCCGTAAAATTCTTTTGTAGGTGGTTTGATAAATTCCACTCCTTTGGCTTTTAGCTCTTCATAAGTAGCAAAAATATCGGTGCAGGTTAATACTCCACAACCAAATATTCCTTTTTTGATGAGGTCTATTAAGTTTTCTGCAACTTCTTTCGGAAACATTTTACTTACGGTAACGGGAAACAAGACCAGTTGTAAGTCGGGTTGTTCCGGAGGTGAAACGGTTAGCCAACGGGTTTCTGGTCCCATGGGGATGTCGTCTACAAGTTTGAAGCCTAATTTGTTTACATAGAAGTCATAAGCGCTATTCTGGTCTATGACATGAATGTTTGTAATGCTCATTTTAGTAATCATGGTAATTTTAGATTAGATGTTAAACTCATTACAAACTTGAAGAATAATTTAAACATCGGGTTCTTCAAAATTGCTATTCTCATTGTCAATCCAGCCGTGTTGATAGGCGTAACAACCCGGCACAAAAGAAAGGGGCCGGAGACTGATTTTCTTTTGAGTCTCCTGATGGTGTTTGAGGTAATTGGATGGAGATTTACCTACCACTTTTGAGAAAAGTCCGCTGAAAGAGGAAAGGCTGTCAAAGCCTACTAAAAAGCAAGCTTCGGAAACCGTGATGTTGTTCTTCAGTAATTCTTTGGCCTTTTCGATTCTTACATATTTTAAATACTGGTGGGGTGTCTTTCCATAGGCAGATTTGAACAGCCGGATAAAATGAAATTTAGAGAAATAGGCCTCATCAGAAATGCCATTGAGGTCTATTTTATCCGCATAGTTGTTGTCGATGAATAATTTTGCCTGAACGATTCGTCGATATAAATAAACCTTCGGATATTGATCTGTAGCCATTTTTTATCTCGTATTTATACAAAATAAAAAAAAATCATCAAAGTTTGTCCAATTTTAAAAAGCCGTTTGTCTTCAGGTTATAAAATCAAAAATTATAACAAAATGGAAAAGAGAATAAACATCTTCGGAAAAGGACAAAACGCATTGAAGCCACTTTTTGAAATGGCAGGTTATTTAAAAAAATCATCTTTGGGTGTGGAGCTGATGCACCTGATCGAATTCAGGGTCTCACAAATCAACGAATGTGCCTATTGCCTGGACATGCATTATAAGGATGCAAGGGCGAAGGGAGAAACTGAACAACGCCTGTATGGACTTAGTGCATGGAAAGAAGCACCTTATTATACGGAAAGAGAAAGAGCCGCATTTGAATGGGCGGAAGCAGTAACGGCAGCTCATATACCTGATGAGGTTTATCAAAGGGTAAGTGCTCATTTTTCAGAACTTGAACTGGTTGACCTTACCATGGTTGTGACCACCATCAATACCTGGAACCGCATTAATCTTTCTTTCCCGAATGTGCCGGGAACTTATAAAGTTGGCATGTTTGGCTAGGGGCCTGCAAAATGTCCTTATCATCCCCGATGAGGACTTTTTTTATTCCATATTATAAATATCAGTAGTTATTTTTACAATTAAAATAGAAGAATATGAACGACTTTTTATTGATTTTCAGAAGAGATTTCACAAATAAAGAAGCACAGCCTTCTCCGGAAGAATTACAAAATTCGATTAGCGCCTGGCAGAACTGGTTTGGTGGGATTGCAGCTCAAAATAAACTGGCACGGCCACTGCAACGCTGGGATATATCCGGTAAGGTGGTAAAGTCAGACAAGCACGTCATCAATGGACCCTTTGTCGAAATTAAAGAATCTATTGGCGGACTGGTTATCATCAAGGCAGAAAGTTATGAAGATGCAGTCGAGATTGCCCAGGGGTGTCCGATCCTTGAACTCGGTGGAAACGTAGAAGTAAGAATGGCTACTGAACCTGAGGCATAGATCATATCAAATGAAGCAGCAGGAACTGATCCCGAATTTATTTAGAAGCGAATATCAAAAAATCGTTTCGGTACTTTGCCGTTTGTTCGGTATGGCACATATTGAGATAGCGGAAGATATTGTGAGTGATACTTTCCTTGCTGCTACAGAGATCTGGAGTACAAAGGGATTACCCGATAATCCCAGAGCATGGTTATATACCGTTGCGAAAAATAAAACTAAAAATTATCTCAAAAGAGATTCCCTGTTCCAGCAAAAGTTATCTCCGGAGATTCAATATGATACTGCCAATACGGAAGAATTTGAGTTGGATCTGTCGGTCAAAAATATCGGAGATAGCCAGCTTGCCATGATCTTTACGGTCTGCAATCCTCAGATCTCCACCGAATCTCAGGTGGCATTGGCACTTAATTTACTTTGCGGGTTTGGTATTCAGGAGATTGCGGATGCTTATTTAACCAATAAGGAGGTCGTTTATAAACGGCTTAACCGGGCTAAAGAAAAGTTGAAAGAATTGAACATCAGTATTAAACAGCCAAGCTTGAATGAGATCAGTTTGCGGATGGATAATGTATTGACCACCTTGTACCTGCTGTTTTCTGAAGGTTATTATTCCATTTCTCAGAATACAACGCTCCGAAGAGATTTTTGCACAGAGGCCATGCGGTTGGTCTACCTGCTGACTGATCACGACCATACCAATCTTCCAAAGGTAAATGCATTGCTGTCGCTGATGTGTTTCCACGCATCCAGGTTTGATGCCCGTTCAGATCAAAATGGAGAAGCTATTCTGTACCAGGATCAGGATGAAAGTCTCTGGAACATGGAACTGATTGATCAGGGGAAATACTATTTGGGTTTATCTGCTGCAGGTGATCAGTTCAGCAAATATCACCTGGAAGCTGGTATTGCTTACTGGCATACCTATAAGGAGGACAAACCAGAAAAATGGACACAAATTCTGCAGCTTTACAACAACTTGTTGATCCTGGAATATTCGCCTATTGTTGCCTTAAACCGGACTTTCGCATTGGCGAAGGTGAACGGAAAACTGGCGGCCATTGCAGAAGCTGAAAAACTGAAACTTACGGATCATCATTTTTATTACTCCCTGCTCGGTAATCTATATACAGATCTCGATAATGAGGTGGCTTTGCAGCATTATAAGCAGGCATTGGCAATGGCGGTCTCGAATGCGGAGCAACTGACCATCAGCAAACACATTCAGCAGTTGGAAAAGCTTATTTAGCGTTGAGTTAAATGAAACTTAAACATATGAAAACGCATAATAAAGAGACTGTATCATAGGATGCAGTCTCTTTATTTTGAACCCGATATTCTTACCCTTATCTTAAATTACCTGGCTTGCGGATCCAGTCTGCATAGGTTTCCTGGCCAATGCGGGGATGATCTCCGGGAACTAGTGACTGATCATTAATTTCTGCTCCGAAATATGGGGCATGTAGGTCTGTTACCACCTTTCTGTTGTCATTTTTAAGGCTGAGGTATTGTCTGACGATTTCATCCAGCCCGATCTTTTCAGGTCCGGCAACTTCTGTTGATCCGTTCAATGGTGCGCCAAGCGTAATGTCGGCTAGTGCTGCAACGACATCATCTGAAGCGATAGGCTGGAACTGGGCTGGGGATACATGTATTTGATCTTCCTGAATTCCTGCCTGTGCAATACCTCCCACAAATTCGAAAAATTGCGTAGCATGCAGGATGGAGTAGGGGATTCCGGATTCCTTGATCAACGTTTCCTGTACCAGCTTGGCCTGGAAATAAGTATTTGCATTTGGACGGTCTGTGCCGACAACCGATAGGGCTACATGGTGTTTTACTCCGGCAATGAGTTCTGCAACAATCAGATTTCGCCCTGAAGTTTCGAAGAATTCCAGGACTGCTTTTTGCTCAAATGACGGGGAGTTGGCCACGTCAACCACCACTTCCGCTCCCTTTAGGGCTTCATTAAGTCCTTCGCCGGTAACGGAATTTACTCCGGTACCTGGAGAAGCTGCGATTACTTCGTGTCCGGCTTCGCTTAAGGTTTTTACCAGTTTTGTTCCGATGAGGCCAGTGCCTCCGATTACTACAATTTTCATATCCTAAAATTTAAGTTGTTTTTTAGTAATGACAGTTGAAGTTCTTGAATTGGACAAGTTTTGTCTCTTTTATTTTTTGTGTAGATTCAGTTTTCAGTTATTCAACTCCTATAAAATCCATGGTTTGTTCCTACAGGTGGTGGAGATCAAGAGTTTTTTATCTGGAATTTTTCTTCAACGATCTATAAGATAAATAGAGATTGCCGGTAGCGGAACAGACAAATCTGAAAATATTTATTTATCATTGACTGCGATTGCCGCAAAATTATAAATGACACTTTACCATAAGCTTTCTGATGCTGAACTTTTTTCCTGCTTGAAAAAGGGAGATGAACTGGCCTATACGGAAATTTATAAAAGGTTCTGGGCGGTACTCTACCGCCACGCAAGAAGAATGCTGCAGGACGAAGAAGAAGCAGAAGATGTGATTCAGGAGGTATTTACAATGCTTTGGAATAAGGCTTCTGAATTGCAAATCAAAGATTCTCTGTCGGGATTTCTGTATGCCACCGTTCGCAACCGGATCTTTGACCATATGGAACATGGTAAAGTGAAATCAAAGTATATGTCTTCTCTGGGCAAGTTTATAGAAGATGGTGCATACCATACGGATTACCTTATTCGTGAAAAGCAACTGAAGGAACTTATTGAGCAGGAGATTTCAGCGCTACCGGAAGCAATGCGTGTTGCATTTCTGCTTAGCAGGAACGCGAATCTATCCTATAAAGATATTGCTGAGCAGATGGGAGTGACTGAAAATGCGGTGCGAAATAACATAAGCCGTGCACTGAAAATTTTAAGACAAAAATTCGGCAGTGCCGTATGGATTTATTTGTTTTTTAATAGTTGGTAATTAGTTTGTTATGTTGTTGTTAAAAAAATATTAACTTTTTCTGAGAGGATAGCCTATACCTTCCCGTCTTTACCATATCACCAGCCTGGTTGACATCACATGGAAGAGGACAAAGCACACGAATTATTTAATAAATACCGTAAGGGAGAAACTTCTGCGGAAGAAAACGGACTAATTGAAAGTTGGTATCTGAATGAAATCAGCAAATCTGATCCGCTGGATCAGCAAATTGATTATGATTTTTCGGGCGAGAGGATCTGGGCAAAGATTCAGCAGCAGCGGCCTGTTAAGAAAATCAGATTCAGATTGCCTGTCCGCATTTCTGCGGCTGCGGCTGTTCTGTTGATTGTTGGATCAGGATTATTCTTTTATTTAAATCACAAGAGCCCTGTTCCCGAGAGCACTTTTGCGAACGATGTTCAACCGGGAAGAAATGGAGCTACACTTACCCTTGCCAATGGCCGGAAAATTAAGCTGGATGATGCAATGAATGGTGAGCTGGCTAAAGAAGCCGGGGTGGCCATTACAAAGACTGCCGATGGGCAGTTGCGGTATGAAATTCAAAATTCAAATGGGGAAACCAATGCCATAAATACGATTTCCACAGCTAAAGGAGAAAGTTATCAGCTGCGTTTACCTGATGGAACATTGGTGTGGTTAAATGCGGGTTCCAGTTTGACCTATACTGCTGCGTTGAATGATCATGGCCTTCGAAAAGTAAAACTTAATGGCGAAGGCTATTTCCAGGTCGCCAAAGATAAAGCACATCCTTTTATTGTAGAAACCTTTAATCAGGAGATCGAAGTATTGGGTACGCATTTTAATGTTAGCGCCTATCATGACGAACCATTGATAAAAACCACTCTCCTGGAGGGAATGGTAAGGTTAAATAAAAATGAAGTCCTTAAACCTGGTGAACAGGCTATAAATAATTTGGGAAAGATTTCTGTTGAAAAAGTTGACGTGACGGAGGCGGTTGCCTGGAAGAACGGGAAATTTGTATTCAACGATGAAAGCCTGGAAAGTATTATGCGGAAACTATCCCGGTGGTATGACCTGACCATCATTTTTAAAGATCAGAACATGCGGAATCAAAAATTCTGGGCCACCATCACCAGGCAAGATAAGCTTTCCAGAATATTGCAAAGCCTCGAAAAAACCAATATGGTGAAATTTCAGCTTCAGCAACGAACCGTTACAATCAGTAATCCAGATCACTGATGCCCGAAAAAGAAGACCAAACCTAAACTATTACATAATGACCAAACCAAACCAAGCTTATCACCATCTTTTTAATTTTCTAAAACTCCTGCACAGGATTAATTTAAAGGTTATTTTAACGATAGCCTGTGTAGCCGGAATGTACAGCTCCGGATTTGCCCAACAAATCACTATAGTTCAAAAAAATGCGACATTAAAACAAATTTTTACAGCAATCCAAAAACAGACAGGTTACGATGTGGTGTTTTCCAGCAACGATTTATATGATGCTGAAAAGATCAATGTGGATTTCGTAAATGTTCGCCTGGATGAGGTGCTTCAGCAGGTGCTGAAAGACCTTCCTTTAACCTACCTCCTGGAAAACAAAACGATCATTGTTCAAAAAAAGAAAAAAGTAAAAGAGCAGAGTAAAGATCCTGATTTTGCAGACAGGATTGCTCTTACCGGGATGGTAAAGGGCGAAAACGGTCCATTGTCTGGAGTATCTGTTGTTTTAAAGAAAACGGGTAAAGCTTACCGTAGCGCTGAAGACGGTTCATTTTACATTGCTGATGTAGCTGATGATGAAATGCTGATGTTTAGTTATATCGGATATGAAAAGCTGGAGCTTCGGGCAAAAGGGCTGGTATCTCCCATTTCTGTCCGGTTAAAACAAGTTTTAAGTGTGCTGGAAGAAGTACATGTGCTCGCCTATGGAGAAAAGACTTCAAAAAGAAACAGCACGGGATCTACTGTGGGGATTTCTTCAGCTATTTTGGAAAAAACGCCGACGGCGGATCCACTTGCTGCTTTGCAGGGACGTGCCGCCGGAGTACTGGTGACCATGAATAGTGGTCTGCCTGGTGCACAGGTGAAAATACAGATACGTGGTGTAAATACACTTAACCTCGATGGGAGGGCACAAAACCCCTTATATATTGTAGATGGAGTACCCTTTGTCTCGAACTCTATGGCTACACTTTCCAATATCGGGCAAACCTATGGGTCTTCTTTTGATAGTCCTTTTAAAAGTATCGATCCTGCATCTATCGCCAACATTGAAATTTTAAAGGATGCCGACGCAACTGCAATATATGGGGCACGTGCAGCAAACGGGGTGGTGCTGATTACCACGAAACGTGGGAAAGGAGGTAAACTGTCGGTAAATATGGATGTCGTTCATACCATGGCAAGGGTGCCAAATTTTGTGGATATGATGAATACAGACGAGTATCTGACCATGAGGCGTCAGGCTGCACAGAACTCCGGGGTTGAGATTACCGAAGCTTCTTATCCTGACCTGACCAAATGGAGCCAGACGAAATACACCAACTGGCAGAAAGCATTTTTTGGAAAAACGGCAAGAACGAGTAATGCTGAACTCAATCTGTCGGGAGGAACTGACCAGATCAGGTTTATGCTTGGGGGAGGTTACCGCGACGAGAAAACGGTGTATAATGATAAAGACGGACTCAAAATCGCCAATGGCAGACTGAATCTGGATTATAATTCAAAAGATCAGAAACTGACCGCTGCAATGTCTTTAAATTATGCTTCTGATAGAAATTCTGCGATTGCACTCGATCCAGGATCCTTTTACAACCTCCCTCCAAATTTTTCACTTTATAATGAGGACGGTTCCCTGAACTGGGCAATCCCTAATCCCGTTGCTGCATCGCTGAGGACGATGATGACGAAATCAAAAAACTTTAATTCCAATTTGCTAATAGGATATAAAGTGCTGCCTGATTTAAATATAAAAGCAAGCCTGGGTTATAACGATATCCGGGTAGATCAAACGATGTTGAATCCAATTGCTTCGATCAATCCGACTTCCTATAACCCTATGGGAAATGCCTCATTTGTAAATAATGAGAATAATTCTTTCACTTTCGAGCCACATGCAGATTATTTCTTTCGTGCAGGTAAAAGTACATTTAACGCACTGATTGGAGGGACTTATATCGAAAATAAGTCTGATAATCTGTTGTTGAGTGCCTTCCGGTTTTCAGATGATACTAAACTGCGGGATATTTCGGCTGCCGGAACAATTGATACCTCACAGACGCAAAATCAATATCGCTTTCTTTCTGCTTTCACACGTTTAGGATATAATTATAATAGTGAATATATCCTGAACTTCACACTCAGACGGGATGGTTCGTCGCGTTTTGCGCCAGCCAGCCGTTTTGGAAATTTCTATTCAATTGGTGCTGCATGGATCTTTTCTCAACAGCTATGGTTAAAAGATAATCTTGGTTTCCTGAGCTTTGGGAAGCTGAGGGGAAGTTATGGTTTAACCGGTAATGACAATGTGGGTGATTTTGCCTATTACGTGAACTACATTAAAACCTACTCTAAATATCAGAATGTCGGTTTGTATCCTACCAATCTTTTTAACCAGGGATATCAGTGGGAAAAAAATAAAAAGATGGAGTTGGCGCTTGAACTTGGCTTCATGGAGGATAAGCTTAGTTTTACCGTAAATTATTACCGCAACCGCTCCGGAAATCAATTGGTTTCTTACCCGCTGCCAGGACAGACCGGGCAAAGTAGTGTAGTCGAAAACCTTGATGCCTTAGTCCAGAACAGTGGCTGGGAATTTACATTGAATGCTACGATACTGAATAAAGCAGATTTTAAATGGAAAACGGACGCCAATCTGACCTTTGCAGCGAATAGGTTATTGGAATTTCCGAATCTGGCCAGCTCATCTTACAGCAATACATATGAAATAGGAAAGTCACTTAACTTGCAATGGGGCTACGATTATTTGGGCATTAATCCTGAAAACGGAAAGGTGATGGTGAGAGATATAGACGGAAATGGAACCATCAATACCGATGACTACATTGCATTAGGCAGTTCCCTTCCCTCATTCTATGGAGGCTTTAACAATAGTTTTTCTTATAAGCGTTTTGAATTGGGGGTATTTTTCAGTTTCAAAAAAGGGAGCCTGGGATCAGCAGTTTACCTGGCTCCGGGCTCGGACGTCAAGAATCAGCCGCGGTTATTACTAGATCGCTGGCAAGCTCCCGGGCAGTTAACAGATATGCTCGCTTACAGTACGAATTATGCAGAGAGCTATTATTTTAATTCTTCCAGGGCTGCTTTATACGACAATTCTTACATCAGGCTATCGAATGTGTCGCTCTCTTATGATTTTTCCAAAAAACAAGCGGGTAAAATAGGAATGAAAAACCTGCATTTGTATGTATTGGCAAACAATCTTTTTACGATTACCAGGTACCCGGGATTAGACCCTGAAAGTGGGATCAGTATGCCACTGCTCAGAACGTTAACCCTTGGATTGAAAACCACATTTTAATTGATGAATTATGAAATTTAATAAATTACCATATACACTTGCATTACTGGCCGGTTTAACTTCGCTTAGCACTTCCTGTAAGAAGCTGCTTGATGTAGAACCAAAATTGATAAAAACTTCAAAACAGGCTTTTTCGAACGACAGGTCGGCGGATAGTGTGGTTGTTGGAATGTATTTTAAGCTGGCCAGCAGTTATGCTTATAGCCAGGAAATACCATTGTCTACCGGATTCTCTTCTGATGAGCTTAAACCGGGAAAGGAGAGTTTTAATTTACTTTATACGGATATGTATAAAAACAACATCAATCCCGGTGATGCGGTGACGAACAGTTTTTGGACGGAAAGCTACAATCTTATTTTTATATCGAATTCTATTATAGAAGGTGTTGCCGCTTCGTCAGGAATGAGTGATGCCGGAAAGTTGAAGTGTGCTGCGGAAGCCAGATTTATACGTGCTTTTGCTTATTTTTATCTGGTTAACTTTTTCGGAGATGTGCCCTTGGTAACGAGTACCGATTATAAGAAATCGGCGGAATTTCCCCGTGAATCCAGTATTTTAGTCTACCAGCAGATTCTGGAGGACTTGTTGATGGCTGAAGCTTCATTAACGGATAACTACCCCACAGAGGGTCGTGTCCGGGCAAATAAATGGGTGGCAAAAGCCATGCTGGCCAGAGTCTACCTGTATTTGAAAGACTGGGAAAAGGCAGAATTGAAATCTTCGGAAATTATCGCAAATACGCAAAAATACCGCCTTGGCGAAATGCAGGGAACCAATTCTTCGAATGCAGTAATGAATATTTTTTACGCCAACAGCGAGGAGGCCATTTTTCAGTTTTGGAATAACATTGGTACGTCATTGGGCTATAATGCATTAACAGAATATTACAATAGCTATGCAGTAAGTGATGATCCGGAATATGGCCTGCTGAACGCTTTTGAACCTGGCGATAAACGGGCCTTTAATTATGTCAGACGAGCTACAGAAGCTGGTGGCGAATCACGCATCTATAAATACAGGCTGACGGATGAATCCCCGGATTATAAAGAATTCACCATGGTACTGCGATTAGCGGAACAATACCTGATCCAGGCTGAGGCAAGGGCCATGCTCAACCAGACGGGAGCCGCTGTTGAAGATTTGAATAAGATCAGAAACAGGGCCGGTCTGAGCGGCCTGTCGACCTCCATGCCCCGGGAAGAGGTCTTAACCCATATCGAAAAAGAAAGAAGATTGGAGCTATGCTTTGAATGGGGGGACCGCTGGTTCAATTTAAAAAGACTTGGTCATGTTGATCAGGTCATGAACCTGGTGAAACCTGGTTTGTGGACAAGTATCGCTGCACTTTATCCTGTTCCAAGAACAGAAATACTGCTCAATGGAAAACTGAAACAAAATCCTGGTTACAATTAAAATTACATAAATAAACATATGAAAACTGCGTACACTTACTGTCTGGCTTTAGCCTTATGGGCTATTGGATTGCCCTTTTTTTCCCTCGCGCAAAAGCGCCCTGTTCCTAACTATACTTTGAAAGGCAGGGTGAGGGGACTTGAAAAAAATGAGGCGAAAGTTTATCTCTACCTCTTTCAGGATAATTCGTTCGCGGATTCTGCCCGAGTTTTAAATGGCAGTTTTAGTTTCTCCGGCAGGATCAGCGAGCCGGTATGGGCGGAAGTATACTGCAAGGTAGGTACTGCAAAGCCTACAGGATATAGCCGGGTATACAATTGCTTCATCGAAAAAGGGAATAGTGTATTGAACTTTCATGTGGACAGTTTACCGGATGCAAAAATGGAAGGTTCCGCTTTAAACAAGGAAAGGATTGCATTTGAAAAGCAAATCAGTTCGCTGAGTGATTCTGCAAGTAAAATTGTATCCCTTTATTTTAAACAGGAGGCTTTGCTTCATGATTCCGCGCAAAGCAACAAGGATGAAGTGCTGAACCGCATGAAAATACTAAATCAGCAGCATGGGGAAGTGGGGGACCTGATCAGGGCAGAGGAAAAGAAACATATTTTTGCCCATCCTTCCAATTTCTATAGTCTTTGGCTCGCATCGGAAGCATTCAGACATGGCTTGCCTTCAGAAAGGGCAAGGGTCATTTTCGACAAGTTAAGCCCGGAGCTTCGGGCAACAAAAGCGGGTGAAAAATTCCGCTTATTGCTTGAAGAAGATGAGGTAATCGGGCTCGGGAAAATGGCTTCAGCATTTACTCTTCCTGATTCATCAGGCAATGAGCTCTCCTTATCATCCTATAAAGGTAAATATGTACTCATTGATTTCTGGGCAAGCTGGTGCGTTCCCTGCAGAGCGGAGAACCCAAATGTGGTTAAAGCCTATGAGCAATTTAAGGATAAGAATTTCGACGTGTTGGGGATTTCGATAGATACGAGTAAACCATCCTGGGTAAAAGCTTTAAAAGAAGATCACCTGATATGGAAAAATGTACTGGATAATGGAACAGTTGCAAAGCAGTATAATGTCCATTCTGTACCTTCTAATTTTCTGTTGGATCCAAATGGAAAGATCATTGCCAGAAATCTTCGTGGTGATCAGATCATTGAAGAACTCCAAAAAATACAATCTCTAAATCAATAGTTTTATCGCGTGCAATATAAACGCCCTGGAAAATTTATCCGGGGCGTTTATATTGAAATAGAATAATCTGTAGAAAGTAAAATAAGTAAAAATAACTTACAGGAATAGACCGAATGGTTTATTTTTGTGTCGTCAAATCATTTTCATGAATAAAGCAGAACGAACCAGAAGATTTATTATTGAACAATCGGCACCTATTATTAACAAAAAAGGAATGGCCGGTACTTCTCTCAGCGACATCATGGAGGCTACAAAGCTAGCCAAAGGAGGCATTTATGGGAACTTCGAAAGTAAGGATGAGATTTGTTCCGAGTCTTTTTTATACCTGACAGAGAACTTAGCGCAGCAGTTAGATCGGGCCGTATTACTTGGACAAACTGCAAAAGAGAAATTTTCTAACTTACTGAACGCTTATAAAGGAATTAAAACTGAAGGTGGTTGCCCCATCCTGAATTTTGGTGTGGAAGCGGATGATACCCATCCCGGCATGAAAGAAAATGTAAAAAAGGTAATCCGCTCGGCTCAGAAAAGATTTTTTGACATCCTGGCCAATGGGATTGCCAACAATGAAATATCATCAGATCTGGACCCAAAGAATTTCAGCATAAAAGTTTTTGCCATGATAGAAGGAGCAATCCTATGTGGAAGAGTGTTAGAAAGCAATGAACAAATGCGGATCGTATTGGATGCTATCCAGCACGAATTTGATGGCTGGTTAATATAATTTTTTTTACTCTAATAAAGACCGATTGGTCTATTTTGTATTATCGAATCTTAAAAACTAAAAAAGAAAACTATGTCAAAAGTAATTTTAATCACAGGAGCATCGAGAGGGTTTGGAAAAATCTGGGCAGAAGCATTTTTAAAACGTGGCGATAAGGTCGTGGCAACAGGTAGAAGCATCGCAGCACTTCAAGATCTGGCGGATGAATATGGGGATCAGGTATTGCCGCTTCAGCTGGATGTGAACGATCGTGAAGCCAGTTTTGCAGCGGTGAACAAGGCGAAGGAACATTTTGGAAGAATTGATGTACTGATCAATAATGCAGGATATGGATTGTTTGGTACAGTTGAAGAAACTTCTGAGCAGGAAGCCAGGAGCCAAATGGAAACTAATTTCTTTGGGGTACTTTGGTTAACACAAGCCGTATTGCCAGTAATGCGTGCTCAAAAATCTGGTCACATCATCCAGGTATCAAGTTATCTGGGCCTGATCACAGTTCCGGTATTGGGGATTTACAATGCCTCCAAGTTTGCAGTAGAAGGCTTAACGGAAACACTGGCCTCGGAAGTAAAGGCTTTCGGCATCAATGTTTCCCTGGTGGAGCCTAATGGCTATGCCACCAACTGGTCTGGCGATTCCGCATTTCAAACCAAGAGTATGGAGATTTATAATCCGGTAAAGGAAGCCTTTCAGCAAGCCGCCTCCATTCCTGGCTTTTTTGGACAGCCGGAAGCTACTGCAGAAGCCATCCTAAAATTAGTAGATGCAGCTAATCCACCACTGAGGTTATTGTTGGGGGCATTTGCTTATCCAGCAGTGAAGGAAGCGTATCAGGAACGTTTGGCCAGCTTTGAAGAATGGAAAAGTGTTTCTGAAGCTGCACATGGTGAACCGTTGACGGCTTAAAAGATGATGAGAGTTTTAAAGGAAAACCATCAGGGATTTAGTACCATACTTGCCCTTTCATTGATCCCATTGTCGGGATTTGCTACGGATATTTATTTACCTTCTCTTCCGGCAATGGCAAAGGACCTCCATGTGTCTTCTTCTGCGATCCAGCTTTCATTGGTGTTGTTTATGTTTAGCATTGGCCTAAGCCAGATTTTTATTGGCAGTATACTGGATAGTTTTGGACGTTTCAGGATTAGCATCATCTCATTGGCGCTGTTCTCTCTGACGAGTTTTATCATTGCTCTGGCATCAGATATTTATGTGATTTATGCAATGCGGATTATCCAGGGGATTACAATTGCACTTATTGTAGTCGGAAAACGTGCCTATTTTGTGGATATTTATTCGGGAGAGAAATTAAAGAATTACATCAGCTTATTTGCGATTATCTGGGCTTGTGCACCAATTATGGCCCCGTTTTTAGGGGGATATTTGCAAAGTATCCTGGGCTGGAGATCCAATTTTTATTTCCTTGGTGGACTGTCGCTGCTCTTTTTGATCCTGGAACTCATTTACAGTGGCGAATCTTTAAAACATTTTAATCCCTTTAAAATGAAGTCAATTGTACAGACCTATAGCAGTATGTTAAAAACAACTGATTTTATCCTGGGTTTGTTGATGATCGGTATTTGTTTTGGCCTGATTGTGATTTACAGTTTGTCGAGCCCCTTTATCATAGAACGTGTGTTTGGTTATTCCGCAGTGACTACCGGTTACAGTTCATTGTTGTCTGGTTTGTCAATCATGACAGGAGGAATCATTGCCAAATCACTGATCAAACAACCTTTGGTTAAGAAGGTCATTACCGCTCTGGGCATACAATTCATTTTTGTATTATTGATGATCTTTACTGCTCCCTTTGGTACCAATATTTATACGTTGATCGGTTTTACCCTCGGTATTCATCTCTGCAGTGGCTTTATTTTTAACATCATTTATGGGTATTGCCTCAGTCGTTTTTCAAAGAATGCAGGAGTAGCAAGTGGGCTTACCGGAGGAGGCATGTATATGATCAGTTCCGTTTTTAGTTATGGTTTTGCAAATTTATATGCCGTTAAAAGTCAGGTATTGCTCGGTGTAGCAAATCTCAGTTTAATCTTGCTGATCGGTCTCGTTTTTATGCTGTTTAACCGGTACAGGCAGTTAAATGCGACTAATGAATTATTGAAAGCAGCTATCGCATAAAAAGAGGGTGTTTCGGCACCCTCTTTCTGATCAATTCTACCTATTTTAAATAGGCACTGAGATGAACAGCAGAGAATTGAAATCCGTTTTTTAAATACAATTTTTGCGCGGTATGGTTATCGAAACCTGTATCAAGAACTACGGCATCCATATGAGTTGATATTGCGATGGCGCGTACATGGGCTAATAACTGAGAAGCAAAACCTCTCCCTCTATAAGATTCCAGTGTGGAGAGATCGTCAATATATATGATGTTTCCACTGTGCAACGAGGTCATTACACGATATCCTGCAAAAGCAACGACTTGATCATCGGCTATGATTCCGGCGATGCTGTATTTTTCATTTTGCATCATCTCAGAAATCGTGGACGACCAGTTGTTTTTCTTCAGGTGTGGCCTTAGCAAAAAAGCAACTTCCCAGCATTGTTGAATCTCCGCATCTGTCTTGATTATTTTAACCTGATAAGTATTGTCCATAATATTTTATTTGCCATAAAATTAGGGCAATGACCTGGTTGCTAAATATACCAGTCCCGAAATAAAGGATGGCCCAGCAGACTTAATGGATAATTGTTTTCAGAATTTTAAGCGCCGCTATCATTTCATTTTCTTCCAGTGAAGCGAAGCCCATTCTGAGTCCATTGGTAGAGAAAGATTCATTCTTATAAAAAATTCCATCGTCGATAAACAGTCCCTTTTTCAAGGCGGCTTCAGACATTTTGATCAAATCGATCTTTTGATCAAAAATTGACCATACCGCAAGTCCTCCTTCCGGTATTTTGAAACTGATCTCTTCGTTAAAGTCAGCTTTGAGCAGCTCACAAAAATGGTTCCTGCGTTGCTTATATATTTTTAGTGATTTCCGGAAATACCGGTCCATTTCTCCATTGTCAAACATCAGGGCAAATGCTTCCTCTAATACCGTATCTCCTTGTCTGTCTATTAACTCTCTCAATGCAGCTGCGGCTTCCACAAATGCCGGCGGACCCACCAGAAATCCAATCCTCAGGGCAGGAGCAAAAGTTTTAGTAACCGAACCGATGTAAATTACATTTTGATTGTGGTCAATACTTGCCAAAGGCACGTAGGGTTTATTGTCGTAATGGAAATCAAAATCATAGTCGTCTTCTATAATGGCAAAACGGTGTTCCTTTGCGAGCTTTAGTAATTTTAACCTCCGCTCCATGCTCATGGTTACCGTTGTGGGACAATGATGGTGAGGGATGATATAAACCGCTTTTATTTTTTTGTCCTGCAAAAGTTCTTCGA
Source organism: Pedobacter sp. FW305-3-2-15-E-R2A2 (assembly GCF_038446955.1). Taxonomy (NCBI): domain Bacteria; kingdom Pseudomonadati; phylum Bacteroidota; class Sphingobacteriia; order Sphingobacteriales; family Sphingobacteriaceae; genus Pedobacter; species Pedobacter sp. FW305-3-2-15-E-R2A2. The sequence goes on from NZ_CP151803.1 coordinate 804,922, forward strand.
GATGATCAATGTCCATTCCATTGTCGTCGATAGGGATCCGCAAAAGGTTTGCTCCGGTTTGTCTGAAAGTCTCGTCCGCACATAAATAGTTTGAAATACCAACAGCAATATGATCTGTAGGCTGGAGCAGGAGTTGGGCTGCTAAATAGATCCCCATCTGACTGCCTTTTGTGATCAGGATGTTTTCAGAGGAAACCACCAGGCCTCTGGTATTGGAAAGGTACTTGCAAATAGATTCCCGAAGATGTTCTGATCCTTTAGAACTGCCATATTTCAAGAAGTTTTTTCCATAGAATTTTCTGGAAATGCTTCTGTATTCGCGCATGAGCTGATCTATCGGTGCCAGGCGTACATCAGGAAAACCATCGTCAATGGTAAGAATGTTTTTCTGGAGGTTCTTGCTCGGGATCGAAGTTTTAAATCTATTGGTCCATATAAAAGCTTCCTGAGGAGCCTTGTTGTTATTGGCTTCGGGTATTTTGGCTTTAGAGAGGATGGGCAGGCTGGAAAGCACAAAGACGCCCTTACGTTCAATAGATTCGGCCCAACCCTGACTAATCAATTCTTCATAAGCCAGTTTTACTGTGTTTCTATTAATGCCGATCAATTCTGCGAGTATGCGGGAACTTGGCAATAGATCGGATGGCTGTAATGTCCCATCGGTAATCAATGCGATGAAACTATTGCAGACCTGTATGTAGAGGGTTACAGCAGCATTTCGATCAACCTGAATTAATGATTTGTAGGGTAACATCTGGGCTGTAGTGTTTATGAGAATTGGTATGCAAATATAACCCAATGGTGCTTTAGTTTTGTCTAAAATTATAAAAATGAAGAAAGTATTAGTCATTAACTCGAGCGCAAGAACAGGGAGATCTCAAAGTAGAAAGCTTACCGAAGTATTTGTTGACCACTGGAAAAGTATCCATAGCAATCCGGTGATCAGGTTTCGTGAGCTTGGAAATGCCGATGTGCCCCATATCAATGAAAATTGGATTGCTGCGGCTTTCAAACCTGCAGAAAATAGGTCTGAGCAGGAAATTGAGGCTTTAAAGATAAGCGATGTATATATATCCGAATTGAAGGAAGCAGATGTGATTGTGCTTGGCACTCCGATGTACAATTGGTCAATTCCAAGTGCACTCAAAGCTTATATCGACCAGGTGGTGAGGGTTAACGAAACCTGGAAGCGAAATCCAGACGATATGCAAAACCCATATATTGGTCTTCTTGAAAATAAAACCGTATTTCTATTGCTGGCCAGAGGGGCACAGGGATATGAAAAAGGAGGATACAACGAACACATCGACTTTCAGACCGACTATTTAAAGACCGTGTTTAATATTATTGGGATTAGCAATATTCATGTGATTGCGATTAACGGAGAATCTTTTGATGCAGAGAAATATAGGACATCAATAGACAGCTCACATCAAAAAGTGAGAGCATTGATGGAAATGGAATTGGTGTAAACCAAAACAAGAAACCGCCTCAATTTGAGGCAGCTTCTTGTTAGTTAATAAGATACCAGTGTAGTTACGCTGGAAGGAGCGAGGTTAATTCCGAAGTTGCTACCTGTTACAGCAAAACTGTTTGTACTTAGGTTAGCCGAGCTGGTGGTAAAATAACGATTGAAGCCGGCGACGGTAATACCACTGAAGTTAAAGTCTTGATAGGTCGTCGCAGCGTTCTGGTTGACAATAACAACAACTAATTTTGTTCCGCTTTTATAAGCTGTAACATAAACGCCTGATGAAGGGTTTGGTGAACAGGCTATTTTATTGTATCCGGGACGGACATATCTTGCATATTGCGCCATCACATAACCAAGTTTGGTGATGTTGCTGCTTTCATCAATAGGTCCGTAGAATCTGCGGATATACCACCATACATATGCGGACCAGCCTACATTCATACAGTCATGTATTTCTTTGGCCGCATTCATTGCATTTCCCCAATCGTTACCGCTGATACTGGAATTGGTATAATGTTCCGTCATCCAGACTTCTTTGCCAATATTTCCTAAATTATAAGGTGTGGCACCATAGATATGGCCGGACACAAAACTGGTTTTGGATTTTGCAGTGGCATTTGATAAATAAGTGTTGATGAAAGTCTGGCCCATATTAAGTGGTTCTGGTCCGGCAATTGGTGCGCCGCAATTGCTTCCCTGGGCGGCAACGAAATTTGCGACCTCCGTTGCGGTACCTTCCATCCATCCTGATGGCGAGTAATTGGGCTCATTAAATGGACTAATGGCGTAAACACCGCCTACAGCTGTATTATACGCACTTAGATGGGCTGCATAAGCAGCATACGAGGCAGGGTTTAAATGTACTCCGGTCATCATACCGGAGGGGGCGTCCCAAGCCTGCGCGATCACTTTAGCACCAAAACTTTTAGCAGCGTCTATGGTTGGTTTTTCAGCTGCAAAACTGCTGCTACTCCTGGGAACCATGACACGAAGTATGCTTAGCCCTATACCAGAAGTTGTTGAGAAAGCTTTAGTTCGCTGATCACTGGTAAGGTCTGCGATCCAGGCCAAAATGCTTGCTCCCCCAAATCCCTGGATTTTTTGTTGCAGGGTGCCTGCGTCGATCGTCGCTGTGGCTAAAATCGCTGCGTTTGTAAGTTGTTGTTTGTCTGCGATAGTTTCGGAGTTGAATTCTGGTTGGGTTTGATTTTTAGCACAACCGGCCAGCAATAGAATTGCAATAGCAATCTTTAAGATGTTTTTTTTCATTTCAGGGATGTTTTATATTTGGTTAAATGGTAAAATACCACTGGAGCTAATTTGGATAACTGACATTATAAAATAGGTCACAGATGTTTATAGTTAAGCCACAAATGTTAAAGTCGTTTGAGTTGACGAAGCGTTTTAACGTCGTTTACGGGGGGATGACGTGTTTCTGTGCAGCGATTTGTGTGTATCTATTGAACACCTGCGATTTTAAGAAATTTGATTAATGTATTTCTTAGTGACGAAAAAAGATCGTGGATTTATCAAAAAAGAAACCGCCTCAATTTTGAGACAGCTTCTTTTTTAGGTTTCCGGTATTGAGGTTAGACTGGCATTAGTTTAGTCGCGATGCCAATTCTGTTCCATGCATTGATGGTAATAATGGCTAAGATCACCTGGGCCAGGTATGTCTCGCCCAGTACTTTCTCTGCTTGCTCGTAGGTTTCATCAGATACATGATGGCTGATTAAGGTTACTTCTTCTGTTAAGGCTAATATGGCCTGTTCTTCCTCAGAAAAAAACGGAGTCTCACGCCAGGCATTGAGTGCATAAATGCGTTGTTCTGTTTCACCAGCTTTACGGGCTTCTTTGGTGTGCATGTCGATACAAAAAGCGCATCCGTTTATTTGCGAAGCTCTGATTTTAATCAGCTCTTTATGTGTCCTTGTCAGCGGTGTGCTTTCTATGAATTTCTCTAATCCAAGAATGGCGTTATATCCTGTCGGCTCTACTTTCGCAATGTTAATTCGTGTCTTCATTTCTTAGGTATTGATAAGATTTTTTGTTGACACAAAATTACGGCAAGGGCATGGACGAAGAATAGACCAATTCCAAAATAAGGACTGGCCCAGTTTTATCTGACCACGGTGGCTTCCAGTTCAACGGTTAGTGTTTCAAAAAGACTTTTTACTTCTAACAAGGTCGTTGCCTGTTTAATCTCATGTTGAGCGATCCAATCCTGAAGAATAGGGAAGTGGGGCCAGAGTTCTGGGGTTGAGGTGGTGTAGATATTTAAGCGTACAATATTTTTGCACTCATAACCAGCTTCATTGATGACCTGTTCCAGATTTTGTATGGATTCTATCAATTGTGTTTTCATGTCGGCTGTACTGGACTGCCCATCAGCGTTGATCGCGGTCTGTCCGGAAACATAGAGTGTCCCTGTTACTTGTTTTACTTCTACTGCTTGCACATAACTGCGCTGATCCTGCCATTTCCAGGGATTGATACTTTGTTTTTCCATTTTCTTTGAATTTTTGTTGCCATGGTTTTTCCATGGCTGGATTTAATTAACAATACAAAGTTGCTGGGAATACAAGGATTTTAAAGGTGACATTACTCACGATTATCGTGTGAGGTTTGTCACAAAAAGTATTTGTTGTACTAACGGGAAAATCTGCTCAGGGTTTCTCTGGAAACGCCCAGATAGGATGCTATCAGTGATTTTGGAACGCGCTGAAATAATGAAGGCTGCTGTTTAAGCAATTGCTCATAACGCTCTTTTGCATTGGAGGTAATTAACGACAGTATACGTCGCTGAGCACCAAGATAACCGTAATTAGATTTTTCGAGAAAAAAACGTTCTATCTTTTGAAGGCCATCACATAGCTTTTGGTAATCTTCAAATGTAAGGCAAAGGACTTCAGTATCTTCAAGACATTCCAGCGACATGCTCGCTTCAGTTTTAGTATAATAGGCGTAATAATCACTCGTCCACCAATCCTCCATCGCAAAGGAAATGATATACTCTTTTCCGGAATCATCAGTATGTACGAGCTTTAGAAGTCCGGATACTACAAAATATGAATATTTCACTACATCGCCCTCCTGAATAAGAAACTGATGTTTCTTGAACTTTTTGGCAGTAAAATGAGCAGACACAAAGGCAAACTCCTCCTCACTGAGTGGTACTATTTTTTCTATATGTTCCCTTAGTTTGTCCTGCATGGAATGCCCTCTATTTTTCTAAAAGCAAGTCTAGCATCATCGCCTCCTGCCAAAATACAAACAATAAACTCAATAACAAGCAGTACCACAAGATATCCGTTTGCTTGCGTGGCTTAAGCCAAAACAGGAGCACAGCAAAAAAAGGAAGACCTGCTAAGTAGATCAGAAACAGTGCTGCGACTTGCTGAAAAGAAGCGGTATAATGATCGGGAATCAATGTCCAGATGATGAATTGTATGATCCAGCTTAATAATGGCAAAGAAATACAAAGTAAAATCTTGTATCCTATTTTTATAGCCGTCGCATTTGGAAGCGTGTTTTTGTGGTTTCGTCGTAATTGTATGACCACGGCAATGAAAAGGCCGAAAATCATCGCAAGTTGAAGGCCTTTAAACAGATTCGTATCCTTTCTGGTCATTGGACTTTTGGAGGAGACCAGTTTTGAAGATGCATATTCCTCGATCAGGACGGTTTCCCCTTTATTAAAAGTTTTTTTGACGGTGGTGTGTGTGGATGGGGGATTAAATGTCCATACAGAATCCTCGATGCCATTTTTAAATTGACCATCTATCAGGATTTGTTCCTTGTTTTTTCTTAAGAATTTGCCATGCAGCCGGCTTCCCTTGAAAATTAACTGATCCTGGTAGTCCTTTGTTTCGATCGTTAACCGGTTGATTTGGTTGGGCGGAATGTCCTTATACTGACGGGATAATTCGCTTAAAATTCTTTTATCCAGATCTTTCAAAATCAGGTTCTTATTAAAGTCGTCATTTTTTATGGGATCTCTATCCATTCGAATCTCCTCCACCTGAATGACAAGTAAGGTGTCAAAATTGTAAATCCTGAAGCCCTGATCTACTGAATTGCTATCGGTTAGGTGAACTGGCGATGGAAACAATGCATATTGTGGCTGTTCAAAATAGAGGGAAGGTGGCTCGGGCTTAGAGGTAGCACAAAATGAAAAAAAGACGATCAGCGCGGCGAGTTCGGGGTTGAAATACGTTCTTTTTTGAGGAAGGGATTGCGCATACCAGCTTAAAGGTAAGACGATGAGAGCAAACAGATCGCTAAAGTCTACTGTTCTTTGCACCGTAAACAGATACTCACTAAACAACTGAATGAATGGATCTGAATAGCTGCTTTTCCAGTAAATGAAAAATAAAGCAGTTAAGATATATACCGCCGGTTTTCTGTTTGGGAATAGTGCTGACCAGAATATGGGAAAGATAAACAACCCGCAGAAATCTGACAGTTTCCCGGTAAATGCATTATGAAAAGCGGCCTTAAGATAAAAGTCGTTGAGCAGCAGCAGAAATAAACAGATCAGAAATGGGAGTGTGGTTAATCGTTTCAGGTTTACTGACATGCCGGTGTTTGTTAGTGTCTGCAATTGATACCAAAAAATGATTTTAGTAACCCCTGTTCTTTTCTATCCTGCGGAAAAGAGCCCTACCGGAAGGAGTTGAATCCAAATGCCAGAGAGAAAGTAGCCGCCGGTTAATGACTACTTTCTCTCTGGCTTTGTGAAGCAACTATTTGAAATTTATCAGTTTCCTGAATTTCGCAAAAATGGTATGGTTATCATAAATTCCCATGAAGCTTTCTGCTCCCGGGCCAAAGGCGAACACAGGAACCATTACGCCTGTATGGTCGTCGGTAGAGAACTTGCCGCTGATTGCTCCTGTTTTCAGATTGCCGTCGGTAATCGTCAGCCCGCCGGTTTCATGATCAGCAGTAACTACCACCAAGGTCTGCCCGTCTTTTTCTGCAAAATCCAGTGCAGCACCTATGGCCTGATCAAAGTCAATCAGTTCTTCGGTTACATAAGGCAGGTCATTGGCATGACCGCCATCGTCAATCTTGGAACCCTCTACCATCAGAAAAAAACCTTTCGAATTCTGTTTCAATATAGAAATGGCGGTTTTTTCCGTTTGCAGCAGCTGATCTTTTCGCTGGGCGATCCGATCTTCTTTTACCAGCCCGATTAGTTTGCCACTTTTAACCTGGACAATCTCCGCAGTAGTTGACTTAAACTGATATCCTTTTTTCTCGAACTCGTTGATCAGGTTACGTCCATCTTTTCGATCATTAAAATGAGATACCCCTGCACCGATCAGCACATCTAAACCTGAATGGACATATTCTGCAGCAATTTCCGCTGACAGTTCACGGGAAGGCTGATGACTTGCAAAGGTGGCAGGCGTGGCATCAGTAACATCAGTGGTGACCACAATGCCGGTCGACAATCCATTTTTCTTTGCAATTTCCATAATGGTTGGCTTTGCCCGCTTCAGCGTATCTACGCCAATTGCCCCATTATAGGTCTTTTCACCGATCGCAAAAGCAGTAGCCCCCGCGGCCGATTCTGTGATGTAATCACTGGCAGAATTGGTTTTTGAAAAGCCAATACATTTAAAGCGCTCCAGATTTAGTTTACCTTTATTGGCGGTAAGTCCGGCATAGATTTGTGTGGTCCCCATGCCGTCCCCGATCATAAATATAATGTTCCTGATCTTTTTTGCCGGAGCTGGTTTATCCTGTGCATATCCGGAGATACTGAAGAAGCATAAGGCGATGATGAAGTATCTTTTCATATTACTAAAATAAAATTAATATCCGGGATTCTGCTTAAGCACCCCACGACTTAAATTAATCTGAGATTGCGGAACCGGAAACAATTCGTTAATACTGGCTTTAAATTCCCTGCCTTTCTGGTCGTTATATTTTTTGGCATAATCGCCAAGGACTTTTGCTGCTCTGTTGGTTCTCAGGAGATCAAAGAAACGGAATACCTCGGTCGCATATTCCACCCGTTGTTCCTTCCAGATCGCTTCACGCAATTGTGACTTGTCTAATGTGGTTACATCCGGTAAAATCTGGTTATTTCCTTCCCTTGCCCGTTTTCTAACCTCATTTAAAGCATTGAGTGCTTCATTAGGACGTCCATTTTCATTTGCCGCTTCTGCATACCAAAGGAGGATATGCCCCAGGCGGAATACATTTTGATCCTTGCCGGAGCTTTTCGGCTGATCCGGCATTTCATTTTTCAGGATCAGGTATTTTGTACACAGGTATCCGGTAGGACTGGTACCTACATCAGCGATAGTGCCATCTGGTAAAATATCGCCCGTTTTATAGACCGTTGCTTTTTTGCGTGGATCCATAGGCTCGAAAGCATCCACCAGGTCCTGGGTCGGGGCATCATATCCCCAGCCATAAGAAAGCGGGCCCCTTGTTCTGCCATCTCCATCACCGGAACCTTCCTCATCATAGAAGCGGGCATCATACTGGAAATTGATTTCAAAAATGCTTTCCGGACCATATTCGCCATCAATGGTGAAAAGATGATAATAAACCGGATCCAGGCTGTATTTCCTGCTGTCGATGATTTTTTTAGTCCAGGTTTCTGTTTCTGTAAATTTTCCCTGCATCAGGTAAACTCTGGCCAGTAAGGCCTGTGCAGCACCTTTAGTGGCGCGACCATAATCGGCTTTATCCTGGGCATCCCTGTTAGGAAGGTTCGGTTCAGCTTCCAGCAAGTCTTTTTCAATCTGACTGTAGATTTCCTGTTTTGAATTCCTGGGGATATTGTAATCGCTTAATTTTTCCTGAAGCATCAGTGGAACCCCTCCGAAAATTTGTACCAGATTGAAATAATAATAGGCGCGTAGAAATTTGCCTTCCGCTACGTAAGTACTTTTTGTCGCCTCGTCCATGCCTTGCACGAGTGGTGATTTTTCGACAACAAGGTTGCTGGCATGAATTCCCTGATACAAAGTAGACCAGGCATTTTCAAAAAATGGATTGGTAGAGTTGGCTACAAAATATTCTACCTGGATCATATCCGGGTTGTCGCCTCCGTTTGCGCGGGTATCATCAGAACAGACATCTCCAAATACCCACCTTACATAACCGGGGTAATTGGTCCGGTAGTTAGATTGCAGGGTTTTATAAGCGGCAATCAATCCTTGTCTGGCGGTAGCAGGAGTGGTAAAGAAAGTTGCGGTGGTTTGTCTGCCTTGCGGCTCAATTTCCAGGAGTTTTTTACATCCGGAAAAAGTAAGTACAAATAGCAGCAGGCAAGTGGTAAGTATAAATTTCATCTCTTTTTTTATTTGAATAGGTTAATTTTTAAAAACTGACATTCAGACCTGCAGAAAAAGTACGCGGTCTTGGATAGTAAGCCCTGTCTATCCCTACATCAAGCGGATCTCCATCATTACCATCGCGCATTCCAACTTCCGGGTCATATCCGTCGTATTTTGTGAACGTGAGCAGGTTTTCGGCACCTAAATAAAAGCGGATCCTGCTGATTCCCAGTTTTTCCAGTGGTGATTTGGGTAGGGAATAACCGAGTTGCAGACTGTTGATGCGAAGGAAAGCACCACTTTGGATCCATCGGTTTGAAGGACGCATATTGTTGTTGGGATCCAGAATGTTTACCCTGGGCTCTGTATTGGTGGAACCCTCGCCAGTCCAGGATTTCAGCTTATCCGGCGCATAGTAATTGGAGATGCCTGAAGCATTACTGCTGTGTTTCCAGGCAGTATAGATTTGGTTGCCTCCACGTCCGTTGATGCCGATGGCCAGGTCTATGTTTTTGTAGAAGAAGTTGGCGGAAAAACCATAGGTATATTTTGCCCAGGGACTCCCGATATAGGTCTGGTCTTTATCATCCACTATCCCATCGCCGTTAAGGTCTTTAAAACGAATATCGCCAGGTGCTGCACCCGGTTGTTTTGCTGCCTGGTTAATTTGTTGCTGATTTTGAAAAATGCCATCGGTTACGTAACCATAAAATGAACCGATTGGATGTCCTACTGCTGTTTTACTGACATCCACACCACTGCTGATCTCTCCGGCATAAAAGGCAGCTCCATCGTTGGTCAGACTGGTGACCTCGTTATGGTTAAGTGCAAAATTGGCGGACAATTCATAACTGAAATCACGGCTTTTATCGCTGCGGTAACCCATCGTGAATTCAAAACCCTTGTTCAGCACGTTTCCTCCGTTTACAAAAGGCGCTTCCCTAACACCTACAGAGGCAAGGATGGGCAACTGGATCAATATTCCGGTCGTGACACGGTGATAATAATCTGCGGCAAAAGTAATGCGGTTCTCAAACAGGGAGGCGTCAATCCCGAAGTCCGTTTCCTCCGTACTTTCCCATTTCAGGTCGGGGTTTCCAATGCTGGATGGAGTGGCACCAAGGTGTATCACTTGTCCATTGCCTGCACCAAATGGATAAGGGATGTTTACTTTCAGGGTAGACACTGTGGCACTGGTAGATAAAGAACCTGCATTTCCAAGTGCACCCCATCCGCCACGCAGTTTGAGGTCATTCAGAAAGCTAATGTTTTTTAGGAAAGGCTCATTAGACAAACGCCATCCGAGGGAGAAAGAAGGGAAGGTTCCAAAGCGGTTATTGGCACCGAACTTTGAGGAACCATCCCTGCGAAGATTCACTGTAGCCAGGTAGGTGTTTTTATAATCATAATTTAACCGGCCATAATAGGATACCATACCCCATTCATCACCGCCACCACCAACTGACATCCCGGAAGAAGCAAGATCAAGATATTGAAGAGAAGGGGTAATGGAAGCATCTGCGGGTAAATTTTGACCATAGGCGCGAATAAAAGATTCGAAAGAATGCTGACCAGTGAAGCCAAGCAAACCCTCAATACGGTGATCTCCGAAAGTACGGTTATAGTTAAGGGTATTTTCCCAGGCCCATTGCGTATGATTCGAAGCTGTTTCCTCCAGGCTGCTCACATCTTCCTTCTGAGAATTGCTGACGAAATAAACGGGGGTATAAGACCGTGACCGACCATTGCCTACGGTGATGTTAAACTGGGATTTGAAATTCAGGCCCTTAAAAAGATCTGCCTGCCCATATACGGAACCGGCCAGTTGCCAATCCTTTTCCAGGTGTTGTATGTTTTCTACCGCAGCTACAGGGTTGTAGGTGTTCGCAAAAGGAGAAACGCCATAACTTCCGTCAGGATTTTTTACCGGAACAGTGGGCGACATTTGCAGGGCAGTGGCGATGATCCCCCTCGAGTCGCTGTTATAGTCGGATACATTGTTTTGAGTCGTATAGGCATAATTGAAATTCTCGCCGAACTTTAACCATTTTTTCATTTGATGTGCAGAATTGAGAGAGAAGCCCAGTTTGCTGTAATCTGTTCCGATCAGCATCCCTTTCTGTTTTAAATAACTTCCGCTTAAGCGATAAACATCCCCATCCTTACCACCGGATAAGGCCATGCCGTACTTGTTGATTGGTGCGTTTCGGAAAATCGCATGCTGCCAGTCTGTTCCCTTTCCATAGCTTGAAGGATCTTGGAAAGCAGGCTTTTGTCCGCCGGCTACCAATGCCTGGTTGTAATATTTTGCATAGGTTGCAGCATCGGTTAATTCCAGTTTTTTATATAAGGTTTGAATTCCGGTAAAAACATTCAGGTCTGTTTTTATGGCACCGTTGCTTCCTTTTTTTGTCGTGACCAATACCACACCATTGGCTCCTCTGGAGCCGTAGATGGCTGCTGCGGATGCACTTTTGAGGATTTCGATAGATTTGATGTCTTGTGGATCCAGGTTGTTAATGTTGCTGAAGGGGTTGCCATCCACTACATAAAGTGGCTCACTGTTGTTGATGGTTCCTACACCGCGGACGCGGATCATCATTCCTGCCCCCGGAGTTCCGGAATTATTGGAAACACTCAAACCTGCTACTTTGCCGGTCAGCGCCTGGTCAAGGCTTCCTATAGAGCGGTTTTCAATCTGATCGCCGGAAATGGAACCTACAGAACCGGTAATGTCTCTTTTGGCCTGACTGCCATAGCCAACCACAACGATCTCGTTGAGCTGCTCGTTATTTCCTTCCAATCGGACAAGGATAGAATTGGTTTCTCCGGGTTTGATCACAAAGTTATGTTCTGTGTATTTCTGGAAACCTACGGAGGAAAAGATAATGTCGTAACTGGCACCTGTTTTCAGTCCGCTCAGCTGGAATTTTCCTTTGTCGTTGGTGATGGTGTTCGATGTTTTCTGTATGCCATTTGTGCTGGCGACCACCGTAACACCGGGCAGGATTTTTCCCTTGGTATCTGTGACCATCCCATTAAGTTGTCCATCGTTTTGTTGCGCCCTGATCGTTACTGCCGTTAAGAGCAGCAAACAGATCAAGAGCAGTTTAGTGATAAAAAATTGTGTTGGTTTCATTTTTATGCATTTGTTTGTTTAAAAATCTGGGGCATAGCTCTCCTTTACCGCAAGCCTTGTGGTGTGCAGATCTGGTGGCTGGGCGAATTAATTTCTTGGTTTTCTGATCGTAATTTGGTTGTTCTGTTCCGTAAATTCCAGTCCGTTCATCGTACATAGGATATTCAGAATATCTTTCAGTTCGTCGGATGGAAGCACTTTTCCGGTGAAGGAAAGTCCCTTTAGCTCCTCTGGGTTATAGTGGATGCGGATGTGGTAATGCTTTTCCAGACCATTGAGTACCAGGGCCAGTTTCTCTTGTCTAAATTCAAGGGTTGAAAGTGGAAGTTGTACCGAGCTGGCAGGGCTAGCTGGTGTTTGTTTTTTGCTGAGCGTTAACAAGCCGTTTGTATGGTTAACCTGCAGCTGCTCTCCTGGTTTAAGGTAAGTGTCTTTCATTTTGAATTTCCCATGTTCAGCAGCATGCACTACTACCCGGCCATCGATCAGTTTTACTATCACATGGTTTTTTCTATGGGTACTCACTTTAAATCTCGTTCCCAATGCGGTGGTTACCACCTGACCTGCATAGACTGAAAAAGGATGGGACGGATCTTTGGCGACTTTAAAATCTGCTTTTCCATCGAGCTGGATTTTTCTGGTTTTTGTTCCGTAATCCGCAGCATGCTGCATGCTGCTGTTTGGAGAAAGTAGAACGATGGAGCCATCTGGAAGGACAATCCGGATATCCTTTTGCTGATGGTTCGCATAATATTTTCCTTCCACCTGTTTGCGGAGACTCAGCACAGGTTTTAATTCAGGCTGAACTTGCTGATGACGGTACATCGCAAAAATGGCAGCAAAAGCAATCAATAATAAACAGGCAGCCCATTTTAAGAGCGGACGAAGACGGAACTTAGGTGTCTCTTTAGGGTTGATCTTCAATTGAAGTGCTTTTAGAATCCTGAAGGAGGATGCAGGATCGATTTTTTGGGAGACGATTCCTGAAGTCAGCATGGCTTCATAATCTGTTTTTAGCTGTTGCTGAAGCTCAGGCTCTTTTTCTGAAAGTGATGTATTCAGGTTATTGATGCCTTGCTGATCCAGCTCTGCTTTCCAAAATTTTTCTATAGTGTCCTTTATATCTGCCATCTGATATAAATACGCGGGATCTTTATTTTGGGGGTGCCTGCAGGTGTTATGGAATTATTAATAAAGTGTTAAAATTACAGCGAGGCCTATGGCTTGGTTTAAATGAGTTTTTGAAAGCACATATTCCCTGATGAATCTTTTTGAATGTTTAAGGTAATCCTTGACAGATGCGGTAGAGAGACCGAGGATTTTTGCCACCTCTTCCTGTGATTTTCCTTCAAAATGACAAAGCCTGAATACTTTTTGCCGTTGAGGGGGTAAGGCAATTACTGCTTCTTCCAGAATTTTTAACTGCGACTCATAGACGGCCTCGTTCAGAAAGATTTCTTCAGAAATGTCATCGTAAGCGTCATAGTTTTCTATATAATCTACGGCTTCTTTAACTTTTTTTCTAAGTATGCTCAGTGATTTGTTATAACTCACAATAAACAACCAGCCGCTTACTGATTTCTGTATGTCGATTTTCATTCTGTTTTCCCAGAGGGAGAAAAAGACATCTTGTAAAATATCTTCGGCGATGGCTTCAGATTTTATGAGTTTGAAGATGTTGGCATAGATGACTTGATGATACTGGTCGTATATACGGTCAAAAACCAGGGTATCCTCTTGAATGTCGCCGATAAATAAACTGCTCATAAAAATATCTTCGTTTAGAACTCTGGTGTAAAGCACGATCTGGGGCCAAATGTAGGGTCTTCGTATTAAGAAGAGGTTAAGTCCTGAGGTTATTATTCTGAATGTAAAATCGAAGTTGGTTTTTTTTAAAATAATAGCTTAATTGCATCTTTAGGCAAATATTCATCAATATGATGAAATTTTTACTTCAAGGATTAATGTAAAGGAAATTCGGCGTAGAAAATTACGGATTTCTTAACAAATAGCTATAGAGAAAAGGCATGAAAAAACACCTTAAATATATTGATGGTACGTCTGATAAATTCTGGCAGATTGAGGTTACAGAAGCTGCTTACACGGTTGTTTATGGAAGAAACGGGACAAGCGGAACCGCTCAAACAAAATCATTTAGCAGTAATGAGGAGTGCTTAAAAGCAGCGGAAAAATTACTAAATGAAAAAGTAAAGAAAGGGTATTCGGAGGATGGAGAAGTGTTAATTAGTAATCCTGCCTCCAAATCTGCGAAAAGCTCCGGGACGAATATACAGGAGGTACTGAATGCTTATGACGCTATTATTTTATCTAAAGATATAAAAACACTGTTGCCTTTTTTGAAGGACAATGCCAAAGGAAACCTGGAGGCTTTAAAAAAGCACATCAGGAAAGCCAGGCGGTATTGGATGGATTTCGTAGACCTGACCAATGAGCGTCAGTATAGAAGAGACAATTCTCAATGGGGAACCAGGGGCGAGCAAAGACAATTTGATATCATTACCCTGAGTGCCATTGCGCTGTTCAATAAGACGGATATTACTTCATGGGATCAGGCTGTTGAGCTATTGAAAAGAGTGGAAGAACCCATGATTTTAGAGGTGCTACAGTGGGCAAAGCCGGACTGGATCGCTGGCTTTTTATTGGATAAGGCAAAAAAAGACAGTTGGAGAAGGTTCGACTATAAGGCATTGCGTTTTATGGAAGGTCAGTCTCTGATCAGCTATGAGCCTGAACTGTACGCATTAAGTCTTGGATCTTTTAGTGAATGGGCTGCGAAAATCAAAGCAAGGGAGTTTATCAGTTTTGTACTAAATGACCAGTTGGCTTACGAACGTGATGTGCCGGAGCTGTTCAATTATCAAACAGAACTTCAGGATGGGTATTTCAGAGAGAACGATACGGAGGCTTATGATGCACACCGGACCTGGGAAATCATTTTCAATTCTTTATTGGCAGCTGGTAAACTAGACCGGAGTTATTATATAGAGCAGATCATCCTAATCCAGACCAAGGACTGGAACAATACCCTCAAATCTTTTTTCCGCAAAAGGCTGACGGATTTAAATCCTACCGCAGATGAACTGCTGCCTTATCAGGAAAATATTTTTGCGGCGCTGCAGTATGCGTATGCACCTGTAGTGAATTTTGCGATGGACCTGGTGAAGAAAATATATGAAGATAAGGGGTTCAGTGTGAGTTCTTTTCTGGATTGGCTGGAGCCAGTCATGATGGCGAGCGACAATAAGACGGCGATTAAAAGTGCTTTTCCAATTTTAGAGAAACTGAATAAACAGTATCCTAAATTCAATAAAAGAATCACGGCATTATTAGCCGATGTTTATGTGGTGCCGGATTTGAACTTGCAGGAAAGGGCAACTAAACTGCTCTTGAAAATAGCGGATGAAAAGAATGCTGAGTTGAGCGAAAAGCTATCTTCTTATACTGCCTTGATGCAGGGGAGTGTAAGAACGAGCCTAAGTTCGTTGCTAACTGAAGAGACGGTCGGGGCGGGTTCGGAAGAAAGAGAAGTCTATCATTATGAGCCTAAAAAGGAAAAGGTATTGTTGCAGGAGATAGAGCTGCCCAAGGACTGGAACGATATTGTGTTTTTATTTGGGAAGTTTATTGCTTCTGATGAAATCGCAGATGGAGAGATTTTGCTAAACACCTTTATTACTCAAAGACATTTATTTCCAAAAGATTATTCAGAGCAGCTACAGCCTTATGGAAAACAGTTGCAAAAGAAATATTTTGAAAGTGTCTACAAAAATTACGTCAGTGCTTTCCTGCAGCAGAAGATTGAAGATTACGATAGGGTTTTTAAAATTGAAGACCGGCCTTATCAATCGATAAAAACCTTATTGTTAATCAGACCCCTTCTGCATGCCGTGCAAAATAGGATGACTGCAGAGAAACCTTTACCGATGTTGTCGTTTCCTTCGCACCTTCCGCATTGGGTGGCACCTAAAGTTTTATTGGAAAGACTGATTGCTTACCAACAAGAAGGAGCCGAAATTAACAAGCTGGACCTGAGCATTGCCATTAGCAGGATGCCACGGGAAAATGTAGAAGAGGCGATGCCTTTATTAGAGCAATTGAATCCTGAATTAAAAGGTCTAATGGCATTTTGTTTGGGGAAAACCAAAGAGATGACCTTTAAGAATGGTTCAGTCTTGACTAAGCTGTTGTCTAAAATAAATGTGACCACTGATGATCAGCTCAAAGCAATATGGGCGGTAGCAGCCAGAACCTATTATCCTGATGATACCTTTCCGGAGTTTGAAGAAACGTATCTGAAGGAGATTCCATTCGTAGTTTCTCCATTTAGCCCGGTCATTTCCTTTGAAGAGCGTTGGAATGAATTTATGAATTATCGGACGAAACAAAATGAACGTTCTCCTTCCTGGTATGAGCTGACTTTCCATATTCCGGGATATAAAAATATGCCGGATTATTTTCTATATGGTTTAGACCTGTTTGGTAGAAAAAACCGTTGGGAATACATGATGGATGTTGAGGGAAATGTCTATTACTGGGATAGTCTGATGCCGCAAAATTCGGCTGCATTGGCCTATTTTTTATTGCGTTCTTCCTGCACCATTTCCAGTAATGGAGGACGGGAATTGAAGGGCTTTTTAACTTTAGTGAACCGGTCAGGATTTGTATTTTCTGATCTGACCATGCTTGTATTTGCATGTACGTTTTTTCAGGAGAAAAAAGATATCCGTCTGATGTCTGCTGAAGTACTGATTAACCTTGTTGAAATGCGCGCCATTGATCTTGCCTTGCTGTCCGAAAAGCTGGCTTACCTGTCTAATAATAAATATGGACCTTTTTTAAGATTGGTAGAAAGTATAAGTATGCTGAAAGACATCTCTCCATTACACAATTCTGCATTTTTACAGTTGATGGAAGGGATCTTTAAAGGGATGGAGGTGGAGGAAAAGCTGCCGGTTAACTTTAAAAAGATAGTGGAACATTATGTGGATGTTCTTTATAAAACAAAAGAAAAGCCTTCGGCAGATGCAGTTACTTTGTTTGATAAACTGAAAGACAATGCGGCATTGAAAGCCTTGGTAAAGCAAATTTTAAAATAGACGAGAATGACAGATTTACAATATCAGTATAGCGGTGTTTCCACTTATACAAAAGAAAAAGGAGTAAATAGCCTTGTTTTGGCACATCAAACAGAAATCGAGGCCGTAAATAATATTCCTTGCTTTTTTTGGGGTACACTAACCGATCCTTATGTGACGGCAAAATGCTGGAGTACGATTGCTAAGGTAGTTCGATCCAGTTTTGGACCTACACCGCCAAGTTTACGGGACCCGATTGTTTCGGCGGGGACAGAACGAATCCGGTTTGAAGGCTTCTCGTCTTGCAATGGGGTTTATGTAAGGCTGGACATGAAACCGGAATCTATAGATGGCGAATTTATTGCCAACGGTACGACCAATGTCGATTTTAATGACCCCATGCTGAATGCCTTGAACAGCATTCAAAAAAACGAAAAGGTAACATTAGCAGTGGGTCAACAGGATGTACAGGTGATGACGAGTAAGACGAAAGTAACGGAGAAGAAAGTCACCCTGCCTATGCGCTGGATTAAGGGATTAACGAGTGTGCAGTTATACCTGGCGGATATGGATCTGAAGTTTGAGTTGAATAAGATCCAGACGATACAGCTTTTTCAAACCTTACCAAAGGGAAGTGTAAAAGGCGATTTCTTTATCACAAAACGGGCGGGTAAGTTTATGTTCTCTACATTGATGACTGCCGATGGAGTACGCATTGGCGGCATACACAGGCTGCGCTTGCTGGATGGGGTTTTGGCGATATCGGAAAAGATTTTTGTTTACGAATCTGCGGATAAACAAACCTGTGCCATCGTATGCGAGTTTGGTAAAATGCAATTGCTGATGGCTTTTTCTCCGGATGCCTATAGGGGATTTTCGGGAGAAGGGAAGGCTTTGGAACATATGACAGAAAATGTGCCGGTAGAATGGGTATATGGACTGAATAGTTTACTGAAATCCAATGAGACTTTTGACCCTACTTTGCTGTCTATAGAACACGATATCGATTTTGGAACAATGGACCAGCTGACCTCAAGTTTATCTTCCATCGGCCTGTTGGGATATGATCTGATGGGACGGAGCCATTTTTACAGGCAATTGCCATTTAAAACGCAGCGCATCCTGAGCTTAAACCCGAGGTTAAAAAATGCAAAAAAGCTGGTGGATAATGAGGAGGTTCAGATTTTAAGAAATGAAGCAGGATATGTGGAAGCAAACGTAAAGGGGACAGGTGTGCAGCATAAAGTCGTGATGGACCACCAGGGAGACCGCTGTACCTGTGAATGGTTTACGGCATACCAGGGAAAACGAGGCATTTGTAAACACATGCTCGCGGTGAAAATGCTGATCCAATAAAAAGGTCTTCTCCAATATCACGATGATAAGTGTGTAAATTCTTTTTATAGCTCATGAGTTTATATACCAGATATAATAAATTGTTGCAATAGCTTATTGGATGCTACAGGGGAAAATATTGCTGCTTTTTCCGTAATATTGATTATCAATTCTTAGTCAAACTATGATCCTGAAAAAGATAAGCAGCTTTCTTTTATTTTGCGTTTGTATGTTTGGTGGTCTCAACCTACATGCTCAAAAGAAAGATACGCTAAAACAAGATCAGGTAAAAGACAGCTTGAAACAGGATTTTGTAGCAAGAATACATGCTTTTGCAAAGGTGTCTTCGAAAAAGAGTGCGGAAGAATTTGACGCGGATAAAGCAGCTATTGGCCAGATCAAAACATTTGATGAGATCAAGCGCACGATGCAAAAGGCAAAGATTTACCTCAAACGTAATCTCGATACGGCAGGACCTAAGCAGGAGTTGAAGGAGATAGAGCGGGATTTTGTCATTGCAGGTGATGGTGTTTTTACGAATACCGGCTCTGCACAAACTTTCCGGAATTTAACAACGACCTCCAAGATATTGGCCGAGCTGCTCAATATCGCAAACGCGAGAAAAGTAGTGTTGGATACCCGGCAACAGGACCTGAACAATTTTCGCTACCAACTGGATTCCTTATTGAGCGTACCTGCCTTATTTAAGTTTCCAAAAGATTCGACCACACTGATGAAGTACCTGCAGAAAATTCGGGTGGTGGCCTACGAAACAACTCCTGTAGATTCTGCGCTTAAACAGGCCAGCAATAACATTCAAACCTTACTTAATCAGGTCAATATGACCGTTTTTAAGCTGCAAAGCAGTTTAGATGAAATAGAGTCTTATCAGAAAGATATGGCTAAGCATACCTACAAAAGGGAATTTGATAACATTTGGGCTCCGCCTGCTTATTATCGTCCATTTGGAGAAATACTGGAATTTTCAAAAACGAAAGGATTGCTGACACTCAGCTTTTATGCGGAAAATAATACGGGTAAGTTAATCATGTTGGTTTTATTGATCGTCACTTCTTTTGTCTATTTGCGGTCACTCAAGAATATTTATATCGAAAACAAATTGCTGAAACCTGATTTCGACGGTCAGCTGGTACTCCGGTATCCGGCATTGTCGGCAATATTGATCGTGGTTAGCTTGTTTCAGTTCTTTTTTATATCACCTCCTTTTATATTAAATGTGATTTTCTGGGTGGCATCCTGCATTTCCCTGACCATCATTTTTAATAAATATGTGAATAAATACTGGATGCGGGTATGGCTGATAATGGTCGTGCTTTTTATCATCGCTGCAATTGTTAATCTGGTATTACAGGCATCGAGAATTGAACGTTGGTTTATGCTGATGATTTCGATACTTGGGTTTGTAGCAGGATTGATCACATTAATCAAAGGCCGCCGGGAAGAGCTGAGAGAAAAGTGGATCATCTGGTCCATCACTTTTATGGTTTTACTGGAATTCGCGGCCATACTTGCAAATGTGTTTGGGCGGCATAACCTCGCAAAAACATTGTTTATTAGTGGTTTCCTGAATGTGGTGATTGCTATTGTTTTTCTTTGGACGGTACGTCTGATCAACGAAGGTTTGTTTCTGGCTTTTAACGTGTATTCCGGACAAGACCGGAAACTCTTTTACCTCAACTTTGAGCGGGTGGGTAAAAAAGCCCCGATGCTATTTTATGTATTGCTTGTAATTGGCTGGATGGTATTGTTTGGTCGAAATTTCCCTGCATTTAACTACCTCTCTACACCACTTCAGAATTTTTTCAGTCAGGACCGAACCCTTGGTGGTTATACTTTTAGTATTTATAACCTGGTTCTGTTTCTTGCCATTATGCTTATTTCGGTAATTGTATCGAAAATTGTTTCCTTTTTTGCGTCTGATAGGCATTTGGTTTCCGGTAAAGACGACCAGCAGGAGCGGCAGGGTATAGGCAGTTGGCTGCTGCTCGTTCGTATTTCCATTCTCTGCATTGGGTTGTTTTTAGCCATTGCAGCTGCGGGAATCCCGGTAGACCGGATCACTATTGTTTTAGGAGCATTGGGCGTAGGGATTGGTTTTGGCTTGCAAACATTAGTGAACAACCTGGTGAGTGGGCTGATCATTGCATTTGAAAAACCAGTGAACGTAGGGGATATTGTTGAGATTGGAGGCCAGGGAGGAAAGATGAAATCCATTGGATTTCGAAGCAGTGTAGTTTCTAATTGGGATGGAGCGGATGTCGTGATGCCCAACGGCGATTTACTAAATTCTCATTTGATCAATTGGTCTCTTGGTGGAAACCGAAAACGAATGTCCATTATGATTGGCATTGCTTATGATTCGGACCTGGAAAAATGCAGACAAATCCTGATCGGTATTTTAGACAGTGATCAGCGGATCAATAAGAACCCTGGCCCGGTGGTTCAATTTGAACAGTTCAGCAATAGCGCTATTGATTTGCGTATCTACTTTTGGACAAAACATATCGCCGATATTGCTGCCACCAGAAGCGACCTGATCATGGCCATTGTGGACGCTTTTAAGACCAATGGTATTGTGATGCCATTCCCTCAGCAAGATATTTACCTTCATACTCCGGAAAAGACAGATCCGGAAAACTAATCTTTAAGCGAACAGTTCAATAGTTGCAGAACAGAACAATGGAAATAAAATGTTTGTCACAAATTTAATTATGAAAAACATTTTCCTGACCGATCTTGTTTAACCAGTTCCTAACTGAGTTATTATGCAAATTGAAGTAAAAGAACCCGGCACAGGCGCATTGTTGCGACTGGATGCAAAAACCGAGAACTATAAAGGGTTGCACGGAATGAGAATCAGATATCCAAATGGCGCTAGTTTTTTTATCGTTGCCAAATCCGGCGCCTGGCGTTCTGCAGATGACCATCACGTAGCCCCGGGCTTCTTAGCCAATATTGGTTTAGCATTAGAAGGACGAAAACTAAGTGAGCAGATTGTGGATCATGAGTATCATTCTTAAAAAACGGTTAATCCTGTATTGGCGAAATAACGGGTTACGCCGTAGCTTCCTTTTTTGAAAGGCAACAGGAATAACACCTTAACTATTTCTTTCCGCGAGCACTGCGTATTCAAAGTTCAGACTTACCAAAATACAGGTAAAAGCAACGGCAAATACAGCCGCTGGAAGAATCACGTCTGAAATTAACCCGTAAAGCGGAGCCGTAAGTGCCGTTAAAGGCCAAACAATACCTGCCTATTTAAGGCGGTTTTTGAGCACGCTTTTTTTGATCTTTTCCTTAAACTTCAGCACAAATTTTAAGTCTGAACCATTTGATAGATTTGCTGCAAATAAGTAATGCAAATCGCTTCCCATGCCTAACTAAGCCGGATACTGAAACTGATATTTTTGATGATCATTAAACTAATCTGCTTTTCAGGTGTTGTGTATTTGTATCATCACAACCTAACCTATTGAAAATCATGAAAGAGCTAAACACAGCGTACCAGGAAAGCAGTTCTTGTTTTTGAGCGGTAAAAAAAAATCTAAAATTCAGACGTATAAAATTATTTTTAGTGTTTAAATAATGCTACATTTCTTTAAACAGGATCAGAAGAGTATAAGCTAAACAATGGAAAATAATAGTTATTATAACTTATTTGAAAAATCCCCATTACCAATGTGGGTTTTTGACGTCAGTACGCTCTGTTTTCTTGACGTAAATACTGCTGCTGTAGTACATTATGGTTTTTCCAAAGATGAGTTTTTAGCAATGACTGTTACTGATCTGTTGGCTCCTGAGGATGTCCCTTTTGTTAAAAATAAAAATCCCCTGAGGCATGTTAAAAAGAACGGACAGTTGATCCATGTTGAAATAGAGAGTAATCAGATGGAATTTAAAGGGACGCTTGCCAGACTGGTATTGAGTCATGATATTACAGAAAGAATAGCACATCAAAAAGAGGTTTTAGAGAATGTGGAACGCTATGATATTGTATCCAAAGCTACCAGTGATGTGGTTTGGGACTATGATCTGACTACAAAGGTGGTCAGTTGGAATCAGGGAATCAATGGTGTTTTGAAATACCAAATCATGGACAATACAACAGATATTGACTGGTGGCGGGATCGGGTTCATCCCGAAGACCGGCAACGGGTATTGGCTGGATTTGACAAAAGTTTAATCGATGGGGGGAAAAGCTGGGAAGACAAGTATCGTTTCTTTTGTGGCGATGGGAGTTATAGATATATACAGGATAGGGGATACATCGGCCTGGACGAAAACGGTGTCGCCTATCGGATGATTGGAGCAATGCAGGACATCACCAGACAGATGGAAGAAGAGCACTGGTCAAAATTGCTCGAATCTGTCATCATTAATACCACTGATGGAGTTTTGATTACGGATGCCAATTGTGATGCCGGACCCTCTATTGTATATGTAAATGATGCTTTGATTGAAATGTCAGGTTATTCAAGAGCAGAATTGATTGGTGCCCGCCCCGATATTTTTCATGGTGCTGATCATGATCAGCAAGGTTTGGAAAAAATCCATCAGGCGATTAAAAAGAAGGAACCCTGCAATATTGAGCTCAGCAATTATACGAAAGAAGGCAGGTTATATGATGTCAGTATTAATATTTCACCGGTTAGCAATAGCTTGGGGGAGATTACACACTGGATTTCTATCAGAAGAGACATTACAGAGACCCGGGCTTATGTGAAAGCCATAGAAGAGCAGAATAAAAAAATGAGAAATATCGCCTGGCTGCAATCCCATAAGGTTCGGGTTCCATTGACCAGGATCATGTCGTTGGTGGAACTTCTTGCAAATTCAGATCCGAATAAGGAAACTCAGGTTTTACTGGAATATTTATCTAAATCCGCGGTTGAACTGGATGAAATAATTATCGATATCACGAACCATACCGGCAACTACAACGCAGATTAACCGCATATAGTAACTAAATAATATTGAAAAATCAATGACTATCATTTCTAAATCTTTTAAAAACATTATTGCTTTGACCCCGGTTCCGATGGCTATTGTAGATGCCGAAATGAGGTATCTGGCCGTTTCAGAAAAATGGATCAGCATGTATGACCTCCACGATAAAGAACTGATTGGGATATCGCATTATGAAGTGTTTCCGGAAATTGAAGAGGGCTGGAAAGAAATTCATGCGGCTTGCCTGAAAGGAACAGATGATCAATCTGGGGAGGATCGGTTTGAACGGATGGATGGCACGGTAATCTGGTTAAAATGGGAGCTGAAGCATTGGCTGGATGAGGAAGGGAATATCGGTGGCATGATGATGTATAATGAAGACATTACCAGGGAAACCCACATTGTGAGGAATGAAAAGCGGTTCCAGCTGTTCATGGATGAACTGCCGGGTTTATGCTGGATTACCAATAGTAACCATACCTTAAAATATGCCAATAAATGTTTTTTTGACACGCTTCATTTACCTGCAGAGGTAATTGGTAAAAGCCTGGAAGAGATTTTTGGACTGGATGTGGCACATACGGCAGTGCTAAATAATATTGATATCCTGCAATCTGGAAAAAATAAGGAGTTTCTTCAGACAGTGAGGGATAAAAACGGACATCCTCAGTATTATAAAACCTATAAATTTCCTTTTCATGGGCTGGGGTCCGAAGGAGATATGGTCGGTGCTGTTGCTTTCAATATCACTAAAAGTATGCTGCTCGAGGAAGAGCTGTATCAGAGCGAAACTCAGTTTAAACAGGCTTTTGAGCATTCTTTAATTGGAATGGCGCTGATCAGTCCTGAAGGAAAATGGAAAAGGGTAAATAAGAGCTTATGTCTTATTCTGGGGTATACGGAAGAAGAAATGAAGGAGCTGACGATTAGTGACCTTACGCATACTGAAGACCTTGAAGTGAGTCTGGAAATTCTGGAAGACCTGGCCGCCGGTAGAATTGGAGAAGTAAAGTATGAAAAACGATATATCCATAAAAATGGAAAACCAATATGGGTAATTATTGCTGCGACGATGCTTTACGACAGCTCGGGGATGCCGCTTCATTATGTTTCTCAAATTGAAGACATCACCAAAAGAAAAGAAATTGAAAATGACCTGGTCTTGAGTGAAAAAAAATACCGGACTATTTTTGAGAATGTGCAGGATGTATTTTATCAGACCGACCAGGAAGGAATCGTGACAGAGATCAGTCCCTCCATTGAAAAGCACTCCGGCTATTCGCGTACCGAGATCATTGGTATGCCGGTGGATATGTTCTATTACTACCAGCAAGATAGGGAGCGCATCATTGATCAGGTTCGCATTCACGGTTTTGTGATTGATTTTGAAGTGAGGTTAAAGACCAAAAATGAAGAGCTGCGTTATGCCTCTGTGAATGCCAGATTGATTATTGAAAAAGGGCAGATCGTTGGCACAGAGGGGAGCATGAGAGATGTCACCACAAGGAAGTTTCAGGAGAATGCACTTCTGGCCTTAAATACAGAGCTCACTGCATCAAATGAACAGAAAAATAAGCTTTTTTCTATTATAGGTCATGACCTCAGAAACCCGATATCGGGGAGTTTACAGCTGTTAGACCTGACACTTAATGATTTTGAATCCAGTTCTGCAGAGGAGGTGCATACGTATCTTTCTTTGATGAAAACAGAGCTGTCCAACGCCAATATACTTCTGGAAGACCTGCTGACCTGGGCGAGGTCGCAGTTTAATGCAGTGAGCTTTAACCCTATTGAGATTAAAAATCTCAGAGAATTAATTCGTAAAAGTATTCAGACTGTTTCTCCGATGGCCTTAAAAAAACAAATAGAAATTGTGGAGTACTTAAAGGGAGATCTTTTGGTTTATGCAGATATAGGAATGCTGGAAACAATTGTCCGGAACTTACTTTCTAATGCCATCAAATTCACTAATCCCGGAGGAACAGTGACGATTAAAGCACTGGGGACTGACAATGGAGTGATATTTTCAGTTAAAGATACCGGACTGGGAATTCCAAGTGATAAACTGAATGAACTGTTTAACAAAAATTCTAATTATACGACCTATGGTACTTCAGGAGAAAAAGGAACGGGGCTTGGTTTGAGTCTGTGTTATGACTTTGTATTGAAACACGGGGGAACATTATGGGTGGAAAGTGAAGAAGGTAATGGGGCTACCTTCTATTTCACGATCCCTGAACTGTCGAATGAGTAGTGTTATTATTAATAAAATTAAAGTATATTTGATTTAAGAAATTTAATTCCTTAATGTAAAATATTATTTCTATGAAAAATGCATTATTTTTCTCTCTTATCCTATTTTTGTTTTGCAATAGTGCAAGCGCTCAATTGCCGGTCAAAATTGTATTTGGCCAGATTTTTAACGATGATGGTACATTGGGGGCGTTCTCAGTGAAAAAATATGCTGCTTTGACGGACAGCTTAGACAAAAACTTAAAGCTAAACCCCAAAGACACGACAAGCCTGTTTTATCGTGCTGTAATTCACTTATTTTCAAACGATGTCTTAGCTAAACCTTATCAAAGACAGCAAGGGGCTTTAGAGAATCTTGTTCTAGCCAGAAACATGGCTGAAAGCGCAGTTTCTTTAAATATGAAGGATTTTAGATTGAAGGTCTTGCGTGCACAGATTTATAAAAATCTTGCTTATCGGTATACAGGGGACGAATCCTGGATGTTTAATAGTAAACAGATTGCGGCACGCAGCAAGGAGTTCAATAGTTACAAAGAAAAGGCAAATAAGTACTACGACGAACTCGCAGAAATTGATGCTGATCATGCTTATAGTTACCAGCAACTAAAAGTAACATCAGAATATAGATTGTAGAGATTAATGAAAACTGCTAAACTTAAACTTGCAATAAATGTTTTCTGTTTTTTTAATACAAAGGCTTAACTTTAGCATTAAAATCCTTCAGCCGAGTAATAATGCCCTCTTCTTTCAAAAAGTATTTATGCTGTTTATTGTGCTGTATCTCTTTTGCATTGAATGCACAGGATGTTCAGGTTTTAACAAACGACGCAGTCTTGCGGATCAAAAATTATGAAGTTTTACCGGACCGGCAGTATGATCTGAACAAAATTCTCACAGATCACACGCTTCCTTTTATAAAAAATGCTCATTTAAATACTTCACAGGCAGATTATTACTGGATAAGAATTCCTATCGATAATCCCTATCCGAATAACGAAAGCTACCGCATCTCCCTTTCACTACCACTTAACTATTCTTTGTACTTCTTTGACAGCAACCAGAAAAGATGGTTAAGCCGTACAGGCGGGCCGGCGGTAACAGACGGGCAGAGAGAAAGAGGGATCATACCCCTGATGTTGCAGGGCCAAACAAAAAATACACTCTATTTTAAGGTAAGCGTTGCTGAACTAAAGACTTATGGCTATGCCTTAAAGCCCGGAATTCTGTTAAATAAAGAAATTTCCTTTGCTGGCCAGGAGCAACTCATCTGGCTTTCCTGGCTCATTTGTATTGTGGTACTGCTTAGCTTTTCCTGCTATAATCTCTACATCTATTTTCATTTAAAGGACAAGATCTACATATATGGATTGTTGATGCAGGTCGGAGCCATCTTCTTTATTACCTCATTTAAGCATTTTTTTAACCTGTTGCTTCCGTTTTCGCTATACAATATGCGCCTGAATGCAGATGGCTCGATTTATTATTATAGTCTGAACACTTTCTTTTTACACCTCGGTGTTACCCTGATTTTATCTGGACTCATTCAGCTGAGCAGAGCTTACCTGAATACTAAAGTGCTGTTGCCAACATACGACAGGTTACTCAAATATTTGTTGTATGCTTATGTTGCATTTGCACTCATTCCTGCCGTCGTTACCATTTCCGGATTGTACTACCTGGATAGCCATACTTTGTTCTACGATAATATCTTCGTTCTGTTTATTGTAGGAGCCATCTTTTTAGCCAGTGTGACTGCTTATCGGAGAAAAATAAGAGCGGCAAAATATTTTTTACTCGCCAATACCATTCCCATGGTTTTGGCTGGAGGAATTGCTATATATTTCATTGTCAATTCTGCGCCTACTTATACGAATAATGCTTCTATTCTGCCGGAATTAGCGATCCTGTCGCAGATCCTTACTTTTGCTGTCGCACTGGTTGCAAGGCTGAGGTTGGTTAATGAAGAACTGAAATTAAAAGAACGGGAAGCTGAAAAACTCGAAACAGATATTGCATCTTCAAGACATAAAAGCCGGTTGATCGAGCAGGAAAATCAATTGATCATTACCAACATTGAGGAGGAAAAAAACAGAAACGATGTGCTACAGCAAAAACTGGAAGCCAACGAACGTGAATTGGTAGGTAATAGCTTGTATATTCATCAAAAAAACAAATTACTTGCAGACCTGAGATACCAGATCAAGGACATTGGCCAGCTTTACCCTAATGCGAAACACCCGGTTTTAAAAAGCATAGAAAGCGCTTTAAACGACAACCGGTACCTTGATTCTGAATGGGATAAATTTAAACTGCATTTTGAACAGGTACATCCGGACTTTTTTGAAAAGATTGGAGTGCTGCATCCCAATCTGACCAATAATGAAATGAGGCTATATGCCTATTTTCACATCAAGCTGTCTACTAAAGAAATTGCTGCGTTACTGAATATAGAACCAGCGAGTGTGCGACAGGCAAAAGCGAGATTAAATAAAAAGATGGGCAAGTCCCTGGTCAATTCATAACTCCTTATCACTCCCTACAGGCAGTTCAGCCCCTTTTTTCTTTTAGGCCTCAACTGATTTTTCTCTTCTTCTTGATACAACCAGCCAGAAAGGTTTTCAAAGGGTCGGTTTTCAAGCATAACGTGTAAGATATGCTTGATGTTGGGCATGAAGTGACTCATGTTTAAATGAATTGGAGCGTTAAAATAATCAGACTGTTAATGTGCTGTTAAATATGGTAAATTATTATTTAATTAAGATATTTTTAAACGGAATAAACTACATCCGTATTTCCGACGTTCTATACTTAACGAAGGAAATTTTATGGCCAATGCAGCTCAATTGTATCAGGAAGGTTACAGTTGTTGATCCCTATAATTGGGTATATTTCGTTAATCATAGGATAAAATTTTAAAATATAGCGCATGTAAACTGTCGCAATTGTATTTTTGTTAAAGCAAAATTAGCCGGTTACAAAATCCTTTAAAAATCTTATCATGTTTTCCTTTTTTAAGAAAAGAGCGCACGTCGACCATATGGAGTGGTTAGGAGTGGATATGCATTCCCATTTATTGCCCGGTATTGATGACGGGGCAACGGATACGCTACAATCTGTTGGTTTTATAAAAAAGTTGCATGAACTCGGCTTCCAAAAGTTGCTCTGTACCCCTCATATTTTTTCTGAACTCTATCCCAATACGCCGGATACGATACAGGCAGCATTAGACAGTACGCGTCTGGCCTTGAAAGCTGCTCAGGTCCAGGTGGAGATAGGGGCAGGAGCGGAGTACATGATCAATGATACGTTTAAGGTTTCAAATGATTTGGTGTCACTCCCAAAGAAACATGTGCTCATCGAAATGTCTTACCTTTCTGAAATGCCGAATATTGAACAGGTGATCTTTAACCTGCAGGTGAAGGGATATGTGGTAATTCTTGCCCATCCCGAGCGGTATAACTTTTATTTCGAGCGGCATCAGCGCTTTCACCGCTTCAAGGAAATGGGCGTATTGTTCCAGCTTAACCTCTTGTCGGTATGTGGATATTATGGAAAAGAGGTGAAGAAACTATCCGAATATCTGCTTCAAAAGAACTACTATGACCTGGCAGGTACTGACTTGCATCACGACAAACATTTGCAGGTATTGACGCAGGAAATACAAACCGGACGCCTTTTTAATAAAATTGGTCATGTTGATTTTAAGAACAAGGAGCTGTTTTTTTAATTAAATACCCATTTCTGGCTAGGTGTACTGAAATTTAAATCAATTAGTTTTGCTTTTACGGAATTCTGCTGGTTAGGCGGTTTTTTTAGAACGAAATTACTATGATTAAATTAATGTTAACAAAAAAATACCTGAATTTTTTAATTATTTTCTCTGTTTTTCTGTTAAGTTCCTGTTCTGTCACTAAAAAAGTTCCTTATTTTCAGGATATTGATGCAGACGGCAGGTCTTTGTTCGCTAAAACAGGTGAATTTAAAGAATTGACCATTCATTCGGATGATATTCTATCAATTTCTATTGTAACTATTGATGCAGCGACATCGATGCCAGTGAATCAGCTGGCAAGTCAGAGTGTAACTGCCGCAATTCAGTCTGCTAATCCGGCAGGACTTTCCTCAGCAAGTGGTTTCCTGGTCGATAAAAACGGGGAGATTGATATTTCTGTCGTAGGAAAGGTTAAAGTGGCTGGATTAACCACCTATGAAGCCAGAGAATTGATAAAAACCAAGGCATCTGTGGTTTACAGAGATCCAAACGTACAGGTTCGCTATGCGAATTTCAAGGTGACCGTGTTAGGGGAGGTTGCCAGACCCGCTTCTTATGTGCTGCCAAACGAAAAAGTAAGTGTTTTAGACGCACTGGGAATGGCGGGCGACCTCACCATTTTTGGAAAAAGAGAAAACATTTTACTCATCAGAGATATCGATGGCAAGAAGGAATTCGCCAGGCTGGATCTGAATTCCTCCCAGGTCTTTAACAGCCCTTTTTATTACCTGAAACAGAATGATGTGATCTATGTGGAGCCTAACAAAGGCAAAGCAGCCTCTTTAAATCAGGCAAGAACACAAACTTTCGCCGTTATTGGAACCGCCCTCTCAGTCTTGATCGTATTGTTCTCAAGGCTTTAACAAATAGTATCATGCTAACATCTATGCAATATTAAATGAAGAACACGATTTCAGAATATAAAACTGCACATGAGGATATCGAAGGACTGGATTTAAAGCAAATCTTGTCAAGAATCCTTGCAAATTGGTATTGGATTGCTTTATCAGTATTGGTCTGCCTGGCATGTGCGAATCTATATGTACGGTACAAAACGCCCAATTATAAAATTTCTGCCAGGGTATTGGTGAATGATGAGAAAAAGGGAGCAGGCTTATCTGGTGGTGGTGATCTTCTGGGTGATTTAGGGGGGCTTTTAGGTACAAAAAGCACCGTTGATAATGAAGCGGAAATCTTAAAAACAAGATATCTGATGGAACAGGTGGTGAAAGATATGAACCTCAACATCACCTATTACAGAAAGGGGACACTGAAAAAAGTAGAACTCTATGAATCTCCTTACCAGGTAAAAGTGGTTGCCGGTGCGGATACGATTAAAGCCACAGACGTGGAAGTCAGCTTTCTGAAAAATAATCAGGTTGCGGTAAGCGCCGATGGCATCGATACACTGGTCGCTTTGGACCGTTCTTTTACGATCCCTTTTGTTGGGGTGGTGCAGATCATTAAAGGAACGGCAGTCCCTGTTTTAGAGGAGAAATATGCTTTTAACATCATGTCTGTGGATTCTAAAGTGATTGCATTGATGGATGCCATTACAGTGGAAGTTAAAAATAAACAGGTGACCATCATCGACTTGAGCCTAACACATGCGATCCCTAAAAAAGGGGAAGACATCCTGAGTAAACTCATCGAAAAATATGTTCAGGCGAATCTGACAGATAAAAATGAGGTGGCCGATAGCACCGTGAAATTTATTCAAA
Organism: Pedobacter sp. FW305-3-2-15-E-R2A2; assembly: GCF_038446955.1. Taxonomy (NCBI): domain Bacteria; kingdom Pseudomonadati; phylum Bacteroidota; class Sphingobacteriia; order Sphingobacteriales; family Sphingobacteriaceae; genus Pedobacter; species Pedobacter sp. FW305-3-2-15-E-R2A2. The sequence continues at coordinate 835,981 of NZ_CP151803.1, forward strand.
ACCGATTGGCTTATATTGGTGGAGAGCTGGGCGGCCTGGAAGGAAATATCCAGAATTTTAAGCAGGAAAATAACCTGGCGGATATGACTGAACAGTCTAAGTTGCTGGTACAGACCACCGGACAATATGTAAATGACCTGGGGAAAATAGAAACCCAGATCAGTATCCTTAAAAGTTTACAGGACTACCTGAAAGACGAGGGCAAGAATAAAAGAGTATTGCCAAGCTCACTCATTCCTGCGGATCTGGTTTTTAACGGGGCAGTAGAGAAATACAATTCCTTAACCCTGGAGCGGGCAAGACGCCTGATCGGGGTAACCGAAGCCAATCCGGGAATCCAGTTGATGGACAAAGAAATTGCCAATGCCAGAGCGGATATTGAATCCAATATTTCCACTACGCTGGATGGCTTTCTCATCACCAGAAACCGGATCAATGGTCAGATGAAAAAAGCCGAAGGACAGGTTCGCAATGTTCCAAAAGTGGAGCGAAACTATTTAAACCTGGCCAGACAACAACAGATTAAACAAGAGCTGTATATCTTTCTGATGCAGAAAAGTGAAGAGACCGCCATTTCTAAGACGTCTAATATTGCTAACTCCAAAACCATAGACCCCCCCAAGTCTGAAGTTAAGCCTTTTAGTCCGAAAAGAATGGTGGTCTATTTATTTGGTATGGTAGCCGGACTGGTGATTCCATTGGCATTGATGTATGTGAAAGACTTATTGAATGATAAGATTCAGACCAAAGAAGACATCATCAGAATTACTCAGGTGCCGATTATCGGAGAGATTAGTCATGACGAAGGAAACGACAATATGGTGGTGGCCAATAGTTCCAGATCTGCCATATCAGAACAGTTCAGGGCATTGCGTACCAACCTTTCTTTCTTCTTCAAGAATAGCGACGAGAAAGTGATTTTATTAACCAGCAGCATGTCTGGTGAAGGGAAGTCATTTGTGGCTATCAACCTTGGTCAGATTTTAGCACTTACAGGTAAGAAAGTCCTGTTGATGGAACTGGATTTACGTAAGCCCGGTCTTTCTGCCAAGCTGGAGATCTCAAACCCGATCGGTTTTACCAATTATGTGACCACTCCGGAATTGACCAGTAATGATATTGTGAAGCCATTGAAAATTCAGGAAAACCTGTTTGTGGTGAGTTCAGGTCCAATTCCTCCAAACCCTGCAGAATTGCTACTGAGCGAAAGAACAAAAACGCTGATGCAGGAATTGAAGCAGCAATTTGACTATATCATCATTGATGCACCACCGGTAGGGATCGTAACCGATGCCCAGCTGCTGGCTTCCTACGCAGATGTTTGTCTGTATCTGGTGCGTCAGAATTATACGTTAAAACAGCAATTGAATATTGTGGATGACCTGTCCGGAAGCCAGAAAATGAAAGGTTTAAGTATTGTAGTCAACGACATCAAAGCAACCAAAGGTTATGGTTATGGATACAGCTATGGCAATTACGATGTGACTGGTAAAGAGTTAGGGTTTTTTAGCAAACTGTTTAAAAGAAATAAATAATTTCAAATGAAATCAGCAAATAAGGTGGTTGTCAACACGGGCATATTATACGCCAGGATGTTAATAACAATGGGGATTTCGTTGTATTCCACGAGGCTGGTCTTAAATGCGTTAGGTTCGGTTGATTATGGGGTCTTTAACCTCGTTGCCGGAGTGATTGCCATGTTGTCTTTTTTAAATACGGCAATGGCCACCTCTACGCAAAGGTTTCTCTCTTTCTTCCAGGGGAAAAATGATTTGAACATGCAAAAACGTGTTTTTACCAATAGCCTGCTCCTGCACATCGGGATTGGTATACTGATTGTCGTCGTGCTTGAAGTTTCCGGGTTCTTTCTCTTTAATGGTTTTCTGAATATTCCGGTGGATAGAATCGGGGTGGCGAGGCTAATCTATCATTTTATGTCGGTCACGGTATTTTTTACCATTGTTGCAGTTCCTTTTACGGGCTCCCTGGTGGCGCACGAAAATATGCTCTGGGTAGCGGTGGTGAATGTGGTGGAGACGCTGTTGAAATTGGCGATTGCTTATCTGTTATATGTAGTGGCCCAGGATAAATTATCTGTTTATGGCTTACTTACTGCCGGAATAAGTATCGCGAGCTTCTTGCTTTATGCGGTGTATTGCTTTGGTAAATATGAAGACTGTACGCTGGAAGGGCTTTTTTCTGTAGATAAAAAAATGATGAAAGAGCTGACCTCCTTTGCGGGATGGAACTTATTCGGTTCTTTATGTGCGCTGGGAAGGGCACAGGGTTTAGCCATTTTGCTGAATGTCTTTTTTGGAACCGTAGTCAATGCAGCTTATGCCATCGCGAATCAGGTGGCGGCACAGTTGAACTTCTTTTCTTTAACCCTTTTGCGGGCGATCAATCCACAGATCATGAAAAGTGAAGGTGCGGAAAATCGGGAAAAGATGCTCCGTCTTTCTATGATTGGAAGTAAGTTCGGATTCTTCCTGCTTGCTTTTGCTGCGGTTCCCTGCATTTTTGAGATGAAAGCAATCCTTCATTTGTGGTTAAATAATGTACCTGAATATACCGCATCTTTTTGTTCGTTAATGTTGTGTGCGACCTTGATCAATCAGCTGACGATAGGCTTGCAGTCGGCAGTACAGGCAACGGGAAAAGTAAAGGTTTACCAGGCGGTAGTGGGCTCTGTTTTATTGCTGGCATTACCACTGGCCTATCTGTTGTTAAAGTTGGGGTATCCCGTTTATACCGTGTTTATAGGCTATTGTTTTATTGAGGTGATCGCCTGCATCCTACGTCTGTTTTTTTTAAGAAATATAGCCGGATTGTCCATTTCCCTATATTTTTCTAATGTGATTTTTAAAGTGGTCATTCCGCTTTGTCTGCTGATCCTTACCTGTTATTTAAGTGTGACCTATGTTCATTTCGGATGGAGGTTCGTCTTTACAGGTATCACTGGTGTTTTTGTCTTTGTGACCAGCATTTACCTCTTTGGCTTATGTGATGATGAAAAAGAAATCATTCATAAAATAACGAATCAGTTGATTCATAAACTGAACCGAAAGAAACAATTTAATCACGTGTAGTCTGTACCAAGTATGAAAAGTATTCTAAAAAAGATCGTTCCGAAATCTGCTAAAAGATTTTATCGGTCGAAGCAAACCCAGTTGTCGATTATCAAAGATTTCGTCTATGATTACCGGAAATTTAACAGGGAGTCTGCGTCGTTTAAATTGAGGAGTAAAGAGATGATGCAGGCGTACATCATAAAAGAATACCACGCCATAGAAAAAGGGCTGGCCCTGCTGGAGCCGCGTCCGGGATTTGGTGCAGCGCGAATTTCCGCTCTGGCCGATGTGGTGGAAGACTACATTAACTGTTATGGGATAGATTCGGTTACCTCTATCACGGCCTTTACCCTGAGGGAGTATCTAAATTTTGATGAGCCTTATAGCCAGATTCCGGCAGACTTATCCTGGAAACTGGAAAAGTTGTTGGCCAGGTGTGACGAATCTGCTCAAGGTAAAACTGGAGGAACCAAGATTATCCCAAAAACAGACATCACCGAAACACTGAATTTTGATTACAGTAGTTTCTTTAAATCCAGACACAGTGTCCGGGATTTTTCGGAAGAACCGGTGGATACACAGCTGATTTTAAATGCGATTGATACCGCAAGATATACGCCGTCGGTATGTAACCGTCAGGCATGGAAGGTTTATGTGATAGAGCATTCTAATGTGGAGTTAAAGAAAAGACTCCTGAATGTGCAGAATGGAAACAGGGGCTTTGGCGAACACATTAGTTCATTGATCGTCATCACCGGAAAGCTGTCTTCGTTTTTTGCCTATGAGCGAAACCAGGTTTTTATTGATGGAGGAATGATGGCGATGTCGATCGTGCTGGCGCTCCATGCCGAAGGGCTGGGGGTATGCTGTCTGAATACAAGTTATGCAGTGAAGCAGTACGAAGCTTTTAAAGCATCGATGCAAATGGATAGCGACTGTGTTCCGATCATGTTTTTGGCAGTAGGACATCTGAAAGATGATTTCAAGGTGGCCATTTCTGAGCGGAAGCCTTTGGCTGATATTGTTGAAGTGAGGTAATAGGATATATATTTTAATTTTTAAGTGATGAGCAATTTAAAGCAGCAATTTAAGGGGTTATATGTTGAGTTTTTCTGGTCTGTGGCCTCTTTTTGTTCCCTTTTTATAAAAGCGAATAAGACGGCAAACAAAATTTTAGTGCTGCCTGCTGCGAACCTGAATGGTGGTTTTGGGGAAGACATTATGATCACCAGTTTCATGAACAATTTCGCAAATGGTACGCCGGTCTGCATCTTAAACGGATACAAGATCATTCGGGAAGATTATAAGACCATCAATAAGAATATAGAATTTATCGATGGCTTTGACGACCGGGTTAATTTTCTAAAACTCCTGTTCCTGATTAAAAACTGTTCGCTGGTCTACGTGATTGGCGCGGACATCATGGACGGAACCTACCGGGTTCATAATTCGATCAATAGGTTAAGGGTCATTGAGCTGGCAAACCGCATCGGGGTAAAGGCGCAGATTTCCGGATTCAGTGTGAGTAAAAACATCCTTCCGGTGGTTAAAGCTAAATTCATTAAGGTAGCGAAAGACGTGAGGTTAAAAATCAGAGATGTGGAATCCTATGTGAGAATGAAAGATTTTATTCCCGCAGAACAGTTGATCTTAACCAACGACATCGCTTTTATTTGTCCTGATGTTCCGGAAAGTTATCAAAGTAAAACCTATGAAGATTACAAAGCGTGGGTTGCGGCTGCGAAGGTAAAAGGGAAGTCAATCATCGGCGTTTGTCCCAATGCAATCCAGGCGAAGAAAATTGGATTTGAGAATTATTTATCGGGCTTTAAGCAATTGCTGGAAGGCTTTTTAGAAGTTGGGGATTATGCTTTTGTTTTTCTTTACCACGACATCAGGCCGATTTGTGACGAGGCGAGCGACAGCACCTTCAGCCGTATTCTGAATGAATACTTTGGGGCTAAATCTGTCGATTGCTTTTATACGGACCAAATCAGGAATGGGGTAGAGCTAAAAGGTTATGTTTCCCTGGTTGATTTTACCATCACGGGAAGAATGCATTTAGGCATCTCGGGGCTGACGTTCTCTAAGCCGATGTTTGGTGTTTCCTATGCGAATAAATTCGAGGGAATGGTAAAGCTGTTCGATGTAGATCCGAATAGCTGCCTGATTGATTATGATAAGCTTAGCGAATCAAAAGAGAAGATCAGACTCTTCACTAAAAACTTTGCAGCGATAGAAAACAGCGTTAAAAAGAACATACAGAAGGTTAAACTAGAAACAAGTAATAATTATACCCATGGGTAAAGGGATTCTATTATTTATTATAATCTCCATTTATCTTTTCAGAACGGTTATCCTTAAGACTAAAAAAAAGGATACTAAATTTTTATGGGTCAGCTTTTTTATATTCTGTATCCCCTTTGAATTTGGAAAAGCCCTGAATACGCCAAAGCTGAATGATATTGCAGGCACCGTACAGCCGATCTATATCATTTCCTTGTGTATTGGGTTGATTGTTGCTGTGCTGCCCTATGCAAAAAGGAGGTTTATAAATTATTCCTTTAAACTCAACCACTGGGGCAATGGCTTTTGTGTGCTGTTGATCATCTCTTTTCTTAACCCTTATAATTCCTTTTATACTGGAACCTGGGTGTTGACTATCTTTTTTTTATCAAATATTCTCTTATTCAAATTGCTGAGTAGTTTTCTGGATAAGTCTGATGTGGTGAACGGACTTTTTGATGGATTAAAATGGCTGGCTTATACCCAGTTTTTCCTGGCCATCTGTTTTCCTGTTCTTGGGATCTCGGCGGTGACAAAGCTGTTTCATGAATCCGCAGAAATCTGGGCAACCCGGTTGGATACCAGGAGCGGGGCGGTCGGTTTCTTTAATCACCCGGGAAGGCTGGCCCTTTTTATGGTCGTTGCTTCTTCCTTTTTTCTCGCTACCTATTTGTATAATTTTAAGAGAAAGGCAAGCGCCATCTGTTTAGGGATTTGTATCCTGACATTGTTCTTAACTTATTCCAGGACCTCTTATCTTGCTTTAATTATTACGCTTTTTTCCTGCTACTACATTGATAAGAATGCCCATAAAAATATCTTTTCCGTCGGTAATATTTTGAAATTTGTAGTGCCAACCGTATTGGCGCTGGTTTACCTGATTGCCTACTCTCCCTTGAGTGAATTGTTCCTTCAAAGCGACTCTTCGGATCAGTATGACAACAGAATGGTGCACTGGTTAATGGCATTCCATATTTTCGAAACCTCTCCAATCATTGGTGTCGGGCTGAATGCCCACCTTTCTTACATCTCACAACATCTGGGGATTGTAAGTCAGGTCACCATGGACGACTTCTTTTCGGTCAATCCCATACATAATATTCATTTGATCATCTTGAGTGAAATCGGGATTGTCGGAATCCTTCTATGGGTCTATTTTTTATTTGGTAACATCATTAAAGCAAAAAAAGAAATTAAAGAGGGACACAATGAAGTGCTGTCTCTCACTTTAGTCGGCCTCTTTGTCGCTTACATTATCTATGGTCTAACAGGTTGGGCTCCCTTTTCAACAGCCATTTTGCCAATATTTCTTTTTATCACTTTTTTTTCAATTAAATACAGAGACCAATGAGGAATATACTGATTGTTACCCCCTATATGCCATTCCCTCTAAATTCTGGTGGAAGAATAGCTCAATTTGAATTCAATAATGAATTGCGTCATCAGTTTAAGGTGACCATTGCTTTTACAATGAAGCCCGAAGATCAAAAAGATCTTGAGGAGCTGAAAAAATTATGGAAAAATGTAAATTTTAAACCTTACCTGATCACGAAGAAAACTTTTTCCGATAAACTGGGTTCCGTCTTATTTCGTTTTTCTGAGTTTTTTAACCGCTTAATTGGTAAAGGCGTCTTTTTCTTTGGTTGTAAAACCAATCTGGACAAAATGCTACAGCAAAATACCACCCTCTTCAGGTCGAAAAGCTTCGGATTTCCAAGAGGATTTATTGACCATTTCAGAAATGTCTTACTGGAAGATAGTTTTGAATATGTTCAGGTAGAATTTCACCAGCTGATCTCCTTTGCCAAATATATTCCCAGAAGTTCTTATCGCATCTTTGTACATCATGAACTCCGGTTTGTGCGGGAGAAGAGAGAGCTGGAACTCTTTAGCTTCAAATCCGGATTTTTAAACCGGATATATCAGCGGAATAAGAAGTTTGAATTGTCTGCTCTGGAGAAGTTTGATATGGTATGTACGCTTTCCGATGTGGATAAGCTGATCTTAGAAAAAGATATCAAAAAACCACTTTTAGTCTCTTCTCCGGTTCCGATTAAGGCCGGTAAATCAGCAAATGATTTTTCATCTGCGAATAAGCTGGTGTTCCTGGGTGGGGAAGATCATTTCCCCAATAAGGAGGGGGTAGACTGGTTTTTGATGAATTGCTGGATGCCTTTGAAATCAAAATATCCGGATTTAAAGTTATCTGTTATCGGTAAATGGCATCAGTCTACGGTTGACAGTTATGCCGGACTGTTGGATGCGGTAAGCTTCCCGGGATATGTAGAGCAACTGTATGAAGAATTAACAGACAGCATTTTTATAGTTCCGATCCGGATTGGCAGCGGCATCAGAATGAAAATTATTGAGGCCGTAAATGCCGGCATCCCATTCGTATCTACCGAAGTTGGCGTGGAAGGACTCTGCTTTAAAAACGGACATGATTGTCTGATTGGAAATACCCCTCAGGAATTCTGTTCTTCTATTGCAAAAATTTTAGAGAGTAAAGATTTAGGACATCGGTTGATGACGAATGCCCGAAACACGTTGAGCGTAGAGAATTCCTATGAGAAACTGATTGACCGAAGACTGGCGATTTACAACTAAGCGGAAAACAGATGAAAGCTATGATGAACAAGGGGGAGTCCCTCAAACCGAAATTAATTGTTTTAGTGGTGCTTTATAAAAAGACAATTTCAGCATCTCCAACAATTAGTCATTTGTTATTGCAAAATAGAACACTGTTTGATCTGGAGCTGGTAGTTTGGGACAATAGTCCTGAACCTTGTCCGCAGCAGGAAGTTGCAGCACTATCAGCAGCCTTTGATCAATTTCAATACATCTCGACTCCTGAAAATGTATGGTTGTCGAAATTATACAACCAGGTCCTGCGTTCCAATACTTACGATTATGCCTTATTGCTGGATCAGGATTCTGAATTTCCTGAGTACTATTTTGATAAATTAAATGCTGCGGTCCTGGGCTTCCCAAATATTTCTCTTTTTCTTCCCATTGTGATGAACAATAGAAAAGTGGTAAGCCCGGGTTCCTTTGTTTATTTCAAGGGTAAACACTGGAAAAAGATACAGACCGGACCGATCCCTGCAAAAAATGTCCTGGCCATCACAAGTGGCATGGTCATTTCCGTTAAAGTATTTCTTGCCCATCAGATGAAATTCGACGAACGATTGAACCTGTATGGCATTGATACAAGTTTCATGTTGAGGTTTTCAAAGTTTGAAAAACAATTGTATGTCCTGCGGATAAAATTTGATCACGATACCGTGTTGTGGTCTAATCCTTCTGCGGATGTCATGTTAAGCCGCTTTAGGAATTTAAAAGGAACCTGGCCCAAAATCTTGTCAGACCGGCCTATGGCACTTTTCCTGGCTTATTTTTATAGTAAAGCGGTTTCCTTAAAATTGGCGTTAAAATATCAGGATATGAGGTTTTTAAAGTAAAACTGCTTCATAGCCATTAAACAAAATATATACTGATGAAGATAATTTGTGTACACCAAAGTGCGGATATGTATGGTTCTGACAGGAGCTTTTTGCAGGTCATAAAATACCTGAGTCAGTCTGGCGATTATAAAAAAATAACCGTTGTCCTTCCGCGTACCGGGCCATTGGTCACTGAACTGGAAAAATTAAATGTTGACATCAAATACCTGACGCTTTCTTTATTGAGCAAGACTTATCTGATGAAATTGCAATGGGGAAAAATCATTTTTCCTTTATTTCAGTTTAAGGCAAAAAAGAAACTGTTCAATGAATATGATGTGGTGTATGCCAATACTTCAGTGATTTTGGATTTTTACCTGCTCGCTCCTTTTCTTCATCAAATGAAGATCATCCACATCAGGGAAATCCCCGGTAAACTTTTGGGTAAAATGCTGTCTTTGTTTCTTAAACAAGCAAAGTCGAAAATTATCTTCAACTCTCATTCCACATTGAAAAGTTTTGAGAAGCTGAATAATAGCGTGGTGATTCATAATGCATTTGAAGGTTTTGAGCGGGAAAATACAGCAGAAAGAGATAGCACGCAAGATAAACCGCTTCGTGTTTTGCTGATCGGCAGGATCAATGGCTGGAAAGGACAGGATTTTGCAATCGAATCTTTGGTGAAGATGAAATCATCTCCAGTCTTGCTGAGAATTGTAGGCAGTACTTCTGCTGGAAATGAAGATTTGGTTCTGCAACTCAAGAAAAAAGTCGAAAATCTGGGTTTAAGTACGCAAGTTGAGTTCTTAGATTTTGTTTCAGATACCGCCGAAATCTATGCCTGGTCTGATGTGGTGATCGTTCCAAGTATCAAGCCGGAACCTTTTGGGAGAATTGCCATAGAAGCAATGAGCTTATATAAACCTGTGATCGCTGCCAACCACGGGGGATTGCCTGAAATTATTGAAGATTCAGTGAATGGGTATTTATTTGAACCCAATAACACCAGTTCATTTGTTAATGCTTTGGCCAAATATGCGGACGATAGGGCGCTGTTGGAGCGTCATGGGAGGAATGCCAAAAGATCATTTGATGAAAAGTTTTCCTTAAATGGTTTCTACAAAAAGTTGGATTCTGTCTTTAAAAATGAAGTCGTTTGAGTACTTGATAAGATCGTTTAACAAATAAACCCGGAAACAATGAACAGTAAATCAGGTATCGGATTTTTGCTTTTAGCAGGATTATTGGGAATGTTTAGTCCTAAAGCCAATGCTCAGGATAAGCCTTCCAAAGAACTGCTGATTGGTGCTTATTATTTTGATGGCTGGACGGGGAAAACCAATCACATCACCAGGTCATTGACGGAGAATTTTAAAGGAAGGGAGCCGATATGGGGTTGGGTGACCAGTAAGCCAGAGATCATCCAAAAGCAGGTGGATGCAGCGGCAGAAGCAAGCATAGACTTTTTTAGTTTTTGCTGGTATGATTCCGCTTTGTCTAAAAAGAATATGGAAGATCCCCGGAACAATGCACTGAACTTATTTATCCATGCGAAGGATAGAAAGGGGATGAAGTTTAACTTGCTCGTGGCAAATCACTTTGGTTATTTGATTGGCCCTGAGGATTGGGAGCGGGTTTCAAAAATATGGATTACGTTATTTAAAAATGAAGCTTACCTGAAATTTAAGGAGAAGCCTCTGATCACTTTCCTGAGCTTAAGGATGCTGATCAGTAAATTTGGTTCTGCAGCAAAGATTAGAGTTGCATTGGATAAATTGAGAGCAGATGCAAAGGCTAAGGGTTTGGAGGGCGTAAGTATTGCCGTGTGTGTGGGCTCGAAACAAGCAGATGCTGATCTCGCAAAAGCGGCCGGTTTTGACCTCTTAACGGGGTATAATTATCATGATCAGACTTTAATTGCGGGGCAATCCGTAAGTCCGATCACTGCTTTAAGCCCAAGGGAACAATCGGTTTGGACCAGTTTCCTAAGACTAGGGATGCCTTATATGCCCGTGAGTACCCTCAATTGGGATCCACGGCCCTGGGACGATACGAACAAAGTGAAAAAAGCTTTTCCCCATTTTGATGGTTATTCACCGGCTTCAGTTTATCAATCTATAAAAGGGTTGAAAAAATGGACGCTGGAAAATGATCCTTCCGGTTCAGCAGATCATATCGCAATGATCTATGCCTGGAATGAATACGGGGAAGGGGCCTGGCTCACTCCCTCTGTACAATACCAAAACAAATTTTTACGTGCGGTTAAGGAGGCCTTGAAATAAACAAAATATATTGATGAAAAGACTATTGCAAACGATTATTAAAAAGAGAAACCCTTCTTTTCAATTTGATGAAAACCTGAGCAACCGTACCTTGTTCAATCTGATCCTGAATAAAAGCTTTGATCTTTTGAGAGGTGTGTTTTTTCTCTTGTTTCATTTGAAAAAGCCCGGACTTATCTTTGTAGGAAGGGCCGTAAGGTGTTTCAATAGCCAGAACATTCGCTTCGGGAAATGGGTGAAGATTGATTATGGCGTATACCTGAGTGGTCTCGGTAAAGGGAAGCTGATCATTGGCGATTCATCCGGAATAGGTGCTTATTCACAAGTCATCATCTCGACCTCCTTTAACAACCTGGGAGAATACATTCACATCGGACATCATGTAGGGATTGGCCAGTTTGCCAGTATCGGAGGTTCCGGTGGAGTTTCGATTGGGAACAATACCATAATCGGACAATATTTTAGTTGTCACCCTGAAAACCACAACTATAGCGATCCGAATAAACTGATCAAAAATCAAGGGACTACGCGTTCCAAGATCAGCATTGGCGACAACTGCTGGATCGGTGCCAAAGTGACCATCCTTGCAGGGGTTTCTATCGGCGACAACTCCATCATAGCCGCAGGGGCAGTGGTCAATAAAAGTATGCCGCCAAATTCAATCATTGCGGGTGTTCCTGCCCGTGTTATTAAAGGGATATATGATTAGAAAGACTTTTTTAACCGTTCTGATGTTAGGGGTTACCTTATCCGGCTATAGTAGTCAGCGGGATTCGATCCCCTCAAGGGTATTAATTCTGGGAAACAGCATCACCTGGCATGGTGCCAAAGCGTCGGTTGGCTGGGCAGGAAATTGGGGCATGGCGGCAAGCAGTGCCGAAAAAGATTATGTACATCTCCTGGAGTCCAGGATAAAAAATGACCATCCCAATACGAGTTTTAAGGCCGGTAATATCGCTGCTACTTTCGAAAGGCAATTCTGGAACTATAATGTCAGTGATTTTAAGGATTTCAGCGACTTCAATGCGGATTTAATCCTCCTCGTGATTGGCGAGAATATCAACGATGCAATGGCAGTTAAAAATGGTCTGGACCATCACCTGGAGCAATTGGTACGGGAGCTCTCCACAGGGAAAAAGCCAAAGGTCTGTTTGGTGGGGAGCTTTTGGCCCAACCAGCATATCGATCAGATCATGAAAACTACGGCTGAACGAAACAACTGGCTGTACGTAGATCTTCAGGGGCTTTATCAGGAACGGAATAAGAATACAGCCATTCAGCAGTATGCGGATAAAGGCGTCGGAATGCATCCTTCTGATCTTGGAATGGAAGGTATTGCAGACAGGATCTGGAATGGCATACAAGACTTCTTTAGGAATCAGGAATGAGACCTTTAAAATAATACGAAAAAAAGAAATACATACTGATGAAAATAGCAATTATTGGAACCCGGGGCATTCCAAACCACTATGGGGGATTTGAGCAATGTGCAGAATATTTAGCGCTGGGTTTAGTAAAAAGAGGACATGAGGTACTGGTTTACAATTCCCACAACCATCCTTATCAGAAAGACCAGTGGAATGGGGTGGATTTACGCCATTGTTATGATCCGGAATATAAATTGGGGACAGCCGGACAATTCATTTATGATTTAAACTGTATCCTGGATGTCAGGAAACGCAAATGCGATGTGATCCTTCAGCTGGGTTATACGAGTGGTTCCGTTTGGGGCTGGCTGCTGCCAAAGAAGGTGGTCGTGACCACCAATATGGATGGATTGGAGTGGAAACGAACTAAATATTCCAATAAAGTAAGAAAGTTCCTGCAATGGGCAGAAAGCCTGGGCGTAAAGTATAGCGATCACCTCATTTCGGATTCTATTGGTATCCAGGATTACCTGAAGGAAAAGTACCATGCGGATTCTACTTTTATCGCCTATGGGGCAACATTGTTTAAACAACCTGCGCTGCAGGCCCTTGAAAATTATGAGATATCTGCCCATCAGTACGACATGCTTATTGCCAGACTGGAACCGGAGAACAGCATTGAGATCATCCTGGATGGTGTGGTAAAAGCAGCGGTCGGCCGTCCCTTTTTGGTGATTGGTAAGCATGAAACGGAGTATGGTAATTATTTAAAAGAAAAGTATTCCGGCTATACTCAAATCCGCTTTATAGGAGGAATCTATGACATTGCTATTTTGAATAGCTTACGCTATTATTCTAACCTCTATTTTCATGGGCATACTGTGGGTGGGACAAATCCATCGCTATTGGAAGCAATGGCCTCAAACAGCTTAATTTGCGCCAATGACAATCCTTTTAACAGGTATATCCTGGGCGAAGATGCGCTTTATTTTAAAGACGACAAAGGCGTTGCAGATCAATTGAACAAGGTGAAGTATGAGGAGGATAAATACCAGTCCATGCTTCAGGCAAACAGCGATAAAATCACGAATATCTATGATTGGGAGTTGATCGTAGACCAATACGAAAAACACCTTTCAGAAGTGAAAGGTGTTTTAAACAGGTAATATTTGGTTAGTTTTTATTGGAATTCCTTTTTCAGTTTAAGGATTAATCCTAAGGAATTATTTAAGAGTTTTCCCTGATCAAGAGCGGTTGCAAATCCTGCGCTGTAGCCGTTCTTCAGCTTCTTCGTACCTTCCAGGTAGAAGGAGAACTGTTCAACAGGTTTGAAGATATTCTTGGTTTGAGGATTTCTGATATGGCCGGTCGAGCTTCCGTAAATGCTGGTTCCGAAAGTTCCATAATTCTTGGAATAACTAAGTTTGGTCATGAAGTTCCAGCTGTACAATCTCCCACTCAATCCGGCATGTAGGGCAACGACCCTGTTGTTAATAAAGTAGTCTGCATTTTTTATGGCTTGTCCGCTTCTGGCATCATGCCTCGGGGTAATTAATGGATTTCCTAAGCCAAGGCCATTGTAGGACCAGCCTTTCACATAATAGAAGTTATTGTAATAATCTTCATCTCCGGATTTTGTAAAAGTTGACCAGGGGTACCCGGCCTGGTCTTTAGAATAAAAGAGTTCAAACAAAGCCTTCTTCCAGACAAATGCGCTGGTATTGTCCTCGTATTTCTTGTTTTCAAAACTAATGCCGTTCAGTCCGTCGTTGATGTTTCCAAGCCTGGATAATGCACCTACGTCGTAAAAACTTTGGCGATAGATCATGACCTTAACCGCATTGAAATTATAGGCCATTCCAAGGTCGATAGAGCCTAACTGGTTCCCGATCTTTGAAGTAGGTACACCTTTAGTCCCATATCCTTTGCCGGTAACCACGTAAAAAAAGGTTTCTGCGGGCGAGAGTTTGAAATTAGGACCATAAGCAGCCTGCTCATTTCCCCAGAATACCTGATGGTTGAAGCCTCCATAGAGTTCCAGTTTCCAGTCTGCTTTTCCTAACCTGATGTACAGTGATTTCTGATGGAAATAGCTTTTAGGCCTTCGGTCATTAATGTAATAGGTGATTTTGGAAGTAGGAGAGATGCTGTCCAGAATTTGTGTTCTGCCCAGCCATCCATGCACAAAGTTTCCCTTAACGGAGAATAAGCCACCGAAAACGGGAACCCTGTAATACTCAGGGATGGAAAGTTCCAGCCTTGGGATTCCGGCAGCATTACCGGAAAGGGCAAAGTTACCAGAACTCAATACCGTGTCTCCATTGAGGCCCATCACCTCTTTTGCCCGGCCTGCTTTGAACTGAAACACACCAAGCTTTACTTTTGCATAGGCATCAATGAGCTGAAGGTTGGACCCTTTGCCTGCATTTGCCCTTCCTTCCAGGCCAAAACCCCAGTCTATCAGTTTAGACTTTTCGTAGTCTTTATAAGCCCTTCCGATGAAGGATGCCGATGCACCGGAGAGGGGAACAGCGCCAAACTGATTTGAGCGCATCCAGAAGGGAACCACATTTTTTGTGGTTCCAATGGCCTGGCCTTCTATTTCATATTTAATCTGAGGTCTTTGCGCATCAACCTGACTGGAGAACGTCAAAAGAAAAACAAGAGCGGAGAGCGCGTGTTTTACTGGTTGTATGCGGTTGTTACCCATAGTAGCTGTTTTTGATGTGGATTTAAATAAAACTATCTCCGAATTCTACCGTCATTTGCCTGACTACCTCCTTAATCTCCTGCTCCTGGTCTTTAGGGTAGATGAGTAGTGCATTGCCATCATCGACCACAATAAAGTTGTCGAGGCCCCGGATGACAGCCAGTTTGTTTTCATTGATATGAATGATGCTGTTCTGAGTGTCTTTCAGGTCTACCTGCTTTGCGGCAATGACATTGTTTTCGGAATTTTTCTCTGCAGCTTCATGTAAGGAAGCCCATGTTCCAAGGTCAGACCAGCCGAAGTTTGCCGGAATGGTGTAAATATTGTCTGCCTGCTCCATAACGGCATAGTCTATGGAAATGTTCGGAGCGTTGGCATAATTTTTATCGATGAATGCGCGCTCCTGTGACGTGTTGTAATGGGCTTTTCCGCTTTCAAATAAATCATGAATGACCGGCGCATATTTTTTTAAAGCACCGATGATGGCACTGGCTTTCCAGATAAATATTCCAGCATTCCAGAGGTAATTTCCATCCGCCAGATATTCCTGAGCCTTTTGAAGCGTCGGCTTTTCTTTAAACTGCGCTACTTTATAAATGCCATTTTCAGTTTCTTCTCCATATTGAATATATCCATATCCGGTATCCGGCCTGATCGGGCTAATACCGAGCGTCACCAAAACCTCATGTTGTTGAGTATAAGCTAAAGCGAAGCGAAGCCGTTCTACAAAAACATCTTCAAATAAAATGAAATGATCGGATGGGGCAACAATCAGATTGGCATCAGGGTTAAGTGCAGCTAGTTTGAAAGAAGCGTAGGCGATACAGGGTGCGGTATTGTTTCTGCTTGGTTCACAAATCAGTTGATCAGCGGAAATCCCTTCCAGCTGATCCAGGATAATAGCTTGATATTGGCTGTTGGTGACAATAAAGATATGCTCAGCGGGGCATATCTTCAAAAAGCGGGAATAGGTGATTTGAAGGAGTGATTGTCCTGTTCCTAAAATGTCCAGAAATTGTTTCGGAAAATGGTCACGGCTCTTTGGCCAGAAGCGGCTGCCAATGCCGCCAGCCATAATTAATACATAATTGTTTTGATCCATGAATCTATTGGTTATCAATAAGCACTTCGTTTTCAATAAGTGTCCTGCCGATGCTGTTGTAATAATAGCCGAGGTCGGTCATTTTCTGGAGGTCATATAGATTGCGGCCATCAAAAATCACTTTATTGATGAGGCTTTCTTCCATGAGGTCAAAATCAGGGTTTCTAAATAAAGACCATTCTGTGGCGATGAGTAAAGCATCTGCAGCCCTCAGTGCATGGTATTGGTTTGAGGCATAAGTAATCTTATCGCCGAGCAGGGTCTTCACATTTTCCATTCCTTCAGGATCAAATGCGGTAACCGTTGCTCCGTGTTTGATCAGCAGATCTATGATGTATAGGGCTGGCGCTTCGCGGATATCGTCAGTCTCGGGTTTAAAGGAAAGACCCCAGAGTGCAAAGTGTTTTCCTTTGATGTCGTAGTTATAATATTTCAGTATTTTATCGACAAGCACGGTTTTCTGTTTTTCATTTACGGCCATCACTGCCTTCAGAATCTGAAAATCATAGGCGTTTTCGGCTGCAGATTTCGAAAGGGCCTGCACATCTTTAGGAAAACAGCTGCCTCCATAACCCAAACCCGGAAAAAGAAAACGCTTCCCGATCCGCTCATCTGAACCGATACCACGGCGTACGGCATCCACATCTGAGCCGACAAGTTCGCAGAGATTAGCGATCTCATTCATAAAAGTGATCTTTGTGGCGAGGAAAGAATTTGCGGCATATTTAGTGAGCTCTGAAGACCTTTCATCCATAAATAAGATCGGGTTTCCCTGTCTTACGTAAGGGGCGTAAAGCTCGGTCATGAGTTTAATGGAGCGTTCGCTTTTTGTTCCAATGACTACCCGGTCTGGTTTCATAAAATCTTCTACTGCAACACCTTCGCGTAAAAACTCAGGATTCGAAACGACATCAATCTCTATATTGGTATTCGCTGCAAAAACAGCTTGTACCTTGTCTGCGGTGCCAACCGGAACGGTTGATTTATTGACGATCACTTTGTATTCCGTCACGAGTTTTGAAATGTCTGTTGCGGCACCTAAAATGTAGGAAAGGTCTGCGTTGCCATCTCCGCCTGGAGGGGTGGGTAAAGCCATAAAGATGATTTGGGCTTCTGCAACAGCGAGGGCAAGATCGGTTGTAAAGGTTAACCTCTTTTGGGAGATGTTCCTTAGAAATAAAATATCAAGCCCGGGTTCATAGATGGGGATGATCCCATTTTGCATCTTTTCCACCTTTGCTTTATCAATGTCTACACAGATTACATTGTTTCCTGTCTCTGCCAGACATGTACCGGTTACTAAACCTACATATCCTGTTCCTATTACCGCAATTTTCATAAGTAGTTTCTTTTTTTTTATTGTAAAACTACCTATCATGAGCTGAAAATGTTGATGTTTTTCTTAAAATACCTATTTGTGGGGACATTTTGAATCTGTAATCAAGCTAGTTTTGGTAAATGTTAAGCGAGTTGTTATAATGGCCTGAATATTTTAGGTTGTTTTTGTGAATGAAGGCTTTTTGCTTACAATTTATTAACGACATCTTAACAACTCAACCCTATTTATCCAATTTCAGATGCAAACACGTTATTTGTACTTGCTCAAATACATCTTGCCCATTACGGATATCGTAATGCTCAATTTGGTCTATGTTTTATCCTATTATCTTACCGAATACCTGGGTAAGACCGTCTCTTACGAGCTTTGGCAACATTATATGGTGGTATGTAACCTCATGTGGATGTTCAATTCCGTAATTTTTGGTTTGTATACCGATTATGGTTCCAGGCGATTGGAACGAATTTATAGGGGAACCTGGCGCAGCATTGCGCTTCACGGGGTCGGCTTCGCATTGTACCTGCTTTTCTCCCGGGATGTGGAATTTTCCCGAACCTTCCTTGTGGTATTCTATGCCTTGCTGCTTGGCGCATTCATATTGAACCGTTTTTTAGGAACCGCATTCCAGTTCCTCTTGGTTCAGCGCTTTAATGTGAATAAAAAGGTAGCACTTATTGGTGTCAATCCTACCGGACGCCGACTGGCCCATTACCTGGACAGTCAATACAATATCGATTTTTATGGTTACCTGGACGATGGCAGCAGGATCTATGCGGATGAAAATGGAAACCTGCAAACCAGGTTTATCTCAAAAATGGTGGCAGCCGCATTAAGTGGAGTTAAGGATATTTATGTTTCTCTGGAGCCTCACCGGATGTCGGAAGTCAAAACCTTTCTGGAGGTGGCAGACAAACATTGTCTGAGGGTAAAATTTATTCCGGACATGGCCACGACATTAGCTACGCCTTATACCATCAGCTATGTAGGAGACGAGTTTCCGGTCATCTCGCTGAGAAAAGAGCCTTTGGAGAGCGTAAGCAATCGCTTTAAAAAACGTGCTTTTGATGTCGTTTTTAGTCTGGGTGTGATTATTTTTCTGATGAGCTGGTTGTATCCTTTGATTGCAATTCTGATTAAACTGCAAAGTAAGGGACCTGTTTTATTTAAGCAGCAGCGAAGCGGAAGAAATGATGAGCCTTTCTGGTGTTATAAATTCAGGAGCATGAAGGTCAACAATGACAGTGATAAGAAACAAGCCACTAAAGACGATAACCGGATCACTCCGATAGGGAAATTTCTCAGGAAATCCAGCCTCGATGAATTGCCTCAGTTCTTTAATGTGCTGCTGGGAAATATGAGTGTAGTAGGACCAAGGCCACACATGCTGAGCCATACAGAAGAATACAGGGCCATCATCAACCAGTTTATGGTGCGGCATTTCCTAAAACCAGGAATCACCGGATGGGCCCAGGTAAACGGTTTCAGAGGAGAAACAAAAGAAGATGGTGCAATGCAGAAAAGAGTACAGCACGACATCTGGTATCTGGAAAACTGGACGGCAATGCTGGAAGTGAAAATTGTCTTTATGACGGTCATTAATATGATCAAAGGAGAAGATAACGCCTATTAAAAGCTTAAAAACATACTAAATATGAAGAAGATATTAATTACCGGTGGGGCTGGTTTCATTGGCTCTCATGTAGTCAGATTGTTTGTTAAAAAATACCCTGACTATGAAATTATCAACCTTGATAAATTAACTTATGCCGGTAACTTGTTGAACCTTCCTGATATTGAGCAGGCTGCCAATTACAGGTTTATCAAAGGAGACATTACAGATACCCGCTTTATTAACGAGCTTTTTCAGGTGGAAAATCCTGATGCAGTGATTCATTTGGCGGCGGAGTCTCATGTAGACCGCTCCATCAGCAATCCCATGGAATTTGTACTGACCAACGTGATCGGAACGGTGACTTTACTGAATGCAGCCAAAGAATGCTGGAAAGGAAATTATGAACGCCATCGTTTTTATCATGTAAGTACTGACGAGGTTTACGGCGCACTGGGAGAAACAGGTATGTTTACTGAAAATACCGCTTATGATCCCCATAGTCCTTATTCTGCTTCCAAAGCGAGTTCGGATCATTTTGTTCGTGCCTACCATGATACTTATGGTTTGGATGTAGTGATTTCGAACTGTTCTAACAATTATGGATCTCATCATTTTCCTGAAAAACTAATACCGCTCGCAATTAATAACCTAAAAAATAATAAACCAGTACCGGTATATGGTAAGGGTGAAAATGTTCGCGATTGGCTTTGGGTAGAAGATCATGCCCGTGCGATCGATACCATTTTTCATCAGGCCAAGGCTGGAGATACTTATAATATTGGCGGACATAATGAATGGAAAAATATCGACCTGATTCATTTGTTGTGCCGGATTATGGACGAGAAACTGGGAAGAACAGCAGGTGAATCTGCGGCGCTAATCACCTATGTGACAGATAGAGCAGGACATGACCTGCGTTATGCAATCGACTCTTCTAAACTGCAAAATGACCTGGGTTGGGTTCCCTCTTTACAATTCGAAGAAGGTCTGAAAAAAACAGTAAATTGGTATCTTGAAAATCAGGAATGGCTGGAAAATGTGACTTCCGGTCATTATCAGGATTATTATAAGCAACAATATGAATATAATGAGCAGTAAGAACAAGATACTTGTTTTCGGAGGTCTTGGTCAGTTGGGGCAGTGCATCGCTGAAGTCTGTCGGGATAGAGGGATATCCTCTGTTCTTTTTCTGGATGAGTTTGAAGGAAACATATTGAATCCGGCCATTTTAGAGAAATTGTTTCAGGAGCAATCGCCCGATTTCGTGATCAACTGTGCAGCTTACACTGCGGTTGATAAAGCGGAAGACGAACCCGGCCTGAGTGAAAAGATCAATAAAGATGGCGCTGCAAACCTGGCCCGGTGCTGTGATCAATTTAAGGCAACGCTCATTCATA
Source organism: Pedobacter sp. FW305-3-2-15-E-R2A2 (assembly GCF_038446955.1). NCBI lineage: Bacteria > Pseudomonadati > Bacteroidota > Sphingobacteriia > Sphingobacteriales > Sphingobacteriaceae > Pedobacter > Pedobacter sp. FW305-3-2-15-E-R2A2. The sequence continues at coordinate 856,590 of NZ_CP151803.1, forward strand.
TTTCAACGGATTTTGTTTTTGAAGGCAACATTCCGAAGCTGTTAAAAGAAGAAGATCCGGCTGAACCGATCAATGTATATGGTAAAACCAAGTTAGCCGGAGAACTGGAGATCATGAGCCTGTTAAAGGAGCATTATATCCTGCGTACAAGTTGGTTGTACTCGGAGTTTGCTGCTAACTTTGTGAAAACAATGTTGAAGCTTGGCTCCGAAAGGGAAGAATTGAGCGTGATTACAGATCAGATCGGAACACCAACCTACGGAATAGATCTGGCCTCAGCCATATTGGATATCATAACGTCGGACCATAAAACATATGGAACTTATCATTACAGCAATGAAGGGGTTACTTCCTGGTACGATTTTGCGAAAGCAATTTTTGACCTCAGTGAAACCACGGTGAAACTTTATCCGATTCCAGGATCCGCTTATCCAACCAAAGCAATCCGACCCGCCTTTTCGGTAATGGACAAAACAAAAATTAAACAAACATTTGGCATCGCAATTCCCTACTGGAGAGATAGCCTGATCAGGTGTATTAACGCTATAAAAAAGAAACAATAAATGAAAGGAATTATACTTGCAGGAGGTAGCGGAACCCGTTTACATCCTTTGACTCTGGTGATGAGCAAACAAATGATGCCGGTCTATGATAAACCAATGATCTATTATCCATTATCGACGCTAATGCTTGCTGGGATCAATGAGATTCTGATCATTTCTACGCCTCATGACCTGCCGAATTTTGAAAAGCTACTTGGGGATGGAAGCAAACTTGGCTGTAAATTCTCTTACGCAGTGCAGGCAGAGCCAAATGGTCTTGCTCAGGCATTTGTGATCGGTGCGGATTTTATCGGAACGGATAAAGTGGCATTGGTCCTTGGCGATAATATTTTTTATGGGGACGGGATGGCCAAACTCCTTCAGGGAAGTTCAGACCCTGAGGGGGGCGTGGTCTTTGCTTATCCGGTATCTGATCCGGAACGTTATGGCGTTGTTGAATTTGATGAAAATAAAAATGCCATCTCTATCGAAGAGAAACCTGTTGTTCCGAAGTCAGACTATGCGGTACCAGGCCTGTATTTTTACGACAACAGTGTCGTGGAAATTGCAAGAAATATTCAACCTTCTCCAAGAGGTGAGTACGAAATTACAGACGTCAATAAAGTATACCTGGAACAAGGAAAACTTAAAGTCGGCGTATTGAGCAGGGGGACAGCCTGGCTGGATACCGGAACTTTTGCGTCATTGATGCAGGCTGGTCAGTTTGTGCAGGTAATTGAAGAGCGTCAGGGACTGAAAATAGGCTGCATCGAAGAAGTTGCCTACCGAATGAACTTTATAAATGATGAACAACTTACCGCAATTGCTGCGCCTTTAGTAAAAAGTGGTTATGGAGCTTATCTTTTGAAAATGATTAAACAAACCGAGCCTGTGGCAATGAGTTAATTCGGATAGGTCTTTATTTTCTTAATTATTTAAAATATTTCAACTAAAAATCGGGTGTAAATTTTTTATATTTTGCTTTCTTCCAGTTTTTTGGACAAAAATGAGGAATTATACCCGATTTTGTAGCTAAAAACAACAGTATCATTGAAATAAAGTTTCTTGCAATGTGTTGAATTTGTCTTTATCTGCTCTCCATCTACCAAATTTGACTGATTAAATCAAAAAAATACCTTCTTAATTGCTCAAAATCGATTTACCAATATTTTTTATAATAAAATCCCCACTTATAGGGATGTCTTATTCCTTTAATTGGATTAGTTTTTGTTGTTAATTGATCTTGATAAGTTGGATCTAAAACTTCATTTTTTTTGAAAATAATGGATTTTTAGCTTTAATTACTTAAAGATTAATTTTTACTCCTAATTTGTTTAATTTCCGATGCTGAACTATTATTTGTACATAATGCAATTCACATTACTCCTTTCAGGAGTGATGATGTTCAATTTAATTTCTTTTTTTTCTTATCGTTTTATTAATCTTTTAGAAGAAAATATTACTGTCGGTCTTTTTAGACTATAAGGCAGTACTTTGCCGTTTGAGTTGTGAACGATCAGATCGGAAATGTTATCAGTGCGCACTAAATATGAATCTAATCAATTTATAATTTTTTTAATCTAACCCCTATTTCACCATGTCAAAATCATTTCTTACTCCTGTTATCCCGCGAGTCGCCGGCGTAACAAACCATTACGATGGTCAACAGCTCTTTAATGCCAATTTGTTAATGAATAATTGTATTTGGTAAGCTTCTGAGGTAGAACGCGTCTTCTAATCCTCCAAAACTTGCTTTATATTTTTTTAGAAAAAGATGAAGAAAAACTAAAAACGTTCTCAAAACTCGTCATGAATACCCTGATGAACCGTTTTTTATTTTTTAATCTGTTTAATTAACCTTATGGAATTTATGGAATTTAATAATAACGTCATGAATGCTCCCTGGGACAGGTGCAGCGACTTCTATACACGTTCAAATATGGCTTTACCTAAAGTAATTTTAGACCAGTTTTTGCCCTCATTTCTTAGTCCTGGACAGTTTTACTACTACTTAGTTGATTTCTACGGCCAGCAGCTCAGGTATATAGATCCAAGTATTGCAGATATTTTAGGTCTTGATCCTGAATCGGCAACTGTAGACAGCATCCTCAGTTGTATCCATCCGGAAGATATCAATTATGTAACCCAGACAGAATCCGCAAGTCTTAGATTTATGTTAAATCAGGTTGGGAAAGATAGTCTCAAAAGCTATTACAAAACCACCTATTGTTTTAGATTCAAAGTTGTTGGCGGTAATTACGAATTATTCCATAACGAGTCTGTTTTCCTTTCTGACGAGGAAACCGGGCGGATCTCACAGGTACTTCATATTCATACGAATATCAATCACCTAACTGCATCTAATGATTATACTCCATCGTTGATGGGCTTGAAGGACAGTGTTTGGCCGCCGGTGAACCTCAATAAAGAACCGGAAAGTAATGCACTGAATCTGCATTTCAGCAAGCGGGAAATGGAGATCATCAATTTGATCGCTCTCGGATATAAAAGCGAAGAAATTGCAGAATCACTATTTATTTCACTGCATACCGTACAATCACATCGTAAAAATATCATTCGTAAGTCTGGCGTTAAAACCAGCTCAGAACTGATCAGTTTATGTGTGAAAGAAGGACTGATATAGTCTGTTTTTTGCAGCTCAGGGAAAATCAGAAAGGCGGACCGTTGGTTCGCCTTTCTTGTTTAGCAGACTGCTTCACCTGTAACGGAAAATAGCCTTTATTTCCTCTTTTTTAGTAAAAATCAGGGATAGGGCATAAACTGGTATTCTGACGCTGATGCCAGTAAGGATAAATTGTTGGAACGTCGCTGGCGGTATCCAGTTTCTTGATTTGTGCTTTTGTCAGGTTCCAGCCATCTACAGCAGCCAGATTTTCCTTCAGCTGTTCCTCATTTCTGGCGCCTATAATAATGCTCGAAACAGTAGGGCGCTGCAGTAACCAGTTTAAAGAAATCTGTGCTACCGTTTTTCCCGTTTCTTCAGCCACTTCGTCAAGCGCATCCATAATGTTATAAAAAACTTCTTCATTAAAAACGGCCTCAGGAACAGGACTTCCTCCCTGAGCAATACGTGTATCTGCAGGAATAGGTTTATTGCGCCCATATTTGCCTCCTAAACGACCGGCGGCAAGCGGACTCCAGACCATACTGCCCACCCCCTGATCCAGACCTAAAGACATCAATTCCCATTCATATTCCCTATTGATCAGGGAATAATATACCTGATGGGCGATGTATTTGTTCCAGCCGTATTTCTCTGATATACCTAAAGATTTCATCAGGTGCCATCCGGAAAAATTAGAGCAGGCAATATACCGTACTTTTCCACTTTGGATCATGTCATCCAAGGTTCTTAGAGTTTCTTCAACCGGGGTATTTCCGTCAAAACCATGCATGTGATAGATGTCAATATAGTCGGTGTTCAATCGCTTAAGACTGCCCTCTAACTGCCTTAGAAGGTGAAAACGGGAAGAGCCCTGATTGTTGGGGCCATGCCCGAAAGTAAAGGTGGCCTTGGTAGAAATTAATGCTTTATCTCTGATTCCCTGAAGTGCTTTTCCGAGAATCTCCTCTGATAAACCACCGGAGTAAACATCCGCCGTATCGAAAAGATTGACCCCGGCGTCCATACACAGGTTAACCATACGTGTTGCCTCTTCAACCTGGGTACTTCCCCAGGCTTTGAAAAAATCGCCTTCGCCGCCAAAAGTAGCCGTTCCAAAGGTGAGTACCGGAACAAAGAGTCCGGATGCTCCTAATTGTCTATATTCCATATGCTTTTATAAGTTTTTTAGTTATTTTATTGCAAGAGTTCTGCGTAAAAGGCTTTCACTTCAGGGGGCGATTTTTTGATCAGTGCAGGGTATTTATTGTCGGGCCCCCAGATGCTATAGATGATATAGGTCCAAAGGTAAGCCGGCATTTCTCTGGCATCTTCTTCCGACCAGTCTTCTTTGCTGCTTTTGCTGATGAAGTCAGGGAAGTTGCGCTTGCAATCCAGCAACAGTTGTAAGTTCTGAACGTTATGGAATGCCTCTGCAAACAGTTTAAAAGGTTTATGCTCCTGCATGGAGAGGATACAGCTGATAAAAACAGGCAAGGAAGCCTTGGTAATGCCAAACTTTTCCACAAAAGCAGGTGTGAATTTCTCCTGAATGGATTGATGTCCTTCGTCTACTTCCTGCATGTACTTTTTGACCAGCTCAAAGTATTTTTCATTTTCCAGACCCAAGGCAAAAACGGCGAAAGTAGAAGGCATGGCGCAATTTTCATCTTGCAGATTGTGGTACCATTCCCATTTTTTCATAGCCAGAAGGGCGTATTCTTCTATTAGTGGATGGAGGTTTGGATATTGGGCGCCATTGGCAAAAAGGTGGTGTACACCAGTCTTGATCAGGCCCTTTACAGGCAGCACGTTTTTTGTTTTCGCAGAGAATTCTATGGTATAACTTTTTGGGAAATCAACCTTCAGAAGTTCGTTTATAAATTGAAAGATGGCCTGATAAGCGGTTTCACATTCGTTATTTACTTTGATTTTAATGGTGGCAAAAACGTCATTAGCCACACAGCTTACGTTTTCATCTTTATAATTTGTTAACTGCGCTGGTAGTTTCTTTGATCCATATTTTTTCAATTCTTCTACTTCATTTGATCCCAATGCTTTTACCATCCGGAAGTACCTGTTTACCGTAACGATTTCAAAGCTTGCACCGTATTTCATCAAACAGATGGCTACATAACATACAAAACTTAAATGCTCCGGGTTTACAGCCAAAAGGTCAGTACCCGGTTTAAGCGGTTCATCACCGGCAGATCGGATGGCTACTTTGTCAAAATATAATTTCTCGACATTTTCTTTAACCCAGGTCTCCAGGGTATAGTACTGAAATCCCTCAGGAGATTTTTTCCTGATTTTATCACAGAATTGAATGGCGTTTTCTGCAATAAAAGGTTTTTTGTTCAGGAAATATTGGACGATGCTGTCGACAAGAAAAAGCTCTCCTGTCGGAAGTTCGAGGGGGTGAGGGTATTCTGCTGATTCCTTAACGGTATCCGCCGCGATGGCCGTTATAAACCGTTCCAGTAATGCTTCATTTCCTTCAATTGTTACGCTATAGTTTTTATTCATTTTAATGCGGTTAGATGATTATTTCTTTTGTAAATGAGCCATATAAATTGCGCCATTATCGTTGCCTCCTGGAATCCCTTCTTTTCGTTGGTTATATTTTTTCAGGAACTTATTAAAATGGCTGAGGTCGCTAAAGCCGAATTTATAACTGATCTCTTTTTTTGTCACATTGCCGGAATTCAGCAAACTCTCAATGACCTTAAATTTATAATCATCGATGTATTGTTTGATGGAAACATCCATCTGCCGCTTAAACAGGCTGCTTAAATAGTTAGCGGAAAAGTTGAAGTGGGCCGATAATGTGCTCATTTTCAGTAATTCTGGTTGTTGGATGTGGGAGTGGATAAATTGAACCACTGAAATCAACAGCTGCCCATTTGAAGATTGCTCAGGAATCATATCGTTAATGGCATTCTTTTTTAGGATCGAGAACACCGCACGGATAAGGTGAAAGATCACCTCATTGGCAGCACTCAAACTACTTTGCCATTCTCTGACAATCAGTAGCATGAGCTGATCAATCTTTTCAAGATCATCCTCCGATTTTACCAATCTGGAATCATAGGTCGCACTGATGGCCAGTAACTGATCGATCAGTCTGCCCCAATCCTTTGTGGTCTTTTCATTTGAAAAACCTTCCAGATAAATGTTGTTGAACTTTAATACACTAAAGGTAGTTTCTTCCTGTATGTCGAAGATGTGTGCGTCTTCCGGGGCAAGTAAAAAGAGGCTTCTGCCCTGATAAAATTGTTCTATTTGATTGTGGTAATGTTTGCCCTTCCCGGAATGGATATATACCAGTTCAAAATGATCGTGGTTGTGTAAGGGGAATGGCCATTTTAGCGTGCTAAAATGCCTGATGAAAAGCGCTTCATGTTGGATAAATCTCTTCAAAAGTAACTTTTTACAAGTATAGGATTAATAAGTACAATTATTAAAATCAAGTCGGTCATAGATTTGCGACATTCCTAAAACAACAAATCATGTTAGCTGAGCAAAGTACAAAAATACGGCCTGTAGTGATCCCTTTAATGGCAATTTCTGCAGGTATTATAGTAGCAAACGTATATTATAACCAACCGATATTGAAGGAAATAGGCCTTTCTGTAAATGCAGGGGAGGCCGAGGTTGGCAAGATTTCCATGATCGCTCAGCTCGGTTATGGACTGGGCATGTTTTTTCTGCTCCCCCTTGGTGATAAAGTAAACCGGAAAAATCTGATCATCGGCTTATCCGTTTTGCTTGCCATCACATTGGTGATGATTGCTTTTTCTTCGAGCCTGCTGCAGATTTGTATCCTGAGCTTTTTTGTGGGGCTTTTTTCTGTGCCGGCACAAATTATTTTACCAATGGCAGCAACGCTGGATAAAGTAAACCGGGGTGCAACTGTAGGCAAGGTTTTTAGCGGTATCCTGGTTGGAATACTGGGAGCGAGAGTGACTGCCGGACTGCTTACAGAATGGCTGGGATGGAGGTCTGTATTTGCAATCTCGGCTTTCATGGTGATGATAATGGGTGTCTTATTAAAAATTTATCTCCCGGAAGCCCCCTCTAAGTTTAAAGGGAATTATGTGAATCTTTTGAAATCTACCTTATCCTTAATTAAAGAATATCAGGTTTTAAGGCAGGCTGCGTTATTAGGGGCCTTTACCTTCGGTGTCTTCTGCTCTTTCTGGACAACCTTAACTTTTCATTTGAGTGGCTCCCCTTTCCATTACCACGCGGGAAGGATCGGTTTGTTTGGTTTAATTGCCATTGGTGGAGCACTTGTTGCCCCTTACTTTGGTAAGCTGGCAGATAAAGGAAGTGTTTATAAATCATTACTGATGACCGTTTCAATGATCATTGGCAGCATCCTGCTGATTAAAATATTCCCTTTTTCAGTAGCGGTGCTGATCATCAGTGTATTCTTTCTGGATATTGGCGTCCAGGCTACACAGATTACCAATTTTACCAGGATCTATAGCCTACATGAGCATGCACATAGCAGACTGAATACCATTTATATGACGACCTACTTTATCGGGGCTGCGGTAGGGACTTATGGCGGGCTGCTGGCCTGGAAGTTTGGGGGCTGGAACGGCGCAACATGGCAAATGCTGATCTGGAGCAGCCTGGCCCTGGTGATTGTTATGATTTCTGCACACTCCAGGCCGGTAACGGTGCTGCCGGCAGATGCTTAGTTGACTTTTTTGAGCCTCATCTCGAAATTCTTAATCCAGGTGACTCCTTTGTCTGTAGATATTTCTCCGATTTCAAACCAGTCCCCCTGATCTAAAGTCAGGCTGAATTTAACCATATATCTGGGGTTATCCATGCTCCAGGTATAACCAACATTGTCTTTGACCTCTGGTGCAGTATCTGTCATATAACCCATGCCTGTCATTGCGGTGAACCGGTATTGCTGTTTTAGAACGTCGTAAGTTAAATAAGCTAAAGCATCATGGATCGGTTTCTTTGTTTCTTGATCTGTTCCAAAGCCTTCAATCATCAATACTCCTCCATTGAATTTAGGTTGTACAACCTCTGTTTGATCGAAATGGTGTTTGTTACCATCCTGCATAATCATCCAGCCTTCTCCTTTCCAGGAGCCCGCGAAAAATTGTAATCCTTTCATTTTTTCCTGTTGCAGGGCCGCAGGTGACTGTCCGAAAGCGGAAAGTGTACAGATGGTCATTAGACTGAAGAGTAGCGTTTTGATCATGTCGTTTTTTTTTAATGAAGGTAAAAAAATGGATGTGCAAAAGCAGTGTAAAAAAACGACATTATACAATTTGCTGATGATCAATCTGATCCAGGTGTTTAAAGAAATCCTCTAATTTATGTTGTGTAATGTTCCGGAACGACTTATAAAAATGAGCACTATCAGTATAGTCATAGTCGACAATAATTTCCTGATGATGCTGATGTTTAAAGTAAAGCTGAAGAATCGCATGTCGTAATTTCCTGATCTGCGAGAATTGCTTAACGCTCATTCCGGTTTCTTTTTTGAAAACCCTTTGCAGTTGTCTCAGGCTGAGGAAAGCAAGGTCAGCAAGTGTTGCCGAGTCAGTTGTTCCATGATCTGAAATGATGCGGTCAGCCACTCTGGTGATTCTCTGGTCAGGTAAATAGCCGCTTTCGCCTTCCCAATGAAGTAAGGAGTCGTTAAAACAGTCCTCGATATTCATTTCCGGAGCCAGTTGCTGCATCAGTTGCTGTTGCCAGGGATGCCATTGGTTTTCGGGATAAGGCTGATGTTGGTTCAGACTAAGCCCGATGTCGATATTGGAAAGCCATTTCGATTGTCCGGGTTTTAACCGGATGCCTGCGTACAAGGTGCCGGGAAAAATAGTTATGCTGAACTTGGAGGTAGAAACACCTTTAAATACGATGAAGTTCTGTTGTAGTGCTGGGTTTTTAATGAACACCAGCTCGGCACAGCCATGAGGTAAAACAATGTGAGGGATAGGCTGATTGTTCCCGGCTGCTGCAGGAGGGATAACAAATTTCCAATAACATTCAATCTTGTCCCTCAGGGTGGAAGCGGGCAGAAATTCTTTGTAGATCATGAAAGCCTGGCTGTAATTATAGCCAGGATAAGATAATCTTTTAACATTCAGATTGCAATACAGGTACTATTGATTTTTTGTCTTATACATCACATCCGTTCTCAACACATATTTAATCCCGGTCATAAGACGGTCGCCCTCGTGCCGCTGACTATGTTCAAAGATCAAAGCAGTGCCTTTCATTGGACTGATGATCTCTCCGGATTTAAACTTCGTCTGTCCACCCTCATAGTCTTCGTTCAGATAGATCATAAAGGTATAATAGCTAAATTCAGTTTCATTACGTACGAAACTACCATCTCTGTGCATTTTGAAACGTTGCCCCGGACTGTATTTATAGAACCTGAACAACTCATTCAGTCCAAGGGACTCACTGTTCCCAATAACAGGTTTTATATAGGGTTTCAATCTCTTCCAAAGTTCATCGGCATAATCAGGATCTGTATATAAAACCCTTTCATTGTCCCGGATCATTTTCATCATCTCTTGTTTGCCATCAATATTTACCTTTGCTTCTTCGAAGCCCAAACCTTCAGCTTTTGCAATTAGCTGATCGCATTCCTCATTGCTAAGGAAACCATCAATGGTGAAAATCTCGGTGTGTTCATTAATGTAGTTCATAAAACAGGATTTATGGTGATAATTTTATATGCGGTTATGATGGTAATGTCTCCTTTGATCAGTTCAATTTTCATAAGCAATACAATTAAGAGTTTAGTCTTTCTCTCACTTCCATTAGCGCAAAGCCGAGTAAGTTTTCACCTTCCCAGAGTAAAGGGTTTTCTGCCCTGGAATCATCTGCGGCTAAACCTATTCCCCAAATCGGATCTACAGGGCTGGCCTCTACAAGTACACGTTTATTGGTCTGCAATAGAAAGTCTTTCAATTCCTGATGCTGACTGAATTTTTGATAATTTCCGGCCACAACAAGGTCGAACTTCTGCGCGTCCCAAACTTCCGGGTCAAAATTCCCGACCAATCGTCCTAACTTTTTTACTTCCGCGGGTGATGTAGCGTTCAAAATCCTTTCTGCAATTGCAGTATCACCGAATAATTCCGCCTTCTTTACCATCATCCAGTGTTCTGCACTGGGATAAACCTTTCCTTCATGTTCAAAAGGGGCTTCCCACCACTGACTAAAACAGCTTGCCGAAGCGCTGCCATCCTTGTTTGGCTGATGGCCCCAGAAGAATAGAAATTTGATCTTTTCTTTTTTCCGGTATTTTTCAATTAAGGCTTTTTTATGGTTGTTATTCATGGTTTTGAAGTTAAGGTATAGGTGAAATCGCGCTATTGCTGTGCTGAAATATTCAATTGAAAACGATTTTGTTTCAGGTCTTTGTTAAATTTATATAAGTCCGGGTGACGATTTTTTAAGCCTTCCCGTTTGCTGCCGGTCAGTAAGATGTACTCCGCATCCAGTATTTTCCTCCGGAAGTTTCTGCGGTCAATGCTGATGTCAAGAATGCATTCGTAAAGTGCCTGCAACTCTGTCATGGTAAATGTTTCATCCAGCAGCTCAAAGCCTACAGGATGGGAAAGAATTTTAGACTTTAAACGTTGCAATGCCTGATGGAAAATTTCTGTGTGGTCAAACCCAAGCTCCGGAACCTGAGTTAAGGGGAACCATTGGACATCGTTTGCCATTTTTCCGGCAACAATTTCAAAGCGCTCCGGATTAATTAAGGCATAATGTGCAATGGAAATTACTCTTCCCCTTGGATCACGCTGAGGAGCATCGAAAGCGGATAGTTGTTCCAGATAGAGATTGTCAACGCCAATTTTAGTCCGCATGATCCTGTTGCATACCTGTTGTAGTGTTTCTTCCATTTGCAGGAAACCTCCGGGTAAGGTCCAGCCGTCTTTAAATGGCGCATCTTTCCTGTTGAGGAGTAAGACCGATAAGGACTGGCGGTGGTAACCGAATACCACAAGGTCGACTGCAACAGCGGGGTTTTTATAGGTATGAAATTCTGGGTTCATTCTTCTTTGCGTTATTATGACACAAAGTAACGTTGAAATTTTGATAACTTCCAAATAAATCTTTAATCTCTTGAAAAAGAGGGGGTAGCTTTGGAGTTTTTAGTCTTTGATTTATTTTTAAATAATACTGTGGTAAAACGCATAATTAGAAGAATCCCGCGTTATAGTCTGAAATTTATGATGATTTAATGATGAAATATATTTAATTATTGGGACCTATCTATGAGGGCTGTATTTTTAGCGGCAAAAGTAAAATAGTCGTTAAGAGCGCAGTTGAAATTCCCAATTCAGCCGTGCTTTTTTTGTTAAATTCAGGTGTTCATCTGATTGGTTTTATGATTTTTTATCTGCCCGGTATAATTGTTCTAAAAGGCTGATTGGTAGCGCGCTCGCTTTCCTGATCCACATAGTGTTAGATTTACACCATCTACCCACAATAAATTATCTTCCGGTAAATGTAGATTCAATAAGAATAATGTTGTTGAAAATGAGTTGTTTAGCTGTATTTTTTCGGAATGTTGCTCTGATCCTGGTCGTAGTTTTTTGTCAAAAATTAAGTATACTAAATTAATAATTATATATTTGCAACCTCAAAAGGATTTTACCTGTTTTGAACTTTATTACAGGTAATTGGATCTAAATCAATCCTCAGATAACCTCTGAAATCAGGTTGATTTAAAGCCAAATCCTCTAGGAAATAGTCAACAAAACAAAAGGCTGGTTTTGAAGACTGCAAAGATTTTATGGTTTTATACCTTTTTTGTTTATCCGGTGGATTTACCGGATTATAATTTAAGGGCTAAAGTCATCTGATTAATTAGACTAAACAAAAAACCAAAGCCTTACAGCCAATGTAGGAGGCTTTCTAATTTTAAAGACAACCCAAATGCTAAATTTTGTTCTCTTTGGCCCACCGGGTGCAGGCAAAGGCACTCAATCTCAGAAATTGATCGATCAGTATCAATTGATTCACATTTCAACAGGTGACCTTTTTAGGGCTCACATTAAAAATCAATCACCATTAGGCCAGAGAGTAAGTGAGCTAATCGCAGATGGACAATTAGTTCCGGATGAAATTACCATTGCCATGCTGGAAGAAGAAGTGGATAAAAACCCTGGAGCGAAAGGCTTTATTTTTGACGGTTTCCCACGTACTGTTCCTCAGGCGGCTGCTTTAGATGAGTTTCTGGAAAGTAAAGGCAGTTCCATTGCAGGTGTAATTGCTTTGGATGTTGATCAGGATGAATTGACCAAACGTATCGCACAACGTCAGTTGGAAACCGGTCGTGTGGATGATCAGGCAGATAAATTGCAAAAAAGAATTGACGAGTATTTTAGCAAAACAATTCATGTTTTGCCTTACTACGAAGCACAAAACAAACTAAGTAAAGTAAATGGAATTGGTAAGATCGATGCCATCTTTGCAGAGTTGTGTGAAGTAGTAGATAAGTATTAGTTTTATAATAGGATTAGATCCTGATCTCATCAGGATAACAAAAGCCTGGCTTTTAAGTCGGCTTTTTTATTTTAAAAAAAGAAGGTTATGTCGCAAGGTTCAAATTTTGTAGATTATGTTAAAATATGCTGTCGCTCCGGCAAGGGAGGGGCAGGTTCTGCACACTTGCATCGTGATATACGCACTTCTACGGGTGGACCGGATGGAGGTGATGGCGGACGCGGTGGACACATCATCCTGAAAGGTAACTCCCAATTCTGGACTTTACTCCACCTGAAATATCGTAAGCACATCATCGCACAGGATGGTCAGCCGGGTTCCAGTGGGACCTCTTCCGGTAAGTTCGGTAAAGATGAAATCCTGGACGTACCCCTGGGAACCATTGCTAAAGATGCGGAAACAGGAGAGGTGCTTTTCGAAATTACGGAAGATGGAGAGACAAAAATCCTGACTGCAGGTGGTCGTGGTGGGCTTGGAAACTGGCACTTTAAAACGCCAACATTGCAAACACCCCGCTTTGCACAACCCGGAGAAGCCGGTAAGGAAGAGTGGATGGTCCTGGAGCTAAAAGTACTTGCAGATGTTGGTCTGGTAGGCTTTCCAAATGCAGGGAAATCAACTCTACTTTCTGTCCTTTCTGCTGCCAAACCGGAAATCGCAGATTATCCTTTTACCACCTTAGTTCCCAACCTTGGGATCGTATCTTATCGTGGTGGTAAGTCATTCGTAATGGCTGATATCCCCGGAATCATTGAAGGAGCTTCTAAAGGTAAGGGTTTAGGATACCGCTTTTTACGTCACATTGAAAGAAATTCAGTCCTCCTGTTTATGGTCCCTGCGGATACGCACCGGACAATTACAGAAGAATATGCCATCCTTAAAGCAGAGCTTCAGGATTACAACCCGGAACTGATGCAAAAACCTCATCTCCTCGCCATCACTAAATCCGATATGCTGGATGAAGAGCTGGTTGCGGAAATGAAGAAAGAATTGCCAAAAAATATTCCAGCCATCTTTATTTCTTCTGTAGCCCAAAAGGGATTAACAGAATTGAAAGATATGCTTTGGGAGTCGATTAACAGCGAAGCCTAAAATATAAGAAGACCTTTCCTCTATACCTATATGGCAGAGGAAAGGTCTTTTAGCTTTTTCTGCATACAGATGCTACTCTCTACATTCTCATACTGACCGTAGTTCGGAATCACTTCATAACCCAGTTTCTGATAAAGGATTACTGCTTCCTTCTGTTTATTTCCGGTCTCCAGAATACAGGTGTCATATTTAAGTTCATTTGCCCAGATCTCCAGCTGTTCCAGGATCTTTTTTGCAATTCCCTGCCTGCGGAAGTCAGGATGAACAAACATCCTTTTGATTTCCATGGTCTCTTCTCCGAATTCTTTTATTGCACCGCAACCTACTGCATTCCCGTCTATATAGGCTACAATGGCATGTTTTATCGTGTCAGTTTTATTGAATTGTGCAAAAAAGGCCTGATCTTCTCCATTGTTGGCACTGAGATCCTCGTCTAAAAGAGCGATTAATTTTCTGAAATCCAGGTGTTCCGGATTTGTCCTGCTAATGTGTATGCTCCTATTCATAATTTATTTATTTACTAAATGAATGTCTGTTGAATAAATCTATACTAAGGGATGAGGATGTTCTGGATTAGTTAATATATGGATTTTTAGGGATGTTTACGATTTTATAGCCATCATTTTTAAGGTCTGTTAATTGTTTTTCATCAGGACTCTCTTTAAATACAATCGCCGATAGCACTTGCCCCGGAATGATCTTCAATTTTAAAAGAACGTCGAGAAATGATTTTTTGAGATAAATGGACCTGAATTTTTTATTTTTCATATTTGCTTCCAATGCCTCAGCCCCGCTAAAATAGAAATTGGGGTTGATCTTTTTAAATGCAACCACGGGAAGGTTTAATCCCGCGGCGAATTTTTCAAACTCACGCTCTGATACTTTATAGACAAAGTTCCCAACAGGCTCGTAAGAAAACCTGTTTTTCCAGATCGAAGAACCTAGATTATTTTTGATCGCATTCAGGCTGTTCACCATGAACAGGAGCAAGGGCATTTTTGAAATGGGGTCCTGTGGTTCAATCACGACAATCCCTTTTTTGGATACCCTGATCATTTCGTATAAAGCCGAATAGGGGCGTGGGAAATGGTGGTAGGACTCCTTGCAAAGCACGAAATCATAACTGTCATCTGTAAAGGATAGCTTTTCCGCATTTTCAGAGCGAAAATCATTTACAATACCTTCCTGATGTGCAATGCTGAGGAAATCTGTATTGAGATCGCTCGCAGTCGCTTTATTTCCGTTTTTAAGAATATAGCGTGCATCAAAACCATAGGCATCACCAACGGTAAGCCATTGTTGATCCTTATTCTTTAGTAATGGATTCAGGCAATCGAAAAACAGGCTTTGAAGCCATGATCCTATGCTGCTGGAATCTTCATATCTGCTTTTCTTAAAATAGTCGGATTTAGCTTCCGGCGTAGGAAACTTTTCGTTGTACCATTTTTCATGAAGCTCATAGCTTTCTTTATGAAACATTATGTATTTGTGGATTAATCTATATCAAATTTAAGTTAAAAATTTTCTGACTGAAAAGGAGTAAATGTTAAATTGTGTTAATATTTTGTGCCTTATTTTACTAAAACCGTTTAATTAATTAGGGTTGAGGATCGGGGCGCGATATTTGCCTTAACAATAAAATTCTATGGATGAAAGATGAAGTTGGCAGGTAAAATATTATCTTTCAAGACTCAGCAATTTAAAGAACCGGAGTACAATAAAATTAATAAAAATAGATGGCTTTATCGCCAATAAAAAACAAATACAATCTAATGAAAAAATGTTTGGTAATCCTTTTCGTATGCTTGAGCAGCATCGGTTTCGCACAGGAAAAATATTGGCAGCAAGAAGTCAGCTATACGATCGACGTAGCTTTGAATGATCAGGCAAAAACGCTTAAAGGCTCGGAACAGATTGTTTACAAAAATAACTCGCCCAATACGCTTGATTTTATCTGGTTCCACATTTGGCCGAATGCTTATAAACAGGAATCTACCGCCTTATTTCAGCAATTAAAGAACGATACGAGCAGGGTCAAGAAAATGGAAAAATACAGCTATGGTAGTATTGATGGCCTAAATTTTAAGGTAGACGGGAAGACTGCGCTTACAGAGGCACACCCCAATCCTCAGTATATCGACATCATTAAAGTAAAGCTGGCTACACCCTTAAAACCAGGAGCATCTGTGAACATCTCTACAGACTTCAATGTTAAACTTCCTTCCTACTTCTCGAGATCAGGTTTTGCAGATGGAGAGTTTATGGTGTGCCAATGGTATCCGAAACCGGCGGTATTTGATAAAGATGGATGGCATGAATTCCCTTATCTGGATATGGGGGAGTTTTATAGTGAATATGCTTCCTTTAAAGTGAACATCACCCTTCCTTCTGATTATGTGGTAGGGGCTACAGGTGTGTTGCAGAATGCGGATGAGCTGAACGCTTATAAAACGATAGGTGCAAAAAATGCAGCGAACAGAACGGGGACACCTGCATTGTATCAACCAAAAGATAAAGGGCTGAAGAAATTAACTTATGAAATCAATAATGTTCCTGATTTTGCCTGGTTTGCAGCCAAAAACTTTGTCATCCAATACGATACCGCAAAGTTAGCTTCGGGAAAAACAGTGGATGCCTTTACGTATTACCACAATAAGAAAGAAACTTTATGGAGCAACAGTATCGACTATGCAAAAGATGCGGTAAAGCATTACAGCAAATGGATTGGAGAGTACGAGTATCCGGTGGTTCAGGTGGTAGAAGGTCCGGCAAATAATTCAAGCGGTGGGATGGAGTATCCTACCATCACTTTGATTACCAGCCCGGATGCAAAAAAAGAAACATTGGATGCCGTAATTGCCCATGAAGTTGGTCACAACTGGTTTATGAGCATGCTGGGAAGCAACGAAAGAAAACATACCTGGCTTGATGAAGGTCTGAACAGCTATTTTCAGTTCAGATATGAAGCAGAAAAATACAGGTCCAATTCCTTATTTGGAGAAGGAATTCCTGCACAGATTAAACAATTACCAGAACCCGAATTCTCTTCCAGAATTTATCAGGTGATGGGCTCTATTCCCATGAAGTCGGCTATTGAGACCCCTGCAGATAAATTTTCCAGCTCTGACGAATACGGACTGATCTCTTATGTCAAAACAGCCTTATGGTTACATATTCTGGAAAGTGAAGTGGGCAGGGAAAAAATGGACAAAGCTTTTCAACACTATTTCAGCTTATGGAAAAATAAACACCCACAGCCGGAAGATCTGAAAGCGGCATTTGAGGAATCCTTAGGCGTTAATCTCGATGCTTATTTTAAACTCTTAAATACAGAAGGCAGCTTTAAATAAAGCGAATTCCCACAGAATGTGGAAGTAAAACGACCGTTGTTATCGACGGTCGTCTTGTTTTTACCGAATTTTTGAACGTAAACCACTGCTCAGTTCCTGGTTCTTTTCTGTTCTTTTCCTGATCGGTTTTTCTTTGTGCTGCAGCTTTTATTTTTCCAACTTTGTAAGTTGCCCTATGCCGGTCTTATATGATATCTTTACAGCGAATCAATTTTTTAGAGGGAAACTTTGTTAAAATAGGAGATACCGATGTCCTGATCGGACAAACGCATAAAGAAATTTTAATGAAAAGGTGGAACTATAAAGAAGGATAGCAGTTTAAAAGATGCAGAAATATCGATACGAAGAAATTGCGGAAGAGATGGAATCCAGTATCCTGGAAGGGCGACTAAAACCAGGACATAAACTTCCTTCTGTCAGAGCCCTGAAGCTGAAGTATAACATTGGTCTGAGTACTGTTCAGAATGCTTACGAATACCTGATGATAAAAGGATTGGTTGCAAGCATCCCTAAGTCGGGATATTATGTAGCCGGGTCTAAAGGGAGCGATAAGGAAAGGCAAAAAACGTTGAAAGCACCTGCAAGGATTGTGGTTCATGATGCCATTTTTAAAAACAATTTATCGGTCATCACTGCTCATGCTGATCCCCAAAAAAAACACAGCATTACCGAATTTAATGTAGCGGCTCCAGGCGAATTTTTTATTCCCCAAAAGTTACTCCTCAGGACCATGCAACAGGTGATTAGGGAAAAAGGAGTCGGGCTGCTCAAGTATTATCCTTCCAACGGTTCGGAGCTTTTAAAAGAACACCTTGCTAAACGGGCAACACTGTACCACAGCCGGTTTACTGCGGAGGAATTGATCATTACCGATGGGGCGATTCAGGCCTTTTACATTGCACTGGCTTCGGTAACTGTTCCGGGGGATGTGGTGGCAATTGAAAGCCCCTGTATATTTTCAATTCTGGAAGTGGTAAAAAATCTGAGACTGAAAGTGATAGAAATTCCCGTTCATGCGGGTTCAGGATTTGATGTGGCATTTCTGAAGCGGGCAACAGAACAGACCATGTTAAAAGCGATTGTTCTGACGCCAAATTTCCACAATCCTACAGGAACATTAATGGCTGATGCGGATAAAAAAGAGTTGTTAGCGATTGCACAATCCAGGGACATTCCGATCATCGAAAATGATGTTTTCGGCGACCTTAACTTCTCCGGTAACCGGCCTTTGAGCATCCAGTCTTTGGACGATAGCGGTCTGGTAATGACCTTCTCTTCCTTCTCCAAGACGCTTGCTCCCGGAATCCGGCTGGGCTGGCTCTCTCCGGGGAGATTCTTTAAACAGGCAGAACAACTCAAATTCTCCCTGGGAAGTACGGTTTCTCCGATTTATCAGGAAACCATCGCAAAGCTGCTGGCCTCTAGTAGTTACGACAGGCATGTCAGGAAATTCCGGATTCAGCTGGCTGCGCAGTCCTACCATACGATCAACCTGATCTCAGCATTCTTCCCTGAAAATACCCGGATCACACCGCCGAAAGGTGGCTATAGCATCTGGCTGAAGATGGAAAAGAAAGTCAATATGAAATTGTTTTATAAACATTGTGAGCAAAACGGTATCCGCTTTACGCCAGGATCTGCCTTTTCTTTCAGCAGCGTTTTTGAACAACATCTCAGAATTATATTTGCCAATAAGTATACGGTACAAAGGGAAGAAATGTTAAAGC
The DNA here is from genome assembly GCF_038446955.1 of Pedobacter sp. FW305-3-2-15-E-R2A2. Classification (NCBI taxonomy): domain Bacteria; kingdom Pseudomonadati; phylum Bacteroidota; class Sphingobacteriia; order Sphingobacteriales; family Sphingobacteriaceae; genus Pedobacter; species Pedobacter sp. FW305-3-2-15-E-R2A2. Next base: position 875,440 of record NZ_CP151803.1, read on the forward strand.
TTGCTGGTAAAATCGCCCAGGACTGTATCCCTTAGATTTTCATATTCTGCACCTGTCTCTTATTTTAAAGCGCCTAATTTTGAGGCCATTATTACAAGCTATTTTAATATGGACAATCGCATTAAAACAAAATTTACCGTTGCTTCTGAAGAAGGAATAGCGGTGTTACAATATCTTGGAGAAACCCGCGGGTATGAAAAATATGGCGCATTACTGAATGAAGAACAACTCGCTGATTACTTGTTTGATCAATATAACCGGGATACCATCATCAGTAATTTAAACACTTTTTCTAATCAATTGATTGTCGTTTATAAGGAGGAGAAACCTGCCGGATTTGCCTATCTGACTGGCAAAGGAGCGGTTCCAGAGCCCTTTTCTGGCCGGCGCGTCTTTCATCTTGGTGCTTTCGAAATACTGAATGCTTTTAAAGAAAGCGAAGTCATGGATGCGTTGATGGAAAAATGTATGATAATTGGCAAATCTTATGATGCGCTGAAGCTCATGGAGAAGGCAGATGAGACAGATATGATCGCTTTTTATGAGAAATATGGTTTTCATCAAAGAGCATCAGAGCCGTCAGTTATTGCTGGGGTATCTTTTCCTTCACTGGTACTGATCCGGGAAAACAACCGGACTATTTCCGGTTGATAAAAGATTCCTTTTTCATGGTTCTTGTGCAGATCCATACACTGATTAACATTAAAACTGCAGCAGCTAAAAAAGGAGCACCGGAGAATTTAACAGGAGCATTTGGTTTGGTAAACCAGGCGAAAAGATTGGTCATTAGCAGTGGGCCTACAATCGTAGTCGCACTCATCAGGCTGGTCAGTGCTCCTTGTAATTCTCCCTGTTCGTTTTGAGGTACATTGCCGGAGATGGTGGCTTGTAGTGCCGGTCCTGCGATTCCTCCCAGGCAATACGGAACAAGGAAGGCGAACATCATCCAGCTTTGGTTGGCAAAAGCAAACAGCACCATTCCAAAAGCCGAAAACCCCAGACCGATATAAATGCTTTTTTCGTTGCCTAGCCGCGGACTGGTATAACGGATCAAACCACCCTGTACCAATGCGACTAAAATGCCGGCAGTAGCCAGAGAGATGCCGACTAGAAAAGTGTTCCAGTGGAAACGTTCAATATTGATGAAAGTCCAGGTGCTTTGCAGGGCATGTCCGGCGATATAGATAAAAATCAAGGCCACAATTAATCCGCCTACCCCTTTGTATTTTCTCAGGCAGAGTAAAGAACCCATTGGATTTGCCCTTGACCATTCAAAAGGACGTCTGTGTTCTTTAGACAAAGACTCAGGCAAGACAAAATAACCGTAAATTACATTGATCAGGGTAAGAACCGCTGCGGCAACGAAGGGGATTCTTGGGCCAAGCTGACCTAACAGGCCGCCCAATGCAGGGCCAATAACAAAGCCTAAACCAAAAGCAGCACCGATCATTCCAAAATTCTGAGCCCTGTTTTCTTTGGTGCTGATGTCTGCAATGTAGGCCGTCGCTGTAGTCATACTGGCGCCAAAAACGCCGGCAATGATCCGTCCGAGAAACAGCCACCAGATGTTGGGGGCCAAGGCAAGAAAAATATAATCGATTCCGAAGCCCAGGAGAGATAACAATAAAACAGGCCTTCTTCCATATTGATCACTCAGGTTTCCTATAATTGGCGCGCAAACAAATTGCATGATCGCATAAGCAAACATCAGCAATCCGCTCCATTGGGAAGCCTGACTTATATTTCCATGGATCAATTGTTCTATCAATTGAGGGAATACAGGGATAATCAGTCCAATGCCAATGACATCTAATAACATGGTGATGAAAATGAAGCTTAACGCTGCCTTTCGGTTAGAAGCCATAAATTTGTTGTGGGTTTGAACCCGCAAGTTATATTTTTTTAATCTATTAGGTTGCTTCCTATTTTATTTTCATCTTGGTTTTTTATTTTTGCAGGAATAAAACGCTTTTTTTAAAGAAACTAATCCGGGGGGATGAAGGAACAATAAGGGTGGATATTAAGGTGATGTTAAACACCTTAATCCACCTGTTCCGGGTAAAATTAATTAGCTGGCCTTTCCTTCTAAAAAATCTTTTAATGAGGTCCCTATAATATAGGTCCATCCTGCATTAAATGATGATGCTGCAAAATCAGGATTATCCGTCCTAAAGCTTTCCAAGCCTGTATGTGTGAGCTTTAACCTGGTTTGCAGTCCTTCTTCGAACAATTCAAAACTAACCGTAGATTCACCGGGTAAATTCTCGTATTTCCAGGTATAGCTGAGTCTCTTTTCAGGAATGATTTCTGTGATTTTGCAGAGGTGGAGGTATCTCGTATCATCCTTTGAACCATAGAACTGGAATTCAAACCCTATTTCAGCTTTGAACTCTGCGATGTCAAAATACCATTTTTTCATTTTTGCATTGTTTGTTAATGCATCCCATACACTGGCAACCGGTGCATTTAGGGTTCTTTCAAGTACAAGTGGTGCTGCTTTCATGTTGTTGTAGATTTTAAATTCTTATTTGGGTTGATTTTCTGAATCAAGAAAAGATTCCAGGGCATCTAGTTTTTGTGACCAAAAGCGCTTGTATTTTTCTGCCCATGCAGCAACTTCCTGGATCTTTTGAAGCCTTGGTTCGCAATAACGTTCCCTGCCGTCTTGCCTGATCGCCAATAGTCCGCATTCCATTAAAATTTTGATGTGCTTGGAAACCGCTGGCCGGCTGATCTCAAAATGATCTGCCAGGGCATTCAGGTTTAAAGATTGCTGAGAAATCAAACCAATAATCTCTCTTCTGGTGGGGTCGGCAATTGCCTGAAAAACATCTCTTCTCAACTTATTTTGTCTTATATGAAACCATTCAGTTACTAATTTAAGGGTAACCATTCGGTTTCGCAAACGTTAAGCAAAATGCATCCCCGCATATTCATTTGTATTGGGTATCTTTAATGGAAATAAGTTAAGATAGTAGTAAAATGAAAGCAGCCGTAGTTTCCTTTTTTTGTTTGTTGATGAGCATCTCTGTTTTCGGGCAGACTGAAAAGGCCTTATTTTCGCGTTTGCAAGGGCTTTTTAGCAACAAAACCGAATTTTACAATGTGGACGGTTTTGAGATTTCAAGTCAGAAGCTGGATGCGGAATTTTCAAAAAAGAATATCCTGAAGAATTTTAAAAGATTTGGGATCAAAGAAGCTGATTTAAATACTGCGGATTCCTTATTGAAATATAACAATTGGTACGTCAGAAAAGCAAGCGAAGAGGTTAAAGGAGTTTTAATAAATTCTTCGTTTTACTTCATAGAAAGCGCCGATAAAAAATTGACAGGCATTAGTTTCTCTGCAATGAATAAGTCTGATAAAGACTTTGAAAGAAGTTTTGTGACTTTAATTAAGAACAATGCAATTCCCAATAGTGTTTTTAACTCCCTGAACCTTGACAGTCTTAATTTTGCAGGCAGAAAGATCGCAGTTGGGGAAGGTTGCAGATACATGGGAGTAAATAATGTTCAATGTCCTTCTAACGGGCAAATGAGCTGGAGCGTTCATCAAAGTCAGGATGATGCAGTTCAGACGATAAATGCCCATTGGAAAACGATTCGGGAACAGAAGGGAGGTAAAGCCTTATCTGATACTACGGTAAATGTAATTTTTGAAGGAAAAGAAACTACTGCTAGGAAGATGATTTATAGCTTTAAGGGGCTAAACTCATTGTTGATTAAAATGGACGGAGCCAAGACGCTCACGGTTTATGCGGTAGTCTGCCCGGTAAAAAATAACTTTGTAAGTTGTGTAATGAGCTTTTGGAATACGGATAATGTGAACAGAAATGGATTGCCAAGGTTGCTGGAAAAAGTAATGACATTGAAATAAAGCTGAGGGTGATTTAATCTTCCCATTCTATTTTATCCCAGAACATCTTTAAGTACTTAAATTCATCGAAGTCCTTAAAAAAAGTCGTTCCCGGGTAAAACTGGGTTTCCTTACTTCCTTTCCAGCTGAGGTGGACTACGGCAAAATGCTGGTCAAAGCCAGTCTTTCTCGTTACAAACAGCACATCATCATTCCTTTGGTCTGTGCATAAGGCCGATACTTTAAAATCACTAAGGATGTGTTGTTCTTCAGGGGAAGCTTCAATCTCTGTAGCGCTATAAATTCCAAGTTCTTTCTTCAGTTCCGATTCAAAGGCTATTTTCTGACCAATAGATAGTGGCTCCCAAGGTTCTTCAACAAATGCTACGGGCGGATCCTGAAGGAAATAGTCTTCGATAACATGGTTGTCGATTCCTGCGATGTGAATGCTGATGGTTTCACTTTCTACTTCATGAAGATCTTCAATCGTAATTCCATTGGAAGCAAAGAGAAAATAACCGTTCTCAAGTTGGACATTCAACATCAGGGAGGCCCATTTGGTATTATCGGGAGCAGGGATTTTGTTGAATTCCCAAACTGATTTCCGGACTTGCATGTAGTAATTTTCATTAGGTAAAAATTGACCATAAATGTTATCCATACCATCATCTCCAACCCATAGGTCTGCAGTCCCGATAACCTCCTTGTTTGAATAGATAGTAGACTTCATAACCTAAAATAAGGTATTATTTTCCAATGTTCCGGAAGAATGTCTTTTTATACGCCTTTATTACGACCATTGTTTTGTTTTTAATCTTTACTTCACTGTCATTTGTTTTTTACTTACCGTATGTGCACTAAAATAACCCAATGCTTTATTGTTGATATTTGAAGGAGGGTTTCCCGGAGTTGCACTGCCGGCAGGGCCATTTGACGATTGCTGGCTTAGGGTGTACCAGTAAAGAAATATATTTTTATCGATAGATTGCATTTCGATATCCACTACATCTCCTGTTTTCAGTTGGTCCTGATCATCGTTATTTCCCGCAAAAAATAATACGCTGGGTACCTCATTCCCATCAGTCAGACGGTCGTTTTCTGTATACACCTGTTTCGATTGAATTCCGTTTACTTTCATGACAAAACGATACTGATTGGCAATCCCCGCAGGATCTTTATAATGCACCTGGGCCTGTTTCTGGTCATCACCTTCAAAATTAAAGACTTTTACATCCAGAAAATCAATTCCTACAGACGCAGGCATAACGGATGTTGCGGTATAAACCACATTGTTTATGGTCGCCTTAAGCGTGTAAATCCGCCCGGTTTCTCCTTTCATCGCAGGAAAAGTATACATACCTGGTGTAGCTTCAGAAAAGGTCCAGGAATGACCATTGTCGTCTGTGACCGTTACAGCTGCCCCGCTCAGGGGAGGGTAGGTATTGTTTTCTGTATAAGGGACAGACTTACTGATTTTAACCACCTGTTGTCCGGGCTGATCTGTAATGTTTCCCTCAATTACGAGTTGGCTTTCGGCATTGTCCAGCTTCACATCAATGACCTTTTCACAGGCGCTCAGCGCAATGGATCCGGCAAGAAGGAGGGAGATATATTTGATTTGTTTTAACATGATCATTAGAATTTGAAGTTATAGGTTACGGAAGGGATGATGCCAAAAAGACTGGTTTGTACCGCTTCTGTGCGCGTTGGGTCATTTTCCTTATCTCTGAAACGGATGGCGTAGGGGTTTTTAGTGTTGAGAACATTGTAGATACTGAATGTCCAGCTGCTCTGGAACCTGCGGGTTTCTTTCGCCTTTAGTGTAGCTCCAATGTCGAGCCTGGAAGTATTGGGCATCCGATTGGCGTTTCTATCCGTATAATAATAAGTGGTTAGGCCGCCTATATCGTACTTACCTGCCGGATAGGTCACTGAATTACCGGTGTTGAAAATATAATTAGCAGAAACAGACCAGCGTTTGCTCAGGTTATACATGGCCACCAATGATAAATCATGTGTACGGTCCTGTCTGGCAGGGAAATAACTACCCTGATTGATGCCCTCAAACTGACGTTCTGTTTTCGAAAGGGTATAACTGATCCATCCTGTGAGCCTTCCTTTAGTCTTTTTGCCATAAAGCTCTAGTCCATAGGCACGGCCTTTTCCGTACAAGAGGAGCGATTCGACTTCTGCGTTTGCTGTTAAATCTGCACCATCTTTATAATCGATCTGGTTTTGTAACCACTTGTAATAAATTTCCGCAGAGAACTCATAGCCATTGTCTTCGGTATTTTTAAAATATCCAAGGGCGATCTCGTCCCCGATTTCGGGTTTAATGTTGTTGCTGCTCATGACATATTGGTCTGTTGGCGCGCTTGTTCCAGAGTTATTGAGGATGTGGATATTTTGAGTATTCCGATTATAAGAAGTTTTGATGGAGTTTTTATCGTTTAGCGTATAACTTGCTGAAAAACGCGGCTCCAGGTTGAAATAGTTTTTAACAAATTCCCCGCTCTTATAAGTTTTTGAGGAAACGAAGGCTGCATCGCTGCTATAGGTGTTGATCGTTCCGGGACCAAGCAGGGAGAATTGGCTCAACCGCAGACCCATCAGTAAATTAAATTTTTCAGAGAGTTTCCATTCGTCGGATACATAAAGGCTAAACTCTAAACCATAACGCTTCTCTATGGTAAGCGGATTGATACTCGAGTTACCGGAAGCAGTAATGTCGGAAGGGCTAATCTGATGGTGTGTCCCCTGTAGACCAAACCTGAGCAGGTGGTTGCTGCTGAAATACTGAAAATCCTGTTTAAAATTTAGATCCCTGATGAGCGATTTTACTTTGGCATTGTTTTGTCCATCAATCAGCTCAATAGCATAGCTATATCGGTTATAAATTAAGGAGGTATTGGAAAATAATCTGTTGTTGAAAATGTGGTTAAAACGCATAGTCGCAGTGGTATTGCCCCAGTCATTGGCAAATAAATCTTTAATTCCAATATTGTCCTGACCAAAATAACCTGAAAGATACAGGGTGTTTTTATCATCAAACTTATAGTTGACTTTCGCATTAATGTCATAGAAATTAAGGGTGTTCTTTTTCAAAGCGGAGTCTCCAAAAGCTTTCAGCAGGAGGTCGATATAGGTTCTCCTTGCACTGATCATAAATGAACTTTTATTTTGAATCAGTGGACCTTCGGCCTTGATGCGTGAAGCAATGAGGCCAAGGCCGCCCTCTACACCAAACTTCTTGTCGTTACCGTCCTGCATTTTAACATCCAGTACAGAAGATAAACGGCCACCGTATTGTGCCGGCATGCCTCCTTTATACAGGCTGACATCCTTGATCGCATCGGCATTAAAAGTGGAGAAGAAACCCAGCAGATGAGCAGAATTGTAAACTGTAGCCTCATCCAGTAAGATCAGGTTTTGATCCGCAGCACCTCCGCGGACAAAAAATCCGGTATTGCCTTCTCCTCCTGATTTTACCCCGGGAAGAAACTGTATGGCTTTTAACACATCTTTTTCACCCAATAAGACAGGCACATTGTCCAGGTCCTTCATATTGATTTTGTTCAGACCCATTTGCGGATTTTTTACATTTCCATTCTTCAGCTCCCCGGCGCTGATCTGGACCTCCTGTAAGGTAGAAGCCGGAGCAAGGGCGATGTTAATGTTCAGCGCTTTGCTGAGTAAGACTTTCTGAGTTGAAATTTGATAACCGCTGTAACTAACGATGAGATTGTATTCCCCTGCAGGGGCTGTAATCGAATAAAAGCCGTAAGCATTCGTTGCCAGACCAGTATTTTGACTGGCACTTTGCAGTTTAACCGTTGCCCCGATCAAGGTTTCTCCTGTCGCCCCGTCTTTTACCGTCCCGCTGATGGTCATGCGTTGTTGAGCAGACAAAATAAAGGGGACCGAGCTAAGTAGAATGAAGAGAAAAATGAATGTTATTTTCATGTCATTTAGATGTTTAATGAGACGAAAATATCTAAACGGGATAGAATGACCTTGAAAATAGCGATGAGCTGTTTAGAATATCAGTTCAGTCGTTAAAAAAGTAGAATGATCTGTATGACCGGTTTATGGGATGAACAGTTCGGAGTTTACATTTTTAGTGTTCGCCTGGAATCAGCTGATGTGTGCAGGGATAGGATGGTTATTCGTTTGAGAATGGGAAAAGGGAGGGTAAACAGAACCCCTTTAAAAGGATCCTGTTTATAATAAAGAATTTTTTCAATTCCTTAGTAAATGATACTCTTCAGGTCTGCAGGAGAATAATTGATAGATTTTAGGGTCTTATCATCATTTGATCTGTAAACCAGAAATAAGGAATCTTCTTCTTTATGGTAAGCGTTACATTGATGATTGGTTCTGTAATGTTGAATGGTCTCATTTGCTTCTTCTTCAGATTTACAGGCTTTGCTCATATTTGAGCGATGAACCTCATCAAAAAGTGCTTTAAATTTATCGGCTAGCCCAAATTCCAAAATGGCTCCTGCCAAAACATATTGCAGGTCACATAAAGCGTCAGCTATTTCAACCAGGTTGTTTTCTTCGACCGCCTGTTTCAGTTCATTGAGTTCTTCTGCAAGAAGAGAAACCCTAAGGTTACACCTTTCCTTAGCAGGTATACCCGGTGCCTCTTGAATCGGATGTTTAAATGTTTTATGAAATTCTGCTACCTGATTTAGTGAATTTGTCTCTTGCATGTGTTGTTGATTTAAAATTGTATGCTGTGTTTCCATCAAAATTAATATATTTCAGCGAATATATCAGCTGTCTGAATTGGATGGTATTGCGGTGGAACTGGCCTTTATTGTCTTTACTTTATATTTATAAATGATTAACGCGCGATTTAAATACCCTGTTTTTTGCATGCTGTTATTCCTGATGGCTTGTAATCCCTTTCCAAAAAAGGATATGCATCCTGAATTGCCTTTTCTTTCTGAGCTTGTCGGTAAGAAGGAATTGTTCACAAAAATTATAGATTATAAAGGAGTGAGCACAGTCAGTTTTTTAAAAGATGACCGGATTTTAGTGATGCCCGACAAGAGTAACTTGCCCTTGAAAATAACCGATGCGGAAGGGAAGGTCTTGTTTCAGGTGGTTTATGATTTCAAAAAACCACTTTATCTGGATCCAGAGGGGAATCTGTATGGAAATGGCAGGAAATATTTCCACCCCGATTATACAAGAGCTGTCGACTTTGAAAACGTGATGGTCAGCGATAGCCTAAGGAAGAAATATGAGGAATTTGAATTGAAAAATCCCGGCAATGATAGTCTCAACCGTAAACTGACCGACGCTTATGAGATCGGCTTTTTAAAAAGGTATCAGATGACGCCTTGCGAGTTTGTATTGGTCAATACAGAAAAGTGCGATGTCTTTGAAGTCAGAAATAATAAATTGTTGTTACGCCAGACGACGCTTATAAAAAATGATTTTGCTAAAAAAGATGAACGGCTGAAAGAGTTCGATGAAGCGGTTTTGCTGAGGTGGAGAAATGGTAGAGTGGCGACTCCTGAGTACATGCATTACTATCAGATCAATGATGAAGTCAAGTTTAAAATGGATGATGTGGACTTGCTTAAATTCGGAATACTGAAAGGGGAAACCTATCTTGATACGCCATACGGGTTGTTTAAATTTCATTCCGGGAAATAGGCGAGAAGATATTCCTGCCATTACTAGTTGTTGATGTCTTTCCTTTTTTTGCCGGTATAGGACGACAGCTGAAGGATGTTAACTTTGCGATAAATGATATAAAATATGGATGATAAGTTTAGTGAAATGGCTTCAGCTATCGTTTTAAACGCTAAAGCCATTTCATATTTTTCCGACTAGCTTTTCTTTAATATTCCTTTTTCAATACTTTCTTCAAAAAGCATTTGTGTATGCTCCCAAAGTGTTTGGGAACCATGTTGCATCGCATTGGTTTTCCTCAGCACCGTATCATATTTTACATCAAACTCCATCCAGGTTCCCCCTTCATTGGACACATTTTGTAAAACCGGTTCTAATCTGTCCAGTGATTTTGCAAACTTTGCTTCTGCGGTCTGCCCTTCTTCAAATTCTTCCCAGACGGAAATAAATTCTTCTTTCTGTTGGGTTGGTAAAAGACCAAAAATCCTTTCTGCAGCTTTCCTTTCTTCCTCCGTATTGGTATGATTTGCGGTCGTATCATATAAAAAAATATCCCCTGAATCGATTTCTACAATATCATGGATCAGCAGCATTTTTACTACTTTTTGAACGTCTACTTTTTCATTGGCATGTTCGGCCAGAACCATGGCCATCATCGCGAGGTGCCAGCTGTGCTCTGCGTCGTTTTCGTTCCGCTGACTGTTAAATAGACGGGTTTTTCGCTGAATGTACTTGAGTTTGTCGATTTCGTGGATGAAGGCCAGTTGTCTGGACAGGTGCTCTAAATTCATGTGATTACATTTGATGTTTAAGCATGGCAAAAGTAACATTTAATCCGTTAACAAGGGGCTGGATAAAGGGCTATTTCTGATAGAAACTTGATTTATTGCTTATTTTTTCTTACCTTTGCGGTGTTTTTAATTTAAACCTTCGCTGTTGTTACGCCGTCTGTGCGTTATTTTCTTAAAAAGAAACAGCACAATATCTGTTTAAATGCCTAAGGGTATTACACCCTGGAATTCATTATAATGTTTTATTTAAAGCATTTTTTTTACAAGCCGCAATAAAGCGGGCTTGTATTAAACTTTATTATGGTAAAATTCACACAGCTTATAGGCTGTTTAGTGCTATTTATAGTTGTTCCATTAGCCTCAACTTTAGCCCAGGACTCAATAATAACAATATCCGATACTACGTCGGTGCCCATACGGTCAGAGAAACCAAGCCTCAGGATTGGAGGTGCATTGCTGTTCAATTATAACCTTTCTTCCTGGAAGAAAGAACAAGTCAAAAGGGGGGGAGATTTCGGGCTCGATATGTTCCGGGTCAATGCAGACGCCTCATATAAAAAACTGGATTTTCATGCTGAATACCGGTTTTATGCCAAATCCTTCGGTGGAAGCTTTTTAAAGGATGGTTACTTAACCTATCATTTCAACGACAGTACCAATCTTGCCATCGGACTGGTTCAGAATCCCTTCGGTAACACTACTTACAACTCTCACAACTGGTTTTTTAACCTGCCTTATTACCTGGGCTTTGAAGATAAAGCTTCTATGGGAATCAGGTTTCACCAACAGAACAAACGTTGGTCTTATGATCTTGCCTTCTTCAAAAATGCAATGGAGCTCGATTTTGGTGATCAAACAGAAATTGATCCTTCGAGATATTCCTATGATGTGGCCGGCAGAAATAAAGAAGTAAATCAGGGAAACCTGAAAACAGAATACCTGTTGTCGGACAATAAACGAATTGGCATCTCCGGGATGCTTGGAGGAGTCTATAACATTCCTACCGGACAAATGGGCTCAAGATGGGCTGCAGCGATACATACGGATCTGAATTTTGGAAAACTGAATGTGAAACTTCAGTCGATGTATTACCAATATCATTTGGCCGATTCTGCCCAATATAAAGAGGTGCTCAGCCTTGCTGCTTATGGTTCTGCTTATGAAGTAGCCACTAAAGCCTATTTGCATACCGCATCTTTTGCTTATACCGTACCTGTAAAGCTGGGCCCGGTAACGGCGGTTACCTTTTATGAAAACTATTCTTACATGAATAAGCCACAGGCCGGATATACAGATTCTCAAATGAACGTATTGGGAGGGATGATCAGCGCTGGAAACCTGGTGACTTATGTCGACTGGGCGGCAGGCAAGAACCAACCCTGGCTGGGACCGGAATGGCAAAATGGATTGTCTTCAGGTAATCCGGAATCAAAATGGCACAGTCGGTTTAACATCAATATCGGCTATTATTTCTAACATATAACACATAAAGACATGTCTAAACTTAAGATAGAAGACCTCACACTCATATTCGGAAAGGAAAAAGAGGAGGCACTTTCATTATTGAAGCAAGGGAAAACCAAAGCGGAGATTCTTAAAGAAACAGGTTGTACCGTAGCGGTAAAGAATGCCAGTTTTAACATTGAACAGGGCGAATTTTTTGTCATCATGGGATTGTCGGGAAGTGGTAAATCTAGTTTGTTGCGATGCCTGAACCGCTTAATTGAGCCTACATCAGGAAAGGTGGTGTTAAACCAACGTGACATTACCAGCCTGGGAGAAAAAGAACTACAAGCCGTTCGCCGTAAAGAAATGGCGATGGTTTTCCAGAATTTTGGACTGTTGCCTCACCGTACAGTGCTTGAAAATGTTGCTTTCGGATTGGAGTTACAAGATATCCCGCAAAAGGAACGGGAAGAAAAAGCAAAAACAGTAATTGATCTGGTGAGTTTGAACGGCTATGAAAATCAACATACCGGCGAACTTTCAGGAGGAATGCAACAGCGCGTTGGACTGGCCAGGGCTTTAGCCAACGATCCAGAGATTCTATTGATGGATGAGGCCTTTTCTGCATTAGATCCGCTGATTCGTACCCAAATGCAGGATGAGCTGATTGAATTGCAGGAGAAAATGCACCGGACAATTGTTTTTATTACACATGATCTTGATGAGGCGATTCGCCTGGGAGATCGCATTGCAATCATGAAGGATGGAGAAGTGATACAAATAGGTACGCCGGAAGATATCTTGACAAACCCGGCAACGGATTATGTATCCTCATTTGTGGAGAAAGTAGACCGGAAGTCGATCATTACAGCTGCGAGTCTGATGTTTGAAAAACCGACGGTGGCGATTCTGAAAAAAGATGGAGTGGAAGGAAGTCTGCGCAAGATGCGTTCTTCGGGACTGACCTCCCTGCCGGCAGTCTCCATAGATAAACATTTCCTTGGTTTTGTTTACCTGAAAGACATTCTGGAGCTGAAAGCAAAAGGAGCGCATACGATAGAAAAAGCAATCATCAAAGATATCCCTGTCGCCTATCCGGAAACTACCGTAGAACAGATGCTGCCTTTCATTGCAGAAAATGGAAGAGCGGTTCCGATTGTAGACATCACGACAAATAAACTGATCGGGATCGTTGCCCAAACTTCTTTGCTGATCGAAACGACAGGTGCAAGCTGGGAAAATGTTACAGGAAACACAATTGATAACCTTCAAAAAGAAATAATATAGTATGATACATATAGGAACTTATATAGAACAATTTATAAACTGGCTTACGCTTCATTTTTCTGCATTATTTCATGTGATTAAAATTGTTGTGGAGTCTATCGTGAACTCTGTAGAATGGATACTGATGTTCCCACCATTCTATGTCATCATTGCATTGATTGCTTTCCTGGCCTGGAAAAGGACGGGTTGGGGACTGACGTTGTTTACGTTGCTGGGTTTAACCCTGATCTGGGGAATGGGCTATTGGGCGCAAACGATGGCCACATTGGCATTGATCTTATCGGCGGCTTTCATTGCCTTATTGATGGGGATTCCTTTAGGGATATGGGCCGCAAAAACACCATTGGCCGGGAAACTCATCAGGCCAGTACTCGATTTAATGCAAACGATGCCTGCTTTTGTCTACCTGATCCCTGCTGTGCTGTTCTTCGGACTTGGAAAGGTTCCCGGAGCATTTGCTACTGTGATCTTTGCAATGCCTCCGGCAGTGCGCTTAACGACACTTGGGATCAGTCAGGTGCCAAAGGATATTGTGGAAGCAACACGCTCTTTCGGAGCAACACCACGTCAGTTACTTTTTAAAGTAGAACTGCCATTGGCCTTGCCGACGATCCTGGCGGGAGTCAATCAAACGATTATGATGGCGCTTTCAATGGTCGTTATCTCTGCAATGATTGCAGCTGGTGGATTAGGTGAAGTTGTGCTTAAGGGAATTACACAGTTGAAAATCGGGTTAGGTTTTGAAGGTGGAATTGCAGTGGTCATCCTGGCGGTGATTCTTGACAGAATTACACAGTCGTTCGGACCTAAGAAAAAGATAAACGCATAAGTTGATCAGCGTATAAATTGATCAATGAACAAATAAAATAACATACCATGAAAAGATTCATCAGCGGAATATTAATCGCATTGGCCATCGGGATGGTTTATTCCTGTGGAAATGCAACAAATGATAAAAAGGTAACGATAGCTTATGTGAACTGGGCAGAAGGAGTCGCAATGACTCATTTGTCTAAAGTCCTGCTGGAAAGAGAAGGATATACTGTGGATTTGAAAAATGCAGATGTAGCACCGGTATTTGCGGCGGTAGCAGGCGGGGATGCGGATGTGTTTCTGGATACCTGGATGCCGGTAACGCATAAAGAATATATAGATAAATTTGGTGCTAAGCTGGAGATGCTGGGAACCAATTTCAAAAATGCCAGGATTGGTTTGGTGGTTCCTGACTATGTGAAGGTCAATAGTATCGAAGAACTGAACGCCAATGCAGCGATGTTTGATGGCAAGATTGTGGGCATCGATGCCGGAGCAGGAATTATGAGTAAAGCCGAAGCTGCGGTTAAAGATTATGGTTTGAAACTGGAATTGCAATCTGCCAGTGAAGCGGCAATGCTGGCCATCCTTAAGAAAAGTATAGATGCGAAACAACCTGTAGTTATTACAGGCTGGTCCCCTCATTATATTTTCAGCAATTATAAATTGAAGTTCCTGAACGATCCTAAAGAAGTCTTTGGGGCGGTGGAATCCATACAGACCGTTGCGAACAAAGATTTTGTTCTGGCAAACCCACAGGTGACAACCTTCTTTAGAAATTTTCAACTGGATGATCAGGAGCTGAGTTCCTTAATGGCGGAGATGGAAAGCAGCGACAATGAGAAAGTTGCGGTGGAGAAATGGCTGACGGAACATGTGGAGCTGGAAGCGCAAATGAGGTCTTTCCTGAAGACGGAAGACCACTAAATTTAATATAGCTTATAAAGGCGGTTTGGAAGAAATCTTTCAAGCCGCTTTTTTATGCCTCAGAATGCGGTTTTATCACTGTTTGCTAATCTTATAAATGATTATTTAATCTTTGCGATAGTTTTTTAATTATATATTAAGTATTTTTAATATATTTGAGTGTAAATAGATTGGATCATTATGAAAATAAGTATCGTTACGGTTGTTTTTAATGGGCTGGAGTTTATTGAAGATTGCATTTTATCGCTGGCTGCCCAGGATCATTTGACTATAGAACATATCGTGATCGATGGGGGCTCAACAGATGGAACCATTGAGGTCATTCACAAGTATCTGAAACAGATTTCCTATTTCTGCTCGGAAAAAGACCAGGGTTTATATGATGCATTGAATAAAGGGATTGCGGTTGCTACTGGTGAAGTTCTGGGCATATTGCATGCTGATGACTGTTTTGCCGATTGGGGAGTGCTCAGCGCAGTGGCGGATTGTTTCAACGTGAATCAATGTGAAGCTGTGTATGGTAATTTAAATTTTATACAACGACATTCTCCTGCTATGTCGCGTAGAAAATGGGTTTCTAAAGTTTATAGCAGGAAGGACCTCCGGCGTGGCTGGATGCCTGCTCATCCTACTTTATTCTTAAAAAAAGAACTGTTTCTTTCTTTGGGTGGCTATTTGTTGAATTACGGATCTTCGGCAGATTATGAACTTATATTGAGGTATTTCTATCGCTATAGGATTCATGCGGTTTTTTTAGACAGGGTATTGGTTAATATGAAGTTGGGTGGATTAAGCAATGGTTCTTTCAGGAAGCGGAGCAGGGCTGCAGTTTACGATTATAAAGCATTGAGTACGCATGAAGTCCCATATCCTTTTTTAGTGCTGTTGTTGAAAAGGGTAAGGAAAGTAAGGCAGTTTTTTTAGACGTTTATGATGGAAGGGATTGTTTTTTTTGCCTTTAGTTTCTTGCAGGTGGCATTGTTAATTCCGGTAGTGATCCGCTTCTCTTTCCTTTTAGGGGTATATGACGAGGCAGATGGGAGGCGAAAAAATCATGGCGGGAACATTTCGAGGCTCGGTGGGCTCGCTATTTTTGCAGGATTAATGGCCGGTATTTTACTGTTTATAGATTTAAAAGCAGATATAAGTATGCTGTTTGTGCTGGCCTCTTTTATGCTCTTGTTTATGCTGGGACTGAACGATGATGTTTGCGGAACAGGTCCGGTTTTAAAGATTTTTGTGCAATCGGTATCGGCCATGATTCTGGTCTTTGCAGGCTGGCAGGAGGAGCCCGATTGGATCGGTTTTCTAATGGTTTTTCTGTTTGTGCTGCTGAGTAATGCTTTTAACCTGATCGACGGGCTGGATGGATTGGCTGGAACTTTGGGGCTCTTTGTGAACCTTTTCTTTGGTATTCTGCTCCTTCTTGGCGAGGACCATGGCTATGGCGGAATTGCAATAATTCTGTCCGGATCACTTGCCGGTTTTCTCCTGTTTAACTGTGCGCCGGCAAAAATATTCATGGGCGATGCCATGGCGATGCTGACGGGACTGATTTCCGGGCTAATGGCGCTGAGGTTTATTAAACTGGCAGATGGTGGAGGGATCAGTTTTCTATATTCAGATTCAGCCATGGTTGTCGCTTTGGCAGTATTGATCGTTCCCGTATTTGATTGTCTGAGGGTGTTTTTTATTCGGCTCCTGCATCATACCTCTCCATTCTCCGGGGATAGAAATCACATCCACCACCGTCTGAAGCAATTGGGATATACAGATAGGGCAGTGGTTTTCCGTCTGCTTATTTTTAACATCAGTATGGTCGGAATGACACTCCTGTTGCAGCATCTGGGCAATTTTACCCTGATCATTCTGCTGTTTTCCATTTGTATGCTGTCTAATGGCCTGCTTACTTTTGCAATCCGCAAAACAGGAGATAAAAATTACCGTTTAAGAGACGTTCTGCTCAGGGATACTTTAAATATCAGCCGAAATTAATCGCTGCGTAATTTTTAATATTCTATCCGGAAATAGTATCACTCCTATAAAGAATATAGGTACTTTTGCGCCGTAATTTACAAAGGCCGGGCGGCATTTGGGATTGCTACACCAACAAAACAACAGATAGAAATGAATATAGCAATTAATGGTTTTGGTAGAATTGGCCGTATGTTTTTACGTAGGGCAATTGAGAAAAACATCAATGTTGTGGCCATCAATGATTTAGGTGATGCGGCAACGCTGGCACACTTATTTAAGTATGATACGGTACACAGAGGGTTTAAAGGGAAAGTCTCTTTTGAATCAGATGCCTTAATCATTAACGGAAAGAAGATTCAGCTGTATTCAAAATCCAATCCTGAGGAACTTCCATGGGCAGCTTTGGAGATTGATCTGGTCCTGGAATCTACGGGTAAATTCATTAGCCGGGCAGGAGCGGGGCAACATTTGCTTGCCGGTGCTAAACAAGTGTTGATTTCTGCACCCGCTGCAGATAAAGATATCCCTATGGTCGTACTTGGTGTAAATGACGACGCGATAGATTTAAAAAGCACCATTCTTTCCAATGCTTCCTGCACGACGAATAATGTGGCACCAATGGTGAAAATATTAGATGATAACTGGGGCGTATTAGAGGGTTACATCACTACGGTTCACTCCATGACGGGGGATCAGAACCTTCATGATGGTCCACATAAAGATTTAAGAAGGGCAAGGGCGGCTTCTGCTTCCATCATTCCGACAAGTACTGGTGCGGCAAAAGCAATTACTAATATTTTTCCTCATCTGGAAGGTAAGTTGGGTGGTGCCGGGATCAGGGTTCCGGTTTTGAATGGTTCTTTGACAGATTTTACCTGTCTTTTAAAATCTCCGACAACCATCGAAGAAATTAATGCAGCTTTTAAAAAGGCTTCGGAGCAGGAGTTGAAAGCTTTGGTGGAGTATACTGAAGACCCGATTGTTTCCGTTGATATTCTAGACAATCCACATTCCTGCATTTTTGATGCACAGCTGACCTCTATCGTTGGAGATATGGTTAAGGTAGTGGGATGGTATGACAATGAATCCGGATATTCTGCGAGATTGGTAGACCTGGTTCAAAAAATTGAGAAAATAAATGGTTAAATATATATCAGCTGAACAAACACTGCCCTTGCGCAGCTTGGTGCTCAGAAATGGACTTCCGGAAGCGGAATGTGTGTTCCCTCAGGATCACATCGATGGTGGCTTACATCTGGGTTGCTTTGCCGGAGATCAATTGGTTTCTGTTGCGACCATCTTCCCTGAAGATCATCCTGAACATGGCCCTCGTGGCTTCCGTTTGCGTGGAATGGCTTCTGATCCGGCCTTTGCGGGAAAGGGATATGGCGCAAAGCTCATAAATTTTGCAATTGATGAACTGACATCCGCTAATGCTGCTTATATTTGGTGCAATGCCCGTAGTGCTGCCGCTGCTTTTTATACGAAGCTTGGCTTTACCATGATTTCCGAAGAGTTTGAGATACCGGGGATAGGCCCGCATTTTAATATGATCCGGTTGCTGGCTGTAAATTAACTTAGTAAAATCTGTCTCTTTTTTTAGCTGCAGGAACATCAAAACCAATAATTCTAAACAATAACAAGAATGAAAACAATAGACCAGTGTAATTTCAAAGATAAGAAAGCCCTAATCCGAGTGGACTTTAATGTTCCTTTGGACGCGGAATTTAACATTACTGATGATAAAAGGATGCGTGCTGCATTGCCTACCATTACTAAAATATTGAATGATGGTGGTTCAGTGATCCTGATGTCTCACCTGGGACGTCCAAAAGGCGGACCAGAAGACAAATACTCTTTGAAACACATTTTAGGTGACCTTTCCAGAATGCTGGATTTGGAGGTGAAATTTGCGGACGATTGTATTGGTGCATCTGCGGTAGATAAAGCCAAAAACCTGGAACCAGGACAAGTGTTGTTATTGGAGAATCTTCGTTTCTATAAAGAAGAAGAAAAAGGCGACAGAGATTTCGCGGAAAAGTTGTCTAAACTTGGAAATGTCTATGTAAACGATGCTTTTGGGACTGCGCACCGTGCACACGCCTCTACATCAATCATAGCGGAATTTTTTCCTAACGATAAATACTTCGGCTATCTGATGGCTGAAGAATTGAAAAATGCAGAAAAAGTAAATCATGGTGCAGTGAAACCTTTCACGGCAATTATGGGTGGTGCGAAAGTGTCTGATAAGATTTTGTTGATTGAAAGCTTATTGGATAAAGTAGATAACCTGATCATTGGTGGTGGAATGGCTTATACTTTTGCGAAAGCACAAGGTGGTGAGATTGGTACCTCCCTGTTGGAAGAAGACAGAATGGCACTTTGCCTGGAGTTGCTGGAAAAGGCGAAAGCTAAAGGAGTAAAGTTATTTCTCCCACTTGATACCACCATCGCTGATAAATTTGCAAATGATGCCGAGAAAAAGGACGTAGATACCGGTCATATTCCTGCAGACTGGATGGGATTGGACATCGGCCCAAAAAGTATCGAACTGTTTTCTGAAGTGATTAAAAACTCAAAAACTTTGCTTTGGAATGGTCCGATGGGTGTTTTTGAAATGGCTAATTTTGAGCATGGTACCCGTGCAATTGCAAATGCGGTTGTAGCTGCTACTCAGGATAATGGCGCTTTTTCATTGATTGGTGGCGGTGATTCTGCTGCGGCAATTGCTAAATTCAATTTAGAAGATAAAGTAAGTTATGTATCTACCGGTGGTGGTGCATTATTGGAATATATGGAAGGTAAAGAATTGCCGGGAGTGAAGGCGATCAATGCCTAATATTTTAGACTAAATTTAGGACAGGCGTTTCGTTTAAAACGAAACGCCTGTTTTTTTTACCACCTTGATTTAGGCCTTCTTAGCACTTTAAAGAGGCAAAAATCTTGGTACGAAATATGTTGATAATTTTTTGTGGTAGAATGTGGTAAAAAGTGGTAGAAATATCTATTTTTACCCTACATAAAAAGTGCACATATTAAAATGGTTCAATTGTTAGGAGAATTTGATTGTAAATTGGATGCGAAAGGCCGCTTGATGGTTCCTTCGTCTCTGAAAAAACAATTGCCCAACGTTGAGCAAGAGGGACTTGTGATTAACAGGGGGTTTGAAAAGCACCTGGTGATCTATCCTAAAAAAGTATGGGAGGGAATCGTGGAAGAGTTAAGTAAGTTGAATCCGTACGAACAAAAAAACAGAGAATTTATTCGATATTTTACCCGTGGCGCGACGGAATTGACGTTAGATGCGACCGGAAGGGTGAATTTACCTAAGTCTTTATTGGAATCTGTAGGCATAGAAATCAGTGCAGAACTGGTTCTGGCCTGTCAGTTTGACAAGATTGAAGTCTGGTCTAAAAAATCGTATGATGCTTTGTTTGATAAAGAGCCTGAAGATTTTGCAATGCTTGCAGAAGAAGTAATGGGCAATAAGAATAGGAGGAATGATGGAGAATAATTACCACATCCCCGTAATGTTGAAAGAATGTATCGATGGTTTGAATATCAAACCTGATGGTGTATATGTGGACGTGACCTTTGGTGGTGGCGGACATTCAAGAGAAATCCTGAAGCATTTAGGTAAAGACGGAGTGTTGATCGCCTTCGATCAGGATCCTGATGCACAAAGGAATAAGATTGATGACCCACGTTTTATTTTTGTAGATCAGAATTTTGCCTTCATCAAAAATAACCTGCGCTTATTGGGTTATAGAGCGGTAGATGGAATTCTGGCCGACCTTGGCGTTTCTTCCCACCAGTTTGATGTGCCGGAAAGAGGCTTTTCTACCAGGTTCGAATCTGACCTGGATATGCGTATGGATAAACAAGGCGCTTTAACGGCTGCTGATGTTTTGAATACCTATACAGAAGATAAGCTTCATAAAATTTTCGGAATTTATGGTGAGGTAAAAAATGCAAAATCACTGGCCCGTGCGGTAGTAACCGGCCGTGTGGAACAACCGATTAAGACACTTGCTGATTTTAAAAGAGCAGCAGGTGCACACATTCCGAAAGGAAAAGAGCATAAATATATGGCTCAGGTGTTCCAGGCTTTGCGCATCGAGGTCAATGCAGAAATTGAAGTGCTGGAGAATTTTTTAATGCAAACGGCTGATGTCTTAAAAACAGGAGGCCGTTTGGTGGTAATGTCCTACCATTCACTGGAAGACAGACCGGTTAAGAATTTTATAGCAAAGGGGAAGTTTAAAGGTGAGGTGGAAAAAGATTTTTATGGGAACGAACAAAAACCTCTTAAAATCATCACCAGAAAAGCGGTGGTTGCGGATGCTGAAGAGCTGGAGCGCAACAGCCGGGCAAGGAGTGCCAAACTCAGAATTGGAGAAAAGCTATGAATAACGAGTTCAGGCACCATATAGAAGAGGAGGATTTGGAACCTGAAGAAATTCAGTTGAAGAAACCACGGAGGAAAGTAAGGGAGCCTGAAGGTGAAAAAGCGTTCTTTAAAAAGTTATTTACCGAGGGTGTAGTGACTAAGGAAGCGGCAACAGATATGTTACCGTTTTTACTGTTTTTGTCTGTTTTGTGTATGCTATACATTGCAAACAGCCATATGGCGGTAAAGAACATTAGAAGTATTGATAAATTAAATAAAGAAGTAAAAGAGTTGAGCTGGGAATATAAGTCGCTAAAAGCAGACTTAATGTTCAAAAGCAAATTGACTGAAGTTGCAAAAAAGGTAGATACATTGGGGATTAAGGAATTAACCGAACCTCCTAAAAAAATTGTAATCAACACTAATGAACATTAGAGCAAACATATTATTGCGTGTTTATCTGTCTTTCGGACTGATTGTACTGCTTGCCGTGGCAGTATTGGTCAGACTATGTGATGTACAGTTTGTAGAGGGGCATAAATGGCGTGCCATGGCCGATAGCCTCTCTACTAAGTATATCAATGTGGAAGCTGCACGTGGAAATATCTACTCATCAGACGGAAGTCTGCTTGCTACCTCTATTCCTGAGTATGAACTGAGGATGGATTTGTTTGCCGGTGGAATCGATGATGATAAAGTGTTCTATGGAAAAGTAGACTCCTTAGCGCTTAAATTATCTCAGTTCTTTAAAGATAAAACGCCTAAAGAATATTCACGTTACCTGCGTTCGGCGAGGAAGGACAGTGCCCGCTACCTGCTGATCAAACGTAAAATAGGTTATCAGGAATTGAAAACGATCAGAACATTTCCTTTGTATAACATCGGGAAGTATTCAGGCGGTTTAATTGCGGTGCAGCAGAACAAAAGAATTAAGCCTTTCAAATTTCTGGCTTCCAGAACAATTGGCTATAAAAACGAGAACGTTGCCAACGGAGTAGGACTGGAAGGTGCTTATGGAAATTATATCAACGGAGAAAGTGGTAAAAGATTGGTGCAAAGGATCGCTGGTGGTGTCTGGATGCCGGTAAATGACGAAGCAGAAGTGGCGCCTAAAGAAGGAGCTGATATTATATCAACAATCGATATCAATATGCAGGATCTTGCGCAAACTGCTTTGGAAAGACAGTTGAAATTAAGTGATGCAGACCATGGTACGGTGATTCTGATGGAAGTAAATACAGGTGAAGTACGTGCGGTAGCAAATTATACCAGAGTGTCTGAAGGTGTTTATGAGGAGAAGTTTAATTATGCCATTGGTGGTAGCCAGGATCCAGGATCTACGTTTAAACTGGCTTCTTACATGGCATTGCTGGAAGATAAAAAGGTAGATACCAATACTTTGGTGGATACTGGTGATGGTTTTTACAGAATTCCAGGACATACGATTAAAGATTCACATGGTGGAATTGGTGTGGTAACAGTGATGAAAGCTTTTGAACAATCGGCAAATACTGCAATTGCGAAATTGGTAAACATCCATTATAAGGATAACCCTTCTCAGTTCACGGATCATTTGTATGACATCCATATGAATGAGAAGGCGATTTTACAGATTCCTGGAGAAGCGAAACCAGTGATTAAAAATCCTTCCAACAGAAGCTGGAACAAGAACATGACCTTGCCA
Organism: Pedobacter sp. FW305-3-2-15-E-R2A2; assembly: GCF_038446955.1. Taxonomy (NCBI): domain Bacteria; kingdom Pseudomonadati; phylum Bacteroidota; class Sphingobacteriia; order Sphingobacteriales; family Sphingobacteriaceae; genus Pedobacter; species Pedobacter sp. FW305-3-2-15-E-R2A2. Next base: position 898,259 of record NZ_CP151803.1, read on the forward strand.
CAAATGGCTTATGGTTATGAAATGCAGATCACACCACTTCAAATGCTGACCTTTTACAACGCGGTAGCAAACGATGGAAAATATATTGCGCCGATCTTTGTGAAAGAGATCAGAAGACTGGGAAACCCAATTGAGCAATTCCATGCAAGGGTGATCAGCGATAGGATTTGTTCGGAAAGAACGATCAAAAAATTACAAGCTATGCTGGAGTCTGTAGTGACTAAAGGAACGGGTAAGCTGATGGGCTCTCCGTTTTACAGGGTAGCAGGAAAAACAGGAACAGCACAGGTCGCAGACGGTAATAAAGGGTATAAGGCAAAGAGAAGCTATCAGGCTTCTTTCTGTGGTTATTTCCCTGCAGACAAACCGAAATATTCGATCATGGTATCTATCAATGGTCCTAAGAATGGGTATTATGGGTCAACAGTAGCTGGTCCGGTATTTAAAGAAATTGCAGACCGCATTTATGCAAGTGATATGCAGATGTATAGCAATGTAAAAGACCACTTAGTAGGGAATACGAAAAACCCTGAAGCGAAAGCAGGTCAGAGTAAAGCAGTGAAGAAAGTATATAATGCTTTAGGAATTAAATCGCTTTATGCGGCTAAGTCTACCTATTTCAACAGCATCGATACCAATAATGGTGTGGTGTATGAAGAGTATAATTCTATCAAAGGAATTATGCCGAATGTAAATGGAATGGGTTTAAAAGACGCATTGTACCTTTTAGGGAATGTAGGATTGAAAACAAAGGTGATTGGAAGTGGAAAGGTGTTTAGTCAGTCTATCCCTTCCGGAAGTAAAATAGGTAAAGGATTGGCAGTAGAATTAGAATTGAGATAGTATGCAGTTACAAGATGTTTTATATGGAATAGCCATAACAAACCTGGTTGGTGTAACCAACAGGGAGGTGACTGCGCTTGCTTTTGATTCCCGTCAGATCATTAAGGATACTGTATTTTTTGCGATTAAAGGAACTTTATCCGATGGACATAAATATATAGCGGATACCATTAATGCAGGTGCCTCAGTAATCGTTTGTGAGCAGATTCCTGAAAACAGACCTGCAGAAGTGACTTATATTCAGGTAGAAAATACTTCGGTTGCGTTAGGTGCAATGGCGGCTAACTTCTACCATAATCCTTCTTCAAAATTGAAATTGATTGGCATTACCGGAACAAATGGTAAGACGACCATCGCAACGATATTATTTAAATTGTTCCGTGAATTGGGCTATAGTGTAGGTCTGATCTCTACAGTACAGAACCACATCAATGATGCAGTGATTCCTGCAACGCATACTACGCCTAACCCAATTGCTTTGAACGAGCTGTTGCAGAACATGGTGGATGAAGGTTGTGAGTACTGCTTTATGGAAGTGAGTTCTCATGCAGTTGTTCAGCACAGAACGGAAGGGTTGAGCTTTGCAGGTGGGGTGTTTTCAAACATTACACATGACCACCTGGATTTTCATAAGACCTTCGACAATTACATCAAAGCAAAGAAAGCATTTTTTGACGGACTTCCGGCGAGTGCTTTTGCATTGACCAATCTGGACGATAGGAATGGAATGGTGATGCTGCAGAATACCAAGGCTACAAAACAAACTTATGCACTAAAACAGCTGGCTGATTTTAAAGCGAAAGTAGTAGAGAACAGCTTTAATGGTTTGCACCTGGATATTGACCATTCAGATGTATTTTTTAAACTGGTAGGCTCGTTCAACGCGTACAACCTATTGGCAGTTTATGGAACGGCGGTATTACTTGGTCAGGATAAATTAACGGTATTAACAGCTTTGAGTAACCTGACTGGTGCGGAAGGAAGATTTGATTACATCACTTCAAGTCAGAACATCATTGGAATTGTGGATTATGCACATACTCCGGATGCGGTTCAGAACGTGTTGAGCACGATTCATGACATCAGAAAAGGAACAGAACAAGTGATCACCATCATCGGTTGTGGTGGCGACAGAGATAAAACGAAACGTCCGGTTATGGCACAAGTGGCCTGCGACTGGAGTGATAAGGTGATCCTGACTTCGGATAATCCAAGGTCGGAGAATCCACAAACGATTGTAGAGGAAATGGAAAAGGGCGTGTCGCCAACAAATAAACGTAAGACGTTGAGTATAGTCGATAGAAGAGAGGCGATAAAAACGGCTTGCCATTTAGCAAGACCAGGAGATATTATCCTGCTTGCCGGAAAAGGGCATGAGAAGTATCAGGAGATCAATGGAGTAAGGTATCATTTTGATGATAAGGAAATATTAATGGAACAATTAAACTTAATCAGCTAATGTTGTACTACCTGTTTGAATATCTAAATCAGCATTACGATTTTCCGGGATTGAGGTTGTTTCAATACATCACTTTCCGTACTTCATTAGCGGTGATTATTTCCCTGATCATTACCACAGTTTATGGCCGTAGAATTATTGATTATCTGCAAAAAATGCAGGTAGGTGAGACGGTGAGAAATCTGGGGCTGGAAGGACAAATGCAAAAACAAGGAACACCAACAATGGGTGGAATCATGATCCTGTTAGGGATTTTGGTGCCTACATTATTGCTGGCCAACCTTTCGAATATTTATGTATTGCTGATGATCATTACCACAGTGTGGATGGGGATCATCGGTTTTGTGGATGATTATATCAAGGTCTTTAAGAAGAATAAAGAAGGTCTGGCAGGAAGGTTTAAGATTGTCGGACAGGTTGGTCTGGCTTTAATCATTGGCTGGACGATGTATTTTAATCCTAACATCGTGGTGAGACAAACGGTTGATGAATCGGGAATCTCGAAAACTACGGCACCAATGGTGTTGAGACAAAAAGGAGAAAGCTTTTATTATACTCAGGACGTTAAATCTACGCTGACCAATGTTCCTTTTTATAAAAACAATGAGTTTGATTATGCCAAAGTCCTTAAGTTTTTGGGCGATGGGTATGAGAAATATGCGGTTTTCGTATTCCTGTTGTTTGTGGTGATTATTGTCACTGCAGTATCCAACGGGGCAAACATTACGGATGGGATCGATGGCCTGGCGACGGGTACTTCGGCCATTATCGGACTTACCTTAGGCTTATTGGCGTATGTATCCGGTAATACTGTGATCGCAGATTACCTGAACATCATGTACATCCCCAATTCGGGAGAGCTGATGATTTTTGCGGGTGCCTTTGTCGGGGCGTGTGTGGGCTTTTTATGGTATAATTCCTATCCTGCGCAGGTGTTTATGGGAGATACCGGAAGTCTGGCGATCGGAGGAATTATCGCTGCATTTGCGATCATGATCCGTAAAGAGTTGTTAATCCCGGTTTTATGTGGGGTATTCCTGATAGAAAACCTATCGGTAATCATCCAGGTGAGCTATTTTAAATATACCAAAAAACGTTTTGGTGAGGGCCGAAGGGTTTTCCTGATGTCGCCTTTACACCATCATTATCAGAAAAAAGGATACCATGAAGCTAAGATCGTTACCCGTTTCTGGATCATTGGAATTCTTTTGGCCATTATTACCATCATCACTTTAAAACTACGATAATGGAAAATAAAAGGATAGTCGTTTTAGGTGCCGGTGAAAGCGGTGTAGGTGCAGCAATGTTGGCGCAAAAACATGGTTTTGATGTTTTTGTATCTGACTTTGGCGCCATTGCTTCGCAGTATAAAGAACGCTTAGAGGAGCTGAATATCGCGTTTGAAGAAAAACAACATACCGCAGAAGAGATTCTAAATGCGGATGAAGTGATCAAGAGTCCGGGAATTCCGGAGAAAGCTCCGATCATTGTTGCCTTAAAAAAGAAACAGATTCCGGTGATCTCTGAGATTGAGTTTGCTAAAAGATATACCGATGCCAAAACGATCTGTATCACAGGGTCGAATGGAAAGACAACAACGAGCATGCTGACTTATCATATTTTGAAGAAAGCAGGTTTGAATGTCGGACTGGCAGGAAACATCGGAAATAGCTTTGCTGCTTTGGTGGCTACAGCTGATTTTGATTGGTATGTGCTGGAGATCTCGAGCTTTATGCTGGATGACATGTATGATTTTAGAGCAGATATCGCTGTTTTATTAAACATCACGCCGGATCATTTGGACCGGTACGACTACAAGTTGGGGAACTATGCGGCATCAAAAATGCGTATCGCTCAAAATCAGGGTAGTAATGACACTTTCATCTATTGTGCCGATGATGAAGAGACGATAAAGGCAATGAAACACATCAGGTTTAATTCAAAAATGTACCCCTTTTCTATTCGAAAACAAATCGAAGAAGGCGCATACCTGGAAAGTAACAACATGCATATCAATATTAACCATAAAGACCCATTAACCATGTCCATCATAGAACTAGCGTTACAAGGCAAGCATAATATTTATAACTCTATGGCTTCGGGCATAGTGGCAAAGGTATTAGAGATCAGAAATGCTACCATTCGTGAAAGCATGGGGGACTTCAGGAATATTGAACACAGACTGGAACATGTGGCTAAAATCTCTGGTGTAGAATATATCAATGATTCTAAGGCAACGAATGTGAATTCTACCTGGTACGCATTGGAAAGTGTCAATACAGATGTGATTTTGATCATGGGTGGTGTGGATAAAGGAAACGATTACGAGATGCTGAAGGACCTGGTTCGTCAGAAGGTAAGGGCCATCGTGTGTTTAGGAAAAGACAATAAAAGAATTCACGAAGCTTTTGAAGATGATGTAGAAGTGATTGTCAATACTTTTTCTGCAAATGAAGCGGTTAAGATGGCTTATCACCTGGCTAAAAAAGGAAATACGGTATTGTTGTCGCCTGCCTGTGCAAGCTTCGATTTGTTCAAAAATTATGAAGACCGTGGCAATCAATTTAAGATGGCTGTGAAAGAATTATAGATTATGATCGCAATAAATAAGATTTTAGACAAAACAAAAGGAGATCGCTGGATATGGCTGATCATTATCCTTTTGTCTCTGATCTCTATACTTACAGTGTATAGTGCTACGGGAACCTATGCTTATAAAGTTGGTAAAACAGTAGAAAAGGTTTTATTAACCAAGCATTTGATCTTCGTGATTATGGGGATAGGAATGATCTATGTCGCGCATTTATTGGATTACAAATATTACGCTGGAATTTCAAAAATCCTGATGATCATCACGATTCCATTGCTGTTTTATACGGCAATATTCGGGGCGAGCATCAACGAGGCTTCCCGTTGGGTGAAAATTCCGGTGATCGGACTGACGTTTCAAACTTCCGATTTGGCAAAGCTGGCGCTGATTACGTTCCTTGCGAGAATGCTGACGAAGAAACAGGAAAATATTAAGGATGTAAAAGAAGCCTTTATTCCTATCATGGGATCGGTATGTGTGGTGTTTGCTTTGATTGCATGGGCGAACTTGTCTACGGCAATCATGCTTTTTGGGGTAAGCATACTCTTGCTCATCATTGGCAGGATCAGTATTAAGCAGATCTCTATCGTATGTGCAGGTGGTGCGGTGCTGCTGTTACTGATTGTATTTTTAGGTCCAAGGGCCGGAACATATAAGTCGAGGGTAAATGCGTTTTTACATCCGGAGAAACAGAATTCAGATAAGACCTATCAGGCGGATCAATCTAAAATCGCCCTGGCAACAGGTGGCGTTTTCGGAAAGGGACCGGGCAATAGTACACAAAGGAATTTTTTGCCCCATCCATATTCGGATTTTATCTTCGCGATTATTGTGGAGGAATATGGTTTGTTAGGGGCAATGACGGTGATTGTATTGTACCTCGTCCTGCTCTACCGATGCGTCCGAATCGTAACCCAAAGTCCGAAGGCCTTTGGGGCTTTGCTGGCTGCGGGCCTTAGTTTTAGTCTGACAATCCAGGCTTTTGCTAACATGGCCGTAGCGGTAGGATTAGGTCCGGTAACAGGGGTTCCATTGCCATTGGTAAGTATGGGTGGAACATCAATGATCTTTACGAGTATCGCATTCGGAATTATCCTGAGCGTAAGTAGAGATGTAGAAGAAAAAGGTAGTAAAAAAGTAGTGGTAGGTGAAATACCTGCAATGGCATAATATAAAGATGAAGAGCGCAACGAGAATAATTATTTCAGGTGGTGGTACTGGCGGACATATCTTTCCGGCGATATCAATAGCGAATGCCTTAAAACGCATGGAGCCGGGTTGTGAGATTTTATTTGTCGGCGCTACCGGTAGAATGGAAATGGAAAAAGTTCCTGCTGCCGGATATAAGATTATTGGTTTAAACATCAGCGGTATACAAAGAGGCTCTATTGCGAAAAATTTAAGTTTGCCATTTAAATTGCTTGGAAGCATGCGTAAGGCCTTGCAGTTAATTGCTGATTTTAAACCGGATGTCGTGGTTGGTGTTGGTGGCTACGCTTCCGGTCCAATCTTATTTGCGGCATCATTAAAAAAGGTTCCTTACCTGATTCAGGAGCAGAATTCTTATGCCGGAATCACCAATAAATGGCTGGGCAAGAAAGCAGCTAAAATCTGTGTGGCTTTTGATGATATGGACCAGTTCTTCCCAACAGGAAACATCCTTAAAACAGGAAATCCGGTAAGGAAAGACGTGGTAGATATTGCGCAAAAACACCATGCAGGTGCAGAATTGCTGAAACTGGATCCTTTAAAAAGAACCATCCTGGTGACAGGTGGTAGTCTTGGTGCAGGAACATTAAATAAAAGTATTGAAAAGCACCTTCAGGAATTGATTGATGCAGATGTACAGGTGATTTGGCAAACGGGTAAGTTCTATTATAAAGGAATTGTAGAGCGGGTAGGATTGAATTTCCATCCCAACATAAGAATTCTGGAATTCCTGAATAAAATGGACATGGCTTATGCTGCAGCTGATTTGATTATTTCCAGAGCAGGGGCAGGGACGATTGCAGAGCTTTGTTTGATTAAAAAGCCGGTGATCCTTGTGCCTTCACCAAATGTGGCGGAAGACCACCAGACCAAAAATGCGATGGCGCTGGTCAAACAAAATGCAGCATTGTTAATCGCCGACCGTTCTGCGGAAGATACGCTGATACCGGAGGCTTTGAGTTTATTGAACGATAAGGAACGCAGTAAGATGTTTTCCGAAAACATAGGAAAGATGGCTTTGCCGGATTCCGATAATATAATTGCAGAAGAGGTCATGATTTTAGCAAGGAAGGGAGGTCAGGATGGAGTTAGAAACGATTAAGCGGATTTATTTTGTAGGGATTGGTGGAATCGGCATGAGTGCCCTTGCGCGGTATTTCAAAAACAGGGGTTGTGTGGTTTGTGGTTATGACAAGACCAGAACGAACCTGACGATTGCGCTGGAAGGGGAAGGAATTCCGGTTTCTTATGTGGACGAGGTTGCTTCATTGCCGACTGATTTTATATCACCTGATGTAGATACACTGGTTGTGTACACCCCGGCTATTCCGAAAAACAGCGCTTTGCTGAACCATTTCAGAGCAGCTGACTTTGTCTTGAAAAAACGTTCCGAAGTACTGGGAATCATTAGTAAAGGTCAGTTTTGCATTGCTGTTGCGGGAACACATGGAAAGACGACCACTTCGTCGATCATTGCCCATGTACTAACAGATACAGGTTTTGGTTGTACTGCCTTTTTAGGTGGAATAGCGAGCAATTATAACAGTAACTTTTTGTTGGGCGATAACCATGTGGTGGTCGTAGAGGCTGATGAGTATGACCGGTCATTCCTGACTTTGCATCCTGATCTTTCTGTGATTACTTCTATGGATGCAGATCACCTGGATATTTATGGTGATGCGGGGCAACTGGAGGAATCCTTCCGCCTGTTTGCCGGACAACTGAAACCAGAAGGGACCTTGTTTGTAAAAGCAGGATTGCCTTTGGAGAAGGGAATTACTTATAGTGCAGGTTCATCTTCTGAAATCAAAGGACAGAACATCCGTGTGGAAGGTTCGAAGTTTGTGTTTGATTATGCAGATGGGGATACGCTGATCTCCGATTTTCAGCTGATGCTGCCAGGAAAGCATAATGTAGAAAATGCAGTTGCGGCAATCGCAGTGGCCTTAAAGCTGGGCATTGATGCGGATAAAATAAAGGTCGCTATTGCGAATTTTAAAGGCGTAAAAAGAAGGTTTGAATATATAGTTAACGGGGATGGTCATATTTATATTGACGATTATGCCCATCATCCGGAGGAATTAAGGGCTTGTTTTGACGCAGTCAGACAGCTGTATCCGGAGAAAAAGCTGACGGTGATTTTTCAGCCACACCTGTTTACGCGGACCCGTGATTTTGCAGACGACTTTGCAAAAGTATTGAGTACGGTAGATGAGCTGGTGTTACTGGAGATTTATCCGGCGAGAGAATTGCCACTGGAAGGAATTGATTCCGGCTTCTTGCTGAATAAAATTACCCTTAAAAATAAAGAGATCGTTGCGAAAGGCCTGGTGCCGGAGTACATTAAAAATAAAAATCCTGAGTTGCTGTTAACAGTGGGCGCAGGGGATATAGATACGTTAATACAACCACTTAAAGCTAATTTCACTAATGTTTAAAGACATCAATTGGAAATCGGTATTTAACAAGTTTGCCTGGATATTTTGTCTGAGCGGCCTGGTGGTGCTTATGAGTTTTGTAAGCAGCAAGAAAAGTACGGTTGCGATTACCAATGTCAAAATATTAATTCCAGGTGCGGATAACTTTATAGAAAGGGAAGAGATTGATGCGGTTTTAAAACAGAGTCAGGGTTCTTTGATCGGGCGTAAGCTGGAGCAGGTGAATCTTCAGGATATAGAGAAGAAGATTAAATCGAATCCTTATATCGCGATGGCAACGGTCTATGCGGATATGGACGGTGTGATTCATATTGAAATTAAACAGCGTCAGCCGATTTTAAGGGTGATCAATGCGAATGGTCAGGACTATTATATTGACCGGAACGGATTGAAAATGCCGGTATCTCCAAACTTCACTGCAGATGTACTGGTGGCGAATGGAAATGTGATGGAACATTTTACCGGAAGGGTGGATACGCTGATCACCAAACTGGCCAGGGATTTGTATGAGACTGCATTGTTTATCAAGAAGGATACTTTGTGGGATGCGCAAATCGAACAGCTTTTTATAAATGATAAGGCAGATATTGAGCTGATCCCAAGAGTAGGCAATCAACGCATTATTCTGGGTTCTGCAGATTCTTTAGAAGTAAAGATGAGAAACCTGTTGGCTTTTTATAAGCAGGCGATGCCTAAAGTGGGATGGGATACGTATAAAACGATCAATATAAAGTATACGAACCAGGTGGTCTGCATTAAAAATAAGCCGGATTCCATAATTGTTAATGGCGTGAAGCGACCTAAGATTGTCGATACGCTGAAGTCAAATAAAGCGGTGGTTGATAAGCTGGTGTTACAGCAGATCGCCATGGAAATGAAAAATGACGGAGATGACCCCGACCAGCCTGATGGTGCAGCGGCTCCTCCTCCAAAAACGGTTAAGCCGGTGGGGAGTACAAAACCTGCAACGGCAAAGACCACAAAGCCTGCAGTTGCTAAAACGGTAAAGAAAAAGGTAGCCAGTCCTGTAAAAAAGGCAACAATAAAACCGCCGGCTAAACCGGCAACAGCAAAACCCGCTAAGCCGACAGTAAAAAAACCGGTAAACACTGCTGCAAAGAAACCGGGCGCAGCAAAAGAGAATAGTAAAACAGATACCAAGAAGAACAAATAGTATAAAACTCAACAAATCGATATAGTTATGGGCAAAGAAAAATCTATCGTGCAGTCTCCAATCGTAGTAGGATTGGATATTGGTACTACAAAGATCTGCGTGATCGTAGGCCGGCGCACGCAGCACTCAAAAATCGAAGTACTGGGCATAGGGAAAGCGGAGTCTGCCGGGGTTACCCGCGGTGTGGTTTCCAACATCCAAAAAACGGTGCAGGGAATAGCACAGGCCGTGGAAGTGGCCAGTGGGCAATCGAATGTAGAAATCCGCGTGGTGAACGTTGGTATCGCTGGTCAGCATATCAAGAGTTTGCAGCACCGTGGAATTCTGACGAGGAGAGAGCTGAACAATGAGATCGGTAAAAAAGATATAGACAAATTGATTGATGATATGTTCAAACTGGTGATGCCCCCGGGAGAAGAAATCATTCATGTCTTGCCTCAGGAATTTACCATCGATAACGAGCCCGGAGTAAAAGATCCTATCGGAATGGCAGGAGTGCGCTTAGAAGCGAACTTTCACATCATTTCAGGACAGGTTACTGCTGTCAAGAATATCATGAGGTGCGTAACCAATGCCGGGTTACAAACTCAGGAATTAATTTTGGAGCCTCTTGCTTCTTCTGAATCGGTGTTGAGCGAGGAAGAGAAGGAAGCAGGTATCGCTTTAGTGGATATTGGTGGTGGTACTACTGATATTGCTATTTTTCATGAAGGCATCATTCGCCATACTGCTGTTATCCCATTTGGTGGCAATAGCGTAACGGAAGATATTCGTGAAGGTTGTTCTGTAATGAGAAACCAGGCTGAACTGTTGAAGACCCGTTTCGGTTCTGCCCTGGCTGAAGAAAATAAAGAAAATGAAATCATTTGTGTTCCCGGACTGAGAGGAAGAGAACCGAAAGAGATTTCCGTAAAAAACTTAGCTTATGTGATCCAGGCCCGTATGGAAGAAATCATTGAGCATGTTTACTATGAGATCAAGTCTTCAGGATATGAGAAAAAGCTAATCGGTGGTGTCGTAATTACCGGTGGTGGTGCGTTGTTGAAACACCTTTCTCAACTGGTAGAATATGTGACTGGTTTGGATTGCCGCGTAGGTTATCCGAATGAGCATTTGTCGAAATATGAAGACATGCCAAAGACGATTTATGATGACCTGAAAAGCCCGATGTATGCGACGAGTGTCGGCTTACTGATCAAAGGCATCCAGAAAGCTGAGGAGTTGATTGAAGAGATGAAACAACCCGGAGTTTATGTGGAAAAACCTAAGGATGGTAAAGACAAAACCAAGAATTCCGGTGGTGGCTTGTTCGACAAGCTGTTAGCGAAAGCCAAGGATTTTGTGAAGGACGATATGAACGTAAGTGACGAAGATTATATTAAATCATAATATTTATCCACAATGAACGATTTTTCCACATTTTAAACACTTGTGGGAAACGCCTGTTAAAAAGTGTGTATTATTACATAGGTAGATGAACAGGAAAAACGAATTTTTAAATAACTGATTCATAAAGATATGCAGTTCGAAATGTTAAAAGATAAGTCATCAATCATCAAGGTAATTGGTGTTGGTGGCGGTGGTGGTAATGCGGTAAACCATATGTACCGTCAGGGAATTACAGGAGTAGACTTTATTATTTGTAATACAGATGCGCAAGCATTGGAGTTTAGCCCAATCCCTAATAAAGTACAATTGGGTGCAAGCCTTACAGAAGGAATGGGCGCAGGCTCAATCCCTGAGGTTGGAAAAAACTCTGCTATTGAAAATATAGATGACATCAAACAAATGCTGGGAAGCACGACAAAGATGTTATTTATTACAGCCGGAATGGGTGGTGGTACCGGAACAGGTGCAAGCCCGATCATTGCTAAAGCAGCCAAAGAATTAGACATATTAACCGTAGCCATCGTGACTACGCCTTTTGCCTTTGAAGGAAAGAGACGTAAGATGCAGGCCAATGATGGTTTGGATGAGCTGAAGAAATATGTGGATTCGTACCTGGTAATTTCGAACGACCGGTTGCGTGAAATTTTTGGTAACCTGACGTTGGGTTCTGCTTTCGCGCAGGCCGATGATATCTTAACTACCGCCGCAAAAGGAATTGCAGAGATCATTACCGTACCTGGATATATCAACGTGGATTTTAAAGATGTGCGCACCGTGATGAAAGACAGCGGGGTATCCATCATGGGTAGTTTTGCCTGTGACGGTGAGAACCGTGCATTAAATGCGGTGGAAGGGGCTTTAGCTTCGCCATTATTAAAAGACAATGAGATTGAAGGTGCCAGATATATTTTATTAAATATCAGTTCAGGTTTACGCGAAGTAACGATGGACGAGGTGACGATCATCACGGATTACATTCAGGACAAAGCAGGTCTTTCTGCAGACTTGATCTGGGGTAACTGTATTGATGAAAATCTGGAAGATAAATTGTCGGTGACGATCATCGCAACAGGATTCCAGACCACAGAGCAACGTGATGAAGAAAAAAAGAATGTAAAAAAGATTTCTTTGCTGACGCCTGAGGAGGCTCCTTTGGTAAAACCTATAGAAGCAGTAAACTCTTTTATTGCACCTAAACCTGAAGCGGTTTCGAATGAGCCGGTGATGAAAGCAAAGGATGAAATTAAACAGTCTGATCTTTTCGGTGACCTGTACGGAAACAATAAGAGAAAAATGGAAGATCCTGAAAACGGGATCGTAAGACATACCCTGGTAGAAGAAGAAGCTTCGGCTGCGGAAAGCCAGGAACCTTCTTTTGAGTTTGAGATCAAAGTGGCAGAAACTGATTTTGTATTTGAAAAACCAGAGTCTGTATTTAACAATGATGTAGAACCTCAAAAACAGGAAGTGCCTGAAACAGGTGCTGATGATGATAAAAACGATGAGTCCATCGAAGATCAGTTGAAAAAATCCAAAGAAAGAATTTTGAGATTAAAAGACCTGAGCATGAAATTGAGAACCAGTAATGGTTTACAGGAACTGGAAAATGAACCGGCTTACAAACGCAAACAAATGCAATTGCAACAGGTTCAGCACTCTTCAGAATCTCAGGTTTCAAGATTTACTTTGAGCAATGACGAGGACGGATCTACAGAGATCAGACCTAATAATTCCTTCTTACATGATAACGTTGATTAACAAAATCATCTGAATATTTAAAAAGCCTTAGCGATTTCTTTGCTGAGGCTTTTTTGGCATAATAATCGTACGTATGCCTATAAAGGGGGATAATTGCTATTGAAGCATAATAACCTTAAATTTGCAAAAAATAAGACATATAATTTAAATAGATACACATTGGATATTTTTGATAAAGTAGCAAAGCGCATGGGCCCGATTGGTCAGCACCAAAAATGGTCACATGGATATTTCTCTTTTCCTAAATTAGAAGGAGATATCGCGCCTCACATGAATTTTCGTGGCAAAGAACATTTAGTTTGGAGTTTAAACAATTATTTAGGGTTAGCAAACCATCCTGAGGTAAGAGAAGCAGATAAGCAGGGAGCAACAGATTTCGGTATGGCCTATCCTATGGGCGCAAGGATGATGTCGGGGAACTCTAAATACCATGAGCAAATGGAGCAGGAGCTGGCAGCCTTTGTTGGAAAACCTGATGCATTTTTGTTAAACTATGGTTACCAGGGAATGGTGTCGATCATCGACTGTCTGGTAGACAGAAATGACGTGATTGTTTATGATGCGGAATCTCACGCCTGTATTATAGATGGTTTACGCCTGCATATGGGAAAACGTTTTGTATATCAGCATAATGATATTGACAGTGCCCGTAAGCAATTAGAGCGTGCGACTAAACTGGTAGAACAAACCGGTGGTGGCATCCTTTTAATTACTGAAGGTGTTTTCGGAATGTCCGGAGCACAGGGGAAACTAAAAGAACTGATTGAATTAAAGAAAGATTTCGATTTCCGTTTGCTGATTGATGATGCACATGGTTTTGGTACAATGGGACCAACAGGTGCAGGAACTCATGAGGCTCAGGATTGTATTGATGGGGTAGACGTTTACTTTGGTACTTTTGCCAAGTCGATGGCCGGTATTGGTGCTTTCGTTGCCTCTACTGAGGAGCTGACGAATTTCTTCCGTTATAACATGCGTTCCCAGACTTTTGCAAAGGCTTTGCCTATGCCAATGGTAATTGGGTTGCTGAAGCGTTTGGAATTGCTTAAAAACAGCCCCGAGCTAAGAGAACGCTTATGGAATATCGCCACTACCCTTCAGAATGGTTTAAGGGAGCGTGGATTCGATTTAGGTGTAACGAATACGATGGTGACACCGGTATTCTTAAAAGGAGAGTTGTTAGAAGCTACGGCATTAACGATGGACCTTCGTGAGAACTACGGGATCTTCTGTTCGATTGTGGTGTATCCGGTAATTCCTAAGGGACTAATCGAGCTGAGGTTGATTCCTACAGCGGCACATACTTTGGAAGATGTACAGCGTACCTTAGATGCTTTTAGCGAAGTCTCTGAAAAACTTAAAAGCGGTTATTACAAAGAGAACCAGTTCTCTATGGCTTAATCTGATATAGCGCATTGCAAAAAGAGACTGCTTTTGATTAGGCAGTCTCTTTTTTATTTAAAAGAGAAATCTGTTTCGATTTGGAAAGAAAGGCGGTATACCACTTCGGAAAGGCTGAAAATAGTTCTCATTTGCGCCTATTTATTGTCTCAAACTCTTTTTTTATTAAAATAAACATCTTACTTTAGTAATAGAGTATCAATCAAACCATTAAAAACTAAAAGGAGTAAATTAACGATGAAAAAATTTAATGAAGCAAAAGAACTTGTTGCCGCTTTAGAAGCTGATGCAGACAAATTCTACAACAAAGCCAACAGTGCTGCAGGAACCCGCGTACGTAAAGGTATGCAAGACCTTAAAAACCTAGCTCAGGCTATTCGTTTGGAAGTTCAGGAGACTAAAAACAAAGCCAACTAACTGAGCTTTTTGATTCAAAAAAAAGCGTCCAGGAAACCGGGACGCTTTTTTTATGCCATCTGCTTTTTATGCAGTGATTCTTTTCGTTTCTGCAATGATCGCCTGACGCAATTCATCCGATACTTTTACCAAAGGTAAACGCACATGATCATCACAAACACCCAATTGTTTCAGGGCTGCTTTTACGCCGGCAGGATTGCCTTCTGCAAACATCTGTCTGGTAAATTCAATCAGGTTCAGGTGTAATGGAACTGCAGCATTGAAATCACCTTTTAAAGCCAATCTGATCATATCAGACAATTGTTTTGGCAAAGCGTTTCCAATCACAGAGATCACACCTACGGCACCCAGGGAGATCATTGGCAAAGCCACAGGATCATCGCCGGAGATTAACATAAAATCAGCTGGTTTATCCCTCATGATCTGGTTAAACTGGTCAAAATTCCCCGAAGCTTCTTTTGTTCCGATGATGTTTTTAAAATCATTGGCCAAACGACAGGTGGTTTCCGGACTCACATTACTTGCGGTACGTCCCGGTACATTGTACAATAAAACAGGTAATGCACTGGCTTCAGCCACCGCTTTATAATGCTGATAAATGCCTTCCTGAGTTGGCTTATTATAATATGGACTGGCGGAT
Organism: Pedobacter sp. FW305-3-2-15-E-R2A2; assembly: GCF_038446955.1. NCBI lineage: Bacteria > Pseudomonadati > Bacteroidota > Sphingobacteriia > Sphingobacteriales > Sphingobacteriaceae > Pedobacter > Pedobacter sp. FW305-3-2-15-E-R2A2. The sequence continues at coordinate 913,577 of NZ_CP151803.1, forward strand.
AAGATCGCCTCATAACCATTCGCTTCAAAATCTCTTATGCTTTGTGCAACTTCTGCAGTATCGTTTCCTCCGATACCTGCAACAAGCGGTAAACGGCCATTATTGATTTCAGCAGTAAATTCCCAGATCTTCTTCTTCTCACTCTTATTCAGGGTTGACGCTTCTCCTGTGGTACCTAAGGATACCAGGTATTCTACCTTTCCTTCGACTAAGTAATTGATGAGGTTTTTTAGTCCTTCATAATCTACTGTTCCGTCTGCATTAAATGGTGTAACCACTGCTACACCTGTTCCGTGAAATTTATTCATCTTTTATATTTACTTCAATAACTCTAATAGGTCGTCTACAGAAATCAGGGGGACATTTAACTTATTTGCCTTCTCTAATTTGGAAGGACCCATGTTATCACCTGCTACAAGGTAATTCAGCTTTGCAGAAATGCCGCTTAAGATCTTGCCCCCATTGTTTTCTATCATTTCTTTGAGCTCTTCTCTACTGTAATTCTCAAAAACTCCCGAAATTACAAATGTTTTTCCAGTTAATTTGTCACTTTCCAGTGTAATTTCTTTTTCTACTACTTCGAATTGCAGGCCATAGCCTTTTAACAAGTCAATTTGTTGCAAATGTTCTGGTTTTCCAAAGTATTCTATAATGCTTTCTGCGATTCTCTGACCAATTTCATCAATCGCAACCAGCTCTTCCAGGCTTGCACTGGTTAATTTGTCGATATTCTTTGTTCCTACCGCCAGTTTGCGGGCAACGGTTTCGCCAACATACCTTATTCCCAATCCAAAAAGGACTTTTTCGAAAGGCATTTGTTTGGACTGTTCTATTCCCTTCAGCATGTTTTCAATAGAACGCTCTCCAAAACGATCCAGGGTTTTCAATTGATCGGATTTTTCATGCAAGGTATACAGGTCGCTGATATGGGCTACCAAACCACGCTGATAAAAGGTTTCGATCGTTTCATCTCCCAGTCCGTCGATGTTCATCGCCTTGCGGCCGATGAAATGTTGCATTTTTCCAACGATCTGCGGCGGACAAGCCTCGTCATTAGGACAGTAGAACGCGACTTCTCCTTCTTTTCTGATCAGGCTGGTATTACATTCCGGACAAAGCGTCGGGTAGTTGACCTTTACCGCACCTTCCTTACGTTTCGCTAGGTTGACATTGATGATCTTGGGAATGATTTCTCCTCCTTTTTCTACGAAGACGCTGTCGCCTTCATGAAGATCCAGTCTTTCAATTTCATTTGCATTGTGCAATGTGGCCCTTTTAACCGTTGTCCCCGCCAGCTGAACTGGCTTAAGGTTGGCCACAGGGGTAACGGCACCCGTACGTCCTACCTGATAAGTTACCTTTTCCAGAATGGTCTCTACTTCCTGTGCTTTGTATTTATAAGAAATGGCCCAGCGTGGGGATTTGGCAGTAAAACCCAATTCCTGTTGCTGTGCATAACTGTTCACTTTTATAACGATTCCGTCGATCTCGTAGGATAATTTAAAACGGGCTTCTTCCCAGTATTGGACAAAGGCCAATACCTCATCCATACTGCTGCTGAGTTTGGTATGCTCACAAACATTGAAGCCCCATTCTTTGAGGTTCTCTAAGCTTTCCCAATGCGTTTTGAAATAGTTTTTATCCGTATTCAGAGAATAAAGAAAACAATCCAGCGGACGTTTGGCTACTTCTTTGGAATCCTGCATTTTAACGGTCCCTGCGGCAAAATTTCTTGGATTGGCATATTGGACCTCACCGAGCTCTTCACGTTCCTTGTTGAGGCGGTCAAAGGCTGCACGGTGCATGAAAATTTCCCCTCTGATTTCAAAAAGAGGAGGAACCGCTTTATTTTTTAATTGATGTGGTACATTACGGATGGTTTTGATATTGGTGGTGACATCATCACCTTTGCTGCCATCGCCGCGGGTAACAGCTCTGACCAATTTGGAATCTTCATAGGTGAGGCTGATGGAGAGGCCATCAAATTTTAGTTCACAAACATATTGAAACTGGTCGCCAATGGTTTTTCTGACACGGTCGTCGAAGTCACGGAGGTCCTGCTCATTATAGGTATTGCCTAAAGACAGCATGGGCCAACGGTGGGGAACGGTGGTGAAATTTTTAGTGATATCGCCCCCAACTTTTAACGTCGGAGAGTTGGGATCAGCAAATTCAGGATGTTCTTTTTCCAGTTTATCCAGCGCTGCTAACTTTTGATCAAATTCGTAATCTGCAATGGTAGGCATTGCCAAAACATAATAATTGTAACTGTGTTGGTTAAGCTCCTTAACCAAGGCTTCCATTTTGTCTTTTATCTCCATAAGTGGCATAAGACAAATATAGAATAAATCAGAATAAAGGAGGAAGCATACCTTCTATGCGATCGAAAATCCCCATATAATCCGGCTCAAGGGTTGTTTTATATTGCTCCAGCCGTTCGGTGAGCATAGTCAGCTGCGCTTCCGTAAATGGGTTTTCCCATAAGCGCATGCAGATGCGGTTTAGCGCATAGGAGATGTTTTCCATTTTTTGATAACTGAAAATATACCTGCTGGAGATGAAACGTTCTAAAAAATTAAAGAAAACGCTGGTATCTGTCAGTCCGCAATTCTTTAAAAAGGCATCCAGTGCAGGTTTGTCCGATTGGCTGAGTTGTTCATAAAATGTAGGAATGTTGACTTTTCCTTTTACGGTGAGTAAATGGTCCAGGATCAGTTCCAGTCCGATGTGTGCCAGAAAGAAAGGTTTTACAGGGCTATTTTCAAAGACCGGTAAAATGAGTTGTTTCAAAGCATTGGTTTCTGTTTTGAAGAATTCCGAAGAATGGAAAATCCGGTCTACTTCCAGGTGCCTTTCCCAGCCTTTGAGCATGGACAATTGATGTTTATCTGCTTCAAAAAGGTGTTTCTCTTTTAAAGGATAGAGGTTGCTGTCTTTCTGTGCATTTTTGATCAAATCGGGCAAAATGACGCCGATGACCATGTTTTCATCATGATTGTTTCGTTCGAAATAGAAATGGGATAGGAAGTTCATCGCTTTAAAAGTAGCTATTTTTGTTCAGTGCTTTTCCTATATTTGCGGCAAAAGGATATAATAATGACCAATTTTGTTGAAGAATTACGCTGGAGAGGCATGTTACAGGACATCATGCCTGGTACTGAAGAAAAATTAAATGAGGGAATGACGTCCGGGTATATTGGTTTTGATCCAACTGCAGATTCATTGCATGTGGGCCACCTGACCCAGATCATGACGCTTATTCATTTTCAACGTGCAGGACATAAGCCTTATGCTCTCGTAGGTGGCGCAACAGGAATGGTTGGAGATCCTTCCGGTAAATCCGATGAAAGGAATCTTCAGACAGAGGCTATGGTAGAACATAACCTTGCAGGGATGAAGAAACAACTTTCTAAATTCCTCAAATTTGAAGATGCCGGTAATGGAGCAGTCATGGTGAATAACAACGACTGGTTTAAAGACATGAACCTGTTTACTTTTATCAGAGATGTTGGAAAACACATTACGGTCAACTATATGATGGCTAAGGACAGTGTGAAAAGACGTTTGGATGGTGATTCCGGACTCTCTTTTACCGAATTCTGCTACCAGTTGATTCAGGGTTTTGATTTTTATTATTTATGGAAACACCATAATTGCCTCATTCAAATGGGCGGTTCTGATCAATGGGGTAACATTGTTACCGGTACGGAACTGATCAGACGCAAAGATGCAGGTACTGCCTTTGCGATTACCACTCAATTGATTAAAAAAGCAGACGGAACTAAATTTGGCAAGACTGAAAGTGGCGCCGTTTGGTTAGATCCTGAGAAAACTTCGCCTTATAAGTTCTATCAGTTTTGGTTAAATGCTTCTGATGATGATACCAAGAAGTGGATCAGGATCTTTACGTTAAAAACGAAGGAGGAAATTGAAGCGCTGGAAACAGAGCACGATGCTGCCCCTCATTTGCGCATCTTGCAAAAAGCATTGGCAGAGGACATCACCGTAAGGACACATTCTTTGGAAGCATTAGAGACTGCAATTAAGACTTCAGAGTTTTTATTTGGCAACGGTTCCTTAGAATTTTTTAATACTTTAACCGAGACACAGGTGCTGGAGATTTTTGAAGGAATTCCTCAGTTTTCTGTTTCAAAAGAAGAATTGCGCCTGGGCATTGATGCAGCTACTTTGCTGGCAGAGAAATCTTCGGTATTTCCTTCCAAAGGAGAAGCGAAGAAATTAATTCAGGGTGGCGGTGTATCGGTAAATAAAGAGAAATTAAAAGATGCTGCAGAAATGATCTCTGCAGATCACCTGTTAAATGACCAGTTCATTATCGTTCAGAAAGGAAAGAAAAACTATTTCCTGCTGGTCGTTAAATAACCATAAAAAATTAAGGTAAAAATCCCGGCTATAGAATAGACCGGGATTTTTTTATTGAACCAATAGGTTACAACCTCTGATATCGGCATTGTCAAAGCGGCCCAATACTTCAAAGGAACCATCAGGGAATAAGCGTCCCAGATCCTGGGTGGCAATAAAAGAGCAGGAATTGACATTGGCGAGATCAATGACATTGATCCCACCGCTACGGTTGTTGCTCAGTAAGGTTAGCGGGTCATTGGTATCTCTCAGATGGATTTTCATCCATGGCGGGCATTCGAAAATACCCGATCCTTTAGAGTAGGCCTGCGATAAGAGTTCCGTCATCCCATACTCGCTATGGATATCACTTACGCCAAAGCCATCCTGCAGGAGCTGATGTAATTCTTCTCTGACCATTTCTTTTCTTTTTCCTTTCATTCCGCCGGTTTCCATGACCACCAGCTCCGGGAAATCAATTTGATATTTCTCTATAAAATCAAGTAGGGCATAGGTCACACCAATCAAAATGGTTTTCTGACCTGCAGCTTTCAGCTGATTTAGTTTTTGATGTAATTCCTCGTGGTTGTGCAGGAAATATCCGCTATCCGGGTGTTTGCTGTCCCTGATCAGGGCATCCACCATATAAATTAAAGAAGAACCGTCGCGCTCCAGATAGGATGGAAGCAGTGCCAGGAAACAGGTGTTTTCAATCTTTCCGTAAAACTGTTCAAAGGCAAGGGTAAAACTTTGATCATAAACAGAAAGATCCGTAACCAGGTGTCTGCTTTGAATCATTCCTGTAGTACCGGAGCTGCTGAATGTGATTTCACTGGCCTCCTTGCTGCTCAGTATTTCATGTGTTTTAAAAAAGCTGATCGGCAGGTAAGGAATTTCTATCGAAGCTTTGATTTCTTCTGGTTTAATCCTTAGATGAGAAATGTATTCCTTGTAAATGCTACAGTTTTCTGCCTGATGTCTGAATACATTCAGGCAGCTTTCTTCAAACTGACTTTGATTGCTGATCGAAAATATTTGTTTAATTAAATCCTTCACCCGGCAAAAATACACAAGAATGTTTTAGTTTAGGCATTGGTTTTCTTAGATAACACCGCTTTTCTGAAGTGATATCCACAAATTCCACTGATTGCAGCAACGAAAGCACCTAAGAGGGTACTGACTACGAGTACCATCCACCAGACTTTTACATCCAGCATTTCCGCGATCCTTGAAGCTAAAAGATGCTGATTAGGAATGCTTTTAAACAACGCCATTCCCAACCAGAGTAAGAGGATGGCAAAGAAAGGAGACCAAAGGGAGATCTTCGCTGTTTTGCCTATTAGTCCGCAGGTTGCAAATGAAATTACAACAATCACCCACCAGGGTAAAACCATTTGCAGTAGGAAGGAAGCGATAAGTATAACTATAAAAACCATTGTATTATTTTTTGGTTATTTTTAATTGAGAAATTATTTTGGCATTAGGATCATCCGGGGATTTCATAAAGTAAAGGTCATACAATTTTCCACTTGCCCAGGTATCGATCATGTCATCATAGAAACGGCTTCCCGGATTTCCCGATTGTCCGCCCGGAAATACCCCGTGTCCTTTAGGAGTTTTACCCAATTCAATGACCATCCTCCAGGAAGGGCCATTACTTTCGCTAAGGGCGTCGATGGTCATTTTACCTCCACCAATCATCAGGGTTTTTGATCCGAAGCCAGGGATTTTTGCCAGGTGAGGTACATTGGTGTGTTTTACATTGGCCCATTCCCATTTCTTACCGATTGCCCCATACTTTCTTTCCAGACTGTCGCAGGAGTATTTAAAGGCTTCGTTCACTAAATCACTCAGCGTTTCTTTTTCCGGGGTATTGATGTTGTCCACCCATTTAGAATTAGGTTCTTTTAGGACCAGCTGTAAAGAGCGGTCGCGGGAGGGAAAGCGCATAGGTACAGAATCAACCACAAATTCATCACTCCAGATATTGGATTGCAGTCTTTTTGTCCAGAGGTCAAAAATGCTTGCCGCCAGAGATTTAGCTTCGTAATATTTGTTCCATTCTGAGGTGATGCGGAGTGCTTCTTTTTGAGTCGCATTTAGTTTGCTATTGTCTACCAGGCCTAAAATGGTAGGTAAGATATTTTGTGCAAAGATGCTGTAGGTATCGGTTTGCATGGTCCGGATGCTATCGGCGGTGGCCTTAGTCATGGCGGTTAAGCGGTCATTGATTCTTTTGCCACGTTCATACGGACTAAACTCCCAGTTGATATAATAGGGGTAGCTAGGGTCTGTAGATGATTGGTTAGCCGAGCTGACAAAACCTCTTGGCGGGTTCTTTACCGTAGGATTGTGTGCTGCGGGAATCCAGCCTTGCCAATCACTTTTAGGATCCGTTCCATCCAGGATAAATTTGCCCTGATCTTTCCATTTTAAGGGAAACTTGCCATTGGCGGTGATGGCGATGTCGTTATCCGCGGATGCGAATATAAAATTTTGTGCAGGAGCGGTATAATAAGTTAAGGCTTTGCGGTAATCATCATAGTTTTTCCCGCGATTTAAAAGGTAAAAAGTCTTAAGTTCGTTTGACTTTTCATGTGCAATCCAGCGCAGTGCATTGCCTACAGGAACATTTCCTGCCCTGGCATAACCTGTAGGCTTTTGCAGGTAGACTACCGGGCCATGATGTGTATAAAAAACGGTATCTGTTTCTGTTTTGCCCCCTCTGATCCCAATTTTCTCCAGGCGGGTGCTGGTATTTTTCCATTGGTTATTGTACCAATAGCTTTTATGGGTATGGTCTTTAAACTTGATCTGATAGAAATCCAGGACGTCTGCAGCTACATTTGTGACGCCCCAGGCAATGTTCTGGTTGAAACCGATGATGATGCCAGGAGCCCCAGGAAGCGATACACCATAGGAATTAAGTCCCGGTGCATGCAATTGAATCTGGTACCAGATGGAAGGTAAGGTCAGGTCGAGGTGCGGATCATTGGATAGAATTGGTGAGCCTGACAGGGTCTTCGATCCGGATAATGCCCAGTTATTGCTTCCGATTCCTTCTTCTTTTTGTTTGGTTTTTACAGATCCGGTCATCATTTCTGTGAATGAAGCTGGTGGAGTCGGGATCGGTAAAGGTTGGAAATCCCATTTTGTTCCTACCGGAATGATTGGGTCTTCTTTGAAAGGATAATCCGGAAACAGGTCTTTAACGACCTCAGTGCCAAATTTCTTTCTGATATTGGTCATGTAAAACTCATCGGAACCCATGGCCAGGACGGCCGACATTTGTTTTAACAACAATGCACATTTGATGGGCGTCCAGTCTTCCGGTTTAAAGTCTAATATTTTATATTCAATCGGTAATTTTGCTGCGGATAAAGAGTGGATATAAGCATTGATCCCGGCAGTATAAGCCAAAATCATTTCTTTGGATTTGGGATCAGCCATCATTCCTTCCAGAGATTTCTCTGCGCCGTACACCATTCCCATTCTTCGTTGGTATCTGTCGACCTCTATGGCTTTTTTTCCTACCACCTCAGATAAACGTCCCGCTGCGTAACGCGTTTGAAAGTCCATTTGCCATAAGCGGTGCTTCGCAGTCACATAGCCCTGTGCATAATAAACATCATGGTCATTCTGCGCGAAGATATGGGGAATCATGCGATCGTCAAAAGCAATATCTACGTTTGCAATCGTTTCTTTTAAAACGAGGCTTTTACGCACCTTCACAGAGGCATTCTCCGCGTTTTGCCAGAATCCGGTAAAAGGGTTGAGAAACTTTAGTATGGGGGGAGTGTCTCCGAATTTTGTATTCAATGCATAAGCTAACAGTATCGGGATTACAATGCAAATCAGGGCTTTTATTTTATTCATCATAATTGAATTAAAGGTACGCTTTATCTTATCAATTAAAGCGTTCAGTTTCTGGTTTCTGCAATTTAACACAAAACTTAATTCGTTTAAAATGAAAATTAGATTTTGTCTGTTAAATAGTCTACAAAATACAGTTTGGATAATTAAAAAATTGTATTAAATTTAAGATAAAATTAACCAAATATAAAATCTTACGTATGAGCAAAACTTTTACAAAAGCAATCTTCACGTTTTTACTGTTCTTTGTTGCGATCTCGGCAGCACAGGCACAAAACGTCGTCATTAGTGGGACGGTGACCGATAAACTCACTAAAGAGCCAATACCAGGTGTTGGGATTACAGTCAAAGGCACCACTTCAGGAACCGCTACTGATAACGCTGGAAAATATAATTTCAGTACCTCGCAGAAAGCGCCATTTACCTTAGTGATTTCTTATTTGGGATATATTTCGGTTGAAAAACAAATTACTGGTAATACTTCCAATCTAGATGTAGAGCTGGAGCAAACCGCGCTCTTAGGGCAGGAGGTAGTAATTTCTGCTTCCAGAACTCCGGAAAAAATCCTGGAATCTCCGGTATCTGTGGAACGTATGGGCGCGGCTGCAATTAAAGAGGTGGCAGCACCTTCTTTTTATGATGCCCTGAACAATATGAAAGGGGTCGAAATCAGTACCCAGAGTTTAACCTTCAAATCCATCAATACCAGGGGATTTAACTCGAATGGAAATACCAGGTTCAACCAGTATGTAGACGGAATGGACAATCAGGCTCCTGGTCTGAACTTCTCTGTTGGTAACATCGTTGGGGTAAATGATCTGGATGTCGACAATGTCGAGCTGTTGCCGGGTGCCTCTTCCGCCTTATACGGTGCAGGAGGAATTAGTGGCACAATGCTGATCAGCTCTAAAAATCCTTTTGATTATCAGGGCGCAAGCTTCCAGTACAAGAGAGGAATCAATCATGTGAATGACAATACCAGCGATACGCAGCCATTTAATCAATTGGATGTTCGTGTAGCGAAAGCATGGAATAATAAATTCGCATTTAAAGGTACGTTCTCTTTTATGCAGGCGGAAGACTGGCATGCGAACAACTTCAGCAATTTTGACCGTGCTGCGCGTCAGGCTAAGCCGGGCGACAGGAATTCTGATCCTAACTATGATGGCATCAACAGCTATGGTGATGAGGTGAGTCAGAATATGAGAAATGTTGCTCAGGCAGCACTTAACGCAGGTACTTCAGGCTTTGTAAAGACCGCATTAGGTTTGTCAACTGATCCTACAGCCGCACAAATTGCAGCTTTTAGGGCTAGTCCACAAGGAGGTCCCGCATTAACTAATTTCTTAGGCACCGATCCCCGCTTTAGACCATTTACCTTAGGTTTACAAAATCCTGCACTTCTTCCCGATCAAAACGTTTCCAGAACGGGGTATGAAGAAGTCAATCTGGTGGATTATAAAACCCAGTCTTTGAAAACTTCAGGTGCTTTACATTACAGGTTTACACCTACGATAGAAGCAATTGCTCAGGCAAACTGGGGAACAGGAACTTCGGTATATACAGGATCAGACCGTTATTCTTTGCGTAACTTCAGTATCGGACAATATAAACTGGAATTAAAAGGACAGGATTTCTTCCTGAAAGGATATACTACTCAGGAGCGCTCAGGAGATTCTTATATTTCTTCTATTTTGGGTAGCTATATCAACGAGAAATCAAAGAGATCTGTAGACTGGTTCCCTCAATATGTAGGGAATTATGTGGGTGCTCGTGCCTTAGGTGCGAATGATGCGGCTGCGCACGCTGCTGCCAGAGCTGCTGCGAATCAAGGGAGATTCGAACCCGGATCTGCACAGTATGAAGCTGCCAAAGAGCAAATTATGAATACCACTATCGCCAGTACAGATTTTAGTAAGGGCATTTATGGTGCTAAATTCAATGATAAAACCAATTTGTACCACTATGAAGGAATGTACAATTTCAGTAATATCCTGAATAATGTGGTTGAATTTCAGTTGGGTTCTTCTTATCGTATTTATCAGTTAAGATCTGGTGGAACGATTTTTAATGACCTTAATGATAAAATCGACATCAATGAATATGGCGCTTTTGCTCAATTGGGCAAGAAATTGTTTAATGACAAAGTGAAACTAACGGTATCCGGACGTTACGATAAAAGCAGCAATTTTGAAGGCCGCTTTACGCCAAGGGTAACAGGTGTGTTTACGGTTGCTCCAAATAACAATATCCGTTTGTCTTATCAGACTGGATATAGAAACCCAACCACTCAGAATCAATATATAGATCTATCTGTAGGTGGTGGTTCTCAAAGATTAATTGGTGGCTTACCTCAAAGCCTGAACAACTATAGTCTTTACACTAATAAGCCGTTTACTGATGTAAGTTATCGTGCCTTTCTGGCCTCAGCTTCTGCAGGTACACCAAATCCAGCTTTATTGCAACAATATAATTTTGATCCTAAAGGAGTAGTTCCGGAAAGTGTTCAGGCTTATGAAGTGGGTTATAAAGGTTTATTAGGACCTAAGTTCCTGATCGATGCCTACGCCTATTACAATATGTATAAAAACTTCATTACTGCAGTGGATGTTTACCAGAATAACAATGGTTCATTCACTAAGTTCGGCGTTCCTGTGAATGCTACCGGAGAGGTGAAAGCTTATGGCGCTGCTTTGGGAATCGACTATTTATTGGGTAAATTCAATGTAAGCGGTAACGTTTCTTACAATGAGATCGGCGACCTTCCTTCAGGTTATATCAATGATTTCAATACCCCTAAATACCGCTATAACCTGGGATTGGGCAATAAAGAAATCATTAAAAATGTAGGTTTCAATGTGGCCTGGCGCTGGCAAGATAAATTCTACTGGAACTCTTCTTTTGCTTCAGGAGATGTACCTGCCTACAGTACATTGGATGCGCAGATCAACCTGAAAGTACCGTCAGTAAACTCTATGATTAAAATCGGAGGTTCAAACGTCTTGAATAAATATTACTTCACTTCTTATGGTAACCCTTCTGTTGGGGCGCTATATTATGTGTCTTATACTTTCAATCCTTAAAATCTCTCTATCAACGAAAATAGCTCCCACCCTAGAGGCTATTGTGCGATAGTAAAAATCAAATGGTCGAATAACCGCATTTAAAAAATGGTATTCGACCATTTGATTTTAGTGTAGATTATTAAGTCGACTATAACTCCTCGTTTTTCCTTCTGGGCTTACACACTTCTGTAAAAGGAATTTAAATACCGGATCTTTAAGTATTCTTGACCGGAGTGCCGTTTAGTCTGCTAAGTAGCCGTTTGTTCTTAGTGTCAACAAGAGCACTAGTCAAAGAAGGCTTTAGTGAGGAAGTGGAACGTATCGCCAATGGTGTCACTAAAAAGTTGTTTGCCGAGCTATATTGTAATTTGCAGATGTTTCCAAATTTAGTTATTGTCTTTTTTGAGTGTGATTTTATCCGCTTGTAAGATATTGGAATTCTTTATGTTTTTGCATGATTTGTTGAGTCATTTGGATACCGTTGTCAATCGTACATCAGTGAAAATTATTTTGCAGTGTTTTTTGTAATCAGCACGAATAAGAGTGCTTAAGATCGGTAGGATGGCGGGCCGATTGCGGCATGGTAATTTCAATTTTGGCAGATGACGCTTCTGTGTTATGTGTCCTTTTGTGTTAATTTTAGTAAATGATATATTTAAATATATGCCAATTAAGGAAATTTTGTGTAAAAAAAAGATAAATTAATCAATGGTGCTGGATGGAAATAATGAGTTTTATCCGGTTTTAGCTACTTTTTGTGTATTTTAAGTTAATAATTGTGTTTTTTGGATATTTATTTATACAAATAAATCTAATTAATTACATTATTTGTATATTTAGGTAATTGTTGTGTTTTAAACGAGTGTTGTAATCTATATTTTGTATTTTTTTATATTTCCCTTGTGTTGTTGCCTAAGGGATATGAATAAATCATTGGAAGCTGATTTTTTCTCTTATTCATTTTAAGTTCTCAAATAATTAACGAATTCTAAAAATAAAACTGTAAGCTTATGAAGCCACTTAATCAACTACTCAATCCAGAATTCCCCAGGTACTTTTATTATCAAGGGTCTAGGGTTTACCTAAATAATGTTCAAAATAAAGTGCTTATTTCTTTTAGGGAGCCAACAAGTTTAGAAAGTAAAAAAGAAGTGCTGTCCAGAATTAATAAAACTTTTGGAGAAGATGTATTATCAACAGTCGAAGGAAATCGAATTGAAGATAAATTTTTGATTTTGGATTTACATAATTCGACCAATGCAAAATTAGCTGATGGAGTCCAAATTCAATTTGATCAACCAGAAATTGAGTACATAAGTGCCGTTTATACTACAGAAGATAGCCCCAAGGTACTAATGGCCCTCACTAATCAACTGTTTGTTGGGGTTAAACCTAAATATTCGATTGAGGATTTGGATGCATTATTGGATAAATTTGGAGGAATATCTAAGAAGGAGCAATTTGGAGATAACGTGTTTCTTTTGACTTTGGCAGATAACGAAAAATTCGATAGTCTGGATATCGCGAATCAAATTTCAGAAAGTCCGCTTATTGAATATGCTGAGCCTAGTTTCTTTCGTTCAATGCCTGTTTTAGCTTATACACCTAATGATCCTTTGTATTCATCTGAATGGCATATTCCAAGAATTGGTGCTGATAATGTATGGTGTTGGGGAAATGCAGGTAGCTCCGTTTCAATTGGAATTATGGACGTAGGAATAAATACTTCACATCCTGATTTATCTGCCTTTTTCCTGGGTACCTACGATCCTACCGGGTTATCCTTAGGATACGATGCACATGGAACATTATGTGCGGGTGCAGCTCTTGAAAATGGGGACAACTCAATTGGCGGATGTGGTGTAGCTTATATGGCTCGCTTATACCAAATTCGGATTGGATACAACCCAACAACTGATCCAAATAGTGTCAATATGTATTCCCTTGATGCATGGTTAGTCGGGGGATTAAATTATGCATATTCTAACGGAATCGCGGTATTAAGCTGTTCTTTTAGTTTGGGCGCACCAAGTACCACATTTAATAACCGATTGACAAACTTGGCGGATTCCGGGAGGGGGGGATACGGCACTGTTGTTGTAGCTGCCACCGGTAATGAAGGTGTTGATGGAATCGCTTATCCGGCAAGTCATGCAAAAGTTATTTCAGTTGGGTCATCGAATTATTGGGATGAGAAATCAATATTTTCAAATTACGGTTGGAATATGAGCTTAATTGCTCCTGGTGAAAATATCACTACGACTACTTATTTAGGAGGATACACTAACTCGTTTAATGGTACATCAGCTGCTACTCCAATAGTAGCGGGAGCTGTAGCCTTAATTTTACATGATAATGTTTTTTTGAGCAGAACGCAAGTGACGGAAGAGTTATTAATTAATTGTTGTGATAAAGTTGGTCAATATGACTATTATGTGTCTACATATGGTATGAGAAGTTACCAAACTGGATTTGGGCGATTAAAAATTAATAAGTATTATACTAATAAATACAAAATTAATGGCCCAGATTTCTTTTGCGGCAGTCAACAACAATATACTATGCCAGTATTGCCTCCAATATATACAAAGGTCTGGTCATCATCAAATCCTAATCTCCCAGTTGACTCTACAGGATTGATGACAAATCCACATAATGTAAATGAGAGGACAATATTAACTGTTACACTTGTTGGAGGGGCATGTGATATTGAAATTACAAAAAATGTTGCCGTCGGAGTTTGCATTGAAGAGTTTTATGCGATTGGAGACGGACCTAGACGCATTACTCTAGGCAACAATCCATCTGAAGTTGTATATGTAAGGAATAATTCTGCTTTATTTTGGCCTGAATTCCCTTATGCGGGAATGTCATTTGGTTATGCTCCCCGAGTTGGCGAAACTACTTTAGATCGGCCCAATAATAGCTCGCTTATTGCTAACACGCCTTTTTCCTGGATGGGGGATTTCGATATGGTGGTTCTCGAAGTTATCTCGCATCCTCCGACTTGGACACTTGCCTATCCTTTTCCTGATTATAAGAATGGAATAATGGCAATAACGGCAGGAAATGCCTCGGGAACATTAGTAGTAAAACTTAGTTCTCCATGTGGTTTTGCTATACTAACATTCAATGTTGTTGGTATAGATTAAGACCTGATATCTACAAGAAAGTGTACAGGAAGTTGTGTGAATGACTAGTTTATCCTGGAATTTTATCTTGCTAATTGTTCTCATTAATATAAGTATAAGGGGTACATCGACGATCAAGCATGTGGCCCTTATGCTTATTAGTTCTTTAATATTCATTTAAAGATCGAGATAGACTCTTTTTTTGAAAAGCTGCCAGGTTCGACTGAGGGTTGAGTGCTATAGATGTTCTTTATCCAATCATACCCAATGAAATCAATAATAGCCATTCGGAATCAGAGGTCTCTGCAATATGCTTTTTCCTATTTAAGTTTTTTAGATACCCCGATAAACAAAGGTTTTATACAAGCTGCAGAATCGATATTAATGTTTGGAAGGACAGTAATATAGAACTAAAATCTAATGTGGTTTGAGCTACCTGTGAGAATTGATCTGGATAACATAATGCGAAATTCGAATCCAATGAACAGTTTTCCATGATAATGTTTTTTTATATGCTCTAATTTAATTATGGCATATAGAGGAGAGGAAATTGTCTGTTTTTCGACTGGTGCTAGTTAAGTGACGGCTATTTAAACCGGGGCTTTTTGTTGGTTAACACTATCGCTTACAAAGGAAAAGCTGCAAAATAATCCTTTGGTTTTCATATAAATTTTAACACCTTAGTTGTACAGATTACACGATCTATTGATCTGCTATTTTTACTTAAACGATTTTCATGGAAGAACAAAACGAACACGGGAAAGAAATAAAGGATGATGGCATAATTCAGGAAATTGTTGAAGAGACAGTACAACATTTGAATAATCCTGTTACCGACCTGAAGCCTATTGTTAAGAAATACCTCTCAGCAGTGCAAAAGGTGAAGAAGGATGGGAATAAGTTTTACTTTTCTGATGGCGATGCAAGGGTTGAGATCCGGGTGGTGAGCGACGAGATCATCAGGGTAAGACTGGCACCACATGGTGTTTTCTTAGATGATTTCTCTTATGCCGTTCCGGTAGTAGACCAAAAGGTGACGACCTTTAAAATGGAAGAACTGGAAGACCATTACGCCATTTCTACCAATACCATCACCTGTAAGATCGGAAAAGACGATTTCCACATCTCTTTTACGGAAAACCTGAGCCAGATGGTGATGAGCGAAGATGAATCGCCAATGCACTGGGAAGAAAATATAGAATTTGGTGGTTATTATGTATATGCCACAAAAAAATGCCTGTCTGAGGAAAACTTCTTTGGCCTGGGAGATAAATCCGGAAATATGAACCTCCGGGGACGTCATTTCCAGAATTGGAACACCGATGCTTATTCCTTTGGATGGGATCAGGATCCTTTATACCGGACGATTCCATTTTACCTGGGGGTACATCAGCAAGCCGCATACGGGATCTTCTTTGACAATACGTTCCGCTCTTATTTCGATTTCGGAAAGGAAGACAACCAAAAGACCAGTTTCTGGGCAGATGGTGGAGAACTGCAATACTATTATATCCATGGCCCACATATGATGGACGTGGTAAAAAGATATCAAACGCTGACCGGGACACACCCTATGCCACCAAAATGGGCTTTGGGATATCATCAATGCCGATGGAGTTATTATCCTGAGAAAAAGGTGAAAGAAATCGCCGATGGCTTCAGGTCCAGAAATATCCCTTGTGATGCCATTTATCTGGATATCGACTATATGGATGGCTACCGTTGCTTTACCTGGAATAAAAACTATTTCCCTGACCCTAAACGAATGATCAAGGAACTGGCTGATGATGGCTTTAAAACCGTTGTGATGATTGATCCGGGAATTAAAGTGGACGATAATTACTGGGTATTTAAAGAGGGGAAGGAAAACAATTACTTCTGCAGAAGGAGTGATGATTACTTTATGGAAGGTCATGTATGGCCAGGCAGATGTCAGTTTCCGGATTTTACGAACCCAACAGTAAGGGAATGGTGGGGTAATTTGTATAAAGAACTGGTGGACATTGGCGTGGCTGGTGTCTGGAACGATATGAATGAACCTGCAGTATTTGGTGCAGGAACATTTCCCAATGATGTAAGACATAATTTTGATGGTTACCGCGGATCTCACCGTAAAGCACATAATGTTTACGGGATGCAGATGGTACGATCGACGTATGACGGTTTGAAAAAACTGATGCGTAATAAACGTCCCTTTACGATTACCCGTGCGGGTTATTCCGGAATGCAAAGATATGGTTGTGTATGGACGGGAGATAACGTAGCGACCTGGGAGCACCTGAAAATAGGAAATATCCAGTGTCAGCGGATGTCTGTTTCGGGCGTTCCTTTCTGTGGAACTGATATCGGAGGCTTTAGCGGAGAGCCTGATGCAGAATTGTTTACCCGCTGGATTCAGCTGGGAACGTTTTCTCCATTTATGCGTGCGCACTCTGCCGGAGATACTGCGGAAAGAGAACCATGGAGTTTTGGTGAGCCTTATACGAGCATTAACAGGACTTATATTGAATTAAGATACCGTTTGATGCCTTACTTATACTCCGTTTTCTGGGAACATCACCGTTACGGATTCCCGATACTGAGGCCGTTGGTCATGCTGGAACAGGAAAATGTGAGCAATCATTTCCGTCAGGATGAATTCACTTTTGGAGATAAAATCCTGGTTTGTCCGGTTTTGGAACAAGGAGCAACTTCCCGTATGGTCTACCTGCCTAAAGGTAAGTGGTATAATTTCTGGACGCATGAAGTGCTGAACGGTGAGAGCGAGCATAATATTGAGGCGGCCTTAGATCACATGCCTTTGTTTGTACGCGCCGGATCTGTGATTCCTGAATATCCGGTGATGCAATACGTAGGTGAAAAGAATGTAGATGAAGTATTGTTAAATATCTATTATTCGGATTATGAAGTGAATTCTTTTCTTTATGAAGACCATGGAGATACCTTCGCTTATGAGCAGGATATCTATTCAGAAAAGAAATTCAGTGTTAAGGGAGATCAAAAGAACTTAAAGATTGAACAGAGCGTAGACGGACTTTACACGCCTAATTACGAACTGTACAATTATAACATCATCGGGATTCCGTTTAAAGTGAAAAAGATCACAGTGGATGAGCATGATGTACTGGATTTTCACATGGATGAACGCAATTGTCTGCGCTTCAAATCCAATAAGAATTTTATGACGATTAAGGTATACGGTGAATAATGTAAACTAGTTAAAATCATTTTAATGAGCACATCAGGTAAAAGCAGTTCCAATAAGAAAGTAACCGGTAAAAAGATCGAGACAACTCCTGTTTTAGAAGAACGCAGCAAAAGCGTTTGGCCACATAGCTTGTTTACTGATTTTGACATTTCATTATTCATTTCAGGTAAGCACTTCCGTTTGTATGAGAAAATGGGCGCACATCTCCTAAACATCGATCAAACGGCTGGTGCTTATTTTGCCGTTTGGGCACCTAATGCGCAACAGCTGAGCGTAGTGGGGAACTTTAACAAATGGGATCAGGCCGCACATCCTTTAAATAAGCGCTGGGATGCCTCCGGTATCTGGGAAGGCTTTATACCGGGTTTGAAAAAAGGGGAAGTCTATAAATATGCCATTAAAGGTTTTGATGGGGTAGACATCCAGAAAGGAGATCCTTTTGCTACGCGCTGGGAACATCCGCCACGAACGGCTTCTGTAATTTGGGATACCGATTATAAATGGAGAGATAAGCCCTGGTTAAAGAAGCGTCCAAAGCTGAATGCCTTAAACCAGCCGATGTCTGTTTATGAGTTGCATCTGGGCTCCTGGCAAAGAGATCCGGCGGAGCCTAAAAGAGTCCTGACCTATAAAGAGATTGCCAAAAGCCTGGTTCCTTATATTCTGGACATGGGCTTTACCCATGTGGAGCTGATGCCAATCATGGAATATCCTTATTTTCCTTCCTGGGGGTATCAGATTACCGGATATTTCGCGGCGAGCTCCAGACATGGAACACCTGAGGAACTGATGTACCTGATCGATGAACTGCATAAAAACAACATTGCGGTAATCTTGGATTGGGTCCCTTCACATTTCCCAGGAGATGCGCATGGACTTTATCATTTCGATGGAACGCACCTTTATGAACATGCCGATATGCGTAAAGGTTTTCATCCGGACTGGAAGTCTTATATTTTTAATTACGATAGAAATGAGGTTCGCTCCTTCCTGATCAGCAACGCTTTATATTGGCTGGATCAGTTTCATGCAGACGGACTTCGGGTGGATGCTGTGGCGTCTATGTTGTATTTTAATTTTTCGAGAAAGGAAGAAGATGCGGCCACCAATGAATTTGGAGGAAGCGAAAACCTGGGCGCCATTCAGTTTCTAAAAGACCTGAATGAAGCGGTTTACGGTAATTTCGAAGGGGTCCATACCATCGCAGAGGAAAGTAGTACTTATCCGGGCGTAACACATCCTGTACATGCCGGGGGCTTAGGCTTCGGAATGAAATGGATGATGGGCTGGATGAACGATACGTTAAAGTATTTTAAAAATGATCCCATCAACCGGAAGTACCATCACCATCAGCTTACTTTTAGCATCACTTATGCTTTCAGTGAAAACTTTATGCTGCCTTTTTCTCACGATGAAGTGGTCCATGGCAAGTCTTCCATGATTTATAAAATGCCGGGTGATGAGTGGCAGAAGTTTGCAAACCTCCGTCTTTTATATGCATACATGTTTACGCAGCCAGGGACAAAGTTGTTATTTATGGGGAATGAATTTGCTCAGACCCATGAATGGGATTTTAAAAGCTCACTCGACTGGCATTTACTCCAGCATGCACCGCATTTGGGGATGCAGAAAACAGTAAGGGCGATTAACAATTTATACCGTTCTGAGCCTGCCTTGTATGAACACAGTTTTTCTTATGAGGGCTTTGAATGGATCAATGCTGATGATGCCGCACATTCTGTCTATATCTACCTTAGAAAGGGAAGCAAAGCAAAGGACACTTTAATTGTGATCCTAAACATGACACCGGTATATCGGGAAAATTATCGGATTGGATTGCCATTTAAAGGCAAATGGAAAGAGATTTTTAGTACAGATGCGCAAGAGTTTTTTGGAAGTGGCAAGCACAATGAAAAACTAATGGTCTCGGAACAAGTAGATTGCCATGGTCGTGAAAATTCCCTGGTATTGCAGATCCCACCATTGGGAGCGATCATTTTAAAACAAGGGAAATAATCATTTTTTCCATCGGTAAAAAGCAAATGCTGCGGCAAGGCCAATCAGGATAAACGAGCTATAATAGTAAATCGGAGACCATCCCGCTTTGGGAAGGTTGATGCTTTGGTCATAGCCCATAAAGATGAGCGCATCCCAATAATAGGGGAGGTATTGATTGGCACTTTGCTGAGGACTATTTAGCCAGTTTAACTTTGCTTCATGTAAGGACCGGCTGATTTCCTTTCCCCCGAGTAGATTTTTATAGGTCTCTGCCGTTATTTTCGCGGCCGCGTCATCATTTACATTCCAGAGCGTAGCAATGGTGCCTTGTGTTCCAATGGCAGCGAAACCTCTGCTTAGGCTAATGATGCCTTCTCCATCTGCCATCATCCCATCTGCGGTTCTGCAGGCACTGAGTACCACCAGACCGGGTGCATTTTGCAGGGCCGACAACTCAAATAAGAACACCTGATCATCATAAAAAGAGAGCGTGGGCTCTTTCCGTACACCTGAAAGGTAAGAATGGCTACTGATGTGTAACACATCTGCCTGTTCAAAGGCCTTTAGGAAATCTTTTGTACCTGCATCTTTATCCATTAAGAATTCGCCGGAGACCAATTTTTTTAAGGAAGCTGCTTCAAGGGCAACTGCAGGAATGGCCTGTTTGTTGTCGCCCTGATGGGTGATGAACAATCCTGCAAATTTTTCCGTTCCCAGGCCGCGTTTTTCGGATAAGCTATTGTGCTTTCTTTTGCTTTGGTTGATCCAGGTTTGGATGGAGAAAGCATAAGCAATGTTTTGTTTTTTCAAAAGAAATGGCCATTTGGAAATAACGGTTTGGTAGGATTGATCGGTAATCAGTCCTTCAAAAGAAAGTTTTCCCAGTGCTTCGTCAGGGACAATAATCAGGTGCTCATTTTTTGGAAAACTGAAGTCGCCCATTAAGGTCTGGTAACAACGGTATGATGCGTCGAAGAAAGCTTTAGGATCGTTCATCATGGCTTCCGGGCCATGGCTGTAATAGGTCTCTACAAAATTACTGATCCTTTGTTTTACTGCTGCGGCATGCTTGATTCTGGTGACCTGCTTCAGCTGCCTGTTGTTGATCTCAATGGCGTAAATATCGCTGCTACCGGAAAAGAATTCGATAAAATGCGCCTTGGCAGGCAGTCTTTTCAGCATGGTTTCCGTATTCAGTTCGGTAGCTACATTCCAGGCCAGGGCGGGATAACGTTCCCTTATTTTTTTATTGACGTATTCCAGTTTAAATTTCAGGTCAGCGCTGGTTTTTGCGGCATGATGAATATCTCCGGGATCTTGCAGTGCCATTTTTTCCTGATAGGCGATGGCGCTTTCCAGATTTTGTTTCTGAATAAAGAGGGGTTCTTTGGTTTGAAGAATCAGTTGTTGCTGATTACGCCTGATGTCGTCCAATAAAGTCCTTGCTTTGGTTTGTTCCATCAGGTTTAGGATGACTTCTGCATAATGCTGCTGTTTGGTTTTTTCCAATAATCCAAATGCGATGGCGATGGCTTTCTCTGCCATTTGCTTCGTTTCCGATTGAAAACGTTGTTTTGTTTTTACGTCAGCGAGCTCAAAGCGGATTTTATCTCCCGCTAAAAGCGACCATCTGATGTTTTGAAGGGCTTCTTTTTCTTCTCCTAAAAGAGAGTAAACCAGGGATCGTTGATAAAATACATCCTGTAAACGGTTGTCGCCGAAAATTTTGTTGGGATTGATCTGCCCTTCGGAATTTAAAAGCCCCAGGGTACTTAAGGTTTGATTGAAAAAGCTCAAAGCCGCCTTGCCTTGTAGTGTGCTCAATTTTATTTTCCCCAGTTGGGTGATGATGCGGGCTTTTTCCCGTAACCTGTTTCCTTTGTAATACTGTTCGTTGGTTTTTAAGGCCAATTGGTAATAATGGGCTGAACGTGGTAGATTTTTTAGGGCCAGATGAACATCGCCGGCGGTAATGTAACTGCTCAATAACCAGTAGGCCGTTTCTTCATTTTTTATGGTATTTTTTTGTCGGGCAATATTGTTGGAAATAACCGCCTCTGCTTCCTTTAATTCATTTTTATCGCTGTAAATATCAGCAAGGGTATTGTTTAAAAGAATAGATAGGGGCGAGGTTGATTTGACCTTTTGTTTGCCCAGCTGAATACATTCCAGGGCTTTTTTGAAATCTCCGATGGAGCGATAAGAAATGCCGAGGTTATTGTATGTGGAAGCAGTAAGTTCGTCATTGTGTTCCTTCAAGGCAAAGTTTAGTGTTTTCTGCTGGATAAAAATCGCCTTTTCATAATCTCCAAGCCGGGTATAATTATTGGCCCAGGGTTTTAATACAAAATCAGAAATGTCCATATCGACATGATGCTCCAGCCAGTAATTGTAAGCCTGCTCATAACAATTGATGGAGTTGAGGATATTTCCGGCATACATTTGATTATAGCCCTGGTGACTCAATAACAATAGCCAGGCCTGCATTTCTTCGGCAGATTTTGGGCCTCGCCAAGCGTCTGCAGAGCTGTTCATCAGAAAGGAGAGGGTCTCCCTGGGATGTGCCTGGGTATAGTCAATTCTGGTGTAGATCCAATCACTCAGATTGTTGCTTCTTTTGAGTGAGTCAAGCGATCTTTTTATAGGCGCAGGCAGGACCTCTGTTTTTTGTGCGGCGAGGAATGTTGAAAACAATAAGAGAAAGGCGAAAAGACTGCCCCTGATCATTTTTCTGATTAGAATTTCCACGTTAAATAAGTGATTAACCTGTTGTTGCTATGTTGCAAAGTATATAAATAACGGAAGCCGATAGCCGGACCAACATGCACCTTCCCCACTTGAATATCGGCAAAGAAGGTATTTTGAAAATCATTGAAGCTGCTGCTGATCTTTTTAAAGCTTTTTATAATCGGGGGGCTGCTTCCTGCTGCGCTTGCTTCGAGCACAATGGTTCGGAGCGGTGTGGCCTGTTTATCAAGGTTAAAGGAAACCAATGTGCCAATGCCGGCACCGAAATATTTGTTGAAATTGCGCCTGATCTGTAGCGGGACCAGGTTGATCGTAACTACCCTGATCTTTGCGGTGCTATCAACATAATCGATCTTTTCTTCTTTTCTATTCGGAACGGGGATGAACCTTCCATCTCCAGGTGTTCTTTTGATCAGGAATTCTTTTTCTGAAAAGGAGTTCATGTACAGCTCCGCCTGAAAAAAGTAACGGTGTGGGGCATAAGGCGCAATACTCAGTCCGAGGGTAATGTTCTTTTGTCCGGAAAAGGGACTGTTGCCGCTTTCAAATGGAAAACCATACCCAGCAATGATTCCCGGTGATAGTCCTGTCTTATATTTTCCTGTAGCCCTGTTGGTATAGATTGGCTCATTTTTGTCAAAGACAATTGCTGCGCCACTTCTGAAGGGCAGTTTTTTAGGTTTTTCCAGAAATCCGATCTTATATTCCACATAACCCATGGTGGAATCTGCATCATTCACTCCTTTCTGCTGTAAGCCTGGGAGATAAATGTTTTTGAAAACAAAATGAACGCTATCAACTGTTCTTACGGTATCCATACAGCTTTGATTAACATAGGCTGCATCACAATTTACAATTTTGGGTTTTGAATCCAGGATCTCAATTGACGCGATATTCAGGTTTGGGGGAATGGCTACACCAACATCTACCTTTTTTGCGGGTCCTTTACCCGTGTTTTGGAATTTAACTTTATAGGTTAATTTTCTATTTTTTCCGGTAAAGCGATAATTCATTCTGCTGTTTTTAAGCATCATTTTATTCGGATCATGAGAAGCTACAATCTGCAGTTCCATCGTGAAAAATTCAGTCGCTGCCAGTGCATCGTCAGGAATAAACATGCCTGTGAGTTTGACTACCGCATTGGTGTCTTTAATCATTTCTGGTGTTGTTTTTAAATGAAGAAAGAGAAAGTTCTCCTGTCCGGATTTTAGGTTTTGGAATTTCCAACCTTCCGCTTTTCTAAAAGCGTTCATTTTTTCTTTGATCAAAGCGCTGCCTTCCGGATCAAATACCGGGATGGTAGTTTCCGGAGCAGCCGGCCCTTTTAGTGAGGCGGTATATGGATTCAGGGTTTGTTGTTTTAAGGCGGCGAAGCTGCCATATTTATCCATCTCCGACTTTTTCTCGTTGTAATAACTTCGGACTTCAGCGAGTTCAAAGTTGTCTTTATTGAATTCTTTGTCGTTGTATAAAAAGGCAATGGTACCGCTTAAATTGGCAATGCCATTCTCCGGTTTATTCCGATATCCCAATACCAGCATCATGTCATCACCAGGTTTAGGCATGCAATTGGTTTTCATTTCAATAGATCCGCCGGATTTAAAGAGCGAGGAACCTTGATTTGATGCAAGGACTGGTCTGCTGGTTCCTGGTTTTAATGGTTTTGGCCGGGTTGGCGGGCGTTTGCCATCATCATAGCTGTTGGTTGCAAAAAGCCTCACCTGATAAAGCTTGTCGTCTGGAAAAAAATGCGTTGGCTCTTTCTCGAATGAAAAACTTCCGTCACCAAACTCCCAGAAATAAGTGTAAAATGGTTCCGGAGCTCCGGCAATTTGTCTTAGTGGCCTTAAGGTAGAGCTGAATTTTATTCCATTGGATTCCGATTGATGATGGATGATGGCGGGAACAGTATCCGCCGGAACGATTTGCGTCTGGGCAAATGCCGTTCCAAAGGAGAGTAGAGCGAGTATACAGACTAGTTTTTTCATCTTAGCTAATAAATTTAACAATAAAATCCTTAAAAACCAGAAAAGATAAAGCCCTGTTAAGGGCCTTATCTGATGGTATTGGAGCGCTTGTTTTTTTAGTAACTGTCGAGGCTATTGATGGCTGCCTGAACTGCCGATTCTGTAGTCTCAGCTAAGGTGAGAACCACATTCTGTCCGGCACTGATGGTCACTTCCTGTGAGGCGTAGTAAAATCTACCATCTTTGATAGAGAAAGAAAGCATACGTCCCTCGACTCCGATCGGCATCATGTTGTCGTAACTTTTTACTTTATTCGCTCCAGCAGGCGTATACAACTGAGCAGCAACATTACTTCCTTTGGCACAGAAGAAAACATACGTTTCTCCGCTGAAAGCGTGGAAGTTGGCAAAGGTTCCAGGATTGTTGTTTACTTCAACAGTGATGGTTGTTTTAGGATTGGCATAGCTATAGAATACATCGCAGTTAATCCATCCCAGTGTTCCAAAATCAAAGGTAAAGGTCGAATTTGTCGCATTTACTTCTTTCTGACCTGCACCATTGGCTTGTGGTCTTGGTGCTTGCCAGGCCATTTGATTATTACCCGCAGCAACCAGTGGTTTGTTGTTTTGATCTACACCTATCCACAGTTGGGTTGCGCCTTCTCTTTTAGCAGGAATAGATATTTTTACGGGTACCGCCAGGTTTTGATCTACACTGCTGCCATTGGCTTTTACATCGATAAAGATAAATCCATCGGAGGCAAGTGGTGCTCCTGAAGCATGATTGGTATTGGCACCGGTAAACAATACGGTACTTCTTTTCAAAACTTCATAGGCTTCAACAGTTACGGTACCCGTTACTGCTACGCCACCTTTAGTTAGTGAGCCGGCAGGGAAATTAATTTTTGTTCCTCCTGCAAGGGTAACCGTCTGAGGTAATGCGGAAGCATTGATTTGTAAAGTCTGTTGCTGGGCGCCGAATTTCGCTGTGAAATCTTTTGCGTTTTGTACCATCCCTTCGTTGGTACCTTTGTCTTTTTTACATGCAATGGTTAAACAAACAATTGCAATTAATACGGTGGAGATTAGGTTGAACTTTTTCATGTCTGTAGAATTTTAAATAATTGTGTGATTCGAATAGATATCAAGAACCCTGAAATATTGTTACCCCCCTCCGATGATTTTTTTTTATAGCTTGTCAAAAGAAACTTTAAATTAGCAGGAACATCCCTTTTATTCAATCCGTTATATGGCTAAAAACATACATACAGATCAACGTTTCATTGTCGGACTGGTAAATAATGATGCGGTCATTATTAACGACATCTATAAACGTTGTGCGCATAAAATAAAATCATGGATCACTTTTAATAATGGGAGTGAAGATGATGCGGCGGATATCTTTCAGGAAGCTTTAATGGACATATACCGGCAGGGGAAATATAAATCGCTGGAACTGACCTGCCCTTTTGAACCTTATTTGTTATTGGTTTGTAAACGTAAATGGCTGAACCAGATTAAAAAAAGATCAATTCTGCCGGTAACAAATTCAGAGGAGGATTTATTATATATCGGGGAAGATACTTTTGCTCAGGCGGATGAGCTGGAAAATCAGGCCAGACAATCGGACTTATTTTACAGCGCATTTGAAAAACTGGGGGCACGCTGTCAGGAAATCATTTCCTGGAGCATGAAAGGAGAAGCACAGGAAAAAGTTGCAGAAGCACTTGGCGTAACTTATGGTTACCTGCGCAAAAAGAAATCTGAGTGTATGGCTTCGCTGATAAAAATGGTTCAATCAATTAAAACGGAAGAATAATGGCTAACGAGGATAAATTAACCGATGTTGCACGGTATGTGGAAGGGGATATGGAAGCAGGAGAGCGACAGGCTTTTGAGGCACTGCTCAGGGAGGATGCTGAATTACAGGGTCTGCTGACGGAATATAAGGATATCCACCAGACCTTAAAGATGAAGATCGCTCCTGATGCCCGGGATAAAGCGGTGGAAAACACATTGACGGAACTGAATGGGAAATATTTCAGGAAGGAAGGAAAAACGATCGCTTTGAATGGTTATTTGAAATGGATCAGCATTGCAGCAGTGTTGGTGATCGGACTGTTGGTGTGGGCGCCATGGTCTGCCGGATTATATGAGAAATATGCCATCAGCAGGGAAATGTCTGTAGCGGAACGTGGAACTGGCGCGGAGCAAAAGATAGAAGATGCGGCAACACTTTATAATACCGGCGACTTCTCGGGAGCCGCAAAAATACTGGCCTCTGTTTATCAGTCCAATCCGGAAAGAGCAATGGTTGCTTATTATTATGGGATTAGTTTAATAGAGAACAATCAGGAACAGGAAGCACGTAAGGTGTTGCTAAAGCTGTATGAAGGAAGTTCCGTTTTTAAATATGACGCGTTATACAACATTGGACTCAGCTATGTGAAAGAAAAGAACGATAAAGAGGCGCTGGTATGGCTGTCTAAGATTCCAGCAGAGGATAACAACTATGGGCAGGCAAAGGAACTGATCGGAAAATTGAAATAATATAAAAAAGAACTGGTATGCAAAGCGCCTGATCATGATCTATGATTCAGGCGCTTTTTTAATAATGGATATTCCTATGGCTAAGTTCAGCCGGTCTTAATCGAAAGCAATTTGTTCGGGTCCGGAGACTTTGTTGATGTGACAGGCACATATCCCACCTGTTACTTTGATGATCGCCGATTTTGTCTGCCCGGTTTTCTCGAATGTACCTGTAATTTTTAAATCATCACCTTCTTCAGAAAGACTTTTCGTATTTCCGTCATCTACGACGATATATGATCCTTTTGTAAGGTTTGCCGCCATAGCGGAATTTGCATAAACCTTTTCTCCGGTCCTTTGGTTGATTACGGTAAAGTCTTTGACTTCTGCGGCAAGCGCTTTGTTATCAACGAATTTTAGGACTATGGAGCGAAATTCTTCAGTGCAGATCTTGTGCTCACAATCTGAATCGGTTGTCTTTTTTTTACAGGATAGCAATGCGCTTCCTATTAATAATGCAAGTACCAGGTTTCTCATAATTTATCGGTTTTACTGATAAACGAAACAATCCCAAAAAACGCTACAGCTGAAATTAAGGAAGACTGTTAAATTGGTACTGCAGAATAAATATAGGCGTAGAAAAAAAGTTAATGCTAATCTTTTAACCAGGACCTCCTGGAAGGTGCGTTAATTGCTCCTTCAGAGACAGGTATTCTACTTTCAGATTCCGAAAAGCTTTGTCTTCGTTCTTCTGGGCCATTGCAATCTGTCTTTGCTGGGTTAGATAATCGGTTTCAATCTGATCAAACCTGGTTTTTATGGTGATGTATCTTTCCTGGGCGGCTTGTTCTTCGGCACTTTTTAGGGTTCCATTTATGTTTCCCAGATAGATGCTGTTTGAAATCTGCTTTCCATCGGCTGATTTGAAGCAGGCATAGGCCTCTATGGGGCCATCTATCTGCCGTTGCTCATCTAAGGTTATAAATGCACTGCCAGCATCTCTTCTTGACGCATTCAGTAATGATTTTCCCATTTTTATCAAGGGAAAACAGAGCTGAATCATGAGGATGTCATCACCATCGTACCCTCCCGTATAACTTTCCGGATTCCAGTTTACGATCAATCCTGTTTCCGTTTTACTGATGCTGAAATCCCTTGCTCCGGGAAGTTGCCCATAACTGAGTACCACCTTGCTGTAATCTACGCTGATGTTAGGATATTCTCCCTGCAATGCCTGTTTTTTATTGTAAGAGACCGCAAGGTTGTGTGCATTTTTTACGGTTCCCCTCGCTTCCAGTTCAAAACTGTTGGTAATGAACTCCTTCATCTGTTTTATAAGAACCATTGTGACCTTCATGGCCTGATAATTGGCCAGTTGTTTAATGCTGGGCTCGCCTTGTTCACCGATCAGCCTGCAGACTGGCTGTCCTTTGAGCATGTAGTAAACCATGTTTCCGATTTTCCCATTGGGACAACCAAAAGCGCTTTTTGATAAGATTGCCATAATTTATAAGTTAATTGTGTAATTGAATATACGTTTAATTTTCAGTTACAACAATATCTGTATGGTAATTTTTTTCAAAGAAAAGACAGAAGCTGTATATAGGCTCTTCCCTTTTGTAGAAATTAAAATAAATTTAAGTCTTATTCTGGCAGCCTCTGAATGGGCTGCAGGCCGGTCGAGGCCCTAGCAACTCCCAGCTAAGACCGCTATAAAAACCACATAATTGAAGAGACTGTGTAAAGCGTTTGGGAATTACGGCAATAGGATAAGTAATTCAGGAAGGAAGCCTGACATTACAGCATGGCAATCAATCAAATAAAAAGCCGGAAGATTTATCTTCCGGCCATGACCAGCTCATGCAGGCTTTTTTTATTCGAAATTATAAATGACAGGTTGCGTCAACTGTTTCTTATCTCTCAACCGTTGAAGATTGTCATGTAAAGCACTCTTATCTTCGATACCGGTACTGCTTAGCAGCGCTTGCTTATAAAGCTCATTTGCGGCTTCCCAACGTTTATCCTGCTCTGCATAGTTCCCCATTTGCTCGTAGATACAGCACTTGCATACGCCTTTTACAAGGAGCGCCTGACTGAAAATCTGTTCTGCTAATTTTGACATTTCCAAAGTGCTTAGCAAACGGAGGTAGGGAAGGTAAACATCCGGAAATTCCGGTTCCAGTCCGATACACTTTTTATAATAGTATCCGGCAGTCTGATAGTTTTTGAATCTATCCTGATAGATATTTCCCAAATGGTAATATGCTCTGGCATATTCCGGGTCAATCTGAATAATTTCGTTCATTAGGTGAAGTGCTTTCTGAGGCTCGCCGTGTTCCAGTTCGTCGATGGCTTCAAGATATTTCTCTTCGATGGTATATAAAATGTCCATAAGGATCCTTTTCTTTTTTTGTTCCGGCTGTTAAAACTTCCGGAGGGCTATTAAATCTTTGATTATTGGTAGTGCTGAATATCCTGGAGTGGCCTTAGATCCCGGATAGAAGGGGAAGGTCCATGCTTATCCGGTGCAGGCAAACCACTGGGTTGCTGCTGTTGATTTGGATATATTGGTACTTAAGCATGATCTTTTTTTACAAATGTAAGGATATGTATCTAAATATCAAAAAGTTTGGTTTTTGTGCAATATTTTGAATGATAAAAGGAGCCTGATCTTTTTGCAGACCTGCTGGAACAGATAGGAAAGATTTCAAAGGAATATTATTTATTATCAAACTTTCAGTAATTATTGAAAGTTTGATAATTTTGTTATATTTGTATATGGAAACGCTAAAAACACGCATGATGCTTTACAATGGAGACTACCCTGGCATTCAGCAATCTTTAAAATGGACTTATCGCATCGCCTTTCTTATTTTCACCTGGTTCGTTACTGGATTCATATTGACGGCCTATGTAGAATTATTGAAGGAATTGATGCCAGTTGGTCATGCTTACCGGGAATACCTGATTTGTGGCGGACAAATCGTTTTTCAGGGAATCATCATCAGTTTCCTTTTTCCGGCGCAACGCTGGACCTATCTGGGGAACATGATGACCATTTCTTTTGCCGGTGCTTTGTTGCTGCTACCTGGCTTATTACTGGCTCAATATCTGATCCTTCCCGCTATTTTTTATGCGCTTTATTTTATGGGGGTTGCAGGATTAATGTTTCTGGAACACATCCGGAGAACTAGACTTTTGAAACTTAGAAATACATTGACCATCACCTGGGTAGCCTACCGCATCATGATCCTTTTAATCATACTTTTAGCTTAATTATATGAAATATCGTAAAGTAATACTTGCAGGAGGTAATGGATACCTCGGTAATGTGCTCGCAGACTATTATAAAGAACTCGCAGAAGAGGTCTTGATTCTAAGCCGTAAACCCGGGGCTGCCAATGGTAACATTCGTACAGAAGTATGGGACGGCAAAGAGGAAGGAGATTGGGTAAAATCATTGGAAGGAGCCGATCTGTTGGTTAACCTTTGCGGTAAGAATGTCAATTGCCGTTATACCCCTAAAAATCAGGCAGAAATCATCAGTTCCAGAACAATTCCGACAAGATTGCTTGGAAAAGTGATCGGCAAGATGGCTCAACCGCCAAGACTTTGGATCAATGTGACCTCAGCTACCATTTATCGTCATGCGGAAGACCATGCGCAAGACGAAAGCAATGGAGAGCTGGGATATGGATTCTCTATAGAGGTTTGTAAGCAATGGGAAAGGGCGTTTTTTGAATGTGAAACACCAAAAACAAGAAAGATCGCTTTGAGGATGGGAATCGTCCTCGGTAGAAATGACAGTGTTTTTCCAAGGTTGTTAAACCTGGTCAGGTTTGGATTGGGAGGTCAGCAGGGAGACGGGCAGCAATATGTTTCCTGGATTCATGAACATGATGTGGCCCGCTGTACGGAATGGCTGACTGATGAAGAAAAAATGGAAGGGATCATCAACTGTACGGCACCGGTGGCGGTTAAAAATATGGAATTAATGAAGGTGATGAGGAAAGCCTATGGTATTCCTTTCGGCTTACCTTGTCCGCAGTGGTTGTTAGAAATTGGGGTACGGTTAATCGGTACTGAAACTGAATTGGTCTTGAAAAGCCGTTGGGTTTCTCCTAAGCGCTTGTTGGAAAATGGTTTTACTTTTCAGTTCGCAGAAATTAAACCTGCTGTGCATGATATTTTAAGCATCAGGGTTTAAATTCGATCAGTTCTTTGCAGTATCAATAATATTACTCAGTATTCGTTTGTATCGCCTCTGGCGATGACAATATAGTGTCAGTATTGGAGAATCTACGTGAAGGTTTGCAAGGTGGCTTCGTCTATCTTTAGTTTTTAATTAAATGATAGTAGTTGTAAGGGGATTTGTAAAGAAAGAACTCCGGAACTATTTGTAAATTACCTGAACTAACCAAATGTATGATTCCCGGTATGAAATTATTTCGTAGCAAAAAGTTGCTTATAATCCTTGTTATTTTAGGCGTGGTGGTGTTGGGCTCTTTTCTGATGCCTTCCTCCGATAAGGTGGATTTCAATACACAGATCAAACCTATTCTTAATAAAAAATGTATCTCTTGTCATGGGGGAGTGAAAAAGCAAGGAGGCTTTAGTGTATTGTTTCATGAAGAAGCGCTGGCGGCAACAAAAAGCGGTAAACCTGCCATTATCCCCGGAGATCCTGATGGGAGTGAAATGATCAAACGTTTACTCAGTAAAGATCCGGAACTCAGAATGCCTTATCAGCATGAAGCTTTGAATGAAGAGGAGATAGATCTTTTCAAACGCTGGATTAAGCAAGGCGCCAAATGGGGCGACCACTGGGCCTACCTTCCGGTAAAGGAAGTGGAAATCCCTGATGTGTCGGAGGATTGGGTAAAGAACGACATCGATAAATTTATTTATGCAAAGCTGGAAGAGAAAAAAATGAAACCTTCAGCGGAAGCAGATAGAGCTACTTTGTTAAGAAGGGTAAGCCTTGACCTGATCGGATTGACCCCTTCAGCTCAGGTAATGCGCCAGTACCTCAATAGCAAAGACAACGATAAAGCTTATGAAACACTAGTCGACTCGCTGATGGCTTCCCCTCGTTTTGGGGAGAAATGGGCTTCTATGTGGTTAGATGTAGCCAGGTACGCAGATACTAAAGGTTATGAATCTGATGGTGGCAGGGAAGTTTGGAAGTATCGGGACTGGGTCATCAAAGCATTCAATGAAGACAAACCTTACAATCAATTTATCACCGATCAGATCGCGGGAGATTTCTATGTTAATCCTACAGACGAGCAATACATCGCCACTGCGTTCCACAGAAACACCATGACCAATGACGAAGGGGGAACCAACAACGAAGAGTTTCGCGTTTCTGCCGTATTGGACCGCGTGAATACGACCTGGGAAGGCTTATTGAGTACGACCTTTGCCTGTGTGCAATGCCATAGTCACCCTTATGATCCTTTTAAACATGATGAGTTTTATAAGTTTATGGCGTATTTTAACAATACAAGGGATGAAGACTTGCAATCTGAATATCCGTTATTGAGACAATATGATGATTCTTTACAAAGAAAACTGACAGGCCTGAAGTCCTGGTTAAAGCAAAACGCAGGACAGGAAAAGGCTGCTGAAGTTTATAAATTTCTTAAAACAGGGCAGCCGAGTATCAATTCAACATCTACAGACAGCCTGAAAAATGCCGTTATTGGCAATAACAACATCGCTTTATTTTTTAAGAACAATGCGCAGGCCAGAATCTCTGCTGTAGATTTAAAGGGGGTAA
The DNA here is from genome assembly GCF_038446955.1 of Pedobacter sp. FW305-3-2-15-E-R2A2. Classification (NCBI taxonomy): domain Bacteria; kingdom Pseudomonadati; phylum Bacteroidota; class Sphingobacteriia; order Sphingobacteriales; family Sphingobacteriaceae; genus Pedobacter; species Pedobacter sp. FW305-3-2-15-E-R2A2. The sequence continues at coordinate 946,239 of NZ_CP151803.1, forward strand.
AACAAATGATTTACCGCTATTCTTCGAATGTGCCGGGAGGAAATATGCAGTTGCGCCTGGATCATCCCAACGGACCGGTAATCGCTTCCTGGAAAGTTCCATCGGGAGATAAGTATCAAAATTTAGCGGTAGAGATCAAACCTCAAACGGGCGTTCATGACATTTACCTGAGTTATCAGAATCCGGCGGTTAAAAACAAGGACCAGTTTACCGTATATTTCGATTGGTTCTATTTCTCTGATTCCTTTCCTGGCAAAACTAAACCCGGATATGCGGAAAATAAAGCGGCTTTCTGGACCTTGTTGAATTCAAATCCTTCTTCTATTCCGGTGATGGTAGAAAATCCAGCCAATCGCCAACGAAAAAGTTATGTGTTTGAAAGGGGCGCATGGATCTCTAAAGGAAAAGAAGTGCAGGTAGGAGTGCCGAAAACACTGGCTTATGCCATGCCTCAAAATGCACCTAAAAACAGAATGGGGCTGGCGATGTGGTTAACTGATCCCAGAAATCCACTGCTTTCGAGAACGATGGTCAACCGGCTTTGGGAACAGTTGTTCGGAACCGGAATTGTAGAAACGCTGGAAGACATGGGAACTCAGGGAATGTCGCCAACACATAAGGAACTGCTGGATCATTTGTCCTGGGAGCTGATGCATCAATACAAATGGAGTGTGAAGGCATTGCTGAAGGAGATGGTGATGAGTGCGACTTACAGACAGGATTCCAGACTATCGGAAGAGGTCAAAGAAAAAGATTTATTTAACCATTATTATGCAAGAGGACCACGGACCCGATTAAGTGCGGAGCAGTTAAGAGACCAGCATTTAATGGCAAGTGGCGTGTTGAGCACCAAAATGTACGGACATGGGGTGATGCCATGGCAACCTGAGGGAATCTGGAACTCGCCTTACAATGGTGCGAAATGGGAAAATTCCAAAGGCGAAGACCAGTACCGCAGGGCGATTTATACCTATTGGAAAAGATCAGCCCCTTATCCTTCAATGATTGCATTTGATGGGGCACAGCGTGTGGTTTGCAGCCCGAGAAGAATCCGTACCAATACACCATTACAGGCATTAGTGACGCTGAATGATGAGGCTTACATAGAAATGGCCCGTCATTTTGCAAAGCGGATGGAGCTGGAAGGCGGTAAAGATATCGGGCAAAAGATCAGTAAAGGGTATCAATGGGTAATGTATAGACCTATTGCCGCGCCTAAACTTCAGATTCTGGATAAACTGTATTTGCAGGCCTTCAATGATTATAAAAAGAATCCTGCAAAGATAGGAGAGATCCTTGGGGCAGGAGATAAAGATAAAAATCCGGAAAAAGCCGCATTGGTGATTGTCGCCAATGCCATGCTCAACCTGGATGAAGTAGTGACCAAAAATTAATCAACGTCATGACAAGAGATGAATTAAATGCACACCGCCTCGTAAAAGAAGCAAAGGAAACAGAATTGAGGTCTTTTACCCGCCGACATTTTCTAAAAGAAAGCGCGATGGGCCTTGGTGCTATTGCAATGGGCTCCCTATTGGGAAGCTGTAACTTTGGCGCTAAAACGAATAATCCGGTTTTATATGATCCCGCGCATCCTTTATTGCCGAAATCGCCGCCGTACTTTGGAAAAGCGAAAAGCGTAATCTATCTGCATATGGCGGGAGCGCCCTCTCAACTGGAGCTTTTTGACTATAAGCCGGAACTGATGAAAATGGATGGACAGGACTGTCCGCCTTCGCTTCTGGCAGGAAAAAAGTTTGCGTTTATCACCGGTGTTCCTAAAATGCTGGGCGCACAGGCCCAATTTGCACAACACGGACAGAGCCGTGCCTGGGTGAGCGACAATATGCCTCATTTTTCGACGATGGTTGATGAAGTGAGTTTTCTGAAAGCAGTGAGTACCGACCAGTTTAACCATGCGCCGGCACAGCTGCTGATTCATACGGGGAGTCCTCGTTTGGGCAGACCAAGTATCGGAAGCTGGGCAACCTATGGATTGGGGACCGAAAATCAAAACTTGCCGGGTTATGTGGTGCTCACCAGCGGAGGAAGTTTTCCGGATGCGGGAAAGAGCATTTGGGGAAGTGGATTTTTACCTTCTGTTTATCAGGGGGTGCAATGCCGCAGTGAAGGCGATCCGGTGTTGTTTATCAAAGATCCTCATGGCATGAGCCGCGATTTACGTAAAGCGTCAATTGATGCGATTAATGCTTCCAATGAACTGGAGTATGCAAATTATAACGATCCGGAAATTCTTTCCAGGATCTCACAATATGAAATGGCTTACCGGATGCAAATCTCTGCACCGGAAGTGATGAACATTAATGATGAGCCTGCTTATATTCATGAAATGTATGGCACACAACCAGGGAAATCTTCTTTTGCCAACAATGTACTGCTTGCCCGCAAATTGGTCGAAAAAGGAGTACGCTTCGTTCAGCTTTTCGACTGGGGCTGGGATGCGCATGGCGATGGCCCGAATAATTCACTCAATATCGGCCTGAAGAATAAATGCAGAAGTACCGATAAACCCATCACAGCATTGTTGCTGGACCTGAAACAAAGAGGATTGCTAGATGAAACCCTGGTCGTTTGGGGTGGCGAGTTTGGCCGTACACCAATGATGGAGAACAGAAATGGAATTCAGAATCCCTATAATGGAAGAGATCACCATACCGAAGCATTCACGATGTGGATGGCTGGCGGAGGAATCAAGAAAGGCTTTACGCATGGCGAGACCGATGAAATCGGATATAGTGCAGTAAGTGGAAAAGTCGATCCTTTTGATATTCAAGCCACCATACTTAACCAGCTAGGATTTAATCATGAGCAATTTACCTATCCTTTCCAGGGCAGGCCATTCCGATTAACGGATGTCTCGGGAAAAGTGATTCAGGATATCGTTGCCTAATTTAAAATTAACCAAACAACCACCCAAACCAATGCACCAAAACCGAAGGAATTTTATTAAAACTACTGCCACCGCCACTGCTGCGGGACTATTTGTGCCGTTAACGGACTTGGTTGCGCAGGAAACAATTGGCATTAAAGCCGCGGCTGGCTATGAATTGCTGTTTATGGCGACCGACTGGGGTTTTAACGGTACGATAGATGAATTTTGCGCAGCCGCGAAAAAAGAAGGATATGAAGGGATTGAATTGTGGTGGGCGGTAGACAATCCTAAAGCTCAGCAATCCTTATACGATGCTTTAAAAAAGCATCAGCTGCAGGTTGGTTTTCTTTGTGGTGCTGGTCAGCCCAAAGCAAAGCCTCACCTGGAAACATTTATGAAAAACCTGGATGCGGCACTAAATAGTATTCAAAAACCGCTATACATCAACTGTCATTCAGGAAAGGACTATTTTACTTACGAGGAAAATAAAGCTTTGATTGATTATACGACTAAAAAATCCCGGGAAAGCGGAATCCCGGTTTACCATGAAACTCATCGCGGACGGATGTTATACTCCGCACCCGTAACCCGTCAGTTTATCGAGCGAAATCCGGAACTGCGCCTCACTCTGGATATTTCTCACTGGTGCAATGTACATGAAAGCCTATTGGCGGATCAGCAGGAGACCATTGACCTGGCACTGGAACGGGTTTCTCATATTCATTCCAGGGTTGGACATCCTCAGGGGCCTCAGGTAAATGATCCAAGGGCGCCGGAATGGGAGCAGGCATTAAAAGCGCATTTGGGCTGGTGGGATAAAGTCATCGCCCGTAAAAAGAAAAACGGAGAACGAATGACGATCTTAACAGAATTCGGCCCGCCTGATTACATGCCGACTTTGCCTTATACCCATCAGCCTGTGGCCGATCAGTGGGCAATAAATGTACATATGATGAACCTGTTGCGTAAACGTTATCAATAATTTTAGGCCGGAATGATGCTTTTATCTATATCAAACCTGATCGGGAGGTTTCACCCTATATTGGTACACCTTCCAATAGGAATTTTAATGTTGGGCTGCTTGTTTCAGCTGATTAGCAGGTACCCTAAATTTTTAGGATTAAGACCTGCAATTCCATTGACTTATCTTCTTGGTTTCCTTGGAGCGCTAGGCGCTTGCATCAGCGGTTATCTTTTGTCGCAGAGCGGTGATTATGATACAGACCTTGTTGGTATTCACCAGTGGCTTGGGATTGGCACTGCTGCTTTTTCCCTGGTTTCCTACCTGATGATTCAGAAAGCTGTTCGGGAGCTAATCTTAAATGTGACCGCTGCGGGATTGCTGATGCTGATCACTTTAACAGGGCATTATGGGGGCTCTTTAACACATGGCTCTGATTACCTTACTGCCGCATTGGCGGATGGTCCAGACAAAGGAGCTGCAGCGATTCCCCCGGTTGTTAATGTTCAGCAGGCGATGGTGTATACCCATATGGTACAGCCATTGTTGAAGAATCGTTGTTACAGTTGCCATGGCGCTGAAAAACAGAAAGGGAAACTTCGTCTGGATAGCAAGGAATTTATGCTGAAAGGTGGTGAAGAGGGGAAAGCCCTGATTCCGGGGAGTCCCGAAGAAAGTGCACTGATTAAAAGGTTGCTGCTGCCCATCAGTAATGAAGATCATATGCCTCCAAAAGAGAAACCACAGCTTTCTGCGCAGGAACTTGCGTTGTTGGAGTGGTGGATCAAAGAGGGGGCTGACCTGAATAAAAAAGTGCAGGACTTGAAACAGACGGAAAAAATTAAACCAGTATTGCTGAGCTTTCAGACTGGTGCAAAAAAGGAAGCGGATAAGGTTGCTGAAATACCTGTAAAAGAGGTAGGCAAAGCGGATGCTAAAGTGATTGCAGATTTGAAAGCGGCAGGCGTGGTGGTGATTCCGGTAACGGGCAACAGCAATTATTTATCGGTGAGCTTTGTGACCGCCAAGCCCTCGGCCAATTCATTAAAACTTTTGAAATCTTTGAACGATCAATTGATCTGGCTGAATCTGGCCAACACAGATCTTGGCGATAAAGGAATGGAAATTGTCGCAGGATTTAAAAATCTGGTCCGCATCAATTTAACGCAAACACGGATTACAGATCAGGGACTGATGCAGTTGAAAAGTATAAATACCTTGCAGTACTTAAATCTAACCGGTACGAAAATAACTGGAAAAGGTTTACTTACACTGAAAGGCTTAAAGGAAATTCAACAGATTTATTTGTATCAGTCGGCGGTAAATAAGCAGGAAGAGCAGGTCTTAAAGAAAGAATTTCCCAAAGCTATTCTTGATTTTGGAGGATATCAGGTCCCGACAACAGCAAAGGATACTACTGAAGTAAAGCCAGCTGCTGCTTCCTGATGGTAATTTGGCAAAAGGGGGACCGATATTAAAATAAACAGACAAAAATATGGGCGATTAGCACCATATAAAAATGGAATCACTATTTTAGAAATGGAATACCATTCCTAAACCCATTTTATAAATGACCACGCTAACCAAAGAAAAAAGTACATTGGCCTATTTGCTGAGTGCACCTGTGATTGTAGCTTCCCTGGGCTATTTTGTCGACATCTATGATCTCCTTCTGTTTGGAATTGTGCGGATCCCCAGTCTAACGGAATTGGGCCTTGATGAAGCGGCCCGTTCCATTGAAGGAGCAAGTATCCTAAACTGGCAAATGACAGGTTTGTTACTTGGCGGTGTGCTCTGGGGAGTGTTGGGAGATAAGAAAGGACGACTCTCCGTGCTTTTTGGTTCGATCATTACCTATTCCATTGCGAACTTTGCCTGCGGTTTTGTGCATGATGTTTTTATTTATAAAATTTTGCGCTTCATTGCCGGAGTTGGTCTGGCAGGAGAACTTGGCGCGGGAATCACCCTGGTTTCGGAGAGTCTTCCAAAACGCTTGAGGGCATTGGGTACTTCGCTGGTGGCCGGGGTAGGTGTACTTGGAGCGGTGGTAGGCTATTTTACGGTTGAATTATTTAGCTGGAGAAATGCGTATTTCATCGGTGGTGGAATGGGAATCCTGTTGTTGTTTTTAAGGATTGGTGTGTTTGAATCAGGGATGTTTCATGCGATGAAAGCAAAAGAGCAGTTGAGCAAAGGGAATTTTCTTTCATTTTTTACTAAGAAAAGCAGACTGATTTTATACCTGAAATGTATTGGTGTTGGCCTTCCTACCTGGTTTGTAATCGGAATCCTGGCTACATTTAGTAATGAGATCGGAAAAGCATTGCACATTACTGAAGCGATAAAACCAGGCTTAGCGGTGATGTGGTGTTATGTGGGCCTTGCAGCCGGCGATTTGGTAAGTGGCTTGTTGAGTTATTGGCTGGAATCGCGTCGTAAGGCTGTCGCCTTTCTGATGTTATTCGCAGCTATAGGAACGGTATTGTTTCTGTTTGGGGGAATAGAAACGTCCAGAGGTTTATACCTGATGTGTCTTTGGACTGGCTTCGGAATTGGATATTGGGCCATGTTTGTCACGATTGGCGCGGAACAATTCGGTACCAATGTGCGTGCCACAGCAGCAACCACTATTCCAAATATGGTAAGAGGCACTGTGGTTTTAATGACCACATTTTATACCTTTTTAAAACCACAGGTGATGGAATTGTATGCTGCAGGCATCGTCGGACTGATCTGTTTTGCAATCGGATTTTATTGTATTAAAACGATTCCGGAAACCCACCATAAAGACTTGGATTTTGTAGAGGATTAACCCTTTTCCGTATTTTTTTTATAAAAAAAACTATAAGACAGGATGTAAGATGATTGACTTCAGCTTGAAGAGTTCTTTTGCATTTGCTTCCGGTCTTAGTTTTATGGTGTATTGGCCTTCTTTGGGTACAGAAATGATCGCTACAGGATGTTTAATGAATAACAATGGTTTTCCTGAATTGAATTCTGAAGTCCGTAGGGTTTGAAATTTGTAGACTTTGTGTTCAAATTCCATAATCCCTTCCTGTTTTGCATTTTCCTCTGCGCAGGAATATTCTAATAATACCTTATAATCGCCGGCTGCGGTAATGTTGAATTTAAATGCGACCTGATCATCAGGTTTAACCATATTCAGTATGCAAGGGGTATGTTTCCAATCACCGAAATAATGACTATAAGTGAGGGTTTCCTGTTTTGCAGCACCGCTCGTCTTAGCATTAACGACTTCCAGCATATTGGTGTCGTATTGAGGCGATACGGTAGGGATATTGTTTAAATATCCGTCATTTAAGCTACCTGTATAGCTGATAGCAATAACGGTATTATGCGGATCTGCAGAAAGCGGCATGTCTACGGTTAATGTTTGACCTTTTAGCGCATACTTTAATGCCTTTTTATCGGTTAAGCGGTAAACTTTGGTAATGCTGCTATTTACGCCCGGTACAACGATTTTTCCATCTTTAGGTGGATTCAAAACATGAAGAAACAGTTTTCCGGGTTTAGAGGTGGTGACACCCCAGGGTTGCGCGGGAATCAGTCCGTAAGTACTTTCGTAAATGCTTTCTCCGTTTGCTTTTAACCAGAGGCCGGTTGCCCTGAGAAATTTCTCTGAATAGTAGGGGATTTTCCCCTCGCCATCCGGACCTACATTGAGCATAAGATTGCCGCCTTTTGAGGCGACATTTGCGAGCAGGTGAATGATCTCCTCAGGTGATTTAAAATTCATATCATGGCTGATGTATCCCCAGGAATCATTATGGGTGTATATGGATTCCCAGGCGCCCTTAATTGGAGTCGCAGGGATTTCCGAATCTCCAAAGGTTCTATAGTCGCCCAGACCTTGCCCAACACGGCTGCTGAACAGACTTTTCGGTTGAAGTGCATGCATCTCATCTACGAGCTCCTGAGTTTGTTGTTTGTTTAACCCACCTGGCATGTCAAACCAAACAATGCCCAGATTGCCGTAATTGGTTAGCAATTCCTTCAGTTGCGGGATTGATTTTTCTTTATAATATTTTAAATAGTCTTTATCGGCTTCTTTGAAATCCCATTTGTTTCCACCTCCGTTAGGTTCATGCCAATCTAAAAATTGAGAATAATAGAAGCCGAATTGGATGCCTTTCTTCCTGGTGGCATCTGCAAGTGCTTTCATTGGGTCTTTTCCGTAAGGAGAGGCTTTTACAATATTGAAATCACTGACTTTCGAGTCGTACATCGCAAATCCTTCATGGTGTTTTGCAGTGATGACCATGTAGCGGATACCAGCATCTTTAGCCAGGTCTGCCCATTCCTGAGCGTTGAATTTAACAGGGTTGAAGCTGGAAGCCACCTTTGCATATTCGGATGCAGGAATCTTCGCCTGATTCATCAGCCATTCTCCGCTGCCATAGTAATCTTTATCTTTCCATACACCCGCAAGCTTTGAATATAGCCCCCAGTGAATAAACATTCCAAACTTCGCATTCTTAAACCAAATTGCATTTGGATTTTCTTTTTCGTTCGCTTCTTTGTCCCATCTGTCAATATCTTGTGCAAATGAAAATCCAGCGGTTAAGAAGTATAAAAAGCTGCAGATAAGGATTTTTTTGAAGTGGTTCATACGAGATTAACAGTTGCTGGTTAGTTGGTTACTAAGTTAAGGAGCCTGTTTTTTCATTGTTCTCTCTTTATAGCTAATCATTAAGCTTTTTTGGCAAGATATTCACATTGTGGAGCAATCCTTGGTAGTCTGCGTTAAATGGTTTAGGTTTATCCTCCCAAATGTGTAGAAAGGTTAGAAATGGAAGGTCTGGTAAAAATGGAAATGGATAGGATGACGAATAAGGTAAAGATTAACTGGCTTGATTTATTAAAAGTGATCGCTGTATTTATGGTGATTGTGGCGCATGCCAATGATTGCATTATTCTAAATCAGGATGGAAATTTTAATTTTGAATGGGGAACTTATATTGGCTCTTTATATCGTTTCGCTGTTCCTTTGTTTGTATTGATCTCCGGAGTTTTACTATTACCCGCTAAATTGGGCACTTTGGAATTTTATAAAAAACGCCTTATGCGGATTGTTCCTGCCCTGCTTTTCTGGGGCATGGCGTACGTGCTGTTTGATGGATTGGTCTTAAATCATAAGCCCTGGGACAAGATGCTGATGGAGATCGCTAAACTTCCCCTAAGCTTCGGCGATTCTGCTCCACACCTTTGGTATTTATACATGTTGGTTGGATTATACTTGATCATTCCAATCCTATCTCCATGGGTGGTTAAAGCGACAAAGAGAGAGCTGGAATTGGTATTGGCAATTTTTATCTTTTCCACTTTTATTCCTTATCTGAAGTTTCTGACCGGATTAGCCTTCGGGGTTTGTGACTGGAATGAATTCCATTCTTTTTACTACCTGTCTGGTTTTATCGGATATTTATTAATGGGATACTACCTATATACGTATTTGCCGGGATGGAGCAACAAAGCAAAAAGATGGACAGGTGTATTTTTGTTTTTAACCGGATATGGAATTACTTATTACCTGACGATCAGTGTTCCTTTCTCGATCCCAAACATTGAAATGGTATGGTACTACTGCTCGCCAAATGTCCTTTTGGAAGCAGTTGGTGTCTTCTTACTGGTGGAGGGTATGGAGTTTAAAGAAGGACTGTTCCTTAAAACGATCCAAACTATCGCGCATTATTCTTTCGGGATTTTCCTGGTTCATTATTTCTTTATTGGGGTTATTTTCAGGTATATGGCTGCTCATTTTGACCTTCATCCGGCGTTGAACGTCCTGGTATCCTGTACGCTTACCCTCCTTATTGCTTTTGCTGCAGTCTGGACACTTGCGAAGTTCAGGCTGACACGCAAATTAGTCATGTAAACCTGATTTATTTTGAGCTCCTTCGACTGATAAAGCTGTTACTGGCAGCTGGTCTGCTCATCGAAGGAACTGCTGTTATTTGTCGTGATGTAGCCAGAATAACCTTTTGATCGATCGGATGATCATGGCTAGAAAGGTGTACTGATTTTTTTGATCGGTAATGATATTGGAAATGATGAATTTCTGATTGCAGGCTTTTATAGTGGCCAATGGCACATCCAGGATTTCGGCAATTTTTGCAAGTGAATCTTCTTTGATAACAGCCCTCTGCTCCATTCTTGATACCGCCTGTTGGCTTATTCCCAATGCCTTGGCTAATGTTTCTTGTTTCATTTCACGAGCTGTGCGAATGCGGCTTACGTTTCTTCCCAAATGAGGTCTCTCAGTCATAGTACTAATTTTTAAGTTTTTGTGTTGTTTGAGTAACTAATTGTATAATACAACCCTGATAATTGTTAATTACAACGGTGTGTAATTGAATTAATTGAGGTATTGTTTCTACTTTTGGTTAATTAAAACGAAACATATGACAATTATCGCTAAAAGAAAAGAAAAAGGATTAAAAATTAGTTTTACCACCTTTGACCTGATTTACTTCATTCAGATGAAAAGAATTGCCTCCGGTCTTTCTCAGGAGGAACTTTCCTTTTTAATCGGCAGAGGGAGCAGTTTTATAGAAGAACGGGAGGTCTTTAAATCCAATAAAGAACTGTGGTTGGGTGATGTGTCGGTAATGTCTAAAATTTTTGATTGCAGGCCTGCCGAGTTCTTTAGGAGTGTAAAAGGAAAGCCCAATGAAGTTCGGTTGCTGTCCAGACAGATGATAAAAGGGGATTACATTCAATATGAAGTATTTGGATTACGTGAGGATGATTCTATTGAATTGTTATACATGATTAATGAAGAGGATCCTTTTAAAAAGTATACGGAACATGAAAAATCGGCTTTGCTGAAGCTCGCTCAGACAGAGCTTGCAGGATTGCTCAGCGAACGGTACTTTGAAGGCGTGGAAAGATCTCCGTTTGACATCTTCCGTGAATGTCGTAAACGTGGTGGACTACTCATTAAAGCCGATTTTGTAGCCCAGGTTCTGAATGATTATTTGATGGGGCCTGGCCCGATGGTACTGAAGAAATACAAACATAAAGACAGGGGATTCGTGTACCAGGGATTATAATGAAAATTAATGTTATACTTAAAAGGTATTTTTAATATTTTAGTGAGACTTTAATTGTTAAAGTCAATAAATCAACGAAAATGAATTTAAAAATTGGCGCTCTTTTGTTAACTACTGCCTTGGTTCCGGTCTTAAAATATGGGAACAATTCACACCCTGTAATTAAGGAAGTACCGATTAAAGGGACATGGGAACTGGTCTCAGGTGTGACCATTCAGAAAGGGGATACGACCTTTACAGACTATAGAAAAGGACAAAGGCAAATTAAGATCATCAATGATACTCATTTTGCTTTCCTGAACCACGATCTTAAAATGGGGAAAGAAGGTACTCCAATCTTTGTGGCCGGAGGAGGGAAGTATACGTTAAAAGGGAATCAATATACAGAACACCTGGAATATTGTAATTACAGAGAATGGGAAAATAAGACTTTCACGTTTACGGTAACTTTAAAAAAGGATACCCTGATCCAGCGAGGAATGGAAAAAGATGAAAAAATTGGGGTGGACAGAGAGATCATTGAGAAATATGTAAAATCGAAAGATTAATACGATGACCCTGGAGGATGTTTCCAATATTAGGCTGGTCAATCAGCAGATCGAAGCAAGTACCTTTAAAGAGGGAAAAGACCTGGTTTCCTGGATGGGAGCGATGCAGGCTCAGGATTATGCAATGGCGACCTGGGGAATCGGACTGAGGCTTCCTGGTAGTACGGAAAAATTAATTCAGGAAGAAATTGATCGTGGAGCGATTCTGAGAACACACTTGCTCCGGCCAACCTGGCATTTGGTCTCTACCGATGATATCTGGTGGATATTGGAACTCACAGCAGCACAGGTTAGGACGAAGTCAAGCTCAAGACTTAAACAATTGGGAATAAGCTCCGAGCTCTGCCTGAAAAGTAATCAGGTTATTGAATCTGCATTTATAAGCCACAAATATTTGACCCGCGAGGAATTGTATTTTGAAATGGAACAAAATAAGGTGGGCGGCGGTAAGGACTGTTGGTCTCACCTTATTTTTCTGGCCGAATTGGATGGTATTTTATGCAGCGGTATAAAAAAAGATAAAAGCCAAACTTATGCGATCCTTTGCGACCGGGTGTCGAGACCGGCTTCGATCAGCAGGGATGAAGCGCTGGCTAAATTGGCGTTTAAATATTTTTCAAGTCATTGTCCGGCGAGTCTCAATGATTTTATCTGGTGGTCAGGTTTGCCTATAACTGCTGCAAAAAGGGCGCTGGAGATCATAAAGCCAGGTTTTATTTCTGAGACTATTGCAGATCAGGAATTCTGGTTCCCTGAAAATTTTTCCAGATCTGCCCCTGTAGCCTCTTCTGTATATCTGTTGCCGGCTTTTGACGAGTTTCTCATCAGTTATAAAGATAGAACTGCAGCATTCCCTTTGAGGCATCACTCCAAAGCATTTACCAATAATGGGATTTTTCATCCGGTCATTGTAGTCGGAGGAAAGGTGAAAGGGATATGGAAGCGAACCATAAAGAAAAATAAGGTTTATTTTGAGTCGCAATTTTTTGACGATGTGTCTAAAGAGGTTTTAGATTTAACAAAGAACGCAGCCTTAAAATTCGCCGCATTTCTTGATAAAGAGATCGAGTATATTCAGCCAACCTAAGACAACATTTTTTATATCCGGGCATTTGGGCTATCTTTGTCTCAATGAATTCTATAAGGCAGTTAAATAAAACATACAACGATCAGTTTGCTACGCAATTGCGGACAGCAACCGCTATGTTCTGCCGTTTTCTCTCCCTGCAATACCGCCTGGGAGATTCTTTTCTTAAAAGCAGCAAGGACTTTATTAATTAAGCCCCGGCCTTTCTAAAGGTTTGGGGATGGTTACCTTAATTCCTTTTTCTTTTATCTTTTAATTTTTCTATCATGAAAAAATTGGACATGGCATCCCTTTTTGGGCTTGTGCTTATGCTGGTTTCTTTGCTGAACCTATGCGTTTTATTGCTTGCAATCTTATTGTTAAAACCAATATGGATTGGCTTTTCTATTGTCTTTTTTGTGTTGCTGATGGAAATGCGATTGCTGTTGATGAAATCGAAGATAAATCCTTAAGAAAGATGGAGAAATTAATCAGGAGGAGCCGGGATTTTGATGATTTGGCCCCAGTTGAGTTTCAGACTGGGGCAGCAGAATTTATCAAATTATTTGACCAATTTAATCCATAACTATATGAATACGACTTCATTAAAGATAGACAATACCCCCATTATTTTATCAACAGGAATTTTTGACTTGTTAAAAGATCACATCAGAAGAAGAAAATTAAGCAAATTCAATGAAGAAAAACTAAAGCTGGAACTTCGCTATGCGAAACAGGTATTAAGAAAAGAATTGCCGGAAGATGTGGTGACCGTAGATACCTGTGTCCGGGTAAAGGAGCTGGAATCCGGAAATGAATTTACCTATACCCTGGTGGCTCCGGGAAAAGCCAGAGATAAGCATAAGACCCTTTCGATCTTATCCCCAATCGGCGTAGCAATGCTTGGCTATGTTAAAGGAGCTAAGTTGCAATGGGAGATGGCTGATGGAATTAAAGCTTACCAGATAGAAGAGGTAACAAAACTGGGATAGCCTGGTCTTTTAACCCTGTTCAGGATCAGGTCCTGAACAGGGTGCTTATGGTACATCTCTTATGATTTGGAAACCTGCAATTCCGGGCTGGCAGGAATGGGCTTGGTACTGGCTCTATATTTAGCCAGATTAATCAGGAGTACGCTTGCCAGAATGACAATTAGCCCTAAAATCTGGATCAGGGTCACTTTTTCATTGGTAAAACAAACACTTAGCAATACCGCAACCACAGGATTTACATAGGCATAGGTGCTCACTTGTGTTGCAGGGCGGACACTTAGTAACCATACATAAGCACTAAAGGCTGCAATAGAGCCAAAGATGATCAGGTAACCGATCGATAGCCAGGCATCCAGGGGAATGTTCTGCCAATGAAAACCTTTGAATTCTGAACTCAAAAAGCTGCCCGGCAGGAAAGCAATCCCTGCAGCAATCATTTGCCATGCAGTATTCACGGCTACAGAACTCTGTGGATCGGATTTATACTTGGAGAATAAAGATCCACCAGCCCATGCAATCGGGCCAATCATCAATAAAGCCATTCCTAAAATCTGCATATTGCTTTGACTGGTATTCAGCGAATGCATGATCTGTTCTCCAAATAATAGAATAACTCCAATAAAACCTATGATGAGGCCTGCTATGGTAGATTTGCTGCTCAGGTTTTCTTTCCATTTTGGTTTATCCAGAATTACAAACCAGATGGCAGCGGAAGCGACCATGATGGCAACCAATCCACTGGGAATAAACTGTTCTACCCAAATGACGATACCATTTCCAATACCAAGCATCAAAAAACCGCTTATTGCTGCATATTTTATATTTTTCTTATCAAAGATTTGCTCTCCTTTGAAACGGCACCACGTCATCAGTAAGGCTCCGGCAACGAGGAAACGAAAAGTACCCAGGATAAACGGGGGGAAACCTGCAAGGGCTTTCTGAATGAAAAAATAGGTAGAACCCCATACGATATAAACGGTGGCGAAAGCCAGGTAGACCAGAAGGGGAGGGGCGGTTTTATTTAGGTGTGCCATAGGATGGATTATTTTTCAGGTATGACCAATTGTTGTTCTTCTTTTACTGTTTCCAATACAATCGTGGTTCGAATGGAAAGTATATTTGGGATTTTGCTAAATGAATTGCGCATTAAGGCCATTAGCGAAGCCGAATCTGTAGTCCTGACCTTGACCAGATAACAGTCATCGCCGGCAATAATGTGAACTTCCTGAACCTCTTTGAGTTTCGAAAGTTCATTTGCTGTATCCATACAACCAATGTTGTGCGGTGCTTTCAAAGAGATGAAGGCGAGTAATTTCAGGTCAACAGCAACAGGATTGATTCTTGCCGTATATTGAGTAATTACATTTTTTTGCTCTAGTTTTTTTACCCGCTCCAAAACTGCGGAGGGTGCCATTTCCAGTTCTTTCGCCATATGGACATTAGAGATCCTTGAATTTTCCTGCATTAACCTTAAAATGGCCAGGTCAATCTTATCTAAACTGATGCTATTTTCGACTATCATTCTGTAAATTTATATAAAATCAGAATTATATTCAGAATTATATTTAAAAATATGTTTTTAATTCTTGCTCACGTATTTTCACTGCAGGTCGCTGATCGTTTGTGTCTAGCGTCAGTTTGTGACCTAATCGTTTGTCTCGAATGCCCCCTAAGATTGACATTTACGACACCCCTTGAGCTCCTGATTTAGCATTAACTTAGGTATTGTTAATCAAATAATTTTTGAATCTCAAAATCTAACCAAATGGAAGCACTAAAAACAGATAAAAAAGCGTTCATCGAAGGGTTTATTTTGTTGTATGACCTGCATACGGCATTGTTTTCTAATGTAATCGAAAATATATCAGAGGAGGACGCGCATAACCGATTGAATACTAAAGCAAATCATGTGGCCTGGCTTACCGGAAGTCTTGTACAGGAAAGGTTTGATTTGGCAAACGCTTTGGATATTGAGGAGCAGCAAAAAGCTAACGCTTTGTTTGAAGGGCATAAAGGAGTTCAGGACCAGTTGACTTATCCTTCGTTAGCCAGTTTTAAAGAAAATTGGATAGACATTTCTCCCAAACTGCGGACTGCATTATTAGCTGTAAGTCAGGAGAAACTGGACAGTAGCGTACCAATGCCAGGTGGAGAGATGACCTTCTTCGATTGGGTTTTCTTCATTATTCATAGGGAATCTTATTGTATCGGACAAATCGGCCTTTGGCGGAGATTGCTTGGTTACGACGCGATGAGATATCCAATGGAACCTGAAAAAAAATAAAAGATGGATAAGGAAAAGATATTTAAAGAAATGGAGGAAACAATGACTGTTTTATCAGCATTGGTTTCCTCCTTTAGCTAGGAAGAAATTAACAACGTTCCTTTTGAGGGGAGTTGGACAGCTGCACAGGTAGTCAGACATCTGAACCTGTCAAATGCTGGATTTTTGGAGGTATTGCATGGACCGGATAAAGAAACTGACCGTCCTGTGGATCAGAAGGTGGAGCCGATTAAAGCTGATTTTCTTGATTTCACGACTAAGATGCAGTCGCCGGACTTTATCCTGCCTAAAGCAGTAATTTATAATAAAACTGTTTTGCTCAGTGCCATGGAGGATATAAAAGCCAGGTTTGCAGTGGTTATTAACACTTTAGACCTGAACAGAACCTGTATGGCATTTGAATTGCCTGGATATGGCTATTTTACCCGATGGGAAGCAATTTACTTTGTTATTTATCATAGCCAGCGACATTCACATCAGTTGAGAAATATTTCCCAAAAGCTGAAGAATACAGCAGGGACTATAGATCTGCGTCAATAATCTTATTTTTAAAAGCAAAAACAACAAGGCCTGCGACGTTTTTAGCCCCGGTTTTTACCAATAGGTTATTTCGGTGCCCGTCCACTGTTCTTAAGCTGATAGAGAGTTGATCGGCAATTTCAGCAGTGGTGAATTCCTTACAAATCAGGGTGAGGATTTCTTTTTCCCGTTGAGTCAGTGAGGAGCTGGCGTCGAAGCCTCTGACATTCGCTTTATTAAGCAACTTACCCGATTGCAGGGTTTTTAATACCATTTCATTAAAATAGAAACCATTGTGGAAGGTGGTTTCTATCGCATTTTTAAGCTCACTTAGCTCAGAATTTTTCGCAATATAACCGTTTACACCCTGTTGAATCATTCTGGTGATGTGTTTTTCTTCCCCATGAACTGACAATACGATTACCCTCACATCAGGGAAGGATGTTTTTAGCTTCCTTGTGGCTTCCATTCCGTTCATTTCCGGCATGTTCAGGTCCATGAGTACGATATCTGGTTTCAGTTCACCGCAGTCGTTCATGGCATTTAACAATTCTATTCCATTTCCAGCTTCGAACATCACCTCCATATTGCCGAAGCTTTTGATGTTATTCACGAGGCATTCTCTGAACATTAGCTGGTCATCGGTCACTGCTATTCTTATCAATCTGTTCATATCTTAAATTTTAACGGGAAAGTAAATGGAAACTCCAAATCCTTTTTGAGCGGTATGATAGCTCAGCGTACCACCATTCATTTCTACCCGGTTTGTAATGTTGTGCATTCCCAGCCCCCTGCGCACCTGTTCATGGTCAAACCCTATGCCATCATCCTGGTAGTCATAACTGACTTCACCATTGTTGCAGACCAGCATAATCTCCACCCGTTTTGCTTCGGCATGTTTGACCGTATTGCTGATCAATTCCTGCGTAATGCGGTAGAGGGCCAGTTCTATTTCCTGATTACCGCATTTATCGAGACCCTGACTCTCAAAATCTACCTCTAAACCATCCGTGCCTTCAAACTGGAAACACAATTCTTCTATTGCAGCCGCAATTCCGAACATTTCCAGCTCATTCGGAATCATGTTATGAGAAATTCTTCTGACGCTCATGATTCCCTTATCGACCAGAAGCTTACTTTCTTTAATGAGTTCAATACTCCCGGAAGAAGTATTGTGTTTTTTTTCAAATTGTATGATCTTCACTCCAAGCGTAGAGAAAATACTCCCTACCTCATCATGGAGATCTTTTGCAACCCTGCGCCTTTCTTCTTCTATCTTTTCAATGTTATTTCGGGTCAATTTCCGCTGGTAATCTGCTTCGGTTTCTTTTAATTGTACTTGTTGGTTATAGAATTTCTTCTGGTATACAAAAAAGAGAACCACAACGGCAGCACTAAGCAGGAACATCACGAGCATGCCGGTAAACATGAAAAAATAAACGTCTAAGCCTTCCTGCGTTGCCATAAACCTATAAAGATTAAACAATAGAGTACACAGGAGAGAAAAGCATGTAATTGCCAGACGATCATATTGAACTTCAGACTCAATGGCAAAATGTAATTGCTAAGCATAAATAAGAGAAAACTCCCCGAGAAATAAATGAAAAAACCGGTATTGATCCAGAATGTAGCGCTTTTCTCAATTTGTATGTACAAGGTTTGTTTGGTTATTTTATAATAGTAAAATAAAGAGGTACTGATAATAATGATGCTTTCAAGCGTACGCGGGTAAGTATTAAATATATGCCATTTTTGAATAAAGAATGCATTGATCACACAAAAGACAAGAAATCCTGAAATGAGTACGATGAACCAGACCTTATCAATAGCATTTTTAAAAACGATCTGATAAAATAACATGATTGTAGAGAATTCAATCATGGTGTAGATGTGAAGAACCGGCAGGTTATTTTTGCTGGAGATCCACAATGAAGCACTGTAAATGGCTAAAACCGCAATTAGTATTAAGTGAATGCTAATCACTTTTAACTCTTTTGGATAGGATCGGAAATGCTTTAATGAAAGTATCAATGGGCAAAAAATGAAGCCCATTGAAAAAATTAAAGTGAGGTATTCAACTTTTAGTATTTTAGAAAACATACTTATTCTGCTAATGGACTCTCTGGTGGTGGACAGGTTGGCGGACAAGGCATTGTGAAGTCAAATATGTTGCTGTCTTCTTTAGCGTTCGCAGCCAGAGAAACTTCAGTATTGATCATATCACGGCCATATATATCTGCCGGAACCATAATTAACCGTTGCTCTCTTCCTTTTTCCATTTCTGTGTCCCAGCCAAAATAAACACGTACATAACTCGCGCCTTTTTCTTCTACCATGTCTTTTAATTCCTGTGCATCAATTAAATAAGATTTGATAAAGTTGCCGCGCGCTGCCCAGGCCCGGGTGATTTGCTGAGCTTCCGATAATGGGATCTCAAAGATACTTTTGTCGTGTTTAGACGAGTGACGTTCCATGTTTGTTGTTATTTTAAGTTATTATTTGATTTGTAAATCGAATGGCATTCTTTTAATTGGTTAATCTAAAATAAACATTTTTTGTTGAGTGGATTGATTATTTGCGCTGTATTTATATTTGTTACGCTCATGTTATTTATATGGGTATAAATACCTGTTTTTGATTTCGGGTAATCCAACGCGTATCTGGTTATCATCAATTGATGAACTTTAAATATCATTTTTAACCCTTGATTGATTTATGAAAGCTCCTGATCCTCTTTTTGTTACTTATTGGCTAGGCTACGCAAATCAAAAGATGATCATTGAAGAGCTCCCGAATGGAATTGACGTCATCAATCTGTTCCTGATTAATCTGGATCCTCAAAAGACATTGCAACACCTGTATCTGACCAGTAACGGAATGACCTGGGCCAGTATTCTGGCAGGGGTAAGGATACAGCAAAACAGAGGGGTTAAAGTTTTGGCATCCATTATTAGCTCGCCCAATCCACAAATATCCTGGAATACCATTACTGATCCTGCGGCTTTTGCAGCAGATGTTTACGATCTGGTGGTGAATACCTGGGGATTGGATGGAATAGATATTGACCCTGAAATGGGAGGAGATATTCCCAATGAGACATTTATTGAAGTAGTTTGGCAACTGTCTAAATATTTTGGGCCCAGGTCTAAAACCGGGAAGACGATGAGTTATGTCACCTACCAATACTATGCAGATGAACAATTATTGAAACAATGTAATGGATTGTTTGATTATGTGGCATTGATGGGGTATTTCTGGGATCTAGAAACAATGATTAGCCAATTTGAATTGTATGCAGGTCTGGTGAGCAGTAAGAAATTGTTGTTTGGCGTACAACCTGGTCATCATCAGGCCACTTCGTTAGGGGAGGCAATTCAGTTGAGCAAATGGCAGCCTGATAACGGACTAAAGGGAGGGATGATGCTTTTTAACATTAATATAGATAAAGACTTTCACTATACAAACGGGTTGATTAAGATGCTTAAATCTAGGGAGTTGACATCATAACCGGGCACCCTACATAAAATTATATTGCTCTCAGGCACGTGAACGGGGTAGATTCTCAGGATTTACCGCCGTTTACTATTCTCCCTAAAGAAAGCTGCTTATAATTTCTCTATTGATTTTCCGAAATACCAGCAGATCCAGCTAAAGAAAGGCGCGGCAATTACATCTGCCGTATAATGTACGTGTTGAACCAATAGCAACACCGCGATGATTCCGGAAGCGATAAAGGCAATTGTTTTCTCTCGCTTTTTCTCCAGGCATAAGGCACCCAGAAAGAGCGTAGCTGTATGTCCGGAAAAGAAAAGGTCTTTTGTAATCACATTCGAACCGTAGAAGACTATGGAACAGGGATCTACCAGTTCTATGATTTCTTTTGGCGGATGAAGAGGAACGATGGAAATGGTAATGATCCTTGCCGCACAAAGAAATATATAGGCCCATAATGCGGTGAGACAAATCGAAGTGTTTCTGGACATGCGTATCAGAAAAAAGATAGACATTCCGTAAAGTAAAATAAATATATACAGAGAAACGTCAATAGCCGGAATCTGAGCCAATACCCAGTCATTGAGTGTATATCCTTTCTCCCTATTTTCAACATAGGAGAAGAAATGGGGGATAAAAATCAGAATCAATGCAAGAATAAAGATTCCCAGGATAAATTTAAGTCTGAATGGCGGGTAATCCCAGGCAATTTGCCAGGAGAATTGTTTAAACTGCATTAAAAGGTTTTGTTGGTATTTCTAAATATAAATTGAACAAATAACGGAATTAATCCCCTATAAAAGAATAACCTGACTAAGAAATATTAATTATTCTACGAAAAAAACAAGATGTTTAAACAGGTAATTTGGTACTTATTGCAATTAAAACAAACTGAGTTGATTCTTTGAGGGAGGTTTTGCATCACCAAAAACAGTTTTACCTCTATATTTCCAGGAATCGTTGCGTTCTTTTTGAATCAATTCTTCAAAATTATCATTTGGCATGAAGTCTTTTTCTGCTTTTCGGGCAAGTTCTCCTAATTTAAGGATCGCCTGTTGTTTGTCCGACTGACCGATCCTGGCTTGCTGGATGGCTTTCCCAAGCACCTGGATCGTCTCATCATAGACTTTTAGGGGAACAGGAAAAGGATGACCATCTTTTCCGCCATGGGCGAAGGAAAAACGTGCAGGGTCTGTAAAACGGGAAGGCGTCCCATAAATAACTTCACTAACCAATGCCAGAGACTGTAATGTTCTTGGTCCAAGACCTTCCAGTAATAGCAATTCTTCAAAATCTGCCGGACGTTTTTCTTGTGTGAGCCATAACATGGCACCCAGGCGTTTTAGGTCTATATCTTTTGCTTTTACTTCATGACGGTTGGGCATGATCAGTTTTCTGACTTCTTTGAGGATGCGTTCCGGACTTTCTGTTGTCATGGATAACATGGTGCTGCGGGAAGTCCGAGCTTCTTTTGCAACAAGATTTAAGATCTGGCCCTGGTTGATGCCACAAATTCCGGTGTGAGGTTCTTCTACAAAAGAAGCCAGAGCAGAAGAGTGCCAGTGGTACCTTCTGGCAGTAGCACTATCATTTCGCATTCCTTGCTGAACGACAGTCCACAATCCCGCTGAATTGACTATAAAATTATGGGTGTAGAGCTGGAAGCCATCCTGGATAGCGGTATTGTCTACCTTAGCACTCAACCTGCTACACCTTACCAGTTCATTGCCGTCAAGACCGGTATGTTGAGCGATGTTTAACAATTCAGCCGGAGTTTGTCTGGACTTCAGGCCTTTTCCTCCGCAAATATAAATGCCCAATTCCTTGCTCCTGGGATTGATGGCCCCTTTTAAAGCGCCCATTACTGAGGTGGTAATCCCTGAGGAATGCCAGTCCATTCCCATTACCGCACCCAGGCTTTGAAACCAGAATGGATCACTTAAACGACGTAAGACTTCGGCCGTGCCATATTCTGCAATGATTGCTTCTGTGATGGCAAGCCCTAAACGAGACATGCGTTCTGCAAGCCATTTGGGCACATAGCCATAATGTAGTGGCAGATCGGCAGTTCCGGAGGATTTCATTACTAACAAATTTAGTAAAAAAATCATCAATAAATGAATTTTGTAGACTTTAGCGTAACAACAAGAAAGGGATGCTCCATCCAGACGCATCCCTTTTCTAACCAAATATAAACCTGTATGAAACGGTTTTTTCTTAAATATCGTTATCTTAATTTCTGCTATGTATACATGAATTATGCCAAAATATATAATTAGCTTAATGGTATCGTTTTTTTACTTTTCTTCACCAAAGCAAGGCTCCTGTAATGGAGAGTAAACCGGGTAGCAAACCAATCATCACATATAGTGCTTTAACCGGAGTACCGCCGAAAGTGCCTGCGTGTAAGGGAAAGAAGGTAGCCTCT
The DNA here is from genome assembly GCF_038446955.1 of Pedobacter sp. FW305-3-2-15-E-R2A2. NCBI lineage: Bacteria > Pseudomonadati > Bacteroidota > Sphingobacteriia > Sphingobacteriales > Sphingobacteriaceae > Pedobacter > Pedobacter sp. FW305-3-2-15-E-R2A2. The sequence continues at coordinate 968,495 of NZ_CP151803.1, forward strand.
ATCTTTTCCCAGAATATGGATCAATACTCATCATCCCTAAATCATAAGTGCTGATTTTTCCGTCATTCTGGTACAACCGGAATTCATACGCTTCCTCAGTTGTTGCATTGGGATTTAGCCAGGCTATGCCGGTTAAATTTGGGTGCTGCTGACCAATGCTCCTATAAATAGTATCCAGTGGCCATGGCTGTCCTGCAGAGCCACTCAGCCCCAACAACAAAAGGAAGATGCCGCTGATCAGGCCCAGCCAGCTGTGTAAAGAGAAAATCAGGACCCGTGTGAAATTTATTTTTCTCATTTGATCTGGTAACTTAAACCAATTCTGTAGTTAAAAGGATCTCCCAGACCTCCGGTTACCGTACTTGACCTGCTGCCTGTGAAATAATGTTTATCCGTTAGGTTGTACGCATTAAACTGGAGGTTGTATCGACCCTTGCGGTAGTTAACGGCGGCATCAATTACCGTGTATTCCGGAAATAGAAAATTCTGGTTGCTAATGAGACCAACCTGATTGCTTACATACCTTAGACCGCCAGCAATTCCCAGGCCCTTAATCAGACCGCTATTGACGTTATATTTTAACCACAGATTGGCCATATGTTTAGGTGCATTGTTAAAACGATCCCCTTTTTTTCCAAAAGCGCTTGTGCTTAATATGACGTGTTCATTATACGCATATCCCGCTATTACATTAAAGTTGTGTATCGTTCCCATAGCGGTAAATTCGATTCCTCTGCTTCGTGTTCCATCAATTGCAGCCTGACGGTGGGAATTTTCTTCTGTTGGTGCAGGTGCCAGAATATTGGCATAATTGATTTGGTAAAGCGATACATTGGTTGACAACTGCCGGTTAAAGAAATCACCTTTATATCCAATTTCATATTGCGTCGCTTTGCGGGTAGGGAAGGGGCCTCCGGAAAGTACATTGTTGGAAGTCTGAGGATTAAATGATTTAAGATAAGTCCCGTAAATGGAGATATTTTCAGCTGGGAGGTATACCAATCCCAGGCGAGGGATGAGACCTGAAGCCTGTAACTCATCACCCTGTTTATTGTCCCTGATCGAAAGTGGTGTTTCTTTTGCATTGTACGAATCGTACCTCAGGGATAGTAATGCTTTTAACTGTCTGCCGAAACTGATTTGGTCTTGCAGGTATATGCCTACCAGATTTGTAATGCGTTTGTTGTCATCAGACTCTTCTGCTGCAACCGAAGCTGCCGGTGGATCATTACTATAATCAGGATTAAATATCGAAATTCTGGAGGCCGCTTTGTATTGGTAATCATTTTTAGTCCATCCGTATCTATTGTAATCCGCACCTCCGATCAATTGATGTTTTAAGGGACCTGTTTTCGTTTCATAAGCTAAATAAGCGGTGGTCTGAAGACTGAAACGATTGGTTTCCCAATCCTGGTAACCTCTGCTGATGGAATCATTTTTAATCTTCCCTACAGGTATGTGATCGGTATAATCCAGTATGTTATTGACTACTCTTTGAACTGCGGTCATTTTCAAACGGTCATTGAAACGATGATTGAAGGTCAGTGTTGCCGAAGTGTTATGGGTTTTTCCATAATCCGTAGGACTTTGAACCGTTAAGTGATCCGGGTAATAATTGAAATCAAAAGTGCCATCCGGTCTTGTGCGGATAAAGGTCCCATTGTCGTACTGTTGTACGGTCTTTTGATAAGCATAATTGATTTCCAGATTCAAATCTGTTTTATCAGAAAAGAGGTAAGTTAAGGAAGGGGCAATGAAGATGTTTTCTTTGTTTTGACCGTCACGAAAGCTTTTCGATTTGTCATATCCTATAATAGCGCGGTAAAGCAGTTTCTTATTTCCGGACAATGGTCCTGTCAGGTCAAGGGATGCCCTGCGGAAATTCCAGCTGCCCAGCGCTAATTCTATGCCGTATCTGTTTTGCGCCATTGGTTTTTTGGTCATGAAATTGACCACACCACCGGGTGCACCTTCACTAAATAAAGCGCCCGAGGGACCACGTAAAAGCTCCACTGACTCTACATTATACAACAAGGGCTGCTGACTCCATAAAAATAGATTTCCCCGGATTCCGTTATACAGTAGAAAACTGGCATCTGTTGGCGAATAAGCGGTGAATCCACGCATATTGAAAGAGCCATTTCCATTATTTGCTTTCATTCCCGTAAACGTACCTGCGATCTCGTTTAAGGTGAAAGCCTGACGGTCTTTTATCGCCTGAGCCGATATGATTTGTACCGATTGGGGCGTACTTAATAATGGAACATCCATTCGGGTAGAACTGCTGGAATTTTGAACCTGATATGGATTCTTTATACCACTAATGACCACTTCTTTCAATTCTTGCTTACTTTTAGACAATTGTAAGTTGAGGATCGCAGTTTTTCCCGTTTTGATGATCAGGTCTTGTTTACTGGCAGTATATCCGACATTAGAAACGATCAGCATATAAATTCCGGCAGGAATAGCATTTAAAATGAAATTTCCTTCTAAATCCGTTTTCGTGCGGATGTCCGTGTTTTGGAACTGAATGGAAGCACCTGATAGGGGCTCCCCCTGAAAGGACACGATATTGCCTTTTAACGATCCGGTGCCTGATTGTGCAAGTAATTTACTGCTGAGGAGGAATAAAAATATAATAGAGAAAACCTTGATTTTCATTTTTGTATTTGTTTTTTTTAAAATAATGAAGGAGACCAGGCTAAAAAGCAGGGTCTGTATTAGGGAGATGAAAGACTTATATTTTCAGGAAAAATTCTTCAACAAAAGACAGGCTTCTTTAAATGAAGTCGTGTTCCATGCGGAAATAGAATTTTCAAAAAATAAAAAGATTAAGCAGCCCTGAACTGGGGTGGTTTAAAAATATCGTTGGAAAATGAGGAAGGTTTAAAATGAAGGTAAAAGGGATTAAAGTCTCTTCTTTGAAGTGACAGCAGGCATTCTACTATTTTAATCCGGTTCATTCTGCAGAAAAAAAGAACATTTGCTTTCTCCTGACTTTGAGCTCTTTGCTTTTCTTCATTTTGCTCGGCCTGTTTTAGTTTTTTTGCTAAAACGCACCTGCCGTTACAATGCATTTGAGGCTTGTCTTTATTCTCACAAAGGGCATTGGCAATGTAATTCTGATTCATTTTAAACGCCAGCATAATCCCTGCCTTATTAAAGGATTGCAGGGCGATGATCAGGAGTAATAAAATGCAGACGAATCTTCTCAATTAATGACTTTTAACGGGTGCAAAGTTATCATAAAATCGGGAAATTCATTTACCGGTAAATTTCTGCCGTTCGGCGGTGTTTTTGTCCACTTTAGCCATGAGGTACTTTAGTTATTTTAATAGAAACTGCATCTTTAATTTAAATATCAGATGAGGAGCATTGAGGTTCACAATTGCCCACCATCACATTTAGAAATATTAAATCCTACAGCAATGAATATTGTTATTTTTAAAACTTCAGTTCAGGGAAAAAGCGACCTGATCTCTATAAAGCCAATTATGAACACCCTGTTCGGGGAAAAGAACTGGTCCTTTGCCTTTGAGGATGTCGATAAGATCCTGAGGGTGGTGAGCTCGGTTCCCTGTGTTGCGGCGGTAAGACAGATTCTAATGGACAATGGCTTCCTCTGCGAGGAACTTCCTTATTCACTAGACGAATTCAAGGTTTAACGCTACTTGAATTCTTTAATGTCCACGATCCTGTCGTCGTCATTGTATTTCAGAAATGAAATGCTTTTTTTGTTTTTCTGAAAACTATAGTTGTTTTGAATCCAGGCATATACCCCTGGGATATCCTGAGGAACATCTCCCTTTAATACTTCTGTTGATACTTCAGCTGAAGGATAGTGAACCTGGTATAAAGATCTTTGAACCAGGAAGACCGCAGTTTGTCTGTCTGGAGACATCAATAAAAACTGGCCCTGAATTCTTTCTGCAGGATTTTGTCTTTTTAGGAGGTAAACCTTGGCATTCACGTTCGTAATAAAGAAATCATTGTCTACCAGATAGCCTGCAGCACCCACTCTATTGATTCCTTTACTAAATTTTTGATCCTGGCTGCCACTGGAAGCGCGGTACAAACTGATCACTTCCAACCCCTTTCCCTTAAGGCTGATCAGGTAAGATGGAGCAACTAATCCTGTGCTGTCGGCCAGCTGGACCAATAAACATGTTTTTTGTGTATTGATGAACTGAGCAGAAGTAAATTTATCACTGGATTTACTCTTGTCGGAGGCATCGGTTTGAATGCGAACTATAGTATCTCTAAACCTTACGCTGAATTGTTGAGGATTGCTATTAACCACGTTATAAATGGTCAGGGAATCCGATTTTTGTTCCGGATAACGGTTAAAGCCTTCATTTTTGGTGAGTATCCTTGGAAGGTAGGTTTTCGTTTGTTCCTCTTTTTTATTGCATCCAACAGAAAGAGTGATTAAAGCAAGGGCATATAAGAATAGCTTCATAACCAGTAAGTAAGAAAGGAAAATTAATTTTCTGCAAAGATAAAAAAGAATAGGATGATTCCTTAGGAAATAATACTATTGATCAATAAAAACAAGAAAGGGATGTTCCATCCAGACACATCCCTTTTCTAACCAAATATAAACCTGTATGAACGGGTTTTACTTTAAATTTCCGTAGTACTCTACGAATTTAGCTAATGCATTAGAATAGCCCCATTCGTTATCATACCAGGAAACCACTTTTACGAAGTTGTCATTTAATGCAATACCTGCATTTGCATCGAAAATTGACGCATGATCATCTCCTATAAAGTCAGAAGAAACAACTTCATCTTCTGTATATCCTAATACACCTTTCAAGTAACCTTCAGAGGCTTCTTTCATGGCAGTTTTAATTTCTTCGTAAGTAGCCGCTTTTTCTAAGCGTACCGTTAAATCAACTACAGATACGTCAGCTACCGGTACACGGAAAGCCATACCTGTTAATTTTCCTTTTAAAGCAGGGATTACTTTTGTAACCGCTTTAGCAGCTCCTGTTGCAGAAGGGATAATGTTAGAGAAACCTCCACGTCCACCTCTCCAGTCTTTCGCCGAAGGACCATCTACTGTTTTTTGTGTTGCAGTAACCGCGTGTACTGTACTCATTAAACCTTCGATGATACCGAATTTATCGTTTAATACTTTAGCGATTGGCGCTAAACAGTTAGTCGTACAAGAAGCGTTGGAAACCACAGTTTGATCAGCAGTTAACTGTTCGTGATTTACACCCATTACATAGGTAGGGATCGAATCATCTTTAGCCGGAGCAGAAAGAACAACTCTTTTAGCACCTGCCTGAATATGTTTCTCTGCATCAGCCTGAGTTAAGAACAAACCAGTCGACTCAATTACAGTTTCTACACCTACTTCATTCCATTTCAAGTTTGCAGGATCTCTTTCTGCTGTGATGCGGATGGTTTTTCCGTTTACTACAAGGTGTCCGTTTACTACTTCAATTGTACCATCAAAACGGCCGTGAGTAGAGTCGTACTTTAACATATAAGCCATGTAATCCGGCTCCACTAAATCATTGATCGCAACAATATCTAATCCTCTTTTTAAAGCAGCTCTAAAAACCAGTCTGCCGATACGGCCAAAGCCGTTTATTCCAATTTTGCTCATTTTGTTAATTTGAATAGTAGTTTAGTAAATTATATATCGGTTCTTTAGTAATCGATGTAATTTCCAGCTGGTGTCTTTTTGCAGTCGCCCGCAATTCCTCCTGGAAGTTTCCCGCAACAAGACCTACAAAATGTATTTCTTTTCCGGGGTGTAATTTCATTGTTGGCAGTAAATAAGTATTAAAATAACTTTCAAAACCTTTTTCGATGATGTCCAGAAGGAATTTATCCGTTCTGTTTTCCAGGAAAAAGTCAAAGAAAGAACTTAAGAACTGTTGCGCCATCGGGCGCTTATAAACGCGTTCTAAAATCTGTGGGCGGTCAAGGTTATATTTAACCTCAAACTTCTTCTGTAGGTCTGCAGGTAACTTTTCCTGTACAAAATTCTTCAGAAGTGTTTTTCCCAGGTAATTTGCAGAACCTTCATCTCCCAGGATATAGCCTAGTCCAAAATTGTTCTTCTCCGGATTCTTACCGTCAAAATAAGCACAGTTTGCACCGCTACCCAAGAGTCCGACAATCCCACTGTTGTTATAGCAAGAAGCTAATGCAGCACCATAAAGGTCATCTTTAACAGATATTTTGCTATACCTGAAGAATTGGCCTAAAGTTTCGGCAAGCTCATTCCTTCTTTCCTCTGATGAAGCACCGGCAGCGAAAACATAGATTTTCTTAATGCTTTCCGCATGGTTCACCAGGATGGATTTTTTATTTAAAAACTGGAGTATAGATTTCTGATCATTAAAGCAAGGATTAATTCCCGGCATACTACATTCTGCAATGGTTTTCCCATCTCTGGCAATTTTCCAGAAGGCTGTTTTTGATCCGCTATAAACTACTGCTATCATAATTATATTGATAAAACTTTAGTCATCTCCAACAAATCGCTTTCCAGTTTGAACGTATGTCTTGTTAACGCTTCATCTATACTTGTTGTCTTTACATCATTACCACGTAGACCAACCATTTGCATGGTACTTCCTTTTAGCAGTTCGTTGATGGCTGCAAAGCCTAAACGACTTCCTAAAATCCGGTCGAAACTACTTGGACTACCGCCACGTTGGAGATGTCCTAATATAGTTACTTTCGTGTCATAGTGGTTAAATCTTTCCTTAACTTTTTTCGCAACATCGTAAGCACCACCATCTTTATGTCCTTCAGATACAATAACGATGCTGGAAGATTTTTTTGTAGAAGCACCTACTTCCAGCTGAGAAATCAGCTCATCCAGACTTGTTTCCTTTTCCGGTAACAACACTGCTTCTGCACCGCTGGCGATGGCACTTCTCAAAGCAATACATCCCGAATCCCTGCCCATTACTTCAATAAAAAATAAGCGGTCATGGGAATCTGCAGTATCTCTGATTTTATCTATCGCTTCAATAACGGTGTTTATAGCCGTATCGTATCCAAGCGTAAAGTCAGAACCGTATAAATCATTGTCAATTGTTCCTGGAATTCCGATCACCCGGATGCCGAATTTTTTACCGAAGCGTTGCGCACCTGTAAAGGTTCCATCTCCTCCGATTACGACCAATCCATCAATGTCACGGGCTTTTAAGTTCTGAAAAGCCAGCTCCATTCCTTCTTCAGTTTTAAACTCAAGGCAACGTGCGGTCTTTAATATGGTACCACCAAGGTGAATGATGTTACTAACGGATCTTGCATCCATAGGCTTGATGTTGTTACTGATCAATCCCTGATATCCCTGCAAAACCCCAAACATGTTGATACCATTGTATATTCCGGTCCGTACTACTGCTCTGATGCAGGCATTCATTCCGGGAGCATCTCCTCCTGATGTTAATACGGCGATATTTTTAATATTTGGTTTCATGATTTATGATTACGAATATAGCGTGTATTTTTTACACTAAGTAATTTATTTTTAAATTTCCTGCCGGAACACAAAAACCGTGTTCCAATTTGTTTACGTTTCAAAAAGAATAATAAGTTTATTACATGCGTTTTAAACCTGTTTTTAAGCTGTTATTTGGAATAAAAGAGAAAAACAGGATTAATCCTATGGGCCCTTACCTCACCTTAGTCTGGAATCCCTTCTTCCAGATTCTGACAATATTCTGGCAAAAGCCGATTCATCCATTTCTAAAAATGAGACGAAAACCTTAATCCAGATGATAAGCAGCTGCAATATATAAAAGAGTATGGAAAAATTCAGAATTAAATTTGGTGTAATAGCAGAAGGAGTTCCTGCGCTTTCTTTTACCCATCTTCATAATTGCTCCTGTAGAAAAACGGCTGAAAGAATATTTGCAACATTTTTTCTATAATTCTCTTTTTCATTTTGTTTTTAACTTAAATCCTGTTAATCTTGTTAAAACAGGATATTATTTAAGAACTTTAAAAGATTAGCTCCAATAATAAGGAGGGAAAAAAGGGAAAAAAGATAGAGAAGATCAAGTAATCTAAAAAAATGAGGTGCCTAAAAGAGATTTGAAGGCCGATTTAAGAAATAAGTTTGTAAAATAAAATTTAATATTTTGAAAGAAGTCTTACCAAAATTTAATTCCACTTTCTCGATTGATTGTGTGTTGTTCGGATTTGATGAAGGAGAATTGAAAATTCTTTTGATCGAAAGGAATGAAGAACCGTTTAAGGACTGGTGGGCCCTGCCGGGGAATATAGTTTCCGAAGATGAAAGTTTGGACCAGAGTGCGTCCAGGATTTTGCATGAGCTAACTGGACTTGGCGACGTTTACATGGAGCAGTATTATACTTTCGGTGATGTGAACCGACATCCTCAGGGTAGGGTAGTCAGTATTGCCTATTATGCGCTCCTGAGGCTGGGAGGAGATAAAGCTTTAAAGCCATTGAGCAATTATGCCAAACAGGCACATTGGATTAATGTAAAGGATCTGCCTAAGCTGGCATTTGATCATCAGCAGATCTTTGATAAAGGTCTGGAAAAAATTAAGAGAAGAATTAAACATCAGCCCATTGCTTTTGAGTTGTTGCCGGAGAAGTTTACGCTTACCCAGTTGCAGAATGTTTATGAAATCATTTTGAATAAAAAACTGGACAAAAGAAACTTCAGGAAAAAGATGCTGAGCTTCGGCGTGCTGAAAGACCTGGATGAAAAACAAAAAGGAGTGTCCTTTCGTGCAGCAACGCTATATAAATTTGATAAACGCAAATATGCGAAGTTGTTTGGAAAAGAGATTTCCTTCTGAAAAAAGAAAGAGCCTGTCCTGAAACAGCTGGATAGCTAGCCTAAAAGCCCAAATGGATTCATTTGGGCTTTTATCATTTAAAAAAAAGCAGCTTTTTTAAGGAAGCTGCTTTGAATAGTTTATTTATTTACTGCGGAGATGTGGTAATCTACCAGATCATCTATAGGAGAGCGGATGATCTTGCCTACGCCCATCTCGTATCTGTCTGCCACAATGCTCAGGATGTCTCTGAAGCTGTAACCTACAGACCCTACACAGTTTAATGAGTACTCTTTATAATTCGGATAATGAATCACCAGGTTCTCAAAGAACGCTGTAAATGCATAATCTACTGTAGAGAACGTATAGTCTTCATAATTGTCTTTGAAGTCGTATAAGAACTTACTGAAACCAGCACAGAAGCGGTTTGGAAGTGGTTTGTTATAGATGTGGTCAAAAATATCCTCATTGGTTAAAGCGAAGTTATCATAAAAACTTTCTCTAAGACCTTTAGGCATATAACCTTTCATATAATCACTCAGAATTCTTTTTCCGATGAAACATCCGCTACCTTCATCTCCAAGGAAGTAACCCAGAGAATCAATGTTCAGGGAGATGTCTTTACCGTCATATAAGCAGGAATTTGTTCCTGTTCCAAGGATGGCAGCAAAACCCGGCTCATCGCCTAATAATGCTCTGCAGGAAGCCAATAAATCATGGCCTATATTGATCTCCGCATTCGGAAAAATCTGTTGCATGGCATCTGCTACAATTTTGCGCTTGGCATCAGTGGAGCAACCTGCACCGTAATAGTTGACCTGAGTTAGTTTCTCTGTTTCTAAATGATCCGGAAGAGATTTTTTTAACGAACCAACAATATATTCTGTATCTGAGAAGTATGGGTTATATCCTTCTGTATTAAAATGAATTTTCCTACCTGCTTCATTAATTAAACACCAATTGGTTTTGGTTGAACCACCATCTGCAATAACTATCATCTTAATTTGTTTTTTTCGGGATAAAAGTAAATAATCCTAACACTTTTGTATGGTTTTTTTTCATAAATGTAATTCTTTAGTTTAAGTTTTTAAATAATTATCCGCTTTTAAATGGTTAAAAACGCGGTTTTTTGTAATTTTATTTATTGATTTAAGGTTACCATATTGTTAAAAAAACACTAAGCTAAAATACGCTTGTTATTTTGAAATCCAAATTTAAAATCAAGCATTTACAAGAAAGGTTTTTTTTATTGGGTCAAACTGCGCTTTTGGCATAGAAAAAAACCTCAATTGGGCAATTGTTAAACGATTTAGTACCCATTTATAGCCAATTTTTATAAAAAGGCATAAAATTTAAAAAAGAGGGGAAGAAACTTAACAATAGTTTTACACAAAGGTTTAGTTTGTAAATAGAAGATAGATCGCCGGATTTTTTGAATATTTGTATTCATTCGTAAATGACTATGGCAATAAAAATTGATTTTAGAAGCGATACTGTAACCAGGCCAACGGAAGGTATGCTTGCTGCAATGATGAGTGCAAAGGTGGGTGATGATGTGTTTGGAGAAGATGAGACGGTTCATAAACTGGAGACCAAACTCGCAACGATGTTCAATATGGAAGCAGGGCTTTTTTGCCCCTCAGGAACCATGACCAATCAGATTGCCATCAAATGCTTCACCCAGCCTATGGACGAGGTGATTTGCGACCAGTCGTCACATGTCTACCGTTACGAAGGCGGAGGAATTGCTTATCATTCTATGGCTTCTGTCAGACTGCTGAACGGCAATCGAGGGATACTAACCCCGGAATTGATTGAGCCTGAAATTAACGAAGAAAATATTCACTATCCGAACTCCAGCCTGGTGGTCCTTGAAAACACCGTCAATAAGGGTGGGGGAGCCTGTTATAATTTAACGCAGATCGAGCCCATTCATACCTTATGTAACATTAAGGGGTTAAAGCTTCACCTGGATGGTGCCCGGATTTTCAATGCGTTGGTTGCCACCGGCGATCATGCAAAGAACTATGGACAGTATTTCGATGGCATTTCCATCTGCCTTTCTAAAGGACTGGGCGCTCCGGTAGGGTCGGTACTTCTTGCCTCTAAAGAAACCATTAGGAAGGCGAACAAAATCAGGAAAGCCTTTGGTGGTGGAATGCGTCAATCGGGTTTTCTGGCTGCCGCAGGAATTTATGCACTTGATCATCACATAGATCGTATGGCCATTGATCATCAGCATGCCAAAGCCCTGGCAGCAGCATTAAGTCCTTTGAATTATGTGGCTTCGGTCATGCCTGTGGAGACCAATATTGTGATTTTTGAAGTTGCTGCAGGATTTAAAGCAGAAAACATCATCCACCTGCTGGCCGAAAAGGGAATTGCCTGTAATATGATGGGTACTAATATCAGAATCGTGACACATCTTGACATTTCTTCTGAAATGGTCGACATGGCGATAGAAAACATAATACATTTGCACCCAACGGGGCATAAATAACCTATTAAATGAAGAAAATCCTTATAGCCAACAGAGGCGAAATCGCATTGCGAATTATGCGCTCTGCACGTGAAATGGGCATAAAAACCGTAGCCGTTTATTCTGAAGCCGACCGGGAAGCACTTCATGTGCGTTATGCAGATGAAGCCATTTGTATTGGTCCTGCGGCTTCCAGTCAAAGTTATTTGTTAGGAGAGAAAATCATTGAGGCCTGTAAAATTACCGGCGCTGAAGCCATTCATCCCGGATATGGTTTCTTATCAGAGAATGCTTCTTTTGCACGATTGGTGAAAGCTTCAGGGCTAATTCTGATCGGCCCTACACCCGAGGCAATGGAGATCATGGGAAATAAGTTGTCTGCAAAAGCAGCGGCCTTAAAGTATCAGATTCCAATGGTACCAGGAACGGAAGAGGCGATTACAGATGTCAGCGAGGCAAAATTAAGAGCAGTAGAGGTTGGTTTTCCAATCCTGATTAAAGCTGCTGCCGGTGGTGGTGGAAAAGGAATGAGGGTGGTGGAGCAGGTTTCCGATTTTGAGGAGCAGATGCAATTGGCGGTAAGTGAAGCAACTTCTGCTTTTGGTGATGGTTCTGTCTTTATTGAACGTTACGTATCTTCCCCGCGACATATAGAAATACAAGTACTGGGAGATACCCATGGCAATATTGTCCACCTTTTTGAAAGAGATTGCTCTGTTCAGCGCAGGCATCAGAAAGTGGTGGAAGAAGCTCCTTCCAGCGTGCTTACGGAAGAAATCCGTGCGAAGATGGGGAAATGTGCAGTTGATGTAGCCCGCTCGGTAAACTACGTAGGCGCCGGAACAGTGGAGTTTATTCTGGATGAAAATCTGGACTTCTTCTTTTTGGAGATGAATACCCGATTGCAGGTAGAACATCCGGTAACGGAAATGATCACCGGACTGGACCTGGTCAAGGAACAAATCAAAATTGCCAGGGGTGAAAAGCTTTCCTATCGTCAGGAAGACCTTCACATTAATGGCCATGCGATGGAGTTGAGGGTATATGCGGAAGATCCTGAAAATAATTTCCTGCCTGATATAGGCCTGCTGGAAACCTATAAAACACCGAAAGGGAATGGGGTGCGGGTGGACGATGGTTTTGAGCAGGGGATGGAGATTCCGATTTATTATGATCCCATGATCGCTAAGCTGATTACTTACGGCAAGACGCGGGAAGAAGCCATGGACCGCATGATTCGCGCGATTGACGAATATCACATTACCGGGATCAAAACTACCCTGGCTTTTGGTAAATTTGTCATGCAGCATGAGGCCTTCAGATCGGGAAATTTCAATACGCATTTTGTCAGTAAATACTTTAACCCGGAACGCTTAAAGGAAGAAAATCCGGAGGAAGCACTGATCGCCGCATTGGCAGGAGCGATGTTTTATAAAAAGACAACTACCCTGGTCAATGAAGCACTTCAGGCAGAACAAGTCAGCAACTGGAAAAGAAACAGAACAAATTATAATTAAATACGCAGATGTTTACAGGAATAATTGAAACACTAGGAGAAATAGAAAGTATCAGGGAGGAAGGAACTAACCTTCATTTCGTCGTTCAGTCTGAATTGAGCAATGAACTGAAGATCGACCAAAGTGTGTCACATAACGGGGTTTGCTTAACTGTTATCGCATTGACTGAAAATACGCATACCGTAACTGCAATTCAGGAAACCCTGGAAAAATCCAACCTTGATGATTTAAAGGTCGGAAGTAAGGTAAATCTGGAGCGTTGCATGCAAATGAATGGACGTCTTGATGGACATATTGTGCAGGGACATGTGGATCAGACAGCAGTTTGTGTAAAGAGAGAGGAGCTGGATGGCAGTTGGGAATACCGCTTTAAATACGATTCCAAAAATGGAAATGTGACCGTAGAAAAAGGTTCTGTTTGCGTGAATGGGATCAGTTTAACAGTAGTCGGTTCGGCGGATGACGAATTTTCTGTATTCATCATCCCTTATACCTTTGACCATACCAACCTTCACCAGGTCAATGTGGGTGATGCCGTAAATATTGAATTTGATATCATTGGTAAATATGTGGCCCGCTTAGTTGGCCGTTCGTAATTACCTTTTCAATTCTTCTACTTTATTTTTTATAAATGTGATCAGCTTGGGTTGTTCCTGCGGATTAATCGTTTTCAGGTATTGATTGTAATAGCTGATCGCATTTTTTTTATCATTGAATTTGTTCTCATATACAAGGGCGATATTGTAGTATAAACTGCCGTTGTTTTCAAAGAGCAATCCTCTTTTGTAGGCTGTATTTGCCTGTTCATTCTTATCGATGTTCTCAAAAGAATCTCCCAAAAGACCATAATAACTTGCCACTCCCGGAGAAATGGCAGCCTTGATCGTTTTTTCTAAATAAGGCACTGCATTTTTATAGTCTTTAATCCCGCGATAGCTCAATGCAATATTGTAGAGCAGACCTTCATTTTCGGCGGAAGTACTTTTAATCTTTAAAAAATAATCTAAAGCCTTTTGGTATTCCAAGAGCAAAAAATGGCTCTTGCCAAGGTTGTTGAGTACAAAAGTAGAGCTATCTCCATAGCTGAGTAGCTTTTCTCCCGTTTCAATGGCTACCTTATATTTTTTTGAACCCATGCTCACCGGCATTTTCATTTTGAGCAACTGAAAATTGCTGCTGTCTGCTTTGAGTGCCGGTTCCAGAATATCTTCTGCTTTTTGGAATAAATTACTCTTAAAATAAATCTCACAAAGGTCAAAAACAACGTCTGCATCCGTTGGATTTATTTTATTTGCCTTTTGTAAGTTGGCGATCATCGGACCAATTTCCGCCTGTTCTTTCGCGATTCTGGCGAGTTGCTTATAGGCATTAAAGCTATTGCTATCCAGTTTAAGGACCTCGTTGAAGTATTCTTTTGCTTTGATATTATTCCCCCTTCTGATATTGATATTGGCGAGGTTAAACAACCCTGAAATGTCAGCTGGCTTTTCCGCATACAGCTTCAGATAATTCTTTTCTGCTTCTGGAAGTTTTCCGGCCATCAGGTAAGCGTAGGCAAGCTGAGAGAGTTCCTTCGGGTCTTTGGTATCTTCCTTATAGGTGCTTTGCAGGTACTGTGCGGCCTCTGCATAGCGCTGGGTTTGAAAATAGTCAAGTAATTTCTCTTTATCTACCACTTGTGCCTGTACAAATTGAACGTTTGCAAAAATCAAAAGGAGGGAAAGAAGCTTTTTCATCAGTATATTTTTTATGGTGATGAAGCCGCCTGCTGATGACGGTTTCATCAATTATAATAGGGTTTTCGAAATCGGTAATTGATAAACTAAGTTATTAGTTATTCGTTAATAATCCAAATCTGAATATCATTATCTGCTTTTTATCGAAAAAAAGAAAACATATTGGCCTGTTAAACGGTTGGTTAAGGTATACATCAATTGATAATATTAATATAAAAGCATATGGATACTTTAAAAAAGTTTGAATTAATGGAGAAGATTGTCAGAGAGTTGGAAGATTTACAACACTCGCAGCAGGCGATCATCCAGAAGATAGGGAAGATCGAAGTTGACAATATTGAATTGGGAGATAAAAGACTAGATAAAGACCTGCCTGATATGCACCAAAGGGTTTCAGATAACCTGGATACTATCGTAGGCATCCTTCAGTATTTTGCAGATAAAACTCAAAACTTTGGAGATAAAAACAACGTAGATGCGTTAAAAGAAAGACAGGCAATTAATGATGCCACTGGTAACTAGCCAGACAAATCACAGAAAAAGCCAGCACAATTGCTGGCTTTTTCTGTGATTACCCCATTCCTGATGTGGGTTCAATAGGAATAAACAGGTGGAAGGTGGTGCCTTTTCCGAATTCGCTTTCTACGCTAATGTGGCCTTCATTCCTTTCCATAAATTCCTTGCATACCATTAGTCCAAGGCCGGTTCCTTTTTCGTTCATTGTCCCTCTGGTGGAGATATTATCACCGCCAAATAGCTTTTTCAAGGCCTCTTTTTTAATCCCGGTTCCATTATCAGCAATGGAAAGCAACATCTGTCCCTTCTGATAAACTGCGGTGATGTCAATCTCACAGCCTTCATAACAGAACTTTATGGCATTGCTCAATAGGTTTCGTACCACAATCTGAATCATTAGCATATCTGCGTAGACGATATTTCCCGGAAATACGTCCTGTATAATCTGTACATTTTTTGAGGCAGCAGAAGGTAAATGGTAATTAACTTCATTAACGATCATACTTTTCAAATCAAAATACTCTTTGCTGATGCCATAACCTTTTAACTGGCTTCTCGACCAATGCAGGATATTCTCCAATAAATCTGTGGTATATAAGATGTCTTTGTTGAGTATTGGAGACAGTTCTTTAAACTCCTCAATCGTGATCAGGTTGTTCGAAATCATTTTGAGAACTTCAGACAGGTTTACCAATGGACCCCGTAAGTCATGGGCAATGATTGAAAAGATCCTGTCTTTTAATTGATTGAGTTTTTTGAGCTCTTCAGTTTGCTGTTGCGATTTCAGCGCTTCCTGCTTAAAATGGGTGAGGTCCTGTAATTTAATGATGGTCGCATCATTATTCAGCCGGTTCTCATCGAGGTATAAGATGTCAGCTTCCAAGTCAACAGGACCAGACTGACTGTCTATATGCAACTCTATTTTTCCCGACCGATGTGTTTCCAGAAAATCAAAGAAAGCCTTCTGCTGGGGAAAGAGCGCTTCAATTTGTGTCCCAATGATCTTTTTACTGTTCGGGTTCGTCAGGTATTTTCTGAAAGCGTTGTTATAGTCAATCACCCGGTTCTTTTTATCGATTACCAAAAAGCCGTCCTGAATTAGATCGAGTACTTTTTCTCTGGCAATCGGCAATACATCAAAGAGCTTGAACCTGTAGATCGCAATGGCGATGAAGAAAATCGTTGCCGCGAAAGAAAAAGGAGTAAGGTCTAAATTTCCAACCGGACGGAATCCCAGGATATAGGCAATATTCGTTATCCATGGAATGATTGCTGCGATGACGACACTATAATTTTGACTTTTATAGATCGGATCAGCTTTGCGAAAGGTGGCAATTAATAAATAGCTGCCGAAGCCGAGTAATAGATAGAAATATCCGGTAAACAATTTATAAGAGATCCCCGGTACAATGTATACCATTGGAAATTCTCCCGTTTTATCCATGTAGTAGTCTTTATAATGCAAGTGATGGAAGCTATTTGTCCAGACCAGCAGCAGAATTGTTACCGTGACCCCAATTAAAATAGAAATATTTAAAGGGTTTCTGTACCACTTTTCCTTACCTGCTATTTTTAAACAGAATAAAACCCAGCAAAGGGGGAGTGTGGTAATTCCGATATACTCGATGTTGATGAAAAACTTGGCCTGATCTAATTCCGAGCTGGCCAGCTCAAGTCCATATGCCAGGGACCAGATCGCGTTGGATAGCATCATTAAGCCAAATACCTGCACCGCGCCATGCTTTTTTTTATAAGCATACCAGGAGAAAAAAAGCATGATACTCCCGGAGAATATTAAAAATAAGGAGTAGACATTAAATGTAAAATCCATTTAAATAGTAGATGAGAATGCAATTAGTAAGACGCCTCAAATATACCCCATACTTAATGATTGCTAATATAAAACTACGTATTTTAGTTATGAATTAAAAATATTCTTAGTTTTACATCACAGTTATCCATATCAACTTATCATCAAATTATGAAAAAAATAATCTTATCTGCATTATTCATCTGTTCTAGCATGATGGCTTTTAGTCAGGTGTTACCTAGTTTTCAATTCGGACTAAAAGGTGGTGCCAACCTTACAAAATTTAGCACCAAAGGTACTTTTGACAGCGAAAACAGAGCAGGATATTATGGTGGTGTCTGGGCGCGTATCGGTGCTGCAGGAATTCACCTGCAACCGGAGCTTTACATCTCAGGAAAAAATACAACTTTAAAAGACGATGCTGGTGTAGAGAATAAAGTCAACTTTACCAGTTTGGATATCCCGGTTTTGGTCGGTACAAAAATCGGAGCAGCAGGTGTTGGTATTCGTTTAAATACTGGTCCTGTGGTTTCTTTTATCTTGAATAAAGACCAGTCTATCGGTGATGCAACAAGCTCAGCACTTAAAGGAAACTTTAAAGATCAGAACTTTGCATGGCAGTTTGGCGCTGGATTAGACATCAGCAAATTAGGCATCGACCTGAGGTACGAACAAGGTCTTTCTAAAATTGGAAAAGACGACTATAATGCTAAAAAACTAGGTCTGTTTACTTTAGGATTGGCTTACCGCTTATTCTAAAAACAAAAGTTTTCAACATTTTGTTGAAAAGGGGTGAGCATCAATTGCTTATCCCTTTTTTTGGCTTTAAAATTGACAGTATCATTCTCCCTAACTTAATTAATACGACTATGAATATCAAAGAGTTATTATTAAACGGAAAGAGCTTCTCTGAGCTCCTAAAACAGTTCTCTATCGAAGCTGATGATGTTAGAATTCAGGACGAAGATGTCATCTTGTCTGACCAGATTTTGAAACACCAGGAAGTGGTAAAGGAAAGCATTTGTATTGAAGGAAAAAATAAAGAAGGAATCGTGAACTTTTTCGGAACCCTTCATTATAACTTATTGAGTAAGCTGGCTGTATTTGAGATGCAGGGATTTGAGAAGATTACTTCTCCTCAGGTTTGTTAGGATCCTTGATCACCTCTTTGATTTCGTAATTGAATGTGCCTTTAATTGGGCGTATGGGAGTGTTTTTGTCGTCACTCAGCACTTTTACATAGCAGGAGCCGAAATAAAAAATGAAAGAAGAATAGAATACAAATAACATGATCAGGACGATAGAGCCTGAAGTTCCATAAATATTGCCTATCCCGCTCAGGGGCAACATAATCCTTAAAATATACTTTCCTGCCGTAAATAAGATCCCCGTCAGGATGCCTCCATGAATCGCTGATTTCCAGGTCGGACGTCCATTCGTCAGAAAACGGAACAAAACCGAAAACCAAACCGTCACAATTACCACAAATAAAGCCTGGTTTAATACCGAAAGAAAGAATTTTCCGAAGGTAGGGGCCGCATTATTGAGGTATACCCCAATAATCGCCTGAACACTATCCGTCAGCAGGCCGACAAAAAACAAAAGACCCGCCAGCAGGATGATGACAAAAGAACGTGCCCGGAGTTTCATGTTAAAATAGAAACCTGCTTTATCCTTGATTCCGATCGACCAGATCTGGTCCATGGAATTCTTAATCACTGCGAACAGGGTGGTGGCCACAAAGATGAAAAAGATAAAACTCAATACCGTCGCGTACCACTCATGATCAACACCCCTTATGTTTCTTAAAGTCTGCCGGATCTGAAGGGTACTGCTATCGTCCAGCACACTGCCCAGGCGCTCAAACAAACGGTTCACCAGGGTTTTCCGGTCCATAAAAAAGCCAAACAGCCGGATCAGGATAATGAGAATAGGAGGGATGGCGAAATTGGCAAAAAAAGCAGTTGCTCCTGCAAGACGTAAGGGATCATTCTTTTTGAACAATTTAAACGCTGCACTGAAACGCGTACAAAATAATGAGATTCTGCTGATGCTGTTAATTTCCATTCCCCTCAGATTGCCTAGAGGCCCGAAAATAGCTAAATTTTTTATATCTGAAGGTGATGTAACATAAAAAAGCCAGTACTGTATTACAGACTGGCTTCGTTTTATGAATAATAATGGTCAGTTTTTATAAATTTCCTCTCAGCTCCTGCTCACGTTCTAATGATTCGAATAAGGCTTTGAAATTACCTGCACCAAAAGATTGTGCGCCTTTTCTCTGGATGATCTCAAAGAATAGTGTCGGACGGTCCTCTACCGGTTTGGTGAAGATCTGCAACAGATAACCCTCTTCATCACAATCTACCAGGATGCCCAGTTCTTTCAATTGCGCAATCTCCTCGTCAATTTCTCCTACGCGCGTTGGCATCATGTTGTAATAGGCTTCAGGGGGTGCACTTAAAAACTCAACCCCTCGAGATTTTAAGTCCCTTACAGTAGACAAAATATCTTTTGTCGCTACTGCAATGTGTTGCACCCCTTCGCCTTCATAAAACTCTAAATATTCTTCAATCTGCGATTTCTTCTTTCCTTCGGCAGGCTCATTGATCGGGAATTTGGAGAAACCGTTTCCGTTGCTCATTACCTTACTCATCAGGGCAGAATATTCGGTATTGATCTGCTTGTCATCAAAAGAAAGAATGTTGACAAATCCCATCACTTCCTCATACCATTTCACAGTTTCGTTCATTCTGTTCCAGCCTACGTTTCCTACGCAGTGGTCAATGTACAAAAGACCAGTCTCTTTTGGTGCGTAATCGCTTTTCAGGTCCTGAAATCCGGGCATGAAAGTACCCGTATAATTTTTACGTTCAATGAACATGTGGATGGTCTCGCCATAAGTATAAATACCCGACATCCTCACTTCTCCATGTTCATCGGTTTTTGTTACCGGCTCCATATAAGGTTTTGCACCACGTTTGGTGGTTTCCTCAAATGCGCTGTAGGCATCATCCACCCAAAGAGCAAGAATTTTTACCCCATCACCATGTTTTTTGACATGTTCTGCAATCGGGCTGTCCGATTTCATGGCGGTAGTCAGTACCAACCTGATTTTTCCTTGTTGTAAGACATAAGAAGCGCGATCGCGAACGCCTGTCTCTGGTCCTGCATAAGCTAAGGATTGAAAGCCAAATGCTGTTTTATAGTAATGTGCAGCCTGTTTTGCGTTTCCTACATAGAACTCTATGTAATCCGTTCCGTTGATCGGAAGGAAATCCGGTGCTTTAGCAATCTTTTCTGCAAATGTTTGTGTACTCATAATTAAATATTTTTTTAAAACACTGTTTATCTGATTATTCTACGTTATGTTGCCAGCTTTTATGATAGCTTTCATCCTCAATCTTTATGGCATCTTCTGTTAGCATTAAAGGACGGAAAGGATCAATCATGACGGCCAGCTCCTGAGTGCTCTCCTTACCGATTGATTTTTCTACCGTTCCCGGGTGCGGTCCGTGAGGAATTCCACCCGGATGTAAGGTGATTTGTCCTTTTACCACGCTTTTTCTGCTCATAAAATCCCCGTCTACATAATACAAAACCTCATCACTGTCCACATTGCTGTGGTTGTATGGTGCAGGAATGGAAAGTGGGTGGTAATCGTATTTACGTGGAACGAAGGAACAGATCACAAAGTTATGTCCTTCAAAAGTCTGGTGTACGGGAGGTGGTTGGTGTAAACGACCGGTAATCGGTTCAAAATCGTGGATAGAAAAAGCCCATGGATAATGGAAACCGTCCCAGCCTACAAAATCAAAAGGGTGTGTCCCATAAGTATAAGGGTACATCAAACCTTGTTTTTTGATCAGCACTTTGAAATCGCCGACTTCATCAATGGTCTCCAGGTCGGTAGGGCGTTTAATGTCGCGCTCACAATAGGGAGAATGTTCCATTAGTTGTCCGTATTCATTTCTATAGCGCTTTGGAGAGCGGATCGGACTGAAACTTTCGGTAATGAAGAGTCTGTTGGTCTCGTCATCAAATTCCATCTGATAAATGGTTCCTCTGGGGATCACCAGGTAATCTCCATAAGCAAAACGGATTTTTCCGAAGCCTGTTTTTAAGGTTCCGCTGCCTTCGTGAATGAAGATCACCTCATCTGCCTGACTATTTTTATAAAAATAATCGGTCATCGATTTTCTCGGCGCTGCCAGGGAGATGTGCAGGTCACTGTTCACCAATACCGGTTTCCTGCTTTCCAGGTAATCGTCTTCCGGTTTCACATTAAATCCGATTAAGCTCGTATGACGCAGGTGTTTCTCACGGGCGATTTTAGGCTCTACAGAATAAGGTTCCCCAAGGGATTTTACGATGGTTGGCGGGTGACAATGGTAAACCAGTGAATATAAGCTTGAAAACCCTTCAGTAGAAACTAGTTCTTCTGCGTATAAATTGCCATCTGGTTTTCTAAAAACGGTATGGCGTTTCGCAGGAATGGTTCCTAAGGTATGATAAATAGGCATAGCAGTAGGTTAATTTGGTTAGAATAATATATATTAATAACGATAAAACGTGGAAAACGTTTTATAAAAGCAGCGGGAAAAGCTAAATGGAGTATTGAGCAAAAATGATCTTGGAAAGCATCGCATACCGGAACGCAGCCAACGCTTGTTTGGCGACTTGATTTTGATATGTGAGGTGCTGTATCATTTTGTTTGCGTCAGCTAAATTAAGGAATAAATCCAGTAATCAACAAACAATAAAAGAGATTTAATGGAGATAGTTTTTTTATAGCCATGGTTGCTGTAATTTTATATAGCTTTGAACAACTACATAAAAAACTGAGCATATGAAGCTGGTATCCTATAAAACAGAAGACAGAGAACACCTGGGTGTTTTTGTAAACGGACATATTTATAATCTGAATTCATGCGACAAGCAATTGCCGAATGAGATGAATGCTTTTTTAGCGGGCGGAGAGGAATTGATGGACCGTGCAAAAAAGATTGATGCACAAATTAAATCAGGCGAGATTGAACCTAAAGAAGAAGCTTTCTATGAAGTGATCGCTCCTGTACCGCATCCGACTTCCTGCAGGGATGGATACGCTTTCCGTCAGCATGTTGCTGCGGCGAGAAGGAACCGTAAAGTAGATATGATTGCTGAATTTGATCAGTATCCTATCTTTTATTTCACCAACCACAATGCCATTCAGGGCCCTGGAGAGATCGAATGTATGCCCGATCATTTCCAAAAGCTTGATTTTGAGCTGGAAGTAGCCATTGTAATTGGTAAAAAAGGAAGAAACATTACTGCTGCAGAAGCTGATGAGTATATCGCAGGTTATATGGTGATGAACGATATGAGCGCAAGAACCCTTCAAATGGAGGAAATGCTCTTGAATTTAGGCCCGGCCAAAGGAAAAGATTTCTCTACCGTAATCGGTCCATGGCTGGTTACTCCGGATGAATTAGAGCAATATAAAGTGTCTGCTAAACCTGGTCATACCGGAAATGCGTACAACCTGAAAATGACTTGTACGGTAAACGGAGTAGAAGTATCTGCTGGGAATATGGCCGATATGGACTGGACTTTTGCAGAGATCGTAGAACGTTGTGCTTATGGCGTAGACATTCTGCCAGGTGATGTGATTGGTTCAGGAACCGTAGGTACAGGGTGCTTCCTGGAACTGAACGGAACCGGATTACTGAACAATCCTGATTTCAAACCACAGTGGTTACAGGATGGTGATGTCGTGGAAATGGAAGTTACCGGACTTGGACATTTAAGTAATATCATTAAAAAAGTGGATACAGATTTCTCTATCCTTGCTTTGAAGAAAAAATAAAACCATTCCCGTAAAGCGCAATCCGCTTTACGGGATTTCATATGCCCTGAAAATATCGTCTTTCCTAAAGTTAAGAACGATGTTTTCAGGGCTTTTAAACAAAAGAATATGCTGACTATCGACGTCGCCGAACTTTCCCCTGCTCAGTTGCAGAATTACATGCAATATGCCATTGCTCCAAGACCGATCTGCTTTGCCACTACCATTGATAAGGATGGAAACATCAACCTGAGCCCTTTCAGCTTTTTCAACATGTTTAGTACCAATCCTCCTTTGTGTATCTTTTCTCCTGCGAGAAGGGTCAGGGACAATACCACTAAACATACTCTGGAAAATGTATTGGAAGTAAAAGAATGCGTGATCAATATTGTAAACTATCCGATGGTTCAGCAAATGAGCCTGGCCAGTACAGAATATGCAAAAGGAGTCAATGAGTTTGAGAAATCAGGCTTTACCATGTTGCCTTCGCAATTGGTCAAACCACCAAGAGTGGCAGAAGCCCCGGTACAAATGGAATGCATCATCAGGGAAGTGATCCATCTTGGAGAAAACCCAGGTGCAGGAAATCTGATCCTGGCGGAGGTAAAACTCATCCATATCAAAGAAGAGATCCTGGATACGGATGGAAAGATTGATCAGGCAAAGATAGACCTGGTGGCCCGTCTGGGTGGCGACTGGTATTGCCGTGTCACACCGGAAAACCTGTTCAAAGTAGCTAAACCTTTAACCACACTGGGCATTGGCGTAGACGCTTTGCCTTCGGCAGTAAGAAACTCGCATGTACTGAGCGGGAATGACCTTGGTATGCTTGGGAATGTGGAGCATTTGCCTTCTGCGGATGAAATAGATGCGATCAGGGATACAGAACCTGTGAAAGAAGTGTTGGATGCCACCATCGGCGATGCCAATAACCGGGAACGCGAACTCCATGAACTGGCCAAACAATGGTTAAAAGAAGGAAAAGTAAATGAAGCGTTAAAAGTGGTCCTGTTATAAAATGCTGACTATTTTCATGAATCGTTTTTTATAAAAACCTTCATTTAAGCTCGTAATCGTCACTCCTTTTTTACTACCGGAAGAGGAGTGAATGAATTTGATCTCATCGCCGTCTATCGAATAAACGATGCCGACATGGCCAATCTTACGGACCCTGCTGTTCGTCCCTGTAAATAAGATCACATCGCCTATCTGTGCATCTTCCAGGTTTTTAGCTTCGCCTCTGGAGGCAAATTCTCTGGAAGAACGGGGCACTTTAAAACCGAAGTTCTGAAATACATAACTGACAAATCCGGAGCAGTCAAAACCTCTCTTCGGGTTACTGGAAGCATAACGGTAAGGAATTCCGATCATGGATTTGGCAAATTCTAACAGCCGGTTGGTAGACTGCGGCTTACTGGCAGGCATTGCCGGCGTAATTTCCATCAGTTTGGAAACCAGTTCTTTGTATTGAACAGGAGTCGTGTTTTGCGATCTTGCTGCAAACATACTAAATGAAAGAAAGAGGGAAATGATGATGCTTTTCTTCATAAGGATGGGCTAAAGGTATTAAAATATCTTTAGCCCGTTTATAATGTTGATAACTTGATGATTAAGGGGTGGTTACGGCTACAGGAAGCACTTTTCCGTTGAAAAACTTATGTCCTGTCCTTGCGAAGTCGGCCACATACTTGCCCATTTCGAAAGCCATCACCGGAGATTGATACCCTGGGAATGCCTGTTCCAGCATCTCTGTCTGTGCTGAACCCAGCGCCAGGCAATTGACTTTTATTCCCGTATCTGCCAGTTCAAAAGCCAGACATTCTGTTAAGGTATGCAAGGCTGCTTTACTCGAAGAATAAGCCGCAAGTCCCGGAAATTTAACACTTCCCTGGAAGCCGCCCATGCTGCCGATATTCACAATATGACTACCTGCAGTCATTAACGGAAGCAGGTGCTGGATCATGTTAAAATGTCCCGTTACATTGCTCTCGAACATCTCGTATAAATCTTCCCTGCTCGTTTCCAGAAAAGGTTTATTGATCAGTGAGCCTGCATTGTTAATCAGAATATCTACCGTACCTAGCCGTTCCTTTAAAAAAGGGAGGAGTGCGGCATAATCATCATTTACAATGTCAAATTCTACCGGAAGTAATACACAGTCAGGATTTATCCCCCTTGCAATTTCCAGTAGTTTGCGCAGTTTGTCCGCAGAGCGGGCAATACATACGATTTTGTTGTCTTTATTCAGTGCAAATTCCAGGGCAGCTTCAAAGCCTATTCCGCTACTTGCACCTGTTAATACTATATTCATCTAATCTTCTTCAGTAATCAATTGACTTACCGGGTTTTCAATCACATGTAAACCATCTGTGATTAATTTACGGTAATCTGCTTCATTTGCAGCCTTTAGCTCCAGGTAGTCCCGCAACTCCTTCTCGAACGCTGAATCCAGCTTTTTATGATAAATAATCTCAAGAATTTCTAAGGTAGCCAACCAGTCGGAACGGTGTTCTGTTTTTAGTTCTTCAAATAAAGAAACACATTTTTCGTAATCTCTTTTCTCCTGTCTGATGGTACGAATCGCTTTATAGATGTCGTGCAGCTTTTGAGTTTTCTCATCGTAACTCACCTTATGTGTCTGCTGCTCACTGATATGGGTGATCTCTTCGTAAGCATCTTTATCAGCCGCCCCGTTAAATACAGAGACGATTTTCTCGCCGATAGCCATATCATAAGTACCCCATTCCGGTTGGAACAGCACATTGCCATTACTTTCTTTCACCGTACAATCCTCAAATGCGATCAGGACTGTTTTTCCGGCGTGCTGAATAATTTCCTTTACTGTTCCTTTCAGCTGAATTCCACTGTCGAAAGTCAGATCTGCAACTTGTCCGGTTGCAATGCCCAGGTCCTGAAGCTCAGTAAGGCTCAGGCTTTCCAATACAAGACCATTTAAGCGGCCAACAGGGGAGGAGAATCCATCTTTATGGTAAAATTTACCATGTCCCTCCAGTTGTTTATGGTCTACCGCCAATGCCGATGGACCTGTTGTTTTTATAAAAGTAAGTTCATCTGCAGCATCGATGCCCATGTCGGTAAAAATACCTGTCACCTGTAAACCGGAACTGTAAACTGCTGTTGCCGGATTTTTACATTCTATTGCTTTTGACAAACTTTCCGCACCTCCGCGTCTGAAAGCCATCGTATCAGCATATTGTTCTAAAACGTCGATCAGGTTTTGGAAAGTTGGGGTCACAAATAACTGCGGCTGCGGCTTGGTGATGTCATACTGTGCATTAATGGCATCTATGGTATACCATTTCTTTTCCACATCATCTTTCATGCAGCTCGAGCTTTCTCCGATAGAGGACAGTAAACCTGCGCCGTAAATCTTAGGCTCTTCCAGTGTGCCGATCAGTCCGTATTCCACGGTCCACCAATGCAGGCGGCCCAGCAGTGCCATTTCAGAAGGCTCTCCCATATTCTCGGCCACCACCTGTAAATGTTTTTCTGCTTTTGCGACTTCCTGTTCCGGAGCATCCGCAGATTCCTTTAAAATGGAAAGGTTACGAATCGCTTCATAAAGTTCAAAATCCTTTGATGAAAACATCGCTTTAGCCCCGATAGAGCCGAAATAGCTCAGGTAACTGTTATAATCTGCGTCTGCGATAATTGGCGCATGTCCTGCCGACTCATGGATAATATCCGGAGCTGGTGTATATTCAATATGGTTAATCTGACGAATGTCTGCGGCAATCACCAATACCCGGTAAGCCTGGTACTCCATGAAAGCTGCAGGAGGAATAAAACCATCTACGGTAACTGCTCCCCAGCCTATTTTGCCGAGGTTATCGTTCATGGTTTGTAAATTGGGAATATACTCAATGCTCAGGCCTGCACGTTGCAAACCTTTAATGTAAGGGTAATAGGCCACCTGTTTCAGGTAGCTATAGTTCTGGCGCATTACATAGCGCCAAACTGCCTGATCGATTGGCGTATATTTTTCGTAATGCTGCTCTACAATAAATTGCCTTAAATGCTTCGGAAGCTTAGCTACTTGGGGATTGTTAAAGTCATTAAAATCACTCATTACGTGTGTTGGTTAGTGTTGAGCCCAATATAAGAAAATCTATGTCTTCCCCTTAAAAAAATGGGGATAGATTTCAGAAAAATAACGCGAAAGAGACAAGTTGTACAGTTGTTGTACTTATTTTCTGACCTTAAATGTAAAGTACTTTTGAGAGAAATAACTGAATACTGTAAGGACCACAGTAATGATAATCTTTGAAATTGTCGGATAAAAACCAAAGGCTTCTACCAGCACTTTTAGCATGGCAAGGTTTAGCAGAATGTTCGTTACAAATACAGAACCATAGCGGAAGAGCTGAATCCTTCCTTTGAGGTTTGACTTGGTAAAGATCAGGTACTTATTGAGGATAAAACCGATGCAAAAGGTGATTAAAGATTCTATGGCCAGTGCTGCTACCGGAGCAGTGATCAGTTTGGGAAGAAAAGGAATGGAGAGCTGTACATCCTTTTGATGTAAAATCCAGTTATAGGCAATATAATACACCACAATTCCCGATGCTGCAGTGGTACTTCCCGACACGAGGTACCGGAAAGTATGGAGGGATAACCAGCGGGAAAAAGGAGGGTAAAAGAAATCTATTAATCTTAATAACGCTTTACGCATGCTTATTTGAAGGTTAATTTATT
Source organism: Pedobacter sp. FW305-3-2-15-E-R2A2 (assembly GCF_038446955.1). Taxonomy (NCBI): domain Bacteria; kingdom Pseudomonadati; phylum Bacteroidota; class Sphingobacteriia; order Sphingobacteriales; family Sphingobacteriaceae; genus Pedobacter; species Pedobacter sp. FW305-3-2-15-E-R2A2. The sequence continues at coordinate 995,885 of NZ_CP151803.1, forward strand.
CTCTATCATCCTGTTGTTATATTGCTGTCTGAAGGCCTTTAAATTCTTTTCCAGTTTATCTGCGATCAGTGGTTCCTGTTTCAAAATATTATGTTTAACCAGGCGGTCTGTTTTTAAATTATACAAGGCCAGATTTTCCTTTCCATCATTTACCAGGTAGTAATCGCCCATGTAAAAATTGAAAGAACCATCGTTATTGTTCAGGACAAAGTTATCCGTTTTTTTATCAAAAGCATCAAAACCGAAAGAGAAATAAGGTTTATCGTAATGCAGGTAGTTCAATACGGTAGGCATAATGTCTATCTGTTGCACCAGTTTATCCGCTTTTCCTTTCAGTTCTCCTCCCGGACGATAAAATAAAATTGGAATGGAGAAATATCCAGGCAAGTTTTGATATTCAGGTAAATAAGATACCGTCGCATGGTCCGCACAGAGGACAAACAGCGTGTTTTTATACCATGGCATTTTAGAAGCCGTTCTAAAGAAATTGCGCAGCGCCATATCTGTATAACCAAGAGGTTCCTGTACCGGAAGTGGTCCTTTAGGAAATTTGCCAACATATTCATCCGGAAGGCGGAAAGGATGATGAGAAGATAAAGAGAAGAAACTCGCAAAGAATGGTTGTTTCAGCGTGTTCATCTCATTCGCCATATACTGCATATACGGATCATCCCAGATTCCCCAGGTGCCATCAGAATCGCCTTTCTTCTGGTACTCATTTTGTCCGAAATACTTTTTGATGCCTGCAAGGTGAGTATAAGACGAGAAGCCCATAGAGCCGTTTGGTGCGCCATGAAAAAAGGCCGTCTCATATCCTTTCTCTCCTAACAATTGGGCAATACTCGTGGTTTTATTGCCGGAATAGATAGAAAGTACGAAAGGCTCATTGATAGAAGGGATTCCGGTAATTACAGAGGGTAGGGCATCTATGGATTTACGTCCGTTGGCATAGGTATGGGTAAAGGTATAACTTTCGCCCACAAGCGAATCCAGGAAAGGGGTATAACCTTTATACTTGCCGCCCAATAAGTCTTTATTTAAGCTGCCTACATGCTCCTTGCCCAGGCTTTCAATAATCAGAAAGACCACATTCAATTTTTTAAAAGCAGCGGTATCTGCTGGCTGATGTATCGGGTTGTAAATGGCATTCAGCGTTTGTTCATCGTAATAATTTATAGGTTTTAATTTGGAAACTCTAAGTGTTCTGATGATTGAGAAAGGGGTGTTGAGCACCAGGCTCATTTGATCCGGAGTATCTACAAATTCTCCGGCATTGCTTAAGGTAATCGGTCTGGTGCCGAATCCCCATCCACCACGTACGCCTGTGATACACATTAAGGCGATTGCAAATAACAATGCCGTATGTAAAAGGTAGACTGGCCAGGTAAATTTGACGGTATTTTTAACCTTTACCAATTGATAAAGTTTGTTAAAAGCCCAGATGAAAACCGCAAGGAGCAGCAACAGGTACCAGTAATCCTTTAAAAAGTCTACAAAGAGCTTAAATTTATTCTGCTCATTGCTGAACTGACCGAACACTGTTGCAGTCGTTCTTTTTAAGGTGAATTTATAATATACAAAATCAATCAGATTGGCGATGATGCCAAGGCTGTTGGTGATCAGAAACAACCATTTACAAAACTTTTGAAAACCTTCATGATAACGGAACGGGAAGGGGATCAAATGAAGCAGGATGTAAATTGCATTGATATAGATTAGGGCAGAAACATCAAACTTAAGGCCACCCCAGAGCATATACAGATATTTCGGAAAAGTAATGTCCTGAAAAAGTCCCTGATTAAAAAGGTAAAATCCAATTCTGCAGAGGGTATATAGCAACAGCAATATCAGGAAGCGATAGGCCAATACCAGATAGAGGTTGAGCCCTGTAGTGTCTTTTCTTTTCAAAGTTTTGATTTTAACCTTGCAAATTTAAGTATTGATAATGATTTATTGATGTTTAATTAACAGGCGTAATGTATATGGAATTAGAAAGGCCATCTCCATTTTGCAGAAGACAGCCTTTTTTATCAATTTGATCCTTCTGGAATTTACCTAAGAGAAATAGATCTCTTTGAAATTCAGGGTTTTTGTCGTGTCGATTCTTCTGTTAAAACGTTCCGGTTTAATTTCTGAAAGGGTATCAAAGCCACAGGCTTCCATGAGTTCTACTGTTGCGTGGACGGTGTTTTTATGGAAATTTGCTACCCGGTGTTTTTTGTCAGTTACGTCGATTCCTTTGAACAAACTCTTGTCCTGAGTCGCAATACCTACCGGACATTTACCACTGTCGCATTTCAGGGCCTGAATACAACCTAAGGCCATCATCATTCCTCTGGCACTGTAGCAGGCATCTGCGCCAAGGGCGACCACCCTCATGATGTCAAATCCGGTGATGATCTTTCCTGAAGCCAGAATTTTAATATCGTCTCTAAGTCCGTATTTCTTTAAAGTAATGTTTACAAATGAAAGGGCATCCAATAAAGGCATTCCCACGTAATCTGTATATTCAAGAGGAGCTGCTCCGGTTCCGCCTTCTGCACCATCTATGGTAATAAAATCCGGAGAGATTCTCGTCAGTGACATGGCTTCACAGATGTCTATAAATTCCTGTTTGCTTCCGATACATAACTTAAATCCTACAGGTTTTCCTCCTGAAAGTTCACGCAGCTGCTGAATGAAACGCATTAAGCCTGTTGCATTGGAGAAAGTACTGTGTGCCGGAGGAGAAAGGATCGTTGTTCCTGCCACCACGTTTCTGATCTCTGCAATTTCAGGAGTGTTTTTCGCTGCAGGTAAAATACCACCGTGTCCCGGTTTTGCACCTTGAGATAATTTCAGCTCAATCATTCTCACATACTCTCTTTTAGAGTTTTTTTGGAATAAGGCCGGATCGAATTTTCCTTCCGCATCCCTGCATCCGAAATATCCTGTACCTACCTGCCAGATCAGGTCGCCACCACCTTTAACGTGATAAGGACTGATTCCTCCTTCGCCGGTATTGTGGGCAAAGCCATTGAGGTTGGCCCCATTGCTTAAAGATTGGATGGCTGTTTTGCTCAAGGCACCAAAACTCATCGCACCAATGTTCAGGATGCTCAGGTTGTAAGGCTGTAAACAGGCTTGTCCACCTACTTTTACGCGCAGGTCCATATTGTTTAATTTCTTAGGGTAAATGCTGTGTGATACCCATTCATATCCTTCCTGATAAGGGTCTACCTGCATTCCAAAAGCAACGGTTTCTCTTTCATTTTTTGCCCTTTGATAGACAATAGAGCGTTGGCGACGGTTAAAAGGTTTTCCATCCAGCTCTGATTCGAAGAAATACTGGCGCATTTCAGGCCTGATGGATTCAAAGAAATAGCGTAAACGGCCAATTACCGGGTAGTTGCGCAATACGGCATGTTTCGACTGAAAGCGGTCGTAGGCCAATGCAGTCACTAAAATAACCGGCAAGGCGATCAATAGGTGGAATGCAGATTTTTGATAAAATGCATTTACGATTAAAGCGACAATGCCTAGTAAGGCGATCCAAAGAAATACTGTTCCAAGTATAGAACGAAATTCTTTTTGTTTCATAAATTGAGGATAAATAAAAGGAAAATGGTCAGACTGATAGGAACTTGATTTAAGAATCGTATACCTTCAGCATGATTTAAATAGTGATTTGGATAAATGAACAGGCCCCTGAATCAAAGAAATCTTATGTCGGAAGATTCGGGGCAAAGAGAATAAAATCTCTACAGGTACTCTGAAAGGCAAAGCCAAAGGCGTAATTGTCTCTAACATATCGGCGGAAACGCCTATACACCGTTATATATTTACCCTCACTTGCTTTCATCCGGGCAAAGCTCGGCACCTTTTTCATCAATTCAAAGCAATTCTAAGTTATTTAATTGTAAATAATTATTCCGGAAGGGAGACGAAGTCTATTACTGCACAATAACGGTAACGCTTATGGGGTTGGATACTCAAGCCTACCGTGTTTAGTTTTGAGGAGGTGTTCAGGATGAGCTTTCTATGGCCAAGGTCTGCAACCCCCTTGTCGAGCAGTAACATACATACGTTGGATAAGCCGGAGGTAAATCCAAAGGCCAGGCATTCTCCGTTTGATTTATTGGGATATACCCTTCCTATGCGTTGCTGAACGGTACGCCCGTCTTTAGAATTATGTCCCGCAAAATTATTTCTGTTCAGGTCTTTTGCATGTAATTTAGCCACGTTGCTGAGTGCTTCGTCCGGCCAGAATACCGGAAAATCCTTAACCCTCTCGAGATCTCTGCGCAGACTTCTGTAATAACTGTCGTTCCTGTTCACCTTTACTTCATTGTAATTTCCGTATTGCTGCATTTGCAGGTTATGGGCGTCGACAAAATCCTGAAAATAGGTGTCGAAAAATTTAGCGCCATCCATTCTTGCCAGGTTCATGTAAATGACCATATCTTTTTCCTCAGCGGTCAGGTAATCCACATCGCCGGCAGTGTTGGCCATTCTTAACTCCTCTTTTGTCCAGCTATCGTCCGGGTCTGATTTTTCGGAAGTACCGGGAGAAAGCAGGGGAAATAAGAAACAAAGGGCAATGGTAATCATTTTCATATGCGCTTTAACGCAAAAAACCGGCCATTTTGTATGCCTGTGTCCGTATTATTTACTGAGGTACAAGATTGCATGTCAAAGAAAAAGGATGTCTTTTTGGGACATCCTTTTTCAATTAAAACGATTGTTTTTAGAATTTATAACTCAGTGTCGTGATAAACTGTCGTGGCGCAATCGGGTTCACACTATAGTTTTCATGAACAAAATAATTCAGTTCATTGGTGATATTGGCTACTTTGGCTAACAAGGAAAGCTTTTTCCAGGAATAGCCGGCGGAAAGGTCGAAGGTGGTAAAAGCACCTAGTGGGATAATTCCTGATGAGGTTCCTGATTTATTGGTATTTCTTCCACCATTACGATCTCCGGTATAGTAGGCAGAAGCCCCTAATTTAAGTCCTTTAAGATCTCCGTTCTGAAGGGTATAAAACAAGGAAGCATTGGCCGTGTTTTTTGTTGTCCCTACCAGACGTTCTCCTTCTTTGATTCCTCCCGGAATAATTACTTTTCCGGTATTATCTTTTGTTTCTTCTAACGTTTTCGTATAACGCATGAAGTTATAGCTGTATCCTGCCAGAAAGTTCAGTCCTTTTACAATGGTACCTGTAATGTCAAGTTCTAAACCATCACTTGCGGTCTTTCCGGTAAATTCTTTCCTATTGGTATCTGAATTTGGCATTCCCTGAGCGTCGAACAATGCGGTTTGCGCAAACTTGTTGTTGAGGATTCTATAAACGGTAAGATTTGCAGATAATCTGCCATCCAGAAAGTCATTTTTAATGCCCGCTTCATACTGATCAATAATAGATGGATCCATTGGCGCATTGGTGTTGATGTCAAGACCAGCGTTCGATGTGAAATTATTGGCATAGCTTAGGTAAACAGAGGTTGTTTTAAAGGGCTCGTAGATCAAGCCAACTTTAGGTGAAAAAGCACTTTCTGTTTTTGATTTATCTATTCCATTTTTGTTGATCGTTTTTTCTCCGGTCAGGTAATTTGTGGTGGCCGTCCTCGGTGTCTTTTGGAAGGTGTAACGAATTCCTGCCAATACTTTAAACTGATCCGTTAATGCAACTAAATCCTGTATAAATGCACCCATTCTGTAGATGGGTGTTTGGGTATCTGAAATTAGCGGAGTTTCAGGCAGGTTGTTATTGGAAGGGATATTAAAACTTGATCCGTTAGTGATGTTCACCTGATCATAGTATTTGCTTTTAGTAACAGGATCGGTCAGGTTATTGGGAACGGTATATCCATAAGCCTTGGTGTTTGACTGATCTGCGTCAGCGCCAACCAGGATGGTATGTTGTATATTTCCGGTTTTGATTGATCCATTTAAATTAATCTGCTGATTGAAAGTAGATTCTTTGGTCTTTGAGCGGGTAAGTGCACGGTTCCAGGTTCCATCTTCAGCAGCAAAAGGACGTTCCGAAGAAAAGTAATTCCTATTATAGGACTGAAGAGCGGCAATTACGTTTAATTTCCAGTTGTCGTTGAATTTATGAGTCACATTTGCCTGAGCTGTGGTCGTATTGGTTTTATTGTATGCCCATTGCGTGTTTAGGAATACATTTCTTCCAATATTTTGAGGAAGCTTATTTCCAACAGTACCGATTCCGAAATCAGGAGTAAAATCGCTTTTCAGGTAATCTCCCTGAATGAGGATTTCCGTGTTTTTACCTGCATTATATAATAGGGAAGGATTTACATACACTCTTTTGGAGGTCACATCATCTCTGAAACTTCCCGCATTTTCGTAGTTTCCAATTACGCGGAAGGCAAGGTCTTTGGCAATTGGTCCATAGATGTCTGCAGTTGGCTTATAGAGATCATAGCTTCCGGCACGCATGGAAACCTCTCCACCGTAGTTAAATTTAGGTTTTTTAGTGATCATGTTGACCACCGCTCCACCTGAAACGCCACCATATAGTAAGGCTGCACTTCCCTTTAATATTTCTATGGATTCCAGTGTGCTTGTTTCCGGCATGCCACCAGTAGTTGTACGGGCACCGTTTTTAAATACATTGTTTGTACCAAGGGCATAACCACGTGCATAAAAAGTTTCTCCATTAACACCACCGCGGTTTGCACCGAAAGCGACGCCGTTTACGTTTTTCAAGGCGTCACTCAGTCTATTCATCTGCTGATCTGCAATCGTTACACTGCTGATGAGCTGAACAGCCTGAGGAAGATCTCTTGGAGCGATCGCAATTTTGCCTAATGTAACAGGTTTAAGATTCTGACTGTTAGTACCGGCAATGATCACCTCCGTTAATTCGGAGGCGCTTTCCGATAGCGTAAACTCAATTTTAGAGGTCTGTCCTTCTATTACCGTTACTTTTTGAGATTGTACCTGTAAACCTACATAAGAGGTTTGTAAGGTGTAATTACCAGGTTTTAAATTATGAAAGCTAAAAGTTCCGTCTTCTTTTGTCAGGGTTCTTCTATTGTTTTCTACAATCTGAACGTTAACATATCCGGCAGGTTTTCCGTCATTGGAGTTTACTGTTCCGGTAATACTTCCCCTTGCCGGGGCCGATGCAAGTTGTGCAAATGTGTTTACAGATAGAAGAAATAGCACTGTAATGCTGAGTAGTTTGTATAGTTGTTTCATCTGGTTATTTAGACTTAATCTAAGATTCGGCAAATGTACTTTCTGATTTTGATATGACCAAATTAATTTGGATTAATTTTAAATAGAGCGGACTTAGGTAGGTTTAGGTTCATTTAAATGGCATTAAAGGAGGTTTGTTGAAATAATTATAAAAATATTTTGGTGGAGATATAATAATCTGAGTATAGGAGCGTCTATATATGTGAGAGCGTTAATTTAAACGGGGAGGCTTCGGACGAGGCTTCCCCGTTTTCCTTTAATAGGATTCCTGCTGATCGAAGCTGATGATCCAGCGCTCCGTCAACCAATCTACTTCTGTAAAAAATTGCTCCTTTATTATGATTTCTGAAGAAGGAATTAAGGAGGACGAACCTTTTTTTTTGAAAAAAATAAAACATTTTCTGTTTGAGGTTTGTACTCCTATTGTTCAGATTGATCAAAAGCGCCATTCTCGTGTGTCGTAACTGCTTTTTAGAAAATATGAAGCTAAATCAATTTTATGAAACTACTGCGGGGAATACCTTGGTGATCAACGGAAAATTCAGAGATCCCAATCTTTCTGTCAGCTTTTTTTCATATGAATGAAAAAAGAATCTCAAATAAATAGTAACTTTCAATAGGTAGTCGCTACTGTTTGAGTTTTTTCATCCCTTAACTTAAATATCATGAAGCCCAATTTAACGCTCCTTTTCCTCCTTTGTATACCTTTTTTCTCAAATGCCCAGGGGATTGATATTCCGGTCACCTCGAAAACGAAACTCAACTTTTCCGGAATGCTGCAAAGTCAATTCAACTATTCCCTGGACGATGATATTGACATTAAAGGATTACACCATTCAGGTGATGAGCAGGTTGCCCATAATTCTTTTTCCGTTAAAAGAGCGAGGTTACAACTCAATGCTACGATCAGTGACCGCATCAACGCGGTTATCCTGGTGAACTTCGGTGACTTTACCGGAAACCCGCAAAATAAGGTACTAGAAAACGCCTTTATCAAATACAGCATCAATGACTATGTAAACTTCCAGTTCGGTCAGTTTCGCCCGCAGTTCGGACAAGAAGACAACTATCCGGTAGATTTTGTACAGTCTATAGATTATTCCAATCAGTATTACCTGTTTGGAGGCAACAGCTGGCAGAGTTTCCAGATTGGCGCCAGTTTCTCCGGAAAAATCAAAGACATTGCGGTTCCTATAGAATACTCGATCGGAGTCTTTAATGGCAATAACCGGAATACCGTAGACAACGACGATGGAAAGATCTTTCCTGCAAGACTGGTATTTGGGCTGAGTAAAGAAACGCATTTGGGCATCAGTGGAGGAGCTGGAAAAAATATGGGGCAGAAGATCTGGGCATATGGATTAGATCTGGACTATAAAAAGCAACTCAATGAAAAATGGTGGGTAAAATTCACCTCAGAATATAAACAGGGAATCAATAGCCAGGAATTCTTTAACCAGACCACGCCCGTTATTCCGGTCAGCAGATATGCCATGCGGGGAATCTATGTCTTGCCTAACGTGAGTTACAGTTTTAAAAATACCAGGCTGAAAGACCTGGAGTTCGCCTTTCGTTATGAATATCTGGATGCCGATTTTAAGCAATCCGGGAATGCCAGACAAACTTACATTCCTATGCTCAGCGCTTCTTTTGCAGAGGCCTATGCGATCCGTGTTCAGCTTGGGCTGATGATGGACCGGTATCAAAGAAATATTCCAAACACTACATCATACCATACTAACCGAGTGATTTGCCAGGTGCAGGCACGCTTTTAAAGACCTTAAAACAATAGCTATGCAAGAAATTAACTACAAAATGATGCTGGTTACCCTAGCCTTTGGGCTGATTATCTGGTTTTTGCCCATCCCAGACGGTGTTAAGCCGGAAGCATGGCATCTGCTCGCCATTTTTCTCGGAACGATCCTGGGCATCATCCTGAAAGCAGCTTCAATGGGAACGATGTCGATGATCGCAATTGCCGCAGTGGCCTTGTCGGGGGTTCTTGCACCGGGAAATCCGGGTAAATCCATCACTTTAGCTTTGAGTAGTTTCGGAGATAAGGTGATCTGGCTGATTGGAATTTCCTTTTTTATCGCCCGTGGCTTTATTAAAACCGGATTGGGGAGCAGGATCGCCTATCTTTTTGTCAGGGTTTTCGGTCGCAGTTCTTTAGGATTAGGTTATGGACTAGGGCTGGCAGACCTGGTGCTTGCACCAGCCATTCCAAGCAATACGGCCCGCGGAGGAGGGATTATCTATCCCATCATGAAGGCGATGGCTTTAAACTTCGGCTCCATCCCCGAACAACCGGAAACACATAGGAAACTGGGCGCTTATCTCAGTTTGAATTGTTACAACATCAATCTGGTCACTTCTGCCATGTTTCTTACCGGCACGGCAAGTAACCCGATGTGTCAGAAATTTGCGGCCGACCTTGGCATCCACATCACCTGGATGTCCTGGATGTGGGCAGCCATTGTTCCGGGGATCATCTCGCTGATTGCAGTGCCTTATATCTTGTACAAAATATATCCACCAGAGCTCAAAAAAACAAGTGGTGCGACACAAATGGCGGCGGAGAAACTGAAAGAAATGGGGGCGGTGACAACGAATGAATGGCTCATGCTGACCGCTTTCGTGGTCCTGCTTTTTCTATGGATTACCGGAGATTTCTTTAAAATTGATGCGACAACTACCGCTTTTATCGGCCTGGTCTTCTTATTGCTTTCCAGGGTGCTGACCTGGGAGGACGTGAAAAGTGAAAAGGGAGCATGGGATACAATCGTCTGGTTTTCGGCATTGGTGATGATGGGAAGCGCCCTGAATCAACTGGGCTTAATACCCTGGTTTAGTAACCTGGTGAAAGCCAAAATCGGCGGAATGAGCTGGACCATGGCCTTTCCGATCATTATCCTGGTTTATTTCTATAGCCATTATCTTTTTGCCAGTGCTACGGCACACGTGGCTTCCATGTATGCGGCATTGCTGGGCGTAGGAATAAGCATTGGGATTCCACCGATGCTACTGGCTTTATCCCTTGGTTTTTGCGGTGGAATTTTCGGAACATTAACCCATTATGGACATGGTCCGGCACCTGTATTTTTTGGCAGTACCTATGTCGAAGTCAAGGATTGGTGGTCGCGAGGATTCGTATTAAGTATCTTTTTCCTGATCATTTGGATGGGCATCGGAGGTCTTTGGTGGAAAGCGATTGGTTTATATTAAATTAAATAGAATGAAAAGTACTTTCTCTACCCTGATGCGGAAAACGCTGATGGCCTTAACGGGATTATTTCTTTGCTTTTTTCTGGTGATTCACCTGTTGGGAAACCTGCAGTTGTTATTGCCGGCAGTACAGGCAAAGGAAAGTTTTAATAGCTATTCTCAATTGCTCTCGGGAAATATTTTCATCAAGATCATTTCCTATGTTTTATATACTTCCCTGATCGTCCATTGCCTGGACGCCCTGGTGATCACCCTTAAAAACCGAAAAACAGCAGGTAAATATGCGGTTGATAAAAGAGGGGCATCGAGCAAATGGTATTCCCGGAACATGGGAATCCTTGGCACATTGATCCTGATCTTTCTGGTTTTTCATTTTAAAGATTTTTGGTATCAGTATAAATTTGGTACACTGCCAACAGATGAGTATGGCCATAAAGATTTGTATACCATCGTGATCGCCGCCTATCAGGACTGGTGGTATGTGCTTTTTTATGTGCTCTCTATGTTTGCATTGGGGTACCACCTTTTACACGGTTTTTTCAGTGCGGCACGCTCTCTGGGTGTTTACCATCCAAAATACGTTTCCTGGATCAGGATCTTCGGCAGGGGTTATAGTTATGTCATCACAGCAGGGTTTGCGATTATCCCAATTTACGTTTACTTAACTCAGCATGTATCATGGAACTAAATGCAAAAATACCTCCCGGCCCTTTAAAAGATAAATGGAGTTTTTATAAAGACCACGCAAGATTGGTTAATCCTGCGAACAGAAAGAAGTTGGAGGTGATTGTGGTTGGAACGGGACTTGCCGGAAGTGCTGCGGCTGCATCACTTGCGGAGATGGGGTATAAGGTTAAATCTTTTTGTTTCCAGGATTCTGCAAGAAGGGCCCATTCTGTAGCAGCCCAGGGTGGAGTAAATGCCGCCAAGAATTATAAAAATGATGGAGATAGTGTGTACCGTATGTTTTACGATACGATTAAGGGAGGGGATTTCCGTTCCCGGGAAGCCAATGTTTACCGTCTGGCGGAATGTTCTGCACAGCTGATCGACCAGGCCGTAGCGCAGGGGGTGCCTTTTGGCAGGGAATATGGCGGCTATTTAAACAACCGTTCCTTTGGCGGTGTCCAGGTGAGCAGGACTTTTTATGCCAGGGGACAAACCGGACAACAGTTGTTGTTGGGCGCTTATCAGGCATTGATGAGACAGGCTGCGGCAAAAACGGTGACGCTCTATACGCGTCATGAAATGCTGGATCTGGTCTTGGTAGATGGAAAAGCCAGAGGGATCATCGTCAGAAATCTGGACACAGGAGAAATTGAACGCCATAGCGCAAATACAGTGATTCTGGCTACGGGAGGCTTCGGGAAGATCTATTATTTATCCACCCTTGCGATGGGCTGTAATGCATCCGCCATTTGGCGTGCACATAAGAAAGGGGCATTCATGGCCTGCCCAAGCTGGACCCAGGTTCATCCAACCTCGCTTCCGCAGTCCGGCGATTACCAGAGCAAACTGACCCTGATGTCTGAATCGCTCCGCAATGATGGCCGGATTTGGGTGCCATTAAAACCGGAAGAGAAAAGAAAGCCAAATGACATTCCTGAAGATGAACGTGATTATTACCTCGAACGCCGGTATCCTGCTTTTGGAAATCTGGCCCCCCGGGACATCTCTTCCAGAGCGGCCAAAGAACGCATCGATGCCGGATTTGGGGTAGGGCCACAGTTAAATGCTGTTTACCTGGACTTCTCTAAAGCGATCAAAGAACAGGGAAAAGAAAAGATAAAAGAAAAATATGGGAACCTGTTTGCGATGTACCGTAAGATTACGGACACAGATGCCTATTCAGAACCTATGATGATCTCCCCGGCAGCGCATTTTTCTATGGGTGGATTATGGGTCGATTATGAACTGATGACTACCATTCCGGGCTTATTCGCCCTTGGTGAAGCCAATTTTGCAGACCATGGTGCAAACCGTCTTGGGGCAAACTCGCTGTTACAGGCTTGTGTGGATGGTTATTTTGTTGCGCCCTATACGGTTTCTAATTACCTCGCAGGAGAGATTCACGCGGAGAAACTGGATGCGGATGCGCAGGAGTTTATAGATGCCGAGGTCCGGGTGAGGGCACACTTAGGGAAATTATTGGCGATAAACGGAACTAAGACCGCGGATCATTACCATAAAACCCTGGGTAAACTGCTGTATGATTATTGTGGCCTGTCCAGAAGTAGGGAAGGATTGGTATACGCCATTAAGGAAATCAAAAAACTGCGTGAAGATTTCTATGAGCACCTTAAAGTTCCTGGAACAGAAGAAGAAATGAATGGAGAGCTGGAAAAAGCAGGCCGGATCAGCGATTACCTGGAAGTGGCAGAACTGATGTGTCAGGATGCTTTAACAAGAGAAGAGTCTTGTGGCGCCCATTTCAGGGAAGAATATCAGACCCCGGAAGGGGAAGCCTTGAGAAATGATGAGGCGTTTTGTTTTGTATCCGCCTGGCAATGGCAGGGGGAGGACAAGGAGGAACGACTGGTTCCTGAACCGCTGCATTTCGAAAACGTGGAATTAACCGTAAGAAGTTACAAATAATCAAACCGGAAGATGAAGATCAATTTGAAAATATGGAGGCAGACTGATGCCGGAAGCCCCGGCAGATTAGTGGATTATGAGCTGGATCATGTGATTCCTCATATGTCTTTCCTGGAAATGATGGATACGCTGAACGAACAACTCATCTTAAGTGGAGAGCGGCCGGTGGAGTTCGATCACGATTGCAGGGAAGGCATCTGCGGTCAGTGTGGAATGATGATCAATGGGCGTGCACATGGGCCAATCCCGCACCTCACGACCTGTCAGCTGCACATGCGGGAATTCAAAGATGGGGATACGATCTATGTGGAACCTTTCCGCGGCAAAGCTTTTCCGGTAAAAAGAGATTTGCGGGTAGACCGCTCGGCATTCGACCGGATCATTATGGCAGGAGGTTTTGTTTCGGTAAATACGGGACAGGCGCCGGAAGCAAATGGAATTCCGATAAGCCATGAACAGGCAGAATCGGCCTTTGACTCGGCAGCCTGTATCGGCTGCGGTGCCTGCGTTGCCACCTGTAAAAATTCCAGTGCCGCCTTATTTACTGCAGCAAAAATTGCCCATCTGGCCAAACTGCCACAGGGAAAGATAGAATCCAGGAAGCGGGTACTTTCTATGGTGGAGCAAATGGATATCGAGGCCTTTGGCCATTGCACGAATACTGAAGCCTGTGAAGTGGAATGTCCTCAGGATATTTCTGTGCTTAATATTGCCAGAATGAATTGGGAATATACGCTGAGCAAAGTTTTAAAATAAAAAACCGGTGTTATTTTTTAACACCGGTTTTTTTAGGAGTATCATTTCAAAACTTATTGCAATAAGTTTTTCCAGCTTACTTTGCTTGAGATTAAAGACTCCAGGTCTTTAATGTGTATGCGTTGTTGTTCCATGGTATCGCGATGACGGATGGTTACGGTATCGTCTTCCAGGGTTTGGTGATCTATCGTCAGACAGAAAGGAGTACCGATGGCATCCTGTCTGCGGTAACGTTTTCCGATCGCATCTTTTTCTTCGTATATACAGTTGAAATCAAGTTTTAAGCTGTTCATGATTTCTCTTGCTTTTTCCGGTAAACCGTCTTTTTTAGTCAGTGGGAAGATGGCAACTTTTACTGGTGCTAAACAAGGGTGTAAACGTAGCAAAGTTCTGCTGTCTTGTTTTTCTCCATCGCTCAGGTCCTGCTCTTCAAAAGCATTGATCATCGTTAAGAGGAACATGCGGTCTAAACCGATAGAAGTTTCGATCACATAAGGAATATAGTTTCCATAAGGTTTTCCTTCTTCATTCAGTTCTGCATCAAAATATTGCATTTTTTTGTTAGAGAACTTCTGGTGTTGCGTAAGGTCAAAATCTGTACGGCTGTGGATACCTTCTACTTCTTTAAATCCAAAAGGGAATTCAAATTCGATATCTGTAGCAGCATTGGCGTAATGTGCCAGTTTCACATGGTCATGGTAACGGTATTTCTCTGCAGGAGTACCCAAGGCCTGGTGCCATTTTAAACGCGCTTCTTTCCAGTAAGCAAACCATTTGGCATCTTCACCCGGACGAACAAAGAATTGCATTTCCATTTGTTCGAATTCACGCATTCTCATGATGAACTGACGGGCAATAACTTCATTTCTGAAGGCTTTTCCAATTTGTGCAATTCCGAAAGGAATTTTCATTCTTCCGGATTTCTGTACGTTTAAGAAGTTTACAAAAATACCTTGTGCCGTTTCCGGACGTAGGTATACTTCGTCAGATCCTTCAGCCATAGCACCAAACTGAGTGCTGAACATCAGGTTGAACTGGCGTACTTCAGTCCAGTTTTTGGTTCCGCTTACCGGGCAGGCAATCTCATGCTCTTCGATTAATAATTTTAAACGTGGAAGGTCTTCTGCCTGTAAAGCTTCGTCCATATCAGCCTGCAATTTTGCAGCCTTTTCTGTTTTTCCGTCTTTTTCGTAGCGGGCAATTTTATCTTCTAACAACTGATCGGCACGGTAACGTTTTTTAGAGTCTTTGTTATCGATCATAGGATCGTTAAATCCATCTACGTGTCCGCTTGCTTTCCATACTTTCGGGTGCATAAAGATTGCAGAATCTATTCCTACAATGTTCTCATGCATCTGAACCATGGATTTCCACCAATAAGTTTTAATGTTGTTCTTTAATTCAGCACCTAGTTGTCCGTAATCATATACAGCACTTAGTCCATCATAAATTTCGCTGCTTTGAAATACAAAACCGTATTCCTTGGCGTGTGATATTACATTTTTAAATTGTTCGTCGTTAGTATTCTTTGCCATAGTGATGCAAATATAGAAGATTAACAAATAAATTGGCTCAACTAAGTTGGATGATTCTTAAAATACAATACAGGCATTGTAAAGGCCGGATGGGAATAGCACAAAATCAGGACGTTTTTTATGTAAAACTGTACCCGGAATAAGCGGTTTGAAACAGCTTTTAAACAGGTTAAAAGCAGCTTGTGGCTATACAGGCTCTGACCACGCTCTATACTCGGTCTATACTCGGTGCAAGCCCGCTTGAAAGCGTGTTAAAGGCGGGTAAGCAACGCCTATAAATGGAGCGTATAATGAGCAATAGTGCAAGCTGTCTTTTCGTTGCTTTTTCTCTGAATGTTTTGTGCTGTCCTGTACTGAAAAGACAGTGTAAATTGAATGCAGAGAAATATCATTGGGTAAGGTCTAATTTTCCTACTTTTGAACATGAAACAATTTAATCTGCTTCTGGCAGGCTTTCTTTTGCTTGCCGTATCTTGTACCTCACAAACAAAAAATTATATTTCCTTTGGGAATGCTCAGGAGCTAAGAGACTTTTTAAACAGAAAAACACCTGGATATCCGTTGATTAGTGCACATAGAGGAGGCCCTATGAAGGGCTTTCCTGAAAACTGTATTGCCACTTTCGAAAATGCAATAACCTATCAGCCTGTTGTGATTGAGTTTGACGTTGCATTGAGCAAAGATTCTGCGTTGGTGATCATGCATGATGATAAATTGGACAGAACTAGTAATGGGACTGGCTTCATCAGGGATCATACCTATGCAGAATTGCAGAAACTGCATTTAAAAGACAATTCCGGAACCTTAACCTCTTATAAGATTCCTACTTTAAAAGAGGTCTTAAACTGGGGCAAAGGAAAAGTTCTGTTTACCATCGATGTGAAAAGAGGAGTCCCTTTCGCAAAAATTATCGAAGAAGTCCGTAAAACGAAATCTGAATCCAATTCAATCATCATTACTTACAATGATAACCAGGCGGTAGAAGTTCATAAACTGGCTCCGGACCTGATGATTTCTGTTTCAGCTAAATATACCAACGACCTGGAACGCTTAAAATCCAAGGGAGTTCCCTATGATAGAATGGTGGCTTTTGTTGGAACCAGGGGATTTGATCAAAAAGATTTTTGGGCCTTACATCAGGAAGGAATTCCCTGTATTATGGGAACAATGGGTAACTTAGACAAACGATCAATGGCCCGCAAAAACACTAAGTATTATTATATGTACGCCAATAGCGGAGCAGATATGATCTCTACAGATAACCTGGTGATGGCAGGAAAAGAACTGAACCAATATAGAAAGGATAAGAAGATAACTTCTGTACACATTAAAAAAGTAAAGTAAATTGAGTATACAGGTAAGCGCATTGGCCAAGCATTATGGTCAGCAGAAAGCAGTAGATGAAATTAGTTTCGAAGCTAAACTAGGAAAGATCTTAGGTTTTTTAGGTCCGAATGGTGCCGGGAAGTCAACTACCATGAAAATGCTGACGGGCTATTTGAAACCAACATCGGGTACAGCTAAGCTTTGTGGCTTTGATACCCAGGTGGATAGTATTGAAGTCAGGCGAATTATGGGTTATCTGCCTGAAAACACCCCGCTATATACAGATATGTATGTGCAGGAGTTTTTGCTGTTTGTCGCGAATACTTATCAATTGAAAGACGCCGCATTATGTGTAAAGGAAACCATCGAAAAGGTCGGGCTCGGTCCGGAACAGCATAAAAAGATTGCGATGTTGTCTAAAGGATACCGGCAAAGGGTAGGCCTGGCTCAGGCCATTATTCATCATCCGAAAGTATTGATCCTGGATGAACCCACTTCAGGACTCGATCCAAACCAGTTGACGGATATCAGAGAACTGATTAAAAACCTTGGTAAAGACAAAACGGTAATTCTTTCTACTCATATCATGCAGGAGGTAGAAGCACTCTGTGATGAGGTCATTATTATTAACAAAGGTAAAATTGTAGCTAATGCTACAATTACTGAACTTAAAAATGAACACCAAATGACTTCTTTAGAGGATATTTTCCGAAAACTGACCTCTTAATTAAATTTTTTTCATGCATTTGTAACGATTGGCCAAGTTTTTGCATCTAAGGGTTGATTTTATATCAGTAATATAAATTTAAACTTAAACACATGAAAAAATTATTTTTACTAACAGCAATCGTAGGTATTTTTGCATTCACTAATGCTAGTGCACAGAAAGATGCAGCAATGAACGGCCCTAAGTTAGGTATAGGTGCTGATTTTGCATTCCCAATGGGAGATTTTGGTGATATATCCAAGTTTGGTGTTGGAGGATCGTTGTTGTATCAACATCCAGTTGCTCCAAATTTGAACTTAACGGCTAGTGCAGGTTATTTAAGCTTCAAGTATAAGGATATTCTTGGGGGTGGAAATTCTGGTTTTGTTCCTGTAAAGGTTGGTGCCAGATATTTTGTAGCTGAGAACTTTTATTTGAATGGAGAACTTGGTGCTTCATTTGGAACAGGTGATTTTAATGATGGAACTGCATTTGTTTATTCACCTGGAGTAGGAGTTGAATTCCCTGTAGCAGATAAATCTTCTATTGATTTAGGAGCCCGCTATGAAGGATGGTCTAACAATGGTACACTTTCATTCATCGGTCTGAGAGCTGCATTTAACTTCGGTTTGTAGAACTTACCTGTTAAACTTATAGATTCTGTTAAAGAATCTTACAAAGCCTTTCTGTTTACAGGAAGGCTTTGTTGTTTTAATTCTTTTTGAATAAGCTTAAAATGATAGATTTGCAACCCTATAAAAAAGCTAAATTGACCTCTTCTCCATGTTAAAAACGTTGCTCCTCACTGCCATTCCAATCTGTTTTATGCTTATGAACAGTATCGCTCAGGATACTACAACTGTTAAAACAACGCGTTTAAGTACGGAATTTGTAAAGAATGAAACTAAGATGGGGATCAAGATCGCTACTGCACCTTTGGGTGCGGTGAAGGGAGGTGGATTTAACTTGCTGATGGAAGGAAGCTCAACCCCCAGATTAAAAGGTACCATGAGTGTAGGGCTTTTTGCGACAGAGACTACCCGTAAAACTAAATTTGATGGCAATTCGTATGATTATGACATCTATTGTCCTGTGAAATTCGGGTTAAAATATTTTATTGGAAGTCGTTTTTATGGAAGTGCTGAGCTGGGAGCTGTATTTGATGATGGAGATAAATTTGAGGTTAAACTGATTTGCACTCCTGGAATTGGAATAGAACTGCCTGTTTCCAAACGTACAGTTTTCGATATGGGATTTCATTATGAAAATTGGTTTTTCGGAGAACAAAAATCTTTTATTGCCTTTAGTTGCGGCTTCCTGATCGGACGAAAAGTGCGTTCTTAATTGCCTTACCGATAATTTATTTTTTTGTATCTATGTGTCATATTTCAACTTCAAGCTGTATTTATTAATAAGATCCCATGAAAAGATGTCTCTTAGTTTTTCTCTCATTTACAATACTTATCGTTGCTAAAGCCCAAACCGGAGATCCCGCTATGGAAGGCCCAAAATTCGGGATTGGTGCTGACTTCGCCTTTCCTATGGGAAGTTTTAAAGACCAGACAAATTACGGAGTAGGGGGCTCTCTTTTATATCAGCATCCTGTTTCCAAAAACCTGAGTATTACCGGAAATGTGGGCTATCTGGAATTAAAAGGAAAGAAGACCATACTCAATCTCAAATACAGTGAAGGATTTATTCCGGTAAAGGCAGGAGCAAGGTATTTCCTTGCGGAAAATATATATGGTGGTGCTGAATTGGGTGTTTCTATTTCTACAGCCAGCGGAAACGGCTCAGGGACTTCATTTATTTATGTGCCAGCCGTTGGAGTAGCATTCCCTGTCTCTGATAAAGGAATTGTAGACTTAGGTGTCCGTTACGAAAGCTGGACGAGAAGTAGCAGTACCCGTTCTTTTATTGGCATTAGGGCGGGATATAATTTTTAATTTTCTAACTTCGGCATCGTTAATTCAAATGCATGTACGCGGTATTTAAAAGGGAATTATTTAGCTTATTGAACTCCTTAATGGCTTATATTACCATTGGGGTTTTCCTGCTGGCTGCTGGCTTATTGTTGTGGTTTTTTCCGGATACTTCTATTCTGGAATACGGCTATGCCGAACTGAGCAGCTTTTTTAACCTTGCTCCTTTTTTATTCCTCTTTCTTATCCCTGCCATTACCATGCGTTCTTTTGCGGAAGAAAGGCGGGAAGGGACCTATATTTTGCTTGCTACAAGACCGATCACCGACTGGCAGATCATACTGGCCAAATACCTGGCTTGTTTCGTTCTGGTGCTCTTTGCATTAATCCCTACGCTGATCTACTGTTATGCGGTATCGAAGCTGGCCTTGCCTGCAGGGAATATTGATACCGGTGCAATTATAGGTTCTTATATTGGCTTACTGCTATTGGGAGCTTCCTTTCTCGCTGTCGGAATTTTTGCCTCTTCGATAACAAAAAACCAGGTTGTAGCTTTTGCCATTGCCGTATTTCTCTGTTTCATCGCCTATAGCGGACTTGATGCCATGAGCCAGATTTTTGGTTTCCGTGCCATCGAAAATATCCTGCTGAGCCTGAGTATAAACGAACATTATCAATCCATCAGCAGGGGCGTACTGGATACCCGTGATCTGATTTATTTTCTCAGTTTCATTATGGTATTCCTGGGGCTGACTAAACTTGTGATCGGAGGGCGAAAATGGTAGGCAACAAACAGAAACTACTGGGCATCTTCGCTTTTGCGATGGGTTTAATCCTGATCAATGTTCTTGCGCAATACGTATATACCAGAATCGATTTCACCAAAGAAAAGCGATTTACGCTAACACAGAAATCAAAGACCATCCTCGGGAAGATCAATCAGCCAATTACGATTACTGTATTTTTAGATGGTGACCTGCCTGCTCCTTTTAAACGGCTTAGAAATGCAACCAGAGATCTGCTTGCCGATTATAAAGCCTACGGAGGAAAAGAAATAAAAGTGATTTTCAGAGATCCGATTTCCGGACTTTCCGTAGCAGAACAGGATACGGTGATCAATAACTTATACCAGTCGGGCATTGAACCTACTACTGTCAACATTAAAAATGACGCCGGTTTTGCACAAAAAATGGTTTTTCCAATGGCGATGCTGGAGGCCGGGAGTCATCAGCTTCCGCTAAGGTTATTACAAAACCTGAATGCCGCAGGAAGCTACGAGGAAAACATCAACAATTCGATTCAGAACCTGGAATATCTGTTTACCGGTGCGATTCAGAAAGTGTTGAGCAATGAACACCCCAGAATCGGTTTTACGGAAGGCAATGGAGAATTATCGGATCTGTCTTTAAATGATGCCATCAACAGCCTTTCAGAAAGTTATGAAGTAGGGCGGGTAAACCTGAATACGATTGATGCTGCGGGGCTGGATAAATTGAAAGTGCTGATCATTGCAAAACCACAGCAGGAATTTACGGAGGCCGAAAAATACAAGATCAACTATTTTGTCATGAAAGGGGGGCGGGTAGTCTGGACGATAGACCAGGTGAGCGCCGATCTGGACAGTCTGAAGGGATCGGGCGAGCAACTGGCTTTCAATAAAAAACTAAACATAGACGACATGTTGTTTATGTATGGTGCCCGTGTAAATTACAACCTGATCGCAGATGCGAATTGTGTAGAGATTCCCTTAAGCATGGGACAACAGGGACAAATAGAACTGGCACCATGGGTGTATTACCCATTGCTAATGCCGGATACGGCACATCACCTGGTCAAGAACATCGATGCCGTAAGAAGTGAATTTAGCAGTACTGTGGATACCATCGGGGTAAAGGGACTGAAAAAGACGGTGATTTTACATTCTTCTCCATTTAATAAGATTTTTAATGTGCCGAAATTGCTTTCTCTGCAAATGGTCGCTGAACAACCCGATCCGCGGGATTATGCCAGTGTACCGCAAAGTCTTGGGGTATTAATTGAAGGAACTTTCCCTTCTGTATTCCTGAACCGCGCAGTTCCGGCAGGCATCACCGGAAATTATCTGGTTCCTCCGCAAAGTAAGCCTACCAAAATGATTGTCATTGGTGATGGTGATGTCTTCAAAAATCAGCTGAGTAGTAAAGATGGTTCTGCATTTCCCTTAGGTTTCGACAGATATACCCAAAAAAGCTACGGAAATAAAGCATTGTTGTTAAATATTTCAGATTACCTGTCAAATGATGATAATTTAATTACTTTGCGTAATAAGGAGGTTAAGATCAGGTTATTGGATAAAGTACGTCTGCGTACAGAAAAGCTGCAATGGCAATTGATCAATATGGCTTTGCCTTTATTATTGTTAATATCGTTCGCAATTTTTCAACATTATTACCGTAAGCATAAGTATGCAAGGTAATTTTTATATTTTTGAGAACTGACAAGATCATACTATGAGATTTATTGTATCCACATCAACGTTATTAAAACATTTGCAAACAGTAAACGGTGCGTCGAGCAGTAGTACTGTATTGCCAATACTGGAAAATTTCCTCTTTGAGATTAAAGACGGAAGTTTAACCATATCTGCCACTGATTTACAAACCAGCATGACCACCTCCTTACCGGTGGAGTCTAAAGAAGGCGGAAAAGTAGCTGTGCCGGCAAAAATACTTTTAGACACTTTAAAAACACTTCCTGATCAGCCGATCTCTTTCAATATCGATGACAATACCTTTTCTATTGAAATCAGCGCCGGTGATGGTAAGTATAAGTTAAGTGGAGAAAATGGCGATGATTTTCCTAAAATCCCAACGGTAGAAAATGCTTCTTCTGTAAATTTACCTGCTTCGGTATTAACGGAAGCAATCACCAAAACTATTTTTGCAGTGAGCAGTGATGAGTTGCGCCCGGCAATGACGGGTGTGTACTGCCAGCTTTCTGAACAACACATTACTTTTGTGGCTACTGATGCACACAAACTGGTAAGATATAGAAGAATGGACAGCAAAGGAGATAAAGCTTCTTCTTTCATCCTTCCTAAAAAAGCATTGACCTTATTGAAAGCAGCACTTCCTTCTACTGATGCGAATGTTTCTGTAGATTACAATGCTACAAGTGCTTTCTTTAAATTTGAAAACATCAACCTGGTTTGTCGCCTAATCGATGAGCGCTATCCTGATTATGAAGCAGTAATTCCTGCGAATAACCCGAATAAACTGATCATTGACCGTGCATTGTTCTTAAATACCTTGCGTAGGGTGGTTATTTTCGCAAATAAAACCACACATCAGGTGCGTTTAAAAATCAATGGCAGTGAATTGAACATCTCTTCTGAGGATTTAGATTTCGCCAATGAAGCACATGAGCGTCTAAGCTGTCAATATGAAGGTGAAGATTTGGAAATCGGTTTCAACGCGCGTTTCTTAATCGAGATGTTGAGCAACCTGAGTGGAGAAGAAGTGACATTGGAACTTTCTACACCTAACCGCGCAGGATTACTGATCCCACAAACAAACGACGAAAATGAAGACGTATTGATGTTGGTGATGCCGGTAATGCTGAATAACTATAACTAAATTTAAAATTAAATATATTGGAATGGCTTGGTTTTTGACCAAGCCTTCTTTTTGTAAAATACTTTGTGAATTAAATTGTTATTGCGATGGAAAAAAAGTTCTCTTACCCAAAAAGCATTAATTTAGCCCTGACCGTCATTTGTATTGGACTGGTAACCCTAATCAGCTCTTGCCTGAAGGAACCTAAGTCTGTTCCTGTTGGAGAAGCAAAATTGAGGTATGTCAATGCCGCATATGGTTCTTCGGCACAGTCTTTTTATGTGAATGGTAAACGGTTTGGAGAGGGAGTTGTCAATTATGGACAGGCTTCTGCTTTATTTCCGGTAGTCTCAGGAACACAATCCCTGACCTTTGCTGATGAAGCAACATCCGAACCTACGGCAGGTATCAATGGAACACTTGCAATTGATGGAAGCTATTCGATTTTTCTGTATAAAAATTCCGAAAACAAAGCAGAACTACTGGGAATAGGGGATAACCTTACTGCTCCTAACACCGGAAAAGCTAAAGTCAGGTTTATTCACTTGAATGGTTTTCTGAATAATTCTATTTCCATAAAAACGGGCACGGGCACAGATCTGGCTACTGCAATCCCTTTTGCAAACAGTACCAACTACTTTCAGGTCGATCCTGGAACTAAGTTTATTGCTTCAGGAACCGGCGTAACTACCAATCCGGAAATCGACCTGGGAATCCTCTCGGGTAAGATTTATACCATATGGCTTAGCGGAAGCGCAGCAACGGAATTGAAAGCCTATTCATTCACAGCTAATTAAATTTACATTACTAAATCAAAAAGAGCATGGTTATTGCCATGATATTCTTAATTTTGGGCTTAATTTATACAACTTGGAAATTTTCTCACAACTGGTAGATTTTATATTACACACCGATAAAGCTTTAGTAAAGCTGGTAAGTGACTATAAAACATGGACTTATCTTATTCTTTTCTTAATTATTTTTGCTGAAACCGGTTTTGTGGTTACTCCATTTTTACCCGGCGACTCTATGCTGTTTGCAGTAGGTGCACTCATCGCAAAAGGAGGCACAGGCCTGGATATCTGGGTCATGTTCCTGCTGTTAAGTGCGGCCGCTATCCTGGGGAACAGTTTAAATTACAGACTCGGCAGTTTCTTTGGCGTGAAAGTCTTTAAAGAAGGAAATAAGATTCTAAAACTCGAATATTACAATAAATCGCATGAATTCTTTGAGAAGCACGGTGGAAAAGCAATTATGTTCAGCCGTTTTCTTCCAATCTTCAGGACAATTGCACCTTTTGTTGCCGGAGTAGCAAAAATGCCTTTTGGCAGGTTTACTTATTACAATGTGGTAGGCGGCCTTGGCTGGATCGGTAGTTTGTTGTTTGCAGGCTTTCTATTAGGGCAAATCCCGGTGATCAGAGATAACTTCTCTATTGTCATCATCACCATTGCCGTCGTTACTTTCGCTCCGGTGATCTACGCAGCAATTAAAAGCAGGATTAAACCTAAAGATATCATCGAAAGCTAAGGTTCACGGCCAATTAGCTTTCCTTTATCATAACGTCTTTTGTCTTCCTCGACCTTTTTCCGGTCTGAGGAAGACATTTTTTTTTGAATCAGGTTGCGCAATACCGGTTGCCCGGCATCGACCCAGGCCGAATACCAATAGGAGCCTGTAGCCAGGATTGCGGCACGCATCTGTCTTTCCACCATATGGTTCATCTGTTCATGGTAAGCCCTGGAATAACCTAGAGAATATTGTCTCATCACTTGTTGGTTTCTTTTCGAAAAGCTATATTTTCTATACGCAGGAAAGCTGGCACTAAGCCTGGCTTCCAGGGTCAGGACACTATCCAGTAAGGCATGACTATGACTGATGATTTTCCAGGCCTTCCCAAGTGGATCCTCTATATATTCCGCCTTGCCGACCCTGTAATTGTACTTTTCGGCAAACAGTTCCGGTAAACGGCTTTCCCAGAAAGCATGGATGCCATGTTGATTGCTCAGTTGTCCGTTGTGGTTTTGTGTGGTATGAAGCGGCACATGTGCATCGGCAACATAATGCCCGAGGTAGGCAGAATAAACCAGTATCTTCATGGAATCCCTGTTTTTAAAGGCGTTGACGAGTTGATAATAAGACTTTTGAATCTGCCAGGGCAGCGTTCCGTTATTGCTTAATTTCTCTGCACCATATTTTTTTAGCGCCTCATTATAGCTCCTGGGAATGCTATCAATATTCGATTCATAGACTTCTACATCAAGGTAATGTCTTGGCGCCTCGGCAGAGTCTGCATAGCGGCGTTTGTCGGCGTCTACGGAATGATCACTAAGGTATTTGATATTTGCCTTATAGAAAGTATTGATGCCGTTATGGAGCGTAAAAACAGCAAGATGGTTGATCCGTTTATGGGCGTAGAATCCCCAGGAGCAAAAAAGAAAGGTTCCGGCACATAGCATTACAGAGATCAGCAAATACTTCATCTCTGTAAAACTATATAAAGGAACCTATTGAGTGGTTATTTATCTATGCTTTTTCCTTTCATGGCGGAGGATACCGCCACATCCATCACACGCTCGGCAAATGGACGGGTAAATTCATTCAGTTCATCGGCTTTCTTAAGAATCTCATCTTTTTCTGCCTTCGCTAAAGCGAGTTTAAGCGCTTCAATATGTGTTTTCGTAGCTTCAATTTCCGCTGTTGTCAGGAAGCTGCCATGCTTTTCAATAAAACGTTCTGCGGTATAGGCCAATTGCTCGCCCTCGCTTCTGGCCTCAATGAGCATGCGCTGTGCCACGTCACTCTTGGCATGAGTAATGCTGTCGATCAGCATTTTCTCTACCGTATCATCGGTCAGGCCATAACTTGGTGTAATGTCAATCTCCTGTTTTACACCTGACCTTAACTCTATCGCCTGAACGGTTAGGATGCCATCGGCGTTGAGCATAAAGTTGATGTCTACCTTCGGTAATCCGGCAGGCATGGCAGGAATGCCTTTCAGGTCAAATTCTGCTAATTTTCTATTCTCCTGTACCAGGTCACGCTCTCCCTGAAAGACAGAGATTTTCATGTTTACCTGTCCGTCGATAGAGGTGGTATATTGTCTTCCTGCTTTCGTAGGTACTTTTGCATTTCTGGGAATGATCACATCCATGAGTCCGCCCATGGTTTCAATACCCAGGGAAAGTGGGGTAACATCCAGTAAAAGAATATCGGAGCGGTTTCCGGCCAGGATATCTGCCTGAATGGCTGCACCAAGGGCAACCACTTCATCCGGGTTGATCTGATCATGAGGAGGGCGGCCAAAAAATTCAGCAACCTGTGCTTTTACATACGGAGTCCGGGTAGAACCTCCAACCAGCACCACTTCATCAATCTCTGCAACGGTAAGTTTGGAATCCGTTAAAGCCTGTTTGCAGGAGTTCAAGGTTTCGGCTACTTTCGGTGCAATCAGCGCTTCAAAAGTTTGTTTATCTAAAGTACACCAGATGTCGCCGATCTGCTCATTGAACAGGTTCTGGCTACTCAGTGCTTTTTTTGCTTCTTCTGCTTTTAACCTCAGGGATTGCATTAATCCGGAATCCTGAGCCAGGGTTGCTGCATCAAGTTTATTTTTCTCTATCCAGTAATGAACAATGGAACGGTCAAAATCATCCCCCCCTAAAAAGGTATTTCCATTGGTGGACAACACTTCAAAGATGCCGTTTTGTATGGATAAGATCGACACATCAAAGGTTCCGCCTCCAAGGTCATATACGGCAATTGTTTTCTGTTGATTGGGATCAAGGCCCAGACCGTAGGCCAGACTGGCTGCAGTAGGTTCGTTTACGATTCGCAAGACATCAAGACCTGCTAACCTGCCTGCATCCCGCGTTGCTTGCCGCTGGCTATCGTTAAAATAAGCAGGAACGGTGATCACGGCGCGGTTTACCGGTGTTTTTAAAGCATGTTCAGCCCTTGCCTTCAATTCTTTAAGAATCTCCGCAGAAAGCTCTATAGGGGTATAAAATTTATCACCAGCTTTAATTTTTACCAGTGAATCATTTTCATCATCAATGATTTTATAAGAAAAGGTATCCTGGTGACTGGCCACATCTTTATAAGACCTGCCCAGCAATCTTTTTACAGAAAAGATGGTATTTGCAGGGTCGGTAATTAAAAATTCTTTGGCTTCATTTCCTACCAGCGCATCTCCTTTGGCATTAAAATGCACCACTGAAGGAACCAATAAGCCCTTTCCGGTATCATTAATCACCTGTGGGTTTTTGTCCGGGTTAATAAAGGCCACCAGACTATTGGTGGTACCAAGGTCAATACCGACGATGATTTCTTCTTGTTGCAGGGAGCCTGTTGCCAGGTTAATGGATATCTTTGCCATAGTCCGGCAAATTTAGGAATGTTTTAAGGTTTTTTGTGCATCAATTCCTTTTTATGGATATTATACAACCAGATGACGATGTCCTGATAGCTGTCTGTACCTTTAGACTGGTTGTTGAGTTTTAGAAAACCATCCAGAGCGACGCCCATATAACCATACATATCGCTATTGTATTTCTGCCAGAAGGCCCTTTCGGTTTTGAAATCTTTAATGGTTTCGGGATTGATGCTGGCATACAGGCGTTGGTAATCTTCAGGAGATTTGATTCTGATCTCAAATAAAATGCTCCTCAGCATGTTATAAGCAGCAGAATAACGGAAATTTTCATCCTTGCTGTGAATGGCTGTTAAATACCCGATCAGGTTGGCTTCATCTTCTCTTCCTATGCCCAGCTGGTGCGCAATTTCATGACAGGTAACGAAAGGCAATGATACCGCCGGCAGTCTCATATTTACATTTGCTTCTCCGGACAAAGGATTGTAATAGCCTTCAATGCCAATTTTGGTGACGATCCAGCTGTTTAAGACGGCTTTCACTGAGGGGCTGCGGTATTGAAAAAATGCGTTTGTTTTTTTCATCAGATCGTAAGCCTCTTTTGCTTTACTTTCCAGCTCATCAATGTTGTAGTTTTCTTTTTTCAGGTGTTGAAGTGCATTCAGCTTATCGATGAAATACTCCCCCAGCAGAACGAGTTCTGTGGTGGTGTATTTTTCGTCCGGAATTCCCAATCGTTTGGAAATAGATGGACGTGAATAATTCAGTCCCCACAGGATTTTAAAAATCAGGTATAAGATTAAAAAGAAATTCAGCAGCTGCAAAGGAATCCTGATCCGGTCTTCGGATTTTAATTTCTTTTGAGAAAGTTTTCTGAAGAACAGATAGATGCTCCTCAATGCATAAAGTACCAGAAGAAGGTACAGGAAATCTCCAAGGGCAAAAGGGAAGATGGAGCTGAGAAAACGCTGGACAACAGAGATGACCTGATAGAAACCATCAGAATAAAAATTTTCTATAAATGAGCTGTTCATCCCGGCAAGAAATACCAATCCCGACAGGAGGAACAACAGGACAAACTGTTTAATCCCTGGTTTGTCCTTTAATGTCATTATCTATTGAAATTTAGTCTTTTACCAATCGCATCGGTCATGAATTTCCCTTTTTGATAAGCCAGGTTTCCGGAAACGAAGGTATGGGTAATTTCAGCCTGGAAGGTTTGTCCCTCAAAAGGAGACCATCCGCATTTGTACCATAGGTTTGCCCTGGTCACTTTAACGGGGTCGTTTAGGTGAACCAGTACCAGATCTGCCCAATAGCCTTCTCTGATAAATCCTCTTTTATCGACGTTGAAGCAAGTGGCCACATTGTGTGCTGTTTTTTCAGCAATCTGTTCCAGTGTAATTTTCTTTTGATGGTACATCTCCAGTAAAGCCGATAAGGCATGTTGTACCAATGGGCCTCCGGAAGGGGCTTTCAGGTAAGGTTGCTCTTTTTCTGCAATGGTATGTGGGGCATGATCGGTTGCAATGATGTCAATATGACCATCCAATACGCCCTTTAATATCGCGTCTTTATCCTGTGCTGTTTTTACAGCCGGGTTCCATTTGATCCAGTTGCCTTTAGCTGCATAATCCTGATCATCAAACCAAAGGTGATGGATACAGGCTTCTGCGGTAATTCTCTTGTCTTTTAATGGAGTAACCGCATCAAAAAGGGCTACTTCCCTGGCAGTAGAGATGTGAAGGATGTGCAAACGGGTATCGTATTTTTTAGCAAGTTCAACAGCCATCGATGACGAGAGGTAGCAAGCTTCTGCACTTCTGATGAGTGGGTGCATGTCTATCGTGATGTTGTCTCCGTATTTTTCTTTGTAAGCGGCCATGTTCTCCCGGATGGTTTTTTCATCTTCGCAATGGGTGGCAACCAGCATTGGGGCATCTTTGAAAATGTTTTCCAATACTTTCTCATTGTCAACCAGCATGTTTCCGGTAGAAGAACCCATGAAGACTTTAATTCCGCAAACATTTTTGGGGTCTGTTTTTAAGACTTCTCCCAGGTTGTCATTGGAAGCTCCCATGAAAAAGGAGTAATTGGCCAATGAAACTTCAGAAGCAATCCGGTATTTGTCGGCCAGCAATTCCTGTGTCAGGGTATTGGGTACAGTATTCGGCATTTCCATCCAGGAGGTAATTCCTCCGGCTACTGCAGCCATGCTTTCAGTAAAGATGTCTGCTTTATCTGTTAAACCTGGTTCCCTGAAATGGACCTGGTCGTCGATCATACCCGGAAAGAGGTGTAAGCCCTCCGCATTAATTTCTTTTGCGCCTTCCGCCTGGATATTCGGGGCGATTTTTTCAATAAATCCGTCTTTAATGAGTACGTCAGCAACAAAGATTTGGCCTTCGTTAACCACTGAGGCCGCTTTTATCAGAATGGTGTTCATGACCTCAAACTTAAATAAAAAAATTGTTATTTGCTTTTCCAGGTATTATCTCCGGCATTTGCATCTACAAATAATCCTCCGTTTATATCGATTTTCGATACTGCCTTCTTCGCATTCAGGGAAACTATTGCTGCTTTCTGATTGGTTTTCCATAAGGCAGGTGTCTGGTGGAAAAGCTCGGTAGATCCGTCTTTATAAGTAAGAATCACATCAAAAGGGACGGCAAAGCCTCCGGTATTGCGGAGCGCAAGCTGATAAGCCAGGCCTTTGTTCGTTACTTTGGTGATGCTCAGGTCGATATAATTGTTGCTGAAAAACCAGTTGTTCCAGTACCAGTTCAGGCTTTGTCCGGAAACATTATTCAGGGTATAGAAAAAATCCCATGGAATTGGATGTTTCCCATTCCAGCGGTCCATGTAGGCATGCAGGTATTTTTTGAAAGCCACATCGCCAAGCATGTCTTTTAATGCGAGGTAAGCCAGAGAGGGTTTCACATAGGCATTATTGCCATAGCCTACTCCGGAAACCTGGGTAGACAAAGAAATGATGGGTTGATCTTGTTCTGTCGAAGGGTCAAAGATCCACCTGTTCACCCGGAACGTCTTATAGTTGTTGTCCGCTTTCTTTTTTCCGAGTTGTTCGATGCCAATGAGGTATTCCAAGGTCGTTGCCCAGCCTTCATCCATATGTGCGTAACGGGTTTCATTGGTCCCCATATAAAAAGGAAAATAGGTATGTGCGATTTCGTGGTTCAGTACAAATTGGGAGAATTCCATATCCGGTGTACTGGAATCGTTTACCATCATTGGATATTCCATGTCGGCAAAGCCCTGAACGGCGGTCATCTTTGAGAAAGGATAGGGAATCCCCGGCCAGTTGTTCGAAAACCAGTGTAAGGCTTGTTTAGACCAGGCGGTTGCCTGTGCAAAGTCTTTTGCTTTGGCATCGTAAGCCGATTGAACGCTTGCCCTTCTGTTTGTTTTTGGGTCCACAATCACGCTTCCTGCATCCCAGAGGTAATGATTACTCAGGGAGAAGGTCATATCGGTAATGTGATTGGCTATGAATTTCCAGCTGTTCCATTCGTTCTGTTGGGTCACCAGTCCTTTGGACATCTCTTCTGCGTTTGCAATTGCAATGATGTCTTCGCTGTTGTAGGATTTTTTTAACCGCGCTGCATAATCAGGTTGCAGCACTTCATCTGGATTCTGAAGATCGCCGGTAGCCCATACGACATAGTTTTTCGGAGCCTTAACGGTTAACTGGTAATCGTTAAAATCATTGTAAAATTCGGCACGGTCGGTATGCGGGATTTGATCCCAGCCATTGTAATCGTCATATACAGAGATTCTTGGGAAAGCATAGGCAACGAAGAAGGTTGTGCTGTCCAGTTGCCCCTCTCTTCCGCTTTCTTTGGATAGGGGGTAAGCCCAGCTGATGTTAAAAACTGCCGTTTGTCCGGGATTAAGTGCCGTTTTCAATGGCACATCTTCTACAGTACCCCAATCTTTGGTGTTTAGCGAATAGCGTTGACCATCTACTTCAAATGATTTGATGTCCAGTCCGGAGGTCAGGAAATCTTTGCTGACATAACCCGATCTTGGTGCCTCAGGTTTATGGAGGTTGTTGACAAACCGGATGGCGACCTGCCGCAGGGTATCCGGACTATTATTGGTGTATTTTATCGTCTCTGTTCCTTCCACAAGCTTAGTGTCGGGATTTACCTGGATATGCAGGTCATATTTTCCCTTGTTTTGCCAGTATTGTTTTCCTGGTTTGCCATCCTTAGAACGGCTTCCTTTATCGTAAGCTGCTTTAATGTTTCTTGGCATATACAGTTCCTGAGCATGTAAAGCGGTGTTGGTCGTGATGATTAGTGCAAGGGTAACCGGAAGACCAATGGTCAGCAGTCTGAGGATATTCTTTTTCATCATTATATATTTATACCTAAGTAATGTTATCGTTGTATAAAAGTACTGGTTTTATTTGTAGATTGTTATGGATAGATTTAAACTGAAAGATAAGAATCAAAAATGAGAAGAAACATTGTGTTTTCAGGAGTAATACTGTTGTTGTTTATTGGATTTTGCGCTCAGGCACAGCAAAACACGGCAGGGAAACCAGTAGTTCCGGTTGCTGAAATTTTAAAAGACGTAAGAAGCTGGGTGGTGGTCAAGGAGGTTACCCATGCAGAGGACATGATCAGGGCTTTAAAGAAGGTTCTGTAAAAATGTAATTACTGATCCTGTAAATAATAGTATATTTGCAAAATGCCCAAAACATTTGAAGAGTTTAACCTTAATCGCCAGATTTTAAATGCTGTAGCTGATGCCGGGTTTACTCATGCCACCCCAATACAAGAAAAAGCAATTGCGCCTGTTTTATCAGGACAGGACATCTTCGGCATTGCTGAAACCGGAACAGGAAAGACAGCAGCCTATGTTTTGCCGATCTTAATGCAATTAAAATATGCACAGGGAGATGCTGCCCGTGCCTTAATCCTGGCTCCGACAAGAGAGCTGGCGATGCAGATTACTGAACATATCAAGATTTTCTCAAAATATACAGACCTCCGTACCGTAGTGGTTTATGGTGGTCTTGGTCCGAAAACACAAATTGAACAGATCAAAGCGGGTGTCGATATTATTGTTGCCACTCCCGGAAGATTCCTGGATATTTATCTTGCAGGACACATCAACACCCAGTATTTGAAATTCCTGGTTTTAGATGAGGCGGATAAAATGATGGATATGGGCTTTATCGGTTCGATTCACCGCATTTTGGAAGTGGTTCCCCGCAGACGTCAGAACCTGTTGTTTTCTGCAACGATGAGTGATCTGGTACAAAAGATTGCAGGAGATTTTCTGAAGCATCCTACCATTATCGAGGTGGGCTTACAGGCTACACCTGCGCAGACGGTTACGCAAACACTGTATGAGGTGCCCAATTTAAAAACAAAGATCAATCTTTTGCAGCACCTGCTGAAAAATGATGAGGAGTTTAAAAGACTGATCATTTTCTGTAAGACCAAAACCGTAGCGGATAACATCTTTAGCTTTATCGAACGTAAATTCGGTGCAGAAGCAGTAAGGGTAATCCATGCGAATAAAGGACAGAATACCAGGATTAACTCGATCAATAGCTTTAAAGAAGGAAATGTCAGGGTATTGGTGGCTACAGATGTGGCTTCCCGTGGAATTGATGTTTCTGAAGTAAGTCATGTGATCAATTTCGATGTGCCGATCATTATCGAAGATTATGTTCATAGAATCGGACGTACCGGCCGTGCTTATGCGAAAGGTGATGCCCTTACTTTTTTCACACCTGCGGAAAAATATTACATTGAGAAAATACAAAAGTTAATCAGACAGGAGATTCCTGTAGTACCTTTGCCGACGGAAGTTTTTGTGGAAGAAACTCCTTATGAAGAACGTCAGGCCATTGCCAGGGCTATTGACGACCAGAAACGTAAGGATGATCCTGATTTTAAAGGAGCTTTCCATGAGAAAAAACATGCGGCATCGATTGCTGCGGCAGAAAGGGAGAAGAACAAAAACAAAACTCCTTCCTGGAAGTCAAAGAAATTCAAAAAAAGGAAATAAAGAACTGAGGAATTGAAAGTAAAACTGACACCGCTTAATATTGTATCCGCGATCTTTCTGGTGATTGCGGTGCTGATGATGTTGGAAAAATCGCCTGCGCCATCAGAAAAGACAATTGACCTGTCTAGGATCTTAATGTGGTTTAGCTTTTTAATTGTCCTGGTTTCTTTTATCTCCGATCAGATTTTCCGGAAGTTTATTCCAGAGTTGAAAAAAATATGGGCAATAGAATGTGCCTTTATTGTTTTCACCATCATCTTAGTTTTTATTATAAAAGTCAGCATATATTAAATGAAACAAGCAGAAATTAAAATTACGGTGCAGTTAGATGATAACAATGTACCTGACAATATCCTTTGGGAATCTACAGACTCGAAAAGTCAGGAGCAGGTGCCTGTAAAGTCAATGATGTTGGCCCTTTGGGACCATAATTATAAGAACTCTATGCGCATTGACTTATGGACTAAAGACATGCCTGTTGATGAAATGAAAAGGTTCTTTTATGAAACTTTGCAAACCATGGGGGATAGCTTCCTTAAAGCTACCGGAGAGAAGTTAATCATCGAAGATCTGCGTGATTACTGTGCGCATTTTGCCGATAAAATGGGCATCAATACACAACAATAAGTGATGAGAGCTCAGGGAATTATAGGTGCGGTGATTATGGCAATTGGCGGAATCTGTCCTTTGCTTCGCATTCCAATTATAGGCAACTGGAATTATTTTGATCTGGATCAGACCTTAGCGATCACGTTTTATGTGGTGGTAGCGATTGGGTTATTGGGCGCTTTTACTCAAAAAGCCGGACTGATCAAATTTGCCGGATGGGCAGGGATTGCATTGGTGGCGATTACTTTGGTAGGTATTTATTTCAAGGCTCATGGTTCCTTTGGATTTCTACATTTCAAAAAGCTGGTGAACCTGGCAGCAGGAATGGTGAAATATAAATGGGGTTGGTATGTGATCCTTGCAGGTGCGTTTATTTTAGTTACGGTAAGAAGGCCTAAGGTGGCTGTAGTGAGTGCTGCGGTGCCTGCCGAAGCGACAGTATAGCTGTATAAATATCTTTCCGGAACGGGTTGTTCCTTCGCTTTCTTCGGATCGCCTGGGTTTAATCGGTTCCGGAATTTTTTTGTGCTGTTTTTTAGGCAGGAAGTACTGTTTTTAATTCAGTGAGCCCAGAGATTTGTGCTTCTTTTTGCGCTTGTATTGGGTTTGCTTCAGGTCTCCCGAGCCGGTAATGATGCTGATATTGCCGTCTGTTTCAAACATGGCCAGTTTTACATCTTTGTATTTCTCTACCCCATGCTCCCTCATTGCTTCGCGTAGTTCTTCATTACTGATGTCCAGCTTAGCGAGTGTAGCGAAATCGAGGTTCCCATTGTGGATCAGGATTTCTGGCTTTTCCGAGACGAGTTCCCTAAACTTTTTACTTTTGAACATCAGCTTTTTTAGGGCGTAATTCAGGGCAAACAGGACTGCGGCAGCAACCAAGCCTCCCAGCAGACTGGTGTTGTTGCCTACCATGGCATTCTGAACGGCATTACTGATGAGTAAGATCAATACCACATCGGTCGTGTTTAGCTGGGAGAGTTCCTTTTTTCCGGTTAAACGGATGGCAATCAGCATAAACGCGTAGACGGCAAGGCTTCTTAGTATGATGTCGAGGTATTGGTTCATGTGTTTAGAATTTTAAGGTCATTTGTCCCTGCTGACTAACTTCCCGTTCATGGTCCAGCAACCATTTCTTGCGCCAGAGCGATCCGGCATAACCGACTAAAGTGCCATCACTTCCGATCACCCTGTGACAAGGTACAACAATGGCAAGGTTATTCTTTCCATTCGCTGCGGCCATCGCCCTTATGGCCAACACATTGTTCATCTGCTTTGCCATTTGCAGGTAAGACCTGGTTACCCCGTAATCTATGGTAAGCAGGGCAGACCAGACTTCTTGCTGGAATGCTGTTCCGGTTTGTTTAATGGGTAAGGTAAACGTCTTTAAGTTCCCTTCAAAATAAGCCGTTAATTGCGAAACAGCCAGTTTTGTGACCTCATTCTCCTGCGGCTCAGTGATGAGATTTTCCTTGAAGGTGATTGCCTGTACAAACTGCTCATCAGCAATGATGCTGATAGGGCCAAGCGGACTTTGTAAAATACTGCAATACTGAATATTCATAGGAATACAATATTATGGATATTTAATTTACAAAGATAAAAGATAGGGGATTAAGAATTATCTTTGTGGCTGCATGAATTTAATAGATCAGGTAAAGTTTTTAATTAAGAAAGAGTTGCTGCTGGAATGGCGTTCTAAATATGCTTTAAATGGCGTTCTTTTATATGTGGTGTCCACTGTTTTTGTCTGCTATTTGTCTTTTGTAAGTGTAGAGAAGATCACCTGGAATGCTTTATTCTGGATCATCATGTTATTTGCTTCCATCAATGCAGTTTCAAAAAGCTTTCTCCAGGAAAGTAAAGGCAGGCAGCTGTACATTTATACGATAGCGAGTCCGCTGGCGCTGATCATTTCAAAGACGATTTATAATGTGTTGCTGATGATGTTGCTGACGGTTATTGCGCTGGGTTTTTATACCCTTGTGTTTAATTATGTGCCCGAAGATCTGGGTTTATACATTGTCGCTACCTTGTTGGGAAGTTTAAGCTTTTCTACGATATTTACGATGGTCTCTGCCATTGCTTCTAAAGCGGGAAATGGCGGGATGCTCATGGCAATTCTAAGTTTTCCGGTGATTATACCTGTCTTGATTGTATTGATCAAGCTGACAAAAAACGCCATAGACGGGCTGGATAGGAGTGTGAGTATGGATGAAATTGGGATTCTGCTGATCATCAATGCGCTGGTGATGGCGGTTTCGCTGATCCTGTTTCCTTACCTCTGGAGAGATTAACAATGCCGGAAAGGAATCGTATTTTGCCAACCGGTGTTTAATCATAAATTTTAGCAATGCAGGAAGCGCTTAATTTTTTTAAAGAATTTGTGGAAGGAAAAGTCAGTGGATCCGAACTGGAGCTTGCACTTTCTGAAAATCCCAGACTGGAAGTATTGTTGTCGGATGATTCATTGAATTGGAGCGGAACTTATATCTCGGATACTACTCCTTTCCTGTATCTGGCGGAACTTAATCTTAAAACAATCGTAGGGTGTTATGATGCGCAGGGGTTGATTCAGTTATTTCTGACAAAAAAAGGGGTCTCTTTTTATGTGTATAAAGGCTATGAAGAACGTCATTCCCTGATGCTGGAAACACAGCCCAAATACATAGATGCAGATATGGTGTTTGTTGAAAAATACATCTTGCCTGCAGCAGAAGGGCTAAGGGGGAAGGCGGAAATAAAACAAGCAATTAAATTGCGCTTTAATGAGTTGTTCCGCTATCATACAAAAACACCAAAGTGGATTCAGAGCCCTCAATGGATGATAAAAAAGGATAAGCCTTTATTCTTTTTAGGACAGTTTGAAATTAAAGATTGTCAGCTGTTTCGAGACAATGGTTTCGCTTATCTGTTTGTGGATGAAACGTGTGGAGAGATAGAGACCGTTAAGCAGTTTTATTAATAAAGTTTTTATTTCTAAAAAGGGAAGGGCTATGTGTTCATAGGCCTTTCCCATTGGTTTTTTTAATAAACTGCTACGCAACGACTCGTGAGGGTGTTTTCACCACAGAACTCCCATTGGCAACGCATGTTCGCCGGGCAGGACTTGCCACTGCCTTCCGCATTTGTATGGTCCACGTCATCACATTTAACAGGACAGTACGATCCGGTTTTTCCCTGGTCATTTCCGCCGGTCACATTTTTTAAATCGTTTCTGCTAAGTTTAGCGATGTTTTTGAATTTTTGAGATAACATAATTTAAGGTTTAAATGAAAAAGTAGTTTAGTATTGTAATCTTATGCTTCCCCGCACTGGTACTTATAATCATTGATGCCGCAGGGATGTCGGTCGCATAACTGGTCATCAGGGCAGCCGATTGTCTCGGCCCCATCTACATAATGACTGCAGAACATAGGGCAGTTGAAGTTTTTATCCCCGCCTGTTATTCCTTTAAGCTCATTTCTGTTTAGCCTTTGATTTTCTTGTAGTTTTAAGGTGTTTTTTAACATGAATTTAGGTAAGTAAGTTAATATTTAACCACATACAGAGGCCCACCAGCCATTACTGCACAAATAACCCAAACACTGCTGATCAGGAAGACAGCCAGGAACGAGTACGCTTCCTACGCGATGTGTGCAATTTCCGGGACAGCTGTCGATACGACCTCCGCCGGTCACTTTTTTAAGGGCATTTCTGTCCAGTTTTTGATGTCCTTTCGGATTGGAATTGTTGTTTAACATCTCATTTGATTTAGGGTAATTGAAGCGTGATTATTGGCATTTGTATCCGGTGTCCTTTGGTTGGGAGCCACAACGATAAATACGGCAAGTGCCAGCATCACAGTCGGAATTGTTTGTGCACCAGTTTTCACAGATGTATCTGGCTGCATTTTCGTCATGGCCTCCCATGAGTTTTTTCATTTCGGTTCTGCTCAATGTCTGAGCGTTTTTAAATTTTAACATTAGGGTTGATTTTAGGATGAATGGTTAATTAATAACATTTATAGCCAAAGTCCTTTTCAGGATCAGGGCCACAGTAATAGATATTACATGGTCTTCCATCGAAACAGAAGCCTTGATTGGTCTCGGCATCCACGAGGCATTCCTGCATACAGCGGATTTTTCCGGAAGTCAGGTTGCCTCCTGTGAGATTTTTCATCTCTGCTCTGTTTAGTGCCTGAGCATTTTTGAGTTTTAACATCGCATTAGATTTAGGGTAAGATTAATTGATTCGTATGCACGTTTCTTTAAACACATTTGTAGCTATAAGTAGTCGGCACTCCGGCATAACAAACATAGATTTGACAGTACATGTCTCCCGGACAATAGTGTTCACCGGTGTGCATATCTGTCATGCAGGCATCGGTACAATAAGGTCTTGCGGCATTGTCATTCATGCCGCCCATTAAATTTTTCATGTCGGTTCTGCTCAGCGATTGAGCGTTTTTTAGTTTTAACATAAGATTAAATTTGGTTAGTTAATGTATTGCTTTGTTGTCCCGGGCTGCAGCCGGGCCTGTAGTTTTATCATCGAAAAGCAGAATGAACTATTGAAAAGACTTATTGCATTAATTTGAGCATCTGAAAGTATTCTGCGGCAGAAAATGGAAACAGGAATCGGAGTTTTAAAAATCTTTAAAAGATATTCAATGCTGTTTATTTTTTTATCAGTACGTTATTTGTAATTAATAGTTTAATATAATTATTATTTATATAGTTGTAAAATATTTAATTTGATTTTGGCGTGACTATTTTCATTTTTGGTGTGTTTTTGGCTTACAATGAGTTAAATTGATGGTATTTTATTTTGCAACTTTTTTGTGACATTTGTTTGTTTATGAAGTATTGCGATCTATCGCTAACATGGTTCATGTGTGATTGGGGGGAGTTCAAGGGAAGGAGAAGGGAGGAAGGAGAGAAAGGACTGGGGGATAGTCTAAAAAAAACGGGAGGCTTTCAGGCATCCCGTTTTCGGTTTTCTTATGCAGCGACACATCTGGTGCCGTATTGCTCTGACGAGCATCTGACCAGCTGGCATTCCTGATCTGGCCTGCAGCCAGGGCCTCCTCCAAATGATTCGTATACGCATTTTAACGGGCAGGCAAGGAGCTGGGTTTCCCGGGTTCCGCCGATGATGTTTTTTAACTCATTTCTGCTCAATTTAGCAGTGTTGTTTAATTTCAGGGATTTCATAATTTTTAGTTTTGAATTAGTTTATACACAGTGAACTCCATATTCTTCATCTGGTCCGGCACAGAGAAATGGTACGCAATCCATATTGCTGGGACAACCATCCATCAGCATGCCTCCAGGTTGTTGGTAGGTGCATGAAAGAGGGCAATCCTGATCGAATTTGATTCCGCCTGTTACCTGTTTGAGTTCATTCCTGTTTAGTTTTTTGCCTTGTTTACTGGAGTTATTTTTCAACATGATCGTTGGTTTTAGGTAAGTGAATTGAATTACCCGCAACGATATCCGTATTCGTCTGGTCCGCCACAGGGAAATGCAATACAATCCATGTGTGAAGGGCAGCCAAACATCTCCATGCCTCCTGGCTCCTGGTAGGTACATGTTATCGGGCAGTTTGGATCGAATTTGATTCCACCCGTTACTCCTTTGAGTTCATTTCTGTTTAATTTTTTTCCTTGTTTTTCTAAATTGTTTTTTAACATAAGGATTGAGTTTAGATGAATGAATTGTTACTATGCGCAATGAAATCCGTATTCGCCTGGTCCGCCACAGCTGAATGGTACGCAATCCATATGGCTGGGGCAACCTAACATTAATGGCGTATTGTCGTCCTGATAAGTACATTCCTGAGGACAAAACGGATTGAAAATGTTTCCACCAGTCACTCCTTTGAGTTCATTTCTGCTTAGTCTTTTTACTTGTTTGTCTAAATTGTTTTCTAGCATGATTTTAAGATTTATGAAATGGGTTTTTATTAAGGTTGACAACTGCGGCCTATGCTGATGCCGTCACTGCAGGTGTAGGGAACACATTGTTCAGTGGGAGGGCAGCCTTTTCGTAATGGGCCATTGTTGATGCGATAGCTGCATCCGAGGTCGCAGCCTGGTGGTCTTAGGCCACCTTTTATCTTTTTGAGATCATTTCGGCTTAATCTTTTGAGATCGGAACCGTTTACATTCTTTTTTAGCATAAGGTTGAAATTTAATTTCTTACTTACAGGTTTGGGTAACTGCTGCTATTGTGGTTGCTGCCGGTTGCTTTTTTTAGTTCATTTCTGCTTAGCAACTGGCTTTTTCTTTACTGTAAAAATGGATTTAGAGATGGAAATTGGTTTTTAAAGCGGTCGGCAACTTTCGCCGATATAGGTAGGGTCACAGCTATAGGTTACGCATTCCTCGTAAGGGGGACAACCAATGCGTATTTGTCCATTGATGCGATGAGTGCATACATAAGGACAGTTTGCCGGCCTTGTTCCGCCAGTGATTTTTTTTAGCTCATTTCTGCTTAATTTTCTGTTTTCCATTTGTTTAAAATTATTTTTTAAGATAAGATTGAGTTCGAAGGGTTTTGTTTTGATGTAGAGCTAATCCTTGATCTTTACATTTGCAGCCGGAACTTTAAGTTCCGGCTGCATTTGAGTTGATCGATGGGTTACTGACATTTGTAGCCGAAATCTCTATCGTGATTGGGTCCGCAATAATAAATTTGGCAATCTCCACCATTTAGACAGGTATTCCAGTTGTTTGGATCATAGAAGCAATCGGATAAGCAAGGTCTTCTTGCGCTATCGTCGTTAAGGCCTCCTGTGAATTTTTTCATGTCAGTTCTGCTCAGTGTCTGAGCGTTTTTAAGGTTAAGCATAAAGTTTAAGTTTAGTTATAAATTAAGGTTGATTTAAGAGCAGGGATGGGGTACTGGGTTGATCAGGATGGGAAGGCACATTTAAATCCCAGGGTCGGTTCTCCATGAAGCACGCATGGAAAGGATTCGCAGGATTGGCCTATGGCGCAGTCTCCATCAACCCGGCAAAGGACAGCGCATATCGGTTTCAAAGCATTGTTTGTGCCGCCCGTAAGGCTTTTCATTTCGGTTCTGCTCAAGGGTTGAGCGTTTTTGAATTTTAGCATAAATTTAGATTTAGGGTATGATTGATCTGTATTCCTATTCTTTTAGTGCTGATAATTGTTGTGTTTTAGGTTATACGCATTTATAGCTGGTGATTTCGGGCTGTCCCGGGCAATTGTATGGGATGCAATGTTTGCCGTCGTTGCAGATGCGTGTCCCTGCATCAGGGTCGTAATCGCACTGATCATCGCAATTCATCCTTGATGAATTGTGGTCTGTGCCTCCCAAAAGGTTTTTCATGTCGGTTCTGCTCAGGGATTGAGCTTTTTTCAGTTTAACATAAGATTGGTTTTGGTTAGAAGGTTAGCTTATCTGCATTCATATCCATAGTTTTCCTGATGATCCGGACCGCAATAGTAAATGAGGCAATCTTGTCCGGGGCCACAGCCTGTTGGTCCTCCAGGGTTTTCGAAACAATAGTTAAAGCAGGCAAATCCGGCAGTTTGAGCACCACCAAGGACTGCTTTCATGTCGGCCCTGCTTAATGGTTTGGTGTTTTTAAAATTTAACATGAGTTCTGAGATTTATTGATATTG
The DNA here is from genome assembly GCF_038446955.1 of Pedobacter sp. FW305-3-2-15-E-R2A2. Taxonomy (NCBI): domain Bacteria; kingdom Pseudomonadati; phylum Bacteroidota; class Sphingobacteriia; order Sphingobacteriales; family Sphingobacteriaceae; genus Pedobacter; species Pedobacter sp. FW305-3-2-15-E-R2A2. The sequence goes on from NZ_CP151803.1 coordinate 1,037,415, forward strand.
CTAAGCGTTTTTCTATGCTGAGCCCTGCTCATCAGCAGGGCTTTTTCTTCAACATTTAAGGATGGAATTTGAGTTAACCGTTCCCGTTAAACACATTTGTAGGCAATCATAGTGCGGTTGCAGACATAGGATACGCACTGTTTGGAGCGCTCTCCGGTGTTTTCATCCAAAAAGCAGAAGTCAGGGCAAAGGGCTCTGGAAGCATCGTCATTTGTGCCGCCTACTAGATTTTTCATGTCGGTTCTGCTCAGGGATTGAGCGTTTTTCAGTTTTAACATAAGATTAAATTTGGTTAGTTAATGTATTGCTTTGTTATCCAGGAGTGCAGCCTGGTCTGTAGTTTTTTATTGTCGAAAAGCTGAATAAACAATTGAAAAGACTTGTGATATTAATTTTAGCATCTGAAAGTATTCTGCGGCAGAAAAAGCAAATAGGGACCTGGCTGTTAAAATCTTTAAAAGATATTCAGGGTTGTTTATTTTTTATCAGTACGTTTTTTGTAATTAATAGTTTAATATAATCATTGTGTGTATAGTTTTAAAATATTTTAAGTGATTTATGAGTGACTATTTTCATGATTAGTATGTTTATGGCTCATATTGAGTTAAATCAATGGAATTTAATTTTGCAACTTTTTTGTGACGTTTATTCGTTTATAATGCGAATCTTTTCTTGGATAGAAATTGCTAATCCTGATAGATCTGGTAATTTCATCGTCATTTATGTCTGTTTGAATTTTAAAGGGCTTCTGTTTATTGGCTTAATTATAAAGAAGTAGACAAATTTCTCTTTACATTTGGCGCTTATTAAAATTGAAAGCATTAAATTTTTAGATCAATGTATAAGAGCTGGTGGAAAATATTAGGAGCAGTGTTGGTGACTTATTCAACAATTGCAGGTTTTTTGATTAAAACACCTGATTTACCTATCATACGCGAAAGCATTAGAAACCTGTACTTTCACGTTCCGATGTGGTTCAGTATGATTGTATTGTTTAGTACTTCGGTTTTTTATAGTGTCAAATACCTGAGCAGCAGTAATCCGCAGGATGACATTAAGGCGGTAGAGAGCGTTAACGCGGGGGTGATCTTTGGTATCTTAGGTCTTTCTACCGGAATGATCTGGGCAAGGTTTGCCTGGGGGCAGGCCTGGAGCTTTGATGTTAAACAGAACTTCGCGGCCATCGCCATTTTGTTGTATTTTGCTTACCTCGTACTTCGCAATGCGATTGATGAAGAACAGAAACGAGCAAAGATTTCTGCGATCTATAACATCTTTGCTTTTCCAATCATGGTCGTGTTGCTTTTTGTGCTTCCAAGAATGGCTGATTCCCTACATCCGGGCGACGGGGGGAACCCTGGTTTTAATGCTTATGATCTGGATAGCCGGATGAGAATGGTTTTTTATCCTGCCTGTCTGGGCTGGATCCTGATCGGGTGTTGGATTTACACCATCCTTTACCGCGTTCGTACCCTTGAAAAAGAACATCGCTAAAAAAGATATTAGATGAAGCACCTAAAATCTCCTACAGGATTCCTCACCATTGAACATAATATATACTAGATGAAACCGTCATCAGCAGCGTGTTTACAAAAAACAAACAAAGCTAATGGTCGCTTCAATTCACTGAAAAAAAAGATACTCATGAAAAAAATTACAGCAACCTTTTTAATGTTCATGATCACGATGCAATTGTTTGCTCAGGGGCAAGGTTCAGCAATTACGGATAGCCTATATGCATCGGGTAAAATATACGTTGTGGTGGCATGTGTACTGGTAATCTTACTGGGCTTGCTTTTGTTTCTATTTACGATAGAAAAAAGATTAAAAAAAATAGAAAAGAAAACTTCGGCTAAAATCTAATTTTAAATCGTTTGGGCCCTGTTTTTGCTTGTTTTATGATGTGGTGTTTCCGTTACACTAAGTGATTCCGGATTTGCATTAATGGTTTTTTTTAATGCAATTTTGCACCTAATTAGGATACGAACTTATATTCAATTCATAAATAACAAATAATGGCTAATACAGCAAACGACACAAATTTTTTCGCAGATGTCTGCAAGAATTTTGACAATGCCGCCCAATTTACTTCCCATCCAGAGGGTCTGTTAACCCAAATTAAAGCTTGTAACAGTGTCTATCGTTTTCAGTTCCCTATCCGTAGAGGAAATGGTTTCGAGGTTATCGATGCATGGCGTGTAGAGCACTCTCATCACATGAGTCCTACCAAAGGTGGTATTCGCTATAGCGAAATGGTTAATGAAGATGAAGTAATGGCTTTGGCGGCTTTAATGACGTACAAGTGTGCTATTGTCAACGTTCCTTTCGGTGGTGCTAAAGGTGGTATTAAAATCACAACCAAAAATTATACGGTTGGCGAGTTGGAAAACATCACCCGTCGTTATACGACAGAATTAATTAAAAAGAATTTTATCGGTCCTGGTATTGACGTTCCTGCTCCTGATTATGGATCAGGTGAACGTGAGATGAGCTGGATCGCTGATACATATATGACCATGAACCCGGGTCAGTTAGATGCTTTGGGTTGTGTAACCGGAAAACCAATTGCCTTACACGGTATCCGTGGACGTAAAGAAGCAACCGGACGTGGGGTGGCTTATGCCATCAGAGAATGCGTTAGTGTAGCAGAAGATATGGCTAAAATTGGCTTTAAAGCTGGTTTGGGTGACAAAAGAGTCATCGTACAAGGATTAGGTAACGTAGGTTACCATTCTGCAAAATTTTTAGCAGAATTCGGTGCAACGATCGTAGGTCTTTGTGAGTTTGAAGGTGCGATCTATAATGCAGATGGTTTAAATATTGATGAGGTGTTTGCACACCGTAAATTAACAGGATCTATCTTAGGTTTTCCGGGTGCTACAGAATTTAAAAATTCTATGGAAGGTCTGGAACAACCATGTGATATCCTTGTTCCTGCTGCTTTGGAAAACCAGATCACTTCAGATAACATCAGAAATATCAAAGCGAAGATCATCGCGGAAGGTGCCAACGGACCATGTACTCCGGAAGCAGAAGAAATCTTCACTGAAATGGGTGGTATCATCATTCCTGATATGTACTGTAATGCAGGTGGTGTAACCGTATCTTACTTTGAGTGGTTGAAAAATCTTTCTCACGTAGCTTTTGGCCGTATGGAAAACCGTTATGCAGAGAACTCTAACAGAAACCTGATCAATACCCTGGAAAGCCTTACCGGTAAAAGTATTCCTGCAGAACACCGCTTAATGATTGTTAAAGGCGCTTCAGAGTTAGAATTGGTGAACTCGGGACTGGAAGATACGATGATCCACTCTTACCATGAGATCAGAGAAACTTTAATGACTAAACCTGGTATTGAAACGTTAAGGACTGCTGCTTTTGTTGGTTCAATCGACAAAATTGCCATTTCTTATATGAACCTTGGTATCTGGCCATAGGGAATACCTTATGATCATACGAAAAGAGGGCTGCTTATCGGCCCTCTTTTTTTGTGTCATATTTTTTTCATACTATGTTAACCGCAAATCTTCCTGCCATAGATTCACGTATCTTGTATAGATCAATCTGGAGGATTTTTAATGATGCAGATACCAAAAGTCGTCTTTGTTTTGTTGCTGATGTTCCTGCTGGCCTGCAGTTCAGGTCCGGCTGCACAGCAGCTGGAAAGTAAGAATGGTTTTGCGGTGATCGGAGCTCCGAAACCGGGAGAGCAACTTGCTACCTTTGCCGGTGGTTGTTTCTGGGCATTACAGGAGGGAATGATTGAGTTAAAAGGCGTACACAAAGTGATCAGTGGTTACTCCGGAGGAACAACTGCAAATCCGGATTACGCGAAGGTGATGTCAAAAACTGCAGGACATGCAGAGGCTGTGCAGGTGTATTACGATCCAAAAATCATCTCTTTTGAGCAACTTTGTGAAGCTTTCTTTCATGCACATGACCCCACGCAGGTGGATGGACAAGGGCCTGATCTGGGAACGGAGTATCGTTCCATCGCTTTTTTTCGTTCGCCGGAAGAATATCGGACCATTCGGCGGGTAATTGATCGGCTGGAAGCCACAATTTATCGAAATATTCCGGTGGTTACCGAGTTGATCCCCTTTAAAATCATTTATCCGGCGGAAATGGAACACCAGGATTACTATAAACGTAATTTATGGGATAGCTATATCCGGAAAATCTCCAGGCCAAAAGTGCTAAAACTCCGTAGGGAAATGCCGGAATTCATCAAAACTGAGTACCTGAAAACATAAAAATATTTTGTTTTTCCGGAAGGAACTGCTTCAATCTTAGTGTTTTTGTCAGAGAACTATCAATAAATCGTCATCAAAGTGATTTGCACGGCCCCAAAAGACTTTAGGTACTTATATTTTTTATCTTTGTATCATTCTAAATTTTTATTAGCATCATGAGAAAAAGTGCAATTATTGGTTTAATTACAATAGCGATATGTGTGGGGTTCTTAATTAGTCTGAATGCCGACACCAGCAGCTATTCTACTTTCTCCGAAGCTGCAAAGGATCCGCGTGAATTCCATGTGATGGGGTATTGGGAAAAAGCGAAAGGGATGTATTATGATGCACAGAAAGATGCCAATCATTTTGCTTTCTACATGAAAGATGAAAAAGGCCTTGTAAATAAAGTGGTTTACAATGGCACAAAACCTCAGGATTTCGAACGTTCAGAAAAATTAGTTTTAATAGGTAAAATGAAAGATAATACCTTTTATGCTTCAAAAATATTAATGAAATGTCCTTCTAAATACAACAATGATCTTGTAGAGGTGAAAGAGGACGGTCAGGTAATAAAATACAACTAATCTTAATGGATATACAATTTATTGGAGAGAACCTCCTGCCCGGTAAAATCGGCCAATTCTTTATTGTTTTAGCGTTTGCCGCTTCTTTACTCTCAGCGATAGCCTATTTTTTCGCTGCAAAGAATAAAGACCTTGGAGATCGATCATGGACCCGCTTAGGACGGATTTCATTCTTAATAAACTGGGTAAGTATCCTGGGCATAGGGATCACCTTATTTTATCTCATCCTAAATCATAATAACGAATATTATTACGTTTATTCTCACTCTTCCAAAGCCCTTCCGGTTTATTATATCGTTTCTGCTTTTTGGGAAGGACAGGAGGGTAGTTTCTGGCTATGGGCGTTCTGGCAAGCTTTGCTCGGTGCGATTTTAATCTGGAAAGCCAAAACCTGGGAAAACGGAGTAATGACGATTGTTGCTTTCTCACAGGTCTTCCTGACTTCTATGTTGCTGGGGGTACAAATCTTTGGTGAAAGAATCGGAAGCTCCCCTTTTATCCTACTGAGGGAAGCTGTAAACCTTAAAGAAATGGCTCCGGTAGTATTTGCGGATGCTGAAAACTATAAAAACTACCTGAAATTCATTACGGATGGACGTGGTTTGAATCCTTTGTTGCAAAACTATTGGATGGTGATCCATCCGCCAACCCTATTCCTTGGATTTGCGAGTATGATCGTTCCATTTGCATACGCAGTAACTGGTTTATGGCAAAGGAAATATAAAGAATGGGTTAAACCAGCGATGCCATGGGCACTATTCGCGGTGATGATATTGGGAACGGGAATTATTATGGGCTCGTTCTGGGCTTATGAAGCGCTGAATTTCGGTGGCTTCTGGGCATGGGACCCGGTAGAAAATGCATCCATCATTCCATGGCTTACCCTGATTGCAGGTGTCCATGTCATGATCGCCTTCAAAAATACAGGACATTCCTTCTTTACAGCCATTATTTTAGTGATCATCAGTTTTGTACTGGTATTATACGCTTCCTTCCTGACGAGAAGCGGTATTCTTGGAGAAACTTCGGTGCACTCTTTCACAGATCTTGGGATGTTTGGTCACCTGGTCTTATACAATGTGGTATTTCTGGCCTTACCGGTATACCTGTTGGTCTCGAGATGGAAAGAATTGCCAATTACCAATAAAGACGAAGAAACTTATTCCAGAGAATTCTGGATGTTTATCGGTGCGTTAGTGGTTACAGTAGCCTGTATCCAGGTGATCTTCTCTACTTCAGTACCGGTATTCAATGCTGCATTCGGAACTAAATTTGCTCCTCCGATTGATGCGATCAAATATTATAACCAATGGCAGGCACCTTTTGCTATCCTGGTTACATTTATCTCCGGTTTCTCTCAGTTCATGAAATACAAGAGAACGGATACCCGTAAATTTTACAGCAGTCTGATTGCTTCTATTCTATTTGCAGTGGTCATTACCGCAGGCTTTGTTTACCTGACGAATATCTATACCAATTTAATGTATATCCTGCTGACCTTCAGTTGTGTGTTCGCCATCCTTGCCAATGCAAGAATCCTCGGACAAGCATTCGGCGGGAAACGTAAACTGGTAGGCGCGGCAGTAGCACACATGGGATTTGCTTTATTATTGGTTGGCGCGTTGGTTGCCGCCGCAACGAATAAGCCGATCTCCCTGAACGCAACGAACTTCATTCCGGTGAAGGATTTTGAAAAGGCAGAGAAACCTGGTGAAAACATCGTACTTTACAAAAACGAGCCTAAGAAAATGGGCAGGTATATGGTTACTTATACCAGAGATACGACCGTTGCTCCAAATACGATCTTTACCTTAAACTTTAAGGTTTATGATGAGGAAACGGGTAAACTGAAAGAAGATTTTGAATTGAACCCTCATGTTCAGGCGAATGAGAAAATGGGCTTAATCGCTTCCCCGGATACCAAACATTACCTTACTTATGATGTATATACGCACATCACGAGTGCGCCGGATAAAAAACAAACCCGCGGGGATCATGAAGAAACCAATCCGGAAGAAAACTATAAAGCACCAAGGATTGTAAAGGTAAGCACGGGAGATACGCTGCATACCAGCAGTGGGATCATTACAGTAAAAGGATTGAACAATCAGCCGAAGGCGAAAAGCCTGGCATTGGCTCCTGGTGATCTTGCCGTAGGTTTACCATTAGAAGTAGTGGTTAACGGAAAGACGTATAAAACAGAGCCGATCTTCCTGGTCAAAGGAAACAATACTTTTGATTTTGCACGGAACATTGATGAACTGGGATTGAGATTCAGGTTTACCAAAGTGCTCCCTGATCAGCAAAAAGTAGAGCTTCAGGTTTTTGAAAAACCGCAACAGGCAAAAGATTGGGTGGTATTTAAAGCGATTGAGTTTCCTTATATCAATTTATACTGGGCAGGAACGATTGTCATGGTGATTGGATTTTTACTTTCGATCCTGAGAAGACAAAAAGAGGTTAAATCTGTTTAATTTACCATTGCCAAAAGAGATGAAAATTGTTTGTATCGGTTCGGGGAATGTGGCTACACATTTTGCAAATGCTTTTAAAGCAGGAGATGCAGAGTTGATTCAAATCTGGAGTAAAAATCAGGACCATGCGGCCGAATTGGCGCTGGCAACCGGAGCGGAACCGATTTCTGATTTAAAAGAAATTGATCCTGAGGCTGATTTATACCTTATTGCGGTAAAAGACGATGCCATTCCGGAGGTTGTCAAAGCTTTATTCGGTGTGAAAGGAATGGTGGTTCATACTTCCGGGGCGACAGATATCAGGGTATTCCCGGAAAGCGGGATGAACTTTGGGGTTTTATATCCTTTACAAACCTTCTCTAAGCAAAAAGCGCTGGATTTTAAGCATGTGCCACTTTGTATTGAAGCCAAAGACCAGGAAACACTGGATGCTTTAAAATCTATTGCCAGGATGCTGAGTCCGCTGGTGTATGAGGTAAACTCTGAAAAGAGAAGGATTCTGCACCTCTCGGCAGTATTTGCCTGTAACTTTGTAAACCACCTCTATGCTTTAAGCCAGGAGATCCTGCAAAAGAACGACCTTGATTTTGAGATTTTAAGGCCGCTGATTATGGAAACGGCCGTAAAGGTTCAGGATGCTTTGCCGGCCGAGGTACAGACCGGACCCGCTATTCGTAACGACGAACAAACGATTATAAAACATAAAGAATTGTTGAAAGATATGCCTGAATTAGAGGATATCTATGAAACTTTGAGTAAAAGCATTAAAAAAACACATTAATCGTGTAATTGCGGTTTTTGCTGCTTATTTTTGAGACCTAATTATGAGTATTTTTAAATTAAAGATAAATTTTGAAGAGCAGGGTAAAGAATCAATAGAACTTCCAATAGCTGGAGGGGAATCGGTTCTTGATGTATGCCATGATCACGGAATAGAATTACAACACAACTGCGGGGGAGTATGCGGTTGTAGTACTTGTCATGTATATGTGACTAAAGGAATGGACGATATTCAGGAAATTTCCGATAAGGAAGAAGACTTTATTGACCGCGCAGTTCGCCCGAGGATTACCTCCAGACTGGGTTGCCAGTGTGTAGTGATTAGCGGAGATATCGAAGTAACCATCCCGGATCAATCCGAGTTTTTAGGCCATTAATTAACAAACAAACAATATGCAAGATAAATTTGCTTTACCAATTTATTGGAACGACCACGAGGATATCGCTCAGGAGTTATATGAGAAATTTGGGGACGAATTCAATGAAGCCAAAATATACCGTATCAGGTTTACGGAATTATTAGAATGGGTGCTAAGCCTGCCTAATTTTAAAGGAACCAAGGAAGAAAGTACAGAAGGCCACCTGGAGCAAATTCAGTCTGCCTGGGTTTACGAATGGAGAGATAACCAAGACTAGACCTGATGTTTCTGCAAAAACTTAAAGAGATCACGACATTAATATTCGATGTAGATGGGGTATTAACCAATGGTGATATCTTGGCCTCAGATTCGGGGGAGTTTTTGCGGACATTTAATATTAAAGATGGTTATGCCCTTCAGCTGGCGGTGAAACGTGGATTCCAGGTTTGCATCATCTCCGGCGGAAAAGGTCAGGCCATGCAAAAACGCTTTGAAGGTTTGGGCATTAAGGCCATCTTTCTGGGCGTTTCTGATAAAGTACAGGTCTTCCATCAATACCTGGAGAAAACCCAGACGGAGGCAAGTCAGGTACTATACATGGGAGATGACATCCCTGATCTTAAAGTCATGAAACTGGTGGGGCTCCCTACCTGTCCGGCAGATGCTGTTCCGGAAATTAAAGCCATTTCTCAATATATTTCCCCTTATACCGGTGGTAAAACTGCAGTAAGGGACATTATCGAAAAAGTACTTCGGGTACAGGAGCAATGGTTTGATGAGCATCCTTCTGCCGCAGATTCAGGTAAATAATATGATTTTATTTTGTAACACGCATGTTACTTTTTAGGGGTTAAACTAAATTACTTCCGGCTCCTCTAATCTTTAAAAACAATAGAACCGGTTTAATATTAGAATCCTATGAAAAAATTATTGATGATTTGCGGACTGTTATTCAGTGTAATTACATTCGCACAAGCTCAGCAAGATGGCGGCCGTAAAATGAGGACCCCTGAAGAAAGAGCGCAAAAGAATGCGGAAGGCCTGACCAAGAGGTTAGGATTGAATGAGGATCAGAAAACGAAAGCTACGGCTATCTTTCTGGAACAAGCCAATGCGGTAAATAAAGCGCGTGAAGCTGGCTCAGATGATAAAGAAGCAAGAAGAGCTCAAATGCAGAAACTGACTGAGGAAACTGATGCCAAGATTAATGCATTGCTAACTGAAGATCAGAAAAAAACTTACGAAACCTGGAAAGCAGAACGTAAAGATAAAATGAAAAGAGGGGGGAGAGGCGATGGCCAGAAACCCGCAGGAGACCAATAAAAATCAATTAATACAAATAACAGGGCGGCCTTTGGCCGCTTTTGTTATTTTTGTGCAAAAATTCATCTATGTATCAGCAAAGACTTCCGATTATCCTGGCCTCCAAATCTCCACGCAGACAAGAATTGTTAAGCGCCATGAACCTTGATTTTAAAGTCGTGTTAAAAGAAGTGGACGAGAGTTATCCAGAGGAGCTTCTTCCGGCTGAAATTGCGGTGTACATTGCCGAAAAGAAAGCCAAAGCATTTGATGAAGACAACAAAGGAGCAATCATTATTACCGCAGATACGATTGTGGCCTATAACGGAGAGATTCTGGGTAAACCGGAAGACGCACATCATGCCACAGAAATGCTGACCAAGCTATCAGGCACCAACCATCAGGTGTATACTGGCGTAAGTTTAACACATAATGGTAAAATGCGTTCCTTCTATGATACGACAGAGGTTTTTTTCAATACCTTAAGCCCTGAACAGATCAGTTATTACATTACGAACTATAAACCGATGGATAAAGCAGGGGCTTATGGAATTCAGGACTGGATTGGCCTGATCGCAGTGCAAAAAATAATTGGTTCTTATACCAATGTCATGGGGTTGCCTACAGAAAAGCTCTATAAGGCTTTGGCAGACCAGAGCTGGATGGTTTAATCTTGCAGGTCAGCCAGTACGCCCATCTTGAGATCATAAGTAGATAAACTGAGTTGTTCAATGTTTCCTGCAGAGAGGATATAATCTGTCAGGATAGCAGCCATGACAATCATGTCTACCCTTAACCGGATGAGCCCTGGCATCTTTTCCCTTTCTTCATGACTGGACGCAATAAAGGTTGCCGATAAGGCTTTATAGGCAGGAATGCCGATCGGATAGTGTTTGGTCTCTTTCAGATTTAACTCCGGATATAACATGCCCGTAAAAGTCTCAAAAGCGCCCGCTGAGCCAATCAAATGTTTTGGGCGGTACAAGTTCAGTACTTCCTTTAAATCGCTTAATTCCGTATCTAAATGACGTATAACCGCAGTTTGATCAGTTGTGGTAATGGGATCAGAATGAAAGAAAGCCTGCATTAAACGTGCAGCGCCTATGTTGTAACTTTTCTTCCAGAGGAGTGCTTCTTTATCGCAAATGATGAACTCGGTACTGCCTCCTCCGATATCCATTATTAAGGAGGTCTGGTCAACGACTCCTGTAGCCCTGACTCCTTTAAAGATGTATTCCGCTTCCTCATCACCGCTGATCACCTCAATATCAATCCCTGCATAATTTTTAGCGGCTTTAATGAAGCTGTTTCCGTTTTCCGCACTTCGGATGGCAGAAGTTGCGGTGGCTTTGACGAGTTCAACCTCATGTTCTTTAATGAGCAGGCTGAACTTTTCCAAAGCCAGGAGGCCTCTTTCAAAGGCCTCCTGGATAATGAAATTGTCATTGATCTTACCTTCCCCAAGTCTTACGGGAAGGTTTGTTTTATAGCAAATACTGATGTCATTCGCTGTAAGTTCAGCAATGATCAGGTGGAAAGTGTTCGTTCCAAGGTCAATAACAGCAACCTTCATTCGGGTTAATTTTTATAGGTAAACCATTTAATCATTTCTTTCAGACTTGTTTTTTTACCGTACATCAGGATACCAACCCTGTATATTCTTGAGGCCAGCCAAACCGTACCAATAAATCCGATTACAAGGATCAGCATAGATAATGCCAATTGCCAGTCAGGAACGCCATAAGGTAACCGGACTACCATCGCAATAGGAGAGGTAAATGGAATCATGGACAACCAAAAAGCAATCGGGCCATATGGATCGTTGGTCACTACGCTTAAAGAAAGGGCGTAGCCGACCAGTAAAGGCATCATCACCGGCATCATAAACTGCTGGGTCTCTGTTTCCGAATCTACCGCAGAACCAATTGCTGCATAGAGGGCGCTGTAAAATAAATATCCGCCGATAAAGAAAAATATAAATACAAGGATGATTTTCGTCAGGTCTAAACTGGCCAGACTTTTCTGCATGGCCAATACCGGACTGTCTACAGGACTATTTGCGACAGGAGAGATGCTGGTTCCGTCTTTGGCTTTTATGGCCACTGAGGTGCTTTGCGCGATGGCATCCTTACCAACAAAAGCGCTGACGGCCAGAGTGGAGATGGAAGCGGTAAGTACGATCCAGAGTACAAACTGTGTTAGTCCCACCAGGGCGATTCCAATGATTTTACCCATCATCAGCTGGAAAGGCTTTACCGAAGAGATCATTACTTCGATGATTCTGCTCGTTTTCTCTTCAATGACACCACGCATTACCTGTATGCCGTATAAAAGAATGAACATAAACATGAATATCCCGGCCGCTGTTCCAATAATGGTGCTGGCACCAGCACTGGAATCTTCTTCTTTTCCCGTCTCACCGATCTTTTTAGTGTCAATATTCACATCAGTTTTTAAGCCATCCAGGTCGGTCTGAGAAATGCCTGATGCTTTTAATTTCTGCGTGCGGATCAGTTCTTCGATATCTCCTGATACGCGGTTGCTGAGGGAAAGTCCGGCTTGCTTACTGCCGATCAATTGTATTCCCTTAGGGGAACTGATGTCGAATTCCGGGAGGTAAAGAATATAATCGTATTTGGTTGTCTTTAAAGAGGACTTCATTGCCTCCAGCGATTCATTGACATAGGTGTATCCTATATTTTTAGTCGGCTGGAGTTTCTCCGTTAAAGATTTGTTGTTGTTGACTACGGCGACTTTATTAAAGGTTCCCTTTACTCCCTGAATGGAAAAGTAAATGATCAGCCCATAAAAACCGGCAACGATCAGCGGTGTAATTAAAGTCATGATGATGAACGACTTCTTTTTTACCCTGGATAAGTATTCTCTTTGTATGATGAGTAAGATTTTGTTCATGGCTTTTGGTCTGTTTGGGTTACTTTTTGAATGAAAATATCGTTCATGGTAGGGATTACTTCATCCAGGCGATTGATGGATACGTGTGGAAGTAATGCCGATAAGACCTGATTGGCGTTTTGCTGTTCCCGGATCTTGATCTTCAGCATGGTTTTTCCGTTTACAGTTTCTGCCTGTAACACTTCGAAGAGCTGTTGTGAATGTTCGGTATTATAGTCGCCTTCATATTCCAGCCAAAAGGTATTGTTGCGGTATTGTTCCCTGATTTCCTTCACGGGACCGTCCAGGATTTTCTTGGAACGGTGGATGAGGGCAATGTTGTCACACAGTTCTTCCACCGACTCCATTCTATGTGTCGAGAAGATGAAGGTAGCACCTGCTTTATTTAATTCCAGAATTTCATTTTTTATGATGTCTGCATTTACCGGATCGAAACCAGAGAAAGGCTCATCGAGGATAATGAGTTCAGGTTGATGCAGTACAGTAGCCACAAACTGGACTTTTTGCTGCATTCCTTTACTGAGGTCTTCGACTTTTTTCTTCCACCAATCAGCCATTTCCAGTTTTTCAAACCAAAACCGGATTCTTTTGGTGGCCTCGGCGGTACTTAACCCCTTCAGTTTGGCCAGGTACAGGACCTGTTCGCCAATTTCCATTTTTTTGTATAAGCCTCTTTCTTCGGGCAAATAGCCAATTTGAGAGATGTGGTCTACATTGAGCCGTTCTCCATTGAACAATACCTCGCCACTATCAGGAGCAGTGATTTGGGTGATGATCCTGATCAGGGAAGTCTTTCCAGCACCATTAGGCCCCAGAAGCCCGAAGATTTTGCCTTTTTCTACCTGCAGACTGACATCATCCAATGCACGGTGGTTCGCGTATTGTTTAACAATATTCTTGATTATAAGCATTTATTAGTTTTATTAGTCATTTAATTAGTATCGTTTTGTGATGAAATGTTACAAAAAAGACCAATAAAAAAGGGGCTGTATCATTTTTTTTAAAATGATACAGCCCCTTCTCTGTTTCAGGAGTAGATGTTTACTCGAAATATTCTTTCATCTTCTCAAAGAAGCTTTTGTCATTCTTTCCTGGCTGAGGTTTGAAATTCGGTGACTCCCTCAATTTCTCCAACATGCTTCTTTCTTCCGAGCTCAATGCTTTTGGCGTCCAGATATTGATGTGGATGATCTGATCACCACGGTGATAAGAATTGATTTCAGGAAGGCCTTTACCTTTCAAACGCAACAATTTGCCACTTTGGGTACCTGGTTCGATTTTGATTTTCGCTTTCCCATCGATGGTAGGTACTTCTGCGCTATAACCCAAAGCTGCATCGATAATAGATACATGAAGGTCATAAACCACATTGTTTCCTTCGCGTTTCAGGGTTTCGTGGGCTACTTCTTCGATCAGAATGATCAGATCTCCCGGGATACCTCCGTTAGGGGCTGCATTACCTTTTCCGCTCATGCTCAGTTGCATGCCATCACTTACACCCGCAGGGATGTTGATGGTAATGGTTTCTTCACCGCGAACGATGCCTTCACCATGACAAGAAGTACATTTAGAGGTAATTTGTGAACCACTTCCATTACAGGTAGGGCAGGTCGCTGTGGTTTGCATCTGGCCCAATATGGTATTGGTGACCCTGCGTACCGCTCCGCTTCCCCCGCAAGTCTGACAGGTGCTTACCGAATTACGGTCTTTAGCACCTGATCCATCACAGGTTTTACAGGTAATCTGTTTGTTTACTTTAATTTTCTTTTCTGTGCCGTTAGCAATCTCTTCCAGGGTAAGTTTTACCTTGATGCGCAGGTTTGTGCCTTTTGCCACACGTCTGCCACCACCACGAGATTGCTGTCCGCCGCCGCCAAAGAAGCTATCAAATGGACTGCCGCCGCCGCCACCAAAGATATCGCCAAACTGGCTGAAGATATCTTCCATGTTCATGCCGCCGCCGCCATAACCGCCGCCGTTACCTGAAGCACCACCAACACCGGCATGTCCATAATGGTCATAACGTTGTTTCTTCTCCGGATTACTTAAAATCTCGTAAGCCTCTGCTGCTTCCTTAAACTTATCCTCAGCCGTCTTGTCATTCGGATTTTTATCCGGGTGAAACTTGATGGCCAGTTTGCGATAAGCCTTCTTTATCTCTTCGGCGGATGAACTCTTGGATACACCAAGCACATCATAATAATCTCTTTTGCTCATAAAATATTAACTACCTACAACGACTTTGGCAAAGCGTATCACCTTGTCGTTTAAAGTGTATCCTTTTTCTAATTCGTCTATCACTTTCCCTTTCATTTCCTCATTCGGAGCAGGGATTTTTGTTATTGCTTCATGAAGGTCTGTATCAAAAGGAGTGCTGATGCTTTCCATTTCTTTCAGGCCTTTCTGTCCTAATACGCTTTTTAATTTATGGTGAACCAAAGCAATACCTTCGCGGATTGGATTAATATCCGTTGCTCCGTCCATTGCCTTATTGGCGCGGTCAAAATCATCCAATACCGGAAGCATAGAAATGATCACGTCTTTACCTGCAGTTTGTAAAAGTTCTACGCGTTCTTTTTGAGTACGACGTTTATAATTGTCAAACTCTGCAAACAGGCGCAGGTATTTATCATTTAAAGCTGCAACTTCTTGTTGTAATTTTTCCTCAACGGAGATTTCAGGTTGAACTTCTTCAGTTAAAGCGGCATCTGCACTTTCTTCGGCTTGCTCGCTGGTTACCTGCTCATCAGCAGTATTTTCCACAATAGGATCTTCGATGTCGTTTTTTTTCTTCTTGCTAAACATGGTATAGTAGAATTTTTGGATCTGAACTCAAAAGGTTTGCCAATAAAAAATATCAGCCATGCTGTCAGCTTTAAATGGGAAAGACTGACCAGAATGGCTGATTAAGAATATTTTTGTCAGGATAAAGACTTACACGATCTGTGCATCCTCATGCACAATACCGCCCTCGCACTTGATAATTCTGGATGGGAAAGTGCGGATAATATGGTAGTCGTGGGTTGCCATTAGCACAGCTGTGCCACTCTGACTGATTTGTTTTAATAACATTACAATTTCTTCGGAAGTGTCCGGGTCCAGGTTTCCTGTAGGCTCATCCGCAAGGATGATCTCCGGATTGTTCAGTAAAGCACGGGCAATTACCACACGTTGCTGCTCTCCACCGGAAAGCTCATGAGGCATTTTTCTGATTTTTGACCTGAGGCCGACTTTCTCCAATACATCTTTAATACGTTCCTGGATTAAAGCTGCATCTTTCCATCCTGTAGCTTTCAATACAAACTCCAGATTTTTCTCTACGGTTCTATCGGATAGCAATTGAAAATCCTGAAACACGATGCCCAGTTTTCTTCGCAGATAAGGAACATCTTTTATCGCCAGATTTTTTAAATCAAAGCCTGCAATCTGTCCGTCGCCGTTTCCAATATGCAGGTCTCCGTAAATGATCTTAAGTAAACTACTTTTACCAGATCCCGTCTGACCGATTAGAAAAACAAACTCTCCTTTATCCACATTCAGATTTACATTAGATAAGACCAGGTGCTTTTGCTGGAATACATCTACTTTCTTTAAATTTATAACTGCGTTTTCTGCCATGTTTAAATATCTAATTTAGCAATTTGTCCGAAAGGCAAATCATTAACAAAACTCATTATATAGGGCAATTTATCACCTAAACCTAATTTATCCAGGGATTTATCAGGTCTATCGACCCTGAAATAGGCGAGTAAAGTGAACTTATCATCCCTCAACTGCACATAGTCAGGGATTTTGGCAATGCCTTTTACTTTGATTACATACATTTTGTTCAAAAATAGTATTTCAAACTGAGAAATGAAGGGCTTTCCCGTATTTATCTAATTTCTACGCGGTTGGATTGAAGCGCTGGATTTTCTGCGTTGCTGTTCATCCCTTACTTATAAAGAAATGAAATAATGAGGATTCCGGGGATGATATGATTTGAATTGATTTTTGCGTGTTTTGGCCTGTTTCCAGGGCTATCAGTAAAGAGATTGGGTGATTTTCCCGGGGAATACACTTTGGGCACTGAGAAAATGATTTCCATCGATTTATGGAGTCAAACTTCGTTTTTTATAGAAAACAATCGTTTGTGTAACATTGGTGTGGTGTTTTTTTTGAATGGTATTTGCAGAATGCAGGTGTTATTTCTGTAGGATTTTTTTTTGCGATTTTTGATGGATGCTTTTCTTTTTGATTTATTGTAACTCCTCTCTTTACTGTGCCTATAGTGTTAATAATGACGTAATGCAAACGTTTGTGTTGTTAAATTTTGTTAAATGACGTTCGATTAACAATAAATTAGATGTTGAACCCGCTTCTAAAATATAACCAGCTATTCGACCAAATAGTTTTTTAGAGGAGGTTCTTAAGAAAATAACTAATTCAACTTAACCTAAACCAAACCCCGTATGACTAAATTTAGACTCATCTAGTACCTGTTCGTTTGGACATGATGGCTTTATTAAAGCTATTCTTCCGTCTCAGACAAATCCTCCCTTTGTTATTGAACACAGCTTAATTTTTAATTAAACAAAAATTTATGAATAAGTTTTACAAAAAACTCTTTATGGTCAGCCTATTGCTGTTTTTTTCCGCATTTGCTTTTGCGCAAAAGAAAATTACAGGAACCGTTACCGGTGCTGACGACGGACTCCCTCTTCCAGGAGTATCGGTTATTTTAAAAGGAAGTGCCAAAGGTGCAAGTACAGATAATCAAGGGAAATTCATCATTGATGCCCCCGCAGATGGAACATTACGTTTCTCTTATATCGGGTATGATGCCAAAGAAGTCGCTATTGCAGGGAAGTCAGAAATTATCGTGAAACTGAAGGTTGCGGCGAACTCATTAAATGATGTGGTCGTGATCGGTTTCCAGGAAGTATCCCGTAAGAAATCTACCGCTGCAGTATCTACGGTTAAGGCCAAGGATCTGGAAAACCTACCTTCTCCTACATTTGATAAACTATTACAAGGTAGGGTAGCAGGTTTGAACGTACAAAGCTTTTCCGGTGAACCTGGAGGCAGGCCTACTTTTGTGGTGAGGGGAAACTCTTCCATTGGAAGAGCGGTAAGTGCAGCAAGGGCATTGAGTAGTCCTTTATTTGTAATAGATGGTATTCCAATGGCCAATGAAGACATTTCTTCTTTTGGAGATCTGACCGGAACCAATGTTATTGCCGGACTTAACCCTAATGACATTGAATCGATTGATGTGCTGAAAGATGCAGCTGCGGCTTCCATATATGGTTCCAGAGGAGCAAATGGGGTAATCGTAGTTAAAACAAAACGAGGAAAAACGGGGAAACCGGAAATCAATGTAAATGCCTATGCCGGAATTTCCAAACATGGGGAAATGGCAGAATATATCATTGGCGCTCAGGAACGCAGATTTAAGATGGATTACCTGACTAAATATGCTAATCATTCAGATGAGGGGCTTTTTCCGCAGATATTGACAGATAGTCTTAACCCAGCATTTAACAATGCAAACGATTGGCAGGGTATGTTTTTTCAAACAGGGATTATTCAGAATTATGACCTTTCTGCGTCAGGTGGCGTAGAAAATATCAATTACCGTTTTAGTGGTAACTATTACGATGAACAGGGGATTATCAAAGGGACGGGATTCAAAAGATATTCCATGGCCGGTACAATGGGCGTAAAACTGACCGACAAATTGAAAATGGATGCGATGTTCAGGTTATCCCGTGGAGATCGTTCCCGTGCACGTGGACAGGCACCATGGGAAAACCCCTTGCCAATCAGTGCCGGTACTTTCCCCACCTCATTATTGTACATCAGTCCCTCTGACCGAGCCAATTTCACCGGAGAACTGGAAAATGCGAAAGATAAAAATATTAACGATGATGTTACTGCCAGTCTGAGTCTGGATTATGACATCGTTAAAAACCTTCATTTCCGTACACAGGGTGCATTGCAGTCAAGCAAGGGAGGTAGAGATATTTTCAGGCCTAGTGTACTGGACGCAAATAATGTGTTTTACGCGCAATCTTCCAGAGCCAATTATGATAACTTTAATATTGATAACCTTCTGACTTATTCGCTTAAACCTGCTGAAAATCATAACCTGACTCTTTTGGGTGGTAATACCATTAACTATACCACCAACGAGTATACTGGTGTGGGCGGTACAGGAATTGGTAATAATGTCATCACAACTGTAAAAGGGCTGGAGCCGAAGAACTATGTGATGGAAGACCCTTACGGAAACATGATTACAGGATCAAAGACCGCAGCTGCTGGTCTGCTGTCTTTCTTTGGTCGTGCGAGTTATGATTTTAAAGATAGGTATCTATTTACTTTTAGTTATCGCGCAGATGCATCTTCCCGTTTTGGAAAAAACTACAGATGGGCTTATTTTCCGGCAGTTTCAGCAGGATGGGTGGTGTCTGACGAACCTTTCATGAAGTCAACCGAAAACTGGTTATCTTCCTTGAAATTCAGAGGTAGTTACGGCGTCTCTGGAAATCTGCCCGGTGACTATTATGCTCCTTTTAACTCTTACCTGACTGGTCAGGGAGGTTATGAAGGTTCTGGCCAGTCCAGTACTTATAATGGGGTTAATGCGGTGACCATTAATCCTAGGTCTATCACTCAGGATAACCTGACCTGGGAACGGTCCATCCAATCGAATATTGGTATAGATGCCGAATTCTTTAAAGGCAGGGCAATGGTAAGTATCGATGCTTATAACCGTGGAACTTCAGATATATTTTTTGATTTAAACTTGCCGGTAACGAGTGGTTATGATAAAGTGAAAACAAATGCGGTTGACATCAGAAACTTAGGTGTTGACTTAAACCTGTCTGGAAGAGTATTTAATCCGGAGAGTAAATTTCAATGGAATCCCCGGTTGGTAATGTCCTTTAATAAGAGCCAGATTGTTTCCCTTCCTGACGGCAACAGAGATATTATGGTGACTGATCCCAATACCGGAACAACGTTCATACTGACCAAAGGACGCCCGGTTTATGAGTTTTTTCTGGTTAAATCAGAAGGCGTGTACTCTACAAAAGATCAAATTCCTTTTGACCCAAGAACCGGTGATCTGATTACCTACTGGAATGGATCAAGAGTTGCACAACCAGGTTCTTATCGCTGGATAGATCAGAATTATGATTATGACGTATGGGATCATTTTGATAAAGTAAGGGTAGGTAACCCTAATCCAAGAGTAACAGGTGGTTTCAGTAACAGCTTTACTTTTAAGAATTTCTCTCTGGAAGTTTATACCACTTTTGTTCTGGGCAGGGAAGTTTATAACACGTATATATCAAGTCTGTTAGACAAATACAAACAATTAGGTAGTTTTCCTGGAACAGGATTACTGGACCTGAATAAATTGCCAGTATGGCGCCAGCCTGGTGACAATGCTAAATACGCAGATTTGAACCCTTATGGTCCTTATTACTATCAGTTCAATAACTTCTCTTCCGCTTATATGGAAAATGGAAATTATTTGAAGATCAAATACATCAATCTTGCTTATAACTTCCCGGCTAAGATGTTGGAGAAATTCAAGATGAAACGTTTACAGGTATATACGATTATAGATAACGTGTATTCTTTCCAAAAATCAAGCTTGCCTGATGTGGAAGCTGTAAATGAGCTGGGAGTTTACTCCGGCGATAGCTATCCTGTTCCAAGAAAATTCACTTTTGGTATACAGGCCAGCTTTTAAGGACGACAAATAAGTATTAATTAGAACGACGATCATGAATTTATCAAAATATAGAATAATAAGTATGCTCCTTTTAGGAGGAATGCTTTGCGGAGGATTACTTTCCTGTAAAAAATTATTAGATCTTAAGCCCGAAGATTCCGTATACGAAGCCGTGTTTTGGAAAACAGAAACGGATGCTACTTCCGGATTGATGGGGGCTTACTCCTTATTGCGTAAATCGCTGACGCTTGGTGGACAGGGCATGTCAAACTTTGTGTATGGTGATTTTACGACAGGTGTATTTAAAGAAGGTGGAGATTATGCACTGAATTTCCTGGTAAAAGGAGATGAATACTATGGAACAGGAACTAGTGTGGATGATTTTAGAGGAGATTATATCGAGGACTTCCAAAACTGGACGCCTTATTTCAAGACGATAACCCAGGCAAATACAGTGATAGAGAAAGTAAGCAAAATGCCTGATAATGCCTTTAAAAGTCTTGCTGTCAAACGCAAGATAATTGGAGAGGCCTTATTTATCCGCGCTTTCACCTATTTTTATATGGTCAGGATTTGGGGAGATGTACCATTGGTACTTCAATATGACCCGGATCCGGTATCGTCTAAAAATATTCAGCGAACCAATGAAGCTGTGGTTTTGGATTCCTGTGCATCCGATATGAACAAAGCCAGGTTATTAATGGGCTGGAATACCGGAGGGGATCATGCGGTAAGGGCTGATAAAGGTGCTGCATTTGCTTTGCTTGCTCATGTAAACAGGTGGAAATACTTTGTGACCAAAGAATCTGATCAAACTTTACTGACTAAATCCATAGCTGCAATTGATTCCATTACTGCTTCAGGGAAATACAGTCTGGTACCTGCTGCTAATTTTGACCGCCTGTTTAAAGGAAGGTCAGAAGAAGGGATTTTTGAAATCAATACCAGCGCTGATCAGCTGGAATATCAACCAAATGGAGGTTTTTATCTGTATACACTAGGGCAACCTTATATTCCGGAAAAATCAAAATCAACGGTCTTTAACAGCGAAGTGGTGGGAGGATTCTTTAATGATCCTACGGATGCCCGTTACGACTATTATTTTGACCGCACTAAAGTAGAGGACCTTATTCTGACCAAATATATCGGGAAGAACAACCAGAACCGGTTTTTCCTGGATCCGGGAAATAGCAGAGGCGGACTCGTTAATTGCAACATCAGTATTTTCCGCCTGGCAGAAATGAAGCTTTTAAGGGCAGAATGTAACGAATTGCTGGGGCGTAGTTCAGACGCTTTAACGGATTTGAATGATGTGAAACGGAGGTCTAACCTGACGAATTATACTGGCGCTGACTTGAAAACGGAGATTTTTGAAGAGACATTCCGCGAATTGTTCTGTGAAGGACATTCCTGGTATGACATGGTGAGGAATAAAAGACTCGTAGAATATCTGGATCGTTTTCCTCAATCCAGATTTGACGAGGAAGGTTGGAAATGGCCGATAGCAAGAGCGCTGTTTGTGACGAATAAAGACCTGGCCCAAAACAAATACTGGATTGGCAGATTAAGGTAAATCAGTGTTTCATTTAAAAAAGATTCTCATGAAAAATAAACTAGTATACATTTTAACATTCTTCGGCCTTTGCCTGATCGTAACTGCCTGTAAGAAGAATGACTACCTCATTGGCGGAGACGTACATGATCCGAGGGTAAATATGACTACCTACGACTTCCTCAAAAGCAAACCGCTGTTCGATACACTGACCAGACTTATTGACAAAGCAGGAATGAAAGAGGAGATCAACGGAAATACGACTTTTTTTGCGCCTACCGATTATTCGATAGCTGAGTTGTTGGCCAGACGAACCAGGATCATTCAGCTGAAATACAATAATGAAAATATCAAGTATACGCTGGATAGTCTTCCTGTTCCGGAATTAAGGGATTCCTTGCGTTCCCATCTTTTTGAAGGGGCCATCAACCGCGAAAACTTGTCTTTGGAAAACAAGTTGTTTAAAAGTAAATCCAATGAAAATTATTCCATCCTGCTCATTGAAACGACAGCGTATACTGGTACAGTGACCACAAAGCCGCAGTATCTGTACCTGGTGAGATTAAGAAACGGGCTGGACCCAAAACCATTGCCTGACAATTATCCGGATGAGGATAAAGACATTCAGGAACTAACCCAGACGTCGGGAATTATCACGACCAACGGAATCCTGCATGTGTTGAACAACAGGCACAAGTTTTACTGGTAGTATTAACCACATTAAATCAAAAGAAATGAAGATGATAAGATCTGTTTTAATGCTGATCGCATTAATAAGTGTAGCCTGGTTAGGCTGTAAAAAGATTCCGGTAGGTTTTATTGGTGAATCGATGTATTACAAGGATAGTCCTTTCAAAATTGAACAGGGGAACATCAAGCAGGTAACGAGCTCACTCAATCTGGATGGTTCTACACTTCCGGTATTGGTGAAATTGTTAGAAGTAAGAAAAAAAGGAACGAATCAGCGTGCTGAAGAGTTTTATGCAGAACATGAGGTTTATGTTTATAAGCAACCCATTGACCCGGCAGTAGACACCACCATTGCCATGGTCAATGCTAAACGGGAAAAGAAAATGCTTCCTCCATTTGAGTTTTTACCAAGCGGACAGTTCCTTTTCAATGCGGGTACTTCATTCCTCCCTCCGCGATCACAATATGAGTTCGATATCGAAGTAAGTAATGAAAGCGGCTCTCGTGTGTATAAGAATATTGGTGAAATCCAACTCCAGGATGCAGAATTGTTTAAATCTTATGCCATTGCCAACAGCTGGTTCTCGGATCAGACTGGATTGAGTGGAACGGTAGCCGTTAATCCGGAAATGATTATCACGAAAGTGAGTAACGAAGGTACAAATGCAATTGTGAAAATTGTAGATAAAAACGGAGTACCATTCAATCCGAAAAAAGGGGAGATCATCAAAAGAGGAGACCGCCCTACTTTCGAGTCCTACGCTAAATTTAATCCGGTAGTGATTGGAGATGAAACAATGACCTGTAATTATGAGATCACGCCTTTTCCAATGAAGCGGATCAGTGGTTACGGTGACTTTCTGATGTATTACCGCATCCCAAGTACTTACGCTAAACTGGATAATTTTCCGGCTGGACAAGCGCCAGGTTCTACCTTTAGCATCAACCCGAGATTTGGATTTCAGATCAAACAGGAAGGTACTTATCTGATCACAATTAAATTAAATGGCGTGACCCATAAATAATTAAATATTGACCCAATAATTAAACTCAACAATTATGAAAATGTTATCCCTTTTCCGAATGAGCAGTGCATTGGCAATTGTAATGTTTGCCAGTAGTTTTACCAACAGTAAGGAGCTGAATGTTGTTCCTCAGGCCAATGTGAGGGTGGTTCCCCCCGTTACGGTAACCGAGACGATCAATATCCCCTGGACTTCTCAGACAGCTACAGCAACCTTAACTTATGGTTTAGCAGGATCACCTCCGTACCAGATTACCGCTTCTATCAACGGAACGAGCCTGACCAATCTTAGTCTGGCTTTGGTGAATCATCAGGGAGGAACGATCAATGTAGATACTTTCCAAACGCATGTAGTAGATTCGGCGGGAGGTTATGAGTATAATATTGAAGTTAAGGTCTCCGGAGTAGTTGGAGGACAATGGAGAATACAATCTTTTACTGTTGAGGCTATCGTGATCTAATCCGAAATGCTCAGGCCAGAAATGGCTTTTCAATTTGTTAACATGTTTAATCAAACCAAAAGCGGCGCTGTGAACAGCACCGCTTTTGGTTTTTTAAACGATTTGCTTTGCATTTTAAATCCCGTTCAGGAAGCTGATCGTATTGATATTGTCTGCATAGTCCCATAACCTTGGATGCTGACTCTGGCCTGGTGCCAATACTGTTGTTTCGATGTTCAAATCTGCATTTGAAACCACACATTGAATGTTTTCAGCCTCCTGATTTAGTCTTTCCTGAACTTCATTCAGATTCTGATAGCGTTCATAATATAGAACGGCAAGAGGCGAAGCCATATTTGGGTCTTCTTTTAGCAATAAAAAACCATTGTCATAATGTGTGGCCGCATTAACCAGATAAATAGACTTGTTATAGTCGTAATTGTTATTGTACTTGAAATGGTTAACGATGGGCTGAAATGGCTCCAATGGCTCATAAAAGTATTTAATATCGTAATCTTCAGGAATATAAAGTTTAGATACATTTCTGCAACCTAAACCGAAGTAGTCAAAGATGTCATGACCCAGCATTGCAATTTCTGCAGTAGTTTCCTTTCCGGTCAGCACTGCCACGCTGTTTCTGTTCTTGCGGATGATATTGGGTACTTTACTGAAGTAAAATTCGAAATACCTGGAGGTATTGTTGCTTCCTGTTGCGATTACTGCGTCAAAATCTTTGAGACGTTCTACGTAAACAATCCGTTCCGCTAAGAGCGGTTCTATCGTGGTCAATTGTCTAAGCAGGGCAGGAAGGAGCTTGTCATCAGAAGAAGAAAGCTTAATTAAGGCGATATTTCCAGTGGCAAGCACAGAGATCACATCATGAAAACCCACTACCGGAATGTTTCCGGCTAAGATCAATCCTACTTTTTTAGGGGAATCGCTTACCTTAATATCTTTGAACCAGGTGTCAAGATCGGTTTCGTTCAACATCCTATGTAGGGCATTTAATGCCTTTTCCACCTCTTCAACTGTGAACCAGGCATTGCTGTTTGGAGCTGATAAAATTAAATTTTTAAACTCAGGATCCGGGTTGGCTATAAAGTCACTAAGTTTTTTGAATGCAATAATTAGTTTTTCAGCAGTAAGCATTGGCATATTCCAAATATTTTAAAGTTTATGTGTTATATTTGCATTGCAAAGGTAAACTTAGCATTAGATATAGACGAAGACATGGCTATTAAAATAACAGACGAATGTATTAACTGTGGAGCATGTGAGCCTGAATGCCCCAATAATGCGATTTATGACGCAGGCACGGCCTGGAGATTCTCCGATGGTACCAATTTAAATGGTATTATCGATTTCGGAGGTAAAGAAATTGATTCAGAATCTGCGATGGAAGCAGTATCTGATGAAGTTTATTATATCGTTTCCGATAAGTGTACAGAATGTAAAGGGTTTCATGATGAACCTCAATGTGCAGCGGTTTGTCCGGTGGATTGTTGTGTTGATGATGAAGATATCCGCGAAACTGAAGAGGAATTATTGGCGAAAAAGGCCTGGTTACATCAGGAAAATTAGTCTTTAAACTAAAGATAAAAAAGAAGAGGATGTCCATAAGGCATCCTCTTTTTATTTTTAAGAATTAATCTTTATCCTCGAATTTGTTGGGCACGATGAGTACAGGACATGCCGATTTTCTGGCTACATGCTCTGCCACACTTCCCATTAAGAAGTGGTATAGACCGGTGCGTCCATATGTGCCGATCACAATCAGGTTGGAGCCCCATTCATCTGATTGCTGAATAATACCATGTGCTGCACTATCGATCACACTCAGATAGGTGGTCGGGATTCCCAGGCTATATTTTGATTCTATTTCTTTAAGGAGCATATGACTGTTCTCCTCACTATTGTCGTAAGTTTCTAAAAAAACAGGCGCTAAAGTCAGGTCCGGATTAATATTTGCCGGTATCGGCTCTATGATGTTCACCAGTGCTACCTCGGCACCAAATGTCTTTGCGATCTCATAACCTGTTTTGGCCGCCTTTTCAGAACAGGTACTATTGTCGACCGCAATTAAAATTTTTTTAAGGTTCATGATCTTACAAATTAAAGGTGATACTATAGATACATCCTGTACCTATTAATTGTTTTTCCATGGGGATATTATAAAAATACGAAATTTTTGAAAAAAGGACAATGGCCGCTTAAATGTATGAGGGATTAGTGAGCATTCTGTATAATTTCTCTACAGGTACTGTTGATGTGGAAATTAGGCTATCCTCTTATTTACGGCCAGAAAGCGGTTGGAATGCCTGCCCGTTAGCATACAACAAATAATTTTCTTAAGTGATTTAGGTTTGGCCGAAAATTTGTTGTAAACTTAATGTACGATATATTTTATATTAATTTATTTTCAGTGGTTTTCAAAACAAAATGAAAGGATTAAATTATACAGCAAGGACACCTGGTGCCCGGATTTCCGGATTCAACTGGAATAATGTCTCGGGTGGCCAAAACACCAAAAAACCTGCTATACTTGTTTTTGTAAATGGTTATAGGATGTCTATGCCTGTTGCAAATATTGTGCGTGAGTTTAAACGTAGTGATGAAGTGACTCTGGTAGACGTAAACGACTACTGGAGTGATATCGATGATCAGTTTAAAAGCAGGTTAAATGATCAGTATGCATTTTATGCAGATGGGGATGCTCCAACATTGACAGCAAAGAACGGAATGGGTTTTAATGCACGCAAAATGCACGGTCGTAAGGCCGCACAGAACCTGATCAGAAAGATCTCCGTATTAAAATTCAATGATACCCCGCCAAATACCACACCCAGCAGGGCAGATTTCGGCATCACTAATGCCGCTAAAAAGATTCCTATAGATATCGTTTGTCATAGTATGGGCTATGCCTATGCGCTGGGAATGATTGAAGAACTGACCGAATCCGGGTATTGGGTAGACCGGCTTTATGCCCTTGCTCCGGAAAACCCCACAGCAGGTTATACTCCAGATTTTTTAGATGTTGCGAATCAATACGGAAGCGGGCCTGGCGATCCCTGGTACCAGCAAGATAGAATTGCCCCACAGGATAAGATTCCCGGCATCAGACAAAGGGCATTTATTCCGGAAGGAATAGATAAAGGGCCATATGATAGCCATAGCATTGCCAATTACGGCTGGATATTTAAGATCAAACAATACCAGCAAGGATACATTTCACCAAGATAACATGACTAAAAACATTATCTTAATCTGCATCGCAGTTTTATTTCTGTTTGGCACGGCCAGCAGTTGCATCAATAAAAATAAAAATATGAGTTCTGAAGAAACAACAAAAATGGATACGACAGCACAAGAAGAATTGAAAACAGCAGCCCACCAGATCCTGACCTCATGGCTTGCCGAAGGTATTGAAGGTGTTCAATTCCTTAAGGGAAGTGAATGGAAAATCGATGAGCAGGTTTTTCTGAACAGCAGCAATGACAAAGGATACCTGTTATTGCTCAATCAGGATAAGGACCCACAGGCAGAGCTGGATTATGTTCAGGTTCTGTATGCCAGCAAAGAAGATGGAAAATGGAACATTTACCTGGAATCTTTGCCCAATTTGGTGATTCCCAGAAAAAAAGAAAACGGAAGTTTTGTGGCCAATACGCTCAGCCAGCTGGCAGCTGCAGGAGAGAAAGAAATTGGACGGCAATATAAAAATGGCAACGGAGAGATTAATGATGAGTTCATCAACAAAGAATTCAATGAAGATCTAAAGAAAAACCATCAGCGTTTTTTATCGAGAAAAATTAAGAACTAACCAGCCCAGCACCTAAGACCATGGAAGAAAGAATTATCACTACGATCAGTATTGATGGGAAACCTATCTCTACTTTTTCGAACTTAATGATCAGACAATCATTCAATAATCACCATTTTTTTGAACTGTATGTGAACCACGATACATTTGAAAACCTTGGAGATTACCGTCCAAATAACTCAAAGGGACATATAGGTAAACAAATTCTGGTGACCATTACAGAAACATTATCCAGAGCAGAAACACTCTTTGCAGGTGTGATCTGTGAAGTCGCTATGGAGCAAAGCCATGGCATGCACGGAGAGTTGGTACTCAGAGGTTATAGCCCAACCATCCTGATGGATTATGGTCCGGTATTACAAAGCTATATGGCCAAAAGCCTGTCTGAGATTGTGCAAAAATCGACCATGAAAATGGTGAGTAATGACCTCAATATGAAGATTGAGCCGAAATTCACGAAGAAGATCAACTATATGGTTCAATATAAGGAAAGTACTTTCTCCTTCCTGAACCGGTTATCTGCTGAATATGGAGAATGGTTCTATTATGATGGACAAAATACCTATTTCGGCCGACCTAAAGCGCAAAAGGAAATTAATCTGACCTATGGCCGGGAAATCAGCGCTATGAACTGGTCGATGAAGGTGAGTCCGGTGAATTTTTCTCAGTATTCTTACAATTCAGACAACGATTATATTCACGAAACCACCGCTCCTTCTACAGAAGATTCGGATAATGACAATGGTTTTGCCGCTGCTGCCTCAGGAAAGATGTTCTCTGAGGATATCAACATCCCGATTAAACCCAGAGTTCAGGATCAGCAGGAACTTGGTGAACTGATTGCTGCCCGTAAAGCAGCTGCAACTGCAGATCTGGTAGCCCTTGTTGCAAAAACCAGCAGTCCGGCAGTAGTGATTGGTGGAATTGCCAATATTAAGGTTTCTAAAAAAGGAGTACTTGACTTCGTTACTGAAGATTATGGTAAATATCTGCTCACCTCTATTGTGCACGAAGTGGATGGAAATGGACGATATAGAAATACCATTGAAGGCATTCCCGCCCTTAATGAGGTAATTCCGGTAAAACAAGCCCGTTATCCTGTTGCCGAAGCGCAGGTGGCGACTGTAAAATACAATAATGATCCGATGAATATGGGACGGGTGAAGGTGGAGCTCCTATGGCAGAAACCAATAAATGAAACTACCGACTGGGTTCGGGTATTGACACCGGATGCCGGTAGCAGTGACCTGATCAGCGTTAACAGAGGATATGTATTTGTTCCTGAAGTAGGTGATCAGGTGATCGTAGGTTTCAGGTATAATGATCCCAACCGCCCTTTCATTATGGGTAGCATTTTCCATGGCAAAACCGCCGCAGGAGGATTGGAAAAAAACCACATGAAAAGCATCACCACGCGTACCGGTCACCTGGTTGAATTTGACGACAGTGAGGAAAATCATGGGATTAAGATCACGGATAAAAACAGCAATATCATTCATATAGATACCAAAGGAAACAACATCACCGTCACTGCCAATGAAACGATGACCTTCAATGCGAAAAACATGAAGATCAATGTGGCCGAAAATATGGACATGCAGATTGGTCAGAATATGACCACCAATGCAGGTGAAAATATTAAGGTGAGGGCAGTGCAATGGCATGAACTTTCCGCAAAAGACATCAAAGAGAAAGCGGAAGCAAGTATTACCGTACAATCTAAAAAACACTCCAATACGGCCGATGATGTACGTGTGGTGAGTTCTGTGGCAGATCTTCAGATGTTCTCGGGGAAATCTATTGTGGCAAAAAGTACAGAAAAAAGTAAACTTTTCTAGTTTGATTGACCACAGGTATGGATGTGCATAACATAGAAAAAAAGAACCATTTAAAATGGAGTCCGGCACCCTTTAGCCGTTGGTTTGGGGTAGCCCTTGATTTTATAACCCCTGAAAAGGGTAGCCGGGTAAGCTTTGAGGTTCATGTCGAAAATGTAGGTATGCTATCTGATGGTTCTTACCATTTTCGCATCAACAGGGATAAGCATATTTTCATAGATGATTACGAGCCTGATCTTGTGATCGATGAAATTGCGGTAAAGTGCAGCGAATTTATTTATCCTCTGGATATTCAGGTTTCTCCTGAAGGGGTATGGACGGGTAGGACCATCCATGGAGAGCTGATCAAAAGATGGCCGGATTTTAAACAGAAGATGCTGGATGAATACAACGGGGGATATATTGTTCACTACCTGAATAAAATGGAGGAGAATGTGCTGGATCATAAGAAATTTAGTAAAGCCTTGGAGAAAGACCTTTTCCTGACGCTTTTCTTTAAAAGTACTGCCGCAATCTTCAGACAGAAAGAAGCGGTAACGACAGTTGCATTCCCGACGGTACCTACGGAAAGTTCATTTTACTACGCGATAACTGCGGAAATTAAGATAGAGGAAGACCGGACAACCGCGAAGATCAGCGGAACGCTGGATCCTGATACTCCTGTATTTGTTTACAGTAAGATTCCGACACAAACAGAACTGGAAATTAATTATGTGCTGGATCCGGAACTAAATCAGATCAGGACCATATGGGGAACTGGTTTTGCGGAATTGAATACCGGAAGGGTCGAAACACGTTTTACAGCATTTCATATCAAGGACCGTGATGTAGCCGCTGAGGTTGTAGAAAATAAAGCCGGCGGTTCACTTTATTATATAGGATAAGATCGTTTATGGAAGAGACAGAATATACAACGAGTAAGGCGGAGAAAAGTGGTTTTCTCGTTTGTCAGGGCGCACAATGTATGTGTAAATTCGGCTCTGGCCCTGCTGAATTACTTGTACTGACACAAACTAAGCACTTTGTGAATGACAATGCGGGTTCTCAGAAACTGATTGCTTCACATCTGGATATTGGTGTTCCATACAAACCGCCTTTTTTTGGCAGTTGTAAGAAAATGCTCAATAAACCCTGCAATCCGGTGATTACCGAATGGAAGGAATATTATGAGGATGTAGAGCTGAGCCATGGTGGAATGCCTTTGCTGGATAAAAGCACTTGTACCTGTGCAATCGGTACGCCGGATTGCATTAATATTATTCAACATGGACAAAAAGGCTCGGCTTCAGGAGCCAATGCAGCAAACGCAGAAGAAAAAGTACACAGTCAGATCAATCCACTGGTTAATCCAAAGGCAATTGATGATAAGGATCCTTTTGCAGGTGTAAATTTAACAGGCGAATAGTTATGGCAGGAGTTAAAGAAATAAAACCAGAAGGCTTTAATGAAAGCAGCACGAAACCAGGTGGTATTCCCCTTGTTGCACCGGGATCAATGCGGAAAAGAAATGTGACAGGGGAGAATGGACAGGCTTATGTGCTGTTCGAAATTCCTTATGAAAAGGACACCCGTTTTATGGCGGAGCTGGATAAGAATACGGCCAACCCGCAAACTACACTGAGTGGATTGAAATGGTTCTGGATCTATAATTTTAAAGGACAAATTGTTGGAGAGTGGACCGGTGAAGCTGCAAAAACATATACAGAGGCAACCGGACAACCGGATAAATATAACATTGGTAAAAAATATATACAGTCTCAGTATGCGTTAGTTGGCGCACAGAAACTAAAGCCTGGCAGGGTATTCTGGATGGAAGCATTTAGTCTGCGCCCTGAGCTAAAATCTCCGGTAGGTGCATTTGTGGTGATGGTGGCAGAAAAACCTATCGTCGTAGAGATCATTGCCGAGAAACCCCTGAGTAAATGTGGTTGTAATGGAGATCAGCCTACGGAATACCGATATGGAGAACTCCTGAAAGTTCAGCTGCTGATCCATGAGCTTCGTGGGCAGCATACGGTAATTGTAGAGGTGAAGAGTAAGGATGGAAAGCAATTGGGGCGTCAGGTACTGACTGCTCTGGTACCTGAGAAAATGGAAGAAACCAATAGTTTTATTGGTGTCAACTATAATTTTACAGGAGAAGTCAATTTCATCCTGGATAATAAATGGAAGGAAATGCTAGGCCATCAGCAAGGACAGAAAAAAGAATTCGTTGTCCATGTTGGGGTTTGGGAAAACCTGACTGAAGGTAAACCGCTGGCCAGATTTACCACACAACCGGTTGCCAACTCAACTCATGTGAGTCCGGTAAAGATGCTGCCGAAACAAATTTCACAACGGGATTCCAGCGTGCTGACCTTGCTTTATGATACAGATGAAGTTGCAAATGCCAGACAGGAGCAAAGCAATCAGGTCGCTAAAATCGGTGTTTCCGCAGTGAAAACCATTTGTTATGCAGATTGTAAGTATGAAGCAATTCATATTGAAGAGATTGTTCCAGGGGCAAAAGAAGCAGCAGCGAAAGAAAACAAGAAGGAATACGACAATAGAAAGTTCGTCATGCTGGAAGAGAAAGCTGATGCAGCAACAGGGCCAAGAAAGGTGCTTCATGATTTTACGCACATGACCTATAACATTGTTGCAGGAGCGGATAAAGGACAGAAAGAAATCACCATTACACTGGCCGAAGTACAGGTAAATGATAAAGTATGTATCAATAACCCCAGACATACGGGCAAAGTATTTAACACGGAGAAGATAGACGAAGCGATAGAGCTGGAAAAGAATCAGCCAGTTACTCCCGAAAGAAATGCGTTCATGAAAATTATTGACGGAGGAAAATATACTTCTAATGTGAGTGGAACCGGCAGTACTTCTAAATTGAAGACGGAGCAGAAACCCGGGTTTTTAATTCTCAATGGGAATACCGACGAAATATTTAAGTTTAAAGCGGCCTATCAGTATGGTGATATGGATAGTTTCTCTTATCTTTTTTCTTTATGGAATCCTGCAAAAGCGAAACATAAACTGTACCCTTTACTGGTACAAAGCTGCCGCTACCAGCGACCGGTTACTTTTGCGGTCTATCCGGATATCAAATGGGCCATCAATATTAAGTTCAATTTTGAAAATTTAGGTTGGTTTGAACAGCAAAAATGGTATAAAGCCTCAAAATATAAGCTGAAGGCGGTCGTATTTGAAGAAACGACCATCAATTTCAATAGCCCTGAACTTCAGGTTGTAGGTGTACAACGTTCTGCGGGCGTGATCATTCAGGAAAACAGCAAAGAAGAGCGTAAGAGAAAAAAAGAGGAGTTTGATCCAACCAAAAGCAAAAAGTTAGGCGCCGGAAGGACGATCTGGGATGTTGGGAAAGATATCGAACTCAACCTGGAAGCACAATGGAATGGTGGGGATAAAAAGGTAGAGCTCACCGATAAATTTCTTAAGGACGTTTACAGTAAATTCAGGATTGGCTTTGAAATTTACAAGGAGGTTGCCCGGATTATAAAAGGGCAAGGAACACCAAGGGAAAGCATTGATGAGAAACAAAAGACCGTTTTTGAGAAATTCAAGAAAGGGCTGACCAGGGAGCGCAAAAAATTAAGCTTTGAATTTACGCCGCCTTCTATTGCAGCCAGCATTGGTTGGGGACTAGCCGAAGAAAATAACAGCAGTGACCCTTCGCTAAACAACTTGAATAGCCTTGTTGTGGATTATGCCCTGGAATTCAGTCCTATTTTTGGCGCCTCCATCAAACTGGATTTAATCGCCCTGGTACAAAATGCACATCCTATTGCATATGTAGTGGTCAAACTGGTCGACTTTGCTGCGGCGATGGGTGATGCTGAAATTATTGCAGAAGTAAAACTGAACGGAGACCTTAACCTGAAAGGAAGTGGTACCAAGAACCTGATGACAGGTGCGAACACCATGACCAATAAGCAATACCTTCAGGATACCAAAGCCAAACCCCTGGAAGGTGATATCAAAATTGAATTAACCGTAACTTTAAAGTTCAAAAAAGACAAAACTTACGATGCTTTCGTTTATAAGGTAATTGTAAGTGGAGAAATCAGTGCCGAAGCCAAAACATTTGTTAAACTTGGCGCTGCGGTGCAGGTGGATGAAAAAGGATTGCACATTGCATGGGAGTTTGTTTTTGGAGGAATCAAGATGACGGTGGTGCTGAAGGCAAGCATCAAAGGTGAATCCAAAGGCCGAAGGAGAGATAGGCCTGATGAGAAACCGAAGGAGGACACCTTTCTCAATACTGATAACAAATGGGAATTTGTGCTCCTTAAAGAATCCACCTGGCCAATGGGGAACTGGTATTTTGATGATCCCGATAAACAGACTGCAAATGCACCTGCTACGTCCACACCGGCGTCAACACCAGGTAAGGCCGGCCCAGTCAAAAATGGAGGAGCGTCAGGGACATGGTAACATAGATGGATTAAAAATGAAAAATGAGAAAATTAATTATATCAAGTTTAGTACTGTTGTCGAGCCTGGGGGCCTGTCAGCAAAAGCAATCATCAGGTACAACTATTAAAAGTCAAGACAAGAACATGGATCAGAAAATGCTGGATATTTATAAGCAGGTAAAAACATATGATTACAATCCCTGGTATGAAGTAGAATTCAGTCAGGATGCTTGTGGCTATGAAATTTTAATCAATGACGTGCCCCTGCACCGTTATTTATTGTTTGGTAGTGCCAATGAGCAACGCATTCAGGTCAATGATCATATCCTGACAAGCGGTAAGCAGGAGATTACCATACGGTTGTTTCCACCCCAGCTTTCAGACGATAGCTGGTCGCCGACATTTGTTGATGCGACTAAGTTTACGATAAAAGTACTTCATCGCAAGCCTGAGGCTTCTTTGGAAGATTATAAACAGGTTTTTGAATTCAGTACGCCCAATAAACCCGGAACAGAAAATTTCCTGGCCAGCGGGCAAAAAGTTTTTGAATTTAAAGGATCTTTTGATGCAGAGGTTCCTTATCAATTGGAAGGATGGCGCAATTCCAAAGATTTGAGTAAGGAGAATCAGGACGAATTATTGAAAGAAGCGGTTGCCGCGTATAACAATTTCAGAAACGTGCTGATCAAAAAAGACGTGAATGCATATGCCGCACTGATGTATGATAAAGAACTGGAACTGGCAAAAGCTTTTTACTGGGATACTCCTGAAGACTCTAAAGAACGCTGGGATGAAATGAGTGGTACAGTCCGCGAAAAAAGAGAAATCCTGCCATTAAAAGATTTTAAAATGGTATTGTATGCAGGTGGGAAAGTACTTGCATTACAGCCTACAAGCGAAATGTATAAGGATTACTTATCTGCCATTCATGCCCAGACTGAAGAGGACGATATTCAGGTTTCCTTCCTGCTCCATAAAAAGGCAGGTAGTAATGAACTGACACCGATACGGTAACAACGATTAAAATAAGCCCTGAAACCCGGTTTCAGGGCTTATTTTTTGCCGGACAAAGACTTCCTGCATAGTTTAGATATCCCGGTAGTAAGTTCAGGGGGCTTTTCAAAAAAAATCAATTAGGAGTAATTGTAATAATCACACAGTTATGCTTATTTTTATAGCGCCAGACTAACTTATCATATGGGACAAGAATATGGAATTTGCCGGGTAGCAGTAGCTCCCCTACGGACTGAAGCCTCAGACAAGGCCGAAATCAGTTCCCAATTGCTTTTTGGAGATCATGTTGAGGTTCTTGAAAAAAAGGAGAAATGGTGGCTGATCTATAATGCGTATGACGGATATGAGGGTTGGATGGATTTTAGACAGCTCAGTAAACTGTCTCTTGAACAGTACGCTAAAAATCATGATTGTGACCATGTGGTTCCTGCCGAGCTGGCAAGTATTGTGATTGACGAGGCGGGTAGTAAATATTTTTTATCTCCTGGAAGTAATCTTCCATTGCTGGAAGAGGGCTTCTGCTCCCTTGGCTCCGAAAAATTCATGGTAATGTTTACTCCAAAAAAAATCAGCACTTTTTACACTGCGGATGACGTGATCAATAATGCGTTGTTTTTTCAAAATGTACCTTACCTCTGGGGTGGCAGAAACCTCTTTGGAATGGACTGTTCCGGATTTGTTCAAATCGTCTTTAAATTAAACGGGATCCAATTGAAACGGGATGCCTGGCAGCAGGCGGAACAAGGTTCAGATGTTAATTTTCTGCCCGAAGTGAAAGCCGGAGATGTTGCTTTTTTTGATAATGATGAAGGCAGAATTACCCATGTTGGCATCATGTTGAATGCAAATGAAATTATTCATGCTTCAGGGAAGGTAAGGATCGATCCAATAGATGATCAGGGCATTTATAACATCGAACTGGGGAAATATACCCATCACCTGCGAATCATAAAGCGCTTTATATAAAGCTGACTATTGCGCTATTATGCCCCTTCGACGACACATTGTGGCTGATGCTTTACGGGGAAATTACATGAATTGGCGATAAAACACATTTTATGGGCTTGTTCGTGTAATGAATTGGCTTTGTCAATATCGGCTTTATTGGTAATGGTGACTACAGGATTTAGGGTTACTTCAGTAAAGCGACCACTTCCGTTAGGCTCTTCGATCATGATGCCCACTGCATTATCTTTATAATCCATGACGATGATGTCGTTCTGTGAGCATAAATGAAGGTACCAAAGCATGTGGCAGGAAGAAAGAGAAGAAACCAGGAGGTCTTCAGGATTGTGTTTGGTTTTATCGCCTAAAAATGCGGAATCTGATGAACCGGAAAGGTCTGCTTTATTTTCAATTGAAATCACATAGTTCCGATCATAAGAGCGGTAATCCATTGTTCCGGATCCTTTATTCCCTGTCCAGGTAAGTGCGGTTTTGTATTGATGTTCTTTAGCCATGATCTGTCCTTTGTTTACACCAATTTAAACAATCTTCTTTTCCTTTTCTTAGTTTTTTTGAAAGTAAATGGCATTATTTTGATTCCCAGATCATTACTTGTCTGTCGTCACCTGTAGAAATTAAGTAATGGCCGTCTTCGCTCCAGATCAACTTGTTGATGGAATGGAAATGTCCCTGGGTATTCTTTTCCAGGCTTAGGATCTTGTATAGTTTAAAATCCTCTGCTCCCCAGAGTTTAATGCCTTTATCCTGACTGCAAGTGGCAAAATATGGCTTTGTAGGGTGGAAAGCAATCGCATAAATGCTGAACATATGTGCGGCGACGCTATTGATCAGCTCATATTGAGGCAGGTTCCATACTTTCAGCTGGGCATCTCTGCTGCCAGAGATGAGGTAATTTCCAGTAGGGGAGTATTGCAATGCAGTAATGGGTAATTTGTGTGCGGATAACTCCCGTATCATACTATAATCTTCGGAATGATAAATCCGGATGACTCCATCTTTTCCACCCAATGCAATTTCCTTTTCATCGTTACTCAAAGCAATGGAACGCACCGTCTGTGGAATGATTGGGAAATGATACAATAAAGAGAAATCTGTTAAAGACCAAACGGCAAGCAATCCATCTTCTCCCGTACTAATCAGTTCATTTTTGTAAGCAATGGTTTTTAAATCAAAGACTCCTTTTTGGTGAAAGCTTAATGTAGCGGTTATTTTTTCTTCATCGAGGTTAAAGACCAGAATCAGTCCACTACGCTGCGCAATAAATAACAGATTTCCGTAGCGGTGCAAAGCATAAACAGAGCTTTGCACCGGAACAAGAACTTTTACAAAACTCATCGTTTCCAATGACCATTCTACTACGCCTTTATCATTTCCTGCACTAAAGAACGTGTCTTTTTTAGGGGAATTGGCCAGGGCGTAAATGGGGTTTTGGTGACCGTTAAGGGTATGTAAGTGTTGCAGCATGTATGATTTATTTGCGGTGTCTTTTTTCCAGGTTTTGTGCGATTTCAGTCAGGCTTTTTCCCTTTTCTCTCAATAGTACCAGCAGGTGGAAAATAAGGTCTGAGCTTTCATTTACAAAATCTTCGTCAGTTTCATTCAGTGCCGCGATTACGGTTTCTACACCCTCTTCACCCACTTTCTGAGCAATTTTGTTTAAGCCTTTCTGACGAAGTTTATTGACATAAGATTCCTCAGAGGGATTTTTATACCGGTCGGAAATAATGCTTTCCAGCTCAAAAAGGAAGTTCTGATTGTAATCTGTTTTAAAACAGCTTCTGCTACCTGTATGGCAGGTTGGGCCTACCGGACTTGCTTTAATTAAAATCGTATCCCGGTCACAATCGATATGTGTTTCTTTTACAAAGAGGAAGTTCCCACTTTCTTCACCCTTGGTCCACAGGCGGTTTTTAGACCTCGAGAAAAAGGTCACCTTGCCTTCTTCCTGAGTTTTCGTCCATGCTTCCTGGTTCATGTAGCCCAGCATTAAAACTTCCAGGGTCTGTTCATCCTGTATAATTACAGGGACCAGCCCATCCGTTTTTTCAAAATCTATATTCATAACCTTACAGGTATATTGTGGTATTTTAATTTTTGTTTAAGGTCGGGGATGGGGATTTCACCGAAGTGGAATACCGAAGCCGCAAGGGCTGCATCAACGCCTGTTTTTTCGAAGACTTCAATGAAATGTTCTACCTTTCCAGCACCACCGGAGGCAATGACAGGGATATTGATCATTTGGGTAATGGTATTCAGCAGACCACAGTCAAAACCTTGTTTAGTACCGTCATGGTCCATTGAAGTCAGCAGAATTTCTCCTGCACCCAGGCTTTCTGCCTTGCGGATCCAGTCTTCGGTTTCCAATTCCGTAATGAGCCTTCCTCCGTTGAGGTGCACCATATTTCGGCCTTCTACCAACTTCGTATCTACCGCTACCACGACGAACTGTACACCAAAATTTCGGGCTAGTTCTTCAATTAATTCCGGGTTCTTTACTGCGGCGGAGTTGATACTGATCTTATCTGCACCTGCATTTAGCAAGGCTTCGGCGTCCTGCACAGTGGTGATTCCGCCTCCGATGGTAAAAGGAATGTTCAGCTGACGGGCAACTGACTTTACCATTTCTATCATCGTTTTGCGGCGCTCATGTGTGGCAGTAATGTCGAGGAACACCAGCTCGTCTGCTCCCTGCTGTGCATATTGCCAGGCCAGTTCTACCGGATCACCTGCATCTTTAAGGTCAATGAAATTAACTCCTTTAACGGTTCTGCCATCTTTAACATCCAGACATGGAATGATACGTTTGCTCAGCATTGGCTTAAAGGGAGGTCATTTGCTTCAGATTCCAGTCTTTGATCTCGTCAATAGAGATTCTGTTTTCATAGATGGCTTTGCCCACTACCACAGAACGAATGTCTAATTTAGCCAGCTCTTCGATGTCTTCCATCGAACTGATTCCACCTGAAGCGATCAGTTTAATGAAAGGAGAGTGTTCCAATAGTTTCTTATATAAATCCACTGCTGCTCCGCCCAGTTTGCCGTCTTTGTTAATGTCTGTACACAGGAACCTGAAAAATCCAAGCTGTAAACATTTGTCAACATAGTCCATCAGTTTAATAGGTGAGCTTTCCATCCAGCCGGAATATTTGATCACTTCATCCAAAACATCAATCGCAATCACGATTCTGTTGGCATAATCATATTTTTTACCTACTTCTTTGCTCAGCTCGGCAAGGAAATCAGGGTTTGTGATTGCCTGGGTACCTACAATAACCCGGTGTATTCCGGCATCCAGTAAGTTTGTTACTTGTTCAATTGTCCGGATACCGCCGCCGTACTGTACGCGCATATCTGTTTTACTGATGATTTCAAACAATGCTTTTTGATTGCTAAAGTCACCTTTTGCACCATTTAAGTCAATTATATGGATGAATTCTGTACCATTAGAGCGGTAGGTTTCAATCATTTCGGCGATGGAAACATCATATTCAGTTTTCTGGTTATAGTCACCTTCTCTCAGGCGAACCACTTTTCCATCTAAAATATCAATTGCGGGGATAATGTACATCTTACTGTTTTAAGTTTGAAAAATTCTTTAATAAATGCTCTCCGGCGATACCGGATTTCTCCGGGTGGAACTGCACACCATAGAAATTATCTTTATGTATTGCTGCAGAAAATGGCATCCCATAATTTGCAGTCGCAATATCAAAAGTAGGGTTATATTCAATAAAGTACGAATGGACAAAGTAAAATTGTGTCAGGTTTTCAACACCTTCAAACAAGGAATTGTTTTTGTGATCAATGTTATTCCATCCCATGTGCGGAATTTTAATCCCCTGATCCTTATTGAATAACCTCGTTTGTAAAGGGAAAATGTTCATCATCGTGGCATCTCCTTCTTCAGAATGGGCGGTGAGGAGTTGCATACCTACACAAATGCCCAGGACTGGTTTTTTTAATGCCTTAATTGGCTCCACCAATCCTGTATCTTCCAGTTTTTTCATGGCTGCACCGGCATGACCGACTCCGGGAATAATGATGTGGGTATATTTCTCCAGATCGGCTTCGGTATTGACCATTCCGTAAGGAAGGTGTTGTCTTTCCAGGGCCGAAGTCAGAGAGAAGATGTTACCAGCACCATAGTTTACAATTCCAATCATTACAATACGCCTTTAGTACTCGGTAAGACTAATTTCTCTGCATCACGTTTAATCGCCATCTTGATCGCTTTTGCAAAAGCTTTGAAGATCGATTCAATTTTATGGTGTTCATTTTCCCCTTCTGCTTTGATGTTCAGGTTAGATTTTGAAGCATCACTAAAAGATTTAAAGAAGTGGTAGAACATTTCTGTGGGCATGTCGCCCACCATTTCGCGTTTAAAATCTGCATCCCAAACGATCCAGTTTCTTCCGCCGAAGTCAATAGCTGCCTGTGCCAGACAATCGTCCATTGGTAAGCAGAAACCATAACGTTCCAATCCTAATTTATTGCCGATTGCTTTGGCAAAAGCCTCGCCAAGGGCGATCCCTGTATCTTCAATGGTATGGTGTTCATCGATGTGAAGATCGCCATTCGTTTTAATTTTCAGGTCAATACTGCCATGACGGGCGATCTGATCGAGCATGTGATTGAAGAAGTTCAGGCCTGTATCAATCTCTGCTTTTCCGGTGCCATCAAGATCAATATCAATGCTGATTTTAGTCTCATTGGTATTTCTTTCATGATGCACTGTTCTCGTTCCTGCCTTTAACATCGTGTAGATGTCTTCCCAGTTTTGCGTCCGTAAAGCGATGACCTCTGAAAGCGTTTCTATTTTATCCAGGTTCTCATTTGCGCCCAGGTCCAGGTTGTTCGACAACCAGATTGCTTTTGCACCCAGGTTTTTTGCCAAGACTACATCATTGATCCTGTCGCCGATGACAAATGAGTTTTTCATATCGTATCCTTCTTCCAGAAAATGCAGCAGCAGGCCAGTATTGGGCTTGCGTGTTGGCGCATTCTGATGGGCAAAGGTTTTATCAATGATCACTTCACTGAACACGACACCTTCATTGGCAAAGGTTTTCATGACGAAATTATGTACCGGCCAAAAGTTTTGTTCCGGATGTGAATCCGTTCCCAGTCCGTCCTGATTGGTTACCATAACCAGGTCAAAATCCAGTTCTTTTGCGATCTTGGAAAGATAATAAAGCGAGCGGGGGTAGAATTCCAGCTTTTCAAAAGAGTCGATTTGCTCATCAGCGGGTTCCGTAATCAGCGTGCCGTCTCTGTCAATAAATAATACTTTCTTCATGGTTTAGTGGTTAAGCGATTTTAAGGCTTCTAAGAGAATTTGGTTTTCCTGGGTGGTTCCTATCGTGATTCTAAGGCATCCTTCACAAAGGGTTACTTTAGAACGGTCTCTGACAATGATGCCTTGTTCTACCAATGCGTCGTAAGTTTTTAACGCATCAATGACTTCAATTAGTATAAAGTTGGCATCCGAAGGGTAAACTTTTTTCACGAGTGGGAGCTGGGCTAATTCCTGGCTCAGGCTGTCTCTTTCTGAGACGGTTACCTTGATCCATTCGTTTACCTGTCCGATGTTTTCCAGCGCCTTTAAAGCAAGGTCTTGTGTTGCCTGATTGATGTTGTAAGGTGGTTTTACCTTATTAAGGATATCAATTACCGGACGGGCGGCAAAAGCCATTCCCAAACGAAGTGCGGCAAGTCCCCAGGCTTTAGAAAATGTTTGCAAAATAACCAGGTTAGGATACTCCGTTAGTTCCGGAATAAAGGTCCTTTGTTTTGCGTAATTGATATAGGCTTCGTCAATGATGACCAGGCCGTTAAAATTGGCTAAAACTGTTTCTATGTCAGTCCGGATAATGGAGTTTCCGGTCGGATTGTTTGGCGAGCAGATGAAGATCAGTTTCGTGTTTTCGTCGATTGCCTCAGCTACCTTTTCCAGGTCCAGCTGGAAGCTTGGAAGCAGGTTTACTTTGCGGACTTCAACATTGTTGATATTGGCTGAAACTTCGTACATGCCATAAGTTGGAGGAAGAATGATCACATTGTCTTTTCCTGGTTCGCAAAAGGCGCGAAACAGAAGGTCAATGGCTTCATCGCTTCCATTTCCAAGGAAGGTGTTTTCTATCGGTACGCCTTTGATTTTACTCAGCGCATCTTTAAGGTCGAGCTGTAAGGGATCAGGGTATCTGTTGAAATTCTGATCCAGCGGAGAGCCATATCCATTCTCGTTTGCATCTAAAAAAACGCTTGCTTGTCCTTTATATTCATCTCTCGCGGTAGAGTAAGGGCGGAGATTTTTGATGTTTTCCCGTTGTAAGTTATTGATATCCATCTTATGATTTTAAACGAATAGTGATTGCATTCTTGTGTGCCTGCAGGCCTTCGGCTTGCGCCAGGACTTCTACAGTACGTCCTATATTGGTTAAACCCTGTTCGGTGATGTGCTGAAAGGTGATCTTTTTAAGGAAAGAATCCAGAGATACTCCTGAATAAGCTTTAGCAAAACCACTGGTGGGGAGGGTATGGTTGGTTCCTGAAGCATAATCTCCGGCACTCTCCGGAGTCAGGTTGCCCAGAAATACCGAGCCTGCATTGTAGATTAGAGGTATAAGTGACTCAAAACCTGTTGTTGATAAGATCAGGTGTTCCGGAGCATAGGCGTTGCTGAAGGCCATTCCCTGTTCCAGATTGTCTACCAGTACCGCATAAGAGTTTTCAATTGCTTTTGCAGCAATGTCTTTTCTTGGAAGGTCCTGAATTTGCAATTCAATCTGTTTTAGGGTATTTTCTATGATTGCTTTGGATGTAGCCACCAGGATGGTCTGGCTATCTGTTCCATGTTCTGCCTGCGCCAGTAAATCTGAAGCGATGTAAGCTGGGTTAGCAGTCTCATCTGCAAGCACTAAAACTTCTGAAGGACCTGCTGGCATGTCAATGGCCGTCATGGTGGTTGATTGGATAAATTGCTTCGCCTGAGTCACATAACGGTTTCCCGGTCCAAAGATTTTGTATACTTTAGGTACACTTTCTGTCCCGTAGGCCATGGCAGCAACGGCTTGAGCGCCACCAACCAGATAAATCCGGTCTATGCCTAGCTTTAAGGCGCAATAGGCAAGGTAGCAATTGGTCTTTCCATCCTTTTGGGGAGGAGAGCAAACTACAATTTCTTTACATCCTGCTAAAACTGCAGGGATACCGAGCATGAGGAAGGTGCTGGGTAAAACGGCTGTTCCACCAGGAATATAAAGTCCTACACGCTCTATTGCCCTTGATTCGCGCCAGCAGGTCACGCCTGGCATGGTCTCGATCTTGTTTTCTGAGTTGGCCTGTGCGGCGTGGAAGGCTTTAATATTAGAATATGCGGTGTCAATGGCTTCCTTTTCTGCTGAAGCAATCTCTGCCGCAATGCTTTCGATTTCTGCTCTCCCGAGGTAGAGTTGTGTTAAGGATACCTGGTCAAACTGTAGCGCATAATCCCGCAAGGCGATGTCACCCTCCGCTTTTACCCGTTCTACGATGTTCTTCACACGATCCTGGATGCTGCTATCGTCTTCGAGTTGTCTTAAACAGATTTCTTCAATTTGCTGTTTAGATAAGTCGTTATAACTGTAGGTTTTCATTATATCTAAGCGATTATTTTTTCAATTGGCATCACTACGATCCCTTGTGCACCGGCAGCTTTCAGGCTATTGATCTTTTCCCAGAAGTCGTGCTCTGCAATAACAGAATGAACGGCAACCCATTCTTCATCGAATAATGGTACTACGGTTGGGCTTTTCACTCCGGGCAACAGATCTACTACTTTTTTAAGATTGGTTTTTGCCACATTCAGGACCACATATTTAGTCTCTTTGGCGCGTAAAACAGAAAGGATTCTTTGTAAGAGCTCCTGAACTTCCGGCAACAACTCTGAACCTTTACTTCCGATCAGAACGGCTTCAGATTTCATCACTTCCGAAAAGGGTTTCAATCCATTGCTTTTTAAGGTTCCGCCGGTAGAAACGATGTCGCAAATGGCATCACTTAATCCCAATCCCGGACCAATTTCTACAGAACCGGAGATCGTCCTGATGTCTGCATTGACATGATTTTCTTTGAGATATTTATCCAGA
The DNA here is from genome assembly GCF_038446955.1 of Pedobacter sp. FW305-3-2-15-E-R2A2. Classification (NCBI taxonomy): domain Bacteria; kingdom Pseudomonadati; phylum Bacteroidota; class Sphingobacteriia; order Sphingobacteriales; family Sphingobacteriaceae; genus Pedobacter; species Pedobacter sp. FW305-3-2-15-E-R2A2. Next base: position 1,081,685 of record NZ_CP151803.1, read on the forward strand.
ATTACCGGGTAAGAGGTGGCGATGGCTTTGCCTTCCAACTGAGCGATCTCTGTGATTCTGCTTTCATTAGGAATGGCGATCTTCAAGGTGCATTTTCCGAAGCCTAGTTTCTGAAGATAGGTCACTTCAGCGCCAGCTTCTACAATGACATTTTCGCCTACAATACCCAGGTCGGCTATGCCATCCTGAACGTATTCCGGAATGTCATCATCTCTCAGAAAAAGAATCTCTAAAGGAAAATTGGTAACGGTGGATATAAGGGAGCTTTTGTAGTTCTCAAATGATAAACCACAATTTTTAAGAATCTCTACTGATTTTTCGTTTAGCCTGCCAGATTTCTGGATAGCAATTTTAAGTGTTTTCAATTATGCTGTGTTGAAATTTGTTGATTATTGGACAAGAAGATAGTTCCGAAACAAGTTTTGAAGTACAAAACATTACATATACATCGCCGACAGGCGATGGTGCAAATGTAAGTGATGGTTCAAAATTTGATTCATAATTCTATTTAAGTCCTTAATCAACAATGACTAGCATGCTGAGGAGCTGCAAATATATAGATACAATTTGCAAATCAAAATATATATGGCATTTTATTTGATTATATCGCTTCAATAAATATAATTAACATCTAGTTTTGCAAAAAAATACCATCTTGAAAAAAGCGTTACTCTTATTGATCCCCTTTTGTTTACTGTTAAATGCCTGTTCCTGGTTTAAAGATACCCCTGAGGTAGGTCTAATTCTCTCAGAACATTTCGACAGAAAATTATATAAAGATTTTGACACTGCAGCCTATAATGTAGTGTTTAGGAAACACTATGACTCTTTAAAAGGTAAATTATCCAATCCTAATACCATTAAAAAGTTCTATGTGAACCATAATTACGAACCCCGTTTGGTGACTCAGTATTTTCCGATCGGTGCTTTGGATACACTGGAAGCGTATATCGGAAAAAGTGAAGATCATGGTTTTAATCCGGATAACTTTCGCCGGAAGCAGCTGGATGCGGCCTTAAAAGAGCTTGCGGGCGATAAATTCAAAAAAATTGAAGAAGTATATCCTGTAATTGCTGATCTGGAGCTGAATGCTGCGGAAGCATTGATCAAGTATGATAATTACATGAACTATGGGGTGGTCAACCCGCGGAAGCTCTTTTCCAGATATTATGTCCCGGTAAAACGCCCGGATAGTGCTAGTATGTCTGGTGTATTGGCCACCAAAGATCTGGGAAAGCTGCTGAAAGAGATTCAGCCTTCTTCGAAACAATACCTTGCACTTCAGCATAGATTGAATATCTTAAAAGCCGACGGTCATGGTAAAAGTGATCAGGCAAAAACAATCATGGTCAACATGGAACGTTTGAGGTGGAAGTTACCCGAGATGGGAAAGGAATACGTGGAAGTAAATATTCCTGATTTTTCACTCACCTGGTTTAATCAGGAAGATACGGTAAGCCATATGAAAGTATGTGTAGGTGGGAAAAGAGAAGAGGGATATGCGGAGAAGATCGCAAGATATGCGAAGACGGGAAATCTGGATGATAAGCCTAAGAACCACGAAACACCGATTTTATATAGTAAATTGAACTCTATTCAGGTAAATCCGGTATGGAATATTCCGGTGAGCATTGCCAGAAATGAAATCTATTGGATGGCACGTAAAGATCCTTACTACCTTTCCAATAGCAACATCAATGTTTATCGAAATGGAAAGCTCATTGGCGAACCTGATACCATTCAATGGAGCAATTATTCAAGAGAGAAGTTGCCCTATCAATTTAAACAAGGATCAGGAGATGGAAATGCTTTAGGGAAATTTAAATTCATCTTTGACAATGGATCCAGCATTTACCTGCACGATACCAATAATAAGAATGGATTTAACAAAGCCAACCGCGCGATTAGTCATGGTTGTGTACGTGTAGAAAAGCCATTGGAGTTTGCACAGAATCTGGTTCGCGACAAATATCAATACGATCAGCTGAGGATGGAAGTAAACCTTCCTCCCCTGGATACGAACAGGATGAATGCTTATAGAAAGAAACTGGCTAAAAAAGCTGATACGGTAAATTTATTTAAATTAAAACCTACCTGGTTTGGAACAAAAAAGCCTGTGCCATTGATTATCAACTACATTACGGCATGGTCTCAAAATGGAAACATCCAATTCAGACCAGATGTATATGGTTTAGATGAAACTTTATGGCTGGCTATGAAAAAATTCATGTAAAAGTTCTACCTTTGGTTTTTAATGAATTTCCTATACCCAGGTTTTCTTTTTGCACTGCTGGCAATAGCCATTCCTATTGCAATTCACTTATTTAATTTCAGGAAATTCAAGAAGGTATATTTTAGTAATGTACAATTCTTAAAGGAAGCCAAAGAACAGAACTCCTCCAGGGAAAAGCTAAAACATTTACTGGTTCTGATCAGCAGGATTTTTGCAGTCGTATTTTTGGTCTTTGCCTTTGCACGACCTTTTATTCCATTGTCAGCTACAGGAGAGCCGGGAAGAAGAAACCTGATTAGCATCTATATCGACAACTCCTATAGCATGGAGACGGTAAACAAGGAGGGGAATTTACTGGATGAAGCGAAAAGGAAGGCCAAAGAAATTGCGGCGGCTTATCAGCTGAATGATCAGTTCCAGCTCCTGACCAACGATTTTGAAGGGAAACATCAACGGGCAGTCAACAAAGAGGAGTTTATACAATTACTGGAGGAGTTGAAGATCTCGCCTGCAAGCAGAAGTCTGCAGCAGGTCGTCAACAGGCTGCAGCGGGAAAGCGGGGCGAACAGAAATCAGATCGCCTATTTGTTGTCCGATTTTCAGAAGAGCTTTGTAGGCATTCAGCCGATTGAGTCGGATAAAGACATCCGTTACTCACTGATTAAATTAAACGCGAATAGCCTTCCAAATATTTCTGTGGACAGCGTATGGAGCTTATCGCCTGTCCATCAGCCGAATCAGGCAGAGCAGTTCGTGGTTCAGCTTCACAACTACGGGGAAGAGGATGCTGCAGATATTCCTATAAAATTAACGATTAACCAGCAACAGAAGGCCATCAGCAATACAAAAGTCTCTGCCGGTAAATCAGTAAAAGACACTTTATCCTTTAGCGGATTACAAAAGGGATGGCAAAAAGGACTGCTTACAATTAAGGACTTTCCACTTACTTTTGATGATGCGCTGAATTTTAGTTTCCAGGTGAACACGGAAATGAACGTATTGAACATTAGTGGAGATCCTTCACAAAAATTCATTAAATCGCTGTTTGCTGCTGATCCTTATTTCAAGCTTAGCGAAATGCCGGAAGCCAATATCAAATATTCCAGCTTTTCTGATTACAGTTTGATTGTACTTAGCGGATTAAAACAACCGTCTTCCGGACTGGCTCAGCAATTGAAAAACTACGTGAAAAACGGCGGATCAGTAGTCATCTTCCCGGACCTCGATGCCAATGGTGCGATATATACCCCATTTCTAACCGCTTTATCTTTACCGGCGGTAAAACAACTCAATTCCGGACCAGCCATTACGAGTAGCATTGAATTGAAAGATCCTGTTTTCAAAGATGTATTTGATCAGGTGCCTTCCAATATGGATCTTCCGGTGGTGACCCGTTATTTCAGTTATCTGGAAAAGAATGCCGGAGGAAAACAAGGCATTCTACAATTGCCTTTGGGTCAGTTTCTTTTCGCAAGATATCCTTCCGGAGCGGGATCCATGTATTTGTCGGCCAGCTCACTGGATCCCAAAGACGGGAACCTGTCCAGACATCCGGTATTTGTACCAATGATGTTTAAAATTGCTTTCTCAAGCCTCAAGGAACAGCCTTTGTATTATACTTCAGGAGAAAGTGACCTGCTGGAACATCAGAAGATTTCTTTAGGAGCGAATCAATCCTTAACCTTAAAATCTGATGGGGTAGAAGTCATCCCTGAAGTCAGACAAATACCTGGGAAAACGCTATTGTACGTTGCCGATCAGATCCGGAAGTCCGGTTTCTACGATTTAAAGAAAGCAGATTCTGTATTGGCAGTCGTGGCCTTCAACGACAACAGGAAAGAATCTGATATGCATTATGCCACAGATCAAAACCTGACCGATTTATTCGGCAAACAAAAGATTGCGCTTTACAATTCTCAGAAAGATGCTTTGTCCTTAAATATCCAGGCAAAAAATAACAGCATAGAGTTATGGAAACTTTGCCTAATTTTGGCTGTTGTTTTTTTAGCCATTGAAATACTATTGATCCGATTTTTTAATAAAACAAAAAACATACAAACACCATGAATCTTCTCATCACTGGCGTAACTATTGCCGACCCAAACAGCCAGTTCAATCAAAAAACTTGTGATGTACGTGTAGAACAGGGCAAGATTACTGCTATTGGGAATAACCTGAACCCTGCAAACAAGGAAGAAGTTTTTGATGGAACCGGTGCAATCTTATCTCCGGGATTCTTCGACCTGAACTGCTCCATTGGGGATCCGGGTTTTGAAACCAAGGAAGATATAGAAACGGCAACCAAAGCTGCTATGTCCGGAGGTTTTACCGGCCTGGCCGTTTTACCGCATACCAAACCAGTGGTTCATTCTAAGGGAGAGGTGGCCTATATCATCAATAAAGCAAAGGGAAACCTGGTAGATGTATTGCCTGTAGGGGCAGTAAGTCATGACCTGGAAGGTAAAGAACTGGCAGAAATGTACGACATGCAGCAATCCGGAGCTGTTGCTTTCTCTGATGGCAGCAAGCCGATTACAGACGATGGTTTCATGAGCCGTGCATTGCAATATGTAAAAGGCTTCAATGGCCTGATGATGGTGCATCCTGAAAATAAATCCATAGCCGGAAAATCGCAGATCAATGAAAGTAAGACCAGTGTATTACTGGGCATGAAGGGGGTTCCTGCATTGGCGGAAGAAATGCACATCAGCAGAGATATTTTTCTGGCAACTTATCATGATGCGCCGCTACACATCAGCAACATTACTACTGCAGGATCAGTGGCATTGATCAAAAGAGCAAAAAAGGATGGAGTAAAGATCAGCTGTGATGTCGCTGCACATTACCTGGTGTTTACAGAAGAATTGTTGAACGATTTCGACAGCAACTATAAAGTGAAACCTCCTTTGCGCGGTAAGTCTGATACAAAAGCATTGTTAAATGGTTTAAAAGACGGAACTATTGATGCGGTATGCTCACAACACCGTCCACAGGAGATCGAATTTAAAGCGGTAGAATTTGAAATCGCTTCTTATGGCATCATCGCCCTGCAAACGGTTTTACCTTTACTGATCAAAGCCGGCCTGGATGCGACTCAGATTGCAGAGAAACTTTCCATCAATCCCCGCAAATTATTAAACCTTCCTGTCCCTGTGATTGCAGAAAATGAAACGGCCAATTTTACGGTTTATCATCCGGCAAAGGAATGGGAATACAATAGCACTAACAATCAATCAAAATCGGCAAATTCACCGCTTTTGAATAAAAAATTAACCGGTAAAGTTCAACTGGTATATAACAACAAACAATTACAAGCATATGGATAATCATGTAAGAACAGCGCTAATTGCGTCGTTAGATAAATTTGCTGCGGTATCTGGAAAAGATTCCATCAAATTAGAAGAAGGGTTGATCGAAGTATTTAGTAAGGATCTTGGCTTCCTTGAAAAAGTGGAGGAATTCGATGAGGTGTTTAACGACTATCCGGCTTTTGAGGAATTAAGAGAAGTTTTCTTTGACTTGCTGATGATCAATTTCTTCGCCAATGACGTGAAGAAACTGGAAGAAGATTACCTGGAATCGGATGAATGGGCAGATATTGAAGAGGAGACGATCGAAAGAGGTACAGAGCTTTTAAACCTGTTGTTGTACATCAACGAATGTCATGATGAGCGCATTAAGCCAGAGCTGGGCGACTTCCTGAAGGAATTTTTATTGGTAGAAGAAGATGAGTTCCAGGATGAATTCCATATCTATGAAGACCTGATCAGCAACCAGAACCTGGTAGAAAGCAGCATCGAAGACATCTGTAGTCATGTTGGAATGATCGAAATAGGAGAAGAAATGGAAGATTTATTTATTCCTTTCATGGCCTTCTTCCATCAGCCAAAAGAGAGCGAGCAGGTGATTATCGATTTGCAGGAATTTAGCCCGAACAAAGAGTTTGATGTTGCAGTTTATACGTTAATTGCTAATTTTAACAAAAACTAACCATTCATCAATTCAAAAGAACATGAAAGAAACAGCGACTCTTAACCAGCTATCAGCAAAAAATGGTGTCATTATCGCCATTGTGATTGTGGTACTTTCCTTAGTCACTCATTTTATCAACCCATTAATGCCTTATACGAACTTCTGGTTCCAGATCGGGATGTTTGTGCTTTGTATCGGCCTGCTAGTGTATTCTGGCAAGTCTGTCAGGACTGAATTGGGAGGGTACTGGAGTTTTGGTGATGCTTTCAAATCATTTCTGATCATTGCGCTTATTCTTACGGCAGCGACTACACTTTATAACATTTTGTTAATGACTGTTATAGATCCGGGACTTTCGGCCAAAGCTGCATCAGCAATGGAGGAAAGTCAGCGAGCGATGATGAGCAAAATGGGAATGTCTGATGAACAGGTCGATGAGGCATTGGCAAAAGCAGGAAGTATGGAAGAGAAGCTAAGGATTACGCCTAAAAATATCATCACCAGCTTTGGTGTAGGTTTGGCAATTTATAGTGTAATTGCCCTGATCCTTGCTGCTATTCTTAAAAGAAATCCTCCTCTTTTTAAAACAGGAGTTGAAGAGTAATTCTAATACAATAATATTGCAGCGTGCAGTTTTATCATTTTATTTGATGAAATTTGCACGTTGCTTTTTTTTAGCACGTTATTAAGTCATGGATATTTCTATTGTAGTTCCTTTATATAATGAAGACGAGTCTCTTCCTGAGCTGACTTCCTGGATTGCCAAGGTAATGGCAGAAAATAACTTTTCTTATGAAATCCTGTTTGTCGATGATGGAAGTACCGATAATTCATGGTCTGTAATTGAGGATTTGAAAACTCAGTTCGATGCGGTAAAAGGGATTAAATTCAGAAGGAATTACGGCAAATCAGCTGCCCTGAATGTTGCTTTCGAAGCAGCACAGGGAGATGTAGTGATCACCATGGATGCAGATTTACAGGACAGCCCGGATGAAATTCCGGAGTTGTTCCGCAGAATTAAGGAAGAGAAGCTGGACATCATCTCCGGATGGAAAAAGAAACGCTACGATCCGATCACGAAGACCATTCCTACTAAATTATTCAATGCAGCCACAAGAAAGATGTCGGGAATTCAACTGAACGATTTCAATTGCGGGCTAAAAGCATACCGTCATGACGTGGTGAAAACCATTGAAGTGTACGGGGAAATGCACCGTTATATTCCTGTAATTGCCAAATGGGCCGGTTTCAAAAAAATCGGTGAGCAGGTGGTAGAACACAGGGCCAGAAAATACGGGGTGACTAAATTCGGACTCAGCCGTTTTATCAATGGTTTCCTGGATTTGTTATCAATCTTCTTTGTTGGCAAGTTTGGGAAAAGACCCATGCACTTTTTTGGTTCGTTGGGTGTATTGAGCTTCCTGCTTGGAACTTTTATGGCTTTATGGCTGATTGGAGAGAAACTCTACCATATTGCCATGCTGATCCCATATAAAAGAGATGTGACCGACCAGCCCTTATTTTATATTGCATTAGTGGCCATTATACTGGGATCACAACTTTTCCTTACCGGATTTGTAGCGGAACTCGTGACACGTAATGCACCCGAAAGAAATGCTTATCTGATAGAAAAGGAGATCTCTTAATTCATGTTTTTCTCTATAATTATACCACTTTATAACCGCCCTCAGGAAATAGATGAGTTACTGAAAACATTAACCCATCAGAGCTATACACAGTTTGAGGTGCTGGTCATCGAAGATGGGTCTACCAATGATGCAAAGGCGATTGTACAGAAATATGAACAATTACTGGATGTGAAATATTTCTTTAAGCCCAATGAAGGACAAGGCTTTGCCAGAAATTATGGCTTTGAAAGGGCTAAAGGTGACTATTTCGTTATTTTTGACTCCGACTGCCTGATTCCGGAAGATTACCTGGAGCTTGTCAAGAACTACCTGTTTGAGCATCACCTGGATGCTTACGGCGGTCCGGATGCGGCACATGAGACTTTTACTCCTGTACAAAAAGCCATCAGCTATGCCATGACCTCCCCGTTTACCACCGGAGGAATCAGAGGCAATAAAAAACACATCGGGCAATTCCATCCCCGAAGCTTCAATATGGGGGTGTCCCGCGAAGTTTATGAAAAAGTCGGTGGATTTATCCTCACCCGTTTAGGGGAGGATATTGAATATAGCATCAGGATTCACGAGAATGGATTTAAAATTGGTTTAATTCCTGCAGCTAAAGTTTTTCACAAAAGAAGGACGAGTTTTAGTCAGTTTTATAAACAACTGCACTTTTTCGGAAGAGCAAGGATCAATATTTACAAACATTTTCCTTCCGAGTTGAAATTAGTACATTTTTTTCCGGCAGCATTCAGCTGTTTTGTCTTATTTAGTGTATTAATGAACATCTTATGGCCAACTTTGGCTTATATCTGTGATTTTATATTATTGGTATACTTTGTGATGATCTTTTTTCATTCCTGGCAAGTCAATAAGTCAGTAAAGGTTGCTTTTTTTAGTATAATTGCATCGTTTATTCAACTAACCGCTTATGGGTTAGGGTTTATGCAAGATTTTTTTAAGCGTGTAGTATTTAAACAACAATGATAAATTTTTTAAAGGAGAGTACATTTACAGTGAATGAGGTAATTGTCAAAGCATGGGCGGTTACCAGAAGGAATTACTTCTCTATCGCTACACTATGCTTTTTAATGTTCATCACCTCTAATGCATCAGGTTTGATGGCATTTTTTCTGAAAGATGTGAATAAAGGTCTGAGTGCGCTAATGGCACTGGTTTTTATCATGTTCTATTTCACGATCAACCTTTCTCTTTTTCGTTATATTTTCCATTTACTGGATGATGAAGAACGTGATGTGAGCATCGTGAGTACCATTCCGACCAAGCGGCAAATTATTAAATTCCTGATTGGAATGTTGTATTTCATCCTTTGCATCGCAGGGGTGTATACGGTAGTCATTCTTCTTGCTTTTCCTTTTATTTATACGGGAATCAGAATGGAGATCATTACCAATATTGCGATTTCTATCGGGATCATCGCCATGTTTATTACCTGGGTAAGGATTTCTTTTTATCCATTCTTTATCCTTGATAAGAATCTTGCACCTTTTGCATCGATTAAATATAGTCTGGCTACTACAAGAGGGAATTTTACCAAGATCTTATTGCTGTTATTGATATTGGGGAGTTTTTACCTGTTATGCATGTTCTTTGGTTATATCAAATGGCCGATCATTGCTTTCCTTTTAAATATTCTAAGCTCTTTTATCATTGTTCCTTTATCGAGTGTTGCCCTGACTATTGCTTATCGCAAAATGGTAAGTGAATACAAAGGCGAAGGAGAACCAGACATTTTACACAATATAGTTTAAAACGCGTTTATGGGATTAAAAGCGGCATTAAGTAAACCGTTTGCTGCTCTTGTTGTTAAGGGCATCAATAAATGGAAAAAAAATGCAGTAGGTGCTCAGCAGACCATTCTGGTACAACTCATCGACTCCGCAAAGGATACTGCTTTTGGTAAAGATCATGATTTCGGAAACATCCGGAATTATGAAGACTTTAAGAAAAACGTACCTATCAGGGATTATGAAGGCTTGAGGTCTTATATCGACAGGGTAGTGGAAGGCGAGGCCGACGTGATGTGGAAGGGGAAACCGGAATACTTTGCCAAGACTTCAGGCACAACCTCGGGTGTCAAATACATTCCGATTTCTAAGGAATCTATGCCGGAGCATATTAAAGCTGCCAGAAATGCCTTGTTAACTTATATCCATGAAACGGGCAAAGTGAAGTTCATCAATGGGAAAATGATCTTTTTACAGGGAAGTCCGGTGATGCATAAAAAGAACGGCATCAATGTAGGCCGTTTATCCGGTATCGTTGCCCATCTTGTTCCTAAATATTTGCAGAAAAACCGTTTGCCTTCTTATGAAACCAATTGCATTGAAGATTGGGAAGAAAAGGTAGATGCGATTGTTTCAGAAACTTTTCATCAGAACATGACTTTGATCTCGGGGATTCCACCTTGGGTACAAATGTATTTTGACAAGCTTGCCGAGAAATCCGGCGGAAAAAAAATCAAAGATATCTTTCCTGAATTTAGCCTCTTCGTTTATGGCGGGGTAAATTACGAACCTTATCGTGCGAAGATAGAAGAGAGCATTGGAAGGAAGATTGATGCAATTGAAACTTATCCTGCTTCAGAAGGATTTATCGCTTATCAGGATAGTCAGCAGGATAAAAGCTTATTGCTGTTGGCAAAAGCAGGTATGTTTTATGAGTTTATTCCTGCAGATGAATATTATAATGAAAATCCAACACGTTTAAGTCTGGCAGAAGTAGAGCTGGAGCAAAATTATGCTTTGATTCTGAATACGAATGCCGGATTATGGGGTTACAGCATTGGTGACACGGTTAAGTTTGTTTCCAAAGATCCTTATAAGATTATGGTAACGGGTAGAATTAAACATTTTATCTCCGCTTTTGGAGAACATGTGATTGGCGAGGAAGTAGAACATGCGTTGCTATCCGTGGCGAATGAAGAAGGTGTAGGTATCACCGAATTTACCGTGGCCCCACAAGTGAGTACCCCGCAGGGAGAATTGCCTTACCATGAATGGTTTGTGGAATTCTCGGCCGCCCCGAAAGACCTTCTTGCTTTTAGTAAAAAGGTAGATAAGGCTTTGCAAAAGAAGAATATTTACTATTTTGACCTCATTGAAGGAAAAATACTGCAACCTTTAATCATTCGTTCCCTTCAAAAAGATGCATTTGTAAGCTATATGAGGGGACAGGGTAAGCTCGGCGGACAAAATAAAGTTCCCCGTTTATCAAATGACAGGAAGATTGCGGATGATTTAAGTAGTTTTACAATTCGTCATAGGGACGAGCAACAAGAAGAATCTAATTGAAAAATATAGCTATACTAGGTGCTACGGGTTCTGTAGGAACTCAAGCCTTAGCTGTAATCCAGGCAAACCCGGGATTATACAAGGTTTCAGCACTAACCGCTCAATCGAATGCCGCATTGTTAATCAGTCAGGCGTTAACGTTCCTGCCGGATTTGGTGGTGATCGGTGATGAAAATCAATATCAGGCGGTAAAATCCGCATTGTCAGGAACTGTGATCCGCGTGTTGGCAGGAGAAGAAGCTTTATGTGAAGCCGCATCCTTAGCCGAGGTAGATATGGTGCTGACAGCGATTGTGGGTTCCGTAGGTTTACGACCAACTATAGCGGCTATAGAAGCAGGAAAAGAGATCGCCCTTGCGAACAAGGAAACACTTGTTGTAGCTGGAGATCTGATTACCCGGCTGGCCAAAAAATATGGGGTAAGTATCATTCCGGTAGATTCTGAACATTCGGCAATTTTTCAATGTCTGGTAGGCGAGGGGAATGAGTCGATTGAAAAGATTTACCTGACGGCATCCGGTGGCCCTTTCAGAGGAAAAGACCGGGAATTTTTGGCCAATGTGACTAAAGTCCAGGCTCTGAAACACCCGAACTGGGTGATGGGTGCCAAGATCACCATTGACTCTGCTTCCTTAATGAATAAAGGGTTGGAAGTGATCGAAGCCAAATGGTTGTTTGACCTGGAGGCTGATCAGATTGATGTGATCGTACATCCCCAATCGATCATCCATTCCATCGCACAGTTTAAAGACGGATCGATGAAAGCGCAAATGGGCGTTCCGGACATGAGACTGCCAATTCACTATGCTTTAGCCTATCCTCATAGAATAAGCAGCGACTTTAGGCGTTTTAACTTTCTGGACTATCCTGAACTGAGCTTTTATAAGGCGGATAACGATACTTTTAGAAATCTGGATCTGGCCTATGTTGCACTACGCAAAGGAGGAAACATGCCTTGCATCATTAATGCCGCAAATGAGGTGGTGGTTAATGCCTTTTTACAGGATCAGATCGGTTTTTTACAGATGAGTGATGTAATTGAACAATGCATGGAAGAAATTGCATTTATTGATGAACCAGGCCTGAATAATTATTTAGAAACGGATCATCATACGCGTATATTTGCCAATCAATTAGTAACAAAATAGAATTTTAACAATCAAAATAAAAACATTTAATATAAGATATGAGCGGATTGATTATGGCTGCCCAGTTACTTCTGGGGTTATCGATACTGGTAATTTTACACGAATTAGGACATTTTCTGGCGGCACGTGCCTTTGGGATTAAAGTGGAGAAGTTTTATTTGTTTTTTGATGCCTGGGGTGTCAAATTGTTTAGTTTCAAACGTGGTGATTGTGAATACGGAATAGGATGGTTGCCGCTTGGTGGCTATGTGAAAATTGCAGGGATGATCGATGAATCAATGGACACTGAGGCAATGAAACAACCGGCACAACCCTGGGAATTCAGGTCTAAACCAGCATGGCAACGTTTAATCGTGATGCTGGGCGGGGTAATCGTAAATATTGTAGTGGGTATTTTCATCTTCTGGATGATGACTTTCAAGTATGGGGAAACGTATATTCCAAATAGCTCTGTTCTTAATGGAATTAATCCGGGAGTAATCGGTAAAGAAATAGGCTTACAAAGAGGTGATAGGGTAATTGCCGTAAATGGTAAGAAAGTGATCCGCTTTGAGGAGCTGATCAGCTCGAAAGTATTACTGGGTAATACGACGCTGACGGTTGTTCGTGGTAACAAAACATTAGATGTTAAAGTTCCTGATAATATCCTGAACAAGGTTTCTGACCTTGGGATCGAAGAGTTTATCAGCAGGGTTCCTTTACTGAGTACTACAGTAGATAGCATTATCGCAGGGAAGGCTGCTGCTAAAGCCGGACTGCAAAAAGGAGATCAGATTTTGTTAGTTAACAATGTTCCGGTTAAGTCAAATGTAGATCTTAGGGAACAGCTTGAAAAATACAAAGGAAAAACAGCAGATTTTGCGGTAAACCGTGCCGGAAAAACAATAGATTATAAGATTCCTGTTGATACTGCAGGTACCATAGGCTTTGCTTTTAATATCAATGAGATTAAACAGGAAACCATTAAATACGGTTTCTTTGCAGCCTTACCTATCGGGATTGACCAGGCATGGAAAACATTCAGTGATAATGGTAAAGGAATCTGGAAAGTATTAACCGGAAAGATTAAAGCAAATAAAGCATTTTCAGGCCCTGTGGAGATCGCGCGTAAAGTTTACGGTGGTGAATGGATCTGGGCAAGATTCTGGGCTTCTACAGGCTTTATTTCGATTGCACTGGCATTTATGAACTTGTTGCCTATCCCTGCTTTAGATGGTGGTCACGTGATCTTCCTGTTGGTAGAAATGGTGAAAGGAAAACCACTTAGTGATAAATTCCTGGAACGTGCACAAATCGTAGGTTTCGTAATGTTGCTGGCATTGATGGTGTTTGTATTGGGGAATGACATCTTCAAAGCCTTCTTCAAAGCTTAAGGCAAATGACAGATTACTTTGAATTTTACGGTTTACCGGTAAGTTTCAACCCTGATGCAGGTTTGGTGAAAAAGAAGTTCTATGAGCTGAGCAAAAAGTATCATCCCGATTTTTATATTAATGCTTCTGATGAGAAGCAGGAAGAGGTCTTAGAGCTGAGTACGGTGAATAACAAAGCGTACCAGGTATTGAGCGATCCGCAAAAGAGATTACACTACATCCTGGAACTAAAAGGTCAGCTAACAGAGGGGGAGAACTATAAGCTTCCTCAGGACTTCCTGATGGAGATGATGAATGTAAACGAATCACTGATGGATTTACAATTTGACCCGGATGCAGAACGTTTAGCGGGGTTGAAGATTGAGGTAGATGGAATAGAAAAGGGATTAAGTGATAAAATCGCTGCGCTGACGACTTCATTTGAATCAGAGGATGCAGAAGGTCAGACTGATCTGCTGATCGCTATAAAGGATTTATATTACCGAAATAAGTACTTATACCGGATCCGGGAAAGTATCCATAAGGCCGAATCGGCCGCTTAGGTGTTAAAGCATTGTAAAAAAGCTGATTTCGGCTTTTTTACAATGCTTGTTTGAGGTACTTTTGCCATCAAATCACTTATATGACTACATTATCTATTTTTAGAAAAGTTGCTGTTGCTGAAGGGATCTCATATCTCTTGCTGTTGTTTGTCGCAATGCCATTGAAGTATTGGGCAGGAATGCCACTCGCTGTAAAATATACTGGCTGGGCGCATGGTTTGCTGTTTGTGATGTATATCGTGATTCTGATCATGGCATGGCAAGAATATAAATGGAAGTTTAGCAAGACTGTAATGATTGGAGCGGCTTCTTTGTTACCTTTTGCGCCGTTTATCGTGGATAAAAAGCTAAAAGAAGAAAAATAAAAATAATTGTTGCTAATTAGGATTGTGTTTTATACATTTGCAACCCGCTAACAAAGCAAATGCCCAGCTGGCGGAATTGGTAGACGCGCTGGTCTCAAACACCTGTGGGAAACCGTGCCGGTTCGACTCCGGCGCTGGGTACAAACCCCTTTCTAATCACTTAGAGAGGGGTTTTTGGTTTTTGTCTATTTTATAATGTGCCCCGCATCGCGTGGAAACGCAGATTTTAACAGCATAGCTGCATTATCTTTTGGTTTACCGGCTGCGGTTTCTTTGTCCTTTAACAGACGTTCAGTTTCTAGCAAAGAATAAGTATTACCTTCGATCTGAGATGATTTCCAACTCAAATCGATAGCCAGTCTTTCCATCTCCTTATTATAAGCCGAGGGAGTCATATGGCTCACATTATTTTGAAATTCTTCCTGTAATTGCTTTAATTGATTTGCTTCGTCGGCCGTAAATAAGTCGACATCGCATAATATGTCAGTGATCAATTGGAAATTGAAACCTTCCTGGATTTTGCGTTCGTCAATTTCCTTCCGTAATATGTAGCTATATGAGCTGAAATTCAATTACGGATCACATAGCTATATATTATAGATCATTTTGTAGTGTATTTTGAGCTGTATTTCATCTTGTAATGATCCGTAACTAAATCAAGGACATTATAAAAAATGGTTATCTCGGATCATTAGTTGATAGGAAACTGGCAAGGCGCTAACAATATACTAGCGCCTTTTAAACATTAGTGTTTATCTATTTTATAGAATTCGATCTTTTTCATCAATGGCCAGATCATTAATGCTTGCGAACCGTTTCTCCATTAGCCCGCATTTATCAAATTCCCAAAGCTCATTACCAAAGCTGCAGAACCATTGCCCTTGATGGTTATGCCATTCATATTGAAAGCGAACTGCTATACGGTTGTCAGTAAATGCCCAAAGTTCTTTTTTAAGCTTGTAGTTAAGTTCATTCTCCCACTTGTTTGCTAAAAACACTTTGACTTCTTCACGGCCTGAGATAAATTCCGACCGATTGCGCCATTCTGTATTAAGGGTATAAGCCATGCATATTACTTCAGGATTGCGGCTATTCCATGCGCGCTCTGCAAGCATAACTTTCTTCACCGCGGAATCGTAGTTAAACGGTGGTACTGGGTTTTTAATTTCCATCAATCATTTGATTTATTTGTTATTTGAAAAAAGTCCGGCTTATGCCGGGCTTGCTTTGATCAGTGTATTTCCGATTTTTCAAGACGCTCTACCGCTATGATTAAAATACACATAACTATCCTCTTCAACCTGCCAACTCCAGGTACAGAGCCTTCACATTTAGGCAGTATTACGCCCCAAAATCTTATTTTGGAAGAGTGGAGAGAAACTTCAGTATTTCATTTCCTATCTCCTGTACATGGGTTTCTAACGCAAAGTGGCCAGTATCATAAAATTTTACTATCGCGTTAGGAATATCTTTTTTATAGGCCTCAGCTCCGGCTGGAAGAAAAAATGGATCTTTATTTCCCCATACAGCAAGCAGTTTTGGTTTATTGGTTCTAAAATACTTTTGAAACGATGGATACAGATCAACATTTGTTTTATAGTCTTTCAACAGGTCAAGCTGAATTTCTGCAGATTCTGGCCTATCTAGAAAATACTGATCCACCATGTAAGCTTCTGGCGCTACAAGCGATGAATCGGTAACACCAGTAAAATACTGGAATTTCGTTCCCTCTTTGGTAGAAAAAGCCCTTAGCGCATCTCTATTTTCTTGGGTGTCATTTTCCCAATATTTCTGAATTGGATTCCACCCCGTACTCAATCCTTCTACATAGGCATTGCCATTCTGCGAAATAATCCCGGTAATTTTCTCTGGATTCGCAAGTGCCAGACGAAATCCGGTTGGCGCACCATAATCGAATACATAAATTGCAAACCTTTTTAAACCTAATTCATCTATAAAACCCTGCATTGTTTTAGCCAGATTTTCAAAAGTGTAGGCATAAGTTGTGCGATCTGCCAAATCAGTATTTCCAAATCCAGGAAGATCAGGGGCTATAATGTGATATCTTTTGTTTAATATCGGTATCAGATTACGGAACATATGTGATGATGTTGGGTAACCATGCAACAATAATATTGTTGGTGCTCCTGCTGGGCCGGACTCTCTGTAAAATACGTCAAGTCCGTTTACATTTACCTTTCGGTGATGAACAACCCCAACTTCTAAAGCAGGACTTGTTTTAACTGTGGTTGATTGTGCCATAATTTCTGTTCTCCCTAATAAGCCAGTCAAGATGATTGTGAAGGCTATTTTTAGTTTTTTCATTTTTTCCTTTTTTTTATTCAAAAGTAAACCTGATATTTAATCATTCAAAATGATTTATAAAGATACCATGTATCTCAATTTAAGATTTATGAACACGAATGACCTTAATTTATTTGAAGCCGTTGCGCATTATGGCAGTTTTACAAAGGCTGCTGAAGCAATGTTTACCGTTCAATCAAATGTAACTACGCGTATAAAAAATTTGGAGGAGGAGTTTGGCGCACTGCTTTTTACCAGAAACAACCGCAAGGTTGAATTAACTCCGGAAGGTGAAAAACTGATTCGCTATACCAAGCAATTCAACCATATTTTGGACGAGGCAAAAAGGTCGATTGGTAAAAGTGATATCGTAAAGGGCCAGATTAAAATTGGATTTTTGGAAACGATGATGACCCTGAAAGGGCCGGAACTTGTTAATGAACTTGCCTCTAAATTCCCTTTTGTTGACCTGGATTTTAGATCCGCGATGAGAGCCAGCTTAATCAGTGATGTGTTGAATTATAAACTAGATGCAGCATTTATCCCCGCACCTCTCGATATTCCTGAGCTTGAACAAATTAAAATAACGGACGAACAGGTTGTAATTGTTGCTCCGGCAGATTGTGAAAACCTGGATATGCTACTTAAAAAAAATCCGCTTAAAACAATAGTTTTCGATCAAGGTTGCGTCTTTAGAGCTAAACTTGACGCTTGGCTTGTAAGCAAAGGTATTGCCGAATATCATAAAACAGTAATGAATTCCATTGAAGGCGTTGTAAATTTCATTGAATCCGGGATTGGATTTAGTGTTATGCCAGAAGAAATCATAAGTAGGTTTTATGGTAATAGAAATATAAAAACATTCCATTTGCCAAAGGAGTTGGGTCTTATGACAACGATTTTGGTCTACAGAAAGGATGTGCCACTTTCCCCTGCTTTAAAAGCCTTTATCAGCATCAGTGGCGGAACAAAAACTAACAATATCAATAAATAAAGATTTCACATTCAAGTCTAACTATTTTAATAAAATACTTGATCTTATTAATGCAGAGCAATACAATAATTACCAGTGAACAATTTGAATATATATGCGCATTTTAAATTGCAGATTTTCAAAAAAATCCAATCTCTAATTCAGATTGGTGATGTTGTAGATTGTGAGTTTTTGTCATCCAAGGTTATTTGAAAACCTTTCACAAATGACTATAAAAAATTGCTTAATCTTCAATTCGCGATGTCGAATTGGTGGTCATCTGATTACTTTGCATGTCATTTAAAATACCTATGCATTTTTCATAATTGTCGTATTAATTTCGATGTCATATTTCTGCGTTTTCTAACGGTATTAGGGCGATTTTAGCTAGATCTTCCGTAAAATGGTTCGATCTTAGTACGTCCGGGGACGATTGAAAGAAAGCCCGATAAAGGCATTATCCAGACTTTGAACCATCAAAGTCTGGATTTTTTGTTTAAAATCAGTGTTTTGTGATAGGTAGCGGATCAAGCGGAATTCATAATCCCTCAAAAAGTGTTCTATTTTCAAATCACGCTGGATAATATCTTTTCCAACGCTATCCAGTTGTAAAATATAGCAGGCAATCATACAAGTAAGCCGTCTGTACTATAAAACAGACGGCTCTGGATCATATTTAGTGGTCTTTTTTGCCTCTTTTTGGGGTTTTAGTCATGTTTGGAATGAAAACCAAATAGTCGTAACCTTTTATAATTCTTTCCAGCTCCAAATTATCTACTTTAAGCTTCTTTTTAGAGATTGCTTGTTTCAAGGGTCTTAAATCATATGCATACCAATTGTCATCTTTTACGACGGTTAAGAAAGATTTATATTGATCTAAATCAGCCAATGTTTCACCTTCTTCCTTTCCGATGAGCATAATGTGTAATGACTTCCGGTAATTTGCCTCTTCAATATTGGAAACCAGGTTGCCAATATCGAATACTTCCATTAAACTCTCTCCTTTAGGCAGGTGATTAGCACCAAATTTGAAAAGATTCTTCTTGTCTTTCCATTCAGGTAGTTTTTCAAGAACCAGGTGCTTCATGTATTGAACTCTTAAAGGATGAATTCGAGTTAAATATAGTTCCCTGCTTAATTTTAGTGCTTCAAGCTGCTCTTTCTCGTTGGCTGATAAATTCAGAGCGCTCAATGCGTTCATTTTTGCCAGACAATCGTCAGAGAACAAATAGAATGTGGTGTTGTTTTTTGTGTCATAAGCAGCGGAATTAGCGATCATCTGCTTATAAATTTCTTTTGCTTTAGCATTTTTGGATTGTTTTCTCAATTCCGAAAGCAGTAATCGGTCTGAAAATAAACTAATTTGATCAGCTCCATATAGTTTGATATTCTGCTGAAGTATGTTTTTGAATAAATCAAACTCAGCTTCACCTTGTAAAAAAGATAAAGCTGAACCTGATTCATTACGGAATTTGTCCAGTTCAGCAGGGGATAAGGATTTAATTTTTGTTGATATTGTGTTGATTGTATATGGATCAATTTCCAGAATATAGTTGTCGAACTTAATACTATTAATAATTGCATTTGTGAAGTAAGGGACTTCATTGGTGAAATGTAGCTCGCCCAATAACACAGAATTATTTTTGCTGATTTCATCCTGTAGGGCAATCCATCCTTTCCCTTCGAAAGTGTTGTTATTGTTTTTTTTAAAGGTGGAGTAGTTTTTTTGAATTAAACTATCCATTAGAGTGGTTTGTGCATAACTGAAATTGGTAATAAACAGAGTTAGAATTAGTAGTTTGGTTTTCTTCATCTCTTTTTTTTAGAAAGATACAATAAATTGAATTTATCACCCTGATGATTCAATAATATACCTCCAGATATTCCTTTCCGCGACGACAACCTCAGGAGTAAACTACATGCGCTGGCAGATTTCCATTAACTTGTTGTTATAATGTGGCGCAAACTCCTTGTTGTATCCAGCTGTTCATCGCTGGCTATTCTTTCTACAGTTTTTGAACACTCTTTGTAACATGAATACCTTCTGCCATTAGTATCAGGTCGCTCCATAACATTTCATTTTCCTTGCCTTTTGGAGCAAGAAAAGTCCCTTGTTCCAGCTGCTTATAATAGAGTAAAAAGCCGCCTTTTTCCCAGTGTAGTAGTTTGATTTGGGTACGACTGTAGTTCAAAAAAACAAACAATTCGCCGCTGATGGGAATGAGTCGCATACCTGAACTCACGAATCCACACAGCCCGTCAAAGCTTTTTCGCATATCACAGTGGCCTGAATAAAGATAAAAGACTTGTGATGACCCCAAGGAAAATATGACTAATAAAGATGGATCACTCAAATATGTACTTGGTAGGTCGGATACGTATAAGGATGAGTTTAGGATTGCGTATATTGAGTCACTCGATGAAGGGGATAGGAGTTTTATCGATATATGAATTTTCAAATTTGAATCCCGACGAACCAGAAGGCATTGTAAATACTTTTTCAACAGTAAATGAGGCTACCAATTTTTCTTTAATGGAGTGTGGTACTGAACTTGATAAGTTTTTTGAATGTGCCGCTGTCGCTGGAATCCGTAATTTTAGTCACCGATTCCTAGCCCTTCAAAACGTATTCTACTTTCAAATGGCACTGGTTAGTATTTTCTGCAGAGCAAGCAAAAAAAAGTTTAAATAATAAATATATTGGATTCTTATTTCTAATATTGCCCCAAATCATTATATAGATTTGGGGGATATGCAACAACTGATTACTCGCATTAGAGAAAATGCCGACGAGTTTGCATTTAACGAACTATATCAAAAACATGCGCATAATTTCTTTCGGTTTGCACAATCATTTGTGAGGGAAAGAGAGATCGCCGAAGAGATTGTAAACGACGTTTTGGTCAGGCTTTGGACTGAACGGAGCAAAACTTACCAAATCAAGAACATCCAGGTTTATTTATACACATCCATAAAAAATGCCTGTTTAAACCACATCAGGAGTATTTCTTCCAGGAGAAATAATGAAATGAAAGTAACAGAGGCCTATTATTTTCATTTGTCGGTCGATCCATCCCAAATTCTGATTAGCAAAGAGCTTTCTGTTCATATGTTAAGTGCTATAAATGATTTACCTCCCAGGTGTAAACTCATTTTTAAAATGGTAAAGGAGGATGGTTTTTCCTGTAAGGAAGTTGCCTGCATTCTTGGGCTTTCTGATAAAACCGTATTCGCGCAACTTTCCATTGCCCTTAAGAAGCTGCATATGGTTCTTTATTGTAAATAACATCCTCATTATCAGTTGTGTTTTTCTTTCAATAAATTCCAATAATTTATTTCTAAATCCTTTTAGGAATAATGATGCCTTCGCGTGTCTTAACCTGAAATACTATAAATACCATTTTGAACTATGACGGAATCCAGATTTATCGAGCTGATGGCTAAAAATATGGGAAAGTCCTCTACTCCTGAAGAAATAAGGGAACTGGAAGAGTTTTTCATTCATTTCCCAGAATATAGAAAGATGCAAAATTTCACAGATGCATTAACAACTGAGGAGAAGCAGTCGGATACCCTGATGAAAAAGGATTTAGATAAGAATCTTGATAAGATTTGGAAGGAAATAAAGAGAGAAGAATCTATTGTGGCTCCTATTGAAGAAGCTAAAATAAGGCCTTTGGTGTTTTTGAAGTGGGTTGCCGCTGTTTTGTTAATGGGCATATTAGCTGCGGTTTTTTTTCTTGTGCAAAAACCAGATCCTTCGAATCGGTTCGCCAGTTCCGGAATGCAAAATATCTATGTGCCTTTTGGGAAAGTCAGAGAACTACTATTGCCTGATGGCACCAGGGTTAAATTAAACGCCGGAAGTACCTTTATCTATCCGAAAATCTTCAGTACAGAAAACAGGGTGGTCACTCTCAAAGGAGAAGGTTTTTTTGAAGTAGCAAAAGACGCAAACAGACCATTTCAGGTGCATACAGATAAGCTGAGCATAAAGGTGTTGGGAACAGCATTTAATGTCAAAGCTTATTCAACAGATAAAAAGATCGAGACTATATTGCTTAGTGGTAAGATTCAGGTTGGATTAAATGACAAACCTGAAAAGAGCATCGTGATGAGACCTAATGAGAAGTTAACCCTAACAAACAAGAATGCGGCAACTGAGTACCAACTTGAAGTGCTTTCTGATCTCAACAAGGATGAAGTGGCAGAGATCGCCTGGCTGAGTAATAAGTTGGTGTTTACAAATGAGTGCTTCGATGAAGTATCAAAACAGATCGAAAGAAGATTTGATGTAAAAATAGTATTTGAAAATGAGGCCTTGAAAAAGGAAAGAATCAGTGGCGTGTTTAAAGACGAATCACTTGAACAGGCACTTTCTTTTATAAAGATGACCACCTCATTTAAATATAGAAGAGATGGGGGAGTAATTTTCTTATCCTTAAGGTAGCATATAATTAACCGATAATAGAACCAAATTAAACCAGAAAAAATGCAGAAATTTCACCTCACAGATTCCTGAAAGATCCGATCAAATAAGGGAAGAGTTGACGTCTTCCCTTCAAAAATCCAGATTTAATTCACAAGAGTAAGTGTTTTCGAAGGCCTTACTCTATCTCTTAATTTTCAAAAACAAATGTAATGAAAAAGATTACGAAAGCTTTTGCATGGTTATTTGTGCAACCACATTTTAAAATAATTCTGCTAATGAAAGGAGCATCATTACTCATTATGTTCACTTGTCTACAGGTTTCAGCATCTGTTTACTCCCAGAAAAAGTTTTCACTTGATCTGAAACAGACAGAAGTGAGCAACATCCTGACCAGGATACAAAAAGAAAGTGATTACCGTTTTTTCTACAATTATTCCAGCATTAAAAAACTGGGAAAAGTAAAGCTTCAGGTGAAAGATGCATCTATTAATGATGTCCTGGAAGCAATTATGGGGAACAAGCTGCCCTATAAAATAACAGCGGATGGTGTCGTATTCATCTACGACCAGGGAGCGGCAAAGGTGCAGGTCCCTATAAAAGGAAAAGTAGTCGATACCAAGGGAGAAACCCTGATTGGCGTTAGTGTCAAGCTTCAGGGAACCAACGTAGGGGCAACGACCGATGGAAACGGAGCGTTTGTGATTAATGCTCCTGAAAGCGGAGTGTTAGAATTCAGCTATGTGGGTTATGAAAAGCAGATCGTTAAGATTGCCGGACAAACAAACCTGACCATCACGATGGTAGAAACCAATTCTAATCTGGATGAGATTGTGGTTGTGGGGTATGGAACAGCCAAGAAAATTGATGTGACCGGATCAATTTCCAGTGTTAAGGGCAGTGACATTCAGAATTTACCAGTAAGTACAGTGGCTTCCGCTCTGGATGGAAGGGCAACGGGCGTAAATATCGTACGTAATGATGGTACGCCGGGTGCAGCACCAAGCATTCGTATCCGTGGTACAGGGACCATCAACGATGCCAACCCCTTAGTCGTAATTGATGGGGTGCCCTCAAACAATCCCGATGCGTTAAATGATGTGAACCCCAATGACATTGCTTCGGTGGAGATTTTAAAAGATGCTTCATCGAGTGCAATTTATGGAACGAGAGCAGCAAACGGAGTGGTTTTGGTGACCACCAAAAGAGGTACTTACAGTCAGAAATTATCGACTTCAATAAATGCCTACACCGGAATCTCTAAATCTACCAAATACATCGATTTGCTTACCGCTCCGGATCTTTATATGCTGAAAAGAGAAAGATACACTAATGATGGGGTGGCCTTTGAGAAACCATGGGAAGATCCTTACTACGCTACCCAGCGTACAGACTGGCAGAAAGCGATCCTTGGAAGTGGAAAAGTAAACAATATTGATGTAAACATTCAGGGGGGAAATGACGCTTCCACCTATTATTTTTCAAGTTCCTTTTATGATGAGAAGGGAATAGTTGACAAATCTTATTTTAAGCGCTTTAGCACCCGCATCAATTCAGAGCATAGGGTCAAGCCATGGCTGAAGGTCGGACAAAACCTGCAGGTAACGTATGGAGAAAACAATGGTTTCAATAATAACGATTCTCAGGCAGGACTGCTCTTTTCTGCATTAAGGTATAATCCAGCAATTCCTGCTGTGAACGAGGATGGATCTTTCGGAACGTCTAAAGCTTTTGCTAACCAACTGGGGGATATCAATAATCCTTATTCTACAATTCAGAAAGCGGACGCTTACACGCGTAAATACCGGGCGGTGGCCAATGTTTTTGCTGAAGTTCCAATTTATAAGGACCTGAATTTTCGAGTGAATTACGGGTTCGATGGAACAATTAACCGTACTTATTCTTTTGATATTCAGGATTTAAATCAGGCAAGACAAAATCCTAATTCCACGCTAACCCAAGGAGAAGAAGATAACTATTCTCATTTATTAGACCTGTTACTTAGTTATGATAAGCAGGTAAATAAACACCACATCACTTTTACCGGCGGTTACTCTTTACAAAGTTTCAGAGGTAGCTTTTTCTCTGCCGCAAGAACAGGCTATGATGATACTGCCAAAGACCAAAGGACCTTAGATAATGGTAAAAACTTATTGGCTGCAAACGGTACTTATAGAGATCCATATGGTCTTGAGTCGGTTTTCGCAAGGGGATTTTATGATTACGACAGCAGATTTTTAGCTACGTTGACTTTTAGGGCCGATGGATCATCTAAATTTGCCAGTTCTAATCGCTGGGGCTATTTCCCTGCTTTCTCTTTGGGCTGGAGATTGTCTAATGAGCAATTCATGAAAAATATCTCCTGGATCAGCAATTTAAAAATTACCGGTGGATGGGGAGAATTAGGAAACCAGAATATCGATGGCTTTCAATACCTGAGTAAAATAGTAGTGGGTAATGGATATGGTACCAATGGTTATACTTTTGGTGGAAATGGAGTAAGTGGCTCGGCTGTAATAAAAACAGCCAATCCGGACATCACATGGGAACGTGCAGCAATGACCAATATCAGTGTGGAAGCTGGTTTTCTACAGAATAAGTTGAATACCACCATCACCTGGTTTGATAAAAATACGGAAAGCATGTTGGTTCCGGCACTACAAATTGGAACCACAGGAAGGGTGAGCGCTCCTGACCGTAATATTGGAACCATGAATAATCATGGTATTGAAGTAGAACTGAATTACCAGTCGGGCAATGAATTTCAATATTCCTTTGGTTTAAACGGATCCTTCATTAAAAATAAGGTGACTCAGCTATATGGTACTGGTGCTTTTATTCCTTCCACTGTTTATGGCCGCTCAAGCCAGGAAATATCGAGAACCTATGAAGGTCAGCCTGTCGCTTCATTCTATGGATGGAAAACAGCTGGTCTGTATCAAAACCAGGCTGATATCAACAGTGATCCTTACCTGACAAATGATTCCAGAAAAGGATTGATTAAGCCAGGCGATGTTCGTTTTGTGGATGTCAACGGAGATGGTAAGATTGATGGTTTGGACAGAACTTATTTAGGGAATCCAAATCCTAAGGCTACACTGGGCTTCCAGACCAAGTTATCTTATAAAGGGATCGACTTATCCGCAAATTTAGCGGGGGTGTTTGGAGTTAGTTTGTATAATGCAGACCGGATGCAGGGAATTGATCCAACGTATTCGTTTAATTTATACGCAGAAGCACTAAACAGGTGGACTGGTCCCGGAACGAGCAACTCCATGCCGAGAATGTCTCTTGACCGTTCAAATGAGAACTACCGCACCTCAGACCTGTTTATTGAAAACGGCAATTACGTAAGCCTTAAGAATTTAACGATAGGGTATACGATACCAGCTTCTCTAATGAAAAAGGCAACTTTAAATAACTTGAGGCTTTATGTGACCGGACAGAATTTATTTATGATCACTAATTATTCTGGTTATACACCAGAACTCGGCTACACCAATGGCAACAGACAAAGAGGTGTAGATGTTGCTCAGTATCCATCCGTAAGGTCATTCACATTTGGTTTAACCCTAAAACTCTAATCCCCATGAAAACAAAATTTATAATATATACATTTTTATTTGTGGTGGTTCTTTCCGCTGCATGCAAAAAAAACCTGGATCTTAAACAAAAAGGTGTTTATAACACCGATAACTATTTCAGGAATGAGACGGATGCTGTGAATGTCATTTCCGGTATTTATAACTTATTGGCACAGGAAGATTATATTTCTCATGCGGAGACTACTTTTGATGTGGCCTCAGATGATTATTGGAGATCTGGTGACCATGCCGAAGACGAGGCTATTGAAAACTTAACCTATAATGCTTCTAATGCGCAGGTGAATTTTAGCTGGACTTATAAATATGAGACCGTTAACCGTTCAACAAACGCCATCATTAACATTCCGAGAATTACGGAAATCACTCCTGCGATAAAAAACCGTTGTATGGGAGAAGCATATTTCTTCCGTGCTTTTGGCTATTGGAGGTTAATGTTGATTTATGGGGATGTGCCCATTGTTACTGAAGCAGACTATCAAAACAGCAATTTTAATCTGCCAAAATCACCAATAGAGGAAGTCCGTAAACAAATAGAAGCAGACCTTTTAAAGGCAGTAGAGCTGTTGCCGGAAAATTACCCGGATTCGGAGCGTGGAAGGGTAAATAAAGGTACAGCATTGGGATTGTTAACCAAATTGTATATGTATTGGGAGAAATTGCCACAGGCAATTGAGACTGGTGAAAAAGTAATTAATAACAATAGGTATGCTTTAGCAACCAATTATCAGGATAATTTTACACGGGCCAATGAAAAGAGCACAGAGATCCTGATGTCTGTACAAGGACTTCAGAACGTGGTGCAAAATGACTATACCATTTACTATATCCCAAGGGCTTGGGGAGGTTATGGATTCAGTCAGCCTTTAAAAGGTCTTGCTGATGAATTTGAGGCGAATGATACCAGAAAAACAGCTACTTTATTGAGTTTGGGAGATAAGATGGATCTTGGCGATGGAAAAGGGGAGACGGAGTTTACTTCAGACTTATCCTCAACGGGGTACAGCTTCCGTAAATACGCTGTTTTCTATCCGTTCAAATCAGATGAGGGTACCGGAGTGGATCATAATTATGCCGTTCCTCTAATGAGATCTGCAGATATCTACCTGTTGGTGGCTGAAGCTAAAATCCGGACACAGGGAGCCGGAGCTGGTGATGCCCTGATCAATATGATCAGGAAAAGAGCTTCCCCACTATTAATACCTGTTGTAGGTGCAGGAATGCCACAACTGATTCATGAAAGACGGATGGAACTGGCAGGTGAGGGAGAGCGACACCAGGATTTGATGCGTTGGGACAAAAAGAATATAATTGACATTGCGGCAATATATAATCTTCCAAAATCGAAAGCCCCGGTAGACCAGGCCAAAACAGTAACTTTTATCAGGCCTAAACATTATTATTATCCTATTCCACAGGTGGAAATTGATAAGAGCAATGGAGTGCTTAAGCAAAATCCAAACTTCTAGTAAGACCTCTTATTTAACGGGCACTGACATTTTTCAGTGCCCGTTATTTGTTTGTTAAATATTCTGAGCATTCTTTTTATGTATCTTTGCCGATAATTCAATATTCTCATACTGTGATTAATGTAAATAACATCTCCGTTTCATTTGGCGGAACCACGCTATTTAGCGACGTAACCTTTTCAATAAACGAGAACGATAAAATCGCCCTGATGGGTAAGAACGGCGCAGGTAAGTCGACCATTCTAAAAATTATTGCCGACGCGGCTAAACCTACTTCTGGTAACGTAACCGGTCCAAAGGATGCGGTAATCGCTTATTTGCCACAGCATTTCCTCACTGAGGATAAGGTGACGGTTTTTGAAGAAACGATGAAAGCTTTTGCAGAGGTAAACCAGATGCAAAAAGAACTTGATGAGTTGAATGAGCAGCTTACTATTCGTACCGATTACGAAAGTGATGACTACATGAAGCTGATTGAACGCGTGTCGGAACTGAGCGAGAAATTTTATTCGATCGAAGAGGTCAATTATGATGCAGAGGTAGAAAAGGTGCTAAAAGGCCTGGGTTTTGAACGCAAGGACTTTACCCGTCAAACTTCTGAGTTTTCTGGTGGCTGGCGCATGCGGATCGAGCTGGCTAAAATCCTGTTAAAGAAACCCGATCTGATTTTACTTGATGAGCCTACCAACCACATGGATATCGAGAGTATTCAGTGGCTGGAGGATTTCCTGATCAACTCGGCAAAAGCGGTTATGGTGATCTCGCACGATCGTGCCTTTGTAGATAACATTACCAATCGTACCATTGAGGTTACCATGGGCAGGATCTACGATTACAAAGCTAAATACAGCCATTATCTCCAGTTGCGTGCTGACCGCCGTGTACATCAGCTGAAAGCTTATGAGGAACAACAACGTTTTATTGCAGATAACCAGGAGTTTATAGATAGATTTAGGGGCACTTACTCCAAAACCCTGCAGGTGCAATCGCGGGTAAAGATGCTCGAAAAGCTCGAAGTTATTGAGATCGATGAAGTAGATACTTCGGCATTACGATTGAAATTTCCACCATCGCCACGTTCTGGTCAGTATCCGGTAATTGTAGAAGAGCTCACTAAAACTTATGGTGATCATGTGGTGTTCCAAAAAGCATCTATGGTGATTAAACAGGGTGAAAAGGTGGCATTTGTTGGTAAAAATGGGGAAGGTAAGTCGACGATGATCAAAGCGATCATGAACGAGATTGATTTTGAAGGAAGTTTAAAAGTCGGTCACAATGCTAAGATTGGATACTTTGCACAAAATCAGGCCGCATTGCTTGATGAGAACTTAACCGTATTTGAAACCATTAACCAGATTCCATTAAGCGATGGTTCTATAAAAATAAAAGACCTTTTGGGTGCCTTTATGTTCAGTGGCGATGATACCATGAAAAAAGTTAAGGTACTTTCGGGAGGAGAGAAAACCCGTTTAGCCATGATCAAGTTGCTGTTAGAACCGGTAAACCTGTTAATCCTGGATGAGCCAACCAACCATTTGGACATGAAGACCAAAGACATTATCAAGGATGCCCTTAAGGATTTTGATGGTACTTTGATTCTGGTATCCCATGATCGGGATTTCCTGGATGGGCTGGCAGAAAAAGTATTCGAGTTTGGTAATAAACGTGTTCGAGAGCACTTTGAGGACATCAAGGGATTCCTGGCTTACAAGAAAATGGATAGCTTAAAAGAAATCGAACAAAGTTAAATAGACAGACTTATGTTCTGTTTGATCAAATAGTTCCAGCATTTGCAATGTGCACTTTTTGCACATTGCTTTTTTTTTACATTAAAAAATAACCTGATGTAAAAATTAATAAAATCAACAATGAACAGATCGGAGAGGCTTGTGGCAGATTATTGTTCAGAGATCATCGATCAGGAGGCAAAAACATTTAATTGCAAATAAATCCTATTCAACTTCATTCTTGTCCTAACATCAGGATGACCACTCAAATTACTTTTGTGAGGTAAAACACCTATTTTAAAAGTAACCTGTATGCATGACGAAGTTGTTCCTGAAAAAGTAGAAGATACCTCTTCAATACGATGGGTCCTTATCTGCCTTTCTCTTTCCATATTGCTTTCCTCTTTAAGTACCAGTATTGCCAATGTTGCGCTACCGACACTGGTAGGGGAATTTAAGGGCTCTTTCCAGGAAGTTCAGTGGGTTGTGCTGGCCTATCTTTTTGCTATTACGACGATGATTGTCAGCGTTGGGAAACTTGGCGATACCATAGGTCGTAAGCGGCTGTTGTTATTCGGACTCTCTTTGTTTACACTGGCTTCGGTTTTATGTGGTGTGGTGTCTTCGCTTTCCCTGCTGATCGTTTTTCGCGCGGCACAGGGATTCGGTGCAGCTATTATGATGACACTTTCGCTTGCGTTTGTTAGCGAAATGGTACCGAAGGAAAAGTTTGGCCAAACGATGGGACTACTAGGAACGATGTCAGCAATTGGCACTGCTCTCGGCCCATCACTTGGTGGTTTTTTGATCGTAGGAATGAGTTGGCGGATGATTTTCCTGATTAATTTCCCTATTGGTATGCTTACTTTTATTCTGGTGAGTCGTACTCTGCCTGCTGATCGCCAGCGGATGAAGAGCAGAAGGCCTGGCTTTGACTATACGGGTACATTGTTACTCGCCTTAACCCTTGCAGCTTATGCGCTTGCTATGACGACAGGACGTGGGCATTATGGTAAATTTAATGCTGCTTTACTCTTGATTGCCATTTTTGGAACCATACTATTTGTATGGGTGGAGCGGACAATTGCGGCACCATTAATCCAGTTGTCCGTATTCCAGAACCCGGTATGGAGTGCTGCACTGATCATGAATGTATTGGTTGCGACAGTAATGATGGCAACATTGGTGATCGGGCCTTTCTATCTCTCCTCTGCGCTGGGACTCAGCCAGGCATCTGTTGGAATGGTAATGTCGATCGGTCCGGTTCTCTCTATATTGAGTGGTGTCCCGGCTGGTCGCATTGTTGACCATTGGGGACCAGCGTTATCGGTCATCATTGGACTCATCCTGATGGTTGCTGGTTCATTTATGCTATCCGCTTTTTCAGGGATTTTAGGAATTGCTGGTTACATTACTGCCATTGCGATTTTAACTCCTGGTTATCAGTTGTTCCAGGCAGCGAATAGCACTTCTATAATGACGGAGGTCCTTCCAGGGCAACAGGGTGTGATGTCTGGGTTACTTAATTTGTCGCGCAATCTCGGACTGATCACTGGTGCATCGGTTATGGGGGCCGTATTTTCTCTTGCGTCTGGTACAAATGAAATGACATCAGCCGGTGCTGAGGCCATTTTGATCGGGATGCGGATTACCTTTGCAGTTGCCGGAATACTGATTGTCTTTGCGCTAGCTATTGCGATCCGTAGCTCCAATAAATATAAACGTTAGTTAAAGTTTACTCCTTATTTATTCAGGAGCGGATACCGGTCGGTCTTTGAACGATAGAAAATAATTTACATCTTCGATATCAATAGGCAAACCAGCCTTACAATGAATGACAGAAGAAACGTATCAACCATGCTATTTAGACTCGATCACTGAAGTCAGTGACAGGTACTATATTTTAAATTGCTTTTCGAGAACATTAGCTAAAGAAGATTACTATTATGAAATGCACATCGAATCTGACCATACATTGGAGATCATTAAGACGTATGTAGATGGCTATATTTATGTAGAACTCATTTCTGCCAGTAAGCTGGAAATACATACCGGAGAATTTTATTCAGAAAGCTTCAGCGATGGGGAGATGGGTTATACCAGATTTTTTTTTACTGAAGTTGAAAAGGCGTCAAGGCTTGAATGGAAATCAAAAGTTATGGATTTGAGAGAAAAATTTGATGATCTATTAAAAGAAAGAGTTTCCGATTACGAATTTGCACGAAATAAAGTCGTAGATAAATACCAGTCTATTTATGATCAACATATTCAAAGCGGAAATACCTTCGGACTAACGGTCTCTGAAATATCAAAAACCAATCTTTTCAATAGATTATATACCATATTTAATGGTAGTGTTTCCACCTACTATTTAGATCAACTGGCAGGGGCAAATGGAAAAACAACATTGATGAAGGATTGGGCACTTGAATATTTAGATTGGGAAACGAGGTTTAATAATGTAGTAAAGGTTAATTTGAAAGACGATCAATTAATTAAGACACATGTTGTAAATATTTACACCAACACATTTGAACATATGATGTCAAATTTAAAGTACAACTATAAAAATGTTGACGAGTTGAAATATACCAGACTTTTTAATTCCGTTATACAAGGACTGAACTAATATTGCTTATGTGGGCAGCTACTACTGCAACTCGTCTGCAATCACAGAACAAGCAAATAAAAGTACAGCTGATAATGGAGGGATAGATTTTTATAATTTCTGAAAAATTTGAATAATGAATGAAAATGACACCAAGCGACTTTCAAGGCTGACTGCAATTTTAACCCAATTGCAAACGAAAAGACTTTTGACTGCAGCGGAGTTGGCAAATAAGTTTTCGGTAAGTACCAGAACAATTTACAGAGACATCAAAGCATTAGAGCAAGCAGGAGTTCCGGTTTTGACGGAAGAAGGAAAAGGTTACACCTTAATGGAAGGTTATAGAATTCCCCCTGTTATGTTCACAGAGAAGCAAGCCAATGCTTTAATTCTTGCTGAACAATTGGTGCTAAAGAATAAAGACGCTTCTTTTGTCGAAGACTATCTGGAAGCCATCAATAAAATTAAAGCCGTTTTAGGAAATAATGTAAAAAATAAAGCAGAGCTGCTGACCGAAAGAACTCGATTTAGTCAAAATGTTAACAGTGAGAGAAATAGTAATAACCTATCTGATTTACAGTTTGCCCTTACAAATTTTTGCCTGATAAGAATCAAATATACCAACGAAGCGGATAAAAGCACCGATAGGCTGATTGAGCCTTTTGCAATATTAAGCACACAAGAAAATTGGTTATTGGTTGCATGGTGCCGTTTACGCAATGAGTTTCGGTATTTTCGTTTAGACAGGATTAAAAAACTGGAAATCCTTGCCGAAAAGTTCAGCCCTCACAAAATGACCTTGCAGGAATATTTTGATAAGCATTATTAATTTCTTACTACTCTTGACATAAGGCTGTCATTCTGCTGATTTAGATTTGCGACATCATTTAAAAAACAACCTTATGATTAGTCAGTTAGCAAACCTAAATTGGATCGGCGTTTTACTCGCATTTATTACCTATTTTTTTCTCGGAGCCTTATGGTTCACCCTGCTTTTTAATAAGCAATACAAAATTTCTTTAGGTCGCGATAACGAGACATTACCCAACAAAGCTATTTTTATTGTCGGACCTGCACTTTGTACGCTGGTCATTACCGTGGTGACTGCCGTTTTGATGCATGCCCTGAATATTCAGTCTTTTGGAGCTGCGTTGGAACTTTCTTTAATTGTTGGTGTCGGGTATTTGTTTGCCAATACGGTCAATATTGCCATCAACCCAAATATCCCCCGGCCAATTCTCTATGGAATTATAAGCGGAACCTATCATTTAGTGGGTATCCTGTTGGTAAGTGTTATTTTAATGGCAATGAAATAAGAAAGCCCGTATGAAAAAAGAAGTTATAGCTACTTTTTGTCCGGCAAGTCAGCAGGATTGGAGAGAATGGTTGATAGAAAACCACAGTTCGAAACAATCGGTTTGGCTTGTTTACTATAAAAAGAAATGTAATGTTCCAACAATAAATTACAGTGATGCCGTCGACGAAGCACTTTGTTTTGGCTGGATAGACAGCACTAAAAAATCCCTTGACGATGATACGTTTATGCAGTTTTTCTGCAAGCGGAAGCCGAATAGTGTCTGGTCAAAAATTAACAAACTAAAGGTAGAGCAATTAATTAATAGCGGACTGATGACCAGGGCAGGTCTTGATCGTATTGAAGTTGCAAAACAAAATGGTTCCTGGGAAATTTTAGACGGGGTAGAAGAATTGAATATACCGGAAGACCTGGCTAAAGCGCTTGATACCAAATCAGATTCTAAAGCATATTTTCTGAGTTTAAGCAAGTCTGCCAGAAAAAGTATTTTGCAATGGCTTGTTCTCGCCAAACGATTAGAAACCAGGCATAAGAGAATTACGGAGATAGTGGAACTTGCCGCCAAAAAAATGAAACCTAAACAGTTCCGATAAAAATTAGTGAATGTAAAAGATGGCCTTTTGAACCTTTTTTAAAGGCCATCTTTTTTAAACCCGGTTTAGGTTAATTGAGTTGGGGAGGGTAACCGCAATCTGATGCTGAACCTCCTTCGGGGAAAGAGTCTACGCCAGGTATTGAGCCATCCGCGCATAATGTTCTACAGGAATGCTTCGATTTTACAGTCCCGGTATAACAGAAACAATTACAACCAACAGGGTCGTGCGGGCCTCCGCCCATGACATGTTTCAAATCTTTTCTTGATAACTTTTGAACCTCTTTTAAATTTCTCATAATGTCTTTTTTAAGTTTTTAAATTCGGCTACGAATCAATGTAGGCTTAAACTAAATATAACAATTATAATTGGTAATTGATTAATTGTAAATAATTAAGTCTGATTGTGTTGTTTGTGTATCTATTTGTTTAATTGTTGCCTGATTTTAATGTAATATGATAGGATTTGCTACCTTTTGTTTTTCGGTTTTACCATAATTTTACGAAATTTGATAGTATTCAAAGTTGATGTAGTTTTACGTAAAAAGGTAATGCGTAATGAATAATTATAATAATGAAATTATGAATATTGTGACACACGAAAAAGGGGTAATTAAGGTAGCTGAACTCATTTCTGATCAGATTTTAATCGGTAATGTCGAAGATGGGTTGCAATTAATGGGCGATCTGTACTATCAGGGTTATGACAAAATTATCATTTATGAAACAAACATCACACCTGATTTTTTCGATCTGAAAACCCGTCTTGCAGGAGAAGTTCTTCAGAAATTCTCTAACTACAGGGTGCAATTGGCCATCATAGGCGAATTCAGTAAATACCCCCGAAAAAGTATCCGGGATTTTATTTATGAAAGCAATAAAGGTAAAATCGTTAATTTTCTGCCGACAGTTGCCGCAGCAAAAGACAAGTTCTTCTATTAAGGATATTTCTTTGTCATTTACGTATCGGCAGCGTATCTTTATTCCATAAAAAAGAAAAGGATATGGATACTGAAAAAGCAATTCTGGCCGGCGGCTGTTTTTGGGGAGTAGAAGAACTGATCAGGCAATACCCTGGTGTGATTTCAACGGTAGTTGGATATACAGGAGGAGATGTTCCCAATGCAACTTACAGAAACCATGGCACACATGCGGAAGCCATAGAGATCGTATTTGATCCCAAACAATTGTCCTATCGTAAACTTCTTGAATATTTCTTCCAGATTCATAATCCGACAACACGAAACAGACAGGGAAATGATATCGGTACTTCTTATCGTTCTGCTATCTTTTTTATACACGAAACACAACGTGATACTGCAAAGACATTAATCGCAGATATGGAAGCCTCCGGAATCTGGCCGGGACCGATTGTAACGGAAGTTGTTCCGGCAACTGATTTTTGGAATGCCGAAGAGGAACACCAGGATTATTTGCAAAAACAGCCTTATGGATATACGTGTCATTTTGAAAGGCCGGATTGGAAACTATCCTAATTCCATCAAATAAACAAATCCATTACTTTGAACAGCCAGCTGATAAAATACCTTTTGCCTTATAAATAAGATTATGGTTACTTGTCATTTAAAATATATTATTGATCCTTATCAATTGACGGCTTTTGAAGCGTACGGTAAGAAATGGATAGAATTGGTCAATCGCCTTGGCGGACAGCATCATGGTTATTTCATGCCAAGTGAAGGGGCCAATAACATCGCATTTGCACTATTTTCATTTCCAAGCCTGGCTGATTATGAAATTTACAGAAACCGAATGCAAACAGATCCTGAATGTCTGGAAACATTCAGAATTGCTCAGGAAAACAGGTGCATCATCAGTTATGAGCGTACATTTCTAAAACCTGTATTCGAATAGCGGTGTTCAAATGCGGGGCTCCATATCCCGATCGAAATCCCGTAACAACAAAACCAGAACTGCGATCAAAAGGAGGAGGAAAATAACCGTTAATAAATAATATCTTCGGATAGATATTTAACCATGAGCGTAAGAAGAATTGCAAAAAAGTTGTTAAGTCTTGCGGTGGTCATAACTGTTCTGCTCTACGGCTGCTTTTCAAAAGGAAAAGAACCAAAAACGGAGCGTCTCTTTTATCTCGCCATCAAGGACAGAGATACTGCATCATTGAGCCTGGAGATTACCGGTACCTTGTTTAAAGGTAAATATGAAATAAATTATCATGGGAGTCATAAAGATTCCGGCGACGTAAAGGGCAGAATAAAGGGAGATACTTTGCTTGGCGATTACATTTTTCAGCATTATGGAATGGAAAAATGGCACAGGGCGCCGATAGCCTTACTTAAATGGGAGGAGAAGCTGGTGATGGGAGTGGGGGAAACGGAAACTTTTTTGAGCAAAAGTTATTTTAGAAAAGGTACGGTGATTGATTATGACCATGTAAAATTCATCTTCCAAAGAACGAAATAGTGATTATAGAAGTACCTTAGATTGATGACCATATACAGACTGTTATCCGAAATTCAACTAAAGCATCTGAAAGAGGGAATAACCATTAACCCGCCTGCTTCTATTCAAAGTATTGAAGCTTTTCAAAGTAAGATCGGCTTCAATTTACCTGCAGATTTTATTGAATTCTACTCAACTTGCAATGGCTTCGAATGCGAGGAACACATGTTTAACATCAGGAAATTGGAGGAAATCACAGATTTCGAAAGAGATTATGGAAGCAATTGGTTTCATTTTTCAGATTATCTGGTCAGCTCTGATTTATGGTCGTTAAGGGTGTTTGAAAACCACTACGAAATATTTAACCTCGGAGAAGTAGAGATCGTATTGACTTCATCTTTAAATGAGTTCTTAGAAAGATATCTGAAAGGAGATATTTTTGAACCCGAAGGATTGTACTATTGGCATGAGGAAATAAAATCAAAATAAAAGGATGGCAGAGGAACAAACTTTCACACTAAACCTAATCAATTCGTTAAAAGCCAGCGGAAAGAAAAGGATCTGCTCCAGAGGGGAATTGTTACTTAAAGAAGGTGAAATTGAAAAGAACCTATATTACATAGAATCTGGTGCTATACGTGTTTTCTTATTGTCGGCACATGAGGAGCAAACTATTCGGTTGGGCTATGAAGGTTCAATGATCAACTCTTTGTCCTCTTTTCTTAAGGGAAATCCATCTGAGTTTTATGTGGAAGCCATTAGGAAAACAACCTTAAAAGTATTTTCCAAAGCAGCACTCTCTGACATTGTAAATAAAAATATTGAAAGTCTAAACGGATACAATTCCTTATTGGAAACGGTGATTGCACAACAAATGGAGCGGGAGATTGACTTACTGACCGTTTCTCCGGCAGAACGCTTGCAAAGGGTACTTCGGCGAAGCCCAAACCTTTTTCAGCACATTCCTTTAAAATATATTGCTGCTTACTTAAGGATGACTCCTGAAACATTGAGCCGCATCCGAAATTCTTGATTTCAATCAAGTTGTATAAAATAGATTCTCTTCATTTTCGCAGAAATAAAACAACCGGAAATGAAAATAAGCAACGAAGCGTTAATACAGGAGCTTTTAGAAATCACCCAGAAGTCAACCCGTTCAATTAAAAAAATCAGGACCTTACCCATTACCCGGTTGAAGTACAAAGACAACCAGGAGACATGGAGTGTCTTAGAATGCATTGAGCATTTGAATCTATATGGTGACTTTTACCTTCCTGTTATAGAACAAGCGATTCTTTCCAATGAGCCATCTAAATTTCCGGGAGTATTTCGTAGCGGCATCATAGGAAACTATTTCGTTAATTTAATTCGCGTTAAGTCCGGAGCAATTAAAAAGATGTCTGCACAAAAAGAAATGAACCCTTTAAATTGTGATTTAACCATCACTACGATCGATCGGTTTTTAAAGCAACAGCAGCACTTGGAATCATTGCTGATACAAGCTAAATCCATTGATCTGGTTAAAGCTAAAACACCGGTTTCAATAACCAGATTATTAAAATTAAGATTGGGTGATACTTTACGGTTCCTGGTATATCATATCGAAAGACATGTCTTACAGGCTGAGCGTATATCTAATTAAGGTAACAATGAGAATCTCAACGTTTCTCCCCGGAAATCCAGAGAGAAACGTTAAGATTGCATCATTAATATTGTCTGCCCATTAAGGGATCCGTAAAGCTTTCTTTAGCATGCTCTGCATGTCCTGCAAATTGCTGACTATACACTTCGTTCTTTTCCGCTGTTACCGTAAAATCATACCAGCTATGGCTTGCTTTAAGATCGATTGGAATAAAAATCTCCTCCTGATTTTTGTTGAGTACTGCTTTTAGCACTGGTTTTTTATAGCTATTGTCCTTTATCGTGAATTTAACCGGGTTGCCTTTGACTAAACGTCTGATGTGTAGCAACACATTCCCATTTACCCGTCTGCCATCTTTTTCACTTTGATACTTTAAAGAGATGGCAATTTCAGGATCATGGGCATTACCGGTATACCTGCGGTAAAAGCCATTTGAACTGTAGACTTTTAGATCATAAGTTTCGGCATTAAAATCAGCTAATGGCCAGTTGTAGTCAATCGTATCACCTGCATCAACTGTGAAGTTCCAGTTTTTATCCCCACTGTAAACGATAAAACCTGCGCCTTTGGAGCGATCACCAAAAAAGGTTTTTCCTGCGCTGAAATCTATCTTAAACTGTTTACCCGCACGATCCAATGCTGCATCTGCATACAGTTCATAAGGGATGGCATTTGCAGGTTTAATGCCTGGTTCCTGCTTTGGTAAATTGGGGTTATCCTTTGGATTCTTAAGAATTCCGGCTATAGCTGCCTTATCCAGATTTTTAAAGTTGCTAGGTAACTTTGCAAATTTAGCCTTGTGAATGCCTTCTAAAAACGGCATTCTTTCCACTGCTTTTGGCAAGGGAATGTGTTCTCCGTTATACGGTCTGAAAACTGAAGTTAAATCACCACACAAACTTCTTCTCCAGGAGCTAATGTTATCTTCATAGATCTTTTTACCCGTTTTATGCGTTAGAAAATGCTCCAGAAATTGAATCGACGAAGTATGGTCAAAGGTTTCGGAATTGACATAGCCGCCTCGGGACCAAGGGGAAACCACTACCATTGGCACCCTGAAACCTAAGCCTACCGGACTTTCTCTCTTGCTATGCTCGCCTTTATAAATATATTCAGAGCTGCTGTCTAATGATTTTGATATTTTTCCTGCGGCCGTGTCTTTTGGATTTGGTGCGACAAAAGGGGGTAAATGATCAAAATAGCCATCATTTTCATCGTAAGTAAGGATAAAAATCGTTTTCTTCCATACTTCCGGATTCTTTGTTAAAATATCTATTGCCTCAGATAAATACCAGGCACCATACCATGGAGCTCCAGGATGGTCGGAGAAGTTGGAGGGGGCCACCAGCCAGGAAACAGTAGGTAATTTGCCGGCGTCAACATCCGCACGGAATTGATATAATACATCCCCTTTAGGGATTTTGGCCGTTCTTTCAGTACCCTTATCATCATAGGTCAGGGTTTCCAGCTTATGGAAATCCGGATCATTTCTGTTGGTTACAAAAGCCCTTTTATGGAGGTCAAGTTGTTCCGGACTTAGTTTATCTAAGGTGTTTACTTCCAGGAAGGCAATTTCTTTGCTTACAAAATCAAGCTTTTCCTGAAGCTTAGCATCTGTCTTTTCTTTCAGTTTGCTTTCCAGCTCTGCCTTGGCCTTACGCAAATACGTCAGATGCTCCGGATGTCTTTTAACATGATATTGTTTGAAAAACTCCATGTCGTTGTCAGTGAAATTGGAAAGCCAGTCGTCCTCTTCATTCTCAAAACCTACGCCCACACTCAGCTCATTCTGGTATATCTTCCAGTCTACATCATGTTTCGATAAACGTTCCGGAAAGGTACTCCAGTTTAAGCGTTCCGAACCATCAATAAATCCGTTCGAGTGATGAGCCATAGAGCTTTCCTCTTGTTTTTCCCTGATCTTACCTGTCCAGAAGAAACAGCGGTTAGGGCTTGTTCCTGTTAAAACAGAACAAAAATTATGGTCGCATACCGTAAAAGCATCCGCTAAAGAATAGTAAAAAGGAATGTCTTCGCGGTTGTAATAGCCCATTGTCAAAGGCATCTCTGCATACTCTTTATTGCCGGATTTTTTCGCTTCCAGCCAACCATCATAACGACCATTGTTCCGGGCATCCACCTGGTTTTCCCAGGAGTGGGGGAGGGAACTCATCCAGGTTGCCTTGGTGTCTTTAATGTTTAACCTGAATGGGGCATAAGTTTCTCCCTTTTTATTGCTTTGCAGCCATACCGGATACTGGTTAGGTAAAGTGATGGCTCTCGGATTGTTAAATCCTCTGACCCCTTTAAGGGTACCGAATGCATGGTCAAATGACCTGTTTTCCTGCATCAGAAACACGACATGTTCTGCATCTAAAAAAGTGCTTCCTATTTTAGGATCGATGGCCATTGCTCTTTGTATTGAGGCTGGTAACATCCCTGCAACGCCAAGGGCGCCGGTTAATAATGTGGCTTTCTTAATGAAATCTCTTCTGCTTTCCATTGAATTGTATTGTAAAAAAGGATTGATCAGACTAAACTAATCAATCCTTTTAAAAATTATTATTTGTCGTTACTTATTTTACCCACCAAACTTGCTGGTTGATCTTGTCGTTACCTGCACCGAATTGATTTTCGATGGCTTTGGAAACATTGACTCTGTTGTTATCATATTCTGTTTGAGGATAAATCCAACGGAAAGGTACAGCCACACCCTGTGGCCTGCGAAATTCCGGATAACCTGTTCTGAGCTGGTCGTAGAAAGCGCTCCATCCGGATTGAAAAAATGTCCTCAGATATTTCTGATTAACGATTTGTTCAATTTTTTGTTCAGTGGTGGTGCGGACCGCCAGGTCATTTATAGGCAGTGCTAAATATTCGTTGGCTTTTTCTTCCGTAAAAAATGCGGCATACCCTTTTACATAGTTCTGATAGAATTTGAAAGAGGCTTTTACCCCATTTTTATAATGTAGGTTGGCGTCGCCTGCAATCCAGTTTCTTACCATCGCTTCTGCGATAATGAGCTCCTGCTCTGCATATCCCATTAATACCAGGGGTTCATTTACCGGGTCGCTTGGAAAGCGGTCGTTCACTTTCGATACTTTTCCTGCTGCAGCTTTGATACTCGTTTCTGCATAAGGAGCTGCGGGATCTCCACCTTCATAGGAGCTAAAGTCGTCTATCGCTTTACCCGCTTCTTTTGCAATTTTTGTCTGTGTACAATAAAGGAATAAGCGTGGGTCTTTCCTGGCCTGCAGCTGTTCAATAAAAGTGGCACTCATAAACATTCCGGAACCAAATCCGCTGGAGTTGAATTCAGGATAGCGGTTTCCTTCCTGATCTAAAAATATCAGTTGACCATCGCCACCAGCTTCTGTTCCCAGAAGAAGGTCGTTTTGCATCACTTGTGCAAATGCTTCTTTCACTTTTAGGTCGGTATCGTTTTCCTTTTTTGAAAGGGTGATCAGTACTTTCAAGCGGAAAGCATTGATTAATCTACGCCATTTTGTGGCATCACCTTTGTAAATAATATCGCCGGCAATGTTTGCATTAATACCTTTGAGCATGGTATTCGCTTCATCCAGTTCTTTAAGGATACCCAAAAATACTGCTTTTTGAGTATCATAAACCGGCGCATAGTCTTTTCCACTTTCCCCCATCAAGGCTTGCGAATAAGGAATATCCCCAAAGGTCAGGGTTAAATTATAGAAATAATAGGCCCTGAAAAATTTGGCCAGTGCGACATAGGAATTGTCATTAATTCTCTTCGCTTCTTCGACCATTTTGGTCACATCTCTGAGGTTTGCATAAGGAGCAAAATCTCCTCTTCCCCATTTAAAATACTGGCCTTCGCTCTCTCCGTCGGTTTGCACCAGCATACGGTTTGCATATAAAGGAGAGGTCCCACCGAAAGCACGGAAGGTATTCCATTCTACTTTTGTCAGCAATAGCTGAGGATGGGCTTGTGTAGGTTTATTCGGATCTATATTCATGAAATCCTGGTCTTTACATGAGGAGATCAGGAGTGCTCCGGCCAATAAACTATATATTAATTTCTTCATCGTTATTTTTTTAATTGTGATCAGGTATTTGCTTTTAAAGTTTGATGCCTAGCGAGAAGCCAATAAATCTTGCGGAAGGATCTTGAAGGTTGTCGTCATCGCCATAATCAGGATCCAATAATGGCATTTTCTTCCACATCAATGGGTTGTAGCTGTAAGCCGAAAGGTGTATTGACTTTAAACTACCTACTTTAACAATTTTTGCAAGGTCATATCCAACCGATATTCTTCTTAGTTTAAAGAAGGAACGGTCAAAAACATTGGCAAATTTCTTGTTTTCTCCTTCGGTCACCCTTGCCTGGTAAGGATAGGTTTGGCTCCAGGTTTGCCAGTTTACTGCGGTTGTATTTTGCTTATAGGTTCGGGTGTCTGACAATACATTTCCGTTTACATCTCTTTTAAGCTCACCACCGGTAATGACCACCCCATTGGGTACATATATTGATTTTCCTGCGGCATACTCGGCATCTCTATATTCCACAGAGTTTGGATGTTTACCACCCCACCACATTTTCTCGATCGTTACAGAGCGCATTACGCCACCCCATGCACCATCAATATCAATATTGACATCAAAGCCTTTGATCATGAATTTGTTTTGCAGGCCCAGGCGCCAGGTTGGATCTTTATGACCAAGGTTTACATTAAAATCGTCTTTTGTAGGAAGGCCCGTATTTGCATCCAGAATCACTTCTCCGGAAGCACTTTTTTGCCATACCGTTCCATAATAACTATCTGCTCTGTCATTTAATCTCAGGTCTCCGAATCTCTCCTGATTGTTGTACAATTCTGTAATTCTCCTTACCGAAGTGCTCCAGTTCGCAGCAATGTTCCAGCTGAAGTTTTTGTTTTTTATCGCACTGAAATTACCTACAATCTCCAGACCCTGGGTTCTGTACTTGTTGCCATTAACCTTGCGTGTCTCGAAACCAGAGGCTTCTGAAGTTTTTAAATTAATGATTTGATTTTCATCAATAACATTATAGAAAGTGAATTCAAGGCCAACTCTCTTGGCTATTGATGTAGATAAACCAAGTTCGAATGAGCGCGATTGTTCAGGTTTAATATTAGGGTTGATCAGCACTTTTGGATAAGTAACTGATGGTGTTGAACCGTAAGTAATGTCTTTGTCATACGTAGAATTTACACCGTATGGATCAAGATCAGTTGATACTTTGGCCCATGAGGTATAAACCTTCAGATAATCCACAGCTTTTGGCAGTTGGATATAATCAGAAACCATCGTACTCAATGATGCTGACGGGTAAAAGTAAGACCTGTTTTCTTTAATCAGCGCGGAAGACCAGTCATTTCTACCCGATACATTCAAATAGACGGCATTGAATAAATCGAAGGTTGCTGAAGCGTATACGCTGCGGATGGATTTTTGCTCTAGTTTATTTGTAGCCTGTACCGGTCCCTGTGTATTGTTTAAGCTGTACACAGCGGGTACGATTAAACCATCACTGGAAGCATATTCCTGTTGAACATCTCTGTTCAGTGTGGATGCACCTGCGTTTAAAGTGAAGCTCAGGTCTGTGGATATTTCCTTATTATAAGAGGCCAGGAAATCCAGGTCGACATTCATTTGAGAATTGTTCCACATCTTATAATCACCATTTCTGGAATCGCCATAGTTCATGTAAGATTTAGGACTTTTCATACTTTCAAAAGATTTATTTTCTCTTCCGGAAGCCCTTGCCTGCAAGCTCAGGCCGGGCATTACCTGCCATCTTAATTTTGCCTGTGCGTTTACCACATTCCTGTTCTGGGCTTGTGCCAGCTCCTGGGAAGCAAAGTATGGGTTGTTGTACCATGCATAGTTGTAATTGGCTTGTCTGTAGCCCTCCATACCAGGAACGTACATATGGTCTCTCAGGTCTTTTCCATTGACATCATCACCCATCCAGATCAGAATGGTATACATGTGGTTTTTAGGACCGTAGCCATAGCGCGGGTAGTTGGGAGAGCTTACTTTGTTATAGGACAATGTGGCATCCAGCTGAAGGTCTTTGCTCAGGTTGAAGGAGGAATTAAAGTTTGCTCCACCTGTAGTGAGTGAGGTATTGGGTACCTGGCCCCTTTGGAAGCCATATTTTCCGGATACATAGAAACGGGCCTTAGCGGTCTTGTACGCCACGGAAAAGTCATTGTTGGTGACGATCCCAGGTCTAAGAAAATCCTTCAGGTTGTCATGTCTTACCCAATCGGTAGGTACCCTTTCATACTTGGATTTATCGTCATAAATGGTTCCTTTCACATTTCCCCACCAGGCGATTGTTTCTCCGGTTTGTTTGTTTCTGATTGGGCTGTTCCATTGCGCAATTTTAACACCAGGCTGAAATTTTGGACCCCAGATCATGTCGCCATCTGAAATACCACCATCTTCACCATCCCAGAATTCATATTTCCCATTGGAACCATTTCCGTATTCCGTTTGGGTTTTTGGAAAAACGGTAAAACCAGCAGTCACCATATTGTTGGTATTGATGTTGATTTCCAGCCCGTCTTTTTCAGCGTTTTTTGTAGTGATCAAAATCGCACCGTTTCTACCTCTTGAGCCATATAAAGCAGAGGCTGATGTTCCTTTTAATA
This sequence comes from Pedobacter sp. FW305-3-2-15-E-R2A2, assembly GCF_038446955.1. Classification (NCBI taxonomy): domain Bacteria; kingdom Pseudomonadati; phylum Bacteroidota; class Sphingobacteriia; order Sphingobacteriales; family Sphingobacteriaceae; genus Pedobacter; species Pedobacter sp. FW305-3-2-15-E-R2A2. Next base: position 1,126,004 of record NZ_CP151803.1, read on the forward strand.
CGTTGATATTGGCAATGTTGTCTCCTGAAACATCAAAAAAGTCCGTTTCCACAGGAATACCATCAATTACAATTAATGGGGTTTTGCCTCTTAAAGAGAAAGAAGGCGGCTGAAACATACCAGTTGGATTGCTCACGGTTAGTCCTGCAACCTGTCCGGATAACGCATTCCCGATATTCATTGTTTTCGATTCCGACAAGACATCCATTTTCACCTCTTGTGTCGCATATCCCAGTTTTTTCTTTTGTTGTTTGATACCGATTGCGGTAACTACGACTTCACCAAGAGTCTTTGAATCTTCCTGCAGGACGATGTCTGTGGAAGTCTTTCCGTTAACTGTTATGTTTTGTGAAATATATCCCAGAGAGCTAAAGGACAGGCTGGCATTTGTGGGGGCCGAAATGGTATATTTACCATCAAAGTCGGTAATCGTAGCATTGGTTGTGTTGGAGACTTTGACCGTCACTCCCGGAATGCCAAGACCTTTGATGTCTTTGACGACTCCCTTAATGATATTTTGCGCCATTGCTGCCTGGGTCAGGAACAGGCACAGCAGGCTGAATAGTAGTAGTTTTCTTTTCATATTTGTGTTTGGTTTTTACCTGCAAATCTAGATTCAGGTTGTAAAACGAATATGAAAATGGCATTATGGTTATATTTTTATGCGAAAGCCTCCGTTCTTTAGAGTTATGAAATTTTACCGCATCAAGTCTGCTGTCTAAAGTGGCTAAAACGGTTTTAATGCCGCTTTTTTAAGCTTTTTTGAAAAAATAGAAACCATTTTGATGTCAGTATCGATGATAATTCCGGCTGCCCGGGCAGATCATTTATTAACCAGATGTTAGCTTTTTGTTAGGAGATTGATTTCCGGGGGACTAATGCTGTACCAACGATACCCGCTTGAGCGGGTACCTTATGGATGAGTCTCCTGAGAGGGGGGAGAAAAAAATATGTTTTGGGTCCTAAATTGTCTTTTTTTGGATGATCGTAATCAAATCTATTTACATTTTTAGGAAAAAAATAGTTTTAGGAGCGTTATGCGGTACGGGATTATAATTCCGAATCAATAGATGAAAAAAAGACATCATGTTTTGTTCTTAATTATCAATTAGCATTATCAATAATTTTGAAATAAACTTATCTTTACTAAATATGTCTAGCCCTCATCCTGTCCAGCTGGTCCTTCAGCAGCTTTCTTCTTTTCATCCGCTAAGCCCTGAATTAAAGCAGGAGTTTATGGAGAATTCTTCGGAGATTTTTTTTAAAAAGGACGAGTACCTGATCAGGAAGGGAGAGCTGAGTACCCATGTTTATTTCGTATTAAAAGGCATTATTAGCGGACAAATTACCAGTAAAGAAAAAACAATTACCACTTTTATTACTGTCGACGGAGAGTTTTTGTCTGCCATCGAGGGGATGTATGGTGATAAACCCTGTGTTGAAGATGTAAAGGCAGAGGAGGATTCTTACCTGATTGCCATGTGTTCATCCTACTTCCATAGCCTGTACGACCGCTATCCGGAGATGAACGTTATTTTTCGAAAGGTTCTGGAAATGTATTATGGTGATGCCCATTATCGCTCCATTTTTATAAGAATAGGGAGTGTGGAAGACAAGTATATCTATTTCCTGAGCACATTCCCGGACCATGCCGAGCGCATCCCGGTAGAAGTTGCGGCCTCCTTTATGAATCTTAAAACGGCTACACTTGTCAAGATGATCAGCAAGATGAACGCCGGAAAAACATTGAACCAGCAATTGTCTAAAGAAGATATTCTCGTCAATATGGAAAAGTTTAAACATTATCTCCAGAAAAAACTCACGCTCAGGGAACTGGCCGACCGCTTGAATATCAGTCCGCATCAGCTGTCTTACCTTTTGAATGTGCATTTTAATGAGAATTTTAACAGTTTTATCAACCGGCTCAGAATAAATTATATCCTGGATCAGTTCTCAATTCATGACAACCTGCAGCAATATAGTATTGACGGATTGGGGCGTCAGGCAGGCTTCTCTTCCAAAACTACTTTCTTCACTGAATTTAAAAAAAGAATGGGGCAAACTCCATATGCCTATCTTCAGCAGCATAAGTTGTCCTGAAATGGCTAAGAATTATAGACATCAAACTCTTCATATTCATGCCTGATCTTGTTGAGCTTGCCATTCTTGAAATATAACCGGACAGATGAGCGTCCTGTCTTTCCGGGTTTCACATCCATGAAAAAGCTAAAAGCCCACTCTTCATAATTCGCCATAGCCGGATCAAAGGGCCTTGCAAGAGGTTTGCTTGCCAGAATGATTTGATAGTTTTTATAAGCAGGTAGCTCATAGATAGCTTTTAATTTGCTGTAAAATACATTTACGGGATCATTTTTATAAATCGCGATTTCGTCAGGAACATCTAGCGGCCATTTTGGCGATTCTTTGGGTACTGTGCTACCTGCATCGATAGAACTTATTTTATCCCCCTCAAATTGAATAACTACCCGTTCTAACTTACCGATATTCGTTTCCAGACTGAGGATGTTATAAAAAACAATCCGGTTTTTTATCTCGTCAGGATTGGAAAAAGATGGCTGTTTGACGATGTCAACATCATTGACATTTTTCTCTTTACCCATTTGCTGAAGCTGGGTGTAAACATCTGAGTAAGAGCTTCCAATCTGAAGCCCCCATTTGCTGCCTTTGGAAATGGTTTCCACATTAGGGGAGTTGTTTTCCTTTTTGCAGGAAAACAACAATAACATTGGAATAATTAAAACGAATATTCTTTTCATCATCAATGGAGTGGTTCTGATAAAGAAACGTACATCCGTCCGAATTCGCTACATGGAATCCCAAAAAAAAATACCGGTCTAATTCTGCTTCCTTTTGCTGGTTAAGTATTTACGTACCGGAATGTCAAAAGCAACCATCACAAAATAAGCAATGCAAGTCAATAGAATTGTTCCGGTAATAATGATTAAGGTAAGTTGACTTGTTCCCGGTTTATAGCTGGTGTAATAATTTAAAAACATCCAGATGACCGCATAATGTGTCATGTACAGGGGGTAAGAGATCTTTCCTGAAAATACACATAGCTTTTTAAATCCTGGGGTCAATGCAGCACCTGCACCGAGGGAAATCAATAAAGGAAAATAAAGAAGAACGACCAGTGGTTCTGTGAGCCGGTTCCATTTGCTATAAGGCATCAGGAAGGCCAATACTAACAATACGGAAAGTCCGATGAAACCTAGTTTATTTTTAATGATCAGGTTGAAACGGAAGATCAGCAATCCAGCTAAAAAGGAATAAAAAATACGGGCACCACCATCCCAGGCATTGGGGCCTCCCCATCCGCCTAAAAGAGATCCTCCCGCGCGATGGCTCACATAACAAAGTACTCCGGCAGCAATGACCGTTAATACCATCAGGTAGCGACGATGAAGCCTGCATAGTACCAAAGCATAAACGATATTGGCTACATATTCCCAGAATAATGACCAGGCAGGGGCATTAATTCCGAACAAATTGAAAGAGCGCTCTTCAATCACAGGAAAGGGAATCATGAAGACAGAAGCAAGAAATATCAGTATAATCTTACCCGCACTATAGACTTCCGGGTGCCCTCCGAAGGGGTCAAAAAGGAAAGCCAGTAAACCCAGGACCGAGCCTAAAATTACCAGTGGCTGTAGTCTGATCAGCCTGGATTTAAAAAACTGACCAAGACCCATTTTACCTATCCGGTCATCATAAGCATAGCCGATTACAAATCCGGATAAACAGAAGAAGAAATCTACTGCCAGAAATCCATGGGCAATGAAGTTTTTGTCAGGGAGATAAACCATTTCCATGAAATGAAAAACGACAATAGCGATGGCGGCTATTCCTCTTAAGCCATCAAGAATTTCGAAATGTTGTTTTGTTTTTAATAGGTCAGGACTTAGTTCTTTTGTAGACATTTATAATTTGTTTGGTTTCAGTTGTGTTCTCAAGGTTACCAAATTATAGGGAGTCAATCAAATTTTTGTAGATAAGTACATTGAAGAAGTGATCAGATCATTTCTTCTCTTCCTGAGGACGAAGCGAATAATCGATCATTTCTACTAAAACACTGAGGTCTATATCGTCCAGTTTTTTAACGTAAATACAGGCTTTCGCCATTTTATGTTTTCCAAATCTCGGAAGCAGTTCCTCTTTCATTTTAAGGTCGCAGGAAAGGTATAAGCTAAACGCACTGCTGCGGGGAGAGAAGGCAATCAACGGCGCATCGCCTTCATGGCCACTTTCATATTTATAGTGATAGCTGCCGAAACCAATGATGGATGGTCCCCACATCCTGGCAGGGAACCCGCTTTGCTTTTCCATCATTCCGATGAGCGTATAGCTGTCTTTTCGTTTTACCGGATCGGTCACTTTCTCCAGAAAATCGTCAATGCTTTCTGCGGTTTCTGTGGTTTTATTTTTTGCCATATTTGAATTTAGCGATTGTTTTTGATACATCGTATAATCCAGTTAAATAGAATTTTAGTCTATTGGTTTTGGCTCAGATACATTGCTAAATTGCGTTCACCAAGTAGAACCAATAATAATATGATTAAAAACATTCAGGTGAATGATGCAAGATTCCCACTGGACAAAGGTGCAGGAAGTGATGCGATTCACCGTGACCCCATATATTCTTATGCCGTAACAAACCTGATCGACGATAGCGGACTCATTGGAACTGGCTTTGCTTTTACCCTGGGGGAAGGTAACGACCTGGTCTGCAAAGCTGCCCAATTTTATGCAGCTCAACTGAAAGGCAGAGACATTGAAGAACTCATGTCTGATTTCGGGAATGTCTTTAACCAGTTGAGCAATGAACAACAGTTTCGTTGGCTTGGGCCGCATAAAGGGATAGTTCATCTTGCACTGGCTTCGGTAACCAATGCCTGTTATGATTTATGGGCAAAAAAAAGAGGCGTTCCACTTTGGAAATTACTGATCGACTTATCTCCGCAGGAGATTATAAATACACTTGATTTGTCGTACCTCGAAGATGAACTTACTGCAGAACAGGCCTTGCAATTGTTAAAAGACAACCAGGCAGGCAAGACAGCGCGTCTTCAAATTACCAATGCCGGATATCCCGGATATGATACCTCTATTGGCTGGTTTAATTATAGTGACGATAAGGTCCGCGAAAATTGTAAAAAAGCCATCGCCGAAGGTTTCACTGCCATGAAGTTGAAAGTGGGAAGCAAAGACCCGCAAAGGGACATTCGTCGTGCTCACATTGTACGCGAAGAAGCGGGAGATCTGGTAAAAGTGATGCTGGATGCCAATCAGCAATGGACATTGCCGCAGGCGCTGAAAATATGTAGAGAATTGCAAAGCATGAATCCTTATTGGATAGAAGAACCTACCCATCCGGATGATATATTGGCACACAAGACGCTGGCAGATGCGATTGCTCCGGTTAAACTGGCATTGGGAGAGCATGTGCCCAACCGCATCATCTTTAAAAATTACCTGCAAACAGGATCTGCCGGATTTATACAGGCTGATGCAGTGAGGATAGGTGGAGTAAGTGAGTTCATTACCGTTAGTTTGCTTTGTCGCAAGTACGGGATCCCGGTGGTTCCACATGTGGGAGATATGGGACAGCTCCATCAGCATTTGGTCTTGTTCAATCACATCAGCATGGGGCATGAAGCCTTATTTCTGGAACATATTCCTCATTTGCAAAAACATTTTGTACATCCTGTTATCGTGGAATCGGGTGTTTACAGCACACCTATGGAGCCAGGTAGCAGTTGTGATTTGAAAAATATATAAGGAAAAGAAATGTTAAAATCATTAGACCTCAGCATCAGCATTCTCTATATCCTGGGTATTTTAGCCGTTGGATTGTGGGCAGGGATCCGCCACCGCCGTAAAAGTAAGGCGAATGCTGCCGGCGAATATTTCCTTGCCGGGAAAACATTGAAGTGGCCGGCTATTGGACTGGCACTTTTTGCAACGAATATCTCAACTGTCCATTTGGTTAGTCTGGCGCAAAGCGGCTTTGACAGTGGTTTGTTAAACGGGAATTTTGAATGGATGGCCGCTTTTACCCTGATCTTGCTGTCCTTGTTTTTTGTTCCTTTTTATATTAAGTCTGGCGTAACGACCCTACCGGATTTTCTGGAAAAACGTTATGACCGGTCCAGCAGAGACTGGCTGGCGGTCATCTCCGTGGTCTCCGCAATTATTATCCATATCGCATTTTCTATGCTGGCAGGAGGTATTGTATTGAAGACCTTATTCGGATTAAACATGTACGTCAGTGTGATTGTCATTTGCCTGATCACCGCCATTTATACGATTGTAGGCGGACTGAAAGCAGTAGTGGTTACAGAATCCATCCAAACGGTCGTGTTGCTGACCGGAGCGTTTATCATCAGCTATGCGGCCTACCATAAAATGGGAGGATGGGAACCCATGACTGAGGTGTTAAAAAGCAAAGGGGAGATGGACAAACTGTCTATGTTGCGTCCACATGGTGATTCAAGCGGAATGCCCTGGTATACCGTGTTCTTAGGTTATCCTATTTTGGGCATCTGGTATTGGTGTGCAGATCAGACGATTGTACAACGTGTACTTGGCGCTAAAGATGAGAACCATGCCAGAATAGGCCCCTTGTTCTGCGGATTTATTAAGATTTTACCGGTATTCATTTTCGTATTACCAGGCTTGTTTGCTTATACTTTGGTACAGTCAGGCCATTTAGATGTGAGCAGTCTGGGGCTTGACGCTAATGGTCATGTCAATTCAAAAGGAATCTATACGTTGATGATTACGCAGCTTTTACCTTCGGGATTGGTTGGCGTTTTGGTGGCTGCACTGTTGTCAGGTTTAATGAGCCAGGTTTCCGGTGCTTTGAATTCCATTTCGACGATGGTGAGCTATGATATGTACCAGCGTTACCGTCCGGAGGCTTCCGACAAACAATTGATCTGGATTGGTAAGATTTCAGCGGGAATTGCACTGGTATTTTCATTGGGATTATTGCCCTTGCTGGATCAGTATGAAAGTATCTTTAGTGGCATCAATGACATCATCGCTCATATTGCACCACCCATCACCTGTGTGTTTTTATTGGGCGTATTCTGGAAAGGTGCTTCCGCAGAATCTGCAAAATTAACCCTCTGGATCGGTTCTGTTTTAGGAGTAGTGGTCTTTGTCATTAATAAGATCTACCCGGAGACACTAATCGGTCAGATTCCATTCATGATGATGGCATTTTACCTGTTTTGTACTTGCGTGGTTATTCAGGTGGCTTTTTCTTATATCTATCCAGTTCAGCATACGGCAGTAAGTGCAACGCTATATTGGAAATCACCCTGGGAACCGTTGCAGGGTAATGCCTGGAAAGGGATAGGGAATTATAGGGTGTTATCAGCATTGCTTTTAATCGTTACAGGGGTGTTATATTACATATTCAGATAGAGTGAAAATATTCAGATAGGATGAACAAATATATTTTAATGGCACTTCTTGCTGGTTTCTTACTGGCAGGCTGCAAAGAGAAAGTGGAGCCACTTGATGTGAAACGCTTTGGTTCAGTAACAGGGTTAAAGCCCGAAAAGCTGGAACATTATAAACGCTTACATGCGAATGCCTGGCCAGCTGTTTTGAAAAAAATTAAAGAATGCAACATCAGAAACTATTCCATCTATCTCCAGAAAATAGGAGAGGCCTATTACCTGTTCAGCTATTTTGAATATACAGGGGCCAATTTTGATGCGGATATGAAAAAGATGGCCGATGATCCGGAGACACAACGCTGGTGGAAAGAGACAGACCCTTGTCAGCAACCACTACCGGAAACTGCGGCGAAAAAACAGATCTGGACAAATATGGAACAGGTCTTCCACACCGATTAGGGTGCTATTAAATGATCAAAAAAGAAAAGATGAAGTTATTATCCGGTAAAGTTATTTTCCTCACAGGAGGTTCAGCAGGGATTGGTTTGGCTTGCGCAAAGGCTTATGCTGAGGCCGGGGCAAAAGTGGTGATTGCAGCAATTGATGCAGTAGCTGTTAAATCCGCTGCTGACGCTTTGGGAGCAGAACATTTGGGCATTTTATGTGACGTATCTAAGGCCGCTGATGTGGAAGCAGCAATCGCGTTAACCATTACCAAATATGGAAAATTGGATGCGATACATAACAATGCAGGAATTGCCTCGCCTTCCAAACCGTTACACGAAACGAGCGACGAGGAATGGGATCAGCTGATGAAAGTAAACCTGAGAAGTGTATTGTATACGACCCGATATGGGTTTGAAGCACTAAAGAAATCTGAGGGTTGTATTTTGAATACGAGCAGCCTTGTCGGAGAAATCGGACAGGAAAACCACGCGGCTTATACCGCAACAAAAGGAGCAATGAATACACTGACCAAATCTATGGCACTGGATTATGCGGTTGATAAGATCAGGGTCAATGCCGTATTGCCGGCAGGAGTATGGACACCAATGCTTCGCGAATGGAGTAAAGAACAACCTGATCCGGCTTCTATCGAGAAGTACCTGGACGATATACATGTACTGGGTTATTGCCCGGAAGGAGATGTCATTGCAGATGCCTGTGTGTTTCTGTTGTCAGAGAAAGCAAGGTTCATTACCGGTACGATCCTGCCTGTGAGTGGTGGCGCAGAATTGGGATACAGAGTTTTGAGATAACTATTTATATTCTGTTTTTGCTCTTATAATCTACAGGTGAACTGCCCATAATTTTGTGAAACAGGCGGGAGAAATAAAAAGCATCCGCATATCCGACTGCTGCGGCGACTTCTTTTATCCGCAAATCGGATAAGGCGAGCAACTGACAGGCACGTTGTACCTTTAGATGAATGAAATAATCAATAGGGGAGATTCCCGTTTTGGTTCTGAATAAGGTTTGAAAATGAGAAGCAGAGTAAGTAAATTCTGCTGCAATCTCGGGAACAGTTAGCCGGGAAGAAATGTTGTTCTTCATGTATTCAATCACTTTGTCTGAAATATCTTCACTGGGTTTCTGAGTCAGCTCAATGTTTTTTTGAGGATACAGGAAGTTCGCAATTAAGTAATAAAGACTCAGATTGGCATAACTTAGGTTTTCCTCACTGTACCCCTTTTCAAGGCAGTTGTAAATCATCTCCCAAAGTTTAATCCGATGCTCGTCAAATGGAATGGTTTTCGGACTGATCAGGTTATTAATGGATAAGGAGTCATTCAGACTGGATAATTTGCTTCCGGTAAAATGTATCCAGTATATTGTCCATGGATCACTCGCGTCAGAAGCATAACGTAAAGGTTTATCCGTTGCAGGGATAATGAAAAACTGATTGGCAGAAACCTCCTGCTTTTCGGTGTCTATACTAAACCAGCCTTTGCCATCTGTACAATAAATAAGGATGTTGTCAGTACAACCTTTAGGCCTGTTCCGGTAATGTCCGGCGGCTTTTGGAAAATAACCAATATGACTTATATACAGGGAATTTAGGAAAAAATCATCTTTAGGCTTACGCTCAAATAGAAATTCGGGCAGACTGATCAGTTTTTCTCCACTAAAACCATCACGTTTTTTCTTATTGATCTTCATACTCGGTTTATTTGGCTCATAAACTTACTGTTTTTATTGAAAAACAGCTGCGCTGCAGTTGTTTTTTATGAAGTAAAATTTGACATCTGAGGAATTTTTTTTCATGGGATAGTCCAGTATATTCATGAGATTCTCTATTCTTTATCCAGCGTCTTAGCGCTAATTTAGTCGGACACAACTGAACCAAAATATAATCCGATGAAAAAATACACCACAGTTTTAACGCTTATTTTTATGTGTGTGTCCTGCCTGGTTTTTGCGCAGACACCCCTCATCCGCACTGATAAAAAAGTAGTGGAAGGTTTTATGGATAAACGCTTTGGAATGTTTATCCATTGGGGCCCGGTTAGTCTGAGAGGAACAGAAATCGGCTGGTCAAGAGCAACCTCCGTAGCTGCGGATGAGTATGATCATCTGTATAAGGAGTTCAACCCGGTTTTATTTGATGCAGATAAATGGGCGAAGACGGCTAAGGATGCAGGAATGAAATACCTAACCATTACTTCCAAACATCATGATGGGTTTTGTCTATGGCCAACAGCCTATTCTGATTACAACATCATGAATTCTCCTTACAAAAAAGACATCGTGGGGGAACTGGCCAAAGCCTGCCTGAAGTATGACCTGAAATTTTGTATTTACTTTACCGTTGCCGATTGGCATGATCCTGATTGGGCTGTACTTTACCCAGCTACAACGCCTAACAAATCGGCAAACATGGGCAGGTTTGTATCCAGGATGAAAAATGAACTGAAAGAACTGATTCAGAATTATAAACCTTATATGCTTTGGTTCGATGCGAACTGGGATAAGGAATGGACCAGGGAACATTCATCAGAAGTCTATAATGAGATAAAAAGACTGGATCCAAATGTGATCATCAATAACAGACTGGATACTAAGGATGCCAGCGGAGGATCACATAAAGTGATGTTGCCTACTACATTGGCAGATTTTGCGACTCCGGAACAAGAGGTTGGGGCGATGAATATGGATTACCCCTGGGAAAGCTGTATTACCATTTGTCAGCAATGGGCGTGGAAACCAAATGACAAAATGAAATCTTTAAAAGAATGTATTCAGACTCTGGCAAGTACCGCAGGCGGAAATGGAAATCTATTGTTCAATGTAGGACCAATGCTGGATGGAAGAATCGAGGTAAGACAGGTCAATCGCTTAAAAGAAATGGGTGATTGGTTAACTAAAAACGGAGAATCGATATATGGCACAAAAGGAGGACCCTATAAGCCTGATAGCGTTATGGCAGCAACGAGAAAAGGAAACAGGATTTACCTGCACTTATTTAAGAATCAGGGAACCGAAATTTCAATTGCCGCGATACCGGGCGTTAAACTGAAAAAAGCCTATTTCCTTGATGGTGCAGCCAACTTGAATTTTAAATCAAAAGCAGACAAGATGACCATTTCCTTACCTGCAGAATTACCTGATGGTAATGATACTGTAGTTGTGCTGGAGATGAGTAAAAATGTCGAATCTGTTCCGGTAATGAGTTTTAAATCCCGTTAGGCATTGAGTAATCATATGTTGTTGTAAATGGATTGTTATATTTATCCTGATTATGGGTAATCTATACGAACAATTAAAACGACACATTGCTGGTGCTGGCTTTACACACAAAACACCTTTTGCTGATTTATCTTCCCACAAAAATGAGGAAGGCCTGCCATTAGAATTTACCAATACATGGTGTGTTCCTTTTTATATGGCAATAGGCAAAACTGATGAGGCTTGGATGAACCAGCTAATTCAGGTCCGCAATAAAATCAGTAGAGAAGTTGTACTCACTTTGCTTGGGGATTTTGATTGGAGAACCAGGCAGACGGGTGCCTTTTTTGCAGCCATTAAGGGTTTTGAAGATTTAACCGATATCATTGGAACTCATTTTTTAAAAAGCGAGTTAACTTATGCCGGACAAGTCTATGCCTATACTTTTGCTTCGTTTAATACGGCTGAAGGGATCGACTACCTGGAGCGTTACCTGAGCTATTATCTATTAAAACCAGACCTTTGGTTTGACCAGCGGGAAGCGCTGGAAGCCTTAGCCTATCTCGACAAAATAAACAAAACAACGCTGACGGCTAAACACCATGACAACTGGTTGAATTTCATTAAAAATAAACCCAATTGGAAAAAAGAGATCAATCTGGAAAGAATTGAAGCGCAAATGAGGCTAATTGAAAATGTTAAAAATTCTAATCCCGGGAAGGAAAGCGCTGATTCTGAACTGACGAAAAGAGCGCAATATGGCCTGTCTTTTGAATATCGGGTCAGTCCTGTCACTCAAAGAAGAAAACCAGACTGTAGAACTGCTGAAGTAAATTTGTTTAGTCAACTCGCTTTCCTGCTGAATTTGCTGGACAGGGAGGACGTAAAGGATCTTTTAGACGAATCGAATAAAGCGGTGGCCGGACATTATATTGATGAATACCCTTCCTCAGACTCATATTCTTTCGTAGAGATTAGATTGCATTTTCCCCAGGTAACCATTAATGAGCGTTTAACAATTCCTATGACGGATTTTATCGCACTTTTAGAAGAATGGGATTCCTTTCTAAAGTAATAGCAGGATGGAAACAGTCTATTATTGACTAAGCTTTTATTCCTCCAACAATTTGGTCCTCCTCTTTTTAATTAAGAAAAATAAATTTCTTATTTTAGAAAATATCTTCCGGAATCGCACAAGTCCGGCTGAATGACCAAATGAAACCTAAATATGAAAAAAACTAATGATTTAAATTCAACTGATCGCAGATCGTTTTTGAAAAAATCGGGTATAGTGATGTTAGGCAGTACGCTTGCTTATCAGGCTGGTTTTTCCAATCCATTATTCAGTACTGCAAAATCAACGATTAAAGTCGGTTTAATCGGATGCGGCGGACGTGGTACAGGTGCTGCGGCACAGGCACTCGCGGCAGATCCTGACGTAGTGATTACTGCCATGGGAGATATTTTCGAAGACAGACTGGAAGGCGCCTACACCGCCTTGACCACCATTGATGCCGGGCGGGTAAAGGTGGATAAAAAAAGAAAGTTTATAGGTTTTGACGCCTATCAAAAGGTCGTAGACTCCGGTGTTGATGTGGTCTTACTCACCACTCCGCCAGCTTTCAGGCCAGACCAGCTGACAGCGGCAATTGAAGCAGGGAAACATGTGTTTTGCGAAAAACCCGTAGCGGTCGATGCTCCGGGAATCCGTAAGGTGCTTGCTGCGGCAAAGAAAGCTCAGGAGAAGAATTTATCATTGGTTTCTGGTTTCTGTTTTAGGTATGATCTGCCAACCAGAGCCGTATTTAGTCGCGTATTAAACGGCGATCTGGGCGAGATAAGGACGGTTTCTACTTTTAGAAACGGATCGGGAAACTGGTCTAATCCCCGTCAGCCTGACTGGAATGACCTGACTTATAAATTGCGCAACTGGCATTATCAGAACTGGCTTTCCGGTGATTTTATCGTAGAACAGGCGGTTCATAGTCTGGATATGATGTCCTGGGTAATGGGAGATCAGATGCCGGTAAAGGCTACCGGAACCGGAGGCAGACAAGTCCGGGTGAATGAAATCTATGGAAATATTTACGACCATTTTGCGGTGGAGTTTGAGTACGCAAATGGGGCTAAAGGTTTTCATTTCTGCAGACAGCAGGAAGGGACTTCACATCGAAATACCGTGGACGTACTCGGAACAGATGGTAGTGCATTCGTAAACGTTGGCATGAAGTACGAGATCACAGGTAAAAACAGCTGGAATTATGATGGCCCAAAAAAGAACATGTATCAGGTACAGCATGATGAACTTTTTGCCGCAATCCGAAGCGGAAATCCGATCAATAACGGCGAGTATATGACCCATAGCACCTTGCTCGCAATCTGGGGGCGAATGGCTGCGTATAGCGGGCAGACGATTAGCTTCGAACAGGCGTTGAATTCAGATGTGGTGCTGGGACCAAAAATCGAAGAATACAATTGGGACCTTAAATGGGAGAATCAGCCGGTGGCTTTACCGGGCGTAACAAAAGTCATCTAACCGGTCAATTTAACGCAGTCATGAAAAAAATATTAATAGGGATTGGTATGGCTTTTTTAGCCCTGTTGGCGAATACTTCAACTTTGTTTGCACAGACCAAACCGATACAATTTGGGGAAGAGCGGAACCTGGAACATGGCAAAAAGAAAGTAATCAGCTGGATCAATGTAAACACGGAACCGGGAACCTGGAAAAAGGAAAAAGACCTGTTGATCTGCTCAGGAAAGCCTATCGGAGTAATGCGCTCGGAGAAGCTATATGAGAATTTTATATTGCAGGTAGAATGGAAACATATGGAAGCGGGGGGGAACTCCGGAGTGTTTGTATGGAGTGATGCAAAACCCGGTGAACAGAACCGCTTGCCAGCTGGGGTGGAGGTGCAGATGCTGGAACTGGATTGGGTGAATCAGAATTTGCAGAATGGCGTAATGGCTCCAATCGCCTATGTGCATGGAGAACTGTTCGGGGTAGGTGGGGTAGAAACCGTTCCGGATAACCCGAGAGGGGAACGCAGTAAGTCCATAGAAAACAGGTGTAAGGGCAAAGGGGAATGGAATACCTATAAAGTAGTTTGCGTAGATGGAACGATCAAACTATCGGTAAATGGTAAATTTGTAAATGGTGTCAGTAAGTCGACTGTAAAGAAAGGTTACCTTTGTCTGGAATCCGAAGGCGCAGAGATTCATTTCCGGAACTTAAAGGTGACGGAACTTTGAGCAATAAAAAGAAGATATGACCACAGAGAATAACGACTGCAATGGGAATCCTTGCCCCGCTTCAAAATTATTGAAAATGTTGTCGGGGAAATGGAAGGCTCAGATCTTCAGGTTAGCATTAGATGGCCCTTTGCGTTTCAACAGCCTGATCCGGCAGCTGGAAGGATCAAACAAACAGGCCATTGCTGTGGCACTCAAAGAGCTGGAAGAAGAAGGCTTGTTTGAAAGAAAAGTCATCCGGCTTAAACCACTCCATGTAGAATATATGCTCTCCGAAAGAGGGGCCTCGATGATTAGCGTTTTTCAGCAATTGGAAGAATTATAGCATTGATGTTCAGCGCCGGAGGGTAGTCATCTTTTTCTGACTTATTGCAGGACCTGTTCAATCAGAATAGCTTTGCTGCTGAATTTAACATTTAAGTAGAAAAACATGAATAATCCTTTGATGTGCGACCCTGAAACAGGAAGCTGTGAAATGCCCGGCCTTCCTGAGGAAAATGAGACTACCTTACCGAAAGCAGTAGAAAAACCTTTACGCGTCATTTATTTTACCGATCCTATTTGCTCTTCCTGCTGGGGAATAGAACCTCAGTTGCGTAAGCTGAAAATGGAATATGGAGCGCTGCTTAACATTGAATACCATATGGGGGGACTTTTACCCGACTGGTCTTACAACAGTGGAGGGATTAGTAAACCCGCTGACGTGGCTTCGCATTGGGATGAGGTGAGTTTGTATTACGACATGCCCATCGACGGAGATGTCTGGCTGGAAGATCCTCTGGATTCTTCTTACCCACCTTCCATTGCATTTAAAGCTGCTCAGATGCAGGACCCAAACAAAGCCTTACTTTTTTTAAGGCGAATAAAAGAAATGGTTTTTCTGAAGAAGAAGAACATTTGTAAATGGGAACACTTGTCGGCAGCTGCAGTCGAAACAGGGCTCGATCCGGTAAAACTGGACCTGGATGTTCAGGAAAAGGCAAAACAATATTTTCAGGAAGACCTGCAGCTGACAGGTTCCTGGAATGTCAGGGGGTTCCCAACTTTGTTTATTACAGATGCCAAGGGCAATCAGGAGAAGATCTATGGGGTAAAACCATATTCGGTTTATGAAGCGGCCATATCGTCCCTTTTACCAGATGCTGAGCAAAAAAAGGCAACGCCGGAGCACACTTTGGAGGTTTTGTTCTCCGCCTATCCAACGATCACAAGAAAAGAATTATCTGTTATCGCAGGTCTTTCTTCAGAAGAGGCAGAAAGGGTATTGGACAACCTTGTGGCTGAAGACAAACTGGAGCTCAGCATCACAAAGAACGGGAAGATCTGGAAAATAAAAAACTGACAATTGCACTTAATGTTTTGACAAAAGCACTCAATCTTTTTATCCTTAATTCTGCTTTATTTGAGATGATGAATGTCCTGTAGGGACATCAGATTTTTATCATAAAGTAATATGATAGGTTAGTTAATTAGATAGGGGTATCTTCTTATCGAATTGAAAAGTTCTGCAGGGGCCTGGATGGGACCTCCAGACTTTTTATTCTCGCTACACAGCCGTATCTTAGTCTTGAAAATGAGAGAAAAAAAGAATATGGACTAATGATCACGGAGCAGTATTTTTACAATTGGTATTGTCCCGGGAAACTGAAGCAAATGGCAGGGCTGATGTTTTTAGTTTCTTTTCTGTTTTTGTTTTTATTCCGGCCATTTACCGTAACAGAAACGGAGCTTAAATATTCTTATCTGTTCACTTGCTTTTTACATGCATTATCTCCGGCACTGATCATGTTCAGCTATTTTACCATTCTGATCTATTTCCAAAAGACAAACCCGGACCGCGATGAAGGGCCTGTTTTCAAATGGATCACTTCCATTGCCGGGATGTTATTCCTGATCGGACTGGCTAGTTTTTTTTTGCGTGACTTGATTTATACCAATCCGAATAACTGGTCTTTACGTTATTTGTGGGAAGAAATAAGAAATGCTTATTTAGCGGGTACGCTTTTCTTTTCCTATTTTCTTTTCGCCAGATCTTATTTTCATCAGCGGAAAACAGAATTGGCAGCGGCGGTACCTGTCAGCGAAATCACCCTTCCCGAAAATCAGGAAAACATCTTTGTAAAGGCTCATGTTAAAATCGACGATTTCAATTTCAATCCGGCGGATTTTCTGTTTGCAAGGGCAGAAGGCAATTATGTTGAAATCACGATGCGAAGAGAGCATGGTTTACAAAAAGAACTCAGGCGGATCTCCTTGAAGCAACTGGAATTACAGCTTACCGGATATGTTGGTTTCCTGAGGTGCCACCGGGCCTATTTGATCAACATTCAAAAAGTAGCTGATTTTTCAGGAAACTCGCAAGGGTACCTGCTCTCATTTGACGAAGTTGCAGAAGAAGTTCCGGTTTCAAGAGCAAATCTGCAACTCTTTGACCAGCGTTATCAAATGCTGCATTCTGCAAATTAGCCGGTTTTTTCTATTCTTGTTGTTCGTCATCACAAAAGGTAGTTACCGGTCACAAGTTTTTAAAGGGCCATTTCAGATTGTCTACGTTTGAAGAATGAATATACAGATAGAAAAAGTAACCACACAAACACGCACACCCTGGATAGATTATTTACGTGGTTTTGTGACCGTTTTAGTGGTCGCACATCATACTTCTTTAGCCTATACGACCTTTGCCAGTTTTAATAAAGCGGCTTATATTTCTTCTACTCATCCGGTGGTTGACGCCATGCGCTGGATAGGAATGGATTATTTTGAAGACTTTAATGATATTTTCTTTATGTCTTTAATGTTCCTCATTTCCGGCATTTTTGTAATGAGCAGTCTGCGGAAAAAAGGAACAGGATTATTTATTGCAGATCGGTTTTACCGGTTATTGATCCCCTTCTTTATCGGGGTGACTCTGTTGATGCTGATGGCGCATTATCCGGCTTACTACCTCGCTCATGGGAACTTTAACCTCAAAGACTATGTGATCGATTTCTTTACCGTAGAAGCATGGCCTGTAGGACCACCATGGTTCATTTGGGTTTTATTTGTTTTCAATGTCGTCCTTGCGCTTTTATATCCTTTTGTAGGACCTTTTATCAACAGACTGGGAGAAAGGCTGGCCAATTGTGCAAATCGTCCGCTCAAGGTCTTATTCATCTGGTATTTGTTAACCTGGATCACGTATGTACCCTTAATGCTTTGGGCGGGTGCAGGAACCTGGACGGGCTTTGGACCCTTCGACTTTCAGGTGAGCCGGGTGCTGCTGTACTTTGGCTATTTCTTAATTGGAGTGCTGGTTGGCAGTTCAGGTATAGACCGGAGTATTTTTGGAAACCATAGTCTGCTGATGAAAAAATGGTCTTTATGGGGGGTAGCTGCTATTTTTACTTATGTGGTATTGAAGCTGAGCGAAGCGCCACTTAAAGAAATGTATGCGCAAAAAGGATCGAACCCTTTATTGATCGCCTTGATTTACCGTTCCATCTGGACCTTGTCCTGCACCTTGAGCAGCATTGCTTTGATCAGTCTGTTTAGAAAGCTCTTTAGTCATGCAAATCGCTTCTGGCAAAGCCTTTCAGAAAATGCTTACGGCATTTACCTGATCCATTATATTTTTGTCATCTGGTGTCAGTTTCTTTTATTGGAGGCCGGTCTTCCTGTGGTGATTAAATTCAGCATCAGTTTTGTAGTATCCCTGGGGGCGAGCTGGAGCCTGATTTACCTCATTCGGAAAATTAAGATGGTGGCCAGGATACTATAGCCCGTCATAAAAACACTTGCGGAAAAAACTAAAAAAAATACTAATTTCGACGTTCGTAATTGCCCGATTCGTATAGATAAGTTACCCGCTCGTGAAATACCCTAAATTATTTAAATTTTCCGCCTTCTTTATTCTGCTGACTTTATCTGCAGGGCTTTTATATATCAGGTATGGAAAAGTACGGGGCCTTCCGGACGAGTTAAATGAGAAAGCCCTGAATGAAACGCTGATTGGGGTATATGATCGCAATCATCCCCTTCAGGAAAACCTGCCGGATAAGATTCAATACCTCTCCATGAAGTGGAAGAATGAAGGTTTGACGAATGCTTCGGATCTGAAGGAAAAGCTGTCAAAGTCTAAGAATCTGCTACTGACGCTTGAAATCTGGCCGGAAAACAATAAGAATGTGCTGGAGGAAATCATTGAGGGAAGCTACGATGCAAAAATTAAACAATTGGCTTTATTTGCAGGTGATCGTAATGATATCTTACTGCGCTTTCTTCCGGAAATGGAAATACCGGTTCAGGACTTTCCATGGCAGTACCAGTCGCCGGAACAATACATTAAAGCATTTAATCATTTCGCCAGACAGCTGAAAAAATTCGCACCGGCGATCAAAATGCTCTGGTCTCCTGCAGGGTATCCCGGCGACTCAGAGTTTTGGCCCGGCCCGGACAACGTAGACGCGGTTAGCATTACTTTAGGAAGTAAATCTGAACTGAAGAGTAAGGCTTATCCCGTAGATAGTAATTTGACGGTTGACGCATTGACAAATAAAATCCATAGAATGCGGTTTATGGATAAACCTATTCTAATCTTGTCGGCAGGATGGAAAACAGATCGAACGGCATTATCAGCGATGTTAAAAAAAGTAGCGCATCAGGCCGACAGTTTTAAAAACACCATTTATTCCCCCGGCTACTTCCATAGAGATACCAATGTTGTCATTCAACGTAAAACACTGATCATAGGGGCCTATGACCCAAGAAAGGTCTTACTGAAAGAACCTGAATTGAAGGTAGAACACCTGTTTACCGATTGGGGGGAAATCCAAAGAGGTGATTTTAATAAGAAGTTTCATGAAGTAACCGGACGTAAACATGATGTAATTGTGACCATGGAGCCCTGGAGGGACGCCAACAACCGTCAGGATTCATCGGTATTACAAAATACGATGCTGGGGAAATACGATCGTGAAATCAAAGAACTATATCGCATCATTTCTAATTCAGGCCAGCATGTTTATCTGCGTTGGGCTCATGAGATGGAAATCCCGATTCACCGCTACGCCTGGCAAAGCAAGTTGCCGGTAGATTACATCAATTCCTATCGGTATTTTATGAAATTTAAAAAGAAGGACGATCAGATCTTTAGGGTGTGGGGACCGGCAGGGGATAGAGGTTCGGCAGATTGGTATCCGGGAGATGATGTGGTGGATTACGTTAGTATTGCTATTTATGGTTTACCCGATAAAAATATTACCGATGAACGTCAGCAGGAATCATTCCACACCATATTTCAGCGGAAAAGCTATCGGATGAGGTTTATGAATAAACCCTTTTTTATTACTGAATTTGGCGTAAAAGGTACAACTGCTTATAAAAAGAAATGGCTGGAAGGCGCTGCGGAAACCATTCGTCAGAATCAACAGATATTTGGAGTATGTTATTTCAATTTGTTCGATAATCCTAAAGTCTGGGGAGATATAAAGGCCCCTGACTGGAGTATAACTAAAGATATATTTAAGGGATTTTGTAAATCACTTCAAACCAATACGGATGATTAATGGGGTATATATCAGTTAAGATAGGGAAGCTTTTCATGCTGATGGCGCTGTTTCTATTTCTGGGTTGTTCCAGGAAGGAAAATAAGCCGGAAGCCCATGTTTATATCGAAAATAAAGAGGGGAAATTCACTTTGTATCGGGCTGGTGCTCCATATCAGATTAAAGGGGCATCTGGCTTTTCGGAATTAGAGGCATTAAAAGAAGCGGGAGGAAATACCATCAGAATATGGGATACCGTAGGACTGAGTTCCGTATTGAAGAAGGCAAATGAGAATGGAATAGCGGTAATCGTTGGTCTATCCCTGCCGGAAAGTCAATACCTGTCTTTTTATGATGACCAGGCTAAAATTGATTCACAATACAAGGCTATTAAAAAAACAATCAATATCCATAAGAAAGATCCCGCATTGCTGATGTGGTGTGTAGGAAATGAACTGGTTTTTCCAGTCAGGCCTAAATACCATAATTTTTATAAAGCTTTTAATGACATCGTGGAGCTCATTCATCAGGACGATCCTGATCATCCGGTGACGACTACGGTGTTGAATTTTAACCAAAAGGACATTTTTAACATCAGAATGCGCACGGATATCGATCTTATCTCATTTAATGTTTTTGGTGCAATAAAGTATTTTAAAAAAGACCTGAAGGACTTTTCCTGGTTTTGGAATGGTCCATACCTCATCACTGAATGGGGAATAGACGGCCCATGGGACGGGACACGATACACGGCATGGGGGGCTTATATTGAACCGACAAGCACAAAAAAGGCAGCGCAATATAAGGAACGTTATGATCAGTATATTCCGGCTCATGACCCCCGGAATTTGGGCTCCTTTATCTTTTTCTGGGGTCAGAAGCAGGAAACAACCCATACCTGGTTCAGCCTTTTCGATGAACATGGCAGAAAAACAGAATCGGTTTCGGCCGCAACCGCAATATGGACAGGAAAAGAAGGAAACGATACTTTTCCGAAAATCAACTATATGCTCCTGAATAAGAAAGGAGCATATGATAATATCATACTTAAGCCCAATCAGCCGGTCAATGCGGAGTTATTGATGGAAACCGGATCTTTAAAGCCTGAAAAAGTGGAATGGGAAATCTATCCTGAAGACTGGTACAGAAAAGGAAATGTAAATAACCTGGTCAGGCCTGCTGCAGTTAGCACAAAATTTAACAATACCGCCGATTTACAGATTACATTTAATACACCCCTGAAGGAGGGGCCTTACCGGTTATTTGTAACCGTAACCAATCGTAATGGAAATATTGCCACTTCCAATACCCCATTCTATATAGCCATAGCCGACAATAATGAAAAGAAATGATCCAGTAATTAATCCGTCCAAATATCAGCTGTTCACTTTACGGCTGATGATCTTTTTGGGTGTTTTTTGCATGTTTTTCTTTTTTTCGGAGTTGCTTTATAAGGATACTGATTCGATTCCGCTGTATTGGATGCTCTTGTCTACCATTGGTGTAGCATGTGCGCAGATTATTCATGAATGGATTCACTACCTGTTCATTACTGTGCCCAAAAGACCTGTATCTCAAAAAAGCTTTACCGTTGATGTTTTTACCACATTTTGTGCGGGAGAACCTTATGAAATGATCAGGGAAACCCTGATGGCGATTCAAGCCATGACCTATCCTCATCAGACTTACCTTTGTGATGAGGCCAACGATCCCTATTTAAAAGATTTTTGTGAAGAACATGGCATCCATCACATCACCAGAACGCTAAAAATAGATGCAAAAGCGGGGAATATAAACAACGCATTGAAGCAGTCATCAGCTGAACTCTGCCTGGTTCTGGATCCGGATCATGTTCCTTTTCCTGATTTTCTGGACCATGTTGTTCCTCATTTTAATCATCCTGAAATCGGATTTGTGCAGGTGGTCCAGTCTTATAAAAATCAGGACCAGACCTTGATTGCCAAAGGGGCAGCACAACAAACTTACCAGTTCTACGGACCAATGATGATGACGATGAATAGGTATGGAACGGTGCTGGCGATTGGGGCAAACTGTACGTTCAGAAGGGAAGCACTGGATAGTATTGGCGGACATGCAGCAGGTTTGGCGGAAGATATGCATACCTCTATGCAGCTGCATGCTAAGGGATGGAAATCGGTTTATGTCCCGGTAGTGGTCGCGAGAGGTTTGGTGCCCAATACGCTATCGGCTTATTATAGTCAGCAGCTGAAATGGGCGAGAGGCGTTTTTGAATTGTGGGTGACCAGCTATCCTGCCTTGTTTAGGAAGTTTAGCTGGAAGCAGAAACTACATTATGGAACGATCCCCGTATTCTACCTTTCCGGAATATTTTATTTGCTCAATTTTATCATTCCCATCGCTTCCCTGACGCTGAACATCAGTCCGGTGAATATTGATTTTTCAAAGTTTTTTATCCTCGCATTTCCATTAACTGTTTTGATTATCCTCATCAGACACTTTGTACAGAAGTGGGTGATGGAAGAAGAGGAACGGGGTTTCCACTTAGTCGGAGGTTTATTGATGATCGGTACCTGGTGGATCTTCCTGCTGGGATTTGTTTATACACTATTGCGTATAAAAGTACCTTATATTCCTACACCTAAGGATGATGAGGAAGACGACAACCGGCTCCTGAACCTTCCCAATATGCTGGTGATTTTAGCCTCTTTGACTGCCATCGGATATGGATTGTACCATGACCTGAATCCTTATAATCTTTTTATGGCTGGATTTGCAGCGTTTAACTGCTTAATTCTGTTGTTTACCATTGCTGCGAGCAAGCAGCTGCAGTTTAGAAAGTATAAGCACAAACATCCTTATTTGTTGTTGGTGATGCAGAACATCGCGGTGTTTAAGACCCATTTCTGGAAATTCAGGAGACGTCTTTACGGCTGGATGAGAAACACAGCGCTCCTCATCACGGCAGTCATGAGCTGTTTCATCCTATACCTGATTACTGCACAGAAATCTGCGAACGAACCGGCAACTCCGGCTTTTCCCGATCGGAGGAATCTGTTAATACCCGGAATATTTGCGCCTTCACAATCTGAAGGGCTGAGCTCCATGGAAGTGGTGAAAAAAATAGAACAGCAAAGCGATATCCATTTTGGTATGATATCACTTTATTTATCATGGGGTGATCAGAAAAAAAACGAATTGCCTGGTCAGTTACTGGATAGTATTTATGAGGCCAATGCAATTCCTATGATTACCTGGGAGCCCTGGCAAAGTCTCTTTGAACAAAATAAAAACAATAAAGCAAGAGAAGAAAAGGTCTTTTCCAGAATTGTAGATGGAGCTTATGATGCCTACCTCAGCCGCTTTTCCAGTCAGATAAAGGCGTTGAACAGACCGGTTTTTATACGGTTTGCACATGAAGCAGATAATCCTCAATATCCCTGGTCGGCGGTTGGCAGAAATACGCCTGCTGAATTCATTGCTGCATGGAAATATGTACATGCCTATTTTGCAGACCATCAGGTGCACAATATAGTGTGGGTATGGAATCCCTGGAAAGCCGAAGCAGTGAACGCTTATTTTCCGGGAAAGGAATATGTAGACTGGATTGGCGTGACCAATTTGAATTATGCAAGCCAAAATCCGGATGGGCAGTCTTATACGATGGAAGAACTCTATGAGCCCTTTCACAGACTGAAAGAATTTAAAAGCGGACTTCCGGTGATGTTGGCTGAAACGGGATCATTGCATACTGCCCCCGGACAACAGGAATGGCTGCAAAATGCATTTCATCAGGTGGAGACCCGGTATCCGGAGATTAAAGCCGTTCTGTTTTTTCATAGCGGGGAAGATAAAAATACGGTGATCGCCAAGGGTACTCCGCTCCTGGATTGGAGGCTGGACGATTTTAGTCCGATAGGGAAAATGTTAAAGACAAATGGGAAGCAGACACAGTGGATTTCCAATCAAACTATTGTGCAATCCGGTTCAGGTCAGACGGCCGATAAGAAAACGATTGCCCACCCAGAAGCGCTTGAAAGCATCAGAGGTGTGAATTATACCAAGGATCAAAACTGGAAAATCAGTTATCACAGTTTAAAAAAGGAAGAAATCGTAGATGACTTCGGACAAATGAAGCGGATGGGCATCAATACGATCAAACATATTGGCCCTAATATTTACGATTATAATATTCTAAAGGTTGCAGGACAAAAAAAGCTGGGAGTAGTATATAGCTTCTGGATTGAGGATCAAAATAATTTTGTCACAGATCCGGAGAAACTGGAAGACTTTGCCGACGAGATATTGAAAACGGTCAACCGGTTAAAACATAACAAAAACATCGTCAGCTGGAATATTGGCAATACACCAATGCTTCAAATCGAGCAGCATTTTTACAAACCAGACCGGTTTTATCCAAGAGAAGTTTACCTGTCCTGGTTAAAAAAATTGACGCTTTCCATTCAGCAGGCAGATCCGGAGCGCCCGGTAACGGTAGATTTAGCGGTCAACAGTAACCTGAGTACCAATGCTGCGCTGCTAAAGGATCGGATTCCTAACGTTTACCTGGGCCTGGTTGCCGGAAATCATGGAAACGAGGAGCATGAAATAGAAAAACTGAAAATGCCTTACTTTTATAGTTGTATAAGTCCGGATCGCTATTTGAAACTAAAGTCAAAAACATCGGGCGCCGTTCTAAAAAACTGGCAGGATCAACAGAGAAAAAATACGGTTTCATTTGACGGTTTAAAAGACCTGTATGGGGATAACAGAGCGGAGTTATATGAACTTGGCGAAGTTTGGAATGGTTTAAAACGTCCATTGCCTATCCCCCGGATGAAAATTTTAAAACCTGCTACGACAATCATCGAGTCTGGTACCGCTACTTATCATGTGATGTATGAAGTAAATGAAGGATGGAAAATTCTGACAGATCGCAGCGGTTTAAAATTCAAATGGCATTTAGTGAAGAACGATATTTATGGCAATCCGATTCAAATGGATCAAATTGGAACAGCGGCTGAAATTACGGTGAAAATACCCACAGAATACAAACGTTATCAACTTTATCTGTATGTGATAAAAGGCAGACAGGTGCAGGTGATAAAATCAAATTTAAATACCCCTTTAAACCCTTAATCTAGCTTATATTTATATAAATACAAAACCATGGACAATAGCAATTCGGTCACACACAATGTTTATTTTGAAGGAAAAGTACAAAGCCTCGGACTGGCAACAGAAAAAGGAAAGGCAACAGTTGGCGTAATGAAAAGCGGAACTTACACGTTTTCTACCTCCTCAGCAGAAAAAATGATCGTCATCTCAGGTACGATGAAGGTAAGGTTACCAAATCAGGATTGGGCTAAATATGCCGCGCAACAGGAATTTGATGTTGCAGCTGGTGTTTCCTTTGAAGTTATCTGCGATGCAGATGTGGCTTATATCTGCTATTACGAATAATTCAATACGCTAATCATTTTCTGAATGAACACTAAAATTAAAGGCTATTTCTGGGCATGTATTTCCTCTGCTACATTTGGCCTCATCCCTTTATTTGCTTTACCACTGGCAGAAAAGGGACTCTCACATGATTCTGTTTTATGCTATCGCTTTGCTTTAGCATCCTTGTTTCTTGGGCTGTGGATGATCTTTAAAAAGGAATCATTTGCGGTTGCGAAAAGAGAACTGATCGTGTTGACTGTCCTCGGGGTATTATACGCCCTCTCGGCACAATATTTATTCATCAGTTATGATTATTTAGGTGTGGGCACAGCCTCTACTATTTTGTTCCTCTATCCGGTATTTGTCGCCCTGCTTATGGCGGTCTTTTTCAAGGAAAAGATCAGTCTGGTGACTATGGCGGCCATTCTAATTGCTTTTTCAGGGATTTCACTTTTATATAAGGGCAACAACGGAATTAGTCTGAACCCATGGGGGATTGGCACCATTTTGTTATCGGCACTAAGCTACGCCGTTTATATCGTAGTGGTGAACAAATCAAAGGTACAACAGATGTCGGGCTATAAGCTGACCTTCTATGTGATGGGATTAAGCTCGGTATATTTCCTGCTCAAAGCCCAGATTACCGGAGGCCTGGCCCCATTACCGGATGCCACAGCCATCATGGATTTAACTCTGCTGTCGCTGTTAGCAACGGCTTTATCCTGTGTGGCAATGGTGTTTGCGGTACAATATGTAGGTTCTACGGCGACGGCCATACTTGGTGCATTAGAGCCCGTTGTTGCGGTAGCGGTGGGTGTTCTTGCTTTTAAGGAGGTGATTACAGGAAGTCTTATCCTTGGGATTTTACTGATCCTGATTGCAGTGTCATTAATTGTACTTTCTGAGTATTTTTATAAAAAAATAAAGGTTCAGCATTAAGCCATCATTTGCGGGAGCAACAACCCGCAGACAAAGCCTCCGATGATCATAAATCCGGAAAGGAGGAATAGCGGAATGGCCAGAAACATCTGGTAGGCAGGACCACTTTCCCTGACCTGAATAAAATATTTGTTGTAGTCTACCATCTTGGCCGGAAACAGGTCGGAGAAGACCTGCTCAAATGAAGAGTTTTCTGAACTTTCCCTGAGGATGAGTTTATAATTCCCACTTTCGGCATAAAATCTTTTCATTTCCATTCTGCCGGTTTCAAATCCATTCATATTGGGCCGTAAAAGAGAAGTAGTCAATGCGATACTTTCTCCATCGCTTTCCCGGCTGAGGTGCATTTCGAACTTATCAACGGGTGTTTTTCTGAACAGCTGACCCTTTTGCCAGATCGCATAAACACCTTTTTCAGGGAGGTTAAAAGTCGTTTCTTTTTGCGTAAAGGGGATTTCTGCCATCACTTTGCCATTGAAGGTCTTTTTCAGCATGCGGATGGTTTTAATCAGCAGGAAGATGCCGACAGGGATCAGGCAAAATAAAACAATGCGCAGTAAGGTGATGATCATAGGATTTCTTTTCCGGTATATGGTCCTGCAATCTACGATTTACAGCCGAGGTATGGCGATTTTAGAGATCAAACAGCGTTGTAAGGGAAAATACAAGGCTGTTTGATAGAGATCGTGGTATCGATAGGCTGGTTAAAATTTATAAAGGTAGTTTAATGTCAGCCTGGCTCCATTGCCTTTCACATAACTCAAACTATCTGACATCCATTGTGATGGAATCGTAAAGTAATCTTTATTCAAGATGTTCTCTACACCCAGCTGAATGCTGCTGCTTTTATCAAAGCTGTAATTACTGAAAAAACTAAAGGTCGTAAAGGTGTTCATTGGTCCTGTACCATAGCTGTATTTGCCATTTACCGGATCAAAGCGTTTGCGGTTCCCAGCATTCAGCATTTGTACGCGGAGCAGCCAATTGGATAAAGGGCTATAGGAAACATAAGCGGTAGTTTTAGGAGGGCCGATGCGATCACCACCAAGGTAAACTTCTTTATCATTGATCTTTCTTTTTCCTTCCGTATAAGAATAAGAAGCACCGATCGTTAATTCGTCCAGTAATGCGTAATCTGCTGCCAGCTCAAAACCATAAATCCGCTCCGGAGACCTTGCAATCTGTGCTTTTCCATTGACAAATACATAGGAAGCACCAAGTTTGGAAGTACTGATATAGGCAGCTCCTTCAATATTGAGTTTCCCGAATGTGCTGCTGAAACCGGCTTCATAGTTGTTTGCGGTAACTGCTTTAGTGGTTATGTCTGCCAGCGTATTTTCTGTAGCCGAACGTAGAACGAGCCCTAGATCGCCGATGCTGAAACTTTGTGAAAAACTGATGAAAGGTTTAAAATAAGAGAGTTTATTATACCTTAAACCGGCATTAAATACAAAAGCATTGTAATTGAGTGCGTCTCCTTTAACCACAATTCCTCCACCGGAATAACCACCAGTATTGTAATTTCTGGTGGCCAGAGTCGTATAAGTAGGCACATCGATATTGATGTTCTCAAAACGCGCACCCGCTTTGAAAATCAGGTTTTGCAGAAAGACAGACTTTAACTGAAGGTATGGCGCCAGATTCCTCATGTTCATTTCCGGAACGGAAACCCGGCCGTCGGTAAGGACAGTAGAGGTCTTATCAGAAAGCACGTCCAGGCCGTATACAAAATTGCCATTCCAATTGTCGGAAATTAAAAACGGACTGTTTAAATTGACGCGTAGACCTTTCTTTTTACTCAGGTTTCCCGGTTGTCCATTGCCTTCAAAAAAATTACTGGAAGAAAGTAAAGTATAGAAATCCTGTAAGTATAAATTCACATCGAGATCAGTGCCTCCAACTATCCGCTGACTGCTATAATGAAGATTCACATTGTGATTGTAGGGGGTACCTTCCGCTTTCCCCGGACGATTGCCTAAAACCCCTGTCGTTGCAGAATCCGGATTGCCATACTTTCCTGCTTTGGCAATATAATCGGTATTTTGTTTACTGCTGAAATAGTTGTACATCAGTTCCAGGCGGTTGTTTGCGTTAATGTTGTATCCAACTTTGGCAAAGGCATTCCACATGCGCAGATCGTTTAATCCATATTCCGGAGAAAGGACATCGCCGTTGGCATCTCTGGAAAGCCCGGTTTGCTCATAACGTCCGGAAACAACATAATCCAGGTTATGGACTGTTCCACTAAGCAACTGACCTGCCTGACCACCAAAAGTATGCTTTGGTGCAACCAGGAAATTGCTGCTTCCGATGGAAGTTTGCCCGCTGATGGCCTTATCGGCTGTCGGCTTTTTCGTGATATAATTGATGAGTCCGCCGTCTGCGCCATTACCATAAATTGCAGTCGCCCCTTTGATCACTTCGACTCTTTCAATTGCTGCGGGATCTATGGTCCGGATGTCACGGGCCCCGTTGCGTAAAGGGGTAGATTGAGGAACGCCATCAATCATAATGAGTATCCCACGGCCACGCATGGTCTGACCAAGGTTACTGGTCCGGTTGGTATTAAACCCAAGTCCCGGGACGGTATTGGCTAATATTTCACTGAGGTTGTTATTGATGGTCTTTTGAACGGCGAGGTCTTTAGTGCCGATGATATTGATAGAAGAGGGAACCTCGTCCAGTGTTTCCTGTTTTCTACTGGCAGAAATGATCACTTCCTGTAATTTTGCATCCTGCTCCAAAGTAAAATCCAGATAAACGGTATCAGCAGCAGAAAGGGTAATGCTTTGTGTTTTTGATTTATAGCCTACGGCTGAAGCTTTAATGGCATAGGTTCCCAGAGGGAGAATGATGGAATAAGTCCCGGTTTGATTGCTGGTCAGGCCTTTTTTCAAGGCAGGAATGCTGAGGGTTGAAAATGGAACAGCCTGGTTCTGTTCATCCTTGATTTTTCCACTGAGCACTGTTTTTTGGGCAAGGGCAGGTAAACTGACAACAAAAGCTGCCAGGGAAAGTAAAAGTATCTTCATTATTTAGAATTGTTTTAAATTGCAAACATACGAATTAGACTGGAATTCTTTCACATCCGTACGCGCCAATTCAAGTTCTTCCCTTGGGCTTAAGGAATAACCTTTCATGCGGCTAGATCGCCTTTGTTTATTGAGGTTCTACAGGTGGCTTTTGGTTGATTTCCCTTTGGTTACTCATCACAAACTGATACAGTTCTTCGGTAGGAACGAGTTTTCTTTTACATTTTTCTATATCCATGCCTTCTTTTGTCCAGAGATAAGGAGAAAAACTATAGGATTTACTGCCATCCAGTTTCGCTATAAATTTATCCCAGCTAGACCACCTTAAGCCTTTATAAAAGGCAGAGAGGTCGCTATCAAAACAAAAGCGAAGAAATTCTGTATAACCAAGTCCAAGAGATTCCCATTGCAGGCTATTGGGAGCGAGGTAGTAAATGGTTTTTAAGTCCTCACCAAATGCTCCGTAATTGATGGCGAAGAAACCGCCCACAGCGTCGTCAGCAACGAGGAAATAAGGAGGAACTTCTCCAAATTCTTTGATTGATTTTCCTTTGTTCCATTCTGAAACAGAACGATTCAGTCTTGGACTTCCGGAGCCCAAAATTCTTAACCAGCCATTGTCAACCATAATTCCACCACTATTGTAAACGACCGCGCCCAGGGTAGAAAACGTCGTGACCTGGGTATTAAATAACGTGGTTTTGGCACTGGCTGAATCAAGTTCCAGGATTTCAACTTTGTTCTTTGCAGAGTCTGCCCACTTTTGAATCAATGGCCAGGCCGGATCGGTCGTGTTAATCAGCTCCTCCAGACTCCGCATCTTGTTTTGTGCAGTAACGTTGAAGGATAGGAAGGTGATACCTAGTATTAAGAGATTTTTGAGGAGACTTTTCATAGCAACAGAACTTATCTTTTTCAAAGATAGAATGAAAATTCGTTTATTCTAAATATGAAATGTTACGCTTTCCGATGTCATTCATCATTCCTTAATCCACATTTTTAAGAAATTGCCATAAACGCCACTGGTTAGCTGGTATGTAGGTGGAATCTCCTGTTCCAGACTTTGATAGGTAACCAGTTTTGTGCCGGATGGTTTTTCTTGTAATTCTGCATAGAGGTATTTGCAGTAATACAGGTAAAGATCAATAGAGGTTTCTATAGTGTCATCTATGCTGTTTAACTGATCAATGTTTTCATAAAAGGAATTGTAATAGTAAAAATGGTCAAACTCCTTGAAATTGATCTGAGTAATATTGGTATGGATGAACTGAATATTGCTGAGTTGCATTTTTTGTTGCGCCAGTTCAGCCAGATGAACAAGGTCAGCCCTTTGTTCGGCACCATAGAAGAAGGTATCCGGATGATGGTAGGCTGCAGGAAGACAAAACTTCCCGACGCCACTTCCTATATCCAGGACCCTTGCTTTGGGCTCTGCTAAAAAATCTGCGGCCTTTATGGAGATATCAAGAGGGCTCCAGTGTTTGCGGGATAGCCGCTGGATATGTTCGGGATAGAGTCTATCGAAATCTTGATCCTTGCTGAATATCTGGTCAGTTGTCATGATCTGAAATTAATTAGTGTGTAAGGAATTCATATGGTTTCATTTTCCTAATGGGCTCTATTTAAAGGTAGGTTTTGTATCAGATCCAAATATATCGGCTATACCAGCTTGCTTTGTGGTAAAAAATCAACGCGCAGACTGATAGTTGTCAGTTTTTGCAAAATAGTGGTATCCCGATTCTTGAAGCGAATAGCAAAATATGTAAATTGCTCAGGAGCATCGAACCGAAGAAGGTCCATATACAATTGACATGTTAAGACATTTAGGGGCAAAGCGGACACCACAACATAACCTAAAACTGGCGGCACTTTTGGGGCTGACTGCCGGTTTTGTCAATGCTGCGGGCTTTCTGGGCTTTTCAGTGCTTACGACTAACGTAACAGGGCATGTGGCTTTATTTGCAGAACACCTGGCCTCACAGGATTGGAAAACCGCACAGGTCATCGCCTTATGGATGTTTCTTTTTTTATCTGGAGCATTTGTATCGGGCTTAGTTCTTTCTTTAACGGGAGCTAATCAACGTTTTTCTTATTCCATTCCCATATTTATTGAGATTCTCATTCTTTCCTTTTCGGGTATTTATGGTTCTGGATATGATGGCACTTTGATCTCAAAAGAGATTTTTGCAGGAAGTCTGCTGTTCGCTATGGGCTTACAAAACGCATTGGTTTCCATGATTTCCGGTTCGGTGGTCCGAACCACCCATCTGACAGGTACTTTTACTGATCTTGGAATAGAACTGGCCCAGTTCATGAGCAGAAGTAGCAAAGATAAAAGTACGATAAAATCTAAAATCAAACTTAGGTTCACCATTATCTTTTTTTTTGTAACTGGAGCAGTTTCAGGAGCTTATCTGTTTAATCATTTTGGATTCAATTCTTTTTTCGTACCGATAGCCGTGCTGTGTTATGCATTGCTTTATGATATTTTCAGGATTAAAGCGAAGCGTTTTTATCAGAAAACAGCAATAGCGGTAAAAGGCGCGATCTATAAAAAGTGATTTATATCAGCCTTTATCGTGATAAAATACGGTAAAATGTATTTGTATTAGGGATAATTTTGTGAGGTGAACTTTCAACATCATTTATACATGAGCTTAGATAAATACATTTCATCAATTCTTGAACAGATCAGAGGAACCGAAAACTATCAGCAGGTAGATGATGTCCTGGTTACCTCTGTTGATCATTTCCCGGATCAGCAATATGTGGTAAGTGATTATCTGAGCGGCCTGGAGAAAAGAATAGAGGGGCTTTCTCCTTTTGAATTAAACAGTACACAGTTTAGTTGTTTCCGATACGCTTTAATTTGCTTGAGGGGACTTTCGAAGAAGGTAAGCATTCATTAGCCAATTATCCGTTCCAGATGTTAGGTAACAGGATTAATCCTATCTTTGTGGAATGAGCTTGTCAGGAATTTTCCCGATTGATAAATGGAATTTTACTACACAATCCATACTTAGCGTGCTTTCTGAGGAGGAACTTAACTTCTTGATTTTAAGACAGGGCGAGCAGAAATATGGGAAGGGAGAAGTCATCTTCAGAGAAGGGGTTGTTCCCTCAGGGATCTATTACATCCACCAGGGAAAAGTAAAAAAATATAAGATAGATAAGACGGGAAAGGAGCAGATTATCTATGTAGCCAACAAAGGGGAGCTGATCGGATACCATGCTGTTTTATCTGAAGAACGATATCCTGATTCGGCAGCAGCCCTGGAGAGCAGTGCGATCAGCTTTATTCCTAAGGAAGATTTTCTGACTGTTCTGCATCAATCACCCTTGTTTGCACAGCGCTTATTGAAAGTGCTGAGTCATGAATATACGGTGCTTTCTAATAACATCTCCGTTTTCGCGAACCGCTCAGCAGTAGAGCGGCTGGCAATTGCGCTGATCGTGATCCGGGAAAAATTTAAAGCGGAAAGTCCGGAGGGAGAAAAGGTGCTGATTGACATTTCAAGAAGCGATTTAGCCAATATGGCCGGACTGGCAAAGGAAAATGTCATCCGTCTCTTAAAAGAACTGAAGGACGAAGGAATCATAGGGTCCGAAGGCCGTAAAATATGGGTAGAGGATATTGTTAAACTCGTTGCCCGGTCTAACTTTAAATAAGCGATCAAACAAAAAGAGGTGCTTTACTGATAAAGCACCTCTTTTTGTTGAATAGAAGCAGGAGTTATAGCCTGAATCCTACTCTTAAAGCAGCATAGGAAGTACCTGCGTCTTCCACCCTGATTCCGGCATCGATACGGTTGTTGAATTTATAGCCAACACCACCACCCACAAGGAAGTTTGTTCCGGCGTCATTGAACCCAATGGCAGCACCCAAATTGAAATTAATAAACACTTTGGGATCTACAAAATACTTCACTCCACCTTTTAAGGGTAAAAAAGTATAATTGCTATAGAAATCATATTTAGGAAATAGGGTTTCTACTCCTGTTGCAAGGGTTAACCCTAATTTTTTCTCTACAGCCCATTCTGCTTCCAAAATTCCACCAATACCTACATTATAGGCTTTGCTGAAGGGGATAAGCAACTCCGGTGAGAGGGTTATTTTTGCCGATTGTGCCTGTGATTTTGTGCTGAAGCACATGGCCATAGTTCCAATCAGTCCAACGATTAATAGTCTTTTTGTATTCATAAGATGTGTATTTTAGTATGATCAGCTGTAAACAAAGATTAGACCAATTTGTGAGGATTCATTTTGCAGGCCATTCATCCACTTTATCATCCGAATGTCTTTTTCTAATGATTAAATTTCTATACATATAGACCATTACGTTTCCGCAAATCGGGTTTTCCAGAAGAACAGCTGGTTTATATCAGAGGACTGGCGCCATGGCTGATGAAGCCCTTACCTGTTTTTTAACGACATTATCTTTCCTGTTCCGGAATAGGAAAACTATTTTAGCAAAGGCTTCTAATTTGCCAGACCATGGAATTAAGAACAGAACTCGAACCTCAGCTTGAAATCGCAGAAAAACGCTATCCAGAGGTATTGAACTTAATTCTGGAATATACAGAATTTGCGGACGAAAATGGCGATGAAGATGAAACAGAGATTAAAATCCTTGCCCATAAGCTACATTTGCTAACCCATAAAGAACTATCGAAATTTAACCTTTTGGAATACTGGGAAGAGGAGGGGGCGGAGGTTTTAGCCTTCCGGATTAGCTTACCGGATCCACTGAAATCAGAAGAGTTCTCAAAAGAAGAGTTACTGGAGGTCATCAGACGGTTAAAAACTTTTGAAGGAGTTACAGGGGAAGGATTTAAAGAACGTTTTAAGTATTATTTAGCTGATTATTACCATCAGCTGCTGGCCTTAAATTTTAAGAGGTATAGCTATCAGCTTTTTAACAGGCAGAAAGATAAAAAAGGGAACTACTTTGAATATTCTATAGAAGAGATCGGCGAAAAGATTAACCCGGAACATTAAATTTGAATTTAGAGAGGGACCCAGGATTATTGGAACGGGAATGATAAAACAGATCATCAATGATAAACTTGAGAAAAACAACATGTAATGATCTTTTACCTGGGTATTTTGATCAACATGAGTTGATAGTCTTCTATTTCAGTCAGCCTGTATTGATTTGCTATCGATAGCGTTTGCAGGTCGAGCTGCAGGATATGGTGGTCCTTAATTTTCCATTTTCCACTGGTCTCAAGGCTGTCAACCTCTTTATTATTCAGCACAGATTTATGACCATTTCTATAGTTTTGCACTTGTTTATAGTCGAAGGTCTGATCGGCTTTAAAGGCCAGGTTAATCGACCTGCGACTGATGGCTTCAGGGAGGTTGCCCTGACTGGTGTTAAGGGAGTGATTGTCGGTTAATTCGTAATATTTGTCGTAAAAGGTCTGACATTTTCTGGTCTTACAACGACTGTTAAAATCACTTCTGATCAGATAAAGTGTATCTGCATTTTTAGTAAGTGCTGTATTCCATGTTTTCTTTTTTAGTAAAGCCGGGATGTCAAACTGCTGATTTACTCTTTTAAGGAAAAGTGTATCTATGTTGTGTTTTGTCCCTTTGGAACTTCCTCCGCCATAGCGATTGAACATATAAATATCGTCAGATTCAAAACCTTCTTTTTCAATCCTCTCCATCACCATTAAAGGAGGAGCTTCCATAATGAACATTTCTGAAAGTAAGAATTTATGGTATCGCCGCTCTGGTAGAGAAAAGGACCCGTCTTCTGCCGTAATGGTTTCACCCACCTTACAGTTGACCACCGGATTGCGACTGTAATCCATGACGATGCCACGAATTTCCGGTCTCGCCAACCTGGACACACAAGAAGTTAACGACAGGATAAATAAGATGGAGGCAATATTTAAGCGGATTTTTTTTGACGTCATTTTGAAGAATCATGCTTCTGGTAACATCGGGCATGATCAGCGCAAATGTAAGGTTAATTGGCAGTTGTTTACTCGTTTTTTTATCAGGAAGACCTAAAAAGAAACTGTGATGATAAATAATGCGCAATATTTTCATACATAATATTTAAAATTAATTTTAGTGAAATAAAAATTGCTATGTTTGTTGCACACACAAATACATCAACAAATGAAAAAATTACAGTTAATTCTGCCGGTAGCTCTGGTCTTACTGGCCAGTTCCTGCAAAAAAAACAATGGAATCACTATTCCTGAACCGGAGGTGACCAAAAAACATTTCGCTACGGATAGCATCTCATTTATTATAAACGGGAAACGTTATATTTCCGGATCTAACGCATCAGCCTCAAGAGGTGCCAGCAACAGGGGGACCAATATGAAGTTGAGTAAAACAAATGGTGATTGGAGCATTAGTAACGGTAATGATTATTGGGTTGGGGCCATCGATTCAGTTCAGTATATCAAGTTCTATGAGACTTCTCTGGACGAGAATTTTGGATCGATTAAATTTTCATTCATAAAAAACTATAAAAGAACAAGTTTAGTTAAAAATACATTGTTGTATGTTCCTAAAATCGAGACTGAAGTCATTACTTTGGGTGATCAGAACTATGCATTAGATTATGAAAGAGAAGGAAAAGACGAGGGGATCGCAATAACTTTAAGCATAAAAACGCAGAATTTCACCTCCTATAGTCCTTTGTTTATTCGGATTCCTTCCTCACTGGGTGTGGAAAGCCACCGTGATTCTAAGTTCAAAATTCTTAAAATTGAAGATGTCAAGGGCACGGATTTTATGCGGATAGAGGCAGTTTTTGAAGGTAATCTATTTGACGAAAATGAAAAGCCTGTTAAAATTACGGATGGATTTTTAAGACTTACAACCTTAAAACATGGAAGAGTCTTTCCATCATAGCCTTTGCTGGATTAGCCTTTTAATGGTAAAAAATAAATAATTCCTCTTTTTTAACACTATTTAACACTTTTTCTTGAAACGAAGTTGTAAATTTAGTCTTGAATTTAATCAGGGATGAATTAAGTTTAGTTAATTTAAGTATACGGGTGAGCAACTGATTACTGCTTACCCGTTGCTATTTCTTTCTTTCCCCTTTCTTTCTGTTTCTCTTTTATTGCTATACCTGCAATCGGCATAGATGAAACTGTATATCTGTTTATTTGTTTGGAATGTTTATTCCATTTCTGTAGATTTGTAGCTCAAAGAAGAAGAGCATGAATAAGAAGGAGCAGATCTTAAAGGCGACATTGAAATTAATTGTAGAAAAGGGAATTGAATCCACGCCAATGTCAGAAATAGCGAAGGCTGCTGATACGGGTATGGGGGCCATCTATAATCATTTTCCCAATAAAGAATCGCTGATCAATGCGTTGTATTTTTATTTAAAGGCTAAGGAGTCTGCGATCATCATGGAAGGATACGACCAGTCTTTACCTGTAAAGCAGCGTTTTATCTGGTTATGGAAAAAGATGATCAATTATTTTATGGCTGAACCCATGGATTTTATGTTCCTGGAGCAGTTCTATTATTCTCCCGCAATAGATCCAAAAGCAAAACATGAAGGAAGTTTGTACGTCAACGTCCTTGATTCGGTGTATTTAGACGGTCAGACACAGCAGATCATAAAGGATGGAAATGTGAAAGAATGGATTGGATTCACAAGTGGTTCCCTGGTCTCCCTCGTTAAATTGCACCATAGCAATTACATCTGTTTGCAAGAGGAAAGCGTAGATAATTACATTCAGGCGGCCTGGGATGCCATAAGAAGTTAACACGAAATTTTAAAGTAAAAACGGAATAGTCATTCCACTTAGGTGGTTTGGGAGGGATAACTATGAAAAATAAAATAGCTTACCTGGGCTGTCTCAGCCTGATAGGAATGATCACTACAGAGTTTGGTGTAATTGGAATACTCCCGCAAATAGCAAAATATTACGAGATCAGCATTGATCAGGCGGGGATGCTGCTTAGTGCTTATGCAATAGTAGTAGCGCTTGCGGGGCCTTTCATGACGATGTTTGCTTCCGGTTTTAACCGGAAAACGCTAATGGCAATAACCATGGCCATCTTTCTATTTACGGGCATTGTTTCTGCGATGGCACCTCCTTTTTGGTTATTGATGACGGTCAGGGTGCTGCCGGCCTTTCTGCATCCGGTATTGGTTTCTACCGCGGTAGCCGCAGCAACGGGCAATGCTGATCAAAAGGAAGCACATCAAATGATGGCCATTGTAATCGGGGGGATAGGGATTGCAACAATTACTACAGTCCCTTTTGCGACCTACCTCGCTGGTGCTTTCAACAACTGGCAGGCATCCTTTGTATTGCAGGCCGGAATTAGTCTGACGGTATTGATTTTAATCTTATTGCTGCTGCCTTCTTTGCCTGTGGCAGAAAAAAAATCCTATCGCTCGCAACTCATGATCCTGAAAAAGCCGGTCTTTCTGGCCAGTGCCGTATGCTCATTTTTGATGATCGGCGCTATTTTTAGTACGTATAGCTATTTTGCTGATTACCTGAGCAAGGTGAATGGAATGGACGAAAAAACAATCAGCCTCATGTTGCTTTTATTCGGCTTAACCGGAATTGCCGGGAATTTCATTGCCGGAAAAATGCTGACAAAAAACATCACCCGAACTACCCTGATCTTTCTGTCTGGTCTTATGGCGATTGCTGTTTTCCTTTATTTCTCCGGTCCAATGTCTGTTTTAACGGTACTCATCATTGCCGTATGGGGCTTCCTGCAAACGCCATGTTTTTTAACTTCCCAGGCTTATATGATAGAAACAGCAGCTGAAGCACCTGAATTTGCCAATAGCATTTCTATTTCTTTCGGCAATCTGGGCATCTCTGTTGGTACAATGATAGGCGGTATGTCCATCGCTTCCAAAGGCGTACAAAGTACGCCGATGGTGATGCTGGTTTTTGCGGGAGGGGCATTATTGATGATGCTGATCAAAACAATGCTGGAATCCAAACAGGCAAATGTTACTGCTCATTAAGCGCGCAGACTGATGTTATAATTTGATCTCAAACAGACAGGCTGGGGTATTGTGGTAATGATCTGGAAGGCCCTGAGTGTCTTCCAGATCAAACATACCAAGGAAGTTAAAACCGGAATTACAGTAATGGGCAATGAGCTTTGAGTTATTTCCCAGCGTATCGAGTCTGACAAAATCTTTATCATTTTCTTTTGCGTAAGCTTTAGCCCATGCCACAATAATTTCCATAAAGTTCTTCCCCCTGAAATCCGGATTGGTGGCAATCCTGTGAATGTAAACAGCGGCATCGTTATTTCGCTCTCCCCAGATTTGTTCGTCACTAAAGGTGGTTGCCCAGATACAGGCAATTTGATCTTCAATGATCAGTTTCCATTGCCTGTTTTCTGCGATTTCAGTTTCAACAAGCTCCTGTTCAAATTCCGGCCATACCACTACTGTTTCTTTGGACCGCTGATAGGCGGCGGCAATGCGGTAAAGTCTGAATATTTCAGGGATATCGGTGGTGTTGCAATTCTCTATTTTCATCGGAACATAATTGTTTTTTTAATGGCAATAAGGCTATCATATTTATGATCTTCATGCGCTCAGAAATTCGGTTTGTTTCACCGAATGAACAGCAGGCTCATAAAGATGAGGAATTTAAACGCAGGATAAAATCCGAAACTTGCTCATTTTAGTTGACTGAACTTTTCCACTATATTTAACAGAAATGATAAAGAGATGAAAGAGAATATTGCCAAAATCCTTAAAAAGATATACGTGCAGGATGCAGATTACAACAAAAAGTTAGATAGTTGGGAATATAAAATTCCAAAAACGCTGACTGATTCTGAATTGGAAAGTTTGAAGGTGCTCGATTTACTCCCCAATCAATTTGAGACTTTTGAACACGATATCGCTCTTCAAAGATTGATGAACCTTAAAAATCATAAAAAGTTAAGTCTGCCTTTTGTGACGGCATTGTTCCTGAAAGGAATCACTGGCGAAAATGTAAGAGGCAGGCAAACCCTGATGAGTTTTATTTACCTGAAACATTTGCCGGAACACAAATTCCAGGGAAATGAAAGCTGTGAAATTTGCGGCCTGCCTAAAAAGGAAA
The DNA here is from genome assembly GCF_038446955.1 of Pedobacter sp. FW305-3-2-15-E-R2A2. Classification (NCBI taxonomy): domain Bacteria; kingdom Pseudomonadati; phylum Bacteroidota; class Sphingobacteriia; order Sphingobacteriales; family Sphingobacteriaceae; genus Pedobacter; species Pedobacter sp. FW305-3-2-15-E-R2A2. Next base: position 1,165,349 of record NZ_CP151803.1, read on the forward strand.
CCCTGGATAAAACAGAAGAGCTGTACAGTTATTATTCCGGACATTCCTGGAATGAATTGCCGCTCCATTTCCTGATAGAGTTGGAAGAAGCCCTGAAATTTGATCAACCGGAAACTACTGAAAGTGATCATCAGAAATTAGTTGAACTGCTCAGTTTTATTGCCGAAGCAGAAAAGGACGAAACACCCGGGCAATTGGAAAAAAGAATTGCTAAACATAAAGTGTTGCCCAACACAGATAAGTATCAGCGATATGGTATTCTGCAAACGCTGGCAGCATGCGGGATTTTGCCGAATGATTACTTCGAACCTGCCTATGATAAATTCAGTACTCAAAAAGAACTTTGGGAGATCAGTAAAAAGATGAAAGGTTCTTCGCGTTCTGATGTGATATTGCCACTGGCAGGCTGGAGAGGAATAAATAAAGTGAATTTAAAAAAATATAAAGAAATATTCGTTGACCTTATGGAAAGCTGATGAAGCTGGCATCCATATTATAAATGAGCGGGAAGCGATTTTATAGTATGGTGTTAACTTCTAAATTTTAAAGCAATGTTAGGTTCGAAAATCGATTTATTTGGCAATGACTGGCTTGAGGTAGTATTTGATCAGAAAAACAAAACTTATGGAGCTTATCAGCTTCGCAGGCAGAGTAACTCAAATACGGCTAAAGCACTTCTTATCGCAGGAACACTGTTTATCCTGTTTTTTTTATCTCCTAAAATCATGAGTCTGATAAAAGGGCAGCATACGATAGATGATCCTGTGGAAAAACAAGTTACCGTGGCGATTCAACCTCCACCAGCGGTAAATCCTGAAACTCCACCTCCAACAAAAATTGAACCGCCTAAAGCAAAGGAGGCCCAGGTTAAGTTTCCACCTCCTATAGTCGTAGACAGACCCGTTGATGCTGATCCGGTAATGATCAAGGATCTTGCGATATCGAATCCGGGGCAAAAGACGATAGATGGTGATCCTGAAGGAGAGATTGTCATTAAAGTTACACCTGGAGAGGGGCCGAAACAAAAAGCCATTACAGAAGATAACACCGTTCATGATTTTGTATCACTGGAAGTTCAGCCCTTTTTTCCGGGAGGGATTGATAAATTTTATAACTACCTGTCTAAAGCGATCAGGTATCCGGGCCCGGCTCAGGAAAATGGAATACAAGGAAAGGTATTTGTATCTTTTATCATTGAAACAAATGGTACACTAACCGATCTTAAAGTAGATAGAAAACTGGGTTTTGGTACGGATGAGGAAGCACTGAGGGTATTAAAAGCCAGCCCGAAATGGATCCCTGGTATTCAGAACGGAAGGGCCGTTCGCGTAAGATATAATATTCCAATTAGTTTCTCTTTGTCTCAATAAGCGCTTTATGGAAGAGAAAGGGGCCTCATTGTTAAAATGGTGCCCCTTTTTTATTTGGCGTTATCCTCGCCTTGAGTACTTTCATTTGTGTTGATGCCATGGTCATCCAGTGCTTTATGGTAACCTAAAGAATGTTTAATTCCTCCCCAGGCCGTTAACATTAAAACGATGTCTTCATCCTTCAATGGTCCGTTAACCTGACTTTTACAATAATCTAAAAATTCATTTTCCGTCATGTGGCAAAATTATGAATTGCTTTTAATACTGAGTCATAAAGACTACCTTAAAATATTCCTGTTTTTGTACTGACTGGGAGAAATACCCATAATTTGGCTAAATAGTCTTGAAAAGTAATACGGATCGGAGTAACCCAGTTCTGCTGCGATTTCTTTAATCAGCTTATTGCCGGAATATAACTCCTGACAAGCCTTTTGGATTTTAAGCTGGTTGAAATAGTCTATAGGGGAATGCCCGGTACTTTGTCTGAAAATATTAGATAAATGTGAAACAGAACATCCTGAGGCAGTGGCCAGTTCTGCAATGCTAACCGATCTGTTGAGGTGCTGTTTCATGTTTTCAACGGCCTTCTGTACAATCAGATCATGAGGATTTGTCGTTTCTTTGCGGATCAAAGACCCATATTGAAAAAAAAACAAATTCAGAAAGTTGACAAATAATAAGTTCACATAAACCAGGTATTGTGTACTATATCCCTGCTCTAATGTCTGAAACATTTCGTCAAACAATTCAACCGCCTCCGTACCATAAGCAAAAGCTTTTGGGAGAAAAGATTGTTTAGCGAACGAAAGTGTATTTAAGCCGGATAATCCATCTCCCCCAAATTTCAGCCAATAAATGCTCCATGGATCATGTTCGGAAGCGCCATATTCATGTTCGATATGCTGGGGCAATACCATAAAAGTATTCTGGCTAAGGATATGCTTTTCTCCAGCTGATATTACCCATCCCTCACCTTTCTGGCAATAGATGAGAATGTTCTCCGGACTCCCTTTCCTTCGATGAGTATGGTGGTTTAATGCCTCAGGGTAATACCCTAGATCAGTCAGGTAAAGCCCGTTAAGAAATACTCCGGTCGTTTTATGCTGCCTGATGATCTGTGGCGGAATGACGATAATTTTCCGCCCTTCCCCATGCCAGTAGTTTTTTGGAATGCCTGTTTTTGTCATTGATTGTAAAGTTTGTAAAATAATCCATCACTTTTAGTAAATCCTCTATTTTTCGAAGATGAACTTAGTAATAACTTGGACTTACATAAGAGAAAAGATAAATTGATATGAAACCAAATCTGATCAAATGCCTGGCTGCGCTGAAGATTTTGATGCTGTTGTATTGCTCAGCAAATGCACAATCTTATACTGCAGACTGGAAAAGTCTGGACCAAAGGCCAGTTCCGGAATGGTTCAAGGATGCCAAGTTTGGCATTTTTATCACTTGGGGCCCTTATTCTGTCGCTGCTTACGCGCCAAAAGGGCAATATGCGGAGTGGTATCAGTACTGGTTGCAGACGAATGCATTTAACGGAGCGGTTGCGAAATACCATAAAGAAGTGTTCGGCGACCAAAGTTATTATGAGATGGCAAAAAGTTTTAAGGCTGAATTGTATCAGCCGGAGGAATGGGTAAAGCTGATTGAGCAATCGGGTGCAAAATATGTGGTGCCGGTAGCCAAACATCATGATGGTTTTTGCTGGTGGCCAAATAAATATGCGAATGAAACCTGGGGTTTCCCCTGGAATGCAAAGGATATGGGGCCAAAGCGCGATCTGCTGGGAGAATTGTTTGCGGCTTTAAAAAAGACGCAGGTAAAGGCAGGAGTCTATTTCTCCTGGTACGAATGGTTTAATCCTTTATATAAATCCAATCCCGAAAAATATGCATTGCAACATGCCATTCCACAGGCAAAGGATTTAATTGAAAGGTACCAACCAGAAGTCTTTTGGACAGATGGTGAGTGGGATCAGACCGATACCACCTGGCATGCTACGGAATTCTTAAGCTGGCTTTATAATGAAAGCTCCATAAAGAAAACAGTCGTTACTTACGACCGTTATGGTAAAGGAACGAGGTTTAAGCATGGCAGTGTTTATACGCCGGAATATCAACCGGATATGGAGTTCGGAGATCATTACTTTGAGGAAAGCCGGGGAATAGGATTCTCTTATAGTTACAATAAGATGGAAGATGCCTGGGATTATAACTCCCCACAGATATTGGTATTGCTGTTGAGCGATCTGGTAAGTAGAGGAGGTAATCTTTTACTGGATATCGGTCCGGATGGTTCGGGGAAAATCCCAGCCATTATGCAGGAAAGGCTATTGCAAATGGGCAGCTGGCTGAAAAAGAACGGAGAAGCGATCTATAATACCCGAAGATGGGACAGGCCATGCCAGTGGAACGAGGGGAAGCGTGATTATAAACCCAAAAGAACACCTGGAGATTTTAAAGCAAATGGTGATTTTATGTTGAAAATGACCATAGACCCGGAGCCTGGGTATGCGGTAAAAGAATGCTTCTTTACCTGTAATCCGGCCAATAAGAAGGTCTATGCCATTTTACCAAAATGGCCGGCGAATAATCGATTTATAATTAGAAAATTGAAAATGAAACCGAATAGCCTGGTTAGACTGATAGAAACAGGAGAATTGTTAAAATGGAAACAGGTAAAAGAGGATGTGGTTTTAACTTTCCCGGCATTTAATCCGGATCAGCACAAAAGCGAATATGCTTTTGCTGTAAGCATCACTATTTAGAAAAATGAAAAATATAAAAGAACTCGCGGGACGTCTGGAAAAATGTTATACAGGAGCAGTATACGATGTCATGAGGAATATGGGGTATCCTGATCAGCTACTGCCCAATCACATTCGTCCCTTGAACCTGAAGCATAAAATTGCCGGCCCGGTATTCACCATTGAAGGAAAGATTGATCGGAGTCTGGACAAACACACTTCTTTGTTGAAATGGTGTGAGATGTTATCTAAGGCACCTTCAGGACATATATTGGTTTGTCAGCCTAATGACGATACACTGGCACACATGGGCGAGTTGTCTGCAGAAACACTTACCTTTAAAGGAGTGAGAGGATACATTGTAGATGGCGGATGCAGGGATAGCTCGTTTATAGATCAGATTGGATTTCCGGTGTATTGCAGTTATTATACCCCAAGGGATGTGGTGTCTGTATGGTCGGCCACAGAATTGGGAGGCAAGATCAGCATCGGGGGAGTTCGCATCGTCAGTGGAGATTTTGTGCTGGCAGACAGGGATGGGATTATTATCATTCCTCAGGATCAGGTGTTAGCAGTAATCGAAAAAACAGAAGAAGTACTGATGACCGAGAATTTGGTGCGAAAAGCAATTTTATCAGGGACAGATCCCGTAGATGCTTACTTGCAATTTAGAAAATTTTAAACATGGCAAAACTTATCAAACTACATCCATTGGACAATGTTCTGATTGTTGTGGAAGAGATCGCCTCCGCAGAGCGATTGCTCATCAATGATAGCATAGTGTATGTTCCCGATGCCATTGCTATCGGGCATAAAGTTGCGGAAGTCTTTATCGAAGCAGGAGAAAAGATCATTAAATATGGGGTGTCCATCGGTTCAGCGACGACAAAAATTGCGACAGGAATGCACGTTCATCTCCACAATATGAAGAGTGACTATATTCCTACTTATACCCTGGAGAAAGCCTTTAGAGAAACAAATGACTAAGCATATGCAATGGCAGGGCTATTTTAGAAAGGATGGCAGAAAAGGCATCCGAAACTATATTTTGGTGGTTTATCTGGTAGAATGTGCACATCATGTTGCCAGAGAGATTGCCAGTCAGTTTAGAGAAGATGCGATTCAGCTGATTGGTTTTGCAGGATGTTATCCGAACGAATATGCAGACCGCATGATGAATGCCTTGTGTACACACCCAAATGTAGGCGGGGTGTTATTGGTTTCTCTTGGCTGTGAAAGTTTTAAAAAGAAAAGCCTGGAGGAAAATATCCGGGCTTCAGGGAGGCCTGTGAACACGGTGGTGATTCAGGAAGCCGGTGGCACAAAAAAAGCCATAACGGAAGGACTGATGTGGCTGCAGGAGACCATTCCCGTTGTTGCAGCTGTACCTCGGATAAGCATGACAGTTGATGAACTAATCGTAGGGACGATCTGCGGTGGGAGTGATGCGACCAGTGGTATGACTGCAAATCCGGCGGTAGGCCGGGCTTTCAATAAGTTGGTAGCCAACAAAGGAATTGCCATGTTTGAAGAAACCGGAGAAATGATTGGTCTGGAAGAAATCATGAGTAGCAGGGCTGTTAATCCGGAGCTTGCAGCTGTACTGAAAGCATCGGTGGAAAAGGCTGCCAGGTATTATACTTTAATGGGGCATGGCAGTTTTGCCCCGGGAAATGCAGAAGGGGGATTAACGACCATTGAAGAAAAGTCGATGGGTGCCTATTGTAAAAGTGGAGATTCCCCGATTAACGGATTGATTAAACCCGGCGACAGGCCCACTAAGCCTGGCCTGTACCTCATGGACGTGGTGCCGGACGGAGATCCGAAATTTGGTTTTCCAAATATTAATGATAACGTTGAAATTGCAGAAATGATTGCCAGTGGTTGTCACACGATTCTCTTTACTACAGGAAGAGGCTCTGTGGTGGGTTCTGCCATTTCCCCGGTGATCAAAATCTGTGCAAATCCGCAGACTTATCAACGGATGTCGGATGATATGGACATTAACGCAGGTTTGGTGTTGACCGGAAGCACAACAATTGACGAGGTCGGTGACGATATTTTCGAAAGTATCCTGCTGGTGGCGGCGGGAAGAAAGACCTGTTCTGAGGAACTGGGACACCAGGAATTCATATTAACTTATAAAACTTTTACCCCGATTGGCCCTGCTTGTCTGCCTGCCTGATCCTTCAAATCGATTTTATCTATGGAATTAACAACTTCGGAAAGCATCTCTCATCAAAAAGAAAAAAGAAAAGTGTTTTTAGGAGGTACCATTCTGGTAATCAGCTTATTTTTTCTCTGGGCACTCACCGCTAATTTGCTGCCAATATTGATTCCTCACTTAAAAAAGGCCTGTCAGCTGAGCGTTCTTGAGTCTTCTCTGATCGATTCTGCGTATTGGATCGCCTATTTTGTGATTGCAATCCCTGCAGGGCTGGTCATGAAAAGGTTTGGGTATAAAAAAGCCATTATTACGGGACTGCTGCTGGCTGCTATCGGCGCCTTCTTATTTTACCCTGCCGCAGAATCAAGGTCCTTTGTGTTTTTTCTGTTTGCATTGTTCGTTCTTGCCTCAGGAATGACCTTTCTGGAAACTTCGGCGAACCCATTTATGACGATTTTAGGAGATCCTGCCACTGCATCCGGCCGACTGAACTTTGCACAGGCATTTAACGGATTAGGCGCTTTTATCGCCTCCATGTTTCTCAGCAAGCTGATCATCGGTAAAGAACTGAAAACCGGGGCTGAACTGGATCTTTTGTCGCCGGAAGCATTGGATAATTATTATTCTATACTTTTTCATAAACTTAAATTTCCATACCTCATGATTGGGGGGATTCTGGTGATGGTGGCTATATTATTTATGCTGACCAAGTTCGCCGTAGATCATACGGGCAGAAAAGATGGACCTGAGAAAAGGATCTCCCTTACTGCACAACCTCAGTTGTTAACCGGGATTATTACCCAGTTCTTTTATGTAGGTGCGCAGGTTTGTGTCTCCAGTTTTTTTATTCTTTATGCAACTTCTGTATCCGGAATGACGGAGTATGAGGCTACAAATTATCTTGGCCTGCTGTTATTGAGTTTTATGCTGGGCAGGTATTGGGGAACATTTATCATGAAATATGTAGCAGCAGCGAAGTTACTTTGGATCTATGCATTGATCAGCGTGGCGCTGATGTTATTTATTGTACTGATCGGAGGTAAAGCATCTTTATGGGCATTTATTTCCCTGGAGTTTTTCATGTCCATCATGTATCCTACCATTTTTGCATTGGCAATTAAAGACCTTGGGGAGGAGACCCCCATAGGTTCTTCTTATATGGTGATGGCAATTATTGGCGGAGCCGTATTTCCGCCGATACTGGGTTATTTGTCGGACTTAACGGGAAGCATTCGTATGGCTTATATAGTACCTTTGATGTGTTTTATACCTGTTGTTTATTTTGGATGGCAACAGCACAGGAAGCTCAAATTAAACCGGGGGTATTAACAGTATTTCTTATGATGTGGTCTTTTGGAACAATTTATGGATAGTCATCTGATGTGGCATATGTGAAATCATTACCGGAAATGATGACGCTGCTGATTATAAAATTTATATTGCGGAATTCCAATTCAAATCAGGATAGAAAGGCGATAAACCTATGATGGAAAACCAAAAGAAAAAACTCAAAAGAACAGTATCACTGGTCAGAATACTGGCCAAATATGGGTTTGGAGAGTTGCTCAATTATACCAATAATCAGGTGGAAGGAGAGATCTCTTCCCTCAGCGTTTACGAACGCATCAGGATGGCGCTGGAAGAACTGGGCCCTACTTATGTGAAATTCGGACAGGCATTCAGCAGCAGGGAAGATCTTTTACCTATGGAAATGATCCTGGAACTCCGGAAGTTACAGGATAATGTAGAGGTGAAAATAATGGATATCTCAGCCTTACTGAAATCGGATCTGGATATTGATCCTGAAGAGTTCTTTGCGCAGATTGATCCCGAACCTTTTGCCTCCGCCTCTATTGCTCAGGTGTATCAGGCGACACTGAAAAACGGACAAAAGGTGATCTTAAAGATCAAACGTCCCGGAATCAGGGAGGTGGTGGCCTCAGATATGCTGATCATGAAAGATATCGCGAAACTGCTGGTCAATTATAGCGAAGCATTCCGGAGGATCAACCTTGTGGAAGTTCTGGCGGCATTTGAAAAATCTATTGTCCAGGAATTATCCTTTCTTAATGAACTGGCTAACATTAATCGATTTTCAGGGAATTTCAAAGGCAATACCTCCATCTACCTGCCCACAGTTTATCCGGAGCTTTCCAACGACAATATCCTGTGCATGGAGTTTTTGGATGGCGTTAAAATAAGTGAAGCACTCCTTTCTATGGGCCTGGAGCCTGCTGCAATTGCCAGAAAAGGACTTGACCTTTACCTGGTCCAGGTCTTGGAACATGGCTTCTTCCATGCAGATCCGCATCCGGGAAACCTGTTGGTGCTCAAAAACGGGCAGATTGCCTTTATTGATTTTGGTTCGATGGGAAGCCTCACCCCGATAGAAAAAGAAATGCTCGAAGACTTTGTTTCCTATTTCATGGCCCAGGATGCAAAGCGTTTAATTGCAATTATGAAAAAGATGGCGATCCGCTTCAACGTGACGGATGAAAGTCAACTGGAAAAAGATATCCATGGCTTCTTTGACCTGCTGGACGGGGCCTCACTGGAAGAAATGGACATCAAAGAAGTATTGGGTAAGTTTTCAGGGATTCTGAATAACAATGAAATATTGATGCCAGACCACCTTTATCTGCTGGTTCGGGGAATTGTGCTCATCGAAGGAATTGGCCGTGCCCTTGTTCCCGATCTGAATATCATTGAGAGCCTGCGTCCTTATATCTTAAAAATAGCTTTTCGTAAACTGAGCCCTGAGGAGTTGAAGAAAAGTGGATTGAAGCTGTTGAGAACACTGACCGAAGCTTTGAAAACCATGCCCGATGAGGTACAGTCGGTGCTGAGTAAACTGAATAACGGGGAGTTAAAAATCCAACAGGAAGTACAGGGTTTACCAGCCTTGAAAAAGACAATGAACCAGGGAATGAACAGGATGGTGATGGCCATCCTGATGGGGGGCTTGCTGATCAGTTCGGCGATCTTGATTTTAGCCGATAAGCCACCTAAATTTAACGGAATACCTGTTCTTGCTTTATTAGGTTTCCTAATAAGTATTATCTTAGGCCTGGGAATTTTAATCTCTTCCCGTTCTAAAAATTAAGACTTATAATAAAAATATATTGCCTGGCCATCTGTAAAAGGGCAGGGCTCCATGGCTGGCTTCTTCCCTGGTATTTAAGACGGTCCATGCAGCAGAAGGGAAAGCTGTTTTTAACTGTCTGGGCGGAACAATAAAGTTGAGATTGCGGCATCCGATGCAAATCGAAAAGCAATTGAAAGTGTAAAATCAAAAGAAATTTATAGAGATGAAGGAGATATTCGACGCAAAAAAAGACTACGTACTGGAAGATGATTATGCCTTGTTAAGGCCACTGAATTCTGTAGATTTTGAGCAGTTAAAGACTTTCGGAATCAATGAACCCGAATTGTGGAAATTCACTTTACAGAATGCGGGCAGCGAAGAAGGAATGCGTGGGTATCTGGAAACGGCATTGGAACGAAGGGAAAAGGGAACAAGCTATCCCTTCATTGTGTTCGACAAAACTAAAAACGAGTATGCCGGTTCTACGAGGTTATATGATATTGATGTGGCCAATAAGAATTTGTCGCTGGGCTATACCTGGTATGGAAAGAATTTCCAGGGAACAGGCCTTAACAAACATTGTAAATACCTGCTTTTTGAATTTATATTTGAACAATTAGAGTTTGAACGCGTAGAGTTCAGATTAGACAGTGACAATGAAAGAAGTATGCGGGCGATCAAAAGCCTGGGTTGTACTTTTGAAGGAGTCCTGAGAAATAACGGATATAGAATTGATGGAACGAGGAGAAACTCCTCGGTGCTGAGCATCCTGAAAAATGAATGGCTGGAGTCTAAGAAAGACTTGCTAAGAAGCAAAATAAATGACGATAAATAATAAGAAATATACCTGGCTGATCCAGTATCAGAAGGAGGAGGTATGGAGGGAAAGCTTTAATTCACTCACAAGAAAAACTTATCGCTTTGATTTCGAAAAGTGGTACCAAAGCGGATATTGGGACGACAGCTGTATTTTGTACAGTCTTGCGGAGGGAGATAAAGTGGTTTCTAATGTGACGGTAAATGTCATCCGTTTTACCGTACTCGGAGTAGAGAAAAAATTTATGCAGATCGGTACGGTAATGACTGATCCTGAGTATAGAAAGCAGGGATTAAGTCGCCTGTTGATGGAAAAGGTCATGCTGGACTGGCAGGATAACTGCGACATGATTTACCTGTTTGCCAATGATGCGGTATTGGATTTCTATCCTAAGTTCGGCTTTGTTCCTGTAAATGAATACCAGGCCGTTTATAAGTTGAAAGAAGTCGAACAGGGACCTGCATTCAGAACAATGGATATGGAGGATGCGGACGACAGAGACTTACTTTTTCATACCGCAGAAAAGGCAGTTCCGTTATTTAAGATTTCAATGAAGGATAATGCCGGACTGGTGATGTTTTATGCGCATTATTTTGATCCGTTCAGCGTAAGCGATTTCCTTTATTATATGGCAGATCTAAAGGCAGTGGTCGTTGCTGAATATGAAAACGAAAACCTGATCCTGCACGATATCCTGGCACCTGCAAAGGTAGATGTCAAAACGGTCATTCATGCCATGGCCCGGGAAAATACCAGGGAGGTTATCTTGAAATTTATCCCTGAAAATACGGAGGATTATGAAATCAGTCTTTATAAAGAAGACAATTCCACCCTTTTTGTTCAGGCTGACTGCAGCAAGTTATTTGAAGACCATCAATTGATTTTCCCCTTGCTCTCCCATACCTAAAGTATCAATAACTGGGTTCAGTCGAAATCAGGTTCTCATCAACCTCCTTCAATAATCTGGCCTGGAAAGCATCTTCGTTGAATTCCTCTAAGCTGACATCCATATTCAGATACTTGCCGTAAAAACTCTTTACAAGTATTTTTACACGATCCGGATGGTCATCTTTATGGCCTCCGGGAATATCGGAATACTTGTCGATATGACAAACGTATAGATAATGGTTGCCATTGTATTCAAAGCTTTTAATCTTGGAATCTAATTTATTAGGGTCAACTTCTAAGTGTACTCCAGGTTTGTCTTCAGTTTTCATAAAGCGAATGTACTTATTAATATGATAGCTGTTGGTCATCCGCTTTTTCTATCTCATCTTGGTGGGTATCCATGCAAAATAGCATAACCTTATCCAGAAGACTGTTCTGTATCTTGTGCTTACCATATCGTAGGGCAACAGGCTCTATATTCGGTGTATCCAGGGTCTATACTCGGTGCCTACCCGCTTAAGAGCGTGTAAACAGCGGCTAAGCTACGGGTAAACACCTGGTTAGAAATGAATTAGCCCCAAAGGAGTTATTGGATTGGTATGACGTTAATTTAAATCAAGTATTATGGCAAGAATGACGAAGGGTTTATTGGGTGGTTTTAGCGGAAAAATTGGGCCTGTGGTCGGTTATACGTTGTATGGCATAGACCGGATGAGGAGTTTACCTGACCGGACTGCTCCGCCCACCGTGAATGAATTGAAAAACAGAAGCCAGTTTAAACTGGTTCAGGATACCTTAAAATCATTGAAGGAACTGCTTCAGAATGGTTTTAAGGATTATTGGACGGTAAGCGGAGGTACGCGCGCTGCCATTTCTTATAACAGGAAATTTGCGGTTAAGGCGAATGAAACGGGTTATGAGATCGATCCGGAACATTTTAAAATCAGCGGCGGCATTCTTCCTGGTTTAGCCGGACTCTCTGTGCTGCAGGAAAGTGCAGCGCTGCTGAGGTTTCACTGGAATCCGGAAAGTGTTCCCGAAAGTTCGGGATATGATCAGGTGATGTTATTGGCAATCGATCTGAAGGGGCAGCAATCCTGCTATGAATGTCCAGGGAATTTCAGAAGCGCAGGAACAGCTGTGCTGCGGATTTCAGAAGATTTGTTGGGAAAAGAAGTAGATGTGTATATTGGAGTAGTAGCTAAAGACCGCACTGTTCAATCCGACAGCCAGTATTTGGGCCGGATACAGTTGCAAACAGCAGAGTTGATTTTAAACAAGACAATGGAAACGATAATTCCGGAACTTACAGAAAAAGAATTTAAAAACACATGCAGTCTCAAAATGAGGGAGGTAACCGAAACAGTCGATCCCGTTACAGACATCTGGCCAATGGTAAAATTGCTGAACGACAGAAAGATCGTAGAAGATCATACTTATCAGAATGAACTTGTCGCACATGTTTACCGTAATGAGGTTTCAACTTTCGATCATGTGCTGCTTCCAGGAACGTTCAAGAACCGTTTTGTCGTCATTGTAGTGGACATCCCTGAGAAAATGGTAAAAGGATATTATAACATGAACTTGGATGATCTTTATGGACTTGATTCGTAGGTTGACGAGTTGGCTAAAATTTAAGTTGTAAATTTTGTACATTTATTTTCTTAATTATTAATATAAATTCTTTTTAATGTGTAAATTAGGCCTACGCAGCAAGGAGCTAAGCATCAAATAAAAAAGGATATGATATCAGATAGAGAAAGAAGAGAATTTACGCAAACCATATCGGAATCTATGTATACTACGAGACCTGGGCTGATTTTAGGGTTTCATGGTTGCGACGAAAGCCTGGTATCAGAAGTACTGATGGGGAAAACAATACTTCGTAAGAGTACTAACAAGTACGACTGGTTGGGACATGGTGTTTATATGTGGGACAATAGTCCGGCAAGAGCATTAGAATTTGCCGAGTTTTTAAAAGCCAATCCCGGCAAGTCGATAAGACCTGTGAAAAATCCGGCTGTAATCGGGGCAATACTTAATCTGGGCTTTTGTCTTGACTTGTTGGATTATCAGCATCTTTCCTTTATAAAAGATGCACACGATATGTTAAGCGTCTTGCATAAGCAACTAAGATAAAGATATGCCGGTAAATATTCCCTTAGGAAAAAACAATGATTTATTACTCCGGGAATTAGATTGTGCAGTAATTGAGAATTTGCATTTTTTTAGAGATCAAATGGCTGTTCAACCATTTGATTCCATTAGAGGAGTGTTTTCAGAAGGCGAAGAGCTGTATGAAAATGCGGGCTTTAAAGAAAAAGATCACATCTGTATCAGAAATCCCAATTGTATCAAAGGGTATTTTCTTCCAATAATGGAAAATATGAAATATCAAAAAGTATAGCGAATTAGAAATAACAGGAAGTTTAAAACTTCCTGTTATTAAGATCGCTGTTTTATTAAGGTTCCCGTCGAAAAGACCTTTACTTTTCGGATTGAAAGATGTTAAAAGGAATTAATTTTCCTTTGATTTTCAACGTGATGACACCATGTGCAGGAAGCTCAAAATTCTGTGTTGTGCTTTTCGTTGCAGGATAGTCTTTATGTTTCCATAAGTCCCTTATCGTATAATTGTGGCTGAGGTCAAAGCCCAAACTTTCCATATGGAGATCAATTGAAGCACTTTTGTCCGACCTGTTCAACAAGGTTACGGCAACCAGCCCACTCATGGTCGAAACCAATGGTTTTGCCCAAATTTCCAGTTCTCCGGATTTCTTTAACCTGCGTGCCTGATAGCCAAGCTTGTCCTGATTGAGAGCAATGACCTCTGCATTGGTAACCAGGCTCAGCGTTTCTTTGGAAATTGTCCTCAGGTCATTGCCCAGTAATAGTGGAGAGTTCATCATGGCCCACATACTGAAATGTGATTTATCTTCTTCGTAGCTCATGCCACGGCCAACCTGCAGCATATCCATATCATTCACATGACCGGGAGAACTATATTTCCATAGATCTGCATTCTTATCTATAATGTTTAAAATGGATTCAAATTTATTGTTAATATCGCCGGAGATCCGCCAGGAATCTGCAATTTCAATCGCCCATTTTCCCGGAAACTGCCAACGACAGATATTGAATAAAGCCTCTTTTTTTATCTTTTTAATGTGATTTGCGATTTGTGTATAACGCATCTCTTCATCTAAGCCCAGCTTTTCGCCACCACACCAATCGACCTTAATGAAATCATAGCCCCAGGTTTTAAGCATCAGGTTTAAATCCTGTTCATCATGGCCATAAAGTCCGGAGCCCACTCCAATCGTATCCTTATCCCATATCGATGCACAGGTATTGATGCCCGCATCTGAATATATTCCTGCTTTAAGTCCTTTACCATGGATGTAATCTGCAAGGGCCTTCATTCCGGAAGGAAAACGTTTGCTATGTACCAGCAGTTCTCCTTTTTCATTTCTACCTCCAAAAAATCCGTCATCCATATTGATAAAATTATAACCGGCCTTTTTAAGTCCGGTAAGGACCATCGCATCAGCTTGGGCCTTCATCACCTGTTCACTGATGTCTACCCGGAAATTATTCCAGCTGGACCAGCCCATCATTGGCGTCTTTGGATGTGGAGATGGTTCTTGCGCGTAGAGGAAGCAGGGGGCGAGGATTAAAGTAAGGATCAGTCGGTAGAAAATGGTTTTGTGGATCATGGCCTAAAGTTAGGGACAAGTATCGAAATCAGGAAAGATTAAATCGGCTCAATTCTCACCATAAATGAAAGGGAATTGTTAGATTTAATCCTTTTCAAGAATCTGGTATATAGGGTTTTGAGTGTTGGTGTTGTGGGTATATCAGGATGATATAAAAACATTTAAAATGAGATATTTAATTTCAACATTCGTATTTATCATGTTGTTTACCGGCCAGATGAAATCGGCGACAGCAAAAGATTTTATTCTGGAATCGCCTGACAAAAAATTGAAGGCAACAGTGACCATTAACGGTGGTTTAAGCTATAGCCTGGCCTACATGGGGAAAGTCTACCTGCTGCCATCGGCGATAGGAATGACCCTGGCGGACGGAAAAGTATGGGACGGAAAGTCAAAATTAATTCGCTCCGGCACTTCGCAGACAGACCGCATACTCCAGCCCTTGTATGGAATCCGGGCCAAATTACGGGAGCATTACAAGGAACTGATCCTGGAGTTCTCAGGTGATTATTCCGTCATATTCCGGGTATATAATGAAGGTTTTGCTTATAGGTTTCGGACTTCATTAAAAGACAGTTTGGTACTGAAATCAGAGCAATCGGAATTTCGGTTTAACGGAGATTATCAATGTTATTTTCATCCGGCACTCTCTGAAGCAGATTACCGTTTGAATAAACTCTCTGAGGTGCAACAACCCAATTATTCCAGTATGCCGCTACTCCTGAAAACACCTGATGAACTGAACATCATGATTCACGAGTCCGATGTAATGGATTATCCTTGTATGAGCCTGTCTTCGTCGGGAACAACTGAAAACAGGTTGATGGGCAACCATGCGGCTTATCCGAAGCGGGTAGAAAAAGGAGGTCATGCAAATTTCAACCTGCTGGTTAAAGAAAGAGAAGACCATATTGCCAGAACAAAAGGCCCACGCAGTTTCCCATGGAGATTGATCAGTTTTGAAAAAGAAGATGGAAAAATCCTTGCTAATCAGCTGGTGTATTTGCTCGCTGCAACGTCTGTAATAAAAGAAACGGCCTGGATTAAACCAGGAAAGGTGGCCTGGGACTGGTGGAATGCATTAAATCTTTCAGGAGTTGATTTTAAGACGGGCTTCAATACGGAGACGTATAAATATTTTATTGATTTCGCAGCGCGTAACGGTATTGAATACATCAACCTTGATGAAGGATGGAGCGACCAGTTTGACCTGATGAAGATCACTGATAAACTGGATATGCCGGAACTGATCCGCTATGCCAAAGAGAAAAAAGTAGGCATCATTCTATGGTGTGTCTGGTATACGCTCGACAGGCAGATGATCCCCGCATTGGATCAGTTTGAAAAATGGGGAATCAATGGACTGAAGGTCGACTTTATGGACCGGGACGACCAGGTGGTGGTGAATTTTCAGGAACGCCTGCTCAAAGAAGCTGCCAGCAGAAAGTTGCTGGTCAATTACCATGGCGCTTATCATCCCAATGGGATGGAACGGACTTATCCGAACTATATCAATACGGAAGGGGTAAAGGGGCTGGAATGGAACAAGTTTGATGCAGGAGGGACTTTACCGCAGACTGATGTGACAATTCCCTTTATCAGGATGTTTGCCGGAGCAATGGATTACACACCGGGTGCGATGCAGAATTACAATAAAGCAGATTGGAAACAGATTTTTGACAGGCCGATGAGCCAGGGAACACGCTGCCATCAGCTGGCGATGTATACGGTATATTATGCCCCGCTTCAGATGTTGGCGGATGCACCCACTGCTTATGAAAAAGAACCGGAATACCTGAAGTATTTGTCGGGGATCCCTACAGTATGGGATGATATTTTTCCGCTGAACAGCAAAATAGGGGAATATGTTTGCGTAGCCAGAAAGAAAGACAAGACCTGGTTTATGGGAGCAATGACCAATTGGAGCCCAAGAACGCTAAACGTAAACCTTGACTTTCTGGACCCTGATCAAAGCTATCAGGCTGAAATTTTTATGGATGGGCCGAATGCGGAAAGGGTGGGCAGTGATTACCGTCGGGTAGTGAAAACGGTTAAAAAGGGCGATGAAATAAAACTGGAGATGGCAGCCGGCGGCGGTTGGTCTGCGAGGTTCAGTTTAATCAACAAATAAGATGAAAGGAAGAAAAAAATTAATGTTCATAGGGATGCTGTTTGCGGTTACGCTAAGCCGGGCACAGGATATAGCCATTAATCCTGCTTTGCTCAAGGAATCCTGGTCTGCTTCCTGGATTACCAAACCAGGTGCTGCGCAGCGGGAATATGGAGTTTACCACTTTAGAAAGCATTTTTCATTGCCGGCAGTACCCGCATCTTTTGTGGTACACCTTAGCGCTGATAATCGATACCGTTTATTTGTAAACGGACAGCCGGTATGTTCAGGCCCTGCAAGAGGCGACCTCTTCAATTGGTATTTTGAAAGTCTGGATATTGCCCGCTATTTAAAACAGGGCAACAATGTAATTGCAGCAGAGGTTTGGAACATGGGGGCGCTCGCTCCGGTGGCGCAGATCTCTAATCAGACGGGTTTTTTGATGCAAGGGAATACCCTGGCGGAGTCCATGGTCAATACGGATGATTCCTGGAAGGTCTTGCAGAATAAAGCGTATTCCCCAACCTCCCTGGATAACGGAGAAAGGTTAAGGGCATATATGGTGGTTGGACCTGGAGATCATGTAAAGGGGGATGTATATCCATGGGGCTGGGAAATGCCCGGATTTGATGATGCTTCATGGATTGCCGCTAAAGGTATTGCCGCCCCCGTCCCGGTGGGGTATGGGACAGATAATTTATGGACTTTAAAGCCAAGAAATATCCCTTTGTTCACAGAACATATTTCCAGATTCAGCAGCATCAGAAGAAGTACGGACAACATCGCTTCTGCCGGCTTCTTAACCGGTAAACAGCCGATAAAGATTTCAGCACATCAGACGGTTAAAATTTTGCTGGATCACGAAGTAAATTGTATCGGCTATCCGGAATTGCGGGTAACTGGAGGCAAGGGGGCGCTGATTAAGCTGACTTATGCAGAGGCCCTGGTTGATAAAGACCGGAATAAGGGCAACAGAAATGAAATTGATGGGAAGGAAATTATAGGCAATTACGATGTATTTATTGCAGAGGGTGGCAGAGGCCGAAGGTTTCGCCCGCTTTGGCTGCGTACTTACCGCTATGTGGAAATGGAAATCAGTACGGGGGATGAAGCGCTGCTTATTGATGATTTTTATGGAATGATGACCGGTTATCCGTTGGAAATGAAGGCCTCCTTTAGCAGCAGTGACCCTTCATTGGAGGAGATTTGGAAGGTAGGCTGGCGTACCGCACAGCTTTGTGCGGGCGACCTGTATTACGATTGCCCTTATTACGAACAGCTCCAGTATACGGGAGATAGCAGGATTCAGGCGTTGATTTCTTTGTATCTGACTGGTGATGACCGTTTAATGCGCAAAGCAATTCTGGATTTTTACCATTCAAGAACCCCCGAAGGACTTACGCAGGGACGCTATCCAAGCAACCGTTTACAGATCATTCCACCCTTCTCACTATTCTGGGTCTCGATGATCCATGATTACTGGATGCATAAAAGGGATGACGAATTTGTCAGGCAATTTCTGCCGGCCATTAACGAGGTAATGTCCTGGTACATGGAGCGAAGGGATGCCGCAATCGGAATGCTGGGACCGATGAAGTGGTGGAACTTTACAGACTGGGATAATTTTGACGATTGGGGCGTAGCGCCCGGAGCTGCACATGGTGGTTCTGCGATTATTTCTTTACAGGCTGCCTATACGATGGACCAGGCTGCGGAGCTGTTTTCGGCATTTGGAAAAAGTGCAGAAGGAAGCGGTTTTCTAAATGCTGCTGAATTGCTGAAGTCAGCCACTTATCGCAAATGTTATGATCCGGCAAAAGGACTTTTAGGGGATACGCCTGATCAGTCTTCCTTTAGTCAGCATGCCGGAATCTGGGCGATACTTAGCGGAACGGTGAAAAATATGCAGGCAAAGGAGCTGATGCAGCGCTTGCTTTCTGATCAATCCATTGGTCAGGTGACCTTCTTTTACCGCTTTTACCTGGCACAGGCGATGAAGAAAGCAGGAGTAGCAGATCAATATTACGGACAGCTCGGCCCCTGGCGAAAAATGCTTGCCCTGGGCCTGAGTACTTTTGCGGAAAAGCCCGAACCGGCCCGTTCAGATTGTCATGCCTGGAGTGCCAGCCCTGATTATGATTTCCTGTCGACCATTTGTGGGATCATGCCGGATGCTCCGGGTTTTAAAAAGGTGAGGATCGCGCCTGCTTTAGCAGGGTTGAAATGGATTAAAGGGAATATGCCACATCCTGATGGCATGATCTCGGTTGCAGTAAAACGGAATGCTAAAGATTCGGGCATCAAAGCGATAGTGGTATTGCCGGAAAAACTGGAAGGTGTATTTGTCTGGATGGGAAAAGAAATCAAACTGCATGGAGGCAAACAGGAGTTTAACTTATAACCTGTTCACAAAAAAGGCTATCTGATGAGGGATAGCCTTTAATAACCAAAGTGTAAATTAAACGAGTACTTAAATGTTTGTGCTTCGCAGCATGAAACCTTAAAAAAAGCAGCTTGCAATGAGTAAACAAGCTGTCAAAACATGGAAAAGTTTAAGCTCGACCTAATGGCTTTCGCTACCACTTAGACGTCATGAGCGGAATCGAACCGCCATTCTAGGTTTATGAAACCTGTGCCTCGCCACTCGGCCACATGACTATAACTGATCAGCTTTCCTGCTGCTGATGAAACAAATATAGATAATGTCTACTGAATTAGTAGTATTTATTTGTAATTTTATTTTTAATCCTTATGTTTACACTATTAAGCGCATTCAGAAGGGCATAGAGATGCTTTTTTAGGTAAAGCTTGACACAGATAACTAAGAAAAAACCAATTAAAAAAAAGAACCATGAGTAAATTTGCAAAACTAAAAGAAGTAGTAGCTGCGACAGAAGCAGATGTAGAAAAATTTTATAACGGTGGCAACAGTGCTGCAGGAACCAGAGTGCGTAAAGCTTTACAGGAGATCAAAGGTCTTGCTCAGGAAATCCGCACTGAGATCACGGAAAAGAAAAACGCTGCAAAATAAGCAGTATTATGGTGTAATCAGATGTTAATGATCTGGTTACACTTTTTTTATCATGCATCGGGAACGTTCCCGTTAAATTTATATCTTTGCTTTCACACCTAAATATTATAAATGTGAAAAGGATATTGATCGCCCTGTTGTCTTTATGCCTCTCTACGGAGCTGGCAAGCGCACAAGACCTAAAATCGCCCGATGGAAAACTGTTGATGAATTTTTCAGTTCAGAACGGAGGGATACCTACTTATAAACTGACCTATAAAGGTAAAGTTGTGCTTAAACCAGGAAAACTGGGATTAGAGTTGAAAGATCAGGTACCTCCTGCAAAGTTTGGTACGGAGATGGGAATGAAATCAGGACCAGCCAATCCAAAGACCTCTTTATATGATCAGTTTACCATCGCTGATTCCAAAACCAGCTCTTTTGATGAAACCTGGCAGCCGGTCTGGGGAGAGCTGAAAAACATCAGGAACCATTACAACGAATTGGCGGTCACTTTACACCAACAGGGAACCGACCGGAATATCCTGATTCGCTTTCGTCTTTTTAACGATGGACTGGGATTCCGTTATGAATTCCCTCAGCAGAAAAACCTGAATTATTTTGTCATAAAGGAGGAAAAAACACAATTCGCCATGTCGGGGGATATGAAGGCTTACTGGCTTCCTGGTGATTATGATACCCAGGAATATGATTACACCACTTCTAAGCTTTCTGAGATCAGGGGCTTATTTCATACCGCGGTGACGGATAATTCTTCCCAGACCCAATATTCTGAAACAGGGGTGCAGGCGCCTTTGATGCTTAAAACCAATGATGGACTTTACATCAGTATCCATGAAGCGGCGTTGATCAATTATTCAACGATGAACCTGAACCTTGATGATAAGAACATGATTTTCGAGTCCTGGTTAACACCAGATGCAAAAGGAGATAAAGGATACATGCAGTCTCCTGCCACCTCTCCCTGGAGAACGGTGATCGTGAGCGATGATGCACGCGATATTCTGGCCTCCAAAATGACTTTGAACCTAAATGACCCTTCTAAAATAGAGGATACCTCCTGGATTAAAACGAGTAAATACGTTGGGGTATGGTGGGAAATGATCACCGGAAAAAGCTCCTGGGCTTATACTGATGAATTGCCAAGTGTACAATTGGGCGTAACGGATTATACCAAAGTAAAGCCCAATGGTAAACATGGTGCAAATACGGCTCATGTAAAAGAATATATTGATTTTGCGGCCAAACATGGTTTTGATGGTGTGCTGGTAGAGGGCTGGAATGTAGGCTGGGAAGACTGGTTCGGCAATTCTAAAGATGATGTCTTTGATTTTGTAACGCCTTATCCGGATTTTAATGTAGCAGAAATCAGAGACTATGCAAAAAGTAAAAATGTAAAAATGATCATGCATCACGAGACCTCTGGTGCGGTGAGAAACTACGAACGCCACCTGGATCAGGCCTATCAGTTCATGAAAGACAATGGCTATGATGCGGTAAAAAGTGGGTATGTAGGAAACATGATCCCTCGCGGCGAATACCATTACGGACAATGGCTGGTCAATCATTATCAGTATGCACTGGAAAAAGCAGCGAAGTATAAGATCATGGTTAATGCACATGAAGCGGTTCGCCCAACGGGAATTAACCGTACCTATCCTAATCTGATAGGCAATGAATCTGCCCGTGGTACGGAATATCAGGCTTTTGGCGGCAGTAAAGCAAACCATGTAACCATTTTACCCTTTACCCGTCTGATTGGCGGTCCAATGGATTATACACCTGGTATTTTTGAAATGGACATCTCAAAGCTGAATCCGGATAACAAATCCCATCTGAATGCGACGCTGGCCAATCAGCTGGCATTGTATGTCACCATGGCCAGTCCTTTACAAATGGCTGCGGATCTGCCTGAAAATTACAACCGGTTCCTGGATGCTTTTCAATTCATTAAGGATGTCGCCATGGATTGGGACGATAGTAAATATCTGGAGGCAGAGCCGGGCGAATATGTTTCTGTAGCGCGTAAAGCCAAAGGAACGAACAACTGGTTTGTAGGTTGTGTAGCTGGGGAGAACGGTTATACTTCAAAGATCTCGTTTAACTTTTTACAACCAGGTAAAACCTATGTGGCGACGATTTATAGTGATGCGAAAGAGGCACATTATAAAACGAATCCACAGGCCTATCAAATTCGAAAAGTGTTGTTGAACAGCAGATCAAAGCTGACTCAGTTTGCTGCTCCGGGAGGAGGATATGCGATCAGTATCATCGAAGCTGATCCATCTCAAACAAAAGGACTGAAGAATCTGTAAGCCTTTAGCTCCCAATGAAAAGCCGTTTTGCTAAAAGTAAAACGGCTTTTTTGTGAATTGACAAATGGTTCCGATTTGTATAGTTTCATTGGATATAAGTTTTGTGATTCAGAAGAAAAATGTAAAACTAAATGATTGCCAATTTCGCTTAATCATTTGGCAGGATTTCAGAATTAGTAAATCATATTGCAACTATCTTTACTATAGCCAACTAAAACAAGTATGAAAAAAAATATCCTGATGATCAGCTTAATGATCTTTCTTTCCTCTGCGGCCTTTGCCCAGAAGAACTACATCGAAGAATCAAAAGAAACCAAAAGCAAGCGCATGCAATGGTGGGACGATGCCACTTTTGGCATGTTTATCCATTGGGGGATTTATTCCGTTCCCGCGGGGGAATACAATGGTAAAGGTGGAGGAGCGGAATGGATCATGGAAACCCATAAAATTCCAACTGCGGAATATGAGAAATATGCCGCTCAGTTTAACCCTCAACAGTTTGATGCGAAACAATGGGTCAATATTGCGAAAAATGCAGGGGTAAAATACATTGTGATCACTTCAAAACACCATGATGGTTTTAGCATGTGGGACAGTAATGTGACCAAATACGACATTATGGACGCTTCTCCCTTTAAAAGAGACATCTTAAAAGAACTTTCTGATGCCTGTAAAGCTGCCGGAATTAAGTTTGCGCTGTACCATTCTATTATGGACTGGCATCAGCCGGATGCGATGTCAAAAGGGTCTATCCATCAGAATACGGCCAACCCTGATTTCAACAAATACCGGGAAGAATATTTAAAGCCGCAACTCGCAGAGCTGATCAAAAAATACGATCCTGCAATCCTGTGGTTTGATGGAGAATGGATTCCGGAATGGACAGAAGAACAAGGTAAAGATCTTTACAATTACCTGCGCGGGATCAAGCCTTCCCTGATCATCAACAACAGGGTAGGGAAAGGTCGCGACGGCATGCAAGGCGTTAAGAAATATAAAGACGCCGCAGGTGATTATGATACCCCGGAACAGGAAATTCTGGCCGGAGCAGGACAAGATTATTGGGAAAGCTGTATGACGATCAATAACAACTGGGGATACGTGAAAGCTGACCATAACTGGAAGTCTGCACAGACCTTAATTGACAACCTGATAGACATTACCGCCAAAGGAGGAAACTACCTGTTAAATGTAGGCCCTTCTGCAGAAGGACTAATTCCTGGTCCAAGTGTGGAAAGGCTGACAGAAATGGGCGATTGGCTCAAAGTAAACAAAGAAGCCATTTATGCCACCAAAGGAGGAAAGACCTATAAAGAAGGAGAACACATTAAGTTTACCCAAAGTAACAATGGCAAATTCACTTATGCGATCTTTAATAAGGCAGAAAACAATGAGCTGCTGCTCAAAACGGTTCAACCAAAAGAAGGATCAAAAATTTATATGCTTGGTGTAAAAGAGCCATTGGTTTGGAGCAAAAAGGGAGACAATGTAGTCATCAAACTACCTGCCGAACTGCCCTGCAAATACGCATGGGTAATCAAAATGGGCTAAGCTTTAACCTAAATAATATCCTGTTCCGCTAAGGAACAGGATATTATTTAACGCCTTTTGGAAATTTATCGGCAATTAAGTTCAGGTTGATTCCATGTTCGAGATAGGCTTTAAGTCCATCTACGACGGTGGTGAAACCTCCGCTTGCCCCACTGATCTCTGTTAACAATTCATCCCCTGTGGTCTGGAAGCCATATTGGGTAATTTTTACATAGGTAGCCTCATCGCCCATTGGCTCGAACTCAAAGTCGACAATCGTGGAGTACTGGTCCCAGTCTACCGAGATTTTTCTATCTGCAACGATTTCTCTCACAAACACGGTGCTGGAAACACCGTACATTTCCCATTCCCAGGTCACACTTTTTCCGGTTTCAAGTTTAGCACTTCCCTTGGTAAACCAAAAGTTTTTCGTGATTTCCGGGTCAATAAACGCATTAAAAACTATTGCCGCAGGTTTTCTGATAAGCATCTGGGCCTCTACATGAGGTGTTTTTTTGATTTCCATAAGATTTGTTTTAGATAGAATGATCAGCAAATTAAACAAATGACCCTGATTTTCGTTTTCTTTATTTATAGAAAATATAGGATGCCAGTCCTTACATTTTTTCGATACTTTCGTGATTTAAAATAAGAACAATGTATTTTTTTAGCTTAGTTCCGATTGGAGAGGTCATCAACAGATACCCATTTCTAAAACAGTATGAAGGGTTTAATTTGTATGATGACTGGAATGAGGAGGATTATTTTTTATTGGCAACCGGCGATGTGCAGATCTCCGGACACTTTTACCTGGATGTGTTTGAGGAGGAGATAAAGAAATGGCTCTATAAAACATTAACAGCTAAACCGCGGAATGTGGAGGCCAGAATAGAAGGCATTCTGATCGACGGAAATCTCCATTGCGAGGGTTGCGTAATCAATAAAGAGGGTGATTATGGTCCCTTTGTATATGTGAGCGGAAATGTAACCTGTCAAAGCATGTTACTTGGGGGTGCTTATGTGATTGTGAATGGAAATGTAAGCGCAACGGAAGTGGTTATGACGGATTACAATCATGGGCATTTTGCATGTGAGGGAACCGTTTATGCACCTGTATTTATTGCAAATGATCACAATACCTATGTAAAGCAATCTATAAATGAGCTGTTTTATTATAACGACAGGGCAGCTGACCACCCTGAAGAAAATAATTGTTATGAAGATGAGGCGACTGAAGAATCGTTTTTCTCCAGGGAACTGGCCCGGCATTTAGACAATCCGCTCAGCCAGACTTTCGAAGAATTGCTGATGGATCTGGAGAACGGAGAATTTGTATTAAAGGGGCAGACAGGAACACTTAAAGACGCTGCGTACTGGAAAAAAAAGACCATACAAAACTACCGCAATCTAAAGCGTGTTCCAGCTGTATATAAAACCGAAGATTTGTGTCTGCAGGTTTTACAAAAGAGCTTCTATGCATTGCCTTTTGTGCCTGAAGAATATATTACAGCAGCCCTTTGCAAGGAATTGGTGGTGAAAGATGGTTTTGCGATCAGAGCAATACCGGAAAGATGGATCAGTCCGGAGCTTTGTATGCAGGCTGCATTAGCGGGAACAATGCTGCAGTTTATTCCTGCTCAGTTTATCAGTGAAGAAATCATTATTACTGTCTTTTCCAACAGTCGCACACAACCGGATATTAATGAGGTGCCGGCAGCTTTTATAACGGAAGATTTGCTGGTACGGTATGTCATGTTGGGGAAAGGTTTGTGGCTGGATAAAGCCTGTACAGAAAATGGTCTCAGTAAAATTGGCGTGATCAAAAAAGTGATCGATGCGGGCATCAGCCATATAGATACCATCTTCGCAAATCATTGTAGCCGGGAAGCATTTGACTATGCTCAGTTGTTGTATAATAAGCCGGCATATCAGTCGGAATGGGATAAATATATGAATACTTACAGGAATAAGCTGGGAAGAATAGGCGTCGTGGTGTAAGCGAAAAAAATGCTTGTTAATTTTTCGGTTGTCAGTCCATTCTGACCATTCTACTTTTGATTCATCATTTGATATGTCCCTCAAATGAATGAAAGTCATTTTTATGAACAGAAAAAATAACAACTCAAAATGGCTTACATTTTACGCCGTGATTACGCTGGGCGGCCTATCTCCGGATTACCTTAAGGCCTTTTTTTATGGCATTTCCGCCAATATCGGCTGTCTTTGTATCATACTGCTGATGCTCTGGTTAATTCCAAAACCGAAAAATCAGCTGGTGGCGCTGCCGGAAGCGATTTAAAAATATGCGGAATGCCACCGGTTAAAAGTAATCAGGGAACACGATGTTAAAGGTGGTTCCCTTTTTTATCTCAGAGCGGACCTCTATCCTAAGGTTATGGTAGACTGCAATGCTTTTCACGATGGCGAGGCCAAGACCGTATCCAACACTTTCTTCGAGATTTGTTTTCCTGAAACGGTCAAAGATAAAAGGCAAATCCTCTTCCGGAATGCCAATGCCGGTGTCGCTGATGGTGATCTCATAACTGCCTCCTTTTTGATACCCGTCTTTTATGATGATCTCTCCATTCTGACGGTTAAACTTTATCGCATTATGAATAAGATTGAAAAACAATTGAAACAGCAGGTCCCTGTTGACTTGCCTAACCATTGAATTTTCGGAGATATGAAGGATAATTTGTATGTTTTTCTCTTCCAGCCGATGGCTGATCTCTTCGATAATCTCATTAAATAATTCTAAAGATTTAACTTCTTCTTTTCTGATGTATTGCTCGTTCTCAATCCTGGAGATGAGCAGCAGTGAACCGGATATCTTCTTTAACCGGTCTACAGTTTTCATCATTTCTATAATTGCCAGCGTGGAAGGCTCATCCAGCACTTCTTCGGCGAGGAGGTTTTCCATTTTATTTTGAAGAATGCTGATGGGGGTCATGAGTTCATGGGAAGCGTTGGAGGTAAACTCTCTTTCCTTATGAAAGGCTTCATTGATCTGATTCATCAATGCAGTGAGCGACTCGTCCAGGTATTTGAAATCGGTAGTGCTTGTTCGAATCAACTGTGGCTGATCTTCGAAAGGGAATTTCCGGCTGACTAATTTACTCTTAATAATTTTTGCTAGCGGACGGATGATCAAACGGGTGAAGGTAAGGTCAATTAAAATAGTTAAAGCGATTAAAATGACTAACACATATAAGGCAAACCGTTGTAAAGGTTTGTTGTATTGATTGATGCTGGCAGTGGTCTTTCCAATTTCCAGCAGGTAATTTTTCTGATGGTCTTTAAAAGTATGACTGAGCACCCTGTAATTGAGCGTATCTCTTTCCAAAAGACGCTGGGAGTCTTTAATGGTGTTGATATTCATGGAATCAGCAACCGGAATGATGGCAATAAACTCTTCTTTTAACATCGTATAGCTGCCATAATTATCGTCGCCCTGGAAATAGTAATCCAGTCCGTTCTTTTTGACGATGCTCAGCACCTTTTTTCGTTGTTGATGCAGGGTGTAATTGGTGTATTCTGAAGCGATCTGGCGGACAAGGAAAGGAAGGAGGAGGATGAAAAGCAGCACAATCGCCAGCTTAGACCCCGTGATAAAAAGGGTAAGTTTCGTTGATAATTTCATGTTATTTTCTAATTCGGTAACCTACACCGCGTACCGTCTCCAGCCATTCGGTATCTGCCCATTGGTTGAGTTTTTTTCTGATATTTTTGATATGTGCATCGATATAATTCGAGTCATAATCATCATTAACAAAAGTTCCCCAAATGTGTTCGCTCAGTTGTGCCCGGGTAAGCACCCTGTTTTTATGGAGCAGGAGGTAACTGAAAAGGTCGAATTCCTTGCGTGAAAGTCCGATTTCGGCTTCCTCAAAAATGACCAGCCTTTTTTGCAGGTCAATATTAAACTTCCCTATAGCCAAGAGTTCCTGGCTGATGTTGAATCTCCGGCGGGCGATGGCTTGCATTCTGGATTGCAACTCTAAGAGATAGAAAGGTTTTGCCAGGTAATCGTCGGCACCCAGATCGAGTCCCGAAACCCGGTCTTTGAGATTGGTCCTTGCGGTGATAATGATATAAATCGTATCAGGATTGTCTTTTTTGGTTTGTTTAAGCAGGTCAAGTCCGTTTCCATCGGGTAGGCTGAGGTCTATCAGGATATAATCGTAGGTATTCAGCGCTATCTTCTTGAGCGCATCGTTGAAAGCGTAGGCGATATCACAAAGATAATAGGCCTTGATCAGAAAAGCCTCCATTTCATGGGCCAGGGTTTTCTCATCTTCGACAATTAAAACTTTCATAGCTAAAAGATTAAAACTGATAATAGAAAGCGAGTCCAAAGAAGGACTGCTGATGCTTTAATTCCGGTGCAGCACCGGGACCGGGAACAGACAATTGGTAACTGACTTCAGCGATGTAATTTGCCCGGCTCAGGCTCAGGGGAAGTTTGAAGTTGTAAGAGAGCAGGTTGAAGGTATTGCTGGCTACTGTGGTGGTTTCGGGAGCTACAGGCTTGCCGGGCGGTAAAACTGGTTTTCCCTTACCTTTCGCCTGGTCACGCTTACTTTTTTCTATGGTATAGGTTTCATAAAAATGTTTGGTTCCCGCGATCAGCTCAATTGCCGGTTCTATATAAAGGGTGTTTTTCTCGTTAAATAAACTGCCGATGCTGATTTCTTTCGAATTGGATAAGCTTAGAAAAACATCGCTCTGCTTGCCAAAGGCATAGTCCGCACTGAAGTCTGTTTTGAACCACGGCCACAAATAACTGGTTGATAGGTTGATGTTGTTTTCATTGGAGGCTTGTAATAACGGAGAGTTTTCAGGGAAAAACGAACGGCTATAAGATATACCTGCGGTCCATTTGTCGCTAAAATCGTAGTCATAGCCCAGTCCTAAATCTGTTTCAGATATTCCTGAACCATAATTCAGGAGTTTATAGGCACCTGCAGAAAAGTGGATCCCTATTGGAAACCGGAGGGTAGCATTGGCGAGTACGTAAGGGAGCTTTTCATCGGTCACCTGTCCGTAGTAACTTACATTGCTGTTGTAAAGCGCTGCGAACGTAAGCGTTGTTCTTTTTGAACTGTCTTGCTGCGCCTGGACCTGAATTGAAAACAAACAAATGAACGTAGAAATGAGGAGGAGTTTCATAGGTTGGATACTATGGTCTTTTAATTTTTGGACGGATCACTTTAATTGGTTTGCCTTTAATGTTTGGTTTAACGATTACCGGTCTCGACTGCTTCTTCGCTTTTGGAATTTCTCTGATGTCCGGGATATTTTGTTCCTGCTTGCCCTTATCCTCGCTTTTCTTTTTCTCTTTCTCTTGTTGCTGACGGCTAAGACTGTCGCGAACCTCTTTATCATACATTGGTGTGATTGCCCATAGGGATATCGGCAACAACAAAATGACAATGATGTTCAGTAAGGTACGGAAAATGAAGGTACTGCCCATATATAAATATAAAGATTCTATAGCTAAAAGCCCAGTATGGCAAAGATGATTAGTCAACATGAAAATAAGATGAAAGTTTAGGGTCAGATAATCTCAAAATTTCATGTTGCTTTCATGTTCGCTTTTCAATTTTGGGTAACGAAAAGGTGAATGTCTATTTAAAACTAAAACTTATGAAAAAGAGAATCTTATATGCCGGACTAGTCATACTGACGGTAGGACTAATGGTCCTTAACGGATGCAAGAAAGACGGTAGTAACAATACTGGTGGAACGACAAAAGTTCAGATCAGGATGACCGATGCGCCAGGGGATTTCGACAGAATCAACCTGAGTGTTAAAGAGATTGTGCTTTTATCTGGTGGTAAACCTTATGTATTTGCTGCAACGGTAAGTACTTTTAATATCCTTGATTTTAGGATTGGAACGAGCAATCCTGATATTTTAGTCGCTTCAGGAGAAATGCCTTCCGGCGAGATCAGCGAAATCAGATTGGTTCTTAACGACAACAATACAATCGTTGTAAATGGGGTAACACAGGATTTAAAGACGCCAAGCGGACAATCGTCAGGATGGAAAGTGAAGCTGAGTCAAAATCCTAGTTTGGTGCCGGGAGTAACTTATTCGCTGTTATTGGATTTCGATGCGGCAAAATCTATTGTGAGTACTGGTAATGGAAAATATTTACTGAAACCGGTAGTGCGTGGAATTACTGCTGCTACTTCAGGCCTGATCTCTGGTACAGTGATGCCTTTGGCCAGTCACCCTGAAGTATTGGTGATTGCCGGAACAGATACTGTAGGTACAGTAGCAGATCCTTTAACCGGTAGATTCACTGTGGGGGGCCTTGCAGGTGGAAGCTACTCCGTAAAATTCGCACCGGTTATTGGCTATAAAGACAGTACCCTAACGAATGTTCAGGTGGCTCTTGGTCAGAACACCAGTCTTGGAACTGTAGTGCTTAAACAATAGGGGAGGGAAGCGTATCGCCCGAATAAAAAAGGGCTGCGTGATAGATGAAAAGCCTCCTTCGGGAGGCTTTTTCTATTTCTAATTTTTTTTCTGTTGCCCTGGAGCAAAAGGTTTCGCTGATTTAGATCCGCTTCCTTTTTTTGCCTGGCCTGGTGGCACTTTACCACTATTGCCTGCAGTGCGATAAGTAGTGCAAGCAGTGCTGAGCATGATTGCACAGGCTGCAAGTATCAAATAAGTTCTTTTCATCTTTGTTTGTTTCTTCATGGCAGGCTAATAACGTGCCAAAAAAAGCCTCCTGACTTTGGGGTCAGGAGGCAAATTTGGTTTGCACGCCAAATTATAAGTCGATCAGCTACTGTTCAATAATAGATAATGAATGAATAAGGATTAGTTAATAGGTCGTTATTTGTAAAGGTAGTTTAGGGCAATAAGATCGTTTGCATTAAACGTTCTGTCACCTCCGTTAGAGCAAGCTAGCATAAATGATTCTGCATCTGCTTTAGATGGAGTACCCGGAATTTGAACAGCACCAACACCAGCAGTACCTTCATTAGACCTTCTTCCTCCACAGCTATAAGCGCGGTTCATGTAATCCGTATGACGGAAGCCAATACAATGGCCTACTTCATGTTGCAATACCGAAGTTAGATACAGAAGGTTTGGATTCGTACCATAAGCATTTACGTTGGTATTCATTTTAACCTGGTTGAAGGGTTGTCCTGCAGCAGTAGGGAAACCCGCTGAGCCTAAAGTAATATAGCCTCCGCTAGGTCCTTCGTTAAAACCGAAAACATCAATGTTTCCAGTGGTTCCGGTAGTTGCTCTCTGGAAAGTCAGTTTCAACCCCTGTGCATTGTACCTGGTAATCATCAGGTCAACAGCATCGCTATAAACCTGTGGTAGATTGGTCACCGAAACGGTAATTACTCTCGGAAGACCGGTTACTAAATTGGTAGTTCTGTACTGCTCTGTTTCAGCAATGCTTAAATTGGCACCTTTTGATGTATTTGAGAGGTTATCATCAGTTAAAAGAATATCTCCTTCCACTAAATAGCCGCCATCTACCTTTCTTGCGCCATCAATACTGAAGCCTAAGGAAGTGATTTTTGATAAAGTGGTTTTGGAAATTTCTTCATTGCTTGTCGTTTCTACCGTATCTTTTTTCGTACAGGCGAACAGAGATACAGTAAGCGCGCCGATTAAGGTCAGCGCCAGCAGGTTGTTTTTTTTCATAAATTTAAGTTTTTCATAAATATTATGGTTCAGTTAGTCGATCTTTGATCAAATTAGAATTCTTTTTTTTGTAATCAAAATATTACAAATAGAATATTCTTATTTATAATGATTATTGACGAGATAAATTCTTTTAGATAGCTTTTTTAAGTTTTAAGTATTGTATTTTACTGTTGATAAAGAATAAAGTTCTGTTAATGTGTCTCATACATTTCCACAAAAGCCTTCAATAAGGGATCTTGTTCTCTATTCTTTCTATAAATAATCATGGTCTTTGTGCTGCCCAGTTCCTTCCCGATAGAAAAGGTCCTCAGCTTTCTGTTGGAATAATACTGTTCAATCAGTTCCAGGGGCAATATGGTAATGGCCAGGCCTGTTTCTACAAAATTGACGATGCCTTCCAGAGAATTGACAACGGTGCTTTTATAATTGACGATCCCTTGATAACTCAGCCAGGATTCCAGTCTTGCCCTGTAAACACAGCCTTGTTCAAAGACGATGATCCTTACCTGCGGATCCAGTATGATATCGTTCAGTGTTTCGTATTTGCCGGAACTGACGATTACCAGCTGTTCTTCTTTGATCAGCCGCTGCTCCAGATCAGGAAGGGTGATTGGTGCAGTGATAAATGCGGCATCCAGCTTATAATTCATGACTTCCTGGATTAAGTCGGGAGACATGGCCGATTTAAATTCCAGTTCAATATCCGGGTACATGGTGTTGAAACGTTGTATAAGCCCTGGGACTTTTAAGGCCATGGTGGTTTCAATACAACCTATTTTTAAATGACCGATGAGCTGATCATTGTCGGAGAGTTCTCTTTTCGCGGCTTCAACCAGCTGGCTGATCTGTTTGCAATAATGCAGGAGTGTTTCGCCGGCAGCAGTGAGTTGTACCCTTCTTGTCCGGGTAAAGAGGGAAACACCAAACTCTTCTTCCAGACTTTTGATCCTTGCCGTTACATTGGATTGAACAGTGAAAGTAGCCTCCGCAGCTTTGGTGAAACTGCCATGTGCAGCTACTGCCTCAAATATTTTGAAATCATTGGTGTTCATGTAATTACTAATTGTGATTTGTAAATATATTATAAATCATTTTTTAAGATTAAAATAGGCATTAATATTTGAATTATCATGAAAGTAGCTGTTGTGGAAGCGTTACTTTTTTGATAACATTGCAGACCTTCTGATCTCTTGCTGTAATGAACCTACTGTGCATTATTTTACTCTCACTTTCTACTATAAATAGCCTTACCTTAATTTTTAAGCCTGAGAATCCATATTTAAAAAATAAGATGCTCGGCATCTCGCTCTTTTGCTACAACATCTCTCTGCTGGTTTATTTTTTATGGTTTGAGAACGGGTATATCGTTGATCATCCGCATTCGCTTCGCAGCATGAGCCCTTTGATGTATTTAAATGCACCATTTTTTTACTTTTACATCAGGAATTCCCTGAAGAATATAAATGGGCTTAAAAAGACCGATTATCTGCATTTTATTCCGGCATTCGTTCACCTTCTGGATTTAATCCCTTTTTATTTACTGTCTTTTGAGGAGAAACAGGAGATTGCTAAAATGATCTTTTTGAACAAGAATTTATTGTACTATGTAGGCTCCGGACTGATTCCAATCTCCTTTCATTACCTCTTCCGACTTGCATTACAATTGATTTACTTCTGTTACTGTGTGTACCTGGTGAGAAAGCTGCGGCCTCAGCTGATGGCCCTGATGAATAAAGAAAAACTGGGGAACTGGCTGTTTATTTCCCTCGTTTTAATGGGCGGGGTGGCCATCAGCAACTTCTTTTACATGATTGCCTGTTATTTTGGCGAAAATCAGCATCAGCTCTCCGGGGCAAAACTTATTTTTTCGAGTATAGGGACTTTGGGCATCCTTTGCCTTAACCTGTATATCAATTTCAATCCGGAACGGGTTTATGGATACTTTAATAAAGACGCAGATAGAGAAATAGGCGAAGGAGTACCTGTCGTCAAAACAAGTTCAGTGGAGAATCCGGTAATGGTCGAGATTAAAGACACTGATCTTTTATTGGAAAAAATCAGGTATGCTTTGCATGAAGAACAGGTTTTTTTAAATAAGGGAATCACCATCGTTGATTTTGCGAAAAAGATCGATGTTTCTCCTAAGCTCCTGTCTACCCTTATTAACCGGAAATTCGAAACGAATTTTAATGAGTTGATCAATAATTACCGTGTTGACTATGCAAAAGACCTGCTGGAAAAAAATATTTTGGAACGTTATTCCATTGAAGGCTTAGCGAATATGGCAGGATTTAACTCCAGGATAACATTTTTCAATGTGTTTAAGAAGAAAGAAGGGGTTAGTCCAAGTGAATACCTGAAAAGGTCTTTAACTGCTTAATAATAAGCTTGTTGCCTGGGTTTGTTTTACTCTTTTTTGGAATATTTACGACGTTTATCTTGTTTCATATTCGGTTTTTGAAACCATAACCGGTTGTGACTTCATTTTATTTTACGGTATTTAGTGTCGTCAAAGGCAAAAGCGCTGGGGGGAGCTTTTTGTCTTGACAAAAAAACGAGATTTCTCGAAACTTATCATATGACGCGCTCAACGTCGCAGCCGGAGTTCCTTCGGCTGCTTTTTTTATTGCGCCTGTTTTTTGTCGCTTTTGAAATATTAGCCTTCCTCACTTCGATTCCCTGGAAGCTAAATGAAGAAGGCAGCCCTATTGCTGCCTTCCATGAATTCGGTGCCCGGCCGGATGGCCAGATCCGGATTAAATAATTTCCAGGTGGAATCCGGTAACCGGCTTTTCCAGTGCATTTAATAGCTTGGTTTTATTGGTGCCGTTGATGAATCCATCCCTTCCATGTATTTCAATTTCTACATGTTCGTAAGGGTTCTCATTCAGCGCTGAAAAAAGTTTGTTTTCTATTACCGGAAGTTTAAAGAATGCTTTTACTTCCAGGTGCGTCTGGCAATTGGCACAGAATTGTGAATTCCATCGGCTCAGTATGGCTTCTGTTCCCAGATGAAGCTTTTCTCCGTTCACATTCATGAATGCGGATACGGTAAAAGAACCTCTGATCGGCGCTTTATTGATTTTGCTGACTTTGATAATTTTGCTGGGGAAAGGCTCTTGTTTTTTCGCCATAAAGAGCGTCGCATGGTCATCCATGGAACCCTGACTATAGGTATAGCCTAATTGTGTTTCAATATTGATGCAATCTTTGGAGTTGTAATAGTCTGTTTCATTCTTTTTAAAAGGCTCCAGCGGACTGTCCAGTGTTAACCAGGTATTTGGCGCAAATCCAGGTGTGGGCCCTTGATTGTCAATGGTGTTTGTTCCAGGGTATTCGGGGATGATCTCCAGTTCATCTGTAGCGCCATTTTTTTTCTGCCACAACCAGAACACCCGGTCAATATTACAATGGTGAAAATAAAAGATCGGATCGAATGCTGCAGTATCGTTTTCGCCCATATCCCCATTTGCTCCTGGAATGGGCGATTGGTTATAAACCGGGATATCACAACCTCCAACAGCGAGATGGATGCTGTTATGTGGCGATTCCAGGGGAACAACGGCCTTAAAGTTAGGATCGTTAGTGATTGGTTTGCCGGTTGCAGGATCAATCGTTTGGCGGTCCTCATTCCATTGGGCAGCGGAGCTGGTATTCGAGAAGACGGTATAATTGGGTGCGTCCAGGCAATCTTTGAACTTCTGAACCAGATTGGTTGGAATGGTCACTTTGTCCACTACAATATGAGAATTTAGCCAGTCTTTTATGTTGTTATTGAGTATTTTAACATTGTCTTCACATTTAGGGAACAGCGCATTGTGTGCAAGCGTTGCTGCAATATCATTTGGTCCCATCAGACCAGATAATGGATAACGTTTGGTTTCGTAGTCTTTCGGTTTGGAATAATCCGCCTGGGGATCCGGACTGATGTTGTCGGTAATGTTCCTTGGAAAGATAAAAGAGCGTAAAGGATTATCGATTGTTTTGTCGTCAAGAATAAAACTTTCATCGGTTAAGCAGGACGGAATCCCGTAGAGAATGCTGCTTTCATCGGTTTCATCCCAATAAGGCAAAACTACATCCTCACAACCCGGGATACTTTGTAAAGCTTGTTCCAATCTAAGCAGGTAAACACGGTGCCAGGTTGGAAACAATATGTTTCCGTGGTTACAGTAGCCACCCCAGTAACTGGCGTTGCCCCAGCCACCACCTCTGAATGGCTCCCCGTGGTATCCACCGATCTTAAAAAAGGAATTGTCATCGGTATAATCGAGTTCTTTGATGCCTTTCCAGGCTCTCATCAGGTTTTCCAGGGGTTCTTTAACCCCGTTTGTATAATCTATTTGAAGGTCAATCAAAGAACGTCTGGTTTTTAATTTTGGAGTTGTCATAGCGTTAATCTTTAAATTGTATGCGTTTAAAATTAGTTAAGGGTATACGGATATTGGAAAAATTGTTGAGTAATGAACCTGAGATGATCAGGATCATGCCAGTTACAGAAAGCCATTGGGCTAAAGGGAAAAATACTTTGCCCGATAAAATGACCACAGCTCCTGCCAGACTGATCAGGAAAGGGAGGTATCCTTTTTGAGGGATTTTTCTCCACAGCATCACCAGATGAAAGGCTAAGAAAGCCATTAAGACAGGAAATAACCAAGGCATATAAGGCAACCTTGCAAGCCCGATGCTTCCGAACATGCTCATATATATCGCCCAGCAGAAGGGACATTTTGGGAAAAAGGCAATCAGAATGCTCATCAATACGGAAGGCAGCACACGTCCTGTTTTTTTGACCCCGGAAAATGACTCGCCCATGCTTTCGTCCTGCGAATTGTGATGACAATTGCAGGAACTCATTTCTTTAGAGTTACTCATTAGAAATAGGTTTTAGAAGAGTTTGAAGAAAGGATGGTTAGGCTTGTGTTTGCAGTATTGCATAAAAGGAATATACCGCTCCGGCCGGGCTTGTGGTGCCATTATCGCCGGGATGCGGGATCACTCTCGTGACACTGCCCACCAGCACAGGGAACTGGTCAATTCCATTGGGTATCACAGGAACCTGATAGCATAGATAACTATAAAGCCATGGATCGTCGCCTACTTTACCAAAACCCTGGAACCACAAAGTGGCTGGGTTTCCATATTGAATAGAACCTTTCAGGTCCAGGCTCCAGCCATCACCGCCGATTGTTCCTGAAATACTGTTGTCGTCAGCGATGTTGATTTGCAAGATTGCCCTGCCTTCTTCGAGGAGATCGAAATCTGTTGCGATGGCAGGATTGTTTTTTAAGCTTCTGTAGGTCCAGATGCTTGTTTTTGAGATAGCGTTAGTCATGATATTGGTTTAAGATGATCAATAATTTACATAGGATTGTATTTTTTTAATGAAGATAAGCATTTATTTTTAAGTAAATATTCTGAATGAAAAATGAATAGGTCTGAACATGTAATGAATAATTTTTTGTTCATTATCTGTGTTTTTATTAATCTGATTTTATCTTTTTAATGCCCGTTGGTATGGATTTTATAGCTCTTTTAGCCAGGGATGTCTTAAATAGCCCCTGAAAATGTCGTGATCAGCCACCTTGTAAATCAATCTGTTGTCTTAACTTTAGATGTCCGGGATAGGCTGGCTGACAAATGTAAGTGTTGTTGTTTAAAATATATTCTTATGAAAAAGCAGGAATTTAAAATTTTGATTGATGCCCCACGCGAAAAAGTATGGGATGTGATTATTGGAAAGGATACTTATCCTCAATGGACTGCTCCTTTTGCGGAAGGATCTAACGTGGAAACAGATTGGAAGAAAGGAAGCCGGGCACTGTTTGTAAATGGAGAGGGCGATGGTATGGTCTCTGAGATTGCAGAAAATATCCCTCATGAGTTTCTATCCATCCGGCATTTGGGAATGATCAATAAAGGAGTGGAGGATCTGGATAGTGAAGAAATTAAAAAGTGGTCTGGCTCTATGG
This sequence comes from Pedobacter sp. FW305-3-2-15-E-R2A2, assembly GCF_038446955.1. NCBI lineage: Bacteria > Pseudomonadati > Bacteroidota > Sphingobacteriia > Sphingobacteriales > Sphingobacteriaceae > Pedobacter > Pedobacter sp. FW305-3-2-15-E-R2A2. Next base: position 1,202,782 of record NZ_CP151803.1, read on the forward strand.
AGGATTACAGACTCCGTGATGTAGATGGTAAGACCGAATGGAAGGTAGAAATGGATACCGCCGCGGACTGGGAAGACTATATGGGTAAAACCTGGCCATTGGCGCTTCAGAAAGCAAAAGAACTGGCCGAAAAATCCTGATTTTTTAATGCCTTGAATTTACATTTGGCAGCGTCATAGAGAAGATGCTGCCAAATGTAAATAGGTTTTAGGGCTAGATTAGTCCCATTTTACGTTCAGGTTGTTGTCTGTAGCGAATGCTTTTCCCTTTTCTAACAACCGGATATATTTCTTTTCAAACGCTTCATTATATTTTTCATCAATTTCCTTAACGATCAGGTCTTTTTGTTCCTGTGGGCCTTTGGTATCACATAGCTTTGCATAAGCCATGTATTCGTTCTTATAGACAGGAAGAACAAATTCAAAAAGCTCAAGGGATAATGTTTTTATCTCCTTTTTAACACCGCTTTCTGATAAGTTTTTAATGTCTTTTATACTCTTTTCGATATACAGAATCTGATTGCTGATATTTTTCTGTGCTTCATCTCCTTTTTTCTTGCTTGCTGGTACTCCAGGAAATTCTTTGGTTTCGTCATTGAGTCTTCTGGCAAAGGTAGGGGTACCAAACTCCCGCAAGATATTGGTATTGAGTACGGCAATGCCGAAAAAACGATCTGCAGATTCCGTACAGGCAGTTAGGAACAGCAGTCCGCTAAGTAGTGTGATTAATAAACGATGTGTGGGTGTTTTTTTTAAAATGGATGTCATCATGCTTTGGTAAATGGGTAAAATCTCTATTTTCTTATGGGCACAAATTTAGAATTAATTTCTGATCAGCACCTGGAATGGTAATGACCTGGAAGCAGTTTTAATTGGATTTTAGTATAGGTTTTGCAAAGCGCTGTTCAACAGCTACAACAGATCGTTTTTTTTAACGATATTGGTTACAAATCAGCAGAAACACTCAAACTTATTCTTTACATAATGCTTCACGACAACCTTATTCTCATTCTTGTCCTGCTTTTAGGTGTTACCATTCTCGTGATGATTGGGCATAAACTGAAAGTTTCCTATCCAATATTTTTAGTGTTATCAGGGCTGATCATCGGATTTGTTCCCGGCATTCCGCATATTTTTGTCGACCCTGACATTATATTCCTGCTTTTTCTTCCTCCTTTATTATACGAAGCTGCCTGGACAACATCCTGGAAAGACTTTTGGGAATATAAAGGCGCTATATTCTTAATGGCTGTCGGTCTGGTTTTGATTACTTCTATTGCAGTAGCCTATGCATCGGTTGCATTTATTCCAGGTTTTACTTTGGCTCTTGGCTTTTTGCTGGGCGGTATTGTTTCCCCGCCGGATGCGATTGCAGCTTCTACCGTTTTAAAGGGGGTAAAGATTCCAAAAACCATTAATTCCTTGCTGGAAGGAGAGAGTCTGATCAATGATGCTTCCAGTTTAATTGTGTTTAAGTTTGCCCTTGCGGCGGTAATTACCGGGAACTTTGTGTTCCAGGATGCTGCTTTAAATTTTGTGGTGGTTGCAGGATTTGGGATTTTAATCGGTCTTGGAATCGGTTGTATATTTTATGCGATTCACCGTTGGTTACCTACCAATGAAAATATAGATACTGTTTTAACATTACTGACACCTTACTTTATGTACATCGTAGCAGAACACTTTAAGGTGTCAGGAGTGATGGCTGTGGTCTCCGGAGGACTTTTTCTCTGTAGCCAGTCGCACGTGATTTTGACGCCCAATTCCAGGGTTAAAGTTACTGCCGTCTGGTCTGCCACCACATTTATGATGAATGGTGTTGTTTTTATCCTGATCGGATTGGCATTGCCTGATATTGTAGCCGGTCTGGGCTCGGATTATCCATTAAAAACCGCGATAGGTTATGGAATTGGCATCAGCTTACTGACACTGGTGGTCCGGTTTGTCTGGTTGTTTACAACGAGCAGGCTGACCAGGCTGGTCAACAAAAAAACAAGGATTCGCTATCAGGGGATGACCTGGCATTCTTCTGTTGTCATTGTCTGGGCGGGGATGCGTGGCGTGGTTTCACTCGCTGCTGCATTGTCTATTCCCTTGTTGCTCACTGATCAGACGGCCTTTCCTTTAAGGAACCTCATTCTGTTCATCACTTTTGTGGTGATCCTGGTCACCCTGGTCTTTCAGGGGCTTTCTTTGCCCTATATCATCCGGTTATTGAAAATACCGGAAAACACCTATAAGCTGTCGGAAGAGGAACAGAGTTCGCAGATCCGGCTTAGGTTGATTGACCGTTCTCTGGAAAGAATGCAGCAAAATTATAAGTCTCAATGTATCCACAATGAGTTGGTGGTTAGCTTTAAGGCAGAACTGGAAAGATCGCTGGTCGACAAGAAGAGTGCCCTGCAGGCCATGCGGGAGGGAAAGGTTGACCTTGAGGAACTTAAAGTATATAAGGAAATGATGGTGGATCTGATTCATATCCAGCGTCATGAATTACACCTCCTGAAAAAAGACAGGAATTACGACGATGATATCCTCAGAGAGGAAGAGAAACGACTGGATTTAGAAGAATTGAGCAGTAACGGAAAGCTGTTCTGATCCTGGCAGATGATAAAAAGTGTTAGTTTTACCGATAATGGAAGCAATTGACAAGAAGATACCGCAAAAGCTGGAAGAGGTCATTCTGCTGAGTCAGGAATTATGGGGATATCCGGACCGGGCAGAAGAAAATTTGAGCAAGGCAGAAGAGATCCTGCGAGCACTATTGCTGACTAATCCGGATCATACATTAGTGATGACAAGCCTCGCTGCAGTTTTGTGCGACAGGGGCCTGTATGATGAAGCCTTGCAACATCTGAAAAGGGCAGAGGAACTGGGCAGCGATGACCGCCGTGTATTTGAAAATATTGGGATTGTATTGATGAACCAACCTGGTGGAAAGAAAGCGGAGGCCTTAGCCTATTTTGAAAAGGCCGGCCGGTTGAGGGCAAATGAACTCAGCATCACCGCTTGGTTTGATCCACAAGGCCATTAAGGCTATTTATGTAAAGCATAGAAAAAGCCATTGGAATCTCCAAAATAAAGCATTCGTCCGTCGGTAAGGGGAGTCGATAAGATAGATCCTAAAGCCAGAATCTTTTTCTCTACCGACAGATAATTGTCGCCATACAACGAAACATCCTTTCTGAAATGGTCCGTCTCGTCATAGATACTGGCATACCTGCTTTTACTCTCCTCCGTCTGAAAAGTAGAATTGATTTTTCCTGTTTCCGGATCAACAAAATAAACTTTGCCATTAAAGCAGCCAAATACCAGTTCAGTGCCCATCATGATGGCCGTTCCATAGACACGCATGTTGAGCGGTAAGGTCCATTTTATCGTTCCGGAATTCGCTTTCATGGCATAAAAGCGATGGGTATCGGAAGTTCCGAAATAGATATTGCCCTTATAGAAAAGAGGGCTGGCAATGATCCAGCTTCCAATTTCCTTCATGTTCCACTTGCCGGTCCCTGTTTTTAGGTCCAGTGCGTAGATATTGAAATCCCGGCTTCCGAAAAAGACAGTACTATCCTGTACGATGGCTGCTTTTTGGATTTCTCCTTTTGGAAAGTATTGATCGCCCACGGTTTTAAATTTCCACTTCAGGCTGCCTGATTTCGAATCCAGCGCATAAAAGAAACCATCATAACTACCTGTTAATACCGTTTTATCTTTAATCACAGGATCCGCATGGACACTGCCGCCGGTTTTATAAGCCCATTGCTTTTTTCCGGAAGTAACATCCAGGGCATAAATGCTGCTGTCGCCGCTGCCTATATAAACGAGTTGTTCATTTACTATGGGAGAGGAGAGGTAATAGTCCCAGGTATCGTACTTTTTCTCTCCATTGGTTTTAAATTTCCAGATCAGCTGACCGCTGATTTTATCGAGCGCATAAACATATCCATCCCCACTCGAAAAGATCACCCGCTGCTCATTGATCACCGGCGAAGAATGAACCGCTCCATTGGTCTTAAATTTCCATTCCATTTTTCCGGAGTTTTTATCTAAGGCATATAAATGCTGGTCGCCACTGCCAAAATAAACCATTTTGCCATTACTTACAGGAGAAGAATGGATGGCAGCACCGGTAGGGAATTTCCAGGCCATTGTAGCGGGAGTTTGGGCAATCGCAGTTAAAGTGCCACAGCAGATACAGATCAGGATAAACAGGGATATTGAGGAATAGAGAGGAGCGTTTTTTCTTTTCATAAATGGTGGTTTACCAATGAATATATTTGAAGATACATAAATATTTTATTAGGAATATTATTGCTTATTTTTAAGAAAGTTCGATTGAAAATCATAGCTATGGAAACTAACAATGGAATACCTGCCTTTTACGCCAGTACAAATGAAGAATGGCGCAACTGGCTGGAGGAAAACGGAGCCAGAGAGAAAGCGGTTTGTCTGATTCTTTATCATAAGAAAAGCAACACTCCCTGTATTGATTACAAGGAGTCCATTGAACAAGCCTTATGTTTCGGATGGATCGACAGTAAAGCAAATAAACGGAATGAAGAAAGCAGCTACCTGCAATTTACCCCAAGGAAACCAAAGAGCAACTGGAGTAATGTAAACAAGGAGCGGGTGGCGAGAATGACTGCACAGGGCTTAATGAGACCAGCCGGACAGGTGATGATCGATCTTGCTAAAGCCAATGGCAGCTGGGATATTCTTGGGGATGCCCAGAATGCCATCATTCCCTGGGACCTGCAAAAAATGTTCGACAAGAATTCCCTGGCATTCGAGAATTTTCAGCGTTTTTCCCCTTCTTCCAGGCGGATGATTCTGGAATGGATTACCAAGGCAAAAAAAGAAGAAACAAGAGAAAAGAGAATTGTGCAGACGGTAGAACTTGCCGCTAAAAATATAAAAGCAAATCATTAAATGGGATTTATAGCGATAATTTACTATTTAAGCTCAAATAGTAGTATTTTCACGCTATCCATTCTGTTGTTTTATGTTCAAACGCCTTGTCTTGATTTTTCTATTGACGATGGTCTTCCTGTTGGATGCCGGCAGGGGTTTTTCGCAGATTGCAGAACTCAGTAAACTGGAGTCAAACCTTCCCCTGATCAAAGACAGCATCAGATATGTCAATACATTGAACCGTATTGCCATGCTTTCTCACCTTCGGTATCGGGATTCCTGCCTTTATTATGCACGGAAAGCAAAACAAATATCCCTTAGGCTAAATTACAGAAAAGGGATTGCTGATGCGAAGAATTGCGAAGCCATTTATTACGTATCACTGAATAATTACCTGTCTGCGAAATATTTTAATGATGCACTACAGCTCTACAGATCGATAGATGATCAGGAGAATGTTTGTCAGGTATTGATGAATATCGGCGTTTTGATCTCCATCAATAAAGACGACCGGAGATCTCTGGAATATCTGAGCCAGGCTTTCGAAAAGAGTAAATCATTGAAAAATGATTCTATCCGGTCGATTGTCATCAGTAACCTGCTCGATCTCGATAAAAGTATTAAACCAGCACGTTTTAATGCGTTATCTGAAGAAGGGATGCGGATTGCTGAAAAATATAAAGACGACCGTATGGTGCTTTACTACGAAGTCAGCGCCGGACAACGGCTTTATCAGCAAGGGGAAAAGGAGAAGGGGCTGGCGATTCTGTTGCGGTCATTACATAAAGCGGATAGCCTGGGAATGGAGAATGTGAAAGTTTGGATTTACGATCCCTTAAGTGATATGATGCTGGATCAGGGCAAATATGATCAGGGAATGAATTATCTGAAGCGGGGATTGGAGGAATCCGGGAAATTTGGTTATGCGGAATTCTACCTCACTTTTGCAGAGAAATTATATCAGCATTACAAGCAACATAACGAACCGGAGAAAGCCTATCATTATATTTCTCTTTTACTCTCAAAGCAGGATAGTATTGCTGGGGCGGCAGACAAGTCCGGATATAACTACCTGAATTACGCCCTGCGTGAAAATGAGAATGAAGAACTTAAAGGTAAAGTGGGTTCGAGAAGAAAAACAATTGCCTTGCTGGGCGGTCTATTTGCACTCAGTGTGGCATTGTTGTTTTTTGTATATCGCTCATTGATGAATAAAAGACAACATGTCAAGGTTCAGCAGAAGCTCCATGATGTCGCTCTGCAGCAAAATGCAACGTTGCAAAAAACGAATCACTTCAATACGATGCTGATTTCAGTGATTGCCCATGATGTCAGGCAGCCGTTCAGTACAATTGTGATGCTGGCCAGTGTTTTTAATGATGATGTCGACCTGCTGTCTGAAGAGGAGAAACTGGGGATCATGAAAGAGCTGGCGGAGACTTCTCAAAAGAGTCTTTCTTTTATGGACGGATTGTTGGAATGGATCAAATCCAAGAAAACGGGTTTTGAGTACCAGCCGGAAAAACTACAGATCAAAGACCTGATTATTGAAGCGAATACTTTCTTTAAGATTGCCCAGGAGAAGAAAAATATAAAGCTGACCGGGAATATACCGGAGCAGACAACTGTTCTTGCGCATAAACAGATGTTGCTTTTCATCCTGCGGAATATCCTGAATAATGCGACTAAATTCTCGCCGGTAGGTGGATCGATCGCTATAGATTCCATCATAGATGACGGAAATATGCGCATCGCGATTCAGGATCAGGGGCCAGGAATGAGCCAGAAACAGCTCGATCAGCTTTTTAGTGCCGGATCAGGAGATCAGGAGCAAAATGAAAATAACGGGGCAGGGCTGGCTTTGAGCATTTCTTATGAGATGGCCATAATTATGAATGCAAAGATCTCCGTGATCAGCGAACCGGAGCAGGGCACTACCTTTTACATTTCATTGAAAAATAGCAGTTAAAAAGAGCGCGAAATGTAGAAAGCGTTGAAACAAGATTTCGGATATCCGCTATTTATGATGAAAAGATAATCCAGGGTTTGTCCAATTTCATTTCCGCCTGCTTTCATGATCTGTAAAGAGAAAATAGAACATGGCTTTTACCGGTTGGGTCATCAGTCTGGTTCCGTTAACCCATGCAGAAAGGCTGCCTTTTTCGATACCTGTATCCGCCACAATGTCTTCAATCTGAATCTGATATTTTTCCATTTTTTTCTGGATCCATTTCGCATCTACTACATCTACCAAAACTGGGCTGTAAATCAATGGTTGCACAGCAATGACCGGTTTTTCCGGTAATACGCTAAACAGATTTCTGGTCAGCTCGATCAGCTTTACTTCGTCCGCATAATTTCCGGAAAGGTGTTTGTCTTGTTTGGTTCTGATCATTAATCCATTGGCATCTGAAGAAACCACCTGGAAGGAAATATTGGAATGTCGCAAATATAACCTCGCACCGGCTTCCAGTTTAGCTAAATCCTTGGCATCCACTCTTCCGGCAAGCTTCTCTATATGTTTAATCGTATTTGTCATGAGTTTTTTCTTAAAACAGAGCGCTGCCTTTTCATTACGGAAAAGGGGAACAGGTTGAAAATACGAAACGTTTTCCTTCATTTCACCTTTTAGGTCAAGAATGTTTTTTAAGCAATTGACCCAAAAAGATATCCATTTTCTGATTATCAGCTTATTAGCGGCTATTTTTCGCAGCTAGTCTCATTATGTTGCAAAATACCGCAATTAAATTAGGTTTTTATTGCATATATTTGCAGGTGATAAGCCTGATCATTATGGATCAGATCCAAAATATTTCAATGAAACAACATTCTTCAAAAGTGATACGTGCGGCAGTGGCTGCTATGTTTTTTATGACCGGCTTATGCTTTTCAAGCTGGGCATCGCGTATTGCGACCATACAACAAAAGCTTTCCCTATCGGATGCCGAATTAGGTGGTGTATTGTTTGCATTGCCTGTTGGATTGATGTTGTCATTGCCATTGTCGGGCTGGGCAGTAACCAAAATTGGGAGCCGCCGGCTTCTTGCGGTTGCTTTGATCACTTATGGTCTGATGCTGATCACACTTGGCGCAGCTACGGAGGTTTACCAGCTCGTGATTTGCCTGGTGCTCTTTGGGTTGGCGAGCAATGCCACGAATATATCGGTGAATACACAGGCAGTCGCTACGGAAGCTTTATATAAGAAACCTATTATGGCTTCCTTTCATGGTTTATGGAGCATGGCGGGCTTTATCGGAGCAGGGATCGGAACTTTAATGATCGGTCAGAACATTAGCCCGATGCCGCATTTTATGATCATCGCTGTCATTACGACCCTTTCTGTTATATTTTGCTGGTCTTACCTGCACAATGACAAGAACCCGGTAAAAACAGGTGCTGCCTTTGCCATTCCGGATAAATCTCTGCTTACATTGGGATTAATTGCCTTCTGTTCTATGGTTTGCGAGGGGGCAATGTTTGATTGGAGTGTCATTTATTTTAAGAAGATTGTGCTTGCAGAAAAGGCCTGGATGGCCGCTGGTTATACCGCCTTTATGTGTACTATGGCGATGGGGCGTTTTGTAGCGGATCGTTTTGCGGCCCGTTTTGGATTGAAAAGGACCTTACAAGTTAGCGGGATATTGACTACCCTGGGTTTGCTGATCGCTGTAATCTTTCCAACACTGACGACCGCAATTATCGGATTTATGCTCGTTGGTGCGGGTGTCTCTTCTGTGGTACCTATGGTGTATAGCGCCGCAGGGAAATCAACAACGATGTCGCCGGGAGCAGCAATTGCCGCAGTTTCGACGATCAGTTTTGTTGGCTTCCTGATTGGGCCACCTGTGATTGGTTTCCTTGCAGGAGCATTTACTTTAAAAGTCTCCTTTATGTTTATTGCTTTGATGGGTGCCAGCGTTGTAATCTTATCTACCAGGGCAAAACTCTAATAATTGACATAACGCTCTTCAAATCTACCATCTGCATATAAATCAATCAGACCATAGCCGGGCGCAGTTTCTCTTTTATTGCCTTTCCACCAGGCGCCACTTACCGCGCCGTTGCAGAGGTAGGTGACCTCGTTATACGTGACCTTATCTCTGAGATGGATGTGTCCGCTCAGACAGAGTTTAACGTTTGGATACTGATGAAACAACCTGATGATTTTTGCAGTATCGGTATGCATATCTCCACCCAGCATTTCCCATTTATTTACCACATCGTCTTCTATCATTAAGGTAGCAGTCAGGATCGGAATGTGCGACATGATAAGTACCGGGGTATTTGCTTTGGTTTGCCGAAGCTCGTTTTCCAGCCAATGAAACTGTTCTTCTCCAAGCTTACCAATGTACCAGGTCTGATCGATGTCCAGATGGACACTGTCGAGCACAATAAACTTCCAGCCGCTTTTCATGAAACTGTAATAGGGTTTGGACAGTTGCAGCTGGTCCATCGCGTACTTCTTCCCATAGATGGTTTGTCCTTTATTGTCTTCATCCCACCAGATGTCATGGTTTCCAAGACAGTATTGAACCGGGATGCTGCATTCTTCTTTCCATAAGCGGTGGGTTAATTTCCATTGCGCATCAATGGCATTGATCTGCTCTTTGTTCATGTCAAATACGATATCTCCGCCATTTAGGATGAGTTCCACTTTTGGGGATTGCTGCTGAACATGATGCAAACATTTCGCATATTTTGCAGGGGCATCAAAATCATTTTTTAAATGCACATCTGTAAGGTGTGCAATTCTTAAAACGGGCGCGGTTGCTGCCGGACTTTTGCTGAACGCTGTAAAGGGAGATAGGAGGATACCGCCAATGCCTATATTTTTGAGTGCTGATCTTCTGTTCATGAACAGCAAAAATAAGGCAGTTCTTTTTCCCTTTTAGCAGATACTGTATTATGAATATATTAAGGTTTTTCTGTTGAATAGGGGCAAAAGCCCCTGAAGGGCTCTTGCGGAATGACTGGAATTCTTCTAAAGGCCTGGCTCTGCCGGCTGAAGTACTTTGTTGCAGGGAACATTGTAGGCTACACCGCCATTGAATGAACCGGGATGCGATGTTAAGTACCAGTTTCTTAAAGCAGCAGTGGCGAAATAAATGGTATTTCCCGCATTATAGGCTACATAAGCAGTCATTGTACAAGCGAGCGTAGTGGCCGGTTTAACAGGAGCCGTTTTCGGTGTTGCGGTTGCTGCAAAGCCAAGGCCGAGCATACCAATGATCATTAGTTGTTTCATGTTTTAGGATGATTAGGTTAGTTTCGTTAATCTACTGTAATATCAGTTAATTTTGTTTTTAAATTTCGCAAACGGTATGTTTTTATTTTTTAACGGTAGATGAAATGCTTTTTTCGTTATTTTTATGTTTTTCATAGCTTTGTGAGTTTGTGGGAAATTCACTTCTGCTGACTTTACACTTTCTAAATTGGATTGTTTGAATTGTGTAATTTTATAAAACCATTAAAAGGCGGTTATGAGTTGTTTTAACTGATGTTGGTACTTTTGTGTCGATTGCAAGACTGCGTTTTCATTGATTTTCGTAAGTATATGTTTGAATATCATAATTTGGGCTCCCGGGAAATTGTTAATTTTGTGGCGTCTATGATTACGATTACATCCAAAACAAAAGAAATAAAAGAAAGCCATCAGGGCATTGCTACGCTTTTGGCTTTCGCATTACTGCCTTTATCCGGCTTTGCCACCGATATTTATATTCCATCTTTACCTACGATGGCAGGGGAGATGCAGGTGAGCAGTATCCAGGTTCAGCTTACCCTGAGTATTTTTCTAATCAGCTATGGAATCTCCCAGTTATTTATAGGAAGTGTGCTGGACAGCTTTGGGCGGTATAAAGTGTGTCTGGTTTCTCTGCTGATCTTTGCTGCTGCCAGTATGGTGATTGCGGTGACGCATAATATCTACCTTATTTATGTCATGCGCGTCATCCACGGCCTTACCGTAGGTGCCATTGTGGTGGCTAAACGTGCTTACTTTGTAGATTTGTTTAGTGGTGATAAGCTGAAACATTATTTAAGTTTATTTTCGATCATATGGTCTACCGGACCTATTGTCGCGCCTTTTGTTGGCGGATATCTGCAAACGGTCTTTGGCTGGGAGTCTAACTTTTACTTTTTAGCAGGATTTGCATTGGTATTTGCCATTTTGGAATTGATCTATAGCGGGGAAACATTGGTTCATTTTACCGAATTCCGCTTCCGTAAGATTGTAGATATCTATGTCAATATGATCAAAACCGCCAGTTTTACATTGGGTATTGTGATGCTGGGCTTAGCCTATTGTATGGTCATGGTGTATAACATGACCGGACCTTTTATCATTGAGCATCATTTAGAACTTTCGCCCGTTATTGCCGGATATAGTTCTCTCGTTCTGGGATTTGCCTGGATGGTAGGTGGTTTTATTGGAAAGGCAACCATCAATAAACCCTTTTTCAGAAGGCTGGTGGTAAATGTGGGCATGCAACTTGTATTTGTTGCTTTAATGATCTTCAGTTTGCAATTTATCACCAATTTATATTCCCTGATCTTTTTTGCTTTTATCATTCATATTGGTGCTGGATATACCTTCAATAATTACTTTACTTTCTGCTTGGGTAAATTCCCTAAAAATGCAGGTATTGCCGGCGGACTTACAGGCGGAATCACTTATGTAATTGTTTCTTTTTTAAGCTACGGTATTGTAAATGTTGTTCCTGCTAAAGATGAAAGAAACCTGAGCTATAGCTACCTGATCCTCATTTTATTGTCGATCATAGTAATGTTTGTGATCTTTAAAATGAACAAAAAAGATAACAAGGCGGCAGCAGAAGCCGCTGTATAGGAAAGCAACAAATCCCGGAAAAGCCTATCTTAGCAGAGATTATCTCCAGCTATGGCTTTAAGTAATATCCATAAGATCAGAAATTTGTTTCATCCGGTTCAACCTACAACCGGCATCGGGAGCGGACCTGTAACTTATCGGGAGTTTCTGCCGGATATTGGGCTTCAGGATTTTATTTACTGTTACTGGCAATTGAAATCCGAGCTGCATTTAGCAGAGGCTTACCCTTATCGGGTGGTGGCAGATGGCTGTATTGATATCTTCTTTGAATTGGATAATCCTGGAGCAAATTACCTGATGGGTCTGAGCAGTTGTTATACTGAATTTCAGTTGAATAATAGTTTTAATTACATCGGGATCCGGTTTCTTCCGACAAAATTCACCCAGCTTTATGGAATCAGTGCCGCTGAGCTCACTGATCTCTGCGAACCAATGGAACAGGTTCTGCCTGAAACTTCCTCATTTATCAGGGATAACTTTTCCACAGAAATGGGAGCAACGGGAATTGTTAACTTGTTGGACGACTATTTTTTGAATCTTTTACAACATTCCAGACTAAAAAATGATAGCCGGATTGCACATGCAATGGAGATCATATTGCAAAGTGCAGGGGTCTTAAATGTGGAAAGAGACTTGGATGTAGGATTAAGTCCGAGGCAACTGAGCCGGCTTTTTGAATATTATACAGGAGATACGGTGAAGAGTTTTAGTAAAATTGTCCGTTTCCAGAATTATATCCGAAAGCAATCGGCATCAGGAAGTCCGGAACAAGGGCAACATTACCTCGATGCCGGATATTACGATCAGGCACATTTTATTAAGGAGTTTAAAAGGCTTTATGGCACTACCCCTTTTAAAGCGTTTTCCGGCTAAGTTGTCCATTTTTTACAATTTTTGCTTTGATCAGGGGATTAGATTTGTGGTTAATAATTAGCCATTATGAAAAGATCAACTATCCTATTTACCATGGTCCTGTTTTGCTGCTTTCAGCCGGGATTGTCTATTGCTCAACAACTTAAATCACCACGGAAAATGAAATTAAACGCAGGAATTGTAACCAGTAAACTGACCGAAACAAAAGCATTTTATACCCATCTTCTGGGGTTTGGGGTTAGCTTTGAAAATGATTTTTACCTCCTTCTTCATACGCCGGGAAAACAGGCGGAGTTGAGTTTTTTACTTCCCGGACACGCCTCTCAGCAACCTTTATTCCATCCGGTTTTTCAAGGGCAGGGGATGTACCTTACCATTGAAGTAGAAGATGTGGACCTGATCTATCAGGAACTGAAAAAGAAAAAAGTGGATATAAAGATCGATATCCGGAATGAGCCATGGGGCGATCGTCATTTTGCCATTACAGATCCAAATGGAATCGCCATTGATATCGTAAAATATACCGATCCTGAAAAGCCCTGATCTTTTCAATATTTGAAATTTCTGCACTGCATTCGAATCCAAAACCTATCTTGTATCTGAAATACTGAAGCATTAAGTGACCTGAACTTATCTTGCATTTAATACTTGGCATAAATACTGCTAAAGGTATTTTTCTCTACTATAAATTGATTGATCATATGATTTTAATGGGTTCTTACAGCAAGAATTTTCGGGTATTTTTGATATTCCTCTGCTTATTGGCTGCTTTTCAGTTTTCTTTTGCCCAGAATAAACAACAAACTGCGCAGAAAAAGCCAAAACATGTTGTTACAGAATCTGAAATTCCTTTGTTGGTCAATAAGGTGGAAACGTATACACTGGCCATTGATAAGAATAATTTTATCATCAAGATCGGCTTTGATTTCAGTATAATTGAAACGCCTTTATCAGAAATAGAAACAAAATTGAAAACCTTCAAAAAGAGGTTTGAAACCCAGGGACAGAAGATGAACCTGCGGAGCTTGAATAGTGCCGTGATTCTTTTGAAAGAGCAATCTGATAATTTATTGAATTATAAAAAAATACTTGTTTCTTTTGGAGATCAGCTCAGCAAGAGCAATACTGAAGTCAAGAAAATACTTGCTGATCCGGATTTAAATGTAATTATTCCGGATTCCGTTCTAAATGAGCAGCTGAACAGTATGGTTAAAGATGGGAAGGGCCTGGATACCTTGCAAAGAAAGATGCTGTCCCGTGTTAATTTATTAAGAAACAGGTTGTCAATTAATCTGTTGCAGCTGAATGACCTTTCCTCAAATATGAGCTATTTGTCGATCTCTAAAAAGATAAATATGTTCTCCAGAGAGGAGGCCCCTTTATTTAAGCTCAAAGCCGAAAAATACAAGCAGTCCTTTGGAGAAACGATTCTGAATGCCTTTGAGCGCTCCGGAAAGATCATTTCCATTTACCTTGCAGGAAAAGGCCACCTGACCACCCTTGCTTTGCTGATCTTTATTTTTATCACTGCCTGGCTCCTGTCCAACATGTGCCGAATTAAGAAACAGGAAGAAGTAGAAAGTGTGTTGCTGCAGGTTAATTTCCTGAAACGAAGTGTGATCATCGGTTCGGTAGTGGGCTTACTTACTTATGCACCTTTGTTGTTCGGCAACCCAACGATGTCCTTGTTACATGCCATTGAGGCTCTTCGGATCATCGCAATCTGCTTTTTACTATTTCCTTTTTTAAATGGATCCTCAAAATATTTATGGATTGGCCTGGTCTTGATTTGGTTCTTCTATGCGGTTGACGACATCCTCCTGGACAGTTCTTTTGGCGAACGCTGGGGACTGTTTATTGCCGGGGTCTTGCTGTTTTTACTCTGCGTAGATATGATTCGAAGGAGAACGGCTTTCTTTTCGAAAATTGAAGAATCTCCCGTTACCAAAGCGCTGATCATTTTTACACTTGCGCAGGTCGTACTCTCGATCTTGTTTAACTTGTCGGGACGATTATCTCTTGCTAAAATTTTCGGAGTGAGCGCGATACAATGTCTGATGCTTGGGATTTCGTTAAAAGTTTTTTGTACCATGGTTCTGGAAGCAATTTACCTTCAGACGGAGGCTTATCAATCCAGTCGTTTTTCAGATTTTATCAATTTCAAAGAGTTACAGCACCGCTTTCAGCGAACTTTATGGATTCTGGCGAGCATCATCTGGACGATCGGACTGATCAGAAACCTAACGCTTTACGACCTGATGCTCCGCCTCTCGGCTGATTTCCTTCAGGAGTCCAGAAGCATCGGGAGCTATCAGTTTACTTTTGCCAGCATAGGCATTTTCTTTTGTATCATCTGGTTTTCTTCACTCATCTCCAGTTTTATCAGTTTCTTCTTTGGACACGAAAAAGCAACGGCAGGAGGCAAAAGAAGTGGCTTAAATTCTATGATGCTGCTCATCCGCCTGGCAATATGGACGGTAGGATTTCTCATTGCGGTAGCTGCTGCAGGAATCCCGATCGACCGGCTTTCCATCATGCTTGGTGCTCTTGGTGTGGGGATTGGTTTTGGTCTGCAGAATATCGTGAACAACCTGGTTTCAGGAATTATCCTTGCTTTTGAACGACCGATACAAATTGGGGATCAGATCGAAATTGGAAACAAGTCCGGTGTAGTTAAAGAGATTGGTGTTCGTTCCAGCAAGATCCACAATGCAGAAGGGGCAGATATCATCGTTCCCAATGGGGATTTGTTGTCGCAACACCTGATCAACTGGACCATGCAGGACAGAAGTAAAAGAGTGGAATTTATGATCGGAGTACCTTATAGCAGTGATCTGGATGCAGTCATCCTGCTGATCAAAGAGACACTGAAAAAAAATGAGAACATCCTGCCTGTCCCGGAACCTGTGGTGATCGTGCAGGATTTTGGAGAATATGCCATCAGCGTAAGGATTCTGTTATGGGTTGGAGACCTGGCAGTTGGCGGAGGGGTTCGCTCTGCGGCAATGATTGATGTTAAAAAGGCATTGGCAGAAGCTGGAGTTCAATTGCAAATCAGGCCTTTGAGTTAAAACCTGTTTGACTATATTTTAAATTCCAGGCTATATTTTTATGCACAAAAATGCCCCAAAATTGTCTGATTTTGGGGCATTGTATTTAATGTCAGGGCTATTCCTGTTTTATTCCTGGAAAAAAAGGGATTAAAGCAATCCACGTTTAACCAGCATTGGCTTAATGTCCGGTTGATGTCCGCGGAAATTAAAAAACATCTTTCCAAGGTCTTCTGTATTTCCTTTTGATAAGATCATATCGCGGAAACGTTGTCCGTTAGCCTTGGATAGTCCGCCGTTTTCCTGAAACCAGGAGAAAGCATCGTTTTCCAGCATAGAGGTCCAGCTGTAAGCATAATAACCTGCCGCATAACCATTGCTCCAGATGTGTAAGAAATAGCTGGAGCGGTAACGCGGAGGAACTTCGGTTAAGTTCAGGTGTGTTTTCTTTAAAGCGTCCGTTTCAAATTTATCTACATCCTGTAAGGGGGCATCTGCGGGAAGGGTATGCCATTGCATATCCAGCGCCGCGGCCGCCAGGGCTTCCGTAAATTCATATCCCTGGTTAAATGAACTTGCTTTCTTGATTTTATCTAAGAGCGACTGTGGCATCGCTTCACCTGTTTTATAATGGACTGCATAGTTCTTCAGGATCTTAGGGTCTGAAGCCCAGTGTTCATTGAACTGAGAAGGGAATTCAACATAATCACGGGCAACATTGGTGCCCGAGAGGCTTACATATTGCTGATTGGCAAAGAGGCCATGCAGGCCATGTCCGAACTCATGAAACATGGTAATCACATCGTCAAAACTGATCAGTGCAGGTTGTCCGGCAGCAGGTTTGGCAAAGTTACATACATTATAGATGACCGGTTTTGTGCCCATCAGCTTGGATTGAGGAACGATGTTGTCCATCCAGGCACCGCCATTTTTGTTGTCTCTTTTGAAATAATCACCATAGAACAGTCCAATCTGACTGCCATCTTTGTCCATCACATCAAATACGCGTACGTCTTTCTGATAAACTGGAAGATCCTTCCGCTCTTTGAAAGTAATACCATACAATTGCGTGGCAGCGTAAAATACACCGTTCTCCAAGACTTTATTGAGCTCAAAATAAGGCTTTACCTGGTTCTCATCGAGGTCGTATTTTGCTTTTCGAACCTGTTCCGCATAATAGGTCCAATCCCATGGCCATAGTTTAAATCCTCCTCTTTGCTGGTCAATCAGCGTCTGAATGTCCTTGGCTTCGGCTTTTGCTTTTGCCGTTGCTGCCGGAACAAGTTGCTGGAAGAAGGCTTCCACAGCTTCCGGAGTTTTAGCCATCTGATCCTGAAGTTTCCAGGCGGCATAGTTCTTAAATCCTAAGAGTTGCGCCTGCTGCGCACGGATTTGTGCAATTCTGGAAATTACTTTACGGGTATCATTGGCATCTTTTTTTTCTGTGCGGTTCCAAGAGGCTTCAAAAAGCTCCTGACGGGCAGCACGGTCTGCCATGCCCTGAAGGGCAGGCTGCTGTGTCGTATTCACCAGGTCTTTTCCTGCCGCCAGTAATTGAGTGCTGAACTTGGTGGAAAGTGAAGATTCTTCCTTATTCAGTTCTTTCAGTTTTTCCTTGTCGCCCTCGGATAACTTAGCTCCTGCCAACTCAAATTTCTGGTAATAATATTCTACTAAACGGAGAGATTCCGGATCTAATTTTAATTTAGCGCGCTCCTGATAAACGCTTTCTACCCGTTTGAATAGTTTGGTGTTCAGGTAAATGGCATCATTGTTTGCCGTTAATTTGGGTGCTTCTTCTTCCTGTACTTTTTGGAGATCCGGATTGGTATTGGCACCGGTAACTAAACTAAAAACCCGGTTTACACGACCCAGCAATTGCCCGCTCTTTTCAATCGCCAATATGGTGTTTTCAAAGGTGGCAGGCTCCGTCTGATCTGCAATTTTCGATATTTCAGCCTGTTGTTGTTTCATTCCTTCTTCAATAGCAGGTTTAAAATCACCGTCTTTGATCTGGTCAAAAGCTGGTGCCTGAAATGGAAGTTTACTGGCGTTTAAAAATGGATTGGAAGGAGAGATGCTTTCCTCCGTTCCTCCAGAGGAGGATTTCGGCTGATTACAGGCGCTGGTTATTGCAAGTAAAGCCATTATTGGTAAGTAAGATATTCGGTTCATTGTCTATTTATAAGTGATAAGTCTTTATAAAAGTAAGAAATTTTACCTGAGCGGAACGTTGTAAATTTGTGGCAGTTCAGGAGATATTTTAAACAGAATGATATGAAAGTTTTAGTAACCGGAAGTTCCGGACATCTTGGGGAAGCAATGGCGAGAAGATTGAAAGAATTGAACCATGAGGTAATTGGTCTGGACCTCATCAAATCTCCTTTTACCAGTCATGTTGGCTCGATCTCCGATCGCTCTTTTGTGAAAGCCTGTATGGAAGGAGTAGAGACTGTTTTTCATACCGCTACCTTACATAAACCCCATGTGGCTACGCACGATCTGCAGCAATTTATTGATACCAATATTACGGGAACCTTACACCTGCTTCAGGAATCGCTGGCCGAAGGAGTAAAGCGTTTTATTTTTACCAGCACCACGAGTGTATTTGGGGAGGCGATGTCACCTCCTGCGGGGAGTCCGGCTGCCTGGGTAACAGAGGAATTGATACCGGTTCCTAAAAACATCTATGGGATTACAAAACTAGCGGCAGAAGAGCTGTGTCAATTGTTTTATAGAAACCATGGTTTGCCTTGCATCGTCCTGCGTACCTCCAGGTTCTTTCCGGAAGATGATGATGAAAAAGGAAAGAGAGACGCTTTTGCCGGAGAAAATCTCAAAACAAATGAGTTTCTCTTCCGTAGGGTGGAATTGGAAGATGTGGTTCAGGCACAACTCCTTGCAGCAGAAAAGGCGCAGGACCTGGGCTTTGGCAGATACATTATCTCTGCCACTTCTCCATTTTTACCAGAGGATTTAGTTGCACTAAGAACGAATGCGGCGCAGGTGCTGGGCAAATATTTTCCTGATTATCAGAAAGTATATGAAGGCTATAATTGGGAAATGCTGACAGACATAGATAGGGTATATGTGAACGATAAGGCCAGGGCAGCATTGGACTGGAAACCAAAATATACTTTTAGCTATCTTCTGGAGCAATTGAAGCAGGGAAATGAGCTGCAAAGTCCGCTGGCAAAGCTGGTCGGATCAAAAGGATATCATGTGTGATAAAAAAAACAATATATATGATATATTTGCGAATATGACTAAATTAAAACACCTGTTATTATTGGTTTGCATAGCCGGATGCTTTGCAGCCTGTTCGAAAGACAAAGCGGTTGAATGTTCTGGTGAGATCCCAAAATTCCCACTGTCTTCGAGTGCAATGGCTCAGTTTCAACTGGACACTACTGCAATTCGTAAATTTGTAGTTGACAACAACATTCCTGACGTGCAGAAAGATGAAAATGGTGTGTTTTATCAGATTTTAGCGCCCGGTACCGGTACGCATCATTTTACCTTATGTTCAAACATTACCATTAGTTATGAAGGTAAATTGTTGAACGGTACAATCTTCGACAGCACTAAAGGAGCTGAAACGGCCTTTCAATTGGGTCGCTTAATTCCGGGCTGGATGGTTGGTGTTCCTAAGATTCAAAAAGGAGGAAAAATCAGACTTTTGATCCCTTCTGTTTTTTGCTACGGAACAGCTGCGGTAGGACCAGTTCCAGCGAATGCAAATCTTGATTTTACCATCGACCTGAAAAATGTAAACTAAAGACGCATCGAATCTTAATATAGCGGAACCTGCAATGAAATCAATTTTTGAATTCATTGCAGGTTTTTTTATAAATATCAGTTTTTCTACACCCTACTGGACGGAGATGGCAAAATTCAATCGCGATTAGATTGGTTATCTGCTTTTTGTGAAAAATTATTCCTGTATGTTGTAAACTTTGTCTATTTTTATTTTATTAAGAAGCGCCCTCCTTCCTTAAGCGTCTAATGAAGACAATTGGCACTTTTGAAGAAGATGTAATCCTATGCTCGAAACTACGCCTCACTCCTTAACAGAACATCAGCCGGAAAGCATACGCAGTCTGTATGACAGACATGCAGGCATGTTACTGGGCTATATTTTTGAGGTTGTAAAAGACCGTAAACTAGCCGAAGAATACCTGATTAAAGTTTTTTGTGACCTGTCCGTTCGGTTTAATGATGTCAACCGGACCGGAATCAGTGGCTGGCCTCAGCTGCAGAAATTTGCAAGGGAAAGACTATTGTCTTTACCGGGCAGTCCCAGGTATGCAAGCCTGAATGCCGGATTAAAAATATCCGATTCTCCAAATAGTTATCTGAGACAGTTAACTGAGGAGCAGAGACAGGTGTTTTGCGATGTTTATTATAACGGAAGAACAATTGCAGACATCTCAAGAACGCTAAATAAAACAGAAGATTTAACCCGGAAGACTTTAAAAGAGGCTTTCGCTATAATGAGAAAAGGTAGTGAAAATTAACGAATACATCGAAAGCGGAATATTGGAAGCGTATGTATTAGGTTCTGCCTCTGAAGCGGAAGCGAACGAGCTGCTACACCTAAAAGCGCAACATCCACAGATTGAAGATGCACTCTTTAAACTGGAGTCAGATCTGGAACGTATAGCAGAACATATGGCCATTACGCCTCCTCCCAATGCCTGGGCTAAAATTGAAGGAGGAATTAATGAGCTGGTTAAAACACCTCAGTTTGAATACTTAATAGGAGAGGAGCCTAAAGAAAGTAGTCGGGGTTCCAGATCAGGAAAAAGTGCACAGTTCATAGAAGTAGAGGCCGAATCAGGGCACATGCGCATCCGTAAAATATGGAGGTGGGTGTTTCTTGCCGTTTTTGTACTTGGAAAGATATTCCTTGCCTTTGCCATCTACTATTATCTGGAAAATCGCCATACCCAGGAGGAAATAGAAAAGTTGAAAACAGAGCTGGAAAATAAAAGGACCAAATAAAATTGCTGTTAATGCGCTAACCAGTCCTATCTGAATCATCTCTTTGGAACATAGTTTTGTGATACTAAAAAAACAAATTATGAACCTAATGATGAAAAAAACAGTACTTATGATCTGCTGCATGCTTTTACTTGGCATCACTTCCTGTAAAAAAGACGAGAACAAAATTCCGGAACAACCTACTGCAAGTCCTTCAGAAATTCTCGCTTCGGTGACCTGGAAATCTACTACGGTTAAGGATCAAACAGTGAAGGATGTGACCGCTGCGAACGGTGGATATGTTGGCATCGCGAAATACAATGTGAATGGTGATTTTGAAATCAAAGGATTCGATGGCGCGTTGAGAAGCTCAGGCCAATGGGCATTGACAGCCGATGGTAAAAAGAGAATGCTGATCGGTACGACCGCTTCAGGTGCTTCGTTTTCAAGAGTGGTGGATGTTCTGGTGCTCAATAAAAATGTTTTTACTTACCGCATTACCAATCCTCAGGGAGAGGTGGTAGATGTGGAACATGTTCCAAACTAGAAATGAAATAAGAAGGGATGATTCCCTTCTTTTAAAATAATGCAATAATTTTATCGTAAGTGAGTTCGTCGTAATTGTCGATGTATAAATCGCATTTAGGAAGCTCCTCAATGGTATGGGAACTGAGTACACCAACTACACGCATTCCTGCATTTAAGGCGGCGGATATCCCGGAAAAAGAATCTTCAAAAACAAGACATTGATCTGGTGATACGCCAAGATTGCGAGCAGAACTCAGGTATACTTCCGGATCTGGTTTATGTTTTTTCACATCTTCACTAGCCAAAATAGAGCCTAATTTTTCGCGAAGGTCGATCTTGCTCAGGATCAGATCCAGATTCGCAGCAGGAGCTGAAGTGGCTACACCAAGTTTGACCTGATTCGCTTCTAAATCTGATATGAATTTTAAGAAGCCAGAAATTGGATCAACATGCGGCTCATAAATTTTTCGGAATAAACCTTCTTTTTCCCGCTCCATTTCCAGAAATTCTTCTCCCTGAACCGGGCGCTTAAAAAAGTGACTGAAAATATAACTGTTACTTTTTCCGAACATGTGTTGGGCAAACTCAGCTTCAGTAGGGGCAAGATTCCTTACAGCGAAAAAATCACGAAAAGCAAGGGAATGGTATGGATTGGTATGGACGATCACGCCATCCATGTCAAAGATCACAGCAATTTCTTTATTCATCCGGCAAAGTTAACAAAGTAGGTGGTTTGCGAATCATAAAAACAGACCAGCAAATATAATTAAGCCGAAAGCAAACAATAAGTCGATAGGTGAGTTTAAATTAAAATGGTAATATTGATGAACCAATTGTAACAGATGAGAATAACTTTCACCCTAATCCTAAGCCTGATGACTTCCTTTCTTTACGCACAAAATCAGGAAAACAGAACTGAAACAGATAGTTCCTTTGTGATTGCCAGCAAGCCGGCAGCAGTTTATTCGCGGACGTATAAAGATGGGAAACCTTTTAGTGGTTTCTTTAAAACAGTGCTTTCGGGATTAAACCTTTACCTGGTGGATGAATATGAAAATGGCCAGGCCAGGTATCAATATTCGAAATCCGGTTTAGAGGAGGGAGCTGAAGGAGGGAAGAATTTCCTTGAAACCAGATCGGTTTATAAGGATGGAAAAATCATAGATGGGCCGGAATATTTTAAACTGGAAGGTGGATTAACAGTAAAGGACTGGAAGCAGGGGGAATTGGAGCATTTTACGGTAGACCTTTTTGCCCTGAATTATTACAACCGGATTATCCTTGAAAAAAAGGCAGATACGATCCTGATCCGTAATCTGGAAGACACGGTATCCAACATCAAAATCTATTACAAAGATCAATGCCTGACCACCGAAATGTCGGTCTCAGGAAAGCCTTTGTTTTACAATCAGCAGATCACTTTTAATATGGACAAGCTTCCGGCAAACAGCAGAATAATCGGGATGAAAAAAGACGGCGTTACCTATTATAATGCCAGTAAAAACATAGAATTGACCGTTGAGCCCTTACATGTCCATAAAATCAATACTAAACTTTTTTTCAGTTTATTCCTGCCCAAAACAACCGACCTGAATCTGGTCTTTCAGCATCTTGGTGATTCCTTTTCTAAGGAAGAAGCACTCCTTGCCATTTATAAAAGTGGGGCTGTTAAAGAAACAGCGGAGGTTTTAACCTATTTGCAAACCGACACTCAGGGAAAGGTTATTTCCGGAATTAACTGGACAGCAGGCTCCAGCCCTTATTATGAGATCTATAATAAAGGTAAGTTGAGCAAGAAGGAACCAAAGACTTTAGCCGCTTTTCAGCCCGTATTTACAAAATATATGCAAGACCAACCCTAAAGGCTGATCTTTAACCAGGACCTCCGGGAAGGTGCGCTAATTGCTCCTTCAGAGACAGGTATTCTACTTTCAGATTCCGAAAAGCTTTGTCTTCGTCCTTCTGGGCCATTTCAATCTGTCTTTGCTGGGTTAGATAGTTGGTTTCAATCTGATCAAACCTGGTTTTTAAGGTGATATATCTTTCCTGAGCAGCTTGTTCCTGGGCACTTTTTACGGTTCCATTTATGTTTCCCAGATAGATGCTGTTTGAAATCTGCCTTCCATCGGCTGATTTGAAGCAGGCATATGCCTCTATGGGCTGTTGAATCATCGATTCCTCTATGGGGATAAATACCTGGGCAGAATCCCTTCTTGATGCATTCAGTAAGGATCTTCCTTTTTTTATCAAGGGATAATAGAGCTGAATCATGAGGATGTCATCACCGTCGTGCCCTCCCGCATAGCTTTCCGGATTCCAGTTTATGATCAATCCTGTTTCCGTTTTACTGATGCTGAAATCCCTCGCTCCCGGAAGTTCCCCATAGCTGAGTACCACCTTGTTGTAATCTACGCTGATGTTAGGATATTCTCCCTGCAATGCCTGTTTTTTATTGTAAGAGACCGCAAGGTTGTGTGCATTTTTCACGGTTCCCCTCGCTTCCAGTTCAAAACTGTTGGTAATGAACTCTTTCATCTGTTTTATAAGAACCATTGTGACCTTCATGGCCTGATAATTGGCCAGTTGTTTAATGCTCGGCTCGCCTTGTTCACCGATCAGCCTGCAGACTGGTTGTCCTTTGAGCATGTAGTAAACCATGTTTCCGATTTTCCCATTGGGACAACCAAAAGCGCTTTTTGATAAGATTGCCATAATTTATAAGTTAATTGTGTAATTGAATATACGTTTAATTTTCAGTTACAACAATATCTGTATGGTAATTTTTTTCAAAGAAAAGACAGAAGCTGTATATAGGCTCTTCCCTTTTTTAGAAATTAAAATAAATCTGGGACTTATTATGGCAGCCTCTGAATGGGTTACAGGTCGGTCGAGGCCCTAGCAACTCCCATTTAATACCGCTATAAAATCCGCATAATTGAAAAGACTGTGTAAACTGTTTCTCCAATGATTGAAATGCTAAGTTATATTGTCTCAGAAGAGGACTTGAACCTGGTATAAGGAGCTATTTTATATCCTTATCTAAAGGCTTTGCTTTAATGAAATAATAAATATTATTAATTCCTATAGGATTACTAGAATATTTGTATATTTGCTGTCGAAGATGCTTCTTTAATCTTCCGACTTATCCAGAAAGACTGAGGGAATGGCCCTATGATGTCTTAGCAACCTATACCTGTTAACCCGGTAAAAGGTGCTAATTCCAATTCGCAAATAGCGAATAAGATAAGCAGTTTCACAGCTACAAAGCTGCTGCTCATCAAGCCATACCTCATCAGAGAAAAAGAAGGA
This sequence comes from Pedobacter sp. FW305-3-2-15-E-R2A2, assembly GCF_038446955.1. Lineage (NCBI taxonomy): Bacteria > Pseudomonadati > Bacteroidota > Sphingobacteriia > Sphingobacteriales > Sphingobacteriaceae > Pedobacter > Pedobacter sp. FW305-3-2-15-E-R2A2. The sequence goes on from NZ_CP151803.1 coordinate 1,227,283, forward strand.
AATGCAGGTGCATCTTAAACTTAAAATGTTAACATATGAACCTACAATTACTTGTTTACAAAACCAATTGCGCTGAATCTTTTTACCTTCCTGCACCGGAACGCTATATGTGCAAGGCCATACCCATGTGTTGTTGCGGCATCTAGCCCTGCCAAATTCTAAATTTCTTACACTTATTTAAAAACCAATATGTTAAAAATATACAAAATTTTTATAGGGATTGCTTTGTCCTTTTTTTTCCTGCTAACGGCCCAGGCACAGTCTGTTAAAGTTACCGGTGTGGTGAGCGATAGTGCCGACGGACAGGTAATTCCAGGAGCTTCGGTAACGATCAAAGGAAAAGACAATGCGACGATTACAGATGGAAATGGTAACTTCTCCCTACAGGCAAACCTGAACGATGTGATTCGGGTCAGTTATCTTGGCTATGCCATTAAAGAAATCAGGATTACCGCAGGAATCAGTCATTTGAAGATCAGCCTTGAACCATCTTTAAATGACTTGAATGAAGTGGTGGTAACTGCGTTAGGGATTACTAAGGCCAAGAAATCATTGGGCTATGCCACACAGGAGCTAAAATCCAAGGACATCTCTACAGCTAAAGAAACCAACCTGATCAATTCATTGGCAGGAAAGATTGCCGGTGTACAAACCACCAATAGTCAGGGAGACATGGGCTCTTCGAGGATCATCATCCGTGGAGAAACTTCTATTTCCAGTCAGAATCAACCCTTATTCGTGGTAGATGGTGTTCCGGTAGACAATTCTCAATTTCTGGGCAGTGGCGGTTCCAGAGATTTTGCCAATACGATATCCGACATCAATTCTGAAGATATAGAATCCATCAGCGTATTGAAAGGGCCGAATGCAGCCGCTTTATATGGTTCCAGGGCCGCGGCTGGAGTTATTCTCATTAAAACAAAAACAGGAAGAGGACAGCAGGGATTGGGCATTAGTATCAACTCGAACACCACGATCTCTAATTTGTTAACGCTTCCAAAATATCAGAATGCTTTTGGCCAAGGTTCAAATGGTAAGTTTAGCTATGTGGATGGTAAAGGAGGAGGCCTGAATGATGGTGTAGATGAAAGCTGGGGCCCGGCATTGGATGGCCGTTTGATTCCTCAGTTCAATACCAATGGAAAACCGGAACCATTTATTGCACATCCAAATAATGTAAGAGACTTTTTTGAAACGGGTTATGCCTTGAGCAATGGAGTAGCCATCGCCGGATCTGGAGAGAAACAAGACGTTCGTTTTTCTTATAACAACCTGACGCAGGGTGGAATATTGCCCAATTCGTCCCAAAATAAAAACTCCTTACTTCTGAATACCACTTACCGCATTACGCCAAAGCTGACCTTAAATGCCAGTGTCAATTATGTCAAAAGCAGTGCGGCAAACTTACCAGCATCAGGTGGTAAACGGGCTACGGGGCCAATGCTTCAGTTTACCTGGTTCGGAAGACAGGTAGATGTCAGTCAGCTTAAAAAATATAAGGATGACAATGGAAATAACATCAACTGGAACAACAGCTATTATAGCAATCCTTATTTCATCGCTTATGAAAATACAGTGGGTCAGAAAAGGGATCGCATCATTGGAAGTGCAGAGTTGAACTATAAAATTACGGAGGCACTATCCGCAAATTTCAGAACAGGAACTGACTATTATACGGACCGCAGAAAGATAAAAATTGCTTACGGTACAAACGGAACTCCTTTCGGATCTTATCAGGAAGATGCGTATACGGTAAATGAAAACAATACAGAAGGCAGGTTAGAGTTTAATAAAAAGCTCAACAACGATTTCTCCCTTAACATTTTGGCGGGTGTGAATGTAAGGACCAATACGCTGGAACAGAATGACCAGATGGCGACTAAATTAGCGGTAAATGGTTTGTATACCTTAAATAATTCCAGAGATCCGCTGGTTTCTTCTAACTTTTACAGCAAGCTAAGAACCTATAGTACCTTTGGATCGGGACAGCTTGGCTATAGAGATTATGCCTTCCTGAATTTAACGGCCAGGAACGATTGGGATTCCAGTTTACCAAGACCAAACCTATCTTATTTCTATCCTTCAGTAAATGGAAGTTTGATCCTTACGGAAGCCTTTGACCTAAAAAATGAAGTGCTGAGTTTTGCCAAAATCAGAGGGGGCTGGTCAAAAGTAGGTAAGGCGACAGAACCTTATCAACTGGTCAATACCTATAGTTTTACTGCACCCTTTAATGGAAATCCACAGCAGGCGGCGAGTCTGGTGGAACTAAATCCAAACCTGCTCCCGGAAATTACTAAATCTGCTGAAGCGGGGATTGAAGTCGGTCTGTTTAATAACCGCGTAAAGCTGGACCTGAGTGTTTACAATACCAATAGTATCAACCAGATTTTAAAGGTGAATGTGAGTTCTTCGACGGGATACAATCAGAAATTAATCAATGGCGGAAGCATCAATAATAAAGGACTGGAAGTTCAACTGGGATTAACCCCGGTGAAATCGCAGGACTTTAGCTGGGACATCAACCTGAATTATGCGCTGAACCGCAGTAAAGTAACGGAATTGGATAAAGAAGGACTGATAAGCAGTTATACGATCGGGAGCAACAGAACAGTTGATGTATTGGCAACGATCGGAAAGCCTTATGGTACCTTTTTTGGAACTGCTTATCAGCGAAATGCTGCTGGTCAGATTGTCATCGGTGCGGGAGGAACACCGGTAATTAATCCGGCAAAACAATATCTGGGTAAGTTTACGCCCGATTGGCTTGGTGGGATCAGCAACAGCTTTACCTATAAAAATATCAACCTGAACTTCCTGGTGGATGCCAGAATCGGGGGTAAAGTATATTCCAATTCAAATCGTACCGGAACTTATACCGGTGTGCTTGAGCGTACATTAAGAGGTAGAAATACCGAAAATGGTGGGCTTAGCTATTATTTTCCAGGTAATGTGAATTCCGGAACAGCAGTTGGCCTATCAAATGGTGGACAGGCCCCGGCAGGCGAAGTGGTATATACGGATGGGATGATTTTCGACGGTGTATTGGCCGATGGAACAAAAAATGGCCGCATTGTTCCTGCTCAGCAATATTATAAAGGCATTACCAATGTGGATGAGCAGTTTATCTATGATGCTTCTTATATCAAATTGAGAGAGGTTAAACTCAGCTATAGTTTGCCAGCACAATGGACTAAAAAAATAGGTTTTCAGAATGCCGTCTTCTCATTGGTAGGACGAAACTTATGGATCATTCATAAAAATGTGCCAAATATTGATCCGGAAACTGCATTTAATACCGGAAATGCACAAGGACTGGAAGACTTGAGTCTCCCAACAGCAAGATCATTCGGTTTCAACCTTAACCTTAAATTCTAAACACCATGAAATTCAAATATATTCCAATTCTATTTTCAACGATTCTTGTCTTATCTTTCAGCTCCTGCAAGGACGAGCTGGCAGATTTGAATAAGAATCCAAATTCTGCGGAAACTCCACAACCGGATTACCTGCTTACGGGAGCGATTAAAAGCACGGCCGATACTTATTGGGGCGTAACTAATAACATGAATTCCAGTTTGTTATTCGTTCAGCATTGGTCGAAAATCCAATATACAGATCCGGACAGGTATATCTTTACCAATAATGACCTTCAGGAATTATGGGTATCTGGTTATACAAAGGGAGTGACCAATCTGAATAAACTGGTTAGCCTGGCTGATGAGCAGGGAAATACCAATTACAGAGGCGTCGCCAAAGTATTGAGGTCATGGGTGTTTTTATTGCTGACAGATGCTTACGGAGATATTCCTTATTCGCAGTCGGTGCAGATTAATGCCTTTGTGAATCCGGTTTATGATGCGCAGAAAGACGTGTATTACGGATTACTTGCCGATTTAAAATCTGCACAGACAGATTTGAACGTGGCCGGAAAGCCAATCTTAGGAGACATCGTTTACAATGGGAAAATTGAACTCTGGAAAAAGTTTGCCAATGCTTTACGTTTGCGCATTGCGCTCCGGATTGCAGATAAAGAACCTGAAAAATCAAAGTCGGTATTGGCCGAACTTAGCACAGAAGGAGGGAGCCTGATTACATCCAATCTGGAAAATGCACAGCTAACCTATTCCACTTCTCCCAATCAAAATCCGATAAGCAATTTATTTGATACCCGTGACGATTACAGAATGAGTAAAACTATTGTCGATAAGCTAAGGTCATTGAATGATCCGAGACTTCCCATCTTTGTGAGCCCAACAAAAGATGTGACGACAGAAACCTATATCGGCATTCCAAACGGATTGCTGACCGGAGATGCCAGTAATTATGGACTCAGTAAAACCTCCAAACCCGGGACTTATTTCCTGGCCCCAACTGCTCCTGCAGTGATCATCAGTTATGCGGAAGTATTGTTTGACCGTGCAGAAGTAGCCGCGAGAGGCTGGAGCAATGAGGATGCCGTAGTATTGTACAAACAGGCAATAGAAGCATCGTTGCAGCAATATGGAGTTGGAGCGGCGGCGATTGCCACCTATACTCAATCTGCCGCTGTGCAGTATGAGTCTGCTAATTTCAGGAAGTCTATCGGCAATCAAAAATGGATTGCGCTATTCGGACAAGGATTGGAAGCCTTTGCGGAATGGCGCAGACTGGATTACCCGGAACTCGTTCCTGCAGTAGCAGGTGTTCTGGGCGGAAAGTTGCCGCTCAGGTTTATCTATCCGGGGCAGGAGCAATCCCTGAATGGAAAAAATTATCAGGAGGCAGTAGCCAGACAAGGTGCGGATTTATTGACCACCCGCCTTTGGTTCGACCTTAAATAAATCGATCGGGAGATCATATCAATGCCAGAGAGGCCGTATCAATCGTTTTGATATGGCCTCTTTTTTTAATCTTGAAAATTTGCATGTAATGCTGTAATATCAGTACTTTTTGCCTGCTCAAATGTGCCAACTTTGTGCTTCAATAAAAGAAAGAATTATGAAAACATTAAAAGATAAAGTAGTCTTAATCACCGGTGCTTCCAGAGGTATAGGAGCAGCCATTGCACATAAATTAGCTGAAGCAGGCGCAAAAATTATTGTCAACTATGCTGGAAGTACTGCCGCCGCGGAGCAAACGGTAAATGAGCTGAAGCAAAAAGGCACTGATGCGATTGCCGTACAGGCAGATGTCAGCAAAACCGATGAAGTAAAAAGATTGTTTGATGAGGGGATTGCTCATTATGGAAAAATCGATGTATTGGTAAACAATGCCGGAATCATGATCACTAAACTGTTAAAAGATACCACTGATGATGATTTCAGCAGACAATTTGATATCAATGTGAAAGGGACTTTTAATACGATGCGTGAAGCCGCGGACAGGCTGGCCGACAATGGGAGCATTATCAATTTTTCGACTTCTGTAAACCGGATTATGCTTCCCGGATATAGCACTTATGTGGCCACGAAAGCTGCAGTAGAACAACTTACCCGTGTGTTCTCCAAAGAAATAGGCGCAAGAGGAATTAATGTCAACTCTGTCTCTCCGGGTCCGACAAATACCGAATTGTTTACCAATGGCAAACCTCAGGAAGTGATCGACCGTCTGACTGCTTTGTCTGCTTTCAACAGAATTGCTGAGCCTGAAGATATCGCGAAAGTGGTGTTGTTCCTGGCCAGTGAGGAAGCCAGCTGGATTACTGCACAGAATATCGGAGCTAATGGAGGTATGGCTTAATGAAAAACAGTGGTTTGCAAAAATTCATATCTTAGGCGAATATCAAGTTATTTAATATGAAAAAGGCTGAGGCAACCAGACTGAATATTTTACAAAAATCATTTGAACTTATTTATGTAAAAGGTTATCAGACCACAAGTATTGATGAAATACTGGCGACTACTCAGGTTACAAAGGGAGCTTTCTATTACCATTTCAAGAATAAAGATGAAATGGGCATCGCGATCATAAATGAGCTGCTGAAGCCTTCTTTTGAGGCTGCGTTTATGAAACCGCTCCAAACTGAAGGCAATATATTGAAGACCTTATACGATATGATGTATGAGATTCTGATGAACAATGATTTTTTAAGCGTTGAATATGGTTGTCCTGCTGCAAACTTCACTCAGGAAATGGCGCCCTGGAACAAAGACTTTACTGCATCATTGAATGATTTGTCTGAGCAATGGAAAAATGGTATTGTGATGAGTATTGAAAGGGGAAAGGAAATGGGGAGTGTAAGGCAGGAAGTAAAAGCAGAACAGGTGGCTGTTTTTATGATGTCGGGTTATTGGGGGATTAGAAATCTAGGTAAATTGACTAATGATAGATCTGTTTATCTCATTTATTTAGAGCAACTTAAAAGTTATTTGAGCGGGCTTAAATAGTGTTGTAAACAAAAACATACTAATTGGTATGTTTTTGTTTACTTTTGCTATGCAATAAATAGCAACAGCATTTTAATATGTATCAATCGCTTACATTTTTACATTCTTCCTTTAGGTGGTTGGTTTTGGCAAGCCTGCTTCTTGCCATATATAAAGCCTTTAAAGGATATTTTTTCAAATTGGAATTTAAGCGCAGTGATAATGCTGTGCGTCATTGGACAGCCACTATTGCCCATATCCAGCTTTTGATAGGGATCACTTTATATTTTCAAAGTCCGGTCATAAAATATTTTCTAAAAAATTTCAATGAGGCCAGGCAGAGTTTTGATTTGATCTTCTTCGGATTGATACACAGCACGCTCATGCTCATTGCCATTGTTGTGCTGACCATTGGATCAGCATTGGCCAAAAGGAAAGCAAGAGATACAGAAAAATTCAAGACCTTATTGGTCTGGTATGTCATTGCCTTGCTGATTATTTTCATCGCCATCCCCTGGCCATTTTCTCCGCTTGCGAACAGACCTTATTTCAGATAGCTTATGAAATCTTTATTGACCACACCAATTGGACGTTTACGCCTTATTTGTTACCTGGAAGGAATCTCTCTTCTGCTGCTTGTTTTCGTTGCGGCACCTTTAAAGTATGGAATGGACAATCCGGCATTTACAAAAATTCTGGGTCCTGTTCATGGCATGTTGTTTCTTCTTTTTATGTTTAACACTTTAAGTGTTGGTGTTGAATATAACTGGAAGTTCAGGGAAACTACCTGGAAGGTAATTCTTGCCTGCTTTATTCCCTTCGGAACTTTTTATATCGATAAAAAAATACTGAGCAAATTATAAGCTGATTTTTTGATCATGAAAACAAGGGGAATACAAAGTATTCCCCTAAGGATTAATAACTAAACCAGGTGCTCATTTTGGCGTTGGACCTGATCCAATCTTGTCATTTAAACCTGATCAAAGTTAATTAATTCATTTTTGTAAATGATCATGGCTGAATTTCACCTGATTCTTAAATTAATTCTACTTATTTAGTAGAATTAATTTGTATTGTTGGATTCAAATTCTATATTTGTATTAACAATATAACTCACACAGTATAACGATGTTAAGTTTAAACCTACATCCCGATTTAAAATTCATTATTGCAAATGAATATTTGATGTCCTCCCTTTCTAAGGCAGGATGCTGTTGTTGCTGTTAACCTGCTGTACCCTCCCGACAGCCCAAAAAGCACTTAATATTTAGTAAAAGAACAGCCGTTCAAAAAGCATCATGAAATTTCATGTTGAAGGCTATTGCCATGGCTTGCTGTTTCCTGTCACACCAAAAAATCAACATATGACCATTTCAGACGTACAATTGATCGGAAAGAAGATTGCAGTGGGAATTGTAGTAGCTACCGTTCCACTGGTCATTCTTTTAGGAGGCCTTTGGCTTATCCAGAAAATTTTAACAAATCAGCCTGCTTCGCAGGTCAGCACCTTAAACCTTAAATAAGATCATGAGGTCATCATGATGGTAACCATTAAAAAAACACGCTTATGAAAATTGAAGAATCAGTAAAGAAAAGAATCATCAGGAACATCTTCCTGAGCCTGTTTATCTATGCACTACCCATACTGCTGATGTTTTTTACCTTTTATTTTACCGGGCAACGGCCCTGGTTAAAGAAAACAACTAAAGTCGGCCAACTGATTAAACCCTAAACAATCCACCAAATAAACTACCAAATAAACCAATAACATGATTAAAATTATCCAACAAGTGATCGATAACCTGAATGGTTATGGACTCAGTGTATTGGTCCTCATTTTAGGGGTCCTGGAATTCTCTTTCGGCTTATATAAAAAACGCTGGAACAAAAATGAAAAGTTGGTAGACATCGCCTGCTTTGTTTTACCGAAACTGGTCATCCGACCGGCCATTGCTTTCTTCGGATTGAAGTTTTTACCCGCGGTAATTCCTGCATTGAGGAACGAGTTCGACTGGGTCTCCTTCGGTTGGGGATTGCTCATTATCGCGATTGCAGATGACCTGACCCAATATTGGTATCATCGTCTGCACCATGAAATTCCCTGGTTGTGGCGCTTTCACCGTACCCACCACTCGGCTTCCTATATGGGGATGGCAATGGCCAGTCGCCAGAACGCATTGTATACCTTGTTCTTTTCTCAAACTTATGTGACCACGATTCTCGTTTATCTGGGATTGGGAGCACCAAGAATTATCGTAGGGGCGATTAAAAGTACCATCACCACATTGGCCCATTCCAGCATTCCATGGGACAAGCCTTTTTATAAATATAAAGTGTTGCATCCGATCGCCTGGGTCCTGGAACGATTGATTTCGACACCTGCCACCCACCATGCACATCACGCAGCAACCACAGATGATGGGGTAGGTTATTATAAGGGAAATTTTGGAAACATGTTTTTCCTCTGGGATGTCATCTTTGGAACGGCACATATCTCCAGACAATATCCTTCCGCTTATGGGATTTCTCATTACGAAGGAGATCCATGGTATGCGCAATTGTTATGGCCTATCTTTAAATCCAATGTGGCGGGAAGTGAACTGGCAGCAGATGGACCCATTGTGAAACAGGATATTCCGATCGAAGAAAGAGATTTGTTAACGATCAGAGCTGTTCATCAAAATAACGGAGAGCAGGAACTGGTCTTGAAAAAAGTACCGGCAGCGGCAGGATAAAGCAAACAAACCCTACATCCCTAACGATTAATAGTATAAAGATCAGGAAATCAATTGGCGTTGGACCTGTTCGAATCAAGTCATTTTAAATCCTACAAATATGCAATACCTTGCTGAGGATAGGGAGCGTTATGCCCTGTCTTTAACCCATCCGGGAGTCTGGAAAACTTCCGCTTCATTTACTGAAAAGCCAAAACCGCTACAGGCTGTTTTTTTGATCATCTTTTGCCTGCAATTGCTTTTTTTATTTCCCTTTGTGCTAAAAGCGCAGGAGAATCAACCGATTATTAACTCTACACTGGTGGGGCAAGTGCTCGATGCAAAAACCAAAGAGGTATTGCCGGGAGTGCTGATACAGATCAAAGGAACGACACATAAGGTGGCCACAGACGATAAAGGCCGCTTCAACTTTAAAACAGGACAGAAGTTCCCATATACTTTAATCATTAGCTATATCGGTTATGAAAGGATCGAGCTGAATGTTACCGGAAGCCCGGTAGAGGTCTTATTAAAAGAGATCAGCAACAACCTGAACGATGTGGTGGTGGTGGGGTATGGAACACAACGCAGAAAAGATGTGACGGGATCTGTCTCTTCTCTGAAACTGGAAGAAGTAAAAGGACAGCCGGTGAGTTCTCCGGAGCGCTTGCTGCAAGGATCTATTCCCGGAGTTCAGGTCACGCAATCTACCGGACAACCAGGAGGAGGGGTAAGCGTACAGGTTCGTGGTTCCGCCTCGCTTACTGCTGGTTCGCAGCCGCTATACGTGATTGACGGTTTTCCTTTTTATAATGATGAAAAACTGGCGGATGCCGGAGTGAGTAACGGACCAAAAATTAACCTGCTTTCTGCGATAAATCCGGGAGATATCGAGTCGATTGACGTCTTGAAAGATGCTTCTTCTACCGCTATATATGGTTCCAGAGGGGCCAACGGCGTCATCATCATCAATACAAAAAAGGGCACGGCAGGGAAATCATCTATTAATTTCGATAGCTATTATGGTTCGCAAAAAGTGGTGAAAACCCTTCCTTTGCTCAATGCTGCTGAATGGGGGGCGCTCAGAAATGATGCGCTGATCAATGCGGGAAAAGCACCTTATTATACCCAGACTCAGATTGACGCATTGGGGACCGGAACGGATTGGCAGGCTGCTGCTTTTCGTACCGCTCCGGTTCAAAGTCATAACATCTCCGTATTAACGGGTTCTGAAAAAACAAAATTTGCCCTTTCCGGAAATTATTTCAAGCAGGAAGGGGTTTTGCAAAACACAGATTTTAACCGTTATTCAGGCCGGTTAAATGTAGAACATCAATACAATGAACGCTTGAAAATCGTTTCCTACATTGCCGGAAGCAATTCTAAAGCACAGATTGCTCCTCAGGCAGTGGTGCCCAATTTATTGCTGATGTCTCCGGCAGTTCCCCTTTATAATCCCGATGGTTCTTTTTACCTGAAAAGCCCTTTTGAAGGGGCTTATGGCAATCCGATCAATACTTTATACCACCAGCTGAACGAAACCCGCACCAATCTGGTCCTGGGAAATGCTTCCGCAGACTACCGGATTATTGAAGGCCTGCAAGCCAAGGTTTCTGCAGGTATTCTGATCGTCGACAATAAACAAAACAGGTATTTGCCTTCTACCGTATACGAAGGTACGGGCGTTTCCGGCCTTGGACAGGTAGGAAGTTTGTTTACCACCCGATGGCTCAATGAAAATACGTTGAGCTATACGAAGAAGATCAATGAGATCCACAACCTTAACGCCTTAATTGGTTTTACACAGGAAGCTGCGGTGACCAAAGGCGCGATTGCTGCGGCGGCGGGTTTTGCTTCAGATGGAACGAGTTTTAATGACCTTTCTTCAGGGATCACTTCTCAAACGCCTTCTTCATCGTCCTATGCTACCGCACTGAATTCCTTTCTGGCGAGGGTAAATTATGGTTATGCGAATAAATATCTTTTAACCCTGACCCTTCGTGCAGATGGCTCTTCCCGTTTTTCGGATGGCCATCAATGGGGGACCTTTCCCTCGGCTGCCATCGCCTGGAACGTAACCGAAGAAAGTTTCCTGAAAGACCATCACTACATTTCCAACCTAAAGCTTCGCTTTAGTGCCGGGCTGACTGGAAATCAGGAAATTCCCGCTTATCAATCCTTTGCGAGAGAAACTTTTTACCGTTATAATTTCAATGGCAATAATGTATCTGGCTTTGCTCCGGGTACAAATGCCAATCCTAACCTGACCTGGGAAAAAACAGCACAGTACAACCTGGGAATCGACCTGTCTCTGTTTAATAGCCGCATTAGCCTGGTTTCAGATGTCTATTATAAGAAAACAAGAGACCTGTTGTACAACATTACCGTACCTGCAACAAGTGGACTACTGGATTTCTCGACCCTCCAAAGTCAGATTTATCAAAATATCGGAGCCGTAGAGAATAAGGGTTTTGAACTGGGCATCAATACTAAAAACCTGGTGGGGGATTTCAAATGGGGAACCAATGTGATTTTTGCGGTGAACAGGAATAAAGTGCTGAGCCTGGATAAGGTGAACCAGATCATTCCGGACAGCTCCTTACCTTCTATTGCTGCAGTGGGTTATCCCATCGGTTCTTTTATTGTCTATAAAACAAATGGATTGATTCCTGCAGGAACTCCTCCTGGAAAGGCTTTAACGCCTTCTTCGAATAAAGTTGCAGGCGGACAACAATATGTAGATAAAAACGGAGATGGGGTCATTACCCAGGCCGGCGATCGGTTCATCATCTCCAACCAGCCTTTATTTACGGGTGGTATAACCAATAATTTTAGCTTTCGGGGATTTGACCTGTCTGTCTTTTTTCAAACCTCCTATGGAAATAAACTGTACAACCAGAACAGGGGTACTTTGGAATTGGGAACGGGTTATACAAATGCCCCCCGTACATTGTTGAACCGATATTCTGCATCCAATACCAATACAGATGTGCACAGTGCCTATACCGATCCGGCAGTAACGATTGCAGACCGCTTTATTGAAAATGCTTCTTACCTGCGTTTAAAGAACCTTTCCCTCGGCTATACCTTACCTCAAAAAGTCTTAAATAAAGCGAGGTTAAGAAACCTGAGGTTTTACGTTTCTGCACAGAACCTCTGGACCTGGACCAATTATACGGGCTATGATCCTGAAGCGAACTTTAACGGACAGTCGGCGATTAATTCGGGTGTAGACAACGGCGTGTATCCCAATAGCAAGACCATCATGGCTGGTGCGTCCCTTTCCTTTTAATCCTATATAAAATAAGAAAATGAATATCCTCAAATATTTTTCATTCCTGATTGCTCTTGCTGTACTGAGTTCCTGCGCTAAACTAAAAGAAGATCCCGGAGCTTTTATTACCGCAGCAGAATACTATAAGACAAAAGCAGACGCCTTAAACGCGGTTAATGCAGCGTATTTCCTTTTAAACTCAGGAGGGCCTTCCGTTCAAACTCCATACAATACTTTGTTTGCTACCGGGATGGACTTTATGTCTGACGACATTGATCCGGGACCCGGAGCAACCAATGCGGATGTGCGTTCCCAGGCAGTACTCAATCATTCTTCTACGGGATTGAGGGTGCTGCAGTTATGGCAACAACATTACGCCGGGATAAAAAAGGCAAATGTTGCCATAGATAAGGTTCCGGAAATTGAAGATGTGGCTTTGACAGATGCCCTTAAAAAAAGACTGATCGGAGAGGCTAAACTCCTGAGGGCCTTGTATTATTTTAACCTGGTTCGTTTGTTTGGCGGAGTACCGTTGATCCTGCACGACCAGCCTGGAGTAAGCATCTCGGATTTCCAGATCGCCCGTAACACGGTGGCTGAGGTATATGTCCAGATTGAAAAGGATTTTACAGAAGCGGCATTGGCCTTACCGGACAGCTATACCGGAGTGGATATCGGAAGAGCCACCGCTGGCGCGGCAAAATCATTGTTGTCGAAAGTATACCTGACGCAGGGCAAATGGACTGACGCAGTGGCAAAAGCAGAAGAGGTGACCGGAGCTTTTCCTTACGCCGCCGGATCGAGTCCTTACCGCTATGATTTGTTTGCAGACTATGCACAGGTCTTTCTTCCTGCGTATAAAAATGGGAAAGAACATATCTTTTCTGCACAGTTCAAATCTAATTCCCTGAGCCAGGGAAATAATCAGGCACCACGGGGTGCGCGCTCAGGTGTTCCGGGAATGGTCGGTTCTTATACCGATCAGGTGAGGTTTTATACCCAGGGAACGGATAAGTTTTTCAGCATCTATAAACTCTACGAAGCCAATGATAAGAGAAAGAAGAATGGCAGTTTTGTAACCCACTTCCTGGGCACCGATGGCAAGTGGTATGGAGATTTAAATGATAAATCTATTCCGGGAGATTCCATCCCTTATCTCAATAAATATTGGGATCCAAACCAATCTTCGAACCTCAGTGAATCTGCTGCCAATGTACCTGTGATCAGATACTCGGAAGTATTGCTTATCCTGGCAGAAGCAGAAAATGAATTGAACGGACCCACAGCGAAAGCTTATGCGGCTTATAACCGGGTGCGGGAACGGGCAGGTTTAACACCATTGTCCGGCTTAACCAAAAATCAATTCAGGGAAGCGCTATACCTTGACCGTCGTCTGGAGCTGGTTTGGGAAAACCAACGCTGGTTTGACCTGATCAGGGAGAAAGATGGGGCCGGAAAAATTATCCTGGAAGATGCATTAAAGAAAGTAGGAAAAGTCAATGTCTCTGTTCCAAAACATCTGCTCTTTCCAATTCCTCAACAGGAAATCGATTTGAATACTAAACTCATCCAAAATCCGGGGTGGTAAACCTTTTTATGAAGCAACAATGAGGAATCAACGAATCCATTTCCTGACGGTTCTCTTTTTTGGACTGAATATTTGTTCAGGTTTCGCGCAATCGGGAAGCCGGGAGCCAGGTGTTTTTCGAACTGAAACATGGAAGAATAAGCCCAATGTGCTGATCATTCTCGCTGATGATCTCGGCTTCTCTGATATTGGTGCATTTGGTTCGGAGATCCATACTCCGGCATTAAACCAACTGGCAAAAGACGGAATGATCTTAAATCAGTTTTACAATGCCGGAAGGTGCTGCCCTTCCCGCGCTTCTTTGCTGACAGGTCTTTACCCGCATCAGGCCGGAGTGGGGGATATGGTTCAGAATAAAGGAACGGAAGCTTACCAGGGATACCTGAGTAAACATAGCGCGACGATTGCGGAGTTGTTGAAACCGCAGGGATACCAAACGATAGTTTCCGGAAAATGGCATGTGGGCCTGGTTCCTTCGGCTTTTGCGCTGAACAGGGGATTTGATAAATCTTTCACGCTGCAAAACAATGGCAGCAGTTATTTTAATTCCCAGCCATTGTATAACGATGGAAGAACGGTCACTTTCCAGTTGAACGGAGAGGAAATTCAGCGTCAGGATACTTCGTTGTATCTCACACAAGCCATCACCAATTTCGCGCTGAAATCTCTGGACGAGATCAAGGATAAACCCAATCCATTCTTTCTTTATGTAGCCTACAATGCACCTCATTGGCCAATTCAGGCCCTGCCGGAAGACATCGCGAAATATAAAGGCCGGTACCTGTCTGGCTGGGATGAATTGAGACAGGAACGTTATCGGAAACTTCGGGCCTCAGGTTTGATCAAGCAGGAATGGCAATTATCGCCAAGGTTCGAAAATGCAAAAGCCTGGAAATCCTTATCTGCGGAAGAAAAAGACAGTTGGGATACACGCATGGCGATTTATGCGGCCATGATTGACCGCATGGATGCAGGAATAGGAGAGATCCTGAATAAACTGAAAGAGATCAAAAGAGATAAAAACACACTGGTGATCTTTCTTTCTGATAATGGAGGCAGTGCCGATGAAGTGAAAAACTGGAATTATGTCATTCAAAAAAACGGAAAGCCGGGAAGTGTAAATTCCATAGACAGTTATGAAGCACCCTGGGGAAATGCGAGCAACACCCCATTTCGTTTGTTCAAGAAAAATACGCATGAAGGAGGGATTTCCAGTCCTTTTATTGCCTGGTATCCGGATTTAATCCCGTCGGGATCTTTAAATGAACAGCCTGCACACCTCATCGATATTTTACCCAGCATTCTGGAACTTACGGGGGTAAAATATCCGGGTTTGTTTAAAGGGAACGCCCTGACCGCATTGCCCGGACATAGCCTGTTAAAGGTTTTAAAAGGAAAAAAAGAAGGAGTGAATGCTACACTATTCTGGGAGCATGAAGGAAGCCGGGCAGTTCGGGAGCAGGACTGGAAGCTCGTTGCTGAACTCAATGCGCCCTGGGAGCTGTACAACCTGAAGTCAGACCGAACGGAAACAAATGATCTTGCCCTGAAGTATCCGGGGAAGGTCAGACAACTGGAGCAAAAATACCTGAAATGGGCCGCCAAAGTTGGGGTTCAGGACTGGAATAAAATCAAATGATCATTGACAACCTAAATCGACAAAAAATGAAACACTTAAAACATCTTTTTTTAATGATGCTCCTCCTGTGGGGAGGCCTCATTAAAGCCCAGCAGTTTTCATCAGCTGCGAAAGAACGATCTTCTTCACTTGCCGCATTGGCCACAAAATCAAAAGCTGCGGATGCGCAGATTCTGGATGCAAGAACCGCTGAAGAATTTGCACAGAATCACTTATCAGGGGCGATCAATATTGATCCTGCCTCCACCAGTCACGAAAAAGACATCGCGGCTTTATCTAAAGCGAAACCCACCTTTGTTTACTCCATTGCCAATGGCCGAAGTGTAGCCCTGGCAAAAGAACTCAGAGAAAAAGGCTTCAAAGAAGTAATCGTGCTTCCGGGTGGAATTGCCAACTGGATCGGTTCAGGATATCCAATCGTAAACCATGCGAAGAAAGGCGTATCGCTATCCCTTGCTCAGTTTCAGACCTTAACTGGATCTTCAGACTTTGTATTGGTAGACTTTGGCTCTAAATACTGTGGCGCCTGCAGGAAACTGATTCCTGTGCTGGACACGCTGGAAAAGAAAGCAGGATTTTCCGCTAAAATAGTAAGGATTGAAGCCTATGACCAGACGGCACTACTCAAAGCATTGAAAATTAATCAGCTTCCAACACTAGTCTTGTATCACCATAAAAAAGAAATCTGGAAGAAAGCAGGACAATCGACCTCAGCGGAAATTGAAGCCGTTGTTGCACAATATCAAACAGAACCGGCAAAAAGCAATTAGAAAATTAATCCATGAAAAGAAGAATCATTACGGCTTGGATCCTCCTGGGCAGCGCGTTTAGCTATCTTGAGGGCTATCCACAAAATATAACACAGCAACAGCAGGCCTTTCAGGGCATTATCGGCAGGACCCTGGCCGATTCCAAAGAATCCTGGACAAAGCCGGTGAAGGCTCCGGCAGGGGCACCAAATGTCCTCTGGATTTTACTCGATGACGTGGGCTTTGGGGCCACCAGTACATTGGGTGGAGTGATCAGTACCCCTACTTTTGATAGTCTTGCACATCAGGGATTAACCTATACCAATTTTCATACGACGGCAATATGTGCGCCGACAAGATCCGCATTGCTGACGGGTAGGAACAGTCATTCTGTACACATGGGTGGATTTGCGCATGTGGCAATGTCGGCCGGATTTCCAGGTTATGATGGACGCATCCCTTCGGATAAAGGTACGGTCGCCGAAATCCTCCGCGAGAGTGGATACAATACCTTTGCGGTAGGGAAATATGGATTGACACCTGATGAGGACGCCACAGATGCAGGACCTTTTGACCGATGGCCAACCGGAAAAGGTTTTGATCATTTCTTTGGCTTCCTGGGCTCTGCAACGGATCAGTATAAACCCGATCTGGTAGAAGATAATGCACATGTTCAACCGGATGGCAGACACCTGAATGAGCAGATCACTGATAAGGCAATCAGCTTTATTGAAAGACAACAAAAGGCCAATTCAGGGAAACCTTTCTTCCTGTATTATGCACCCGGTGCCACCCATTCCCCACATCAGGTGGCTACAGAATGGAGCGACCTTTATAAAGGTAAATTTGATAAAGGCTGGGATGTTTTCAGAGATGAGGTGTTCAAAAGACAAAAACAACTGGGAATTATTCCCGCCAATGCGGTCTTGCCCGGACGCAATTCAAATATAAAAGCCTGGAATAAGCTTCCTGAAGAGGAACGGAAACTATATGCCCGTTTCATGGAGGTTTATGCGGGATATCTGAGTTATACCGATCATGAAGTTGGTCGGGTGATCAATTACCTGAAGGCCAGCAAACAATTGGAAAATACCCTGGTTTTTGTGATCATCGGCGACAATGGGGCGAGTAAAGAAGGAACCTTCAGCGGGACAATAGATTTACCAAGAGGGGCGACCAATAAGCTGAGTCAGCAGGAAATTATTAAACACAATCTGGAAGCTTCAGGGGAGATCGGAACACCCAAATCGATCCAGGGTAATTATCCTTTAGGATGGGCACAGGCCCTGAACACCCCTTTCAAACAGTGGAAGCAAGATGCAAATTCCGAAGGAGGAACGAGAAATCCATTGATCGTTTATTATCCTAAAGGCATAAAAGACAAAGGCAGTATCCGTAGCCAATATGGTCATGTGATCGATTTGCTGCCAACTACATTGGAATATACGGGTATAAAAGCACCGGAATACATCAGAGGGATTAAACAGGATTCGATTCAGGGAACCTCCTTGGTCTATTCTTTTGATGACGCAAAAGCAGCTTCACAACACCGCATTCAGCACTATTATATTTTTGGCGCAAGGTCGATTTATAAAGATGGCTGGAAGGCTGCACTTTCTTATCATCCGGACTTGCTGGATTTGTCGAACAACAAAGAAGGACTTCCGAAAAACTATGTGGAGAATGTATGGGAGCTGTATAACCTGAATGAAGATTTTAACGAACGCATCGACCTTGCAAAGAAAAATCCGGCAAAGCTGGAAGAACTGAAGGCGCTGTTTGAAGTTCAGGCTAAGAAGTTTAACCTTTATCCATATATCACCTGGGATGACGTATACCATACCAGGATTCACAAGAACTACTAAAACCACCTAAACTAAGAATGGGGCTGTATCATCAATTTATGATCAGCCCTTTCTTCATTTATTTATCTTCAGGAACTATCTTTCTTTTGACCTGTGCGGGATTTCCCACAGCGAGGGAATCATCAGGAATGTCTTTGGTCACTACCGAACCAGCGCCAATCACACACCTGTTTCCAATCGTTACTCCCGGACAAATGATCGCTCCACCGCCAATCCAGCAATCGTCGCCAATAGTAATGGGTTTAGAAAATTCCACACTTTTTCTCAGTGCTGCATCTAAAGGATGAGAAGCGGTATAGAGCTGTACACCAGGTGCAAAAAATACATTGCTGCCAATCTTAACCGGCATACCATCTAATACCACACAGTTCACATTAAAGTAGACGTTCTCTCCGCAAAAGATGTTGTACCCGTAATCACAAAAGAAAGGAGGTTCTATATACAAACTTTTAGGCGCATTGGGAATCAGCCGGGCTAAAATGGCTTTTCCTTTTTCGCTCATGATGTATTCTTTTATATTGAGTTCATACAATAGCTGTTTACAATGCAAACGTTCTTGTGTCAATGTTTCATCTCCGGCGAGATAAGGCTCGCCTGCAATCATTTTCTCTTTCTCTGTTCTCATTTGATGAAGATAGCCCGATTTTATGAACTCAGCAATAGTTAAGCTTCCATTCTGATCATGCATCGGACTTCAACATTGCTCAGGTATACTTCGACGCAGTAGCCCTCTGGGTCCAGACCCGGGCTGTCCAGTAGTGCTTTGAATTCACAGCCAATGAGTTCCGGCGCTTTCATGTAATCTTTCATGACAGAACTGATATAAGTCCCTTTTTTCAGAATTAAAGAATCACAACCATATTTTTCTGCCTCCCCTTCATAAGATTCTTCTACACCAGCCCGGTAAATGATGGGGCCGCCTTCTGGTCTTGAAATGCCATAGAGTGTCCGACCTATGCTTAAAGGAACCCGTTTCCCCAGCTCCTGGTAAGCTGCAGGAATCCCCTGGGGAAAGGAGGATGCGGTTACGTAAAAGATTTTAAGGTCCTGATCTAAGTTATATTTTTCCATAATATTTTGCTTTTGGTCTATACAAACTTAGCGATTGGAGCTGCAAACGGAACTGTGTAAACGCGACAAATGCGAGGGGTAATTTTGACAATTCTGGGAGTTGTTTTTTTGTTTTAATTTACTAATATTTTTAGTAAATTGCGAAGCTGAATTTCAAAAGAATAGGACAATGGAGCAATTAAGCTTTTTTAAGGAAGAAGGACAAACACCTGGATTACCGGTCTCGTTATTGGATTATCGTCCGGAACTATTCCAGCAGGAAGAGGGGGAAAGCTTGATGGAGCGGCTGATCAGGGACTCGGAATGGAAACATCGGATCGTGAAAATGTATGATAAGGAGGTGATAACGCCGAGGTTAACCGCATGGTATGGTGATCCGGAAGCTTATAACTATACCATACTGGGGAAATCTGCGCCTTTACCCTGGACCGCAGACCTGCTCATGATTCGAAGAAAAGTGGAATTGATTGCCGGGATTTCTTTTAACAGTGTGCTTTTAAATTATTACCGGGATGGCAATGACTCTGTGGCCTGGCATAGCGACAACGAAAAGGCGTTGGGGACTCATCCGGTGATCGCTTCGGTCAGCTTTGGACAGGTTCGTAATTTTGACATTCGCAACAAAACAGATCATCGTTTGAAATATTCTATAAGGTTGGAGCATGGTTCATTGCTGATGATGAAAGGTGATTTGCAGGCCAACTGGGACCATCGCATTGCAAAGTCCGGGAAGCCGATGAAAGGAAGACTGAACCTCACCTTTAGGGTCGTGATTTAGGAAAGAGGGATCAGACATCTAATAGATGTTCTAATTCTGTTTCTTCCAGAACAATGCGCGTAGGACCGGATTCCGGATTGGATTTCCATTTGACGAGTTTGATTTTTCCAGCTTCCAGTTCTATTCCGGTAATGTCTCCATCGTTAAAGCAGCAGCAACCGGTATTAAAATAGGTGTTTTTAGAATAGTCCAGTCTGGGGGAGGTGTCTCCGCTGATTTTTCCGGCCAGCAATTCTGCTGTTATCTTTTGGATTTCCGCCTGGTCTGCGTTTTTCTTTGCGGTTTCCAGCCGGATATAGGTCCGTTCCAGGTGTGTTAAAGAATTGAATACTGGTTGATGGGTATGCCCGGTAATCAGAGCAAGGCCAGATTGCTTTGCCGTCCAGTCGTACATAATGGCATTGTGTGCAGATTTCAATTGATTGTCGTAAGCCGGAGTATTGGGATTGATGCGCAGGTAAGCCTGGAGCGGACCCCAGACATTGGAAACAAACCATTTGCTGAACCAGTTTCCATCGCTTTGCAGATCTCCCTGGTGACCATGGGTCATAAAGATCGACAACAATTGATCCTTAATGGGAATGCGCAGAATGACGCCCTCATAGATTTTTATCTTTTGCCCATACACCTTTTCAAGGGTGAAACCTGCCAGGGGGTCATTGTCCCAATAGAGATCATGGTTGCCAAATATTTTAATGAAAGCATTTCTTTTTAGAAATAGCTTTTCCTGCTCAAAGGTCGATTTGTTGTTCCTGATGACCCCGAGAAGCGTATTTTTCCAGAGTTCTTCACTGTCGCCCAAACTGCAAAAAAGATAATCTTGTTCATTGTAATAACGGAGTGCTGCGAGGTAGTTCTTTTCAGAAAGGGCAAAGTCATCGCTGTAATTCCTGCTGCCTTTATGCTGATCGGAAAAGATAATGAGCTTGGCAGATGGGTCGAAATCAATCAGCTGACCACGTTTACCAGGTTCTTCCCGGATCTTATTGAACAAGGATGTTAAAGCTTCATGCACCCGCTGCTGATCCGGTCTGGAGGAGTATTTATTGGCCAGTCTGATGATCGGCCCGGTAAGCAGCCTTTGTAAAAATTTACGCATATATAATTGGAACAGGAAATTTCGCTGATTGTTTTAAGCAGGGCAGGAGATCCAATAAGCAGGCAGGTCATCAGACCTGTAAACTCAGTTTAGAGGGGGTAATGCCATAAGTCTTCTTAAAAGCAAAGGAAAAATGAGAGAGGTCTTTAAAACCGACATCCAGGTAAACATCGGAGACTTTTACACCCTTCTCTTTGATTAAAAAGTAGGCATCCTGTAAACGTTGCTGTTGAAGCCATTTGTTGGGTGAGGTATTAAAGATCTTTTCGAAATCTCTTTTAAAGGTGGCGAGGCTTCTTCCGGTCAGGTAAGCATAGCGGTTCAGGTCGACGTTAAATTTATAATTTTCAGTCATGTATGCCTCCAGATCAATTTTTCCGGGTTCATTGAAATCAAACAGAACATGCTGTAGTGTGGGATTCGTTTCCAGTAAAATCATGACCGCTTCCTTTACCTTCAAACTCGTTAAAGCTTTATTAACGGGCTTGGCTTCATCCAGGTAAGGTGTCAGGGAATCCATATAATTCCTGAACAAAGGATTAGGTTTTATAAGCAGTGCATTTTCTCCGCAATAAAGTCCTTTGGCCTGGAGTTGATGTTCTGCGCTAATGCTACGTAACATTTGCTGGTCCAAAAAAATGGTAACCGATTGAAATACGCCGCCGGGACGAGGTTGTTTTGAAAATCTGGCCAAACGGTTTCTCCTGAAGAACCGGAGTTCACCTTCTTCAAAGATTTGTGTTTTACCATCAATAAAGACCTCCATTGTTCCGGAGATATTATAGCCAAGACTATGCTCGGCAACGAACTGTTCTCCTGACCTGCTTTTTTGCATATAGCAGGAAAACATAATATCCGGATGTTTCTTTTTTTCTTCTTGCTGGGGCATCTGAATTAATCCTTTATAAAAGTAAACAGAATCGGGCTATCCTGAAAATGTCTTTTAGAATAGCCCGGTTTTGCAATTTAGTAGTTCTTTAGCTCGGATATTAATTTTCCCTCCGGGCTTTCCAGGAAATTTACCGCCTCATTGTGGTCGGTAGAAATACTGGTATTTTCCCACTGCTCTAATTCTGCTTTTTTTGCGGCCTCAGCACTTTTTACGATGGAGATGGCTTCGCTTCCAAGAATCAGATGTATGGGTGGTTTTGGATGATCCACAAGCTCGATCATCACTTTTGCGGCTTTATCAGGATCTCCCATGGGAATGTAATTGCCACTGCTCAGGAATTCCGACATGCGGCCAACTGTAGGTTCATATCCTGCAATTTGGCGGGCAAAACTCATCGATTCAGTACCCCAATCTGTACGGAATCCCCCAGGTTCTATACAAGTGACATGAATGCCAAGAGGAGAAACTTCTTTAGCCAATGCTTCTGAAAAGCCACCCAATCCAAATTTTGCAGCCTGGTATATGGTCAGACCTGGTCCGCCCACCCGTCCGCCGACAGAGCTGATTTGAAGAATCCTTCCTGAACCTTGTTGACGCATATACGGCAATACTGCACGGGTGATTTCTATAGGCGCATAGAGATTGGTTTCCAGCTGACTGCGGACTTGCTGATCGGTAAAGGCCTCTGCGGCTCCGGTGATGCCGAATCCGGCATTGTTCACCAGGACATCAATTCTCCCGAAATGAGCCACAGCAGCAACTACAGATTGATAGACCTCATCGTATTCTGTAACATCAAGCTGTATAGGATAAATCTGATCCGGATATTTTTCAACCAGGTCATTTAATTGTTCTGGTTTCCTGGCTGTCGCGGCAACATAATCGCCATTGGCCAGTACCGCCGCTGTAAGGCTCCGTCCCAGTCCCCTGGAACTACCTGTAATAAACCAAACTTTTTTCATCAGTTATATTGTTATTTAATGGTTCTGAATTTTTCTAAAGCAAAGGTATACAGGATGAGCGGACGGCGCTTTGTTAAAAAGCTCAATCTATTGTGTTGAAAAGCTCAGTTCTTTTTATAAATCCATCACGCTGTCCAGACCTCTTTTCAGTCCGGTAAAGGAGCTGACCTTTTTGATGGCCAGAAATGCGCCTGTTACATAAGGTTTAGAGCTATTGCCGGCTTCATGTTTCAGGGTCAGTTTTTCATCAGGCATGCCAAATATGGTTTCCAGTGAGATCACAAATCCGGGAAGCCTCAGGGAATGAACCCGGGTACCATTTAAATCAGCTCCCCTGGTTTCTTTTACACCCCGGGTGTTTTCAATAGGAACCTGTAATTCCTGTTTTTTAACCTGTGATAAACGGTAAGCCAGTTCTCTCGCACTCCCGCTCGGAGCATCAATTTTTCCGGCGCTGGCATAATCGATGATTTCCCAGTTGGACATATATTGGGCCGCCATTTCTGCAAACTTATTTAACAGTACAACACTGATGGCAAAATTGCCGACTGCAAGCACGGATTGCTGATGTGCTGTTGCCTTGATTGCTATTTCTTCATAATCTTCATCACTCAGTCCGGAAGTGCCCACCACCACATTTACCCCTTTGGCAATGGCCGTCAGGATGTGATGTTTTGCAATGTCAGGTTTGGTGTATTCTACCAAGACATCACAGGGAACCGTTAAGGCTTCTTCTATCGTAGCGAAAACAGGAATTTTGGTTCCTGTGATGTCCAATACTTCATTTAAACTCTTTCCGGCATGCTGACGGGAAATTGCGGCCACCAGCTCCAGTTCTTCCGAAATTGCGATTGCTTTAGCGAGTTCTGATCCCGCCCATCCGGTTGCTCCGGCTACACATACTTTTATCTTTGGTTGATTTGCCATCTGATTTAAATTAAATTTTGACTTATCGTTGCTGATCGTTAACGCTTAGGTTTCGGCGATTCCTGCCATGGCCACGATTTTATTGTTTTCTAATCTTATCTCCAATCCGTGTTCTGTGTCTACACCATACCTGATCGGGATTTGCAGGGTATGATTATCCAGAATCCGGATATAGTTGATTTCTTTTAAATGTTGAAAATGTTTGCCAGGGGTGTTTAGGTTTAATGGCGGTTCTCCGGATTTTGCTTCATCTTCAAAATAATGAGCGTAGCGTTTCTGGTATCTGTTAAACGTTTGTTCTTTGATCGTTATGATCGTGGAATCCAGGTGTTCAAGAAAGCTGGAAAAGGTTGCTGCATAGGCGTCTAGTTCTTCTACGGTTGGAGGGGTTTCAATTTCTTCTCCATCCTCATCAAACTCTTCTCCTAAAAATACGGTTACTTCCTGCTCGAAATGTGGAATGTTAAAGGTCTTTTCTGCAGAAAATCCGGCCCAGTCTTCTGCCACTTCTCCCCAAAATTTATGTTTTTCCATGTGCTATATTGTTTTCATATTCAGTACAAGATAGGATTTCACCCGAGGAGAAAATAATGGTTTAAGGAGAAAGAATCAGATATGACATTTCGCTGTGCTTAGCAAAGGACAGCGTGATTTAAGCGCTTTTTTCAAGAGACAGGACTGCCGTTGTTAACAGGGCATTAAGACGGGAAAGCCAATATGATCAATGTGTTAATATTTGTAAACATATGTATACTTATGCTAAACTAATGTTTATCTTTAACCTACTGATCTCTTTAATCATCCCTATTAAAGAAGAGCTGTGTCATCAAAATAAACACAAAAAATTATGAGAAAAGTAAACCAAATTCAAACTATTCTATTGCTCATCCTGTGTTTTTCAGGAGTTATTTCCAGTTGTAAACGGGACACCACTACCGAAAGTCCGGGAACGGATGTTAGTCCTAAGCCAAGGAAAGTATTGTTCATCGGTATCGACGGTTTGGTATGGAAAACACTTACAGCCGCAAATGCACCAACCTTAAAAGCCTTAATGGATAGCTCCTGGACAAGTACAAATGCATTGGCAGAAATCCCAACCTGGAGCGCTAATGGATGGGCTGCCTTGTTAACCGGAACAGGTGTGGCCAAACATAAGGCAAATGAAAATTCTTTTGCAAATGCTGATTTTGGAACCTATCCTTCATTTTTCCATGCCATAAAAACGGCTCTTCCAACAGCGAGAACAGGATCAATTGTAACATGGGCTCCTATTAACGACAAAATTATTGAAACTGAGGACATCAGCTTTAAAATAAAAGGAGCAGACGACAACCAGACCGAAGCAAGCCTCATCAATGAATTGGGGACCAACAATCCGGATGTGTTGTTCAGTCATTTTGATGATGTCGATCATGCGGGGCATGCCTATAATTTTAAACCAGAAACTCCGCAGTATGTTGCTGCGGTTACCCTGATAGATAAACGCGTAGAAAGGATCATCAAAGCACTTAAAGCAAGGGCAAATTATAAAAATGAAGATTGGCTGATCGTTGTTGCCACGGATCATGGTGGCGATAATTCCCATGGAGGGAGCGGCTATAAGGAGCAAAATGCTTTTATTATCCTGAACAATAAAGCCATTGCGCCAAAGCTCGTTGCAGGTGAGCCTGAAATCACGATAGAAACCAAACCTAACAAGATAAATACCCTGAATTTCCAAAAGGATGTTTATGCCGAATTGCCCGCTTTACCCGGACTTGACCTCAATGCCACCGGAAGCTTTACGCTGGAATTCAGGGTTCGGGCAACCGCTATGAACAGCGATCCGGTGATCATTGGAAATAAAAATTGGGCCAATGGCAGAAATAAAGGCATCATCATTTCAAATAATGGTGGAACAATCAGGGCAAACTTTGGCGATGGGACGACGAACAGGCTTGATGTGGATGGCGTTGACCTTAGGGATCAGAACTGGCATCATGTGGCTATTGTTGTCGACCGGACTTTACAAAAAGTAACAATGTATGATGGCGGATTGCCTGTTGCGCAAGGAGATATCTCCAAAGTAGGAGACCTGCAAAGCGGTACTGCTTTTAAAATTGCACAGGATGGAACAGGAGTTTATAATCCCAATTTTACAGGTAATATCGCCGGAATCCGTGTTTTTAAAACGGCGGTTAACGCAATAGCGATCAGTAATTATGCTTTTACAGACCTGAACGAGAATCACCCGAACAAAAGCGACTTGCTGATCTATGCCAAAGGAAATGATAGTACAGGTGCTGTTTATGCAGGAAGCCTTGGGCTCCCTGCGCTGCCAATCAGAACAAAGAATGGCCTTACAGCAAGCTGGGGGAATATTACGGCGCCTGTTTTTGTTAAAAAGACGACCGATCTTAAAGGCGCTCCACATTTGTACGCCGTTGCAGCAACGATTCTTAAATTTTTAGGAGTCGGCATCCCGGCAACCTACGACGGACAATCGTTGATTAACTTCTAAGGAATATTTCATAAAGCCGGATAAATTTGTAAATTCAAATCGTCCGGCTTTTTTGAAAACATGGTACTCACGCCGGTGCTGTACCTTTACCTGTGATTCATGTTTGTATTTGTAAAAGAAGCGTATCGGAATATAGTACAGACTGGTTCTATCATTGAGAGTTCCCCTTACCTGGCGCGGAAAATGATGCAGTTTATTGATTTTGAAAAGTCACTTCAGCTGGTAGAGCTGGGGGCAGGAAAGGGGAGTATCACCGGACACCTGCTGGATAAGATGAATCCTCATTCGAAATTGTCAGGGTTTGAAATGAATACGGTACTTTTTGAGGAATTGAAAAAAGAAGAAGATTACCGTTTTGTTCCCATTCATGATGATGTAATGAACATTACGCAGTATTTCAAAGCGGGAAGTGTGGACTACATCATTTCAGGATTGCCACTGGCGAATATGGGAGGGCTCAAAAAAGCAAGGCTCCTGAACGACTGCTATCAGTTGTTAAAACCAGGAGGTTGTTACATTCAGTTTCAATACTGTAAAACAGACCTGGCATTGATCAAAAGGAAATTTGAGCAGGTGCATTGCGAATTTACCTTCTTGAATCTTCCTCCTGCGTTTATTTATTATGCCGAAAAATAAGAATACCTTTAGGTTTCTATTTAACGCAATATGACAAGCTTATACTTTAAGAAAATAATAAATAGCTCTCTAATGGCCGTTTTTATGGCCTCATTGGTTCCTGTTACTGCTTTTTCGCAGGAAGAACTTCCCTGGAAAGAAGCCAGTGCAAGCAGTCAGGCTTACCATAAATACCGGCAAAAAACTACGATTCCTCCTTATGGATTGGCGAAAGTAAAAAAGCTGATTAGCGGAATCGTATACCTGGAAAATGATGGGGATAATGGAATCTCTGGCTTGAGCAATAAAGCTTATATGGCGCTCTCACTTAGGGAAAAGTTTACTTACCACATGATTCATGCAGAAGTTTCCAGTCAGAATTGCGACGTGAGCCCACCTATTCTCGACGAGGATAAAAAAATATTCGGAAATCTTCCTGATGCTTTTGACGAAGCTGCCTGGAGCGAAAGACAGGAAAATTTTCTCGTTAGCAACAGAGATTCTGTACTGGCATTGATCAAGGCATCTGTTAGCCGGACAAATAGGGTTGGCTTAAATTATAAGGCCGCTATTGTTCAGGTAAATGGAAGAGCGCTCATTCCTTTCTTAATCGAAACCTATAAGCGCGACCAGAAAGATTATGATATTTTAACTGTGCTGATGTTACTGATGAAAAAAGGAGAATATAAACCCTTTATGACCTCCGCTTCATTTGTCAAATTATATGGCTCAAAAAGCACCTATCTTAGTTTTATCGACCACAATAAAGCCAATGAAGAACTGATCATCAACCGGGCAACGGCATTTTACAATGGGCATAAATAAAGCAATTTTTCTGCTGCGCTCCCAAACCTGTTTATGTTTGTTGGTAAGTGTACTGCTGGTGACGGTTTCATTTTCTAAACTGAAAGCGCAACCGGATAGTGGTTTGGTGAAAATTCCTGCGGGGACCTATTCTATCGGCGGACAGACCCATCAGCTCAACCCTTTAAGAAAGATCAGTCTTGCGGCTTTCTATATTGGGAAGACAGAAATGACGAACCTTCAGTTTGAGGAATTTGTCAGGGCTACAGGCTATAAAACCGATGCAGAGCGATTGGGAAATGCGATGGTTTTTGAACCGGGACTGGCTGAATTCAAATGGCTTAGAGATAGCACTGCCTTTTGGCGCTTTCCCAATGGAAAAGGAAGAGGAGGAATTGAAAATAAAATGAATCACCCGGTAACCAGCATCAGCTATGCAGATGCCGAAGCCTATTGTAAATGGGCAAAAGTAAGGTTACCTACTTTGGATGAATGGGAGGTTGCTTCCCGTGCAGGCGCTAAAAGTACCTATTTCTGGGGCGAAGATCAGGAGCAAATCGGGACTTATGCCAATATCTGGAATGCCCGGGACCACCTGACTGCAGATGTTTCGGATGGATATATGTATACTTCGCCGGTGGCTGGTTTTAAAGCCAATGCTTTCGGATTATACGATATGTATGGAAATGTGTTTGAGTTCTGTGAAGGCGGTTTAAAGAATGATCCTAAAAAGCGGAAGGTAGTACATGCCCGTGGAGGATCCTGGTGGTGCAGCAGGAATTCCTGCGGATTCTTTAATTCTGTAGATATTGGAAGGGTAAGTCCTCATGCATCGTTTAGCAACCAGGGATTCCGGATTGCTAAAACAACGCTGGACTAGCTTTAGTCAGCTTTTTTACAAAATAATCAAAATATTTTCTGTTTCTGTGTAACGTTTTGCTTTAGAAGCTTGTCTTATGTACAGATAACCCCTAATCATTAACAACCATTCACATACGTTCAGGATATGCTTAAAAGCGTATGTGGCAAAATTATGTCTGTATGAAAACGAAAATATACACTTCTTTCTTCCTCAGTTTAGGTCTTGCTTTCCTGTTTTTTACTTCGGTAAAAGCGCAAACAACGGAGATCAGAGGAGAAATATCCGGTAAGGTATTGGATGAAGATCAGAAAGCCTTTCCTTATGCGACCATCAGCCTGCTCAATGCAAAAGACTCTACTGCGGTAAAAGGTACACTCACAGGAGATAATGGAACTTATGAATTTAAAGGCCTGAATGCTGGAAAGTATTTGGTTGCCATTTATGTAGTGGGCTATAAAAAAACCTTCAAAGGGCCTTACGCCATTGGTGCCGAACGCAAGCTATACGAAGTTGGTCAGGTACAACTGGCAACGGATGCAAAGCTGTTGAAGGGGGTAGAGATCGTAAAACAGAAGCCACTAATAGAGCGACAGATCGATAAGACAGTATTGAATATTGAAAACAGTGTGTTGGCTGCGGGAAATACAGCGCTGGAGATCTTGCAAAAAGCGCCCGGAGTAACCGTAGATAAAGACGGTAAAATCAGTTTGAGGGGAAAACAAGGGGTAAATGTAATGCTTGATGGAAAACCAACGTATTTATCAGCGGATCAGCTGGCAAATTTGCTCCGTTCTACAGAAGGGAACGCAATCCAGTCTATCGAGTTGATTACCAATCCTTCTGCTAAATATGATGCGGCAGGGAATTCCGGGATCATCAATATCAAGCTAAAGAAAAATAGAAATTATGGAACGAATGGTACTGCTTCTGCCGGAGCGGGTTATGGTTCCAATTATAAAGTAAATGGTGGCTTGAACATGAACCACAGAGAGAAAAAGTTCAATGTTTTCGGGAACATAGATTATGGTTTACATAAGCGTTTTAATGAAACAGATATTGTTCGGGTAAATGGTACTACTACAAAGCCGACGTATTTTGATCAAACCAGCCATACAGAGAGCAAAAGAACCAACCGGAATTATAAAGCGGGGATCGATTATTTTATAAATGATAAGCATACCCTTGGTTTCTTTCTGAATGGTTATTATACCAATGGAAATGATGCCGCCGATGTGCTAACCCTGATTGGAGACCAGCCAGGAAAGACGGATTCGTCTGTAGTTGCACCAAATACCAATACCCGGAAATACACCGGGATTACCTATAACTTGAATTACAAAGGAACATTGGATACCCTTGGTCAGGAAATCAGTGCAGATGTGGATTACTCCCGCTATTACGGAAAGCAGAACACCGTTTTTAATAACATGTATAAAGATGCTTCAGGTCAGCCTTTAAAGCCTGCCTATATTTTCAGGAATGCTTCCCCTTCCATCGTAAAAATATGGGGCGGAAAGGTCGACTATACTTTACCCGTTAATAAAGAGATGAAATTGGACCTGGGCCTGAAAACAAGCTTTGTGCAAACAGACAACAATTTCCTGTTTGAGAACTTTAATAACAACCAGTGGGCCAGTGATTCCGGTAAAAGCAACCAATTTCTATACGATGAAAATATCAATGCTGCCTACGCCAACTTAAACAAGAAATTTAAAAGCACAACGGTACAGTTAGGGCTGAGGCTGGAACAGACCAACTCTAAAGGCAATTCCGTAACAGATCAGAAAGTGGTGAAAAGAGATTACCTTAACCTTTTTCCCAGCATTTTTATCAATCAGGAACTCTCCAAAGATCATGAGGTTGGTTTATCTTACAGTCGCCGGATTGACCGTCCGGATTACGGATCCTTAAATCCTTTTGTCTATTATGTTGATTTGTATTCCTTCAGACAGGGAAATCCATTTTTGAAACCTCAGTATACCAATTCCTTTGAGTTTTCTTATTCCTTTAAAAAGAGCTTAAATGTGACTTTCGGATATAGCCATACCAATGATGTGATGACGGAAGTTCTGCTAACGGATACCACTAAAAAGACGATTTTTATTTCCGTTCAGAACCTGGCCAAACAGGATTCCTATAACATGAACATGAGTTATCCGGTACAGATTACGAAATGGTGGAGCAGTAATAACAACCTGACAGTCTATTATAACAAATTCCAAACCCCTGATCTGCTGGGTCTTCCTTATAAAAGCGGAAGAACTGCATTTAACCTGAATACCAGTCAGACGATCAGCTTGAACTCCACCACCAAATTTGAATGGTCGGGTTATTACCAATCGAAACAGGTTTATGGAACTTTGTTGCTTGCGCCTCAGTATGGAATCGACCTTGGTGCAAGCAAGTCATTTATGGACAATAAATTGAATATCAAGTTTGCTGCTAATGATATCTTTAAATTGCAGAAAAGCCAGATTACCAGCGCTATTCCTTCACAAAACTACATAGTTAATGAAAGATGGGAGAGTCAGGTGTTCCGTTTAACCTGTACTTATCGATTTGGAAGTAAAGATATTAAAGGTGCCCGTCAGCGCTCAAGCAGTTCTGAAGCAGAAGGAAAACGTGTAAAATCCGGAAGGTAGAGGCGGAGAGAAGGTCAGAAGATTACTTTTGATAAAAAAAAACGGTTTAGCATAAGGATTTATGATAAAGTATTGCTATTTTAGGATATAAAAATATCATTCCAATGCGTTCAATTCTAGCCTTTGCAATTCTGTCTTTTTCGACCCTTTCCGTTTACAGTCAGCAGTCCTGGAAACCGGCTAAAAGTTCCGGCAATCCGGTTTTTCCGGGTTGGTATGCTGATCCAGAAGGGGCGGTATTCGATCAGACCTACTGGATTTATCCAACCTTTTCTGACCGGTACGAAAAGCAGGTTTTTCTGGATGCTTTTTCTTCCAAGGACCTGCTGAGCTGGAAGAAACATCCGGGAATATTGGATACCGCAGGATTTAAATGGGCAAAGAAAGCTGTTTGGGCGCCTTCGATCATAAAAAAAGACAAAAAATACTACCTGTTGTTTGGGGCAAATGACATTCAAAGCGATCAGGAAATCGGAGGAATTGGTGTAGGTGTAGCAGATCGGCCTGAAGGACCTTTCAAAGATCACCTGGGAAAGCCATTGGTAGATAAATTTTATAATGGTGCCCAGCCCATCGATCAGTTTGTTTTTAAGGATAAAGACGGACAGCATTACCTGATTTACGGAGGCTGGAAACATTGCAACATCGCAAAGCTTAACCAGGATTTCTCGGGATTTATTCCCTTTCCTGACGGCACCGTTTTTAAAGAAATTACTCCGGACAATTATGTAGAAGGTCCCTATATGTTTATGAGGAATGGCAAATACTATTTCATGTGGTCTGAAGGAGGCTGGACGGGCCCTGATTATTCTGTCGCCTATGCCATTTCTGATTCCCCACTAGGTCCATTTAAAAGAATTGGTAAAGTGCTGCAGCAAGATCCTAAAATCGCTACCGGTGCAGGACACCATTCTGTAATCAAACACCCTCAGAAAAATGATTACTACATGGTTTACCATAGAAGGCCTCTTGGGGAAACAGACGGAAATCATCGGGTTACTTGTATCGACCGGATGGAATTTGATGCGAATGGATACATTAAGCCTGTCAAAATTACCTTTGAAGGTGTAAAAGCCAACCCCATAAAATAAATTAAAAAATATTTCTTGTCGTGTAACCGTATTGCCTTGATTTTTAAATCAGGACTGTCCCTTTCCTGAGGACTGCTTTAGGGTGCTTTTTACAAAATCAGATTCGTGGTTAAAGCGTATCGATTGTTTTGTAACTAATTGTTTTACAGTTATTTGTGTTTGTTTTTTAAACTAAAACTATGTTAAATTTACTTAACCAGATGTTTTTATTTATCAACCAAATCATAAACCCTAAAAACGAAGCAATGAAAAATCCAACCAAACAATTTCAATTTACTGCAGGCATTTTACTGTTGGCCGTATTGGCGGTCACTTCCTGTAAGAAGGATACTAAAGGGATAGCAGAAAATCAGGAACAGATCAGTGTCAACCAGAAAAGCGCAGCACTTAGTGCAGCCGCAGTTTCGCCTTCGCTTAACCTGACCTGGGAAAACCGAACCAATGGATCTACCTATACTTCTTCACAAGCTTCCTCCGACTTTGGGAATGTTTCCGGCTGGCAGGAGTCCCGGGCCTTCATTACTAATGGTAAAGATGGAACCAATGGACTGAGAGTTACTTTACTGCCTAATCAACTCTCTGGTGCCGGTGGGATGGTCACGAATGTTGACATCACTGATGGCAGCGCCTATGAACTGGATTTCGATGTGAAATTTCACAGTCAGTTTAACTTCAGCAGGGGAGGGAAAATCGGATTCGGATTTTCCGTTGGTGAGGGAAACACAGGAGGAGATCCAGGCTGGGATGGCAATGGTGGTAGTTTAAGGTTAATGTGGTATTCTCCAGATAGCAATCCAAACCGGGTGTTTTTTCAACCCTATGTGTATCATAAAGATCAGCCAACAGAATATGGGGATACCTATACTCAACGTTTTCCTGCATCGGGAGCACTTCAGAAGGGAGTATGGTATCATGTTCACATGTACATCAAGAGCAATACCGGATCCAGCACCAATGGTCGTGCACAGATCATCATTAACGGCACAACAATTCTGGACACGGATATCCGCTGGACTACCAACGACAGCAAAAGGCTGATCAATAACCTGACCTTCCATACTTTCAGGGGAGGAAGTCAGGATTACTGGAAAACCAGCACAACGGATTATATCTACTATGACAATTTAGCGGTCAATAAGATCAATTAATACTCCATAATGTAGTTCTTCTCTGTGAAGAAATTTTCAAAAAACCGTTGTTCTTTTCATCCCCGAATCTTTGCTGAAGGGCAAATATTCGAATGTCTTCAAAGCGACAACGGTTTTTTTGAAATCCTGCATGCAATCATCACCTGAAATTCTGTACATAATGAGATTTAAGCTTTTACCTGGTTTAAATTCAGAAGAGAGCCAGCGTGTTTTTCCGGTAATTTTATATTCTGTTTTTAAAATGATTGTAATAAAATTTATTTACATGTAACTATTTGATTCACAGTGTAAATAAATTGATTTTTTAACCAAAACATTGTTACTTAAATAAGTGCCGAAGGCTTGTTTTTTTCTAATCTTTGTATTTAAATTAGAATCAACAATTTAACTTGGTATGAATGCATTAACAATCTCAACAAAATTAATCTGTCTATTCCTGATGATAATTTTAAGTATATCGTCCTGTAAGAAAGACCGAAAATCAGAAGCTTTACCTAAGCTTAAATCCATCAGTTTTAACAATGATGGTATAAATCAGGAGAGGGTAGAATTCTTTTATGATAAGGATGGAAATCTGGAAACATCCAGACAGTATTTGAATCAGGTCCCTGAACATTATTTCAGTTATAAGTATGCCGATCGTGTATTGACCCAGATCTTGCACTATGAAGGTGCCGCTGCGGTGGATGCCAACCTTGTTGCAACGATCAGCCCAAACTACACCAATAGAAAACTTTCTAAGATTTTCATTCAACCGGTAGATAGGCGGTCAGATTTGCCTGTTACCGACTACCAGTTTGATAATGGAAGTCTTCATACCTATTCTTATTTTAATGACCAGATTGATTTCAAAAATCTTTATAGTGAATATAGAAATAGATGGACACCTGCGGATGGTGGTGGTGCTCCGGGGAATTCAAAAATGCCGGTATTGGAGTATAAGTATGATAGTAATCCAAATCCTTTGTACGGCTTATTATGGATTCATCCGGTTCTTTTGAGTGGAACTCAGACTTATAATTATGAATTTGATGCTAAAGCTTATTTTGATCCAAATAACAAAATAAAACAAGTGTTAACCTATGAGGGAAACCCGGTGTCATGGAATTCCATCAGCTATCAGTATTCGGCAAACGGCCTGCCTGAGAAAAGTGTGAGTACTTTTAGCGTCAGCAATTATAAAAAAGAAATCACCTACGAATACTGGTAATTTAGTGTTACATTTTTCTGAGGGAGGGTTCTCCTTTGTGAAGAAATTTTCAAAAACCGTTGTTCTTTTCATCCCCGAATCTTTGCTGAAGGGCAAATACTCGAATGTCTTCAAAGGGACAACGGTTTTTTTGCAATCCTGCATGCAATCATCACATGGAATTTTGCCAGTAATTTTCCTAAAAAGCCCTCTCTGGTACTTAATTCAGGTAATTTTTCTTCAAAAAAAAGATGCGTTCCAGGAAAAGGCCTAGAAAATTTCGGGCTTCTTCAGCCCGAAAGATTTCAGCCTTTGAATGGTAATGCTTCTTTTTTTTTAACAAAGTTTTTATTTTTCAGCACAAATAGGAATATTTCTCCAGTCATCTGACAGAAGTTTTGTCTCCTATTTAAGCTTTGCGTTAATTACTTATTAAATTATCGCTTATTTTTCTTGTTCCTCATCTCTTTGAGCTTGTTCTTTTTGTTCATTTTTAACGATTTTATGGCTCTCCGTTATTATAGTAGTAGTTTTGCGCTTATAAAAGCGTAGGATTATTGCTTTTCATCGTGTTTTTGGAATCCCTATTGAAAAAATAACCAAAAACCGATGATTTTCTTGATATAGAGCTACTTTGAATAAAAATCAAGGTGTTTTCTGATTAAAAATCCTGTTTCTATAGGCTATTGTTTTCAATATCTATGGAATTGCTCGAAAGTTGAATCCCTAATCATCCCCTCAACCTATATGAAAACTCCCTTAATTATTGGAATAACTCCATTTGAAAGGCCCGATGTAAATCTCGCACTCTCTTTATCAAATGCAAAGGCTTTTCCTGTACTCCATCTCGGCAGAGATAAAGACAGGGCTGGCGAAGCACTTGAACAGTTAACAAAAAAATCCTCCATGGAATTTGGCGTTTGCCTTGTTTCGGAAGAGTTGAATGACATCATTTTGCCTGATCAGGTAACGATGGTGATTTTGCCCTATGGCATGAAAAGGACAAGGTCGAAGCAGGTAAAGCTGTTTTACCAGGTTCATGATGTCCACGAAGCACGGAAAGCGCAGGCTGAAGGTGCGGATGGGATAATTATAAAAGGCAATGAAGGTGCCGGAAAAGTAGGCTACGAGTCTTCGTACGTCCTCTTTCAGCGCATTGTTAAAGAAATAAAAAATATACACCTCTATGTTCAGGGAGGTGTAGGTATCCATACTGCTGCTGCTTTAATCGCCTCTGGTGCAAAAGGAGTGGTGCTGGATAGTCAGCTGGCCTTGTTTCCGGAAAGTACAGTTCCAAAAGACATCAAGCAGGTTTGCGAAAAACTCAGCGGAAATGAAACCCGCCTGATTGGTGATTTTCGTGTGCTCGTAAGGCCAAATTCTCCTCCATTAGATAATGATGCGCATGCTAAAGACCTGGAAAAGTATTTCGGGGATTTTGACCTGGAAAAGAGTTTCTTGCCTATGGGTCAGGATATTGCCCTGGCCATAGATCTGGAAGCACGTTATCGAAAACTGGCTAGATTGGTCTTTGGGATCGAAGAAGCGGTCTACGGTCATTTAAATCAGGCCAAATCATTGAATGTGATCAGTGCAGGTAATGCCCTTTCGAAAGAACTCAACATTACTTATCCCATTGCTCAGGGCCCGATGACCAGGGTGAGCGATGTGGCTCCTTTTGCCAATGCTGTTGCTGAAGCGGGAGCACTTCCTTTTATCGCTCTTTCGCTGTTAAAGGGGGAAACGGCAAAAAATCTGATCATTGAAACGAAAAGACTGGCGGGAAACAAGACTTGGGGCGTTGGAATCCTTGGTTTCGCACCGCAGGAACTGCGTGACGAACAGATGGAATATATTAAAGCGCAAATGCCACCTGTAGTACTCATCGCTGGTGGCAGACCTTCGCAGGCCAAGCCCTTGGAAAAATTAGGAATAAAAACCTTTTTACATGTTCCCTCAGTATCCTTGTTAGACATGTTCCTGAAAGAAGGTGCCAAAAGGTTTGTCTTTGAAGGAAGGGAATGCGGAGGGCATGTTGGGCCTTTAT
Source organism: Pedobacter sp. FW305-3-2-15-E-R2A2 (assembly GCF_038446955.1). Lineage (NCBI taxonomy): Bacteria > Pseudomonadati > Bacteroidota > Sphingobacteriia > Sphingobacteriales > Sphingobacteriaceae > Pedobacter > Pedobacter sp. FW305-3-2-15-E-R2A2. Next base: position 1,264,086 of record NZ_CP151803.1, read on the forward strand.
CGAGCATGGTCCTTTGGGAAAAACAAATTGAGCGCCTGTTAAAAGAAGACCATCCCGAGCAGATCAGCGTGTTTTTTGCCGGTGGTATCCACGATAGCTTATCTACTGCTTTTATCGCGGTAATGGCAGCTCCATTAGCTGCAAAAGGCGTGAAAGTAGGGGTGTTGATGGGGACTTCTTATCTCTATACCAGGGAAGCCGTAAGTACCGGTGCCATTCAGGATCAGTTTCAGGAACAGGCAAGGTTATCAAATGATACCATCTTACTGGAAACAGCCCCGGGGCATGAAACCAGATGTCTGAATTCTCCCTTTGCCACCTTCTTTAATCAGGAAAAGGAAAAACTTCAAAAAGAGGGGGTCGACAAAAAAGAGATTTGGGCAAAACTGGAAACCCTCAATGTTGGTCGTTTGCGTATTGCAGCGAAGGGCATTGAACGCAGAGGAGATGAGCTGGTAACGATCAATGAACAGGAACAGTTGAACCTGGGTATGTATATGATCGGACAAATTGCATCGATGTGTAATGAGATTGTTTCCATCCTTGACCTCCATAAGGAAGTTGCCGATGGTAATTTCCAACACATTCAGCAAGCTGTTTTATCAAGCCCGCCAGAAGCAAAAGAGAAATCATTAAATGTCGCTATTGTGGGGATGGCTTGTATCTTCCCGGGAGCAAAAAATATAGAAGAATATTGGCGCAACATCATTCTTGGAACGGATGCTGTAACCGAAGTTCCTGATGAGCGCTGGAATAAAGCATTATACTATGACCCTGCATCTACCGCCGCAGACATGTCCCATTCTAAATGGGGCGGCTTTATTCCTAAAATTGATTTCGATCCTCTGGAGTATGGCATCCCTCCACAGTCGCTGGCCGCGATTGAGCCTACTCAGTTGCTGAGCCTCATGGTAGCCAGGCAGGCAATGGAACATGCCGGATATAAAGAAGGCAGCTTTAACGCCGATAATGTATCTGTGATCATTGGCGCGGAAGGTGGGAATGACCTCGCCAACAGTTATAGCTTCAGGTGTTTCTTTAAACAGGTTTTCGGCGAAATGCCGGAAGAGCTGGATGCGGCATTGCCAAAGATGACGGAAGATTCTTTCCCCGGAATTCTGGCCAATGTGATCTCCGGAAGAATCACCAACAGGCTGAACCTTGGCGGACGCAACTTTACCGTAGATGCGGCCTGTGCTTCCTCTCTTGCAGCGATTGACCTGGCTTGTCAGGAATTATTTCTGGAAAAGTCAGATATGGTACTGGCTGGTGGAGCCGACCTGCACAATGGAATAAATGACTATTTGATGTTCTCCAGTACACATGCCTTATCCCGCAAAGGACGGTGTGCTACTTTTGACGCAGAAGCTGATGGTATTGCCCTTGGTGAAGGGGTGGCAATGCTGGTCTTAAAAAGGCATGAAGATGCATTAAGAGATGGCGATACCGTCTACGCGGTGATTCAGGGGATTGGTGGCTCAAGTGATGGCAAGAGCCTCGGCTTAACTGCACCAAGGAAATCCGGCCAGGTAAAAGCACTGGAACGTGCTTATGAGCAGGCAGGAATCTCTCCATCTCTGTTGGGATTGGTAGAGGCCCATGGTACAGGAACTGTTGTCGGCGACCGCACCGAGCTGACGGCGCTCACCGATATGTTAAACCAGTCGGGAGCTGTTGCCAACCAGACTCACCTGGGCTCCGTAAAAACACAGATCGGACATACGAAATGTGCCGCCGGGCTGGCTGGTTTGATCAAAGCAACCTTATCCGCTTATTATGGAATAAAACCGCCTACCATCAACCTTAAAACACCGAACAGCTATTACAACGGAAGCACAAGTCCTTTCGCTTTCCATACCGAAGCTGCACTGTGGCTGGAAGAGAAAAGATATGCAGGGGTGAGTGCCTTTGGTTTTGGCGGAACGAACTTTCATGCAGTAATAGAAAGCAACCATCAGGTTTCTGACCTTGTTCCTGCCATGAAATCCTGGCCATCAGAATTATTTGTCTTCAGAGGGAATACTTATGAAGCCGCAAAAGCGAGGTTGACTACCGTAAAAAATCTGTTGGACGAGAATGATAATATTGACCTTAAAGACATTGCCTATAGCCTGGCTGTAGAAAATGATCAACCGGTACAACTTAGTATTGTGGCCGACAGACCCGAAGACCTGCTCATGAAAATTGACCTGGCCTTATCAGGAATTGAAAGTAAAGATACCTACATCACCAGGAAGAAAGATGGAAAGGTGGCTTTCATGTTCCCCGGACAGGGCAGTCAGCGGATCAATATGGCAAGAGACCTTTTTGTCATCTTTCCGGCTATGCGCAAACTGCTGAAAGGGAAACCGGAATACGAAAAAGTACTCTTCCCAAATGCGGTTTTTGATGAAGGTTCATTAAAAGCCCAGAAAGACAGGATTAAGGATACCCGCATGGCGCAGCCACTGTTGGGCATTGTTGACCTTGCTCTTGCTAATTTCCTGAAAGAACTTGGAATGGTACCCGATATGGTTGCCGGACACAGTTACGGAGAGTTGCCGGCTTTGTGTTTTGCTGGTGCCTTTGAAGAAGATCAACTTGTGTTCCTGAGTGAACAACGTGCCCAATCCATTCTGGATGCTGTAGTAGGAGAAGATACCGGAGCAATGATCGCCGTAAATGGTCGTCAGGAAGACCTGTCTAAATGGATTACCGGTGTTGCGGACGTTTATGCCGTTAACTTCAATTCTCCAACACAGCAGGTCCTTGCCGGAACAACTCCTGCGATAAAAAAGCTATCAGAGACATTGAAAGCTGCAAAGGTTTCCTTCAGACCACTGGAAGTTGCCTGTGCTTTCCATAGCCCGGTCGTTGCCAAATCAAAAGAGAACTATCAAAGGGTCCTGAGCCAGGTGAATTTTAATGACCTGAGCTTACCTGTCTGGTCAAATACCACCGCTGAAGTCTATCCGGTAAATGCCGAAGCGGTAAAAGAAAGGCTTACTGACCATCTCGTACAACCGGTTCAGTTTGTGGAACAAGTACAGCAAATGTATGCTGATGGTGCCCGGATCTTTATTGAAGTGGGCCCCGGCAAAGTATTAACCTCATTGGTAAAAGCCTGTCTGGCCAAGGATGAGCTCCTCCTGTATGCGGAGGATAACGGACACAATAAAATTACCCATTTGCTTTGTACCCTCGCCAGCTATATGGCTACGGGAAGAGCGCTGAACGTGGAGAAACTTTTTGATGGACGTGAAGGGAAACTGCTCAACCTGAATGAAACCGGACAGTATAAAAAAAGCCCAACCGTATGGTCTGTTAATGGACAACATGCGGTCCCTACTGTAGGTAAGCTTCCCGCTTATGGTGCATTACCAATCATAGAACCGCTTAAAATGAAAAATATAGAAGGAAGAACTGAAATCATCAACACCCCCTCCAATGGTGCTGAACTGATGATGCAGGAATACCTGAACAGCATGAAAATGATGATTCAGGCACAACGTGATGTCATGTTAACTTTCCTTGGACAAGCCATTCCGCAAGGAACACCGCCGGCTTTCCAACAATTGCACAGCGCAGAACCAGTTACTCAGCATGTGATTCCTGCTGTGGTAACGACAACAGTTCAACCTGTTGTTGCAAAGCAGGCAAAAATACAGATCGATGTAAAAATGGTCCTGATGCAGATTGTGAGCGATAAGACAGGATATCCACAGGAAATGCTGGGGATGGAAATGGACCTGGAAGCAGACCTGAGCATCGATTCGATTAAGCGCATGGAAATTATCGGCGCGTTGCGTACAGCGCTTGGCGGCTTTAGTCAGGCTGATAAAAATGAAGATACCTTTATGGAGCAGCTGGCTGCCATTAAGACCTTAAATGGTCTGGTCAACTGGATTAAAGAAAATAGCCCGGTAACAGAAAATAGTGCAGAGCCCGAGCCTCCGGTCATCAGTCCGGCAACAATTGCTTCGGTTAAATTTACTGCCGCAGACATCAAATCGGCCATCCTTTTAGTCGTGAGTGAAAAAACAGGCTATCCTCAGGATATGCTGGGTATGGACCTTGATCTGGAAGCAGACCTCAGCATCGATTCCATTAAACGGATGGAGATCATTGGGGAGCTGAAAGTTAAAATCGGATTCAGTAAAGGCGAAGATGCCGGAGATGACCTGATGGAGAAACTTGCAGCCATCAAAACGCTGAATGGCTTGGTTAACTGGATTTCGGAAATTGAAACAGAAGGAATGGAGACGGTAACCGCTGCACAGAAAATTATTGAAGAAAGTGCTGCTGACAACTCAGGAGAGAGCTTATCCCGGCTTCGTTTTGAACTGACGCCATCTGAATTACTGAACACGGAATTTACCGCCCTTAAAGGACAGCGTTTTGCCGTAACAGATGATGAAGGGCCTCAATCGATCGCCATTAAACGTGCTTTTGAAAAACAAGGTGCCTTGGTAGATATTGTGTCTGTAAATGATAACCTCAAAGGATACCAGGGATTGGTGATCCTCAATATGTTCGCTTCTCCGAATCAAACGGAAATTATCGACAATATCGCCCTGATCAAACAGCTGGACCTGGAAGAGGTCAAATGGGTATACGTTATTTCTGATACCAAAGGCCACATGTCGGAAAAGGCAGATGCCACACTTTTAAGGCGTTTTCAGGGGTATTCAGGATTATTTAAAAGCCTGGATAAAGAATATGAAAACACTAAGTTCAGGGTCATCAGCCTGGCCACAAAACAAACGGTTAAGCATGTTGCGGACATCGCGCTGAATGAAGTTTTAAATCCTGACGACCCTTCGGAAGTCATTTATAACGGGGATGGCAGGCAGACGCTGGAGCTGATCCCTTCAGAATTGATTACCGGACTGGGGGATTCCCATATCCAGCTGGATCGGGAGGCCGTGGTATTGGTACTCGGAGGTGCTCAGGGGATTACTTCGGAGCTGATGATGCGCTTTGCGAAGGATTATCCTTGCCAGTATATCCTGGTTGGCCGTTCCTCTGATCCCAGAACAAACGGATTGGAACAATTCTCCTTCCTGAAAACTAAAGAAGAGATCAGAACCCACCTGATTCAACTTGGGAACCTCAAAAAACCAGCTGAAATTGAACTCGAGACTTCAAGGATTTATAAGAACAACCAAATCCTGCAAACGATCAGTTCTATGGAAATCACCGGATCTACGGTATCCTATGAAGCATTGGACCTTCGTGATGAGGAAGGTTTAAGTGCGTTGATCGGTAACGTTTATCAGGAGTATGGAAGGATTGACGGGGTGGTGCATGGTGCAGGTTTGCTGGAAGATAAGCTCTTTCATGCGAAAAGCCTGGATTCCTTTAAACGGGTTTTTGAAACCAAAGTAACCCCCTTAAGGGTTCTTGCGGAACAACTTAAAGCCGATACACAATTTGTTATCCTGTTTTCGAGCATCGCTTCTGTTTATGGGAACCGCGGACAAACAGATTATGCTGCGGCGAACAGTGTGATGGACAGGTATGCCTGGGCGTTAAAAGAAAAGATCAAAGGAAAGGTGATGTCGATCAATTGGGGGCCCTGGAAAGGCGCCGGAATGGTCTCCCCTTCTTTAGAGAAAGAATATGAACGAAGAGGAATTTCCATGATCCCTCTGGATGAAGGCATGGAAACCTTCCTCAATGAGATGAAATATGGAAATGAAAGTCAGGTGCTGATCATGGCCGGAAACAACTGGTAGCCATGAAAAAGACCGACGTAGCCATTATTGGGATGTCCTGCATTTTCCCTGGTGCGGAAGATGTAGCGGCGTTCTGGCAAAATATCATCAATAAGGTAGATTCCACGCAGATCGTGCCTGCTGATAGAATTGATCCTGTACACTTTGATTCCGACGCTACGGGGGTAGATCGATTCTATTGCAATCGGGGAGGGTTTATTCCGGAATTCGTTTTTGACCCTGCGAATTTTGGAATCCTCCCCCTTGCAGTAGAGGGAACGGAACCCGATCACTTACTGACCCTGAGCCTGGTGCATAAAGCACTGGGTGATGCGGGGATTTTGGAGAAAGATCCCATTCTTGAAAAGACAGGAATCATCATTGGTAAAGGAAATTATTCCGGACCCGGTGCTACCCGGGCCATCGAGATCGTCCGGACAGGGGAGCAGATTGTGCAGTTGTTAAAAGAGCTGATGCCCCATTTATCCGGAGAAGAAATTGAAAAAGTAAAAAAAGAATACCAATTGCGTAAAGGCCGTTTTGGTCCTGACACCGCCATGGGGCTGATTCCTAACCTCGTTGCTTCCCTGGTGGCCAACCGGTTGAACCTTGGCGGCGCCGCTTACACCCTGGATGCAGCATGTGCGAGTTCTTTACTCGCCATAGACCATGCGGTGCAGGAGCTTGATAGCGGTCGCTGTGACCTCGTGATTGCCGGAGGCGTACATGTGGGACAAAATGCGGCTTTCTGGAGCATTTTTAGTCAGCTGGGTGCCTTATCTAAAAGAGGAAAAATAAGCCCTTTTGATGCGAATGCGGATGGATTACTGATTGGTGAAGGCTGCGGTTTTGTCGTGCTTAAACGCCTTGCTGATGCGGTTCGCGACCAAGATAAGATCTACTCCGTATTAAAAGGAGTGGGACTGAGCAGTGATGGCAGTGGCACCAGTGTGATGAGCCCTTCTGTAAAAGGACAATTGAAAGCCATTGCACAGGCCTGGGCGAACTCAGGACTGGAAGCCGGAAAGATCGGCTATATTGAAGCACATGGAACAGGAACCCCATTGGGTGATAAAACAGAAATAGAAACACTCTCTCAATTTTTCGGAAAGGATCAATCTTTGCCAAAAGCAGGGATAGGGACGGTAAAATCCAATATCGGACATGCGATGCCTGCTGCCGGAATTGCCGGTTTGATCAAAACTTCCCTCGCCCTGTACCATGGGATTATTCCACCTACACTCCATTGTGATGAACCATTAAGCTTGTTAAAAGACAGCCGTTTTGAGGCCGTTCAGGAAGCACAAGACTGGGAGGCTTCGGGTTTGCCGAAGGTGGCCGGAGTAAATGCTTTTGGTTTCGGAGGCATCAATGCCCATGTCGTACTGGAAGGGTATCGCCCTGCGGAAGGCCTGCAAAGCAATATACCTGAAGCAAAAAAAGCTGCCGTAGATCAGGTATTGCTGCTTGCCCGTGAAAGTCATGCCGAATTGATCAGCGCATTGGAAAACAATGACCGGAACCCGGGGAAGGGCAATTATCGGATCGCTGTATTTGATCCCAATCCCGAAAGGTTAAAGAAAGCCATTAAAATTGCTGCTAAAAATTTAGCATGGCGCAATAAGCAAGACATCTGGTACAGCAATGAACCCTTGCTGAGCAAAGGCGGCAAGATTGCCTTTGTCTTTCCCGGACTTGATGGCCTTGCAGGTGGAGAGGTAAATAGCGTAGCGGAATATTTTAACATTCCACAAGACCAGCATACCAAAGCCGAAGGCCTCCTCCAGGAGGCACTCAAGATCTTAAACAAAAGCAGTGTACTTGATGTGGCACTTAAGCAACTGGGCGTATTTCCGGAAATGAATGCAGGGCATAGCCTGGGGGAATGGCTTGCCGCAAGGTCTTCGGAACTCGCAGAAGAATCCTCTGTATTGCAATTGCTCAGCTTCCTCAATCCCGAAACTTTTGAACTGAAAGATTCCAGGTTTATAGCCGTAGGATGCGGTATTGAAATGCTGGAACCCATTATCGAGGGAATTGAACAGCTGTATCTTTCCAATGACAACTGTCCGCAGCAAGTGATTCTTTGTGGAAGTAATACCGCCTTAGAAATCCTTGTGCCAATTTTAAAAGCCAAACAGATCTTCCATCAGGTTCTTCCTTTTCAATCTGGTTTTCACTCTCCCTTTGTGGCAGATAAGCTGGATGTGATGCTCGAAGGGATGAGCAGGATGGAATTCAGGAAAACAAAATTTCCCTTATGGTCTGCCACCACACTGGAATTGTACCCTGAAGGCTTTGAAGCCATAAGGAGGCTCAGCGTAGAACACCTCATTCAGCCTGTCCGCTTTCGCGAGCTGACTGAAAAGCTTTATGAAGAAGGTGCGCGGATGTTTATTCAGGTGGGTTCCGGCGGACTGATCGGATTTATTGACGATACCTTAAAAGGAAAAAATTGCAGCACGGTATCTTCAAATACCGCATTGAGGTCTGGTGTTAAACAATTACAACGTGTGCTGGCCGCTTTATTTGTGGAAGGAAAAGAAGCCGGGATGAAGTTTATGGGCTATGACCAACAGCAGCCATTGCTTAAAAAAGGGCTGAAACTGCAACTCGGACTACCGCTGATCAGCAATATGACTGGGCTTAAAAACCTGGCCCTTCAACAGCAAAATAAAACGCCCCGAAGGGAAGCAATTATGGAAGATATTGCCCATCCATTGATGAAAGCATTTAATGAAAATGTGGAAGAGATGATGGAGATTCAATCCGAATTATTTCAATTATTTCAGAATAAGTCATTTACGCTCAATGCGTACGCTCCGAGGTCCGGGACATCACCAGCGGCCCCACCGCTGGTGATCACCCCGGTAAGAATGCCCTTTGTCAAGGCCATAGACATTACGTTGGAGAATTGCCCTTACCTCGTAGACCATTCCCTGTTGAGGCAACCCAAAGGCTGGCCTTGTGTGGACGATATGGATCCGGTAATCCCCATGACGATGATCTTCGAAATGTTCGGGGAGATCGCTGCAGAACAGGCTCCGGCAGAACGTGTACACAAGATTCAGAACATAAAAGTGTTTCAATGGATGAATGTGGCGAAACCTTTCCGGGAAACCATTACCGGAGAATGGAAGGCAGAGCATCTGGTATACCTCAACCTGGAACGTTTTGCAAATGCAGAAGTCCTGCTGAACAGCGAGCTGACCACGGCCCCAAAACGGCATTTCGACATTGGCAAATCCCTGAATATCGACCGGACAGCCACACAAATCTATGAAGAACATATGTTTCATGGTCCCGGATATCAGGGGATCAGGAAATTGGTCAAAGTAGGAGAGAAAGGCATCACCGGAATCATTGAAGGAGGGAGCGGTAAAGGATCCTTGCTGGACAATGCCGGACAATTGTTTGGTTTATGGCTGCAGCTGACCCTGACCAAAGACCGGATTGCTTTTCCGGTTAAAATCCAGGAAATAGAATTTTTTGGCGCATTAATGGACCAGCAGGGAACTTTCGAATGTACCTGTGTGCTGACTGAACTTAACGATGAATTTGCTACTGCAGATTTTGTCATGAAAAGGGACGACGAGGTTTGGGCCATCGTGACCGGCTGGCAAAACAGAAGGCTGGAAATCGATGAAGCCTTATGGAAAGTATCGATGTCGCCGCTACACAACCGCTTGTCGGAAGAGGTCGCTCCGGGAGTTTTTCTATTCCATAATGCCTATACACGGGTGGTTTCCTGGGATTTCATCCTGAAACGCTATTTCAATCAGGAGGAGAAAAAACACCACCTGTCGCTCTTGCCGAATAAGAGAAAGGAATGGATCATCAGCCGCGTGGCGGTAAAGGATGCCGTTAGGAACCTGTTAAACCAGGAAAAGAACGAAGCTTGTTACCCGATCTCTTTTGAGATCCGTTCTGATGAAGTTCATAAACCTTATCTGTACGGGCCCTTGACGGATGGAATTGCCATTTCTATTGCCCATAAAGGTACAGATGCCGTAGGGATTGCCCATTATGGCGGTCCTGTAGGGATCGACATTGAAAAGATAGAGGAACGCAGTGAGGGCTTTTATGAACTGGTATTTTCAGCAGCAGAGCAGGTTTTACTTGCCGGTAAGGATAAAGCCGAATGGGCAACCCGTTTCTGGGTAGCTAAAGAAGCCTATGGCAAATTCCTTGGAAAAGGTTTGCAGGGAAATCCAAGAGCCTATGTGATTGAAGAAATCATGGGCGAAGAATTAAGAATTAACAACATCATCATCAGCACTATTAAACATAAAAACTATATCATCGGATGGACACTATAACCTCAACAACGAAACTGAACAGCAGCGAGATTTTTGATCTTATGAAACAATTTATTACGGAAGTGATCGGCGAAGAATTTGTGGAAGAGATGGACATCACGATGGAAAGCTCCTTCACTAAAGACCTGGAAATGGACAGCATAGAGATAGTCTCTTTCTCAGAAAAAATAAAGATTCATTTCGGAGAACAGATTGACTTTACCGGCTGGTTGTCCAATATGGACCTGGATGAACTGATTAATCTGAACCTGGGGACGATTGTCAATTACATCGAAGAATGCCAGTAATTAACGTAGAAACGCGTGCTGTTCATGTTCAGGAGCTGAATAAAGGAGCCGCAGAGACGGTACTTCTCGTTCATGGCATGTTCAGCAACCTCTCTATTTATTATTTTAACATTGCCCCGATCCTTGCGAAACATTTTCATGTCGTGATGTATGATTTGAAAAGTCATGGCATGAGCGAAAAGATCGCGGATGGTTACGACCTGAACAGCATGACCGATGATTTGTCTGCCTTGCTGGACCAATTGGAATTGTCGTCGGTACACCTGGCAGGCTATAGTTTCGGAGGATTGATTTCTCTGAAGATGGCGGCCCGTTTTCCTCACAAGGTAAAGAAGCTGGCGGTGATCGAAGCGCCTGATCCGAACGACGATAAAACCAGAGACATCATTGATGAGTACAGCAGGGAGTTTCTGGAGTATTATGTTCAGAATTTCGCCGATACCACCAAATCAAAAATGGGGAAGCGGCAGATGGAAAAAAATCACCGCATGTACGAATACCTGTTTCATGAAACGAGCATCAAAAGCGATATGATCAGGGAACGGGATTTTTTCAGCGCAACGGAGATCGACGGGATTTCTCAGGAAACGCTGCTCCTCTATGGCGCAAATTCCAATTGTCTGGAAGCGGGTAAGGCGTTAAAAAAGAAAATAAAAAGAGTGGAGCTGATGGAAGTTGATGGAGACCATAACGTGCCCATCCAGCAACCGGTAAGCATAGGAAACCTAATGGAAACATTTTTTAAGAATTAAAGAAATCGCCCTATGGCAAGATTTGTATTTATAGTTCCGCCTTTAACAGGTCATATCAATCCGACATTGAGCATTGGTGCAGTCTTGCTGCAACGGGGGCATCAGGTTGGATGGATTAGCTTAGACCGTGCTTTGGCATCGCGACTTCCGACAGGTGGGGAGCTCTTGCTCATCCAATATGAAGAGAATGACCTTCAGAAGCAGGAAAGTGAAAAGTACCTGGACATCATCACTAAAAAGATTGTTTACGGAATAGACAGCATTAAATTTTTGTATGAAGAGGTGCTCATTCCTTTAAACAGGCACAGTTACGAAGGAATCGCCGATTGGCTGGACCGCTTTAAACCCGATCTCGTGATCAATGATCATCAGATGTTTGCCGGTGCAATTGCTGCGGCAAATAAAGATTATACCTATGCCACTTCAGTTACTGCACCTGCTGCAATTAAGGTGATGGATGAACTTCCTAAGGTACATGAATGGGAAATGAACCAGGTGATCGCCCTGCAAAAGGAATTCGGCATCGATGGCGAAACTGCGATTGCCTGTTCCGAAGAACTGACCATGGTACTGACTTCCAAAGAATTTTTTGGGGAAATGGAACTGCCGGAACATTATCGTTTTGTGGGCCCGGTGATTCATCAGAGAACAGAACAGGCAGCTTTCAATTGGGCACAGTTGAACCAGCAGCCGGAAAACAAAAAAATCCTCGTCAGCATTGGGACTACGTTCGACCATGAGCATAAAAAAAGCTTTTTTGCGAAAGTAATCGAAGCATTTGAAAATGAACCCTTAACGGTGGTGGTGGTTTCTGACCCTTCTTTATTTGAGCAATGGCCTTCCAACTTCATCGTTCAGCGCAGTGTTCCGCAGCTGGAATTGCTGTCTCATCTGGATGCTGTGGTGTGTCATGGTGGCCACAATACCGTTTGCGAAACTTTAACCCATGGCTTGCCCATGGTCGTGGTACCTATCGCCTACGACCAATCGCACGTAGCAGGAAGGGTGGTCCGCGTAGGCGCAGGTTTGAGGTTGAATTTTAACCGTTTTAAAGCGAAACACCTGAAAGAAGCGGTCGCAGAAATATTGGATAATGCCAGTTTTAAGGATGCTGCTGCGGAAATCAGTCATTCCTTCCGCAAGGCTGGGGGCACAGAAAAAGCAGCCGACCTGTTGGTGGAGCTGGCTAAGGAACCTGTAATAGATTGTTAAACAATTAAAGAAGAAATGATGTCAAAGTTTTTATTCGTTGTACCGCCGTTTTTTGGTCATATCAGTCCTACGCTAAGCATTGGTGCCAGTTTAATTGCCCGTGGGCATGAGGTAAAGTGGCTCGGCGTGATCCCTGTTGATACAAAACATATCCCTGAAGGTGGAGCATATATATACCCTGAAGCAGACCTGGCAGAATACCAGGAAGAACTTCAACAGATCCTGAAACGCCAGGATGATGGTCCTGCCTGTTCAGGTCCTGAAGTGATGAAACTTGCGCTGGAAGAAACCTATGTTCCGATTGCCAGGATCATGATGAAAGGTTTGGGAAGGTTTGTAGATACCTGGCAACCGGATGTGATCGTAAATGATTGCATCACTTTTGCCGGAGCGCTACTGGCCCATATCAGGGGCATTCCCAGTGTCACCACTACGCCTGTACCTCCCGATGTGATGGGAGATACCGCGAACAGCGCCCCTAAAATATTTGAATGGCAGGAAAACCTGGTAAAAGGTTTACAGCGGGAGTTTAAGGTATATGGAGATGATATTGTGATCCATTCCCGCAAGCTGAACCTGGTTTTTACGTCTCCGGAATTTGCCGGAATTGAAAATCCTGAACCACACATGAAGTTCGTTGGTCCCGTTAAAGGAAGGCCAAACCACGCTGCCTTTGATTGGGAACGACTGGAAAAAGCGACAACACCAAAGGTGTTTGTTTCTTTGGGAACCTTACTGGTCGACATCAGGGCGGCTTTCTTTCAGAAACTGATCGATGCTTTTGCCGATGCCCCGGTGACGATTGTGGCGGCAACAAACCCGGATATCTTCGAGAAATGGCCGGATAACTTTATCGTCAACGGATTTGTTCCTCAGGCAGAACTGATGCCGATGATGGATATGGTGATTTGTCATGGTGGATTCAATACGGTGAACGACACGTTCATGAATGGATTGCCTATGCTGATCACACCGATTGCCTACGATCATTTTCATACGGCTAAGCTCATTGAAAATGCAGGTTGCGGCATCAAGATCCGTTATAAACGACTCCGCATTGAAGACCTTAAAAATGCCGTGTTTGAACTGCTGGAAAATCCTCAGTACAGAAACGCAGCATTGCGGATTAAAGAAACTTTTATTGCTGCCGGAGGAAATGATAAAGCAGTTCAGCTGCTGGAAGAATTTGCGGCTACGGAACAGGAATTGGTGGCCCTCAGCTGATCGGTATGAGAAGGAAATTGCTATTTGCTGAAAGGATGCTCCATGGAAATGGAACGCTGCCTTTTAATGCCGTCATTCCGATAAAAATCAAAGGAACTTTTTCGGAGTCAGGCCTGCAGCATGCTTTAAGGAAACTTCAGGAGAAACATCCTTTACTGAATGCAGCGGTAGAAAATGATCCGCAGGGCATGCCCTGGTTTGTGGTAGAGGAAGGAACTGTTGGCCCGATTCCGATCCGCATTACAGAAAGAGCAGGAGATCAGGATTGGGAAAGCGAATCGATGCAGGAATGGTCCAGGGCATTTGACACCGCTAAAGGACCTTTAATGCGGGTGGTTTGGATTAAGGGAGCCGAAGTTTCGGAAATGATTCTGGTGATTCACCATTGCCTTTGTGATGGCGGTTCAGCAATGGCAATTCTGGCGGAATTACTACTCCTGCTGGATGATGGTACGGTAGATATCGGCAAAGAAGAGCCGATTATGGGCATACAGGACATTATCCCCGCAGAGATTTTGAAAAGCAGGGCAAAAATCATCAAGGCGAAGCTGATTGGCGGAGTGGCGACCTTTGCACTCTGGATCGTTCCGCTGAAAAAACACCTGGTAGAACGGAAGAAAGATTACATGTTGCACTGGAAGCTGGAAAAGGAACTCAGCGACCGTCTGATGCTCAAATGTAAAGCTGAAAAGGTAACAGTGAATACGGTGCTTTGTGCGGCGGTATTACAAGCCTTTCAGGAGGTCAGAAAAACAGGTTTTCACAATAAGATTTCTTGTCCGGTAGACATCCGCAGGTTTGCACCAAGAATCAAAAGGGATCATATCTTTGCTTTCGGATTGATGTTCGTGGTCTCCGCAGATCAGCAGCTGGATTTCTTTGGCAATGCCAGGAAGATGCAGGAAGATATAGACCGGAAAACGGCTAAATTGGATGCCTATGAAACCATCATGATGATGGAAGAATCCCATGCTTCCTTAAACAGGTTTACGGAGTTTTTAAAATATGGGAAATCAAGTAATGACTGTATGTTCTCCAACCTCGGGAAAATAGACATCGTACATCAATACCAAAACTTTGAACTCGAAACGATCTTCAGTCCTTCCGTGATTGGGCCTTTAGGCAATACCACGACACTGGTGACCTCCACTTACCGCGGACAGATGGATTTTACCTTCATTGCCAGCGAAGGGTTTATTCCTTATAAGGAAGCCCTCGGGATACAACAGAAACTAATGGAAATCATCAACCAACTATGAGAAGAAGACTGATCATTGGCGAAAGAATTATGTATGTAGATGCAGAAACACCCCTTAACTGTGTTTTTGTAGTTAAAATAAAGGGCACTATTCTCTTAGAGAACCTGCGGATTGCCCTGGCAAAAATCCAGCAAAAGCATCCCTTGTTGCGTACCCGGATAAAGGAAGATGATGCCGGTGTGCCCCATTTTGTCTCGAGCAATAACCTTTCGGCAATTCCGCTAAGAATGGTAGAAAGACTCGGTGAAGCGGATTGGCAGGAGCAGTCTAAAGTAGAATGGAAAACACTGTTTGAAGGAGAATCGCTGCCCCTGGCGAGATTGGTCTGGATTAAGGGAACGGAATGCTCTGAACTGTTGCTTGTCTGTCCGCATTGTATCTGCGATGGGACCGGCTTTGTGGCATTGATGTCGGAAATGCTCCAGCTATTGGATCACCCCGAGCAGGAATTGATTCCTTACCCGCCTTTTAATTCAATTGAGGAATTGCTTTCTTCTTCATTTACAAGCAGCACTGGCAAGGTTTTAAAAACGAAGGTTTTTGCAGTTTTAGCCAGGTTATTCTTTCTGCTGAAGTCGTCAAAGCACAAACATCCGAAAGGCGAGGGATATCTGTTGAACTGGAAGCTGACGGAGCTGGAAACTTTAACCCTGGCAGGCGCCTGTAAAGACGCAGGAGTGACGGTGCATGCAGCGCTATGTGTCGCTTTTATGGAAGCCTTTCAATTGGTAAGAGGCGCAAAAGCACAAGGAAAGGTGATTTGTCCGGTAGATGTGCGGCATTTTGTGGAAGAGATTAAGAAAGATGCCCTGTTTGCCTTTGCACCCATCGCAGAGCTTGCGCTGCCCAAAGATAAGGGCAAGGATTTCTGGGCGAAAGCAACGGAGTTAAAAACAGCGTTGAAAAATAAGATTGCTGCCATGAAAGTACATGAGCTCCTGGTGATGAGTGAGTATTTTCATGGTTCTGTAAATAAGATGCTGAAACACCTGAAAACAACAGATGGTGGGCATGACATTACGCTTTCCAACATGGGAAGGCTCAGAATTGCGGAGCATTACGATTCCTTTGAGGTGGAAACCTTATACAGTCCCAATGTTGGTTTTCCATGGAGGAATGCAAATACCCTGGTGGTCAGTACTTTTAAAAAGAGAATGGATTTCACTTTTCTCTCCAACGATTCCTTTTTGCCGGAAGAGGAGGCAAAGGCAATCAGAGATCAGGCAATGGAATTGTTGAAGGCAGAGATGATGGTTAGTTATGCTTAATATGAAAACACAGGGCGATGCGATATTGAAAAAGTTTGTACAGAAGAAGCTGTTGCTTTATATCGTTCCTAACGTTATTTTCAATACGGTAATCCCTTACCTCACCCTTCGTAACCTGGGGCCGGTTTATTTGTTTCAGGGCGAGTATTGCTTTGCCCGTTTTTTATTGCCGATGGCCTTGTTTCTGCCCTTTATCATCACTTTTGATATGTTAAGGAAGACCATTATCCTGTCGGAAGAAGGGAGAGCAGGTTTTGTGCTGCCCGATCATTTCAGCAAGAATAAGTTCATGTTTAAAATGGCCGGGCAGAACGGATTCGCCTCTTTGGTAGTGCTGCTGCTGATGATGCTTTGTGTTCATTTGAATGTGCCTAAAGGTTATGGTTTTGATGCCGCTTCGCTTTCTTTGATCCTCGGGGCAGTAGCGGGAACACTGACGATTATTTCGACCCTATGGCCGATAAAAAAGGTTAAGGAGTTGAGTGCTGTTCATCAATGATTTTTTTAAATTCTTCGACCTTATTGTCAGATTGAATCAGCCTGAGAAATTCGACATTTGATAAAAATAATACTTTATTGGAATTACCTGATTCACTCATGGCTTCCAGGTAAGTTGTCTTTGCAAAACCACCTGTAGTTGCAATGATGCCAAGTTCGGATAGACCGTTGGAGTTTTTTAACTTGGTGTTAAAAATGATAAAGTCATTCTTTCCAATATGATAACCTGGTTTATTTTTGCATTCAATAAGGATATACTTTCCGAACTTATTTAGGAATGAGTCTTTTGTCTCGTTTCGGATGGATAAGTCTAATTCATTTCTGGAAAAGTCGATCTTTCTTTTTTGAATATCTCTATATCCCAGAAAGCCAAAAAACAAGCAGATGAACCTTTCAAATAATAAGCCCTTTTTATGAAGATCTGTTTCATTCTTTGCGTCAGAATAATAATGTAGCAAGCTTGTATTTAGAACGGAAATATCCTCTGAAAGACGGCCATAATAGTTTACTATAATCGGCTCGAGGAGTTTTGCAGTGCTATAAGTTTCTACTTTTTTGGTAATAATATCTATGATTTTTCCTGTTTTTAGAACAGTCGCTAATAAGCCGTCATATATTTCTCTATCTGGAGACATCAGTAGCACATGGGCAATTGGGTTTAACTCAAATATTTTATTTATGACCTCGACTCCATTGATTCCTGGTCTATCCATTCTGATATTCAAAATCACCAATGTGCAGAACCTGTTTTCTAAAGCATAACCGATTTCCGATACAGTGCTATAGGCCTCAAATTGATACTCAGGTAAAAGATCCGTTAAATTTTTCTTTAGGGCATTATTTTGTAAATGCTGGTCATCAATTATTAATACAGTTTTTTCCATTCAACACAGTCTGTTTATTTGCAGATGGACTAATATGTATATAATTTATGTATATTTAACTATTGTGATATTTATTTATCTTATTTGATTGTTGGCTCTTGTTTCTCTTGCGGAAATATTGACGGTTATTTCGATACTATGGTCGATAAAGAAGATGAAAGGTCAGCTGTTTTAATACCTTGTTTAAATTCTGCAACGTGTTTATGGTCATCTCCTCCTGATTTGATCATGACCGCATTTCAAAAATAATTTGCTATCATTGAAAGGGGGAAATATTATTCTGGAGCATTTTGTGTCCGAGGTGCATCCGTATTCAATTAATGAAGACTTACCATACTTTTTCTGATCAGGAATTAACCGTCATGTTAAGGCAGGGCGAAAAAGGAGCGCTTACAGAAATTTACAAGCGTTATCAACCGCTTCTTTACAGTCATGCTTACCGGCGACTGCCCGATCAGGAGGAAATCAGGGACCTCATTCAGGAGCTTTTTATCACCCTTTGGGACAACCGCAATTCATTTCAACTCCATGGAAGCCTGGCTTCCTATCTGTATACTTCCGTACGCAACAGGATCTTGAACCTGTATAGAAATCAAAAAGTGCGGGATAATTATAGTCTTTCGTTAAAGAATTTTATGGAGCAGGGCAGTAATATTACAGAAGAAACACTTCGGGAAAAGGAACTTGTGCAGCTCGTAGAGCAGGAGGTTGCCGCTTTGCCCTCACAGATGCGCTTGATTTTTGAAATGAGCCGTAACCTGGAGATGAGCCATAATGAAATTGCGCTGGAGCTTGATCTAAGCCCACATACAGTACGTACCCAGGTTAGAAATGCACTTCGTATTTTGAGAGAGAAATTAGGGGTAAATATCTTTTTAATCTTTTTTTAAAAATCATCTACTCTATGAGCCGGGCTTAGGTGTCATTTGTTTATAGCCCGTAATATTTATGGGAGCACAAGTCAATGGAAAAAGCAACGGATCTACTAGATAAGTACAATTCAGGAATGGCTACGGATGAAGAAAAGGCAACCGTAGAAAGCTGGTATCTTAAATATAAGACTGCAGCTACTGACCTTAGTCAGCAGAAAATAGAGCAGGAATACCTGCTTGGGCTGGAAGCATTGACCAGTCATATGGACCGCTCTTCTTCCCTGCGGTTGTGGCCGAGGATAGTTGCTGCAGCGGCATTGTTCCTCGTTCTGAGCATTGGAGCTTTCTTTGTTTTTCGCCCTGCGCTAAAACAGGAAAGGACTTCCTATCAGCATAACGATATCGGTATTGGAGGAAACAGGGCGGTACTAACCCTTTCAAACGGACGACAGATTTCGTTAACAGATGCGGTCAATGGAACGATTGTGGAGGAATCCGGAATCAAGGTGACGAAAACCCGGGATGGCCAGCTGTTATATGTATTAAACGGTAAGCAATCCGCAGCAGAACAGATCAGCTATAATACCATCACTACTCCTAAAGGCGGACAATACCAGATTATTCTTCCCGATGGCACTAAGGTTTGGCTCAACGCGGCCTCTTCATTGGTATATCCTACCGCATTTTCTGCAGTACAGCGAAAAGTGGTCTTGAAAGGAGAAGCCTATTTCGAAGTGGCCAAACAGTTGCCCAAGAAAGTACCTTTTATTGTGCAGACCGACAGAGCTAAAGTAGAAGTGCTGGGCACGCATTTTAACGTCAATGCTTACGACAATGAGCCTTTTACCAAAACCACTTTACTCGAAGGGAAAGTAGCTGTCAGTTATCCTGAAACCAACCATGCCCTTATCTTGAGCCCCAATCAACAGGCATGGAACGATAAAAAAACAGACTTGATTCGGGTAATTACGGTAGATCCGGAATATGATATTGCCTGGAAAAAGGGCTGGTTCATGTTTAATGACGAAAGCATTGAAAGCATTATGAGAAAGATCTCCAGATGGTATGATGTAGAAGTGGTATACGAAGGGAAGATCACCGCTCATCAGGTATTTGGAGGAACAGTGAACAGGTTTGAAAATGTCTCCAAAGTACTGGAGATGCTGGAACTGACCAATGCCGTTCATTTTAAAATTGAAGGAAGAAAAATTACGGTAATGCCCTGAGACCACCAGGTATCGTAAGTTCAAATAAATATCAACAAACCATAAACAACCAACAATGAAAAAACAACTACAGGGCCAGACTTAAGCATTGCGGGTAACCTAAAGAAAGCACACCCCGATTGGCCTCGGGATGCGCCATAATTTTGAGTTAACCCCTCCGGTAATACCGGAAAAAAGTTTTAGAGAACTATTCATGTATTAACCCAAAACAAACCAAAAGTATGAAAATAAATGCTTTTAACCTTGGTATGCCCAAACTATGGCTGCCGCCTAAACTTCTTTTAGTGATGAAGTTAGTTATCATTTTAATGACTGGCCTCCTGTTACAGGTCAATGCCAGTGGATTTGCACAGCGGATTACGATCAATAAGAAAGATGCATCGCTTAAATATATCTTCAATGAAATCAGGAAACAGACTGGTTATGATGTCCTGTGGCAAACGATACAAATTCAGCAAGTCAAAAATATAGATGTTTCTTTCCGGAATGAAACACTGGAAACAGTATTGAAACAGGCGCTTGCTGCCAGTGGTTTATCTTATGCCATTAAGGATAAAACCGTTGTTATTCAAAAAACAGATAAAACATTCTTTGATCGCCTGGTTGGCTATCTTAAGGCAATAGACATTCATGGACTTGTAGTTGATGAAAAGGGACTTCCATTGCCAGGGGCGAGTGTAAAGGTCAAAGGCAGTAACAAAGTAACCAAGACCAATGGCCGCGGTGAGTTTAGCCTGGAGCAGGTGGAAGAAAACGCGGTATTGTCGGTTTCCTATTTAGGTTACCAGACTAAAGATGTCGCGGTGAAGGGCGAAAGTAACCTCAGAATTACCCTTGCTGAAAGTCAGGAGAAGCTGGAAGCAGTAGTGGTTGTCGGTTATGGAACAACGAAAAGAAAAGACCTTGTCGGCACAGTAGCCACTATTGGTGGAGATGACATGAGAAAGCAGGTGGCTACTAATTTCACACAGGCCCTGGCAGGAAGAGCTGCAGGTGTTCAGGTGAGCAGACCTAACGGGAATCCTGGTGCAGGAGCTTCAATCAGAATCAGGGGCTTGTCGACTGCAAGTGGGGTGAATGATCCTTTATTTGTGATTGATGGGATTCCGGTCCAATTGTTCAATGGGGGTGGAACAGATGCTGCGCGCTCTACGCCCGCAAATGGATTGATGGATCCATTGGCAGGGATAGATATGAATGATGTGGAGAATATAGAAGTCTTAAAAGATGCCACAGCGACTGCTATTTATGGTTCAAGGGCTGCAAACGGGGTCGTTATTGTAACGACAAAACGAGGCCGGGCAGGGGAACAGCCTGTTTTTAGTTTTAATTATGATGTTTCCATGGATCGCCAGAATAAATTTCTTGATGCGCTGTCTGGTCCGGAATATGTAAAATTCATGACCGAAACCTATGAAAAAGCTGGGGTTCCGATTGAAGCAGCGGGTTTCCCGGGTACAGCAAATACAGACTGGCAAAGGGAAGTGATCCAGAAGGGCCTGATCCAGAACCTCAATCTGAGCGTAATGGGCGCATCCAAAGATGGCAATACGAATTATGGCTTTTCGACAGGTTTAACAGATCAGAAAGGCGTGCTGATCAATACTGGTTTTAAGCGTTACTCCTTGCGTGCCAACGTAGAATCTAAATTCTTTGACCTGTTAAAAATCGGGACAAACCTGAATTATAGCCTGAGTAAGCAAACAGGTGGCTCTTCATCTATGTATACGAACTATGGAGCGGCGAACTACAGACCTGATGTCCCGGTTCGAAACCCGGATGGATCTTATGCAAATGACGGGCTTAGCGATAATCCTGTAGCAACCAGAATGGCGACTGATATTAATGAAAGTCAGCGGTTACTCGCCTCCGTATATGCGGAGCTGGAGATCATTCCGGGTTTAAAAGCGAGGTCATCCCTTTCCTATGATGTAAACCACAATGCCGGATTTTTGTATACGCCAAGCTGGCTGCTCGCCTCCATCAATGCAAATCAAAAGGGATCGAGAACGGATCGGAATTTTGAATATACGAACCGGATATTTGACAATACCCTCAGTTTTACCAAAGCTTTTGATAAACATCATATAGATGCCGTTGCAGGTGCTTCCTGGACGTTAAACAGAAGTAATTTCAGTAACGTCAGCAGCATTAACTTCCCTAACGATGATGTCCTGAACAACCTTGGTTCTGCGGGAATGGTCAATGGATACAGTAGCGGAGGGGAAAGCAGCGGACTGGAGTCCTTTTTTCTTCGTGCGAATTACAATTACGATGGAAAGTATTACCTGACGGTAAGTGGGCGTGCAGACAACTCCACCAAATTCGGACCTGAAAATCAATGGGGATATTTTCCTTCAGTGGGCTTGGCCTGGAGATTTTCTCAGGAGAACTTTATGAAAGGACTCTCCTTTATTGATGATGCAAAATTACGGCTAACCCGGGGAAAAACCGGAACCTCTGCATTTGGAAGTTTTGGCTTTTTAACCTTGTTTAATACGGGCTATTTTTACAATGGAATAAACGGACTCAGGGCAAATCCTGATGACGGACAGCCCAATCCGGACATCCGCTGGGAAGGAACGACGCAGACAGATGCTGCATTGGAACTGAGTTTCCTGAAGTCAAGGTTAAAAACTACCGTCAATTTTTATAGAAAATATACAGAGGGCATGATTACCGGGCCTAGTATTCCTTCCTCCAATGGTTACAGTTTCCAGAACAAAAACATTGGGGATGTCAGCAATCAGGGCTGGGAGTTTACTGTATCGGCTATTCCCGTAAATACGGACAAGTTTACCTGGATCTCTGATTTTAACATCAGCTTTAATAAGAACAAAGTTGAAAAAACCTATGGAACCGCATTGTATGGTACTATTCTTCTGACGGAAGGACTTCCCCTGAATGGAATCAGAGGATACCGGACAAATGGGCTTTACCAGGATCAGGGGGAAATAGATGCCTTAAATGCCAAAGCGAGGCTAGCTACAGGGAATCCAAGTGCATTTTATCAGACTGCACTGACGGCTCCCGGAGATGTCAGGTTTGTGGACCTTAATGGAGATGGAAGGATCGATACCAAAGACAGATCAATTCTGGGCTATTCTCAAAACCCAAAATATTTTGGAGGCTGGAACAATACGTTCCGATACGGACAGTTGGAATTGAGTACCCTTTTTCAGTTTGATGTGGGAAGTAAGGTGTCAAGGGAACAGAATAATGATGTTTTCGGTGGTTACTTTACCAATGTATCTTCATTGGTGCTGACCGGATGGACGCCTGAAAATCCAAATACACAGCAGCCTAGAAATGTGATCAACGGGCCTGCACAGAATGTGGATACAAATACAGACCGTTTTATTGAAGATACTTCTTTTCTGAGGTTAAAGAACGTGCAGCTGAGTTATCTTTTGAATAATGCACTGCTAAAAAAGATGCACATTCAGCAGCTACGGTTATTTGCCGGAATGACGAATTTATTTACCTGGACAAAGTATAAAGGCTTGGATCCGGAAGTGAACAGTGAAAATACATTTACAGATCATGGAAGGGACACGGCTACTTATCCAACTACTCAAAGTATAACGTTTGGTGTTAATCTTAAATTTTAAAAAGATGACGATGAAATCTATATCAATCGCTTTAAGCTGTATGCTCTTCATGGGACTGCAGGCTTGTAAATTAACAGACGTTACAGACCTTAAGCCGGAAAATAAGCTGGATGAAAGTACTGTGGTAGTCGATATTCCTTCTGCTGAGAAATTATTGGCAGGTGCCTATTATAGTTTAAGAGATGAACCTCTTGCCAATCAGACACCAATTTATGTGGGACTGATGGGGCTGAACGTAACGGCCAGCGGTACATCCAGCAATCCTTATTTCACGAACAATGTTCCTCCTAATAACACTAATTTAAACAGCTATTTATATGGCGGGCCCTATCAACTGATTCAGACGGCTAATTTTGTGATTTTGAAAACAGGGGCATTAACCAGCACAGATCCGCGGAAGGCACAGATTATTGCCGAAGCAAAGTTTCTCCGTGCAATGGGACATTTTTACATCCTTCGTCTTTTCGGTCAGTTCTGGGATATGGGCTCCAGTTACGGAATGGAAATCAAGGACATTCCGAATTCGCCTGTTGCTGCGAGGGCAAGCGTCAAAGCATCTTATGAATTTATTCTTGCAGATCTGGATGTGGCCATTCGGGATTGCCCGGAGTATAAGACGGGAGTCATGAAGGGTTATGCCACAAAACTCGCTGCAAAAGCTTTAAAGGCCAGGGTTTTATTGTATGAAAAAGAGTATGCTGCCGCCGCTGTATTGGCTAAAGAGGTGATGTCCGGTCCGGCAGTATTGTCCGCAGATTTTGTCAACCTTTTTACAAATGAAAAGTACAATTCGGATGAAGTACTTTTGGGCTCCATCACTTTTGCAAATAACAACAATATCTATTATGAAAATGGAAAATCCTATTACTGGACCTATGGGGGATTTAAATTAACGGAACGGTATACGACACTGTTAAGACAGGATACCAGAAAATCGATTATTGTGAGGACACCCAGAGATCCTGTGGATGTGTTGAAATGGCAAGGTAATGGAAAGTTCAGTACGGGTGTGGAAGGGAGTCAGAATGATACAGAATATTATTTGCGACTGGCAGAAGCCTACCTGATTTATGCAGAAGCAGAGGCAAGAAGGCCAGGAGGGAATTTAGAAGATGCACTTAAAGCATTGAATACCTTGCATATGAAACGGGGTAATCCGGAACTGACCGCCTCCGGACCGCAAGAATTACTGAGCCTGATCAGGAAAGAGAAAGAACTGGAA
Source organism: Pedobacter sp. FW305-3-2-15-E-R2A2 (assembly GCF_038446955.1). NCBI lineage: Bacteria > Pseudomonadati > Bacteroidota > Sphingobacteriia > Sphingobacteriales > Sphingobacteriaceae > Pedobacter > Pedobacter sp. FW305-3-2-15-E-R2A2. The sequence goes on from NZ_CP151803.1 coordinate 1,288,416, forward strand.
CTGGGCGCAGAATCGGGAGAAGATTGGTATGATATTGTTCGTTATATCAAAAACGGAGACCTGCAGGCATCAGCGGTAAAGCAAAGCCTTACAGACGAGAACAAACTGATTCTTCCCATACCACAAGTGAGTGTTGACGCTTCAAATCACTTAATTAAACAGAACCCTGGATACTAAAAACACTAAATATGAAAAAGAATATCATTTTATTAAGCTTAAGCAGCATTTGCCTGTTTGCAACTGCGCAGGTAAAAAAAGATGGGTATACCATCAACGGAAAAATTGAAGGACTAAAAAGTTCACATTTGTATATCTACGGTTTGGGAGGAAGCGATTCTGTTTCCGTAAAAAATGGCGCTTTTAGCTATAAGGGGAGCGTGAAGGAACCTACCCGGATTTACCTGACCGATCGAACAGGAATGCAGTTCGAGTTGTATGTTGAAAATGTTCCGGTAAGCATCAGGGGTGATGTAAATGCAGTTGAAGATATGCTGATCTCGGGAGGAAAAACGCAACAGGATCAAAATGTGTTAAAGATGACTAAGAAAGGCCTGGATAAAGAGCAAAAACAGCTTTTTGTCAGGTACGAAAAGGCAGAAAAAGCAAAAGATAGCCTGGCAATCGCAGGCATAGAAAAGGACCTTTTTAAAATCTACAACGAATCAAATGCGTTGAATAAGGCATTTATCAGGAAGCATCCTAAAAGTTATGTGAGCCTGATCAATATTAAGGACCTGGGCATGAGTACGGATTATGCGGAGCTGGCTGCGCTTTATCAATCACTGGATGCAAGCCTGAAGGCTAGTCCCGGAGGGAAAAAGATGGAAGCCACTTTAGCAGTGCTCCAAAAAGGAAGTAATGGTCAGGCGATGCTGGATTTTACCCAGAATGATATGGACGGTAAGCCCGTTCGTTTTTCTTCATTTAAAGGGAAATACGTATTGGTGGATTTCTGGGCAAGTTGGTGTGGACCCTGCAGAGCAGAGAATCCAAATGTGTTGAAAGCTTATAACGACTTCAAAGATAAAGGATTTACAGTGTTGGGTGTTTCGCTGGACGACAGTGGTGATAAATGGAAAGCGGCAGTGAAGGAAGATAAGATGCCATGGACTCAGGTGTCTGATTTAAAAGGCTGGAAAAATGAGGTTTCTACTTATTATGGAATTCAGGGCATTCCTTCCAACTACCTGGTAGACCAGAATGGACTGATCATTGCCAGAAACCTGAGGGGAGAGGCATTGCAGGAGAAGTTAAAAGAATTGATGAAATAGTAAGGACGAATGTCCTGCGAAAACGGTCTGGGTAAATCCCCAGGCCGTTTTTTGTGTTTATAGGTTGGCCGACAAAGCCTGGTAATAATTTTCTGCAGCTTCCTCATGCGTGTCTAAAAAAAGATAAGGCTCAATGAGTTCCAGCTCCATCAGGTTCAGTTCTCCGTTGACGATCAATCCATCAACTCTGGCATACAAACAGCCCCTGGCATATTGTTCCACGTAAGCTGCGGCAGTCTCTACATGTTTATCGAGGCCTTCCTGTACGTTAACACTGCCCCCAAGGTAACTCTGTACCCTGAAGTCGCCATCTTTTGGTACTTTCAACAGACTATGGCTATACGTTCCGTTAAAGAACAGGAAAGACCATTCCCCATCGTGAATTTCCGGCATAAAGGGTTGGGCAAGGAAAGCTTCTTCCTGCAACAGTTCGTTGATCTGAACTTCATGATCCGCAAAATTTTGCGCCGTTAAGATATAGGTGTTTTTAGCGCCTCCGCTAATGCAAGGCTTGATGATTAGTTTTTCGGTATTGAAATGAGCAGTCAGTACCTTCAAATCAAGTCGATCTCCTTTTTCAAGGAAGAAGGAAGGGATTACGGCTAAGCCCGAAGCTGCAATTTCAGCAAGGTAATGCTTGTCCATATTCCAGCTGACACGTTCGTAAGGGTTCAGTAATTTTACATTCAATGATTCCAGATGGTTCAGCCATTGCTTAAATTCTGCGATATGTTCGTGGTAATCCCATGGGGATTTAATGACAGCAAGGTCATAGCTTTTCCAATCTGCTGCGGGATCATTCCATATGACACGTTCTATAGAAAGTCCTTTATTGGTTAAGAAGTCTAATAGGGTTTTATCCTCATCTACCGTAGCTGAGGTGTATTTTTCCTGGATCTGGTAAGAAACATAAGCGATCTTCATATAAAAAAAGGTTAGGTGGTAAAGATATCATTAATGGGCTGATTTCCATATTTTGTAGGCTTCCCGAAGGCAATGGGCACAAGGTCTGTAACCTGCCTGCAGGGCTTCCTCTTCATCTTTGAAGAAAACCCTGTTTTCTATTTTCATGCCTTTCCCGGAGGTGCAGTTCAGCAGCCCGTAGATTTTGTTTTTTTTGTATCCTGCAAGTTTGATCTTTCCGGTCCTGATTAAAGAAAAGAGCTTTCTTTTTCGTTCATCGGGATCATGGCCAAGCTGCAAATGAAAAATCATATACTAATGGGGGCTAATGCCATAAGGTTTAGGGCAGGGGCAAGGTAAGGCATCGATCGCGCGGTAGCAATCCGGATCTTGCGGTTTATTCCATAGGGAGCACCGGTTCAAGATCTTTGAGCTCGTCTTCGGTAAAGAGTCTGGAATGAATCAGGAAGCCCATGTCCAGGGTCGATTCCAGGGAAAAGCTGGCAGCACGGCCAGCGATGACATCCAGGGTAAGCCGGGTATGTTTCCAGTATTCAAACTGATCTCCGGCCATATAAAATTTACAACCCTCGATCTCCCCGATGCAGACATCATTGGAGCCGACCAGAAATCCGCCTTTTTCAAAGCAATGCGGATAAGAGCCCTCACAACAACCGCCACTCTGATGGAACATCAGTTCCCCATATTCTTCCTTTAATGTTGCAATAACTTCCCTGGCTTTTTCTGTAGTTGTGATTCTTTTGATGCTCATGGTATTTGATGGTTTTGATTAAAAAACTCCCGGATTAACACGGTTAACCCGGGAATGAACTTCAACCATTAAAAAAATCCTAATTTGTTTTTATCATAAGAGATCAACATGTTTTTTGTGCTGCGGTAATGATCTAACATCATTTTATGGTTTTCCCTGCCGAAACCGGATTTCTTATATCCGCCGAATGGCGCATGTGCAGGGTAGGCATGGTATTGGTTTACCCATACTCGTCCTGCCTGTATGGCTCTTGGCACCTGATAAAGCTGATGGGCATCACGGGTCCAGACCCCTGCACCCAATCCATATAAGGTATCATTGGCAATTTCTATCGCTTCTTCTACTGTTTTGAAGGTGGTTACACAAACTACTGGTCCGAAAATTTCTTCCTGAAAGATGCGCATTTTGTTATGCCCTTTTAAAATGGTGGGCTCAATATAATAGCCGGTCTCCAGGTCGCCTTCGAGTTTGTTGGCCGAGCCACCTGTCAGCACTTCCGCACCTTCTTCTTTACCGATGGCCAGGTAAGAAAGGATTTTCTGGTACTGCTCATTAGAGGTTTGAGCGCCCATCATACTGGTTTTATCCAGCGGATGTGTTATTTTTATTGCTTTAGTCCGTTCAATCACCCGGGCAATAAATTTATCGTAAATGCTTTCCTGAATCAGCAATCTGGAAGGACAGGTACAGATCTCTCCCTGATTTAACGCAAACATGACTGCACCTTCTACGGCTTTATCGAAAAAGGCATCATCTTCATCAGCTACCGATTCAAAGAAGATGTTTGGTGATTTTCCGCCCAGTTCCATCGTCGAAGGAATGATGTTTTCTGCTGCATACTGCATGATCAGACGTCCCGAAGTGGTACTGCCGGTAAAGGCGACTTTAGAAATTCGGGAAGAGGTAGCCAATGGTTTTCCGACCTCTATGCCATATCCGTTAACGATGTTCAATACTCCTGGAGGAAGAATGTCGCCAATAAGTTCCATTAGAATGATAATGGAAACCGGTGTTTGTTCTGCCGGTTTTACAACCGTACAACATCCTGCAGCAAGGGCTGGTGCAATTTTCCAGGTGGCCATCAATAAGGGGAAATTCCATGGAATGATCTGCGCCACCACACCGATCGGCTCATGTAAAGCAATGCTGACCGTATGTTCATCGTGTTCTGAAATAGCGCCTTCATCTCCTCTGATCACCCCTGCAAAATACCTGAAATGGTCTGCCACCAATGGTAGATCCGCGGCCAGTGTTTCCCGGATGGCTTTTCCGTTATCTATCGTTTCTACTGTGGCCAGATATTCTAAATTGTCTTCGATTTTTTGTGCCACCTGAAGTAAGATATTACTCCTGTAGGCAGGCGAACTTTTACTCCATGTTTTGAAAGCTTCATGTGCTGCATCAAGGGCCAGTTCCACATCCTCTTTGCTGGATCTTGCCGCTTTTGTAAACACTTTTCCGTCAATTGGGGAGATGTTGTCAAAATAAACACCCTTTACAGGAGCTACAAATTTGCCTCCAATGAAATTGTCGTATTGTGGTTTAAATGACGGTCTTTTTACTTGATTTTCCATGAATATATCGTCTTTTTAATGATTTATGAAGTATATTTATTTCTACGGGCTCATCCCCGCTTATACAAACCTAGGGCAATGCGTTGCCGGTAGATAGTATAATTGTTTCATTGTATAGCACTAAAAAATCATATTGATATGCAACACAGACTAAATCCATTAGGCCTTAGCCGACCAGAAAGTTTATTAACCCTTGTGGAGAACAGAACGGCTTATACCCTGGAAAGCTGTGAATTGAATGTTTTTGAAACATACAGGGAATCGTACAATGTGCCGCTCAGTTTTAATGATTTTGTGATCACCAGTATGTTGAGGGGGAAAAAGGTGATGCATTTACAGGAGCGGGAGGAGTTTGATTATTATCCCGGGCAAACGGTAATTATTCCTCCTTCTTTAGCGATGAATATTGATTTTCCGGAAGCGACAAATGAGAACCCTACACAATGTATCGCACTGGCGATAGATCAGGAACAGATCAAAAAAACGATCAGTTACCTGAATGAATTTTTTCCAAAAGAAGATCCTTCCAGTAAATGGAGGTTGGATTACGAGAAATACCACTTTCAGAACAATGAGGAGATTGCTGGTTTAATCAATAAGGTGGTGAGGATTTGCGCAGAAAGATCGGGTTCAAAAGATATCCTTGTCGACCTCACCCTGAAAGAGTTGCTGGTTCGCATCATGCAGAGCCAAAACCTGAATACCATGGCCGGAGATAGCGGCAATACCAACCGCAATCCGCTAACCTATGTACTCAACTACATCAAAGCCAACCTCAGCGAAAAAATCAACATCAATAGCCTCACCGATAAAGCTTGTATGAGCAAAGCGAGTTTTTACAGGTTGTTTAAACGGGAGCTTGGCATCAGTCCCAACGACTTTATCCTTTCAGAAAAGATCAGCAGGGCGAAGCAATTGCTGAGCAATCCAAGCGCAAAAGTCGCCGCAGTAAGTTACGAACTTGGATTTAGCGACGCGAACTACTTTATTCGTGCCTTTAAGAAAATGGAAGGCATTACCCCTGGAAATTATCAGCTCCAGTTGATTGACCGCAGCAGTCTGAAAAATTAACCCATCTCATTGGAGTCCATTTCATTTTTTCTGTTCAGAAAAGCAAAACCCCTTTTTCGAAGGGAATATACTGAACAGGGGAAAGTTTAAATCCCCTTCTTAGCTATAATTTGTACGAAAGCAATCAATGAACAAATTGAATGATACACTTTTATGGATGAATATTTAATTTTAAATAAAAAAAATCATTATAAAATTCTCTAAGTTTTTTAATGGATAATTTTTTGAATAGATTTTGAGTGCCTTATTTTTCTGATGTGTATTGGTTTTAGTATTTCCCTTTTCTTATAAATAAGCGCTCCCGTTTATAATTAATGAAATCACTGAAAATTATCGCCTCATGAATCCCAACGACATTGTTTGTAATTCCGTTTATAAGGAACTTTTTAAGATCCGCTCAGAATTTCCCCTCCTTCATCAAAAGGTAAACGGGGCACCATTGATTTATTTCGATAACGCAGCGACCACCCAAAAGCCATTAAAGGTGATCAGCACCATGAATGAATATTATAGCACTTATAATAGCAATATTCACAGAGGGGTCCATCAGCTCAGCCAAAAGGCAACGCTGGCTTATGAAGAATCACGTATTAAAATCGCCCGCTTTATTAATGCAAGGTATGCCCATGAAATTATTTTTAATAAAGGGACTACCGATGGCATTAATATGATGGCCTGTTGTTTCAATAAAAAGTTTCTGAAGAAAGGAGATGTGGTGTTGATTTCGGCCATGGAACACCATGCCAACATTGTCCCATGGCAAATCTTCGGACAGGAGAATGGGGTGGAACTTCGGGTGGTCCCGATCGAGGCTTCGGGAGAATTGAATATGGATGCCTTCAGGTCGATGCTGAATGAAAAAGTGAAATTGGTTTCGATCACCTATGTTTCCAATACGCTTGGGACAATTAATCCGGTAAAAGAAATTATAAAAATGGCACATCTGCAGGACATTCCGGTGTTGTTGGATGCTGCACAGGCGATCGCTCATACGGCTATAGATGTTCAGGAGCTGGACGTTGATTTTATGGTATTCTCTGGCCATAAAATGTATGGCCCTACAGGAATTGGGGTGCTCTATGCAAAAGAAGCCTGGTTGGAGGAAATGCCACCCCATCAGGGAGGAGGAGATATGATTAAGGAAGTTACTTTTGAACGGAGTACTTATAACCGGCTGCCTTATAAGTTTGAGGCCGGGACACCTGCCATCTCTGCTGCCATTGGTTTAGGGGCCGCAGTGGATTATCTGAACGCACTTGGGATGAAGGAGATCGCTGCTTATGAACATGAGCTGACGGATCACCTGATCGGCGCGTTGAAAGAAATTGAAGAACTCAGAATGATCGGGACCGCAAAGCGTCATGCCGGAGCTGCATCTTTTGTGATTTCCGGTCAGCACAATTCGGATATCGGTGAATTGTTAAACCAACAGGGAATTGCCGTTCGCACCGGTCACCATTGCACGCAACCTTTGATGAAAATATTCAATATCAAGGGAACAGTCCGGGCTTCTCTGGCACTTTACAATACCCATGAAGAAATAGATGATTTTATTTCAGGTTTGAAAAACGCCATCAGCATCTTGAAATCATAAACTTTTTTACCTAAAAAAATCAAATATGACTATTAACCAACGACAGGATGAGCTGATCGCCCGGTTCAGCAAGATGGAAAGCTGGCTGGAAAAATATACCTGTATCATTCAGATGGGCAAAGAACTTCCGGCAATGGATGCCGCCTACCGTAAGGACGCAAATTTAATCTGGAGCTGTCAGGCGATGGTATGGGTGCATAGCGAAGAGAAAGATGGCAGGCTCTTTATAACGGCAGACAGCGATGCCTTCATTACCAAAGGATTGATTGCGCTGGTGCTCTATGTGCTTTCCGGACATCGCATCAGGGAAATCGCAGACTCCTCGCTTTATTTTATGGATAAAATTAACCTTAAAGAACACCTCACCCCCAATAAGTCCAATGGAATATTGGCAATGATCAATGGAATACAAACTTTAGCATCGGAGGGAAGGCTGGTGGCGGCGAGCTGCACCATATAGACCAAAACAAAACAATCATCATAAAAAAACCAAAATCCTATTGTATGAACACTGCAACAAAAACAACCTCATTTTCGGGAAATATTCCGATCAATTATGAAGAGCATCTGGGCCCTCTGCTTTTTGAATCCTATGCTATCGACATGGCAGAAAGGGTTCGGAAATTAAACCCTTCAGCGGTACTGGAAATCGCTTGCGGAACGGGAAGGGTAACCAATCACCTCTTGAAGGTATTGCCTGAGCATGCGACCCTGGTTGCCACAGATATCAATCCCGCCATGCTCAGCCTGGCCAAAGAAATGGTAAGAGAAACAGCAGGGATCAAATGGCAAGTGGCAGATTCCATGGCCTTGCCTTTTGGTAATGATGCTTTCGACTGTATCGTTGCACAGTTTGGTGTGATGTTTTATAGCGATAAGGTGAAAGCCCATCACGAAGCTTACCGCGTATTGAAAAACGGAGGCACAATGATCTTCAATAGCTGGAACATGATGTCGGCAAATATCGCCGTTCAAATGGTAAAAGAACTGCTGGATGAGTATTTCCCACAAAACCCACCTAACTTTTATGACATTCCATTTTCATATTTTGATACCGGATTAATCAAGATGGACTTGAGTAAAGGTGGCTTTGCTCATGTAGAGACCACTTTGGTAAAAGTAAACGGCTATAGTCCGAATGCTTATAGTGCGGCAAAAGGATTGTTGGAAGGGACCCCAATATCCGTAGGGATTACAGAACGGAATGCAGAGATTTTACCCGAGCTGGTAGAAGTATTGGCTGAACGCCTGACGACTCATTTTGGCTCAAAAGATCTGAAAGTACCATTGGAAGCCATCGTAACGGTTGCCAGAAAATAATACCATTTCAGGAATATTGACCATGCCCGGACAGGAGATCCGGCATGGTCAGATTCTAAAGTCTTTGGCCATTCACACTAAGTAATTTGCTTTTTCCTATATTCGTTGGGGATAAATAACGAATGGCATTTCAGCACAGGTTTTCTGACCAGGAATTGGTGACTCTTTTAAAAAATGGTAATCAGGCCGCATTTACGGAAATCTACGATCGGTACTGGCGGATCATGTATGGCCATGTGTATAAAATGTTATTGGATGAAGAAGAATCAAAAGATGTCATTCAGGAACTTTTTAGCTCCTTATGGATCAATTCTGACCGGATTCCTGATCAGCTGAACCTTTCCGGCTACCTCTATGTGATGGCGAAAAATAAGGTGCTAAACCTGATCCGGAAGAACAAATTTCAAACTGCTTATCTAAATTCCCTGGCAAAATTCATCAACGAGGCCAGTACGGTAACGATGGATGAATTGAACGAACGAGATCTGGCAGCAGCAATTGAACGGGAAATTCAAAGCCTTCCGCCCCGGATGAAACAGGTGTTTGAATTGAGCAGAAAAGAAAACCTCTCTTACAAAGAGATTGCGGAGCGATTGGGGACTTCAGAAGAAACCGTTAAAAAGCAGGTCCACAATTCGATCAAAGCGATCAAACATCATTTGAAAGCATCGGGAGGAGCAGCGCTCTTAGCCCTTGCCTTTCTTCGCTAATCATTGGTTTAATTTTTTTTTAATACCCGATACCCCCCGGGGATCTTTCATGTGTTTTATTTTTAATGAACGAACAGAAAGCACAGGTATTGATCGATAAATATAACAATGGAACTGCAAGCCCGGAAGAAAGGGCATGGGTAGACCGTTGGTATATTAAAGAAGCTTCCGGAAAACAATTGAAGGAAGATCAGGATTTCGAACACCTGAATCAGGAGATTTGGGTAGGTACCCTTAAAAGGGCCGGGCTTTCAGAAAAGAAGCCACAACCTAAAATCTGGTCCCGGATAGCGGCTGCAGCTGCGGTATTACTCTTCATCGCTGCAGGAACTTATTTCTATAGAACAGCTTACCAGCCTGTTCCCCCACAGAAAACACCATCCTATGTTCAGGATATCCCCGCAGGAGGAAACAAAGCCATCCTCACCTTAGCCAATGGCGAAAAAGTCATCCTGACCGATGTCGGAGAAGGCAAGATTGCAGAGCAGGCGGGAATCAGTATCCGTAAAACGGCAGAGGGGCAATTGATCTATTCAATAGATCCTTCCAATGCTCAAAATGCAAATGCTCCGATTACCTATAATACCATCGAAACTCCGAAAGGAGGTCAGTATCAGATCAATTTACCCGATGGGACCAGAGTTTGGCTAAACTCCTCTTCGGCTCTGAAGTATCCAACCCGGTTTGTCGCCAAAGAAAGAAGGGTAGAACTGAAGGGAGAAGGCTATTTTGAAGTCGCCCGTGATTTAGGAAAACCTTTCCGTGTGATGAGCAATCAACAAGAAGTAGAAGTATTGGGAACGCATTTCAATGTGAATGCTTATCCCGATGAAAATGGCATCAGGACCACTTTATTGGAAGGGAGCGTTAAGGTCAGGGAATCCGGGCATCTTGCTCTACTTAAGCCGGGAGAACAAGCGCTGCTTAGAGGAAACCGCATGACCGTGGATCAGGTGGATACGGAGATGGCCATCGCCTGGAAAGAAGGATATTTTATGTTTAAAAATGCCAGTCTGCAAACGTTGATGCGTCAGATGTCCAGATGGTATGATGTAGAGGTGACCTACGTAGGGGAGATTCCGCCAACCTTATTCTCCGGAAAAGTATATCGGAATACCAGCCTTGCGCAGGCCCTGGAAATCCTCAGCTTTTCGAAAGTTAATTTTAAGATCGAAGGAAAAAAAATGAGCATTCTATCTCCTTCGGCTAAAAAACAATAAATAACAACCAACAAACAACCAAATCTAAACCAAATTTACACATGAAAAGAGCAGTCAGGTCACGGTGATCCACCGTTAAGGGGCGCACAAAAAAAACCGCAGAAGTATTCGAAGTACTTCCACGGTAAGTATTTGAGTCAGCCCGGATTTCTGATGAAATCAGGAATAAAAAAATCAATTGGAAACGAATTCTTGTATTAACCCAAACATTCAAAAGTATGAAAATAAATGCTTTTAACCTAGCTGTGCCCGAAAGATGGCGCCCAAGAAAAATACTTATAGTCATGAAATTAACCACTTTCCTGATGATGATAGGCCTGATGTACGCCAGTGCAAAAGGATATAGCCAAATCAACCTGAACGAACGGAATACCACGCTGGATAAAGTTTTCCAGCTGATAGAAAAACAAACGGATTATGTTTTCTTTATAAAGAACTATGATGCAAGCCGGGTAAATGTTTCGGTAAAGCTGAAAAATGCCTCCATTAATGAGGTTTTAACCCAATGCCTTAAAGACCTGCCTTTAACGTTTAAAGTGATCGGTAAAAATATAGCCATCGTTGAAAAGGAGGTGATAAGCAATCAGTTCAATACCTCTGTTGTGCTTGCGATTGACGTCAAAGGAAGAGTGTTGGATGGGAAAGGACAGCCGCTTCCCGGAGTAAGTGTCATCGTAAAAGGAATAACAGGAAAGGGCACCAGCACCGACGCACAAGGCCGGTTCTCCCTCAGTGCAAATCCTGGAGACTTGCTTTTGTTTAGCTTTATCGGTTTTAAAAAGAGAGAAATAAGGGTAGAGGGACCTGCGCTGCCGGACATTATTATGGAAGAAGAGCCCGCACAGCTGGAATCTGTGGTGGTGGTTGGCTATGGTGCGGTAAAAAAGACCGACCTGACCGGATCAGTATCTTCCATTGGTGCTGAAAAGATCACACAGGTGAAGGGTGTTTCCAATGTGGCGCAAACTTTACAGGGGCAAATGGCTGGTGTCCAGGTGAACCAGGGCTCAGGACAGCCGGGCGAAGGGATGAAAATTTCCATCAGGGGAACCAATTCCATCAGTGGCGATAATTCACCGCTATATGTGATCGATGGGATTTTATCTCAAGGGGTTTCTGCCCAGCTCAATGTGGACGATATCGCGACGATTGATGTGTTGAAGGATGCATCTTCCACCGCAATCTATGGCTCCAGAGGGGCGAATGGGGTCATCATGATCACCACGAAAAGCGGAAAAAGTGGAAAATTGCAGGTGAATTATGATGGATACTATGGTTTTCAAAACCTCAGAAAAAGAAAAGACCTGATTGATGCTTCGGAATACGGGCAGCTCCAGAATGAAGTGGCGGCCAATGATGGCAAACCCTTACCTTATACTGCTGAAGAAATCAAAGGATTGGGGAAAGGTACGGACTGGCAAGCCCTGGTCTATAAAACTGCTCCGGTTCAGAACCATACTTTATCTTTTTCCGGGGGATCTGAAAACACAAAATATTATACTTCTCTGGGGTACTTTGATCAGAATGGAATCATTGAAAATTCAAATTACAGAAGGTTTTCTTCCAGAATCAACCTGGACCAGAAATTAAGTGAGAAATTAAAATTCAATACGAACTTATCGATTGTTCAGGACAGGTATAAACAGGCCAACTATGCCGGTGCAGATTTTGGTGGTGTGCCCTTTCAGACGATGGTCATGCCGCCTACCCAGGGCGTATACGATGCCAATGGAAAATATACCGTCTTTACAGGAGTGAGCTGGGGACAAACAAATCCGGTAGGGGTAGCAAAAGAACAATACAATCCCAGCAATACCCTCAGGATTTTAGGAAGTGCTGCTTTTACTTATGAAGTGATCAAAGACCTGAAGTTAAAAAGCAGTGTGAGTGTTGATGCCAACAATAATAAAATAGATATGTATAATCCACCGAGCATTACTTTTGGACAGCCCGCTGGTAAAGCTTCTAAAAGTTATGGCAACAGCTCTTCTTTTGTAAATGAAAATACATTGAACTATAATAAGGTCTTTGCTGCACATCACTTGGATCTGCTGGCCGGATTTAGTTATCAGTATGATAAAAGAGAAGGACTGAACAGCAATGTGGCCTCAGGATTTGTGACGGATGACTACCTGAATAATAACATTCAGGGAGCCACCAATAAAGCATTGCCGGATACCTACTTTGGAGAAAGAAGCCTGCTTTCTTATCTGGGAAGAATCAATTATGATTACATGGGCAGGTACTTTGCCACCTTTACCGGAAGGTTTGACGGCTCCTCCGTTTTTGGAGAAAACAATAAGTACGCCTTTTTCCCTTCCGCGGCACTGGCCTGGAAAGTGTCGGAAGAAGACTTTTTGAAGCATAACAGCTCGATTTCCAATCTAAAGCTGAGGGCGAGCTATGGTGCTTCCGGAAGCCAGGCGATCGATCCTTATCAAACGCTGGCCAGCGTATCGGCAGTAAACCCTGTCTTTAATAACCAACCGGTATTGGGCTATGAATTGGGTTCATTGTCCAATAGGAACCTGAAATGGGAAACCACGAAAGAACTGGATTTGGGAATCGATGTAGGACTCTTCCAGAATAGAATCCAGCTAACGGCGGATTACTACGATAAAAAAACCAATGATTTGTTATTGAATGTAGACTTACCTCAATCCTCTGGTTTTGGTTCTGTACTTCAAAATCTGGGCTCGGTACAAAACCGTGGTTTTGAATTCCAGCTGAACACCAGAAATATAGAAGGACTGGATTTCAAATGGTCTTCTTCCCTGACCTTTTCTCATAACACCAATAAAGTGACGGATTTGGGCAAGGCAGCTAATGGAAGCCCAATCTTATACAAAGAGGTGAGGGCCGGAGGAAACTGGTTCCCTATGATTCTTGGTCAGCCGATGCATTCCTTCTACGGACAAACGGTAACTGGTGTTTACCAGACCGATGCCGAAGCAGCAGCGAATGGAGAGCCTCAAAAACATGCAGGAGAATACCGGTTTCTGGATCACAATGGTGACGGAAGGGTAGACGATTCAGATAAACATGTGCTGGCGAACATGACGCCTAAATTTACCTTCGGCTTTAATAACAGCTTTAGTTATAAAAATTTCGACCTGAGTTTGCTGTTTGTAGGCTCTTTTGGGAATAAAATTGTCAATGAGTTCAGGAAATATAACCTGACACTGAATGGCCTGTGGACACCAACACAGGAAGCTTTTGATGCCCGCTGGAAAGGACCTGGAACGAGTAATACCGGCGATAAGCCTTCAAGTGCGAGCATGCAGAATACCAGAGATTATGCGAATAGCCTTTGGGTGGAAAATGGTTCCTACCTGAAGTTAAGAGATGTGACCCTGGGATATACCTTCTCTCCGGGAATATTGAAGGCCCTGAACATCGCTTCTATTCGTCTTTATGCGAGTGCCCAGAACTACTTTACCATCACCAACTATTCTGGTTATGATCCGGAGGTTTCCTGGTCTGCGGCCACGGTAAACGGATGGGACAGGGGAAATTATCCTGCTGCAAAATCGATTACCACTGGTGTTAAAGTTAATTTTTAATCATTTAGAAGAACAGATCATGAAACGATATATCACCTATTCCCTGCTTACTTTAATGTTGATGGCCACCGTCATTTCCGGATGTAAAAAGGCATTGGAAGAAGATCCTAAGACATTTATCTCCCCGGAGAATTTTTTTAAGAACCCTGATAGTTATGAACTGGCTGTAGTGGGGATTTATTCAGGCCTGCCCTTATACTCCGGAAACACGGCGATGATGCTGGAGATGTGTACCGATATTTACGGTGCTCCTTCCGCTGCTGCTGAACAGGCATTACCGATGTACCAGAATGCTCCGGCGGCTTTTTATTACAATACCAGAGAAGCCTGGGGAGGCGCGTACTCCATCATCAAAAATGCAAACTTTATCCTGGACGAATTGCCTAAAGGCCCGTTGGAAGAGCTGAAGAAAAAACAACTGATGGCCGAAGCCCGTTTTCTGAGGGCTTATGCTTATTTTTATTTGGTACAGCTGTATGGTGATGTTCCTATGCCTGTGAAGCCGATTACAGATTATGCCAATTTACAAATGCCAAGAACAGCGCAGACAGAGATTTACAAACTCATCCTGGAGGATTTAAATTATGCGGAAGCAAATCTTCCTGAATCGACCACAGCTCAGGGCAGGGTCTATAAATTGGTTTCTACCGCATTATTGGCTAAGGTTTACCTCACAATGGGAGGCAATCCTTTAAAGCAAACCCAATATTTTGCCAATGCAAAAGAGAAAGCAGTAGCGGTAATCAATTCCGGAAAGTTCAAATTGGCAGATGATTTTGCAGGTGTCTTTCATAAAACAGTGTATACTTCTGAGTCGATTTGGGAGCAACTGTATGTGACTGGCCTGGGTGGCAATCCGGTGCATGGGCTTACCCTGACTGCGGCCACCTATAACCCGATCCTTGTTCCTGCGGATTGGTTTATCAATAGTTTTGCCACCGGCGATCAGAGAAAAGAATGGGGGATTGTTCAAAATTATGCTGGTCCGAAAGGAACGATACTCAACCCTTTCTTCCAGAAGTTCGCCGATGCATCGGGGGTGGCTTCCGGAACCACTTCTTCCGGGGCAATTGTGAGTTATACCTTTCCCTACCTCAGACTGGCAGAAATGTATTTAATCGCTGCTGAAGCTGAAAACGAAGTAAACGGACCCGGAGCTGCCTATACTTATATCAACGAAATCAGAAAACGTGCAAGGGTCGATAAAGCGAATGCGACGAATGTGCCCGACTTAAGCGGATTGTCGCAACAACAGTTTCGCGAAGCAGCCTGGATGGAACGGAAATGGGAGCTTTGCCT
Organism: Pedobacter sp. FW305-3-2-15-E-R2A2; assembly: GCF_038446955.1. Taxonomy (NCBI): domain Bacteria; kingdom Pseudomonadati; phylum Bacteroidota; class Sphingobacteriia; order Sphingobacteriales; family Sphingobacteriaceae; genus Pedobacter; species Pedobacter sp. FW305-3-2-15-E-R2A2. The sequence goes on from NZ_CP151803.1 coordinate 1,303,713, forward strand.
GGAAGGAAGTACCTGGTTTGATTTGAAAAGGACGAATACCCTGCAAAATATTCAAAACAGAAGAGGAACAGGGCTGATCAATCCGATCGGTGCCTATAACCAAACCTGGTTGATTCCTGATAAAGAGGTAGTCAACAATAACATTGCTCAAAACCCAGTATATAAATAATTAAAAAATAATCCTGTTGATTTATGAAACGTACGACAAGGCCCCGGATCATCTTACTCAGCTGTTTGCTGTGTTTATTTTTAAGCAGCAACAGTTTTGCTAAAGACCTCTATATTTCCAGCAAAGGGAATGACAAAAATCCAGGCAGTAAAGAAAAACCTTTTGCCACTTTTAAAAGGGCACAGACGGCCTTAAGGTCTATGAAAGGAGCGATAACGGTTTATGTGCGTGGAGGAACCTATTACCTGACTGCCCCGGTGATTTTTACGGGTTTAGATTCCCGGAATAGCGGAGAGAAGGTAACTTATAAGTCCTACCCGGGAGAGCAGGTGAAAGTAAGTGGCGCAAAGCCTTTATCGCTCAAATGGGAGACTTACAAAGGTTTCATTAAACAAGCTAAGCTGAGCGGGGAGCTGGCCTTCGATCAGTTGTTCCTGAATGGAAAACAGCAACGTATGGCAAGGTATCCGAATTATAACCCGGACATCAGGTTTTTTGGCGGTGCTTCGGCCGATGCCATCAGCCCGGAACGCGTTAAAGGATGGAGTCATCCGGAAGGTGGCTTTGTACATGCGCTTCATAAGCATGAATGGGGAGGGTATCAATACCTGATTTCCGGAAAAGACGGGGAAGGGAAATTGGCTCTTGAAGGCGGTTTTCAGAACAACCGTCAGATGGGGATGCACGATAAATATCGTTATGTAGAAAATATCTTTGAAGAGCTGGATACCGCCGGGGAATGGTATTTCAATAACAGAGAAAAGATCCTTTATTTCTATCCGCAACAAAAGACAGATTTAACGAAAGCAGTGGTCGAAATCCCACAGTTGAAATCGCTTTTTGAATTTCGCGGAACGGCGGAACAACCGGTAAAGAACATTCAGATTGAAGGTATGGAGCTGAGTCATACACTAAGGACCTTCATGGAGACAAAAGAACCGCTGTTGCGTAGCGACTGGACCATTTATCGCGGAGGAGCAGTAGTGATGGAAGGTGCGGAGCACTGTGTGGTTAAGGCTTGTTTTTTCAATACGGTTGGTGGTAACGCGGTGTTTATGAGCAATTACAACCGGAACAACCTGGTTTCAGGATGTCATATTGCGTTTGCCGGAGCAAGTGGTGTTTGCTTTGTGGGCGACCCTAAAGCGGTCCGGTCTCCGAGTTTTGAATATGGACAGTTTGTGCCATTAAATGAAATAGACCGGGTAACGGGACCAAAAACAAACAATTATCCTTCAAACTGTACGGTAGAAAATACTTTGATGTATGGCCTGGGAACCGTGGAAAAGCAGGTTGCAGGAGTGGAGATTTCTATGGCTATGGACATTAAGGTGAGTCATAACACGATTTATGATGTGCCCAGAGCAGGAATAAACATTAGTGAAGGAACCTGGGGAGGACACCTGATTGAATACAATGATGTATACAATACGGTATTGGAGTCGGGAGATCATGGTGCTTTTAACTCCTGGGGCCGCGACCGTTACTGGCATCCGGATTATGCAGTGATGGCGGGGATTGCAAAAGACAATCCTGCATTGATCACTGCTGATGTGATTAAGCCTATCGTGATTCATGACAACCGTTTTCGTTGCGATCATGGATGGGATATTGACCTGGACGATGGTTCCTCAAACTATCATATCTACAACAATGTCTGCCTGAATGGAGGATTGAAACTTCGGGAAGGTTTCTTCAGAACGGTAGAGAACAATGTGATCCTGAACAATTCCTTTCATCCCCATGTATGGTTTAACGATAGCGGAGATGTATTCAGACATAACATTGTAACCCGCAACTATTTCCCTATCCGTGTGAATGACTGGGGTAAAGAGGTGGATGCGAACCTGTTTCCGGATGAGCAGGCACTTGCTGCGGCACAAAAGGCAGGTACGGATGCACATTCTGCATTTGGAGATCCAGAATTTGTAAAAGCAACTCTCGGAGATTATCGGGTGAAACCTGGTTCTCCTGCGCTTAAACTGGGCTTTAAAAATTTTCCTATGAACGAATTTGGGGTCACTTCTCCTTCGTTGAAAGCTTTAGTGAGGCCGGTGAAATTACCGGTATTGATTTCAGAAATGAAAACGGAAGGGCAGGATAGCTACGATTTTCTTGGCGCAAAGGTAAAAAACCTAAATACCCTTGGCGAGCGTTCTGCAACGGGGATGGCCACAGAAACAGGAGTGCTGGTATTGGAAGTTCCAAAAAAGAGTATCCTTTATGGAAAGCTGCAGCCTAATGATGTGGTCCTGAAATTTAACGATGCGCCGGTAAAGAATATGAAAGACCTGATGACGATTCAGATGGGCTTACAGCTGAGTCAGAAGGCAACGTTAGAAGTCTTTAGAAATCAAGCTTCGAAAAAAATTGAAATCGCTCTGAAATAAACATTCAGCCCCTTTCTTTAGGATGGTAAAAGTCTTTGCTGTCCGGAGGGAAGGGGCTGTTTCGTTTTCTTACAATATCCCCATTTGCAGGCGTCCTAAGTTTGTCTTAACAAATTTAAGGAACCATGAAACACCTCATTATTTATTGTCATCCAAATCCGGCGAGCCTTAACCATGCGATTAAGGACGCTGTAAATTACTATGCCCAGACCGCAGGACATGAAACGAGAATTCGCGATGTCTATGCTTTAAACTTTAACCCGGTTTTAACGCCGGAGGATATTTTGTCTTTTAAATCAGGGGCAGTCCCGGAAGATATACTTGTGGAGCAGGAATACTTTCTTTGGGCGGAACTCATTACCATTGTTCATCCGGTTTGGTGGACGGGAATGCCGGCCATTTTGAAAGGATATTTTGACCGCGTGCTGAGCTATGGCTTTGCTTATGGTTATGGGGCAAATGGGCTGGAGCAAATGTTAAAGGGTAAAGATCTTTACCTCATCAACACTGTTGGATCAGAAGAACAGAACTATGTGGATAAAGGTATTTTTGATGCCATGAGGACTGTTGCCGAAAATACCTTTGGTTTTACAGGAATGCGAATTTTGGAACACCGTTTTTTCTCTAACGTAATTACCTGTGATGAAGAGACAAGGAAAGGTTATCTGGAATCGCTGGAGCAACTGTTCGAAAATGAAAGATGTAAGGTAAAGCTCCAGTAGGAATATCAAGGAAAATGTATAGTTTTTAGGTGGAGTTATGCCAGGAAAAGCAAGGGTAAATACCGCTTCGGGAAAGGTTCGGGATCGGTTTTACCTAAGCTAGGTCTACACTCGGTCTATACTCGGTCTATACTCGGTGCAAGCCCGCTTGAAAGCGTGTTAAAGGCGGGTAAGCAAGGAGTAAAAAACGGGTTTATATTGAGGGATACTGCAGGCAGTCTTTGACTTGATTCCTGTCAGCATTAAATAGGTTTGAAAGTGATATATCCCATTGGTCTAATGATTTGATCATCACCTTTATATGGATAATGAATGAAGACCTTTTTTTCTGGTTTAATCAATTTTTTATGATTTGTGTTTTATTTTTTAAATAATTGAAATTATCTTATTTTATTTACCATAGAAATTAATTTTTCTAAAAAATATTGTTTTTAAAATAATTGGTTGTTTATTTTTCTTTTAGATATTTGTATATAGATTAGTCATCGTCATGCTGTTGATCTTCAATGGATAATGGATCACAGCGTTTAACGCTTAACCATTAAAACGATGAAAGGACTTTTACAGAAACTTACTTTGTTGCTGCTGAGCGGACAGTTGGCAGCTTTTGGACAGTCTGCTGATCAGAATTATATCAAAACCGCTAAAGTACAGGTGAGCGGGATTACCACAGAAGCCGGACTGAACAGTGTGATTACCGATAAAACCAAGGTTCAGGTAAGTGTGAGTTATCTGGATGGTCTCGGGCGTCCGATGCAGCAGGTGCAGTATCAGTGGAGCCCTTTAGGAAAAGATGTGATTCTGCCTTTCGCCTACGATGACTATGGGCGTGAAGCGAAGAAATACCTTCCTTATACCGACAACGGCACGGCAACCGGAAACTACCGGGCTGCTGCACTGGGCAGTCAGCAGTCATTTTACAACAGCCCGCCTGCCGGGGTGATCAGTATCCCCTCGGGATCAGGACAGGTGGCTTATTCTGAAACAAAGTTTGAAGCTTCCCCGCTGAGCCGGGTGCAGCAGCAGGGCTTTCCCGGAGGAGACTGGAAGATCAATGGTGGGCATACCCTGCGTAGCGGGTATGCGGCAAATGTGGCTACAGATGTGAGGATGTGGAAGGTAACGGCCAATGGCGCCACGGGAAGCAGTTATTACCCCAAGGCAAAGCTTTATGTAGATACGCTGACCGATGAAAACGGGAACAAAAGCGTGTCGTTTAAAGATGACCAGGACCGGCTGGTTTTGAAACGGGTGCAGGGCCCATCTGGCTTCCTGAGCACTTATTATGTATATGATGAGCTGAATAACCTGCGTTATGTGATCCCTCCGGGGTTTTCAGGGACCAGCTTTATCGAGAGTGATGCTGCTTTTGACCAGTTTATCTATGGTTATCATTACAACGGCAAAAGGCTGATGACCGAAAAGAAGCTGCCGGGGAAAGGCTGGGAGTTTCTGGTCTATAACAAACTGGACAAACTGGTGATGAGTCAGGATGCGGTTCAGCGTTCCAAAACGCCTCAGCAGTGGACGGTCTTTAAGTATGATGAATTGGGCAGGGCGGCAATTACCGGGATTTACAGTCATACCGGAAGTTCGGCGAATACAAATTACCGCAGCACACAGCAAACTGCTGTTGACGGAAATGCATCCCTCTGGGAAACTTCTGTAGCCACAGGAACGGGATATACAGCCAATACTTATCCAACCAGTCTGAGTCAGGTGCTGCTGATCAGCTATTACGATAATTATACCATTCCGGATAAAACGGGTACCTATGATGCGACACAGACGGTCACGAGCCGGACCCAGGGACTGGCGACAGGAACTAAGGTGAACATCCTTGGCACGGGGACGATGCTGCTGACGGTGAATTATTATGATGAGCGGGGCAGGTTAAAGGAAAGCATCAGTGATCACCACCTTAGTGGCACCGACCGGGTGGTCAATACCTGGGATTTTACAGGTGACCTGACGGCCAGTGTCAGGACGCATAGCAGCAGCGGGGGAAGTGTAACGGTCGCCATGCGGTATGAATATGACCATTCGGGCAGGAAAACGAAAACCTATCAGAAGATCAATACAGATGCGGAAGTGCTGTTGTCGGAGGTGGGGTATAATGAACTGGGACAGGAAAGTACCAGAAAACTGCACAATGGTCTCCAGACGGTTAGCATGTCTTATAATTCCCGGGGCTGGCTGACCCATAAAAGTGCTTCGCTGTTGGCCATTCAGCTGAAATATAATGATGGATCAGTGCCCCGGTACAATGGAGATGTGACCGGGCAGCTTTGGGGAACCCCGGGAAACCTGACTAAGAATTATGCTTACAATTATGATCAGTTAGGGCGTTTGTTATCGGGTATCTCCGGAACCGGGAATGATGAAAAGAGCATCAGTTACGATGTGATGGGGAACATTCTGAGCCTGACCAGGGATAACGGGACTGCTCAGAGTTACAGTTATAGCGGAAACAGGCTGAGCAGTGTGAGCGGAGGGGCGTCGAGAACTTATACTTATGACCTGAATGGGAATGTGCTGACTGATGGCACAAACACCTTTACTTATAATTACCTGAACCTGCCTCAGACGGTGAGTGGGGGAACTTCAATCACCTATACCTATGATGCCGGAGGAAGGAAGTTGAGGGCGGTGAATGCAGGGGTAACCGTAGATTATATCGGGGGGATCCAGTATACTTCCGGGGCGATAGATTTTATCCAGACTGAAGAGGGAAGGGCGAGGAAAAGTGGCAGCAGTTATTTGTATGAATACAACCTTTCGGATCATCTGGGGAACAACAGATTGAGTTTTGACATCTTTTCCGGAGCAGCAAGGGAGATCCAGCACGATGATTATTATCCGTTTGGAAAGCGGTTTAATGGTTATTTATTGGGGGCGAAAAATAATTACCTTTATAATGATAAGGAGCTGCAGGATGGTTTAGGACAGTATGACTATGGGGCCAGGTTCTATGACCCGGTGATTGGACGGTGGACGGTTATCGATCCGTTGGCAGAACAGGGCAGAAGGTATTCCCCTTATGTATATGTGTTTAACAATCCTTTGCGTTTTACAGACCCGGATGGGATGTTTGCTGATGGATGGAGCAGGTTTGCAGATCGTGGAATAGTTGATGAGTATCCTGAGGGACCAAAGGGGGCACAGTCTAATGAATGGATACCTGGGATGGATTCGAAAGGAAATTTAACGCTCAAAGCAGAGAAAGGAGATGATCCTAAAACGCTGGCCAAATTTTTAGGTGTAGATCAAAAGGTGGCTAATAAGCTTTATAGTAAAATAAACAAGCTTGGGAGTATAAAACTTACGGATGATATCCCCGGAGTAGGAACGATGAATTCAATAATTGCAGATACAAAAAAAAATCCAGATAAGTATAATGATAATTTTGCTCCGGGTTTATTTACGGATGCAAATTATAATTGTTTTGGTTGTGCATTATCTGTCTCTAGCGGGCGCTTCCCTAAAAATTCGGAAGTTAGTGGTGAGGATTTCTTAACTAACGTCAGAGGAGGAGGTTTTGTAAATGTGACAGGGAGAAAGGAGAGCTATAAATTTGGTATGACCATTGTCAGTTTTGGAAAAAATTATCTTCTTTCTGATGAACCTAATCATGCGGTCATATACTTAGGGACATCTAGAAATGGGACTCAGTATGCTTTTAGTAAGAATGGTTATTATAAGACGCCTAAAATCGAAATGTTCTCGACATTAAAGAATGACTACGGGAGTCAATTGTTTTACTATAATAAAAAATAATAAGATATGAGAGTGATTAAGTTAGTAACATTCATAGTCTTTATTATAATAACAAGTATTGAAATGTATTTAATTGCGAATCGTGAACTGAGTATAAGACATTCCAATATGTTGTTAATGATTGTAATGACTATTTTGTTGGTTTATGAAAACAAGACAACAAGGTTAATACTACTATTGATTTGTCTCTATGGAGTCTTTGACTTTTTTGCGTCTGCAAATGATAACAATGCTACTTTTATGAATTTCACTAATGAAATATATTGGTTTAAAAATAATGGCGGCTCATTTTTTCGTAGAATTATATTATTATATCCACTTTTTTTTTATTTGGGAACGTCCATTACTTTGATCGCAAATTGCTTTAGGGAAAATCATTTAGTTAAAAATAAACTACAATAAAGCGGGCAATAACTTCACGAGAGTTTATTATGCTGCGAGAATAAGGCTTCAAACGCCAGGAGATCATTTATTACTAATCAAAAAACAATGAGTAGCAAGCAGATTGTTTTTTACAACAAAATCGGATATTGAACCAATATTAAAAGAGATAGAAGAATCTTTTGATATTCAATATTTTTTGATGGGACTCTTTGATAATCTAGTCATTACTCATCATAATTCAATATTTGATGATCCTAATATTGATTTTGCATCTTTTGGAGATTGGAGTTTTACTGATCGGTATTTAATTATCCCAAAGAATGCTAAACTTGGAATTCGAGAAATTGAGTAAAGAAAGGGGGGAATAAAATATGCGGTAGATTTATTAATTAACCCTCAGGGAATCTAATTAAAGCTTGGGGGCATCTTTACGAAAAAGGAGGATGTTTTGATTGCAAGTAGCATTGAGATCACTTCCAATGGTCCTGTTTCATCAGACCTATATAAGTCTTTTTCAAAGAAAATTAAGAATGAATTTAAGCGTATTGGTGTGTTCTATGTCGGGCAGGAAGCTGAAGATAAGTTGGATGCTGGTTGGCGTTTGGTGTCAAATGTTAATTCACCGGAGGGGTATGATTTAGTGAAATCTTAAGTGTCAGAGCTGATCTGTACATTTCGGATATGACAAAAAGGTTAATGAATATTTCGTTACAAAAAATGGTAAAAGAGATAGACCAACGGTTCAAACAGAAAGGTAGATGGGATATCTATTTATGTGGCGAAGAATAAATTATATACCTAAATAACATGACTATGTTGACGAGAAAATCCCGTTGAAATTGCTTCCAACGGGATTTTTATCAATAAGTAAAATGAGGTCTTTCTCTTGGTTTTTAATCCAGCAATGTCCAGCTTCTTTTCGTTTGAACCTGCTGCACCACTTGTTGTTCTGCGACAACGATATTTTCTTTGCGCTGACCAATGTATTCCAGCATACCCAGCTTATTCCAAAGGGCAACCATTACTTTTAAAAACTCTTCCGTCATAGACATGGAAGCATAGATGTTCTGATGGTCATAGACCATCTCGATCATACGGGCAAGGATTTCTTCGAAGTTTCCTGGTGTTACGTCTCTCCATTCGTAGAAATATTTTAGCATTTCTTCTCTTTCCTTAGATTCTACCAGTTTGATTCCGGTAAAGAACACATGGGCAAGATTTGAGCAATAGCCTACGATATAGACCGGAGATTGCTGATAACCGAAATTTCTATAGTTGAAGAAGATCTGTGCAATGTAATCCAGCAGTTTTTCAGACAGCAACCGGATATTTTTACCCAATGGCGTGATGGAATCTTTTCCTGTAGTCTTGTCGATGATCTTAAAGGCCGCAAGCTGCAGATCATTGATGAGGCTGCTAAACAGTTCATAATAACGCGTTAAGCCAGGATGACTGATCATGCTGCTGCTGGGAGGGATGTAATTATGATTGATGGTAATTCTGCCGCTTTCCTGGATCAGCTGTCCGATGGTCAGGTGATAACTGTCTGTGGCTTTTGGAGCCATTTCAGATGCCGGTAAAATGGTAATGCTGTAATTTTTAGAAATGTCCGGATACCTTGGCGGATTGTCTTCCGGATCAGGATTCCCTGAAGGCATCCTTTCGAATGGGTTCACCATCAGCAGAATGTTAAATACCATCACTCTGGAATGATCTATATTTTCACTGCTAAAATATTGACTGTAAGTCAGCTGATCCTCGAAGTTGGAAGAGCTCTCAATGTCTATTCTGCAACCTTCGGCAGTGATGGCATTACAATGCCTCACTTTAACCTCAATATGGTTCGTTGCCTTTTCCATGATCTCGATGTCGTGCGACAAGCGTTGCCCTGCAAAAGGAGGGAGCAAACCATAGTTGAAGTGGTTGATAAAAACAGAATTCGCATCTCTGACAAAATCCTGGTTAAATTGATCTGTAGCAATAAAATGATTGCTGGAAAGCTTCATGCCATCCACCCAGTTAACGGGCTTATATTTTAATGGTGAAATCATAGTCGTCGGTTATATAAAAATAGATTCGTCACCTACTTTTTCTGGTTTATTAGCGTTTTCAGATACTCTTTTTGCATAAATGGTCATCTTCTCTGTAATGCCATTGTTGATGATGTCCAGGTCCGGATCAATAAAGATGTTCTTCTTAAAGAAGGAGGTCTTGATGAAAAATATCCATTTAAAAGATTCAAAATCTTCTCCCATATATTTCACCGGAGTTTTTGGGAATTTCAGGTTATAATCTTCGATGAATTTGTAGAACCAATCACCAAATACCATATTTTCGGGTGCTTTCGCTTTTACTTTCAGGGGTTCAGGGTCGTTGGTATTTTTATACAATTCCAGTTCGAGCACGAGCATGCGGTCAAAATCAAGGTGATCCAGGTTGATGTTCAGCGGGCTTGATGGATATTGCCAGATCTTATAAATTTCTGTAGGGATGCTGATCAGTGCGACATAGGCCCACCAGAACAAAACAGGAACAAAGAAGGTCACCAGGCTCGTTGCGGCCCAGATTCCGAAATGAATGTCACTAAGCCAGTTGAAAGCCAGTTGGAAAAGGTAGAAGCTGAGCAGGCAGCTAATTAATATCGCAAATATTACAAAGAACTTTCTCTCGAGCAATTCTTTTGGGTAGTATTTTGTGAACAGGTATACAAAAAGAATTCCGAGTCCTATAAAATAGATTTGACAAATGATATATCCCCATGGCATAAAATCAAAGCTCAAAAAGCCAAGAAATCCAGGGAGTGCAAGGAATACGCTAAGTACTAAAATGCTAACTATTAGCCTTTTGTTGTTTAGAAATTGATTTTTCTTATTGACAATAGAAAGTAGCGCAGCGGAGACAATAAAGATTAAAGGAAAAAGTAAATAACGAATAAAAAATGATTGAACGTCCATTAAATAGTATTTGATGATTTATGCTTAATCTGTTAACAAATATAGTACCTTAAATTTTTTAATATAAAAATGGTATAATTATTAGGGTATGTAGGTTTAAGTATGCGGTAAATAAATATATGAAAGAGAGTTTACATTTGAAAAATGATCTCCAAACGGATTTTAAGGCTACAGCTTTGGCTGCGGAACTGATTGAAGCGGGAGATTTTGAAGCCGATCAGATTGCCGTACTTCCCGTTGGCCCCAGAAAAAGAGCGTTTGCCAAAGAAATTGGTGGCCATACCTTTTATTATTCCGAGAGTAAACGGAAGGATTGCATCAATATTGAAAGTCATCAGGAAGGTTTATATGATATGCTGCCGGAAGGCCTTTTTCATAATCCACCTACCGGAAGCTCCGGGATGTCGGAGCAGCAAATGGTTGAAGATGTCCAGTTTAGAAGAACGGAGGAGAAAGATGCCAGAAAGTTTTTTATGCCTTTCGAAGCAGAGGTCAATCAGCTGAAAACCATTCTGGAGCTTTATGAAAACAGACTGGATAAAAAAACAACCTATAGCGACCTGACCAGAATCTTTGCCGCAGAATGGAAGGAATTTGAATTGTTTGATAAAGAACAAAGCATCATCTGGATGCACCTTTTACCGGTCATTCATCAGAAACGTAACGACGTTATCTTCCTCGGACAGCTGCTTTCGGTTCTTTTTAAAACCCCGGTGGAGGTACTGATGAAACAGTCGAATGTTAAGCCTAAGTTAATAGACGAGCATATGCAGTTTAAACTTGGTTTTGGTGCGCTTGGCATCAACTCCATCATCGGCAATAGTTTTGCCACCGATGAAGAGGAAATGATCATTAATATTGGACCTACAGATACACACCGTCTGCTTAGTTTTATGCCAGGGACTTCGCATTCCCGTATCATAGATCTTGCAGTGTCTTATCTGGTTCCGGTAGAGACGGAAGTGAAGGTCAACCTGCTCGCCAGCGAGGCCAACAGGTTGGGTTCTTTAGGTGCTGATAGTGAAAATGCTTATCTTGGTTTTACCGTTTACCTTTAATCGAGGATCAGGCGGTAATGGATGTTCATCGTGCTGCGGATTTCAAGTTTTGATTTGGTCAGCTCCAGCATAGACTTCCATTCCTCTCTGCTCAGTTCGTTCTGCTGACTGGGTGTGATTACAATATCGGTCGTTTTGATAAAACCTTCTTTTGGATTTGGGGTCGCCATGAGTCCTTTCCGGATGTTGACCGCCTTGATCTTTGTCCCCAGTTCATAGAAACAGAAATTAATAATGTCAGACTGAGTCACAAGTCTGTTTCCCGTAGTAAGGCCATATTTATAAGCCTGAACCCGGTTTCCTGCATTTAACCGCGCCCTTCCACCTTTAGAATTACTCAATAGGAACAGGCTTTCCGGCATCACTTTACTGCTTTCAAAAGATTGCAGGTGACTTCCCGAACGAATCTGATTTCCCATTTCGGCATTGGTGGTCCAGAACTCCAGAAACATGATGTCTGCATTGTTCAATGGCTTTACAATCACATAGTTCAACAGCTCTTTGATCATGCTCAACTGTGCTTTTGTTTTTTGTTCGATGATCGAGATATTTTGTTCCAGATCCTTTAAAGAGCTGTTTAGAAAATCAGAGCCATAAGCAGAAAAAGCAGCTTTTTCATCCCTCAGGAGCTCAAAAAGATAATCGACAACTTCTTTCGCATTCCGGCCGTCAAAGCGTTCTGAGCCACCGTAACGGATGGAAAAAGAACCTACATTACGGTCGTCATAATGGGTATGCGGGATTTCTGTATAGGTGTTTCCGAGCTTGTCGCTAAGGGCATGTACGGATAAAAACTGGTCATGGTCCTGCAGCTTTACCGGGATGATATTGGTCATCATTTTTAGGCGGTGTTTAATCTCAAACATCCGCTTATTCACGACAGGGAAGGCATTGGTAGAGATGTGGAGCTCATCGAGCATCACATCAGATATGGCTGCCGGAAACTGGACTTTAAACCAAAGGACCGGCTTTTTAAAGCTGACCAGGCTTCCCGGTTGAAAGACATTTTCGAATTCCTTAGGGTAGAGTTGTAAGTATGGGTGGGGAAGGAAGATGTTCTCGTCGTCGATGGTGAGAAAGCGACTGGAATAAAAGGCCTGAATGTCCTCATTGAGGAGGTTCAGGACATCGTGTTTTTCAAATGGCGACTGGAAATTGTTTTCCGGTTCCATATGGAACTTATTCAGGGAAATATTAACCGGAGCATTGTTGATCGACCATTTGGACAAAGAAAGGAGGTCGTAAGTATGGTCATTTACGACATAATTTCTCCAGTCAAAATAAAAGCTCATCCCTTTAAATGTAGAGAGTCCGGGCGTAACTTCTACCCCAACATAGATGGTGTTGTTTTCCAGTGAATTTCCGGGAATGGTATTGCTGAGTAGTAATTTGTTGTGCTGTCCGTCAATCTGAAACAAGTTATTTCCATTGGCGAGGTAAGAAACTCCCGAATTGAATACTTTTACTGGTTTCAGCGGGCTGAAAAATACGTCTACCGCATTTTCCTTATTCGATTCATTTTTGTCTTTTAACTTTTTCCGGTGAAAAAACTGTGTTTTGGTATCGATGGTTTCTATTGCTTCAAAAGGCCTTGCATGAAGGATTGCATGAGCGGGAAGCGCAGAGGTTAAGGTGTCTGATGCGAGGATTCTGGATATTTTATCGAGTATTCTGTTTTCCAGATTTTTAACATCATTGGAAACTCCGAATATCTCCGTGCTCAGCGCTTCAATGATCAGTTTTACCAATGGATCAAAATCATTGGTATTTTTTATTCCCCAATAGTCTTGTGCGTTTTTAAGGATTCTATTTCGGATTTCGTCTTTTGAAGAGTAAAATATGTTTTTCATCTTGTGGAGAATGATTGGTTTGATGGATTAACAGGACTGTCTATAATTGTGTGCATAGTATCCTTAAAATAGAACAATTTGATTTAGCTGGATAATGGACTTAAAAAGAGACCGGTGTTGAAATAATATTTTTCTCCTGTTATATTCATTTTTCCCCAGATAGAGATATCTACCTTTTTCTTAATTTCTGTAACATTTCTGATGGAAAATATCTTCTCTACCTCACTCATTTTAATTTCTACCTCTACCTGGTACAGTCTGGGCTCATATTGCGTGATGGAACGCAATAAGGATTGTCGGAATTTTTCTTCCCAGGTGGTTTCGCTTACAATTAATTCAAAGTCCAGATCCCAGATTTCGCAGCCGAAATTGCGGTTGTGCCGATGCTCTCCATACCTCGTGAAAATGATGAGTTCTATGTTTTGAGAGATAGATTTTCCTATATCCGCCTCTTTCAAATCCTTGTTTTCGAAGATGTTTTTTAGCCGAAACGGTTTATTATATAAGAAATCTGACATGACGTTGTGCTTAAATGGAACAATAATTGGTAAAAGGTTAATCAATATTACGTCCAAAAAATGAAATAGGGTGACGTTCTAAGAAAATTATAAAAAAAATGTTTTCGTATTTAAAAACTTAATGCAGCTCAATGCCAAACCAACCATCCCACTATGAAACCAATCAACGCTCAGGAACTTAGCAAATCTTACCGGCTCTTTGTTTTGAATTTTATCCTGCTGACTTCTTTTGCCATTCTTTGTGTATACCTGTTTTTTGTATCCTCAAAATTCGAATACCAGCTGCTGGAAAAAGAAGTGAAGCAAACGGATATGCTGCTGGCCAAAAGAAAAGAAATCAATACCAATTTTGATATGATCTTGCAGCGCTTCCAGCAACTTTCCAAGTATACTTCTATTGGTTCTGCCGAAATGAACAATCAGGCGATCATGCTGGAAGATATTCAGAACAAAAATTTTAGGATCAGAGAAATCATCAAAGAACAGAAGTCTGATGCAAGCAGTTTTCAGCTGTATAAAAAAATGACCGATGACGTTGCGCAGATGGCAGGGATTCAGGATTCTCTGTTTGGAACAAAATTTCAAATCGCCAACCTGAAGAGCCAGCTGGAATCTTGCCTGAGAACAAATCAGGCTGCGACCAAGAAATTGAAATCAGGAATATTTAAATAAGCACGATGATTAAATTAAGTATAAAAGAAAGAAGAGAACAGTTTCTGTTTTTTATCGGAATTTTCCTGTTTACTGCTACATTATTGAGCTTTGGCCTTTTCCATGATTATGGAAATGGCAGAATGGTGTCCAAACAGGATCTTGCAGATAAATTAGCGCAGAACGCCGAATTTGAAGAAACGGTGAAAGATCAGCGTGCTACGGTAGATACCACTTACAAGCAGATCATCAAGTTTGATCCGGGGGTACAAGCTGTTTTCCTGGAGAATGACATCAAAAATTCTTTGAACTCTATCAAGTCAAATTATGAGAGAAGGGCTTCAGACTTACGCTATAAAACATTTCTTCAAGCCTCACAATTGTACAATGACCTTTTTTACGACAGGAGAGAGCTGAAAGGAAATAACAATGATATGGAAGGACTGAACAATTCTCTGAAGGATTGCAAGCTCTCTACCAATCAGTTGAAACAGACCATGGGCAACCAGAAATAACTGAATAAAAACAATCAAACCACAAGAATATGGCCGACACTACTACCAATGGAAAATCAGTGAGCAGTAATTCGCAGGGATATATATTTCTGTACATTTTTATTGCAATACTCGTTCTCGCCGCAATCATCTTTTTCTTTAAGAGTTCCGTTTTCGATAAACGTACTGTTGATGCAAGGATCTTAAAAGACGAGATGTACTTAAATGAAGACCTCGTATTTACAGACAATACCAGAAATGCCAAAAAATGGCTCTGGGAATTTGGTAATGGTGCCAAATCGAATACACAAAACGGAAGCTACCGCTATTTAAAGTCAGGTTCTTACATTGTCAGGCTAACCGTTGACGGAGAGCTGCGTGAGCAATTTCCAGTAAACGTAAGGGATACTGCAATTGCCGCGATCGATACTTTAGTGAGCATTAACGGACCCACTTCAGGGGTGGTTAATGAGGAAGTGAGACTGGAAGCAGAAGGAAAAGCAGGCTTATATGAATGGGCTTTTGGAGAAACAGGACGCGTGGATGTGAAAGGCAGAACCGCATTGTACACTTTCCATTCACCAGGACAATACATGGTGAAGTTAAGTACCGATAAAGGTCACAGACCGGTGTACCATACGATCTTTATCACTGACCCGAATGCGGTAATTGATACCGAACTGGTATTACCGGGAGAAGGGGAACGTAAAGTGATTGATGACATCAGGGCGAGGCTGCAGGCCATAGCCAATGGAGCTGATTTTAACTCGAATTATTATTACCTGACGCGGAAGTACATGTGTAACAATGAGAAAGTTACCGTTGCTGTAGAGCAGGATAACGTGAAAAAATCCAGCGACTTTTACTCTTATTGCATGGGCTTAACTTTTGGCGGTGAAATCGTCGTAGACGAAGCACAATTGACCATTAGCCCTACTTCTAACTGTGCCATCCTGGTAAATATCAAACAACATTCAGCCAAGACTGTAAAATAACCACCTATGAAACGAATGATCTCCCTCTTAGTACTCATCACCCAAGCTGCATTTGTTATGGCACAGTCGCCGGCCGCATTTGGGAAGAAAGTAAAATATATGCCCAAGGCTTTCGAAAAGCCGTCTGCGGGTACTGATTTAAGCACTGACGGCAAAACGACAAACTTACCCTGGATCGTTTTCTCCGACAGGGACGAAAACTATACCACGACCGCTCCTGGCGGAAGTCTGATCATGAAGAAATTGAACTTCATGGAACCTTTTTATGTGTCCAAAGAAGAAAACGGATATTTAAAACTGATCAAGTACAAAGCAGGAATGATCAGGGGCAGAAAGATCAATGATAAAAAAAGTGCGATCAGTTATGGCTGGATTCCGAAATCAAAGTTGTTGCTTTGGCAGCGTTCTTATTCCAATCAGAAATCAGGTTATCCGGAAAAGTCTATCACCGTCATCAATGGTAAAATGCCGATGACAGAATCGAAGTTCTATTATGACAATACCGATTCTGCTTATGTTTACAATTCTCCGGAATTGAAACAACGTTCGTCAAAAGTAAGGCTTCATGAGATCTCTTACATTTTCAAAAAATCTGAAGATGGAAAGAAATACCTGATCGGAAATGAAGATCAGCTGGTGGCAGACAGTGCAAGAAAAAGTGTTTATGGATGGATTGCAGCTGATGCTGTTCATAACTGGGGAAACAGGTTATTCATTTCTCCATTACAGATCAACTCTTACGAACAAAGTGATTCTGTGGCTTTCGCCCTTCATGGCGTACACATGGATCCGCTTCTTGGTGCCAATGATCTGATCCTGAGAAGTTCTCCGGTAGTTGCGGAGGAAGGAAACGGACGTTATGTATTGGGTACTGCCGCTGATGTATATAACAAATCGGACAATAAAGTCATCACGATCAGCGGTTCGGCACTGCCTTACCTGAGCTATCTTGACTTGAGAAAGAACATTCATAAGATCAATGTGGTTTTTGTAGTCGATGGCGGAAGTCCGATGACGAGGTATTTCTCGGGATTGACGAACACGATTCAATCATTTGAAAATGTTTTCAATGAATATGGTAAGAAACACAATTTAAGCTATGGTGCTGTGGTTTACAGAGATGGTGTAAGTTGCGCCTCTACCGGGATTTTAAGTTCTCCATCTTTATCTCCGGATTACAGAACGCTGATGTCTTTCCTTTCCAAAGAGGCGAAGAAAACAGAAGGATGTAATGGAAGGATCGCTCACCAGCCGGTTTATGACGGCATTAAAGCAGGGTTAAACCTGTTGAAAAATCACCATAATGAAACGAACCTGATTGTATTGATCGGAAGTACTGGAAATGAGGGGGCTACGGCTTACCGTTTGAACCAGCTGACGGAAGATTTTGCTCAGGTCGATGCGAGGTTATTGGCGATCCAAATGTATAGTGATTACGATCAGTTGTTTAACAACTTCGTATTGCAGTCTAAAAAACTGGTATCTGATGCGGCGGTTTATGCGGCAGACAGAAAGAAAAGATTTTTGGTAAAAGGAGAGGGGTTAAATAGTACTCAGGCTTACAATACCAGTAAACTGGATTCTATTTCTTACTACCTGGATTACCCTAAAAACAGTCTGATTCAAGGTGGGGTAGTTTTCCCGACAAAAGGTTCTGTGAATTCTGCGGAATCTATGAATATCGCCCTGAAACGTTTCATCAAGGAAACGGATATGGACATTACCAGCCAGATCAGTTCTCTGGATAGTGCTTTCCGTTTAACGGGGATAGAGCGTAAAAACTTATCGGTTATTGTAGAGTCGCAGCTGGAAGCTCCGGTGTATGGTGATGTAGCGGATAAAATGCCGCACAATGCGTTTAAATATTACATGACCAATTCTGTTGCTGATGATATCGTAGCGAAGAATAAATCATTGTTACAATACTCGGTGGTTTTAAATACCATGGAATTTAAGCAGCTAAATGACATCTTTTCTTTGATGATCGGACAGAACCTTCAGCCGGATCAGTCGTCCTTCAGAAGTAAACTGGTAAAGAATTACATCAATATTCAACGTCAGCTTCTGGATATGGATGTCTCGAAAAGCGACATCAGGAAAATGAGCCTGGCTAAATATTTCAGAACGGTAACCGGTTTACCGATTCAAAATGACCTGTTAAACAAATACACGGTAGTGGATTTGAAGAGAGGAAGTAAAATGCCACAGTTGGATTTTGAGAACTATTTGAAATTTTTGATCGGATCGAGTGAGCGCATCAAGAGGAGTACTCAGGTGGGTCAGCAGTTCATTTCCAATGGAAAGACTTATTACTACATCACAGAGCAGAATTTTATTGCACCTGTGGAAAAAGAAACCCCTTAGTATTTAGATTATGAGTCTTACAAATATCAGTGAATCAGTAAAGCTAGCCATCAGGGTTGCACAATCTCTGGCTAAGGAATACCATAACCCGGAATTTACTGCGGCACACCTGTTAAAAGGGTTGATGCATAAAGACGTGGGATTGAGGCAGTTTTTATCGTCCATCGGCAAAGATGAGGAATACATCAGTGAATGGGCAGAAGTAAGAATTGAAGAACTCGATAAAGCGGCTTCTGCTCCGGACGAAGTAAAAGGAAGTCCTGAGATTGCTAAGGTTTTTGAAGAAGCCGATCACATCAGGATTAAACTCGGACTGGATCTGATTACTCCGGTATGTATCCTGACGGCATTGTGTAAGCCAACTGTTGGGTTTAAACCGGACGAGTTGAAATCATTCCCGATCAAGGAAAGAGAATTGCTGGATTTGTATATCAAAGATGAAGAGATTCAGCAGGTCGTCTCTCCTGCCGGAGGAACAGGGAAAGAAGCCAAGTCTTCTGGTGCAGCAGGCGCATTGCACAAATACTGTATTGACCGGATTGCCCTTGCCAGAGATGGAAAGACAGATCCGATCATCGGCAGAGACCGGGAAGCAAGGATGATTATGGAGATTCTTTGCAGGCGTACCAAACCGAATGTGATCATCACAGGTGATGCAGGGGTAGGTAAAACAGCGCTTGTAGATGGTTTTGCACAAGATATCATTGCAGATAATGTTCCTGAGCTGCTCAAAGGAGTTCAGCTTTTTGAACTCGATCTGGGTTCATTAATCGCAGGGGCTTCTTATAAAGGGGAGATTGAAGACCGTCTGAAGAACATCCTGAAAGAGATCAAGCAATTTGATAAAGCAGTGTTGTTTATCGATGAGATCCATACCCTTTTGGACAATAAAGGCCCTATTGGCGGTGGCGTGGGCAATTTGCTCAAACCGGAACTGGCCAGGGGAGAAATCACTGTTATCGGTGCGACCACGATCGATGAATACCGTAAGATCATAGAACCTGAACAGGCTTTCAGCAGAAGGTTTGAAGTGTTACAGGTCAATGAACCGAATGAGGCTTCAGCCATTAAAATGCTGGAGAAACTGAAGGAAAAATATGAGGATCATCACCAGCTGAAAATTCAGCCGGATTCGATCCCTGAATGTGTAAGACTGGCCAAACGTTATATGAAAGACCGCCGTCTTCCGGATTCTGCTTTTGACTTGCTGGACAGGACCATGGCAGCCATGAAAATGATGAACGATACTTCCGATAAAGTTTTGGAGGAATTGTCGGCCAGACTTGGCGAACTGGAAATTTCGGAAGAAGCCGAAGAAATCAGGTTGGCAGATTACCGCTGGTTGTACAGTCAGCTGATGGATAAGGTCAGTCCTGTACTTCTTGGTCAGCTGACTGACGAAACGCAGGTAGAAGCCTTTGAAGCGATCGAGGAATACCATGATTACCTGAGCAAGAACCTGGCGGCATTAAAGCTATTGGCGGAGCAAAAAACAGATGAAGTCCACAAACAGGATATCGCTTCTATTGTCTCTTATAAAACAGGAATTCCTTTAGGAAAGATCCAGGCTCAGGAAAAAGAAAAACTCCTGAATATGGAACAGTTTCTGAAGAGAAGGGTCGTAGGACAGGATCAGGCTTTAAGGGCGGTTTCTGATGCGATTCTGGAATCCAGAAGTGGACTGAACAAAAAAGGACAACCGATCGGATCGTTTTTCTTATTGGGGCCAACAGGAACCGGTAAAACGGAGCTGGCCAAATCTATCGCCGAGTTTCTCTTCAATGATGAGAAAGCAATGATCCGTTTTGACATGTCCGAATTCAAGGAAGAACATTCTGCAGCCTTGCTGTATGGTGCGCCTCCGGGATATGTGGGCTATGAAGAAGGTGGTTTATTGGTCAATAAAATCAGACAACAGCCTTATTCGGTCTTGCTTTTTGATGAGATTGAAAAAGCACACCCTTCGGTCTTTGATACTTTTCTTCAGATTTTAGATGAAGGACATATGCACGACAGGCTGGGTAAAGAAGGTGACTTCTCCAATTCCCTGATCTTATTTACTTCGAATATCGGAAGTGAATGGATTGCTGAACAGGTGGCCAAAGGAGAGATTCCAACTTCACAACAGTTGATGGAAATTATGGCCCGACATTTCAGACCGGAGTTTTTAGCGCGCTTATCGGAAATTGTGCCTTTTGCGCCAATTTCAGAACACAATGTGGTGCGCATCTTTGAGATTCAGCTGAAGAGCTTAATCGAGGCGCTGGACAAACAAGGCATTGCTTTTGAGATAGAACCGGAAGCGATCAAGATGCTGGCCCTGAGTGGATTTACCCCTAAGTATGGCGCCAGACAGTTGTCGGGAGTGATCAGGAATGAGCTGAGAAGGCCGATTTCCAAATATATCATCTCCGGAGAACTGAAGAAAGGAAACCTGATTGTGATTAAAAAACACGAAAATGAGGAACGTCTGGAATGGGAAATTATCGAACAAAGCGCTGTAACTGAACTGGAAAACAAAATATAAGTAAATAATGTTTTCTTAATTAAATTCAATATTTTTAATAAAAAAAGATCTTAAACCCTTAAATATCAACACTATGTTTAACTATGAAATTGGTGGTAACGAAAGAAAAATAGATACCTCCGAAGCGTTTGCAGACATTGCCTATAATAAAACTTTATTCATACAGAAGCTGACAGATAATGATCCGATCAAACCTGAAAAAGTAGAGGGTTTGAAAACTGTACAGGAAGTTTTTAATCATTATAAACCAAAGGTGAATGTTGCATTTGAAAGAGAAGATGGATCTACCACACCTGAAACCCTTCATTTCAGTAATCTGGGCGACTTTGCCGTAAAGCATATCATCACTCAAAGTACCCACCTGAGCAATGTGAACATCGAAAGGGAAATGTCCCTGAATGTGATCAAGCAACTGAAGTCGAACAAGACTTTGAAAGCGACGCTTGATGATGAAGAAACTAAAAGTGCTTTTATCAGTGCTTTGAAAAATTTTGTTGCTGAATTAGAAGAAAATAAATAATTCAGTAATCCCCCGAAGAACGATTTAAAAATATTAGCATGGCAACTCCAGAAGAACAAAAAATAGCACAGGATTCATCACAGGAAACGGCATTTAAGCCGGCGGAAAAGCAAAGTCAAGAGAAACTTTCCCTTCAGGACAGTTTGGATAAACTGGCAAGGGTAGGTGGTTTTGATCTGTTGGAAGCAACAGTAGATGGTTTACAGAACTTAAACCCGGAAAGAAAAGCAAGAAAGCAAATCTTCCTGACCGGTGATGAAAAGAAAAAGGAAAGAGAGGAACTGAAAAAGAAAATCCAGTTGTGGATTGATGTATTGGAGGGTTCTGATTCTGTAGCTTCTATGGTAGATAAGAGCACAGAGAAATTAAAAAATGCAGAAGAAAACCTGAATAAGAACATCGCTTCAGCATTGGAAAGTACGAGAGAACTGGAGCAGGCTTACCGTTCGGTAAACTTGTTCTATCAAAATACAGAAGCAGACAAAGTGAAGAATGTGATCATGATGAATGCTTCAATGGACCAGATCAAAGATCTGGACAACCCAAGGTTTATCGATTATGTAAGCGATGAGCTGAAACAAAAATACGATAGGCTGGATCTTCGCGAGAACTACTCTTTAATGGTCATCCCGGGATATATGGGCTCTAATAAAGTGGTAGAGAAATGGAGCAAGATTGCCTATGAAAATAAAGCAATGCTGGTTACTGATTTCGCGGATCTTGATCAGCCGGATGATGTGATTGACTTGTTTACGGCTGCTAACCTAACCGGTGGTGATGCTTTCAAATCAAATACCATCATGACCTGTAACTGGTTGGTGGGAAGAGGAAAGGTTGCTGAAGTAGGTGAAGAAGATGATTTAACGGTACCCGGATCTGCAGCTTTGGCTGGTAAGATGTATTATACTTTGATGTCGCAGGTAACTGCAGGTAAGAAACATGGTGCCATCAACGATATTGACGGGGTGAAGTTTGACCTGAAGAAAAGTGAAATCTCGCACCTGGAAAGGATTGGTTTGGTACCTATGGTAAATGAGTATGGAAAAGTAATGGCCTTCTCGGCTAAAACCTTATTCAACGGAGACAACATCGGTCTGCAGACTTATTCTGTAGTACGTGTATTTGATTACGTAACCAAAGTATTGTTCGACTTCCTGAACAGAAGGGCTTTTGAAAACTGGACTTCTAAAACAGAACAGGACCTCCGCGGACAGATCGTGAAATTCCTGGATGGTATTCAGGGACCTGAGCGTCTGATCGAGCGTTTTAAAATCATGCGTTTTGAGCGTGATGAAGTACAGAAAGATAAAATCCACCTGGACATTCACATTACTCCTTATTTCCCTGCAAAAAGTTTCGTCGTGAAACTGGATGGGCAGAAAGGGGAGGATGAGGAAACCACCTGGAGCTCAGAATATGCACAGCAATAGCTAATAATTTTTTTCTTTTTTAAACAATGTCCGGACAGATTGAATAAATCTGCTCCGGATTTTTTTTTAAGCCGGATTGCATTTCCTGACTTAACAATTTCTTTATAATTTAGCACCTCAATGTTTACTTAGGCCGGGGAATAAATGAAACAAGTATTGATCATCAATGGTGATCCTGAAAAGACCGCTGCGACAAGCCACCTGATCCAGGCTTACCATAAGGGAGCCGCGGATGCCGGTGCACATGTGAAGGAGATTGCAATTATCGATCTGATCTTTAATTCCAATAAGCAATTCAACAACCGGGTTCCTGAACTGGAGCCGGATTTGAAACGCGCATTGGATATGATCATGTGGGCAAACCATGTCGTTTTATTCTGTCCGGTATATTTATCATCGATCCCTACCAGAATTAAAGGATTCTTCGACAGGCTCTTTATGCCCGATCAGGTTTTTGTATCCAAATTTCAGAACATCAGCAATAATTTCAGCGGCAAATCAGCACGCATTATCTCCATTCTGGATGAGGAGACTTTTGAGTATTGGAAACAAGACAAGAAAGTCACTTACCTGTCTATAAAAAGAAACGTTTTTGAAAACTGTCGTTTTCATCCCGTGCATACGAGTACAATCGGCCAGCTGTATTCCCTTGAGAATGATTACAGTAAGAAATGGCTGAGGAAATTAGAGAGCTTCGGTTCAAAGATGATGTAAGACAACGAAAAGAAAGGATTTTTATTTTTTCAGAAAGAAAATGAGTTATTACGCCGGAAAACGCGTTTTGAAAATATTTTTATTTTTTTTCTGATATCCTGTTGATTATTAGGTAATAATGGCAAACTTTTTGACGTTATAGGACTAGTTAATTAAATAACAACCCTAAAACCAAAAGTTATGGCTTTCAAAGCAAGATTAGACTTTTCGGGCAAGGAGTACGATGTACTTCACTGTGCCTATTCCCTAAACCGTGATGTAGATGCAAAAGGAAGACCTTCTTCCGGAGTGTATGGTGGAACGATCGATATCGAGATCGAATCAACCGAAGATACCTCTGTCATCGAAGCAATGGTAAACAACCAGTACAAACCTTTAACCGGAACTTTACTGATCAAAAAATCAGAAGAAGATGCGAAGATGAAGGAAGTTCATTTTGAAGACGGATATATTGTGAAATATTCCGAAGGAATCAACATTGTTGGGGATAACCCGATGACCTTGAAATTCCAGATCTCTGCCCGTAAACTGAAACTCGGCAACGCTGAGCACACCAACGACTGGCCAAAGGCATAATTCAAATTCAGGAAGTTTAACATTTAAAAAACATTATCATGGCATTTAAAACCAGGCTGAACTTAGGTTCAAAAGAATTCGATGTGTTGCAGTGCAGCTTTTCATTGAACAGAGACGTAGACGCAAAAGGACGTCCGTCATCAGGTGTTTACGGTGGAACAATCCATCTTGAAGTAGAATCTACAGAAGATACTTCAGTGATTGAATCTATGGTGAACAACCAGTACAAGCCACTTTCAGGCACGATCACCTTTAAAAAAGGCGAAGAAGATGCAAAGATGAAGGAATTGTCTTTCGAAGACAGCTACATCATCCAGTACAATGAGGGTATTGCCGTTAACGACAATACACCAATGACTTTAAGTTTTGTAATATCGGCGCGTAAGTTGAAGATCGGTAATGCAGAACATATCAACGACTGGCCGAAAGCATAAGCTTTTTCAGTTCGGTGAAAAATACGCAGGACCAATTGCTGGTCCTGCTTTTTTATGGGTAAAAATTACAATGTTGGCAGACTTTTTGTATTATTGTAAACAGTAAATAAATTTTTTTCACCCAAAAATAAAGTTATGGCTTTCAAAGCAAGATTAAACTTTTCGGGCAAGGAGTACGATGTGCTCCATTGTTCTTATTCCCTAAACCGTGATGTAGATGCAAAAGGAAGGCCTTCTTCCGGAGTGTATGGCGGAACAATCAACATAGAGATTGAATCGACGGAAGATACTTCAATCGTAGAGTCTATGGTAAACAATCAATACAAACCTTTAACAGGCACGCTTCTGATCAAAAAGACAGAAGAAGATGCGAAGATGAAAGAACTTCATTTTGAGGACGGATATATTGTGAAGTATTCCGAAGGAATCAACATCGTTGGCGATAACCCAATGACCTTGAAGTTCCAGATTTCTGCCCGTAAACTGAAGATTGGCAATGCTGAGCATACCAACGACTGGCCGAAAGCGTAATCTACCTTCATTTTATTTCCTCATCTTTTCATAGCAGCATACTGTTATATCAGATAATGATTTAATTTTAGGGAAGAAATCAATTCACAACATTATTGACAAATTAAAATAATACTATCATGGCTTTTAAAACCAGATTGACTTTAGGATCTAAAGAATTCGATGTGCTGCAATGCAGTTTTTCATTAAACAGAGATGTTGACGCAAAAGGTCGTCCATCTTCAGGTGTTTATGGTGGAACCATTCACATTGAAGTGGAATCTACTGAGGATACTTCAATCATTGAATCAATGGTGAACAACCAATACAAAGCATTAGCAGGAAATATCATCTTCAAAAAAGGAGAAGAGGATGCAAAGATGAAAGAACTTTCATTTGAAGATGGATATATCATTCAGTACAATGAAGGAATTGCTGTGAATGACAAAACACCGATGACTTTAAGCTTTGTCATTTCTGCAAGGAAATTGAAACTAGGAAACGCAGAACATACCAACGATTGGCCAAAAGCTTAATCCTAAGATAAAATTAAGGCCGGTCTTCGGACTGGCTTTAAATCTTCATAGATTCATAGGCTTAACATCATCTGGCGGTTATGCAACGTAAATTCTGATTAAAACCAATAGAAAATAACCTTCAGAACGAATACCTTAAAGGATTTTGCTAGTTTTGAACTTCTCGTCCAGGGAAGCTCAAATTAATAAGATGGCAGATTTTCGATTAGAAGTGTTTTATACTGTAGCCAAGCGTCTCAGCTTCACCAAAGCAGCAGCCACGCTGTTCATTACCCAGCCAGCGGTAACGAAGCATATTCATGAACTGGAACAACAGTATAATAACAAGTTATTCGAGCGCAAAGGAAATAGCATTCAGCTGACTTCAGCGGGAGCGTTATTGCTCAGTCATACGGAAACACTCTTTGCCATTTACCGGAACATTGATTTTGACATGAACTCCCTGGTTCATAAAAAGGAAGGCTCGCTGAGTCTTGGGGCCAGCACAACCATTGCCCATTATATCGTTGCCCCCTTATTGGCGGGATTCAAAAAGAAGTTTGAAGACATCCGGCTTAACCTCATCAATGGAAATACAGAACAGATCGAAAAAGCTTTACTCGATAAAGAGATTGATCTGGGGATTGTAGAGGGCAAATCCAAAAATCAGGAGATCAGTTATACGGAATTCATCAAGGATGAGATTGTATTGGTTTGCAGCAATGATCATCCTCTGGCCAGGAAAGGCGTGTTGGATCCGGAAGCCTTAAAATCACATGCTTTTGTGATGCGGGAGCAAGGTTCCGGAACGCGGGAGGTGATTGATCATGCACTCAAAGAGGTAGGCTTGAAAATGTCCGATCTGAAAATGGAAATCCAGTTGGGAAGTACGGAAAGTATCAAATCTTATTTAATGAACTCTTCCTGCCTGGCTTTTATTTCCATTCATGCGCTGAGTAAAGAACTGCAAAACGGAAGCCTGCACATTATAGATATTGCCGGACTGAGCATTGAGCGTTACTTCTATTTCATTCATCTTCAGGGAATACTGGATGGTTTGTCGGAAGTATTCCTGCGTCATGCCCGCTTGTTTTATAACTTGAAGTAATGGGAGATTAACATTAGCAATTTGACCCGCAGGGCCATGATCCGGACCTTTGTTCCAACAATGGAAGAGATTATGGAACTGAGCCTGAATACCCGAAAAGTCGTTTTTTTATTAGCCGCATTGTTGTGCCTGATGCCTTTTATGTCGCCACCATTGGCGTTGCTGATGGGATTGATTCTCGCGCAGCTGATGAAACACCCTTACCTTCATCTAAATCAAAAAGCAACCAATTTATTATTGAAAGTTTCTGTGGTGGGATTGGGCTTTGGAATGAATGTGTTTTCGGCCATCCGCGCTGGTGGGGAAGGCTTTTTATTCACAGTTGTTTCGATTTTCGGAGTGCTCATTCTAGGGTTCATCCTCGGTAAGATTTTCAAAATAGAAAGGAAAACCTCTTTTCTGATCTCGTCGGGGACGGCGATTTGTGGCGGAAGTGCCATCGCGGCATTGTCGCCGGTAATGAATGCAGGAGAAAAAGAGATTTCTGTTTCCCTGGGGATTGTCTTTATCCTGAATTCCGTAGCCTTATTCCTCTTTCCGGCTATAGGTCATCTACTGGGACTATCGCAAAGTCAGTTCGGCATGTGGTGTGCCATAGCGATCCACGATACGAGCTCTGTAGTAGGTGCGGCCAGTAAATACGGAGAGCAGGCCTTACAGATCGCAACCACAGTTAAACTTGCGCGTGCCCTATGGATTATCCCTGTAGCACTGGGAACTGCTTTTCTTTTTAACAGCAGCCAGCGTAAAGTTCAGCTCCCTTATTTTATCGGTTTGTTTATCATCGCCATGCTGGCCAATACTTTTCTGCCTTTTGTGAAATTGATGGCTCCTTACCTGGTGATGATTGCCAAATCAGGATTGACCTTAACCTTATTCCTGATCGGCAGCGGGCTGTCTTTTAAAGTCATCCGTGTAGTTGGTGTAAAGCCCTTTTTGCAGGGATTGATCTTATGGACTGCCATTTCCTGCGCTTCACTCTGGGCAATTATGAGCTTCGTTTAACAAAAGAATGTGTTTTTGTCTAGGATAAAAGCAATAAATAAGGGAGATTTAAAGTATTAAATTCAACCTTTATTCAGTGCGTTATGCAGAAGAACATGATTACTTTTCGCTTTTTGAGCGAACCCGGAGATGTAAATTTTGGTGGTAAGGTCCATGGTGGGGCAGTAATGAAATGGATTGACCAGACTGCTTATACCTGTGCGGTAAAATATAGCAGTCAGTATTGCGTAACGGTATATGTTGGAGGGATCCGCTTTGTCAATCCGATTCATATCGGCGACATTGTAGAAGTTCAGGCCAGAATTCTCTATACCGGAAGAACCAGCATGCACATTGGCGTAGACATCATGACGATCAATCCTAAGACCAAAGTAGAAACCAAGGCAACGCATTGTGTGATTGTTTTTGCGGCGGTAGATGATGCAGGGAAAACGGTACCTGTTCCGGAATGGGTTCCCGAAACGGAAGAAGAGAAAGCCCTTCAGAAATATGCGATTCGTCTGGCAGATATGAGGAAAGAGATCAATCAGGAAATGCAGTATTATTTCAACGAGTAAGATCGGAGGTGTTGTAATTAAGAATGCCTCTAGATTGTTTTATTTAAGGTATTCTTGTTTACAAATCCTCTTTTTTTAACCAATTTTGAGTAAACAGAAAAAACATGACTCAGAACGATTATATCCATATTTACGACAGAGATTTACAACGATTGATCACCGAAATGGAAGCCTATACCGATCCGGAGGAAATCTGGCTCGTTGCGCCAATGATCAGCAATTCGGCAGGGCATCTTGCACAGCACCTGATTGGGAACTTAAAAACTTTTGTGACCCAGCAACTTGCTGGGTTTCCTTATCAGCGCGACAGAGATGCAGAGTTTAATTCCAGGAGATTCAGCTATGGGGAGCTGCTAAAAGAACTTTATGCACTTAAAGCCGAAGTGGTAGAAAGCATTAAGCGCATTGACGATTTACAAGCCCCTTATCCTAAGTTGATCAAAGACGTATGTGAAGGCCAGTCGATCGACTTTATGTTGGGTCATTTGCTGGCTCATCTGGCCTACCATACCGGTCAGATCAACTACCATAGAAGGTTGCTGAGTACAGCGGTTATTCCAGCTCAAAAATAGCCTGGATCTCTACTGAAGAATTCATTGGCAGGGAGGAGGCACCAACAGTAGCCCTGGTGTGCATTCCGCTCTCGCCAAGAATTTCTACAAGCAGATTAGAAGCTTCGTTCATCAATACTGCATGTTTGGTATATCCGGCGGGCGTGTAAAAGAAACCGGTTAACTGTACCGCCTGTTTCACCTGATCCAGGTCTCCGCCAGCTGCCTGTTTTAAGACGGCAAGAACGTTTAATAAAGTCTGACGGGTGGCAAGTTTGGCCTGCTCTTCGGTCACTTCAGTCCCTACGATTCCGGGGTGTTCTACCTTTCCTGCTTTTAAAGCAATCTGGTTGATAAAAACCTGTTTACCTGAAATCCGGAAAGGTTTATAGTTTCCAACCGGGGCAGGGGCATCCGGAAGAACAATGTTTAATTCTTTTAATCTCGCTTCGATACGGCTCACTTTTGGCAATGAAGACGTTAATGGAGCAATTGCCGGCTCTGTTTTCGTGAGCTGATATCCTTTCGCCGCTTTAGCCAGGGCATATCCCTGCAGTGCAGCAATGTGTAATTCTCCTTTAGAAGGTCTTTCGCCGGTTGCACCAGCAAGGGAAGAAGCGCCAAATACCGTATTTCCCTGAGGAATGGATTTGTCGATTTCAGAAGTACCCATGATCCCCGGAGATACGATCGTCATGCCATGTACGGCAAGGGTATTCCAGAAGGACAATATCGCGCCTTCTCTGCCCGCTCCACTTCCTGCCGACATAAATACGGTGGCTGGTTTTCCTTCCAGTTTATGGGCAGTCCAAAGCCCGGCCGACTGATCGAGGAAGTAACGCATGTCTGCAGACATGTTTCCGAAATGGACAGCAGAGCCGAAGGCGATCCCATCGTATTCCGCCAATTCATTGATGTTTGCATATGGAATATTGCCAAAGACCTGTTTAGCTTCGTTCTCCAGTGGCTTAATTCTGGGAACTTGTTTCAATATGGCCTTAGCTCCGGGTAGCTTTTCTATTCCGGCAGCGATCTCTTTCGCCATTTTATAGGTTCCTCCGCTCTCTGTATTGAACAGAACGAGCACCTTTGTTTCTGAATTATGATGGGGCATTTTGCTTTGTGCTTTTAATAGTGAACAGCTAAACAGTGATAGGAATATTAAAATACCTGTTTTGATGCGCATTGAGTTTACTGAATCCATGTGATTATTGATTTAAGATTTACAAGCACAAAGGTCCGGAAATGTAGCTGTCTTTAAATGTCTATATTTGCCAATAACATGTTAATATACGACAAATGAATAGCGCGAGGTTTTGTCACTTAACCGTTGATGCGGTACAAAAAGAGGCTTATGTATGGCATGAGGCCGATTGGAAGTTTTCTGATGAATGGCATGCCCATCACATGGGACAGTTGATCTTTGTCGAAAAAGGCGTGCAATACCTGCATACTGCGGAAAGGACTTATTTGCTGCCTACACATCATTGTGCCTGGATTCCCCCTGGATTGGTTCATCGGACATCCAGTCCTGTAAAGCAGGTTTATCTGCGTTGTATCTTTTTGAGTAAAACAGCAAATGATCCCTTTTTTCAGGAACTCAATATCTTTCATACTTCTAAGGTCTTGCGGGAAATGATCCTTTTTACAGAACAATGGTCCCGTTTGGAAGAAGAAGATGCACTGGAACTGGATTTCCTGAAAGCATTGATAGGGATTTTACCCTTGACCTTTAATTCAGCACTGCCTTTGGTCCTTCCTGTTCCTCAGGACCCCCGGATTGCCAGTATGATCGATTACCTGACCGATTGCGTGGAGATTGGAGGGGATATGGCAAATGAACTCAAAATACCGGAAGTGGCAAAGCGGTTTAACCTTTCGGCAAGAACAATGGAACGGCTTTTTAAACAGGATATTGGAATTACGGTTGCCGGATATATCAAATTGTATAAAGTGATAAAAGCGGTAGAGTTGCTTTCTGTTTCGGGAGAGAACGTAAAGAGTGTAGCGGTGAAGGTTGGATATGATAGTGTTTCTACTTTTAGTAATACCTTTTATAAGGTGCTGGGGCTTCGTCCGCAGGAAATGATGGTTCCATAAAAACTGATCTTTATACCGATCGGTCAGCGGTAAAACCGGTTGATCAATAAAAAAGGGTTGACAGGAGATTTCCTGTCAACCCTTTTATCAGGTATTGTTGAATTATTTAGCCGCTACAGCTGGTTTATTTACTTTTGAAGGATCGTAATGTAATCCCGGAGATAACCAATATAACAGGATCATTCTGGAATAGCGGTAGTTGAAAGGAGAGAACAAAAATACGCCTATCAGAAGGATGCCTACATAATACCATAGGTTTTCATAAGTCAATGGCAAGCCTAAAACATAGGCTGCAACGCTCATGGAGATCATCTGTGCGACATTCATGGCATAGCTCACGAACATGGCTACATAAAAATATCCGGGTTCACGCTCGAATTTCAAGTCGCAATGCGGACAACGTTCGTTCATTTTTTGTACTTTGAAGCCATAGGTGGCGCCGGTGAAAACTTTACCTTCTCTACATCTTGGGCATTTGGAATGTGTAATGCCATACCATTGAGAAACGTGTGGTGTATGATTTAATTGATCTGTGCTGCTCATATCTGTGTGTTTTAATTGTCTTGTTTTCTGAATTTATCCGGTGTTGCGCCCACCTGTTTTTTAAAGAATTTAATGAAATAGGAGTGATCACTAAAAGCGAGCTTCTCCGAGATTTCAGCAATAGAGAGTTCCATGTTGATCAATAGTCGTTTGGCTTCTAAAATTACCCTGTCGCGAATCAGTTGCCCTGCAGGAACTCCTAAAAGGTCATTGCATAATGCATTTAAATGATTCGGGGTAATGTATAATAACTCCGCATATTGTTTAGGAAACCTCAATTCAATAAAATTAGTTTCGATTAATTTTTTAAAGCTCTTCAACAGGGTTTGGTTGTAGGAATTGGTTTGGGTCTGCTGTTTCAAGCTGAGGCCCCTGGATACCTGAATAAAGATGTTTAACATTAAGATCCTGACCAGGTCAGCATCAAAGGCACGCGCTTCCTTTCCTTCGTTAAGGATCTCTTCAAAGAGTGCCGTAACTTTCTCCCTTGCTTCATTGGGCAATACCAATACTGCATCTCCGGAATGTTCATCAAAGAAGCTGAAATTCTCCAGATATAAGGGGTTGTATAAAAAGGATTTGAAATAATCTTCAGAAAAATTGATGATATAACCTTCTACTTCCGTGTTAAAAGACCAGCTGTGTACCTGTCCCGGGGTCATAAAGTAAATCAAACCGGGCATGACCGGATAATTCTGAAAATCTATAGTTTGGGTCCCGCTGCCACTGGTAAAATACACCAAATGGTAAAAAGAGTGGCGGTGTGCGGAATGTAAGTGTAAATACTGTTTAGAATAATGCCCAAATCTGCTGACAAGGATACCGGCATTTTTGTATTCTTCAAAAGTACTGATGTCGTAAACAGGGATGTCATTTTTCATATACAAAGATACTTCTTACCCCTGATTTATAAGCGGTATTAATTCTTCATAAAATGGTACTATTTACTGATTTGTTTTCTATTGCTCTTGTCGAATAGCTCGGATTAGGCGTTTATCTCCTCCTTTTGTGGTGTTTTTAATTCCGGAGCCGTTTTTTTAAATACCCAATACTTCTGTAAAACATAGTTGAAACTCAAAGAAACGATGATATCTACCATGATTCTGGTGATCTTATAATCAAGATGAAGCCAGTTGGTTAAAAGCCAGGTGCCTGAGGATTTTAGTGCGATGCTTCCTGCCACTACAAAAATGAACTTTGTCAGCTGATCACCTACGGGAGTTTTGTGGGCCGAATTGGCATTAAAAGTCCAGTAGCGGTTGATGGAAAAGTTCGCAACAGCGCCGACCACTCCGCCAATGGCAATGGAAATGGTATAATGGATGTGCAGGAGCTCTGTACAGAGAATCATGGTGCCATAGTCCAGCATTCCACCGGAAAAAGCCGAAACCTGTGCCTTGGCAAAAACATATACAGATTTCATGATGCTCATTAGCTGGCCTTTTTCTTTGCTTCGCGCTCGGCTTTATCCCTGATGTCGCCAAGCTTTAATAACTTCCGGGTATCTATGAAATTAATGATAAATAAGGTAACACAGATTGCGGCGGCAAAATATTCTATTAAATGCCCGAAGATGACTTCCAGAATGATGATCAGGGCGAGGATGATCCTGATTTCGGTAGGGCCAACCAGGCCTGCATCAATGCTGTAAATGTCGGTGATCTTATAACGGAGCTGTGAAATGATCATCGCCCAGCCATAAAGGACCACAAAAACGAAGGCAATGAGTTCATATTCATTTCTCGCATAAACGAGGTAGCCTAAGCCAATGAGTACGGTGCTGACCCAGTCCATGATGATGTCTAATGAAAAACCATACCATTTGCGGGGGATATTTCTGTAATAAGCAATCCTGCCGTCCAGTGAATCGCCAAACCAGTTAATGGCCAGACCCAATACGCCAAGCAACAGGTATTCTCTGCTGACATAAGTAGCAAGGATAAATCCGAGCAGTACCAGTACCGAACCTGCAGTACCGATAAAGGTGAGCATATCTGAAGTAATAAAGGAAGGAACCCGTTTTACGAGATAGGAAATGGTGCTTTGCTCTACACCACTTAAAATATTAGTCCTCTTTCTATCCTGGAATATCCTTTTTAAAATACTGTTGTCGCCGGTTACCGGGCGCACTTCTTCTCTCAATTTGTTTTCTTCCATTCAGGCTTTATAAAAATATTCTTTTTGAATATCCCGCAAAAATATGTAAATGAATCCTGACTTAAAGGAAAAAAAAGTTAAATATTAGGTAGAAGTAGCAATTGGATGACTGAAATTCTCTGATTTGTAATTTTTTTTCATAAAGTCTATGAAATTAGTAGTCTTTGTCATATCTTTGCTGACAGTAACTGTTCTTACATTTATTTACTTATCCAGAAAGACTGAGGGAAAGGCCCTGTGATGTCTTAGCAACCTGTTGAATAATAAGGTGCTAATTCCTGTCCGCAAAATTGCGGAAGAGATAAGTTGTTTGAAACCCATGCTTGCGGTTTCTTTTTGACTCATCCATTGCCTTATTTCTCGAAGCTGATTAAGTAGATTTTTATTAATCTATTAAACCCATTAACATGAGAATTTATCTAGACAACGCTGCAACAACACCTTTAAACAGAGAAGTATTTTTGGCCATGGAGCCTTATTTATTTGAAAACTTCGGTAATCCTTCTTCTTCTCATTTTCATGGGAGGGAAGCAAGAGTAGCCATTGAGCAATCAAGAGGGATCATTGCCGATTTGTTAAATGCGACGCCACGTCATATCGTTTTTACCTCCGGAGGTTCGGAGGCAGACAATACCGCCATTCTTTCGGGCATCCGCGCCCATAACATCCGCTTAGCGATTACGACTCCTTTTGAGCATCATGCCGTGCTTCATACTTTAAAAGCATTGGAGAAGAACGGAGAAATCCGGATTGTCTATTTGCAGCATGATGAAAGAGGAAACATTTCCCTGGCTCATCTGGAACAGCTCCTTGCTGCCAATGAACAGGCCTTTGTTTCTGTAATGCATGGAAATAATGAGATAGGAAACCTCAATGATATCGAATCTATTGCTGCGGTCTGTAGAAAGTACCGGGCTGTTTTTCATTCAGATACGGTTCAGTCGATGGGCCAGTACCGGTACGATACACCATCTTTAAATGTTGATTTCCTTGTTGGATCTGCACATAAATTTCATGGACCGAAAGGAGTGGGCTTCCTTTACCGGAATACCGCTCATGAGTTACAGCCATTGATCAATGGGGGAGCTCAGGAATACAAGCAACGGGCAGGAACGGAAAATGTAACCGGAATTGTGGGATTGGCGAAAGCATTGGAAATCGCTTACCGGAACCAGTCGGCCAACCAAAAACACTTAGTTAAATTAAAAGAAAGAATGATTTTTAAGCTGACAGATAAAATTCAGGGAATCTCTTTTAACGGGAATTCAGCACAAAATCATGGAACCTTAAACAGTGTCCTGAGTGTTTCTCTTCCTGAACTGCAAAGTGGGATCAGCCCGCTTCACTACCTGGATCAGCATCAGATCTCTGCTTCCGGAGGAAGTGCCTGTAACAGTCATTCCGGCGCAGGATCGCATGTGCTTTCTGCCCTGGGTTATGATTTTAGCAGACCAACCCTGCGTTTTTCCTTTAGCCGTTACAATACAGAAGAAGAAATCGATTACGCGGTTGAAAAACTGGCCAGCTTATACATCAGGGAATCATTACTGGAAACGACTGAAGCTTATTCGTAGCAGAAAAGCTTTGGATGAAAGTTTTGGATGTATTGTCCCGAATAAGCAGCCAGCTTATTCGGGACACTTGCTTTATCTCCCTTTCTTTAATTCAATGACGGTAATCTCCGGCCAGATGCCAACCCTTCCGGAGAAGCCAAGAAAGCCGAAACCTCTGTTGATGTTCAGATATCTGCCATTTTCTGAGGTAATACCAGCCCAATGCGCATACCTGTATTTAACAGGGCTCCATTTGATCCCAAATGCTTCCATTCCGAACTGCATGCCATGCGTGTGCCCCGATAAGGTCAGGTGGATTTTTGAAGGCCATTTTTTAACTTCCGCATCCCAGTGTGTCGGATCGTGGGAAAGCAATACTTTAAAGCTTTGTGGATCAGCAGCCTGAAGTGCCTTTTTAAGGTCTCCGCGTTCACCAAACCCAATCCCCCAGTTTTCAACCCCTGCAAGAATGATCTTTTGGCCATCTTTTTCGAGTTCCACATGTTCATCTAACAAGAGACGGTAGCCCATTTCTCCATGGTGTCTTTTTAAATCCTGCAGGTTGGCTTGTTTAACAGGTTCGCTTTCCCATTTCACATAATCTCCGTAATCGTGGTTCCCAAGGATGGAAAACTGACCATAAGGCGCTTTTACCTGCGAAAAATGTCCCATCCAGGGCAGAATTTCTTCCGCTTTATTATTGACCAGGTCTCCCGTAAACACAAACAAATCTGAATTTTGTGCTTTAATCAGATCAATCCCTTTTTGCACTGCTTTGGCATTCTTAAAGCTGCCTGCATGTACGTCTGAGATCTGCGTAATGCGGAAGCCATCAAAATTTTCCGGCAGATCCTCGAAGTATAAAGTATGTTTGATCACCCGGTAAGCATATTTTCCTTTGATAATGCCATACAGGAAAATGAGCACCGTGATCCCAAAGAGCAGCAGGCCAAACTCCACCCAGTAGACATTTCTTGCCCCTCCGGTAATCAGGCGATAGCCGTCGCCAAGGAATAATACAATGATAAAAACGAGTTCACTGGCGAGTAAAACCAAAAAGGTATGGGTGGTGATTTTAAAGAATATATCCATTCCATTGTCCCGCATCCTTTGAATGGAATAAGCGAGTGCCGCGGTAATGAAAATGATAAAGCCCCAGAAAATAGGGCTGAGCCAGCTGCTGAGGGTTAAAGTCTGGATTCCGGAGAGCACATACCAGTTTAACAAAAAGACGAATGCAGTGATAATTGCAAAGGGTAAAAGATTGATTTTTCTCTTCATAGAAATTTAAAACTAGATAAATGTACTGCATCATCATTGATTTAATGCGCCACGGCACCAATTTGACATTGCCAGGAGGATTGAACCTGGGCTAAGTTCGTACCAGTCAAGGCTTAATAAGGAAAAATGACTACTTTTTGTTTGTGCTGATTGTAAATTAACTCCTTGTAATACAGTTTATTGCATATTTTTTACAAAAGCCATGTACTACTAAACCTATATACTTTATATATTTGCTGTATGAACCAAACAATTTACAACGGAAATCTGATGTTTACCCACTGCATGTGTAGGTAATGATTTCGGCTGTAGAGAAATAAAAATATTTAAAAGCTTCTTCAGTCTCCCAGACAGAAGGAGCTTTTTTTAAATAAGACCAAACGTACTATGCAAAGTTTTAGAACAGAGTTAGAAAATCCTGTCGTAGAAAAGGATATCATTGATCTGGAGAAAAAGATCAGGGACTTCCGCGAAGGGAAAATCCATGAGGAGAAATTTAGAAGCCTGCGTTTAGCCCGCGGTGTTTACGGACAAAGACAGCCCGGTGTGCAAATGGTGCGCATTAAACTGCCCTTTGGAAAAGTAACCTTCAAACAACTCTTACGCATTGCCGATGTTTCTGATGAGTATGGAAGTGGAAATTTACACTTAACCACCAGACAGGACATTCAGATTCACTATGTGAGCCTGGACAGGACGCCTCAACTATGGCAGGAGCTGGAACGTGATGATGTAACGATTCGTGAAGCTTGCGGAAATACGGTCAGAAATGTAACCTCTTCACCGGATTCGGGAATTAACCCGAACGAGTTGTTCGATGTTTCTCCTTATGCACATGCTTTCTTTACTTACTTTCTGAGAAATCCGATTTGCCAGGAGATGGGTAGGAAGATCAAGTTTTCTTTCTCTTCTGATGAAAAAGATACGGCATACAGCTACATTCACGATCTTGGTTTTATTCCTAAAATAAACGAAAAAGGAGAACGCGGTTTTAAAGTGATGTTGGGCGGCGGACTGGGTGCACAACCTTTCCTGGCTAGCTTTGTACATGATTTCCTTCCGGAAGATCAGATCATTCCTTACGCAGAATCTGTATTGAGGGTGTTTGACCGTTATGGAGAACGTACCAACCGCAATAAAGCGCGTCTTAAATATTTGGTTCAGAAACTTGGTCTGGAAGAACTATTGCGTTTAATCGACGAAGAAAGAATTGCCAATAAATCCAAGTCTTATCCGATCGACAGAGATGCGGTTCCTTTGCCGGAGCCTCCGGCTTTGCTGGAATATCCTCATTTGGAAGTGATCGATACCCTGGATTACCAACACTGGCGTGCGACGAACGTGGTGGAGCAGAAGCAAAAAGGCTTTTACGGCGTATACGTTAAAGTTCCGGTAGGAGACATCAAAACGGACCGTGCCCGTAAGCTGGTGGAAGGAATCTCTCCTTATGTTGCCGATGAAATCCGCATCACTCAGAACCAGGGTTTATTATTAAAATTTGTTAGAGAAGGTGCTTTGCCTTCCTTATATTTAGCACTGAAAGCATTGGATTTTGCAACTCCGGGATTTGACAGCATCGGCGATGTGACCACCTGCCCGGGAACAGATACCTGTAACCTTGGAATTTCCAATAGCATGTCGTTATCTGTTGCACTGGAAGAAGTGATCTATGAAGAATTCCCGGAATTGATTTACGATAAAGAAATCAAGATTAAAATCAGTGGATGTATGAACTCCTGTGGTCAGCATGGTCTGGCGCATATCGGATTTCATGGCAGCTCGGTAAAAGCCAACGGAAAAGTAGTCCCTGCTGTACAGGTAATGCTTGGAGGCGGTACCGTAGGTGATGGGATTGGAAGAGTCGCAGAGCGGGTAATTAAAGCACCTTCAAAGCGTGCAACGTCAGTGTTGAGGACCATTCTAAATGATTACGCCGGCAATGGAGCAGCAAGCGAAAGCTTCCACCATTATTACGACAGACAAGGGAAGGATTATTTCTATCAGCTGCTAAAACCACTGGCAGACCTGACCAACCTGAAGGATGAAGAATATGTAGACTGGGGACATGAAGAAATCTTTAATACCGCCATCGGAGTAGGAGAATGTGCCGGAGTGGTGATTGATCTTGTGGCGACCTTATTATTAGAGGCAGGTGAAAAGCTGGACTGGGCTAGAGCTTCTTATGCAGCTGGTGCATGGTCTGATGCGATTTACCATACCTATGCCGTCTTTGTAAACAGTGCTAAGGCGATGTTACTGGACAAAGGGGTAAGCAGCAGCACACAGATTGGCGTTATCCGTGAATTTGACACCAACTACGTGGAAACAGGAGAGATTAAACTGAAAGGTACCTTTAATGAGCTTGTCCTGCAGATCAACAAGAATGAGCCTTCAGAAGAATTTGCTGCGGCCTATTTAAATGAAGTAGAGAATTTTTATAAACAGCTTACCGCAAAAAGAGAGGAGAAAATCTAATGATCACTCAACATATAAAACCTAAAGAACCCAGGATTACCCTGGTCGGTGCCGGACCTGGTGATCCTGAATTGATCACGATGAGGGGTGCCAATGCCTTGAAATCAGCAGATGTCGTATTGTACGATGCCTTAGTGAATGAAGGTATATTGGACTACGCAAGCCCGGATGCGATCAAGGTCTATGTAGGTAAACGCTCCGGAGAACATTCTTATGCTCAGGATGCGATCAATAAACTGATGGTAGATTATGCCATCAATTACGGGCATGTAGTGCGCTTAAAAGGTGGTGATCCTTTTGTCTTTGGCAGGGGATATGAAGAACTGGATTTCGCGGCAGGTTACAGCATTCCTGTAACCGTTGTTCCGGGCTTATCGAGTTCGATCTCTGTACCTGGTTTACAACAAATTCCGGTAACACATAGAGGATTAAGTGAAAGCTTTTGGGTCGTAACCGGCACCACGACCTCAGGAAAGATTTCTAATGATCTTTATGAAGCGGCCAGATCTAAAGCAACCGTAGTGGTGCTGAT
Organism: Pedobacter sp. FW305-3-2-15-E-R2A2; assembly: GCF_038446955.1. Lineage (NCBI taxonomy): Bacteria > Pseudomonadati > Bacteroidota > Sphingobacteriia > Sphingobacteriales > Sphingobacteriaceae > Pedobacter > Pedobacter sp. FW305-3-2-15-E-R2A2. The sequence continues at coordinate 1,343,127 of NZ_CP151803.1, forward strand.
GGGCTTAGGTAAGCTGAAAGAGATTGTGAAGCTTTTCCAAAACGAAGGAAAAGGTCTGCTTCCTGTAGCTGCGATTCAAAGCGGGTCGACAGAGAACGAGAAACTGGCCATTGGCATCGTTGATACCATTGTGGAAGTAGTGGAAGAAAGAGGAATTGAAGCACCTGCATTACTGGTCTTTGGAGAAGTAGTATCCCTGCATCCTTCTTTCCAGCCGATCAGGGAATTTTTCAACGCGCTAAAAGAGGAACAATAAACCCTATGGAAGGCAACCAATTATTTCCTGTCTTCATCAAGTTGAATACGATACATACGTTGCTGATTGGTGCAGGACCGGTGGGACTGGAGAAATTGTCGGCCATATTAACGAATAGTCCGCAAGCCAGGGTTACGGTGATTGCATTGGATATTTTACCCGAATTGCAGGAGCTGGCCAAAGGTTATGAAAAAGTAAAGCTGATCCAAAGAGCGTTTGACCCGGCAGATCTGGATGATGCGGATCTGGTGGTTGCAGCAACAAATAATGATGCCCTCAACCAGCAAATCAGGAAGGAAGCTGATGAGCGTAACCTGTTGGTGAACTTTGCGGATAAGCCTGAGCTTTGTAATTTTTACCTGGGTTCCATCGTAAAAAAAGGAGACCTGAAAATTGCGATCTCCACCAATGGGAAATCGCCGACGATAGCAAAGCGATTAAAAGAGGTGCTGAATGATAATTTGCCGGAAGAACTGAACGATACGCTGCAGCAAATGCAGGCATTGAGAAATACATTGAACGGGAACTTTAGCTCGAAAGTTAAAAAGCTGAATGAGGTGACTGCCATTCTGGTAAAACAGAAAAGCGAAGATAAAGTAAAGAAGAACTTCAAATGGCTGATCTGGACTTCGATTGTTTTTTCTTTTGTGATTGTCATCACTGCTTTCTGGCATAAAGAACCGGAATTTCAGGCCTATATATCGCAGCTGAACCCTATGTTTTATTGGTTCCTGATCGGTGGTTTTATCTTTGCAATGATTGATGGTGCCATTGGAATGTCGTACGGGGTGACCTCTACTTCCTTCTCTCTGGCCATGGGTGTGCCACCTGCCTCGGCCAGTATGGGGGTACATTTATCAGAAATATTAAGTAACGGAATCGCCGGATGGATGCATTACCGTTTTGGAAATGTGAATTGGAAGCTATTCCGCATCTTGTTGATTCCCGGAATCATTGGGGCAGTGACAGGTGCTTATTTACTGTCTTCCCTGGAGCATTACAGCCATTATACCAAACCATTGGTTTCCTTGTATACGCTGATTTTAGGAGGGGTAATTCTTTCCAAAGCGTTTAAGGTAAACCGCAAACATAAAGACCCGAAGGGTAAAATTAAAAAGATCTCTTTATTGGGATTGTTTGGTGGATTTATTGATGCTGTTGGTGGCGGCGGATGGGGATCCATCGTTTTGTCGAGCTTAATTGCAGGCGGAAGAAACCCAAGGTTCTCCCTGGGAACGGTAAAGATTACCCGTTTCTTCATCGCCCTGATGAGCTCGCTGACCTTTATCACGATGTTAAACGGAGCCCATTGGGAAGCGGTTGCAGGTTTGGTGATCGGAAGTGCTTTGGCATCGCCGATTGCGGCAAGGGTTTCCAATAAGATTTCCGTGAAGACGATCATGGTGTCGGTGGGGGTACTGGTGGTTTTAGTCAGCCTTCGCAGCATCGTCAATTTTATCCTTAAACTCGTATAGTCATGAAAGTAGATTTAGCAGAAATAGCAGCACAAATAAAAGATAAAGATCCTGTGGAAGCGCTGAGGTATTTTGCCGTCACTTACCCTGGAAAAATTGTTTTCTCTACGAGTTTCGGATGGGAAGATCAGGTGATCACACACATGATCTTTTCCAATGATATTCCAATCGAAGTGTTTACCCTGGAAACAGGCAGGCTCTTTCCCGAAACTTATTACGTGTGGAACCGTACATTGGAGAATTATAAAAAGCCGATCCTGGCCTACCATCCTCAGGCAGAAGCCTTGCAGGAAATGGTCAATGCCAAAGGACCAAGCAGCTTTTACGAAAGTGTAGAAAATAGAAAGGAGTGTTGCCATATCCGTAAATTGGAGCCTTTAAAACGGGCACTTACCGGTAAAGATTGCTGGGTTACCGGAATCCGTTCCGAGCAGTCGTTAAACAGACATGATATGGCCAATATAGAATGGGATGCACAAAATGAGTTGTTAAAGTTCCATCCCATCTTCTTCTGGTCGCTGGACGAAATAAAAGCGTACATTAAAAAACACAATATCGTATACAACACCCTGCACGATAAAGGATTTCCGAGTATCGGATGTGCCCCTTGTACGAGAGCCGTACGGGAAGGGGAAGACTTTAGAGCCGGACGCTGGTGGTGGGAAGATCAATCAAAGAAAGAATGTGGTTTACATGCCACTTCGTAATTAAACGAAAATGAGTAAGTATAATTTAGATTATTTAGACGAACTGGAGGCCGAGGCGATTCACATCTTACGTGAAGTAGCAGGGCAATTTGAAAAACCAGCATTGTTATTCTCCGGAGGTAAAGATTCGATCACCCTGGTGAGGCTTGCTGAAAAAGCATTCCGTCCGGGAAAGTTTCCTTTTCCATTAGTGCATATCGATACCGGACATAACTTTGAAGAAACCATCGCTTACCGCGATAAAATGGTGGCGCGACTGGGAGAGAAACTGATTGTTGGCCATGTTCAGGAATCTATTGACCAGGGGAAAGTTGTAGAACAAACCGGAAAAAATGCCAGTAGAAATGCATTGCAAACAGTAACCCTTCTTGATACCATTGCCAAACATGGCTTTGATGCCTGCATTGGTGGTGCAAGGAGAGACGAAGAAAAAGCAAGAGCCAAAGAAAGAATTTTCTCGGTAAGGGATGAATTCGGACAATGGGATCCTAAGCGTCAGCGTCCGGAGCTGTGGAACATCTATAACGGGAAGATCCATAAAGGAGAAAACGTAAGGGTATTCCCGATCAGCAACTGGACAGAACTGGATGTATGGAACTATGTGAAGAGAGAAAATATCGACCTTCCTTCTATCTATTTTGCCCATTACAGGGATTGTATCACCAGAAACGGACAACTCATGGCAGCCTCCCCATTCCTGAATATGGATGAAGAAGATGTTGTCGAAAATAAGAAAGTTCGTTTCCGTACGGTAGGAGATATGAGCTGTACTGCAGCGGTAGAATCTGAAGCAGACGAAATAGGGGATATCATTGCCGAGATCAGTGCATCAAAAATTAGTGAACGTGGAGCCCGCATGGACGATAAAGTATCCGAAGCTGCTATGGAAGACCGCAAAAAAGGAGGGTATTTTTAATGAATTTATTGAAATTTTTTACCGCAGGAAGTGTGGACGACGGAAAGAGCACACTTATCGGAAGACTGCTTTACGATACAGATTCTATTTTAGCCGATCAGCTGGAAGCTTTACAGCAATCCAACCGTAAGAATGACGACGGGACAATTGACCTTGCCATTCTAACAGATGGGTTAAGGGCGGAAAGAGAACAGGGGATTACCATTGATGTGGCCTACAAATATTTCCAGACTGACAAACGTAAGTTTATCATTGCAGATACCCCAGGTCATATTCAGTATACCCGAAACATGGTTACAGGTGCTTCTACCGCCAAACTGGCCATCATCTTAATTGATGCCAGAAACGGGGTTGTTGAGCAAACCATCAGACATTCCTATCTTGTTTCTTTACTTGGTATTGAACATGTGGTCGTGGCCCTGAATAAAATGGACATGGTAGATTACAGTGAAACGGTATTCAATGCCATCACTGAAAAATATAAAACGCTGGCAGCTGAGCTTCAGCTTAAGGAAGTTACCTTTATTCCGGTTAGTGCCTTAAAAGGAGACAATATCGTTCATGAGTCCAAGCATATGGAGTGGTATCAGGGACGTAGTTTATTGCACTTTCTGGAAACTGTAGATGTAGAAGATAAGCAAAGCTACAACCTGGCCAGAATGCCTGTTCAGTGGGTTGTAAGGCCACAAACTGATGAGCTTCACGATTACAGAGGGTATGCCGGAAGAGTGCTGAGCGGTTCTTTTAAAGTAAATGATAAGGTAACGGTATTGCCATCAGGAAGCAGTTCTGTCATTGAGCGAATTGAAATCTTTGACCAGCGACCGGAAGAGGTTCATGCCGGGCAATCGGTTACGCTTCATTTGAAAGATAATGTGGACATCAGCAGGGGCGATGTATTGGTAAATGCAAATCATTTGCCTCAGAACTCAAAGCTCATCGAAGCAGATGTTTGCTGGATGGATACACGTCCTTTGGATGAAAGCATTACTTACCTGTTGCAACACAATAGCAAGGTGACTAAGGCGAAGATCAACGAGATCGTTTATAAGGTTGATATCAATACTTTGGAAAAACAAAGTGCAGTTGATTTTAAGCTTAATGACATTGGCAGGGTGGTGATTAAGACTGCTGATGAACTTGCTTTTGATCTTTATACCGATAATAAGGCGAATGGTGCTGCGATTTTGATTGACAGCAGAACGAATTTGACAGTAGCGGCGCTGATGTTCAGGGCAGTAGCTGATTAGATTCGTTTTTTGCAGGATTTTTTAGCAGGATTACTTTTTAGTGATATTATTTTTAAAAATATTACTTTAAAAAAAAGAAGCATTACTAATCAAAGGCTGGAATCTTTTGCGCTGAAGGAGCGCAAATCTTCCTAGGGCCTTTTCTTAGAACGCTTCTTTTTTTTTTGGATAATTACTCCATGAAAGACAGATCGCCATTCCTGTTGTAGACCATAATTTTTCCGATTTGATCTGCTATTTCTTTTCCGTTGATCAGTTCTACTACATGGAGGGAGCCATCTAGTCCTGAGGTGATTCCTGCGGTGGTTAGCAATTTTCCATCTTCGGTGAAACGAACCTTTTCAATGATTTCTATTTTTTTGTTCTGTTTGAGCAGATCCAGGGCGAGGTAATGGGTGGTGGCTCTCTTGCCATCCAGCACTCCTGCTTGTGATAACAGTAAAGATCCGGTGCATACGGACATCGTTAGCTTTGTGTTTTTATTTTGGTTATTGATCCATTTCAAGAGTTCAGGTTGATGGTCGCAGGTGCTTTTTATTACTTCTGGTGCGGCGCCTGGAACGACCAGGATATCCGCCTGGGGTGCATTTTCAAAAGCGTAAGTAGCCTGCATCATTATGGTACTTCCTTCTGAAGGGACAAGTTTTTTACTGGATGCGGAGACGGTATATAGGTGGTAGCTTGGGTCCAATGCATTTGCTTTTGTAAAGACATCTATCGGGCCATTCAAGTCCATTGCTTCTACCTGGTCGTAGATGAGAAAGGCAACATTGATTTTCTTTTTTTCTTTTTTTAGTTCGGACAACTGATTTTTTGGTTGCTGTGCCTGGGTGGCCAGCGTGCTGAAGATAATTGAAGTCATGGTGATTAGAAATTTAATTGATGTCATGTTTTTGAATTATGAGGTGAAATATTGGACAATACTTAGCCATACAATGGTTGAAAGCCATCGTTTGAGTTATTTAAAGGGGTTTGGGATTAAATTATTTTAGGAGGAGCCAAACAGGTTTCGGTAATAGGAAGGGCTGGTATCCAGGTGACGTAGAAATGCTTTTCTCATGGTGTCTGAACTACCGAAGCCACATTTTTCAGCGATCTCATCAAGGGAGAATTTGGTCTCTTCCAGAAATCTGCGTCCAGATTCTACGCGTAGCTTTTCGATATATCGGGCTGGAGTGAATCCTGTTTCTATATGGAATACTCTGGCAAAATTCCTTGGGCTCATTGCCAGGCGACCAGATAAGCGGTCTACGTTCAGGTTTTCCTGCAAGTGTTCGGCGATCCATAATTGCAGGTCCCGGATTGGTTTTTTACTCGAGAGTTGCTGACTGAGCAGGTTACTGAACTGAGATTGGTTGCCCGGTCTGCGGAGGTATAAGACTAAGTATCGGGCAATGGTTAAAGCCAACTCCGGACCATGATCCTCTTCTACCATTGCCAGTGCGAGGTCAATCCCTGCGGAAGCTCCCGCTGAAGTATAAATGTTACCGTCTTTAACAAAAATCGGATCAGGATTAACGCGGATATTCTCATATGAACTGTGTAACTCCTGACAGTTCATCCAATGTGTTGTTGCCCCTTTATTTTTTAACAAACCTGCTTCTGCTAAAACAAAGGCGCCAATACATACGGAGCCTACTCTTCGAATCTCAGGTGCTTTAGCCTTTATCCATTCCACCAGTTTTGGGAACCTTTTCCATTCCCTATGACTGGGGAATCCGGCGATGAGTAAAGTGTCGATTTTTTTGTCGATCGTATAAATGCTGCTCTTGGTTCTGATCACAATGCCGCTTCTGGTACTGACATCAAGATCCTCCGTAGCCGATACCGTAAGCACCTCATACTCCACATCAATTTTTTTAAGTATTTCTGAAGGGTAAAAATGATTTGCACCCGTAAATACATCGGCAGGGCCTATAATGTCAAGTGTTAGGGCATCAGGCATGGCAACAATAACAACTAACCGCTTCTCCATTGATCTTTATATTACGTCACAAAGGTACGGCCGCCAGGCCTCGTCCGCAATGACAAGTTTACGTGCATTTCTGCCAAAAAATGACCTTTGTAAGATAGCAAGCCAACCTGGTATGGTGCCTTGAAATAAATACCTTTCAATACCCTTACGATAAATGCTTCCTATACCCGCTATAAAACCCTGCTCAGCATCCTGCTTTTCCCCCTTCCCCAGCTTAATTCCGGGTAATATTTATTGCTTAAAAAAGATAGTGCTGTGAAAAGACCTAGAAAATTTTGCAGCTTTTCGCTGCAAAAGATTTCAGTCTTTGAATAGCATATCTTTTTTAAGAAATAATTCCTAATTTAAGATACTTTTTAACCCCCCAAATAAAACTATGGAGATTATACACCTAAGTGCGGAATGTTATCCTATTGCGAAAGTAGGTGGACTGGGCGATGTTGTTGGCGCATTGCCAAAATACCAGAACAAGCTTGGCCATGTAGCGAAAGTGGTGATGCCTGCTTACCAGACTAAATTCATGCAGGAAAACGAGTTTGAGGTGGTTTATGATGGATGGGGAAAGTTAGGTTTTCACAATTTTCCTGTTCGTATTTTCAGGGAGAAAACGAACAAGTTGGGTTTCGACCTTTACCTTGTCCACATTTCCGGATTGCTGGACCGGCCTAATGTTTACGGTTACGACGACGATACTGAGCGTTTTCTTGCCTATCAGATTGCGGTGCTCGACTGGATTACCCAATGGGAACACCGTCCTGATGTGATTCATTGTCACGATCACCATACTGGTTTGGTTCCTTTTATGATGGCTTATTGTCATCAGTTCAAGAAATTGAGTACTGTACCATCGATACTGACCATACACAATGCGCAATACCAGGGGCAGTTTGGTTGGGATAAGCTTCACTATGTTCCTCCTTTTGATTTATGGAAATCCGGACAGTTAGACTGGAAAGGTTCCATCAATCCATTGGCTTCGGCGATAAAATGTGCCTGGAGGGTAACCACCGTCTCCCCAAGTTACCTGGAAGAGATTAGCTTTAAGGCAAATGGCTTAGAAGATTTACTCGCACAGGAGCGTGCTAAGTCGGTGGGTATTCTGAATGGGATAGACAATGAGGTATGGGATCCGCAAAATGATCCGATGCTGGAAAAAAAATATGCGATTCGTACCGTAGAAAATGGAAAAAAGGCAAACAAAGAGGCCTTATGTCGTGTTTTCAACTTAGATCCTCTGAAGCCACTCTTTACTTTCATAGGACGATTAGTCGGAGAAAAGGGAGCCGACCTCTTACCGGATATATTTTATAATGCTTTATTACAGGCTAATGGAGGAATAAATATATTGGTTTTAGGTTCCGGAGATCCCCAGGTAGAAGGAAGACTAATGCAGTTGAAGGAAGCTTTTCCGGGAAATTATAATGCTTATATTGGTTATAATGAGCAGCTGTCCCATCAGATTTATGCGGGGGCAGATTTTCTGCTCATGCCAAGCAGGGTGGAGCCATGTGGTTTAAACCAGATGTATGCACTGCGTTATGGGACTGTTCCGATTGTGCGGAGGGTAGGAGGATTAAAGGATACGGTGGTAGATATTGGGGACGGCGGTTTCGGAATTTGTCATGATCAGACCAGTGTTTGGGATGTTGGTCATGCGATAGGGAGAGCTTATGAGCTTTACCATGATGAAAAGCACCTGAAGGAGATCCGTAAATATATGATGCAATTAGACCACTCCTGGGATAGAGCGGCACAACAATACATTGATTTGTACCAAATATAATAAACTGAATAGCTATGACTGATAAAGTATTGGCGGTCATCCTTGGTGGTGGCCAGGGATCGAGGTTGTCCCCACTTACACAAACGCGCTCTAAACCAGCGGTTCCTATAGCCGGCAAGTACCGGCTGGTTGATATTCCGATTTCAAACTGCTTAAACTCAGGCATACACCGCATGTTCGTTCTTACGCAATTTAATTCAGCCTCGCTGAATAAGCACATTAAGAACACCTATCATTTTAGCCATTTCAGTGCTGCTTTTGTAGACATTCTTGCTGCGGAGCAAACGCCTGACAACCCAACCTGGTTTCAGGGGACTGCAGATGCGGTAAGGCAAACCATGCACCATTTGTTAAACCATGAATTTGAGTACGTACTCATTTTATCGGGAGATCAGCTGTACCAGATGGATTTCAATAAGATGGTGAATGCGCACATTGAAAGCGGCGTGCAGATTACACTGGCGACGATTCCGGTAACCGAGAAAGAGGCACCGGAATTTGGGATCCTTAAATCCAATGAGCAGAACATCATTACTTCATTTATCGAAAAGCCTGCTGCGTCGCTTCTGGCCGACTGGACTTCTGATACCGGAGAAGAGATGCGTGCGGAAGGGCGTGAGCACCTGGCATCGATGGGGATTTATATTTTTAACAGAGACTTACTGATTAAAATATTTGCTGAAAATGCGGATGAAAAGGATTTCGGAAAGGAAATTATTCCAAGGATGTTAAATACCTATGACGTGCTGAGCTTTCAGTATGAGGGGTATTGGACAGACATAGGAAATATATCTTCGTTCTTTGAAGCCAATCTTGGACTGACCGATGACCTGCCTAAATTCAATCTTTTCGATAGCCATCACAGCATTTTTACCCGCCCGCGGATGTTGCCACCTTCTAAGATTCTGGGAACAACGCTTGATAAGGCGATCATTGCTGAGGGCTGTATTTTACATGCGGAAAGCATCAAACATTCCGTGATTGGTATTCGTGCGCGAATCGGAAAAGAGACGAATGTGGACAGCTGTTATATTATGGGTAGTGATAAATACCAGGTCCTGGAAGAGATGGAGGTCGATCTGCAAAATAAAAAGCCATGGATCGGAATTGGCGACAGGTGTATCATCACCAATGCCATCCTAGATAAAAACTGCAGGATTGGAAATGACGTTCAGATCATTGGCGGGGCACACCTTCCTGATAGCGATCATGCACTTTATACCGTGAAAGATGGCATTGTTGTCGTGAAAAAGGGAGCCATTATTCCTGATGGAACGATCATTAAATGATCTTTACTGATACCGGAAGACTAAGGAGAATACCGTCTTTTCAAAAGGGATAGAGTTCACTTCAAGGCTTCCATGGTGCATCTTCATAATGTTTCGGGTAATGGTCAGGCCAATACCCGAACCATTTTTTCTAGTCGTAAAGAAGGGTACAAAGATTTTCTCAATCAGCTCTGCATCGATTCCTTTGCCATTGTCTGTTACTTCCAGGTACAATTTATTCTGATCCAGCCGGTAGTTAATCTCTATCACCGGGTGCTCCGCTTCATCCAAAGCATAAATGCTATTGGTAACCAGGTTAATCAGTGCTTGCTCCACGAGTTTCAAATCCATCTGTATGGTGATTTTCGAAGAGGTTTGCTCCACTTTAAGCATGATATTCCTGCCATTGGCAAAAGGCTGCATCAGTACTTTGATGTGTTGCAGGATTTCTCCAATGGTATGGTATTCCAGATCGGGGGTAGGAAGTTCTGCGATTAAGCGGTAGTCCTTTACGAAATCCAGTAAACCTTCGGATCTTCTTTTGATCGTTTTTATGGCTGGTTTTAAATCTTCAAGGTCTTCATGACTTAGGGTTTCCTTATTCGAAATCATGCTGTTTACGGTATCGGATAAAGAGCTGATGGGTGTAATGGAATTGAGAATCTCATGGGAGATGACACCGATTAGCCTGTTCCATGCTTCACTTTCTTTTTGCTCGATCTCATCTTTAATATTCTGAAAAGAGATGATCGTATAATCTGTCATGTACAAATTGAGCGGGATCACTTCGGTCGACAACTGGATGAGCTTGTCCTGGATTTTCAGTTCCATGAAACGTTTTCCGCCCTTGCCAATCGCTTCGATCTCTTTCGAGAAATCAGGGCTATGCTGGGCCACACGGTGCCAGTATTTATAGGTTGGAATGCCTAATAGATTGGTTGCCGCCTGGTTAAAAAACACAATTTCTGTTTGTCTGGCATCCTGTATATTGTCTTTGATCACAATTACACCAACAGGAACCTGTTCCAGAATCGTCTTAATGAGTAGAAACATGGAATCTTTCTCCAGCTGTATGTCCTTTTGGGTTTGTATGATGTCATTGAAGGATTCATAAAGTTCTGGAAAGCTGCCCTTTGTGGCTTTATTTTTAAAGTTCAGGGTGCTATCTCGGGTTTTTACGGCGAGGATAAAACGCTTGATGTCTTCCCTGATCTGGTTGATATAAAAGTATAAATTCAGTAAGGCGGAGATCAGCAGGATGGCTAAGCCGGAAATGGTAAACCAGAGTTCCGTTTTTTTGATCAGGTAATACAGTAAAATTCCCAATGCATTGATCAATACCAGGCGACTGATTAAGCGGAAGGTGAAGCGGTTATAAAAGGTCATAGGTCAAATTTTTCTATGCGCCTGTATAGTGCAGCACGGGTGAGGCCAAGTTCAAGGGCAGCTCTGGAAATATTGCCTTTGTGTTTGTCTATTGCTTTCTGAACCATGAGCTTTTCCATTTCTTCCAGGCCCATTTCTGACTGTATAACGGTATTTCCACCGAACTTCTGAGGGCTCAGTTGTAAGTCGCCTGCACTGATTTCCATACCGTCAGCCATGATCACTGCACGTTCAATTACATGTTGCAGTTCGCGTACGTTTCCAGGCCAATGGTAGCCCAATAACAGGCTCTCGGCTTTTGCCTCGAATTTATACAGGCTTTTATGGTATTTGGTACTGAAGCTCTGCAGAAAGTGGTTGGCCAGCAGGATGATGTCTTCACCACGCTGTGCTAGGCCTGGCAGCAATAGTTCTACCGTATTGATCCGGAATAATAAATCCTGTCTGAAAGTCCCTTTGGTAACCATTTCATTCAGTGGCATATTTGTGGCCGTAATTAGCCGCACATTGACCTTGCGTTCCTTGCTCTCTCCCAGACGGGTGACCGTTCTGTTTTGCAGCACACTTAATAATTTTGCCTGTAGTGGTTGAGATAGATTTCCGATCTCATCTAAAAATATCGTTCCTCCATCTGCAAGTTCAAACCTACCCGGTTTATCGTCTTTAGCATCTGTAAATGCCCCTTTGGCATAACCAAATAGCTCGCTTTCAAAAAGATTCTCATTCAGGGAACCCAGATCTACATGCATGAAAATGTGGTTTTTCCTCAGGGAATGTTTGTGGAGTTCATAAGCGAAAACCTGTTTCCCTGTTCCGTTTTCTCCCAATATCAATACATTGGCATCTGTTGGCGCTACTTTAACGAGGGTATTTTGCAGGTGTTTTATGGGCGCTGAATTTCCAACGATATGCTCAAACTGTCTGGCCTGGTCTTTCTGTAAGGAAGAATGGATCTTTTCCAGTTTCTTTACCTTTTTGTTGGATTGCCTTAAACGGGATGCCGCCGATAGGGTAGCGAAGAGCTTTTCATTTTCCCAGGGCTTAAGAATGAAATCTGTAGCCCCTTTTTTTATCGCCTGAACGGCCAGTTCCACATTTCCATAGGCCGTCATTAAGATCACGACATAATCTTTATCAATAGAGAGGATATGTTCCAGCCAGTATAATCCTTCACGTCCGTTGCTGGCTCCCTTCTGATAATTCATGTCCAGCAGAATAATGTCTACCTCATTATGACTGAGCAGTACATTGATTTCCTTAGGAGACTTACAGGTTACGACCTGATTGAAATGTTGTTTTAAGAATAAACGTGCACTCAATAGGATGTCGTCATCGTCATCGATTACTAAAACATTTGCATCTATCATTTTTATGAATTTAACGGTATGGTTTCCTTATTATTCGTTATTGTGTGTCAGACATAATTACCTTTCATCCCTGAAGTTTGCTAAGGGCATCGGGTAAGGTTTGCTGCTTATACTTGTACTTCATATAAAGGTAAAGCAGAAGCAATGGTCAAAAATAATAGAAACTGTTCGATGCTGTACAGCTAGTGTCCGATTATGAACGGTTTTTGATTGATGTTTGATTTAATCATCTGATAATTAGAGGTATAAATATGTTTTTTTCGATTGGCATACCCTTGGCTTATGGCTAATCACTAAGCGTAATACAAAAATGGATAAGATCATTAAGAAAAAGAGGTTCAGTAAAAAAACAATATTAACCATAGCCGGTGCGGTAGCTTTAGTGGGGCTTGTAGCTTATGGATACAGTCTTTCTTTAAACAAGGTATATAAAGCAGATGCAGAGAAGATCACGGTAAGTAAAGTTCAATATGGCGACTTTGAAGATGTTGTATTGCTCAATGCGAGTGTGGTCCCTTTAACCTCTGTAATTGTAAGTTCACCGGAAGGTGGTACCGTAGCGGAGATCTTTACTGAAAACGGAGCTTCAGTAGTGAAAGGAACTCCATTGTTGAGGATCACCAATCCGAATGCCTTATCCAATTATACTTCCAGCGAAACGAGCATTACCGAGCAGATCAATCAATTGAGAAAACTGCGTCTGGATTTGGAACAAAATCAAAGGGTGATGAGCCAGGATATGATGGTGATTGAAAACAGTTTGAGAACTGCGAGCAGAAAATATAAAATCGACAGCACTTTATTCGCTAAAAATGTGATCACCCGTGAAGAATTTAATATTTCAAGTCAGGATTACGAATATTTTCAAGGTAGAAAGACGATCCTGAAGCAGGCCGTGAAACAAGAGAACCAGGGAAGGATCATGCAACTTAAACAAATTGACATCTCTATCGGCAGGATGAATGAAAGTCTGGAAACGATCAGACAGAATATCGAGAATATGACGATTAAGGCACCTGTGGCCGGACGTTTATCTTCTTATGACCCGGTAACAGGGAAATCTTATGCTCCGAACGAAATGTTGGGTAAGATTGATGTCATGCAGGGATATAAATTGCAGGCAGCGGTTGATGAATATTACGTCAACAGGGTGAAGGAAGGGCAAAGTGCGAATGTCGAGTTTAATGGCAAAACCTATAAGTTATCGGTCAGAAAAGTAATTCCAGAAGTTACCGCAGGGCAGTTTCAGGTGGAGTTGGTATTCGAAGGGAAATCTCCGGATGAGTTGAGAAGAGGTTTGTCTATGCAGGTGAAACTTACCTTGTCTGATAACACTAAATCTTTACTCATTTCGCAGGGACAATTTTTCCAAAGCACTGGTGGCACCTGGGTATTTGTGGTGAAGAATGGCAAGGCCACGAAAAGAAACGTGAAGATCGGACGTAAAAACTTCCTGTACTATGAAGTATTGGAAGGACTTCAGAAAGAAGAGGAGGTGATTACTTCATCTTACGATCAGTTCAATCAGTACGATATTATAGAAATAAGCAAATAGTGCATTAAAGACATAAACGAATAAAAATATAGCCATGATAAAAATAGAAAACCTGGAAAAAGTTTATAAAACTGAAGAAATAGAGACGACTGCTTTAAATGGGATAAACCTTCATGTTAAAGAAGGCGAGTTTGTCTCTATCATGGGGCCTTCGGGCTGCGGTAAATCTACCTTGCTCAATGTAATGGGTTTATTGGATAAGCCCGAAAGTGGCAGCTATAAATTCATTGATACGGAATTGTTGAAACTAAACGATAAGGAACGCTCCAACTTCAGGAAACGTAATATGGGATTTGTATTCCAGAATTTCAATTTGATCGATGAGCTGACCGTTTTTGAAAACATTGAACTTCCATTGATCTATAACAAAATCCCGGCTACAGAACGTAAAAAGCTGGTCAATGAGATCATTGAAAGGATGAATATTGTGAATAGGAGCGGACACTTCCCTCAGCAGCTTTCAGGTGGACAGCAGCAACGTGTAGCTGTTGCCAGAGCATTGGTGACCAAACCTAAACTGGTCCTGGCGGATGAGCCTACAGGAAACCTGGACAGTTCCCACGGTAATGAAGTGATGGAATTGCTTTGTGAATTGAATGAAACAGGAACGACGATTGTCATGGTGACCCACTCTTCTCATGATGCCAGTTTTTCTAACCGGATCATCAATTTAAAAGATGGGCATGTCATCTCTGAAAAGATCAATAAGAACCGTACAGAAGAACTTATATAAGCATTACCATGTTCAGACTCAATCTAAAAATAGCGTTACGAAACCTTTGGAAAAACAAGGGTTATTCTACTTTAAATATTTTTGGACTCTCTATTGGATTGGCAGGTTTTATCATGATCCTGTTATTTGCCAACCATGAACGGAGCTATGATACCTGGAATTCGGATGCAAAAGACATTTACCGGATTTCTATCAAATGGGGACCTGGACAGGAAGAATATTCCTCAAGCCCTGCGGAATTGGCTCCTGCTTTAAAGGAAGTATTACCGGAAATCGTCGATTACGGTCGTTTTTATGTCTGGGACATGAGGCAACGCCTGCTGGCTAAGGATAAAAATGAAAATTTTGTAGACCATATCATGGGGGTTGATAGCTCCTGGTTTAAACTGTTTCCCTATAAATTTATCTATGGTGATGCGAAAAAAGCCATCTTATCGGCCAATCAGATTGTTTTAAGTCAAAAAACAAGTGAGTTATTTTTTGGAAAAACGAATCCTGTGGGGCAGTCGTTACTGATTAACACCAAAGACCGTTATGTGGTAAGTGGGGTATATGAAGAACCCAATACACCGGAACATATGGAACACGATGGTTTTGTGAAAATGTCATCACCTGGTGATGGCTGGGGGAACGGGAATTATTACACGTACTTAAAATTGAAAGCCGGAACAGATAAAGAGGCTTTCGTTAAAAAACTAAACCAGGCTTTTAAAAAACTGCCAATAGTAAAGGAAGATCAAGGATTGAAAGACGTAGAAATGTTTCTTACTTCGGTACCTGACATTTACCTGCATGCCAGCAGTGCTCAGGATCCTACCAAAAGAGGAAATGCTAAAATTGTCACGATTTTAGTCCTCTTTTCTTCTTTGTTACTGATCATTGCCTGCATTAATTTTACCAATTTATCTATTGCACAATCTGTGAAGCGGGCCAAAGAAACCGGGGTTCGAAAAGTCCTGGGCGCTGCAAAGAGTAACCTGATTATTTATTTTCTTACAGAAACGGGGATCCAATGCCTCCTGGCTTTATTATTGGCCCTGACCATTGCAGAGGTAGGCATGCCTGTGCTGAACCAGTTGATGGAGGTAAAACTCTCTCTTCTGAGTTATTCAAATCCAGGGCAACTGATCCTTCAGCTCTCTTTGGTGATGATATTGGTCATTGTTCTTGCTGGTGGTTACGCGGCATTTTTTCTCTCGAGTTATGAGCCTGTGAAAGTGCTGAAAGGGAACTTCTCCAGAGGAATGGGGAGTTTATGGATGCGCAAAACATTGATTTCTATACAGTTTATTGTGGCCACAGTGTTTATGGTGGCTTTAATGATCATCCGTCAGCAGGTGACTTACATCAAAAATCAGGATGTGGGTTTCAGGAAGGACCATGTTCTGGTATTTAAGGTTAGGAAAGGCGACAGCAGACGGGATTTTAGCCAGATTAAACAGCGACTGCTCAAAGTACCCGGAATAAACGCGGTGAGTCGTGTGAATTACTATCCTGGTGTAAAAGCAATGCAGGTGATTGAGCGTGATTTCAATGGAGGGAAGGTCTCCAATCTAAGCAACATTACGGTAGATTTTGATTATTTCCAGGTGATGGGAATGCCGGCTCAAAAGGGACGTGTGTTCTCGGATAAATTTGCTACCGATAGTAGTGCTATCGTGGTGAACGAATCTGCAGTTAAAAAATACGGTTTACAAAAGCTGATTGGAAGCAAATGGATCGATAACAGGGTCATCATTGGTGTGGTTAAAGACCATATTCAGAAAGGAATGGAGACCGCTGCTGAACCTACTGCATTTGTGTTGGAAGGAAGGCAAACAAATTCTGCTGATCATGTGATTGTAAAAGTGGATGGAGGGCATACACAGGAGACGATTGAGGGACTCAAAAAAGTATGGACATCTGTGGAGCCTTTTCCTTTTCAATACACCTGGCTGGATCAGAGTTTTGCGCAGGTTTATGTACAGTATGTAAGGCTGGATAAGCTTTTCAACATATTCACCTATGTGACGCTTGCAATTGCTGTATTGGGCTTATTTGCGCTGGCCTCATTCTCCGTTCAGGAGCGTACCAAGGAAATCGGGGTAAGAAAGGTTTTAGGAGCAGAGACAACGGATATACTAAGGCTGATCAATAAGGGCTTTTTAGTTTTGGTCCTGATCGCGAACCTCATTGCCATTCCGGTTGCCTATATTTTATCCAGTAACTGGCTTTCCGGTTTTGCGTACCGGACCAACATCACCGTGTGGCCATTTGTTTTCGCAAGCATCATCTCTGTGCTGATCACGGTGCTCACGGTAAGTCTTCAGACCTTTAAAACAGCGAATGCGAAGCCTGTTGACGCACTTAAATACGAATAGTCAAATTATATAATATGTTCAGACTTAACTTAAAAATCGCTTTGCGAAACCTTTGGAAAAACAAGGGGTATACTTTGATCAATGTCGGCGGACTGGCGATAGGGCTGGCAAGCTGCATGATCCTGTTGCTGTATGTGGCTTACGAATGGAGCTTCGATAAACAAACCAGCGGATACGAACGTACTTATGTCATTTACAACAATCAGAAAAACGGAGATCATACGGTGAGTTATCCCTGGACACCAGGGGTGATGGCTGATGAGCTGCGGACGAAAATACCGGGAATCTCCAGGGCCTCAAAATCAACTTATCCTGCGGAACACCTGATTAGCTATAACCATCAGAACTTTAAGAAAAAGGCGGTATTTACAGATACTACTTTTCTTAAAATCTTTGATTATAAAGTTCTACAGGGAAACAGAGATCAGATGCTGAAAAATCCAAACTCTGTAGTACTTACGCAGCGTATGGCGAAAATCTTGTTTGGAAGCGAGAACCCGATCAATAAAACGGTTAAAATGGGTGGCAAAGAAGACCTGATCGTAGAAGGGGTAATCGAAGATGTGCCTGTCACCAGTAGTATTCAGTTTGACTACCTGGGTTCATGGGCGATGTTTTTAAAGGAAAATCCATGGGCAAAAGGGGCCGAAAAAGACTGGGGTAATAATTATTGCCTTACGGTACTGCAGCTTCAGGACAATAGTTTTTTTGAAAAGGTATCCGCAGAAATTAAAGGCATTTATCAGCGGAATCAAAAGGAAAACAGGAATATGGCTTCGATACACCCCATCTCAAAATGGCACCTATATGATAAATTTGAGAATGGAAAATCAGTTGGCGGAAAAATAGATACCCTTAGGATTTTCTTGTTGCTGGCCTTTTGTATTCTATTAATTGCCTGCATCAATTTTATGAACCTTTCTACGGCGAGGTCTGAAAAACGTGCAAAAGAAGTCGGCGTACGTAAAGCAATTGGGGCGGCCAGAAAGACATTGATTGCTCAGTTTATGATGGAGTCTATATTGCTGGCCTTTTTTGGGATGGTGGTGGCTTTTATGCTAATGGAGGTCAGCCTTCCTTACTTTAATGGCATTTTAAATACAAATCTGACCATCAATTATAAAGACTGGGAGTTTTGGTTGGTTCTGATCGGGCTGACTTTATTTACCGGTTTGGTTGCGGGCAGTTATCCGGCTTTTTACCTCTCTTCTTTTAATCCGGTGAGGGTATTGAAAGGATTTAATCTGCCAGGGAATTCTTCCTTATCCATCAGAAAGGTGTTGGTGGTGTTCCAGTTTGTATTTGCAGTCTGTTTAATTATATGTACTGTAGTGATCTACCAGCAACTGAATTTTGTTAAGAATAAACCTGTGGGATACAATAGAGCCGGATTGGTCGAAATTCCGGTTGAAGGCAGATTGCTGAGTGGTGGGAAGATGAAACTGCTCAGGGAACAGCTGCTAAAGTCTGGGGCAGTAACCAATGCCAGCATATTCAGTACCAGTTTAAGCAGGGGAGGCAACAATACCTCCGGGGTGAGCTGGCCGGGTAAAAATCCAAAAGTGGATGTCCTGGTTAATTTTAGGTTTGCTCACTACGATTTCGCAGCCACCCTTGGAACGAAAATGGTGATGGGCAGGGAGTTTTTGCCTCAGCATGCAGACAGTGGAAATGTCATCATCAATGAAACAGCGGCGAAAGTAATGAGTTTATCAAATCCGGTGGGTAAGGTGATTACCT
Source organism: Pedobacter sp. FW305-3-2-15-E-R2A2 (assembly GCF_038446955.1). Lineage (NCBI taxonomy): Bacteria > Pseudomonadati > Bacteroidota > Sphingobacteriia > Sphingobacteriales > Sphingobacteriaceae > Pedobacter > Pedobacter sp. FW305-3-2-15-E-R2A2. The sequence continues at coordinate 1,361,898 of NZ_CP151803.1, forward strand.
GGGGAGGCGATAAACTGACCGTCATCGGTGTGGTGAAGGATTTTGTGATGGAAACCCCTTATCAGACCGTAACACCGATGATCATGATGGTTAATTCTACCGGAGATGGAGAAGGGGTGTTGGTGATGCGTTTAAATCCTTCGCAAAGTATCAGTACTTCGATGCAGCAGATTACAGCACTGGTAAAAGAGATGAATCCTGATTTTCCGGTAGATGCAACATTTTTGAGCGATAGCTTTGAAGCCAAGTTTCAGAATGAAAAGGTACTTGGTATCCTCGCAAATTGGTTCGGTGGATTCTCTGTTTTTATTTCCTGTTTGGGACTATTGGGCTTGAGTTTATTCATGGCAGAACAACGTAAAAAGGAAATCAGCATTCGTAAAGTGTTAGGTGCGAGTATGATGAATATTTTAACCTTGCTGAACAAAGATTTTATTAAGCTCGTGGCGATTGCCAATCTGATCGCTTTCCCACTAGCTTATATTATGATTAACCAATGGTTGTCTGCATTTGAATTCAGGGTCAGTATTTCTTTTATTCCTTTCGCAATAGCGATAGGTTTATCCTTACTCATTGCATTGCTCACTGTGAGTGCACAATCGGTTAAAGTGGCCAAATCAAATCCCATTGATGCTTTAAAATACGAATAGATTTAAAAAATATTGATACCGGAATATGTTCAGACTGAATCTTAAAATCGCTTTGCGGAACCTTTGGAAGAATAAGGGATATACGGCAATTAACATTGGTGGATTAGCCATTGCGCTGTCTGCATTTATCATGGTGGTTATGTATGTCGGTTTTGAAACAACGTTCGATCATCACATTCCGAACCACAATCGCATTTATCTGGTGGGAAGAAGTCTGCCTGATGGCAAGACGAATTACACCCCGGCTTCCCTGGCACAATCCATGAAAGATGCTTTTCCGGAGATTGAGGCTGTTGGAAGAAGTAAAAAAACAGGATTTGAGTTTGCTTTTAGTACAGATGAGGGTAGGATTTACGGTAAAAATGTACTTTCTGTAGATTATGAAATGGCAAGGATGTTCCATTTGTGGCCAGATGGCGGCTTAAAAAAGCCAGCTGCTGATGGCTATGATTTATATGTACCTAAGGAGTTTGCCGATGTCTTGTTCCCCCGCAAGAATCTCGCGTACCCCCGCTTGGTGACCATTGGTCCCAAGAACGCCGGGCAATCGGCAAACATCCAGGGTATTATTAACTACCGTACGGATCATTCCAATTTAAAGTTTGATGCGATGGTAATTTCAAATGACGTTGGTGCCAATCAGGATCCCAATGCTTTGAATTACCATACCTATATCGAAGTTAAAGCAGGGGCAGATGTTGCCCAGCTTGAACACAAGATAGATGGTTTGTTCAAAAAGGAAATGATTAAAAATGGAATGAGCGCTGCCGACAGAATGATTTCCGGAAGGCCGGTTATTTTTTTAGATCCCCTGGATAACTTACATTTAAAACCCATTGCCGGAAACAATACCAATTATAAAATTGTCCTGGCATTAGGGATACTGGGTTTGCTAGTACTGGTGATTGCCTGTATCAATTTTACCAACCTCACCATCGCACAGACGAACAGAAGGGCAAAAGAGGTCGGAGTCAAAAAAGTACTTGGTGCTTATCGCATGAATCTGGTCTTTCAGTTTTTGATCGAAATTCTGATGCAATGTCTTCTGGCATTGGTAATTGGATTGGCATTGACTGAGTTGTTTCTTCCTTATTTCAATGGCTTATTTGAGACTTCCTTATCCTTATGGAAAGGGAATGGGGCGCTGGCCTGGCAGCTACCGGCTATTTTGATCTTGATTACACTGATTTCGGGCGTTTACCCGGCATTGGTGTTGTCTGGTTTTAGACCTGCTGATGTTTTAAAAGGAAACCTGCAAACGAGTTATAAAACCCTCTGGCTGAGAAATGCGTTGTTGGTGACACAGTTTAGTGTAGCGATTGTCTTTATTGCGGGTCTGTTGATCGTGAGTACTCAGTTGAAATACATGAAGACGGAAGATACGGGGTTTAATCCAGCACAGGTAGTTTTTATACAAAATACGGTATGGTTTAAGCGCGACAATTTTGAACAGCTGAAGGCGAAGGTCAACGGAATTCAGGGGATAAATTCTTTTACTGTAGCTACCATTGTCCCGGATGGTTCCAAAGCGTTGAAAAACAGTTATTCTTTTGAAGGAAAGCTGAAGGACCTGGACATCATTAATGTTGATTTCGACTATTTCGAAACCCTTCATTTGAAACTTAAAGAAGGTCGGTTTTTTTCTAAAAGTTTTAATGCAGATACGCTGAATTCAATTGTCCTGAATGAAAGTGCGGTAGCTGCTTATGGAATGAGCAATCCCATAGGAAGGACGATCAGAGGCTGTGATATGGATTACAGGATTGTAGGTGTAGTTAAGGATGTTAAAGCACAGGGATTTGAAACGGCGGTAGAACCGACGGTTTATGCCATAAAAAATCCCTGTGGCAGCATTAACGAGAAGTCTATGCTGATGGTAAATATCGATCAGGAAAAGATGGCTGCCGTTCTTGCAACGCTGAAGACAAACTGGAAGGATTGGAATAAACTGGATGGGGACGACTTCAGGTATGAATTTCTGGATGAGTTATATGGCAGGTTATTTAAAAAGCAGGAGCAGCTTCAATCGGTATTTTATGGTGCAACGGTGCTGACCATCTTTATAGCGGTTCTGGGGCTTTTTGCTTTTTCTGCTTTTAGTACCAATAACCGAAGAAAGGAAATTGCAGTCAGAAAGGTTTTAGGGGCAACAGACCTTCAAGTGCTCAGTTTATTAAACAGCTTTTTCATTTGGGTGGTTTTAATTGCCAACCTGATCGGCTGGCCAATCGCCTATATTGTGGCGACGAGATGGCTGGATACTTTTGCTTATAGAATTGATGTCCCCTTACAGCCATTTTTACTTGCCGGACTCATCACTATGGTCCTTACAGTCCTTACGGTAAGCATCCAGGCCAGAAAGGCCGTAAAAGCAAATCCGGTTGATGCTTTGAAATATGAATAATGTAATTTAATTAGTAGAGATATGTTCAGATTAAACCTTAAAATCGCTTTGCGTAACCTTTGGAAATACAAAGGCTATACTGCAATAAATATTGTTGGATTATCTATTGGACTGGCGAGTTGTTTGCTGATTTTTATTTTTTTAAAGTTTCAGCTGAGTTTCGATAAAAGCGAGGAAAAAAAGGATCGGATTTATCGGGTGGTGTCTTCCTGGATTTATCCTGAAGAGGAATTTTTTACCAGTGGAGTTCCGGTTCCATTAGCTCCGGCGATGCGGAATGATTTTTCAGAATTTGAAAAAGTCGCTGCGGTTCGTCAGGGTGGAGGGATTCTTAAAGTGAAAAATGAGGGGGGAAATGCTGATCTGAAATTAAAACAGGACATCTTCTATGTGGAGCCTCAGTTTTTTGAAATTTTCAAAATTGAGTGGCTTTCCGGAAAACCAGAACAGGCTTTATCGCAACCTAATATGGTCACACTTTCAGAAAAAACAGCGGCAAAGTATTTTGGGAATTGGAAAAATGCAATTGGTAAAAGTATCCGCTATAACAACAAAGCGGATTATAAGGTGACCGGGGTTTTTAAGGATTTTCCGGAAAACAGCAGCTTCCCTTTTGAGGTCGTGTTTTCTTATGCGTCCTTTGCGGAAAAGGACAGTAAAGCCTGGGGCTGGGTGACAAATAGGTCAGAATGTTATGTCTTGTTGAAGGAAGGACTGACGCCTGCGGATCTTGAAAAACCTTTAAAACAATTCATAACTAAATATTATGTGGAGAAAAGCCCGGCTCAGGAAAAACATTATTTCCAGCCGCTTTCTGAGGTTCATCACGATTCACGGTTTGGAAATTACCGGTATAAAACTATGCCTTATAAAGAGCTGATTGGCCTTTCTGTAATCGGACTCTTTTTGTTGATTACGGCATGTATCAATTTTATTAACCTGGCAACAGCGCAAGCCATCAGCCGTTCTAAAGAGGTGGGTATCCGAAAAGTAATGGGGAGCCGACGTAAGCAGCTGATCTGGCAGTTTCTAAGTGAAACCGCTTTAATAACGGTGATTTCTTTAGGCTTTGCCTGTGTGTTGACAGAACTGGCAATTCCGAAGATGGAAAGTCTGATGGAGGCTAATGTTTCTTTTCACCTGTTCTCTGAGCCGGTTGTTTTTATATTCATGTTGATTTTAATTGTGGTCGTGAGTTTTCTTGCAGGACTCTATCCTGCATTGGTAATGTCAGGGTTCAGTCCGGCACTGGCCATCAAGAATAAGATCAGCTCTGCTAATGCAGGAGGATTGGGACTGAGGAAAGTGCTGGTAGTTGCACAATTTGCCATTACTGCCATATTGATCATTGCCACGCTGGTGGTGGTTCGGCAAATGGGATATATGAGGGAGAAATCACTTGGCTTTGATACGAAAGCAGTATCAATTGTCAATATTCCCGGAGATAGCCTTAGCAGGTTAAAATATGAAGGATTAAGAGAAAGATTAATGCAACAGCCGGGAGTAAGGCAAATTAGTTTTGCCAGCGCTCCACCGGTTTCTACGGATAATATGACTTCAAGTTTCCGCTATGATCATCGTGCTGATGATGAAAAGATTCAATTGAACTTGAAAAAAGCCGATGAACATTACCTGAAAACTTTCAATTTACCACTGATTGCAGGTAGAGGCTTGTCGAAAAGTGATACACTTAAGGAATTTGTGGTTAACGAGCAATTGCTGAAATCTTTGGGAGTGAAGAGCCCTGCAGATGCCATAGGAAAAACCATGAGTTTAGGGGGTAAAGACAGGACTATTGTCGGAGTCGTGAAAGATTTTAACAACCTGACCTTCAAAAGTGCCATTTCTCCGATTGCTATTTATTCTGATAAAAAAGACTACAATACGATGGCGGTAAAGATCGATACGAAGGAGATGGTGTTGATCATGAAAGCCGTAGAAACAGAGTGGAATGCCACTTTCCCTGATCATGTTTATGAGGCTCAGTTCCTGGATGAGAACATTCTTAACTTTTATAGAACGGAGCAGGTCATGGGCGTACTTTTCAAAGTTTTTGCGGGAGTAGTGATTTTCATTTCCTTTATCGGCCTGTTCGGATTGGTGTCATTTATTGCTGCGCAGAAAACGCGCGAAATTGCCATCCGTAAGGTGTTGGGTGCCTCTACCTTAGAGTTAGTTAAAATGCTCAACCGTTCCTTTTTATGGATGGTGCTGATCGCCAATCTGGTGGCCTGGCCATTGGCTTATATTTTTGTTTCCAAATGGTTGAATGGCTTCGTTTACCGCATAGAAATCAGCATCTGGCCATTTATGATTGCCATGGTATTATCGGTAGTCATTACCTTGGTTACGGTTAGTCTGCGGTCTTTAAAAGCGGCCAGCACGAATCCAATAGATGCCCTCAAATACGAATAAACTTATCCTGAGAAGAATTAAATACTAAAACATACAAAGATGATAGAACTTAAAAATATAGAGAAGTATTACGCGAATAAAGGAGTTAAAAGTTATGTCCTGCGCCACGTGACCACGAGTATTAAACAGGGTGAATTTGTTTCGATCATGGGTCCATCGGGTGCAGGGAAATCTACCCTGTTGAATATCCTTGGGATGCTGGAAGAGCCTACTTATGGGGCGTATGAGTTTATGGGGGAGGATGTGGTTTCTCTAAATGAGCGGAAACGGATTGAGTTGTACCGGAACCATATTGGTTTTGTATTTCAAGCTTACCACCTGATCGATGAGATGACTGTTGCAGAAAATATTGAAGCGCCTCTACTCTATAAAAAGGTGAGTGGACCGGAACGTAAAAGCAGAATTGCAGATGTCCTGGATCGCTTTAATATGGTTGCTAAAAAAGACCTGTTTCCCAATCAGCTTTCAGGTGGGCAACAGCAGTTGGTAGGAATTGCCAGAGCTTTAGTGGCACAACCTTCCATTATCCTGGCCGATGAGCCAACGGGAAACCTGCAATCTCCACAGGCACTTCAGATTATGGAGTTGTTTAAGAAATTGAATGAGGAAGAGAACATTACCATTATTCAGGTAACGCATTCGGAAGTTAATGCTGCTTATGGAAGCCGGATATTGCATTTGCTGGATGGCGTGATTAAGGAAGACCTTAGCGTTCCGCAGGGCGTGTAGCGGATTTTTGATCATGATCAACCATTAGAATTAAAATGTATATTCTCAATTTAAAGATTGCTTTAAGAAATCTGTTAAGGAATAAGACGGCATCCCTGATCAATATCAGTGGTTTGGCAATTGGATTGGCTGCTTGTCTGATGTTACTGCTGTATGTATCCTACGAATGGAATTACGATAAGGGCTTTAAAAATGCAGACCGTATTCAACAGGTGATGTTTAATTTTTATGGGGCTGATAAAAGCATTACTGCTACCGGAGATCAATCGCCAAATACGATTGCCGGAACGCTGAAGGAAGAGATGCCCGAGGTGGAACACATCAGCAGGATTTTATGGCCGGTGAAACGTTTATTGGCAAATGGAAAGCACTCTTTTAAAGTAGAAGGACGTTATGCGGATCCGGAAATATTAAAGATTTTTGATTTTCAAGCCCTTTATGGAAATCTGGATCATGCCCTTAGTGATGCGAACTCCATCGTGTTAACTGCCAGTACTGCGCAACGCTTATTTGGGCGTACAGATGTGTTGAATAAAGTACTCCGTTTTGAGAATCAGGTTGATCTGAAAGTTACTGCAGTTATCAAAGACCTGCCTCCAAATGTGAGCTATAGTTTTGATTGTCTGAATTCCTGGAAGCTCTTCGAACAGTTGAACGATTGGGTGATTCAGCCAAATTGGCATAATTATTCATTTTATACTTTGCTGATCCTAAAAAAGGGAACTGATATTCCGGCTTTTAATGAGAAGATAAAGAGCATGAGCCGAAAACATGCGGCGAGTACGACCACTGATTCAGAGCCTTTTATTTACCCATTGGCAGACCTGCATCTTTATGGAAAGTTTATCAATGGTAAAGCCGCAGGAGGACAGATTGAGCAGCTGAAGATCTTTACCATATTGGCATTGAGTATTTTGATCATCGCCTGTATCAATTTTATGAACCTTTCTACCGCAAGGTCCCAGAAAAGGGCGAAAGAGGTAGGGATAAAAAAGACCATTGGGGCGTCAAGAAAATCTTTGATTTCCCAATTTCTTATGGAGTCCCTGATCCTGACTTTTGTAAGCGTAGTCATTGCAGTTGTATTGGTGGAGCTTTGTCTGCCCAAATTCAACCATTTGCTGGATATCGAATTGAAAATTGCTTATGCTCATCCTTTAAACTGGCTGGGCGTAATCGCATTGATCTTTTTTACCGGAATTCTGGCCGGAAGTTATCCTGCTTTTTTCCTTTCTTCTTTTAATCCGATCCAAACGTTAAAGAAAACGGTTAAACTAAAAAATAGCTTTTCTTTGAATTTCAGACAAATACTGGTGATCGTTCAGTTTAGCTTAGCGGTGATTCTGATCGTTGCTACTTTAATCATTTATGAGCAATTGCAATACCTGAAAAATAAGCCTTTGGGCTATCAGACGAATGCATTGGTGGAGATGCCTCATGAAGGCAACCTGTATCTGAAGTACGATCTTTTAAAGGAAAGGCTATTGTCTTCCGGCACCGTCACTGCGATGTGTCATTCGTCAGGAAGTATCTCTCAGCAAAATTCTAACAGTACCGGAATGGAATGGCAGGGGATGTCTGAAGCAGATAAGAAGATGTCTGTCAACCAGATTTATACGGGTTATGATTTTGTGAAAACAAATGGGCTTCAGCTTTTGGAGGGCAGGGACTTTAAAAAAGGCCTGGCTTCAGATAGTGTTGCGGTGATGTTAAGTGAGTCCGCAATAAAACGAATGGGGCTGGCCAATCCAGTGGGACAAAATGTGGTGTTTCAGGATGTTAAAAGAACGATAGTCGGTGTTTTTAAAGACATCACCTGGGGACCGCTGACGGCAAAAGAGAAACCGATGATTATTGCCTTTAATCAGGGGAACAGCGATGTGATTACCATGCGGCTAAATACGGAGAAAGACCTTAAAGGAAATCTGGAAATGATTGGCAGGATCACAAAGGAGATCAATCCTGATTTTCCGATAGATATCCGCTTTCTGGATCGTCTGGTTGCAGAAAAGATGAAGAATGAAGCTACCCTGGGTCTGTTGTCTAACCTGTTTGGAGGCCTTGCGATATTTATTTCCTGCCTCGGCTTGTTTGGCTTATCTGCCTTCAGTGCAGAGCAGCGGACCAAAGAAATCGGGGTCCGTAAAGTCCTGGGAGCTTCTGTGTCTGGAATTGTGCAATTGTTGTCCGTCAATTTTGTGAAAACAGTTTTGATCGCCCTTTTTATTGCGATGCCGCTTGCCTACCTGCTCATGAAGAACTGGCTGGATAAATTTGACTACCATATTTCCATAGGCTGGCAGGTATTCCTGATTACGGGGGTGTCAACGGTAATGATTGCGCTGTTGACGGTGAGCTGGCAAGCCTATCGTGCTGCAAAATCAAATCCTGTGGATGCATTAAAGTACGAGTAGCTTATCTTTGTAAAATGCAACGCAGTTTTACAGACCAGCTTAACCGTACGATAAACATCAGTTATCCGCCAAAAAGAATCATCTCCCTGGTTCCTTCTCAAACAGAATTGCTATTTAACCTGGGGCTGGATGCGGAGCTGATCGGAATTACTAAATTTTGTGTTCATCCGGAAGCTAAATTTAAAGAGAAGACCAAAATAGGGGGGACAAAGAAATTAAACCTGGACCTGATCCGAAGCTTAAAACCCGACCTCATCATTGGCAATAAGGAAGAAAACGAGCAACTGCAGATAGAGGCGCTCATGGGAGAGTTTCCGGTTTGGATGAGCGATATTTATGACCTGGAAGATGCGAAGCAAACCATCAGCCAAATTGGGGCATTGGTAGACCGGGAACCCGAAGCAGCATACCTGAATCACCTGATCAATGCCGGGTTTAATGACCTTCAGACCCTGGCACTGCAAAATAATCTGAACAAGAGTGTGGCCTATCTGATCTGGAAAAGCCCATATATGTTTGCCGGAAGAAATACATTTATCAATCATCTGCTGGCGGTAAACGGGCTTAACAATGTGGTCAAAGAAAATAGGTATCCCGAAATGAGCCTGGAAGACCTTCGTCTTCTGAAGCCGGAGCTGGTGTTCCTATCTTCAGAACCTTATCCTTTTAAGGAAAAACACCTGGAAGAAATCAGAGCGGTACTGCCGGAGGCGAAAGTCCTGCTGGTAGATGGAGAAATGTTTTCCTGGTATGGCAGCCGGTTGGTAAAGGCCGTTCAATATTTTTTTCAGTTTCAGAAGGAATTGTATTGAGTTTTGTCTGGCTGGATGTCTGTACCAGAGAAAAGGGAAAAAAAGATTGAAATTTAAAGCGTATAAGATCAATATGTTAGCTTTAGATGCCAGAATTAATTTAAAAAGAGTTTTGAGATATAGAAACAATATCTATCTTTGCAATCCAAAACAATGACATCCTAACTGCGGAAGTGGCGTAATTGGTAGCCGCACCAGACTTAGGATCTGGCGCTTCACGGCGTGGGGGTTCGAGTCCCTTCTTCCGCACAAAACTAAACCCGATCCATCCGATCGGGTTTTTTATTTTAAGCATTTTTTATTCCTGGTTTCTGAACTGGGGCCGGAAATTACGGTTCTTTAGTTTAAAGGCGATTGGCTTTTGTAACCATTGTAGATACGCAGTACCATTGCTGGTCTTCTTTGATGTAGGTACTGCAAGACCATTCGTACAATTCGAAAGCCTGGCCATCGTAAATCCCCGCGCTTGTTCCGCGACTGATGATGATGCCGGTATTTCCATGAATTTTAGCGGTCATCTCATCGGAATCCATTCTGTTGTGTGTGAGTATTCCTGTTCTTACTGATTCCAGAAAGCTGGATTTGCCAGTGATGCCATCGGAGCCGACAATGATCCAGTCGGGGGACATAAATTTAGAGATTTCATCCGCATTGTTGTTTTCCAGGGCGCTATTCCACTGTTTTTCAAATTGAATCAGTTCTTCTTCTGTTTTCATTTCAGTTTTATTTAAAATCAGAGATCGAGGGTAAATTTTTATAGAAACAATTGAAAGTGGGTAAAGATCTGATTGCTACAGATGAGCGCTGTCAGGAAATCCCTTTTGTTATCCAAATGGGCTTGATTTTTAATAAAATTACATAATATTTTGATTTTATTGGGATTTCTAAAAAACTATTCTATCTTTGCAATCCAAAATAAATAAATCCTAACTGCGGAAGTGGCGTAATTGGTAGCCGCACCAGACTTAGGATCTGGCGCTTCACGGCGTGGGGGTTCGAGTCCCTTCTTCCGCACAACAATTGAAAAACAGTCTCAAAAGGGCTGTTTTTCTTTTATACCGCAAAATTTCGCTGGTCCTTAACAGACAGAAATCAGCTTCTTTTTTTTAGTGTAGGTCCATGAGATTCAGACAATCTGCAGACATAATTTTTTAAATTATACACTTTGAAATCAACAAAAAAGAATATATTTGCGCCCTCGAAAGGGAAATTTGAGCGATGGATTGGAAGTCAATTCTTCCGCAATAAATTTCCTCCGCATCCCGGAGGATTTTTTGTATAAAGACACTAATAATTATTGATTCAGAAAGATGAACATTACACAGGAAAAAATTAACGACTTAAATGCAGTTGTAAAGATTAAGATTTCACCTGAAGATTATACTGAAAAGGTTGATAAATCTATAAGAGAGCAAGCTAAAAAAGCAAACCTTCCTGGTTTTCGTAAAGGAATGGTTCCTGCAGCACACATCAAAAAAATGTATGGCAGAAGCATTTTGGTGGAAGAAATCAATACCCTGTTGAGCGAAACATTAAGCAAACACCTTACTGATAATAAAGTAGAGATCCTTGGTCAGCCTTTACCGGTGATGGATGATACTAAAGAATTCAAATGGGACAATACAGATGAGTTCGAGTTTGATTACGAATTGGGTCTTGCCCCAGAGGTAGATGTGAAAATCACATCCAAAGATAAATTCACTCAATTCAACGTTAAAGCAGACGAAGAAACTTTAGCTTCCCGTATCAAAAACATCAGAAGAAGCTATGGCAAAATGACAAACCCTGAAGTTTCGGCAGAAGATGACGTCCTTTATGCCGAATTAGCACAACTTTCTGCTGATGGTTCAATTTTTGAAGGTGGCATCAACAGTACAGGTTCTATTCGTTTAGATCAGGTAGCTGATAAAAAGATCTTAAAATCTTTAGTAGGTTTAAAAAAGGATGATGTAGTTGAACTTGATGTTCAAAAAGCTTTTGATAAGAATGAGGTGATCATCGCCAAATTGTTAAACATTGCTGAAGAAGATGCAAAAGAATTACAATCTAAATTCCAGGTAACGGTTAAAAATGTAAACCGCTTAGAGGAATCTGATTTAAACCAGGAGTTCTTTGATAAATTATTTGGTGAAGGTGTAGTGACTGACGAAGCTGGTTTTACCGCTAAAATCACTGAGGAAGTAGAAAGCATGTTCAAACAAGATGCAGACCGCAAATTGCAGAACGACATGTACACTAAACTAATTGAAAGTGTGAAAATGGAATTGCCTGATGAGTTTTTACGTAAGTGGTTAAAAGCTACAAACGAAAAACTAACTGAGGCTGAGCTTGCAGAAGGATATGAAGATTTCGCTAAAAACCTTAAATGGACTTTAATCGAGAACAAACTGATTAAAGACAATAGCATCGAAATTAAATATGAGGATGTATTCGCAACTGCTAAACAACGTTTAGATGCACAGTTCAGAATGTATAGCCCAAGCCCAATGCCGGAAGATCAGTTGGCGCAATACACGGCTACTTTCCTTAAAGAGAAAGACAATGCAAACCGCATTTTTGATGAAGTGAAAGCAATTAAGGTTTTTGAATATATTCAATCAGTTGCCACTTTAGACCAAAAAGAAATCGCTTATAATAAATTTATAGAATTGAAGTAATTCAGGGAAACCCAATACTTTTAGTTTATAATTACAGATAAGGCGGCTTTATTAAGGCCGCCTTGTTTATATAAAGAGATTCGAGAATTTTACAATACCACAATAAATAACCAATTTAGTTTAATTAATTTGGTGAAATTGACAAAGAAAAATAGATATACTGATGAAACCTGCGGAGCAAAAACTGCGAAGCAAGCTTCATCACAATTAAAAGAAAAATAGATATACTGATGAAAATAGACAAAGACGAATTTAGAAAATACGCAGTTAAACACCATCGTATTAATGGTTTAAACGTGGATCGTTTTATTGGTGCAACCAATAATTCTCCAAAAAGTATGACTCCTTACATCATTGAAGAGCGTCAGCTTAACGTGGCACAAATGGATGTGTTCTCCCGTTTAATGATGGATCGTATCATCTTTTTAGGTGATGCCATTTATGATGGTAATGCGAACATTATACAGGCTCAGTTGTTGTTTTTACAATCTACAGATAACAACAGAGACATTCAGATCTATATCAACTCACCAGGTGGTTCTGTATATGCAGGATTGGGTATCTATGATACCATGCAATACATCACACCAGATGTGGCCACCATCTGTACCGGTATGGCAGCTTCTATGGGAGCCGTACTATTGGTAGCAGGAGCGAAAGGAAAACGTGCTGCATTGCCACACTCGCGTGTGATGATTCACCAACCTTCAGGTGGTGCACAGGGAGTTGCTTCAGATATGGAGATCAACTTAAGAGAGATGCTGAAATTAAAGAAAGAATTGTATGACATCATTTCAAACCACTCCGGACAATCGTACGAATGGGTAGAGAAAGCTTCAGACCGTGATTACTGGATGAAAGCTGACGAGGCGAAAAGCTTTGGAATGATTGATGAAGTGCTGGGAGCGAATAACAAAGAAAATAATGGCTAAACAAAATAAAGAATCTCGTTGCTCTTTTTGTGGCTCAGGTAAGCAGGATACATTAATGCTTATTGAAGGTCTGGACGCGTACATTTGCGATAAATGTGTGACTCAGGCCAATCAACTCCTGGTACAGGAGCTTGGGAGTAAGAAAGCGAAATCTTTAGACTCTTCAGTTACCTTATTGAAGCCTATGGAAATCAAGGCACATATTGACCAGTACGTAATTGGTCAGGATGATGCTAAGAAAGTCCTTTCTGTAGCGGTTTATAACCACTATAAGAGATTAGGTCAAAAGGTAAACCAGGAGGATGAGGTAGAGATTGAAAAATCGAACATCATGCTGGTAGGGGAAACCGGAACCGGAAAAACCTTATTGGCGAAAACGATCGCTAAGATCCTGCATGTTCCTTTCTGCATTTGCGATGCGACGGTCCTGACTGAAGCTGGTTATGTAGGAGAAGATGTGGAAAGCATCCTGACCCGTTTGCTTCAGGCTGCGGATTATGATGTGGCTTCGGCAGAACGCGGAATCGTTTACATCGATGAGGTGGATAAAGTAGCGCGTAAAAGCGACAACCCTTCCATCACCAGAGATGTGTCGGGAGAAGGCGTGCAACAGGCTTTATTGAAGATCTTAGAGGGAACGATAGTGAATGTTCCACCTCAGGGCGGACGTAAACACCCTGATCAGAAAATGATCCCGGTAAACACGAATAATATCCTCTTCATCTGCGGTGGCGCATTTGATGGTATTGAACGTAAGATTGCGAACAGGTTACGTACGCAAGCCGTTGGTTATAAAGTGAAAAAAGATGATGCAGAGCTTGATCTTAAAAACCTTTACAAATACATTACGCCTCAGGATTTAAAATCTTTTGGTTTGATTCCTGAGCTGATTGGTCGTGTACCGGTGTTAACACACCTTAACCCATTGGATAAACAGGCATTACGTAATATCCTGACAGAACCTAAGAATTCTTTATTCCGTCAGTATGTGAAACTGTTTGAATTTGAAGGGGTGAAATTGGTTTTTGAAGATGAGGTGTTAGATTTTATTGTCGACAAAGCAATGGAATATAAACTGGGAGCAAGGGGCTTACGCTCTATCTGCGAAGCAATTATGCTGGATGCCATGTTTGACATCCCTTCCGATCCGAGTATAAAGGAGCTGAGCATTACGCTCGACTACGCGGTAGAGAAATTCGAAAAGGCCGACTTTAAAAAGTTAAAAGCAGCTTAGAAAATTTAATCCCCGTTTTACGGGGATTTTTTTTAACTTGATATATCAGGATTTGATCCTGCTAAGCCTCCCGATACCCCCAGGTTATTACCCTTCGATCATCGATAGAGCCGGAAGCTGTATAAAACAGCAAGAAATATGAATAATAGTAAAGGAGAAAATATATGAATGAAGAATTAGAAGTAAACAAAGACGGAAATGAGAAAAAAGGAAAGAAAGCTAAAGAAGTAGAATCTCCGGTAAAATCAGGTTTGAAATCTAAAGGTGACATCGTTAAGAACTGGTTGCCAAGATATACAGGCAGACCACTCGAAGAATTCGGACAATATATCCTGTTGACAAATTTCAGTAAATATGTTCAGATGTTCTCAGAATGGCACGACGATGCGCCTATTCTAGGTCTGGATAAACCGATGCAAAGTGTAACTGCTAACGGAATTACCATTATCAACTTTGGCATGGGAAGCCCAATGGCAGCGACGATGATGGACCTGCTTACTGCAATCAGTCCGAAAGCAGTATTGTTTCTTGGAAAATGTGGTGGATTGAAGAAGAAAAACCAACTTGGTGATCTGATTCTTCCTATTGCAGCCATCAGGGGAGAAGGTACCTCCAATGATTACTTTCCTGCTGAAGTGCCAGCATTACCGGCCTTCGCTTTACAAAAAGCAATCTCTACCACCATCCGTGACCATTCCAGAGATTACTGGACAGGAACTTGTTATACCACGAACCGCAGGGTTTGGGAGCACGATAAGAACTTTAAAAAATACCTGAAAAGCTTGCGTGCGATGGCAGTAGATATGGAAACTGCGACGATCTTTACTACAGGATTTGCGAATAAGATTCCAACAGGTGCATTATTACTGGTTTCTGATCAGCCGATGATTCCTGAAGGCGTAAAAACCGCAGAAAGTGACAGCAATGTAACCAGCACTTATGTGGAAACACACTTGAAAATAGGAATAGATTCCCTAAAACAGTTGATTAATAATGGATTAACAGTGAAACACTTGCACTTTTAATCTTCATCTGCACTTTTAGGATAATCAAATTCTAATAAATTTCCGGTATGGTGGCTTAGTTGTTCCCATTTCTCAAATGGAAACTCCATAAGCACTGTACCACATGTAGGGATGTTATAGATATTCGCATTACTCAGGTAATTGGCGAAATCTGTAAGTCCTGGATTGTGACCAAACAAAGCAACCCTTTCGTATTTATCACTCAGCTTATTGACGACCTTTAACAGGGCTGTTACATTGGCTTCGTAGATAGAAGTTTCTTCCTGGATCTGGCTCAAAGGCTTGTTCCATACCTCTGCAAAGTTTTTAGCGGTAGTAAGGGCACGTAAAGCCGGACTGCTGACCACCAGCTGTGGGACCAAATCTTTATGAAGAATCCGGGTTGCCATTTCCGGAGCGTTTCTTAAGCCCCTGGAATTTAATGGCCTGTCGAAATCAGAAAGGTGGCTATTGCCCCATTCAGATTTTCCGTGCCGTACTAAGAGAAGTTGCTTCGCCATTATTGAGTTTATTTATTACACTATTAACAACAGTTGATTCGGCTAAATTGTTCATACAGGCAAAATCTCCTCTATAACAAGGCACATTTCCATAGACTGAACATGGTCTGCAGTAAAGATCAATCTGAACCGCATTGGCCATAGATTGTCCATAGCCTAAAAATCCGGCATAAGGATGGGTAGCACCCCATACAGAAACTACAGGGATGTTTTTTAAAGAAGCGAGGTGCATTCCTGAAGAATCCATGCTCAGCATGACATCCAGGTTGGAAATAAACTGCAATTCTTCCTCCAGTTTAATCTTCCTGACCAGGGAACGTACGTTCTTGTGCTTTGTGGCCCAGCTGTCGGCGATTTCTTCCTCTTCCGGGGTTCCGCCAAGAATGAACAGCTGATGTCCTAAGTCGGCCAGCGCATAGACCACTGATTCCATTTTATGCAGGGGGTAGACTTTTTGTAAGTGTTGGGCAAAAGGACTTACACCAATCCATTTTTCTGTTTTAGGGGGAAATATTTCCCGATTCAGCGGGGCTGGCGAAACCTGTTTTAAGGTATTGGAAAGAAGAAAAGGATAGCCTAGTTTTTGAAATACCTCCGCATACCTTTCTACGGTTTGCTGAAGAGGGGCAAAAACCTTATCCTTTTTCCGGGTCAGCAGGGACTTTTCTTTTCTGCCCTTGTTGATCGTTACCCGCTTTACGCCCTGGAAGAAGAACAGTAAACTCAATATCCGGCTTCTCAGATTTTGATGAAGATCGGCCACTGCCGTAACTTTGTGTTTCCTTAGCTCCAGAAAAAGCCTGACGATGCCGAAAAAGCCTTTATGTCTTTTTGAAGGATCAAAAGGAAGGAAGGTCAGGTTCTCTACACCATGGAAGAAAGGCCGGAAAAATTCCCGGCTAATGAAAAGGAGTTGGGTATCAGGGTAATGTTGGTTGAACTCTTTTAAAATGGGGGCCGTCATGGCTACATCCCCCATTGCGGAGAAACGGATTACTAATATTTTAGTAGTTTCTTTAGGCATTAATTATTTTGGGTTATAAAGCACCGGATTAAGACTCGGGTCATTATACATTTTCATTTGTTTGTAAACCTTCATGTATTTTGCGCCACTCTTAATGTCAGCCATTAAGTCATCTAAGCTAGCAGAAAGATCGGTCTGTTGGTTTAACAGAATGTTAAGTTTAACCGTACAATTCTGTTTATGTTCTTCAGAAGCATCGCTGCGCTGACTCTCTTCGCCCATATGGTATACCTTTAAGGCCAGAATGGACAATCTGTCGATTACCCATGCCGGGCTTTCAGAATTGATCTTTGCCGTAGCTGATGGGACGATATCTTTAAACTCTTCCAGAAAGTAACTGTCAATATATTCCACCACATCCGTGCGTTCCTGATTGGAAGCATCGATGCGGCGTTTCCAGTGCAAGCCTTCTACCGGGTTTATTTCAGGATTACGAACCACATCTTCCATATGCCATTGTACGGTATCAATCCAGCATTTCAAATAAAGCAGGTGTTCAATGGTGCTTATTTTATAGGTATTGTGGATCGGTTGGTCAATGTTGTTGTGGAGGTGATAATCATTAATCGCATCCTGAAATATTTTATTGCAAAGCTTACTAATCATGAATCAAAGGTAAGGATAACTATTTTTTATTGCTGAAGTATTCTGAGATATCTTGAAGGGACATGGCATTGAGACATTGTGCCGCGGTTAAGCCTCCTTTTCTTCCGATGAGGGTACCGTAATGCATGTCGTAAAATCCTTCCATGCGGTGTGCATCCGGATTGATGGAAAGCAACACGCCTTTTTCTAAGGCATAACGGTGCCAGCGCCAGTCCAGGTCTAACCGTAAAGGGTTTGCATTGATCTCTATCACCACCTTGTTTGCCGCACAGGCATCTATTACTTTTGCAAAATCAATCGGATATCCTTTTCTGCTCAGTAACAATCTTCCGGTAGGGTGGCCCAGAATAGTCGTATAAGGGTTCTCAATCGCTTTAATTAGTCGCGCTGTAGCCTTTTCCTCATCCATGCGTAAATTGCTGTGTACAGAGGCTACGACAAAGTCAAAGGTTTTCAGGATGTCATCACTATAGTCCAGAGAACCATCGTTTAAGATGTCACTTTCAATTCCTTTGAAAATTTTGAAGGGCGCAAGCTTTGCATTTAAAGCATCAATTTCCTGGTGTTGGGCGTATAAACGCTGTTCATTCAATCCATTGGCATAAAATGCCGATTTAGAGTGGTCACAGATTCCAAAGTATTCCATTTTCAGGTTGTCTTTGCAATAAGTGGCCATTTGTTCCAAAGTATGCACTCCGTCGCTCCAGGTAGAGTGGTTGTGCAAACTGCCTTTCAGGTCTTCATAAGTGATCAGCTCAGGAAGTTTGTTCTCCTTTGCCAGTTCAACCTCATTGAGTCCTTCGCGTAGCTCAGGAGCCACGAAAGCGAGGCCTGCAGCGTTATAAATTGCCTGTTCATCTTCAAAAGGTCCGTTTCCTGCCAGGGCAAGAACTTCACTTACATGTTGTTCATTCCCAGTCAGCTTAAACCAGTTCAGGTAAAAATCTTCTTTTTGAACAAGGTGTAATTGTACTTTTAGTCCGGAGATATTGGTTGCAGCATAAGTACCATCCGCCTGTTCTTCGAAAGCAATCGTTTCAAATGAGGCGATTTTTTCCTGAATTTCGGCAATATGATCTGCACCAATCAGGAAGGGTACGCCCTCTATGATTTCCATACAACGGCGGTATTCACCAGCGATTCCCAACAGGGGCTCTCCGCTAATGGCATTTAGCCAAACGGCCAAATCGGAATATAGGGTGTTTACTGAACGCTCCGCATGGGCATACAGGAATTTTCCCTGTCCGGCCATTCTGAATTCAATAATCTTTTTAATCTCTTCCTGGGTTTTCAGACCAAAACCTTTGGCTTCAATAAGACGATTTTCATTACAGGCATAATAGAGTTCCCCGATACTTTCAATGCCAAGATCCTTCCAGATGACCCCTATTTTTTTAGGACCAATGCCTTTGATGCCCAGCATTTCTACAATACCTTCCGGTGTTTCCGCAAGGATATCTTTTAAATCGGTCATTGTTCCTGTTTCCAGCAACTCCCAGACTTTGGAAGAGATGCTCTTTCCAAGTCCGTCGATCTGTGCGATTTCTTCCAGGCTTTTACCCAGAACAGCATAGGGCAGTTTATCTACTTTGAAAGCAGCATTGGCTACTGATTTGATCTTAAAAGGGTTCTCATTGTGCAATTCCATCAATTGAGAAAGCAGGCGCAAGTTGCGTGCAATGGTCTTATTTTCCATGGGAGGGCTAAATTAAATAAAAAGCCCCGATTTTCCGATTATTTACAAGGCACTTGTCCTTTCTGTTTTTTCTCAGAAATGCAAAAAGGTGTCTGAAGAATGAGTCTCCGCTATTGGAGCGCCATTCTTCAGACACCTTTTTGAAAGTTTTAACTTACTGTACAGTAATGTCAAAAGGCATTCTTGCCTGTATTCCTGATTTGGAAATCGCAGATTTTATTTGCTGATAAATCAGGTAATTGGCACCCAGTTCCTGTTTTGCGTAATGGGTTTTTATTTTGTCTGTAGAGTTTTCAAGCAGGGACCTGATCGGATCCAGCATTTCCGGATACTCTACGATTCTGTATTCTTTGACCTTTGCTTTTTTAGCTGCTGCTGTGATGGCATCCTGGAAACTACCGGTTCTGTCTGCCAGTCCGATTTTAACCGCATCCGTTCCAACCCATACCCGTCCGCCTGCAATGCTGTCGATATAGGTTTTACTTTTCTTACGGCCATCAGCTACGCGACTGATAAAGGCATCGTATGTACGGTTTACTCCATTCTGAACGATCAGTCTTTCTCCGGGAGTCATCGGACGGTTGACGCTCATGATGTCTGCATACTGTCCGGTTTTCACCCCATCAAAAGTAATTCCAAGTTCTTTATTCATCAGCTTCTGGAAGTTAGGAATCATACCAAAAACGCCGATTGAACCTGTAATTGTATTCGGTTGAACAAAGATGGAGTCGGCACCACAGGCAATGTAATATCCTCCTGAAGCAGCCACGTTACCAAATGAAGCAATCACTGGTTTTACTTTTTTCGTTAGCACCACTTCTCTCCAGATCACGTCTGATGCCAATGCGCTGCCGCCTGGTGAGTTGACCCTTAAAACAATGGCTTTAATGTTCGTATCTGTTCTGGCTTTTCTGATTGCTCTGGAAATTCTTTCCGAGCCAATCTGATCGTTATTGCCTTCTCCGCCCATAATGTCACCGTTGGCATAGATAACCGCAATCTTCGTTTTATTGGTGTTTCCTTTAGCGGACATGACTACATTTTTTGCGTAATCATTAATGGATACGGTAGAAAGGTTGCTTTTTTTATCTGTTCCACTCAGTGATTTTAGTTCATCAAGAATTTCGTCTTTATACCTTAAGCCGTCCACCATTTTATATTTTTCTGCATCCTTTGGTTGCTGAATTTTATATTGATCTGCAATCTTGAAAAGACTGTCTTTGTTGATGTTTCTGCTTTTGGAAATGTCGCCAAGGAAGGTGGTATATAAACCATTCAGGTAGGCAGTTACCTGTTCCCGGTTCCTATCACTCATTTTATCAGCAATAAAAGGCTCAACGGCACTTTTATAAGTACCTACTCTGATGATTTGTGCTTCTATTCCTAATTTATCAAGGGCACCTTTAAAGAAAACCAGTTGAGAGCTCAATCCTTTAAATTCCAGGGCTCCTTCAGGATTTAAATAGACCTTATCAGCCGCTGAAGCCAGATAATAGGCTCCCTGGGTATACACTTCGCTATACGCAATGATTTTCTTTTTGCTGGTTTTAAAGTCGAGCAGGGCTTCTCTGATTTCCTTCATATTGGCAAATCCGGCATTCGGAGCGGTCACATTCAGGTAAATACATTTTATGTTATCGTCTGTTTTAGCTTCTTTCAAGGCTTTGATGATATCGGTAAAACCGATGCTTTTTTGTCCTTCATCTCCAACAATCGGAAGATCGGATAGGGGATCATTGAAGGTACGTTCCGTTACGGACTGATCCAGATTCAGATATAGTACGGTATTGCTGTCTACGACCACGCTTTTATCTTCACCTATGGAAGAAACGATACCCACAACAAGAACAATAAAGAGAACGATAAGCAAGCCTATAGACAATACTACGCCTACGACAGTTGCAAAAACATACTTAAAAAATTCTTTCATTTGACGGTTAAATATTTAATTTGTAAATATAGGTAAAAAAATACCTGAGGCTTTTATATGCAGTTGGATAGTAAAAATGTTTATTTGTTACTGGGAAGTAATTTAGGGGATCGGGAAATACTGCTAACGGCAGCAGTTGAACAAATTGGAAGTAGGGTAGGTGAGGTGTTTTCCAGGTCTTCAGTTTATGAAACCGCCGCCTGGGGGAAGGCTGATCAGCCTTCGTTCCTGAATATGGCGGTAGGTGTAAATACGACTTTATCCGCCTTGGAAGTGCTACAGGAAGTGTTGAGAATTGAAGAGGAGCTAGGAAGGATCCGAAAAGAGAAATGGGGTTCCCGCCTGATCGATATTGATGTCATCCTTTTTGCTGACGAGATTGTAGATTTTGGTGTGCAGCTTCAAGTCCCTCATCCTCAGATGCAATACAGAAGATTTGTTCTTGAACCTTTAACGGAGATTGCAGGACAAGTAATTCATCCCGTTTTGAAGAAGAGTGTATCAGAAATATTAGGTATATTAGATGATAATTTAACTGTAACAAAAATTTAATTTATTAGTTTTGTTTAATGATCGACCCAATTAAAAATAACGAGCCTCTGGATCTTTCGTACCTGAGGGATATGTCTGGAGATAGTGCCGAGTTTATTATAGAAATGTTGGACCTATTTAAGGCACAGACTCCGGCCTATGTGGCGGATTTAGGAAAGGCCATTGCAGATAAAGATTGGGCACGGGCGTCGAGCTGTGCACATAAAATAAAACCTACGTTTGCTTATGTAGGTCGTAATGATGCTAAAGATCACATGCAAATGATGGAGCGGAATGCAAGAGAACTGAACAACGTGGAAGATTTACCAAAGGCGTTTAGCGAGGTCTGTGATTTCGTAGAAATTCTGTATAAACAATTGGATCAGTCCAAGGCAGAACTGGAAAAACGGCTTTAAATTTTAGCCGTTTTTTGTTCTATGATGGATAACAGGATATAAAGCACCAGAATCAGCGGAATACCCGCAAATTTAAAGATCAGCAGTAATACAACTGCTGACAGGATTAGAATATACCTGAATTTGTTCTCTGCAAAACCAAAGCTTTTAAACTTTAGTGCAATTAATGGAAGCTCGCTGATCAGCAGGTAACATACCAGGGGAATAAATGCCAGGTATAATACTACTGTAAGCGTCGAGCTGTCGAAATAAAAAGTGTCACTTTCGTAAATAAATGGTACCGAAGCAATTACTGCGGAAATTGCGGGTGTTGGAACACCTATGAATTTGTCAGTTTGCCGAGTGTCCAGGTTGAATTTTGCCAGGCGGTAAGCCGAAAATACGGCTACAAAAAATGCCAGGTAGGAAAGTATAGGGAACTCTGTATAGCCGAAAAAGGATTTCGGAGCCATATGAAAGAGGATGACCGAAGGCAATACACCAAAGCTCACCATATCTGCCAGGGAATCCAGTTCTTTGCCCATAGGCCCGCTGACATTCAGCAGACGGGCAGCAAAACCATCAAAAAAGTCGATGATCAGTGAAATAAGGATGCACAAAGCGGCAGACCTTAAATCCTGGTTAAAAGCGAAAACAATGCCAATACATCCGGTGAAAAGGTTCGCGGAAGTAATGGCATTGGGGATCTGTTTAATTATCATTTAAAAGCTTTTCTGATGAATTAGCTATTCATGGAAATTAAGAACTCTTCATTGGTCTTTGTATTTCTGATTTGTTGCTGTACAAACTCCATAGCTTCCTGAGCGTTCATATCTGCAAGATGGTTACGCAAGATCCAAACACGTTGTAACGTGTCTCTGTCGTGCAGTAAGTCATCTCTACGTGTGCTTGAAGCAGTAATGTCAATCGCAGGGAAGATACGTTTGTTCGATAGTTTACGATCCAGTTGAAGCTCCATGTTACCGGTACCTTTAAATTCTTCAAAGATCACCTCGTCCATTTTAGATCCTGTATCTGTTAATGCAGTTGCAAGAATGGTTAAGGAACCACCTCTTTCGATGTTACGTGCGGCACCGAAGAAACGTTTAGGCTTGTGCAATGCATTCGCGTCCACACCACCTGATAAGATTTTTCCTGAAGCAGGAGCAGTCGTATTGTAAGCTCTGGCTAATCTCGTAATGGAATCCAGAAGGATCACTACATCATGACCACATTCTACCAGACGTTTTGCTTTTTCAAGCACAATGTTGGCAATCTTTACATGTCTTTCTGCAGGCTCATCAAAAGTAGAAGCAATCACTTCTGCTCTTACGCTTCTTGCCATATCTGTTACCTCTTCCGGACGCTCATCAATCAATAGAATGATCAGGTAAACTTCAGGGTGATTTTTAGCAATGGCATTGGCCACTTCTTTTAACAAATTGGTTTTACCGGTTTTAGGCTGTGCTACGATCAGACCACGTTGTCCTTTACCTATTGGGGTAAATAAATCGATGATCCTGGTCGAGTAGTTATTGCTTTCTGTGAAAAGGTTTAACCTTTCTGTAGGGAACAAGGGAGTCAGGTAGTCAAAAGGAACACGATCCCTTACATCAGCAGGTAAACGTCCATTGATGGTTTCTACCCTTACCAATGGGAAATATTTTTCGCCTTCTTTCGGAGGGCGGATGCTTCCTTTTACCGTATCACCAGTTTTTAAACCAAATAATTTGATTTGTGACTGAGATACATAAATATCATCCGGTGAAGACAGGTAATTGTAATCAGCAGATCTTAAAAAGCCATATCCATCCGGCATGATCTCCAATACCCCTTCATTGGTGATGGTATTGTCGAAATCCAGGTTGGAATAGCTGTTCTCGTTTTGTTTTTGATTGCCACCGTTGTTGTTTCCGGTGTTGTTGTTATTGTTATTCGGGTTTTTAGGAGCCCTGTTTTCGTCTCTTACGGGACGGTGTTTTTTGATCTCTGGTGCCGGAGCAGCAACAGCTTCTTCTTTCACTTCAGAAATGACTTCTGTGGCGGTTTCCGGAGCGTCTGCTACAACTTTAGCCTGAGCCGATATTTTTTTCTCTTCTTTAACAGGTGTTGCCTGAGCAGGCTGATCGTCAAATAACGATGCCCTGTTAAAGTTGTTGTTTTTGCTTTCTTCTTCCTCTTTAGGTGTTATTCTAATCCTTTTTCTGGTCGTTTTTTCAGCGGAGTTTTCCTTTACAGCTTTTGTTTTTGCCACTTTTGCAGGCGCTTCGCCTTCAATGGATTCACTAGTCTGTTGCTGTTCGGTGATTTGAGCGATAATTTCAACCAGTTCAGCTTTACGCAACTCATCAGCATTTAGGATACCTTGAGTCTTAGCAATCTCACGCAATTCGGCGGTGAGTTTTTCATTTAATTCTGTTTTATTAAACATTATGTAGGTGTAGAGAATTTTTTAAAAAAAAGTATTTATCCAATGAACAGAGCAAAAAATGCGTTTATAAAAGATGGTATGGAACAAAATTTTATTGAGATTTTCTGGAATGGTCAGATAAACTTTAGGGAATTACGCTACAATTGTATGTATTTGTAAATTAATCTCCAAGTAAAACTTAAAAATGTTTATAAAAATTACATTTAAAAGTTTAAAAAGAGGCCTTAAATCACTGCAAAATTTGGCATCTTTGCACACAAAATTACCCATAGATGAATAAAAAACAGCTATTTGAGCAGATCCAATTAAAAAAATCTTTTTTATGTGTTGGCTTAGATCCAGTATTGGAGAATATCCCTAAACACCTCTTAAAATATGAAAATCCGGTTTTAGAATTTAATAAGCAGATCATTGACGCGACTAAAGATCTATGTGTGGCTTATAAACCTAACACGGCTTTCTTTGAATCTATGGGATTGAAAGGATGGGAAACGCTGATCAAAACCTGGCAATATATTCCTAAAGATATCTTTACCATTGCGGATGCGAAAAGAGGAGATATCGGAAATACTTCAGCCATGTATGCCGATGCTTTTTTCAATGAAGCGAAATCTGATATGAGTTTTGATGCGATTACGGTTGCACCATATATGGGTAAAGATTCTGTGGGCCCCTTTCTGAATCATAAAGACAAATGGGTGATCCTGCTGGCACTGACCTCTAATGCAGGTCATAGTGATTTCCAGCTACACCAGACCCCTGAAGGAAAATTGTATGAAGAAGTGATCCGTATTTCTTCCCAATGGGCAGGTAGTGAGCAATTGATGTATGTAGTTGGCGCAACCCGGGGAGCAGAATTTGAAAACATCAGAAGACTGGCTCCTGAGCATTTCCTGTTAGTACCAGGTGTTGGTGCACAGGGTGGAAGCCTTGCCGATGTTTGTGAATATGGCCTGAATAAGGAATGCGGACTATTGGTGAATTCAGCAAGAGGAATCATCTACGCCAGTAATGGAGAAGATTTTGCCGAACGTGCCAGAGCGGAAGCACTGAAATTACAACAGGAGATGGAGCAGATTTTAGCATCTGCGAAATTGATATGACCCAAAAAACCGATTTAAAGCTTATTGGTGCTTTATTGGTCGTTGCCATTGTCTGGGGAACGACCTATCTTGGAATCAGGGTGGCAGTGGAGAACATTCCACCCTGGTTTGTAGCTGCCATGCGACAAACTATTGCCTCCCTCATTCTACTTATTATTCTGATTCGGAAAAAGGAACTCGTCTGGAAAGGCTGGCCATATTTCAGGAGGCAAATGATTTTGTCTACCTTGATGATTGTAATGGCGAATGGGATGACTACTGTGGCAGAGCAAACCATTCCCAGTGGACTAACGTCTTTGCTGAATGCTTTAAATCCGCTGGTGGTATTTATTACCTGTGTGTTGGTTGGTTTGCAGAAACCCTCCTGGAAAGGTTTTTTAGGCGTGATCATTGGTTTTCTCGGGGTCGCTTTTATTTTTAGAGAAGGCATCAGTGAATTGCTCGACCCAAATTATAAAACAGGAATCATGTTCCTGTGCTTCGCGATTAGCGGATGGACCATTGGTACCGTTTACGTGAAAAAGAACAACCATAAATCTGACCATATTTTCCTGGATCTGTTTTATCAGTTTGTCTTTTCTGCAGTAGCTCAATTTATTCTGGCCTTCCTGTTTTCCGATAATATTGCCCTGGAGAATTGGACTGGACGCAGCCTGATGGCGGTGACGTATCTCGCTGTTTTTGGTTCTGTGTTTACCTTTTTCTGCTACCATTATGCTTTAAAAAGGGTAACGGCGACAGAAGTTTCCATCTTAACCTATTTTAATACCGTGATCGCTTTGTTCCTGGGATGGCTGATTCTTGATGAAGTTATTACTATCGATATCCTGATTGCCACGGTGCTGATTATCCTCGGCGTATTTATTACAAATTATAAAAGACAAAAAAAACAGCTCCCGTAGTGATAATTTAATTCTTTTGAGTTAAATTAGGCTTAATGAGCTTTTCTGAAAATTTCCTGCATTTTATTTGGCAGTTCCGGCTGTACAAGACATTAGACTTGTTTTGTATAGCAGGAGAGCAGTTGCGAATATTGAACCCGGGCCTGCACAATAAAAATGCAGGACCTGATTTTAATCATGCTAAACTATCAATCGGGGAGACGATCTGGGTTGGCGACATAGAAATTCATCTCAAATCTTCGGATTGGTTGCTACATGGCCATCAACATGATCCGGCTTACGATGCAGTGATTTTGCATGTGGTTTATCAATATGACCGGCCAATTTACAGAAAGGATGGCAGCCAGATTCCGGTACTCATTCTGGAACACCTGTTTCCGGAGCATCTCCTGGCTCATTACCATCAACTGATGAATGTAATCCACCGCTTTCCTTGTGAAAAGCAGATTCGGGAAATAGATCCGGTCATTGTCAACGGGTTTTTATCAAGGATGATGGTGGAACGTTTCGAACATAAGTCGGCATTGGTACTGGATAAATTAGTCCGGTTAACGGGTGATTGGGAACGTACTTTTTATCATTTTATGGCCAAAAGCTTTGGGTTTAAGGTCAATGAAATCCCTTTTGAGCTTCTTGCAGATGCACTTCCACTCCAGGTACTTAGAAAACACCTGGATAATGCCCTGCAGATAGAAGCCCTGGTTTTTGGACAGGCCGGCTTTTTGTCGGGATCATTTAAAGACGAATATCCCCGGAGATTAAAAAAAGAATACCTTTTCCTGCAAAAGAAATACGCGCTAAAGCCGATCGGGGTTAGTGCATGGCGTTTTCTAAGAATGCGGCCGCAGAATTTCCCTACAGTCAGACTGGCTCAATTCTGTGGACTGATGCTCAGGTCTGACCGGTTATTTTCAACGGTACTGGAGATCGAAACATTGCCGGATCTGGTTAAGCATCTGGAAAACCTGCCGGTTAATCCTTACTGGCTTAACCATTATCACTTTCAAAAGGAAACGAAAACAGTGAAGTTACAGTTAGGAAAAAGATCAGTCTATCATTTGATCATTAATGTTATTTCTCTTTTTCTGTTTTCTTATGGTAAGTATGCAGATCAGCCGCAGCTAATCAATCGGGGCATTAAATTTTTAGAACAAATGCCCGCAGAAAATAATGTAATTATTGACTGGTATAGGGATTCAGGCCTTATCGTTGAAAGTGCTTTTTTTTCTCAGGCACTACTCCAATTAAATAAATACTATTGTGCTCAAAAAAAATGCTTAAATTGTGGTATCGGAATTAAGATATTAAACAAATAACATGTTCCAGCGAATCATTACATTTTTTGAAAAACAAAGTTTTGGGGTTTGTACCTACCTTGCAGAGCGACTCGATATGTCCATCAGTAAAATCAGGTTATTTTTTATATACTCTTCGTTTTTGGCCGTAGGCTTTCCCATCATATTTTATATCCTTGCCGCACTGGTGCTTGATGTGAGACATTACATTAAAAAAATCAGGTTGCGCTTTTGGGATGCCGATTAAATTTTAAGAATAGCAGCGATTTCTGCAAAACCCTTTTCTTCCGCAAGGTCTGCAGGTAGCTTTCCGCCTTCCATTCGTACGTTTAAGTCTGCCGCGTATTCGAGTAACAGCACGATCAGCTCAATATTACCAGTTTGTGCAGCTGCATGTAAGGCTGTAAAACCAGCCTGTTGCTTTACATTTACTTCAGCTCCTGCTTCTAAAAGCATTTTGGTAATGTTGTAACTTTTGGCTGCAACAGCAGAATGAATCGGGAATACATTAAATCCATTATTAGCTGCCGTATTTACCGAAGCTCCCTTTGAGATGAGTAGTCTGCTAATTTCTTCGTGACCAAAATAGGCGGCCAATCCAAGCGGAGTAAAGCCATCTCTGGAGAAAGAATTGATCAGCTCCGGGTTCTGGCTAATCAGGTCGGCTGTTTCTTGAAACTTGCCTAAAGCACAGGCTTCAAAAAGTGTGATGTGCTTAGAAAAAGCAGCAATTAAGCCAGCAATTACCGGTTTTTTATAGTAACAGGCCAATAAAACAGGAGATACCCCATGACTGGTTTCTTTTGTTGTCAATTCCGGATGTCTGCTTAACAAGTCTGAAATTTCTTGTTTTTTATCTGTTTCTATTAATGTTTCAAGCTGAGAGATGTCCATTGTTGGGTTTAGATGTCTTAAAATACAGAAATAAAATAACAAATTTAAAATGATATGAGGGCAAAAAAAAATCCCGCCAGATAAAAATATCCAACGGGACTACCTTAAAACAAAACTTATTTCTAATTAAAACTCAAACGCTATGTATATGACTATAATGGTATTAGAAGGTTTAATCCGGATTCAGAAATAGGCTTAGGTGCTGATTTATGAGGACAATAAAATTTGTTCAATAAGTTCAGGTTTAAATGTATTTATAATAACTTAGTACATACAACTATATGTTTTATATTTGTTGATTATAATATTAGTCACGAAAAATGTCGGTAAGGGGAAATCAATTCAGGTCAAATTCATTTAAAAACGAGTCCGGGGAGAAGCAAAGCTCAAAGTCATCAGCAGCCGGACCAGCCAGAGAGAGATTTAACATTATGCCGCGTCTTGATTTTCAGAATGGCAGGCTGTTCAAAATCATTGGGTTGGTATTTGTTATCATGGCCTTATATTTCCTGATTGCCTTTACTTCCTATCTCTTTACCTGGCAGGAAGATCATAGTTATGTGATTGATGCAAATGGAGGATGGGGCAATCTCTTTAAAACTTACGAAGAACTTCAACAGGTCAACATTACTCCGGTCGTGTCTAACTGGCTGGGTAAAATAGGTGCTTTACTTTCTCATCAGTTCATTTATGAGTGGTTTGGATTAGCTTCCTTCTTATTCATCTTTGTATTCTTTGTAATTGGATATCGCTTGTTGTTCAAGGTGAAGATATTCTCTATTGAAAAAACATTAGGCTATAGCTTATTCTTTTTGCTGTTTATCTCTTTGACGCTTGGTTTTGCGCATTCCTTTATCAGTGATGCACCACATTTCCTGGAAGGGGAGTTCGGCTTTTGGACCAATAAGTTGCTCACCGCACAGATTGGCAAGGCCGGAGTAGCAGGATTAATTGTATTTCTAGGACTTTCCATCCTGATTATAGCCTATAATATTGATTTTAAATTACCAGAAAGGAAAAAGGAAGAAGCCTTCATTCCTGATGTTCCTGAGGATATAGAAATAGAAAATGAAATTCGTTCCGAACCGGTTGAATTTACAGTAAATGAGCGTCTGGCAAGGGACCGTAAGAAAGAACAGAATATTGTACTTAATCCTTCTCCAAGATTCGAAGAAAGACAGGAGCGCGAGCTGGAAAAAGAAATCATTCCTGAATTTGTCCCGGTAGCTCCTCCTGTTAATGTAATGAATGTTACGCCTCCCCCTCCGCTAGTAGTTCCAGTTCCTCCTGTGGCGGTATCTCTTCCAATGGAGATTACTCCAGTGGTAGAAGAAGAACCAGAATTGGAGCTGGTGATTGAGAAGTCGGAAGAGGAAATTAAATCCGATGAGCTGGTGGAACAATTCGGGAATTATGATCCGACACTGGACCTTTCCAGCTATAAATATCCAACATTGGACTTGTTGGAGAACTATGGTTCGAATAAAATTTCCGTAAATGCAGATGAGCTGGAAGCGAATAAGAATAAAATTGTAGAGACATTGAATCACTACAATATAGAAATTGATAAAATTAAAGCGACAATTGGTCCAACGGTTACTTTATATGAGATCATTCCTGCTCCGGGAGTAAGGATTTCGAAAATTAAGAACCTTGAAGACGATATTGCCTTAAGTTTAGCGGCATTGGGAATCAGGATTATTGCACCAATGCCAGGAAAAGGAACAATCGGTATTGAGGTGCCTAATTTGCATCCGGAAATGGTTTCTATGCGTAGCATCCTTGCAACAGAGAAATTCCAGACGACGACGATGGACTTGCCGATTGCCATGGGTAAAACGATCTCCAATGAAGTTTATATCGGAGATTTGGCGAAAATGCCCCATTTACTGGTGGCTGGTGCTACAGGTCAAGGTAAATCTGTCGGAATTAACTCTATTCTGGTATCCCTGCTGTATAAAAAACACCCTTCACAATTGAAGTTTGTATTGGTCGATCCTAAAAAGGTAGAGTTAACCCTATTCAATAAAATTGAACGCCACTTCCTGGCGAAATTACCGGGGGAGGCTGATGCGATTATTACTGATACCAAGAAAGTGATCAATACCTTAAATTCTCTTTGTATTGAAATGGATCAACGCTATGATTTGTTGAAAGATGCACAGGTGAGAAACCTGAAAGAGTACAATGAGAAGTTTATCAAGAGAAAACTGAATCCAAACAATTCGCATAGGTTCCTTCCATATATCGTATTGATTGTGGACGAGTTTGCCGATTTAATGATGACTGCAGGTAAGGAAGTGGAAACACCAATTGCCCGTTTGGCTCAGTTAGCACGTGCCGTTGGTATTCACTTGGTATTGGCTACGCAAAGGCCTTCAGTGAACATCATTACAGGTACAATTAAGGCTAATTTCCCGGCCAGGCTGGCATTTAGGGTGTTGTCGAAAATTGATTCGAGAACGATCCTGGATAGCGGAGGTGCTGATCAGCTGATTGGTAGAGGGGATATGTTATTGTCGACCGGAAATGACCTGATCAGGTTGCAGTGTGCTTTTGTTGATACACCTGAAGTAGACCGTATTTCGGAATTTATTGGTAACCAAAGGGGCTATCCTGAGGCTTATCAGCTTCCTGAGTACATTGATGAAGCTGCCGAATCTGCCAAAATGGACTTCGATCCGCATGATCGTGATGCCATGTTTGAAGATGCTGCGCGTTTAATTGTAATGCATCAGCAGGGTTCTACTTCTCTGATTCAGAGGAAGTTGAAGTTGGGATACAACAGGGCAGGAAGAATCATTGATCAGCTGGAAGCTGCAGGTGTAGTAGGTCCGTTTGAAGGTAGTAAAGCCAGGGAGGTACTCATTCCTGATGATTATGCTTTGGAACAGTTCTTGAATAATCTCAATAACGATTAACACGTAATTAGAGAAAAAGATGAAAAAGATAGTATTGTCATTATTGGTTGCGGCAGGTTTTGTAGGTGCTTCTTATGCACAGACAGATACTAAAGCCAAAGCTATATTAGCCGATGTAAGTAAGAAGTATCGTTCCTATGATGTTGTGAAAACAGATTTCACTTTTATTTTAGATAATCCACAGGCTAAGATTAAAGAAACCCAGCAGGGGACTTTGATTGTTAAAGCCAAAACAAACAAATATCGGGTAACCATGACTAACCAGGAATTGATTAGTGATGGCAAAAATCAATGGACTTATTTGAAAGAAGATAAAGAGGTTCAGGTGACCAATGCAGATAACAACGGCGATGCTTTAAACCCTGCCAAGATATTTACTGTTTATGAAAAGGGATTTAAATATACTTATACCGGTGAGTCTAAAGTAGGGGGAAAGGTTTATCAAATGATTGACCTGGCACCAATAGACGTTACTAAATCCTATTTTAAGATCCGTCTGGGTATCGACAAAACAGCGAAACAGATTGGAAGTGTGGTGATTTTTGATAAAAGTGGAAATAAGTATACTTACAATGTGAAAAAGATAATTTCTAGCGTTAAAGTACCGGAAAGTACCTTCGCTTTTGATACTAAGAAGTATCCGGGAGTAGAAGTGGTAGACTTAAGATAATCGGATAACGATTAAAATTTTAAAAAGGGTTTAAGCAATTTGTTTAAACCCTTTTTTTGTTATTTTTGAAAATATGGTCCCAACTCAATTATTTTGAAAGTTACATTTTTAGGAACAGGTACTTCCCAAGGCATTCCTGTGATCACTTGCAATTGTGTGGTTTGCCAGTCTGCAGATCATAGAAACAAGCGCTTAAGGGTTTCAGTTTTGCTGGAAATGGGTGATAAGACAATCGTAATTGATAGCGGTCCTGATTTCAGGTACCAGATGTTACGCGCAAATGTAAAAGACCTGGATGCCATCTTATATACCCACGAACATAAGGATCATGTGGCTGGTTTAGATGATATCAGGCCCTTTAATTATTTGCTGAAGAAGAACATTGACATCTATGCTACAGAGCGTGTTCAGCAGGCGCTGAAGAGAGAGTTTTCTTATATTTTTTCGGAAGTGCATTATCCCGGATTACCGCAAATTGATATGCATACCATTTCCGATGAAGTTTTTAAAATTGGGAAGACAGAGATCATCCCGCTAAATATCATGCATTATAAATTGCCGATATTGGGTTTCAGGGTACATGATTTTACTTATATCACGGATGCAAAGACAATCTCTGAAGAGACCATAGCGAGAGTTAAGGGAACAAAGGTGTTAGTGGTCAATGCCTTACAGCATGAAGAACATATTTCTCATTTTACCTTACAGGAAGCAGTTGATTTTGCACAGAGGATCGGAGCGGATATGACTTACCTGACGCATATCAGTCATAATTTAGGCCTTCATGAAGAGGTGGAAAAAGAATTACCGGAAAATATAAAATTAGCTTACGATGGGTTGAGTATATTCTGCGAATAAATATATATTTGCAGAACAAATACCCAGGTGGCGAAATTGGTAGACGCACCAGCTTGAGGGGCTGGCGCCGGCAACGGTGTGGGAGTTCGAATCTCCTCTTGGGTACATATGATGAATTTTAAAACCTAATAATCTGATTATTAGGTTTTTTGTTTTGAGATCTCCAGACTGAAAAGAGTCCAACTGCTATAAAAGAACGTAAACCGCGATATTTTCCGAACGTTAATTATGACACGACAAACATTTAAAACAGATTATTTAAAGACAATCGATTGGCGTAAAGACGATATCGTAGATTGGGCTTCCGGAGGCCAGTTATATTCTTCTGACGGAGAACAGCGGCAAATTGGAAAATACCATTACGCTTTTGGTTTTGACGCTTCAATTACTTCTCAAAATGGACAATATGCTTTTATTTACAAACGGCTTGGAACAAAAGGCCTTTTATTGAAAGATGCTGAAGTCATACGGGAAATTAATCGTACCTATTATTGTGCGGAGAACTATGAGTTTCCTGCTGCTTTTGTTACTGTCGGCAAGGAAACCTATTTAGTTCATTGCCCAATTGATTATTGTCAACTTGATTTTGAAAATGTGGAAACTGGTGAAATTGTTTCAAACATTCCAGGAAGAAAACCATCCGATGTTTTTCACTCCAGACTTTCAATTAGCCCAGACAAGAAGTATTTAATGGTCTGTGGTTGGGTATGGCATCCCGTGGATACAGTTGAGTTATTTGACATCGCGGCATGTTTAGAAAATCCGCTGTTATTAGATACAGGTTTTGTGTCTCCAAACCTTGGGACAGAAATAAATTCAGCTAGTTTTATCGACAGTGAGAGAATTCTCATTGCTTCAACAGACGAAGAACCCTTCGATGATGAAATACCACCACTTTTACCACAAAAGCATCTTGCAATCTGGAACTTTGTGAAAAACGAAATCACGTCACCCATAAAGGTTAAGGGGGAATTCGGAAACTTGTTTGCAATAAATCAAAGGCAAGCCTGGGATATGTTTAAGTTTCCAAAAATCATAAATATTCAAACAGGCGAGATTGAAAGTAAAATAGAAGAAATTAATTCAGGGCTTCAAACCTCATCAATTATGTATGGCGCCATTGAAAACTTACCGCAAATTTGCTTTAACAGACAAACATCTCAAATTGCAGTTCGCGTAGATAACAACACAATTGAAGTACTTATTCCCTGAACATATGATGTTATCGCTGATTCATCGTGGCTTTTGTTTCCAATATGGTTTTTAAACGGGATGAGAATCCCATTCCCCACTGGTCAACTGCGGAAACTAAGGGTAAGAGCGATTTTCCTGATGCTGTTAAGTGATATTCCACCTTTAAAGGAACTTCGGTATAAATTGTTTTTTCCAACAAGCCATGTAATTCCAGTTCTCTGAGTTGTTTTTGTAATACCCTTTTGGTAATTCCATTGATCGCATTGACAAGATCCTTTGGGCGTTTTATTCCTTTTGAAATCTCATCTAGTATACAAAATTTCCATTTAGAACCCACCACTTCCATGGCAACGCTGAGGCCACAATCATAATCAATTGGAATTTTTCGCTGATACATAGGCTTAGTTTCTCTGTTTAGATGAGCAAAAGTAAAGAAACGGATCTGTTAAGGAATGGTGATAAAATTATCACTAAGGGATTAATTTGCCTCTTATTGTTCCAAAAGTTTAGGGACCCCATCTTTGTTCCAGCAAATTTAAAGGAATTACCCCTAAATATTATAAAATGAAAACGCTGGTAGTTGTCATTCATGCTGATCTTGAAAATTCGGTGATCAATAAGAGATGGATAGAAGAATTAAAGAAATACCCGGGTAGGTATGTCGTGCATGAATTGCATAGCTTATATCCGGATGAAAGAATTGATGTTGGGGCAGAGCAGCGATTGCTGGAAATGTACGACAAGATTGTATTCCAGTTTCCCTTTTATTGGTTTAATTGTCCGCCGTTTTTTAAAAAGTGGCTGGATGAAGTATTAAGTCATGGATGGGCATACGGGAAGGGGAGCGGTTATAAATTGACTGGGAAGAAGATCGCATTAGCGATTGCAGCTGGTATTAATGAAGGAGATTACGATGCATCAGGTCGGTATAAATATACATTGGAGCAATTGACGGCTCCGTTTGAGGTCACTTTTGATTATGTAAAAGCGGAGTACAAGCCACTCTTCGCCTTCTATGGTGCAGAACATAATGCCACGGCAGAAAGAATAGAAAAAAGTGCCGGTGATTATGTAAGCTTCATAGATGAGTTATGAAAAATTAGCACGCATGAATAAAAAAATGGCCTGTGTATGAAGTATACAAGCCATTTTAAATAAAAACGTTTCTTTTAATCTGAGCGCGATTAGATGCTGTTCAATATCAGCATGTGGTTCCGGTCTCTATGGCTTAAGAAGACCAGGATCATCAGTTATAGGTTCTAATATTGGGTCTGGTACAACTTCTGTTGGACAAGGAATAAAATCGCACCAGCTTGGTGGACCTGAAGGATAATAGCATTCCGGGCACAATGGTCTGTAAAGCTGGCCACCTTTGATGTTTTTCATTTGATCCCTGCTTAGAGAAATGTTTGATTTTGTTGTCATATATAGTTTTTTATTGGTTTAGAACAAGATACAATAAGAATGTCAAATGAAATAATCTTAAGTGTTTAAAATGTTTAATTGGTAAATATTTTTTTCTTAATAAAACTTCATGGAATTACATTTCTTAACCCAGATTAAGTTTTTAGGCGAAATCTCCAGGTATCTTTATATTAACTCCAGGGGAGAGATCGAAAATTCAATCTAAATGTGAGCTCAATTAAAAACTATGAAGAATTACAACCAACTTCCGCAATTATACCTGAGAATCGCTGTAGGTATTGGCTTTATCATTCCTGTATTAGACCGTCTTGGCTGGCTCGGGCCGGCGGGAAGTAAAAATATTGGTTGGGGGAACTGGGATAATTTTGTGGCTTATACGAATACCTTATTGCCCTTTTTGGGGCGGCCTGCAGCTAATGTGATGGGAGGAGTCGCTACATTGGCCGAGATCCTCTTTGGAATTATGCTGATCATTGGCTTGAAAACCCGTGTAGCAGCTCTTGGTAGTTTCCTGCTTACCCTGAGCTTTGCCTTATGTATGGCAGTATTCCTAGGCTTTAAAGCCCCTTTAAACTATTCGGTATTTGCAGTGAGTGCGGCCTGTCTTTTACTGAGCACAATTCCTGGCTATAAATGGAGTCTTGATGAATACTTTTCTAAAGGGAGAGCAACAGGGCATCTTCTTTAAATAGAAAAGGAGGAAATCTTAAGATCTCCTCCTTTTCATTAACTCCCGAATTGCTCAGGATCGGTCAATTATTTTTTTACAAACTCAGTGTTTGCATTTAATGTTACTTCATCGCTTAACATGGCATTTGCATATTTAGTTCCGAATCCGAAAGCTGCTCTTTTAATTGTTCCGGTAACTTTGAAACCTGCAGTTTCTTTTTTAGACATTGGATTGGTGGTTACACCTCTTAATGTCGCATCTAAAGTGATGGGTTTAGTTACACCGTGAAAAGTTAAGTTTCCGTTCACTTTGAATTTGTTGGCAGAAACTTTCTTCACTGAAGTGCTTTTAAACGATAATTTCGGGAATTTCGCGGCATCAAAGAAATCTGCGCCTTTCAAATGCTCATCTCTTTTATCATTGTCTGTATTTACTGAATTTACGTCTGCAGTCAGTTCAACTATGGCATCAGAAAAATCAGGTTTTGATGCAGTGATGGTCGACTGAAAGTTTTTGAAAGATCCTTCTACATCAGTGATCATTAAGTGGGTAACTACAAATCCTAATTTTGAATGTGAGGTGTCAGCTTCCCATGTAGCAGGTGCAACAGCTTTGAAAGCGAAAAGGGCAGTACTTAAAACTGCAGCCAATAAGAATAACTTTTTCATAATCTTTTATTTTTTTGAGTTGGGGTATCGCCTTCAGCTGTTTTATAATTATGGAAACAGGCGCAGACTTTGTCTAATAATTTGATGCAAATTGAACGAATTGCCATTGTTAAATCATTGATCTATGGTAAGAAATGAAAATAATCTACTTGATTTCTAGATTTTTTAATGTAGTTAAACGATAATTTTGCTTTGTTAGATGGACTGGATAGAGCCGCATTTAAGAAGGATTTACCACTCAATAATAAAGAATGGCTCGAAATACTTACTGAATATTTTATATTTAAAATTAAATAATGTTCTTTGTTTTTATTAGATTAGACAGTGAATCATAAGTATAAAGAGCGGCTATGGAACTAAAAGAAAACGATACAGAAAAACAAAAAATAAGGAGCTTAAAAATTCAACCTCAAATCAGACAGAACCGATTGAGTCAAAAAACCGTTCCGGAGATTAAGCTCAGTGGCAAATGGCTTAATGACTTAGGTTTTACCCCGGCACATTACGTGACGGTTACTGCCGAAGAAAAAATGTTGATCATCAGGTTGGTGGAGTAACCGGAATATATTCCGGTTACTCATGTAATACCAGAATTGCTTTTACAGACTTGTTCATGACCTGGTTAACAGTGCTGCGGGTAAACAGGCGATACAAAATGTTGTGGTGATGTTTAACCAGGCATAGGATATCTGTATGGCTTTCTGTGATGAATTCCATAATTCCGTGACTTGCGCTGCTATCGCTTATGTAATTGAAATCAATATCCGTGTTTTGATCAATCAATTTTCTAATCCTGCGTTCTCCTGTTTTGATATGAGCCTGGTCGGATTTTTCAGCCACATAAACAACTTGTATCTTTTTGGAATTAAATCCTTTGATCATTTCATTGAGCGCATTTATATCTTTTGGAGATAACCTGGTTTCATAGTCTGTGGCCAGTGTAATCAATGGCTCGGTAGGAAATATGCTCTCCAGCGGAATAATCAGTGTCGGAATTTTCAACTTGGTAACGATCATACTGGCATTGCTTCCTACAATGCCACTGATTCCTGTTGATCCGGTAATTCCCATCACCAGTAATTCAACAGCATTATTTTTTACGTGTTTACCAATTACTGTTTTTAAAAAACCGACATCACAAATACTGCTCACTTTTACCCCAGCATTAGCTTTATCCTTACTGAAAGCCGCAGCCCATTCTTTTAATGCATCTCTCTTATTTTGATAATAATCTTCGATGAAAATGGCATTGTAAGTGCTGTTATTTATACCCTCAGTAGGGTGGATGGCATGTATGGCAACGATTTCCATCTGCAGGATTTTAGCCAGGGTCATGGCATAAGCCATCGCGTTGCTTGCACTATTTGAAAAATCTGTGGCAACAAGTATTTGTTTCATTTTTTCAGATTAAGAGGTCATTAAATATAGCCCAACAGGACTAAATAAACAGGTGGAAAAACATAAACAACAAAAGAGATAAGGCGATGGATACCGGAAGGGTGAGCACCCAGGCGAGACCAATATTTTTTAGCGTATTGCTGTTCAGGTTCCCTTTGCCGCCAGAGGCCACCATGGCACCTGCAATCCCGCTGGACAATACATGTGTAGTGCTGACAGGGAGGCCTAATCCGGTGCTAAGTCCTATGGTAGAAGCAGCAACGATTTCGGAAGTCACACCTTGTGCATAGTTTAAATGCTCGTTTCCGATTTTTTCTCCAATAGTCACAACGATTCTTTTCCAACCGATCATGGTCCCAAGTCCCAGGGAGACGGATATGATGGCGATCACCCAGATGGGGGCGAAATCGGTCAGCTTTTTTAAGCCAATCGAAGATTCAGATAGGGTATCTTGCGCCTCTTTCGGGAGTACAATGGATTTGTCGGCCGTGATGTTCTTTAGAGAATGAACCACATTTTCTACTTCCTTTCTAAAACGATACGTCTTTTCTTTATCTTGCTCATTTTTCAGGGCGAGGTGCAGTTTTGTATTTTCTATATCTGCGATTAATTTATGAAAGGCTTCTGTCTGTGCCGCCGTTATTCCCGAAGTATTTTTCAACACCTGCTCGGCCTGATTTAATTCAAACAGCACTTTGTCGTTTGAAATGGCATGGTTGATCGCGAACTTCGCGGGTACAAAAGCAATTAAAATCAACATAAATAAGCCAACTCCTTTCTGTCCGTCATTGCTCCCATGAAAAAAGCTGACCAGGGTACAGGTGATGATCAGTAGAATTCTGATCAATATCGGTGGCCGGTCATCCTCACCAGTTGGAATGTGAAATAAGGCGTTGTATTTAATCACATGCTTTAAGAAATACATGAGTAATACTGCAAAACCAAAGCCAACAAGGGGGGAGAGGATCAGTGACAGACCTATTTCTTCTGCTTTGCCCCAATTCACTCCGGCACCGCCGTAATACCAGGTAAAAGCCAGTCCGGCGCCAATCATCGCCCCGATCATGGTATGTGAACTGGAGCAGGGGATGCCAAGGTACCAGGTGCCCAGGTTCCAGGCGATGGAAGCAAGTAAAATCGAAAGCACCAGGCAGGCACCAACAGCAATAGGAAGGGTCATGAGGCTATCCAGGGGAACGAGCTTTAAAATACCCATCGCCACTGCAATACCTCCGCTGAAAACACCTAGGAAATTCCAAAAACCAGACCATGGGATTGCAATGACCGGTTTTAATGCTTTGGTATAAATCACGGTTGCTACTGCATTTGCGGTATCATGAAAGCCATTCACGAACTCAAAGCCGATAACAGCCAGTAAGCAGACGATAAAAACCAGGAAGAGCGGAATGCTTAAATCAATGGCGCCTAAGAAAGGAATGGTCATATTAAGAAATACAGGCATAATGTTTACGATGATCATCTTGCAGATATGCGATTAATTGAATTACGTTCAAATAACTGCATAAGTCGTTGGTTTAAAGAGTTTTTGGTGTTAAGTAATTGTTATGATATCGTTGTCTGTCTTTATTGCAGGTGAATTTATCTTGCTTAGCCGGTAGGATTATAAATTCATACGGTTCAGTCTGAAATTTCTACACTTCATCAGTTATTTGTCTTTTTTAGGCCGGCAGATACTCAGTTTTGTACCATGGTTAAACCCATTTATACAAAGGCTTATGTTGACAGGTAATTTTGAAAATAAGACAAACATGCAGATCATGGGTGATGCCCTGGATTTGGCAGAGCTGCAAAAAACATTATATAAAGTAACCTCTCTGGTTGCCGGCTATAAACTGGAAGATTCTGATCTGTTTCTATTGCTTACCCATTTTTCTCAAAAGACAGAATCTGCATGGTGGGCTGGGAGTCCGGGAAGAAATTCGGTCTATGGCAAAGCAGAAGTCAATTACTATAGCTTTGAAACTTCCCCAATGGAAGTCTTGGTACTGAGTAGTGTGTTAAGAGAACTTTCCCCTTTCCTGATGATAAATGAGCTGGATGAGGTCAATATTTACCTGTTGGAGTACCTCGCTAAAAGAGCCCAGTCCAATATGGATCAAAGGGAGGTAGGAACGATTAAAGAACGCATTCGTCAAAGTATGGAGTCCTCAGGGATTAAACGCTTTATACAGGATTTCAGGTGCTATAGTAACCATACACAGGAGCAATCAGAAGAAATGTCACTCCAAACCATGACTGGGTATTTGATTCCTTTAATCGCTGGATTGTTTGTCCGGATTTAACTCATGTTATGAATAATAACGCATATACACTCATTACAGGTGCCAGTTCCGGACTTGGGAGGGAATTCTCGATACAATGTGCTTCGATGGGAATGAATGTCATGATGATTGCGCTTCCCGGAAGTAATACCTTTTCGCTGGCAGCCCAATTAATAATGGAGTATAAGGTTGATGTTCAGGTCTTCGAATTTGACCTGACGGATAGCTATTTGCTGGTTAAGACGCTAAATGAGCTGATGAATAACTTTGAGATCAATTTTCTGATTAATAACGCAGGGATTGGCGGAACGGTTTCGATTATGGAAAGTTCCATGGAATCTATTGATAGAATTATTCAGCTTAATGTTCGGGGGACGGTGCTGGTTACTCAGACTTTATTACCGCACCTCCTAAAACAGCAAAAAAGCCACATCCTGAACATTTCCAGTATGGCCGCTTTTACACCGATAGCATATAAAACAGTATATCCCGCTTCCAAAGCCTTCATTTCTTCCTTTTTTTTAGGGCTTAGAGAAGAGTTACAGGGAACAGGGGTTTCGGTGAGCGTAGTTTATCCGGGTCCCATCATGACCAATTCAGGTGTTTCCGCCCGAATTGTGGAACAAGGAATGAAAGGGAGGGTAGGACTGCTCAGTACAAAGGAGATTGCAGGCATTGCGCTCAGGCAGGCGCTTGCAGGGAAGGGAGTTATTATCCCGGGTTTTTGGAACCGGATTAATCATCGTTTGATGAGTCTCCTTCCCACAGAAATAAAACTTAGAATCGTATCAGGGGCAGTGAAAAAAGAAATGGCAATTAGATAGATGCAGAAAATAAAGAAAGTATTGATTACCGGAGCCAATGGTTTTCTAGGATCGAATGTCGCAAGGGATTTGTATAGGCGAGGATATGAACTGAAACTAATGATCCGGCCTTCGGCTGATGTTTCGGTTATTGCGGATATTCCTTCGGAGATTTTTTATGGAGATATCAGTAATGAAGGGGATGTGATGAAGGCTGTGGAGGGTTGTAATTTTGTCGTTCATACGGCATCGGTGACTGCGCAATGGGATGTCACTTTTAAAGCGTATGAACTGGTGAATGTAACCGGAACAAAAAATGTTGTGAAAGCTTGTCTGGCGCATCAGGTGGAAAGGCTGATTCACATCAGTACCGCTAATACCATTGGTCCTGGAAATAAAAATAAACCAGGTACTGAACTGAATTCTTTCGCTTTACTCCATGTGAATTCCGGATACATTAGCAGTAAATACATTGCACAACAGTATGTCCTGGA
Organism: Pedobacter sp. FW305-3-2-15-E-R2A2; assembly: GCF_038446955.1. Taxonomy (NCBI): domain Bacteria; kingdom Pseudomonadati; phylum Bacteroidota; class Sphingobacteriia; order Sphingobacteriales; family Sphingobacteriaceae; genus Pedobacter; species Pedobacter sp. FW305-3-2-15-E-R2A2. The sequence continues at coordinate 1,403,860 of NZ_CP151803.1, forward strand.
GCAGGTCGAGCGGTCAAAATTACCGGCGATCATTATTAATCCGACTTTTATGATAGGACCATACGATGCAAAACCCAGTTCTGGTAAACTGATCTTGCATGGCATGAATAAGCGTTTCGTTTTTTATCCGCCGGGTGGTAAGAATTTTGTATACATCGGTGATGTATGTGCAGGGATCGCCAGCGCATTGGAAATTGGAAAGATTGGGGATTGCTATTTAATGGCGGGAGAAAATCTATCCTATAAAGAGTTTTTCCGGCTATTGAATAAGGCTTCTGGTCAGGAACCGATATTGGTCAAAATCCCTGGATTTGTTTTAAAAGTTGGAGGAATAATAGGTACATTGTCTGGTATCTTTAGTCCGGTATCCCGAAAATTGAACTATTCCGCTACCTATATGCTGTGTATATATAATTACTATTCCGGAAAGAAATCCGAAAGAGAGTTGCTGCTGAATTATACCCCTATAGAAAATGCGATAGACAAGGCCTTAAAATGGTTCCGGGAGAATAATTACTGTTAAGCAATGAGATGGATAAATTAATCATGTTCTGTTTTTAAAGATGAATACAGCAAAGGTGGAATCTGTTTTCCAAAGTAAATGGTTTGTTTATGGACTGAGAATCCTGATTCTATACCTGTTCAGTGTGGTCTTTAAGTCTTTTGATCTGACTTTTCCTCATAATTTCAGTACCTTTCTATTTAGGGGGCAGGCATTTAGTTTGATGTATGTGCTCTTCGGATTGTTGGTTTGGGAAGGCGCGATTTTACTTTCCCGATGGATGGAGCGGAATACCTCAAAAGAAAATGTTTCCAGACGGTTATTGCTGTTGTGCTTATCATTGCTGGTTTACGGATTGATCGTTTCCTTTCTGTTTGGCTTATGTTATTCCGTGTTCGACATCGTCTTGTTTCATCGCTACGACGCCTGGGATAGTTTCAGCTCCCTCAGCTATGACCTTTATTTTGGGATCTTTATGTTCTATCTCTTATTGCTGGGGTATAACGGAATCGCTTTCTATTATAAAAACTGGAAGGAATCACAATTGAATACGGAAAGGTTGATGCGCGAAAATATTCAGGCCAAATATGATGTATTAAAAAGTCAGATCGATCCGCATTTCTTTTTTAATTCCTTAAGTGTATTGACCAACCTGGTTTATAAAAGCCCGGATCTCTCTGCCGAATACATCACTCAACTGGCGAAAAGCTACCGCTATATCCTGGATAAGAAATTTGAAAACCTGGTATCTATCCAGACTGAACTGGAATTTCTGGAATCCTATTCTTTTCTCATTCGGATCAGGCATCAAAGTAGTATAGAATTTGATATTCAGATCAATGAAAATATAAAGTATATTGGTCTGATTCCTCCGGCAACTTTGCAAATGCTGGTAGAAAATGCCGTTAAGCACAATCGTTTTTCCGCAAATGATCCGCTCCATATCCGCATCAGAGATGAAGGGAGTTTTTTAATCGTGACAAATGACCTCCGGAAAAGAGCGGTCGTTCAGAATTCGATAGGACTCGGCCTGGATAATATTGGCAAGCGGTATGAATTAACCGGTGAAAAAAGAATTGAGGTCACAGAAACGAAAACATTGTTTATTGTCAAAATCCCTATTTTAACTACTCATGAAGATTATCATATTTGAGGATGAAAAACATAATGCAGAAAGACTGATTCATTTACTGCAGCAATGTGTTCCCATTTTAGAGGTAATTGCTGTTATTGAATCCGTTGAAGAAGGTGTGAAATGGTTTAACACATCTGTCGGCCAGGCAGATTTGATCTTTATGGATATCCAGCTTTCCGATGGCAATTGTTTTGAAATGTTTGAGCAGGTTGACATCAGAATCCCGATCATATTTACCACGGCTTATGACAGCTTTGCCCTTCAGGCGTTTAAGGTTTATAGTGTGGATTATCTGATGAAACCTATAGATCTGAAGGATCTGAAAAGGGCATTGGAGAAATATGAATACTTTAAATTACCGACAGAACCAGCCGTCAACATCTCCAGAATTGCAGAAGAATTTTTTAAAAGGGAGCATACCCGGTTTATGGGGAAGATTAACAACCAGCTGGTTTATGTCAAGGCTAAAGACATTGCTTATCTCCATTCTTCTGATGGACTCACCTGGGCAATAACGCTGAACAATCAAAAGACACCACTTGATTATTCATTAGATCAGATTGAGAAGTTGTTGGACAAAAACTTATTTTTCCGGATCAACAGGCAGCTCATCGTTCATATCGATGCCATTAAAAAGATTACGACTTATTACAATAGCCGATTGGTGATTCAGTTGTTTCCTTTAATGGATACGGAGGCCGTCATTAGCAGGGAAAGAGTCAGTAGTTTTAAGAGCTGGCTGGAAGGACAAATGCCGCCCTCCTGAGGGCCATTCTGTTGATTTCCTGACGTTTCTTCCTTTATACATGATAATTATTAATAAATTTGCACTCCATCATATTTTTGGAGGAAAATTTAATGAAATCTATGTTTGTCAATAAATCCGGTGAAACTTCAAAGAATCTCCGTAAACTTTTTATCCTATTCCTGATCTTTACCTTTCTCATTGCTGCAGGTTCTTTATTACTCAGACACTCTATCTTCCAAAAACTAGATACGTTAAGCGAGAATTTAAGGGGACATTCACAGGCGCAGGAGATCAGTAACATCTTGTTGGATCTGAATGGTGCAGAAAGTGATTTTCAACAGGCCATTTTGTATGGACAGAATGAAAAATTAGAAGACTATAAATCAAAGCTTAATAATACCTTTCTTCAGATTGAAGCCATTCTGAAGAAATACGACCTGGACAGTACCAGGAATTTATCCGCAAGTAAGGAAAAAATCGGAAAATCTTTTGAAGAAAAATTGCAGATCTCCAATGAAGTTTTTGGATTGAAACATAATTTTGATTCTTTATTAAGAATCACCAATATTGAGAGCATTACCGGAAAAGCTTCAAATGATATCATTGAAAAATATCAATTGAAAAGTACGGTGAAGAGAAGCTCTGGAAAAGCCGATACTTCGGTACGCATGATCAATCCGCAGCCTAATAAGAAAGGGCTTTTCAAGCGTTTACAGGATGCGATCGTGAACAAGCAGGAAAATGCACAATCCATCAGGGTCGTTACGGTGAACAGGGAAAAGCAAATTCGCGATTCCATTAGCCGTTCTGTGATTAAGAAACAAAGCAATTCACAGGAGAATTTACTTAGAAAATTAAATGAAGAGAACGGGCGACTGGCGAAATCAAATCAGCAGCTCATTTCTGCCAACCTCAGCCTGGTCATTCAGCTACATCAACTTGTTCAGGAATTGAAAGACATTCATCTCAACGATTGGGAGAAAACAAGAACGGAAATGCTGAATCAGTACCAATCGGCTACCAAAGACATGAACAATTTCACGGGAATTGCAGTGCTGATGGTGTTGATCTTTATTATTTTGCTGATTGTATATATCCGTAAAGCGGGAATGTCCGAGGATAATTATATCCGGGAAAATGAAAGAGCGGTTGCCCTTGCAGAACAGAAATCCGAAATGCTGGCGATCATGAGTCATGAAATCAGGAACCCACTCACCACGATTACAGGGATTATCTATTTGCTGAACCGGACGCCACTTACAGATGATCAGAAAAAGAAACTCAACTCGATTAATTTATCGTCGAGTATGCTGATCAATACCGTAAATGATATTCTTGATGTCAGCAAGATTGACAATCAACAAGAAGGGGCGCTAAACATTGTTTCTTTTCAGCCTTGCGTTGAAATCAAAGATACCATTGCAGCCATGAGCTTTACCGCAGAACGGAAACAGATTTCGCTGACCGCAGAATTTACCGGAAACGAAGAGGCAATGGTAAAAGGAGATCCTTTTCGTTTGAAACAAATTATGATCAACCTGCTGAATAATGCGGTAAAGTATACGGATCAGGGTGGCGTAGTGGTCAAAGTTAATCTAAGTAGCATAGATGAGCAGACCGAGAGCTTAAAGGTTAGTATCATTGATACAGGAATAGGCATTCCTAAAGAACAGCAGGGAAAGCTATTTACGAGGTATTACCAGGCAAATCGTTCTGCAGGTAAGCCGGGAACAGGCTTGGGCCTATATATCTGCCGCCAGCTGATCGACATTCAAAATGGCCATATCAGTGTCGAAAGTGAAGCTGGAAAAGGATGCCATTTTAAATTTGATCTTCCTTATCAGAAAACGGAGTAATTTTTCCGATGCTTCTTATTCTATCGGGTAATTAGTAACTTTAGGTACATTTAAAACATGAGATATGAGATACATTTCGTTATTACTTCTTTTCACAGCGATTTCCTTTTCCGGGTTTTCCCAAACAAGTGATGCTATTTTAGGAAAATGGATAAATTCTTCAGGTGAAGCGCACATAGACATTTCCAAAAAAGGAGATAAATTTTTCGGTAAAATTGTATGGTTGAAAGCGCCTAAAGATGAAAAAGGGCAGCCTAAACTGGATGTGAAAAATCCGGAAGCAAATTTAAAAACAAGACCGATTCTGGGCCTTGAAATGTTAAAAGACTTTGTTTATGATGATGGTAAATGGGTTGATGGAAAGATTTATGATCCAAAAACCGGAAAAACATACAGCTGTAATATGAACATTAAAGCCAATGGTGACTTAAATGTCAGAGGATATATTGGCATCTCATTGATAGGTAGATCTGACACCTGGAAAAGAGCTAAATAGATGAAGAGACTAATTTATTGTTTGTTATTCCTCCCATTATTCGGTTTTGCACAAACTTACGACCTGATCCCGTTGACTTCAGGAGCAAATACCAGTTTAAGAGGAATGAGTATTGTCTCTGATCAGGTGGCATGGGTAAGCGGAAGTAATGGCCATATTGGCAGAACAGTAGACGGAGGTAAGACCTGGGACTGGATCAAACCTGTGGGTTATGAGAAGCTTGATTTTAGAGATATTGAAGCTTTTGATGCGGATAAAGCGATTGCAGTGAATGCAGGTTCGCCCGCTTATATTCTGATGACCATCGATGGTGGTAAAACCTGGAAAGAAAATTACAAGAATCTGGATACCGCTATATTTTTAGATGGAATGGACTTTTGGAATGATCAGCGTGGAATTGTCTTTGGTGATCCCATCAATAATAAAATGCAGCTTTTAAGAACGATTGATGGAGGTGTATCCTGGAATGATATTTCCGATAATTTACAGGCAAAAATGGGTGTTGGTGAAGCTGCTTTTGCGGCCAGCGGATCTACCATTCAGACCAAAGGAAATGGAAAGGTTTGGATTGCTACCGGAGGCAAGGTCTCTAATATCTATTACTCGAGTAATTTTGGTTCTACCTGGCAGATCTTTGAATGCCCGATTTTACAGGGAGAAAGCAGTACAGGGCCCTTTTCTATGTCTTTCTTTGATGAAGATAAAGGTGTGGTTGTTGGTGGGAATTACCTGAAAGATAAAGAGAATGAGAACAATGTTTTACTCACTACTAATGGCGGTAAAACATGGACTAAACCTGCAAAGCCAGTAGATGGTTATCGATCCGGTGTAACTTATATCAGCGAAAAGACTTTAATTGCTGCGGGAACTTCAGGAATAGATGTTTCTTCTGATGGGGGAAAATACTGGTATAACATCTCCGGAATGAACCTGAATGTTGTTCAGAAATCAAAAAAAGGCGATCTGATCCTGCTTGCCGGAAATAAAGGGCAAATTTATCAGTTAGTCATCACTGCAAAATAAGGCTATGCTAAGTAAAATTCACCATATCGCGATTATTTGCAGAGATTATAACGTTTCAAAAGCCTTTTACATAGATGTTTTAGGCCTTACGGTGATCAGAGAGGTCTATCGGGAAGAAAGGGATTCCTATAAACTGGACCTTGCCCTTAACGGGGAATACATTATAGAGCTTTTTTCTTTTCCAAAACCTCCCGAACGACCATCGAGGCCTGAAGCTGCCGGTTTAAGGCATCTTGCGTTTCAGGTTGATGATTTAAATCTTGTTGTAAAAACATTGGAACAAAAAGGAGTGTTGGCAGAACCCATCAGAATTGACGAGTTTACCGGAAAGCGATTTACTTTCATTGCTGATCCCGATGGTTTGCCTATAGAGTTCTATGAAAAATAATTTTTAACGATGATATAATAAACCCGGGATTTTGGCGTCTATATATATGAGAGCGTTAATTTAGATGACGGGGATGTGGCTGGAAGCTGTATCCCCGTTTTTTTATGTCCAAAAAAAAGCCTGCCGGAAGGCAAGCTTTTGATGACGTCATGGACGGATTCGAACCGCCGTTGAAGGTTTTGCAGACCCATACCTAACCACTCGGCCACATGACTATATAGGGTATTCCATGATTTACAGCAGCAAATATATATAAAGTATACTAAATTAGTAGATTTTATTTTACTTTTCTTAAGCAGGTTAAAATGAAGGAAGCGCTTTGTAGGCGAAACGAGTTGGTAATTAATAGGTTACAATTTGTATAGGATGATTGTAAGTGTTTATTAGTGAACTGATTATGTTTTGTTTGTAGTAGGTAAGTAGGGTCCTTGGATCTTAAAATCTGATGTTTTGATCCTTTCTGTAGTGGCTGTGTAGGCCCGGCAATATGTACAATTTTTTTTCGGCTGATATAGATTTGAGTAACCAAATATATTCATCCCTATGAAAAAAAGTCTGATTTTGACAGGCTGCGCCATGCTTTGTGCAGTCTTGTTCTCCTGTAAAAAGGAACTCCGGTCCAATTCCAACTTAGATCTGAACGAAAAAACAACTGTCCGTGCAAATGAATCTGTGAGCATTTGGATGACGACGACAGACAAAAGTAAATTACTGCAATCCCAGAACAACGTCACCTTTTCGGCAGATGCAGGAACAAATCCAAATACCATTGTCGTTGACGAAAATACCAGCTATCAGGGGATCGACGGTTTTGGATTTACGCTGACCGGCGGAAGTGCTTCACTCCTAAATGGTCTTGGTGCAACACAAAAGAACAATTTATTGCAGGAGTTATTTGCTACCTCCGGGAATAATATCGGAATCAGCTACCTGAGGATTACCATCGGCGCATCTGATCTCAGTGCCAGTCCTTTTACCTATAATGAAGTCGCTGCAGGACAAACGGACAACAGCCTTAACAACTTTAGTATTGCTCCGGAAATGACAGACCTGATTCCGATATTAAAAAGCATTATTGCGATCAACCCTTCGATTAAAATTCTTGGCAGTCCCTGGACGGCTCCAAGGTGGATGAAAACCAATGGCAATTATGTTGGAGGAAGTTTGAATACCACATATTACGATGCCTATGCAAGATATTTCGTTAAATACATTCTTGCAATGCGTGCCCAGGGAATTATCATCGATGCGATTACCCCTCAAAATGAACCTTTAAATCCCTACAACAACCCGAGTATGGTCATGCAGGCTTCAGAGCAGGCAGCGTTCATTAAGAACAACCTTGGGCCGCAGTTTAGTGCCAATAATATCAGTACTAAAATCATTTCCTACGACCATAATGCAGATCGTCCGGATTATCCAATTGCCATTTTGAATGATGCTGCCGCCAGAAATTATGTCGACGGCTCTGCTTTTCATCTTTACGGAGGAAATATCAGCGCCTTAACAGAAGTGCATAACGCCTATCCCAACAAAAATATCTATTTCACAGAACAATGGGTGGGAGGCCCCAGTAATTTCGCTGGTGATCTGCAGTGGCATGTAAACACCTTGATTATTGGCGCAACCAGGAACTGGAGCCGAAATGTATTGGAATGGAACCTTGCTGCTGATCAAAACTATGGTCCACATACTAATGGTGGCTGTAGCACCTGTGAAGGAGCCTTAACGATCAACGGCAGCAACGTATCCAGAAATGTGTCTTATTATATCATTGCTCATGCTTCGAAGTTTGCCAGGCCCGGAGCAACAAGGATCAGTTCTAATATTGCAGGAAGCTTTCAGAATGTGGCTTTTAAAAACGCAGATGGAACCAAAGTGCTGATCGTTTCCAACAGCGGATCTGGTAGTGGCACTTTTAAAGTAAAATGGGGCACGCAGTCTTTTAGTTATACACTTCCTGCAGGAGCGGTCGCGACTTTCAAATGGTCGGGTTCGACCTCTGGAAATCCGGGGACTGCACCTATAGGTCAGGTGGTTTCCCTTAGAGGAATGAACAATCAATTTGTCAGCGGAGAAAATGGTGCTTCTCCAATGTGGTGTAACAGAACCAGTGCGGGAGATTGGGAGAAATTCACAGTAATCGATGCTGGGGGAGGGAAAATTGCGCTAAGAAGTATGAACAAATACGTTTCCTCAGAAAATGGTGCCGCTCCGTTAACCTGCAGCAGAACGACTATTGAAGATTGGGAGAAATTCGACTGGATCGTTAATGCTGACGGGAAAATATCCCTCCGTGGAAATAATGGCCTTTACGTTTCTTCTGAAAATGGGGCAAATGCAATGACTTGTACCAGGCCCTCAATTTCAGGATGGGAAGCATTTAGTCTAAACTAATCATAACCAAATCTAATCATCAAACCCTAAAACAATGAAAAAAGTAAACCTGATGATCTGCCTGCTGGCAGTTTCACAAATTCTGACGGCCTGTAAAAAGGACCTTAAAACTGCTGGAGCAGAAAACGATCAACTCACTGCCCCAAGGGCCCTAACCTATCAGCAGGTCTGGTCGGATGAATTCGACGGAAATGCGGTGAACACGAATAACTGGAGCTTCGAAACCGGTGGCGGTGGATGGGGCAATAATGAAAAACAGTTTTACCAGGCAGAGAATGCCACCGTTTCCGGGGGTAACCTGGTGATCACTGCAAAAAAACAAAGTGTTGGCGGCTTGCCCTATACTTCTGCCAGATTGATCAGTAAAGGAAAACGGGAATATAAATACGGGCGTTTCGAGGCCAGGATTAAATTGCCACAGGGGCAGGGACAATGGCCAGCCTTCTGGATGTTGGGTGCTAATATTGGACCGACTCCATGGCCCAAATGCGGTGAAATTGACATCATGGAAAACACCAATACTTCAAATACCGTATTGGGAACGATGCATTGGTTCAGTAACCAGTATACTTATTATGGAGGAAATACGAATACCACACCTACTAATTACCATGTCTATCGGGTAGACTGGACGCCGAGCTCCATTACCTGGTTTGTAGATAATGTTCAATTTCATGTCGCCAATATTGAAAACAACATCAATGGAACAGAGGAGTTTCACGATCCATTCTTTTTGCTGCTCAATCTGGCTGTCGGAGGTAACCTACCCGGACAAAATATTGATGAAAGCCGGTTACCCGCGAGTATGTACGTGGATTATGTAAAGGTATATCAGCTGACCGAAGGATCATCTAATCCGCCTATAGGTCAGACGATTTCTCTGAAAGGGATCAATAACCTGTTTGTGAGCGGTCTGAATGGAGGAGGCCCCATGATGTGCGACCGGACAACTTCGCAAGACTGGGAGAAATTTACAGTTGTAGATGCCGGAGCTGGTAAAGTGGCTTTAAGAAGCATGAATAAATATGTATCCTCAGAAAACGGAGCAGCCCCGATCACCTGTAACAGAACTACCATCAGCGATTGGGAAAAATTCGATTGGATCGTTAATGCTGATGGGAAAATATCCCTAAGAGGTAATAATGGGCGGTATATTTCTTCTGAAAACGGCACCACTTCAATGACCTGTAACAGAACAACCATCTCCGGATGGGAAGCATTTAGTTTATAATGGCCGTCACCATGAAAAGATACCTGATCTATGTTTTGTTAATGTTTTGTTGCTTTTCTGCCTATGGACAGTCGGCTGAGGAACAGCGAAAAAGGTGGACTTTTGCTTTTTATGGTGATGACAGCTCCGAGAATTTTCAATGGTCAATTGCTGGCAACAGCAATGGGCAAAATCCTAATGTTTTATCAGAAGTTATCTGGACGAAATTGAAGGGAGCAGGTGTGGGACTGGATGTAGATTTAAATATCTGGTCCCATATTTTCTTTAAAGGCAGCTACCATAAAGCTTTTATCCGAAGCGGAAGGGCTACCGATCATGATTATGCAGCGGATGACCGGACTCAGCCAACCTACAGTGCCTTTTTAAAAAGCAATGAAGGGCATACTTCCCGTTATTCAATCGCTCTGGCCTATAAGATTAAGCTCCATGAACTGCTGACTGTAATGCCTCAGGCAGGGTATGCGAACAATGGGCAGAAGCTTTCGCTAAAGAATTTTGAAGAAGGAAAAGGAGGGAAGGAGCTGAACAGCAGTTATCAGACCGATTGGAAGGGTCCGGTTGTTGGCTTTGACCTGCAGGTCGCAAAGCTGCGGCGAATTAATTTGAATGCAGGATTCAGTTATCAGCAACTTCATTACACTGGCCGGGCTGATTGGAACCTGATTGATGCTTTTGATCATCCACTGAGTTTCAAACATACCGCGAAAGGTTTTGAAAGTCAGGTTTTATTGCGCCTGAGCTTCAAAATCAATTCCATATGCGCTGCTTATTTAAGGGGAGAATACCGTTATGCCGAAACGGGGAAAGGAATCGATCAGCTCTTCCTGGCAGATGGGCAGGAGCGGGAATCCCAATTCAACGGAGCCTTGAGGAAAGTAAAAGGAATAGGCGCCGGCATTATTTTTAGCCTCAGATAAGGTTTATTTCGCATTTTGCTTTAAGATAGATTCGAGCAAAAAGCTTGATTCCTGTTCCGGACTAATCAGATCCTGAAGAGAAACTTTATCTAATAGCTGATCTACAGTCAGCTGAATCATTTGCCATAAGGAACGAACAGAACAGTCGATAGAATTGGTGCAGAGCGTTACTGCGCCTGGATATTCTTCACAAAAAGCTTTATTGAACAGGGCACCGCCAAGAACTTTCAACACCTTATTGATGTTGACCTGATCAGCAGGTTGTGCAAGTACATATCCTCCCTTATATCCGGGGGTACTGTTGATGTATCCCGAGATGCGCAGCATTCTGGTTAACTTGGCCACATAAGCAGTGGAGAGGCCTTCTGCTTCGCTGAGGGCAGGAATACTGATGCCTTCCCCGTTTTCATGCCTGGCAATCCGAAGGAGTACCCTCAATCCATATTCTTCCTGGGCTGTAATTTTCATTAGTATATCTTGTTTTTTCGGTTATGAAGAGATCATCAACATGTTCATTGCACTTTGTAAGCGGCATGCTGATGATGGTTTCATTGTTATTGTTTTTTTGTATTCATGAGTCCGTCAGGTTTATCGCTTACATCATTCCCAGTTCCAGCCTTGCAGCCTCAGACATCATGTCCTTATTCCATGGTGGTGTCCAGGTTACTTCCACCGATACTTCGTTGACACCTTCAATTTGTCTTACTTTCTGTTCCACTTCAACCGGAATGTCCTGTGCTGCCGGACAACCCGGAGCGGTAAGGGTCATGACGATCTGTACGTTATTAAATGGTGTCATCACTTCCGTTTCATAGATCAGCCCAAGTTCATAGATGCTGACCGGTATTTCGGGGTCATATATGGTCTGCAGGCAGTCAATTACTTTTTGTTTTAATTCCTCTTTATCCATGATCTATTTCTTTTCTAATCCCTGAATCGTTTGGTAAGCGAAGGCATAATTTTTCATTTGTTTAATCATTGCCAGCAGCCCGTTAGAACGGGTTTGTGCCAGGTGAGTCATCATTCCTATTTCCCGGATAAAGTCCAGTCTGGCTTCCAGAATTTCTTCAGGGCGATGTCCCGATAATACTTTGATGAGCATGCTCACCAAACCTTTTACGATCACCGCATCACTGTCTGCTTTAAAAAATACCCGGCCATCTTCATGTGCTGCGGCCAGCCAAACGGTAGACTGGCAACCCTTAATTTTATTGTCTGCGATCTTATATTCTTCTTCCAGTGCAGGGAGTTTTTTCCCCAGGTCAATAATGTACTCATATTTATCTTCCCAGCTGTCAAACAGGGAGAAATCTTCGATAATCTCTTTTTCTATTTCGAGAATTGGTTGCTGACTCATCAGGATAACATTTTAATGGATTTGTGCATACCTGCAATCAGGATATCTATTTCTTCTTTGGTATTGTAAAGTGCAAAGGAAGCCCTAACAGTTCCTGGAATACCAAAACGTTTCATTAGTGGTTGTGTACAATGGTGTCCTGTTCTTACTGCAATTCCCAGATTATCCAGCAAAATGCCAATGTCCTGAGGGTGGATGCCTTTAACGATGAAAGAAACCAGACTTACCTTTTCTTTGGCTTTCCCAATGATGCGCAAACCAGGAATGTTTTCCAACTGTGCCGTTGCATAAACCAATAGCTCGTTTTCATGCTTTCTGATGGCAGCCTTACCTATATTTTGAATGTAGTCCAATGCTGTTTTTAAGGCAATGGTATCAGCAATGTTTGGTGTGCCTGCTTCATATTTATAAGGAAGGTCATTATAGGTCGTTTCTTCAAAAGTGACTTCCTTAATCATTTCTCCGCCACCGTGGAATACCGGCATGCTGTCCAGCAATTCCTTTTTTCCGTAAAGTACACCGATCCCTGTTGGCGCATATACTTTATGGCCCGAAAAGGCAAAGAAGTCGCAATCCAGCGCCTGAACATCAATGTCCAGGTGTACTGCAGACTGTGCCCCGTCTACCAATACTTTTGCACCTACCGCATGTGCGGCATCAATCATTTCTTTTACCGGATTCACCGTTCCCAGGGCATTGGAGACCTGAACAATGGAAACCAGTTTGGTTTTCTCTGTCAACAGGCTGTTGTAATTCTCCATAGAGAGTTCCCCTTCCTCGCTAACTGGAATCACCTTTAATACGGCATTTTTCTCCTGACAAAGGATTTGCCATGGGACGATATTCGAATGGTGTTCCATTCCGGAAATCAGGATTTCATCACCAGCTTTTAGGTGCTGACGACCCCAGGTATAAGCTACGAGATTGATTCCTTCTGTCGTCCCCCTGCTGAAGATAATTTCTTCTGCCGATGCTGCTCCAATGAACTCCTGTACTGCAAAACGTGTGGCCTCATAGGCCAAAGTCGCTTCTTCAGCGAGGGTATGGATGCCACGGTGAATGTTCGCGTTATAACGCCCATAATAATCACTCAGCGCATCAATTACGCATTGTGGCTTTTGGGAGGTCGCAGCATTGTCCAGATAAACCAATGGTTTATCATTTACCGTTCTGCTGAGAATGGGAAACTGGGACCTGATTGCTTGCAGGTCTAAATCCAGTGCTATGGAATCTATCTGTGTCATTTTATGATATAGATAAGTGTTCGTAAATCAGTTCTGCTATATGATTGCGTAAGGGCTCCGGTTTAATCTGATCCAGGATATCAGCTGCATAAGCCTCCAATAATAATACTTCTGCCGCTTCCTTAGGAATTCCCCTTGCCCTTAGGTAGAACAAAGCTTCTTCATCCAGTTGACCAACGGTACAGCCGTGTGAACATTTGACATCGTCTGCAAAAATCTCCAGTTGCGGTTTGGTATTGATGGTCGCCTGATCAGATAAGATGATGTTTTTGTTGGATTGGTAGGCATTTGTCTTCTGTGCATCAGGTTGTACAATGATTCTTCCACTGAAAACACCTGTCGAATCATCACCCGCAATTCCTTTATAGAGCTGGTTACTAAAGCAGTTTGGCCGTTTATTGTCTACTAAGGTATGGTTGTCTACATGACTCTTCCCTTTTAGGAGGTACAATCCATAAAGATGGGTTTCGTTACCTGCAGCATCCAGTATCAGGTTCAGGTTGTTGCGAATTACGCCACCGTTCAGAGAAACCACTACTGTATGTACATAACTTCTGCCAATCTGGTGAATATGTGTGCTGCCTACCTGACTGGCATTTAAACCGTCGTGTTGGATTTTATAATATTCTACAAACGCATTTTCCTTCACCACTACTTCCAGGACCTCATTGGTAAAGCTTTCTGCTGTACCTAGTGTGGTATAAGTTTCCGTTAGCTGTAATTTTGCATTTTCTTCTACAAAGATCAAACTGCGGGGTTGAGAAAGTGTGTTTTGCTGCCTTGCATCCGCAATATGGTAGATATAAACCGGGTGCGTTAATTGCTGTCCTTTAGGGATCAAAAGAAACAGACCGTCCTGTATAAAAGAGGTATTCAGGGCATGGATTCCGTCCTTCAGGTATTCACTGCTTTGTCCCAGGTGCGCTTTAACCAGCTGCTCATATTTCCCTTTTGCAGCTTCTTCCAAAGCTAAGATGACCAGTTGAGATTCCCTAGAACGAATGGTCGACAGGGCAGGGACAAATCTTCCGTTCACGAAAACCAGTTCATTGGCCTGCTCATGGCCCGCCAGGCGAATGGCATCTATATCCGAAAGCTGAACCGCCGGGGCCTCGTTTGCAAACTGATAATCTTTGTCAAATAAACTGCTGATATTGGTGTATTTCCATTCTTCCAACTTGTAAGTCGGTAAGCCTGATTTGTTAAAGGTTTGGAAACCATCGGTTCTGAGTTCAGCAATGGCAGTTGCGGGACCGGAGTCCTGAAGTTGCTCAAACTGATCTTTAAAATAATTTACATTCGTCATTATCTTCCTTTTTTGATGATGATCTGCTTACAGACTGGCTGCTAAATCTGCTTCATCCGTAATAAAATCGTATCCTTTATCTTCCAGTTCCAATGCCAGTTCTTTCGTTCCGGATTTTACAATCTTTCCGTTGTAAAGGACATGCACATAATCAGGTTGAATATAATCCAGCAAGCGTTGATAGTGGGTGATGAGCAAAATAGCACGGTTTTCATTTCTCAGCTTATTGATCCCGTTTGCCACGATGCGTAAAGCATCAATGTCGAGTCCTGAATCTGTTTCATCAAGGATGGCCAGTTTGGGCTCTAACATCGCCATCTGAAAAACTTCATTTCTTTTCTTTTCTCCACCGGAGAAACCTTCATTGATGGAACGGCTAAGGAGTGATTGATCGATTTCCACTAAAGCCATCTTTTGCTTCATCATTTTTAAGAAGGCCACTGCATCTAAGGGTTCTTCACCCTGATACTTACGTTTTTCATTTACGGCAGCTTTAATGAAATTGGTGGTGCTTACTCCGGGGATTTCTACAGGGTATTGAAAGGCAAGGAAAAGGCCTTCGCGTGCCCTGTCTTCTGTAGAAAGCTCCAATAAATCTTTTTCCAGGAAGGTCACTTCACCTTCAGTTACTTCATATTCTTCTCTTCCTGCAAGTACGGAGGCAAGGGTACTTTTGCCGGAACCATTAGGTCCCATAATGGCATGAACTTCTCCCGCTTTAATCTCAAGGTTAATTCCTTTCAGGATTTCCTTACCTTCAATATTTGCGTGTATATTTTTAATTGATAACATGTCTTGTAAATTTTTATGGGTACTTAAATTATCCTACACTGCCTTCCATACTGATGGCAAGTAGTTTTTGGGCCTCTATGGCAAACTCCATAGGCAACTGGTTCATCACTTCTTTGGCAAATCCATTGACAATCAGGGCTACGGCTGTTTCCGCATCTATTCCCCGCTGTCTGCAATAGAACAATTGATCTTCTCCGATTTTGGAGGTCGTTGCTTCATGTTCTACAATGGCGGTTTTGTTTTTTACTTCTATATAAGGGAAGGTATGGGCACCACATTTATCGCCCAGCAGAAGGGAATCACATTGTGAATAATTTCTGGCATTGGTGGCTCCTTTACTTGCACGGACCAAACCGCGGTAACTATTCTGACTTTGTCCGGCGGAAATACCTTTGGAAACAATTCTGCTGCGGGTATTTTTCCCAAGGTGAATCATTTTCGTTCCGGTATCTGCCTGTTGGTGATGGTTGGTAAAAGCTACTGAATAAAATTCACCTATAGAATGGTCTCCTTTAAGAATTACGCTTGGGTACTTCCAGGTAATGGCCGATCCGGTTTCCACCTGTGTCCAGGAGATTTTCGAATGTTCACCCTGACACATGCCCCGTTTGGTAACGAAATTATAAATTCCGCCGTTCCCGTCTTTATCCCCAGGATACCAGTTTTGAACAGTAGAGTATTTGATCTCTGCCTTTTTCATCGCTACCAGTTCAACGACAGCCGCATGCAGCTGATTCTCGTCCCTCATCGGAGCGGTACATCCTTCCAGATAGCTGACATAACTTTCTTCTTCTGCAATGATCAGGGTCCGTTCAAACTGACCTGAATTTTCTGCATTGATCCGGAAATAGGTAGAAAGCTCCATTGGGCATCGCACCCCTTTAGGGATATAGCAGAAGGACCCATCGGTGAAAACTGCCGAATTTAAGGCCGCAAAGTAATTGTCTGTCATCGGCACTACCGAGCCCAGGTGTTTTTTTACCAGTTCCGGATGTTTTTGAATTGCCTCACTGATGGAGCAGAAAATAACGCCTATTTCAGAAAGCTGCTCTTTAAAAGAGGTGGCAATGGAAACGCTGTCCATGACAACATCAACTGCAACACCAGTCAGCCTTTTTTGTTCATTTAATGAAATGCCCAGCTTCTCAAAAGTACGGAGCAATTCAGGATCTACCTCATCGAGGCTATTGAGCTGCTCTTTCTTTTTCGGGGCAGCATAATAAATGATATCCTGGTAATTGATAGGAGGGTATTTCACATTGGGCCATTTGGGTTCTTCCAGCTTCAGCCAGTGTGCATAGGCTTTCAGGCGCCAGTTCAGCATCCATTCCGGTTCGTTCTTCTTTTTTGAAATGAGCTCCACAACAGCCTCACTGAGTCCTTTGGGAATAATATCCGTATCAATATCTGTAACAAAGCCGTACTTGTAATCATTTAGTGCGGTTTGCTCAAGCATATTTAAATCTTCATTCATGATATCGGTCTTTTAACTATTATAATCGCAATAATTTACCTGACAAAGGTACGGCTCTTTCACTGTTTATACAAAATAGTATAAACAGTGAAATGTAAGATTTACAGATTATGGTTTTACCATAAAAAAATAGATATTTGAATTGATGTCGAACCAGCTGATCTCTTTTCTCCAATTGTACAAGCCAATCCGCGAAGCAGATCAGGAATTGATTTCCGCTGAATTTGAGTATAAAACCTTTCCCGAAGGGAGTTACCTCTTTGGAGGAATGAAGGTCTGTTCGGAACTTTTCTTTATCTGTGATGGGATTCTCCGGATTCTGGTACATCAGGCAGCAGGGAAAGAACTGACCCGTTACTTATTGCCGGCAGATCAGTTTTGTACGCTTTTAAATAGCTTTAACCATGAAGTTCCTGCCCCTGAATTGATTCAGGCAGTCTGTAATGTTCAGGTCCTGGCGATTTCTAAAAAGAACCTGATCAGCTTGTATAAGCGTTTGCCCTACCTAAAGGTATTGATTGATGAAATTATTCAGCGATCTCTGATGGAGAAAAACCAGATCAGGAATGCCTATCTTGAAATGGAACCCTCGCTCCGTTATGAAGAATTTATAAATGACCAACCCGATATCGCCTTGCGGGTTCCTTTGAATGACGTGGCCAGCTATCTTGGTGTTAGTCCGCAATTGATCAACAGGTTAAGAAAACAGGTAGACGAGGAGGCCTCAGACCAGGGTATTGAATTTTGAGGCAATGTGATTTCTGGCGTGTTTCTGAAACTCTTCAGGGGATTGTCCGGTTTGTTTCTTGAAAAATCTGCTGAAATAAGGCCGGTCTGTGAAATTCAGGTCGTAAGCAATTTGCTTTAAAGATTGCTCGCTATGAATGATCTTTCTTTTGGCCTCTAATATGATCCGGTCGTGGATCAGTTGCATGCTGGTTTTATGGAGTTTTTCCTTCAGCACCTGATTCAGGCGTTTTGAGCTTAAATTTAATGCTGCGGCGTAGAAATCCGCATTGCGTTCCTGAAGGTAATTGTCTTCCAGTAACAGCATAAACTCATATACCCGTTTTTGATTGAGGTCCTGACTGGTAAAAACATGTTCCTTAATGCGGATGAGTTTCAGCAGAAAAACTTTTAACATAGCTTTCAGGATGGAGAAATTGTTTTGCTGAAGCAGGTATTCCTCTTCCATCAGGGCATAGATCTTTTCCAGTTCCGCTGCATTTTCAAGCTGGAGTGGCAGAAAGGAGAACTCTCCCTGAATGTTGAAAATCTTAAAGATATCCAGGTAAAACTCTTTATCCTCTTCTCCAAGAAAGTCTCTTTTGAAAGAAAGTAAAACGCCGTTTTTTCCTGCTTTGTTCAATTGATGTACGCGGTAAGGGGGAATCAGATAGATCCAGTTTCCCAGTTCTTCTCCTTCTTTGGTCGCATGTAAAGGATATTCATTTTTTAACCAGACGATTTCAAAGAAATCCTTTCTCCCCGGATCATTGAGGTAACTGGGTGGACAATTTTCCAGGTTCCTGATATAGATCAGGGATTTTTCTAATCCAAGTACGGTCTGTTCTTTCATTGAGGATACAAATATAAGGTATCCGCAGTTGGTGCATTGGATAATCCGGACATTCAGGTGGACTTATTTCTAAAGGGCCTGTCTTTTTTCCAGATAATCCAATATAATGCGCAGAATGTATAAGGGATGAGGGATTTGCTGAAGATACCTTTGCGCCATAAAGATCGGGGAAATCATGAAAGAACAGAATTTTTCAATAGCAATCAAGGCAAATATGGAGTTGATTTTAAAGGAACAGCTCAGTTTGTCGGCAAAGATAGATTTTACGCAGGTCGCTACTTTTATTCCCTATGTGTATAGTGCAGATCGCCTGTTTTTAATTGCCGCCGGACGCTCTGGACTAGCTTTAAAGGCTGCCGCAATGCGCTTAATGCATTTCGGACTGAAAGTGTTTGTGGTGGGTGAAATCACGACTCCCGCAATTGGCGCTGGAGATCTTTTGATTGCAGCCTCCGGTTCAGGTACCACTTCCTCCATTTTGACCGCTGCAGAAAAGGCCGTAAAGGTAGGCGCCAAGGTGCTTTCATTTTCTACCACATTGGATTCGCCCCTGGCAAAATTAGCCGCACATACGATCATTCTTCCTGCTGCACAGAAAGAAGACCATGGCAAAAGTATTTCTGAACAATATGCCGGAAGCTTATTTGAACAGGGATTGTGGCTGCTTACCGATGCGATCTTTCAAACGATGTGGGCAGAAAAAGAGGTTCCGGCAGCAGTACTTTGGAAAAGACATGCGAACCTGGAATAAGTAATAAAGAACTTGAATAGAAAAGAATCGGAATAGAAATAAAAACAAATCATATTATGGCAAAATTACAAGTAGCAATAGATTTATTGAGTACAACAGAAGCATTGGCATTGGTGGCCAAGATTGCTCCCTATATTGATATTATTGAATTAGGTACCCCTCTCATTAAAAAAGAAGGTTTAGCTGTGGTGACAGCCATGAAGGCAGCTTATCCGGACAAACTCGTTTTTGCTGATCTAAAAACAATGGATGCCGGAGAATTGGAAGCGGATATCGCATTTAAAGCAGGTGCAGATCTGGTAACGGTTTTAGGTGCCGCAGGCGATGCTACCATCGCTGGTGCGATTAAAGCAGGAAAAGCACACGGTAAAGGTGTGGTGGTAGATACCATTGGCGTGGCTGACCGTGTTAAACGTGCTCAGGAAGCGATCGCATTGGGCGCTGAGTTTGTAGAGTTACATGCAGGTTTAGATGAGCAATGGACCGAAGGATATTCCATCCAGGTGTTGATCGATGAAGCGGCAAAAGCAGGTGTTCCGGTTTCTATTGCAGGTGGTGTAAACCTCAATAACGTGACTGCGGTAATTAAAGCTGGTGCAATCGTAGCAGTAGCTGGTGCAGCCATTTATGGTGCAGAAGATCCTGCAGCTGCGGCAAAAGGCTTACGTGAAGCGATTGATGCAGTAGCATAACGTATAAATAAATTGTTGAAACTGACCGTCTGGAGAATTATCTTCAGGCGGTCTTTTTTTTAATCCTGATTATTTCCTAATAGTCGTTATATATACTCGTTTCTTTTTCATTTGCACAAGATATTGGTATGGAATTTAAAAGTCCCGGGACCGTCGTTAACCTGAGGTTTTAAACAGGAAGGGCTTTTCTGGATAAAGGGAGAAGTTATTCTGGGAATTTGTTGCTACTTTTAAGGCTGGATAGGCGGATGAATAGCTTTATCCGGCAAGTTCAAATGAAAGAAACAGAAAAGAAACCAGTCTTTAATTCCTTGTTAAAGCAGTACCTTCATTTTGGGTTGCCGGTAGATGAAATTGATGAGAAAATTGATTTTACCATTCATCATTTGCAGGACATTCACCTGGATCTTCCTTTTAAATCTCCGGTTTACAGGGCCAACTTTTTCTCTTTTGTTTTCGTGAAAGACGGGCATGGTCAATACACCACCGACGAACTTGTTTTCGATACCTTGCCCGGAACGATTTATTTCACCAATCCCGGCCATTATAAATCCCATGAATGGAAGGACCTGAAGGAGGTCTGTCTGATCACCCTCAGTGAATCTTTTTTAAAGGAAAATGTACATCATGATGTTTTCGAAGAGTTTCCTTTTCTCCTGGCGGAAACAGTTTTGCCAAGACTGCTGGCCCCGGAATCATTCTCTGAATTTGAACAATTGTACCTGCAGATCCGAAAGGAATATTTAGCAGCTTCTCCGTACCGGAACAGGATCATAGGAAACCTGTTTGTTGTCTTGTTATGGAAAATAAAAGAATACTTCTGGAAAGATTATAACCCGATTTATGAAGGCGACAGAAGTTCTCAGATCGTTAAAATTTTTAAACAGAACCTTGAAAAACATTACCGGGATTTAAGCGCCGGAAAAATAAGCCAGGTTTTTCGTGTTCAGGAATATGCAGATGCTCAAAATCTGCATCCCAACTATTTAAGTCATGTGCTGAAAAGCAAAACAGGAAAAGCCATCGGTACCTGGATTGCAGAGAAAACAATCGCAGAAGCAAAATCATTATTACAGCAGTCGCCGGTTTCAATCAAAGAGATGGCCTTTCTTTTGGGGTTTTCTGAATCCGCCCATTTCAGCAATTACTTTAAAAAACATACCGGACTGTCTCCTGTATCGTATCGTAAAGGGCAACAGCTTACTTAAACCTTAGCGATTTGCAGGTAAGGCCTTAGGATCTGCACTTTTTCGGCAGCAACGAATTAGCTACATTACTTCGTGATTTCTTTCTTGTGGTTTGTTTTTCTTATCATTATCATCAAACAAAATAAGCGTGCTGTTGCATGTTTAAATAGCATTTAGATGCTACCTATTTAACCACATGAAATGAAGAAAAAAACAGGCTTGTTGTTATTTGCCACTTTAATTATCCAGCTGTCATTTGCCCAGCAAATAAAAAAAACGCTGCCCGAAAGCCATATAGATAAAAAGGTTGGGAAGGGATTGATTAATGTACAGAGTGATTATGGAGTCAAAGAAACCATGAACAGATTGGTAGCGGCTGTGGAATCAAAAGGGATGACGGTTTTTCTGAGGATGGATCATGCAGAAAATGCGGTTAAACAAGGCTTACAATTGAGGCCAACGGAACTGATCTTTTTCGGAAATCCTAAAGCAGGAACCATATTGATGCAGGATCAGCAGATTTCCGGCCTTGACCTGCCGCTAAAAGTATTGGTTTGGGAAGATGAGACAGGAAAGGTCTGGCTACACTATAATGATGTCAATTGGATGGCAGAAAGACATGGCTTAACGGATAAGAGTAAAGGCATTAAAAAAACGATGGAAGCCGGATTGGCCGCTTTGGTGAATGCGGCGGCAAAAGCTAAATAATCCGAATGCAATTTGAAAAAAATAATATTTCCCCGTAGAATAATGGTTTAAATATTTTTATATTTAAGGATGACGGAAAGTACAATCATCCAGCCTGTTAAGTCTAAGGAAAGAACAGTTATAGTCGACATTCTGCGGGCATGGGCCTTGCTTGGTGTAGCCATCGGAAATTACGTCGATTACTTTGGCATAGGGAAGCCCATAAAACATGCTCCGGATAAAGTATCGGATGTCCTGGCCCTGGTAAATCAGTACTTTTTTGCCGCAAAATCATGGACCTTACTGAGCGTATTATTTGGCTATGGCTTTGCCGTCTTAATGAATAACATCGCAGAGAAAGGCAAAAATCCATTCTTATTTTTTTCTAAACGGATGTTCTGGCTGTTTGTTCTTGCCTTCATCAATTCTGCCTTTTGGTTTGGCGATATTTTAAAAGACTATGCTTTTTTAGGTCTGGTATTGTTGCTGTTTTATCAGGCATCTGCAAAAACAGCCTTTAGAACAAGTATTTTATTGCTGCTCATTGTTCCCTTTGTTTCGGCCTGGCTGGCTTCTGTTTCTCATTATGACAACAGTAAAGAGATGGCGAAAATTTTGCCGCTTTATTACAGTCACAATTGGATTGATGTATTTGTCATGAACCTCAAGGGAACTTATTTCCTGGAAGTGATCAATCCCCAATATGCAATCACTGTTCACATTGTGATGTTTGCCTGTATGTTGCTTGGTTTTGCTGCCCAGCGGATTGGCTTTTTTGACAGATTGCCCGAGTTTAAAAAGCAATTAAAAACCTTGTTTTGGATCAGTCTGGCAGCGGCGATTATCTTAAATGTCGTGTTAAAGATGGCGGCTAGCCATGAGTTGAAACTACTAAAATTTTTTAGGCCCGGGTTTTGGGTGATTTTAAGTACCATGCTGAGTATCATGTCTGGTATTTGCTGGCTTTATATCAGTGGCAAGCTAAAGTCCGTTTTTTCTGGATTGCAATTTATGGGCAAGATGACCCTGACCAATTATATGACGCAAAATGTGATCGCAACATTCCTGTTTTTAAATGTTGGGTTCGGGTGGTTTAATACGAAACCCTACTGGTTTTATGTCTTGGCTGCGGTAACGGTTTTTGTTGCCCAGATATTCATTAGCAAATGGTGGTTAAGCCATTATAACTATGGTCCTATGGAGTGGATCTGGCGTCAGTTAAGTTATGGGAAGCGATTACCGATTAAGAAAGTAAAGGAAATCAAAGCATAGTCCATCTTTTTCCTTGTAAAATCCATCAAATTTTTAATCATTTTATCATAAATTTATGGATAGGGTTGGGAATTAAATTGATCAACACAAGAAACCAAATAAATCTTTGTATGTATCGCAGGCTTTTTTATTTAATGCTGGCGTTTGTGGCGGTTGTATATACCATACAGGCCTGCAATTCGTCGGCCAGTCAGGTTGTTGAGGAGCAGATACCGGATAAGGTCAGCTATAACTTTCATGTCCGACCAATTCTGTCTGATAAATGTTTCACCTGTCATGGGCCCGATGCGAACAAACGGGAGGCAGGACTAAGGCTTGATATCGCTGAAGAAGCTTATAAAGCACTAAAGGAAAACCCTTCTGCACATGCGCTTGTTCCTTTCAAACCTGAGGCTTCTGAGGTTTTTCTTCGCATTTCTTCTACCGACTCCGCCTTGATGATGCCACCCAAATCTTCTAATCTGAAGCTGACTGCCCATGAAATTTCTATGATAGAGAAATGGATCAGACAAGGTGCTAAATATGAACGCCATTGGGCCTTTAACCCTCCAAAAGCTCCGGCCATCCCTAAAGTGAAAACAGAAGACTGGGCAAAGAATGAAATCGATCATTTTATCCTGGAAAAGCTGGAACAAAAAGGGGTAAAACCCAATGCCGAAGCAGATAAAGAAAGGCTATTGAAAAGACTCAGCCTCGACCTGACCGGTTTACCTCCCGGTATAGATGTCATGGACAAATTTCTCGCCGATGGCAGCAGTAATGCCTATGCGAAAGTAGTAGAATCGTTGTTGCAAAGTCCTGCATATGGTGAGAAAATGGCCCTTCACTGGCTGGATGTTTCCCGTTATGCGGATTCCCATGGGTATCAGGACGACAATTACCGCTCTCAATGGCCATGGAGAGATTGGGTGATTCATGCGTTTAATAAAAATATACCTTACGACCAGTTCATTACCTGGCAGCTTGCAGGTGATCTCATGCCGGATGCGACGAAAGAACAATTGCTCGCTACGGGCTTTAACCGCAACCATAAAATCACAGAAGAGGGTGGGGTGATCGACGAAGAATACCGTGTAGAGTATGTGACCGATCGGACCAATGCCTTTGGTAAAGCATTATTGGGGGTCACTTTAGAATGTGCACATTGTCATGATCATAAATACGATCCCTTCTCTCAAAAGGAATATTATCAGGTATTTGCTTTCTTTAATAATGTAAAGGAAGTGGGACTGGAAGCCACAGTTGGAGGACCGGAAACCTATGCCAAGAAGCCTTTGATGGAAATCAGTAATGAGGACGTTAAAAAGATCTTATCCTTTGTCAATAAGCAGGATACGAGCCGTTTGATCGTTTCCGTGATGGGCGATAGAGATACTTTAAGAAAAACATACATCCTAAACCGGGGAGTCTATGATGCCCATGGTACGGAAGTCGAGGCTGGAACACCTAAATCGGTTTTGCCTTTCGGAAAGCAGTACGCTAAAAATAGACTTGGGTTATCTAAATGGTTGTTCGATAAACAAAATCCGCTGACCTCCAGGGTCTTTGTGAATCAGGTCTGGCAGGAATTTTTTGGACGTGGCCTGGTGAAGACCTCAGGAGATTTTGGAATGCAGGGCGAGTTGCCTTCCCATCCGGAATTGCTGGACTGGCTGGCGGTAGATTTTATGAACCATGGCTGGAACATCAAACGTTTGGTGAAACAAATCGTCAGCTCTGCAACTTACAGACAATCAGCTGTCGTATCTGCAGAAAAGCTAAGAACAGATCCCGAAAATATCCTGCTGGCAAGGGCCCCACGTTACCGGATCCCGGCCGAATCGGTTAGAGATGTGGTATTGGCAAGCAGCGGACTGCTGGTGAAAACCATCGGCGGGCCAAGTGTAAAACCTTACCAGCCCGGCGGACTTTGGGAAGCAGCCACTTCAGGACGTGGCATCCTGGCCAATTATAAGCAGGACCATGGCCAGAGCTTATACCGGAGAGGCATGTATACTTTTATTAAGCGTACGGTACCGCCTCCAACAATGGCCATTTTTGATGCGAGTAACAGGGATCAGTGTGAGGTGAAACGGTTAAATACAAATACACCTTTACAGGCATTGGTAATGCTGAACGATCCGACCGTGCTGGAGGCTTCCCGTGTATTGGCGGCAAAATTATTACAGGAAAATACTGCGGTAGAGGCGAAAGTGATTAAAGCATTTCGACTGATCGTTTGCCGGAATCCAAATGAAAAGGAAATCAAATTGCTGAGTTCCTACTATACAGATCAGTTAAAGGTCTTTGCGCAAAAATCAAAGGCAGAAAAGGTGCTGGCGGTAGGGGAGTACCCGATTCCCGAGAAAATTAATAAAAGCAATCTTGCGGCAATGATGGGGGTCATGACGACCATTTACAATTTAGAAGAAACGATTACAAAAACCTGATATATGGAAAAGGATTTTTTAGAACATGGCCTTAACTTTAACAGGCGCCGTTTCTTGTCCAAGCTAAGTTTAGGCCTTGGCAGTGTGGCTTTAGGATCATTACTGATCCCTGATCTTTTTACAGGCGGGATGGACGAAAGTAGCCTGCCTCCGGGAATTCCTGATTTCGCACCTAAAGCGAAAAGAGTGATTTACCTGTTTCAGAACGGAGCGCCTTCACAGCTGGAATCTTTTGATTATAAACCTAAGCTCAGGGAGATGATGGGGCAGGAACTTCCTGCGTCTATCCGTGCCGGGCAACGCCTGACCGGAATGACGGCCAATCAGGCTTCTTTTCCTTTGGTAGGTTCCTACTATGATTTCAAACAATACGGTGATTCCAGGGCATGGGTAAGTGACCTGTTCCCTTATACAGCGAAGGTAGTGGACGATATTTGTATCATCAAATCCATGCATACCGAGGCGATCAACCACGATCCGGCCTTGACTTTCTTTCAAACGGGTGCCCAGCAAGGCAACAGGCCGAGCATGGGCGCATGGCTGAGTTACGGCCTGGGGAGTGAAAATAAAAACCTGCCTGCTTTCACGGTATTGCTTTCCAGGGGTAAGGGCAATGGCCAGGGAGTTTATTCCAAACTCTGGACCAATGGATTCCTGGATTCTACCCATCAGGGCGTACAATTTAGCAGTGGCGAAGATCCGGTACTCTACCTGAAAGATCCCGAAGGATTAAACAGGTTTGAAAGAAGAAAAATGTTGGATCATCTGGCTAAATTAAACGAGATCTCTTACCAGGAATTTGGTGATCCGGAAATCAGTGCGAAAGTCCAGCAATATGAGATGGCCTACAGAATGCAAACTGCAGTACCGGAAATTACAGACCTCAGTAAAGAACCCGACGATATCATTAAACTTTATGGCCCCGATTGCCTGGTGCCGGGAACTTTTGCCGCCAATTGTTTGCTGGCGAGAAAATTAAGTGAAAATGGGGTGCGCTTCGTTCAGTTGTACCATCAGGGTTGGGACCAGCATGGAAACCTTCCCTCGGAAATGGCAGGACAGGCGAAAGATGTGGATCAGGCTTCGGCGGCGTTGATTACCGATTTGAAACAAAGGGGATTGCTGGATGAAACACTTGTGATCTGGGGTGGCGAGTTTGGCCGTACCAATTACAGTCAGGGGAAGATGACCAAAGACAATTACGGAAGAGACCACCATCCGCGTTGTTTTAGCATCTGGATGGCCGGAGGAGGCGTAAAACCGGGCATCGTATACGGAGAGTCGGATGAGTTTGGCTATAACGTCATTTCGAATCCTGTGCATGTACATGATTTCCAGGCTACCGTGCTCCATCAGCTGGGACTGAATCATGAAAAACTGACTTTTAAACATTTGGGGCGCCGTTACCGCTTGACGGATGTTTCTGGTAAGGTCGTAAAAGACATTTTAATCTAAAATATTTTATGGAAAGAAGAACATTTATAAAACATACTGCTGTGATTTCAGCCAGCTTTTTTATTGCAAAGGACCTGTTTGCAAAGCCAGGGGGACCTGTTTACGGGCATAACGATATGCGTTACCGACTGGATACAAAATGGGGACAGCTCAACCCTTTGAAAAATCCGGTAAACGATTGTCATGAAATGGTGCAGGATTCAAAAGGACGAATCATTTTACTAACTAATGAGACCAAAAACAATATCCTAATCTATAATAAATCGGGCAAATTGCTGGATTCCTGGGGACATGAATTTCCGGGAGCACATGGGCTTACCCTGGCAAAAGAAAATGGTAAGGACTATCTTTTTATCACGGATACGAACAGACATCAGGTTTATAAAACAGGCCTCGATGGAAAAATTCTGATGACGATTGAATGTCCTATGGAGACAGGTTTGTATCAAAAAAAGGAGGAGTTTGTGCCGACCGAGACAGCGGTGGCTGACAATGGAGATTTCTTTATTGCTGATGGTTATGGCTTGCAATATGTTTTTCACTATAGTGCCGACGGAAAATTACTCAGCTATTTTGGTGGCAGAGGGTCGGAAACAAAACACCTGGACAATGCCCATGGTGTATGTATCGATAAGCGTCAGGGGACCCCTTCTTTGTTGGTGACCGATCGCACAAGGAATTGTTTTAAACGTTTTGATCTTCAGGGTAACCTGAAGGAAATTATCCAGCTTCCGGGAGCCTGTGTTTGCAGACCGGTGATTAAAAATGACTACCTCTATGCTGCTGTGTTGCGTTCGCCGGACCTGAACAAAGAAGGAAGTGGTTTTACGACAATCCTGGATAAAAATAACAAAGTGGTTTCCAATCTGGGTGGAACCGAACCGGTATATAAAGATGGGATATTACAGCCCATGTCGCAGGCAGAAAAGATTTTGTTAAACCCGCATGATGTCTGTGTTGATAATGATGAAAACCTGTATGTCGCACAATGGGCTTCGGGGAAAGTCTATCCTTATAAATTTACAAGGGTATAATTTTTATTTATGAGGATTACTTTTAAAGGTTTTGCGGAGCATGTCTTGTTTGCAGCTATTGTCTTTATTGTCTTTTTACTTGCTTTTGAGGATAAAATAGGAGTACCCTACTGGTTGCAGCCTTTTGGAAGAATGCATCCAATGATCCTGCATTTCCCGATTGTCATCCTGATGCTGGCGATGTTACTGGAGTTTTTCCGGTTTAAAGAAGCTTATCTTAAAGAACCGTTGTATCAGAATTTTACTTCCGGTCTATTGCTTTCGGGAACGCTTTTTTCGGCGCTGACAGTGATCATGGGCTTGTTCTTGTCGAAAGAAGATGGCTATTCCGGAAGTCTGCTCCAATGGCATAAATGGACAGGGGTAAGCATCGTCTTTGTGGCTTCCATCGTCTACTGGTGTAGAAATACTTCCTGGTATAAGGTTAAGCTGGCCAGGATAGGAGCGATCGCGACTACCTTATGTATCATTCTTGCAGGCCACTATGGGGCCTCCTTAACACACGGAGACAATTTCGTGCTGGAATCTGTAACAGGAGCGGAAGCTTTGCCTAAAGTCCCTGTAGCGGAGGCCAGGGTATTTGAAGATGTCATCCTTCCTGTCTTTTCTCAAAAATGTTTAAGTTGTCATAATCTGGAAAAGGCAAAAGGAAGTTTGATGATGCACAATGTATCCGCGCTGCTTAAAGGAGGGAAAAGCGGGAAGTTATTTGTTCCCGGGAAACCCGAAATCAGCTTGCTCCTGGAACGGATCCATTTGCCCATGGAGGATAAAAAACACATGCCTCCGAAAGGAAAAGACCAGCTGAGCAATGAAGAAATCGCGCTTTTGCGCTTATGGATTAAAGGAAATGCAGAGCTGAAGAAAAAAGTGGTTGATTTGCCTGTAAACGATTCTTTAAGGGTCCTGGCGACTACTTTCCTGGCACCATCGGAAACTACTGAAGAAAAGTATGCCTTTGCAGCTGCGGATGAAAGTGCGGTTAAAAAACTGAACAACAATTACCGGATTGTATATGCAGTGGCGAAGGAATCGCCGGCACTGGCGGTGAATATTTATAACAGAAGTGAATATAAGCCAGAGGCTGTAAAAGAACTGGAAGAGGTTAAAAAGCAAATTGTTTCCCTGGATCTGAAAGGATTGCCAGTGCGTGATGAGGAGTTGAAAACAATTGCGCGCTTTGAAAATCTGAGAGAACTGAACCTGAATTTTACCAATATCACAGGCTCGGGTTTAAAAGAGCTGCAGGCCTTAAAATATTTACGTACGCTTTCTATATCAGGAACGAAGCTGAATTCTGGTTTTGTAAAACAGATCGGCAATATCAAAAGCCTTAAAAAGCTGATGTTATGGAATACCGGACTGAGCGAAGCTGATCTGCAGCAATTGCAGAAAGCGAATCCTAAAATCGCAGTGATTTCCGGTTTTAAAGATGATGGTAAACATCCGATCCGGTTAAATCAGCCACGCGTCACCACAGACGTTACTGTTTTCAAAACATCGCTTGCTTTGCAGATGAAACATCCGATCAATGGCGTTCAAATCCGCTATACTACAGATGGAACAGAGCCGGACAGCCTGAAATCGAAGTTATTTGATCAGTCGGTTCTGATTAAAGAAAATACAACCTTAAAAGCGAAAGCGTATAAATCAGGCTGGTATGGCAGTGAGACCTTTAGCGCTAATTTCTATAAGAGCAGTTATCAGGCAGACACGATCCAGTTTCTTTTGCCCCCTGAAGATAAATATAGCGCCGGAGCATCCAAAACCCTGTCAGATCACCAGTTAGGAGATTATGAGATCAATTCCGGAAAATGGGTAGGTTTTAGAAAGAATAATATGGAGGCCTTATTCTTTTTCAAGCAACCATTAATGATACAATCCGTGGTTTTAAATGTAATGAGGCTGGTGCCCACGTATATTTTTCCGCCAACAGAGGTCGAGATCTGGGGAGGTTCGGAGAAAAACAACCTTCGCCTATTGAGTAAAGTAAAACCGGAAGCGACCAAAAATGGAGCGGAACGGGCATTGGTAAAAGTCGAAGCGAAATTTAAAGCGCAAGGTATTTCTTATCTGAAGATCGTTGCTAAAAATCTGAAAGTACTTCCGAACTGGCATCCGGGTAAAGGGGAGCCAGCATGGCTGTTTGTCGATGAAATATTTTTGAATTAAGGGAAGAACTGATGATATTGAATGACGAGGCTCAACCTATAATGCACACTGTCTTTTTATTTATAGCCAAATATAAACGGAAATATAAAGGTGACAATAATGGTCCATACGCAGTAAACAGGCAGGTAAAAAGCAATAACCTTTCCCACCCCATTTAGGTCGGATTTTTTGGAAAGCACCCTGTAAAGTTTCAGGGTTACCAAAATCAGGTTGATCAAAATCAAAACATTGCCACCCAGCACCGCCGCTCTGTTTGGAGTGATTCCCCATTCGGAAATCCGGAACAAAATGGCAGAAAGCGCAATGCTATTGAGCACGATGGTAACAATAGATAGCAGAAAGAGAACCCAGGTTTCCGCATAATTTGCAGTGTTCTTAGCCGTTTCGGCAATGGAAAAGAAAATGATGGCCATAACACCGATTAATAAAGCATTAAATATGAGTAAGAATTCCCGGTCGGTATAAGGACTTTTACCTGAATAAACGATAGCCAGCAGATAAATGATGAGCATTACCAATACCAAAGGACTGAATAGTCTGGCAATTACAGGTGAAACTCTACCGACCAGTTGTGGATTGGTCTGGACAAGATAGGTGCCTGCAATTGGTGCAGCGGCAAGCCCGAAAATCCCCACATAATCAAAATAATACTTTTCGATATTAAAGCCAATCAGAGAGAAAAGACCAATGGTTATGGCAGTCATCAGGCCACCTGCGATCAGGATTAGTGTGGTCATCACCACCAGGTCTCCGTTATACCTTAAATAGCTGAGCCGCTTCTCGTCGTTATTTCTATGCTCTGCCACAAAAGCAAAACCCAATATGGACCATAAAAACAAGAGTAGATGAATACAGGATAAAATCAGGGTATCGCTTTTCTTAACCTGAGGTAAAAGGTTGATAAACAGGATTCCAGCAAGAATGGTGACCGCAATGAAGGCGATTTTTCCGGTTGATAATTTGTTCTTCCAGGCAAAGTAAGCAGATAACACCGGAAAAATGATAAAACCGACGTTCCTTTGATAAAAAGATTCTTCATTTAAAGCTAGAAATGCCGGCAACTTTGCAATAAGACCTGCGATCAGGGCAGCAATGATAATAAATAATAACTCCTTTCCTGTGCCTTTATAGCTTTCATCGCTTTTGTAATTGAGTCTTTCATTCCAGAAATCAGCGATTGGATTGCCTTTAAGTTCTGAATATAGTAAACCGAACTCCCGTTTAAAAGTTAACTTGTTGCTACGGTACATCTTTTCAAGGTGTCCGGGCTCGTTTAGATGGTTGATTATTTCGTCTTTCATGATGGTGTGCTTTTTTAGTTTAATTCCACAAAGTGCCATCTAATCCCAGAACCGTACCCAACCATAACGCGATGAGGTATACAACCAGGCTTAATACATTGGCCAATATTTTTCTCCAGCCGCCTTCATCACGCAGGTGGTCCATAAAGAAATAAAATGCAGCACCCATTGCGCCTGCGAGGGGTACTATAATCAAAGGTCTAAGCATCCATAATTCTCCCCATTCCGGGTTTGCCCCCTTAACCTGAAGTAGAAAAACCGTGATTAGAATTAAAGCAATTCCTGCGCCGAGCAGGAGCCGGCCGCCTAATGAAACCGGATGAACCGACTGAGCCGTTAAATTTTTTCTCTGGGTCATGATGTTTAGTTTTATTGGTTATTAAGTTTTGTTTTTATTCCCATTTGCTGTGCTTTGTACTTTCTCTACTGCTTTTTAATTCCTTTTCTGATTTAGATAAAAGTACTTTGCGTTACAAAGTTAAATAAAAGTACTTTGTATTTCAAAGAATTTAGGTAAAATATTTTAAATCTGTACTTTAGGGTTAGGGAAACCAAGTTTCCTGAGATGGCGGTTAAATTTTCTCCGCCCAGATATAGGCTCTCCTGGTCGGATATTCCATGCTTTCATGTGGGCGCCTCTCTATGGCATCAATGATATTAAAACCCGTTCCAGAGAGTAATTCTATGATATCATCTGTTTGAAAAAAATATAAATCAATATCGATTTCTTTGTCATGAGCTTTGTCAAAATGAACGATTTGATCTCCTGCGTGAAAGGAAAATAAAAAACTCCCCCCGGTCTTCAATACCCGGTTTATTTCTCCGAAACACTTTCTGACCTGTTCAATATCAAAATGTACGATGGAATAGAACGCAAGTACGCTTCCAAAATATTCTGGCGGATAGGCGATGTTCAGCATGTCGCCGGTCTCAAATCGAACCTCAGGAGAAAGCCTTTGGGCGGCGCTAATCATAGCTGGCGACAGGTCAATGCCGACGATGTCTTTTATACCATTTTCGTATAGAAATTTTGTTGTTTGTCCGGGACCACAGCCAAAGTCGGCACATTGCCCTTTGTCTTTATTCACAGCTGCAAATTCTGTCAATAACAAACGGTCCAGATTTTTTTTTGAGAGTTCGTCCCAACGATCAGCTGCATAATCGTCGGCTACCTTATTGTAACAGCTTAATACTTTCTCCTGTGAATTCATATTATTCATTATTTTCCAATACCAACCGGATTTGGACTACTCTCGCGCCTGGTTTACGGGTATCCTGCACGCTCAACCCGTATCTCTTTGTCATTGTGCTGATTAACAGGTAAGATACGACTTATTTGATCATCTTTTAAATGGTAGTGGTTTGCCCGGATTTGTTATTTAAGGTGATCACTGTACTTTTCGGGACAAAGTTAAATAGAAGCATTTTTCGAGACAATTTGTTTTGTAAAAACCTATAAATCTGAATTTTATGATAGGGTGGACTGAGGATTTCGATGCAAGGTAATGTGGGCGTGTATGATTTGGAAGTGGGGGAGCAACAGGAAGCCTGCAAATCATTAATTTGCAGGCTTCTTATCAATTCGTAATTGAAGTTTGTACTTAGCCTGGGAAGCTAACTTAGGTCGTCTTTCTATTTGTTACTGATCTTTTTTTTTAACAGTTCTTCATATGCAGGCTCCTCAGGCTTTTCCATGCCATCAGAAATCTTTATTCCGGCTTTCTCAAACTCCCGGATTAATCTTTTATCGAAATCTGTGATGTAGGATACAAATGATAAAGAATCTTTTTCTTCAGGAATTGTCTTAAAAGGAGCATTCGGTTCTTTAAACCTGCGTAAAGTAGCTTTAGTACTGTCGTTGCCTTCAAGAAGTACGGAATCACCATAGTTTGTAATTTTAGCCGCGTACGGACTCGTAAGGTATTTCAAGGAATCATTTTCTATTTTATAAGGAAGCCTGAACCGGCCAACTTTCTGATTATAGAAAACTATGTATTGCGAATCAATATCAAATTCACTATATCCATTTGTCATAGAAAATCTATGCCATTTTCCGGTTAGTGATTTTTTATTTCCTGCTGTCTTTTTAAGATTCGGTGAATCGCAGGCAGAAAGCGCAAAAATGAAAAAAGCAAGAAAATAAAGGATTGATCTCATTATGATTAATTGTTAAATAAAGTTAAAAGAGGCATTCTTAATCCAGGTAGATAACGGGAAATACCTGCACTAAATACTGCCCGGCTTTTTGCCAGGCAGTAAGTGTCTGTTATTGATTTAAACCAGTATTTATGGTTGTGCCCAAATAGTGCAGTTGATATTGCCATTGGTATTAGAGCCCCATGTCTCTGCAACCATAATAGCGGGAATATTCAACTGACCCAGGGTATACCCTAAACTTTGCCATTTGTTATAGTGGTTGGCAAAAGTAATGACACGATTTTGTCCGGTAGGAACTTTTGTAACCCTGGAGCTATAAATCTGTCTGAAACCGTCACCACCGTCAATATTTTTACCTGTCATCCAACGGGTCCATACGTTATAACCTGCGCCATCGCTTTCAAATGTACCCAGATAAGTGCCGGTATGAGGTGACACTGCACCCCATGTTTCATTTACATAATACTCATAGTAAGGGCCTCTGCTCCATCCATACCAGCCGAAAGTACCACCGCCAGAATTTGAATAAGTGCTAAGATTGTATCCTATTTTGTAGGATGGGGAACCTACAGAATAACCTTTGCCACAGGTAAAATTGCCATTAAATCCGTTCCAGTTAACACTGTAATTTCCGCCCGCACCATTTGCATAATTAACTGTCCCGGTAGCGCCATCAATTTTCCAAAGTGACCAAAAGAAGCCGTTATGTGTGCCGGATTGGTAGCTTTCTTCCGTGATTTTGCCTTTGGAAGGAGGTTCAACCGCAACTACCTCAGGCTTCGCCTTCTCTTTTTTACAGCTTGTTAACATTGTGGAGCCTGCAAGCACAATGATTGCAGTAACGCCAAAAGCAACCTTCCTGGTTACTCTTGTTAGTGAGTTTTGTTTTTTCATACTAGGGATTTATATTGGTTAGGGAAGCAAAAAAAACACATTTGGAAATGGAGTATTGCTAATAATCAGCAAATTTGTTACACAAATGTTCACACGTTGCTAAACTGATCAGGTTTGCCCGGCTTTGACTCAAAATGGAAATTCTCGTTTGGGGGATCCGATCCTTATCTATCAGATTAACAAAAAAATAGCGGTAAATAAAAACGGGAAAGATGTTGATTTTACAACTCTTTCCCGTCCAGTACTCAGAGCGGGAATCGAACCCGCACGACTTTTAAGGTCACAGGATTTTAAGTCCTGCGTGTCTACCAGTTCCACCATCTGAGCAGGTGATTAACCTTTTAAAAATAAATGCCTTCATGTGATGAAGGCATTTAGAGCGAAAGACGAGATTCGAACTCGCGACCCCGACCTTGGCAAGGTCGTGCTCTACCAACTGAGCTACTTTCGCGTTGATGACGTCACGAAGATAGATATACTTTTCATTTTTCCATACTCTCTTTTCAAGATTTTACCGAATGGACTGGATTTCAAGCAATAAAAATTAATATTTTTTTTCTGAATGCCCCTTTTTAAAGGTTTTTATGATCATTTTGCGTCAATTAGGCTTTTCATCCCGGTGTATGACCATCGCTTTTTGGGATACAAAATCCTTTTCCGAGCATTTCTTTTAAGAATTTCTGCGGCGTAGTACCTAAATAATGCTGAAAATCCTTGATGAGATGGCTCTGATCATGGTAGCCATGCGTATGAATCAGCTCAAATAAATTGAGTTTTTCATTTCCTTGATTCATGATTTGATGGATTACCTCTTTAAATCTCAAAAACCTGAGGAGTTCTTTTAGTGAATACCCTACATATTTTTGAAAACGAAGCTGAATACTTCTCTCCGTCAGTTTTGTTTCCGCAGCGATTGCTTTCACGGGCTGAACCATTGGATTGTGAAAATAGGGGGCAGCTTCGAGTAAAGGCTGCGATGCGGAATCATTCGATTCCATAAACTGAGCAGTATAAGTACTTAGGAGCTGAATCCGTTCTCTTAGCTCTTTCAATGCGGCCAGCTTTTCCCAAAGCTCCGAGAAACAGGTTTTATCGATGAGGAAATCCGGATCAAAAACTTCCCCTGCCCCGAGCGCATTCATGGGGATTTTAAAAAGCCTGTAAAATCCGTTGAGGGTAAAATTTGCTACAATTGCCTGAGTTCCGGGAGCCAATTCATAATTCAATAGCTTTCTTAGCGGGCCTATTGCTGCGGTTCGTAAAATGCGCGCTGTTCCAATTTCTTCCTGATTAAATGAAAAACGGATGGGGCTGCCGAAATTGAAAATCAGTAACATCTCAAAATTCGGAGAAAGGTGTTTGATCATTGTCTCCGCTGTTGCAGAAGTTTCAAAATGGTAAAAATGACTTAAAACACCATTGAGTGGTGCTTCAACTTCAAATAAATTGGAATCAAAATGCTTTTCCTCCATACTGCTCTGCATTTTATCCTCCCTTGGATTAGGGCCGATCTGTCAACTGCTGCACACAAAATTACTTAAATCAGGAAGAATATCATCGATGATAAATTCTTGGTTTTTCCAAGAACCTTTCTCTTGAGTAGAAACAGAACAGGGTTAAAAATTAGGTGCTGGCTATTGAGGGACAGGAGCTATAGTTAAATATTCAGGCTCTGCTTTAAAGCTGATGATGAACTTACTTCCTTTTCCTGGCTGGCTCTCTACAGTAATGTTACCACTCGTTGCATCGACTATTTTTTTAGCAAGATATAAACCAATACCCCGGCCTTCAATATCCTGATGCAATCTGCCGTACATATCAAAAATACGATTCAGACCTTCTTTAGACATGCCAATTCCATTGTCTTCTACGGATAATATGACGGTATCGTCCTCTTTGTAGGTTTTAATACATATGGAAGGATGTTTATCCCCCTTAAATTTAATTCCATTGGAAATCAGGTTGTATAAGATACTTCTCAGGTTCTTTTTTGAAAATAAAACATGCTGAACTTTCAGATCCCTGATGATGACTGCTTCGGATGATTTGATCTTGTCATCCAGACTCCATTCGATATTGTCTATGATTTCCTCAAGGTCTACCGTTTCCATGGTGATCATGTCGCTTTCCAGTTTAGCAACGATGGCAATGTCGTCAATAAGCGCACGGAATTTTTTAACAGAGGAATTGATGATGCTTAGAAACTTGTTGAGATCCGGGTCCGTGACTTTTTTGTTCATCATGCTAATGCTGACTTCTATATTGCCCAATGGCGCTAAAAGATCATGAGAAGCGGTATTCGCAAAATTGTCAAGATCGGCATTAATCCGCAAGAGACTCTTGTTTTTCTTATCCAGTTCGTGCTGGGTTCTTTTCAGTTCCGTAATGTCGTTGAAGGTGATGATGGCACCATTGCTCTTATTATCCGCCTGTATATAAGGCATGGTCATGATCTGATACCATTTGCCATTATTGGTCTCAATTTCTTTGGTAATGATGCTTCCTTCTACCAGGACCTGCCTGATGTCATCTATGATCGTTTCAAATTTGATATTTGTGGAGATATTACTGATCGGCCTCCCAATATCACTCTCCAATAAGTTGATTTGTTGTACTGTACCCGGTGAGAATTTCATCAGGAGCAGCTCATTGTCAATAAAAAGCTGTCCGTTGATGTTACTCCTGAAATAGTTATTCAGGTCGTCATTAATTTCCAGCAACTCCTTATTTTTGATTTGATAATTGGAATTAATGGTATCCAGTTCTTCATTTACAGATTGCATTTCCTCATTGGTACTCTGCATCTCTTCGTTTGCCGAAAGTAGTTCCTCATTAAAAGACTGCATGTTCTCATTGGACGCATCCAGCTGTTCATAGGCAGAGCGAAGTTTGTTTTTAAGTTCTTTCAGCTCCTCTTCAATATTCAGAATATATTGGTTGAGGTATAGTTTTTCGTCAAATGCGATGTCATTGGGAATGGGGCCAGTACTTGATTTATCTTCATTAAAAGTAACCATAAATAACAATTGTTCCTCTTTTTTGATCACAAGCGGGCTAACAGACAGACTCACACTGAGCGGCAATTGTCCATATTTTATTTTTATGCCGTTAACCGTTACCTTTTTATTGGTTTTTAGGCTCTTGGCTTTTAGGGTGTTTAGGGCTACTGCAAGCGTTTTTGGTAAAAGCTCTGCAAGATTTGAGTTGAAGTTCTTTTGTAATAAATATTTGGTTGTATCACCATAGGTCTTTATGACATGGTTATTTTCATCAATACATATAATCAGGGAATCCATTTCTTCCGTGAGTTTGTTGTTGACTGCTTCCGCTAAAGTCTGATTGGTATTTTTAGATCCTTCCTCCCTGGAAAGCAGGTAGGGTGCACGTTTCGTATCTAACAATTCGGGAAGGGAAAAAGTATCAAAACGAACAGTTCGTTTTGTTTCCAGGTTCTTGTAGATCTTCCATTTTTTGTCTACCACTTCCAGATTTTTAATGATGGGAATCGGATTCTCACTGGAACCGAGGAATAAATACCCATCTACTTTTAGTCCGAAGAGTAACATGGTGAAGATCTTTTTCTGCAGGATGGGAGTCATGTATATCAGTAAATTGCGGCAACTGATAAAGTGCATGTTACAATAAGGTGGGTTTTTTACGAGATCATGCTGTGCAAAAATGACCATTTTTCGGATCTCCGACTTTACCCTGTAACTGTTTCTATCTGCTATGAAATATCTTTCCAGACGCTCGGGAGATACCTCTTTTTCGATGGCCTGGTTATAGATCCCTTTACCTGCATGAACGAGGGCTGCACTGTCTATATCTGTCGCAAATATTTTGACCACCGTATCCGCAAATTTTCCGGTCAGCAGTTCAGCGATCAGGATAGCCATGGAATAGACCTCTTCCCCGGTGGCACAGCCTGCAATCCAGATCTTTAGTTCTTCTCCGGGAACAAGTTTTTCCAGTATATCAGGCAAGACCTTACTTTGTATATAGTCAAACGCTCCTTTATCCCTGAAAAAAGAGGTGACACTAATGAGAAAATCTTTTGAAAGGGCCTCTACTTCTTCCGGGTTTGCTCTTAGAAAATCAAGGTAGCTCTCAAGTGTATTGAAATTACTGAAAGCCGCTCTTCTTTTTGTTCTTCTGATAATAGTGGTTTGTTTGTATTCTGAAAAATCAAGAAGTGAATTTTCCTTGATCAGGTCAACAATGGCCACGATATTCTTCTTGTCTTCCTGACTGTCGTACAGCAGCTCTCCTCCATGTTTGATGTAATCTTCAATAACGTTGGGCATGAGTTCCGGCTCGAGAATGAAATCCACCATTCCCGTTGCAATTGCTTTGGAAGGCATGCTGGCATAGGCTGTAGTTTCCGGATTTCGGGCGATCACCATTCCTCCCACATGCTTTATGGCTTTAATCCCTTCTGTACCATCAGTGCCCAAACCAGAAAGAACGATCCCAATTGCCTTTTCCTGACTGTTAATGGCCAGTGAATTAAAGAAAATGTTAATGGTAAGGTGAGTAGCGCTTCCCTTTTTCTTAGGAGTTAAGTGTAACCTGTTGTTATGAATGGTCATCAATTGATCATTCGGGATCAGGTATACCTTATTACATTTTACGGTCATTCCATCTTCCGCCTGTTTCACTTCAAGCTTACTATGTCTGGCCAATAATTCCACCATCCTACTTTTAAAATCTGCAGATAAATGCTGAATAATGATATAAGACACGCCATCCGAAGGGGTGTGGTCAAAGAAAGAATTGATTTCCTCAAGGCCGCCGGCGGATGCACCAATTGCAATAATATGGTGAGGTTTAACTGTAGGCATGGTATGATTTTTAGAATTAATTAGGGCATCAGATCAGTTTCCCGGTAGAATGGGCAAAGGAGCAGATCAAATATATCATTATAATTCCGGGAATGAGCCGTTTATTCGTGTTTTAAAGCGACTTGGTCAATTGCTTTCTATAAGCGCCCGGAGTAATTCCCCTATGTTTTTTAAATAACCTCGATAAATAGCTTTCATCTGTGAAATTGAGTTCTTCTGCGATCTCGCTAATCCTCATATTGCTATGGGCAAGTCTGGTTTCTACCAGTTTTAACCTATAATTGATCACATATTCCTGGATGCTTTCTCCGGTCCGTTCCCGGAAAAGTTCTCCCAGGTAATTTGGGGAGAAATTAAAATGATCGGCAATGGCTTTGATTCTCAGACGCTCAGGTTCTGCAATGTATTGCTGTAAATAAGCAACAATCTGAATGATGTCGTTCTTTGGTGTTTTCCTGCGCAATTTCGGAGGCTCCGTTAAGGAAATGTTACGGGCAAGAATATTCACTAAGGTAGAGACAGACTGCCGGATGACGAGCAGATAACCGGCTTCTTTCTGTTGGTATTCCCGGATGATGGCCGAGAGGAGTGCTTTCCCAAACTGTTCATCGTCTGGATTGCGGTATACACATCCTGCTTTCGCATGGAGGTTATTGAAGAGGTATTGCGCCTTCTTTGTCCAGTCGCAGAATTCCAACGCCTCTACTTCATTTTTAAACTGAGAGAAGGATAAGTCATTGAAGCGGATAAAAAGAAAATGGGTCTTGCACTGCAACTCAAAGGAGTATTTATCTTGTGGACTGAGCAGAAATATTTTACCATCGGAATAATCGTGGGTATTTCCATTGATCAATGCCTTTCCCGTTCCGGAGATCACATATGCCAGTTCAAACACCTGGTGTACGGCAGGGCCCTTCCATACCGCTGTTTCCAGTAGAAACAGGTCAAAAGGCTGCTTTTTTTCCTTGGTATACATCTCGGCAAATGTACAGGATAATCCTTTTAAAGTCCAATTTATCTCCCGGACATTAGTGCTTCCTTTGTGCCCTGAATGAATTGATATGGCAGAAATGAACAGCACAATACCTTATTCCGCCCGCTGGCAGGCCTTGGCGGTATTATTGATGGGCGCCTTTTTATCCCCCCTGGATTTCTTTATCGTAAATGTGGCCTTACCGGCGATGCAACTGGATTTACATGCCAGCAGTTCCGAGCTTCAGTTCATCGTTACCGGGTATGGTGCTGTTTATGCGGTCTTTGTGGTGACTGGTGGACGTTTAGGAGATATATATGGTCGGAAGCGCATTTTTATGACCGGAATGTGTCTCTTTACCCTGACTTCTGCTGCTTGTGCAATGGCCTCAAATGCGGAAGTGCTGATTGCTGCAAGGATCTTACAAGGCCTGGCAGCAGCATTGCTGGCCCCACAAGTGCTTTCCTCCATCAGGGTGATCTTTCCGGCAATGGAACAGCCAAAGGCGATGGGTTTATTTGGAGCTACCTTCGGACTGGCAGCTATCGCCGGACAGCTTTGCGGAGGAGTCTTACTGGAATGGCAACCCTTCGGACTAACCTGGGAAACGGTTTTCCTGATTAATGTTCCTATCGGCCTTATCGCCATTGTGCTGGCCTTGCTCGTTATTCCGGAAAACCGGCCAGAAAAAAGACCTAAGCTAGATATACCCGGTGTGGTCCTCATTTCTATTACTTTGTTCCTGTTCATCTATCCCTTAATCAAGGGAAGGGAGGCTGGATGGCCGCTCTGGGTATTCATTTGCATGGCGATGTCCTTGCCTTTTGGACTCTGGTTTATACGTACAGAACAACGCGTTACTGCCCTGGGGCGAGACCCTTTAATCTATTTAAAGTTGTTTAAGGACAAGAGATTTGTCACAGGACTGGCAGTTATTTTTCTTTTTAACAATACCGCTTCCTTTTTTATGATCTATCCGGTTTATTTGCAAAGTGGCTTTCATTGGACGGTGTTGTCTGCAGGTCTGGCAGTATTGCCTTATGCGGCAGGATTCTTTATAGGGCCGTTGCTTAGCGCGGTATTGGCGAAGAAATATAAGGATCATGTACTGACCATCGGACTGTCTTTATTGAGCATCGGATTTATCCTGTCGGCGGGAGTATTGTGGTATGATCCATTACCAGGCGAGTTTTTATATGGCGCTTTATTGTGCGCTGGTATAGGTCATGGTATTGTGATGCCGGTTGTGGTGAGAATGGTTCTGGCAGATATACCCATCGCCACCGCTGGCCTGGCGGCAGGCATTGTAAGTACGGCCATTCAGTTGGGCAGTGCCTTGGGAGTTGCGGTGATCGGAACATTATTCTTCAGTATTCTTCCGTTCGTTGGCAGTTATACGAATGCTTTTATAATTGCGCTCCTTGTACTGGGATCACTGGAATTAACGGCGTTATACTATGGAATAAAAATGAAACGGTCATGATTGCTTCATAACCGATAAAAACAGTAAATATTAATCATATGAATTTAAACGAATTGGCCATCCATGAAATTGTTCATTTCCATGAGCAGATTGGGAAATGGTTTCGCGGAGAGATGAGCCCAAATGAAAAAGAAGCAATGTTGGCATTACATAATTTTCATGCAAACTTTAAGATGATCAGTCCTACAGGAGCTTACAAGAGCCGCAGTGATCTGGCGGATTGGTTGCCTTCGGTTTATGGCGCAAAGCCCGGCATTGTCCTGGAAGTAAAAAACGTCAGCTTGCGTTTTGAACAGGGAGGAGGATTATTAATGGAATATGTAGAGACACAAAGCGGAGGAGGTATGGACAATACGCGGATTTCAACGGCTTTGTTTGTGCAGAACGAAAACGGACAGCTGCAATGGTGGAATCTACACGAAACCTTCCTTCCATAGAACTTCCTGCCATAAAATAGACCCCATCGAAAAAAGGGTAATGCTTTTTTTTAAAACAAAATGATTGAAATGACTAAACACTTTTAAGCTAATTTAAAAGTGTTTAGTTGGTAGAGACTGGGGATCGTGTTTCACTCAATTAAGCCCAAAACTCGTTTTCCTTTTCCAGATCTGCAGAAAAGATTTCTGCCTGGACGATTTGTCCGTTTTCTACAGTATAGACGTCAATGTTGTCGACTTCCATGGTGTTCCCGTTCGGCTGACTGGCAGTCCAACGTAAAACGCAGGATGCTTTATTGCCATTTGCACCGATCATAGTGATGTCCGTTAACCGCAGGGTATTGGCCGAAAGTTCAAACATTTTCCCTACCATCTGGAAGACTTCCGCATTAGATTTCTTGATTCCTGAGATTTGATTTTCTCCGGGCTGACTCCAGGTAACCGATGGGTGTAACAAGGTGGCCAGTTTTTCATTATCACCGTTTTGTACTGCTGTTAAGAATGCGCTAACTACGCTTTTTGCTTCGTTTTTCATGTTGTTTTTATTTTTAAAGGTTTGTTTATTTTCTTGTTGTTGTTGAAACAAAGGTCAGCAATAGGAGCGGCTGGGCTGATACCTTTTGACGACATAGGATTACCATTTCGCGCCATAACTCGTTTTTGTCCTGCTGACTTCCTTATCTTCAGGTTATAAATTGATAAAATGGAAGATCAGGTAAAGAAATTGGTGTTGAGCATCCTGGCTTATGCGGTACAACGTGACCTATCAGCCGAAGTATTGTGCCGTTTGTCAAATGTGACCATCGCAGAGTTAAAGGAAGGAGAGGTGCCGCTTTCTGCTAAACAGCTGAATGATGTTTGGTTGAATGCAGTACATTTAACTAAGGATGAATGTTTTGGCTTGCATTTTGGAGAATCCCTGCAATTGTCGGCATTAGGGATTGTAGGTGAAATCATAAAGGCCAGTGATACGGTTGGCGCAGCATTGACAATCGCTGCATCACTAACGCCATTGGTGACCAATGCTTTCTGTTTGGTCTTAGCCGGGGATGAAAATACGTTTACGGTTAAGTTTGTGCCGCAGATAGAGGAATGGGAGCAATCTCCTGCATTGCTGCAAACACTGGACTTTTTAATGGTATTCGTGATCCATGAACTGGACGGATTACTTTTAAAGAAGGTCAGGCCGATTGCTGTCAAATATACTGCAAG
Source organism: Pedobacter sp. FW305-3-2-15-E-R2A2 (assembly GCF_038446955.1). Lineage (NCBI taxonomy): Bacteria > Pseudomonadati > Bacteroidota > Sphingobacteriia > Sphingobacteriales > Sphingobacteriaceae > Pedobacter > Pedobacter sp. FW305-3-2-15-E-R2A2. Next base: position 1,447,282 of record NZ_CP151803.1, read on the forward strand.
TGCGAATCAGGAAAAGGAATATGAACGGGTGATGCGTTGCCAGCCGGAGTTTAATCAGTTGGAGAATGCGATTACTTTCGATCTGAGTTATTGGAAGGAACCTATCCTTTCTGCTAATTTTGAATTACAAAGAATGCTGGTAGAAAAGATAAAGCCATTTAGTGGAATGATCGACGGAACGATGACCTTGCAGACGAGGATTTACAATTACCTGATGAGCAATGCCTACCTGGGCATCATCTCTCAGGAACAAATTGCGTCAAATTTCAATATCAGTACAAGAACTTTACAGCGCAAACTGAAGGAGGAAGGAATTAGCTTTCAGCAATTGGCGGATGATGCACGAAAAGCTTTGGCCATTAATTATCTGAAATCAGGATCGTATCCTTTGAAACAGATTTCCCATATGTTGGGTTATAATGAAATCACCGCGTTCACGCGTACATTTAAACGATGGACAGGAACAACGCCTGCGGTTTATCAAAAGAACGAGAACTGATCCGGAAAAAGAACAGAATGAAAAAGATGGCACTGATGACAATCATTTTGAGGTTAAAGCCGTTATTGATGAACTTGCGCTATCTTAAACATGGCGTAATCCATTAATTTTATATCCATATGAAAAGAACAGAATGGTTTGATCGTAAATTCCCGCTCATTGAGGACAACGGTTTGATGCCTTCTATTATCGGGCGCCTTGCAGGAACAGCAGCAAGGATCGAAGAATTAATAACATCTGTAAACTCTGCTTTATTGGAGCTGAAATCCGAAGGTAAATGGAGCATAAAGGAAGAGATAGGCCACCTGGTAGATATGGAGCCTTTATGGTTCGGAAGGGTAGAAGATGTGATCAATAATGAGCTGGAGTTGAGAATGGCAGATTTAACCAACCGAAAAACTCATGAAGCAAATCATAATGCAAAGGACATAAAGCTGCTAACAGCGCAATTCCGTGGAGAAAGAGCAAGGCTGGTGGCTCGCCTTGACCGTTTGCCGGATCAGCAGTTGTTTAATTCTGCATTGCATCCACGAATGAAAATACCGATGCGTATCGTTGATCATGCTTATTTTGTGGCAGAGCATGATGACCATCACCTGGCAGCTATTCGCAACATTTTGCTGAATGTGGAATCTTTGTTTTGAGCTGTCTCAAATTGAAAAAATTATTTTGAGACAGCCATCATGCAGTTTTTATGGTTTTATTCTCAGGAGGTCTAAATCCTGAAAGTCAAAGCTAAAATCAGTATTAGGGGAGATTGCTTTCATTTTTATGCTTTGTGCCTTCCCTTCCTCATCCAGCGCAAACATGGCAAAGGCATCACAGTTCATGTCCTGATAATCCCACTTTATGGCAAAAGTATTTGCTTTATAAAATTGCATCTGTCCGGTCAATTTTGGCGATCGGTAGGATTTAAACCAGAGTTGTTTGTCTTTTAGATATATTTCTATTTTTCCAAACCATTTGTCCTGGTAAAGGCCTATAAAATTTTCCTGATTTATACTGGTTTTCTTTCCGGCTTTTACGGTTTCCCAAACTTTTTTGACGATATCATCTCCTGTATTTTTTTGTGAATTAAAATACCCGTAGTATTTTTCGGTCCATCCAAAATCCTGCAATCCTAAATAGCTGTCAATAATCGTTTGGCTGACCGCTGAAAATACACCTGCACCACCGTTTTCAGTATTTGTCAGTATGGTGATGCCAAGATTTAAATCTGGTATCATGGTTACAATAGAGAGCATTCCAGGAATTCCTCCCGTGTGGGAAACACTCAGATTGCCTTTGATGTCTGCTATTTCCCAGCCCAATCCGTAACCTCTGAAATGGGAGTTATATCTCGGGTTTTGGTCAGCATCTTCTACTGTATGTATTTTCCACATCTCGTATTGGCTCTCCGGAGAAAAGAGCTGGGACTGTAAAGTTGTGCCGTATTTGCCTTTATTTAGCTGTGTAAGCATCCATTTTGACATGTCATTGGCATTGGAAAATATTCCACCAGCTGCCCCGTTCATCATGTCCCCAAATGTTCCTATTTTCTTGATTAGGCCAGAGGAGGAAGAGTGTGCCGAGGATAGATTGCCTTTTTCCTTCATTCCTGCGAGGGAGCTATAGGATGCTTTCATTTCTAATGGCAGCATAATGCGTTTTTGCACGAAATCTTCCCAACTCATTCCGCTTGTTCTTGCAATCACTTCGCCTGCGACAAGATAAAGCTGATTGTCATAATCGAAATGGGTTCGAAATGCAGATACAGGTTTGAAATGTTGAAAGTTACTGACCACATCTTTAATCGTGAAATCAGAACCATCGGGAAAAAGCATTAAATCGCCGGCTCCCAGACCAAGTCCGCTTCGGTGTGTCAACAGATCCTGAATATTGAAGTTCTCTGTTACATAGTCGTTGTACATTTTGAATTCTGGAATGTGCGCTTTTACTTTGTCGGTCCAGGATAGTTTTCCCTCTTCCACTAAAATAGCCAGTGCTGCGGTTGTAAACGCTTTACTATTTGAGCCAATCGCAAAATTGGTGTTTTCATCTACAGGCTGTTTGGTTTCAATGGAGCTTACACCAAAACCTTTTTTGTAAATTACCTTGCCATCTTTCACTATAGCTACTGAGGCACCTGCCACGTTAAATTTTTTAATGGCATTTTCTACAAGGACATCAACGTCTTTATCCGGTAGTTGGGAATAAGAAGGATTGTCTGCAAAAAATATAAACAACGTGAAAAGAGATAGTATTGATTTTAATTGGTTCATTTAATTTTTATTTAATTTATCATTATTTCCTGTAGACAGTTCGGATTTTTCTAATGTACGCAGCATTTTTAATTTATGAAATAATAGTTGTTTTGTTACCTTTTACAGCGCGTATATATTTTAAGACTCAGCGATGTCTTGTCTGTTACCATTTAAAATGAATAATTATGCAATTTCCTGATGATGAGTGCATAAGATATTAAGCCCTTGCGGGTAGTGATTAGGATAGGTAAGACACCGGTTTTGGGGGAGGTGATTTCAATCGCAAATAAATTATTCGGTTGAAAACGCTGATAAATCAGATTTAAAAAAAAAGCTAACAATACAATTGTTAGCTTTTACAGAGTGTTTAAACTCTTTTCAGTACTCAGAGCGGGAATCGAACCCGCACGACTTTTAAGGTCACAGGATTTTAAGTCCTGCGTGTCTACCAGTTCCACCATCTGAGCAGGTGTTAACCTTTTAAATTAAATGCCCTCATGTAATGAAGGCATTTAGAGCGAAAGACGAGATTCGAACTCGCGACCCCGACCTTGGCAAGGTCGTGCTCTACCAACTGAGCTACTTTCGCATGATTTTGCTTTTAACATCATCCGATGTTGCCATTCTAGTAAAGTGTATTTTGTAATACCCTTTGTTTCGTTTGGGAATGCAAATATAGACACTTTTATTTTCCTGTCAAGTTTTTTTTATAAATAATTTGAATGTTTAGTATAAGTCATTGGACTTCAATACTTCCATGATCAAATTATTTTCAAAACCTTTACTCATGAGGTGGGTAATGAGCTTATTTCGTCTTTTGTAAGGGTCTTTTTCAGTGATTGATGCTGACTTTTTCTCCGCGGAAGCGAGTATGGCTTTCAAATATTCATCATAATCTATCTTATTTAAGGCTTTCAAAATCATTTTCTCCGGAACTTTTTTCAGTTTCAGTGCCTGCTTGATTTTGATCTTACCCCATTTTTTGATGTTAAACTTTCCGGAAACATAAGCCTGGGCAAACCTTTCTTCATTCAAAAAGTTGGTGCTGATGAGTTCGGAGATCAATTCTTCGACCTCATCTTTGTGTAATCCGAATTCATAAAGCTTATCACGAACTTCCTGTTGCGCGCGCTCCTGATAGGCACAATAATGCTCGGCCTTAAACAAAGCGGTCTTCTTATCCAGTCTGACGGTTTTTTTATCTGATGTTTCCAATGCTTACAATATTACATATTCGACAACAAGCAGGCGCATGAACTGAGTTGTTTTTGAGTAAAATTTAAACCGATGCCAATGATGACCTCTGAATGTTTGTGGCCAGCTTCCCCAATTGCTGAAGCTTCTTTTCCAATGACGAGGTCCATGGCAATCCAAAGCTCAGACGCATGCAATGGTCAAACTGAGCCTGAAGGCTGAACATTCTTCCCGGAGCGATACTGATGTGTTGTTTCATCGCCTGCTGGTATAAGTCTACAGTGTTGACCGCTTTATCCAGTTCAACCCATAAAAAATAACCTCCTTGTGGCTGACTCACCTTAGTTCCTTCAGGAAAATAATCGGCGATGGCGCCAATATATTTCCTGCTGTTGTGGTATAAGGACTGACGTAATTTTCTCAGATGATTTTCATAACGGCCATTTTTGAGAAAGATGGAAACGACTTCTGAGGTTAGGGGAGCAGAAGAAAGTGCATGGTACCGTTTAAGTTTCATCACCTGATCTTTGAACTTTCCGGGAGCGATCCAGCCTACCCTATAACCGGGAGCGAGTGTTTTGGAGATAGAATTGCAATAGAGGACTAAACCGCTTTCATCGTATGTTTTGCAGGTTGTTGGTCTGTTGTTGCTAAAATAGAGGTCGCCGTGAATGTCGTCTTCTATCAGCGGAACATGGTAATGTTCGAGTAGCCTGACGACTTCTTTTTTATGTTCATCCGGCATGGAGGAGCCGCAGGGATTGTTGAAATTACTTACAAAAAGGCATACTTTGATTTTATTGCTCGCGAGGGCTTTCTTTAAAGCTTCGAGTTCAATTCCGGTAATGGCATTCGTAGGCAGCTCCAGGACATTCAGGCCAAGGCTTTTTGCCAACTGTAAGATTCCAAAATAAGCCGGACTTTCTATGGCAATGGTATCGCCGGGATTGCTCACTGCCATCAGGGCATAAGAAATGGCATTGATGCATCCTGCAGTAGTAATGAGGTCTTTTTCGGTGAGGTCAGCACCCCAGCCAAAGGACCATTTTGCGATTTCTCTTCTCAGCTCTTCATTTCCCTGAGTCGGCTCATAACTTGTCCCACTGGCAGGTAGGCTGCGCATCGCTTGCATCAGCCCTTTATTTAGCTTGGCAATAGGTAAGAAGTCGTCATGTGGCATGCCCAATGAAAAAAGGGTATTTTTAGGGTCTTCCCGATCCATATAAACTTTGTTCACCAGATCGTCTGGGGTCAACAAGCCATTTAACGCAGATGGATTACTGGTTTCAGGAATAGCCAGACGCTTTACGGGAGGGATGCAGACATAATATCCGGAACGGGGGCGGGTTTCGATTAAAGACCTGCTTTCCAGCTCATAATAAGCTTGTGTTACGGTGCTCATACTCAATCCCTGTTCCCTGCAGAGCATCCTTACAGAAGGCAGTTTATCACCTGCCTTCAAAACCTCATCTATGATTTGCTTTTCCAGCCTGTCAGCAATTTTCAGGTATAAAAATGGCTTGCTTTTTATATTCATTTCAGATAACTGTATTGATCAAATGTAATCAAATTGTATCTGTAGTGGTTCTTATCCTTTCAGATTAGTCCATTTTCTTTTTCATCTCATATTGATTCACAAACGCTGTAAGGCCAATTGATTTTAAGAAGCTAAGGGTGTCAGTCGCGGCCGCATCTACATTTACCAAAGAGAGCTCTGCCTTATTTTCATTATAGATGTGTTGAAACAGGGCACTGCCCAATCCTTGTTTTCTATAGTCTTTTGCCACCGCGAACTGAGAAATCCGGTTGTTTTGTGGATTGTAGCTGGCATAGGCAACCAATTTTTCATCCAGATGAATTCCAATACTATTGTTTCCGCTTCCGATATTTTTTAAAGCAGTGGTCGCATTTTGCCAGGTAGGTTGCCAATCCCAGAAAGATGCCCATGTGTCCCAGTCCATCTCTTTCAGTGCAAGGACGGGATATGATTTGCTATCTTCCTGAATTTGCGGAATGCCTTTGAAGCAAATCAATGTTCTGTGTATCTTATACCCTGTTGATTCATAGCTTTTGATTGCTTGAATGTTTTGTTCCAACACTTCGAGGTAGCAGTTCTTTACTCCGGCTGCCTCCAAAGAAGGCAGTATAAACCGGTAAATTAATTTGGTCAGCTGCTGACCTCTTTTCGATGGGATCACTCCTGTTCCTGCATTGTAGGCTGCCTTTTCTCCATTTACAAGCGCAATTCCATGTAAGATAAAACCGATTAGTCTTTCGGACTCAAAAACCCCTGCCGAAAGACTAAGGTCTATGGAATCTGAAACTAATTTCCGCTCTAATTGCTCTTTTGTTAGCTGTAGTCTGACGAAATAATCCGAAAAAGATTCATTAAAGGTTTCCAGTAAAACCTCAAGAGATATGTTTTCTAAATTTTTAAATTGTAGCATGCGATCTGTGTTTCCGTATTGCTTGCTAAATTATATATTTCTCTTTAAAGGGAAGGTGATGGAGGTTCATGTTTTAAGATTTTTACATGCTTTGAGAGCGGTAGGAGACAGCTTGCAGTATCCCCCAATATAGGTCCGTTTTTGACGCGTTGCTTACCCGCCTTTAACACGCTTTCAAGCGGGTGTGCACCGAGTATAGAGCGTGTATAGAGCCTGGTTAGAGCGCGTATAGGTAGTAGCGGTTTCAAGGCGCTCCCGAAGCTGTCTTTTGGCTGTCGCAAGGCAATTTTTTATAGGTTCCAAATCATGGTATTCCTGATATGGGTTTACATAAAAGATGTTCCTGTTTTCTGATTTTTAAATAAATGATTGGAGATCTCAGGATGCCTTAGATTTTTAATATAAATGCTTTAATTTTGACGCATGAGTAATGTCATCTACACGATTGATCATTTTGCGAAAATTCTTCAGGCAAAATCCTTTATTTCTAATCCGGAACTTGAAATTACCAGGCTGGTAATTGACAGCAGAAGCGTCATTGATCCGGAGAACTCCTTGTTTTTTGCTTTGAGTGGGAAGCGCGATGGTCATGAATATCTGGAAGATGCTTACGCAAATGGGATCAGAAGTTTTGTGATCAGTGACTCTAAATATCTGGAAACTTTTGCTGATGCCAATGTTTTGCTGGTAGCTGATGTGCTTGTTGCCTTGCAAAGCCTGGCCATCATTCATCGGGAGCAGTATGATCTGAAAGTGCTGGCCATCACAGGAAGCAATGGGAAAACCGTCGTTAAAGAATGGTTGTATCAATTGCTGGCGGCTGATTTTAATATTGTCAGAAGCCCAAAAAGCTTTAATTCCCAGATTGGGGTGCCTTTATCTGTCTGGAACATCTCTGAAGAACATACGTTAGGGATTTTCGAGGCTGGGATTTCCAAAGAAAATGAGATGGAGGCGCTTGAGAAAATTATTCGGCCTACTATAGGGATTTTAACGAACCTGGGAGAGGCTCATGCAGAAGGCTTTGCTTCTCAGAAAGATAAGCTCCTGGAAAAGTTAAAGCTTTTTAAAGATGCCGAATTATTTATTTACTCGCCGGAATATACGCTTGGCCTTCCCACATCAGAGTTACCGGGGCAGACAAAATTCTCCTGGAGCATGAAACAGAAGGCTGACCTGCAAATTTCTTTTATTGAGCCAATTGAAGACCGCAATTATATTAGGGCGATCTTTAAGGGAGCAGAGATAGAATGTTTGATTCCCTTCTCCGACAGAGCTTCGGTTGAAAACGGAATAATCTGTTGGGCGAGCTTATTGTCTATGGGCTACACTCCGGAAGAAGCTGATGCACGTTTAGAGAAACTTACCAGAGTAGGAATGCGGCTGGAACTAAAAAACGGCATCAATCAATGCTCCGTGATTGACGATTCCTATAGTGCTGACACCTCTTCATTAGCGATTGCGCTGGATTTCCTTAACCTGCAAAACCAACACCCTAAGAAAACATTGATCCTGTCTGACTTACATGAAACAGGCAGAAATGAAGTCGAGCTTTATACCGAAATAGCGGCTTTGCTGAAGCAAAAGAACCTGAACCGGCTCATCGGAATCGGCCCTCATATCTCTGCATCAGCATCCTTGTTCGATATGGAGGCTGCTTTTTTTGAAAGTACACAGGATTTTATAGATCATTTTCCTGCAGTTCATTTCAGCAATGAAACCATCCTGGTAAAGGGAGCGAGAAAATTTGAATTTGAACGGATCAGTAAGCTGATCACCCAAAAAGTACATGATACGGTGCTGGAGATTGACCTGAATGCCCTTGCCGGTAATCTGCAGTTTTACAGAAATAAGCTACAACCAAAGGTGAAAATAATGGCAATGGTGAAAGCCTTCTCCTATGGAAGTGGCAGCTTTGAAATTGCAAACGTGCTCCAATATCATAAAGTAGATTACCTTGCCGTGGCCTATACAGATGAAGGTGTCGCCTTAAGAAAAGGAGGGATTACGATGCCAATTATGGTGATGAGTCCTGAACCATCGGCTTTTGACGCCATCGTAAAATATAAACTGGAACCCGAAATATACAATCTGGACATTTTAAATAGTTTCATCAGCTTCCTGTCCGCAGATGTGTATGATTATCCGATCCACCTGAAAATAGATACCGGAATGCATCGTTTAGGCTTCAAAGAAACCGACCTTGCCGCATTGCTGGAAACCATCAATGGCAGCAGGAAAGTCAAAGTAGTCTCTGCATTTTCCCATCTTGTTGGAAGTGAGGATGAACATCACGACGCATTTACGAAACACCAGATTGAAAGATTCAGTGCATTTGCTCAACAAATTTCAGAGGGCTTAGGTTATAAATTCATTTGGCACATCTCCAATACCTCCGGGATTACTCGTCATCCGGAAGCCCAGATGGATATGGTAAGGTTAGGAATAGGGCTTTATGGTTATGACGGAGGACTCCCTAAAAAGAATGGATTACAAACCGCTGTTGTCCTAAAAACCACCGTTACCCAGGTCATAGAGGTCAAGCCAAATGAAACCATCGGATATGGACGAAATGGAATTCTGCCCAATGGAGGAACAACGGCGACTGTAAAAATCGGATATGCAGATGGCTATAACCGAAGGTTTGGAAACGGCAGAGGTAAAATGCTGATCAATGGAAAGCTGGTGCCTACAATTGGCAGCATCTGTATGGACATGTGTATGTTAGATGTGACTGGAATACCGGTAAAAACAGGGGATGAGGTGATCGTTTTCAATGGAGAACTGACCATCGCCGACCTGGCAGAACAAATTGAAACCATCCCTTATGAGATCTTAACAAATATTTCACAAAGGGTTAAACGGGTCTATTTTTATGAGTAGTTTTGCAGCATGAACAGAATTGGTCGGGCTTTTTTAAGGTACCTCATTAAGGGGCTCCTTATCGTATTGCCTATTGCGCTTAGTATTTTTATTGTAATCTGGGCTGTCACAACTGTAGACAGCTGGTTGAACGTGAACAATATTTTAGGTGTTGATCCAAGAACCGGAGCGAGTAGGAACATCCCGGGGTTGGGGCTATTGCTTGTGATCTCCATCACACTCATCGCCGGAATATTTGTCACCAACTTCGTAACGGAACCAATGTACAATTGGTTTACGAAAATACTGGACAGACTTCCCATCCTGAAATTCATCTATTCGTCGATAAAGGACCTGACTGAAGCCTTTGTGGGGGATGAGAAAAAATTCAATAACCCTGTGTTGGTAGAAGTGGAAGGTGATCTGAAACGAATCGGCTTCCTCACCCAAAGTGACCTTACAAATATTGGCCTTCCCGGAGAAGCAGTGGTGTATTTCCCCTTCTCTTATTCTTTTGCCGGCCAGGTATATGTCGTGAAAAATGAAAAGATAAAACCGCTAAACATGAGCGCTGCCGATGCAATGAAGCTGGTGGTTTCAGGTGGCGTTAGTCATTTTTAGATTTCTAATGATAATTAAGAATAATTAGATAAAAACCATATAGTTATTCGCCTCCTCAAATCTTTTGCTGAAGGGCAAAATATTTGTATGTCGTCTCATAACCAAATGGTTTTTATTTTAAATTAAGTTCCAAAATAAAGCTCCTGACCTATACGCATTAAAGAAGCCTTAAAAAATCCATAGGAGTGCTGCCTATGCGATAAAATGGGGTATTTCAGACGGTGGTTAGTCCTTTCTAAGGAGATTAAATAAAACAAAAAGGATATGGTTATGAGGCGACATTCAAATGTTTTGCCCTTCAGCAAAAGATTTGAGGAGACGAATAATTATATCCTTTTTTGTTGGACCTTAATTCCGGATTAAGCCCTCTATATGCGCCAAATAAAAAACGCCTTACAAAAGTAAAGCGTTGCAAATAAAATAAATTGAAGCCTCCCGAAAGATTAAAAATTCGGTTTCAAGACATACTTATCATAGAACCTGAAAATATGTTCTGCTGCTTCTTCCGCCGTATCCACTAACCTGAACAGGTTTAAATCTTCAGCATGGATGTTGTGTTCCTTCTGTAGCATGGTGTTTTTGATCCAGTCTACCAGGCCACCCCAATAATCTTTACCTACCAATACGATCGGGAATCTTGCAATCTTTCCGGTTTGAATCAGCGTAATCGCTTCGAAAAGCTCATCCATTGTTCCCATACCACCTGGCAACACGACAAATCCCTGAGAATACTTCATAAACATTACTTTCCTGATGAAGAAGTAATCAAATTCCAATAACTTATTGTGGTCAATGTATTTATTGTGAAACTGCTCGAATGGAAGGTCAATATTTAAGCCTACTGACTTTCCACCGTTCATATGTGCACCTTTATTTCCTGCTTCCATAATTCCGGGACCACCACCAGTGATGACACCGTAACCACGTTCAGTTAACAGTCTGCCGCATTCTACTGCGATCTCATAATACTTATTGGTTTCTGCTGTTCTTGCTGATCCAAAGATGGATACACAAGGGCCTATTTTTGCTAATTTCTCGAAGCCGTCTACGAATTCGGCCATTATCTTAAAGATCTGCCAAGAGTCTGTAACCTTTATCTCCTGCCAGTTTTTGTTCTCAAACGCACTTCTTATTTTCTCTTCACTTGTCATTCTATAGATATTTAAGGTATTAAAATTTAGTTTGTAAATCTGTTTTTTTGCTGATCAGTAACAGCCCGATAAAGGTGATAAGCCCATTTACCAGAATCAGCTCAACACTGAACTTGTATCCTCCCAGTAAGGTCGCGGAATTTGCATTCAGGAGGTAACATAATGCTGGTGAAATGATACATATTAAAGGTACTAATTTATCATGAAGTCCTCTTTTTCTAACAAAAAGACCAAAGCTATACAGACCAAGAAGTGGGCCATAAGTATAGGATGCGACTTTAAAAATGCCTTTTACTACTGATTCATCATTAAATGCATTGAATATAATGATCACGACAAACATTAATAATGAAAAAGCAACATGGACCATATGTCTTTTGCTGACTGCCGCTTTCGATTTCTTGTCGGCCGCCTCTTTATGTTGCCGATCTGCTGCAGCCATAGATTCTTTGTCTGTGGTTTCATGAACAACAGGGGCGTTTTCTTTATCCATGTGGAGAAAATCTACACAGAATGAGGTAGTCAATGCGGTTAATGCCGAGTCTGTTGTGGCAAAAGTTGCTGCCGTTAAGCCCAGCATAAAAACGATTGCCGGAACAACACTCAGGTGGTTTAACGCAATCTCTGGAAAAAGAAAGTCTGTTCTTGGTTTGCCGGTAACATGGTCTAAAGGAATTTCAATCCCGTTTTTAGTGGCGTATATATATAACAAAGCACCTACTGATAAAAAGAAGATATTCAGTACAACGAACACTCCGGTGAAAGTGAACATGTTTTTTTGAGCTTCACCAATGGTTTTCATGCTTAGGTTTTTCTGCATCAGGTCCTGATCTAATCCCGTCATGGCAATGGTGACGAATATTCCACCTATCAGCTGCTTACTGAAATAGAAATCGCTGGTGAGGAAGTTTTCGTAGAAAAAGATCTTGGAGTAACCGCTGTTTTTTATCGATTCAAAGGCCGTTGGAATGTCCATATTCAGGCTGCTGCAAATGAAGTAAAGCGTCAGAAATACCGATAATACCAGGAAGAATGTTTGCAAGGTATCGGTAATGATGATGGTTTTCAGTCCGCCTTTAAAAGTATAGGACCAGATCAGTCCCAGGGAGATCAGTACTGTTGCCCAGAAAGGAATACCATAACTGTCAAATATAAAGCGTTGTAATACAATGACTACCAGGTACAAACGGAAGGCTGAGCCTATGGTTCTGGAAATCAGGAAAATAGAAGCGGCGGTTTTATAGCTATAGAAACCGAGCCTTTGTTCGATATAACTGTAAATCGAGGTCAGCCTCATCCGGTAATAGAGGGGCAGGAGTACTGTTGCGATAATGATAAAGCCAATGGCATTGCCCAGCACAAACTGGAAATACTGAAACTGGTTGCCTGAGGGAGCACCAACTTCCCCGGGAACGGAAATGAAAGTTACGCCGGATAAGGCGGTTCCAATCATTCCAAAGGCTACGAGGTACCATTTTGAGTTTCTGTTTGCAATGAAAAAAGTAGCGTTATCAGATGATTTCTTCGATGTTGCAAACGCAATAATGATCAGGATCAGAAAATAACCAATTAAAAAAGACAAAAGTATAGCTGGGCTCATAGTATGTTTTTAGCAGCTAAATGTAAGAAAATCAAATTTTAAAAATCAATTAACGGAAGATAAATATAAATTTGTAGAATGAACTTTTCTTCTAAACTTCTTGAAGACGCTGTCAATGAATTTTCAAAGTTGCCAGGAGTTGGACAAAAGACCGCATTACGCTTAGTATTGCATTTATTGAATAAGGAGCAGGAAGAGGTCTCGAACTTCGGAAATGCGATTATCAGACTCCGGCAGGAGATTAAACACTGTACCGTTTGTCATAATATCTCTGACCAGCACATTTGTGAGATCTGTACCGCCAATAAGCGGGACAAAGAAGTGATCTGCGTAGTGGAAGATACCCGTGATGTAATGGCTGTGGAGAATACCGGTCAGTATTTTGGAGTTTATCATGTATTGGGAGGCCTGATCTCCCCAATGGATGGCATAGGACCTTCCGATCTTTTTATTGACTCTCTGGTGCAACGCGTTGCAACTACGCCGGTAAAAGAGGTTATACTGGCCCTGAGTGCCACGATGGAAGGGGATACCACGCTCTTTTATTTATACAAACGCCTTAAAGATTTCCAGATCCCAATCACGACAATTGCCCGTGGAATTGCGTTTGGCGGTGAACTCGAATACGCAGACGAAATCACTTTGGGCCGCTCTATCGTTACCAGGGTGCCTTATGAAAACTCATTAATCAAATAACCAGCATGGATTTTAAGAATAAGGTAGTCATCATTACCGGTGCATCTTCCGGTATAGGAAAGGCTTGTGCCGAAGAATTTGCGAAACGTGGTGCCCATCTGGTCCTCGCTGCCAGACAATATGTAACCCTCTGCGAAATTACTGCTGATCTGGAAAACAGGTATGGCATTCGTGCTGTGGCGGTACAGGCTGACGTAAGTAAGGAACACGATTGTGAAGTGCTGATCAAACAGGCATTGGTCACTTTCGATAAAATAGATGTCCTGGTCAATAATGCCGGACTATCCATGCGCGCCTTATTTGATGACCTGGACCTTTCTGTCCTGAAAAATCTGATGGATGTGAATTTCTGGGGCACCGTATATTGTACAAAATACGCGTTACCGGAAATCCTGAAAACCAAAGGCAGTATAATTGGCGTATCTTCTATTGCAGGTTATCGTGGATTACCGGGAAGAACAGGTTACTCTGCTTCTAAGTTTGCCATGAATGGCTTTATGGAAGCACTGAGGACTGAGCTTTTAAAGACAGGAGTGCATGTCATGGTGGCTTGTCCTGGTTTTACCGCTTCAAATATCCGGGTAACTGCTTTAGCTAAAGACGGGTCTTCACATGGAGAAACAAGTATGGAAGAGGGGAAAATGATGACTGCCGATGAGGTTGCCGGCCGTATTGTTGATGGAATTGCGGCAAGAAAACGCACTTTGATCATGACGGGGCAGGGTAAATTAACGGTGTGGATCAATAAATTGCTTCCTGCATTGGCGGATAAACTGGTGTTTAACCACTTTACAAAAGAAAAGAACGCATTGATCAAATAGAAAATGAAAACCAGGTTGTTGCTGATGTTACTTGCTTTTACTTCATCAATAGTCACTTTGTCTGCAAAGGTTAAAGTGGCAAAGGATATTGATTACGGTGCTGATAAAGGTAAAATTAGCAATCAGCTGAATGTCTACTATCCGGCAAGTCTGGAAAAGAAAGATGTCCTGATCTTTATTCATGGCGGTTCCTGGAGCAGCGGAAAAAAAGAAACCTATTGGTGGCTGGGAAGGAACCTGGCAAGAAAAGGTTTGGTCGCAGTAACGATAAATTATGGTCTGGCGCCGGATCAGCAATATGGACAAATGGCTACTGATTGCGCCAATTCGGTGAAATGGGTGTATGATCATATCGCCGATTATGGCGGAAATCCGGAACGGATCTTTCTGATGGGACATTCCGCAGGAGGGCACCTGGCAGCATTGATCAATGCTGACCCGCAATACTTAAAAAACGCTGGTTTTAGAGGAAAAATTAATGGCGTGATTTTAAATGATGCCTTTGGCCTGGATATGAACGAGTATCTGAGCAAAGCAGAACATGACAACAATTACCGCAATTTTATCCGCACTTTTACCAGTAGTCCTGAAGTATGGACCAAAGGTTCTCCCCTGAATTATTTGGATAATATTCGTAATCCTCATTTGATCTTTTATGGGGAAAATACTTATCCCGCGATTCAGATTCAGTCGAAACGGATGTATGAGCAGTTAATGGGGCAGCAAGTACCTTGTGAGCTACAGCTGATTCGTAGGAAAAAGCATGTCGGTATGATCAGTCAGATGATTTTCGGAAGTAATGCGCTTTATAAGGCCATTCTGGATTTTATAGCAGGGCATTAGCGTTTAAGGACTTTCTTTATTAACAGGGATTCCGCTCTTGCTTAGTATCTCAGGTTTTTCTATATCAATAAATGTAGAGATTCCTCAAAGACTGAAATCTTTTGCGCTGAAGGGCGCAAATCTTTCTATGCCTTTTCTGAACTCCACATTTATTGGAGAAATCCTGCACAGAATTAAGGTTCGCTCCACAGGCTAAACCTCGATCCGGGAACCGGGAATTTTAAGAATGTTTTGGGTAGTCATGGGCATTTAATTGGTCAGAAATGTCCATTGTATCAGGCGAAGGAGCAATCATTTTTTGAACAAAAATGTCCCTCTGCTTTGAAGACATTCGAATATTTGCCCTTCAGCAAAGATTCGGGGATGAAAAGGAGAGGGATATTTTTGTAATACTTAATTTCTCTGACCTTTTTTAAACAGATGATGAGATCGGCTGAGCATCTGTAACCATTTCGGTATTGCCAATTCTGGAAAGGTCAAGCGTAGTTCGTCCGCTGTTATCTCTCGAGAAGATACTGGAGAATTTGGCGTTGTGTATAATGTCTTCATCACGGTAGGAGGTTCTGGTATGTACCGTTTGAGAGAAGGTGTCGTCAAAGGCTTTTAACAAAACCAGGATCTCTACTTCTGCATCGGCAAGATCTTCTGCGGTTTTTTCAAAAATGGGACTATGTTCGTCAATGGGATGTACAACGGTCCAGCTTAAACTCAGCAATCCGATTTTTGATCTTTCCAGGTCTAAGGGGTAAAATCGCCTGATCTTTTTTCCGTCAACGAGCTCATTATAAGACATTACAACCTGAACTTCAATTTCTATGAGTTGGTTGTTTCTTAGGTTTGCAAGTCTGAACATTAGTCCTTTAATTCCTTTATAAGGGGTGATGACCATGTTTGGACTATAAACTACTTTTGCGGTGGGCCTGGAAAAACGGCCATACAATAAACCTGTGGCCAGGGCAAATGCAAGTAAACCCAGCATGGATTCAAAAGCGGCAAGGCAACTCGTGGCAAAGCCATCCGGACTGATGTGGCCATAACCCACAGTAGAAATGGTTTGCGCGGAAAAGAAGAAGGCATCAAAGAAATGATCTCTGGGACTGAGACCGTCGGCTCCTTTAAGGTGTTCAATTCCTATCGATACATATAGCGTGGCAAAGAGGGTGTTCACGATGAGGTAGGCTAGGAGGATGATGAACAGGAATTTCTTCCAGGACATGGAAATCAGCCAGTTATAAGTATCGGCACTTCTGAAAATAGGAAGACCGGTCCGCCGGACGTTGGAAGAACCATCAGCATTCATTAATCTTTGATTCGCGCTAACAGGTTGTGTACCAAAGCCTAAATCATCATCTATTTGTGATTTCCGTTTAAATAATGCCATAATTTCTTACTAATTTCAAGAAAAATTTTGCAATTATTAAAAACTATTCCATCTTTGCTTAGATGATACAAACAAACGGACTTAATCTTTGGTGGTGGCACAACGCATTAGCGTAGTGTAACCCCTATTTTGAACGTTTTATTTTACATAAAAATATTTTGAGGGTTGCTTAGGGCAACCTTTTTTGTTTTATACCCATGAAGAAAATACTCAACCACTTATTTGAAAACAAGACCTTCAGCAGAGCTGAAGCACAGCGAATTCTGACTTCCATTGCTTTGGGTGAGTTTAATACCTCCCAGATCGCTGCTTTTATTACAGTTTACGGGATGCGTAACATTACGGTGGAAGAGTTACAGGGCTTCCGTGATGCCATGCTGGACTTATGCGTAAAGCTGGATTTCTCCAATCATGAACTGATCGATCTGTGTGGAACAGGTGGTGATGGAAAAGATACTTTTAACATTTCTACACTGGCTTCCTTTGTGGTGGCAGGATCAGGGCATAAAGTAGCCAAGCATGGTAACTATGGTGTTTCTTCGGGCTGCGGATCTTCCAATGTAATGGAGTATCTGGGGTACCAGTTCACGAGTGATCAGGATGTACTGAAAAGGAGCCTTGATAAATCGGGGATTTGCTTTATCCATGCGCCTTTGTTTAACCCGGCGATGAAAACAGTAGCCCCCATCCGTAAAGAATTGGGAGTGAAAACCTTTTTTAATATGTTGGGGCCAATGTGTAATCCGGCACAGCCTAAAAATCAATTGGTTGGCGTGTTTAGCCTGGAGCTGGCACGTTTGTATGCGTACCTGTATCAGGATACGGATAAGAATTATACCATCCTTCATGCGGTCGACGGTTTTGATGAGGTTTCTTTAACCTGCGATTTTAAGACGTTCAGCAAAAATGGGGAAGCCCTGAGAAAAGTGTCTGACCTTGGTTTTGAAGAGATTGATGAGCAATTGATTAAAGGTGGAGATACGGTAGCTTCTTCCGCGGAGATATTTATGAAAGTCCTGAATGGGGAAGGAGAAAATGAGCAGAATAATGTCGTGTTGTGTAATGCAGCATTGGCGATACAAACAATAGACAGCAGCAAGACTTTTGCCGATTGCTTCTATGAAGCGGAAGAATCTTTGTTCAGTAAGCGGGCCTTGAATACTTTTAAAAGCTTGTTGTCCTGATGAAAAGGCCTGAACTGAAAATATGTGGCATGCTGCATCCGGAGAATATTGCGGAAGTGGCCGGATTACAGCCGGATTATCTGGGCTTTATTTTCTTTAAAGGCTCCAAAAGATATGCTGGTGATTTAGATCCGGAAGTGGTTAAAGCTTTACCGGAACAGATTCGGCGGACTGGTGTTTTTGTAAATGAAGCAGCAGAAGTAGTGCTGGAGCTGGTTCATCAATACGGACTGAATGCGGTACAGTTACATGGAGCGGAGAGTTCTGAATATTGCAGGGGTATAGCTCAATATGTTAAAGCCATACAACCTGAATTTAAAGTGATCAAATCTTTTGGCGTCAATGCCGATTTTGATTTCCAGCAATTGGAGGCCTATCCCGGGGTGGTAGATTACTTTTTGTTCGACACACAAACACCCGATCATGGTGGTTCAGGGAAGAAGTTCGACTGGAACCTGCTGGACAAATACAAGCTCGATGTCCCTTATTTTTTGAGTGGAGGAATCGGACCGGAAAGTGTGGAGGCCTTGAATGGGATCAGCGACCCGCGACTGTTTGCCATCGACATCAACAGCAGGTTTGAACTGGAACCGGGATGGAAAGATGCAGGTAAATTGAAAGAATTTAAAAACAAGTTGTCCTGATGCCTTATGGCCATTCAGGGAATATATTAAGGAACAGAAAAGCGTTATTAGGTGCCATGGATAACGGAATACTAAAGAAATAAGAACAGGATTATGAACTATTTTGTAAATGAGAAGGGTTATTTTGGAGATTTCGGAGGAGCGTACATTCCCGAAATGTTATATCCCAATGTGGAAGAACTGAGAACCAATTACCTGAAAATTATCGAAGATGAAGACTTTCAAAAGGAGTTTCATCAACTGCTTAAGGATTATGTAGGAAGGCCTTCTCCCTTGTATCTGGCAAAGCGTTTATCGCAGCGCTACAATGCAAACATCTTCCTGAAAAGAGAAGACCTGAACCATACCGGTGCGCATAAGATCAACAATACCATCGGTCAGATTTTACTGGCAGAACGCTTAGGAAAAAAGCGGATCATTGCAGAAACAGGAGCAGGACAGCATGGTGTGGCAACAGCAACGGTTTGTGCCTTACGTGGCCTGGAATGTGTAGTGTACATGGGAGAGATTGATATTCAACGTCAGGCGCCCAATGTAGCGAGAATGAAAATGCTCGGTGCAACCGTGGTTCCTGCAACTTCAGGCAGTAAAACGTTGAAAGATGCGACCAATGAAGCCATGCGCGACTGGATCAATAATCCTATCGATACACATTACATTATCGGTTCTGTGGTAGGTCCGCATCCTTATCCGGATATGGTGGCACTATTTCAATCGATCATTTCAGAGGAAACAAAAAAACAATTAATTGAACAGACCGGAAACGATCAGCCTGATTATGTGCTTGCCTGCGTGGGTGGCGGAAGTAATGCCATGGGAATGTTCTATCATTTTATTAATGACGAAAACGTGAAACTGGTTGCCGTAGAGGCCGCAGGAAAAGGCGTAGACAGCGGGCATTCTGCAGCCACAACTTCTTTAGGAAAAGAAGGCGTTTTACATGGCAGCAGAAGCATCCTGATGCAAACGGAAGATGGGCAGGTGATTGAGCCTTATTCGGTTTCTGCGGGCTTGGATTACCCTGGAATAGGCCCTCAGCATGCGCATTTGTTTAAGACTTTGAGAGGGGAGTATGTATCGGTAACGGATGATGAGTCTTTACAGGCGGGATTGCTGCTGACACAGCTGGAAGGAATTATCCCAGCCATCGAAAGCGCACACGCCCTGGCGTATTTAGAGAAAATGAAGTTTACAGGTAAGGAAAATGTGGTCGTTTGTTTGTCCGGAAGGGGAGATAAAGACATGGATACCTATATGAAGTATTTTGGTTTATAAGAAGAGCAATGAACAGAATTAATAAGTTATTTCAGGAGAAAAAATATATATTATCCATCTATTACACTGCAGGATACCCAAACTTAGGTGATACCGTAGCGATTGCAGAAGAGTTGGAAAGGTCAGGCGCAGACTTACTGGAAATTGGTTTCCCATATTCTGATCCGGTAGCGGATGGTCCGGTTATTCAGGCGAGCAGCAAGACTGCCCTGGATGGTGGAATGACGCTTAAACTGTTGTTTGAGCAATTGAAAGACCTTCGTAAAACAGTAAGCATTCCGGTATTGCTAATGGGTTATGTGAACCCGATGTTGCAATATGGGGTCGAGAATTTTTGTAAGTCATGCGCAGAAGTAGGTGTGGATGGATGTATCGTTCCGGATCTTCCAATGGTGGAGTATGAAGAGCTGTACAGCGGCGTATTTAAAGATAATGGATTGACCAATATCTTCCTGGTGACCCCGCAGACTTCTACCGAGCGGATCCGTAAGATTGACGGACTAAGTAATGGCTTCATTTATCTTTTGTCTTCTTCTGCTACTACAGGGCAAAACCTGCAGGTTTCAGAAAATACAGAAGCGTATTTCTCGAGAATCGCGGAGATGAAGCTCAATAATCCAACGATGATCGGCTTTGGCATCAGCAGCAAAGAGACCTTTGATAAGGCTTGTCAGTATGCAAATGGCGCCATTATCGGCAGTGCTTTTGTTAAAAGCCTGAAATCCGATAACGTAACTGCCAGTGTGAGGGACTTTATGAAAACCTTTAAGCCGTAACTTCTTTTTTCGTGTTTTTAATGGATTTAAGGTAGATAAAACCAATTAATCCGGCAATGATAGAAGCACAAAGGATGGCGAATTTAGCCTCCGTAACATGCATCTCGTCGCTGAAAGACAATAGGGAAATAAAAATGGACATGGTGAATCCTATTCCGGCAAGCATACCCAATCCAATGATGTGCTTCCAACCGGATCGGGAAGGTAAGGTGCCTAGCTTTAGCTTCACCGCCAACCATGAAAATAGCGTAACCCCTATTGTTTTTCCGGCAAATAAGCCCAGGATAATTCCCGCTCCCAATGGGGAAACCAGGCCGCCAAGCATCTCTTTCTGAAAGGTGATATTGGTGTTCGCCAAAGCAAAAATAGGCATGATAAAGTAATTTACTGGGCCATTCAATAGGTGTTCCAGTTTTTCCAGCGGTGATTCTATATTGGTCTCATTACAAGGGATGGTGAAGGCAAGTAGTACGCCTGCAATCGTGGCGTGGATTCCTGAATGGTGAATGAAATACCATAAAAAGATGCCTGGGATCAGGTAAAAGAATAAGGGTTTTATGTTGAAGTAATTGAATAGAAATAATACTGCCAGTACTCCTGCAGCCATTAACAGGTAATCAAAATGAACTTCATTGGTGTAAAATACTGCAATAACTAGGATCGCTCCAAGGTCGTCTACAATGGCCAATGCAGCCAGAAAGATCTTTAAAGAAGTAGGGACGCTTTTGCCCAGCATTGAAATGATGGCCAATGCAAAGGCGATATCGGTAGCCATCGGAATTCCCCATCCTGAAGCTGTCGGCGTATTGTGGTTAAAAGCAAAATAGATCAATGCAGGAACGAGCATTCCGCCCAATGCCGCAATTACCGGCAAGGAGGCCTTTTTGAGCGAAGATAATTCTCCCTCCAGCATTTCCCTTTTAATTTCCAGCCCTACCAACAGGAAGAAAATGGCCATCAGGGCGTCATTGATCCATGCTGAAATGCTGAAGGAATAGGTGCTGCTACCAAAGGTAATTCCTAAATCTGTGGCTAAAAGATTGGCGAACCCTTCACTATAGGAGGAATTTGCAATAAATAAAGAGATGGCAACACACACCATAAGGATAATACCTCCGATTTGTCCTGAACGAATGAAATCTCTGAACGCTTGTAAATTGAATAGTTTCGACATGTGTTAAAGATACCATTCAAGGGGGAGTTAGGCAACAAATTAAAGGAAACTTTCCAGATCGCCTTTACCCTCACGAATGATTTCGAACTCTCCGGAGGTACAATCTACAACGGTAGAAGGCTCATTGTCACCGTATCCGCCGTCAATCACCAGGTCTACTTTATCTTCGTATTTCTCGTGGATCAATTCCGGATCTGTAGAATACTCAATCAACTCATCGTCATCTTTTATGGAAGTCGATAGGATCGGATTGCCAAGCAATAGCACAATTTCCCGGGCAATGGCATTGTCAGGAACACGGATACCGACCGTTTTTTTATTGGAGCTTAACAGCTTTGGTACATTGTTGTTGGCATTGAATATAAAGGTGAAGGGGCCTGGTAATGCTTTTTTTAACACCCTGAATGTAGTGGTATCAATGGGTTTAATATAGTCTGAAATGTGTCTGAGGTCAGAACAGATGAAGGAAAAGTTGGCCTTTTCAGGTTTGATGCCCCTCAACCGGCAAATCTTTTCTATGGCTTTTTGATTGGTAATGTCGCAACCCAAGCCGTAAACGGTATCGGTAGGATAAATGATGATGCCTCCTTTTTTTAAGACCTCCACCGCTTGTTCTATTGCTTTGGGATTCGGATTTTCAGGATAGATTTTGATAAGCATATGTAAAATTACAAAATCTTTATACCTTATTATGCTTATTATTGTTCTATTAGTATGTTTTTATTAAATTAAACCATATGAGAAAAGCTTTTATCGCAATTGCTGCATTTCTGGTGACCGCAACGGTCATGATCAGCCTGGCCTGGCCACCATTCTACTGGGCTTTTATCTTTATCGGACCGATTGTCATCTTAGGGGTTTACGACCTTTACCAGCCCAAACATAGCATCGTCAGGAATTACCCCGTAGTTGGCCGGTTAAGGTATTTTATGGAAGACCTGCGCCCAAAAGTCTATCAGTATTTTGTGGAAAGCGATACCAATGGAAAACCATTCAGCAGGTTAAACCGTTCGTTGATTTATCAAAGAGCAAAAAAAGAGAACGATACCATTCCATTTGGTACACAGCTGGATGTTTATGAAAACGGATATGAATGGCTGAGTCATAGCATTGCCGCGATCAGTCATACGGAGCTGGATGAAGACCCAAGAGTACTTGTCGGCGGACCTGCTTGTAAAAAGCCATACTCTGCAAGTATCTATAATATATCGGCCATGAGTTTTGGCTCATTGAGTCAGA
The DNA here is from genome assembly GCF_038446955.1 of Pedobacter sp. FW305-3-2-15-E-R2A2. Taxonomy (NCBI): domain Bacteria; kingdom Pseudomonadati; phylum Bacteroidota; class Sphingobacteriia; order Sphingobacteriales; family Sphingobacteriaceae; genus Pedobacter; species Pedobacter sp. FW305-3-2-15-E-R2A2. The sequence goes on from NZ_CP151803.1 coordinate 1,469,932, forward strand.
ATGCGATTCTGGCCTTAAACGGAGGCGCTAAACTAGGGAACTTTGCCCACAATACAGGTGAAGGCGGAATCAGTGATTACCATGCTAATCCAGGCGGAGATCTCATTTGGCAAATTGGAACAGGTTATTTCGGTTGTCGCCATCACGATGGTAGTTTTAATTATGACGCCTTTGCAGAGCGCTCCCAGTCTGAGCAAGTGAAGATGATTGAAATTAAACTTTCTCAGGGTGCTAAACCAGGGCATGGAGGAATCTTGCCGGCCAAGAAAGTTACTCCGGAAATCGCGAGGATCAGGTTGGTGAAGGAAGGTTTTGATGTGATCTCTCCGCCTGCACATGCGGCTTTTAAGACGCCTTTGGAGCTGGTGGCTTTTGTGCAGAAATTAAGGGAATTGTCGGGCGGGAAACCTGTAGGGATAAAATTGTGTATTGGTCGTAGGAGTGAATTTTTTGCCATTTGTAAAGCGATGTCAGAAACAGGAACTTATGTTGATTTTATTACAGTTGACGGCGGTGAAGGTGGTACCGGTGCATCGCCTCAGGAATTCTCTAATGCGGTCGGCATGCCTTTAAGAGAAGGAGTAGCCTTTGTGTATGATGTATTGAGTGGGTTTAACCTGAAACAACACATCAAAATCATTGCTTCAGGAAAGATATCTTCCGGATTTGATCTGGTAAAGAACATTGCTCTAGGTGCAGATCTATGTAATTCTGCAAGAGGAATGATGTTCGCACTGGGTTGCATACAGGCGTTGGAATGTAATAGCAATACTTGTCCGACTGGTGTGGCGACACAAGATGCGAGTCTGATGAAAGGACTGGTTGTAGAAGATAAAAGAGTCAGGGTGTTTAACTTTCATAAGCTTACCGTAGAAAGTGCCGTAGAACTGCTCGGTGCTGCGGGATTACACCATACTTATCAGTTGACCAGAGCTTATATCAATAGAAGGATTGCTCCCAATGTGATGCAGTCCTATATGGAGAGTTTCCCTTATATTCCGGAAGGCAGTTTGTTGAGAACGCCTTACCCTTTGAGATTTGAGCTGGGCATGGCATTGAGTACTTCTGCCAGTTTTACACCTACGGATTACAAGGTTTCCATTGTCGATTATGCGCATGCGAATTCTTTTAATGACAATTTAACGCAAGGGAATTAGTTCCGCTCTCGCTTAGTATCTCAGGCTTTCTGTTCTCAATAAATGTAGAGATTCTTCAAAGGCTGAAATCTTTTGCGCTGAAGGGCGCAAATCTTTCTATGCCTTTTCTGAACTCCACATTTATTGGAGAAATCCTGCATAGAATTAAGGTTCGCTCCACAGGCTAAACCTCGACCCGGGTATTATTTTAAGCTTGTTATTTAGGGCGTCCGATTAGTAGAGGGGGTAGGTGAGTGATAGGTAGAATGGAATGTTTAATTGAGGTTATGGGTGAGTAGGGAGTTCAATTGGAGGATGTGTAGAATAGAATGTTCGATTGAGGTATTGGAGTATGAGGTGTTTAATTGAGATTATGGGTGAGTAGGGAGTTCAATTGGAGGATGTGTAGAATAGAATGTTCGATTGGGTTATTGGGTATGGATGTTTAATTGGGCTATGGATAGGTAGAGCGCTAAATTGGAGGATGTGTAGAATAGAATTTTCGATTGGGTTATTGGGTATGGATGTTTAATTGGGCTATGGATAGGTAGAGCGCTAAATTGGATGATATGTACAATAGAATTTTCGATTGAAATATTGGAACGTTCAATTGGATGGTATGTAGAATAGGATATTTGATTTAACTATGTAGAGGAAAGAATGTTTAATTGAGTGCTATTAAAGGTAGAGCATTCAATTGCATCATGCGAAGGAGCAATCATTTTTTAAACAAAAATGTCCCTCTGCTTTGAAGACATTCGAAGATTTGCCCTTCAGCAAAGATTCGGGGATGAAAAGAAGATGGGATATTTTTGTAATACTTAATTTCTCCAACCAAAAAACACATCAAACAAAAAGGCCGGTTTCAACTAAATGGAACCGGCCTTTTCATTTTATAATGAGATTAAAACTCAGCGTTTCTTGGGAAACGTGGAAAAGCAATCACGTCTCTGATATTCGTCATTCCACTCACAAAAAGTACCAGTCTTTCGAAGCCTAATCCGAATCCTGCATGTGGAGCTGTTCCAAAACGTCTGGTATCTAAATACCACCATAGTTCTTCCTGTGGGATATTCAGCTCTTCCATTCTTTGAACAAGTTTATCCATACGTTCTTCTCTTGCAGAACCACCTACCATTTCTCCGATTCCAGGGAAAAGGATGTCCATTGCGGCCACTGTTTTTCTTCCCTGGGCATCAGGTTCATTCTGACGCATGTAGAATGATTTGATGTCTGCCGGATAGTCTGTTAAGATCACTGGTTTTTTGAAATGTTTTTCTACCAGATAGCGCTCATGTTCCGACTGAAGGTCTGCTCCCCATTCATCAATAAGATATTTGAATTGTTTCTTTTGATTTGGTTTGGAAGACCTTAGGATGGCGATGGCTTCCGTATAGGTCAGGCGCTCAAAGTCATTGTTCAGGCAGAAGTTAAGTTTCTCTATTAAAGAAAGTTCACTGCGTTCGTTCTGGGGTTTGGTTTTCTCCTCTTCCAGCAAACGGTTGTTCAGGAACTCTATTTCTTCAGGGCAGTTTTTTAAGGCATAGTCGATGACATATTTCATCATGTCTTCTGCCAGCTGCATGTTGTCTTCCAGGTCTGCAAAAGCAACCTCAGGCTCAATCATCCAGAATTCTGCAAGGTGACGTGTGGTGTTTGAATTTTCAGCTCTGAATGTAGGGCCGAAAGTATAGATCTGTCCAAAGGCCATTGCAGCAAGCTCACCTTCCAGTTGTCCGGATACGGTAAGGTTGGTTGCACGGGCAAAGAAATCTTGTGAGAAATCTACTTTGCCGTCTTCTGTACGTGGGGTGTTGTCAAAGTCTAAAGTCGTTACTTTGAACATTTCACCGGCACCTTCAGCATCGGAAGCTGTAATGACAGGGGTATGCATGTACACAAAGCCTCTGTCGTTATAAAACTGATGAATGGCAAAAGCCAGGGCATGACGTAACTTGAAAACCGCATTGAAAGTGTTGGTGCGGAAGCGTAGATGCGCAATTTCTCTCAGGAATTCTAAGCTGTGTTTCTTAGGTTGTAAAGGGAATTTTTCCGGATCACTATCGCCTAATATTTCAATGGAATTTGCTTTTATATCAACTCTCTGGCCTTTACCAACGGATTCTACAATGATTCCTGTAACGGATATTGCAGCTCCTGTAGTAATGCGTTTTAATAAATCTTCAGGGGTATTATTGAAGTCGACAACGATCTGGATATTTCCCATGCAGGAACCATCATTTATAGCTATAAACTGATTGTTACGGAAGGTACGTACCCAACCCATAACGGTCACTTCTCTGTCGAACTGCTCTGTCTCTAACAGGCTTTTTACTTTTTCTCGTTTTATCATGATTTTATTGTGGAGAGCGTCAAAAATAAGGATTTCATTCAATAAATAAGAGGGAATAGTCCGCTTATATTCAATTGTATAATGATTTTTTTTATGTTTCTTAATATATTAAGTTTGCGTTTCATTCTCAATCATATTAACGTGCAACCAAATCGTAAACTTTCCTTCTGGCAAAATGCCATTGGTGATGTCTATAACTTTTCTCTCGAAGAACGTATTTTTAATACCATGTGCATCTTTGCTTTCTTTGCCATGTTGGTGGAAGCTCCTTATAACTATGCTGTGAATCTGAAAGTACTGGCATGGCTTTGCTGTATATGCATGTTGTTTATCTTAGCTTTATATTATGGCTCCAGGGTGAAGCGGAAGTCTTCGTTGTGCATTATGGTTTTTTGCCTGGCTTGTAACATTGCTTTTGTTTTCTGTTATTTTTATAATTCAGGAATCCTTGGTCCGAATATTTTGCTCTTTGCACTTTCTTTTTTTATCATCATTACCATTATTCCTAAGCAGCAATATGTATTTTGGGTGCCGCTCAATCTGCTCGTTGTACTTACGGTATTGGTGGTGGAACTTTATTGTCCACACTTAATTCCAAATCTATACTTGAATAATGCGGTGAGAACGATTGATTTCGGAGTAACCTATATTGTTGCCACCACGCTTATTTTATTTTCTATTAGCTATATGCGCAAGAATTATGACCATGAGCGGTCCTCTGTTGAGGAGCGAAACCGGGCAATAGAAGTTCAGAATGAAGAGATACTTTTTCAAAAGCGGGAGCTGGAATATCTGAACCGGGAAAAGGACCGCTTGCTTTCTATCGTGGCGCATGATGTAAGGATGCCATTGAGTTCTATACAGGGGTATTTGGAATTGCTGAATGCAGTAGGACTGGAAGAAGGGGAGAAGTCTTTTATAGAAGAGCAATTGCTGGAGATCACCAGAGATACTTCTGAGATGCTCATGAACCTGCTTTCCTGGTCGAGAACTCAGCTGATGGGAACTAATGTTCAGTTGAAATCCCTGGATGTGAATGAGGCACTGAAGAATTGGTTGAAAATTGAAAAGGCAATAGCCGACAAGAAAGGGATCCGATTGAATGTGTTAACCGCCGGACAATTAAATTTAATGGCGGATCATGATATGTTACATCTGGTAATCAGGAATCTGGTGTCAAATGCACTGAAGTTTACGCCAGCCGGAGGAGAGATTATTGTGTCCACCCGGTATCGTGATGACGAGGGAATGATTATTATTTCTGACAATGGAATAGGGATCTCCAATGATAAGCAGGAGAACCTGTTTCATCTTAATGCTTCCGCCACTTATGGTACCAACAATGAAAAAGGAATCGGATTAGGACTGCTGCTATGTAAAGAGTTTACCGAACAACAGCAAGGTAAGATCTGGTTTGAGAGTAAGGAAGATAAAGGCTCTGTTTTTTACATTTCTTTTAAATTAGGGGCTGTTTAGTGATTTGTTTTTGGTGTTTTTGAGTTTCGTTGGTGAAATGTGTCTATTTTACTTGTTTATGTCTGGTGTTTTTGTGGTTTTTGTCCATTTATTTTTGATTTTAATTGATTTTTTAAATTTATTGACGATTATTTAGCTTCTTTTTATTTGTTTTTGTGTGTTTTTGTGATTTTTATATGTTTTAATTTGTTTTATTGTCTTTTGTTTTGATGTTTCTTGTATTTTTGTGATTTTTTATTGAAATAAATTGTGTTTTTTGTCTTTAAGTTGTATATTTGTGTCAGCTCGTTTAATTTATATTTGGTTAAAGAAGCCTCCCGTTGGATGACTGGAGGCTTCTTATTTTTGTACCCTGCCAGTAACCGGGAAATGATTCGGGCCTGCGCTGTTTGTTCATGAAAACAATAGAAACCAGAAGTCTTGAAAATATAGGTCATAAAAAAAAGGTCAATTGTTCATTCAATTGACCTTTTTTATGATAGGTAATTACCTGATACTACGAAAGTACTTTAGTAACTAAAGCAGCAGCATCTTTCAATGCGATTGCTGAATATACTTTTAATCCTGACTCATCAATTAACTGTTTTGCTTCTGCGGCATTAGTACCTTGTAAACGACAGATGATTGGAACAGGAATATCTCCGATTTCTTTGTAAGCATCAATTACACCTTGAGCTACACGGTCACAACGAACGATACCACCAAAGATATTGATTAGGATTGCTTTAACATTAGGATCCTTAAGGATGATGTTAAAACCTGCTTTTACGGTTTGTGCGTTTGCAGTTCCACCAACGTCAAGGAAGTTGGCAGGCTCACCACCTGCAATTTTGATGATGTCCATGGTCGCCATAGCTAAACCAGCACCGTTAACCATACAGCCAACATTACCATCTAATTTTACGTAGTTTAAGTTTGATTCGCTAGCTTCAACATCTGTTGGATCTTCTTCCAGTTTATCACGCATTGCTGCATAATCAGGATGACGGAACAAAGCGTTTTCATCTAAATCAACTTTAGCATCTACCGCAATGATTTTGTCGTCAGAAGTTTTCAATACCGGGTTGATCTCAAACATAGCTGAGTCAATGCTGTCATAGGCTTTGTAAAGCGCAGTAACAAACTTCACCATCTCTTTAAAAGCAGCTCCGCTTAATCCAAGATTGAAGGCAACCTTACGGGCCTGGAATCCTTGAAGACCAACCTTAGGGTCAATTTCTTCTTTGAATATTAGATGAGGTGTTTTTTCTGCTACTTCTTCAATATCCATTCCACCTTCGGTAGAATACATAATGATGTTCTTGCCCGTTGCACGGTTTAGCAATACGCCTACATAGAACTCTTTAGTTTCTGAAGCTCCAGGATAATAAACATCCTGTGCAACTAAAATTTTGTTTACTTTCTTACCTTCAGGACCAGTTTGTGGGGTTACCAATTGCATGCCCAGGATTGCAGCAGCTCTTTCTTTAACCTCATCAAGGTTTTTGGCCAGTTTTACACCTCCGCCTTTACCTCTTCCGCCTGCATGGATTTGTGCTTTAATCACAACCCAATCAGAATTGAAGTCAGTTTTCATTTTTTTAGCAGCTTCTACAGCCTGCTCAACCGTGTCGGCAACAATGCCTTCTTGTACGGCTACACCAAAACTTTTAAGTATTTCTTTACCTTGATATTCGTGGATATTCATTTGCTGAAAAAATTTGTCCAAATCTACAATTTCAGATTGGTTTTAAAAACAGTAAGTTTGCATTTATGCTAAAAGCTAAAGGTATAAAGAAAGCTTATGGAAATTTACCCATCCTGAAAGGGGTGGATTTTGAAGTGGCAAAAGGAGAAATTGTGAGTATCATCGGTGCTTCCGGAGCAGGGAAAAGCACATTGTTACATATATTGGGGACTTTAGATAAGCCCGATCAGGGGATGGTAGAATTGAACGGCGCCAAAGTGAATCTGCTTTCCGGCGAGCTGTTAAGTGTCTTTCGTAACAAAAATATAGGCTTTGTTTTTCAATTTCACCATCTGCTACCCGAATTCAATGCAATGGAGAACATTTGTATTCCTGCCTTTATCGCTAAAACAGGTAAAAAGGAAGCAGAACAACGCGCCATGGAATTGTTAGACCTTTTAGGCCTTAAGGACCGGGCAACACATAAACCCAACGAGCTTTCCGGAGGAGAACAACAGCGGATTGCCGTCGCAAGGGCATTGGTTAACAAGCCATCCATCATATTGGCTGATGAGCCTTCAGGAAACCTGGACTCCGCCAATGCAAACGCATTACATGAATTCTTTATCACCCTTAGAGATAACTTTAAGCAGACCTTCGTCATCGTGACACACAACGAAGGACTGGCAAAAATCAGTGACAGGGTAGTCACAATGAAAGACGGATTAATCATATAACATTTTGAACCATGATGATCTTACAGATCATACAAGGAAATGTATACCAGGATCATGATCGCTTCATTACCATTGAAAAAACAAATACATTCCAATGAAAATATTAATTACAGGAGGTAAATCTGCCGCAACATTAAAGCTGCTGAAAGCATTTGCCGATGACCATATATTATTGGCAGATTACGGCGATATGCCTTCCTTCAGCTCTGCTGCTTATCAGATGCATTCTTTAGGAACACGGAACGACGATACTACAGCACATAATTTATTAAATAACTGCCTGGATGAAGGGGTGGAAATGATTCTGCCACTACATGCCTTTGAAATAGAAGCGGTTTCCAGATCTATCGTCTTGTTCGAAGAATTTGGAATCTCTGTATTGCTGCCTGAAATCAGCAAACTGGATCAATATCTGAGCGCAACGCAGCAATCGGGCAATTGGGCCATTTATCGGGATGGCGTTCTGTTGTTCTCTTCAGACCCTTCTGAAGAACAGCTTGCACTTGGAAAAGAAGCCCGCTTAAACGGCGCTTTCTATCTCACTGCCGGTCCCGAAGGACTGGAACCTATCTTATTTACGATCAATTAATACCCCATCATTTTATATATTCATGGTATCTGAAAAACGCTTAGAAGAAAAACTGGCTTTTGTTTTTGAACTTGACGATGTGCTTTATCCCGAAAAAGATTATCTGCTCCAGGTATATTACCTGTTTGCACAGTTTATTGAATATGGAGAGCAGTTGAATGCAACAGAGATTCTCCAGTTTATGCAGGAAAAACATCTTGCAGAAGGCCCTGAAGATGTTTTTACCCAGACTGCTGCTAAATTTAATATCCCATTAAAATATCAGGTTAACTTTGACCTGTTGCTTCAAAATGCAAGGCTTCCTTTAAAACTGTTGATCTTTAATAAAATGCTGAATTTTCTACAGGAAATTGTAGCCAAAGGAAAGCAGTTGTTCTTATTTGTTTCCGGAGATCCTGCGATGCAGCTGAATAAAATCAGACAGATCGAATGGAACGGTCTGGAGCAGAACCTGCTGGTTTATTTTGCGGCAGAAATAGGCGAAAAACCATCCGCTGCCGGACTGGAATTAATCCTGGAAAAACATGGCTTAAAACGGGAAGAGCTATTGTTTGTAGGCAGGGAAGGGCTGGACCAGGAATGCGCTTTGAATGCAAAGATTGATTTTTTAGCAGTAGATAAACTATTGCAGGATTAATTACGTTAGTATTCGCATAACAACCTGCGGTAATGCTGTTTAATTATCTTAAATTTGTTATAATCTAACTCTATATCGATGATAAAATACATATCCTCCGGACGTTATGCAGCACTGGCCATCATAGTGCTTGCGCTGGGATTTACAGCTTGTAAAAAGAATAAAGTAGAGCCTACACCGGAGAAACCACCACAGACGAGTGATCCGGCTACCGGAAACAGTCAGCAAACCCCTACGACCGATAGAGTTCAGCTAACGAACGATTCCTTGTTTCTTTATGCTAAAGAAGTGTATTACTGGAATGCAGGATTACCAACTTATGATGAATACCTGCCAAGGAAATATACAAGTGGTGCCGCTAATCTGGATAAGTATAAAAATAACCTTTTCAACCTAGGTAAGGCTTCCGGTTCTGTTGATTATACCTCCGGTTTTTCTTCCTTAAAATACTCCTTTATAGAGGATGCTAATGCTGCAAATCCTCAGGCCAGCTTGCCTAATTCTTTAGCCTCCGTAGATTCAGAGGGTAATGGTAATGATGTAGGAATCAGGATTGATGCCTATAGAACTGATCCAAATAATCCCCTGACTTACAGTTTAATTGTTACTGCCGTTTATCCTGGTTCTCCGGCAGCTGAGGTTGGTGTACAGCGGGGATGGGTGATCAGAACCATTAATGGGCAGAGCTTTGGAGCCAATATCAATACAGAGGTAAATTCAGCCTTTAATGCCATTGAAGGATCAAGTGTGTCGATCACAGGAACCGTATTTACGGGAGGAGTGAAAGGGATAGACTTTGCAAAAACATTAACGAAGAGAAGTTATAAAAGTAGTCCAATTTATAAAGCGGTTACGCTTACCGCGGGAACAAAAAAGATTGGCTATCTGGCTTTCGCCAGATTCTCGACTTTAGACAATACGACGAAAGCAGACCTGGATGCCGCTTTTGCTAATTTTTCTACGAATGGGGTTAAGGACCTCGTGATTGACCTACGCTATAACGGTGGCGGGTATATCAACACTGCAGAATACCTGATCAACCTGATTGCTCCTTCAGGCCTCAATGGGAAAGTGATGTTCCGCGAATATTATAACAGTACCATGCGAAATGGAAAAGCGGGAATTCTGATCAATCAACCTGTGACCGATATCAATGGCAAATTAATATACGACAGGACGCTCGGAAGAAACCTGACTCAGGCCGATGACGATTATAGTCCTGAAGCTCAATATGTATCCTTTAGCAAAAAAGGCGCATTGGCAGGTGTGACCAACGTCGTTTTTATTGTATCAGACAGAACTGCTTCCGCAAGCGAGCTGGTGATCAATAGCTTAAAGCCTTTTGTGAATGTTAAATTGGTGGGGGAAACTACTTATGGAAAACCCGTAGGCTTCTTTCCGATAAGGATTGAAAATCGATATGATGTTTTCTATGCGATGTTTGAAACGAAAAATGCCAATGAAGAGGGCGGCTATTTCAATGGAATGGTTCCTGATTATGATGCGGCAACGTCAACCGAAGCGAGTTTCTTTGATAATCCGTTATATGAATTTGGAGATGTAAAAGAAGGGTATCTCGCGAAGGCGGTAGCTGTCATTCCCGGAACTGCCGGATCTTCTGCATTGGCTTCGGCTAAAAGTGCACGAATGAGCGTTAGGGAAGAAAGTAACACGACTACTGCTGTTCCGCCAATGATCCTGGTATCTAAGGAAAGAACCACTGAGTTTATCGGAATGATTAAAACTCCTGTAAAAAGACGTTAACTGTTAAATTGCTGTTAATCAGTTCATTTTTTTGAATGTAAAAGCCTATTTACACAATTATGTAAAAATGACTTTGAACTATCTGTTTTTATTGCGATTTTAATTGTTTAAACGCATATTTAATAAGAATTAAGGCATAATATTATGATAGGGGAATTAATCGAAAAAGAGTCAATTGACATCAGTCAGATCATACCTGCTGAACAAAACCATACAGAAGAATTGAGAGATAAGCTGAACTCTGCACAGCGACTTGGAAATGAGTTTAAATCTAAGGCAGATATCTCCTTCAATACCAAGGAAGGACCGCGAACGGTTTCTACGACCGTTTGGTCAGTAACAGAAAAGTACATTCAACTGAAAAACGGGATTCACATTCCTTTGAACAGTTTGTTAGCTATAGAATTTTAAGGCTTATTGCTTTTTCATCCGCAATTTCTCTCTGAAGATGGATTGTAGATTACGTTCTTTATCGATGTTGTTGATGATTTCCAGGATGGAAGCCGCAGCATCGATAAAGAACTTTTTGTTGATGTTCTGATATTCATCTGAGGCCTTATGGTAATCTTTATGGTCTTCCACACCGAAGTAGATGAAAGGAATGTCTTTTGCATTAAATGAACCCTGATCACTTTGATTCGTCCAGTCTTCATGACCTGTTTTAGGATCGTCATGCCCCAGTAATACCTTGATCCGGGGATCTGTAGTGATGAAATACTTCTTTAATTCGGGATACTTGTAAGTCCCGCAGGCATACAATTCACCTTTGTCATTATGGCTGATCATGTCCATATTGATGTTGAGCTTAATCTTTTCCAATGCTACCGGCGGTTTTTCTACAAATGCCTTTGAGCCTCTTAAACCCATTTCTTCCGCATCGAAAGCGGCGAAGATTAGTGTGTAATTGGGCTTGTTATTTTTATAATATTCCGCAAATTTTAACAAGGCAGCGATACCAGAGGCATTGTCGTCCGCGCCATTGTACACCTCGTTATTCATGATGCCCACATGATCATAATGAGCGGAGATCACGATAATCTCTTCATTTTTTCCGGGAATGCAGGCCAGCATGTTCTTTCCGAAGATCTCTACTCCTTTATTGTTTCTGAAAGAGAAAACCTGCTCATATCCAGAAAGCAAAGGGATGGGTTTTAAGCCGATTTGCTTAAATCTGGCGCTAAGATATGTCCTAGCCATTTCTGCGCCCTTGGTGCCGGTCTTGCGTCCTTCATAAGCATCCGAAGAGAGTACCTCCACATCTTTAAGCAATTGTTGTTCTGCTTTTGAGAAATGTAGGGCAGTTTGTGCCTGTGCAGGTTTCTTTGCAGAATTGCAACTCAGCAACACAACGAATGGTAATAACAGGTATAATTTCATCTTTTGATCTGGTTCCAGGTAGCTAAAGGTAATTATATTAGCTGACATCTCCTTCGACATCTGATTGTCAAAACTTAAATCAGCATGGAATGTTTTTAAAATAGGAGTTAATTTGAGCTCAGTACATCATTAAAAATAAGATATAAATGGAATATAGACGTTTAGGTAAATCAGGATTACAGGTGAGTGCGCTTTCTTTAGGAAGCTGGCTAACCTTTGGACAACAGATCAGCGATAAAACAGCCGATGAGTTAATGGGAATTGCTTATGATGCCGGGGTTAACTTTTTCGACAATGCTGAGGGCTATGCGGAAGGGAAATCGGAAGAGGTGATGGGTAAAATTCTTAAATCCCATAAATGGGAGCGGGAATCTTTCGTGGTGTCCAGTAAGGTGTTTTTTGGCACGGAAAATAAAGGGCCAAATAGAGTTGGTTTATCGCGTAAGCACGTGATAGAAGCTTGTAATGCCGCATTGAGACGCTTACAGGTAGATTATCTTGATCTTTATTTCTGCCATAGGCCGGATAAGAATACGCCGGTTGAAGAAACCGTATGGGCAATGAATACCTTATTACAACAAGGGAAAATTCTGTACTGGGGAACCTCTGAATGGAGTGCTTCGGAGATCATGGAAGCGATCAGGGTTGCAAAGCAATACAATTTGATCGGTCCAACGATGGAACAACCTCAATACAACCTGTTGGAGCGGAATAAGATGGAGAACGAATACTTGTTACTGTTCAAAGAATACGGGTTGGGCACCACGATCTGGTCGCCATTAGCATCCGGTTTATTGTCTGGTAAATATACTTCAGGAAATACCAAAGATACCCGTCTGGAACTGAAAGGGATGGAATGGCTGAAAGATGCGGTTTTAAATGAAGAGAAGCTTAAAAAGGCGGAGAAACTGCAGGGATTGGCAGATCAGCTAAACGTGCCTTTGGCGAAACTTTCGTTGGCCTGGTGCCTTAAGAATCCGAATGTAAGTACGGTGATTTTGGGTGCTTCGAAGACTGCACAGTTAAAAGAAAACCTGACTACTCTGGAAGTGCTTCCTTTGTTAACGGAAGAAGTGCTGACGAAAATAGAAGACATCATGCAGACCAAGCCTCATTTGCCGCAGTTTTAAGATCGGCAGGGTAAACAAAAAGGCCGGTGTTTTATGCAAACACCGGCCTTTTTTATTGCTTTAAAAGGGACTAATAATAAGTTAACCTCACTACTCCTGCTAATTTTTTAGCCAGACGGATCACCTGTCTGGTATAGCCGTATTCATTATCGTACCAGGTATAAAGTACTACTGATTTATTATCTTTTGCCATAATCGTTGCCGGGCCATCAACGATGGAAGCATGACTGTTTCCGATTAAATCGGTACTTACCAGCTCATTGGAGATGGAATATTCGATTTGTTCAGACAGGTCGCCGAAAAGAGAAGCTTGTCTTAAGATTTCGCTTACTTCTTCTTTGGAAGTCACTTTGTTTAACGATAAGTTCAGGATCGCCAGGGAAACGTTTGGTGTAGGAACACGCACGGCATTTCCGGTTAGCTTTCCACCCAGGTGAGGGATTACTTTTGCTACTGCTTTATCTGCACCGGTTTCAGTGATCACCAGGTTTAATGCTGCAGCTCTGCCTCTTCTATATTTTTTATGGTAATTGTCTAACAGGTTCTGGTCATTTGTATAAGAGTGAACCGTTTCGATATGTCCTTTTTCGATTCCAAAAGCATCATCAATTAACTTCAATACCGGTACGATGGCATTGGTAGTACAGGATGCATTGGATAAAATGGTTTCATTTGCGTAATCAATATGCGCATCGTTGATTCCTGCCACCACGTTAGGAATATCTCCTTTAGCAGGTGCAGTCAATAAAACCTTGCTGATTCCTTTGGCAGTCAGGTGTCTGCCTAACCCTTCGCGGTCGCGGAAAATCCCTGTATTGTCAATCAGTAAAGCATCATGGATGTCATAAAGCGTATAATCAACTTCATCGGGCTGCTTGGCTTCGATGAAAAAGATCGTCTGACCATTGATGATCAGTGCTTTGTTTTCAAAATCCTCGATAATCGTTCCATTGAAAGGACCGTGGATCGAATCTGTGCGCAATAACTCTGCTCTTTTGATCAGTTCTTCATCGCTATAGCTTCTGGTTACAATTGCTCTTAAACGCAATTGTTCTCCTTTACCTGCCTGAAGGATCAGTTCACGTGCGGCGATACGTCCAATACGCCCAAAACCAAAAAGAACAACGTCTTTCGGTTTTAAGCTGATTTTGTCTTTACCGATGTGTTTGCTAAGTTTGCTCACTACAAAGTCGTGCATTGTAGGGTAATTGTTGTTGTCTTCCAGCCATTCTGAAGCTAGTCTGCCAATGTCAACACGTGATGGGGCGAGGTTACATTTAGAAATGGTCACAGCAAGTTCCAGTGTTTCGTAAATGCTGATGTCTTTGCCGCTTACTTCTTTTGCATATTGGTGATGCGCAAGTATTTCACTGCTTCCAACATCAAATAAAGGTTTACGGAATAGTACCAGTTCAATAGATCTGTCGAACCACAATTGGCCAACAACATTAATCAATTCAATCGCTTTTTTTTCTTTTTCAATCCAACTTTGGAATTCGGATTGGTATTTCTTTAGCATGCGTGGAATATTTTTGGTTAGAATGGCACAAAAGTAAAAAAGATTGAGCGAGTACCCAATCTTTTTTACTTATATAATTTACCACCCTGGCTGGCTGAGCTGAATTTTGCTTATCCCAGGTATGATTTTAATATTTTACTTCTGGAAGTATGACGAAGGCGTTGTAAGGCTTTGTCTTTGATCTGGCGAACACGTTCACGGGTTAAGTTAAATTTCTCTCCGATCTCTTCAAGAGACAGGGGATGATTGGTGCTTAATCCAAAGAAAAGAACGATGATTTCGCGTTCACGTTCTGTTAGTGTAGACAGGGAACGTTTGATCTCTTCAGAAAGAGATTCATTGATCAGGCTGCTATCTGTATTTGGCTCATGGTTTTCCAATACATCTAATAATGTATTTTCTTCACCCTGAACAAATGGAGCATCCATAGATACGTGACGTCCGGAGTTACTTAAAGTATCGGAGATCTTATCTACCGTAGTTTCTAAGATATCTGCTAATTCTTCCGGAGAAGGCTCACGCTCAAATTCCTGCTCTAATTTAGAGAAGGCTTTACTGATTTTACTTAGGGAACCAACTTGATTTAATGGCAAACGAACGATACGGCTTTGCTCTGCAATAGCCTGCAATATAGACTGACGGATCCACCACACCGCATAAGAGATAAACTTGAAACCTTTGGTCTCATCAAAACGTTTTGCAGCTTTAATTAAACCAAGGTTACCCTCATTAATTAAATCTCCTAACGTTAAACCTTGATTTTGATATTGTTTTGCTACGGAAACCACGAAACGTAGGTTAGTCTTTGTTAAACGTTCTAATGCGGCCTGATCTCCCTCGCGTATTTTTCTTGCTAATATTACTTCTTCTTCGGCGGTGATTAAATCTACTTTACCAATTTCGTGAAGGTATTTGTCTAAAGATTGACTTTCGCGATTGGTAATGGATTGCGTGATTTTGAGTTGTCTCATTTATATGCTTTGGTACTCGTTATGTGTTTGAACGTGCAAAAGTAAGAATTTAAAGGTAATTTGAAAACATAAATTCCTGAAAATGTTACAGTTTACAACTGTTATTTCTACAATATTTTAACAGCAATAATTATTCCAAAATACTTTTGTCAGTATTTTGAGCCCTTATTGATTGTTGACATGTATTTATTGTAAATCAATAAACATGTTATGATTTGTAATAATAAATGCCTTATGTTTGCATAGAAATATGCTTTGTCTTGCAGAAGTCAGAAAGTGAAAATTACCTAAAGCTGAAATTTTTATTCTGACAATGATAGGACACTGCCATCTGACATAAAATGAAAAGAATTGAAAAAAGTTGCAATTTACCTTTTTGACAGATAAACATGCACATGCCTTTGCTGATGTATTTAGCTGATGTATTTAAAAAAGGGCATCAATGGACTGAGGAATTGGAGTTAATCGTGTAAATATGGCAATAATTGTAAATCTTGATGTGATGCTGGCGAGAAGAAAGATGTCTCTTACTGAGTTAAGTGAGCGGGTAGGAATTACGATGTCGAATCTTTCTATCTTGAAGACAGGTAAAGCAAAGGCGGTAAGGCTGGAGACGCTGAATGCCATCTGCGAAGTATTGGACTGTCAGCCTGGAGATATTCTGGAGTACAGTGCGATCGAATCATAGCCCTGTACTCCGGAATGTCCCTATCATTTTATGCGGATTAAGTCAGGTCTGAAATCTCCGCTTCCGGCGCATTCTTTTTCACAGATTCAATTCCGTTATCGCGACTTGCTTCTGACTCATACATTTCACTCGTTCCGATCACTTGTCCGTTGGTGGCTTTTAAATTAAAATACGGTTTTCCGTTTGTCGAGGTTTTCTTGTCAAACTTGCTGTCGTCTTTTGAGTTCTTTTTAACGGATTCAATTCCATTGATGCAATTGCTTTTGGTGGTATAGCCTTCACTTGTTAAGATAACCTGGCCATTACCTGCTTTCAGATCGAACTGAAATTCGTTGTTTTTTCGTGTTTTGATCTCGAATTTTCCCATAATTGTTCTTTTAGTTTGTTTTCTAGGTTGACTTTAATAATCCAATTTATAAAAAACAAAGGTTAAACAAAAATCCAAGCTGTTATTTTTCTGTTAAAGCTTTAACAGGAGGGGGATTCAGCTGGTCGTGTCCGGGTAGTGTTATGGTTGAGTGGTGATACTGGTCGACTCTTCTCTATGTTTCGTTCGACTCTTCTTCGAGTCGGAGTCGAAGAACACTTGCAAAGACTTCGCACCATATTCGGCCGGAACACAGAGAACGATACAACTCAACCACAACGCTACCCGAACCGTATTAGATGCTCGCCAGGTCAAACGTACGGTCCAGTCTGATGCCTTTTTCGGTCTGTTGAAGCGTACAACATTCATTAACCGCATCATGTTCCAATACCAGAATGTATTCCTTCTCTGCGGCTTCCTGAAGGAAAGATTTCTTCTCCGTCAGGGTGGTTAAAGGAAACATGTCATAAGCCATGACGTAAGGCAAAGGAATGTGTCCTACAGAAGGCAGTAAATCTGCCATATATACCAGGGTTTTACCTTTATATTGAATTTGTGGAAGCATCATTGCATCGGTATGGCCGTAAGCAAAACGAATGTTGATGCCCTCGTGAAAGGAAACGCCCTCTACATCTTCGACGAAACGCAATTGTCCGCTTTCCTGGATGGGCAGGATGTTCTCTTTCAGGAAGGAAGCTTTTTCTCTGTCGTTGGGATTGACCGCCCAGTCCCAGTGTTTGGCATTGCTCCAGTAAAAGGCATTTTTAAACGCAGGGCGAAGTTTATCTCCCTGGCGGACAATCGAACCTCCGCAATGGTCGAAATGTAAATGCGTTAAAAAGACATCGGTAATGTCATCCCGGGAGAAACCTTTTGCAGCCAGAGATTTGTCTAATGTATCTTCTCCATGAAGGTAATAATGCCCCATAAATTTCTCGTCCTGTTTGTCGCCAATGCCGTTGTCGATTAAAATCAGGCGGTCTCCGTCTTCAACCAGCAGGCAGCGCATGGCCCAGGTACACATGTTATTCGCATCAGCAGGGGTACTTTTCTGCCAGATAGATTTTGGAACGACACCAAACATGGCACCTCCGTCTAATTTAAACAATCCGGTATCAATCGTATGTAAGTTCATATCGCATTCGGTTAAGGAAAATATAAAAGTAAAAAAAAACCTGTTGAAAGCTCAACAGGTTTTTCTTCTCGTTTATTTATGGATTACAAGTGAATTACTTCACCGTAAGCGTCAGCAGTTGCTTCCATGATCGCTTCACTCATAGTTGGGTGAGGATGGACAGATTTCAGCATTTCATGACCTGTAGTTTCCAGTTTACGGGCTACAACGATCTCAGCGATCATTTCAGTCACATTTGCACCGATCATGTGTGCGCCAAGCAATTCTCCGTATTTGGCATCGTAGATCATTTTTACAAAACCATCTTTAGCACCGGCAGCACTGGCTTTACCTGAAGCAGAGAAAGGGAATTTACCGATCTTCAACTCATATCCGGCAGCTTTGGCAGCTTTCTCCGTATAACCAACAGAAGCGATTTCAGGGCTGCAATAAGTACATCCCGGGATGTTGTTGTAATCTAAAGGTTCTGGTTTATGTCCAGCGATTTTCTCTACGCAGATGATTCCTTCTGCGGAAGCGACATGCGCTAAAGCCTGACCAGAAACGATATCACCAATTGCATAATAACCTTTTACGTTGGTATTGTAGAATTCATCCACAACAACTTTACCTTTTTCAGTTTTGATGCCGGTTTCTTCTAAACCTATATTTTCTATGTTGGCCACTACACCAGCAGCAGAAAGAACGATGTCACATTCTAAAGTCTGCATACCTGAAGCTGTTTTTACCTGAACTTTACAACCTGTACCGCTGGTATCAACAGATTCTACGCTCGAAGAAGTCATCACTTCGATGCCTGCTTTTTTGAAGCTGCGTAATAATTGTTTTGAAATGTCTTCATCTTCTACAGGAACGATGTTTTCCATGAATTCAACTACAGTTACTTTCGTTCCTAAGGTGGCATAGAAATAAGCAAATTCCACACCGATAGCACCTGAACCTACAACAACCATAGATTTCGGTTGCTCAGGAAGGACCATTGCCTGTCTGTAGCCAATGATTTTTTTACCGTCTTGTTTTAAGTTAGGCAATTCTCTTGATCTGCCACCTGTAGCCAATATAATACTGGTTGCAGTATATTCTTTCTGTGTTCCGTCTGCAGCTTTAACTTCCACCTTGTTTCCAGGTTTCGCTTTACCGGTACCCATGATCACATCAATTTTGTTCTTCTTCATTAAGAATTGAACACCTTTGCTCATGCCATCGGCAACACCACGGCTGCGTTTAATTACTGCTGCAAAATCAGCTTCAGCCGCTGCAGTTTTGATTCCGTATTCCGCAGCATGGTTGATGTATTCAAAAACCTGTGCACTTTTTAACAAGGCTTTGGTAGGGATACAACCCCAGTTAAGGCAGATTCCGCCTAAAGATTCGCGTTCTACTACTGCAGTTTTCAAACCTAACTGAGAAGCTCTTATTGCAGCTACATATCCACCAGGACCGCTGCCTATTACAATTACATCGTAGTTCATATCTTATATAAAGGAATTTTAACTTAAGTAATTGCCAAAATTAAAAAAATTGTTCATTAATACCGCTTCTAAGATTTTTGTAAAGACGTTTTAGTCGATATAATTTGAAGATGTTACATTTTTATGAAGGAGATCTGTTTTTTGGAGAAAAAACAATTTGCTGGTAAACTGAAAGTTAGATATGTTAAATAACATGTTAAATGTTGAAAAATATTGTGATATTTAATAATAATTTAACATTGAAACCAAGGCACTGGATAAATTAATATTTACCTTTGTCGCGATATTTAATATTGGAATATCATAAAAAAACGAAAAGTAATTAAAAAAAGTATGAAGAAATCATTACTAATTAAATTCGTGGTTATGATCTTAGTCTTTGCGGGAACGTTCTCTACAGCAATGGCTCAGGTTACCACATCAACAATGACAGGTAGTGTCCGCGACGCTAAGGGATCTTTACCTGGTGCGAGCGTTAAAGCAATACACGTCCCTACAGGTACGTCTTATTCAGTATCTACGAATGGTGATGGTCGCTTTAGCATGAGTAACATGCGTCCAGGTGGACCTTACACAGTAGAGATCAACTTCGTTGGTTTTCAAAAAGAAAAAGTAACTGATATTTATTTAAAACTAGGAGATCCTTATGCGCTTAATGTAGTTCTTAGTGACGATAGTAAAGTGCTTAATGAAGTTGTAGTTTCAGGTAAAAAAGATGCTACTATGAACAGTAAGAGAACGGGTGCTTCTACAACTGTATCTAAAGAGCAGATTCAAAACCTACCTACTTTAAGCCGTAGCCTTCAGGATTTCACAAGATTAACGCCACAGGCAAACGGTAACTCCTTTTCAGGTTCAAGTACCCGTTATAACAGCATCAACATTGATGGTGCTATGAATAACGATATTTTTGGCCTTGCGGGTTCTCCTGCACCAGGTGGTTTAGCTAAAACTCAACCAATTTCATTAGATGCGGTACAAGAGATTCAGGTGGTATTGGCTCCTTATGATGTAAGTTACGGTAACTTTACTGGAGGTGGTATCAATGCAATTACAAGATCAGGTACGAATACGGTTGAAGGATCTGCCTATTTTTTTGGAAGAAACCAGAAGTTAGTTGGTAAAAATGCAGCCGGAGAAAAAGCATCAGATTTTCATAGACTACAATATGGTGTTCGCGTTGGAGCCCCAATCGTAAAAGATAAGTTGTTTTTATTCGTTAACGCTGAGCAGACAAGAGATAAAGTTCCTACAACTTACAACGTTGGTGATGCAGGTTCTATTCTTTCTGCTACTGATGCACAGACATTAGGTGATTATGTAAAGAGCAAGTATGGTTATGATTTTGGAAGCGCTGGACAAATTAACCAGGAAACTAAAAGTGACAAAATCTTTGCTCGTTTAGACTGGAATATAGGAAGTAAAAACCAATTGACTTTGCGTCACAATTACATTAAAGCTTCTGATGATAACTTAAGCAGAAGTGCTTCTTTCTTCCGTTTAGAAAACAATGGATATAAATTTAATAACACTCAAAACATTAGTGTTTTAGAATTGAGAACACAATTCAATTCCAATCTTTCCAATAACTTAATCGTTGGCTATTCAAGAATCAGAGATTCACGTGCTACAAGTGGTAATTTATTTCCACAGGTAGAAATCATGAACTGGGATGGAAAAGCCGGAAATACGGTACAATTCGGTTCAGAAAGAAGTTCTACGGCAAATACTTTAGATCAGGATATTTTCGAGTTTACAGATAACCTGAAGCTATTAGCTGGTAACCATACTTTCACGTTGGGAACCCATAATGAATTCTTTAAATTCAGCAATCTGTTTGTGAACAACTACAGAGGCCGTTATCGTTTCGATAATTTACAGGATTTCTATGCTAATAAACCAAAAAACATTGATGTAACTTATCCATCAGTTGCTGGTACTGTACCTGCCGCTGCTTTCAAAGCTGCCCAATTGGGTTTCTATTTCCAGGATGAGATTCAGGTGGATCCTACCTTCAGATTGACTGCCGGCTTAAGAGTAGATGTACCTTTGTTCTTTGATAAACCAGCTGATAACCCTGCTGTTTCTGCTTCTTTCCCAGGTTACGGAACGAGTAAATTGCCAAGTGGGCAAATCTTAGTTTCTCCTCGTATTGGTTTTAACTGGGACTTAACAGGTGATAGAACAATTCAATTGCGTGGTGGTACCGGATTATTTACTGGTCGTGCGCCATTTGTTTGGTTCTCTAATCAATATGGAAACACAGGATTAGATTATAAATCTATTTCATTATCTAATGCAGCAGCTAACAATGCAGGTTTTCAACCTGATCCGGAAAAACAATCTACCGTTGGTAATGCAGGTAATACTTATCAGGTTAACTTAATGAGCTCTAACTTCAGAATTCCTCAGGTATTCCGTAGTAATCTTGCTGCCGATTTCAAATTGCCAGCTGGAATCGTAGGTACTTTAGAAGGTATCTATTCAAAAACAATCAATAACGTTCTTTACAGAAACCTTAATGTGCAAGATAGAGGCGTACCTATTAGTGCTGCATTGACTAATGGTGCTGATGGACGTACTACTTATAACAACAGGGTTAACTCAACTTATACCGGTGCTTATTTATTAGAGAATACCAGCAAAGGATCTTCTTACAGTTTAACTGCTGAATTGAAGAAAAACTTTAGCAGTGGTTTATTCGCGACCGTAGCTTATAACTATGGTAAATCCAGAGATGTGAATTCAGGTGCAAACAGTACTGCTCAATCTAACTGGGAGTTCGTTCAAATCGTGAACAATCCAAACAATCCGGATTTAGTATATTCAAATCAGGATGTACGTCATAGAATCATTGGAAGTTTATCTTATGGATTTAACTACGGTAAAGGTGGAGCAAGCGGTACAACCTTCTCTGTATTTTACGCAGGTAGCTCAGGTACTCCATTCACCTACCTTTACAATGGTGACTTAAATAATGATGGTGCTTTTGGTAACGATTTATTATTTGTTCCAAGAACAATGAAAGACATTAATCTGGTTAAATTAGACATTAAAGATGCCAAAGGGGTTGTAGTAAAGAGCTTCACTCCTGAACAACAATGGGAAGCTTTAAATAACTACATTGGTAATGATCCTTATCTTAAAACTATCAGAGGTCAGTATGCAGAAAGAAATGGTGCACGTTTACCTTGGCAACATCAGGTTGATTTAAGAATCATGCAAGATATTGGAACAATGATTGGAACAACCAAAAATCGTTTACAACTATCTTTTGATGTATTTAACTTTACCAACCTATTGAACAAAAAATGGGGACGTCAATACTTCTATAGTAACCAGGCATATCAGTTAATTAAATATGAATCTGGATTAAAAGGCTTTACCTACTCTCCTGAGACACCAGCAAATACTTCATCTGAATCTTTTGATTCAAGATGGCAAGGGCAGGTTGGTATCAGATACTTATTTAACTAATACCAATTCAATACCACATAAAAAATCCCCGTTTCTGATAAAGGAACGGGGATTTTTTATGTGGTGTATTTCGGACTATTCCTTAATCACCATCATCCAGCCTTTTCCTTTCGGCACAGTAATTTCTTCCTGATCCTTAAAGCTGGCAGCGGGTTGGAAGTTCTTAACTTCCGACGCAGTGATTGTCGCTTTAGCCGGGTCAATGCCCAAAGCTTTCCAGTCGATGTTCAACTTAATTTTAACATCCTCATTTGCCCAGCTGGCCAGGGCTACCAAAACACTTTTCTCTTTTCTGTAAATGGTCACAGGTACGTTTGCATTATTGCTCTTCACCGGGTTATTTTCCACCCAGTAGCCAATCATTTTGCTGCCCTGCATGCCAAAGTTGTCCCATGCTTTCCAGATCGGGCGGGGATCAGCACCATCACTCCATGGCATCCTGTTCGTCATCCCATAAACCATCCCTCTCCAGGCATTTCCGCCATCTTGTAACATTTCGCCCATCAGTCCAAAAGGTATCCCTGAAACTTCCGTAAGGAAGAAATCCGGACTGTTTTTATCATAGTAAAAATACTCTCCGAACCACAGTCGGTTCAGGTAGGGGAAGTGCTCCATATAAAGGTTGGCGCTATTGTTAAAACCATCACTCTTATTGTATTGATTGGCCGAGTGCAGGTCAATAATTCCAGGATGACCAGCTGTTGTTAAGACCCTTTTTATCCGTTTCATGGTGGTCCGGTCGAAGGCGACATCATCCAGATAGATGCCATCAATGCCTACATTTTTTACCAGCCAGTGCATGCCCTCCACGTAGTAATTGTGCCATCTGCTCATTCCGCTGTTTACTACCGCTGCATCCTTAATTTCCGGCACATACCAGGCGGCGATATAGTCTTCCCCCAGGTGTTCTTGCAACCAGGAATAACCTCCACCTTTTCCAGGAGAATAGATTTCATGACCAAGGCTTCGCAGCGGGAAGGTCTCGTAGGCACTGTTAGACAGTTCACGTACCGTATTGTAGATTTTCACTTTCAGCCCTTTCAAATGTGCCTCATTGATGTAAGATTTCATCTCTTTATGTGCAATGAAAGGATAATTGATGAACGGATTGATCGGGGTAGCATGATGGATATTGATCAGGTTAGCTCCGGTTGCTTTGATCGTATCCAGGTTCTCATATTTATGATAAAACCTGTTGCTCCATTGAAAATCGGTATTGATCGGATGGAAAGGCGTAATAAGTAAGGTGAAATTGTAATACAAAGTATCTCCCTTTTTCATCGTCCTTGCGCCGCTGTAATTGTCGGACAGGATCGCTTTTCCTTTTTTAAATACCTGGATTCCGCCTTTGCCCTCATTTCCCCAGGAAGAGGGAAGGATCAATGGTTTCTGCAGGTAGAAATTCGTATTCAGCGGACGGACATAATGTTGATCTCTTAGGGAATACTGTAAACCGGCATTCACATCTCCGATCCATGCGCCGTCCTGATTTTTGTTGGCTACATCCCATTTCCATTTCAAAGTATCCGGTCTGTTGCCTCCTTTAAGTCCTAAGCCCATCATGTATTTTGATGCCGCTTCGGTAAATGGAATGTGTAGCCGGACGTCATCCAGACTGATGTCCTGTTGCGCGATCAGCTGAACGGTGTAAGAAAGAAACCCGTCGAATTCAACAGCACCATTTACCTGCATCGTTAACTTATCGGAAGTATTGATGGTATTCCACTGTACCGTTCCCGGTTGCTTTTCTGTAAAGTTTACCGGACCGTTTTTCCAGCTGATGTCCTTATGGTCGGTACCGGTCACATGAAAGTGAATCGGTTCGGTCAGGATGTCTTTTGCTGTAGCTGATAATTCCGTCATTTCCGGGGTAAAGAACGTCTGGATCTGTGCAGGTAAACCATCTTTGTTTAGAGAGATTTGTCTGCCCAGCAAGGAGATCGTCTGCTCTTTTACCACTAAAGGAATGTAAGGCGCGATGACCTCATTCTTTTGTGCCAGGGTAGAGTTTAACCAGGTTAGCCGGGTTTGTTTCCAGGGCTCGTTAATTCCGCCTTCTACGGCAAGCTGATTGCTCAGTTGCAGGCTGATTTGAATAGTCGTCTTCGCTTCGCCTTTGGCGGAAACCGTAGCTGTTCCGGTATAGGTTCCTGCGGATGCGTCTTTTGGTAGGTTGGCCAGTACCCAAAGCGCCTGAATCTTACCTTTAGCAACATTTACGGTTTTATGTAAGGGAAGGGTATTCCAGTTTGTTCCATCGGTGTTCAGACAGGAAAGCAGACTGGCAGGGATGCGTCCTCCGGTTTTACTTTTAAGGTCGGTAAACTTAATTTCAACATGGTTGATGTCCTTTTTAACCGCATAAATTCCAAGCTGAAAAGCAAAGTTTTCGCCTCTTGCTGCAGTTGCCGAAAAGCTGTTTTTTAAGCCTTTTAGCATCCAGCGCTGCGGCAGGTCTGCGGTCATCTTTATTGGATTCAGACGGTCTTCAGGAAAAACAAAGTAAGATTTATCCGGATGCTGTTTGATCAGGTTGCTGGTTTCTTGTGCTGTTGCAATAACCTCCATAGGGTAATTGCTGTTCATCGCGTTTACCGATTGAATTTCCTGCACTTTCACCGGGGCGATTTTGTCTGTTGATGCCGGCCAGGTACTATTGTTAGTCACCGATCTTTTTAGATAGCCCGCGTTAGGGTAATTGGAACGGCCATCTACTTTATATGGCATATAATAAACGTAGTAAGTTCCGGCTCCGGAAGTAGGTTCAAAATAAATGGTTCCCTGCTCCCTGTTGATATCGGCAACTTTTACATGGGCGATTCTCTGATTGCTTTTGGCATCCACTACCCAGAGTTCTTTTTGTTCCGGCTGAAGGTCCCTTCTTCTCCATGGGATGACTGCTTTAGCAACCTTCCCGGCACTGCTGACATTAAGGACCACACGATGATTGCCCAGAGCGTCGGGGTTCCAGGCATCATTTCCATTGGTGTATTTTAATTCCTGGGCAGTAGCACTACCGCCAAGAAAGATTAAAACAAATGGTACAAGGTATTTTTTCATACGAACGGTTGTGTTGATTTATATTTAAAATTAGCAGTTATTTACCCTGCCGCTGAAAATAAATCAACGCAATCGTTTGTGTAAAGGCTATGCGATGGCTTGCCTTACTTCAAAGCCTTTAAATTCAGGTATTGTTTTGCCGAATCACAGAGCGCGGTAAAAGCTCCTGCCATCATAATGAGATCTTTAATCACCAATCTGCCTCTCGCAGAAAGTAAAGGAAAACCATGGTCTGGATCTCCTAAAGCAGGAACCCAGGAATCCTTAGTGGTTAGGAGAAAAGATAAGGTGACAACAGACATGATCATCACGAGGAAAGCCCCAATCATTCCGATTCCGGGATGGTATTTGTTCGCCAGCAACAAGAAACCAAGAACTACGAGAACGCTGCCCAATCCATAGGAAAAAAGATACGTATGGTTCGCTTCATGCCAGGCAATCTTGTCGGCATTGGCTTCTCCTTCTTTCTGCATATGTGTCTTGTAATCCTCAGGATGTGCGTAAAAGAAAGACATCAAAGGAGAATTGGCCACAAAGGGCACAATACCTTCGGCCTCATAATTGTAGACTTTTAAACCGCCAATCCAGATCAGGACTATGGCAATAGAAATGCGGATCAGACGAATGCTTAAAGTAGATAAACCAGCAAGGGATTGGGCTAAGGAAGATAATTTGTTGGACATAATTTGGTTGTTATCCTGCAAAATTACCACCTGTCTCCGGCTGCTGCCATGGACAATAAAGGATATCAGATGGACAAATCAGCCATAATGGAAATTCCTGTTTTCTCGCGGAAGGTTTGCGGAGAGACTTTTGTCAGCTTTTTAAAGAAGCGGCTGAAATAATATTCGTCTTCAAAATTAAGCGAATAAGCGATTTCTTTAATGCTTTGCCGACTCAGGTGGAGCTTCTTTTTAGCTTCTAATACCACACGTTCCTGAATCAGCCGGGAAGGAGATTTACCGAAATAACGGTTGCAGCGTTTGGCAAGTGCATTGGGGCTGAGGTGGAGCAAAGCGGCATAATCAGCCGGCTTACGCATCCGGAGGAAGTTGGCTTCCAGTGCAGTTTTAAAATCTTCCAGCAGGGAATCATTCTTTGGAAGTTTAGTAGGCATGGACTTTAACTTGACCTGGCTCGCCTTCGCGAGGTACAACTGTAAATACGCGGTAAGAACGGCTTCGTTAGGTTCCTGCGTGGAAAGTTCTGCATCCAGCTGGGTCATTAGCGTTGAAAATGAAACAGACTCTTCCGGCAGTAAGACAATCGAGGGCTCGAGAAAGATGTTGTTAAACAGCAGTCCATTACAAGCCACCTCGGCCTTATGGTATTCTATGCAATAAAAATCACCGTGAAACTGGAGCATCTGTACCTTCGATAAGGGAGCTTCCTTAAAATGAATGGTTTGATAGGGAGTGGCAAAAAAGATGACTGGTCCTTCAAATGAGAAGTTTCCAAAGTCTGCCTGAAAAACACCTTTTCCTTCCTTAACAAACAAAATGGTATAACGTGAATATTGACTGGGATGCACCAATAGCCCCGCCTCTGTTTCCTGAAGGGATAACATACCATCTCCGGAGCTGGAGGGATATTTTTTAACGACAAGGCTGACCATCATTTCAAATTTAGAATTAATCATACATTTAAGGCGGGAAACACCTAAAATATCTTAAAACATGACTCAGAACAGCATTAGTGATTACATCCATGAATTATTTCCTCAATTTGAACCTGCATTAAAGGAAAAACTAATCGCACATGTAGCCATGAAAAGCTTTAAAGCCGGGGAGTTATTGATGCAAACAGGACAGTATTTCAGGTCCACCGTCCTGATCGTAAAAGGAAGAGTAAAACTCTACCGGGAGGGAACGGATGGCAACGAATTTTTTATGTATTACCTCCAGCCAGGAGATGCATGTGCCCTTTCTATGATATGCGCTGCAAAACAGGAATCGAGCAAAATCATGGGAAAAGCAATAGAGGACAGCACGATTTTAATGGTTCCCATTGCCCTGATGGACGAGTTAATGAAATTGTATCCCAGCTGGTATTACTTTGTGATGGAAACGTACCGCTCCAGATTTGAAGAACTATTGCTGGTGATCGATGGCATTGCCTTTAAGGGATTAGATGAGCGTTTGGGCTTTTACCTTAAAAAACAAGGCGAGCACCTGAGCACTAAACAACTGAATTTAACCCATCAGGAAATTGCTGCTGATCTGAACTCTTCCAGAGAAGTGATTTCCAGGTTACTGAAAAAGATGGAACAAAGAGGCGAAATCCGCTTGTACAGAAATTATATAGAATTGTTAAACTGATGTCCGGTGACAAAAGTCACCTGATGTCAGCGGAAGATTCTACATCTTTGTCCTAAGCTTATTATTTAATGTTATTTATGGAAGTTGTTGCATACCTGGCCTCAGCGCTGATTGGTATTTCTTTGGGATTGGTAGGAGGAGGTGGGTCGATTCTGACCGTTCCGGTGTTGGTTTATCTTTTTGGAATCCCTCCTTTGCTGTCTACCTCTTACTCTTTATTCATCGTAGGATGTACCAGTCTGGTTGGTGCCTGGCAGAATTATCGAAATGGGCTGGTTCAGGTGAAAACCGCTTTCCTGTTCGGAATCAGCTCGATCAGTACGGTATGGCTGACGCGGAAGTTTCTGATTCCGGCAATCCCTCAGCATATCGCCACATTCGACCATTTTGAGTTGACGGAAAGAATGCTGATGATGGTGTTGTTTGCCATTTTGATGCTGACAGCAGCGATTGCCATGATCAGAAATGGTAAGAGCGGGGAAGTTTGTAACAAGGCAGAACCACCATTGAACTTGCCTAAATTGCTGTTTTATGGGGTAGGAATCGGTTTAACAACCGGATTGCTGGGCGCCGGAGGTGGATTTCTGCTGATTCCAACCCTGGTGGTATTGGTAGGCCTTCCGATGAAAGAAGCGATTGGTACCTCTCTTTTTATCATCGCACTCAATTCGTTAATTGGTTTTTCCGGCGACTTAGGCCATTTCGAGATCGACTGGTTCTTTTTGCTAAAGATCACCGCAATCGCAGTGATAGGAATTTTTGTCGGAGGTAAAATGAGCGCGAAAGTAGATAGTAAAAAGCTAAAAACCGGCTTCGGTTGGTTTGTATTATTAATGGGGACTTATATCCTCCTAAAAGAAATTCTTTAACATCATGATAGACTTCATCAAACAACCCTGGCCATGGTATTTCTCAGGTTTTATGATCGTACTGATCATGCTTATGCTGATTTTCTGGGGAAAATCATTCGGCTTCTCCTCCAATTTAAGAACCATTTGCAGCATGGCGGGTGCAGGAAAGAAAGTGAAATTCTTTGATTTCAACTGGAAAGCGCAGCAATGGAACCTGTTGTTTTTATTGGGCTCCATCATTGGGGGCTGGATCTCGGCCCAGTTCCTGAGCAATCCAAATGAGCTGCAGTTGTCGGCGAATACGGTTGCGGAGCTGAAAGACCTTGGCATCCACTTTAACGGGTCGCTTAACCCTGAGGAATTGTTTTCCCTTGCTGCATTGTCCAGTCCAAAGACCTGGTTGTTATTGTTGTCGGGCGGAATTCTGGTTGGATTCGGTTCCAGATATGCAGGTGGCTGTACCTCGGGACATGCGATTTCCGGCTTGTCGAACCTGCAGCTTCCTTCCCTCATCGCGGTAGTTGGCTTTTTTATCGGCGGATTACTGATGACCTGGCTGATTCTTCCTTTTATCCTGTAAACATAAACCTGTAATTATAAATCTGCAGCACATGAAATCAATAAAATATATCCTTGCCGGAATCCTTTTTGGCATTGTCATGATCAAATCGGAAGCGGTATCCTGGTTCCGGATTTACGAGATGTTCCGGTTCCAGTCTTTTCAAATGTATGGCATCATCGGAACAGCAGTTGTTCTGGGTGCGATCTCGGTATTTCTGATTAAAAAAATGAACTGGAAAGATGCTTCACACCTTCCGATTGTATTCAAAGATAAGGAACGTCCTTATACAAAATACCTGATCGGCGGAACGATCTTTGGTCTGGGATGGGCTTTAACCGGTGCCTGTCCGGGGCCAATGTTTGTGAACCTGGGTTATGGCTATCTAACAATGGCGATCGTCATTATAGGTGCGCTCCTGGGAACTTTTCTTTATGGACTGATCAAAGATAAATTGCCACATTAAACAATGTGTGACTTTCATCACTAAAAAAGTAGTCCACAATGCCCAAATTTGTAAGGACAAAGGGTTTTACGTTAAAAACAACAAAGATGATTATAGAACAATTTAAAGATGAATTTTTAGCCCATTACAGCTATGCAATAGTCAGCGAATGTGAACAAAAGATCATACTGATCGATCCTTCCCGTAATCCGGAACCTTATTATGAGTTTGCTAAGAAATTCGAAGCAGAGATCATTGGCGTCATAGAAACGCATCCTCATGCTGATTTTGTGAGCAGTCATTTGCAGATCCACCAGGATACGGGAGCCACGATATATGCACACAGTTTAACGGGTGTATCTTATCCATTTACGCCTTTTGATGAAGGTGATGAGATCAGTTTCGGTAAAATAAAATTGAAAAGCCTGCACACTCCTGGACATTCTCCGGACAGTATTTCCATTGTCCTGGAGCATGATGGCCGCGATAAAGCGGTGTTCACGGGCGATACCTTGTTTATCGGGGATTGCGGTAGACCGGATTTAAGGGAATCAGTAGGGAACCTGCAGGCGAAAAGAGAAGAGCTGGCCCGAAAAATGTACCACTCGCTGAGGAATAAATTGATGAAATTAGCGGATGAGGTATTGGTTTATCCGGCACATGGTTCAGGAACCTTGTGCGGTAAAGCATTGAGTACTGCAAACTTGAGTACGATAGGGGCAGAGAAGCTAAGCAACTGGTCTTTGCAGGAAATGAAGGAAGATGACTTTGTACAGGAGCTCATCGCTGATCAGCCATTCATTCCTAAATATTTCGGCTTTGATGTAGACCTGAACCGTAAAGGTGCTGCTGCGTTTAACCCGCAGATGGAAAAAGTGAAGGTTTTAAATCACCCGGATGCGGAAGTGCTTCAGGCAGCTATTTTAGTGGTGGATGCCCGTCCCGAAAACATTTTTAAGGAAGGACATTTACCGGGAGCAATCAACATTGTCTATGGCAAGAAATTTGAAACCTGGCTGGGAAGTATTGTCAGACCGGGGGAGAAATTTTACCTGACGGCTGCCGACCAGGAACAGTTAACCGAACTGATCCGGAGAACAGCAAGCATTGGTTATGAAGATTTTATCGAAGCTGCATTTGTAACCTATACAGGAGATGTGATCATGCCGGTAATGCCTTTGGAATATTTTATCAGCAATCCGGATGATTTTACCGTCATTGATGTCAGAAATGAAAATGAGGTGAAAAAGAAAACCATCTTTGCAGATTCACTGAACATTCCGCTTGGAGAATTAAGGGAGCGCATCAAAGAAGTTCCGGCAGGAAAGCCGATTGTGGTACACTGTGCCGGAGGAAGCAGAAGTGCCGCCGGAAGCAGCATCATTGCTGCGGAACTGGGTGCAGAAATTCCGGTCTATGATTTAGGGGGAGCGGTTCGCGATTTTAATGCATCAGAAAAATAACATCCATCAGTATCAGATCATGGCAGTTCCCCGAAATAAAGAAGAGCTTTTAAGCGCAATCCGGACAACCTATCAGAAGTTAAAAGTAGATCTGGCAGGCATCTCAGAAGATCAGGCACAAGTGCCCGAACTGGAAGGGCATGCGAAAGATACCAAAATGACAGTGGTCAACCTGTTGTCTTACCTCTGTGGATGGGCAGAACTGGTCTTGAAATGGCAGGAACGAAAGGAGCTTGCTTTGCCGGTAGATTTTCCGGAAACCGGATATAAATGGAATGAGCTGGGGAAACTGGCGCAGAAATTCTATAAAGATTATGAGGGGGACAGCCTGGAAACGATTAGCGGGAAACTGGAGCAGGCCGTACAGCGGATCTTGTCTGTAGTGGAAGGAAAAAGTAATGAGGCACTTTATGGTATTGCCTGGTATGACAAATGGACGATGGGGAGGATGATCCAGTTTAACACTTCCTCCCCATATACCAATGCCAGAGGGCGCATCCGTAAATGGAAAAAGGAAATGAAGCTAATGTGATTAGTGCTCAGTGTTTTGTATAGGACTTAACAATTTGATTACATTGGCTTTTTAAAGCTTTTACAGAAAATTTAATTAATATTGAGCGGAATCTTCAAAAAATGGGGGCTGATTCCGAAGTATGACCTTGTACACGACTTTAACCGATCATGAATTAGTTGCATTTCTGAAGGATGGTGACAAAACTGCTTTTACCGAAATTTACAATCGATATAAGGGCTTATTGTATATTCACGCCTATAACAGGCTGAGAAATCAACAGGAAGCAGACGATGTGGTTCATGAGCTTTTCGCTTCTCTCTGGACCAAAAGAGAAGACCTTTTTTTAAAAACACACCTCTCCGGATACCTTTATCAGGCGATCCGAAACAGAATCATTGATGTGATTTCCCATAAAAAAGTAGAATCAGCATACATGGTGTCCCTTCAGCATTTTATTGACCATAGCGAAGCGGTTACCGATCACCTGGTGAGAGAAAATGAATTGAGCGCCCTGATCGAAAAAGAGATCAGTGCTCTACCGGCCAAGATGAGGGAGGTTTTCGAATTGAGCAGAAAAGCAAACCTTTCTCATAAAGAAATCGCAGGTAAACTGGAACTGTCCGAAATGACGGTTAAAAAACACATCAACAATGCGTTGAAGATCCTTAGAAGCAAGTTCGGCCTGATCAGTTTTCTGCTTTATCTCGGACATCATTAAATTATTGAAAATATTTTCATTTTCTTTTACGCCCTAAGCCTGAGCTAACCGTCTATACCTTAATTAGCGGATAAAGCTCATGGAGGCAAAAGAATTACTAGAGAAATACAGGACAGGAAATTGTACAGATGCAGAAAAAGCAATTGTAGAAACATGGTATCTGAAGTTTGAACAGGAGGAGGGCAATTTGCTTTCCGGTACTCAAATCACTGAGGCTACTGACCGGATCTGGAATCGGATGCCGATTCATGAGGTGGAAGAGATAAAACCAGTTAGGCGCAACCTTTGGCCGGCAATTGGGACCGCTGCGGCAGTCGTATTGTTAGGCGCTCTGGCTTTGTATTTCTTCAACCCTTCCCCTTTAAATCCTTCAAAGGAACAGTTGTCGAACATAAATCCGGCAACGGAACAAGTGATTCTTCCAGGTGGCAATAAGGCGGTATTGACGCTTGCCGATGGCAAACAAATTACGCTTGATGAAGCCGGAAATGGTAAGCTGGCAGAGCAGTCTGGCATCACAATTACCAAAACTAAAGACGGCCAGCTGGTGTATACGGTTTCCCCCTCAGCGGTTGCGGCTAAAGGACCGGCCATGAATATGATCGCTACGCCTAAAGGCGGACAATATCAGGTTAACCTGCCCGATGGAACAAAAGTATGGCTCAATGCAGCCTCTTCACTACGCTATCCTGCGGCATTTACTGCCGGGGTCCGTCAGGTCAGTTTAACGGGAGAAGCGTATTTTGAAGTGGCTAAAGTACGCTCTGAAATGCCTTTTAAAGTGTCAACGGCCACGCAAACGGTAGAAGTGCTGGGGACTCATTTTAACATCAATTCCTATACGGATGAGCCTGCTGTAAAAACGACTTTACTGGAAGGTGCGGTTAAAGTGATCAGCCCTGCAACAGCGGTAAAAGAATTGATCTTAAAACCGGGGCAGCAATCGGCATTACGTGGAGCGCAGCTGAATGTTGCTGAAGTGAATGAAGAAGAAGTCATCGCCTGGAAAAATGGCATGTTCAGGTTCAGAGATGCAGACCTGCAAACGGTCATGAGATCTGTTGCCAGATGGTATGATGTACAGGTGAATTATGAAGGCACATTGCCGGTAAGACAATTCTCCGGGGAAATCCATCGCAACGTCAACTTATCGGAAGTACTGGACATCCTGAGCTTCTTTAAAGTCCATTTCAGAGTAGACGGAAAGACCATCACCGTCACAAAATAGACCAACTTATAAATACCAAACCATACTCACCAAACAAACAAAAAAAGAAATGGAAAGAAAACTACGAAAAGACTGATCCCAGGTCAGGGTAATTCAACAAAAAGCGGTGTTTCCTAAAGGAACCATCTGCCCATAAAAAAACCGCAGAAGTGTTCGAGCACAACTGCGGAATATCTGAGTTAACCCTTCCCGGAAAATCCGGGACAAAACAATCTTGCGAACTATTTACTGTATTAACCCAAACATTACAAAAGTATGAATTTTAATGCTATTACTACAGCTATGTCCAAGGCATGGCTCCCTCCTAAATTGCTACTTATTATGAAGTTGACTTCCATCTTGTTGTTCCTGGCCCTGATGCAGGCCAGTGCAAAAGGATACAGCCAAATCAGCCTGAAGGAAAAAAATGCGCCTTTAGAAAGGATTTTGGAATCCATTAAAAGACAAACCGGATATGTCTTTTTTTACGACAATAATGATATCCGCCAGACCAGGATTTCTATCGAAGTAAGAAATGCCTCATTGGAATCGGTTTTAAACGAATGTTCAAAGGTCCTTCCGCTAACTTTTAAGGTCGTTGGAAATAATGTCTTGCTAAAAAGAAAAGAGCTGGACCTGATCAAATCTGAAGGAATCGCCCTGGCAATGGTGTTAAAAGGGAAGGTCATCGATGAGACGGGATTGCCGCTTCCAGGGGTGAGCATCCAGCTGCATGCGGAAGGTTTTAAACAAGGCACGCAGACAAACTCAGCCGGAGAATATGCTTTTAATCTTTCAAAAGCAGGTAAATATCAGCTGACGGCTACGTTTATCGGCTATGAAAAACAGATCGCTGTTGTGGAGGTTTCAAAAGGGGATGTATTGAAGAACATTACTTTAGTCCCTTCTAATCAGGATCTTGCTGAAGTAATGGTCGTTGCTTATGGCACACAGACTAAAGCTTCCTTTACAGGATCTGCAAAGACACTGAAATCTGATGTTTTGAATGGTAGCCCAAGGGCGAGTATTCAGGAGACTTTGCAGGGAAATGTAGCGGGTTTGGTTTCTTCAAATGGTTCAGGACAACCAGGTGCGGTTCCTAATGTAAGGATCCGTGGTATTGGTTCGGTAACTGCCGGAAGTGGTCCGCTATATGTAGTGGATGGAATTCCTTTGGAATCCGGACAAATCAATAGCCTGAACAATTTCGATGTCGAAACGGTAACGGTTTTAAAAGATGCTTCTGCAGCTTCGATCTATGGATCAAGAGCGGCAAATGGGGTGATCTTAATTACCACTAAAGGAGGTGTCTCGGGTAAAACTGTGATTACAGCTTCTGCGCAGACAGGGGCAAATAGTGTGACGAATATCAAAGGACATAAACCTTTGAATACGACTGAAATGCTGGAGCTGTTAAAAGAAGGTTGGGTTAATAAACCAAAAGACAATGACCTTGCGCTTTATGAGAAGGAATTGAAGGACAATGCGATAGATCCGACCATAAATACAGATTGGTTTGACCTGTTGACAAGAACAGGAAACCATACGCAACTGGACCTTTCGGCAAGTGGAGGTACGGAGAAAACTAAGTTTTATGTTTCCGGAAGTCATTATATTGCTAAGGCTGCACTATTGGGCAGTGAATTTACCAGAAGTACAGGAAACTTAAGACTGAGCAATCAGGCCACAGAAAACCTTTCATTTAACGGTGGGATTCAAATCAACTATCGCCATACCGAAGGTCAGGCTGATGGGGGAACATTTGGAAACCCTGTTCGTATGTATACCATTTATCAACCTTGGTTAAGGGCATATAATGATGATGGCACTTATGATTTCAGTTACTTTAACCGCTACAATCCGATGGCGCAGGTACTGGAAAGTTTTGACAAGAGAGATTCTTATGGAATGCTGGGTAATTTCCTTGCAAAATATCAGATTATTCCTTCTTTGTCTGTCGAAAACCAATCGAATATCAGCTTTGGCTATGATGAACGTCTGGAATATAATAAATCCGGTGTGGGTACTTCACGTACAGATGGTGGAAGAGCAACATCTTCAACAGCCCGTGCAACGAACTGGGTAAATACCACGATCCTTCGTTTCAATGAGACTTTTGGAGAATTCGGACTTAAAACTTATCTGGGTTATGAGGCGCAAAAAGTAGTGAACGTAGGTAATAACCTGACTAAAAAGAATTTCCTGCCAAATACTTACACATTGGACAATGCCTCGATTTTATCTGATGGAGGATCTTTCGGTACAGACAATGCGCTGAATTCCGTGTTTTTAAATGCTTCGGTAGATTATCAGTCTAAATATTATTTAAGTGCTTCTGCACGTCGTGATGGTTCTTCGCGATTTGGTTCTGAAAAAAGATGGGGTAATTTCTGGTCTGTAGGTGCCTCATGGAACCTGAGCAGAGAAAACTTTATGACAGGGCAAGACGTGATTTCTGATCTGCGTTTGAGAACGAGTTATGGCGTTAACGGAAACCAGGATGTTGATAATTTTGTTTCCCGCGCACTATATAGTAGCTCAAGTTATGACAATGCCCCTGGTCTGGTTTTCTCTAATTATGGAAATAACCTGCTAACCTGGGAGAAAAATAAGCCTTTTAATATCGCCATGGATTTTGGTGTGCTGAACAACAGGCTGACAGGTACTTTCGAATATTATACACGTGCAACTTCAGATTTGTTATTGAACAGACCAATCTCGGCCACAAACGGATTGAAAAGCTATATGGATAATATTGGTGCCATGAAGAATACAGGACTGGAACTCGAACTGAGCAGCATCAACTTTAAGCCTGAAGATAATGGTTTCGGATGGACGACCAATTTTAACATCTCTACGATGAATAATAAGGTGACCAAATTGGGCAGTCCTATTATCTCAGGCGTATACAACCGTTTTGAAGGTGGTGATTTCTACCAGTTGTATATGGTGGGTTATGCTGGTGTTGATCCTGCTAATGGAGAAGCTTTGTGGTATACTGATGGTACGAAATCAAAAACAACGAATGATTATGGTTCTGCCAGCCCCTTCAATCAGGGAAGCGCATTGCCTGATTTCTTTGGTGGTTTAACAAATACGTTTACCTATAAAGGTTTCTCACTGAGCTTCCAGCTGAACTTTAACTTCGGAAACAAGGTGTACGACAATTATGGAGCAACGAGTGCTTCTGATGGTTCAGGTGGTTTTGCACCTACCACAAAGATGACGCGTTATGCTTATGAAAACAGGTGGCGTAATGCTGGCGACATGACCGATCAGCCTAAAATGGTCTTCAATGGAACGCAGTCCGGCGGTTCGGGGCAAACTTCTTCCCGTTTCCTTTATAATGGTGATTATATCCGCCTTCGCGATGTCTCTCTTGGTTATCAGTTGCCAATGAGCTGGATCAAACATGCGAAACTTTCGAGCGCCAGGATTTATTTCAGAGCAAACAACTTGTATACGTATATCAAGGACAAACGCATTAGCTTCGATCCTGAGGTAGGAATAGATGGTCTTGCGGATAAAAATGTACCGGTTTATAAAACGGCACTCCTGGGTCTTGATCTTAAATTTTAAATAGCTAAGCAGAAAACGATGAAACATTCATATAAAATATTACCACTACTGATGGTGGCTTTGTCCTTTGGCTCTTGTAAAAAGGAATTTCTTGAAATTAATCCGCAACAACAAACCGCAGTAGATTTGGTCGTGATTGATTTACCAACGACAAAAGCTGCGGTAATGGGCACTTATGGACTCTTGCAAAGTGCCGATTATTATGGCCGTACATTTACCGTGTTGCCGGATCTGATCGCTGATAATATGTACATCAGCAGGAAGAACTCCAAAAGATATATCACCTATGATCAGTACATCACCACTACCAATGATGGCAGTGCTTCAGGTGCCTGGGAAAAGGGATACCAGACGGTGGTAAATAGTAATATCATTATTGCTAAAGGAGAACAATTGGTGGTTCCTGAGACTCAGGTGGCAGAAATGAAGCACCTGATCGGTGAAGCGTATACGTTAAGGGCATTGGCACACTTTGATTTGCTGCGTTTATTTGCAGCACCCTATCATGCAACAGCTGATGCAAGTCACCTTGGGGTCCCGGTAGTGATCAAAAGCGGAACGAGTAAGGAAGATGTGATCTCTCCTAAACGGAATACCGTGAAAGAAGGGTATAAGCAGATTGTAGCTGATTTGCAAAAAGCGATCAGCATACTTCCGGTAGTGCCAGTAGGATTTACGGCGTCAAACAGAGGGCATATCAGCCATTATGCGGCAAAAGCTCTTCTTGCAAGAGTCTATTTGTATATGGGCGATTGGGTAAATGCAGAAGCAATGGCAACGGATGTAATTGCAGGTAATAAGTATACGATGTTGAGTAATGCCAGTTACGTAACAGGTGCTACCAATTTCAGAACGCAAAACAATGCGGAAGCGATTTTTGAAGTCCAGTATACAGCAACAAATAACCTGGCACAGAATGCTTTGTCGAGCTTTCTTTTACAGGGCGCAAGTTATGGCGATGGTCTGGCTACAGATGAGTTGTACAACTTATATAAGAGTACTGATGTGCGCAGAGGTTTTATGGCGAAAAGTAAAAGAAGTGGTAGCGGAGGGGAAGATCCTGCTTTCGTGATCACGAAGTACAATAACATCTCTACTTATGAAGAAGGGGTAAAAGTAATTCGCCTATCGGAAGTCTACCTGATCCGCGCAGAAGCGAGAGCCAAACAAGGTGGAAAAGATGAACTCGCAGCAGCGGATTTAGATGTGGTGGCAAAACGTGCAGATGCAACAGCAGTAACAACTACTGCAACCGGACAGGATTTACAAGACCTGATCCTTGTTGAAAACCGTAAGGAATTTGCCTTTGAAGGACATCGTTTGTTCGACCTTACCCGTCATAAATTGGCTTTTACGAAATACCGTACAGGTGGACTGACCATTCCGGTTCCTAATACTTCATTAAGGACTGTTCTGCCGATCCCTTTGTCGGAAATGAATGCAAACCCGAATATGGAGCAAAATGAAGGCTATAAAACTGTAAAATAACCAAAGATATGAATTTACTGACGATGGTATTGCCGCTTCTGATCAATGGCCTTGTATTTCAGGCTGATCCTAAGGAAGAAAAGAAAAGGAATGAAAATGACGGACCTTATGTATCGTATCAGAAGGATCAGATCGTCGTCAGAAATATTGTATTGGAAGATACCATAAGGAGGGTAAAGGTGGAGACCTTTACCCTTAAAAAGAAATCTGCTGTTCCATTAAAGGTACAGTTCTCGGATCATCCGGAATGGGATTTCTCTGTGAAAATGCAGGCGAGCCTTAAAAATGAACCTTCAGAATTTAAACAACCGGATAATTTACTGGCACTTTCAGATATTGAAGGAGAGTTTGAGGCTTTCAGAAAGCTGTTGCTGGCCAATAAGGTCATTGATGAGCAATACAACTGGACCTTTGGTAAAGGACATCTGGTGATCTGCGGTGACCTGTTTGACCGTGGTAAGGAAGTATCGGCCACGATCTGGCTGCTCTATAAACTAGAGCAGGATGCGAAAGCAAAAGGAGGATACCTGCATACGATTCTTGGAAATCACGACATCATGAACCTGAGTGGTGACCTCCGTTATGTGAAACCGAAATATTTTGAAAATGCAAAGCTGATGGGCCTGGATTATAAAGCATTGTATGGCCCGGATACCGAGCTCGGACGCTGGTTAAGGAGTAAAAACCTGATTGAAAAGATTGGTGACAACCTTTGTATGCATGCGGGAGTCGCCCCGGTGATCAATACCCTGGCGATGGAACTTCAGGAAATCAATGCCAGATGCCGGCCGTATTATGATAAAGCAAAAGATAAAAAACTTTTTACAGATACCATCGTGAGAACATTCTTTGATGGCACGCGTTATTCCTTATTCTGGTACCGGGGGTATTTTGTAGAACCGAAAGCTACGGAAGCTGAAGTGGAGCAAACGCTTGCGTTGTATCAGGTGAAAACGATTATCGTTGGTCATACGATTACGGAATCCAATGTAGGTTTTTATTACAAGGGAAAAGTCCTGGGAATAGATGTCGACCAACACAACGGAAAACATGAGGGGGCATTATTTGAAAATAAAACCTGGTATAAGGTCAATACGACAGGAAATAAGATCCCTTTACCGAAAGAATAAAGCCTCAGCTTAATGAGGATAACAACTCCTTTTTTACTTTAATTATTGATTTAATTATTGTATTATAGAAATAAAAATGTTATTTTTAATGTAACAAATGAAAGGAAAACCGAATCTGTACGTTCTCCTACATAATCTTCAGCAGCTCTTCTATAAAAAGGGTTGCTGATTTTTTTCTAAATGCTCCCTTCTGCCACATGATGAATGCCTCCTTATGCAACTCCTTTCCGATGATTGGAATGGCAACGAGGTTTTTCCAGCCACTAATGGCTTTCTCGCTGATGATGGTGACCCAATTACCGGTGTCGACCAGCGAGAGTAAGGAATGGGTATCGTTCATTTCGATTTTGATGTTTGGAATAATGTTGTTCTTTTTAAAGATCTGATCGAGCATATCTCTGGAGCTAAAGCCCTTGTTGGCCAATACCATTTCCGTCTGTCCGAGGTCCTTCAATGAGATCTTCCCAAGCTTTGCCATAGGGTTATCCTTAGAAGTAACCATCTTAATTCTGGAGGTAAACAATAACTGCATGTCTAAGCCTTCATTGTCGGATTGTTCATGAAAAGCAAGGATGAAGTCCAGGTCTGCATTTTTTAACCTGACCTCGAGCTCGCCGGCAATACCGGATTCAATATGGAGCTTGATGCCTGGATATTTCCTGGAAAAAGGAGTGAGGAAGGGGAGCAGCAAGGAGCTGAAAGCATAAGTAACACCAATCCTGAGTTCGCCGTTGAGCAGGTTGTTCAATTCAAAGATGGCTTGTTTTGACTTTTTAACTTCGATTAAGATTTCCCTGGCATGGTTTAAAAATAATTTTCCTGCTTCGCTCAGCTGGACATGCTTCCCGATCCGGTCGAAGAGGGGCATCCCCAGTTCTTCTTCGAGCTGTTTGATCTGCTGTGATAAGGTAGATTGTGTGACAAAACATGCCGCCGCCGCATCGGTGAAATGGAGCAGCTCTGCTGCCTTAATGAAATAATTCAGTTGCCTAAATTCCATAAATCAATCGTTTAAACTAATTAATATCATTAAAACTATCAATTTTACAAATATATAGTTAATGCCGAAATTTGAGCCATCACATCAATAAATCTTATGGCATTATTCAGATCCCTCAAATCCCGCAACTTCAAACTGTTTTTTTATGGTCAATCTATTTCCCTGATCGGAACATGGATGCAGAAGACAGCGGTGAGCTGGCTGGTGTATCAGCTTACTGGATCTGCGTTATTATTGGGGGTAGTAGGATTTGTAAGCCTGATCCCTTCCTTATTGCTTTCTCCTTATGCAGGAAGCCTGGTCGACAGACATAACCGCTACCGGATCATGGTGATTACACAGATCGCATCGATGATGCAAGCGGGTACACTGGCAGGAATCATCTTTTTTGGATACCATAATATCTTATTGATCATCCTGCTGAGTCTGATCCAGGGGATCATTAATGCTTTTGACATGACCTGTCGCCAATCACTGATGGTGGAAATGGTGGATGATAAGGAAGACCTTCCAAATGCCATC
The DNA here is from genome assembly GCF_038446955.1 of Pedobacter sp. FW305-3-2-15-E-R2A2. Taxonomy (NCBI): domain Bacteria; kingdom Pseudomonadati; phylum Bacteroidota; class Sphingobacteriia; order Sphingobacteriales; family Sphingobacteriaceae; genus Pedobacter; species Pedobacter sp. FW305-3-2-15-E-R2A2. The sequence continues at coordinate 1,511,280 of NZ_CP151803.1, forward strand.
GCACTAAATTCTACGATGGTGAACTTCGCCCGTATCGCCGGACCAGCAGTAGCAGGGATTATCCTGAGCGCCTTCGGTACCGATTTCTGTTTCATCGGGAACTTCCTGAGCTATATTCCTGTCCTGATCTGTTTGTTTATGATGAAACTCCAAATCACGGTAATGCCTAAATCTGAGAAAAGTATCTGGGCGGAGCTGGAAGAAGGGTTTAAATATGTATCCGGAGACAAAGACCTGAGCAGTATGATCCTGATCCTGGGCATGAGCAGCCTGTTCGTGATGCCTTTCAATACCTTGATGCCGATGTTCGCAAAAGACATCTTTAATGGGGATGCCAGGACTTTCAGCTGGTTTGAAAGTGCTGCAGGACTGGGCTCTATCGGGAGCGCAATATATTTGGCTAACCGCAAAAACAGCAATGGCCTGATCAAAATGGTGGCCATCGCAGGTGTGATTCTGGGTGGAAGTCTGCTGTTTCTGGCTTATGCACCGCAGTTGCCATTCGCTTTGTTCTTCATGACGCTGGCAGGGGTAGGTATGATGGCGCAGACTTCAGCGATCAATACTTATATACAAACACATTCCATTCCGGAGATGCGTGGCAGGGCGATCAGTTATTATGTGATGGCCTATCAGGGCATTATCCCGATAGGTAGCCTGCTGATCGGATGGGCAGCAAACCTGATTGGCCCCAGACCTGCCATCTTCATCGAAGGAACGATTGGCCTCACAGCAACAGTAGCTTTTATCATTTACAGGAGCAAATATTCCCAAAGAAAGACGGTTAGCTTATAAATCCTGCCCTATTACTGATCCCAATTCCTTAACTTTGGAATATCACTAACTAATTTATTATATTATGAAAAAAACAGTTTATCTGTTGCTGTGTGCATTGGTGTTTTCCTTTGCGAATACAGTTAAAGCAGATGAAGGGATGTGGCTCCCGATGCTGATAGGAAAGAACTATGAGCAAATGAAGAAACAAGGCTTTAAGCTAACAGCAAAAGACCTGTACAATGCAAATGGTTCCAGTCTGAAAGATGCCATCGTTCATTTTGGTGGTTTCTGTACCGGTGAGATCGTTTCTGATAAAGGGCTAATCTTTACGAATCACCACTGTGGTTATGATGCAATCGCTTCTAACTCTACCGCTCAAAACAACATTCTTGACAATGGTTTCTACGCAAAGAACTATGGTGAGGAAAAACCTATTGACGGCTTATTCGTTCGTTTCCTGCTAAAAATGGAAGATGTAACGGATAAAGTGGAAGCTGCAACCAAAGGATTGAAAGGTGCAGAGAAAGCTTCAAAAATGACCGAAGCATTTACTGCAATTGCTAAAGCTGCAATAACAGGCCCGACAATTGAAGCAAACGTGAAAGATTTTTATAAATCAAACCAGTTTATCCTGTTTGTTTATGAACGCTTTGATGATGTTCGTCTGGTAGGAGCACCTCCTCAAAACATTGGTAAATTTGGTGGCGATACGGACAACTGGGAATGGCCTCGTCAGACCGGTGATTTCTCTGTATTCAGAGTATATGCCGGTAAAGACAATAAACCCGTAAAATATAGCACGGAAAACGTTCCTTATGCACCTAAAAAATTCCTTCCGGTTTCAATCAAAGGAGTGAAAAATGGTGACTTCTCTATCGTTTATGGTTACCCTGGACGTACAGACAGATACCTGACTTCTTATGGTGTAGATCTGGCGACTGAAAAAGTAAGCCCTACGATCGTTAAGCTTCGTGATATCCGCCTGAAAGCCTGGAAACAGGAAATGGATAAAAGCGTAGATACACGCCTTAAATTGTCTTCACAGTACGCAAACATCGCGAATTACTGGAAATACTTTATCGGTCAGACAGAACAGTTGAAAAGACTTAAAGTTGCAGACTCGAAAAGAAAAGAAGAAAAAGCATTTACCGAATGGGCAGCTCAGAAAACTGAATTTGCCGGCCTGATGGATCAATATGCTCAAATCTATAAAGACATCGATCCGATCTCTGTACAACGTACTTACATCAATGAAGGCTTTATGGCTTCAGGATGGGTGCCAACTGCTATCGGTATCGGTCGCGCATGGTCTGCCATGGATCAGAAAAAAGGAGATGCTGCCTTCGCCGAAAAAGTGAAATCGGGAATCAACACGACCATCGCTGGTTACGAAGAAACTTATGTGGAAGCTGCGGATAAAAAGATCTTCGCTAAGATCCTTGCGGCTTTCTACAATGATGTCCCTACAAAATCACAGCCTAAATTCTTCGCGGAAATCGCAGAGAAATACTGGACAGGAAACCCGGAAACAACTTTCGAGAAGTACGCAGATTACCTATGGGAAAATAGTAATTTCATCAAACCGGAGAAACTGAAGAAATTCATCGCTTCAAACCCAAGTCTTGATGCCATCAAAGCAGATCCAGGATACAAATATGCCGTAAACCTGCTTCCTGCAGATTATGTAAAAGCAAACTTCGGCTCTTTAGTGGCTGATTTTGAAACAAAAAAAGCGGAATTGGATAACCTTTACCTGAAAGCAATCCTGGAGAAAAACGCCGGAAAAATCATGTATCCTGATGCAAACTCTACCATGAGGTTGTCGTACGGAAATGTACAGGACTATTCTCCAAAAGATGGGATGTCGTATAAAACAACGACCACAATCGAAGGAATCATGCAGAAATATGTTCCCGGAGATAGTGAGTTTGACCTTCCTGCAAACCTGATCGAAAACTACAATAAAAAGAACTTCGGCCAATATGGTAACGATGGTACTTTAACAGTAGGCTTTATTACCAATAATGACATTACTGGTGGTAACTCCGGTTCTCCTGTGATCAATGGTAACGGTGAACTGATCGGTCTTGCTTTCGATGGTAACTGGGAAGCAATGAGCGGTGATATCGCTTTTGATAAGAAATTTAAAAGAACAATCTGTGTGGATGTACGCTATGTATTGTGGTGTATTGATGTACTGGGTGGTGCTAAAAACATTATCGATGAATTGGATATCAGAAGAGATGGAGTAGCTCCTAAGAAAGCTGCTGCTGCTAAAAAGAAGTAAAAGTAAAAAAATATTCCTCTTTTCAGGCTCGGATCTTTGCTGAAGGGCAAATCTCCTAAGGCCTTCAAAGAGGAACAATTTTTTTAGGGAAAGAGAAATCCTGCTCCAAATTAAGGGTTTTGCAGGGTTTCAAATTATCCAGATCATTACTTATGACAAATGCCTCCTTTTTAGGGGGCATTTGTTGTTTTGAAGAAAAAATCCTGTTTCAGGTTACTGATTTGGATTGTTTTGTCTTAAAACTGCTTTGTTTTGCGCGCTGTCTGCAATTGTTTAACTTAGGTAGACAGACTAATCTATCTATTTATGAAAAAGATCTATTTATCACTGCTTATACTGCTTTGTGTTGGAATGAGTGCATGTAAACAGGAATTGTTAAAGGTTGATGTCGAAAAGACCTTTGTGGAGACTAATGTTAAGCCACCTGATAACCCAATGATGGGCAATAAGTTTATTCTAACCCTTCGGCCGGATGGAAAGGCTGGAATTCTGACTGGTGGCGATATCATGCGTCAGGGAACTTATAAAATCGACGGTTCTTCTCTGGTGGTAGAAGAAGAAAAAAACACTTATAAATTTGAAATTCTAAGTGCAACAGAACTGAAAAAAGTAGATAACGGTGCCATATTGAAACTGGAGTAAATAAAGCTTTTTTCCTATAAACAGAAAAAGGATTGAGCGTAAAGTTTGATCCTTTTTTTATTGTATTTTATGCTATTTGCCGGAGAAATGAGCTATATCCTACTGGGAGAACGGCTGTGTCTTGCTGGGAAAATGAACTGAATCCTGCTAAAAGAAAAACTACATCCTGCTGTATAACTCCCGGTGGGAATGAGCAATATTACTATAAAAAAGAATGCGTTCTCAGAAAAGGCCTAGAAAGCTTTGCGCCCTTCAGCGCAAGGTTTTCAGCCTTTGAAGAGTAATGCTTCTTTTTTAATACTTAATTTTAGGGAGAGAGAACTATAAAAAACAGCAAAAAAAAGACCGGCCATTAAAATAACGCCGGTCTCCTCAATAGAACTTTATTTAGTTATATACAAACGTTCCTTTTTCGCTTTCTATCGTTACTTGTTTCTGTGCAGATGATTCCACACGGCCAATAATCTGTGCTTCAATATTAAAACTTTCAGATATCGCTATAATCTCCTGTGCAATAGCTTCAGGAACATACAATTCCATTCTGTGCCCCATATTAAATACCTTATACATTTCTTTCCAATCTGTGCCCGACTGCTCCTGAATCAACTGGAACAAGGGAGGAATAGGAAATAGATTGTCTTTAATTACATGTACATCATCGTTCACAAAGTGAAGAACCTTAGTCTGAGCACCACCACTGCAATGTACAATACCATGAATCTGATCTCTGTGTGCTTCCAATACCTTTTTAATAACAGGAGCATAGGTACGGGTAGGGGAAAGTACCAACTTCCCTGCGGTAATCTCCGTCTCTTCATCAATTCTGATCAGATCAGTTAGTTTTTTGCCTCCTGAAAATACCAGGTCAAAAGGAACAGATGGATCAAAACTTTCAGGATAGTTATTCGCAATAGATTTTTCGAAAACATCATGTCTGGCAGAGGTTAATCCATTAGAACCCATTCCGCCATTATATTCAGTTTCATAGCTGGCCTGTCCGTAAGAAGAAAGTCCTACAATGACATCGCCCGCCTGGATCTTATCATTGCTGATAATTTTGTCTCTTTCAATTCTGCAGGTTACCGTAGAGTCAACAATGATGGTACGAACAAGGTCGCCAACATCAGCAGTCTCACCACCGGTAGAGTAAATGGAAATTCCCATTTCCCTTAATTCTGCAAGGATTTCTTCCGTGCCATTGATGATCGCTGCAATCACTTCTCCTGGAATCAGGTTCTTGTTACGGCCAATGGTAGAGGATAAAAGGATCTGGTCTGTTGCACCTACACAGATGAGGTCATCAATATTCATGATGATGGCATCCTGAGCAATTCCTTTCCATACAGAAAGATCGCCTGTTTCTTTCCAGTAAACATAGGCCAGAGATGATTTTGTGCCTGCTCCGTCTGCATGCATAATGTTGCAAAATGCATCATCATTTCCCAGTATATCGGGGATGATTTTACAGAAGGCTTGCGGAAAAATACCTTTATCTATATTCTTGATGGCTTGGTGCACATCTTCTTTTGACGCAGAAACGCCACGTTGGTTGTACCTGTTATCACTCATGTTGCTGCAAAGATAGGGAAACGCCCGAATGTTAAAGCGTTAACCGTAAAAAAATAACCCTTCAAAATTAATTGAAGGGTTACAAAACTAAAATAGATGGTTTATGGAGGTTTGGTTTATTTTAAAAACAACAATTCTCTGAACTTAGGTAGAGGCCAAACGCTGTCATCCACAATTTGTTCTAACTTATCTGTATGGTAACGGATGGTGTCGAAGTAAGATTTAACATTCTCATCATAACCGATTGCTTTATCGCGTGAATCTTCGATTGCATTGGTTTTCTTACGTTCTTCCAGCATCTTATCGATATTGGTTTTAAGGATACCCAAATGCTCTGAAACTTTATTAATGATCGCTAGAGGAGTTTCCAATGCATCTTTACCCAGACCAAGGTCTTTCAATCCTTTTGCATTCTCAATCAAGGTATTTTGGTAAGCAATTGTTGCAGGAATGATCATGCTGTTTGCTACCTCACCGATTACCCTTGCTTCGATCTGAAGTTTCTTGAAATAGCTTTCCAGTAAGATCTCATGACGTGCATGTAACTCGCGTGTGCTGAATACATTGGTATTGGTGAACAGCTCTGCAGTTTTTTCTGTCAGGTAAGCATCTAAAGCTTTAGGTGTAGTCTTGATGTTTGAAAGGCCACGTCTTGCAGCTTCTTCTTCCCACTCCTGACTGTAACCATTTCCTTCAAAACGGATGTCTTTAGATTCTTTAAGGTATTTTTTGATGATGGTTAATAAAGCCACATCTTTTTTCTCTCCTTTTTTGATCAGTTTGTCTACTTCAACCTTGAATTTATTCAGCTGATCAGCAACGATTGCATTTAAAACAGTCATTGGAGCAGAAGAGTTTTCAGAAGAACCTACCGCTCTAAGCTCAAATTTGTTTCCTGTGAAAGCAAACGGAGAAGTACGGTTACGGTCGGTAGTATCGAAAGAGATCTGTGGGATCTTAGGAATACCTAACCATAGTGAATCTTCGCTTTTCACTTTTTTAATGATGCTGCGTGAAGATTCGATCTCATCTAATACATCAGCAAGTTGTGAACCAAGGAAGATCGAAATGATTGCCGGTGGAGCTTCGTTAGCACCCAGACGGTGATCGTTACTTACAGAAGCAATACTTGCTCTTAGTAAATCTGCATGTTCGTGAACTGCTTTGATGGTATTTACGAAGAACGTTAAAAACATTAAGTTGTTTTTAGGCGTTTTTCCTGGTGATAATAAGTTTTTACCAGTATCAGTGATCAATGACCAGTTGTTGTGTTTACCTGATCCGTTGATACCTGCATATGGTTTCTCATGTAATAAAACTTTGAAATTATGTCTTAAGGCAACTTTTTCCATTAAGTCCATCAACAACTGATTGTGGTCAATTGCAAGGTTGATTTCTTCGTAGATCGGAGCGCATTCAAACTGAGATGGAGCTACCTCATTGTGGCGTGTTTTCAAAGGAATACCTAATTTCAGGGCTTCGTTTTCAAAATCAACCATATAGGTAAATACACGCTCAGGAATTGATCCGAAATAGTGATCTTCTAATTGTTGTCCTTTTGCAGACATGTGTCCGAATAGGGCACGGCCTGTTAAGGCAAGATCCGGACGTGCATTATATAAAGCAAGGTCAACCAGGAAATATTCCTGCTCAATACCTAAAGATGCATTTACTTTAGTGATGCTTTTATCGAAATACTGACAAACATCAACTGCTGCTTTATCTAAAGCAGAAAGCGCTTTTAATAGTGGTGCTTTATAATCTAAAGCTTCACCAGTATAGGCCACAAATACTGTAGGAATACAAAGCGTTTTACCGGCTTTGCTTTCCATAATGAAAGCTGGAGAAGAAGGATCCCATGCAGTATATCCGCGGGCCTCGAAAGTATTGCGGATTCCTCCGTTAGGGAAGCTGGATGCATCCGGCTCTTGCTGAACCAATGCACTTCCTGCGAATACTTCAATTGCACCATCTTTACTTGGCTCAAAGAAAGCGTCATGTTTTTCAGCAGTAGATCCTGTTAATGGCTGAAACCAGTGAGTATAGTGTGTTGCACCTTTAGCCATTGCCCAGCTTTTCATGGCTGTAGCGATGTGATTGGCATCCTCATGGTTGATTAACTCGCCCTGGTCAATGGACGAAATCAATTTCTCAAACACTTCTTTTGATAAGAAATCTTTCATTTTTTTCTTATCGAAAACATTAACGCCAAAAAACTCAGAAATCTTAGTCGAAGGAGACTTTACTTCCGGTGAAATTCTTGATTGCGCCTCTTTTAATGCAATTGTTCTTAAGCTTTTCATTTATTTGTTTAAAATTTGGTCAAAAATATAATTTTTGTTTGGTATTTTCTGTGAATTGTTTGTAAAAATACGAATGTCAGGAAATAATCAAAGAAATATTTGATGTTTTTGGATATTTTGTGGGGAGCGTTTAGGAAAATAGGCTTAATCTATGGCTTGTTTCGTGCTTTTACTGTTTTTAGAATATTGTGAGATTATCTGCCTTCTGGTTATGGAATGCGCATAATCGTTGCATCATAGAGGGAAATAAACCTTTTTAAGCCATGATAAATTCTTCTTTTGATCTGTACCAGACTGATTGGCTTGATGTTGTGTTTGTAAACAGAAATAAAGTGATAGCGCTTATGATTTAGGGGTACTCCAATCTCTTTTACTATAACCGTGTATTCTTTATAATATAATGTAAAAAACAATAATAAGACAATTCATAAAAATACAAGCGTTATCCCGACGAATGATAAAGGGGGCATCGGCAATTAATGAAAACTTCGTGATCCTGGTATTGCGAAAGAAAAGAGAAACAACCCTTTTTGATGTGACCCCTAATCATATTGATATGGATGTTTGCCTGCTCAGGTGGTTTAACACCTTTTCAGGCAATGATGAATGCTGATCTGACGGAGATGGGGGATCCCAAAACGTCATGGATGCATTTTTTATTAACGACCATCAGGAATTTTATTTCCTCCCCGAACTAAGATCCTGATGGTTGTTTTTTACCTTTGTCCCCGTTCCATAGACAACAGGCTATATATTATATATAGTATACAAAACTTCGGATACCATCATGGGGAGTGTTTTTAGGTTTAAAAAATTTGAGGTAGACCAATCTGGGTGTGCGATGAAGATCAATACGGACGGCGTGTTGCTGGCGGCGGTTGTGTTGCACTCCAATCCGCGTTTTGTACTCGATATCGGTACAGGTACCGGAGTGATTGCTTTGATGTTGGCTCAGCGATTTCCTGATGCCAATGTAGATGCCGTAGAGATTGATGAATCTGCTGCAAATGCCGCCGTAGGGAATTTTGCAAGATCTAGCTTTTCTGAACGCACCAGGGCTCATTTCAGCGCCATAGAAGATTATGTCACCGAGCGAAAGTACAACCTTATTGTTTCCAACCCTCCGTATTTTGTAAATGATCTCAAAAACCCTGAAATAAGAAAGGGGATTGCAAGGCATACAGATGCACAGTTTTTTGAATCCTTACTGAGTAAGGTTTCAGAGATGATGAATGAGGGAGGGCGTTTCTGGGTGATTTTACCGGTTAAGCAGGCGGAATTGCTGGTGCAAAGTGCGGCCGCTTTTAACTTATCGCTCCATAAACAGATTGACATTTGTTCCGACGAGCGTAAACCTGTCATCCGTCAGGTCATTTGCCTGTCTGCATTAAAAGAGACAACCGAAAGAGAAACATTTTATATCTATGAATCGAAAGGGGTATATACCGATGCTTACCGTTTGTTGTTAAAAGATTTCTTTCTTGCCTTCTGATCTCAATATCCATAGCTTTGTCTAACCAACAAAAAAAGCTATACTTTGAAAAAAATAGGACTCATTTCCGATACGCACGGTTTTCTTGACGATGCGGTTTTTAAACATTTTGATGAATGCGATGAAATATGGCATGCGGGCGACTTTGGCCCCGATGTTGCCGATCGATTAGCTGCCTTTAAACCGCTTAAAGGAGTTTATGGGAATATTGATGGAAAAGAAATCCGTTCAGAATTCCCGGAACACCTGCGTTTTAACTGCGAAAAGGTCGATGTCTGGATGACCCATATCGGTGGATATCCGGGAAAATATGCGCCTAATGTAAAGGGTGAAATATACACTAAGCCCCCAATGTTGTTTATTGCAGGGCACTCTCATATTCTAAAAGTGATGTTTGATAAAAAGATTAATTGTTTGCATATAAATCCCGGTGCAGCGGGAAATTCGGGATGGCACCGGGTGAAAACATTAATTAGATTTTGTATTTCGGATGAAAAAATCCATACCTTAGAGGCCATAGAAATAGGAAATAGATAACGTATAAAATACACTAAGTAATATGTCAGGCATTAAAACACTAGGCCAATTTATAATTGAAAAACAAGCAGATTTCTCCTATGCAAAAGGAGAGCTCTCCAGATTGCTGAGGGACATAGGAATCGCATCAAAAATCGTGAACCGAGAGGTGAATAAAGCCGGTTTGGTGGATATTCTAGGCGATGCCGGAACGGTTAATATTCAGGGTGAAGGACAGAAAAAACTGGATGTATTTGCGAATATCCAATTCATCAGCGCACTGACCAGTGGCGGAGAATGCTGTATTGTAGCGACGGAAGAAGAGGATGATTTTGTGCGCATCGACTCCCCGGTCTCAAAAAATGCGAAATACATTGTCTGTATTGATCCCCTAGATGGTTCTTCAAATATTGATTGTAATGTAGCAGTTGGAACGATCTTCTCCATTTATCGCAGGAAATCTGTGGAAGGAGAGGCTACCCTGGAAGATGTATTGCAGAAAGGTACACAGCAGGTGGCTGCAGGTTACGTGATCTACGGTTCTTCAACCATGTTGGTATATACGACCGGAAAAGGTGTGAATGGCTTTACTTTAGACCCTTCCATAGGGGAGTTTTGCTTATCTCATCCAAATATGAGAATTCCTGATGGTGGTAATATCTATTCCTTAAACGAAGGTAACTATGTTCACTTCCCGGAAGGCGTAAAGAAATACTTAAAATATGTACAGGTTCATGATGAGACAACCAACAGACCTTATACTTCAAGGTATATTGGTTCAATGGTTGGTGACATTCATAGAAATCTGATTAAAGGCGGAATTTATATCTATCCGACGACGGCCAGCTCTCCAAAAGGGAAATTAAGGTTATTGTATGAATGTAATCCAATGGCTTTTATTGTTGAGCAGGCTGGTGGTGTGGCTTCAGATGGTTTTAACAGAATCCTGGATATCGAACCTACGGAATTACATCAGCGCAGTTCCATCTTTATCGGATCCAAAGAAATGGTAAATATGGCGGAAGATATGATGGCCGAATTTTCGGCAGAAAAGAATGTAAATGCCGTGGTTCCGGCAAAATTAGATCAGGCAGGATAATAAAGGAAATAAGCTAACCTTATAATAAGGTTGGCTTATCTCTTTCTTTTTCAAATTCAAAGTCAATAGCAAGTGCAGCCCGGTTCTTACCTGCGGCTACTGCCAATACATCGCAACGCTCATTCTCCGGATGGGCGTTGTGACCTTTGATCCATACGAATTTTACGTTGTGTAACTTATATACATTCAGGAAACGAATCCAGAGGTCTTTGTTCTTCTTTCCTTTAAAGCCCGTCTTTACCCATCCAAATACCCATTTCTTCTCCACAGAGTCCACCACATATTTAGAATCCGAAACCACAGTAACATCTTGGCCGGGTGTTTTTAAGGCATTTAAGCCCTCTATAACCGCCAGGAGCTCCATTCTGTTGTTGGTAGTCATGCGGAAGCCACCACTCAATTCCTTATAGTGGTTGCCCGAGCGTAAAATCACGCCGTAACCTCCTGGTCCGGGATTTCCACTTGCTGCTCCGTCAGTAAAAATTTCAATCATATACGGGCAAATCTATGTTTTTAAGCTCTAAATGCAATTTATGAAGATCAATTAATATTTTTATGAAAAATAAAATTGCTGAAATAGAGGGAATTAAAAGAAAAGTGTGACCTAAATGTTAAAATTATTTGATTAAAATGTTTTTAATCGTACTTTTGTGACGTTGAAAAAAACATGGTGGTTTTAGCTCAGTTGGTTAGAGCATCGGTTTGTGGTACCGAGGGTCGTGGGTTCGAGCCCCATATTCCACCCCAGTTTTGAAAGCAGTCTGAAAAGACTGCTTTTTTTGTTTAAAACCTGCCAACCAACACCCCATCTAGACATATTCGCAATGCTCTCAAATCGTCTTCAACGATTTAATAAGGCATTATCCATTTTTAACGCTAAATTCTCTAGGGTTGCGTGTGTTTGAAGATTTTAAGATGAATCGAAGATTCAAACTTAGAGTATGGAGATACCATTAAATTTCTAAATAATGAATTTGTAAAAAAGATAATTGTCATTAAATTCAATAGGATTAAAGCTCTGCTGTGCTTTCCAATTAGGCTGTATGCTTTAGCAACTCCATTACTTTCTCCGTTATAAACGCTTCCTTGTCTTTTTTTACTTCTTCAAGCATTTCTCTTCTTTCTGTTGGAAGCGTAAAATATTTATCAGCCCATAAATTTATTTCGATCATTAAAGGGAGCAGATCAACGCCTTTTTTTGTTAGTTTATATAAAACTTTGGCCTTGCTATCTGGATGGTCTTGCTTCGTAATTACGTCATTCTCTTCCAGCATCTGTAATCGAGAAGCCAAAATGTTCGTCGCTATTTTTTCGTCAGATTTTAGAAAGTCCCCATAAGTACATTGTTTAGAAAACATTAAATCTCTAACAATAAGTAATGACCATTTGTCTCCCCATATATCTAATGAGCTGCTAATAGGGCATTCAGACCGCTTTTTTAAATCAGGCATAAAATAAATTATAGAATTACTTGCAAAATGAAAGTTGTTTGTATATTTGCACTTGCAAAACGCAAGCGAATTTACGAAATTAAATTACAAGTGCAATGGAAACAGCAATAATTTTTGAACCATATAGCTTAAACGAGCTAAAACTAAACAATAGAATTGTGATGGCTCCAATGACCAGGAGCCGCTCTGCAAACCCTGGGAATGTAGCTACAGAGCTTACAGCATTATATTATAAACAACGGGCAAGTGCCGGACTAATCATCACCGAAGGAACTTTTATTAGCAAGGAGGCTGTTGGCGTGGTAAATGTACCAGGTATTTATAGCCAAGAGCAAATACAGGGATGGCAATTAACAACAGATGCAGTACATGGCGAGGGCGGAAAAATATTTGCCCAGCTTTGGCATACCGGAGCATATTCTCATCCTGATCTTCATGATGGGAAAAAGCCATTGGCACCTTCAGACGTAAATCCTGGGCAACAAGTGTTTACGGCAGAGGGTTTTAAGCCATCTGTGGCGCCACAACCTATGACTATCGATGATGTCAAAAGAACAGTAAATGATTTTAAACAGGCAGCTATTAATGCATTTGAAGCTGGTTTTGATGGTGTTGAACTGCATGGCGCCAACGGCTATTTACTACAACAGTTCTTTAGCAAAAACAACAACCATAGGGAAGATGAATATGGGGGCACTGTTGAAAACCGTGCAAGAATTCTATTTGATATTCTGGATGAATTGAAAGAAGTTGTCGATATGAAGCGTGTTGCAGTTCGCCTAAATCCATCATTAAATGGAATTATGGGTATTTTAGTAGATGATGAAAGCAAAGCATTATATAATTATATCGTAAACAGGTTGAACGACTACAGTTTAGCCTACATCCATCTGATAGAGCCTTTTACGGATGTTTCTGCAATTCAAGATGCGATCCAGAAAGTTGCCAAGCATTTCCGTAAAATCTATAATGGCACCATTATCATTAACAGAGCTTTTACCAAAGAAGCAGCTAATCAGGTATTGAATGATGGCGACGCTAATTTGGTGTCTTTTGGTGTTCCATTTATCGCCAATCCCGATTTGGTAGAACGTTTCAAAGCAAACGCAGCCCTTAATCAACCAGATCAGGCTACTTTTTACACGCCGGGCGAAAAAGGATACACAGATTATCCCAGCCTTAACAGTTAGAAATATTTTCGCGACCGGGCGGGCTTTCCGCTATATCCCCAATAAAAAATCGGGGGATGCCACTGCAATCCCTGCCGCAAAACAATAGCAATAAAAAAATAAGAAAGAAAAAAAATGAAAACTACTGGAAATACCATATTTATAAGCGGTGGAAGTGCTGGAATTGGCTTGGCAATCGCTAAAAAATTTAATGCAGCAGGCAACAAAATCATAATCAATGGTCGCAATGAAGAGCGCTTGCAAAGTGCCTTACAACAATTAGATAATGCCATTGCTATACCAGGCGATTTATCAGTAAAAGCAGATAGATTAAGAATTGCTGAAGAGTTGAAAAATAACCATCCATATGTAAACATCATCATCAATAATGCTGGTGCAGCTTTTATGAACGATTTGAGCGACAGCAACAATAATACTGCTGAAAAAGCTTACGAGGAAATTAATACCAATTATATCAGTGTAATAGATTTTACAGCTCTAACTTTGCCTTTGCTTTTACAACAAAAAGAGGCTGCAATTGTAAATGTTTCTTCGATAGCCGTATTTAGGTCAAACAAATATGTGCCAACTTACTCTGCAAGTAAAGCAGCATTACATAGCTACACGCAAGGGCTTAGAGATACTTTTTCAGAAAATGAAAACCTAAATGTGTACGAACTTTATCCGCCTTTGGTTAATACCGAATTTTCGGCGGAGATTGGTGGCGCAAACGGAATTCCAGCATCAGAAGTAGCTGATGAGTTGTTTATTGCGCTAGAAAAAAATCAATTTGAAGTTCCGGTAGGCGACACAAAAAAAATCCACGAACTAGTTATTTCAATTACAGAACAAGTTCCTCATTAATCATCCTTATCCGTTAAAATATGGACTTAAATGGAAAAACAATTCTAATTACTGGCGGAGCATCAGGAATAGGCTTGGAAGCCGCAAGGCAATTTTTGGCAATTGGTGCGAAGGTGATAATCACTGGTAGAAACCAAAATAAGTTAGATGCGGCAAAGCAAAGTGTTCCTTCGCTAATTGCAATTAGAAGCGATGTCGACAATCAGGATGATGCAACAGCGCTCTTTAATGAAGTTAATGAGCTTGGTGGCATCGATATTTTATATCATAATGCAGGTGTTGGAACCCCAGGTTTAAACCTTGGTACAGCAAATGTACAGATTTTAGAGAATGCCATTTATGAAACGAACGTAAATTACTTTGGTGTCCTTAGGTTAAATAATTTGTTCTTAAATATGTTGAAATCTAAGGCAGAAAGTGCGATAATTATTACTACTTCGCTACTCAGCCTTGTTCCAGGAATAGAAGAACCAACTTATTCGGCTAGCAAAGTGGCTTTGGGCTTTTATACCAAGTTACTAAGGAAAGATCTTGAAATATTAGATAGTACCGTCAAAGTATTCGAATTATTGCCGCCACTTGTAGCTACAGATATGACTGCAAAAAGAAATGATAAGAAAATTTCTGCTCAGGAATTGGTAAAAGCATTGGTTTCCGGAATAAAAAAAAATCAGTTTATTATTCGGGTTGGGGATGCTAAATTAATATATTTAATAAATAGATTTTTTCCAAAATTGGCATTTAACCTAGTAAATCCTAAAAAAATATACAACAGCCTAAGGTAATTGAGAAAAATATGAAAGCGTATATAGTTGAAAAATATCATAAGAAGTTAGGTTTGAAACTAACCGATTTGCCAAAACCAGAAGTTGGAGAAAACGATATACTTGTAGAAGTGTGCGCTTCGGGGGTTAACCTTTTGGATTCAAAGATAAAATCTGGTGAATTTAAGTTGATATTGCCTTATAAATTACCGCTTATCTTGGGGCATGATGTGGCGGGTGTAATTACCCAAGTTGGAAAAAATGTACAGCAGTTTAAGATAGGTGATGAGATTTATTCTCGTGTGGCTGATTTTCGTATTGGTACTTTTGCCGAATATATCGCCATTAACGAAAGCGATGTAGCTTTAAAGCCTAAAAGCATTTCTATGGAAGAAGCTGCCTCCATTCCTTTGGTAGCACTTACTGCTTGGCAAGCTCTGGTAGAAAAAGCAAACCTTAAAAAAGGACAGAAAGTTTTTATTCAGGCAGGCTCAGGAGGTGTTGGAACTATTGCTATACAATTGGCCAAACATCTGGGTGCAACTGTTGCTACAACGGCAAGTGAAAAGAGTTTTGAAACTTTAAAGCGATTAGGAGCAGATGTGCTAATCGATTATAAAACACAGGATTTTGAAACCATCCTGAGAGATTATGATGTTGTGCTGAACAGCCAAGATACTAAGACACTCGAAAAATCATTACAGGTCTTAAAACCTGGAGGGAAGGTAATTTCAATCTCGGGACCGCCAACCCCAGAATTTGCCAAAACCATTGGAGCTCCTTGGTTTGTTAAGATTATTTTATTCGTGATGAGCTTAGGTATACTTAGAAAATCAAAGAAACTGGGTGTAGACTATTCATTTCTGTTTATGAGAGATGATGGAAAGCAATTGCAAGAGATTTCCAAACTGATCGAACAGCAAGTGATCAAACCAGTGGTAGACGAGGTATTTACGTTTGAGAAAACTAATGAAGCTTTGAAATATGTAGAGAGTGGGCGTGCCAAAGGAAAAGTAGTCATCAAAATGAAGTAAATTTTGCATAATCTCTGACCCCAGTTTTGAAAGCGGTCTGAAAAGACTGCTTTTTTTGTTTATAAAGGTTTTTAAGGATCAAGCGGAATTTTTTTGGGTCAAAAGTAAACCGGATATGTTGGCCGTATCGAACAAACATATCCGAATAAATCAAAAGCCCTGTTTCACAACAGGGCTTTTGATTTTAGTTTAAAGTCTTTTGTCTTTTTCTAAACCTAGCCTTTTTTAAATTCCTTGTTGATCTCCATGCGTACGTTTTCCATATCTGCGTTGATCACTGCTTTCACAGCAGATGGCACTGATTCTCCAACCACAGCTTCAATAGCTACCAAATCTCCTTCATTGAAAATAATGAGCTCAAATGTAAGCTCATCTCCAAAGGTCATGCTGAACTTTATCTGCTGGTTGTTCCGCTCGATAAACTTCTTAAATTCGTAACTGCCGTTCAGGGCATAGAACTGATCTCTTACTGCATGAAATATCAGCTCTGCCTCTATGTTTAAACCATTGATCACGATATTGGCAGGAGCTAATGCTGCTTTAAGTCCAGCAGGGCAATCTTTTCTTTCCTGAATTTTATATACTTCCTCTAACAATTCTTCGCTATACAGAATTTCCTTTTCGTCCCTAATGGAAATCGCTACATTATTTCCATTGCTTTCTGAGTGCTGCTTTAGTCTTATCGATGCATTGCCATCAATAATGGCAGATTCATCAGGTGTTAGTTGTTTAACTTTGGAGCCAATGATGGCCTTTTGCAGTACATCTACAAGATATTCCAGTGCTGCGTATTGTTTAATTTCAGACATTATATTAAAAAATTTTTGCAAAGATACAGGTTAAAAACCTTCTGATACCCCTAACTTGTAAATACCTTGCATTTGGTGTTCGTTAGTGATCAATCCCTGAGCAAAAAATATCTGAAATTGGATACAAATCAGGGCTCTATCCAGGTATCCGCATAATATGGTGATGTCTTTTTTATCTTCATCAAAAGTAATAGGAGAGGAGTTTTTTAAGATCGGCAATTTTCAAGAAGTTTTCCAGAGCCTTCTAAAGCACAACGCAGTTGAGGTTATGGGACGTCTCAACTGACGCTGCACATCAGGGGGGAATATCAAAAGAAGGGTAACAAGCGATAAGTGACTATTTCCCGTTCTACCAATTAAACTACTTTGACTTTTAGATCAAAGACCGGATTTGAACCGGCATCTGGACCTTGGACGAAGTAACACTTATCTACGACACCTTCTTTTAGGTTCTTAATATATCAGGTATCCTTATATTTCTATGTTGTGAATCTCATTTAGTACTGATCCGCCATTTTCCAGTGCATCGAGTATTTCAAAGAGTTTATCACTCCAACCGGCTATGAGGTAAACATTGTTGCTCAACACCTGTAAAGGAGTCGTGCTATGGCCTTTCAAATCGAACAGATACAACCTGGCTTTAGGGGCAATGTTTTTTAAGTATTGTTCCCATAATTCATTAATCTGTCCGCCATAACCATGGCTATTCCATAACTGTCCATCAGTGAAGATCATTACTTTATCCATTTTCACCTTATCTAAAAGCAGTTCTTTGATGATCAGATAGCCGTTGGTCGAATAACCTACTTCACCTTCACGTTTATAAAATTCCTGTACATTATGCAGGATATTATCCTTTGGCATAGCAATCACCTTCCAGAAGTCGCCGAACATGCCGGTCCGTACATTTTTACATCTGGACTGTAATAACATGGCCAGCATTAACGCGATATCGTACAGCATAATTTTAGATTTGGCCGATATTGGCGTTTGCATGGATCCGGAAACGTCACAGGCGATCAATACCCTGGTTTGCTCATTAAATCCCTTAATATTAGCTGCGCTAATGGATACTGCTTTCTCCAAAGCATTCCGTAGTTTTTCTTTTGCGGACCGCTGATCAGTACCGGTTAAGAAATTGTTCAGTTGTGAGGCCCAGCCGGTCTTTGCAGGTGTATCCAGTAGCTCTCTGTAGGCAGACAGGTAGCGGAAGGGAAACTGTTTAGCCCTGGCTATATTTTCTGCGGAGGTCAGTATCGCACATACCTTTTCCAGGTGCTTCTCAGTCACATTTGCTGCTTCTATATTTCTAAGGTTCCGCAATAGGGCCATATAGCCCAGCTTGCCGCTGTCAATTAACTCTTCCCATTTCTGCTTAAAGGCGGCGGCTCTTTTCCTTTCTGCGTCGAAATATACCTTACCCAAAGCAGAAAGCTCTGTTTCCCAGGTATAGGGAGTTTGCATGGTACTGGAAGCAATTTTATCAAATATGCTTTGCTGAGCATCATCTTTTGCTTTTGGGTGTACCAGGAATAAAGCATCACGTAGCTTTATACCGGCATTCCGGTCGTACTTTGCAAACTGGTATTCGTCGAAACGATTGAAGGCAGATTGCAGGCCTTTTTGCAGTTGTTTTGACAGCCGGTTCAGTCTTTTGTTCCTGTTGCGGCCATTCAGCAACTCGTAACAAGCCAATAATTCTGTAATCTCATCTGCACGGATCACTACTTTTTCCGTTACACGGGAAACCAGATTGTCTCCGGAATGCAGTTTTGCCAATTCCGTCAGCAAGACCAATGGCACAGAACGCATGTGCATTTGGGTTCGGGCATAAATGGCCAGTTTACCAACAAACACCGGGTCATTCTTTAAAATGAGTGTCTTTACACGAGTTAAACGTGTGGTATTTTTCTCATAGAAGGAATCATTGAGGTTCCAGGTGACTACAGCTGTGTAAAGCTCCATTGCCTGATCCATCTGAAAAGCATCTTCGCCTTCGTGATTTTTTACCCTTATAATGTTCTGAATTAATCTGTTAAATTTCATTGGGAACCTCCCTTTCTTTATTTGTTGAAACAAAGATTGGGAGGCCTTGCGCAGTCTATTTGCGCAGTGCAATTTATTTTTATATTTTTCGAAAAATATTTAATTATGCCCGTAAACCGCAATGCACTCCTCCGTTACCGGACCATTGATCAATGCCTGCAAAACAGAAGGAGAAAGTGGAGCCTCGAAGATTTGATTACCGCCTGTTCGGATGCTTTATATGAATATCAGGGAATTGATACCGGAGTAAGCCGCAGGTCAATACAGGCAGATCTTGAAATGATGCGGAGTAATAAACTGGGCTATGAAGCACCCATCGTCGTGGTGGATCGAAAATACTATACCTATGCGGACAAGGATTACAGCATTACCAATAGTCCATTGAACCAACAAGACATGCAGGTGCTGAACGAAGTTTCTCATTTGCTGAGCCAGTTTAAAGGCTTTAGTCATTTTGCAGACCTTAATGAAATGTTAAGCAAACTGGAAGATAAGATATATGCTCAGGAAATGCAAACGCAGCCATTGATCGATTTTGAAAAGAATGACGACCTGAAAGGACTGGAATATATTGAGGTCATCCGTAAAGCAATCGTCGCAAGACAAACATTGGGCATTACTTACCAGTCTTTTAAAGCTAAAAAAGCCAATGAGCTTAACTTTAGTCCTTACTTATTAAAAGAATACCGCAACAGATGGTTTGTTATAGGTGTGGTTCAGGGAAGTAATGCATTGTTATATAACCTGGCATTGGATAGGATTCAATCCATCAGCGAGGGGTCTGCTGAGTATCAGGAGAACAATATCGATGATTTTGCCAATTTCTATCATAACGTAATCGGAGTCTCCAAATATCCTCATCAGAAAGATACGGAAGTGATATTCTGGTCTGACCAGGACAATGCACCTTATATGATGACCAAACCTTTACATCGTTCCCAACGCTTAATCAGGGAAGAGAAAGACGGCAAAGTTTTTAGCATTCAGGTGGTGCTTAATTTTGAGCTGGAACGCGAGTTACTGGGATTTGGTGCTAAAGTAAAAGTCCTGAGCCCTGAGGTGCTTGTCCTTCAAATGAAAGAGCACCTGAAGAATATGATGGGACATTATGAAATGATCGACTGATAATTTGGGCAAAGCAAGATCAGAGACTAAGAATGAAAAATGCTTAGATATATTACTATTGATACAAAAAAGACAATCTATAGCGGTTGTCTTTTTTGTATCATCGGGTCAAAGCTTCGGACTACCGTTATTTTCATTGCTTTTCAATTGCATCATTATTACTTTTTAAAGTATCTTTGCATCACTTTATGAATATGATCTTTTTCTTCGAAACCCCATCTGCCAAGATTTATGTCTTGCAAATAAACCGGAGCCTTACACCATCTGATATTTCAAAATTAAGTTGGCTGTTTGGAGGCGCAAAAGTTAAATCGGAAACATCTTTAAGTGGATTCTTTGTTGGCCCAAGGGCAGCAATGGTGACCCCATGGAGTACCAATGCCGTAGAAATCACCCAGAATATGGACCTTCAGGGCATTATCCGGATTGAAGAGTTTGAGCAGTCAACTGCTGATGCCTCGAATTATGACCACATGTTGTTTCAAAAATACGACGGACTGGGGCAGGAGGTATTCACTACGAACGTTCAGCCGGAGCCAATCCTGGAAATCAGCGACATTGCAGCTTACAACAAACAGGAAGGACTATCATTAAGTGACGAAGAAGTTGATTACTTAAATAAATTGGCCGAAAATCTGGGCCGTAAATTAACGGATTCAGAAGTATTTGGTTTTTCTCAGGTCAACTCTGAACATTGTCGCCATAAAATCTTTAACGGAACTTTTGTGATCGATGGCCAGGAGCAACCTTCTTCCCTGTTTAAACTGATCCGTAAAACATCAGAATTAAATCCTAACGGGATTGTTTCTGCCTATAAAGATAATGTGGCCTTTGTTAAAGGACCAAGGGTACAGCAGTTTGCTCCTAAAAGAGCAGATGTGCCTGAATACTACCAATTGAAAGATTTTGATTCCGTCATCTCTATAAAAGCGGAAACCCATAACTTCCCAACCACTGTGGAGCCTTTTAATGGTGCTGCTACAGGATCAGGTGGTGAGATCAGAGACAGGCTGGCAGGCGGACAAGGATCTTTACCTCTTGCAGGTACAGCAGTATATATGACTGCTTTGTCCAGATTAACAGAAGATCGTCCCTGGGAAAAAGGAGTGGACGAAAGAAAATGGTTGTATCAAACCCCAATGGACATCCTGATCAAAGCCTCAAATGGTGCTTCTGATTTTGGAAATAAATTCGGACAACCCCTGATCACAGGATCAGTATTAACCTTTGAACACGAAGAAGAAGGCCGTAAATTAGGATATGATAAAGTGATCATGCTTGCAGGTGGCGTAGGCTACGGAAAAGCGGATCAGGCTCAAAAACATAAACCATCTACAGGAGATCAGATTGTGATCCTTGGTGGTGAAAATTACCGCATTGGTATGGGAGGTGCAGCAGTATCTTCAGCAGATACCGGTGCCCTGGGTTCCAGCATTGAGCTGAATGCCATCCAACGCTCCAACCCGGAGATGCAAAAAAGAGCGGCAAACACCGTTCGTGGAATGGTGGAAAGTGATGTGAATGCGATTGTTTCGATTCATGATCATGGTGCCGGAGGACACTTAAACTGTCTTTCTGAACTTGTAGAAGAAACTGGTGGTCTGATTGACCTGGATAAACTGCCGGTTGGCGATCCTACACTTTCTGCCAAAGAAATTATAGGAAACGAATCTCAGGAACGTATGGGATTGGTGATCGGAAAAGACCATATCGATACCTTAAACAAAATCGCGGAACGTGAACGCAGCCCAATGTATACTGTTGGAGAAGTAACCGGCGATCACCGCTTTACTTTTGCTTCTAAAACCACTGGCTTAAAACCAATGGATCTGGAGCTGAAAGATATGTTCGGAAGCTCACCGAAAGTGGTGATGGAAGATAAAACGGTCGACAGGAAATACGAAGCAGTAGCTTACGATCATACTAAGATCGATACTTACCTGGAACAGGTCCTACAGCTGGAAGCAGTAGCTTCCAAAGACTGGTTAACAAACAAAGTTGACCGTTGTGTAGGTGGAAGAGTAGCCAAACAACAATGCGCAGGACCATTACAGTTGCCTTTAAATAACTGTGGTGTAATGGCACTTGATTATCAGGGAAAAGATGGTATCGCTACTTCTGTAGGACATGCGCCACTATCTGCACTGATCGACGCAGCAGCAGGAAGTCGCAATGCCATTGCAGAATCACTTTCAAATATTGTATGGGCTCCCTTAAAAGATGGATTGGAAAGTGTTTCACTTTCTGCCAACTGGATGTGGGCTTGTAAGAACGAAGGAGAAGATGCACGTTTATATGAAGCGGTAAAAGCATGCTCGGAATTTGCAATCGACTTAGGGATTAATATCCCAACAGGAAAAGATTCCCTGTCGATGAAACAGAAATACCCTGATGGCGAGGTGATCGCCCCAGGTACAGTAATCATCTCTGCAGGTGGTCATTGTGACGACATTACCGCAGTCGTAGAACCGGTACTTCAGAAAAATGGTGGATCAGTTTATTACATCAACCTTTCCGGTGATGCCTATAAACTTGGAGGATCTTCATTTGCACAGACTTTAAACAGGATTGGCAATGAAACTCCGGATGTAAAGGATGCAGCAGCATTTAAAACCGCTTTCAATACGGTTCAGGAACTGATCAAAGCAGGGAAAATCCAGGCAGGTCATGACATTGGTAGTGGTGGTTTGATCACTACTTTATTAGAGCTTTGCTTCGCCGATAGAAACCTTGGTGCGGAAATCGACCTTTCTGCTTTAGGAAATGAAGACCTGATTAAAGTGCTTTTCGCAGAAAATATCGGAATCGTATTCCAGGCAGACGCGAGTGTAGAAGCATTGCTTACTACAGCGGGTGTTGCTTACCATAAAATTGGTGAAGTAAAAAGTGAAGCGACCTTAACCGTTAAAAACTCAGCAACAAGCCATACTTTTGATATTGATCACCTACGTGATGTATGGTTCAAAACTTCTTACCTTTTAGACCAAAAACAAGCTGGTCCTGTTAAAGCGAAAGAAAGATTTGACAACTATAAGAACCATGTCCTGAACTATACTTTCCCATTGCAGTTTGATGGTAAAAAACCGGTTATCGACGAATCTAAACCAAGGCCTAAAGCTGCGGTTCTTAGAGAGAAAGGAAGTAACTCGGAGCGTGAACTTGCCAATGCCATGTTCCTTGCTGGTTTTGATGTAAAAGATGTACACATGACCGATTTAATCTCTGGTCGTGAAACATTGGAAGACATTCAGTTTATCGGTGCGGTAGGAGGTTTCTCTAACTCAGACGTACTGGGGTCAGCTAAAGGTTGGGCAGGTGCATTTTTATACAATGAAAAAGCAAGGGTCGCATTGGAGAATTTCTTCAAACGTGAGGATACCCTTTCTGTGGGAATCTGTAATGGTTGTCAGCTATTCGTGGAATTAGGCCTGATCAATAAAAACCATGAAGAAAAACCTAAAATGCTACACAACGAAAGTCAGAAGCATGAGAGTATTTTCACCTCATTAACGATACAGGAAAACAATTCTGTGATGTTATCCAGTCTTGCCGGAAGTACTTTAGGGGTATGGGTATCTCATGGAGAAGGTAAATTCCAGTTGCCATATGCGGAAGATCAGTACGGTATTGTCGCTAAATATGGCTATGAAAGCTATCCGGCAAATCCAAACGGATCGGATTACAATACTGCAATGTTATGTGATCAATCAGGAAGACACCTGGTAATGATGCCTCACATTGAGCGCTCTTTATTCCAATGGCATTGGGCTAACTATCCTCAGGGACGTAAAGATGAAGTAACGCCATGGATGGAAGCCTTTGTAAATGCGAGAAAATGGTTGGAAAATACCAGCAAATAATAGCAGATCTAAAAGACAATTCATAACAAAAGAGCAGCCCAAAAGGCTGCTCTTTTTGTACCGGGGGGATTTTTAATTTTAAAGTTAGGCAGGGGTAAACTGGAAAGAATGGATGATGATCTCCACTTCCTGTGCATTTGAAGGCGCGAGTCCATTGAATAACCATAAA
Source organism: Pedobacter sp. FW305-3-2-15-E-R2A2 (assembly GCF_038446955.1). Lineage (NCBI taxonomy): Bacteria > Pseudomonadati > Bacteroidota > Sphingobacteriia > Sphingobacteriales > Sphingobacteriaceae > Pedobacter > Pedobacter sp. FW305-3-2-15-E-R2A2. The sequence continues at coordinate 1,535,256 of NZ_CP151803.1, forward strand.
TTCATGTGTACAGGCAAAGCTTCTGTGCTCACCGGGAAACCCGAATCCGGAGTACTCCATGGAAAGAAGGAATTGCCTTCGAGTTCATTGTGTCCGTGATAAGCTTTGTAAGTCACCTTCTGACTGTTTCGCTGAAATTTGTAGGTAGAGTAAGTGCCGTTTAGCGCAAGCTCATAAGTATTGAATTTACGCGTTGCAGGATCTCCATAAGCCGGATAAACGGTATAATTGAAATTAGGCCATGCCGAATTGCCCCATCTTGCAAACTCGATGTCTACCTCATGATGTCCGTCATCGCCGCTTTTATAATTGAACAGGCCTAAGATTACATTTTTGTCCAGTTGATCTACTGCGCCTTCCACTTTCCATACATAAGAACCATAGCCAAACTCCTGCAGGGAACTGACCTCAGCGCAATTCCACCTTCCCGTAGCGGGATCTCTTTTGATTCTTAAATGGAGCAGACCTTGTGCATCTACCCATACACTGCTGTTGGCCCAATAATTAGGTCCGGGACCACCCACAGCGAGATCTGTTACATTTTTAACCTGCCAGGTATAGCCACTGAAATTGATGATGGTTGCCCCCGGAACAGGGACTACTGCTGATTTTGAATTTACTTTTTCTGATTTAGGATGACCTGCGTTTTCAGCATTTGAGTCTTTCTTACACGAGAAGAAGACGATGGCAAGTATTGCCATAACATAGATTTTTTTCATTTTGGTTGATTATAGGGTTGATAAATTTTGTCAGACATCTCTGATGTCTAAACACAAGTGCAGGGAAACCCGGACTTTTACCAATTAAAGGACGAATAAATTTTATAGCTCCGCCTAAGTGTTTAATATTGCATACCGCTTATAAAAAGCAATGAAGCTATTTATGATAGCTTCACTACCATTAATAATTATGTACTGATGAAAAATATACTGCTTGCAAGTACCTCAACCCTGTTTGGAGAAGAATATCTGGCTTATCTCCTGCCCGAATTAAAGTCTTTCTTTGAAGGGATTTCTGAGATTGTATTTATTCCCTTTGCACGTCCCGGAGGCATCAGCCATGATGAGTATACAGAGAAGGTCAGAGAGGTATTTCATTCCCTGAACATTAGCGTAAGGGGGCTTCATACTTTTACTGATCCTCTGGAAGCCATCCAACAGGCGGAAGGTTTTTTCACGGGAGGAGGGAATACCTTCCTGCTGGTTCAACAGCTTCATCAACTCAACCTGATGGAGGACCTTAAAATAGCCGTGGAAGCTGGCACCCCTTATCTGGGGACGAGCGCAGGCAGCAATATCGGTGGCCTCAATATGAAGAATACAAACGATATGCCCATTGTATATCCTCCTGATTTTACCACGATGGGACTTGTTCCTTTTAACATTAATGCGCATTATCTGGATCCGGATCCAAACAGCACACATAACGGCGAAACCAGAGAAACCCGGATCAAAGAATTCCATGTCTTTAATGACACTCCGGTAGTGGGGCTCAGGGAGGGAAGCTGGATCCGCGTTCAGGGGGAAGAGGTAACGACTGTAGGAAACAGGCCTTCCCGCATATTCAGACCACAAATGGCACCTTATGAACTGGAGTCAGGCTCGGTATTAAGATTTTAACCCGGGACGGAAATCGCCGGTATTATATCATTATATTTGTTTTGAGGCGATTTTTAAATGACACAGAAAACAAATTCTTTTAAATGCTATCCGCTTGGTGATGCCGCAGTCGTGATCCAGCTTGGTGATCAGATCAGTCCTGCCATCAATGCAAAGGTGCGGGCGATATGTGCTTACCTGGATGAGTATAGCTTTGAAGGTTTTATCGAATATGTACCTGCATTTACTACGGTGACCTTATATTATGAACCCTGGGTCATCAACTACACTAAATTGCTGCCGCTCCTTCAGGAAATGGCAAATGAAGTGCTGGAAGAACAGGAGGTTCCATCGGGCCCGGTATTGGACATTCCCGTTCTATATGGGGGCGAATGGGGGCCGGATCTGGACTTTGTAGCCAGTCATAATAAGATCAGCACCGCTGAAGTAATTGCCCTTCATACCGCCCCGGAATACCTGGTGTATATGATCGGTTTTGCACCTGGCTTTCCTTATCTCGGCGGAATGAACGAATTGATTGCTACCCCAAGAAAAGATACACCAAGAATGAAAATTGCTGCCGGATCGGTAGGCATCGCAGGGGAACAAACAGGGATCTATCCCATTGAAACCCCGGGAGGATGGCAGATCATCGGCAGAAGTCCGATTGATCTTTTTGACCTGAACAGGGAAGTTCCTGCATTCCTTAAAGCGGGTGATAAAGTACGCTTTGTCGCAATTTCCGAAAAAGAGTTTAAGAAAATAAGGAGGAGTAAAAATGGGGATTAAGGTGCTTAAAGGAGGCTTACTCACGACCATTCAGGATGCCGGACGTTATGGATACCGTAAAGATGGGATCATCGTAGCTGGTGCAATGGATGCCCATGCCTTGAAATTAGGCAATATGCTCGTTGGAAATACAGGCGGAGAAGCCGGTATAGAATGCACATTGATGGGGCCTTTTCTTCTTTTTGAAGAAGATCAGCTCATGGCCATTACCGGTGCCGATCTTTCTGCTGAAATTGACGGCATCCCGGCTCCAATGTGGCGTCCGGTATTTGTCCATAAAGGCGCAGTGTTATCTTTCGGTCAGGCCCGCTCAGGATGCCGTACTTATCTGACGATTCATGGAGGTTTCGACCTGCCACAGGTATTGGGGAGCTATTCCACTTACCTTCGTGCTGGTTTTGGCGGTTTGGAAGGCAGGGCTTTAAAAACAGGAGACCTGATCCCTTTCAAATCTGCTACACCTGAACTGCCAGTTGGATTCAAGTGGTCGCTCAGCCCTAAAATGTATCAGCGATCACAGGATGAGGTTATCAGAGTGGTTAAAGGACCTGAATTTGAAGGCTTTCATGAAAAAAGTATCGCCGCAATACTTACAGAGAAATTTAAGATCAGTAAGGAAGCAGACCGGATGGGCTATCGCCTGGAAGGGGCTCAATTAAAACTGCGTAAAAAGCAAGACATGTTATCTTCTGCGGTGGCTTTCGGAACGGTCCAGGTAACTGCGGAAGGAAATCCGATTGTCTTAATGGCGGATCATCAGACGACCGGTGGTTATCCCAGAATCCTACAGGTAGTCAGTGTGGACTTAGGTAAGCTGGCACAATTCCAGACCGGCGATCTTTTAAGCTTTGAATTAATTACCTTAGCTCAGGCACAAACCCTGCTGATTTCTGCGGAACAGGAACTCAGACAACTCAAACAAACATTAACTTTTAAATATCCAATCAATGGTTAACCGTTATACCGCTGATCTGAATTGCGATATGGGGGAAGGCTTTGGGGCTTTCGATATCGGAAATGATGAAGCCATATTGCCTTTCGTTTCTTCGGCCAACATTGCCTGTGGTTTTCATGCAGGAGATCCTGCGGTGATGAAAAAGACCGTTCGCCTGGCGCTGAAGCATGGTGTCGCTATCGGTGCACATCCGGGATTGCCCGATTTACAGGGCTTCGGGAGAAGGGAAATGGCGATCAGCCCCGAAGAGGCTTATGATATGGTGGTTTATCAGATCGGTGCCCTGACTGCTTTCGTGAAATCCGAAGGCGGATCAATGCAGCATGTGAAACCTCATGGTGCATTGTACAATATGGCCGCGGCAAATAAAGGTCTTGCAGTCGCGATTGCAGAAGCAGTATACAAAGTTGATCCGGAACTTATTTTATATGGATTGTCTGGTTCGGAGTTGATCCATGCCGGAACAGCAGTCGGTTTACAGGTGGCCAATGAGGTCTTTGCAGACCGGACCTATCAGCAGGACGGCAGCCTGACCTCCAGGAAACAAGCCAATGCCCTGATCACCGATCATGAGCTGGCCATCGCTCAGGTCATTAAAATGATCAAAGAAGGAGAGGTGCTTTCTCAACAGGGGACTCCGGTTAGCATTAAAGCGGATACCATTTGCATTCATGGAGATGGACATTCGGCTGTAGCATTTGCCAAAGGCATTTATGCTGCTTTTAAGAAGGAAGGGATTACCTTATCTTCCACCAATCAACCGCGTGCGATCGCCAATAATTCCGCTGAATGAAGATCATAAAAAACAGAAGTGTCCTTATGGGGGCCGCATTTCTAATGGCAACCTCTGCCATTGGCCCGGGCTTTTTAACACAGACCACGGTCTTTACGCAATCATTGGGCGCAAGCTTTGGATTCGTTATCCTCACTTCCATTATCATCGATATTGGTGTCCAGCTGAACATCTGGAGGGTGATCGCGGTCTCCGAAAAAAGAGCTCAGGACATTGCAAATATGCTGCTTCCCGGTTTGGGAGGCTTCATTTCCCTGCTGATTGTTTTAGGCGGACTGGCTTTTAATATCGGCAACATCGCGGGTGCGGGACTGGGGCTTCAGGCTTTATTGGGCGTTTCGGTAACTACCGGAGCGGTGATTTCTGCTGCGCTGGCCGTTGCCATTTTCCTGATCAGGGAAGCGGGAAAGGCCATGGACCGTTTTGCACAGGTCATGGGTTTCATCATGATCATTGTCATCATTTACATCGCCATCACTTCAGCTCCTCCGGTAGGAGAGGCCGTACTGAGGACTTTCGTTCCCTTAAAAATAGACCTGGTTACCATTGTTACTTTAGTAGGCGGTACGGTTGGGGGGTACATCACCTTCTCCGGAGGTCACCGTTTACTGGATGCCGGAATTAAGGGAAAAGGGGCTTTGCAGGAAGTGAGCACGAGTGCGGTAATGGGAATTTCTGTAGCCTCGCTGGTTCGTATCTTCCTGTTTCTGGCTTCGTTGGGTGTGATCAGTAAGGAGCTGGCGATCGATGCGGGTAATCCTACGGCTTCTGTCTTTCAGCTGGCTGCGGGCGAAATCGGTTATCGCCTGTTTGGCCTGGTGATGTTTTCTGCTGCAGTAACTTCAGTGATTGGTTCTGCTTATACTTCCGTTTCTTTTGTGAAATCTTTCAGTCCTAAGATCGCTAAAAATGAAAACAAAGTGATCATTGCTTTTATCCTGGTTTCGACTTTCATCTTTATCCTGGTCGGGAAACCGGTAAAGCTCCTGATCCTTGCCGGAGTGGTGAATGGTTTTATCCTGCCGGTTACCCTGGCTACCATTCTTTTTGCGGCTTACAAAACCCGTATTGTCGGGGATTATAAACACCCGGTCTGGCTGACCTGCTTTGGCGTATTGGTGGTGTTGATCATGACCTTCATGAGTGGGAAAGTGCTGTTTGGAATGATCAGCTAAGCAAAAGGCGGATGCTTACTTAGCCGCCGCCTGTAATGCCCTTTGTAGAAAACCTTGTTGTTTCAGCTTTTCCTCTACCTCGGTAATGGCTTTGAGCAGGTTATTCTCTGTGGCAGTAATTTCGGTAAAGACGCCGACCATTAATTGCCAGACGGGTTGCATCCGGATAATCAGTTCTTCTCCCTTGCTGCTCAATTGAATCAGGCGTTTCCGTTCGTCTTTTTTATCCTTCTTAGAGCGGATCAGCTTTTGCTTTTCCAGTTCTTTCAACAGGCTGATGGTGGAAGGGTGGGTGTATCCGATTTCAGAAGCCAGATCCACGACACCCAGGATCCCTTTGTGATGAAGGGTATAAATTACAGGAAACCATTTGGGCTCAAAATCAATGTCATAACTTTTATACAGCAATGCCCCGTCCTTTCTGAACTGCTCGCTCAACCTTTGAAGCCTTGTAGAGATGGCAAGAATGCCCGATTCATCAATTACATTCATGATTTGATCGCTAAATGATAAAATACATTGTCAGCACTCATGAGTGGAAATAATTCGGGAAGTGCCGACTTCTCAATTTTCTCAAATCCGTTTCTTTCGTAAAAACGCATGGCCGCCTGGAGCACAGAAACCGTTCCAAGGTACAGGTGGCGGATGTTCTTTTCTTTGCAGTACGCAATGAGTGTTTCCAGCAGCAGCTGCGCCAGTCCAAGCGCTTTACCTCTGAAATCCTTTTTCACAAACATTTTTCTGATCGCTGCCGAATCGTTGTCGTACTTAATCAAAGCAATGGTACCGGCAAGTTCTTCATTCACCTTTGCGCCCCAGAAACCGCCGCCGGTCTGATAGTACGCATTTTCAATGTCCAGTAAATCGGGTTGATCATTTAAAGTAATCGGAACATTAAACTCTATTTGCTGAATGGGCAGAATGATGTCGATCACTGCTGCCGAAGATTCATTTTTGATGGGTACGATTAAAACTTCCATTTGTCATTTGAATTATTGTAATTCAAAACTACGTAGTTGACTACATATATACAAGCTGATTTTGTTTTTTTACTTATCTTTGTTGAAATATTGTGGCTAAGGGAAGATATGGTAACAGATGAAGGGAAAGAAAATACAGATGCCATTTCCTGTTTTGGCTATTGTAAGGATTGTGGGGAAATGCACGAGTTGCCATCGGAACTCGCTATACCTCATTGCCATGCGCTGATGGCTGAACTTGCGGAACACCGGAGAATAGACTTTGATGTTGCACTGGAAGATGCGGATCCGCGCTTGTCTACAGATGGACTATATACTGCGATGAGAGGCAGGATGTTTGGCATCCTGGTCTGCCAGGATGCGGAAGGGAAAGAAGTGATCCTACGCGCTTTTTCTTCCCGGCACAATGGGGTCTGGAATGTTTCCGGATGGGTTCCTCCATTGGTAGATGAACATCGTTTTGTAGCCGAAGTAGCCCTTGGAAATCTCGACATTCATCCCCTCACAGATCTGATTGCTACCTTGCCTAAAGAATCTAAAGAATGGTATTTGAAGATCGCCGAAAGAAGAATCGTTTCCCATGGCATCCTCGCGAAACTCAATGCCCTTTACGAAATTCACAATTTCAGGAACGAAAAACGATCACTGGAAGCTGCTTTTTACCTGGAAAAAGGAATTCCTGTAGGAACCGGCGATTGCTGTGCACCGAAATTATTGAATTATGCAGCAATACATCATTTGAAACCCATCAGCATGGCTGAGTTTTTCTGGGGAAAGGAAACTGCCTCCGGACACCGCAAAGAAGGCGGTTTTTATGCCTCTTGTGCCGAAAAATGCCAACCGCTGCTCGGTTATATGCTCTGTGGTGTAAACAATCCGATACAGTAGATCTATATCGGCTCATAATTAGTATCTTGTTTTAGCGTTCTTATAAATTATGTTTAACTTTGAATTTTGTAACCTTAACACCCAGAGGTCTTACTGAAAATTTTATAGGTCCAGTTTTCTTATCAATGAAAAACAAGCAGCGCTCTTTCCTGGTTATATCGGTAATAATACTTTTATTTATTGCTTTTCTTTTTCGTAATTCAGTAGTTCAGCGGTCGGAACAACGGGTATTGATATCAAGTCTTAAAGAATTAGAAGGAAACAGCCGTCAGATCTCTAAGCTGGATACCATTACCATGAGCCTGCAAACTGCAGAGAATAATTTCAGAATGTACACCACTTTGTGGGATACCGTATACTTTAAAAAATATACCAAAGAAGTGCTTTTGATCTCTGGTTTGCTGGAAGACCTGACCGTGGAAGACACCAGCAAGATCTCCGGTCATATTGTCGGCGACCTGAAGAGTAAGAAAGGGCAAATGATGCTTTACGGTGAAATTAAGAAGCTGACCGATTCCCTGAACAACGTCAATGTGGAACTGGAATTGCTCAAGATCACCGGAGATGTACCCAAGTTAAGACCTACCCCTAAGGCCACCTTGAAAAAGACAACCAAGGTAGAACAATTGAAAGCCTCCCCGGAAGTAAAAAAAGAGAAGTTCTTTAAGCGTCTGAAAAACGCCATCCTGAATAAAGAAGAACTTAAAGATTCGGTTAAAACACTCAAAACAGAAGTGACTTATGAACAAGCTCCTTCCAATGTAGATGAATATAATAAAAAGCAGCTGGAGCGGATTGAGCGTTTCTATGCCGGTCTGTATGAAGACTTAAAAAATAACCGTAAAAAACTGGGCCAGAAGGAAGAGGCCATTTTGAAGCTCAATGAAAAAATATTTCAAAGCATAAAACAATTGTTTCAGGAATTCAGAAATGAGGAGAGCATCAATTCTGAAGCAAAAAAGGCCTCTTTAAAAGATCGGGCAAACAGCTCTGTTCAGGCCATAGGCAGATCAGGACAGATCAATTTTGGAATCAGCATATTGTCTTACCTCGCCATCATTCTGTTGATGTGGAAGCTCTATAATGCCTATGATAAGACGGTGAAAGCAAACCAGCTGGCGGCAGAGCAGGTGGTCATTAAATCGAGGTTCTTTACGAGCATCAGCCATGAAATGAGAACGCCTTTAAATGCGATCATAGGGGTGTCAGAACAGTTGAAATCTACGCCGCTGAATGAAGACCAGCGCTCCATGTCTAAACTACTGGACAACTCTTCTTCCATGTTATTGTCGGCGGTAAATGAAGTGCTGGATTTTTCAAGGTTGGAAACAGGAAAGTTATCCCTGGCGAAAACATCGTTCCGCTATAAAAGGATTCTGAAAGAAATCTCTGAAACCGCTAGGGTTCTGGCAGATCAGAAAGGATTAATTCTGGAATTGGTACAGGGCGCAGCTCCGGACCTGTTGCTCGATGGCGATCCTTACCGACTGAAACAGATCGTCATGAACCTGACCGCCAATGCCATCAAGTTTACGGATAAAGGAAAAGTGAGCATTCATGTGAGTGTTAAGAAGGCAGATGAAAAACAAGCTACTTTATTAATTAAAGTCATAGATACGGGAATAGGGATTTCAAATGAGAACCTTCCTTTGATCTTCAATGAATTTTCACAGGTCATCAATTCGAAACGCAGCGACTGGCAAAAGGGCTCAGGACTGGGCTTGCCGATCAGCAAGAAGCTTGTGGAATTGCATAGAGGAAAGATCTCTGTGGAAAGCAGCCTGGGTAAGGGCTCTACCTTTATCCTGGAAATCCCTTATGCCATTGCCCCAAAAGATACAGAAGACCGTGCAGGGGAGAAATCTCCGGTCATCAACAGCGACCGGTTCAAAGACCTTCACCTCCTGGTGGTCGACGATTCGGAAATGAATTTGCTGGTCATAAAAATGATCTTTAAGAAACTGGGAATTAGCTTTGATACCGCAAATGACGGACAGGAAGCGCTCACCTTCCTGGAGGATAAGCGATATGATATGGTCCTCACAGATATCCAGATGCCCGAAATGGATGGTATTGAACTGACCAAAAGAATCCGTGCGCTGGAGGATCCCACCAAGGCACAATTGCCTGTGATCGCCATCACCGGACAAATCACCAGTGAATCACATGACCGCTATATTTCTGCAGGGCTTAATGATTACATCATCAAACCGTTTACAGAAACAGAATTGATGGAGAAAATACTGGATTACATCAACTAATTCTGTTTTTTTAAGCCTGCCGATCAGTCATTGTAAAATTACGCAAACGATTGAAATGCGAAATGCAATCGTTTGTGTACAGAATGCTGTTTTTCAGTAGCTGTTTTTGGTTATTATTTCACTAAAATTGTGATTGACGATAACAAAGTAGGTGATGAAAAATAAACTCCATGGTTTCCTGTTAATGGCTGCAATACTATTTGTAAGCGCTCCGGTTTTGGCACAACTGAACATTATTCCGCTTCCTAAAAAAGTAGAAGAACGGGGAAGTCCGTTTGTGATCAGGCCACAAACTAAGATCTGGTTTGAAAAAGGCCTGAAGCCTCAGGCAGAACTACTGGCTGCAGCGTTATCTCCGGCTACGGGATTTGACTTTATACCGGAAGAAGCGAAAAATCCAACCAAAGGAATTGTTTTGAGCACCGGCAACCCGGGATCAGCTAATAAGGAAAGTTATCGTCTCAGTGTGAATAAAGACCTGATCCAGATCACTGGTCAGCACAGTGCGGGTGTTTTCTATGGCATCCAGACGCTATTGCAAATGCTGCCTGCAGAAATCTATAACAAACAACGCCAAAAATCAGTGAACTGGGAGGTTAAAGGTGCCTTAATCGAAGATGCCCCGCTTTATCCCTGGAGGGGAATGATGCTGGATGTGTCCCGTTATTTTTTCGGAAAAGACTATGTACTGAGGTTCATCGATATGATGGCCATGTACAAAATGAATACCCTTCACCTGCACCTGACCGATGATGCGGGATGGCGTATGGAGATCAAAAAATATCCAAAGTTAACTTCAATAGGAGCCTGGAGAGGAGTGGGGCCAGAAAGAACAGGAGGTTATTATACCCAGGAAGACATGAAAGAAATGGTGGCTTACGCGACCTTAAGAAACGTAGACATCATTCCGGAAATTGAATTGCCGGCACATGCGCTGGCTTCTATCGCTGCTTATCCGTTTTTGGCTTGTACAGGAGAACAACATGAAGTTCCGGCTCAGCATTTCATCAGCAAAGACATCTATTGTGTGGGCAGAGAATCGACTTTCGATTTTTTAGCAGACGTATTTAAAGAAACGTTCGCCATATTCCCTTCTAAATATATTCATATTGGTGGTGATGAAGCCGTTTACGACCGCTGGAAAGAATGTCCGCATTGCCAGAAGAAAAAGAATGAACTGGGATTGAAAACAGAAAAGGAATTGCAGGTATACTTTAATCAAAGGGTACAAACGATGGTTAAGAAATATGGAAAGACCATTGTTGGCTGGGATGAAATCATTGAAGATGGCTTGAAAGAGAAAGCGGTAGGAATGGTTTGGCACGATGAGAAAAAAGCATTTAAGGCCGCAGAAGCAGGACATTATTCTGTGATGTCGCTGACCGGATATTGCTATTTTGATGTTGCTGAAAGCAGTATTCCCGGAGAAATTAAAGCCGCCGGATGGCTTCCGCCAATTTCTTTGGAAAAGGTCTACCAATTGAACCCGATGCTGAAAGGTATGGACGAAAAATACCGCCCCCTGATCTTAGGTGCATCTGCAACCTTATGGTCAGACCAGTTTATCCATGGAACCATACTTCAGGAGCTTCCACAGCTCAATGAAAACCGTTCGGAGAAATATTTCGACTACCTGACCTTTCCAAGGATGTCTGCATTGGCTGAAGTCTGCTGGACACCGGTAGCAAGACAAAGCTGGACTGCTTTTGAACAACGCCAGAGCACGCATTACAACCGTTACGATCAGGCGGGTTATGGCTATCGTTTGCCTCAGCCTAAACTGATCAGCAATGAAAAAGGAGATCAGGGATATACCATAAAGCTGGAAAACACGGTAAAGGACGCACAAATCAGGTATACAACCGATGGAACACTTCCAAATGTTCATTCTGCGATCTACAACGGAGCAGTAACGGTTGCCAAACTGAACGATTTTTACGCAATTACAGTGATGAACAGCAACCAGTATTCTCTACCATTATACTTCCCAGAGAAATATGAGAAGTTCAGGAAATATGGGGAATTTGTGGCAGACTGGAACCCTTCAAAAGTAAAAGGTAAAGACTTCGCTGTTTTTGAAATGAATGGCTCCGGAAAGATCAATGCAAACGGAGCTTATACGCTTTCTTTCTGGTATACCGAAGGAACGTCCAGACTGGATATCCAGAGCGTAGAGGTTTTTAAAAACGGACAGAAGATTGCGGAAGATGTACATGAAGGATTTACCGGAGGATCGACGAAAGACAATGAGTACAAGTTTCAGATCAGCAATTACGAAACCGGTGCTGCTTTCAGTATCAAAGCTAAAGTACGTGGAGACGTGAGTAACGATAGCAATGGTGTGGTCATGATCAGAAAAAATTAAGAAGGTAAAGGAACTGACTGGTTTGATGTAAATAATGATAACTTTACCTTTATGAAAACGTTAATGCTCTCGGTAATGACACTGTTCAGTGTCGTTACCACCGAATATGCACTTGCAGGAAAACGGCTGATGACAACCGGACATTACTCCTGGGAGGGTGGTTATGAGATTGGGTATATCAACAGATCAGGACAAAGGTTTGCTGAAATCGGCTCATTCAAAGGAAAGTGTAAGACTGCGAGGTCTAAGAATACGAAGATCCAGGTCTTGCTGAATAAAAAAGGAGAAGTGATTAAGCTTAAGCCTTCCTTCTACAAATAAATTCTCCATTGCCAATTGGAACGGTTAAGGCATCAAACCGCTCGTCTTTAAGCACCTGATCAATCATCGGCTTGATGCCTTCATATTGATCTATGGCATTGTCGGCGACGATCAGTCCATTGAATACCATTTTAGTAGCAATGGCTTCGAAACAATTCTTATAGATTTCTTTTTCTGCATCCATAAAGCAAAAAGCAATTGGACCCAGCTGCGGGGCATGGTTTAAAAAGTCTCCATGGATAAGCTCAATATGAGCTTCCAATCCGGCAATCCGGAAAGTTTCCCTGGCGAGCTTCACTTTTTCTTCGTCAATCTCAAAAGTCCTGACCATCCTTCCCTGCTCTTTCGCTGCAAAAGCCAGCCATAGGGTAGAGTAACCGGCACTGGTCCCGATTTCAATGATTTCCCCTTCCGGTAAATTAACGGCAAGAAGAGACAGGAATTTTCCGGTATCCGCATTGATCTGTCGCAGTCTCTTACTTCTGGGTGTTCCATCTGTCCGGTCTCTAAGGTCGATCGCTTCCAGATACTGCATTCTTTCTTTTAATGGCTGACTGATTTCGCTAAACATATAGGTCTTATGGAATCAAATTTAAATATTAACAGATGAACTTACAACTATTGTGCAATGTCCAGCAAGCATCAGCCGGAAAGGCTGGCTTGCTGGATTTAAAAAGGTTTTTAGAACTTATAAGCCAGGGTTAACCTGTAATTTCTTGGCGCTTCTGTTTGCCATGAATAGGCTGGCGAGGAGAAATAATTGGTATAATAACTTCCGCTATATAAATATTTATCTAAGAGATTGAACACATTCAGTGTGAGCTTAATCTTGTCTTTTTCCCAGAATGCACCTGCGTTCAGCTTAAAGTAATCCGGTAAATTTTGTTCCGGATTGGTGGTGCTGTAGTTTGCAGTTGCCCGGTCAATCAGGTAAGTAAAGCTCCCCGAAAGTCCTGTGCCTTTTAATGCTCCATCCTGAACTTTATATTCCAGCCATGAGTTGATGGTATGTTTAGCAAAACCAGGAGTCAGCTGTCCTTTGATAAAGCTCGTTCCGGCAGTTGCTTCCGTGACTTTTGAATCGGTATACGCATAGTTAACCATGGCATTTAATCCGGTCAGGATTTCCCCCTTTAAATCAAATTCTATCCCTTGTGATGTTTTTTCTCCAAGTACAACACTTAATCCTGAGTTTGGCGCACTGTTCGGATCTCCGGTAAGCTCATTTTTCTTGATGATCCGGTAAGCAGAAATGGTGGTATTCCATTTGCCATCAAACCAATCCTTCTTTAGACCGATTTCCATATTGTTTCCGGTCACCGGTTTTATGTTTCCTCCACCAGCTAATTTTCCGCCTTGCGGGATAAATGCCTGATCGTATAAACCATAAACAGAGAGGTTCTTATCTACAGACACGCTTAGACCAATACGCGGACTAAAATGTTTTGCTTTGGTTTGTGCGCCTCCCCATTGCGACTGCGTCACATAGGTGTACCTTCCGGCAAGGGTAAGGCGGATCTTATTTTCAAGAAAACCAAGTTCGTCCTGAACATAAATCCCACTGTACCTCTGGTCCATTATTCCACCTGCTTTAACGGCTCTTGCCGGTAAATCCAATGTGCGGTCGTACTGAGGGTAACCGTTTGCCGGAGCGCCGTATACCGGATTTAAGGGGTCAAATTCTCCGCCAACGGTATCCAGATTATGGCCTTGTGCCCAATCTGCCATATAATCCTTCGTCCCAACGTCCAGTCCGGCAAGGATGCGGTGTTGAACGCTGCCCGTTTTAACCGCGCCATTCAGGAACACCTGACCCATGGTCATTTCGCTTTTAGCATCCCAGATGCCTACCGCTCTGATCATTTTTCCCTGGGCATTTACGTCCGATGGCCACATGCTTGTTCCGCTTTGTGAATAGTTGAAATAGGAACCCTGAGCGGTTAATTTCCATTGGTCACTCAACTGATGTTCCAGGTTCAGAAAGGCGCTGTGGTCATTGATTCTTGTTGGGCTCAGGCCCGGAGGCATTGCAGTGAAATCTACAGGTAGTGTCCCGTATCCAAAAGGGGAGAAGGCATAATAAGAACCGATGTCGCTCATTTTTGCATATTGAAGTGTATACTCCGCAGTGATTTTTGTCTTATCGTCCAGCTGGTAAGAAATTACAGGAGCAAAGCTATACCTGTTGTTATACTCATTGGCACGGTGTGATTTTTTGTTTTGTCCGGCTGCATTCAGGCGATACAATAAACGTCCGTCTCTGCTTAATTTTCCGTCCAGGTCTACAGCCGTGCGGTATAGGTCGTAACTTCCTAAAGTCATGCTTACTTCTCCTTTGGTTTCTCCCGTAGGCTTTTTCGTCACCACATTATACAGACCACTTGGATCACCGTTGGCGAGCATAAATCCTGCAGGGCCTTTTACAAATTCAATATGGTCTACAAAACTCATGTCTTCGGTAAGTGGCCCCCAAAAAGAACTCACTACGTTAAAACCATTTCTAAAAGCCTGGATTTGTGATCCACGCATCAGGATATTGGCATATAAATCACCCCAGTGTTCCAATCTTACTGCACCACTCACATTTCGGATCAAACCGTCACTCATGCTGATGATCTGCTGATCTGCCAATGCTGCGGAAGTGACCACCTGAATATTTTGAGGGATTTCCAGCAATGGTGCCGCTAACCTTAGGGAAGTAGAGACCTTATCGGTTTTATACTTCCTTTTATTGGTCGAAATGTTGACCTCAGTAAGGGTACTGAGTTTTTCATTCAGAATGAAGTCGGCCGTAACGATAGCAGAAGCGATCACCTCTATCGACCTTGTTTGTGAAGATAAGCCAATTGCGCTGACCTTAATGGTATATTTTCCCGGAGTTACCTGTGCTATGGTATAATCACCGTTTTTATCTGTGGTAGCCCCAAATGGTTTTCCCAGTAATTTAACAGAAACATAACCTGCCCCATGGCCATCAGCGGTCGTCACCCTTCCTTTTATCCCTGCACTTTGTTGTGCCATGGCAAGATTAAAGCTGACACTCAATAACAACAGGATTCGTAAAAATTTCATATACGCGTATATTTTTATGGTTTAAATAATATTTACGCGCAAAGTAAGTCTTTATTTAGATTAATTACAAACAGCGTGCTGTGCTATTTTTCTTAGGCCATAAAAAAAGCATCAGGATTTCCTGATGCTTTTTCACTTAAACCGAAATAAGGGAGTGTTAAGCTATTGCTTTACAAATTTGAATTTTTGTGAATTCCCGGAGCTTGCGGTCCATATTTGAATTTTAGTTCCTCCGGCAGTGAAACCTCCGTTAACATCCAGTTGTGACAAAGGTGCACAGGCAGGAACAAGGCTATAATAACCCGCTCCTACATCTTTGATCTGCCATTTTTGTCCATTTGTGCCTGCATCATCATAGAGCTGAATCTGTGTACCATTGGTACTGAGTCCGCCGGTAACATCCATCACTTTAGTCAAGGCATGCAAAGGCTGTAATTTATAATAACCACTGCCCACACTGGTTACTTTCCATTGCTGGTTCAACGTACTGGGGCTGTTATTGCTCCAAAGGGCCACCAATGTGCCGTTGGCAGTACCACTCCCTGAAACATCAACCAGACTGGTGTTATTTACTGCAGAAATGAGCTTATAAGTTGCGCCGGACTCAATGCCGGTATTGTCTTCGCTGAGGGTACTTGGCTCAACGGACGGCTGAGGTAAGCCCAGACCTGCAATTTCGGTGTACACGCTTTCGTTGACCAGAAAACCCCATTTTCTGAAGAAATTGGTCAGGTTCCGGCCGGATACACTACAGGATTTGAGCATAAAGTAGCGCATTTTTTCGGCATCAGTGCTGACATTAGGCAATTCAACACGGGTTATTTTATGCAGGTCCTTGTAAAAATTATCACCGAAGGCCATCCAGAGTTGATGGAACATCGCCAGTCTGACCCAGGTGCCATTGGTCATAATGGCGTCGCTGTTGAAATTTTTAGACGGACTGGTATTCGCCAGGTAAGTGGCAACGGCAGGCCATACATTATCCCGTTTAAGCCTCGACGGACTAACGCCCATGGCACGTTCCACAGCCAGACTGTAAATGTTCACCGTGACTTCCCCCAGGGTGCTCCATTTCCAGGCAGCTTGTTGGTGCATGTGCCCTAGTTCATGCCATGGACCCCAGCCATCAACGGTACCAATAGTTGAGGTAAAGGCAGCGGGTGCCGCGGCGGTAACATAAGCCGTGCGATACCAGGTGGCAAACATCCAGCCTGTACCATCGTTCTCGGTCATCAGCATGCGCTGATTCACATTTAGCTGATGCTGGGGAGCAGAACCATCCATTCCACTAAAAGCATCTTCGACTTCCATCGTCTGATCGGCTTTGCTCAGCACATAATTGTTGTCCTGGCTTTGTGTATTTACAGCCCTTGTTCTGGAATAGACCTGATAGACCCGGTCGCCCATGAGAATCACATCAGGTGAACTGGTATAGGTAGAAAGCTGATTGGCCCAGTCGGTAGGAGTGGTTTGATTTTTAATGTACACCGGAACCCTTTGATGACCGCTTACAAAAGTAATCTTTGCACTGGATGAAGGTGTACCTGAGGTGCCAAAGCGAACCCAGATCAGGCCTCCATATTGGTCGGCGGTGATGTTGTTCGTTCCAATGGTTAACGCAAATTCCTGAGGGTTATTTTTCACTTCATATCTGGAATAAGTACCGACCAGGATCTTTGGCTTTGCGGTTCCGGTAAGTTGCTCCACGGTGACCTGTAAGGTCGCATTTGGGGCTAAATAAAAACCGGTTGCGTCAAAATCAGACCAGGGATTAATGTTCAGGCGTGTGCCTTCAGCCGTCCCCGATTTTAATTCATTAAAGACCTGAATATTGGTTCCAATGGTCGTGTTGATATTGGGGTTATTGCTGTTGGCCGCTGTTTGATCATGGACAGCAATGTTTTGTTCGGGGAGTATTTTTTGCTGTTTGCATCCACTGGAAAGCACCATACCTATGATGATGGCACTGAGAAAGTTTAGAGGTTTTAAATTCATGTTGGTTGGGATTGATTAGGTTAGGTTTTAAATGGTCAGTTTAAGGTATCGACTCATTCCTGAGCCTTAAAGTGTAGCAGGGTTAGTGCTGAATAAAATTTACAAATAATGTCCTTAAAGACCGGGAGAAAGCTCAGCGCAAACGTTTGCATGACCGGTTGATCATCAGTTAGATATGACAGAAATGAGGTGTTTGAAAGGAAGTGTGAAAGGCTGCAGAAATGATGGAATTGGCAACCGCTGGCCATGATTAGGGCTTAAAAACAAGAATTTATGCCGCCTGTTCTTGTCGCCCTTTAAATTTTCTTTTTGTCAGGATATCAGGTGTTTACAGTAGAATCCGGACTGCTGACTACGCAAACGTTTGTGTAATCACATTTATAAACCTGAATTATAGCTTTACCTGTCGGATGATGTTTTTAACGTTCAGCTCAATAATGTCCGTCATGGTCTTACATTCCAGGTAATTCGGATCTGCAAAATGTTCCGCCATGCCTATTTTTAACGTATTTGTATTCTCTGCAGTGGTTAAGGTATCTGCGTTGGATACATCTCTTAAATCAGCGAGGCGATGCCTTTCACTCCGCACACGATGCAGTATGGATGATTTTTCTTCCTGCTGATATTGCAGAAAGGTCTTATCGGTCAATTCTTCCATACACAGTTTGACATAAGGGAAATTCTCTTTGAAAAACTGCGGCAAATATACTTTTACATTACCTTCGTAAAACTGCTGATCAAAATCAATGGCCCTGATCCTGAATTGAATATCATCGAAATCTGGTGTAATCTGAACCACAAAATTGTAGGCCCTCATGTCGCCCAGTAACATCACCAGGCAACGTTCGTTAAATTTCACAAATTCTTTGGCAATCCGGGTCTGGTTATATTCCGGGTTATACAGGTATGTTTTCGCAAAAACATCACCAGGGATTCCGGCAATATGTTCTTCAATCAGTGTCTCCCGGTCTACCAAATAATTGACCTGGTTGGGAGAGAGGATCTCTTCCATCTCGAGTCCGTAAATTCTGGAAGCATCTGCTTTTTTAACATAAAAATAGTCGTACACATCATTTAAGCGGTTTACAATCCTGATGCGGAAAGGATGGGTATTCCCAAAAGTGCAGTATTCAATCTTGTCGATATACTTATGCTGAACGATCCGCAGGTTTCCGGATGCCTTTAGATTGGCATAAATCACTTTTAAACCATTGTGCAGGTTTTCCAGCTGATCGGAAGGATATATCGGCCCTTCCCAGAGCGTGTCTTTTCCATTTTTATCCATAATGGGATAAGACTCATCAAACATCAGCAAATCATTATAGGTGATCGGAAGCTTGGAATCCCGCTGATAGCTTTTCAGGTATTTCTGCAAAGCAGGAGAGACCGGGAAAACCGGTTTCTTACGGGATATTTTTACGTCTGTAGGTTCCATTGTCAGATTTTGTAACCCAATGTAGTATTTTCTTCAGTCAATTTCTCTATAACTGTAAAACGTATTTATAGGTTGTCTTTTGATTATTGTTAGTCTTGTTCGGAATATCTACCTGTTTCTAATTGTTGTTTAGCATTTTGGTAATGTTCCTGGTAAACCTGCGCAGCAGGGAGCTTTCCTCCGTAATAATTTCAACTTCTGCCTGCATTCCATTTTTCAGCACGATTTTATGCTCAGGATCTTTATTTTCAAATTGGTCGAAAGCAATCTTGGCAATAAATACGCTATCCTTAAAAGCCACATCTGAGATGTAATTGACGTTGCCGCGGATGAGCCCGTATTGTTCAAAAGGAAAGCTTCGCATTTTTACCAGTGTCCGCTGACCAACTTTTATCTTACCCATATTGTCCTGTGGGATATAGACCTCGCCAAAGAAATTCGTGTTCGCCGGGTTGATGACAAACAGCTCCTGGTTGGCATTCATCGTCTGGTTTTCCTGTACAATTCCGGCATAACTCACAATTCCTGCTACAGGAGCGCTCAACACATATAGCTTTAGCCAGGCATCGGTTTCCGTCACCATATTGCTCAGCGATTGAATGAATTTTGCTTTTTCCTCCTGAATGGTATGGTCAACTTCCAGGATTTCCTTTTGCTTGGCGGCGTAAGTTGTATTGTTGTTGATGAGTGACGTGACCGTCTGCTCCAGCGGATACTTGCCCGCGAGGTATTTGTTTTCCTGTTGTTTAAACTCATTAACGGAAATCACCCCTTTTTGATGCAGCTTTTTATACGCTTCAAATTCCTGTTCCACATTGGCATATTCTTTATCCTGAATCTTTTTCTGAATGATAATCTGGTTCTTTAACTTCTCAATTTCCACCAGGTCCTGTTGCAGGTATTTTTTTCGGTTCAGATAGTAACCGCCGTTTTGTGTAGAGATGAACTGCAGGTATTGCTGATAAAAATTCTGGTAAGCCGCCTGTAATTCACCGAGGCGTAAATTTTCCATCACCACTACCTTTGCCAGGCCTGTTTTGTTCAATTGTTCCGAAATTTGGGCCAAGGCTTCATGTAATTTAAGGATGTCCCGATGACTGGCGGTACTTTCCATAAAAGCCAAAGGTTCATTTTGCTTCACCTGAGCGCCTTCCTTTACCAAAAGCGACACAATCTTGCCCGTTTGCTTTACATATACAAGCTTTGGGGCATTCAGTGAGTTGACCTTTAACCGGGTTTTAACCACATCAGGGTACTGTATAAATGCCGATGCCAGGACAATAGAGAATAAAATCAGAAAGATTGCCGTACTTCCTCTCCGCAAGATCCAGGAAGGTACCGCAGTGATAATTTCCTGAACTTCTTCACTATTGATTTCGTATCCTTCAATTATTTCTTCTTCTTCTATTTCTTCAATATTTTTTTTAGCCATGGTGTTTATCTATTACAAAGACGGTTTTTAAGCGCCCAGTTCCAATTGGTTTCTTACAAGTTCATAGTATTCGCCTTTATTGTTGGTCAGCTCCTGATGCGTTCCCTGTTCAATGATAGCGCCTTTGTCCAGCACGATGATGTTGTCTGCATTTTTTACCGTACTCAACCGGTGGGCAACTACGACTACCGTCCGGCCCTTAAAAAAGGTCTCCAGGTTTTCCATGATCGTTTTTTCATTATTTGCATCCAGGGCATTGGTGGCTTCATCAAAAAAGATGTATTCCGGATTTTTATATACCGCACGGGCAATCAGCATCCTTTGTCGCTGGCCCTGACTAATGCCATTCCCGGCGGCACCGATTTTGGTGTTTAAGCCGAGTGGAAGTTCTTCAATAAAATCACTGATATTGGCGATTTTGATGGCATGAAGTAATTTCGGCATGTCCGGATATTCATCACCAACGGCGATATTTCTGGCAATCGTATCCGAAAAGATAAAGCCATCCTGCATCACAATCCCACATTTTCCCCTCCAATACCGGTAACCGATCTGATTTAAATAGGTGCTGCCCACTTTAATATCGCCCTTTTGGGGTTCATAAAATCTAAGCAGCAGTTTTAAAATGGTGGTCTTTCCGCTGCCGCTCATTCCCACAATGGCTGTGGTTTTTCCTTCCGGAATGCTCAGGGAAATGTCTTGTAAAACAGGTTCATTTCCTGCTCCCGGATAGCTGAACGTTAAGTTTTGAAAAGAAACGCTTTTATTTAAAGGCAATTCGGTCATGAAAGATTTATCCAGGGGCTCTTCGTCCTGAAGTTCATGGATCTCATTTAAACGTTCCAAACTGATCTTTGCATCCTGGAATTGTTGTAAGAAACCCAACAATTGCTCGATCGGACTGTTCAGCTGTCCAACGATATACTGAATGGCCATCATGGCACCCAGTGTCAGCTGTCCGTCAATTACCGCTTTGGTCACAATGAAAGTAATCAGGATGTTCTTACCCTCATTGATGAAGAAAGTTCCAACCTGCTGATACTGGCCCAATGCAAGACTCTTTACGCTAAACTTAAATAAGGAAGCCTGAATCCTTTCCCATTCCCATCTTTTCTGCTGCTCGCAATTGTTCAGCTTAATTTCCTGCATTCCGCTGATGAGCTGGACAATGTTGCTCTGGTTTTTGGAGGAAATGTCAAAACGCTTAAAATCAAGTTCCCTTCTTTTTTTCAGGAAGAAGACCACCCAGAGTGTATATACGACACTGCTCACCAAAAATATGATAAAGATGGTGACATTATAATACATCAGTACAAAGGCAAATACGACGAGGTTGAAGAGGGAGAAGATGGTGTTTAAGGAGGAGCCCGTCAGGAAACTCTGAATCCTTCCCTGGTCGCTCATCCGCTGCATAATATCTCCCGTCATCTTCGTATCAAAGAAACTCATCGGGAGTTTCATGATCTTAATCAGGAAGTCCGTCAGGATGGAAATGTTGATCCTTGTACTGATGTGCAGTAAAATCCAGGAACGGATAAAATCAATGCTCAACCGGCCCAGAAAGAGCATGGTTTGTGCAATGACAATGATATAAACGAAGTTCAGGTTCCGCGAATTTATCCCGATATCAACGAGTGATTGTGTTAAAAAAGGTAAGATCAATTGCAGGATGCTACCTACACCCAATCCAACAAATAACTGGAAGAGCAGCTTTTTATACTTGAGTAAATAGCTGAGCAGATAAGTTAAATTTAAGCCCTTATCCGGGTCGCCACCCTGGGCATAAAAATCCGGAGCCGGAGAAAGCATCAGGAGCACACCTTCTCCCTGACCATCATTCTGTGTGCTGATCCAATGTGTTTTTAATTCCTGTTCTGTATAAGCAATGAGTCCTTTTGCGGGATCTGCGATTAAATAATTCTTTCCTTTTAAATTGGTTTTTGAAGGGACTTTATATAATACCACGAAGTGGTTCTGACTCCAATGTAAGATGCAGGGCATTTCCACTTCCAACAGCATCTCCAGGTCAATCCGGACACCGGTAGTCCGGAAACCGATTTTTTCAGCAGCCTCACTGATCCCCAAAAGGGAAACCCCTTCTCTATTGATTCCCGAAATTTCACGCAGGCGCTGCAGACTATAGTTGCGGCCATAGTATTTCGAGATCATACGTAAACAGGTTGGACCACAGTCCATCTGGTCCGGTTGTTTATAAAATGGAAATTTTTTCAAGGGCTACAGCATTTATGATGTTTAAAATCTTTAGGATTAATCTGCAATTAGCCATTGCAGAGCCGTCCTTTCCTTAGTGTTTTAAATATATATAAATTAATAGGATCATAGCAAATAATATTCCTGTTCGTGCAAATTAAATTGCTGTATTGAAAAATAAAATTAATCTATGTAAAATGAATGGCCACGATAAGGACGGCCTTTTGTTTCGATATTCAGATGTACTGCTGTCACTATTGCGGTTAAAATAAACAGAAAGCCTATCGGATTGAGGAGCTTCGCCTTTTTGCGGCAACTGATGCTGCCGCAGATTTCAGAAATGGAGGGTTTAATGAAGCTCCAGCTCCTGCTGATAACAGGCGATGTATTTGGCTAAATGTAAGCCATCACAGAGGGCATGGTGTACATGGATGGAAAGCGGCAATAAAACCTGCCCATGTTCGAAAGTCAGCTTTCCGAAAGCAATTTTTGGAACACAGTCATTTACAGAGGTCGATTGCACATGTTGCATACTGGAGAATTTTATCCCGGGAAGAACGGTGTAATGAATGAGGTTGTTTAATTCCGGCCTTATTTGTAAACCCTTTGCTGCTTTTACTGCTGCAATGGCGATTTTAGCCTGTGTCATAAACCGCGTAAAATCCTCGTGGTAGTCGAAATAGGCAAAGCCGAAGGTTTCGTCATTCCTCAGAACGGTTACCGATCCGGAAATTTGCTGGTATTCGAATACCTGGTCTTGCTCCATCCGATATTTAAGTTCATTGATTTGCTGAACAGCTTTCAGTGATTTATACAGATAAAATAAGAAAAAAGGAATGTCGTAAGCTTTGCAATACTGATAAGCGGCTGTACAATTCAGGTCTGTCGTGACTCCATAAAACGGCTGTTCAAATTGCTTAAAGAAATAATAATGCTCTTTTCTTTTCCAGGTTGTAATATCTATTATAGATTTGTTTGGATCTTTCATCTGCGCAAATTGCAAGATCAGCGGATCTTATCATATGCAGTAAAGGATTTAAAATTGACCCAAAGGGATTATGTATCAAATCGAAGGAAAAGAATTCGCAGAATTGATGAAACGGGAGTTTGTGGAGGGATTTCAGGCGCAGAAAACCTCGGTAACCTTAAAGGATAGGTTTGAATGTGAAACAAAAAGCTTTCGAAATGCGCATTTTGACATTTTACATTTTTGCTCTGATTTTAAGAATACGGTCAGAATTAACGCATTGGAGGACATGACTCATGTCAGTTTCCATTTCCAGCTTTCCGGCAGATCGGATGCCTCAATTACCGGATTTAAGGAGGTGATCTCTATGGAGAAAGGCCATTTTAACGTGATGAATTGTGTGGACCCGATCAGTACTTTTACCTTTCCTGAGCAACAGAAATATGAGTACCTATGTGTGGGACTAAGGCCTGCATTCTTCCGGCAAATACTTTCAGAATGCGGACCTGCTTATCAGGAGACTTTTGACCGAAGCGAGCGCGCAGAATCGTTTTCACTGTTCACCCAGAACAAAAGAATGGACCATTGGCTCTGTACCACACTTGATTTGATCAGTGCTCCGCCAATTGCAGATGCCTTAAAAACAAGCTATGTCAGTTCTAAAGTAAAGGAACTTGTCTTGTTAACACTGAACCATGACCTGCCAAACGACAGTCTTAAAACGAATGATATTTCAGT
Source organism: Pedobacter sp. FW305-3-2-15-E-R2A2 (assembly GCF_038446955.1). Taxonomy (NCBI): domain Bacteria; kingdom Pseudomonadati; phylum Bacteroidota; class Sphingobacteriia; order Sphingobacteriales; family Sphingobacteriaceae; genus Pedobacter; species Pedobacter sp. FW305-3-2-15-E-R2A2. The sequence continues at coordinate 1,559,231 of NZ_CP151803.1, forward strand.
TGTAGATACAGAACGGCTGATTAGCTGTAAGGCCTATCTGTCTGAGAACTTTTTACAGCAACTGACATTGGAGGAGATTGGGAGAAATTTTATGTTAAATGAGTTTAAGCTGAAAAGAGGATTTAAGAAACTGTTTGGAACAACGGTTTTTGGCTATATCCAGCAACTGAGGTTAAATCATGCGCAAATGCTGCTCCTTAGTGGAGGCTTTACTGTTGGAGAGGTTGCTGCGGTTATCGGCTATGCCTCGGATTCCGCATTTATACGCGCATTCAGACAGTATTATGGTTATTCCCCAGGCAAGTATAGCCCGAATTTTTAAAAGAGAAAGCCGGTCAGTGTGACCGGCTTTCTCTTTATAGCACTGATGCTCAGGCTAACACAATTGCTAACGCTTTTGCTGGCGCGGGAGGCTAAAAAGTACAGGCAATTTTACCATATACATAGCGGCCGCTAAACCCAAACTGACTGATCGCCCTTGGGAATAAAAACCTTCCGTTAGAGGTATTGTCTAAACCACCTGAATAGTTAGTTGTAGAAACACCACTCAAATTGTTTTCATTATTGCGGGGATCGATGTATAATTTATCAGGGTATACATCAAATATATTGTTGGCACCCACAGTTAGCGTTAATGCCTTGCCTGGCGCATAACTTACCGAGAAATCGGTTACCCATTTTGGAGCGAAGGTTTGATCCAGTTGTACGGGTAATCCATTGGCCGGAACGTTTGGATCTACTGCATTCAAAAAGGTCACCTCCCCAAAACGAACGGTCCGCGCTACAAAGCTTAATTTGTCTACGGTATAATTGGCCGTGATGTTCAATTTGTTTTTAGGAACAGAGCTTTCAAAACGGGAACGTTCCAAACGGTCAAACAACTTGGCTTTCAAGGTTGGATCGCTTTCTATTTTTGCAGAACCCTGAACGCTTCTGACAATCGTTTTGTTCAGGTTTCCGGCTACACTTAGTAACAAACTGCTGGAAGTGCCTAAAGTAAACCTGTTGGTCAGTACCACATCTAAACCGGCAGTATTCGTTTTGATGGCATTGGTGAAAAACTGAACGCTATTTACCTGTGCATTTGGATCTACCGTATTTAAGATCTGGTTTACCACACCCGTTGGGATGAGCACACCTCCGGCACCACGTTCCCGGGCATATTGACTGGAGAAAACGATGCGGTCGTCAATATCAATGTTGTAAGCATCAATGGTAAACGTAAATGTTTTCGCAATTCTTCCTGCCAGCCCTAAACTTCCTGACCTGGAAATTTCAGGTTTTAAGGAACCTACACCAAACTGGGCAACAATGGGATTATCGTTGTTTACCGTAAGCACCTGAGTAGGATTTCCGGCAACAAATTGTGTACTCTCATTGTTGAAAAAACGTTGGTGTAAAGAAGGGGCCCTGAAACCAGTCGCATAAGCACCACGGATGGAAATATCCCCGAATAGTTTTATTTTACCTGCAAATTTATAGGAGAAATTGGAACCAAAATCGCTGTAGTTTTCGTAGCGTCCGGCTGCTTCCAACATGATTCTTGAGCCGAATTCAGCTTCTAAATCGAGGTAAGCACTGGTATTGTGTCTGGATTTATCAAGTGCATTCGCAGGCTTGAAACCTGGAAAGACCTGCGCCCCAGCTGCTGTAAATGAAGATCCTACCATTCGACCTGGAATGTTCTTTGAAGGCTGTCCATAAGAATAAGAGAGCTCTTCTCCCGGTTTAATCTGATAATTGTCTATCCTGAATTCTCCGCCGAAAGCCGTGTTTAATGAAGTGAGGAAACCACCATCGAAAGTGTATTTCTTGTCCAGGTCTAAATTCGTCGTGTTTTGTCTGAAAAATAGTTTACCTGCATAAAATGAGGTTGGACTTGTTCCAGTTGGGAGGGAAGCATTGACCGTATTGTTAATGTCGAATCCGATGTTGTTTTCTCCACTGGTATTGCTCAGGTCATAATTCCAGCTGCCAAGTTTGCCTTTCAGTCCGGCAGAAAAGGAGAGGTCATTGATTTTGGTATCAATAAGCGGAAGAAATCCGTTAGGATATATGCTTAGGTCAATCTGAGTAGTTTGTGTAGGCAGGCGGAAGAAACCTGCAGCACTTCCTGTTTTATGGGTATAACCTCCTGCGAAATAAAGTTCCGCAGCATCAGAGAAGTTGTATTGTCCATTCAAAAAGAAACCGCCGTTTTTGGAATCTGAATTTCCTACGCGCATGTTGTTTCTGTCTAGACCGTTGGCTGCTGCCCTTGCATCATCTGCTGCCTTCAGACTGGCAAATCTGGCTTGAAAATCTGCTTCAGTTTCTGTAGCCCCTTTGGTTGGCGAGGCAGAATACAATAGAGGACGGGTATCTAAACCGCCACGATTGGTAAAACCCCGTTGTAGATATTGTCCGGCGAAATTGATAAAGCCTCTGTCGTTCTTAAACGCCCATCCTTTACTGAAGTCCACCTGAAAAGTACGGCCATCATTAAATTCACGACCTAAAGCTTTGGTGTCAGATTGTCCAAAGGAAGTAGAGAAGCTATAGGGGGTAATTTTTTTAAGGACCACATTGATGACCCCGGCGATGGCATCAGAACCATACTGTGCAGCCGCACCGTCACGTAAAACCTCGATGCGCTCAATGGCGGCAACGGGGATGGAGTTCATGTCTGTACCTACCGTACCACGGCCGAAAGTACCGTTAATGTTAACCAGGGCCGTGGTATGTCTGCGCTTGCCATTGACCAATACCAGAACCTGATCCGGACCAAGGCCGCGTAAAGAAGCCGGGTCAATATGATCGGTTCCATCTGCAACCGTTTGTCTGTTGGAGCTAAAAGACGGGGCCACATAGTTGAGGATCTGCGTAACATCTACCTGAGCAAAAGTGCGGACATCTTTACTGGTAATTAAATCTACGGGAACTAAACTTTGAATATTCGTTCTCGGAACAGAAGACCTCGAGCCGACTACAATCACGTCCAGCAATAATTGTCTGGCATCCCGAAGTGTGAAATCCTGAGTTTTTACCGTGTTGTCAATTTGGACTTCAGTCTCTGAAGTTTCATACCCGGTAAAGGAAACCTTGATCCTATAGGCTCCGGCTGCCGGAAATTTTAAGGCATACTGTCCGTTGCCATCTGTTGAGGTGCCGATTTTAGCGCCGATCACCTGAATGGTTGCCCCGGGAATCACGGAGCCGGTAGAATCGGTGACTTTTCCTTTTAAACCCTGAGCAAATAATTGCCCGGAGAACAGGAGAAAGAAAATCAGAAAAGTGGTGGTGTGTAAAATTTTTTTCATAGGGTTGTAGGTTTATATAGCAATATAACAAAAAAATTACACGAATATTCAAAGTACAGCTACCTGGACACAAAAATGTTTGGTAAAACAGCTTTTTATATTTATACGGTCGTTTTTTTACCGGATTTTCCTGAGGAGCTGTCCCTGGATTGCGCTTGCCCTGCGTTTTTATTCAATTGATTTACAGTAGACTAGTAATAGGGGGTTGATTGATCCTTCATTGGTCCAGTGGTCCTTTGAAAGCCCTTTTATTGGTTAATAGTCATCGTAGAAAAGGAAAGTGCAAATTAACCGCATATGAAACTTATTCCGTATATTGAGTAGAATAATTTTTATTAAAGAATTTAAAAACAAATAAATGGGAAAATTAGTAGGTGGTCCGTTCGGAATGCTCCATGGACGGGTCGGAAATCTGGTCGCTTATGTGCTCAATGGAGAGAACATCATGAGAAAGATCGGCAAGAGCAGTAAACCTTTAACACCGGCAAGGAGGGCGAATTGTGAAAAAATGACCGTGGTGAATGGTTTTTTACAACCGGCACTTCCTTTTATCCAGCTGGGCTTTCGGTTCGAAGCAGCCGGAACCAATAGAAATGCCTATAATGAGGCTGTTTCTTATAACAAAATGAATGCCCTTCAGGGAGCCTATCCAGACATCAGTATAGATTACAGTAAAGTACTGCTGAGTAAAGGGGAACTTCCTGCTGCGAAACAAGTTCAGATTGAAAAAACGGAACATGGAATCGCATTTACATGGGATACCTCGGATATTTCCAGTCAGCGCAGGCATGACCGTACAATGTTACTGGTTTCTTTTCCTGAGCTGGGCCTGGTGAGTTATCATCCAAGTGGTTCAAAGCGCATCGAAGGAAAAGACCTGCTCTATTTTGATCAGGGCTATAAAGAGGAACATATGGAAGTCTATATTTCCTTTGTCAACGCCGAAGGAACCCAGGTTTCAGACAGCGTACATGCAGGGGCATTCGAAGCGGTTGCACAGGAACCCCAGGAAATTGAAACTGAAAATCAACAGCGTATCGAAAAGAAAACAGCTGTAGAAAGAAAAAGTACACCTACTTCTAAAGTATCTGAAAACAGAGAAGAACCCATAATTCCAACGCTAAAGATTAGACAGGAGCGGAACAGGCTTTGGTTTCTGGAAGCATTAAAGAACAGAACGGCCCCTTCCTGATTTTTCTTTTTTAACTTTTTATTTACACCAGGTTTTAACATCAAATTTGTCGAAATGAGGGCAGTTTGCAGCTTTCTCTTTAGAGAAGGACAGGTAAGGCTTTGCTCCTGATTTTTCCATCATCGTATAGTAGTTGTTTTCATCTTCTGCGTAAAGCCAGTATTCTCCGGAGCCCCCGTTCATTTGGGTGACCCTGAACCTGATCATGGAGCTTTCTTCCGGAATGAGATAACCTCGCCCTGTGGCAACTGACCAGAGGTTGGCGAAGGTATTGGTATTCATCAGAAAGAGACCGAACAGGAAGACCAGGCAAAGCGCAATCCGTACTTTATTTTTCAATGAGCTGTCTTTAGCGATCATCAGGCAGACCCTTCCTTTTTCCAGGTTTTCAATTCTTCGGAGATGAAATAGTTGACCAGATCACGGAACATCTTTTCTACGGCATCAGGAGAAAGTCCTTCTTTTATCGCCCATTCCCTTCTTTTTTCCAACATGCTTTTAAACCTTTCCGGTGCTTTTACCGAGTTTTCATCCTTTTTAAATTTGGCGGCGGCCTGCACATATTTAAAACGTTGGCCTATCAGGCTGATCACCTGTTTGTCGAGTTGATCAATCTCCTCGCGGATTTCTTCCATGTTTTCACATGCTGCTGCGTTCTTCATAAGCACAAAGATAAGATCTCATTTGGTCTTATTTTAATAGTTAAATGTCTGATCCTACCCCTCGCTGATTCAGGCCGACCGTACTTTTGTATCATAAATAATTGAAACAAAATATGTTGTCACTAAGAAAGTATATCGTCGTAAAAGGAAACCCAATTTTATTTCCATCTGAGCTCATCCATGCAGAGGTGGCAGGAAAACACAACGAAGTAGACAGTGCCGGTTTTTTTGTAGTAGTTAAAGAAAAAGGACGGAAGCGGGTGATTTGCATTGGGGAGAGTACCTCCTTATCAATTTCAAGTAAACCGGAAACCGATCAGAAATTGATCGCAAGCTATCTCGGCCTGGAGTAATCTCTACATATATGAAGAATTAAACACAACACATAACTGATATATACAAACAATTAAATAATTTAAAAAAAGAACATCATGAAAATCAAATTTTTAGCAACACTAGTAGTTATCGCAGCCGCATTTACCGCATGTAAAAAAGACAATGATCAAAATCCGGGAGATGGAGCAACACTTCCAAAAGGACAATACAGATTAATTGAAATGCATGAGCTTAATGCTCAGGGAAAGGATTCAGCAACAGTTGAATTTCCGGTAAGCGGCCTTAGTCTTACGTTTGATCAGGCAACACGAACTGCAAACCTAACTGGTAAGCCAGAGACTGTTCAATTGACCGGAAGTTATACGGTAAGGAGCAACAATACTTTGAAAGATGCAAAAATCTCTACCTCTAAAATTGCTCCTGCTGAGAACGATATGAAGGTTGTTCAGTTTTTAGAACTTGGACAACAGTTTGAAACCAAAGGTGGAACTGTAATTATCCATACCAAAGATAAAGGCTACCTGGTCTTCAGTATGCAAAAATAACCTATAGGAGTTTCTTTATCAATTAGTAGAGAGGGATTGCGGGCGTGCTATTTTGCATGCCTGCTTTTTCTGTATCCACTTTTATCAGCACTTCTGCCGGTAACAAGCCGAACATCTTTTTATAGACTTTAGCAAAATAATTCGGACTGCTGTATCCGAGTTCATAAGCAATCTCCTGAACGCTGTTAAAGTCGCCGCTTTGTAACAGCTTTTGCGCCAGCAGCAGTTTCTCATTTAAGAAAAAGTTGTTTGGGCTTTCCTTCAGCATTTTCTTAAACAGTATTTTATATTTAGAAACTGACATTCCCGCTAAATCTGCCATTTTCTGCAATCCCGGAAATTCATCGAGCAGGTGATCCAACAGGTATTGAGATGTTTTGAGTACATTATCGATGTCCTGCTGGGAGAGTTTATTGATGATCGGTTCAAAACGACTGACCCGATCCACAAGATATCCCAGAAGATACAGGGCCGCACTTTTTAGCTTTAGTTCGAAAGATGGATTGGTAAAAGGCTGCTCTTTCAGGTTATTTAAAAGGACTTTACTTCTGCTATCGATATGACTATAAAAGAAGAGCGTGTTTTTAGTCTCGTCAAACAATTGATTGTTAACAGAAAGGTCCCTCGTTGAGGCACCCAATTCTCTCAAATAGCTTTTTTCTATGAACAACCTTAAACTATAAGAGCGCTCCCCAACCGGAGGCATGATCGTTCCCTTTGAATTGGCATCCATGAAACTCATGCCTAACTTCGAATGGTATCCGGCTTTATGAATGCTATCCTCTACAATATGGGTGGTAATCTCATCGCCGATATCAAAATAGACCATGTAATAGTGGTGATCGGTTGGAATTCTGGTCATGGCTACAGGAACATGAAAGGTCATGTCCAGCAGCAGTACCGATAAGCCTGGCAATACTTCCAGAAAGATGGAGCCTCCCGATGCGATTCCCTCTGGCATGATCATGATCTTATTGTCGACCAGGCTTGCACCGAATTTGTCAACGATCTGTTGCTGCCATTCCGGGCCCAGCGTATAGTGGTAGAAAAACTCGGTTCTTTCGGTTGTCATGGTTATAATTGGCTCAGGTACTCCTTTGGAGGAACACCGTAGGCATTTTTAAATTGTTCAATGAAGTGTGAAGCACCGAAAAAATTAAACCGGTCTGCGATTTCTGCAATGGTATAATTGCCCGTTTCCAGTACCTCCTTCGCAAAGGAAAGCTTGTTGCTCAGGAAAAAGGCATTGGGACTTACACCAGTCATTTTTTTGAAGAGCTTTTTATACTTCGTTTCTGACATCATTGCTTTCGAAGAAAGCCCGGCAATCCCGGGAAAAGCGTTTTCAATATTTTCGATTAAAAAAGCCTGAGAACTCATGATGTTGACTACATCTTCTGCGATTACCTGTTCGATAATGATTTCCTGATTGATGAGCTGGTCCATATAATCCCCAATTAAACCATAGACTGTTCCTGTGACAAATACATCGTATAAAGGGCCTTCGGGTGATACTTTTCGCAATTCATTCATGAGCCACCAGGCCTGATTGCTCATCCGGTCAAAACGTACAATGGTATTGAGCTTAGGGTTAAATATGGATTCTACAATTTGCCTGTATTCGGGGATACTAGAGATGTATTGCTTTAAGGCGGTTTTTTTGATAAAAATGGCAATCATATACGTGGTGCATTCCGCTTTGACCTGGAAATCGCCCTGCATATCTGCGTCAAAGATAGCCAGGTTATAGCCCCATCGTCCTGCAGTTCTGGATACCTCATCAAGGATATGGATGGAATCTCCTTCGGTAAGGTTGAAATAGATGCCTACAAAATCACTTTTGGTATTTCTTAATTTAAAGACAACATCCTGCCGATAGTTTACATCAATAATAAAGGCTGTTAAAGATTCATTGATAGGGAGGATATAGCGGTTTCCCTGACGGACCTCATCAGGAATGATGATGCGGTTCCCTTCCACATGGCCACCCAGCTGAGCAGCTAAACCTGCCACCCAATCCAATTCTACCCCATATTGATGAATAACTTCCTTCATTAAATTAACCTTTGGATAAATATAGGAATATGTTTTTCTGAATAATGTATGTTTGTCGAATATAGAAACCAATGAAAATAAAATTTAATATGACTATAGAAGCTGCTATTGAAGAAATAAAAATGTTCTGGAAGGATGAAGAGGAGTTACCTTTCGGGTTATCAGATCATGCTGAACATATTGAAAGACTGGAAAAAGAGTTTGGCCGGGCATTGCCGGAAGACTTAAAAAAATACATCAGCAGCTTTGCACCTGCAGAGGACTTTTATTTCCTTACTGCCGGAAATCCAATAGTCGTATATGGTATTGATCATCTAAAATATATTCAGGACGGATACAATTACGATGCATCGGCAAAATCAGAACTGGAAGATTGGGATAAAGGTCATTTCATCTTTGCCGATGAAGGGGCAGACCCCATCCTTGTGAACATGGATGAACCGGAACATGGTATTTTAAGATTGGAACATGGAGCCGGAAATTGGGATTATGGAGATGTAGTCGCAGACAATTTTGCACAATTTTTACTTTGTAGCGCAGCATTACATCATGCCCTGAGCAATTTCGAGGAGGAAAGTATCGTTGATGATGATAAGGGATTCTGTTTGGCGAAGGGGGCTGCAAAATGGTATTTCCCAAAAATGAAGACATGGGCAGGCGACCATTACGAAATCTGGTGTGGTGTGTTCGACAATAACTAAAATTGACCATTCATGATCTTATTGACAATACTTTTGAAGTATATAAACCCTAATCGGAAATAACCGCTAATTACAGGCACGTTTATTGAATCACTAATTATTCAGTTATTTCTTATGCAACGACTTCCAGTAAAAACAAGTTTATTTTTCTTGTTGCTATTCCCCTGTGGTTTATATGCCCAGAATGTGAGCAACATCGCTACGCAACAAACGGTTGAAACCGATACCTCCGCTCAGAAAGATCTGATCGATGTGGCCAAGTCATTGTTTAAGATCAAACCGAAAAAAATCAAGGAGGAACGGGGTAAAAAGATATATTTCTCTATACTTCCGGTGAGTAGTACTGTGCCGGGAGGTAGTGGTCGCGCATTGGTTACCAGTACAACTGCAGCCATGTATCTTGGACCGAGAAAGACGACAAACCTGTCTTCTGTCACCTTTACGCCTTACTGGAATTTGGGAAACCGCTTTGGTTTACCCTTGCGCAGCACCATGTGGCTTCCTGATAATAAATGGGTAATCCAGGGGGATACGCGTTTTCTGGTGTACCCGCAATATACCTGGGGACTGGGCAGTAAAGCCCTAAATCCAGCGCCTACCTTAGTAGATTACAAGTACATTCGTTTTTACCAAAGTGCATTGAAACGAATCAAACCCTATTTCTTTGCAGGATTGGGTTATAATCTTGATTACCGTTTTAACATAAAAACTGAAGATCCGAATGTGGACCTGAAGCAGTATACGAACTATGAATACGGGACTGGTAGTAATTCTTTTTCGTCCGGGATCACCTTCAATTTGCTGTACGATACGAGGAGCAACTCCATCAATCCACTCCCAGGTATGTATGGCAACCTGGTCTATCGGGTGAATCCGAAATTTTTAGGCAGTAATGATTCATGGAGCTCGTTGTACCTGGATGTGAGGAAATATATTTCCATGAATCCATCCAAACCTGATCAGCAGAATACACTGGCTTTCTGGACTTACCTCTGGGCGACATTGGGAAATAAAACGCCTTATCTTGATTTACCTAGTATCGGTTGGGATCCCGCTAACCGCTCAGGCAGGGGGATTGACCAGAATCGTTACCGTGGGAGATCCTTGTTTTATGCAGAAAGCGAATACCGAAGAGACATTACCAATAATGGTTTGCTGGGCTTTGTGGTATTTGCAAATGTCAATACGGTTAGTGGTTCTGGGGATATGTTTAGTTCCTGGAAACCCGCTGTCGGTACCGGACTTCGGGTGAAATTCAATAAGAGCTCTAATACTAATATTGGTGTTGACTATGGAACGAGCAAAGGCTATAATAGTTTTAGCTTTAGTCTTGGGGAAACTTTCTAAGCGGTTGTTTTTACGGTTGACTCAGGAGGAGACCTCATAAAAAAAACCTGTTTTGAATTTCAAAACAGGTTTTTTTTATATGGAATTGATTCTTAATATCCCGGATTTTGAGTATAGTTAGGGTTTGCCATCTGATTGGCAGGGATCGGGAAGAGCAGGTACTTCGGATCATCACTTGGTTTTTCCTGCCATGGCGTTAAAAACTTACCAAAGCGGATCAGATCCTGTCTTCTTACACCTTCCCAGAAGAACTCACGGCCACGTTCGTCCAGCAACTGATCCAGCGATACACTTCCCCAGGGTGAAGCTCCACGGGTTGTCCTTACCTGGTTGACTAATGGTAGGGCCAGTGCAGCTTGTCCGCTTCTTAATAAAGCCTCCGCTTTCATCAGCAACACATCTGAATAGCGGTAAAATACCCAGTCATTGTCAGGAAATCCTGAAGAACTGTTTTTGTAATCAATTGGATATTTGATCACACGAATTCCGGCATTTTCCAGTCTTTTCTGATCACGTTCGATGATGTTCACATCAGGGGTAAAGATTAAGTTTTCTCCCAAACGATTTTTAATCAGTACGCCATCTTTGTTCACTTGTTGGCCCACCAGGAAGCCTACGCGCACACCGGATACATCTGTCACCCCGGCATATGCTCCTCCTCTGCGGGAGTCTGAAGCCTCAAACTTATTGTAAAAATCGGAGAGGGTACAGAAGCCATTGTTTCCACTAGGGCTCTGGTTATAGTGTAATGGAGCAACCCACATCGAATTTAAACCACCTGCATCTATTCCGCCTATGTTTCTGCCTGTAAATATGTTCTCTTTAGACAGTACATCATTTGCAGGCGCGAAATTGTCGAAATAATTTGGGGTAAGAGAGAATTTGCCTCCGGCGATGATCTCATCTGCCAGCGCAATTACTTTGGCCATATCTGCAGGATCAAAGGTTGGAGCCGCACGATTTAGAAATGCCCCTTTGTTGAGGTAAGATTTCATGAGTAACATCTTTGCCGCATCTTTAGTGGCTCCGGTGACTGGTGAGGTAGGTAAATTCGGGAGCACTTCATTTAACTCTGCGATGATATAGGCAATGGCCTCAGGCGCTTGTCTGACTCTTGGAGAGGTTGTTACGCGTTCTCCGGGATCGCGCCAGGGCACCTGGTTCCATCCATCAAGAATGGAAAATTGAGCGAAAGCACGTAAGAAACGGGCTTCGGCCGCCTGTTGCAGGGATGGACCAAACCTTAACAGGTTGGTCGTCGCATAGTTCACTCCGTTTAAGTCCCTGTAGACACTATTGATTCGGGTATGGTCAGCAGCCCAGCGGTGCAGGTGCAAGGCTCTCCATGCTCCGTTATCGTCCCAATCTCCACCACGGGTAGGTACAATGGCTTCATCGGTAGGGAACTCTTGTAATGCCCACCAGCCATATGGCCCCTGGTATCCGGCGCGCATAGAATTGTAGGCCCCATTTAGCAAGGCTGGTACATCGCCGATGTCAACATTTCCCTGATCAATTTGTCCATTAAGTTTTTCATCTAGTTTTGTACATGCTGTTAAGGAGAGGAACATCATCATTAAAGCAGTTATATAGCTATTTTTCATGTGTCGAATATTTAAATTAAAGAGAAAAGTTAACCCCAAAATTGAAGGTTCTGGCTGATGGAAAAGGGACGTATTCTATTCCCATTGAAGGAACTCCATTGATGCTTTTGTCCGTATTTACTTCCGGGTCGAATCCGGAATATTTGGTCATTACCAGTAAATTTTGTCCGTTTACATATACATTTAAGCCTTTGATAGTTTTTCCTATGTTGCCAACGTTATAATTAATGGTTGCATTTGCCAGCTTCAAATAATTTCCTTTTTCGATGTAACGTGAAGATGCGGCAATCGGATTTGCAAGAGATTCCCTGATAGCAGAGTTCAATAAAACCGAAGCCACATTTCTTGTTCCCAAATTGGTAATCGGTAAAACAGAGTTGGCGGTATTGTTGTAAATGTCCTGTCCGAAGGATCCGTTAAAGTTTAGTCCGAGGCTTAGTTTTTTATACCTGAAATCGGTGCTGATGCCCAGAATAAGACTTGGGTTTGGATTTCCTACATAATAATAGGTATAGCCATCATCTGCATATTGTGAAAAGCCATCTGCATTCAGACCTTCGTACTTTCTGGTGACCATTGCAAACAGGGGTAAACCGTCTTTGATCACTTCTATATTCACATCGCTTAACCCTTGTCCATTTAAGGCTCCGGTATTGATCAGACGGGTAGAGAAATCTTTTACTTTGTTATTAAGGAAAGTTGCATTTCCTCCTAATGACCATGAAAAATCAGTCTGGTCTATAATGCTGCCGTTCAGGGTAATTTCGACTCCTTTATTCAGGATATATCCGGGTAAATTACCCCAGGTAACTGAACCATCAGCTGCTGTGGGTTGTTGCGGACTTTGAGGAAATAGAAGGTCGGTTGTTTTTTTCCTGAATACGTCAATTGAACCAGTGATCCGGCTTTTAAAAAGGCCAAAATCGACACCGATGTTCATTTGTTCATCTGACTGCCATTTTAGATCCGGATTGTCGTTGTTGATGGGTTTTAAAGCGGTTCCGGTACCTTCATAGACATAAGCATAGCGTTGTTGGGAAGAACCTGAAGGGAATTCCTGATTTCCGGTTTTACCGTAACCAGCCCTGATCTTTAGCTGATCCAGCCAGGCTACATTTGCCATGAAATCTTCATTTTTTATATTCCATGCCGCAGAGAAGGATGGGAAATAACCATATCGGTTTTTGGAACCAAAACGGGTAGATCCATCTGCCCTTACAGTTGCTGTTAACAGGTATTTACCTGCATAATTAAAGATGGCACGGGCAAAATAAGATTGCAGCTCATACGTCGGATCGTTGAAGGAGCTCATCCTTCTGTTGTTTGGAGGCGTGGCCTGCATCGCATCTGTATAATCTACAGGAATATCACCAAATCCAGTGGCATTCATGTTTGTTCCTTTGTTGACATTATTGGTGTATTCATAACCAATGATGGCATTCAGATTCAGTTTCGATGCGATTTCCTTGTTGAAATTCAACGTATTGGTAAATTGGTGGGTAAGGATTTCGCTGTTTGAATAACTGGCATAACCGCCAGGGAAATTATCTGCAGGTTTTGCCTGAACTCCTTCTATATTAATAAAGCTGCGCGTAGAGCTTCTCCTCACACCTGAGCTGTAATTGAGACTCACCAGCATACGGTATTCCAGCCATGGGGTAATCTTATAATAAGGAGAGACACTTCCTAAAATAGAAGATACTTTAGATTTATCACTGTAGGCTTCAGACATGGCCAGGGGGTTGATGATCCTGCCATTTTCTATGAACAGGGAGCCATCAGGATTTCTTAGCGGTCTTGTTGGGTTCCATGTTAAAGCCTGACTGATTAAACTGCCTGTAAATCCGGCATCATTGGTAATCGGGGCAATGTTCTCGTTGTACTGACTGCTGATCATGGTAACGTCCATTCCGAGCTTTTTGCTGTCCAGAAATTTGAAGTTGCCATTAAAGGAAGCCGTATATTTTTTGAGGTCCGATTTCCGGATGATCCCCTGCTGATCCTGGTATCCAAAAGAAGCACGATAGGTACTGGCATCGTTCCCGCCACTCAACCCGACCGCATAATTCTGGTTGTAAGCAGTACGCATAATGGCATCCATCGCATCTACATTGCCGCCATAATCACCTGCAGTTAAACCATATTTGCTCAATGCAGAACGGTATTCATTACCGTCTAAAACATCAATCTGATTCATGATATTACTTACCCCTGTTGAGGCATTCACATCCAGTTTCATCGCCCCGCTGGCCCCTCTTTTTGTCGTGATCAGGACCACTCCGAAAGCTGCTCTGGAACCATAAATTGCAGTCGCAGAAGCATCTTTTAAGATTTCCATGGTGGCAATATCACTGGGATTGATAAAACTCAGTGGATTTCCTCCGGGAGCGGCACCAATACCTCCTCCTGGAGAAGCCTTAACTCCACCAACTGAAGCGGGACTGGCACTTGGTCTTGCCGAGTTCCCGGAAAGGGCAACGCCATCTACTACATATAAAGGTTGTCCACTTCCTGTAACGGCCGTATTTCCACGGATTTTTACAGTAGTGGCACCTCCTGGTTGACCGCTGTTATTGATCATCTGGACACCGGCAACTTTACCCTGCATCAATTGATCGGGGGCGATGAGCGGACCTTTGTTGAAATCCTTTGCAGAGATGGTGGCCACAGCACCGGTAAGGTCACTTTTTTTTACTGATCCATAACCGACAACGGTCACTTCAGTCAGTTCGTTTGCGGATCCCAATACGGCATTCAGGACTTTCTTTCCGTCAATATCGAGCGTGAGGGTTTGCATGCCTACATAACTGAAGGTTAGCTTTTTTCCATCTGCAGGCACATTGATGGCATATTTTCCATTGGCATCGGTCAGAGTTCTGACGCTTTTACCTTCAACGGAAACCGTTACGCCAATGAGGGTGGTATTCTCCTTATCTGTAACTGTTCCTGTTACAACCGATTGGGCATAGGCGGTAAAACAGGACAAGAGTAAGATAAAGAGGGACATTGCTGTTTTTTGCAGCGTTTTTGCATCGGGTCTGTTTCTGAAAACGACTCCGGCATTTCTGAGTAAAAAATTGCTCGTCATAATTGATTAGGTATGGTTAGTAAATAGGGTTTTATGGCAGGAAATTAATGGTGTTTTACCCAGGCTAAAATTTGCCTTTTATAGGTGCAATATTTGGTTTATATGGCTGAAAGCCATTACCTAAGATAGTTTATAATTTGATAAAGTCCAATTTTGTTGGAAATGAAGCAAATCATTGATTTTTTAGATAAAAAATAGCGTTTAATAATATTTTGAAATTTTGTTTTAAATATCTGCCTGTCAATGATATTGTGTATGGTTTTATTGATAATAATTGGTATTTTATGTTAGAAAACCTAAACCTGATTTTTCAATCATCTCACCACTATGAAAAAAAGATTATTACTCCTCATTGCGCTGTTGTTTCTGGGCTCAGAACTGACATTTGCACAAAAAAAGACCATTACCGGAACGGTAACCGATGCCACAACCAAAGAAACTTTAATTGGTGTATCGGTATACATCAAAGGAAGTAAACAAGGAACAAGTACCAATTCCGGCGGACAGTTCTCCATTGAGGCAACGCCAACCGATCAATTGATATTCAGTTATACCGGGTATAAGCCGGTTACCCAATTGGTTGGTGCCAATGCCAGCTTTCAAATCAGTTTGGAAAGCAATACGGCTCAGTTAGATGAAGTCGTCCTGATCGGTACACGTTCTGCGGGGCGGGTAAAGCTGGAAACGGCGGTTCCGGTAGACATTGTGAATGTCAGCAAGACCGCAGCTACGACTGGCAGACTGGAGCTGACTGATATCTTAAATTACGCGGCACCTTCCTTTAATTACAACAAGCAGTCCGGTTCTGATGGTGCAGACCATGTGGAGCTCGGAACGCTGAGGGGATTGGGGCCGGATCAGACCCTGGTCCTGGTAAACGGTAAACGCCGGCATTCCACCGCCTTTGTTTCTGTATTTGGAACCAGAGGACGGGGAAACTCAGGTGTCGATCTGAGTACCATTCCTACCGCTGCCATTGAGCGGGTCGAAATCCTGCGTGACGGCGCTTCTGCACAATATGGCTCTGATGCAATAGCGGGTGTAATTAACCTGGTGCTTAAAAAGAGTGTCGATGAGTTTACTGCCAATGCAGGCTATTCGGGATATTATGATCCTGCCTTTAACAGCAAGAAAAGTGTGGCCGCTGCTCAATATCCGCATGGCGGTACTATTGACGGCAATGCCTTTACTTTTGACGCGAACTATGGCCTGAAAATCGGAAAAACTGGTTTTCTTAACCTGACTGCCGACTATTCTAAAAACGGAAAGACTTACCGTCAGACAAAGGATACGGCAACTGCAAATCCTAAAGCATTGCCTTTAAATACGCCAAGACGGGCAAATGGCGATGGATCGTCAGAAGGAGGGACGATCTTTTTTAACAGTGAGATTCCGGTAAGTACCAAGACTACCTTTTACAGCTTTGGTGGTTACAGTTATAAAGGCTCGGATGCTTATGCTTTTACCCGTAACTTCTCTTCCAGACCGGAACGTTTCCCTACCAATGGTGCGAATATCATTCCTGTGGATGGCATCATTATAAAGACGCCTGACGGGGAATCCTATTACAATCCGCTCATTGAAACAAAGATTAAAGACCTGGGCTTTGCTGCGGGGATTAAAGGAAGCTTTGGAGAGGCCTGGAACTGGGACCTGAGCAATAATACCGGAAACAATGATTTTCATTTTTATGGAAAAAAGACGTTCAATGCTTCTCTGGGTGCAGATAAAACTTCTTTCGATGATGGAGGTTCCGAATTTTTACAGAATACAACAAACCTGAACTTCAGTAAACGTTTTGATAAAGTCCTTTCCGGATTTAACCTCGGTTTTGGTGCCGAATACCGTTACGAACGTTATAAAATTTCTGCAGGGGAGGAAGCTTCCTATAAGAATTACGATCCGGCGGGGATTAAGGCTGCGGGATCACAGGGTTTTCCTGGTTTTCAGCCCGGGGATGCCACGAATTCGAACCGCTCCGTATTTGGAGGCTTTGTTGATTTTGAGTTGGATGCGACCGACAAATGGCTGATCAATTTTGCGAACCGCCTGGAACATTACAGCGATTTCGGCTATAACTTCAGTACCAAGTTTGCCACACGTTATAAAATCGCCGATAATTTTAACATCCGTGGTTCAGTAGGTACGGGGTTCCGTGCGCCTTCTTTACAGCAGATCAATTACAGCTCAACCTTCACTAATGTGCAGGGATCTATCATTTCTGAAGTAAAGATTGCACCGAATACCAGTTCGATTACCAAAGCGGCGGGAATTCCAAACCTGAAACAGGAAACCTCAAAAAATGCAGGTTTAGGCTTTACCTTTAAACCAGTTCCTGAATTTAGCATTACTGTAGATGGTTATATCATCAATGTAAAAGACCGGGTGGTATTGTCGGGGCAGTTTAGCGCAGAGGATGCGACATTGGATCCTTCCTTTACAGATGCTTTAAAAGCACTGAGGGTAGGTACCGCACAGTTCTTTGCCAATGCCGTGAACACTACCAACCGTGGACTCGATGTGGTATTGGATTATAACAAAACAATAGGAGACAACCGCTACAGGATTTTGTTTACCGGGAATTTCCAAAGCATGGACATTGATAAAGTAAACTACCCGACTATTCTGGGTAAGACCGAGGCTTTAAAAGAGACTTTTCTGAGTTCAAGAGAGAAGAAATTCATTTTGGCCTCTGCGCCGAAAGTAAAGTTTTCTTTGAATCCTGAATATGGACATCAGGACCTGACCGTTGGTCTGCGTTTTACTTATTTCGGAAAAGTAGACATCTATGGATATGGCGACGGAACCGGGACTTCACCTGTGGTTCCAAAAGATGATGGTTCCGGTTCAGTTGCAGACCTCTACAACTATAGCGGAAAGCTGGTAAGCGATGTGTATTTATCTTATAAACTGAATAAATACGCAAGGATTTCGCTGGGCGCGGATAACGTATTCAACGTCCATCCTGATCTTGGCTATATCCCGGGTGCCAAGGGCTGGGCTTATAATAACGAGCCTGCAGGGCCGTTTGATGCCGTTCAGATGGGCGGAAATGGAAGGCGCATTTTTGCCAGGATCGGTTTTAATTTTTAGTACCTATAGGGATCAGGACCAGCATCATTCTGAGAAATCTGAATGGTGCTGGTCTTTTTCATTACCCCATTTTCTATTTGTTTCGATTGATCAGCCAGGGAGGAGAATAGTTGTTTCATGACTAAATTTATCACTTATAAACAGGAAGAAAAACCAATTAGCCAATGATTTACAATTAAAAACAGGTATAGCCGTTATAGGTATTTCCTGTAGACTTATGACGCGTAAAATATTGCTCCTGACCTGCTTTTGCCTCCTGTTTTGTTTTTCTGGTTCCGCGCAAGAGTCCGGCTTTAGTACAAAGCTGCCAATAGCAGAAGCGGAAGCTTTTGTCAAAAAGAAAAATATGGATGCTTCGATCTGTATTCTGGTCGACATGAGGATCCATTCCGGTAAAAACCGAATATTTGTATGGGATTTTAAGAAAAAGGAAGTGCTGATCACCGGTCTTTGTGCACATGGAGTGGGCGGGGGAAGTACGGCGAATAAACCGGTATTTAGCAACACGATTGGAAGCAATTGCACAGCGTTGGGGAAATACAGGATTGGGAAACGCGGTTATAGCAATTGGGGAATCCACATCAACTATAAGATGCATGGCCTGGAAAAAAGCAATGATAATGCTTATGCTCGGATCATCGTGTTGCATTCCTATTCACCCGTTCAGAACCATGAGATTTATCCAAACACTTTATTTGGACAAAGTGCAGGATGTCCGGTCCTGGCAGATGATGTGATGCGCAAGGTTGATCGGCTGTTAAAGAAAAAGAATAAACCTGTGTTGCTCTGGATTTACAATGGATAAAAAAAACCTTCAGAAGCATTGCTTCCGAAGGTTCAGTATCTGCCCGAATGAATTTTTAGGATGAGTTATGAGCGCGCGTTTAACGATGATTATCTGCCAGGATAAATGCTGGTCATGTATAATGCGTCGTTTGCTGAAATCGTAGTGTTGTTAGCGGCAATGGTTACATTGTTCGTTGTAAACTGAGCCTGAACAGGGTAGTGCATGATCGAAGCTTTATCGTAAGCGGAATAGTACAATCCGGTTCTCGAAGAAACAGCAAGCACATTATAATCTACCTGTGCTTTTGTCCAATAATTTGGCGCACCCATGTAGTAATTATAAACGGCTTGAGTATTCCATGGAATATTGGCATCAGGATGCGATTGTTCGTGGTTCAAGCCTAAAGCATGACCAAATTCATGGGTTACTGTCCTTCTGAATTCTGTATCGCTGGTATTGTCATTGAACCAGCCATAGTTCATAGAAACGGTTTTGTTTTTGGTGTCTATTCCGATGTAAGACCAGGATCCTCCTGCATCAAAAGCAACCTTAATGTCTGCTGCGGCATTGTCTGCTACAAACTGAAAGGTAAGGTTGGCATAAGTTTCCCAGCTTTTAGCATACTGCTGAACTTTAGATCTTACATAAGTACTTCCTCCGCTAAACCTAACTTTGATGGTACTTCCATTTGGCCATATTTTATTGGCCGGTCCGTTCGACTCTGTACCTGGTGTTTTACCATCAGGTGAATCGACCTTCATTTCACAAGAGAACGGGGCAGTGGATGCTGATTTTGAAACAGGTGCTTCTTCCTGGGATGAATTGTCAGTGTTTTTTTTACAGCCTGCCATGATTAAAAGCGTAACTGCAATGAACAATAGGTTTTTTGTAATTTTCATAAAATGGTTAGTTTCTCGGTAGATACTAATCCCAAGGTATGGTAATTTTTTTGATACATTATGGGATGACTGATATTTTTTTGTCAACAACATCAAATATTTGATATCAATAAACCGGTGGTTTATAGTAAGAATATTCATTTTATATCCGAAATTGGCCTGCACATCGCTTTGTGATTAAATTATTAATGGGCAACAAAATCGTCAGGTTCGTTTTTTTTGGGAATTACTTTGTAGGATTGCTTGCGGTTGCGCTTACCGTAGAAGCGACTCAGCAGCTCCGGCTTCCCTATAATTCCCTGAATTATTATTTACTGCTGTTTTTGGCCCCGACCATTTATTATACCTACGCCTATCACAAGATCTCGGCTCAGCCTGCTCCGAATAATCCACGCAGTCTGTGGTACGCGAAACATCGGATTTTTATCAGCTGGAGTCAGGGGATTCTTTTTAGTTTATGTATGGCTTTGGCTTTCCGGCTGCTCTATGTAAACTACAATAATATTTTGGATCTGCCCTTTAATTATTGGATCGCTATTGTAGTGATTATCCTCGCAGGAGGATTGTATTACCGGCTTTTGCCCAGGTCTTTCCTGAACTTCAACTTACGGAATACCGGATGGTTAAAAGCTTTTGTAATTGGCTTTGTATGGGCTTGTTGTGCAAATGTTCTGCCGCTGATTATGCTCAAAATAGAAACCGGGATCGGTTATCACGATCCACTGTTATGGACCTGGCTGTTCATCAAGAACTGGATGTTCTGCACGGTGAACGCGATCTTATTCGACATCAAGGATTATCCTACGGATGCCAATAAACACCTCAAAACATTTGTCGTCAGTTTTGGTTTAAGGCGAACCATATTTTATATCCTGATTCCCTTGCTGATCATTGGTATGGTCTCCCTTTTTATATTTGCCGGGTATAAAGGATTTGGACCTATCCCGACCTTATTGAATATACTCCCTTTTCTCCTGACGATTTATATCGCCTATTCCATGCGCAGAAGGAAAAACATCTTATATTATCTGATGGTTATTGACGGATTGATTTTGTTTAAAGCGGTTTGTGGCATCATTGCCATGCAATTCATGGTCTTATGATCAATAACTACGATAAAATAGCCAGATATTACGACAGACTGAGTCGTCTGGTGTTTTTTAAATCTCAGGTAAATGCCCAGATTAATCAACTGAAGTACATTCCCGAAAATAGCAGGGTGTTAATTGTTGGTGGAGGAACGGGCTGGATTTTGGAAGAACTTGCAAAAGTTCATCCTGCTGGCCTGCATATCGTTTATGTGGAGATATCCGCAAAGATGATCGCGCTTTCTAAAGTCAGAAATATAGGAGCGAACACCGTTGAATTTGTCAACATGGGGATAGAAGACTTTTCTTCTTCTTTAAGTTTTGACGTGATTTCCAGTCCGTTTTTGTTTGATAACTTTTCTGAGCGCAGGGCCTGGCTGATTTTTGAAAAGCTGGATGACTTGCTGGAAGAAAAAGGACATTGGCTTTTTGTAGATTTTAGTTTGAATGGGGGGAGTGGGAAATGGTGGAAATCTATATTCCTTCAGGTGATGTATGTTTTCTTTAAGCTCATCAGGATTGTGGAGGCATCGGAACTGATTGATATGGAACCTTATTTTAAACAGGCGAATTACAGGGTAATCGACAATAAGTTATACTACGGAGGTTTCATTCATGGCTTGGTTTATCTTAAAGAGAATAAACTCGTTTAAACGTTGTGTTTTTTTGGGAGCCGTCCAACAACATATTTAGAAGAAAACACGTTATCCCTTGGGGCCAGAACTCAGGGAAAAGATCAATTGGGGAGCCCAGTATAAAAATAAAATAAAGAGAGATTATAAAGAACTTAACCTATGACCGATCGCCTGGGTTTGAAGAAACCATCCTCCAGGGTAGAGGAACTGACAACTGCCTATTTTGCCTTTCTGGATAAACACCTGTCTGAACTGGTTGAAGGTAAAGCTACAGAGATGCTGGAGTTAAGTGAAATCTCCAGGGAACTTTGTGTTTCTCATCAGCACCTGATCGCTGTGATTCAGCAAAGCAGCGGCAATCATCCCTGTCATTTTTACGACTCTAAAATTTTAGCAGTTGCCCGGCGCTTGCTTAAAGAGACGAGCTTACCCGTAGCCGAGATTGCCAGACGCTTAACCTACGATCCTTCCAATTTCTCCAAGTTTTTTAAAAAGTACTCCGGAGAGACACCAGGACAATTCAGAAAAAAACAAGGTTTCTAAAAAACCGAAAAGTTCACCATAATGTAGCACTTTCTTCTCCAGACCTTTACCTCAGTCTTAACTTAAAAAGAAACATGATGTCTGGAAAAGATTTAAAAGAAAAAGTGGTACTGATTGCCGGAGGTGCTAAAAACCTGGGTGGCTTACTGAGCCTTGATTTTGCTAAAAAAGGAGCGAAGGTGGTGGTCCATTACAATAGCGACAGTACAAAAGCGGATGCCGAAAAAACACTTTCGGAAATAGAGGCCATAGGTGCCGAAGCGATGATAATACAAGGTGATCTGACGGTTCCTGCCAATGTAACCCTGCTTTTTGATGCGGCCATTGCGAGGTTTGGCGGGATTGATATCGCCATAAATACGGTAGGGATGGTGCTTAAAAAGCCCTTTGCTGAAACCACGGAAGCTGAATATGACACCATGTTTGGCGTAAATTCCAAATCTGCTTATTTCTTCCTTCAGGAAGCGGGGAAGAAAATAAATGATCATGGCAGAATTTGTACCATTGTGACTTCATTACTTGCTGCTTATACCGGCTTATATTCCACCTATGCGGGAGCGAAAGCACCGGTAGAACATTTTACCCGTGCGGCTTCCAAAGAATTCGGGGGACGTGGGATTTCAGTTACGGCCGTTGCTCCGGGACCTATGGATACGCCATTCTTTTATGGACAGGAATCTCCGGAGGCGGTAGCTTATCATCAATCGGCCTCTGCTTTGGGCGGTTTAACAAACATCAAAGACATTGCTCCATTGGTGGAGTTTTTGGTAACGGATGGCTGGTGGATCACCGGACAGACCATTTTTGCAAATGGAGGTTATACCACCAGATAGGATAAATAAATATCGTAATTACAAAGAGGATGGTTATTTTTATGGATGCCTCAACTTACGGATCATTTTTATAATGACTTGCCTGCCAATCGAATGGCACTTGCTGATCTTTTGGTAAAAGCTTCCTTGTTCCATCCCGTTCCGGCGAACTGGCATGTGATCATCACGGACATTAAAGGATCAACCCAGGCGGTGCAGTCTGGTCTTCATGAAACGGTAAATCTGATCGCTACAGGAAGCATTGTGACGGTGTTGAATTTAGCTTTCAGGGCAGGCATCACGGTTCCATTCTTTTTTGGGGGAGATGGGGCCACATTTATCGTTCCTCCATCTATTGTAGATCAAGCCATGCAAGGTTTGTTGTTATATCAGCTCAATACTTCGGAGAACTTTAACCTTGAATTGCGTGTCGGCGTGGTGCCGGTGCAGGAAATTTATCAGGAAGGCCATGAGCTGAACATCAGCAAATTCAGCCTTTCTGATGCTTTCTCCATTCCTGTTATACTGGGGAAAGGTTTAAGCTTTGCAGAGCAATTGATCAAAGCAGAAGACTATCTTTTTGCCTCTGAACTGGCGCCTGCAGGAGAGCTGGACCTCAGCGGAATGCAATGTCGCTGGGATAAAATTGATCCGCCGGAGCACAGCCAGGAAATTGTAACCCTGCTGGTTATGGCTGTAGGTACTGTTTCCCCGGCATTGGTCTTTAGCAAAGTGATCCGGCACATTGACGAGATTTACGGGCCTCCTCAAAAAAGGCAACCCATTTCGGTAGCTAAGCTTAAACTGAAATCCAGCTTCGACCGGTTGAGTGTGGAGATGCGCGCCAGGATCGGAAAGATTCGTTTTTTTGAACTCCTGAAGAGCTGGTTGATCAACCTGTATGGTTATATTTATTTTCAAACGGCAAGCGGGAAGAATTACCTGAACCGCCTGGTGGAAATGTCAGATACATTGGTCATGGATGGGAGAATAAATACTGTGATTTCCGGTAATCAAGCTGAACGTTTTCAGTTGCTGAAGGTTTTTGATGAACTGGAGCAGGCAGGAGAGCTGGTCTATGGTGTGCATGTTAGCGGAGATTCGGTGATGTCCTGTTATGTCCGGGACCTGAAAGACGGGCATATTCATTTTGTAGACGGATCGGAGGGAGGTTATACACAGGCCGCGCGTCAGTTGAAAGCAAAACTCATTCATAAGATCTAAAGATTTACTGCCAAACAGGAAAGGTGACGCAGGATATTATCCTACATCACCTTTTCTGTTTTTTGGTGTCTTTTATTAGTTAAAGCGGTATTTAATACCGAACTGCATTCTCCATCTTGCGGTTTCATCGATGCTGTTAGAGAAAGAATTCACCATTGGTGAAGCGCTCGTTGCATCTATGTAAGGGAAAGAGAAGGTTGGTTTTTTAGTGCCAGGATCTATGCCTTTATAGCTTAGCAATCCATTCGCCCTGTTCGCAAATTTAGGAACACCCCATGTTTTGTTGATCAGGTTTCCGAAATTGAAAACATCAAATGTGAACTGCAAAGCGTGTTTTTTGTTGCTGAAACTGGTAAATAAATCCTGTGCAATACGCAGGTCTAATGTGCCTACCATATTTCCTACAAGTCCGTTTCTTTCGGCATATTTTCCTCTTCTTTTATTTAAATAATTGTCCTGGCTAATGTAGCTGTCCAATTGTGACCAGATTTGATCTGGTGTACGCAAGTCTGGCGTTTTGCCGGTATTTTCAGCCACTAATAAAATTTCCGATTTGTCTCTCGGTACATAAATCAGGTCATTGCCTTTCAGCCCATCATTGTTTAGGTCGTTGGCATACGTGTAGGAGTACCTGAAACCATCCTGTAACTGATAGAACATGGAGATGGTTGTTCCCAGGTGGTTGATGTATTCTTTTCTGTAAACTAAAGAAGCGATGAAGCGGCTTTTAACCATATAGGTAGAGTAAGACATGGCTTCGGAATTGGGATCTCCTGAAACCTGTCTGTCTCTCCACATGGATTGAGCAATTGTACCACCATCATTTACGGAACGGGAATCTGTATAGGTATAGCCCGCAGTTGCGAAAAATCCTCCTTTGAATTCTTTAGAGAGTGTTCCGGTTAAGGAAAGACTGTAGCCTTTATCCGTATTTGTCATCACAATAGCCTCAGAAATGTTTGGTTTCGCAGGAGTTGGCGCGTCTGGGCCATAGATTCTGGAGCTTTTGTATACCGGACGGTTATCTGCACCTGGCAATGGAGATGAATCGTTGGTATTCAGGTTCACGTTTCTGAAATAAACAGAATTGATATCTTTTGAATATAAGGCTTCAATTGTTCCGTTCAGACCTCCGGGAAGTTTCTGATCTATTGCCAGGTTGGAGCGCCATACCTGCATAAATTTGAAATTTGGTTGGGTAACTGCAAGGCTGTAAGCGGTATTGTTCGCTGCAGTAGATTTGTTTACATTCCTGTATGCATCAACATCCGGGGTAAATGGACGGTTTGTCGGATTTGCGGTGTTTTCTGATCCAAACTGAACGCCATTATTGCTGGCTTGATTGGAGATCCATACCAATGGAGGGCGTCCGGTGAATAGCCCTGTTCCACCACGAACCTGTGTTTTGCCTTCATTATTTACATTCCAGTTAAAGCCCAGCCTTGGCGACCATAATATCGAGGCTTTTGGGAATCTGCTGACGTCGATCTTTTCTCCGTTTACAAAGCTTAGTTTTTCTACATTCTCGTTTCTTAAACCTGATGAAGAAGAGATGTCGTTTAAGTCGGCACGTAATCCTGCGGTTAGCTTAAACTGATCACTGATGGTAAAAGCGTCCTGCACGTATAAACCATAGGTGTTAGATTGCGTTTTGGCATAAGGAAAAGAACCATCGGGAAGGACAGAATATTGAATGCTGTAATTGGCGGCATTAGATAACCCATTTTTTGCACTGTTGTAAAAATCATCCAGGCTTTTAAAAGAATAAGCTCCATAATAATTAGGAGCAAAGCCATTTAAGGTTCTGTATCCTTCGTAATTAAGACCTACTGTGATTTCATGGCGTCCGGCATAAATATTTAAGTTATCTGTTACCTGATATACTTTTGTTTTTAGGGTGTTGAAAGCCGTGAATGGCTCGTAACCAAAAGCCGTAGAGGAGGTTCCATCAGAGTTCATGATGTCTACCAATGGGAATGGTTTACCACCTTTAGACTCCCTGAAATCGTTCATGTTGTTAAATCCGACAGTCAGCTGATTGGAGATCTTGTTGCTGAAGCGGGTTCTGAACTCCAGGTTCAGGTTGTCCATGTTGTTGTTGATCCCATAGCCGGCAGACTGAAAAGGAAGCCCTTGTCTGGAAGGCTGACGGTTGTTGGCAGGTGCACCACTGTTACTTGGCAGGATGTCTTTGTAAGATCTGAAATAGAAGTATTTTAAACTTAATGTGTTCTTATCGTCAATGTTGTAGTCGACCTTGGCTGATAATTTATCACTTCTGGTATTCAGTGCATAGTTTTCATAAGGACCAGGATTATAGCCCAATCCTTGCAAATAACCGCTCAATGCATCTAAGTCTTCCGCTTTAACCTGAGAAACATTCGGGCCTGTGTTACCACGGGACGCGACGAAACCGGTTCCCGGATCGGTACGTCTTTCCAGCTCGCCACTTAAGAAGAAGAACAATTTATTTTTGATGATCGGACCTCCTAAGGTCAATCCATAGCCTTTCAGGCTGAAATTTGTTACTGGTGCTTTTAAACCTGCATAGTTATAATCACTAACCAGGTCCTGGTTTCTGAAGTAGCTGTTTAGTGTTCCCTGAAATTCGTTCGTTCCACTTTTCGTTACTGCATTGATCGCAGCTCCGGTGAAGCCACTTTGACGGATGTCGTAAGGGGCGATGTTTACATTGATCTCTTCAAATGCATCCATATTAATGGGTTGAGAACCGGTCTGACTACCAATTGTTCCCTGTAAACCAAAAGCATTGTTAAACAAGGCTCCATCTACTGTGAAATTATTACCCACATTGCTTCTTCCGGCAAAGCTCGGACTTCCAAACTGAACTGAAAACTGAGGAGTAAGCTTTACAAAATCTGTAAAACTCCTGTTTAACGTCGGTAGGTTCTGAATTGCGGTTCTGGAAATATTTTGTGCGGCACCTGTTCTGCCAGAATTAAATACCTTACTCTGAGTAGCGGTCACCGTAACTTCCGACAGGTTATTGGCGTCTTCGCTCAGCTTCACATTTAAGGTTGCATTCTGACTCAGGGCCAGTTTTTCTACGCGGTCGGTATTGCTTTTATAACCCACAAAGGAAACAGTGATCGAATAAGGACCGCCAATTCGCATTGCTGGAATATTGTATCGGCCATCTGACCGTGTTGATGTAGCATATCTGGTTCCTGATGGCTCGTGAACTGCAATTACAGATGCACCGGCAATCGGGCCTCCTGCATCTGCAACCAAACCATTGATGGAAGCGGTAGTCTCATTTTGTGCCCGGACCAATTGTCCGCTCAGCATCAAAAACGTAGTAAAGAGAAAAAGGAATAGATGTTTTTTCATGAAGTTTTTTTCTGCAAAATTACTTCTTGAAAGCAGTCTTTATGGTAGCTTGATGTTAATTTATTATTAACATCCGTCCTTGTTGTGGGAAAATTAACTTTAAATTTAAGTCGTTTGCTGCCTTGAGTTGTTTTTTGATTCTTTCTTCTTTATAAATTGGCGGTTTCCGATGGGTGATGATAAAGGAGAGTTTCCTGAAAGCTGCGGCTTCAGTTAGTTGTTGTAATTGCTGAAGTTCTTTAAAAAAGAGCTTTGGAGTCAGGTGCCCAAAGAGTTGATTTTCGGGTTGCTCATTCGGAAAGGAGACTTCTAAGAATATCGCCTTTAATTGGCCTGAATTTACCAATGGTGCCACTTTTTGCCATAATTTCTTTAAGCGGTCTGACTTTTCGATCTCGTCCGCTCCGGTATCTCCCAAATACAAAACATAACTTTCATTGGTTTTAACGAGAAAAGCGGTGCTTTGATAGGGGTTACCATGGCTCAAAGTATAGGCCTGAACTGTCATCTCTGTTCCTTCCAAAGCCTGAGATTTATCTTCTTCGAGTGGGGTATAAGTATATTTTTTCAATTGAGGTTTTTCTCCGTCATTCGCAAAGTTTGCCCAGGCATCCCAGGTAAAGTATTTATCCCTGATGATGTTTAAAACTTTTGGCATCGAATAGATATTTTTGGAACTATCTGCCGGAGAATTGATGATCAGGCCGGCCAGGTGATCCAGATGGGCATGGGATATTAAATAGCCTTTTACCTGTTTTTTCAGGACTTCCTGAGTGGAGCCTTTAAAGATGCCACGTTGAATTGCTTTTTGAATGCCTGCATGAATGGTTCCCGCATCAAGTGCGATATAGTTGTCGCTCTGAAGAGGGGCAAGGAGGTAAGCAGAAAGATTGCTTTCATCATCGCCACCTTTAACGCCAAGAGGGACAATTTTAAAGGAAGTATTCGTTTGCTGTGCGAAGGAACTTAGTCCGCTAAGGAGTACGAATGATAAAATACAGGAGATTCTTTTTAGCATAATCAATGGTGTTAACCGGAGCAAAGATACCGCTCAGAAAGCGGTAATTCCCAGGTCCTGAAAAAGGAATTTCAACGTTTTCAATAAGCGCTTGTTTGTCAGCCTTTTTGTACTGACCGTATCTTATAAAATTTTCACAGAATTATATAAATTGTTGTAGCATAACTGAATTAACTTTGTGTCTGATGAACAGAAACTCTGGCATATCGCGAAAGGCAGTTTTCCTGCTGATCGTATTCCTTTTGAATACGGTGGTTGGTTTTGCCTGTTGTGTAGGCCTGGGAATGGGAGCTGTTAAAGCCCATCATCATGAGGTTAAGGAATCGAAGGCAGCTCATCATCATCATCAAGGCGAAGATGATCATCATGCCGTAAAAGGAGATCACGATCATTCCTCAAAGAAAACAACCGAGGACTGCTGTACAGATCAGGTTCAAAAAATTGAAAAGACCGATAAGCTGAGTCCTCCGGTTTTGGAGTTCAGTACTTATCAGCCATTTTATACCCTTATTTATCCCAATTACGTCCTTTTGGAGGCTTCGGTGTCTTCATTGTACACCCTTCGTCCCAAATATTTTGTTCGGGATGACCATCCCCCCATTCCTGACATCAGGATTGCCCTGCAAAGTTTTCAGATTTGAGATGATGTTTTAACAGCGTTTTCCGGTTAGCACTGCGCTAATCCCATTTGCTTTTTAACATCAAATCAATCAAAATGAAAAAGATATTTCTTATCGTTGCTTTCGTAGCAACCTTCTCTGTGCAAAATGGTTTTGCACAGGACCATAACAATGACTCAAAACCGGGTCAGTTACTCGATTTATATTATCAGATCAAAGATGCCCTGGTAAAGGGTAATCCTACGCTGGCAGCCGGTGCGGCCGAAGCGTTTTCAAAATCAGCCTTAGCGTCAAAAGACCTTCCTGAGGCTGATCGTAAAGTACTTCTTAAAGATGCTGCGGCAATTTCTTCGACAAAAGATTTGAAAGAACAGCGGGTTTATCTTGCGGATTTCTCCGAGCATATGTTTGCACTCGCAAAGTCTGTGAAGCTGAGCACTGATCCGATTTACAAGATCTATTGCCCGATGAAAAAGGTCAATTGGCTCAGTAAGGAATCGGCGATCAAAAACCCTTACTACGGAAGCGCCATGCTGACTTGCGGCAAAGTAGCGGAAACACTTAAATAATCTTAAAAAATTAACTTATCTTAATCTAATAAAATGAAACTATTCATCTTTAGTACGCTGCTTTCTACTTTATTTCTTGCTGCATGCAGCAACAGCAGTTCTACGACCAGTCCATCTGAAGCTACACAACATACCGATAGCACTGCATCCGTCATCTCATCAGAAAAAACAAAACCTGCTCCGGCAGACGGAATCATCAATGGCTACCTGCAGCTGAAAAATGCATTGGTGGCAGATGATGATAAAGCGGCAGCGGAGGCTGGAAATGTAATGACGAAAGCCATGGCTGCATTTGATAAAACAGCGTTAAGCGCTGAGCAGGCTAAAATCTATAATGACATAGAAGCCGGTGTTAAAGAACACGCGGAGCATATCGGAGAGAATGTTGGGAATATTCACCATCAAAGAGAACATTTTGAAAGTTTAAGTCAGGATATCTATGACCTGGCAAAGGCTGTAGGAACTGGTCAGAAGTTGTATTTTGACCATTGTCCAATGTATAATGACAAAAAAGGAGCGAATTGGATCAGTGAAACAAAAGAGATCCAAAATCCATATCTAGGGAAGTCAATGCCTACCTGTGGATCGCTGAAGGAAGAACTTAATTAGACAATATTCATGAAAAGGACAAAGGTGGTGCTATTGACCTTATTCGCTTTATTTCTAATTATTCAGTTGATCAGGCCTGTCCGCAATGAACGCGGGCAGGCTCCTGAAGCTGATATAAAGAGCCTTTATGGAATGCCGGAGCAGGTACATGGGATTTTTAGAAGGGCTTGTTATGATTGTCATAGCAACAGCACAACTTATCCCTGGTACGCAGAGATTCAGCCTCTGGGCTGGTGGCTGGCAGATCACATCCGGGAAGGTAAAAGAGAATTGAATTTTAACGAGTTTGGAACTTATTCCCTGCGTAAGCAGAAAAGTAAATTAAAATCTATTGCAGGTAGTATAGAAGACAACAGCATGCCTTTGTCTTCTTATACCCTCATTCACAAAAATGCAACGTTGTCTTTACGCGATAAAGCCCTGGTTATGGATTGGCTGAACAGCACAAGGGACCGCATTTCATTAAACAAATAACCTATGAAAAGGACATTAATCATGATACTGTTGTTTGGCTTTTCGCAAATGGTTCTTGCACAACATGAAGGGCATCAAATGCCAGTCAAACAACCGAAAAAAGCGGAAACAGGAAAGCCCGTTGTATTGGAGAAAAGCAGTTTGAAAGTAAAAACGCAACCGAAATCAGTGCGTTACGACTTGTACATCAAGGATACGACGGTTAATTATTCTGGAAAGGAGAAAAAGGCAATTGCCATTAATGGTCGTATTCCCGGACCGGTATTGACCTTTACCGAGGGGGATACTGCGGTTGTATATGTACACAACCTCATGCATATGGAGACTTCAATCCACTGGCATGGTGTCTTTTTGCCTAACCGCTATGATGGGGTTCCCTATCTGACACAAATGCCGATTAAAGCTCATGAGACCTTTGTTTATAAATTCCCGGTCATCCAGAACGGTACCTATTGGTACCATAGTCATACGGAAATGCAGGAGCAAAGCGGAATGTATGGAGCACTGATCTTTAATAAGGTGAATGAACCGGAGATTCCGACCATTCCCGTGGTATTGAGCGACTGGACAGATATGAATCCAATGGAGGCAGACCGGTTTTTACATACGGCGAACGACTGGTTTGCCATTAAAAAAGGAACGACTCAAAGTTATGCTGAAGCGATACAAAAGGGCCATTTTAAGACCAAGCTGACCAACGAATGGAAGCGGATGAGTGCCATGGATGTGAGTGATGTCTATTATGAAAAGTTTCTCAGCAACGGGAAACCAACGCTTAGTTATGCTCAGTTTAAGGCAGGGGATAAGGTCAGACTGAGGATGGTTAACGGGGGAGCCTCTACTTATTTTTGGCTCAGTTACTCCGGTGGAAAGATTACTGTGGTCGGAAACGATGGCAACGATGTCGAACCTGTGGAAGTAGACCGCCTGATTATTGCTCCTTCTGAAACCTACGATGTGGTGGTCACCATTCCTGAAAATATGCAGTACGAGTTTTTATCCACCGCAGAAGACCGGACCAATTCGACTTCCATCTGGTTGGGGAGCGGGATGAAAATGCCGGCAAAACCTTTAGGTAAACTGAAGTATTTTGAAGGGATGAAGATGATGAACGACATGATGAAAATGGATGGAAGCATGGCGCCAATGGAAGGGATGGAAATGAGCAATCAGCAAATGGACATGAACAATGTCATGTATCCGGAGATTACAGGAGCCGAAGCGGGAAAAACCAAAAAGAAAGCGGAAAAGAAAGGCCATGATATGGAAACCATGGATCATAAGAAAACCATGGGCAATATGGAAGGGATGGAGATGGGGGGAGCCGAATCCGAAATTGTAACCCTAAACTACGGAATGTTGCGTGCTACAGAGAAGACCACGTTGAGAAAAGGACCGGAAAGGCTGTTAAAGTTTGAGCTGACCGGAAATATGGACCGCTATGTCTGGACGCTGGATAATAAAACCGTTTCGGAATCAGATAGAATCCTGATAAAAAAAGGAGAGAATGTGAAAATTATCCTCTATAACAACTCTATGATGCGTCATCCGATGCATTTACATGGACATGATTTTAGGGTATTAAACGGACAGGGAGCATACGCGCCGTTAAAAAATGTGCTGGATATCCTGCCTATGGAAACTGATACCCTGGAATTTGCGGCTACAGAAAGTGGCGATTGGTTTTTTCACTGCCACATTCTTTACCACATGATGAGTGGGATGGGAAGGGTCTTCAGTTATGAAAACTCCCCTCCAAATCCTGAAATTCCAAATCCTAAGTATGCGCAACGCATGTTAAACAGCGACGACAGGAAGTTTCATCTGATGGGAATGGCCGGATTGGAAAGCAATGGAAGCGACGGACAGTTGATGTTATCCAATACCCGTTACCGTCTTTCTACGGAATGGAGATTAGGCTTCAAAGCACACCATGGCATGGAAAGCGAAACTTATTTCGGCAGGTATTTGGGTAAAACGCAATGGCTGTTTCCTTTTATAGGTTTCGATTATCATTATAACCCGGTCAGAAATGAAAGGGAAAAGAATATGTTTGGACAGCTGAGCAATCAGAAGAACAGAAAGGCAATTACTGCCGGTATTCAGTATACCTTGCCAATGTTGATTGTTGCTGAAGCAAGGGTCGACAGCAAGGGCAAGCTGCGCTTTCAATTGAAACGTGAAGATGTGCCGATTACGAATAGATTAAGGTTCAGTTTTTCTGCAAATACGGACAAAGAATACATGACTGGTTTCCGGTATATCGTTACCAAATATTTCTCTTTGTCTACACACTATGATAGCGATATGGGCTATGGTGGAGGAATCACATTAAGTTATTAAGTCTGCTTTTTTATTTTTAAGTTTAAAACCGAGCGGAATCCCCGTTTTTGGGTGATTAAGAAAATAGAGGTAGTATGAAAATTTCAAGAAATGACCCTTATGATTCGAATCTGTGTATCAGAGGTTTAGGTGTGTTGCTTACGCAGATGCATTCCGACCTTTATGAATATACCTACTTCCTGACGTTTAAGAAATCTATGAAATCCTATGCTAAAGATT
Source organism: Pedobacter sp. FW305-3-2-15-E-R2A2 (assembly GCF_038446955.1). Lineage (NCBI taxonomy): Bacteria > Pseudomonadati > Bacteroidota > Sphingobacteriia > Sphingobacteriales > Sphingobacteriaceae > Pedobacter > Pedobacter sp. FW305-3-2-15-E-R2A2. The sequence continues at coordinate 1,592,344 of NZ_CP151803.1, forward strand.
TCAATGATCCATGGGAACAAAGCATCGAGGAGCTGGATTTCTTCGAAAAAATTGAAGATCCCTTTGTCCAAAACTGCCTTGAAGCCCAGTTGAAACTGATCCATTGTAAACAAGAATTGACTTTGAGATTTGGCATTGATGAGGTGGAAGATTTGGAAGATCCTTTAATGGTCGTACAGGCTTTACGTTTCAGGCCGTATATACTCGTTTTTAAAAGGTCCAAAAGCTATAAAAAGTTAAAGCTTTATTATGAACGGTCGTTGGCTGAGTTTATTGAGAGCTTGTATTTCTATGCCTGCGCTTTAACGGCAGAGAGTTATAAGATTCCATTGGTATTGAAAAAGCGTTTTGTCCTTCCGGATGAGGAAAGTTTCCGCTTGTTGAATCATGATGACCATACCGTGGAATTATTGACCGGGCTGATCATTGGCTTAAAGAAAAATCTGAACGATTTGAGGCTGCTTATGAAGAAATAGCCGTTAGTGCAATTGCGGAATAAATCCTATCTTACGATACCTAATTATTATCATTCGAACCACATATGAATAAAAAGTTTCTCTTATTGGGGCTAAGCAGCCTGTTAACATTTCGGTCGGCAAATACACTATTTGCAGCAGACCATTTTCCATCCGCTGACGTTAAGCAGGAAGTAACTGCAAAAGACTTAATCGGTCGCTGGGACATTACCATGGACGAAAATGGAAAGTCTGTACCTTCCTGGCTGGAGGTTAAGCTTTCCGGTTACCGTACACTGGTTGGTTATTTTGTAGGCCCGTCAGGCAGTGCACGTCCCATTTCAAAAGTAAATTTTGATAAAGGCAAGTTCAGTTTTGCCATTCCACCACAATGGGAGGAAGGAACTCAGGATGTAGTGATTGAAGGAGAAGTATCAGGAACTGAAATTCATGGTACCCTGGTGAGTAGTGAAGGGAAAAAATATAGCTGGAAAGGTGTAAAAGCACCAGCATTAAAAAGAAAAGTAACCGCCTGGGCAAAACCTATTACCTTATTCAATGGAAAAGACCTTAAAGGCTGGAAGGCACTGGGTAAAAATCAGTGGTTGGTTAAAAATGGGGTATTGACCAGTCCGCAGTCTGGTGCCAATCTGATTTCTGATCGGAAGTTTAACGACTTTAAGCTACATGTAGAATTCAGGTATCAGAAAGGCAGCAATAGCGGGGTGTATTTAAGAGGACGTTATGAAGCGCAAATCGAAGACAGTCCGAAAGATGCACATCCTTCGAGCGTATTGTTTAGCGGGATATATGGTTTCTTACCGCCCAATGAAATTGCTGCTTTAGGACCAGACAAATGGCAGAGCTATGATATTACCCTGGTTGGTCGACTGGTAACGGTCGTAGCAAACGGGAAAACGGTGATCAGCAATCAGGAGATTCCGGGGATTACCGGCGGTGCACTGGACAGCAATGAGGGAGAAGCAGGACCGATCTACATTCAGGGAGATCATGGACCGATCGAATTCAGAAAAATTGTGATCACACCAGCAAAATAGATATTTATGGAGGCCTTGCTGACCAGGGTTTCTATTTATAGCCGTCAAATGATTGATGTCACCAACTTTGATACCGCGATTGATTTGCAGCAGCCAAGACGTATTCTAAAATACGTCTTGGTTTTTTGTACGTCCGGGAAGGCAACATTAGTGGTCGATGAAAACGAATTTGAACTTTCTGAAAACACCGTGATTACGATTACTTCCGGCCAAATCCATTATTTCAAAGCACTGGATGGCGCAGAAGGCATTATCCTGGAATTTACCTACGACTTCTTTATCAAGGGAGACCATGATATGGAACTTATCTTTCACAATGGTTTATTTTGTCATTTTGCGATGAATGAAGCCATCAAAGTAGAAAATGGCACAATGATCGTTAAGCTGCTGAAAGAAATTGAACAGGAAATTTTAACCAGACCTTATCAATACCTGATTTCAGTACACAGCAGGATTGAGCTGATCCTGATTGAGGTCAACCGTACCAAAATTAACCGGGGTGATGAGCTCTATAAGCCTGATGCTTTATTCCTTCGTTTTCTGGAAGCTGTATTGAGTAATTTTAAGAACAACTTGTCGGTGAATGATATTGCCGGGCTTCTCGGGACCACGGAAGCAAAGCTCAACGAGCTTTCAAAACTTCATACCAATAAAACAGCACAGAACGTGATCTTTGGATTGATTGTTTCTGAATCAAAACGGCTCTTTACTTACGAAAAATTATCGGTGAAAGAGGTGGCCTATGCTTTAGGTTTTAACGATCCTTTTTACTTTTCTAATTTCTTTAAGAAACACACGCGCATATCTCCAAAGTCTTATAAAGAGACGGTATTGAATTAATCTTATATGCTTTTTCCGGGATTCTCTATTCTTTAGGGAGGCCTCTTGTTGCACCTTTATAGCTGAATCAAAACAAATATGGAAAGATATCAGAACACCGCAACACTTCTCTTACGATTTGCATTAGCCATGGGATTTTTATCTGCTGTAAGCAGCAGACTGGGTTTGTTAGGCAGTCATTCTTCAGGCTGGGAGAACTTTTTAGCTTATGTTGGAAAGGTAAACTCTTTTGCTCCGGAGGGCTCAGTTTTAATTCTTGCGATCGCAAGTACCATTTTTGAAGCTGGCTTTGCGATCCTGCTACTCATCGGTTATCAAATCCGCTGGATTTCTGTTGGAGCTGCCGCATTAACCTTAGCATTCGCATTGGCGATGACCTATTCTTTTGGCCTCAAAGATCCCTTAGATTATTCTGTGTTTGCGTTTAGTGCTGCTGCCTTTCTCTTGTCTACTGCGCCAAAATATCCCTGGAGCATCGATGAACTGATCTTAAAAAAAGAAAACCGATAAACTTAAATCCCCTATGAAGAATCAGATTTGTACCGCTTGCGGTACGCAGTTGCCGATGAGCAGCAAACCCATTAAACTGTGTCCTATCTGTGTTGACGACCGGCAATACATCCCTGAAACAGGCCAGACCTGGACCGATCTGGATGAGCTCTCCAAAAATCACCTTATGGTTACTAAAAAGTTGAACGACCATCTTTATGAATTAAAGATGATGCCCTCGTTTGGCATTGGACAAAGGGCATTGTTGGTGATCACACCTGCAGGAAACATTTTATGGGATTGTATTTCCCTTCTAAATGAACCCATCATTGAATTTATCAATTCCAAAGGCGGATTAAAGGCCATTGCTTTTTCTCATCCTCATTATTATACGACAATGAATGAATGGGCGGCCACCTTTAACTGTCCGATATATATCCACAAGAATGATGAGCAGTGGATTTTCAATAAGGGAGATCAGGTGAGGCTCTGGGAGGGGGCAGAGCAGGAACTCTGGGATGGAATCAGCATCATCAATGTAGGTGGGCATTTTCCGGGTAGCAGCATTTTACATATTCCTTTTCTTTCTCCGAAGGGAGTAGTGCTTTGCGGGGACACCTTTTACATTTCTCCAAGTAAAAAACATATGGCTGCGATGTACAGTTATCCCAACAGGATTCCTTTACCTCTGGAAGAAATTAAACGGATTAAAGCGCTCATGCATCAGCTGGACTTCGATACTATGCATGGGTTTTATGCGGATCAGAATGTTTACTTAGTCGCAAAAGAAGTATTAGAAACTTCCATGAGCAGGTACGTTTAAAGATGGATTTCATAGCGTAGAACCGACTTAAGAAAGGGAGGATGTCCTGATCATTTGACAATGGAATGATTTGTGATATGAACAAAGGATAAAACCTGCTGATGTCTTTTCGAGTAACCTTATTTTTTCTGTGTTTAGTTTATACGCTTATGACTTTCTCCTGCAAACAAATTGTAAAGGAGCCGGCCAATCATCAGGTACACTTCGATACGGTGATTAATCAGGCCAGCACTTATCTTGGTGATGGTCAGAATAAAAGCGCAATTAAGCATCTGGATTCCGCTTATGGGGTCTTTCCTCATCCGGGGATTAAGGACCTATACCGGAAATATGATAACCTGTTTAACATTTACCTGAATTATGATTTCAATATCCCAAAGGCCAAGCTTTATACAGACAGTATTTTTTTCCTTTTAAAAGGGAAGGAAACGATTTATAAAAACGAATACACCAATGCGCTGTTTTTTCTTGGAGAGGTATTAATGGCCGAAAAGAGATACACAGAATCGTTTAAGGCTTTTTATGATGGGCGGTCTTTTGCAAATAAAAACCTGGAAGGCTGTCCGCTTTCTATTTTTAGTTATAGGCTTGGAATGGTCAGGTATACTCAGGAAGAATACGGGAAGGCCATCCCTTTCTTTAAAGAAGCGATCATTGAAAATAAGGGTTGTACCCCGGGCTTTGGCTTTGATTACCTCTTTATCAATCCTCAGAATTATCTGAACACCATTGCGTTGTGTTTTGAGAAATCGGGGGAGCTTGATAGCGCCATCGTTTATTATCATAAAGCACTGGATTTTATTGCTGCCAGTAAGGCTCGTTTTCCAAAACGGGAAGCTTTTATAACCGGGGCAAATGGGGTGATCTACGGAAATTTAGGTGGGATTTACGCTAAAAAAGGAGATGATCAACAAGCGGAAAAATACCTGAAGGAAAGTATTGCCATCAACGACCGGGCGGGTTATGAGATTCAGGATGCGCAAACAGCTAAATTAAAGCTTGCTGATTTGTACATCAGACGTTCGGATTTTATCCCTGCGGAAAGGCTTTTAAATGAACTGAAAGGCTATTTGTCCGGTAAATATGGTTTAGGACAAAGGAACAATAACATCAGGGTAAAATGGGTGAGGCTGAAGTATGAGTATTACCATAAAAGAGGGGAGCCTTTACTCGCTTACCCTTATTTGCAAAAGAGCGATGTGTCCCGCGACTCTGTGATTAGGGCCGACAGGGAGTTAAAGGATTTTGATATTGATAAAGTTTTCAGCGATAGCGAGCAGAAATATCGTCTGGCCTTATTGAATAAAGACAATCAATTGAAGACCGCTTACCTCGCTGCTGCAGTGATCTGTATCATTATGGTCATGATCATTCTTTTCTTTATCTGGTATAACCTGCGGCATTCCAGAAGGATAAATAAGCAGATTTCTGAACAGAACATCAATATGCAGAAAACACTGAGTTCCCTGGAACAGAGCCAGGAAGAAAATGTGAAGATGATGATGATTGTGGCCCACGACCTCCGCAATCCGATTGGAAACATCACCTCAATGGCTGATTTAATGCTGGTAGATCAGGAACGTCCTGAGGACGACCTGGTGATGCTGGAAATGATTAAGAAATCGGGACAAAATTCGCTTCATCTGGTCAATGATCTGCTCAAGGTGAATAGTAAGACCGAAAACCTGCAGAAAGAACCAGTAGACTTATATGTATTGCTTAATTACTGTGTAAACCTGCTTCGTCATAAAGCAGAAGAGAAGAAGCAGCAGTTAATTTTGCATGCAGTGCATGTGACCATACCTGTAAACACAGAAAAGATGTGGCGTGTGATGAGTAACCTGATTGGAAATGCGGTTAAGTTTAGCCCGGAATCGGCAATCATTAACATCAGCGTAAAGGAAGAAAAAGAAAGGGTTTTAATTGCTGTGGAAGATCACGGGATCGGAATTCCGGCAGCAATTAAAACCAAAATCTTTGATATGTCTGGCGAAGGACAAAGGTCGGGAACTGCAGGTGAACAACCTTATGGACTTGGACTTGCGATCTCCAGACAGATTATTGAAACTCATGGAGGAAGGATATGGGTGGAAAGTGAACCTGAAAAAGGATCCATTTTCTATATCGAACTTCCGCTTTAAAAAAGTAACCCGTAGGTGTTATACGTACTGGTTACGCTGTGCAATTTTCTGACCGATTTCAATCAGCTGCTGGTGGGTCATGAATACATCTGACTTCCATAGACCGCCATTTTCTCCGTCAGCAGGCCATACTGTTCCTACTTCTTTCTCTCCATTAAGGAGCTTGTACTTGTTTTCTTTGTCAAAAGGAACTACTTGTAGCTTTTCTTTTTTGTTGCTCACTGTTACTTCAATGTCAAATGGGTTCATTGGCTTATATTTTAGATGATTATAACTCTTATAACGGTTTTTTGTTTAAAATGTTTACTAATTTATAAAATAAATATTTTTAACTGTTGTGGATTTGTATTTTAATTTCTGTAATTATTTTTCATTCTACTTATTAGAAATTGGTTAAGCCTTTTTAAGGCCTTTAACCGTTTCTTTTAACCAATGGTTTTATGGTCTGAGGTCTGAAGGCCAATAGGAAGTACCCTCAAAATTCAAAATTGTTTAATCAACATTGACAGGTGTTTGTTACCTTTATGTTAAGGGGAACATGGGGATGATAACTTATACTGGTCTTAGTGACGGTGAATTGGCTATTTTATTGCAGCAGGGAGACCGGGCTGCTTTTACCGAGATCTACAACAGGTATAAGTATCTTTTATACCTGCATGTTTACAAGCGTTTAAGAAATGCCGATGAAGCGGAAGACATCATTCATGATCTTTTTGCAGTGTTGTGGAACAACCGGGAAACCTTTGTTTTAAAAACACACCTGTCCGGTTATTTATATACAGCGGTGCGAAACCGGGTCTTTAAATTCATGGCGCATAAAGACATCGAATCGGCCTACATTACTTCCTTTTTTGAAACTGCAAAGAGCACTGTTAATATTACGGATCATCTTGTCCGGGAGCATCAAATGACCGTACTCATTGAGAAAGAGATTGCTGCGCTTCCTTCGAAAATGAGAGAAATATTTGAGTTGAGCCGAAAGCACCATCTGTCTCATAAAGAAATCGCTGATCAGTTACAGCTTTCTGAGCAAACAGTTTCCAAGCAGGTGACCAATGCACTGAGAATCCTGCGGGCAAAACTCTGGTTTTTAACCTTCCTGGCCTTTTTTATTAAACCTTAATAATTTTTTTTAAAATGATCTACCTGTTCGGCAGGAGTTGATGGTCTATATCTTTAAACCCAGATCATTAGTGTCCTCAGAAGATGAACAAAGAAGAACTAAAATCATTACTTGAAAAATTCGATGCAGGGCAATGTACTGCAGAAGAGGTCGGCATGTTGGAAAGCTGGTATTTGCAATGGAGAACAGATGAAGAGATTGATCTCGCCGATGCAGAAGCCGAACAACGCATAGATCATATCTGGAGCAGACTCGATGAGGAGCCGGAAGTTCAAAAAACTCCGTTGCGTTTGTGGCCTCGCTTTGCAGCTGCAGCGGTCATTCTGATTGCCCTGAGCAGCGGTTTGTTCTTTTATCTCCACCGTGGCGGATCAACTTCTGTGAGCATTGCAAAACAAGATGTTCCTGCCGGAGGCAACAAAGCTTATTTGACCCTTGCAGATGGAAAACGAATTGTATTAAGCGATGCCGCGAACGGGGAATTGGCTAAGGAAACCGGGGTTGCCATTAGTAAATCGGCAGATGGACAGCTCATTTATACCCTTTCTGCGCTTTCAAATACAGCTAAAACTGGTCAACCGATATACAATAAGATTGAAACGCCAAAAGGCGGGCAATATCAGGTTGTTCTGCCGGATGGGACGAAAGTCTGGCTAAACTCCGCGTCATCGCTCCGCTTTCCGGCCATGTTTACAAATTTGAAAAAACGGGAAGTTGAATTAAACGGCGAAGCCTATTTTGAAGTTGCCCATAATAAAAAGCAACCTTTTATTGTAAAAACTGCCCGTCAGGAACTGTCGGTATTGGGAACTCATTTTAACCTGAGCAGTTATGCTGAGGAGGACGTCACGAAAACGACTTTGCTTCAGGGAGCAGTACTTGTTCACCGTCTCGGGAACATCTTGAATCCTATTGAGGGGAAAGATTTTGCACTGCTTAAACCAGGTCAGCAAGCGACACTTCGGAAGACCATTCAGACTGGTCCTGCAGATATTGAAATGGCTACGGCCTGGAAAGACGGGAATTTTCTGTTTAATGAGCTGGACCTGAAAAGTATCTTACAGCAGCTCTCCAGATGGTATAATGTAGAGGTCGATTATAGCCATGTTCCGGAAAACAGATTTTTTACCGTATTTATTTCCAGGAGTGTGAACCTTTCAAAGGTCTTGGAGATGTTGGAAATAGCGGGAGGGATACAGTTTGAAATAGACCAAAAGACCATTAAAGTGATCAACTTAAAACACTAAATATTAACCTAAAAACAATGCTTATGTAGTCATTTATACACCGCCAAGAAAAATTAAACCAGATGCGTTGCACCGCATCTGGTTCTATTAAGGCACAGCCGTAAAAAAAATAACTCAATCAACGAACCACAACCTTAACTTAACAAATGTATGAATTTCAAAATTCAATACAAGGAACCCTATTGCCCTAAAAAAGGTCTCCCTTCATTCTTCGATTTAAAATCTAAATTAATTTTAATTATGAAATTGACTGCAATTATCGTCCTGATCTGCTGTCTTCATGTTTCAGCATCCGGGTATTCCCAGCAGATCACCTTGACGGAGAAGAATACCCCATTAAAAAATGTTTTGCAAAAACTTAGGAAACTAAGCGGATATCAGTTGCTGTATGATGCACAGCTCATTGAGAAGTCGAGCCCCGTTACCTTAACGCTGACGAATGTTCCGATTGCCTTTGCACTGGAACAGATCTTCAGTCAGCAACCTTTTACCTTCAGCATCTTTGATAAAACCATTCTGGTGAAGGAAAAGCTCAGGGAGCCACAGTTTCGGACAGAAAGTAAGACCGTGATGATCATTAATGGTACCGTTAAAGACCTCAATGGAAATCCACTTAACCTGGTCAGCGTAAGAATTAAAGGAGGGAATAAAACGACTGCAACCAATGTAGAAGGTCAGTTTTCTATCAATGCGCCGGATGAAAACACGATTCTTGTTTTTTCCTGTGTAGGCCTTGCTACGAAAGAACTGCCCGCAAAGCAGGGGATGGTAGTGCAGATGGAGCCTGAGCTGAACAAACTCAATGAGATGGTCGTAGTGGGTTATGGAAGCACCAGAAGAAAGGACCTGACCGGATCTGTTTCTTCCGTAAATGTGAATGAAGTAAGAGATGTTCCTTTTATGAGTATCGACAATGCACTTGCCGGAAAAGCGCCAGGCGTACAGGTAACCAAGGCAGACGGATCTCCGGGTGGAGCGGTAAGGATCAGAATTCGTGGAGGGGCCTCTCTTCTTGGAACAAATGATCCCCTGTATGTGATTGATGGAATTCCTACCGTGATCTCTAATAATTACATCAACGGGCAGTCTGACATCGTGAATCCGGTAGAGGCTGCCAATTACGGAGAAGATTTTAACAACAGTGTTTCCGGCGCATTCTCCAGAGGGCTAAACAACCTTGCCGGCCTGAACATTTCCGATATCGAGAGTATTGATATCCTTAAAGATGCTTCTGCTACGGCAATTTATGGATCGAAAGCGGCAAATGGCGTAGTGATCATTACCACGAAAAAGGGAAAGCTGAACTCCAAACCACTCCTTAGTGCCAATTATTATGTAGGCCTTAACAATCCGATTAAAGAAAAGGTGTTGAATGCGGAGCAGTATAAAGCCGGACTTAAAGAAGGAGCCAATAATTACATCAATGAACGTAAACGCCTGAACCTGAGTTTAACAACAGGTACGGCAAAACAGGCCCTGAGCATCCTGAATGATCCTTCCTTCTTTGGAGATGCGGATACCGATTGGCTGGACCTGATTTTAAGAACAGGTGTTACCCAGAATGCGGATTTTGCTTTAAGCGGTGGTGGGATCGGGTCCAGGTATTATACTTCGCTTAATTATACCAATCAGAACGGAACGATAAAAGGAACTGATTTTACCCGTCTTTCCGGGAAAATAAACCTGGACAGCGAAATCTCCAAACGCTTACGTCTGATCACTAACCTGAATTTTGGTTATACACAAAACAACATTACGAACGGTGTTTATGGTCAGGCACTCACTGCGCCGCCTACATTTTCTCCATACAACAGCGATGGTTCCTACTCCCAGCTGGGTTTGCTCAGTTCAGATTACAGAGGTTATCAAAACCCATTGGCTGTAATTGCAGGAACCAACAGAGCAAAAGATTATACCTTGATGGGTTCTGTCTCCGCTGAATACGACATCCTGAAAGACCTGAAATTTAAGAGTACACTATCTGTCAACTATGGAGCCTATAACCAATTAAATTATGTGCCAAGTTTTGTCGAGATCGGTGGTTTTTATGGTCGTGAAAATTCCCAGGGCGGTTTAGGTACTCAGGCCAGTTCTAACTCTTTGAGTAGTTTTATTGAAAATACGCTGACCTGGAATAAAGAGTTTAATGATGATCATCGTTTAAACGTTCTGGCAGGTACTTCCTGGGAAAACAATAAAGCTGATTTCTTTTCCGCTACAGGAAGAGGTTTTCCGGATGATTTTATACTCAATAACCTGGGCTCGGCAGCGACGGCAGTATCGGTAAAAGGCGCAAATCCGGCTAGCCAGAGTTCCCTTTTGTCCTTTTATATCCGTGCGAATTATGTATTTAAGGATAAATACCTCTTCACTTTTACCGGCAGGTCTGATGCTTCCTCCAAGTTTTCTCCTTCCAATCAGGTCGGTTATTTTCCTTCGGGAGCCATCGGATGGAGAGTTTCTCAGGAGAACTTCCTGAAAGGAGTGAAATGGATCGATGAGGTTAAAATCAGGGCCAGTATGGGTAAGACCGGAACTCAAAGCATTGGCGACCATATGTGGCGTACTTTGTACGCTCCGGATGCTTATGCGGATAAAAATGCCCTGGTCCCCAATCAACTCGGTAACGTAAATATCAAATGGGAAGCGACCAGTCAGCAGGACCTTGGGTTAGACTTCTCCTTCTTTAAAGGCAGGCTCGGTGGTACTTTCGGCTATTACAATAAAGTAACCGACGGCGCACTTTTAAACCTTACACCTGCACCCAGTTCTTCTTACAGCAGTGTGATTTACAACATTGCCAAAATCAGGAACAGGGGATTAGAACTGGATCTTCATGGCGATTTTGTCAGGAGTAAAGGCTTCAGCTGGAATGGTGCTATCAATATTTCAAGAAACATTTCCAAAGTCATCAATATAGACGGCGGTCCTTTTTCTAATCCAAATGACCGGAATGCACTGAACCTGGGCACCAGTATAGTGAAAGAAGGCGAGCCTCTGGGCCTGTTGTATGGCAGGGTAGCAAAAGGGGTGATCAAGACCCCGCAACAGCTGGAGGATTATAAAAATGCTTTTCCCTACTGGAGCATTTTCAGCCCATTGTTAAACATCGGAGATATGTCGTATGAAATTGAAGATAGTTTCTGGAAGCAGGACATCATCGGACATGCAGCTCCTAAATTCTTTGGTGGCTATACCAATACGCTTTCCTACAAGAATTTTAGCCTGATCTCCCTGTTTACTTTTTCTTATGGCGGTGACCTGATTTATCAGAAGGATGTGAGTGATATGGGCTTCAATAGTTTGCCCAATAAAGGGATCAGGGCGCTGGAACATTATAGTGAATCCAATACCGGATCAGAAAGACCCAGGTATGTATTCAATGATACACCAATGCTCACCGATTTAAACGTATACGATGCCTCTTATCTGAAACTTAAATCACTTACGCTGGCCTATAATGTTTCTCAAAAGATCTTAAAGAAACTGAGGATGAGCAACCTGTCGGTATATGCGACAGGGACCAATATTTTCACGGTGACCAATTATCCTGGGCCTGATCCTGAAGTGAGTGATGATCCGGGAAGTGTGATCGGAGGCGGACGTGATGTGAGCACTTATCCAACAGTGAAGTCATACACCTTTGGTGTTCGTATGGGATTTTAATCATAAAATATTAAAGCGATGAAGAAATTAATTCTGATATACAGCCTGTGCTTTTTGGCATTGGGGATTCCAGTATCCTGCAAAAAGGAACTAAATGCATTGCCTACCCAGTCTAAGGTGGAAGGAAATGCGATCATTGATCAAAAGAGTGCGGAAGTGGCTTTAAACGGTGTCTACCTTCGGTTGGCTGAGGGTGGGGATGATCGGGGGACACCTAGTATACTGTGGTCCGGGAACCATGAAATTACCCCCACTTATCTGGCCGGTTATATTACCTATCCGCATGGGGGATCATCATTGGATGAGAACAACCTCATTTCGGCAACGGATTATTCTGTTGCAAGGTTGTGGGAAACCTATTATAGCCTGTTGAATGCAGCAAATGGGGTCATTGAGCAGGTTTCTAAACTTCAGGATCAACAGTTTTCCGGGAGCCGGAAGTTGGAGATTATTGCTGAAGCAAGGCTTTTAAGGGCTTATGGTCATCAGGGCTTGCTGCGGTATTTCGCGGAGTTTCATGACCTCAACAGCAATTATGGTGTATTGCTGAGGAAGGAATTCGTCACCACCAATAACATTGCTCAAAAGCGGAGCTCTGTCAAAGAAAGTTACGATTTTATTCTGGCCGATCTGGATGATGCGATTGCGCATGGACCAGTGAGCAGTGTAAATTACTATACCAACAGATGGGTGGCCAAAGCGTTTAAAGCAAGGGTCCTTATGATAAGGGGAGCTGCCGGCGACTACGCGCAGGCGGTTGCTTTGACGGACGACATCATCCGGAATTCCCCGTATTTGCTGGAAACTCATCTTCAGGACATCTTTAGTGCTAAGGGACTGGAAAGTAAAGAAGTAATGCTTGGACTGTTTCCAAAAGTGAACCAGGTGAGTAAATTCGATACTTATTTTTATAGAAATAGTCCGGGCTATACTGCTACAGCATCCTTAAAAGCGCTCTTTGCAACTGATCCGAGAAACAGCTGGATGATTGGTGTGGTAGGGACAGAACCTGATGGGATTCTTAAATATAAAGGGCCAAAGGTCGAGTTTTCTTATGCCTTGAGGTTGACTGAAGTTTATTTACTCCAGGCAGAAGGGATTGCACGTTCAGGTGGGGATCTTAATGCCGCAAAGGGCTTGCTTAAAACGGTGCTGACACATGCGGGGGTAAGCGATTTCTCTGCAGTAGACAATGCCAATACACCAGATGCACTATTGATTCAGATCTATAATGAAACTGCCAGGAACTTATCTTTTGAAGATGGTCAGGACTGGTCTGCGCTATTGAGAATGCCACTGTCCTTTGTATTGACGGTAAAGCCTGCAATTACAGATAAGAACCATTTTATTCTTCCAATTCCAAAAGAGGAGTTTGATAAAAATCCAATGATTGGTGATCAGAACCCTGGCTATAGCAAAAATTAACACCTTTTTTTAACACCTATAAAAACCCTAAATCATGAAAATAAGTCACCTTTTATTGCTGCCCTTTTTGTTTTACCAGGGACAAGCATCTTTTGCCCAGACGGGGCAAGCAAAAAATCAGTTCCAGCTTAACGGAAATGTGAGCGCTGCAGATTCTGTACTGCTTTATTATGCCGATGCTGCAGGAAAACAGGTTCAGGTATCCAAACCGATTGTGAACCGGAAATTTAGCCTTAGCGGCAAAATCAATAAGCCTGTGGGCGCCAGAATTCTATTTAAAAAGAAAGGGGAGGTGATTCCCCGCCAACAGTTTTGGGAAAGGATGACAGAAGTATACCTGGAGCCCGGAATACTTACGATTTCCGGTATTTCCACCGAGCCGAAAAACTTTAAAATCACCGGTTCGAAAACCCAATTGGAGTTGAATGAGCTCCAGGGAAGTATTGCCGGGATCCGAAAGGAGATGCAGCCCGTGATCGATGCTTTAGAAAAAGAAAAAGATCATGAAAAAGCTTCAGAAATCCGGGACCAGCTGGGACCATATAACGACAGGATTAAAAAGATCACCTATGATTTTTTTATCGCCCATCCCAATTCTTATGTGACTGCAGATATGATGCGGTTTTACCTCGCCCAAATGGGGTTGGATTCGACCAAAAGGGTGTACAATAACTTTAACGCGGCGATGAAAAAAGAGAAAGCGGTAAAGGAGCTGGACAAGGAAATCCGCAAGATTGAATCCGGAATGCCTGGAAGTGTGGCTACAAATTTTACGGCGAAAGACCTCAATGATCAGCCGCTGTCACTTTCAGATTTCAAAGGCAAATATGTGATCATTGATTTTTGGGCCAGCTGGTGTGTGCCTTGTCGCAAGGGAAATCCACACCTGATTAATGTGTACAATACTTACCATGAGAAGGGCCTGGAAATTATCGGTGTTTCTGATGATGACCGCAATCATGAAGCCTGGAAAAAGGCAGTAAATCAGGATAAAATAGGCATTTGGCATCACGTTTTGCGTGGCTTGGATATGGACCTGAGGATGAAAGATCTACCTAATCCGGGAGACATTTCTGAGAAGTATGGCATTCATTCTTTACCTACAAAAATCCTGATCGATCCATCGGGAAAGATTATAGGCAGGTACGGAGATCACAATGGTGGTTCTGATGAGGACCTCGATAAAAAATTAGCAGAACTATTAAAATAATCGAAGATGATAAAGAAATTAAAATTAATCATGCCCGCCTTGTTGTGCTGCGGCATTACGGTTTATGCGCAAACGGCAAACGTATCAGGTAAGCTGGAAGGTTTGAAAGAAAAAGAAATCTCTATCTATTACTTTAAAGATGGGAAAGCGGTGACGGATACTGTTAAGGTCAATAACGGCCAGTTTAAATGGGTGACGAAAATGGCTGAACCACAGAAGGTAGGCACGATGCTTTTCGGAAGGTATTATCAGTTTTTCGTGGAAAGTGGAAACATTAAAATCAGCGGAGGAAAAAGCACTGACGAAATAAAGATCACCGGATCTAAGTCGCAGGACGAATATGAGGCTTATGATAAAACCTTGAAAGACCTTGATGATCAGGAATCTCCTTTGTATAAAAAATGGGGGAAGGTAAGCAAGGATGAGCAGATTGCATTGGAGGAAAAGGTCGATGATTTAAGGAAACAGCGGAGGGAGCGGAACAACAATTACATTGCTGCACACCCTGCAAGTCCTTTAAGCATTAGTATGGTTTCAGAAAAGGCAATGATGGGAAGTTATGATGAGGTGGCATTGGCCTTTGATAAACTTGCTCCATCGGCGCAGCAAAGTGAGGAGGGCAAGCGCATCTCTGAGCGTCTGGCCATTTTAAAAAGAAGTGCGATTGGAGAACCGATGCTGGATTTCAGGCAGAATGATACCGATGGTAAGCCTGTACAGTTCTCCGCGTTCAAAGGTAAATATGTGCTCGTAGACTTCTGGGCGAGCTGGTGCGGACCTTGTCGTGCGGAAAACCCTAATGTTCTGAAGCTTTACAATGAATATAAGGACAAGAATTTTACCGTTGTCGGGGTTTCTCTTGACGATAAAGGGGAAAACTGGAAAAAGGCAATTAAGGACGACAACATGCCCTGGACACAGGTTTCAGACCTGAAAGGCTGGAAAAATGAGGTTTCCACTTATTATGGCATCATGGGAATTCCAAGCACCTTGTTAATTGATCCTCAGGGGAAAATTATTGCCAAAGACCTGCGTGGTTTAGCCCTGACAAAAAAACTGGCTGAATTGTTCAATTAATCTTTAAACTGTACATGAAATATACTTCAATAATGCTTTCCGGTGGCCTGATGTTGCTGCTGGGAGCGGGTTGTAAGCCCTCTGCATCAGATAGTTTTAGCATTAAAGGAACCATAAAAGGAGTGGATAGCGGAGTCGTGGTCCTTCAGCAGTTTGATGAAGAGGAACGGACCAGGAAAGTGCTGGACAGTGTCGTCTTTAGGAATGGTGCCTTTGAATTAAAAGGAAAAGTGGAAAATCCGGAAATGATGACGATTATCGTTAAGCCCGGCAATTGGGTAGCCAATGTTTTTGTAGAAAACAGCGATATGACTTTCGCATCGGACACTGCAGGGGCACTCCATTACGATTATACCGGATATGGAGGCGATAAAGGGGCGAATTTAAAAGATCCGGTCATTACTGGTTCCAGCAATCAGGAGTCTTACCAGACCTTTGACAAGGAGCCTCAACAGCTGAAATTTGCGGATGCATTTGCAGGATTGAATAAAGCATATGATGCAGAGAAGGATCCGAAGCTAAAGGAAAAAATGAAATTGAAGTTTGATTCTTTGGGTAAACTGAGTAATGCCTGGCAGTTGAAATGGATTAATGAATACCTCGTTAAACAGCCGTCATCGGTAGCAGGCGCGTACATCTTATCCAATTATTACCGGATGAATTCCGATATGGCCATCCCCGAAATAGATGCGCTGTTGAGCAAAATGGATGGAGCAGCGAAGCAATCCGTTTATTACCGGGGGATTCTGAAGCGTGTCAACTCCCGAAAGGCAGTGATGGTTGGGAAAAATGCGCCGGACTTCCAGCTTTTAAAAAGGGATAGCAGTTCATTTAAGCTTTCTTCCTTAAAAGGGAAATATGTGATGCTTGATTTCTGGGCCAGCTGGTGTAAGCCATGCCGGGAAGGAATCCCTCATTGGAAAAAGGTCTATCAGCAATATCAGCCTAAAGGATTTGAGATCGTCAGCATTACTAATGATAGCCGGAGATCGGATTGGATCAGGGCTTTGGATCAGGAACAAATGCCCTGGATCCAGGTGGCTGATGAGTTCCCGGTAAAAAACAGAACGGCCAGGGTCATCTCTCAGTATGAAGCTCCTTTTTTGCCCTTTTACATTTTGTTGGATAAGGAGGGAAAGATCCTTGTTCGTTCAGGAGAAGAGAAAGATATTGATCAGAAGCTGAAAGCGTTGTTGTAGTCGAATTGTGGTTTAAATCAATTTTTACGTTAAATAAATTCCCTGTCTTCTAAGTAAGAAGGCAGGGATTTACGCTCTAGTTTTCTTTTTTATTGTCTTTCCCTGTTTTATGGGTATTGTAAAAATCTCCTTTGATCCATTGGACCTTACCAAAATCCCTCATGACCGGGGCAATGATATAGGCTCCTGTTTGTGAATCCAGAATCACAATGCCCTGTTCTCCGATGACGGTCTTAAATTTACCCTCGTTTTCATCGCTATTGTTTTTGAAACTAATGATAGAGACCAGCAAAGCGGCCCCTAAAAATCCAATCATGATGGATTTAAGGTCTAGTGTAATTTTCATGTTTGAGAAATAATAAGGTTTCGAAATAAGTGTTTATTCAATATTACTAAATAAATCTTCCGGATCAGGACCTGGTTTGTAATATTTATAGGTTTGCTTTCATATTTGTATATTGAATCATGGAAATCAAAGTAAACCTCACAGGAGCTACCGGCCTGGAGGGGGAAGGGGGGCTGCTGGCTTGCCTGGAACATCCTCTGGTAAAGGAAGTACTGATGGTAAACCGCAAATCCAAGGGCCTGAAGCATCCCCGGTTGAAAGAATGTATCCTTCCCTCTTTTCTGAATCCGGATGAATTTTCCGGGCAGTTAACCGGTTGTGACGCTTGTTTTTATTGTGCAGGGATCAGTTCAAACGGCATAAATGAGTCTGATTATAGTCATATTACTTATGATACGATCCTATATTTGCAGAGAAATGCTGATGCCAGATCGCGTCAGCACCATGCATGAAGTTGGACTGGCCATGATCAACAGTGTATTAAAAGGCTATCCAAAATAAATTCTCGAAGTAACAGATATTAAACTGCTTGCTAAAGCATAAACATAAAATATATTCTATACGCCCCATGGCAAATTATTCTGAAAAAACATTACGAGTACATCAGTCTGGCTTTGATTTTCTAAATCAGTTAAAAAACAACAATAACAGAGATTGGTTCAATCAGCATAAACCTGAATTTGAGCAGGAAAAGATCCTTATGGAAGGTTTCGCAGAGGGTTTATTAGCCGGACTCCGGACTCATGATCTGATCGAGACTGCCTCCGGAAAACGCGCTTTATACCGCATCTACAGAGATGTTCGCTTCTCCCATGATAAAACACCTTATCAGACCTATTGGGGCGGAAGCTTTACCCGCGCCACCAAATTCCGCAGAGGCGGATATTATTTCCATCTTGAACAAGGCAGGAGTTTTATTGGCGGAGGTTTCTGGGGACCATCATCTGCAGATTTAAAACTCATCAGAGATGACATCTCTTTTGATGATGGGCCTTTGAGAAAGATCATCAACAGCCCTTCGTTTGTCTCCTGTTTTGGCGGATTAAAGGGCGATCAGTTAAAAACAAAGCCTAAGGGATTCGATCTGGAGCATGAAGCAATTGATTTGTTAAGGTATAAGCAGTTCTTGCTGATCAGGTCATTTTCAGATGAGCAGGTGCTTAGTGAAGATTTTTTAAAAGAAGCAGGGCAAACCTTTCTGGAAATGCGTCCGTTTTTCGATTATATGAGCGAGATACTGAGCACGGATGGCAACGGTTAATTAATCAAAGCCAGGTAGAAAGACATCCATCTATCTGCCTGGCTTAATGATAAAACAATCAAGTCGGGGGGACTTCCTGATTGCTAACTTTGAAAGCTTCTAAAATACAACCAAGTTGCGTTAAATAATGTTAAAGAAAGGTTAAAATGTGTTAAAAGAAAGCGGAGGAAAAAAGTTATTTTGTTGATAGTTAGCTGCCCTTAAATATGAGCAGGTACTATTCCGTCTTTTTCAAGGCTTTTGAAAAGCATTAAAACACCGGGAACCTGAGCTGGTTCCTGCAGATAGGTTTCCAGATCAAAATAGCGTACCTCTTCAATTTCATTGCAGGGTGTTATTTTTTCTGTCAGGTTGTACATAAAACAGTCCTGTTCCATTTGGATATGGCTATGTTCACCATAGGCCGCTGCGGTAATGTGCTTATAAAGTATGAGCTTTTTACTATTGAGGTGAAGGTTAAGTTCTTCTTTTACCTCTCTGATGATGGCTTGAAGCGAAGTTTCTCCCGCATCTATTTTTCCGCCCGGCAGATACCAGGCCTTTTTATTTTTGCTAAAAGCCAGGAGTAGCTTTCCATCTTTCAGGACCACTAGTCCTGCGGTATGCAGTTTTACAATTTCAGTATTCATGTATTCTTGTTCTTTCTTATCGGGCGTCGTGTTCGTTATCAATTCCATTTCAACTGATGTTGTAAATATATCAGTATTAAATTTAGGAACTTATCCCGGGCTTAACAATTTGTTCATAGTCTGATGCTCTTTTTGTAAAAAATAAGCACCTATGAAAAGAACATTACTACTTTCTTCTGTCGCCCTTGCGGTACTCTTTGCTTCCTGCAAAAAACACAATGACCGTACTGAGCCACAGATCAGTTATCCTGATATGGCAGAGGCCTCAGATCCGGCATTGTTATTCGAGGCATCCAATGGCGTGAAAGTATACAATGGGGGATTTGGATCTGCAGTGGCAACAGATCCAAATGCGGCCGATATATTTTACCTTTTAACAGACCGTGGTCCGAATGCCGAAGGGCCTACTTCAAATATAAAAATCTTCGGCAAGGCTGATTTTACGCCTCAGATTGGTAAATTCCGACTAAAAGACGGAAAGCTTGTTTTGGAGCAAACTATAGAACTTAAAAATGCCCTCGGACAAAAGTTAAACGGATTGCCTAATCCAGAGGGATCAGGTTCCACTGGTGAAACAGCGATCGACCTGACAGGGAAGACCCTTAACCCAAGTATCGATGGTATAGATTCTGAAGGACTCGTAAGGGCCTCAGACGGCAGTTTCTGGATCAGTGATGAATATGGTCCTCATATTCTCCATGTGGATGCGAACGGACGTACCATGGAAAGGATCAATCCTTTTGGCAATGGAACAGGTGGCAGGAGTATCCCTGCTGTTTTTGCGAAGCGCAAAGCAAACCGCGGAATGGAAGGATTGGCCATTACTCCGGATGGAAAAACACTGGTCGGTATTATGCAGTCGCCAATGTCCAACCCTAATGCTGCAGCTGCAACAAATTCTGTCGTATTGCGGATTCTTACTTTTGACATCGCCACTGCAGCTACAAAACAATACGTTTACTTAATGGAGAACCCTTCTTTAACAGGGGTAAGTGAGATTTTGGCGGTCAACGCAACTACTTTTCTGACACTCGAAAGAGACGGAGGTTATGGTGGAGCGTCAACATCAGCTGCGACCTTTAAAAAGGTTTTTAAGATTGATCTTTCCGGAGCAACTGAAATCTCTGATCCCAACAATTCCGCTACAGGTAAGCTGTATTCCGGTAAGACGGTAGAAGAACTGAAAGATCAGGCAGGTTTGACTACCGCCGGTATTGTTCCCGTAAGTAAGTCCGTTGTTCTGGATCTGCTAAAGAATTTGCCTTCGATTTACCCTCATGATAAAGCAGAAGGCCTGGCGCTGATCAATGGAAATACATTGGTCATTTCCAACGACGATGATTTTGGTGTAATTCCAGGGCCGGGAGGAACTTTTGCACAGAAAATTTTGCCCTTTACCAAATCTGTAGACCGGAACAGGTTGTATTTTGTGAAAGTCAAGTTGTAAGGTGAGGGGATTTTTTTTTATGAAATAGCCGCAATTAAACAACCTGCTGATCCGAAAATCAGCAGGATTGTTCATCGCGTTTCTTTTATAGATCAAAAAGAATAAAACTCTAATTTTTGCCTACTGCTTTCAGGGGTTTCGGCATGTCCCTTCGTTTTTAAATTTACGAAGTTCCATTGCCGTTAAATAGGGCAATTCGTCCCAAAATTTAATGTTCTGAAATTAAATAATTAAAAGATCTATACCTGGATTAATCCTGCTTTAAGGTTAGCCTTTTAGAAGAAATAGTTGTCTGATGTTAAGTTGAATGTCATATAAACTGCTCATGGTATAAAGTCCGGCAGGTATTTCCAACATACTGTTATCCGGTTTTTCTTTTACGCCAATGGCCAGTAAAACAAATTGATTCGCAAAATCCGGTAAATGTGTTCTGTTGTAGATCCCAAATTTCGAAATGACTGGTTTTTCAATTCCCCGACCTTTTGCTTTGAGATTTTTCACCTGGTCTAAAGTTGGAATGCTTTCAAATACACCATCATAGAACTCAACCACAGGCCTTTCATTTCCTGTATTTACTTCATGAACATAGGCTACGTAGAAATGCTTGTTGTATTGTATAGAAATGACATCTTCCGCTCTAAAAAAGGTGACACTGTCCTGGTAAGCCGGTTTTCGTTTTAAGGGCTCCGGACTGGATTTCAGGAATGTTTTTATCTCTTCGGATTTTCTAAATAAATCATCGCTTGACAACACATGCTTGTTCATATAGTCAATCGCATCTATTGCTTTTTGTGTGAGGTCTTTGTCCTGAAATCCATATTTGTGTAAGGTGATTGCGATGGCAAGCCAGGTGGAATGTACTGTTGATTCGCTTACTTCAGGGGCTTCAAGCAAACAGTTCCATCTCGCTAATAGTTGAGGAAGGATTTCTGTCAGCCATTCTTCCGGAGCTTTGTTTTTGGCCTGCGGACCCAGCATTGCCTGGTAGGTCAGATAGGCAATCTCGTCGTCAATACAACGTGCAAAATATTTATTGGCAACTTTAGCCAGGATCTGTTGATGTGTCATGATATGTTAGTGGTTTAAAGGAGTTTTTTTAATCTCCCAGGAGTTCTATCTCCCAATTGTTAGTTGATAAATAGGCTAATAATCCCCTGAATTCCAAAATCGCAGTGGTCTTTGATTTATCCTTGTTGAGGTCTGTTTTAGCCACATAATCATCAATTATTCTGAGGAGTACTTTTTGATGGTCGACCGACAGGCGATTGTCCGTATAAGGATCAATTGCTAAGCCCGTCCAATGTTTAAAGGTTTCAAATATTTCTTCAAGCCTGTTGTATTTAGCTGTGTCGAGTCCAAATAAGTAGTCGCTGTTATCGAGCCGGTGAAAATCCAATGCCATAATGCCCAAAATAATGAAAAAACGAAACTCTTGTTCACATGGGTCAATAATAATTACCTTAGCGCAAAGCTTTTTTTTAATGGTAAGCACTGGCATGATCAGCTTTAATTGGAACTGTGGACGAAATTGATAAACATAAACTGGAAAATTTAAGGCAGCAGCTCCCTATAGGACTGCGTCATGGACTTAGTCTCCTTGAAAAGGCAGGTGGAAATGTGGAAGCGGCGGCAGGTTATTTCAGACAGGAGTGTATCGCCTTAATTGTACAGAAGACCGGTGTTTCTGAATTGGAGGCCTCAGCACATTTATTGGAGCATAACTTTGATATTGCTGCGACATTAAAGCATATTGACGAAGCGCGCTTTACCCTTACAGAACTGATCATCAGAAGAAATAAAGATAAGGAAGAAGCGCTGGAAAAAATCGCCGCGGCAGTAGTAGAAAAAGAGCAACTGATCCGGGAATACTGGCTGCATCCTGATGCTTTGAGTCGGCTTCAACCGGAAGTGTTTTGTCTGGTCATGCTGATGGAATGGCTTGGTTTTGCTGGTTGGGAGGATTTTGAAACTGCGTTATATTTTCACCTGGATGTGGTAACCGATCTGATCCATAGGCAACTTTTGTTGCCTGAAATAGCCGGGACTTTAAAAGAAGCCCGGGCAATTGCTATCGCTCAGGCTCCTCAGCAAAAAGCTTTTTTAGAAAAAGATGGGTTTGTAAGCCAGACAGCCGAACTTACCGCACAAAGCAATTTGTTTGAAACACAAAGACCGGTACTTATCAATACACTTTACCACTTTGTAGAAAACAATAGGAGTAAATTTCCATAATCAGTTTAGTCGGTATTTGTTTTAGTAAAAAAGACCATGTTTAAACTTATTGTGTACTTCTATTTTGAAAAATTGAATAGATTTGAAGATGAGCCTAGCCTTCCGTCAACACATAGAGAAAATGACCATATTAACAGATGCAGAGTTTGATGAGGTGATTTCTAAATTTAGTGTTAAGAAGCTTAAAAAACATCAGTTTTTGGTACAAGAGGGTTCAACGGTGCTTCATGATTACTGGGTAGTCAAAGGGCTGCTTAAAGCCTATCATACCGATGAGGATGGAAAGATACATATCCTTCAATTTGCGATGGAAGATTGGTGGATTTCAGACTACCAATCTCTGGTATACCATACTCCGGCATGCATTAATATCGACTGTATTGAAGACAGTGAGCTGTTGGTGATCTCTGCGGAAGACAGGGAGTTACTTTGCAATGAGATAAAGGGGATGGCCAATTTTTTCCGTAAGAAATCCCATGCCGGTTATGTTGCCTTACAACAACGGATTTTGTTCCTGTTGAACAAGAATCCACAGGAACGATATAACCGGTTTTTGAAATTGAATCCTAAGCTCTTGCAACGTTTACCAAAAACCTTGCTTGCTGCCTATATAGGCGTATCAAGAGAAACATTGAGTCGTCTCAGTCATCCATAGTGTGATTGTAATCACATAAATTTTGTGACCAGCTTCCTTTTAGTGCTTCTATTTTTATTGAAACTTTGTGCCCTTGTCCATTGTAATAATGGAGGTGTTTAAATTCAATACTATGAAAATGATTAAAAAGGGAATGATGGTTCTTGCATGTTGCGCCATTTTCTCCTCTGTAAATACAGCAAATGCGCAAACCCTCAAATCTAATCAGATGAAAAAGAAAGTCTTATTTGTGGTGACTAGCCATGACAAAAAAGGAAGTACCGGAGAAGCTACAGGTTATTACCTCGGAGAGGTTAGTCACGCCTGGAAAGTATTAAAAGAAGCCGGTTATGAAATAGATTTTGTGAGTCCTAAAGGTGGCAATCCACCGGTCGATGGATTCGATCTTTCGGATGCCGTGAACAAAGAGTTTTGGGAAGATCAGGTATATCATCAAAAGATCAGCAATAGCCATAAACCTTCGGAAATAAAAGCAGACGATTACGTAGCGATATATTATGCCGGGGGGCATGGAGCAGTTTGGGACCTTCCTGATAATCAGGAAATCGCAGGTATTGCCACTAAAATTTATGAAAACAATGGGGTGGTTAGTGCAGTTTGTCATGGACCAGCCGGATTGGTAAACATCAAACTAAGCAACGGAAAATTCCTGATTGATGGTAAAAAAGTAAGTGGGTTCACGAATGAAGAAGAGAAAGCTGTTAAACTGGAAAATGTAGTTCCGTTTTTACTGGAAGATCAATTGAAAGAACGTGGCGGAATTTATGAGAAATCAGCTCCATGGCAGGAACATGTGGTAACGGATCAGCGATTGGTAACCGGACAAAACCCACAATCTGCGAAAGCAGTAGGTGAAGGCGTAAAGAAAGCATTGGAGAATTTATAACTTCCTGTTCATAGCAGATCAAAATAAAGAAATGCTGAATTGCGATTAAAACTACAGTCGGTATACTGCTCGGGTAGTGTTATGGTTGAGTTGTGATACTGGTCGACTCTTCTCTATGTTTCGTTCGACTCTTCTTCGGGTCGGAGTCGAAGAATACTTGCAAAGACTTCGCACCATATTCGGCCAGAACATAGAGAACGATAAAAATCAACCATAACACTACCCGAGCAGTGTCCCTTGATGATGTTTGCGAAAAGGCAGGTAGCGAAAGGTGATCATTTTGGAGTAATTAATCAAAAGAAATGATAGGTTTGATCCTTAACTTGTCAAAATGAATTTAAACCTGCAAAAACCATTTATTGAAGTAAAAGTGATTTGGAAAGATGACGATATGTTTGAAATGTCTGTCAGTGCTTTTAACGGTGGCTTTTATGGTAGGACTGAAGTATATGAACAATCTAAGCCCTTATCAGCCTTTGCGAGGTCTTTAATTGCTTATCCAAAAGGCAGGGAGGTTTTATTTTATGAAGCAGGGGAGAAAGATAGCATCTCTTATTTTTCTATGAAATACTATCCTGTTGGGGTAAATGGAATTGTGGGTGTAGAAGTACATCTGGAATCTAATGTATGTACCCAATACCGGGAAGAGGAAAAAGACAAGCTCAAGCTGGAAATTATTGTGGAGCCGGCTGCGATTGATCGTTTTCAGAAAGAACTGCTTCAATTGGCAGAAAAAGAAGAAGGAATTGCCACATTATACGGGCAGATATGACCTTTCCGAAATCATTCCGGAAAGGCCATGTAAAATAGTTTTCAAAGAAATTCAAACGGCTAAAACTTGCAGCCAATGCCTACACCCAATAACCAGGGCCTGATTTTTACATCTGCTTCTATATTGCTCAGCACTGGAGCCAATTGTGGGCTTCCTGAGGGTGTAAGGTTCGACGCATCAACAGTAGCGGTGGTAGAAAGGAATATTTTCTTCAGATCCACATTGATGAACAACCTTTTACTGATGTCGTAATCAAAGCCAGCCTGTGCTGCAAAAGCAAACTTGTCCTTATACTTTATTCCTTTGACTACCGGACCTTCATCAGCACTGTAAAAAATGGTGTAATTGACACCTGCTCCAAGGTAAGGATTAAACTTTCCAACGGGATAATGATATTGTAAGGTCAGGGTGGGTGGGAGTAACCATACCTTGCCCAGATCTACCTTTGCCGAGCTTGCTGCACCTATTGCACTGAGGTCAGAACCAACCGTACTCACCTTATGTCTGGTGGTTCCAAGAATCAGTTCCGCCGCAAAGTGTTTGTTAAAGAAGTACGTGAAATCCAGTTCCGGAATAAAGGAGTTTGAAATTTTGGCATCACCACCTATCACTCCGATTGAAGCACTTTCCTGAGGAATAACTGCGACTCCTCTAAGTCTGACTCTCCACTGTTCTCCGGTTTGGGAGGATTGAGGATAAGCGTAAAGTCCGGCCATCATTAGCGCCATAGATACAATTAACTTTTTCATATCAGTAATATTTATTTGAAGCAAATCTATAGGTGTATGCCAAGGATAAAAATGCCTTAAAGCAGGTATAAAAATGATATTGCTCAATATATATTTATACAGATTTGATGAAATTCGCATCGCCGGCAGGTATAAATATGTAATTTTGGTCATTGTGGATAAGCAAGAAACCCTTATACATTATTACCACCCACAGAATTTCAATAATTTCTTTAAGAAACAGGTTGGAGAAAGTCCACGTTCATTTAAATCAGCGCTGTAAATTAGCCTGATTACAGTAGATTTTCTATGGACTTGCTATCCGTAGGCTCGCGTCTGAGGATCTGAAGTGCCGATTCCTTTTTTAACATCATAGCCTTCACCTCCTGATATTCAAGTGGGTAAAAATCATGGTTGTCTACGCCAATATCAAAGGATAGTGAATTCCTATCTTCTTCCAGTGTTCCATGGGAGTGGCCATATAAATGGAAGCTTCCTTTTCCTTTGCCATTCCAGTTTCTAATCGAATAGTGGAACAGCACGATTTTTTGTTTTCCACCTGGTACGGTATCGTCATTCACTTTCAGTTCATAATAATCTTTCACCCACTCGAACCTCTTTTTACAGGAAAGGGCGGAGACTTCGTGATTACCGGTGATGAGGTAAATGCTTCCGTTTAAGCGTTTAAGAATCTCTTTTAGTCGTTCGGGACGGTTGAGTGCAAAATCTCCAAGGTAATAGACTGCATCTTTATCATTTACCTTTTCATTCCATTTCCGGATCATGGTTTCGTCCATTTCCTCTACACTTTCAAATGGCCTTCCGGCATATTGAATGATTCCGTTATGCCCGAAGTGGTGATCAGAAGTAAACCAGATTTTGTGCATGGAGCGTTTATTATAGAGACAAATCTACTAAAATTCCTTATCAAACATTTTATAATAATGAAACAGGACCTGCTCAAACGATATTTTTAACCAGGCAGTGTAGTTTTCCGGATGTTCAATCAGGTCGGCTTTTAGTTCTTCCATATCTACATATCTGAAAGCACTAACCTCTTCGGCATTGGGTTGCGGCAGATTATCGCTTGTTCCGAAGTACACATGGTCATATTCATTTTCTATCAAGCCATCCCCAACTTCAGCTTCATAAAGAAAACTAAAAACCGGCTCCATTTTACATTCCATGCCCATTTCTTCCTGTAACCTCCTTACCGTTGCATCAGTAGTTTCCTCTCCAGGCTTGGGGTGACTACAGCAGGTATTGGTCCATTCGCCAGGAGAATGGTATTTATTTAACGCCCGTTGTTGTAATAACAGTTGCTTTGATGCGTTAAAAATGAAAATAGAGAATGCCCTGTGAAGCTTGCCCTGGAGGTGTGCTTCCAATTTTGGCATCGTTCCTATCACCTCATCGTTGGTGTTTACAAGTATCACTTCCTCTTCTTCTATCATAATCTGATTGCTTTATACTCCTGATGCAAAAATACTTTGTTTTTAGGGATATCCTCATTCTATTTATAAAGTCTTAGACAGGAAGAACTTTTTTAAACCTTAGCAAATTTCGTTTGTTTTTTATAGGTCATGTTAACAGATAAAAGGGTCCATAAATTATCGGCTGCGGGGCTATTGATCAGTTTAGGTATTATATACGGTGATATTGGTACTTCACCCTTATATGTTTTTAAAGCGATTATCGGAAACAGGCTGATTACTTCTGAGCTTGTTCTTGGCAGTTTATCCTGTATTTTTTGGACTCTTACGCTCCAGACCACTGTAAAATACATTCTGATCACCTTACAGGCTGATAATAAAGGAGAGGGAGGGATTTTCTCCTTATATTCTCTTGTACGGCGGAAAGGGAAATGGCTGGTCATTCCTGCGATGATTGGAGGGGCCGCTTTACTGGCCGATGGGATCATCACGCCGACCATTACTGTTTCCTCCGCCATTGAAGGGTTGGAAATTAAATATCAGGGACTTCCTACCATTCCTGTTGTTCTTATCATCATTACCGGCATTTTTTTTATTCAGCAATATGGGACTTCAATTGTGGGTAAAACATTCGGGCCGGTAATGTGGCTCTGGTTCACGATGCTCGCAATTTTGGGCTTAACCTTTATCATCAGAGCACCTGAAGTTTTTAAAGCGATAAATCCTTATTATGCCTACCATCTTCTAACGACAAGTCCTGAAGCTTTGATCATCCTTGGAGGTGTTTTCCTATGCACCACAGGTGCGGAAGCCCTATATTCGGATTTGGGACACTGTGGGAGGTCCAACATCCGAATCAGCTGGATTTACGTTAAAACATGCCTTTTATTGAATTATTTCGGACAAGGCATTTGGCTTATGACACAGGAGGGGACTCGCCTGAATGACAAGAATCCTTTTTATCATTTAATGCCCGACTGGTTTCTTTACTACGGTATAGGGGTTGCTACCCTTGCCGCGATTATCGCCAGTCAGGCTTTAATCTCAGGTTCATTTACCTTAATTGCGGAAGCGGTCAGGTTGAACCTCTGGCCGAAGGTGAGAATAAACTATCCTACCATTCAGAAGGGGCAATTATATGTTCCTTCTATGAATCTCATTTTATGGCTTGGTTGTATTACGGTGATTTTCCTGTTTAGAAGATCTACTTATATGGAGGCTGCATATGGCTTGTCAATTACCATTGCGATGTTAATGACTACGATATTGGTTTCCATATATCTGCGGCTTAAAAAGGTGCCAGGTTATCTGGTAGTTCTTTTTTTATTGACTTATGGATTAATTGAACTTACTTTTTTTATTGGAAACCTGGCTAAGATTTTTCACGGCGGCTGGTTTGCTTTAACTGTAGGCTGTGTGTTGTTCTTTATCATGTGGTCTTGGTCTAAAGGAAGAAAAATAAAGAATAAATATGTCAGGTTTGTGGACCTGGAAAATTATTACTCCATCATCCGGGAATTAAGTTCAGATATTTCTGTTCCTAAATATGCTTCTCAACTGGTCTATTTAACGAGTGCTAAATTCAGCTCGGAGCTGGAGTCGACGATCATTTATTCTATCCTTCAAAAGCAGCCAAAAAGAGCTGATGTGTATTGGCTGGTGCATGTGGATGTTCTGGATCAGCCTTATGGCCGACACTACAAGGTAATTCCTCTCATCTCTGGAAAGCTGATCAGAATAGATTTTAAATTAGGTTTCAGGATAGAGCAAAGGATTAGTCATTTGTTCAGGTTGGTGGTACAGGAATTGGTTAAAAGTAAAGAAGTAGACATTATTAGTCAATATCAATCTTTAAGAAAACATCATATCATTGGAGATTTTAGATTTGTGGTACTTCAAAAGGTACTTTCCCGCAGTAATACTTTAAGTATTATGGAGAGGTTTATCGTTGCCTGCTATAATACATTGAAACATTTTAGTTTATCTGAGGAAAAGGGATTCGGACTGGATTTGAGTTTTGTTACCGTGGAAAAAGTTCCTTTAATTGTCTCAAAAACAGAAGAGGTAAATTTGATACGTCTTTAATATCAGTAAATAAACAGTTTAAACAAGTTCATCATGAGTAGTTCCAATCAAACACACGATCATCAGGTCATCAGAAGATGGGCTGAGCAGCGAAAAGGTATTCCTTGCAGGATGACAGGAGCTGAGGCCAATGGGGGAGAAGGAATATTGAAAATCCATTTTTCAGAACATGGAAAGCAGGAAGACCTCGAAGAGATCACCTGGGCAGATTTCTTTAATGATTTCGAAAAAGAAGAATTAGACTTTTTATATAAAGATCGAAATGCAAATGGGCAATTGAGTAATTTCTATCAATTGGTCGCAAGATTCGGATCCGGAGGACAAGTTTCTGCTCCTAATGGAATGGAACTTGGTTAGGATAAATCACGCTTAAACGATCTTACAGGAAAATCTGGCATTTAGACTGTCATTTTTTCCTTAATAATGAATTTATTTCAGTTTATTGGTACTTTGTTGCTTTCTTTTTCGCTGCTTTTTTGAATTGGCACCAGACTTGAAGTATGCATTACGAAATTAAATGTATTTTTTTTATCTGATGTATCATTTTCTAAACAAAAAGGAGGATTTATTATGTCACTTATTAAATTTAATGAAAACAAAAGAAATTCACTAACTAACGGATTCAATGATATTTTTGAATCTGTATTCAACGATTCTTTCTTCTCTGACAGGTTGATGTCAAAAATACCGGCAGTAAATATCAGTGAGACCGAAAATGACTACCATATCGAAATGGCAGCACCCGGTCTAAATAAACAGGATTTTGATATTAAGCTGGATAGAAACATACTCAGTGTATCTGTAGAGCAACGAAATCAAGAGGTTCAGGGAAACAGGCAGTACAGCAGAAAGGAATTTAGCTATACTTCTTTTGTACGTTCTTTTTCTTTACCTGAAAGTGCTGACGATGCAAAAATAGAAGCTAATTATACGGATGGAGTGCTTCAGATCCAGGTGGCGAAAAAAGAAGAAGCCAAACAGGTGACCAGAAGAATTGAAATCTCGTAAACTCAAATTTGTGCGTTTATCTATACCTTTCCAAACCCGACCGTCTCTTTATAAGGGGCGGTTATTTTTTTGATCTTAAGTTTTCCTTTTTCCTGCAATTACTTTTCCATCCGGAATATCCTTCCAATGCCTGTTCATAAAAAAGCATTCGATAAATTGTAGGCAGAGTTATCACTTCCATTAGCTAAAATGTATTAATTTTAAAACAAGAAACCACAGCAGCTGGCATCAGTATATGCCAGCTGCTTAACCAACAAACACCAAATAAACACGAATGAAAAAAATCACCATTAAGCAGATCCTGCTTGATTTATCCCTGATTGGTTTTGGTCTGATCAGCTCTACATCAGCCTTGATGGCTCAGAAACCGATAAAAAAAGACTGGTTGTTAAACGCAACTGCATATACCGCAAGCGTTAAAGTAAAGGAAACAAAGAAAGAAGTCACGCTCGATAATGGTCTTGTCAAAAGGACATTCAGGATTGAACCCAATGTGGTTTGTATGGATTACCTGAACCAGGTAAACGGGCAACAATTACTGAGATCAGTAAAACCAGAGGCCAGGATTAATATCAATGGGAAAGATTACAATATCGGTGGCCTGACCGGGCAGAAAGAGAATGCTTATATTTTACCGGAATGGCTGGATCGTTTTACTCCGGGTGATCAGGATTTTAAGATGATTAATTTTGAAGTCAATCCAATCCGTTCGCAATTAAACTGGAAAAGTAAATTCTGGGCATCCAATCATCAGCAAGCCACTGGGAAAGTACTTTCCTTTCATTATCGTGGAAGTTCGCCTCAATTATCTGGTTTGGAAGTCAGTATAAACTATGAGCTCTATGATGGCCTTCCTTTAATTGTAAAATCGCTGTCCATCCAAAATAAGGGTGATCAAACCTTTACGATTGGCCGTGTAGTGAATGAGATCTTAGGAATGGTAGAAGAACAAAGTGCGGTAGTGGGAGGGGTAGATAAAATGGCAAAACCTCAAGGCATTTATTTTGAAAGTAATTATGCTTTTAATAATGCCATGAGGTATGATCTGAGCGATCAGACTACCCATTGGAAGGTAGATTCGACCTACACCTCACAAGTAAATTACGATTATCAAACACCCTGTTTGCTGGAAATTTATCCGGATAAGGTCTCCGGAATCGAATTTAAAAAAGGAGAAGTATTTAACTCCATACGTACTTATGAATTGCTGATGGACAGCTATGACAGGGAAAGAAGAGGCCTTGCTATACGGAAAATGTATAATTCCATTGCACCATGGACAACGGCAAATCCGATATTTATGCACCTCGTGAGCAAGAACGATGATGAAGTACGCAATGCTATAGACCAATGTGCGGCAACGGGGTATGAAGCACTTATACTCAGTTTTGGCAGTCATTGTAATGTAGAAGATACCAGTGCCACAAATATTAAGAAGTGGAAAGACCTTGCCGGCTATGCGCATCAAAAAAAGGTTTTTATTGGCAGTTATTCCCTTTTCAGCTCCCGCAGAATCAGCGATGAAGATGATGTCATTAACCCCAAAACAGGTAAACCTGGTGGCGCCTTTTTTGGCAATGCTCCATGTTTTGGCAGTAAATGGGGATTGGGATACCGGGATAAGATTAAGGCCTTTTATTCGAAAACAGGTTTTGATATCTGGGAAAATGATGGGCCATATCCAGGCGATGTCTGCGCTTCAACCAGTCATCCGGGACACCAGGGATTGGAAGATTCTCAATGGAAGCAGATCAATATTCAGAAGGAATTGTACCGCTGGTTAAATGGACGGGGCGTCTATATCAATGCGCCCGACTGGTATTTTCTGGACGGAACGAATAAAATTGCAATTGGCTACCGGGAAGTGAACTTTTCTTTGCCAAGAGAAAACCAATTGATCCTGAACCGTCAGAATATCTTTGATGGGACCTGGGAGAAGACCGCTTCTATGAGCTGGGGCTTTGTTCCACTCACTAAATATCAGGGTGGAGGACCTGAGGCTGTCCTGGAACCTTTAAAAGACCACCTTAAAGATTACGAGCAATTGATGATGCAGTATTATGGTGCCGGTGTTCAGGCCTGCTATCGCGGCCCAAGGTTGTACGATACTGAAAATACAAGACTGACCGTAGTCAAGGTGATAGACTGGTATAAGAAATACCGTGACATTCTGAATTCAGAAATCATCCATTTGCGCAGAGCGGATGGAAGAGACTGGGATGGTTTGCTCCATGTAAACCCTAGGCTAAAGAACAAAGGAATGTTGATGCTGTACAATCCATTAAAAGAGAAAATTACGCGGACAATTAAGGTTCCTCTTTATTATACCGGTTTAACCTCTGTTGCTAAGCTGATGGAAAAGGGGAAAGCTGCAAAAAGCTATACTTTGAACAGGAACTATGAAGTTGAATATACCTGTACGCTGGAGCCTGAAAGCTATACCTGGGTGCTGATAGAATAAGAGAGATACAGACAGCCACATGAAACAGAAAGGGTGTCAGTTATGCTAAGATTGGCACAGCAGTTGTGGTAAAAACAGAAGGTGAAATCACCTTTAAAACAGAAAATTGTAATATGGTTTAATCATTAAATTAAAGGAGGTATTTATGTCTTTAATTCAATCGGTCGATCAGAACTTACAGTTCCCGGCCCCGGGTAATTAGATAACGGGTCAGACGAATCAGCCCATTCAGATCGTCTCCCAATCCAAGAATTTTTTTAACAGTTATTATTAATTTGTAGCAATAATAGTATGAAAGCGTTAGTGTTTTTAATGTCTCTTATATTGTGCAACATTGCTTGCGAAGCTCAGCAAAATAAGAAAAAGACAACAGTAATTACGACAAAAAAGACTGAGCAAAACCAACCACAAGTGGGTTGGAAAGTAAATAAAGAGGTCGATGATAAAGGCAATGTGATCCGATATGATTCGACCTATGTATGGTCATACGCTGACGGAGGAAACCACAGGCAGGTAAGCGTTGACAGTGTCCTGAATAATTTTAGAAAAAACTTTGACGGACAGTTTAATTACATCTTCAGACAAAACTTTGGTCAACCTGTCTGGAATGATAAACTATTTTATAAAAACTTTACCAAGCCGGATTATTTTATGCAAAAATGGCTGAATAAAGAGTTTGATATGAAGTCGTTCATGAGGCAAATGGATTCATTAAGAAATAACTTTTTGAAAAACTATTATCCTGGTCTGGAGCATAAATATACCAGAATATAATTCCAGGGGGATTTTAATTTAACCATATGAATGCCGATGAATATCAGGCCATACTTGAGCAGGTGAATCTGCCTGGGGAAGTCAAGCTCTGGCCTGGCGTATATATTACTGATGTAGAACAATTTATTCAAAGCCATCTTACTGAACTCAGATTTTCAAAGAATCAACGACAAATTGATTTGCTGAAAATGAGACTTGACAGATTGCTTGAGTTGGTTAGAGATCATCAGAAAGATTAACGATCAAAAATTAAGAAGGAGGATTTTAATATGTCACTTATCAAATTTAATGGAAACAGATCTAATTCATTAACCAGCGGATTCAATGATGTTTTTGAATCCATTTTTAATGATTCGTTTTTCTCCGACAGGATGATATCAAGGGTCCCTGCGGTAAATATCAGTGAGACTGAAGATGATTACCATATCGAAATGGCCGCTCCGGGATTACAAAAGGACGATTTTGACATTAAGCTGGACCGGAATATGCTTACGGTATCTGTAGAGCAGCAACAGCAGGATGTGCAAAAAAACAGACAGTTCAATCGGAGGGAATTTAGTTACACTTCTTTTGTACGTTCTTTTGCATTACCTGAAAGTGCCGATGATGCTCAGATAGAAGCCAGCTATACAGATGGGGTCCTCAATATTCAGGTGGCCAAAAAAGAAGAAGCCAAACAGGTGACCAGAAAGATTGAAATTACATAAGTCCGGGTTTATGTATGACCGCCTTCGTAAGGAGGCGGTTATTTTTTGCCTTGATGACCGATATCAAAAATTGAGGTGTTTGTGGTCATTTCTTTTGATTGTTCAGGTACTGATATTTAGTAGCAGCTAAATGTGATCAAAATGAACAAATCGGAAATTGTCTTCCTTGCCGGGCCTCAATCGCGATGGAAGGAGTTCGTGTTTACCCTGAAGGTTTTACTGGAATTTGTCCGGAGCTTTAGAAAACTTCATTTTCTCGGACCATGTATTACTATTTTTGGTTCTGCCCGTTTTAAAGAGGGGCATCCGTATTATACGTTAACCCGTACTGCAGCTGTCGAATTCGCTAAACTCGGATTTACCATTCTCACAGGTGGAGGCCCTGGATTGATGGAAGCGGCAAATCGCGGTGCTAAAGATGTAAACGGTCGGTCGGTAGGTTGTAATATCCAACTTCCAACCGAACAAAAACCTAATTCCTATCTGGATAAATGGGTATATATTCATCATTTCTTTATTCGTAAAATTTTACTGGTTAAATATTCTTTTGCTTTTGTAGTGATGCCTGGCGGATATGGGACTCTGGATGAGTTTTTTGAAGCATTGACACTTATGCAAACACATAAGATTAAAGATTTTCCAATTATTATTTTCGGAAAAGCCTATCATAAGGAGTTGCTTGAGCACATTGTACAAATGCAAGAGGAAGGCACAATTACGCTTGCCGACGGGCATATGTTTTTGGTCACAGACCGTGTTGAAGAAGCGGTTCAGCTGATCAAAGAAAAAAGTATCGCGCAATATGGGCTAAAGCCCGAACAGAGACTGAAGCCATTCCGCTGGCTTTTTGAACGGGGTTGATATTTATGCTGTTTCGTGTTGATTATCAATGTTAAAGGTGATTTCTGTCATTATTTTTCTGCCTGAAAGTGTTCAACTTTAATCTATTAAATGTGATGATTATGAAACAGTTGAAGAACATTCATTTTGCTGACAAAGGGAAAATATACGCCATTTTGACCTTGATTATTTGGTTACTGCAGTTATCTTTTCAATCTAAATCATCTCCTGTTTATCCTGTTTACGGCAGGACTTCATTAATTGAAAACGATACTACGCTAAAAGCTGCCATCAGGAAAATCCTGACAAAGAAAACAATGGCTCCGGTTTTTCACTATCCTAAATCGGTGGAACGTTTTTATTTACGGTCAGGATATAATCCCGGCTGGATAAAAGAGGAAAAAGAGATCAGAAGAACATGGGAGGCATTATTGATGCTGGATTGCGTTTTACAGTTTGGGCTGAGTCATAAGGATTACCATCCCAATGAGCTGGATTATGCGATGATGCATGATATTTACAGAAGGCCTTCCAAGGTAAGTCCTGACCAAAAAGCCCGGTTTGATATGATGCTTACAGATGCGATGATTGCCTTTATCTATCACCTTCATTTTGGAAAGTTAAACCCGGTATATACTACAGAAAAATTAGATAACGGGGAGGCTCCTGGTTTTTGTGCAGAGGAAATTTTAGATAAAGCGAAGCAGCAACCAGAATTTATGACCCTGGTCTTAAATTCACAGCCCAAATCGGGCGTATATCGTCTGATGCAAGAGCAGATGCGATTAATGAAAGGTCAATATCTGGATGATTGCTACGAGGCTCCGGAGGAAAGCGTCAGGAAATTGGCCATCAATATGGAAAGGTTACGCTGGGCCGGTGCGGAAGAAATACCTTCGATCCGGATCAATATTCCTTCCTATACTTTAAGCCTGCATCTGCCCGATAGTGTCTATCAGTTTAAAGTGATTGTTGGAAAGGCCAGCTCGCCAAGCCCGGTATTCCAAAGTGTGCTGAGTCATTTTAGCACCGCCCCGGACTGGAGGGTTCCGGGGAAAATTTTTATTACGGAGCTGTTGCCTAAAATCATCAAGAATCCTGCTTTTCTGGAAACAAATCATTTTGCAATCTATGATCTTAAGGGGAAGTATCTTGATCCTGATGAACGGAATTTAGCCCTGGTCCGGAGAAATCCAGGGAAGTATTTTATCCGTCAGTCTGCCGGCTGTGACAACGCCCTGGGACGGGTGGTCTTCAGGTTTTCCAATCCTTTTGGGATCTATCTTCATGATACGCCGGAACAGCAATTGTTTCGCAGGGACATACGTGCTTTAAGTCATGGGTGTATCCGGGTGGAAGATGCCGAAAAACTGGCTTCCCTTTTATTAAAGGCCGATGGAAAGCCACAAGATATCAAAACATTACATCGGGCAATGGTCTTTTACGAACCTGAAACCTTCACTTTGAAAAGAAGGATTCCCATACAAACGCTTTACCTCAGCTGTGAAATTGTAGATGGCCTCATTCAAAACTATGAAGACATCTACAACCAGGACAAGGCGCTTGAATTGGCCTTATATGGAAGTTCTGAAGCTGCGCTTACTACCAAAATAAAAAACATTAAATAGTTCATTATGAAAAAGATCCTGGTACCCACCGATTTTTCTTCAGCTGCAAAAAATGCAGCACATTATGCCATGCATCTGGCCAAAGAGATGAAAGTAGATGTAAAATTATGTAATGCCATTCTGGTGCCTGCGGAAGCACCAATGGCGGAACGTGTTGCCTGGCCACTGGCAGATTACAGTACGCTAAAATCTGAATCTGAGGTAGAGCTGAGGAGCCTGGTTGAAAATATGAAGGCACTTTTTGAACTGGAAAGTCCGACCGATTTTTATCATCCCAGAATTGAGGCTGTAACCGACGTGGGTTGGGTTAAAGATGTAGTGACTAACCTGGCTCATCATCAGGACATCAGTTTGGTGGTTATGGGAATGTCGGGAGCTACAGGTCCGGAAAAGTTTCTGATGGGAGGAAATAGCCGTGCATTGATTGAGGCTGCAGCTTTCCCTATCCTGCTGATCCCGAAAGAGGCCCGGTTCAAAAAAATAGAAAAAATTGCATTTGCAACCGATTTAGGTGATGGAGATGTGGAGATGATCCACCTTCTCGCGGGTTTTGCCCGTATTTTTGATGCAGAAATTCTTCTTATACACATCAGTGATTCCAGTGCAGATCACCAGCCTAAGGACCAGCCTGCGATAGACATTTTTCTCAATGAAATTACCAATAAAGTCAATTACCATAAAATCTATTACGAATACGTCTGGAATGTAGACGTTGATCGTGGTTTAGACTGGCTCATTGCACAAGGGAAGATCAGTATACTGGCGATGGTCCATAGAAATAAAAGCCTTTTTAGCAGAATATTTAAAGGAAGCCATACCCAGCGTATTAAAAATAAGATAGATATTCCCTTGCTCGTGCTTCCGGAATCTTTACATAGAAATTTCTAATGTTTACCACTGTATATTGATCATATGATACCAAAAACGATGAAAGCTGCCGTAATTCATGAATTCGGAGCCGCACTTAAAATAGAAGAAATGCCGGTAAAGGAGCCTCAGGAAAATCAAATTCTGGTGAAAGTGATTTCCTGTGGTGTTTGTCATACCGACCTTCATGCCTGTAATGGCGATTGGCCTGTAAAGTCAAAAATGCCGCTCATACCCGGTCATGAGGCCATTGGATATGTTGCTGCCCTGGGCAAAGGAGTGCATCAGGTGAAAGAAGGAGATATAGTAGGTGTTCCATGGTTACATAGTGCCTGTGGTGGTTGTGAATATTGCATTACCGGTTGGGAAACACTTTGTGATACACAGCAGAATGGCGGATACAGCGTGGATGGTGGATTTGCGGAATATGTCATTGCAGATGCAAGATATGTGGCACATTTCCCTTCAAACATTAGTTTTAACGAAATGGCTCCCATTATATGTGCAGGAGTAACGGTATATAAAGGATTGAAAGAAACAGAGGTTAAGCCCGGGGAATGGGTAGCCATTTCCGGTGTTGGAGGATTGGGGCATCTTGCTGTTCAGTATGCGAAAGCAATGGGCATGCATGTGGCAGCGATAGATGTTTCCGACAATAAGCTTGAGCTGGCCAAAAGGTTGGGCGCAGAAATCACCGTTAATGCCAAACAGGAAGATCCCGGCGGATTTTTAAAGAAACTAACAGGTGGAATGCATGGGGTACTGGTGACCGCTGTTTCTCCTGTTGCATTTAGTCAGGGGCTTTCCGCTTTAAGGCGTAAGGGAACTTTAGCTCTGAATGGATTGCCTCCGGGAGATTTCCCACTGCCTATTTTTGACACTGTTTTAAACAGGATCACCGTGAGAGGATCTATTGTCGGCACAAGAAAAGACATGCAGGAGGCCATTGCTTTTGCTGTAGATGGAAAAGTAAAGGCCGATGTTCATGCTGCGCGGCTGGACGATATTAATACGGTATTTGATCAGATGAAGGTGGGTGAAATTGAGGGGCGTATGGTTTTGGAAATAGCAAAACCCTGATCTCCGGATAATAATTAAAATTACATTTTAACTGAGACAATGATGAAAACTATTCTGGTGCCCACTGACTTTTCTCTTCCAGCTTTAAATGCGGCAGAGTTCGCATGGCACATGGCAAAGCATACAGGAGCAGACCTTATTCTCTTTCATGCCGGGGTAAGGGCAATGAAAACGCAGGTTCCTTTTCAGGGAGCTGTAACGCTTGAAAATCCGGCAGCGATTCTTAAGGAAGCCCGCTTGCAGCTTGATTTTCTGGCGGATAAATTACGCGATGACGCTGAATCCCTTACCGGAGATTACTTTCCTGAAATCAGCTGCATAGCGGAAATAGGGGAGGTTCCTGTATTGATATCAGAACTGATCGCTTCCAGGAAAATCTCTATGATTGTAATGGGGATGTATGGAGCCCCCAGAATTGTCAGACTTTTCATCGGCAGTGTCAGTCAGCAGGTACTGGATCAGGTTGATATTCCAGTGCTTTTGGTTCCTTATAAGTCATTGCCGGATGAGGTTAAAGAAATCGGCTTTGCCTGCGGTTCGTCCGTTAATCAAATACCTGATCGTCCTTTTCTTCAGGAATTTTCCCGTGCTTTTGAGGCAAAATTATCAATAGTTCATATAGACGATGACGTTAAAGGTCAGGTGTCATCTGATAAAATCCATGGGCACCTGGATGTTCTGGCGATGGTTCATCATAAAACGAACCTGCTTAAGCGTTTTTTTAAAGAGAACCTTGATGATAAATTATCCGGGCACACTGAAATTCCGTTACTTGTTATTCCGGAATAGCAGCATCCCAACGGTCCAGTGTTGCAATGATCTGAGTTGCAATCTCCTGTAAAGCTTCTTTAGTTAGAAATGCCTGATGTGGACTGATCAGTACATTCGGATATTTCATCAGTTCAGAAAACAAAAAGTCTCTGAACTCGTCGGTTTCATGGTCTTCAAAAAAAAGCCCTTTTTCATATTCATAAACATCTAAGCCCAGGTAGCCTATTTTTCTGCTTTTCAGGGCATCCAGTACTGCTGTTGTTTTAATCAGTTCTCCCCTTGCGGTATTGATGATCATCACGCCATCTTTCATCTTTTTTATGGAATCTGTGTTAATCATATGTTTGGTTTCCGGATTCAGCGGCACATGAAGTGAAATGATGTCTGATTCCCGATACAGGGTATCCAGGTCGACGAACTTCACATGATTTAGTTTTTTTGGACGGATATCATGACCTAGTATTTTACATCCGAGCCCATGAAAGATGGGGACAGCGGCCGTTCCGATGTGTCCTAAACCAATTATCCCTACTGTCTTTCCATAAAAGTTAAAACCCGTCAGGCCATCAAGAGAGAAATTAAATACCCGGCATTGCCGGTTTGACTGAATGAGATGCCGGCTTAATGCCAGGGCAAGCATTACTGCATGTTCTGCAATGGCTTGTGGAGAATAGTCTGGAATATTAGCAACCTTAATATCATGCTTTCTTGCTGCTTCCTGATCAATGTGATCTATGCCTACGGATCTGGTCGCGATATATTTAATCCCACGTTCTGCCAGTGCTTTGATGACGGGTGCCGTTACTTCATCATTAGTGAAAACTATCACTGCATCCATGCCTTTTGCATAGGAAATGGTATCTATACTCAATTTCTTTGAAGTGAACGTAATCTCATGTTTATCCTGATTGGATTTTATGAGCAAATCCTTCTCATTGATTTTAGTACTGTAAAAAATTGCTTTCATAATTTTATCTCCTATTTATTCAAGGGCTGATTGTTGTTATTCAATATCACTTCCAGCTGGCTTAGAAATACGAGTTCAGATTTGTTTCTTTGGGCAAAAGCGGAAGCAATAACCGAACTTGTTTTGAAGATGAGCTGATTAACAGCTGCAGTAAATAACTCTTCATGATTTTTCTTATAGATTTTGAATTCAGGGATGGACTGCTTAATGTCCCAATTATTTTCGTGTAGCCAATCAAACGTGATTAAAATATAATAAACCAGATCGGTTCCATATTCATCAAAGGAATTATCAATGGCCAGCCATTCATTTTTTACAATTTTCTTCAGTTCTTCTATTTCTTCGGGTCTTACCTTACCATCTGTTGCTGCAACGGCATAAAACAATTTTGCCAGTTGCTGGTAAAAGCCTCTTGATGTTCTATTGGACTTATGCATCTTTTTTCATTGGAATATAATTGTTTTTTAGTGGTTATGAAGCTATCATAAGCATATTC
Source organism: Pedobacter sp. FW305-3-2-15-E-R2A2 (assembly GCF_038446955.1). NCBI lineage: Bacteria > Pseudomonadati > Bacteroidota > Sphingobacteriia > Sphingobacteriales > Sphingobacteriaceae > Pedobacter > Pedobacter sp. FW305-3-2-15-E-R2A2. The sequence continues at coordinate 1,633,170 of NZ_CP151803.1, forward strand.
ATTGCTATTTGTAAGCGGTATGCTTATGATGGTTTCATTAAAATAACCAATACAATTTAGTGAATAGGGAAGTCCCGAAAAATGACCGCTATCATGGAATTGTCTGATAACAATCATAGGAAAAGGACCGTTATCTTAAGAAATTGGTCATGCTGAAACTAATGTTTGTGATCATGAAAACGGTTCTTGTATTAACAGATTTTTCAAAAAATGCTTTAATTGCCGCTGAAACTGCTGCGATACTTGCAGGAAAGCTCCATGCCAACTTATTGTTATTTCACACAGATTATTCGGTTCCCGTAAACCCTTTTTATCCTGGAATTTTTCAGGAAGCAGACAGTAATTCATGGAAACTGCATTGCGAAGCTGAGATGGATAAAGTTAAGGATCACCTCAGGAGATTCCTTTCCTTAATAAAGACAGATCAGCGTAAACCGACGGTTTCCAGTACAATTGCTGAAGGAGATCTTGCGAGTCATGTGGCAGATCTTGAAAAAAGCAAAAATATAGAGATGATTGCTATGGGAGCAGCTTCGGGCAGTAAAATTGACCATGTTTTGTTAGGAAGTGATACTGCATCTGTGATTGAAGCCGCAAGATGTCCGGTATTGGTGGTGCCGGCAACCGGATCCATGACCGCTTTAGACCGCGTTATCTTTGCAACGAATTACAGCAAATCCGATATTTTTGCCATTGAATATCTTGTTGAACTTGGTAAGTTGTTTGAATATCAACTGGAAGTTGTTCACGTTAGCTTATATGGTTCTAAAGATGTTGACGACAATAATGAAGTCATGGGTTTTGTGAAGAAATTAAGTGAAGACATCTATCCAAGGGTATTATTCCAGCACATTAAAGGAAAACATCTGTCTCATCGCCTTGCACAGTTTTATAAAGAAAGAGAAGCAGATCTTCTATCGATGACACATCAGCCACATTCCCTGCTTTCCAGAATGATCAAAGAAGGAACAGTGAGGAAATCTCTAGCTGCTCAGGAGTTTCCGATGCTGATCTTTCCTCCCGGAATGAATAAGCCTTAGTTTCTTATTTTTGAAAGCTTATCTACATTCAGGAGTTGGATCATACTGCCATTTTTTTCAATCATTCCTCTGTCTTTAAAATCCGTTAATGTCCTGCTTACGCTTTCAATGGCAATTCCTGCCAGCTCGGCCAGTTCTTCTCTTGACACGCTCAGCTGCTGTGAAACCGGCGATTTTTTACTTAAACGGACCAGGACCTGGGCAAGGCGTTTGCGAACAGAAAGGTAGGCCAGTTCCAACAACTGTTCTTCCTTTTCCTGAACATTCTTACATAGGGCTCTGATGAATTGCCTGCTTATCTTTTGTGATTTATTGATCAGGTTCAGCACCAACTCCTTTGGCAATAAATATAAAGAGGTCTGCTCTACCGCTTCCGCCGTGTCTTTAAAAGGCTCATCCATAATCAGGGCATCCATCCCAATATAGTCATTGGGTTTATAGATGCCGGTAATGAGCTGTCTGCCATCGGGAGCAATCTTTATCGTCTTGACGCTTCCTTCCACAACCAGATATAAGCCCTGAGGATGATCTCCTTCATAATAGAGGATTTGTTTCTTTTTAATTTGTTTCGGCTTTTTGTCCGTAATTAGTTCCTTCAATTCCATTCCCTCTGCTGAGTCAATGGTTTCAAGTCCTTTAAAAATAGATTGATAATGCACATGCTGTCTGCGTTGCTTCCTGATTCGGGTTTCCACAGCATTTAATAACTCCATGTCATTGTAAGGTTTGGTCAGGTAGTCATCAGCACCCATTTCCATCCCTTTTCTAAAATCATCACGTTCGGTCTTAGCGGTAAGAAATATAAAGGGTATTTCGGATGTTGCCTTGTTTTTAGCCAGGAGGTAAAGTACCCCGTATCCATCCAGTTTTGGCATTACGATGTCGCATAAAATCAAATCCGGTTGATATTGAATGGCCAGTTGAACGCCAGATTTTCCACCTTCGGCCTGTAGAACATGGTAGCCTGAGAGTTCAAGTATTTCTGCGGAGCTTTCCCGAATATCCGCATCATCTTCTATGATCAGAATGGTATTCATTATAAGCTGGTTAAGAGTCAACTCATTTGTATTGAGAACTCAATACACAATAAAATTATATATTATTTTTCAATTCATTCCCATGATCATAATCATTTTTTCTAATGTGCAATACCCTGGTTTTCCAGGTACTAAATTGCTTAGCTTTAAGTTATTGTTATCAATCTTAAATGTTGTAATCAGAACAGCAGATGGAAACACATCATATCAAAGGATTAAATGCTGGCCAGGTGATAGCATCCAGGCAAAAATATGGGGCTAATTTTTTGACCCATAAAAAGGAAAATGGTTTTTGGTATGCCTTAAAAAGCCTGGCCAAAGAACCAATGGTGATTCTGCTGTTTATTGCCTCAGGTATTTACTTTATTAACGGGGAATTTGGAGACGGGCTTTTTCTTGCTACAGCCATAGTTCTGGTATCTGTCATCTCCTTATATCAGGACTCAAGAAGTAGAAATGCACTGGCTCAGCTCAAACAACTGACCAAACCTGAAGGAAAAGTAATCCGGGATGGGGAGGTCCGGCAGATCAAAACCGAAGACATTGTGATAGGTGATAGTTTAATTGCTGAGGAAGGGACCGTTGTTCTGGCTGACGGAACTATTATTCATGCAAATGATTTCTCTGTGAACGAATCCATTCTTACCGGAGAATCTATGGTGGTCTATAAAGACCACATTGGAGACGATAAAGAGGTATACTCAGGCACCACAGTATCCAGTGGACTGGCGATTATTGAGGTGTCTGCCATCGGCGATGGAACAAAACTGGGTAAAATCGGTAAAAGTCTGGAAAGCATTAAAGAAGAGCAAAGCCCTCTGGAATTGCAAATCGGCAATTTCGTAAAGAAAATGGTGCTGGCCGGTGCGGTTGTCTTAATCATTGTCTGGGCCATCAATTTCTACCGTTCAGGGAGTGTAACTGATAGTTTGATGAAGGCTTTAACCATTGCTATGAGTATTTTACCGGAAGAAATTCCTGTAGCCTTTAGCACTTTTATGGCATTGGGGGCATGGCGGCTAATGAAGATGGGAGTCGTAGTTAAACAGATGAAAACCGTCGAAGCACTTGGAAGTGCTACGGTCATCTGTACGGATAAAACAGGAACCATTACAGAGAATAAAATGAGCCTTGCCTGGCTCTATGTGCCATTATTTCAAAAAAAGACCAGCCCGGAAGACACACTGAAGACAGAGGAGCAGGCGCTGGTTCGGACGGCGATGTGGGCTAGTGAACCGATTCCTTTTGATCCCATGGAAATTGCGCTGCATCAGGTGTATGCTAAAGTAAATGAGATAGATGAAAGACCCAACTATAAAATGATTCATGAATATCCATTGGGAGGGAAACCGCCAATGATGACGCATGTTTTTCAGGACGACTCCGGAAGCCGCATTATCGCTGCAAAGGGAGCACCTGAGGCCTTAATGGAAGTTTCCGGCCTGACCACAGAAGAAAGAAACAAAATAGGAGCGGCTGTAAAAGAACTGGCGGGACAGGGATACCGGATCCTCGGAGTAGCTGATGCCATTTTTCCAGGACTTGATTTCCCTGCCCTACAGCAGGACTTTAAGTTCGTATTCAGAGGGCTCCTTGCTTTTTATGATCCGCCAAAGAAAAATATCCAGTCTGTATTTGAGCGTTTTTATGAAGCCGGAATTGCTGTTAAGATCATCACCGGAGACAATGCATTGACTACAACTGCGATTGCGAGACAAATAGGGTTCAGAGGCTATGATCAATCTGTTAGTGGCGAAGCGCTGATGAAAATGGAAGATGCTGAGTTGCGGAAAGCAGTAAACGAACAGTTTGTTTTTACCCGGATGTTTCCGGAAGCAAAACTTAAAATTATCAATGCACTCAAAGCCAACAATGAGGTGGTTGCCATGACCGGAGATGGTGTAAATGATGGTCCGGCATTAAAATCGGCTCATATCGGTATTGCGATGGGAAAAAAAGGTACAGAGATCGCAAAACAGGCCGCTTCTCTGATTCTTGTGGACGATGACCTCGAAAAAATGGTCTTCGCGATTGCGATGGGCAGAAGGATTTACACCAATTTGAAGAAAGCCATTCAGTACATCATTTCCATTCATATCCCGATTATTCTTACCGTATTTATTCCCCTTGCTTTGGGATGGATTTATCCAAATATATTTTCTCCCGTTCACATCATCTTTCTTGAACTCATTATGGGGCCTACCTGTTCCATTATTTATGAAAATGAGCCGATGGAAAAGAACACCATGCTTCAGCAACCCAGACCATTTATCAACACTTTTTTTAATGGTAAGGAGTTATTCAGCAGCGTGATGCAGGGATTGGTCATTACCCTTGGCAGCTTGCTCGTTTATAGATATGCCACTTATTTTAACTGGAATGAACAGGTGACCAGAACGATGGTATTTACTGTGCTGATCACTGCAAATGTTTTTTTAACCTTGGTGAACCGTTCTTTTTATTACAGCCTTTTAACCACAATAAAATATAAAAACAACCTGGTGCCATTGGTGATCAGTATTACGGTGATCAGTTATGGTCTGCTGCTCCTTATTGGTCCACTCCGCAGGTTTTTCGAATTTGAATCATTGAGTGCCACTCAGCTGTCCATCAGTGTATTGGCTGGTTTCCTTAGTGTCATTTGGTATGAATTGCTGAAATGGAGGAAGAGGACCGGATAAGTGCATACAAATGGGCCACATCTGCAGGGTGACAAAGTTCTGTACCTGGATTCATCGTGGCTGCGGTTCCACAGGCTACACCATATTGAACCGCTTCAGTCAGGCTTTTATTTAAAGCAAGGCTATGTACAATACCGGCAAGCATGCTGTCGCCTGCACCAACCGTGCTTTGCACCACTACATCCGGAGGGAGAACGGTAATAAACAAGTCTTTACTGATCAGTACTGCTCCTTTCGGGCCCATAGAGGTCACAATCACTTCACAGTTAAATCTTTTAATAACTTCTCTGGCAGCAATACGTACCTGCTCCAGTGTCAGGACTTCCCGGCCTGCAAGGGTTCCCAATTCTCTTAGATTGGGTTTAATTAGGTAGACACCCGCTTTTGCAGCTTGTATTAAAGCTTCGCCGGAGGTGTCTACAATCAGCTTCGCTTTATTTTTATTAGCAATGCGGGAGACTTCTGCAAAAATATCTGTTGGAATTCCTGGCGCTAAACTACCACTCACCACCATGAAATTTGCCTGTTTAAAACCGGCCATTGCCGCCAGACAGTTCTGCCATTCTCTTTTGCTGGTTTCAGGTCCCGGCATTCCGAAACGGTATTGCTTCTGGGTGGAGATTTCTTTTACAACCAGATTTTCTCTTGTGCTTTCTTTTGTTTTTATGGGAATAAGGTCAAAACCTTCTCTGGTCAGGAGTCTGGTAAACGCCCTTCCGGTATATCCTCCGGCCATATAGATTGCCGTTGTGTTTTCCCCAAGTCTTTTGATCGCTCTTGAAACATTGATACCTCCTCCTCCTGCTTCATAAACAGGGCTGCTGCAATTCAGTTTTTTCTCGGCAATTAATTCAGGTACAAGGGTACTTTTATCAATAGCAGGATTAAAGGTGATGGTTAGAATTGAACTCATGGTTTAAAGGGAATTAGGTGTAGATAAATGTCGCTTTTGATTGTGTTAAATGATATGACATCAGACACTTATCGACATGTTTTTTGTCACGGTTTCAGGTGTTTCGGATCATTGTTGTTGTGGCATTATCCTCCCAACTTTAGCTGAAATAATCTATATTAAAATGAACGAAGTCATCTTACAATCGCTTGGTGCTGCAGAGACCGTAACAGGATCAAAACACTTGTTGAAAACACCTGAGCTAAATATCCTGATCGATTGTGGTCTGTTTCAGGGCATCAAATACTTACGTGAAAAGAATTGGGAATCCCTGAATATAGAGGCATCAGCGATTGACCTGATTGTTTTAACGCATGCACATCTGGACCATTGTGGTTACATTCCGCTACTGGTGAAGAAAGGATTTAAGGGACGTATTTACATGACTGCGCCAACGAGCGAGCTCTGTGAGCTGATTCTGCTGGATAGTGCAAAGCTACAGGAAGAGGATGCAGAAAAAGCAAACAGATACCACTATACGAAACATAAACCAGCAAAGCCACTATATACCATTGAAGAAGCAAAGGCTTCTTTTAAACATTTCGTAATTGTAGATTGTGATGTTAGGGTTGATTTAAGTGATCACCTTCATTTTCGTTTCAAAACCTGTGGACATATCCTTGGTGCCTGTTCGGTAGCGCTTTCCTGTTATGGGAAGACCATTGTTTTCTCCGGAGATATTGGTAGAAATCAAAGCGCCTTACTTCCAAAGCCTGATTTTTTTACCAATGCTGATTACATTGTAATGGAATCTACGTATGGCGACAGGCTTCATGGCGATGCTGATGTTTATCAGGCGCTGGCCGATCTGATCAACGAAACGGTATCCCGTGGTGGAAATGTGCTGATCCCCAGCTTTGCTGTGGGAAGGGCACAGGAACTTATATATATGCTGGGATTGTTAAAGGAGCAGCATAAAATCCCTTTTCATCTGCCGGTCATCCTGGATACCCCAATGGGGGCCTCGGCAACAAAGATTTTTACCCGTTATGCCGATGAATACTCCACGATCAGTAAAGAAACCTATCTGAAGATAAGTAATCGCGTTACGATCAATGAAGAATATGCAGGTACACTTCAAACCATCAGGGATAAAAGAAGCAAAATTGTTATCGCCGCCAGTGGCATGTTATCGGGAGGACGCGTGTTAGAATACCTTAAACATTACCTCACAAACGCCTCTAATGCCATTTTGATCATTGGCTTCCAGGCAGAGGGAACACGGGGAAGGGCTTTGCTAAACCATTCACATGAGCTCAAAATCCATGGGAGGTATTATGGTGTGAAAGCCAATGTTGCTGAGATTCTGGGGCTTTCTGCTCATGCTGATCAGGCCGAACTGATGGACTGGATCAGGAAATACGTTCCGGCTCCCAAGCAAATTATGCTCGTTCATGGAGAGCCTTCAGCCCAGGAAGCATTACGGGTTAAAATACAAACTGAACTACAAATTCCGGTAAAAATTATGAAACGCAATCAGGATGTACTTTTATTTACCGTATGATATCGCCTGAAGGTGTTGTACTCAGGCAATATCAACCTGTTTTTCCAAATAAACATCCTGAATGGCATTAATGAGCTGAATTCCTTCTTCAAAAGGTTTCTGAAAAGCTTTTCTTCCGGCGATCATTCCCATGCCACCTGCGCGTTTATTAATGACTGCAGTGCGGACTGCGGCGCTCAGGTCCTGCATTCCGGTAGATGGCCCCCCGGAATTGATAAGTCCGGCCCGTCCCAGGTAGCAATTCAATACCTGGTACCGGCAAAGGTCAATCGGATGAATGGTGGTTAATTTGCTGTACATTTCCTCTTTATACTTACCATAATTTGCTCCATATTTACATAAGGCTTTATAACCCCCGTTATTTTCAGGAAGCTTTTGCTTAATGATGTCGGCCTGAATGCTTACGCCAAGGTAGTTGGCCTGACCGGTAAGATCGGCAGCAGTATGGTAATCTACGTCGTCCTGAACGAAGTGTTCATTGCGGAGATAACACCATAAAACCGTAGCCATTCCGAGCTGATGTGCCTGTTCAAAGGCCTGCGAAACCGCAACAATTTGTCGGCTGGATTCTGCCGAGCCAAAGTAGATGGTGGCACCGATGGCAACGGCGCCAAGATTCCAGGCCTCCTGCACAGAGCCAAATGGGATCTGATCGTACTTATTGGGATAACTGAGTAATTCATTGTGATTCAGTTTTACAATGAATGGTATTTTATGAGCATACTTTCTGGCCACTATACCTAAGGCTCCGATCGTACTTGCCACCGCATTACAACCGCCCTCAATGGCGAGTTTAACAATATTTTCAGGATCAAAATACATAGGATTCGTACAGAAAGATGCACCTGCGCTATGTTCAACGCCCTGGTCGACCGGTAAAATAGAAAGGTAACCAGTTCCGGAAAGCCTGCCTGATTTGTAAATGCTCTCCAGGCTGCGAAGGGTCTGTATATTCCGGTTCGACTGACTAAATATCCGGTCCGTAAAGTCCGGGCCTGGAAGGTGTAGTTTTTCTTTTGGAATGGTCTGACAGGTATGAGAGAAAAGGTCTTCTTTTGTTCCCGCAAGTTCCACTATTTTTTCAAAATTCATAACCATTGTTTTTAACAAATATTCAATTAATCAGACTGCTGAAGAATGATTTATGTCATGTAAGTGGTTGTTATTCGTCATGTTATAGTTTTGTGATGCGACCTGTGTGATAGATGTCTAAAGAAATTAATAGGGAGAAATTTTTCAGGCTCCTGAATAGTTTTTCCTTCATTGCAACGCTTAAAATGCGACGCTACATTTACAGCATAATTAAAGATGATGAAAGCAAATAACAACAACAATTTAAGCGTCTCGCTGATCGGTCTTGGTTCCATGGGTTCGGCGCTGGCCGGAACACTGATCGATAAAGGATTTAAAATAACCATATGGAACCGTGACCTTAATAAAGCGCAGCCACTGATTCATAAAGGAGCCGAATTGGCAAGTTCTGCTGCCGAAGCAATTGCCGCAAGTCCGGTAACGATCATGTGTGTGTCGAACTATAATGTATCAACTGTCATATTAGCACAAGAGGGGGTAACAGAGGCATTGGAAAATAAAACCTTTATTCAGCTGAGTACCGGAACCCCAAAAGAAGCCCGTGATATGGAAGCACTGATCAGCTCAAAAGGAGTGGCTTATCTGGATGGTAGTATTTTAGCCTGGCCAAGCCATATTAGCGGAGAAGAGACTACCATATTGGTGTCTGGGAAGAAGCCGGTTTTTGAAAACATTGAGCCGATCATGAAAGCGCTGGCAGGCAATCTTATACCTATGGGCGAAGCCATAGGAGGTGCATCCTCATTATTCGCTGCAGTGTTGGCCTATCTTGCGGGGCAGTGGATTGGCTTCTGTCATGGGGCATTGATCTGCGAAACAGAGGGTTTAGATGTGGAAGGTTTTGGTGCGCTGATGAACAAGCTGTCGCCGGTTTTGGGTGCAGAATTAGAACACATGGGAAAAGTGATTGCCCATGATGAATTTTACAAGCCTAAAAGCCAGACTTTCCATTTTCCACCCAGCACCTTCATGGTAATGCTTTGACCGCAATCCAGCACTTCCGGGATTTTCTTTTGATACATAAACAGACAGTTAGCAATTAAAGGTAAACAGATTTGTCATCATGGTTCATCACAATGAATGGTTTTTGTTTTGATAAACAGTTTTTTCCATTCTTTATTTACCATTTCGGAAGGGTAAATGTCGGCAGCCAGTTCAATGCCTTCATTGGCACTGTTGAACCATCCAAAAGTCATCACGTCTACAAATGCATAATTCAGTCTTTCGGGAGATGCGAGACGGGCCTCATACTCACGGATAATCCGTTCAGGGTCACCGTTTCTTTCGGCCATTTTCTTTCTCAATTCCTTCCATTCCTTCAGCAGGGTATCGCCACCAGCTAACAGTATGGTTGTATAGCGTTGTGCAGCTGCATTTTTTGACTGGTATTCTTTTAACGCGTTAACCTCTTTATAGGCTTTGAAAGCGCTGCGGTTAAACTCGTAACGTTGTTGCTGTTCTTTAAGTTTGGCTGCTTTGAATCCTTTCCAGAAAGGCGTTTGAGGGAGTTCGAGTTTCTTGAGCTGTTCATTTTTGGTGGCGTATTCTTCTTCCAGTTTTTCCGGTTGCAAGCGGCTTTGAATGTCTTCCGGTTTAAAGACCATAGGAGAGGTGTTGATGTCTAAATCATTCTGTAAGGCCAGGCGATAACAGGCTTTGAGTTGTGCCTTTGTGACCTTTTTAGCATCGTATGTACCTTCATACAGGCAAAGCTCGTCTTCCCATTTGTAAACTGCCTTTTGAGCTATGGCATTCAAGGTCGTTAAAACGAAAGCCATGATGAGGATGTATTTCATATCCCGAAGATAGGAAAAAGTGGTAGCAGCTACCAAACTGCTACCAGTCATAATCAACTAATTTAATCATCCCTAATTAAATCATGTTTAAATATACAACATAGTTGCATCAACTGTCTGTTAAAAATAGTTAAATATTGTGAATGCCGAACCAGAAGTACATTCCAATAAACTTTCTGCCCCAAAGGTTGTTTTATAGCTAAGTCCTTCAAAATAATTTTTCCATGAGTCTTACTGAATATAAAAAGAAACGTTCCTTTAAGAAAACACCTGAGCCCGAAGGGGGAGAGGGAACAGGAAAGGAATTGCGTTTTGTGATTCAGAAACATGATGCTACTCATTTGCATTATGATTTTCGTTTGGAAATGGATGGGGTACTAAAAAGCTGGGCAGTTCCAAAGGGGCCATCTGCCGATCCTGAAATTAAACGCTTGGCCATGATGGTGGAAGATCATCCCTACGATTACCGGAATTTTGAAGGAATCATTCCTGAGGAGGAATATGGAGGAGGTACGGTAATCGTATGGGACGAGGGAAGTTACACGCCCTTCGAGCCCGAATCTGATGATTTACAGCAGCAGGAAAAACAGTTGTTAAGTCAGTTAAAGGCTGGGAAGCTTAAAGTCATTTTGAAGGGTAAGAAACTCAAAGGAGCCTATGCATTGGTCAAAGCTTATGGCAGGGGAGATAACGGCTGGTTGCTCATGAAACTGAAAGATAAGTACGCACAGGACAGTGACATCCTTTTAAAAGATAAATCTGTTATTTCCGGGAAAACGATTGCACAAATGGAAAAGAAGGCTGATCATAAACCCAATAAAAAGGCCGAAAAAGTAACCAGAGTGCTGGAAAAGCAAGGTAAAGTTATCGCAGCTGTCGGTACCAGGTTGAAGGGCCTGCTAAAAAAAGCGGTAAAAAAAGCTTTTTATGATCAGGTTAAGCCTATGCTGGCGACCCTGGTTAGCGAGCCTTTTGATGAGCCTGGCTGGGTATACGAGATCAAGTGGGATGGCTATCGCGCAATTGCCTTTATGAATAAGGGAAAGGTGACATTCAAATCCCGTAATGATAAATCCTATAACCAGAAATATTATCCCATCTACGAGAAATTGAATGCATTGAAAATAAATGCAATTATAGATGGGGAAGTTGTAGTGGTAAATAAAAAGGGAGACGCTAATTTTGGGGCCTTACAAAACTGGCATAGCGAAGCCGACGGAGAACTGCTGTACTATGTTTTCGATATCCTTTGGTACAATGGCTATGACCTCAGCCATTTGCCCTTGCTTGATCGAAAAGCAATTCTTGCTGAGCTCATTCCCGATCAATCTCCCATCCTGCTCAGCAAAGCTTTTGAAACGTCCGGGATTGAATTTCTAAATGCCGCAAAACGCATTGGTTTGGAAGGAATCATGGCAAAGCGGGCCGACAGTATTTACCATACCGGGAACCGAACAAATGACTGGTTAAAAATTAAGGCCAGCAAAGGTCAGGAAGTCGTAATTGGTGGTTTTACCAAAATTACAGGGAGCCCAAAACCTTTTAGTTCGCTGCTGGTAGGCCTGTTCAAAAATGGAAAATTTATATATACCGGAAAGATCGGGACAGGCTTTAGTTTGAATACTCAAAAAGAACTCCTTACTCAGTTCGAGCCGCTGATTACAGATAAACCCCCATTTTCTGAAGAACCAGATGTCAATAAACCCAATAGGTTTCGGTTCAATTCCCCTCAGGCGAAAGCGACCTGGCTAAAGCCCGAATTGATCTGCGAGGTGAATTTTGCAGAAATGACTACAGACGGACTAATGAGACATCCTTCGTTTAAAGGGATCAGGGGGGATAAAAAAGCAAAAGAAGTCGTGCTGGAAACGGCAGCTGAAACCGATAAAATTGTTCCTAAATCAATTAATCCTAAAGACATGTTAATTACAGAAGCTGAAGAAACACAGGTGAAAAAGATAAATGGACAGGAGTTAACATTCACCAATCCGGACAAAATATACTGGCCGGTTGAAAAAATAAGCAAAGGCGACCTGATCAATTATTACGATCAGATCTCCGGCTTTATCTTGCCTTATCTGAAAGACCGTCCACAGTCTTTAAACCGGTACCCGAATGGGATTACAGGTCAGAATTTTTACCAGAAAGATGTGACCGGAAAAGTGCCAGACTGGATTAAAACGTATCTATATCATGCTGAGGGGGATGATACTGATAAACATTTTCTGGTTGGAAAGGATAAAGCTACCTTATTATACATGGCCAATCTGGGGTGTATAGAAATACATCCATGGAGCAGCACGATTAAAAAACCAGACCATCCAACCTGGTGCATTCTCGACCTGGATCCGGATAAACAACCCTTTGATCAAACGATTGAGGTAGCACAGGTAGCCAAAGCTATTTTGGATGACATGGGTGTTCCAGGTTATTGTAAAACGAGTGGATCTACAGGTTTGCACATTTACATCCCCCTGGGAAATAAATACACTTACGATCAGAGTAAGGAGTTTGCCAGAATTATCGTCACCCTTGTTAACCGTGAGCTGCCAAAAACGACGAGCATGGAACGGGGAGTGGCTGATCGCAAAGGGAAGATCTATTTGGATTTCCTGCAAAACAGGCCGCAGGCTACCATTGCAGCCCCTTATTCCTTACGTCCTAAGCCTGGAGCTACCGTTTCGATGCCCTTGCATTGGGATGAGGTAAAAAAAGGCCTGCAAATGAAGGACTTTAATATTTATAATGCGGTCTCCAGAGCAAACGAAATGGGAGACCTGTTCAAACCAGTGCTTGGCAAAGGGATCAATCTTGCTGCCGTTATTAAAAAAAACCGCTAACCTAAATAATTTAATGATGAGATCGATCTGGAAAGGTGCTATTGGATTTGGTTTGGTGAATATTCCTGTGAAACTGTTTTCAGGGGTGACCAGCAGTAATCTTGATTTGGATATGCTCGATGAACGGGACCATTCCAACATCAAATTCAAGAGGGTAAATGAGAAAACACATAAAGAAGTGCCTTTTGAAAATATTGTAAAAGGTTATTTTCTGAAAGACCGGTATATCATACTGGACGATCATGACTTTGAGGAGGTAAAACCAGAAAAAACAAAAATTATAGAAATAGAAAGTTTTGTAGACATCAGGGAGATCAATGCGATTTATTATGAAACTTCTTACTATACGCAACCCGAAACTCAGGGTAAGAAAGCTTATGCGCTGTTACTTCAGGCATTGCTGAAATCAAAAAAAGCAGGAGTAGCGCGTTTTGTACTAAGAAATCAGGAACACCTTTGTGTCATTCATCCGCTGGATGGCATTATTGTCATCACAAAAGTTCGCTTTCAGGAAGAGATACGTAGTACGAAAGAGGTTCAAATGAAAGAAGAAATCACTATTAAGCCGAAGGAGTTGCAGGTGGGGTTGGCCTTAATCAAAGAATATTCAGGGTCCTTTAATATTGCCGCTTTTAAAAATGATTATTCTAAAGAACTGTTAAAGATTATAAAATCTAAAGCCAAAGGGAAACGCGCGACCGTTAAAAAGATTAAACCTCAAAAGGCGGTTAGTGATGATTTATATGAGCAGTTATTGCAAAGTCTGAATAAGCGGGCATAACCGTAGGGTGTAGCGAAATCTATGTTGCTCTCGTTTAGGGAATTAATACTAAGTAATCTTTGATCGCCACTAACCAAAAATCATGACAAACCAAACAAAATTCTTTTTTATCGCCCTCCTTATCGTTGTTTTAGGATCAGCCTGCACTAAATCTGATCCAGTTACTTATTGTTCAATGCAGATCAAGTATTCCGACATGAACTTTAATGTTGTAGATGCAAGTACAGGGAAAGACTTATTCTTCTCAGATAATCCAAGGTATACCGTGGATCAAATTGCCTTTTTTAAGACAAAAGATAAGCTTTTTAAAGAAGGTTGGAAGCCGCAAGTTATTGGATCCGGTGCACAAAGGTATTTTACAGTCACTATTGGCGCCGAATCTGTAGATACACTCCTGATGAAATTACCGATATCGGGAGGAAATGAGGCTGTAGATGTATTCAGTTTCACCCTTAAGCCATCAAAAGAGCCATGTGAGGCAGCTGTCCTCGATAAAGCAAAATTAAATAACGTTGACATCGTTAAAACGAATGGCAGGCTAATCATTAAAAAAGTACAACCAGTTAATTAATGTCTTAAAAGGTCTGCCTCATTGTATTACAGGAGGTAGATCTTTGATTTTTATTTAAGCGCATCTTTGTACGTCCTTCCAACCGGAAGTTGTTTGCCGTCTTTCAGCACTACAAACTGTGAGTTATGGGATAATATGTGCGTTTTTTGAACGATGTAAGATTTATGAATCCTGACAAAACCAAGCTTTACATTCTTCTCAATGAAATCAGAAAAGCGTTGTAAAACCAGGTACTGTTTATACCTTGTGATGACCTTTAGGTACTCTCCAAATCCCTCGATCCATTGGATCTCGTTCAGGGGTACTTTATTTAACATATAGTCTGATCTGAAGGTCAGGAATTCTTTTTCTACCTCGGGGTCAGTCAGCTTTCTATAGTCAATTGCCTTTTGAACCGCCTTCAGGAAACGTTCTGGAAATACCGGTTTAACCAGATAGTCGATTACATCCAGGTCATATGCCTTCGCTGCATGGGTAGGGTCGGCGGTAATAAAAATGCCTAATTTTCCCTTAGGAATCAGAGCTAACATCTCTGTTCCGGAAAGCCCGGGCATTTCAATGTCCAGGATAAACAACTCCACTTCATCAAGACGACTGTAATTAAGTGCTTCCACTGGATTGAGGAAGCAGGCCAGAAGTTCGATCTCAGGAAGGTCGTCACAATATTTACGAATGAGCTCCAATGCCGGAGACTCATCATCCACATAAATGGCTTTGATTGCGGTCATATTCTGATGGTTAATACAGTGCTGTAATCTACGCCCTTCTGCATAGATTCCAAATTATAGTTCTCCCCATATTGATTGTCCAAAATCATTTTTAATACCTGGAGTCCCGCCCCTCTATAGGATGGGGAATGGTCTGTTGTCTTTTTATCAGCGATAGAATTTGAGATCGAAAACTCAGCTACAGCGTCCTTTAGCGATAATTTAAGCCTGATATAGGCCTTTTCATCTTGCCCTATAACGGAATACTTGACTGCATTTTCGAAAAGAGTAAGGTATATGGTTGGGGGGATTTCTACGACACTAAAAAGCTCATTCGCTTCAAAGTCAAGCTCCATATCCAGTTTGTTTTTACTTTTTAACTGGTAAAGGGTAGCCAATGCGGTAATCATTTGAATTTCCCGTTCTATGGGGATCGTTTTTTTCTCCACTTCATAGGTCGTGTATTGCATTAAGAGGCTGAGCTGTTTGATCAGGTTTGCCGAAACGCTATCCGTTGCATAGCTGTAAGAATAAATGTTGTTTAGCGTATTGAAGAGGAAATGCGGGTTAATCTTTGATTTTACCAGTTCCAGATCTGCTTCTTTTTTCCTGATCAGGAGTTCCACAAGTTCCTGTTCCACGATCAGTTTATACCTGGAGATACTTTGCATGGAAGGAACGAGTATAATGATGAGCTGCGTGAGGTAGATCATGAAAATGTATTTTCCCTCTGCTGCCACCCCATTGTCGAAAAGTTCAGGTTCAAGCAGGATTCTGATCAGACTGGAGATCACAAAAACACCAGCTGTGTACAACACATATTCCCCATATCTTTTAGTCTGGTAGTATTGAGGAACGAGCCTTTTGAAGCATAAAAGGTACAGCGGGATATTGATAACCAGCATAAACAGCAACCGATATAAAGCATCTTGCATGCTAAATAAGCTGAGGGAAACGTAAGCACTAACGCCAATAAATCCAAGCCAGAACAAGACATGCTGCATATAGATCACGCCAGGCCACTTTCCATTCAGCAGGACGTTCATGACCTTTTTTTCAAAAGATAACCTCAGGATCAAAATCAAAAAGACAAGGTTTAATAACAGGATCATTTGTTCATGGCGATTTGGTCAGTTCTGGTCGTTCGTTTATTTATTCTGTCGTTTATTGATATAAATCCTTTTCGACGGTCCTTATACTCATATTTAATTTCCGGGTGCAGCTATTTGCTGTCCGGGAAACAACCAAATATAAAACTTAGAATAGATGAGGGCTAATATCTCTATTTTTTCGGTGATCAGAAATACAGGACTTCTTTTTTTAGGAATGATCCTGGCCCTTGGAATTGCCCTTTTTTTTCCGGATCCTTCTTTTAGTCAGGAGAAAAAGCCGGATAAACTGATCAGGTTTTCCGCCTATGCGCAGTTCTGGGCAAGGTATACGATGATGAACCCAGGCAGCAGGATCAACGAAAGTCAGGTAGCGAATACTGCAGACCTGTCTCTAAGAAGATTCAGAGTGAAAGTGACTGCCAATCCAATGGATCACCTGATGTTTGTGGTTCAGGCAGGTACCACCAATCTGACCGCTTTATCCCACAATGAAAGCCCGGTTGAGCTGCTGGATGCCTATGGCGAATATCAGTTGAATAAGCAGCTGAGCCTTGGCGGCGGGCGTTCGAACTGGAAAGGGCTCACCAGATTTGCCTCAGGCCCAGGATCAACTTTGTTATATGACGTTCCATTCCTGATCCTTGGAAATGTGAACCGTACAGACCTTACCCTTCGAAACCTGAACCTATTTGCAAAGGGACAGCTTGGGTCATTAGATTACCGACTGATCCTAGCGAAACCTTATATCCCGGTAACGGCGAAACCCCAGGAAGGAATTGCTAACTTCAATAACCTGAAGGTAAAACCTAACCTCTCTGCTTATATAAAATGGCAGTTTTTTGAGAGAGAAAGTAATGTTTCTCCAATCTCTCCCGGAACTTACCTGGGCAAGAAAAAAGTGCTGGCAATAGGTATCGGTGCAGAATATCAAAAAGACCTGTTATGGAGCCTCAATTCTGGTGATACGGTTTTAAATAACATGAAAATTTTCAGCGCAGATGTCTTTTTTGATACGCCGCTGAATAAAGAAACCGGCACTTCGCTGAATATTTATGCTGCCGCATTTCTCCATGATTATGGACCTGGTTATATTCGCAACCTGGGAATAAACAATATGGCAAATGGTATGGAAAGTAAAATAGCTGCCTTTAATGGAGCCGGAAATGCCTACCCTGTGGTTGGAACAGGAAAAAGCCTGATTCTTCAATCGGGAATTACCCTGCCATATTTTAACCGCCGAACTAGAAAAACCCGGTTAATGCCCGCTTTTGGAATCCAATATTCCCGCTTCGACCGCTTATCGGATCCCATGTTCAGTTATGACCTCGGATTGAGCCTGCTACTTAAAGACCATTCCTCCAAATTTGTTTTCAATGCCCAGAGCAGGCCAATTTATACGACCCAGGAAACAGCACTCCAAGTTACCGATAGGAAAATGATGTTTGTTCTGATGTACCATATCAATATAGACTAATAAAAAAGAGCCACATGTTAATCGAAAAATCACCTCAACCTGCTTTTCAGCAGAACAAAAAGCCAGTATGGCTGCGGATCCTTGCCAACTTAACTTTCTGGGTACTCATCGCCATTATCGCCGGTGTAGTGCTGGGCAGTTATGCGCCTGCAACTGCTGTGAAAATGGAAATTATAGGAAAGACCTTTATCGACATCATCAAGCTCTTCATCGCGCCCATTATTTTTTTAACCATCGTTTTGGGAATCAGTGGGATGGGAGACCTGAAAAAGGTGGGCAGGATAGGCCTGAAATCACTTTTATATTTTGAAATCGTATCTACGTTCTCTCTGGCCATCGGAATTTTAATGGCTGTTTTGTTGAAGCCCGGAAATATCGATAAGTCTAAACTTCAAATCGGTGATGCCTCGAAATATACTTCCGGACCTGCAAAGGATTTTGATTGGGTACATTTCTTTATGAACAACGTGACCATTCAGGTACTGGTGGTGGCCATTATTGTAGGGATTATTCTCAATTACTCCAGACACCGTGAAAAAGCAGTCAACGGTTTAGGACGCCTGTCTAAAATCGTCTTTCTCGGGCTAAAGTACGTGATGTACCTGGCACCCCTTGGTGCTTTTGGTGGAATGGCTTACACGGTAGGTAAATTCGGTCTTCATACGCTCGTTCCATTGGCAAAACTCATGGGGACGGTATACCTGACCATGGGGATTTTCATCTTCCTCGTTCTCGGCGGAATTATGAAGTATTATCAAATGAGCATCTGGAAATTCATTAAATATATAAAAGAAGAATTGCTGCTGGTATTGGGCACATCGTCTTCAGAATCGGCCCTTCCATCGATTATGCAGAAGCTGGAAAAAATGGGCTGCAGCAAGTCTGTAGTTGGACTGGTTATTCCAACAGGCTATTCCTTTAACCTCGACGGAACGTCAATCTACCTTTCTATGTCGGTGATTTTTCTTGCTCAGCTGTATGGGGTTGAACTATCTGCGCTGGAGATGCTCAGCATTATTGGAATATTGATGGTCACTTCAAAGGGAGCTGCAGGGGTTACCGGTAGCGGGTTTATCGTCCTGGCCTCTACCTTGGCAGCCTTGCACAAAATACCGATCGAAGGACTGGCCTTTTTACTCGGCGTAGATAAGTTTATGAGTGAGGCACGTGCGCTTACCAATATCATCGGTAATGGCGTCGCAGCCATCGTGATCGCCAAAAGTGAGAAGGAGTTCAATCCGGTAACAGAAAACGGGGAGGAACAGGATTGGAGCCTTGGAGGAACAGAAATTGAAAAAGGAAAACTTGCGAACATTAACTAAATCAAATGAAAACAACGGCAACATTTCAGGAACTGAAGATGAGTGAATATGGGAAGCATGTTCATTACCAGCTAAGCGCGGAAGTGCTTGTTCGGCAATCTCTTGAAAAAGGACAGGGGACTTTAAGCAGCACCGGTGTACTTTGTGTGGATACCGGCAAATTTACGGGCCGCTCTCCGAAAGATAAATTCACGGTAATCGACGACATTACCCTGAATACGGTCGACTGGGGCGAGGTGAACAGACCGATTTCTGAAGCACATTTTGATTTGTTGCATGCTAAAATGAAAAGCTATCTGTCTGCCAAAGAAGTATGGGTAAGAGATGCCTACGCCTGTGCAGATCCGCGGTACAGATTAAACATCCGTGTGGTCAATGAAACGCCCTGGGCAAATTTGTTTTGTCATCATCTTTTTGGGAGACCAAATGAAGGGGATCAGTTAGCGGAAACCAGGGAATGGCTGATTTTACAAGCGCCTGGTTTTTTAGCCGATCCTGAAACAGATGGCACGAGACAACAGAATTTTACGGCGGTCAGCTTTAGTAAAAAGATCATACTCATAGGTGGTACTGCCTATACTGGTGAAATGAAAAAGGGTGTTTTTAGTGTGTTGAACTATCTCTTGCCCGAAGGGCGAGACGTATTGAGTATGCATTGCTCTGCCAATGAAGGAAAAGATGGAGATGTGGCCCTGTTTTTTGGTCTTTCAGGAACAGGGAAGACGACACTTAGCGCAGACCCTAACCGTTCCCTGATCGGAGATGATGAACATGGATGGTCTGATGATGGGGTCTTTAATTTTGAAGGTGGCTGTTACGCAAAAGTTGTAGACCTGAATGCCGACAAAGAACCTGAGATTTTTGGAGCGATAAGAGAATCAGCCCTTCTGGAGAATGTGGTCCTTGAGGGTAAGACCGGCATCGTCGACTTTTCAGATACGGGTAAAACTGAGAATACCCGCGTCGCTTATCCAATCGATTATATTGAAAATGTTAAAATTCCTTCTTCGGCTGGAATACCCCGAAATATTTTCTTCCTTACCTGTGATGCGTTTGGAATTCTGCCTCCAATTGCTAAACTTCATAAGGGACAGGCGATGTATCATTTTATTTCCGGCTATACCGCCAAGGTTGCGGGAACAGAAATGGGAATTTCTGAACCTCAATCTACATTCTCTGCCTGTTTTGGGCGGGTTTTTCTGCCATTGCATCCGTTAAAGTACGCGGAGCTTTTGGGGAGGAAGCTGGATGCAAATCCGGAGATAAATGTATGGCTCGTAAACACCGGTTGGATTGGAGGAGCCTATGGGAAAGGAAACCGGATCAGCCTGAAATATACCCGTTCATTGATTGCAGCGGCAATGAATGGAGAACTTAGCGATGTCGGTTTTGTTCCGCATCCTGTTTTTCAGTTTGCAGTTCCACAAAGCTGTCCAAATGTTCCTTCCGAAATCCTTAACCCAAGGGCTTTATGGTCAAATGAGGAGGAATATGATGTCCAGGCAAATGAACTGGCCAGACGCTTTGAGCAACATTTTTCGAATTATAAAGATCAGGCAACTGAAGCGATAAAAAATGGAGCGCCATTGATTCTTGGTTAATTGATGGTTTTAAGTATATTCATCAAGAAGCAAATACTATAGCGAAACGATTTGAGCATCCTGACCAATACAAACCTGAACCCGAATAAGCTGAACCGTTATTTAAGCTTACAGATACTCAGTGCCATCGTGATGGGAACTTTGTGCGGTGTTTATTTTCCGAAACTTGCCATACAAATGCAATGGGTGGGAACCTCGTTCGTCACCGTTATCGAACCCTTTGTGCCGCCGATCATTTTCCTGAGTATTGTGAGCTTGTTTGGCAGCCTGGAAAACCTGAGACTTGCGGGAAGAATCACGATTAAAGCCCTTGTTTATTTCGTCATTGTGAGTTCCATGGCAATTGTTTTTGGCATCTGCAGTGCCTTGCTGATTAAGCCGGGGCGAATAGACAAAAGCTTTTTTGGCGCGATCTCTCCTCCAAAGGTAGAAGAAAGCAATTATCATGAATGGTTAAACGTGGTCCTGCAAAACAGTATGCTCATCATCCTTGTTTTGGCCATCGCGATAGGCTTGTTTATCAACCAGTACAAATACAGAAATGAGGTGATCAGGGTCATTGACCAAATAAAACTGACCTTGCTGAAGCTGTTAAGGTATATTTTTCTGCTGGCCCCAATCGTTACTTTTTGCGGGATCGCTTATACGGTTGGCCGTTATGGACTGGATACCCTGGTTCCTATAGGTAAGATGCTGGCAGGGACCTACATCGCGATGTTCCTTTTCGTACTCATCGTACTCGGAAGCCTCCTGGCCACTTTCAAGGTGAATGTTTTTACCTTCCTGGGGAACATCAAAAATGAACTTTTATATGCACTGGGTACGTCCTCGTCCAGTTCTGTTATTCCCTTATTGATGGAAAGGCTGGAGGGGCTTGGCCTGAAACAACCAGTAGTGAGGCTTGTTACCGTAACCGGCAACTCCCTGAACCTGAATGGAACCTGTATTTATCTGGGAATGTCGGTCGTGTTCCTGGCACAACTCAATAACATCAGCTTTTCATTCTCTGAACTATGCAGCATCGTGATGATTGTTTTGTTGACTTCAAAGGGGGCTTCCGGGATACCGGGCACAGGATTTCTCGCTTTGGTAACCACTGTTGGCAGTATTCATAAAATTCCGGTAGAGGGCCTGGCAGTACTGCTAAGTATCGACCGTTTTATGAGTGAAGCCAGGGCGATCACGAACACAATAGGGCATAGTGTGGCTGCATTGGTGGTATCTAAAAGTGAAAAATAGGTTTTACCCCCGGATTTTATATCCTGGAATGATTAAAGGTTGGACAACTTCAATGTTTTCAGCCATTCCTTTAAACTTGTTTTCCTTAGCTGTTGAAGACCATTTTCCTTTAGATCCGGACAGATGCCGAAGATTTGCTATTGAACGCGCTACATCAGCTGATAGGCCTACTGGTCCTGTATATTTAATTTGTTTCTGAAAAGATCTGCTCATGGTTTGTTGTTATTAAATCCTTGTTTTTCAGTTTGTTATTTGGTATTACAAAAATAGCGCTTTTGTCTTTATTCCCAAAGACGGTCTGGTGACGGATAAAAGTTCTCCTTAATACTTCCTTATATACGTTAAAGCGCTTATTATTATAGTTTGTAAATTCATTTGGAAGATTCGCGGCTAGAAATCCCCAGGTACGTATGTTTGTTTGCTGTTGAATATAATTCATAATATCTAATATCGTTCCTCCTATATACCCAAAAGAGTTTTGTCCGGTTAACATTCTATATCTTAAATCCTGAATAGAATCGCAATAGTGCCGTTTGGGACTAAGATTGATTTTTGGATAGAAGTCTAATGTTAGGAAGGAATTATCATAGCTTTTTATTGACACAATATATTTAATGCAACATTTTTCATTGTGTCTATAAAATCTAAATATCATCTCATTGGAATAGCTCTCAGTGGAGATATACTTATTTGATTTCACCTGTACGAGTTTATAGGGCAAAGGGGTGTTAAACATTTTTTTCTTGTCGTTAAGCGATTTTAAGTATTATTTGGTTAAAAACCTGATCTGTTCTGTATTTATTTCTTTTTTATGTAATATTATAATTCAATATTTAATTTAAAGATGAAATCCCAATGAGAATACTATGGTATAAGTAAAATGTACGTCAGTGATTAGCGTTGCACTACAATAATTTTTTACATCGCAAAGATGTCCTGATGTAGAATGCCAAATGGTGTACTATGAAGTGAGAAAAATCTCCGAAATCCTAAAAATCTAAAAACTTTTATATCTTCACCGCAGAATATAATTATTAACGGCCAATATTAATCTTTGCTGTTTATCGCATTTCTGCATGAAACTAGATCAATTAATTACAGAAATTAAAGCGCTGGAAGATGTATCCACATTTTCGAAACATGAACAATTGGTTCAGGGAATTATTAATGCGCTGGATCAGAAAATATTGGTCAGGGGAGATGCTTTACCTTCAGTAAACCGGATGATCAAGGAAATTGGTTTTGCAGGGGAAACGATTGCAAAGGCCTATAAAGAACTGGTGAGCAGAGGTATCCTGGAATCCAAAAACAGAAAGGGATACTTTGTTGCGACAGAAGATACGGAGCAGCATTTAAGGGTCTGTTTGTTATTATATGCATTTGATACCTTCCAGGAGACATTTTACCAGAGTTTCAGAAATAAATTAGGCGAAAACATCCAATTGGATCTTTTCTTTCATCATAATAACTTTGCTGTATTTGAGAACACGATCAACAACATCAAAGGCAAGTATGGCATGTATGTGATCGCTCCGATTGACCTTCCTGAGTCCATCCCTCTGGTTGCGCAGTTTCCGATGAATAAGCTGCTGATCGTCGACAGACAATTAAACCTGACTGAAGAACATTCCTATATCGTACAGGAATTTAAGGAATCATCCTATAATGCCTTTGTGGAACTGGCAGAGCGTATTAAGGAATTCGAGGAGTTTGTTTTCTTTTTTAAGCAAAAATCTGCGGAGCCAAATGACGTTATGGACTCGTTTCAACGCTTTATCAAGGACTATGATGTCAATGGCGTTATAAAAAGCAAATATGAGTTGGGCAGCATAGCGCCAAATAAAGTATACTTTACCATCCATAATTTAGAATTATGGGAAATCCTTAAAGACTCTAAAATTAAAGGATTGAAACCCGGAAAAGATTTAGGCATATTATCTCATAATGACGATAATATTAAAGAAATAATCTTTGACGGAATTACCACATTCTCTATTGATTTTGCTCAAATGGGCGAAATGGCCGCAGAGTTTGTACTCTTCAGAAAACCGATACAACACATCATGAAGAACACGCTAATTAGACGAAATTCTTTATAATTTAATTTTATATCGCGTTGATTTTCATCCTCTTATCGGAGTCATGGCTCGCAAGGTCTTAATTCTGTTTGTTCAAAATGACTTCTGAAAAATAAATTTTGGAATGTAAAATATTTTCACAACCTTGGCACTAGTGTAGTGTAGTATAGTGTAACTAAGCTACACGAACAAACCAACGAGCCAACCAAATATAAATTATGAAAGCATGCTGCATCTATGGGATCTACCTGCGGGTATTCGTCTGGTTTATTATTCTTCTCTGAACCAAACTAAATGAATATGAAATATAATTTTACCAGATTTTTTTCAATGTACAGCTGTTGGCTATTGCTGCTGGTTTGCATTGGTACTGCAACTTCGCTTAATGCGCAAACCACCGGGCAACGGCTTACAGGGGTTGTCCTTGACAGCGTCGATAGGGCACCCATTCCAAGCGCTTCTGTAATGATAAAAGGAACAAAACAGGGAACTCAGACAGACAATATGGGAAGATTTACCCTGGATGTTTCCGGAGAAGGCGCCACCTTGGTTTTTTCTTTTGTGAGTTATAAACCCAGAGAGTTATACGTTCAGAAGGGCAAACCTGTAACGGTAAGGATGGTCTCTGCACAGGATCGCCTGGAAGAAGTGGCAATTGTAGCTTATGGTACACAAAAGAAAAGCAGCATGGTGGCTTCGATCACCACCATAGATCCAAAAGAACTAAAGGGACCTACTTCAAATCTGACCACAATGCTGGCCGGGCGTATTGCCGGGATGGTGGCCTATCAACGAAGCGGTGAGCCTGGTATGGACAATGCCTCCTTCTTTATCAGAGGGGTAGGTAGTTTTGGTGCCGGAAAGAAAGACCCTTTAATATTGATTGACGGAATGGAATCGACAGGAACAGACCTTGCCCGACTTCAACCAGATGACATCGCCGGTTTCTCCGTACTTAAAGATGCTGCAGCTTCTTCTTTATATGGAGCAAGGGGCGCAAACGGGGTGGTATTGGTGACGACCAAACAGGGTGAAATCGGTGCCGCCAAGTTTAACGTCAGGTTTGAAAACTCATTGTCGTCCAATACCAGAAATTTCAAATTTGCAGATAACATCACATATATGAATCTGGCAAATGAAGCAGTCTTAACAAGAGATCCTAAAAAAAGCCTGCCTTATCTCCCCAACAAAATTGACCATACTGCAGCGGGCGACAACCCATTACTGTACCCAAATAACAACTGGATAGAACAGCTGATTAAGGATTATACCAATAACCAGCGTTTCAATATGAATGTAAGCGGGGGAGGGAATACCGCACGCTATTATGTTGCCGGAACCTATAATGTTGACAATGGTATTTTAAGAACCGACAAGAAAAACAATTTAGATAACAACATTAAAATTAAGAACTATGCGGTGCGCTCTAATGTGAATTTAAAGCTTACACCAACTACAGAAGCCATCGTAAGGACTTCTGCTCAGTTTGATGATTATACTGGTCCGGTTGGCGGCCGCGATGAATGGGGCAATCTGATCAATGGTGGTGCGGCAGTATTTCAAACGGCGCTGTGGTCTAATCCTGTGATGTTCCCCGCAGTATATCCGGCAGAGTATTCGCCGTTTTCAAAACACCCCTTGTTTGGTAACGCTTTTATAGGCGATTCACAAAATATGTACATTAACCCATATGCGAGGATGGTTTCGGGCTATCAGCAATACAATACCTCAACGGTTAACGTCCAGCTGGAATTGAAACAGGACCTGAAGGCAATTACAGAAGGCTTGTCGACCAGATTAATGGCTTATACTCAACGCTATTCCTATTTTGATGTAGCCCGTAGTTTTAACCCGTTCTTTTACAATCTGACCGTTATTCCAGGCAGTACGGAGCGGATTCTTTCTCCTTTAAACCCCCTGGGAGGCACTGAGTTTCTAAGTTATAATCAAGGAAACAGAAACCAGAATACCACCACATATGGAGAGCTCGCAGTTAACTACAGCAGAACATTTAAAGAAAAACATGCGGTTACAGGGATGCTCATCGGGATCCTTAGAAATTATCTTACCGCTAACGGGGGCGATCTGCAGGCTTCGTTGCCTTCAAGGAATCTAGGTGTTTCAGGTAGATTAACCTATGCTTATGATAACCGTTATCTTTTCGAAGGTAACTTTGGCTATAATGGTTCTGAGCGTTTTGCCGCCAACCACCGTTTTGGTTTTTTCCCTTCAGCAGGTGTAGGATGGAATGTTTCTGAGGAGGACTTCTTTGAACCGCTTAAACCAGTGATCACAAGGCTTAAGCTTAGAGGTACTTATGGTTTGGTTGGAAATGACCAGATCGGAAGGTCTGAAGACCGGTTCTTTTACCTTTCCAATGTCGATCCGAATAGTACTGGCAGGGGGTATACCTGGGGTGATAAATGGGATTTTTACAGACCGGGTTATTATGTCAGCAGGTATGAGAATTACGACATCACCTGGGAAAAGGCCACGACAACAGATCTGGGCTTTGACCTGAACTTCAAAAATGGATTCTCAATGGTGTTTGATTACTACAAATCCGTTCGCAGTAATATCCTGATGGGCCGCTCTAATATTCCAAGTACAATGGGCTTTAATACCACTGTGCAAGCCAATGTTGGTAAAGCAAAAAACGAGGGCTTTGACCTGGCACTGGACTACAGTAAAACATTTGGTTCCAATTGGTGGATCCAGGCAAGGGGTAACTTCACTTATGCAAAAAATGAAGTCATGGTGAACGAAGAGCCTGATTATCCGGAGGGCTTAAAACACCTTTCAAGATTAGGTTATCCTTTTGAACAAAAATATGGTTTGATTGCAGAGCGTCTGTTTGTTGACGACATAGAGGCCAGAAACTCGCCGACACAGAATTTTGGCGGACTGATCCCTACCATGGGTGGAGATATCAAATACCGCGATATTAATGGCGATGGTCAGATCACTGATAAGGATAAAGTGCCGATTGGCTTATCAACAGATCCGGAGATCATCTATGGTTTTGGATTCTCTTTAGGATTTAAGGGCTTTGATGTGAGTACTTTCTTCCAGGGCTCCGCACGGTCTTCCTTCTTTATTGACCCGGGAAACATTACGCCTTTTGCATTGAATGGCTCTTTCCAGAATGGATTGCTTAAAGCAATTGCAGACGACCACTGGTCGGAAGATAACCGGAATTTACACGCCTTATGGCCAAGACTTACCGATGGTTTCAATAATAACAATAACCAGTTTTCTACCTGGTGGCAGCGTGACGGCAGCTTCCTCCGGTTAAAATCTGTGGAAATTGGTTACAATTTACCGAAAAAAGCACTGAGCCGTTTTAGGCTTGCCAGTTTAAGATTATACTTAAATGGTTCCAACCTCGCT
This sequence comes from Pedobacter sp. FW305-3-2-15-E-R2A2, assembly GCF_038446955.1. Taxonomy (NCBI): domain Bacteria; kingdom Pseudomonadati; phylum Bacteroidota; class Sphingobacteriia; order Sphingobacteriales; family Sphingobacteriaceae; genus Pedobacter; species Pedobacter sp. FW305-3-2-15-E-R2A2. The sequence continues at coordinate 1,660,387 of NZ_CP151803.1, forward strand.
GTGTTCAGCCCCTTTAAATTATGGGATCCGGAAATGGGATCGAAAGGTCTTGGATATCCTGTTCAGGCCGTATACAATATAGGTCTGAATGTTGGATTTTAATTAAAGATAAAGAAGATCATGAAAACGAAAATATATATCATACCGGTTTTAGTGCTTTTATTTAGCCTGAATGCCTGTAAAAAAAGCTTCCTTGATGTAGTGCCAGACAATGTGCCCACGTTAGACAATGCCTTTACCATGCGCAATGAAGCCATCAAATACCTGGCTACCTGTTATTCTTACCTGCCAAATGATGGGGAGCCTACCCAAAATATCGCCTATATGGGTGGAGATGAATTCTGGCTGGATTTTCCATCGAGAAGTATCAATGCCACAAACTGGGCGATGGCCAGGGGAAATCAGAGCGTGGTAAATCCTTTGGTCAATTACTGGGATGGAGGGATGTTCAATGCCATTCGGGATTGCAATATTTTTCTGGAAAATGTGCGTGACCTGAACAAAGTCCGCGACATGAGCATTGATGAGCGCAACCGATGGCTTGGAGAAGTGGAATTTCTGAAAGCTTATTACCATTTCCTGCTTTTCAGACACTACGGGCCAATCCCTGTTGTTGATGTAAACCTCCCGGTAAATGCCCCGATCGAACAAACGAAAGTTAAACGCCAGCCGGTTGATTCTGTGGTCAACTATATCGTGAAATTACTGGATGAGGCTGCTGCAAAGTTGCCAAACAATGTGATGATTCCGGCAACAGATCTCGGCCACATTACCAAACCAATTGCCTTGAGCATAAAGGCTAAAGTACTGTTGTACGCCGCAAGTCCGCTGTTTAACGGGAATAAGGATTATGTTAATTTTAAGAATCCTGACGGACAGCTGCTGTTCAATCAGACGGTAAGTACCGATAAATGGAAAAAGGCTGCCAATGCGGCTAAAGAGGCAATTATCGCTGCGGAAACAGCAGGGATTAAGCTGTATACTTTTCCCGGTACGACCTTTCCACTTTCCAGTACGACGATGAGGGAAATGAGCATTAGAAATGCAGTGACAGAGAAATGGAATACAGAGATCATTTGGGGGAATCCCAATTCAAGGACATGGCAGCTGCAATATTCTTCTATGGCCCATATTGATCCCTCTTTCTCCGGTAACAACAGTGTACATGGAACGCTGGCCCCTCCAATGAAAATTGTGGAGCAGTTTTATACTAAAAACGGTGTTCCAATTGATGAAGATAAAACACTGGATTTCTCTAACAAAGCACAACTGCGTACGGGAACAAACAGCGAACGCTATTACATCGTTGAAAATTATCAGACGGCAAGGATAAATTTCGACAGGGAACCAAGGTTTTATGCCGATCTGGGCTTTGATGGGGGTAAGTGGTATATGGAAAGCAACAGGAGTGATGACAATGCTTTTTCTGCCCAGCTTAAACTGGGACAGTATGGCAGTGGTTTATCGATTACCGTAACTACCTATTATCCTAAAAAACTGGTCAACTGGAAGTTTGCTTTTAAAGAAGGGAACAGCAATCACATTGAAGAGTATCCTTTTCCAATGATCAGGCTTGCGGATCTTTATCTAATGTATGCGGAAGCTTTAAATGAAGCAGACGGACCTTCTTCAGAAGTATATACCTACCTGGACAAAATCAGGGAACGTGCCGGATTGGAAGGTGTGGTGGATTCATGGAACAAATACTCGGTTAATCCAGGTAAACCGGGTACTCAACTGGGCTTACAGTCCATCATCCGCAGAGAACGTAATATTGAAATGTCGTTTGAAGGCAGCAGGTTCTGGGATCTTCGCCGCTGGAAACTGGCAGCGCAGGAGCTGAATAAAAATATAACAGGCTGGGACAGGGATCAGGATAAAGACCATCCGGAGTTGTTTTACAGGCTAACAAATATTTATACGCAGCGTTTCATAGCGCCGAGAGATTATTTATGGCCGATCAGAGAGAACAATTTACTGGTCAATCCCAACCTTGTTCAAAACCCGGGATGGTAATTAAATATGGATACACCTCAAACTGATTTTAAGATGAAAAGAAATAAATATATCATAATCCCTATTTTGTATGTACTGCTTGTGCTGGTTTCCTGCAACAAAGCGGAGATCAACGGGATTTTGGAAGACAGTAAGACTGCACCCGGACAAGTGAGCAATGTGCGTGTAGAAAACCAAAATGGCCAGGCAAAAATCAGCTATAACCTGCCGGATAATAAAGACCTGCTGTATGTTAAAGCGGTGTACAGCATCGCCACCGGGCAGCAACGGGAAGTCCTGGCTTCAGGCTATACCAATACGATGATTGTAGATGGATTTGCAGATACCAATCCGCATGAGATCAAATTATATGCAGTAAACAAAAGTGAAAAAGCCTCTGAACCGGTTTCTGTTACGGTTACCCCTTTGATTGCTCCGTTTAGATTGATCTTTAATGAGCTAAAAGCCAGCGCTACGTTTGGCGGGGTCAGGGTAAACACGATCAACAAGTTCAAAGCAACAGTAGCTATTGTTCCCTTACTGGATTCTTTAGGGAACGGAGACTGGGCCAATCTGGAGAATGTGTACACGCAGGATTCTGTGATCAATGCCAGTATCAGAGGGCTGAAACCAAAGCGGGGAAAATTCGCTTTTTATGTGCGCGACAGGTGGCTGAACCGTTCTGATACCTTATTGATTGACCTGACACCATTGGAAGAGAACCTGTTGAACAAAGATCTTTTTCAGGAAGTAAGGTTGCCAGGCGATGCGGAATACATGTACAGCACCACTTTGAACCTGATCTGGGATAAAAGAACCGACAATGGGCAATGGCCTTGTATGTATACTCAGGAAAGTGCCGGCAGTCCGCAAACCGTGAGTTTTAGCATAGGCAAAGAAGCAAAGTTGAGCAGGATTGTAATCTATCCAAGAAGAGAAGCCGGGTACTATGACAAAGGAAACCTTAAAGATTTTGAGGTCTGGGGATCCAATAATCCAAGTCAGGATGGAAGCTGGGCGAGCTGGACCAGACTGATGACCTGTAACGTGCTAAAACCTTCGGGATCACCGCTAGGTACCGACACTGGTGCGGATGAAGCCTATGGTAAAGCAGGCTGGTCATTTGATTTTCCTGAAGATGCCCCTAAATACAAGTATTTAAGGATAAAAAATCTGAAGAACTGGCGAAGCAGTTATTTCATGGAAATAGCTCAGGTGTCAATATGGGGCGTATATTAATTGATTTTAGCATAGAAAACATGAAAAATATAAATAAAACCATCGGAATACTGGGGCTTGCCTTAATGGTCACTGCATGTCAGAAAAAAGATGAGTATAAAAAATTTACGGAGCATGGTGAAGTCGTTTATCCTGCCAAGATCGATTCTTTAAGAATCCTCTCCGGAAATGGGAGGATTAAAGTATCGGGTGCTTTAAATCCGGATCCGAAAGTAGTCCGGTTCAGGGTATTCTGGAACAGCAAGCTTGATTCTGTTGATGTGCCTGTGAAACGTACAGGAGGGGTAGACAGCGTGAATTACGTGATCAGCAACCTTGAGGAAGGTCCACTGAGCTTCGAGGTTCGTACTTATGATTCAGAAGGACATATTTCGGTACCTATGAATGTGGTGGGGAATGTTTACGGTGAACGTTACCGTTCGGCACTGAACAACAGGGCAATTCTAAGCACAGAATTTAATACCCAGGGGGAAGCAAAACTTAAATTCCAGGACATTAGCGCGGCAAGTGGTACAATTGGGATGCAGATTCGCTACAAACATTCGGACAATACCATCCATGATACTGTAGTTGTTGCCCAGCTTAAAGATCAGGTAGTGACCCTGCCTAAGTTTAAAAGTAATCCGATCGAATACCGGATCATTAATAAGCCCGATCCTTTGAGCATAGATAAGTTCTACTCGAACTATGAAACACTTTCTTTAAAAGGAGAAATAAGTGCCATATATTTAAAAAATAACATGGTGCCTTTTAAGAGATCAGCTTACGACAATAACAGATGGGGAGACCTGGCCGACTGGGTAACCAACACGGCCATGAAGAACCACAATGGGATGGGGGGATATGCCAGTGATAATGATGGAATCATAAATATTGAAGCCGGTTGGGGCTCAAGTGCCATCACTAACGGAAAAATTTATCAGACGATTACCTTACCTCCAGGCAAGTATTCATTTACCAGCGAGCTGTCTGACAACAATTACGACGGTAATCCACCTGCCTATATCGTGGCAGCGTCGGGAACTGGAATTCCAAATGTCGAGGACCTTGGAACAGCGCTCGGCAGTACTGCAGTTAGAAACAATCGCTTTGAATTTGAGTTAAAGCAAACGACTGTAGTTTCCTTGGGAATGGTCTTGTCCTTTAATACTGATCATTATATGAAAATCAGAAGTTTAAGGTTATATGCCTTATAATTGTTGCCTGATCACCTATCGATTCGTTAAATTGATCGATAGGTGATTTTTTTATTGAACCACACACACAAATTGAAATAATGAACCTAAACAAAAAATGCCTGCTCACCACTGCATGTATTGCTGCTGCTTTACTCAGTTTTGGCCAGAACAAAAATTTAAAGCTATTCTATCATCAACCGGCTGCCCAGTGGGAGGAAACGCTCCCTTTAGGAAATGGCCGTTTGGGGATGACTCCCGATGGGGGCATTTCCAAAGAAAAAACAGTCCTCAACGACATTACCTTATGGTCTGGCAGTCCGCAGGATGCCAATAACTATGAGGCCTATAAAAGCCTGCCTAAAATAAGACAGCTCATTCTTGAAGGAAAAAATGACGAAGCTCAGGACCTGGTCAACAGAGATTTTGTGTGTAAAGGCCCTGGTTCCGGCGGCCCGCAATGGGGGAAGTATCAAACCCTTGGCGCTTTGGAAATGGAATTCAGTTACAAGGGAATCGGCACTGCACAACCCGAAGTTAAACAATACCATCGGGAATTGTCTTTGGAACAGGCCATGGCCAATTGCAGTTTTAATGTAAATGGCGTAAACTATAAAAGAGCCTACTTTACCAGCTTTGATGATGATGTCAGTGTGATCCGCTTAACTGCCGATCAGCCTGGTCAGCTTAACCTCAGCATCCAGCTGAACCGACCCGAACGCTATGCCGTACAAACGGAGGGAAATGAATTGCAGATGACCGGGCAACTGGATAATGGGACTGATGGTAAAGGGATGCAGTACATGGCCAGGGTTAGCGCCAAACTGAAAGGCGGAACACTTAGCGCCAATCACAATTCACTGATCATTAAAGATGCTACAGAAGTCACTATTTATATCGCTGCAGCAACAGATTTCAGAAGTTTTCCTTTTAAAGAAAAAACGAAACAGGTGCTTGCAGCCGCGCTTAAAAAGCCATATGAATTGCAAAAAAGCACACATATCGCCAACTATGGCAAGCTCTTTAAAAGGCTGAGCATTGACCTTGGAGAAGGAACATCGGCAAAGCTTCCTACCAATCTCAGGTTAGATGGCTTTTATAAAAACTATGAAACAGACCCTTCTCTTGCGGCTTTATTCTTCCAGTTTGGAAGGTATTTAAGCATCAGCAGTACCAGAGTGGGTTTACTTCCACCTAACCTTCAGGGCTTATGGGCCAAAGAAATAAATACCCCCTGGAACAGTGATTACCACCTCGATGTCAATGTGCAGATGAACCATTGGCCAGTAGAAGTCGCCAATCTTTCTGAACTGAACCTGCCTTTGTCGGAGCTGGTGAGGGGACTGGTAAAACCAGGTCAGAAAACAGCTAAAGCTTATTACAACGCGAATGGCTGGATTGCACATGTGATCACCAATGTCTGGGGCTTTACAGAGCCTGGAGAAAGTGCTTCCTGGGGTGCTTCCAATGCCGGATCGGGATGGCTGTGCAACAACTTATGGGAACATTATGAGTTTAGTCAGGATTTAAAATACCTGAAAAGTATCTATCCGATATTAAAGGGCTCTGCCGAGTTTTACAAAAGCGCGCAGATCAAAGACCCAAAATCAGGATGGCTGGTTACCTCACCCTCCGTATCTCCTGAAAACTCGTTTTATCTTCCCAATGGAAAGACTGCTGCCATTTCTATGGGACCAACGATCGACAACCAGATTGTAAGAGAACTATTTGGCAACGTGATCAAAGCTTCAATCCTGTTAAATACCGACGCCACATTTAGAGCGGAGTTAAAGGAAACGTTAAAATCTGTGCCACCTGCTGGGGTGATCAGTAAAGACGGGCGCATCCAGGAATGGCTGGAAGATTATAAAGAAACGGATCTTCAGCACAGACATATTTCTCATCTATATGGCTTATATCCGGCATCGCTGATCAGCCCGTTTTCTACACCTGAACTCGCCGCAGCAGCAAAGAAAACACTGGAAGTGCGGGGCGATGATGGACCTAGCTGGACGATAGCCTATAAACTATTGTTCTGGGCAAGGTTGCAGGATGGGAACCGTGCATTTAAACTACTGAAAGAGATCTTAAAACCAACATTAAGGACGGATATCAATTATGGTGCAGGAGGAGGGGTGTATCCTAATATTTTGTCGGCGGGACCTCCTTTTCAAATTGACGGTAATTTTGGCGCCACTGCCGGTATTGCGGAGATGCTTTTGCAAAGCCATGACGGTTTTATCGAGCTCTTGCCTGCATTGCCGGATGCCTGGAGAAAGTACGGAAATATTAAAGGCTTTAAAGCCAGAGGTAATTTCACGATAGACATGAGCTGGAAGGATGGCAAAATTGTCAATTACCGGATTGCATCGCCAATGGCCAAAAAAGTAAAGGTAAAAGTAAATGGAGCGCTAAAAGAGGTAGTAGCTCAGCGTCTTTAATAAGATATTCTGTTGGAAATCTTTTCAAAACACATAAGATGATAAAAAATAAGATACTTTCATGTTTGTTCTTCCTGGTCTTTTTTCTGAGCCAGGCCAATGCCCTTACCTTTAAATTTGGCAGGTCAGGGAAAATTATCTACGACTTGAAATCAGGAACTTTTAATGTCTACCAGAATTCCGATGAGTTCTTAAAAAGCGGATTTTCAACCCTTAAAGAAAATGGAAAGGTCTATAGTTCAAAAGACTATTTAACAAGGAACTATACCAGTATTCAGATTTCAGATCAATTTGGAAAGGGTATAAGACATACCATTAACCTGAGTGCTGCCGGAAAACCGGATATGAGGCAGATCTTTTACACCTACGATCAGCTGCCTTATTTTTTAGTGGAAATCGAAGTCTCAGGGACGAGTGTCAGCAGTAATGAAATGATTCCTGTTCAGGGCCTTATTCCTATTTTGAACGGGATCAAAGCACTCAGAAGTGTATTTGTTCCTTTCGATAACGATACCTTTATCAGCTATAATTCAAAGCAGTTGTCGAAAAATGAGCAACAGGTCAGTTCAGAGGTCGCGGCCATTTACGACAACAGTTCGTTCAAAGGCCTGATCTCCGGATCAGTAAACCATCGGGTTTGGAAAACAGGTACGGTTACAGGTATCGACAGCGCAGGCAATACCTTTATCAGCGTACAAGCTGGTTTTACAGAAAAAAGCATCACCAGGGATACCATTGCTCATGGTACAGTAACAGGCAATGTGGTTAAATCTCCGAAGGTTTTTTATGGTTTATTTGAAGATTGGAGAATGGGAATGGAGGCCTATGCCAAAGCAAACCGAACCGCGGAGCCCCCGATTGTATTCAAATGGAAGCATCCGACCCCTTTGGGATGGAACAGCTGGGGCGTGATGCAGGAAAAAATTTCCTTTGATAAAATTGTAAAGGTCACAGATTTCTTTGCAGACAGCCTGAAAGCTTTCAGAAGTGAGGGCACCTTATATGTTGACCTGGATTCCTTTTGGGACAATATGCTGAAAGGCGGACTGGAGGGTGATTATTCAAAGCTAAAAGAATTTGCAGATTACGTTAAAAAACGAGGATTAAAACCGGGCATTTACTGGGCTCCTTTTACAGACTGGGGCTTTAAGTCGGGCGGCGACAGAAGGGCAGAAGGCGGGAATTACAAATTTGGGGAACTCTGGACCAAAGTAGGCTCGGGTTACCACGATATTGACGGCGCCAGGGCATTAGATCCAACGCATCCAGGCACTCAGCAAAGAATCGCCCTCGTGATCGGGAAGCTGAAAGAATGTGGCTATGAAATGATCAAAATTGATTTCCTGGGACATGCAGCCATAGAATCTGATCATTTTTATGATCCAAAAGTGACCACAGGAATGCAGGCCTATGACCAGGGGATGTCCTTTTTGCTCAAACAACTGGATGGAAAAATGCTGGTCTATGCTGCTATTTCTCCAACCATGGCTTCGGGTAGGTACATTCATGTGAGAAGGATTGCCTGCGATGCTTTTAAGTCTATTAGAGACACGAAATATACCCTCAATAGCCTCAGTTATGGCTGGTGGCAGACCCATTTGTATGATTATATGGATGCAGACCATGTGGTGCTTGGAGCCGAAGATATTGGTGCCAACCGGGCGAGAACGCTTTCTGCAATTGTGACCGGTTCTTTTATTGTTGGCGATGATTTTTCAGCGAAAGGTCCATGGACCGGACGTGCAAAAGAACTGTTCCAGAATCAGGCATTATTGGCCGTTATTAGAGATGGAAAATCCTTCCAACCCCTTGAAGCAGATAAAGAAGCCTCGGAAATGTTTGTTAAGCAATCAGGTAATACCCGTTACCTGGCTATTTTCAATTATGGAGATAAAGAAAAGAAGTTTGTGGTCAACGCTGCTGCCCTTGGCTTAAAAACCTTTAGTGGATACCAGCTGGAAGATCTTTTTACCCATAAATCCGGAACTTCTGTTAACGCTGCTGAATTTGTGCTGCCTGCCGGTGATGCCACACTGATTAAAATAACGAAATAATTATATAAGCTATAAAACCATTGATAATGTTTAAAGTCCCATTGAATACCTTCATCCCTTTCTGCTTACTACTGCTTTTCTCCGCTTCCATTCCGCTCAGGTCTGTAGCACAATCAGTAATCATCCCTATTGAAACACAAAATAATGCATTGGTCCTGCAAACAGATACCAATAAGCATCTGGGGACCATTTATTTCGGTAAGAAATTAACAAACAACAAGGAATATTTACAGGTTCCAGCTTTGTACAAGCAAACTTCAGATTATACAGGTGTTCTCAATTCTGCCTATGCCTCGTCTGGTTCAAGGAATCTGGTCGAACCTGCCATCAGCGTAACCCATGCAGATGGGAACAATTCCCTGGACCTGAAATATGTAAGTCATGATTTAAAGCAAATTGACAACAATGTTTCCTTACTCAGCATTGTTTTAAAAGATCCGGTATACAATTTCTCGGTTACACTCTACTATAAAACTTATTTTAAAGAAGATGTGGTAGAACAATGGAGCTCCATTCAGCATCAGGAAAAAGGCAATGTGACCTTACATAAATTTGCTTCCGCAAACTTATATATAAAAAGTGCGGGTTATTGGTTAAATCAATATCATGGAGATTGGGCGAAAGAGATGCAGGCCGAAGAATCGAAACTTACACATGGCATAAAAACACTGGACAGCAAATTGGGTACAAGGGCCAATCTGTTCCAGCCTCCAGTGTTTATGGTCTCCCTGGGGAAACCTGCAACAGAAGATGAAGGGACTGTTTTATTTGGTTCATTGGAATGGAGTGGTAATTTCCGGACCGATCTGGAAGTCGACTTTCAGGACAATCTAAGGATTGTTTCCGGCATCAACAACTATGCTTCAACCTATACTTTAAAGCCAAAGGAAGCTTTTGTAACGCCGGTATTCCTATATACTTTATCTACAGGCGGCAAAGGTCTGGCAAGCAGGAACCTGCAACAATGGGCGAGAAATTACAAATTGTTAGATGGTAAAGGGACCCGCTTAACACTTTTAAACAATTGGGAAGCCACTTATTTCGATTTTAATGAAAGCAAGCTTGCCGGTCTGTTAAAAGACACCAGGAAACTGGGAGTAGATCTTTTCCTGCTGGATGATGGATGGTTTGCCAACAAATACCCTCGTAATGGTGATGTTGCGGGATTGGGCGACTGGCAGGAAAATAAAAAGAAATTGCCAAACGGGATCTCTTCTCTGGTTAAAGAGGCACAAAATAATCAGGTGAAATTCGGGATATGGATAGAGCCTGAAATGGTGAATCCTAAAAGTGAATTGTACGAAAAACATCCGGATTGGGTCGTTAAACAGCCGCAAAGAGAAGAACATTATTTCAGAAACCAACTGGCGCTGGACCTCAGCAATCCGAAAGTGCAGGACTTTGTTTATGGGGTGATAGATGGACTGTTTACCAAGAATCCCGATCTGGCCTATATTAAATGGGATTGTAATGCGGTAATTTATAATGCGCATTCGGCAACGATTAAAAACCAGAATCATTTTTATATAGAGTATGTAAAAGGCTTATACAAAGTGTTGGAACGAATCAGGGCAAAATATCCTAAAGTACCCATGATGCTTTGCTCCGGTGGTGGTGGCAGGGTAGATTATGCTGCGCTGCAGTACTTTACCGAATTCTGGCCGAGTGACAATACAGATCCCCTGGAGCGTATTTTTATGCAATGGGAATATTCCTACTTTTATCCGGCAATAGCGACTTCAAACCATGTGACAGACTGGGGTAAACAACCCATAAAATTCCGTACAGACGTTGCCATGATGGGTAAACTGGGTTTTGATATTGTGGTGAGCAAACTCAGTGCAGATGAACTTAAATATTGCCAGGATGCGATAAAAAATTACGATGCATTAAAAGGGATCATCTGGCAGGGAAATCAATACCGCTTGTCCAATCCAACAGAATCAAGCGTCGCTTCCATGCTTTATCTTGATGAAAACAAATCATCAGGCGTTATCTTCAATTACCTTGTTAATTACAGATATGCCGTAAACAGCAGTTCGCCTATGCTGTTAAAGGGACTTGACCCTGCAAAAAATTATAAGATCCAGGAAATAAACCTTTATCCCGGTACAAAATCGAGCATTAAAGGGGAAGCAACCTATACCGGCGATTTCCTGATGAAAGCAGGATTTAATCCCGATGTAAATTCATCAAGAACAAGTGTGGTTTTAAAAATTGAAGCCGTAAATTAAGCCCTGTTAAAAACCAATCATGACCATGAATCTTAAAAAGAAAAAACAGCAAAAGCTTTTATCTCTAACCCTATTTTCTGTAATACTTTGTATCAGCAGTTTTGTTCAGGCAAAAGTAAAGCTGCCTTCTATATTTAGCGATTACATGGTTTTCCAGCAAAAGACAAAGGCTGCGGTTTGGGGTAAAGCAGAGCCGGGAAAAACGATCAGCATCACTACCACCTGGAGCCGTGCACATTATACCTCAAAAGCAGATGAACATGGAAACTGGAAGATGCTGGTGGCCACCCCATCTTATGGCGGCCCTTATGCAATGACGATCTCTGATGGAGATCCATTGATCTTAATGAATATCATGATTGGCGAAGTATGGGTTTGTTCCGGACAATCTAACATGGAGATGCCTTTGGCGGGATGGGGAAAGGTGAATGATTATGAGCAGGAAATTGCATCGGCCAGATATCCGGAGATCAGGATATTGCAGGTGGATCATGTGACCAGTAATGTTCCTTTGGATGATGCTAAGGTGGCCAATTCTGGATGGAAGCTTTGCATCCCTCAATTTGTTCCTGAATTCTCGGCTGTGGCTTATTTCTTTGCCAGAGAGATCTATAATAAAACTAAAATCCCGATTGGATTAATTCATACTTCATGGGGTGGCACGATTGCCGAAGCATGGACCAGTGGCTCGACGCTTAAAACAATGCCTGATTTTGTGGAAGCGGTCAACAAAATTGAAAATTCGGAAAAGGATAAAAACGGCCCCAGCTATGAGCAGCAATTGGCCAGCTGGCAACAGTTGGTGTTGGCAAAAGACGCAGGTATGGCAGCAGGTAAGCCAGCCTGGATTGCCAACTCAATGGATGTTTCTTCCTGGAAAACGATGTCTTTGCCAACGGTATGGGAACAAGCAGGAATGCCCGAATTTGATGGGGTAGTTTGGTTTAGAAAAAACATTACCATTCCCCAGGCTTGGGAGGGCAAAGAGCTGACCATTAACCTGGGGACTATTGACGACAATGACATCACGTTTTTAGATGGTCAAAAAATAGGAGAAACGGAGGGCTACAATAAACCACGTAGCTATACCATTCCGGGAGATAAAGTAAAAGCAGGAACCTTTGCGCTGGTGGTTAGGGTATTTGATGGTGCCGGTGGCGGTGGAATATACGGCAATAAAGAGGGGATGTCGCTTGTTTCTGAAGGTGGAGCCCATTTTTCCCTGGATGGAGAATGGCAGTATAAAGTGGGCATGAGCCTGAAAGATATCGCAAAAGCACCGGCCTCAAATGACGGCCCTAACCGGACGACTGTGTTATACAATGCCATGATTCATCCCTTCCTGCAATTTCCAATCAAAGGAGCCATCTGGTATCAGGGAGAAAGCAATGCAGATCGTGCGCATCAATACCGTACCCTTTTCCCGGCAATGATCAAAGACTGGAGAAAGCAATGGGGAGTTGGAGATTTTCCTTTCTATTTTGTACAGCTGGCTAACTTCATGCAGGTTGATGCTACACCACCAACTGCTTCCGCATGGGCAGAACTAAGAGATGCACAACGCGGAACACTCTCCCTTCCAAATACCGGAATGGCGGTGTCTATCGATCTCGGTGATGCCGCAGACATCCACCCAAAAAACAAACAGGATGTCGGTAAAAGACTGGCTTTAATCGCACTCGCAAAAACCTATGGTGTTAATGTTCCTTATACAGGTCCTGTATACCAATCTGCTAAAATAGAATCTGGTACTATTAAATTGAACTTTACTGCGGCCGAAGGTTTAAAAAGCAGTGATGGTGCAGAACTGAAAGGCTTTGCCATTGCCGGATCAGACCAGAAATTTCACTGGGCTAAAGCAGAAATAAAAGGGAATCAGATTATGGTCAGTAGTACTGAGGTGACCAATCCGGTTTCAGTAAGGTATGCCTGGGGCAATAACCCGGTATGTAATCTGGTCAATGCAGCCGGACTTCCTGCATCACCATTCCGGACAGATCAATGGGCCGATAGCACAAAGTAATTACCCGGCCGCCGCAAGATAAAGAGGAGAGAAGAGCAGGAACAAAAGGATCATGATGAGCAAAAGAAGCCCATTTACCCAGTGGCGATTCTTCCAGGGCTTGAGGTCGACAACCGGCTTGTCCTGCGCTATATAAGCTTTTTCCATCGGATATAGTTTTCCGATGATCAGCATAATGGCCGAAGTGAGGACAAAGAGAATCGCAAGTACGTGTAGAAAATGGATGCCGGTATCAAATACCATTTGTGTGAGTATATATCCGGTAAGGCAAAATGCCAGACCTATTTTTGCGGCAATTGGTGGAACCTTTTTGGTGACAAATCCCACAAACATGATGGTAAAGATCGGGATGCTGAATGCGGCATTGATCTTCTGCATAAAGGTGTAAAAGCTATCGCTTGAAAAAAGAAACAACGGGGCAATGAACATGGCCAGTAAGGAAGCAAACATTTCAAACCGTTTGGAGGTCTTGAGCAAATTCTTTTCGGTAACCGGAATGCCTTTTTTCTCTTTAAAAGGCTTGTAGAGGTTTAAGATAAACAAGGTGCTTGCGCTGTTCAGTCCCGGTGAATAGGAGGTGATGGCTGCACCGAAAATAACGGCAGCAATAAAGCCACTGAGTACAGGCGGAGATACATCACTGACCACCTTGGAAAATACTTCAGTCGTGTTTTCCATATTGCTGTACATATGAACGGCAATAATCCCCGGTAAAATAAAAAGTAAGGGACCAAGCAGCTTTCCTGCGCAGGCAAGTGCAATGCCCTTCTGACTGGCTTCAAGATTGGAGGAGGCCAGGGCTTGTTGTACGATGACCTGTTCCGTGCCCCAATAAAACAGGTTCATTAAGATCATCCCGGTGAAAATGGTAGAGAAGGGAACAGCATCACTGGCGGTTCCTATGGAGTTGAAATGTGCTGTTTTTGAAGAAAGAATGGTGTGTATGCCCTGCTGAAAATCGCCATTTCCAACATGTCTTAATCCGAAGTAGGCGAGTAATAAAGCACCGGTGAACATGCAGATACCCAAAACAAGGTCCGAAATTACAATCGCTTTTAGTCCGCCGAGAATGGAATATAAGCTCCCGATCAGTCCAATGCACCAAACCAGGATCCAGATGCTGCTGCCATAACTGATGTCCCAGATGTCTGAAAAATGAAACAGACCATTTAAGGCGATGGCACCGGTGTACAATACGATAGGTAAGAGATTAACCATGTAGCCGATCAGAAAAACAAGAGACACCAGTTTCTTGGTTTGCGGATCATACCTGTTTTCCAGGAAATCGGGTGTGGTAGACATGGCGCCCTTCAAATAAACGGGGATCACAAATTCAGAGACAATCAGCATGGCGAATACAGAACTTACTCCCCAGGCCATGACCGTCATGTTGTTGAGGTATACAGATTCACTGTTGCCTACAAATTCCGCCGCGCTGATATTGGTAAAAAACAGAGCCGTACCGACCGCCGTAAAGCTGAGCTTCCGGTTGGCCAAAAAGAGCCCTGCAGAGGTGGTTATTTTATGCCTTCGGGTCTTAAACCAGGAAATCAATGCAACCAGAAAGGTGACGATAATAAAGGTAGCAAAGGCAGTAACGTTCATTTTTTAAGAGTATAATACCGGTCCTCCTAATATAGACAAAAGACTGCTGTCATTTGAGCGATCTGGCGCTTAAATTATCGATACTGGCCAGCGCATCGTAAGCCCTTACGCCAATTGATCCGCTCTTGAATTCATCATCGGTCACAGAAAATATAGGTTTTAACCCCTTGTTAAAATAGACTTTAATCTCCGCACCTTTGGCCTCTATGCTAACCTGATAAGCTTTGCCAAGCTCCAGTTTTTGTTGTGCTGTGGCAAGAACCATCCATTTTTGATTGGAGGATTTGCCCAGTTGTATCTGACCGGAATCTGCGTTGATGCCTAAATAGTAGCCATTGTAAGCCTCAGCTCCGATCACATGATCTGTAACCCTAAAGATCAATCCGGCATCACCTTTCGAGTTTAGTTGTACCGTTGCCTCATAGCTGAGGTCGTCAAAAAGGGTACTGCCGGCAATAGCCTTAGATCCATGGATGCCATACCCCCAGGAGCCTTTGTTGGAGGCAGCATGGATGGCGCCATCTTTAATAAACCAGCTGCCACCATATAGGAGCCAGTCTTTAAGTGTGGCCTGACTGAAATTTTCCTGATATGTTTTTCCGGCAGTTTCCGGAACACCGATGACGGGGAAGTTACTGATCCTGATGTTTTCTGATCCAAATGGTGTCAGTGTGATTTCCTCCGTCTGTGCGGATGAAGCCACAGGACTGCGTGGTACTTCAAGTGCATGCATCTTATTATATGCCGAAGTCCAGGATGGTATTTTCTTTGCCGTAACCGTTAGTTTTACCGGAGTGCTGGCCTGTATAAACGGATTTTCGGGCATGGCACTACGCTGAACTTTAATTGTTCCGGTACGGTCATTACCACTTAAAACCAATCCATAGTTCCAGGCGGCGGATGGGGAAACTTCATAGTCGAAAAAGCCATCAACAGGATGTTTTTTGCTGATGCTGTATTTCGCATCCATCTTAAGTCCGTATACAATTGGTCCGCGTTCTACGGTTACTGAATTGTTGACCTGGTTGCTGAGTTTTACTTCCATAGGAAAGTTGATCAGCACCAGATTCTTGGTATTCCATGATCTGTTAATGGTATAAATCTGACCGGTTTTAACGCCTGGCAATGTTTTGCCATCAATGGAAATCTGTGGGTTTTTGCACCATTCCGGAATGCGCAGTTTTAGGGGAAATGAGCTTGGCTTTTCTAACAATACTTTAATTCTGATCTCTTCTTCGAATGGATAATTGGTCATCACCTGGAGTTTTACAGGGACGTTTTCTGCTACAAAAGCACTGACCTCAACCGGAGCGTAGGCAATTACCGCCAGGCCTTTATCTGGCGTTGCTACCCAGCTGTTTTTAACAAAATAGGGCCAGCCCATATGCATATTGTACCTGCAGCAGCCCATTCCGGAATAGGGGCTGAGCAGCAAAGCACCATCATAGTCTTCATCAAAACCCGAATTGCCATGTTTGCAATATACCTGGTTCGGTTGTGTGTAGTATAAATGAGATTTAATGTCCCTGCTAAACTGTGCCGGTAGGGTATTAAAGGCTATCTTTTCAAGCCGGTCTCCAAGTTTCGCATCATGTATTATTCTTGCTGCGGTTTCCAGACTTTGCATCCATTCTACTACGGTACAGGTTTCGGTGCCCTGAAAGGAACTTCTTCCCGCAAGAAACTCGGTACCGGAAGCAATCCCTGTCGACTGCCCATGGTCTCTCATCAAATGATCAATCCCTTTCTGAGTAGCCGCTCTGTAAAATGGGCTGTTATTCAGTTGGGAGTAGATTGCAGGGAATTTCAGTGCCTGACCTACACTAACGCTGTGTTTGGTATGGAAATCATCTCCATAATGGTAAAATTGATTGCCGGTAAAAATAGCTGTCCATGGATAAGCTTGTGATTTTAATTTTTCTGCCAGCTGTAAGAGTGATTTTTCTCCGGTTCTGTTGTATAGCCACAAGACGATTTCTATGTTGTCTGCCGTTCTTGACTTGCTCCATTCAGATAAAGGTTGTTTATCCAGATTGTCGAGCTGGTATTTGAAATACCTGCTAAAAAAGCCAATTACACGCTTGTCGCCCGTAGCTTCATAATAACTTTGTATCGCATACATCATGGGCATTCTTGGCCACCAGTCCTTCATTTTTACTGGCCCAAAAGAACCATCGGGCCGTTGCTGGTCCAATGTCCAGTTGATCCACTTCTCTGATTTGGCTTTCAATCCGGGATCTCCTAAGGTGTAAGCAAGCGCAACAAGTCCCTTTACGTAATAAGGGGCACGTTCCCAGCTTTCGCCGGTACCACCCAGCCAGTCGGAATTAGCTCCAAGGTTCCCGCTTTCCGGATAAAGTGCTTCCGCATTTCCTGTGGCACCATCTTTTTGCAGTTCAAGTTGCTTTAGCAACCATCCTTTAGCTTTGATACTACCTAATGGCAATTGTACATCAGCAGCTGCATAGAGTGGACTTCGGTTAAATACATATGACCCGCCAGATTCCTGTTGGGCAAATAGCCATGATGGAACCATAGCCAACGCCAAAATCATAGATTTCCTGATGCTCATAATTTTATAAATGGTGGTTTGCAGCACAAGTTTATTGTAAAATACCGGATATTTTATCGCAGAAGAACACATTGATACGATCTGAAGAATTTTGATACAAATAGCCTAACTTATCTTTGATTTTTAGCTAAAACCAGCAGAACTCATTTGGCTTTATTTAGATAAATAATAACGCCTTTCCCTGATAAATGATAAAAGAATTATGATCAACGAGATTCAACATATGGACATAACGGATTAATTGCGCGGTAGAATGTGAAAATAATTATTTAAAATTGTACAGACCGTGACAAACATTCTCATAAGATAACCATCATGAATTCATACGAAGTATTTACGGATCAGGAATTGATCGTCTCTATGAAATCGGGGAATCAAGCTGCCTTTGAGGAAATCTATGAGCGGCACTGGACGGTACTCTATCGCTCCGCTTATAATGTACTTAGAGAAGAAGCAGGGAGTTTGGATGTGGTGCAGGAGGTCTTTATCTGGTTTTGGGAACACCGGGAACGGCTTGAAGTCAATTCCATTAAAGGGTATTTACTGACAGCAGTAAAATATAAGGTCGCTAATTACATCAGGAGTGGAAAAGTACGGGCTTCTTTTTATGAAGGAATTCCTAAGGTAGATCTGGATTCGGCCTTTCCGAATGAAGCATTAGAGGTCAAAGAGCTAAGCGCAATGATCCGCCATTTTACAGAAGAGCTTCCCGACCGCTGTAAAGAAGTGTTCCGGCTTAGCCGGCAAGAATATCTGACGAATAAAGAAATCGCTGAGCGACTGGGAATCACCGAAAAAACAGTGGAGAACCAGATCAATAAAGCGATTAAAAAGCTGAAAACCAACCTCGGTAAGTTTTCTATCTTCCTGAGCCTTTAGCTTTTTTTGTAGGAATTGAAAAAACGTTTTATCAAAATAAAAAAATATTTTAAATCAGCGTGGGTGCTGAGTCTCCGGCAAGTGCCTTACATCATATACACCAAGTATGAATAGGGAAGAATACCAACAGCTGATACATAAAGTGTCGGATGGAATGGCGACTGATCACGAGCTCGCTTTGTACAACCGATATTTCCATGCCTACCAGAAATCTGAGGAATGGGAGGAGTCTGAAATGGGGCAACAGCAGGAGCTCAAATTGAAACTGGATCAATTGGTCTTTGCGCAGATTCGTACAAAACCAACCTTATCCCTAAGGCCGCTCATTTTTAAGCTCGCAATTGCAGCAGTGCTATTGATTGCAGTCGGCACCTTCCTTTATCCCCATCTCCATCCCCCTGTTAAAGAAAATGAGACCGCTAAGAAAGTGACCATTGTTCCCGGTGGAAATAAAGCCTATTTAACGCTGGGCAATGGCAAACGAATTATACTCA
Organism: Pedobacter sp. FW305-3-2-15-E-R2A2; assembly: GCF_038446955.1. Taxonomy (NCBI): domain Bacteria; kingdom Pseudomonadati; phylum Bacteroidota; class Sphingobacteriia; order Sphingobacteriales; family Sphingobacteriaceae; genus Pedobacter; species Pedobacter sp. FW305-3-2-15-E-R2A2. The sequence continues at coordinate 1,679,098 of NZ_CP151803.1, forward strand.
ACGATGCTTCCCGCGGACAACTGGCTAAAGAAGCCGGCGTGGAGATCCGTAAAACAGGGGATGGTCAACTGGTCTATTCCATCAAAGATCAGCGGGCCTCAGACCAGACCCTGATCAATACGATCGAAACACCCAAAGGCGGACGTTACCAGGTTCTTTTGCCAGATGGAACTAAAGTCTGGTTAAATGCGGCATCTAAACTGACTTATCCAGTATCCTTCACTGCAAAAGACAGCAGGAAGGTAGAGTTGAATGGAGAAGCCTATTTTGAAGTCGCCAGAAATGAACGCTTGCCTTTCAGGGTAAAGACCACTTTTCAGGAAATTGAAGTATTGGGCACCCATTTCAACGTCATGGCCTATGACGATGAAAAAATCATCAGAACCACCTTGCTGGAAGGCGCTGTAAAAGTCGCCGCTAATCACAAACAATCCTTACTATATCCTGGACAGCAGGCAGATCTGAATAGAGAAAATCAACACATCCGCATTACTACCGCAGTTAAAAATAAGTCTGTAGCCTGGAAAAACGGTTATTTTATGTTTACCGGTGATACGATTGAAGACATTATGAAGCAGGTAGGCCGATGGTATGACCTTGAGGTAGAATACCGTGGCAATAGGAGCAATCAGCAGTTTGGAGGAACCTATTCCATGGATAAAGACATTCATGAATTGATGAAAGGACTGGAATTAACGGGAATGATTCATTATAAAATTGAAGGAAGGAGGATTATTGTAATGGACTAAAAGATTACAGTTATCCTGACAAAAAAAGACCATACCGTTTGCCGCAGTATGGTCCATATCAATTGTGTAAGATAACTTAAAGATTGCGCGAACAACCAAATATAAATTAAACTTAACGACCAAATGTATAAAAAATTTACTGCATCAAGCAGGTGGGATTCCTGTGTAAAGCTCAAAATTATCCGTATGATCAAACTGGTGTGTGTTCTATTTTTCCTTGCAGTTTTACAAGTGAATGCATCGACTTACGCACAGAAGATCAGTCTCCATTTTGAGAATGCCCCAATGGAAGAGGTCCTGCAGACCATCAGGCAACAGAGTGGTTATGACTTCCTTTATGGCATACAGTTGCTCAAGACGGCAAAGCCGGTTTCCTTATCGCTAAAAGATGCTTCCATCGAAGAAGCATTGAAAAGCTGTATGAAAGGCCAGCCCTTCAGCTATCAGATCAATAAAAAAACCGTCACGATTACGCCCTTAACTGGTAAAACCGGCGATCCGGTAGTCTTTCCGGTGAAAGGTAAAGTAAGTGATACTAAAGGCACGCCATTGCCCGGCGTTAATGTCAGGTTGAAAGGCACGAACATAGGAGCAGTGACCGATCAGAACGGACGCTTTAACCTTAGCCTTCCAGACGGTTCCGGAACACTGTCATTCAGCTACCTGGGCTTTGAAAGCCAGGATAAGCCGGTAAATAACCAAAACGAATTGAACATCACCCTGATTGAAAACATACAATCATTGAATGATGTGGTGGTAGTCGGTTATGGAACACAGAAGAGATCGAGCCTGACCGGTGCCGTGGATCGCATTAATGCGGCGGCTATTGAAGGAAAGCCGGTCATGAATGTGACTCAGGCCTTACAAGGCGTTTCTCCCAACCTGATCGTTCAGCAGCGTAATGCAGAACCAGGCGGCGCAATGAACCTGAACATCAGAGGGGTAGGCACAATGGGCGACAATAGCCCTTTGGTGGTCATAGATGGTCTGGTTGGTGGCGACATCAACCTCCTGAACCCCTCCGATATTGAAAGTGTTTCCGTATTAAAGGATGCAGGGAGTGCCGCGATTTATGGTTCCAGGTCCTCCAACGGAGTGATCCTGATCACCACTAAACAAGGAAAAAAGGACTCGGGAATGAAAATCGTCTTGAATGGCATGGCTGGTATACAGGTGCCACACATTTTGTATAAACCGGTTAAAGGATATGAAAATGCCATTCTCAGAAATGAAGCCAATGTAAATGCAGGTCTGACCCCCATTTATAATGCGGCCCAGATCAGAGACTTTCAGAAAAGAGGAGATGAGGAATGGTTTTTAAACTCCATCCTGAAAAATTCCCTGCAACAAAATCACAATGTCAGCGTATCGGGTGGAACGAGTCAGTCGACCTACCTTGTTTCCATGGGTTATGTCGATCAGCGAAGTAACCTCGTTGGCCCCGATTATGGCTTAAAAAGATACAATTACCGGATCAACCTAAATAATGAATATGGTAAATTTAAACTCAACTCGATCTTATCTTATGTGAAATCTCAGATCAAAGATCATGCTTCCAGTACTTCGACTTTAATTGTAGATGCGGGAAGGGTACCTACGATCTATAAACTCCAGGATGAGCAGGGCCGATACCTGACCAATGAAGTCCTGTCGGAATTTAATCCTTTAGGAATTTTAAGAAATGGAGGGTACCGTAAATATGACAACGACAATCTTTTCGGAAGCCTGAATGCCGAGTTTGCCGCCACAGACTACCTTAAATTAAGAGCGGTGCTTGGCGGAACGTTAACGGCAAATCACTTATTTGCAAGAACAATGCAGGTGAACTATTTTCCAAAAGGCATTTCCGGTTCAGACCGGAATACCGATGATGTAAATGATAAAAACCTTTTCCTCAATACTCAGTTTATGGCTGAGTTCAATAAAACTTTTAATAAAGACCATCAGGTAACGGCCCTGGTGGGGATTTCCAATGAATCTGCTGATAATAAAAGCAATGCCATTTACCGGAAATTTACAGATCCGGAGCTGGGGACCCCAACTTCAGAAACGGTGATCAATGCGACTTCCACAAACAGCAATCAACGTACTTCGGAAAGTAGCTTGAATTCATTATTTGGTCGTGCAAACTATGCCTATAAGGATAAGTACTATACGGAAATCAATTTCAGGGTGGATGGATCTTCCAAATTTAGTAAACAAAACCGATGGGGATTTTTTCCGGCGATCTCGGCGGGATATCGTTTGAGTCAGGAAGATTTTATGCAGGATTACCGCAACCGGGTTGGTGACCTGAAGATCAGGGGATCTTATGGGATTCTGGGGAATCAGAATGTAGGTAATTATCAATTTCAGACCACCTATTTTAGTTTCCCCAATGCGTATAGTTTCGGTAATAAATCTGTTAGTGGTACCGGCTTTACCTTTGCAAATCCAGATATCCGCTGGGAAAGAGCAGCGACTTTTAACATGGGCGTTGACGCTTCCTTCTTTAAGAATAAGCTGACGGTTTCTTTTGATTACTTTAATAAAATAACCAGGGACATCCTTGTGCCACCAACGGTGCCGGGCCTCTTTGGAACTTCATTGCCGGATTTTAATGCGGCTAAAATGCAGAACAAAGGCTGGGAACTAAGTGTGAACTACCACATCAACGCGGAGCATTTTAAACACCAGATCGGATTTAACATCGGCGACTCGAAAAACAAGGTGCTGGGTTACGAAGGAAGGGAGAAAATCTCCAGCTCAGATGAGATGCAATACATCATCCGTGAAGGATTGCCTTACAATTCTTATGTCGGACTGAAAACGGATGGATACTTCCAGAACATTGACGAAGTAAACAATGGACCGGTACCCGAAGGTTTAACGGTCGTTCCCGGAGATATCCGCTATGTGGATGTCAATAAAGATGGCGTAATCAACGACAGGGATCGTTTTGTTTTGGGGAATGCTTTTCCGAGATACACCTTTGGCATCACTTACGCGATGAGTTATCAAAACTTTGATTTAAGTGTCTTTATTCAGGGCGTAGGTAAACGGAATGCATTTATACGCGGGGAGATGGTAGAACCTTTCCATTACAACTATGGACAGGTGATGTATCAGCACCAGCTGGACTATTGGACACCAGTTAATCCCAATGCCCGATATCCCAGATTAGCAGCCAATGGCAGTCAGTCGAATACCAATAATTTTAGAAGAGGATCGGATGCCTATTTGTACGATGCGGCTTATGCGAGGCTTAAAAATGTACAGGTTGGCTATTCTCTATCGCCGGGACTGGCTAAAAAGATGGGCATGCAGAAGCTGAGGATTTATGCGACGGGGCAGAACCTGCTGACGCTGTCTAAACTGAAGTTCCTGGATCCGGAGAACACTGAATTTAGCAATAATTTGTCCAGTAGTGGCGCCAATAGCGCCAGAGCCTATCCGACTCCTGTATATGTGGGAATGGGGCTTGATGTTACTTTTTAATCGAATCGATATGAAATTATTTATCATAAAAATAAGCTTGTCCGTACTGTTTCTGGGATGCCTTGTTTCTTCCTGCAAGAAGCTGGACCTGGTACCCACAGATCGTTTTACGGACCTAAACTATTGGACCACCGCAGAAAAGGCGAATGGTGTCCTTAACACAGCCTATTCCCAGATGTTCAACAACAACCGGTTTTTTCTGAATGAAGCACTGTCGGATAACGCTTATAGTGGCCGGGGCGATGGGGAAGGTGTGGCTTCTATTGCTGCAGGAATCTATGATGCTTCGCTTGGACGCATTAAAAATGAATGGAACGACCATTATACCGGGATCAAAACCTGTAACCTGTTTATGGATAATGTAGATAAGGTCCCTGGTATGGATCCCGTGCTGAAAGCAAGAATGAAAGCAGAAACCCGTTTCCTCAGGGCTTTCCAGTATTTTCAACTGATGACCTGGTATGGAGATGTACCACTGTTTGATAAAGACATCAGCCTGGAAGAATCGCTGAAAATCGGAAGAACACCCCGTGCACAGGTCCTGGAATTTATTCTTAAGGAATTGGATGATGCCATTGCTGCGCTGCCTTTAAATACCGCATATGCCGATGCAGATAAAGGAAGGATTAGTAAAGGTGCTGCTTTAGGACTTAAAGCGAGGGTCTTATTGTATGAAGGCCGCTGGCAGGAGGTCGCCAATACCTGCGAGGCCATCATGAATGGCAACAATGGAACTTATGGCTTATTCCCTTCTTACGAAGGTCTTTTTCTCCCAGCCAATGAGTACAATAAGGAAGTATTGCTGGATTTGCAGTATGTTCCGGTAGACAGGACCTATAACAACCTGTTCGATTTAGCGCCTATCTCTGTTGGTGCAAGATTGAACGCGATGTCGGCCACACAGGAGCTGGTGGACAATTACCTGATGAGCAATGGTAAATCGATTGCTGAAACGGGCTCTGGTTATGATGCGGAGAATCCTTATGTGAACCGGGATCCAAGGCTGACCTATACCCTGGTGTACCACAATTATAAATGGAAGAATCCGGATGGGAACATCAAAACGATTTATATCAAACCGGGAACAGATCCGGATCAGAGTCAGAAGATGGACGAATATGCAGCCGGTGGAGTGAGTTCTCCTACAGGCTATTACCTGCGTAAATATTACGATCCTACTTCGCTGGCGAATTTCGTATCCGGATTAAACCTGATTCTGATCCGTTATGCAGATGTATTGCTGATGTATGCAGAGGCGAAAAATGAACTGAATGAAATGGATGGCAGCGTATGGGCTAAGACGATAACGGCCTTGCGAAACAGGGCCGGATTTGTAGATCCTGCAGCACTTGATTTCAATGCAGGTTTGGGACAAACAGGACTGCGGACCGCCATCCGTGTAGAAAGGAGATCAGAACTTGCCATGGAGGGGCTCCGTATTTTCGACATCAGAAGATGGAAAACCGCAGATCAGGTGTTAAACGGATGGGCACATGGTGCCAAATATGGACCTGCTTCTATTGATGGAGGGTATATCCGCGCAAATCAAAGGGTCTTTGACAGCAATAAACACTATTTATGGCCTGTTCCCAGGGATGAAAGAGCTTTAAATGCGAATCTTTCTCAAAACCCGGGCTGGTAATTTATTCACCTTAATTAATTCAACATCACATGCAACATTTCATATATAAAGTTTCCTTCATAGGTCTGCTGATCTTCACTGTCATCACAGGATGTAAAAAAGATAAAGGCCTTGACCACACTCAGGTTTCCGCAGTAAACACACTTTTTGCTCCGGTAAATGATGTATTCGTAAAATTAGATCCCAAGGCTGGTACCATGGATTTCCAATGGGAACAGGCCAGGGCAGCAGACAATGGCGTCGTCTTATACGAGGTTGTTTTTGATAAACTGACGGGTGATTTTTCAAATCCTTTATTCAGCTATGCTTCGGAAGGGAATGGCTTGTACAATAAGCTGAGTCTTTCCCATGCAGAATTGAATAAGATCGCGGCCAGCGGAGGCATCGAGCCGCTCAGCAGCGGAAAGATCAAATGGACGGTCCGTTCGTCGAAGGGGATCAATGTTCAGCAATCGGCACAGGTACGTACGATAGAGTTGGAACGTCCGGCTGGCTTCTCGGAAATCCCTGCAGACCTTTACTTAACGGGATCGGCTACAGAAACAGGTGCTGAGCTTTCCAGTGCCAGGCAGTTTAAAAAAACGGCGACTGGTGTATTTGAGATTTACAGCAGGATCAAAGATGGTACCTACAACTTTGCAGAGCGCAACAGTGGTACACCTAAAACTTTTTCTGCTGAGAACGGGAATCTTAAAAATCTGGGACAGATTACGGCCACAGGAGGGACAAAGGTTTACCGGATTAAAGTAGATTTTAACAGTGCTTCGGTGACTTATACTGAAATTACTTCAGTTGGCTTATTCCTGAGTGGCGATAATAAAGTCATCATCGACCTTCCTTATACAAACAACGGGCAATTTGTGGCGACGGACGCTCCGGTTGCCTTTAAGCAGGAATCATGGGGTAGAGATGAACGTTATAAATTTCAGGTAAAAGTGAAAAATCCCGATGGAAACAGCGCTACCGAATGGTTGGGTAGTGTAAATAGCGATAACCAGCCGCCAACAGCAGATACCCCGGCTCCCTATTTTTACATTTATGCGGTCAACAATTCTCAATATGATTTCGCATTCAAGTTTATCAAGGCTGCGGACAATAAGAAAGTAGATGTGAATTTAAAGCTAAATGCAACATCAGCTTATACCCATACTGTTACTGTTAAATAAGATGAGAAAGTTAACCAAACTGATCATGGTAGCCGGCACATTTGCCGGCTCCATGTTACTGAATTCATGCGAGAAGGACGTGTTTCCGCTTTACAACGAGGCGATTGTGCTAACGAGCTACAATTACAACGGACTGGCAGATTCCTTACAACGACAACTTTATAGTACTTATCTGTCCTCCAATGGAAATTACCTGATACAGGACAACCAGGGCAATACCACTTTTCATTACTGGCCCAATGCACATGTCTTGGATGTCCTGGCGGATGGCTTTCTGAGGACTAAAGATCAGGTTTATGTAGCAAAAATGAAGGCTTTGCTGAATGGCATTAGGCTGCAAAATGGCAATGCCTTTCCGAATGATTTTTATGATGATATGGGTTGGTTGGCCTTGTCGTCCCTGAGGGCCTACGACGCGACTAAAGAGGAAGCCTATGTTCAGGCGACGAATATTTTATGGGCGGACATGAAAAAAGGAATTACTGAGGTGCAGGGTGGCGGCATGGGATGGAGTAAGGGGAAGCCAAACTTCAAAAATACACCAGCCAACGGACCTGCAATTATTCTGGCGGCGAGGTTATACCGCCTGCAGAACAAAGCAGAAGACCTGCAGACTGCCAAAACGCTTTATACCTGGCTAAAAAGTACCTTGGTAGAACCGGTTACCTTTACCGTATGGGATGGAATTAACTATGATGGTACCGGCGTAATTTCGAAGAATAAGTATACCTATAATGTAGGGTTGTTTATGGGTGCCGGATTGGAGTTGTATAAAACAACCAAAGAGAAAACCTATCTGGATGATGCAGTTAAAACGGCAATTGCGGGCATCAATGATGTAGAGTTGGCTCCTGGTGGATTGATGAAAGATGAAGGACAGGGAGACGGAGGTTTATTTAAAGGGGTATGGGTTCGTTACCTGAATTTACTGGTCAATGAACCGGATGTTCCTGTAGCGGATAAAGAGAAGCTGATTAAATTTATGAAATACAATGCGCAGACCTTGTATAAACAGGGGATCAGCAGACCTGGATTGTTAATTAGCCCGGCCTGGAATAAAGCGCCCCAAAGTAAAACAGACCTGACCACTCAACTGAGTGGGATGATGTTAATAGAAGCGGCAGCACAATTAAGTGCGGCCGGAATTTTGAAATAATGAGGAATAGAAGAAAAATTATATTTACTGTTTTGGTGTTCATGACCGGGTCTGTAACACCAGCTGCTTTTGCACAAAAGTCTGATTTTGAGCAGCATGTTTCGGATATCAATAACAACATCAATCTCCGGCTGAAAGACGGGGAAACAGGTCTCTATTTTGAAACTACGGATGCGGTACAGAAAGAAAACCCACATTCCTGGTTATGGCCGCTTTGTGCGCTGGTACAGGCAGCCAATGAAATGGATGTCTTATATCCTAAGCAGGAACACCTGAAGCCGGTAGTGAAAGCGATTGATCAGTATTATAGTGAAAAAGCGCCGGTAGCTTATCAGGATTATGTGACCGCAGAGCGGCTAAGTTCCCGTTTTTATGACGATAACCAATGGGTCGCTATTGCTTACCTGGATGCCTATAATCGCACTAAGGAGAAACATTATCTGAAGAACGCGATCATGGTCTATGATTATATGATCACAGGAATGGACGATAAAGCAGGTGGTGGTCTGTATTGGAAGGAGGGAGACTTTAGCACAAAAAATACCTGTTCCAATGCACCTGCAGTATTGGTGGCTTTGCAGTTGTATCGGGTTACAAAAGAAAAGAAGTATCTGGAAACGGCTTTGGCAGTGTACAACTGGACCAATAAAATGCTTCGTTCTCCGGAAGGCCTGTTCTATGATCATGTGAAAATACCCGGTGGCGAAATCGACCGCAAGTTCTATACTTACAATGCTGGTGCGATGCTTCAGGCCAATGCTTTGTTGTATAACATCACCAGGAATAAAAAATATCTGCTGGAAGCACAACAGATCGGCAAAGCGTCAAAAGACTATTTTTATAAAAACAATCGCTTACCCGGACATTATTGGTTTAATGCGGTACTGTTGAGAGGCTGCATCGAACTGTACAAAATCGACAGGAATCAAGACTGGATCGATATTTTCAGAAATGAGGCGCAACGAATCTGGACAGCCGAAAGGGATGGAGCGAACCTGATTGGAAAGAATACACAAAAGTCTTTAATTGATCAGGCCGCAATGCTGGAGATCTATGCCCGCCTGATACAGTTAGAAAAACAAGTTAAATAGTTTTCGGCATTTTAAAAGCAGTAGGATTAACCCTTACCGTTTTGTTAACACGATTAATAAAACGGTAAGGGTTGTTTTTTACGGTCTCATTTTTAACTAAATAGAGACGAAATGAAGAAATTATGATACAAAACTATAGAATGATATAAAGGTAAAAGTCCAATATTTGGTAACCAAATTTAAATTCTATGAACAAACTTCTATCTGTCGCAGTGCTGTTGCTGCTCGGTTATTCTTCATTACATGCGCAAGAAAAAAAATGGACGCTAAATAAAGATAGAATTGTAACGCCATGGGCAGAAAAGGTAAATCCTAAAGCGCCCCTGCCGGATTATCCCCGCCCACAATTGGTACGTTCACAAAACTGGAAAAACCTGAACGGCTTATGGAGTTATGCCATTACCCCTAAAGACCAAAAAGATCCTGTTAATTATCAAGGAAGTATTCTTGTACCCTTTGCAGTAGAATCGGCCTTGTCCGGTGTAGCAAAAACGGTAGGTAAAGACAGTGTATTATGGTATAAAAATACCATTACCATTCCTGCTGCCATGAAGGGTCAGGAAGTATTGCTGCATTTTGGTGCGGTAGACTGGCAGGCCGAAATCTTTGTGAACGGCAAAAGCGCCGGTCAGCATCAGGGAGGTTTTGATCCTTTTACCTTTAACATTACCAGCCTGCTTAAAAAAGGAGGAACACAGGAAATCAAAGTCCGGGTCTGGGACCCAACAGATGAAGGACCACAACCCAGAGGCAAACAGGTCAGAAAACCGGAAAGTATTTGGTATACCCCGGTTACCGGCATCTGGCAGACGGTTTGGCTGGAAGGCGTTCCAAAAACACATATCATTGCGACTAAACAAACTCCGGATATCGATGCAAAAACACTTACTGTAAGCGTAAACGTGGAATCTGCCCAGCCGGGGGATCAGGTGAGGATTACTGCATTTGAGGGGAAACATCAAATTTCCCAAAAAGAAGCAGCGCTTACGGAGCAGCTTTCTTTAACCATAGAAAATCCAAAACTATGGTCCACAAAAACACCTTTCTTATATGATCTGAAAATTGAATTGTTACGCAAAGGAAAGGTCATTGATCAGGCTGACAGCTATTTTGCAATGCGTAAATCATCGATGGGCAAGGATCAGAATGGCATCCAGAGAATGCTGCTTAACAACGAATTTCTCTTTCAATATGGTCCATTAGATCAGGGCTGGTGGCCGGATGGTTTATATACTGCGCCTACAGAAGAAGCCATGATCTTTGACATCATCAAGACCAAAGAAATGGGCTTTAATATGATCCGGAAGCACATCAAAGTAGAACCGGCAAGATGGTATTACGAATGCGACAAATTAGGGATGCTGGTATGGCAGGACATGCCTAGCGGTGACCTTGGTAACCATTGGGAACCTAACCTTGGCACAATGGGAGGGACGGATAAGAACCGTACTCCGGAATCAGAAGCGATGTACCGCAAAGAATGGAATAAAATCATGGAGGTCCTTCATAATTTCCCTTCAATTGTAGTCTGGACGCCATTTAACGAAGCCTGGGGACAATTTAAAACCAAAGAGATTGCAGAATGGACTAAAGCAAAAGATCCTTCCAGACTGGTAAACAGTGCAAGCGGAGGCAATCATGTGATCACCGGAGATATCGTGGATTTACACCATTATCCGGAACCAAAAATGCCAAGGCCAGACCTTTTTGGCCCTACACATGCCATCGTTTTAGGTGAATTTGGCGGACTGGGGCTACCGGTCCCGGGCCATACCTGGAAAGAAAAAGACAATTGGGGGTATCAATCGTTCAAAACTGCCAATGAGCTTTTCGATAAGTATGATTCCTTTATCCGAAGCATCGAAGGTTTAATCAAAAAGGGATTGTCTGCGGCGGTGTATACCCAGACCACCGATGTAGAGCAGGAAACGAATGGACTGATGACCTACGACAGGATCTTAAAACTGCCTGAAGCAAAAGTAAAAGCGGCTAACGACAGATTGTACCTGATCACGCCCTAATTTTTATTAAAAACACACAACCAAACATATGAAACAATTATTTATTACTTTAGGTTTATCGGCTATGCTGTGGAATGCTTCCGCTCAGGAACGTACTGCCCCATCCTATCCTTTAATTACTCACGATCCTTATTTTAGCATTTGGTCTGCTACAGATCAGGTCAATCAATCTGTTACCAAACACTGGACAGGTGCAGAACAATCATTAACAGGCATCATTAAAGTAGATGGTGTCCCTTATAGCTTTTTAGGGGCAACGTCAAAACCTTACGCCAATGTACTGCCAACATCCGACGATGAAGATTATCAGTTCAGTTATACGGAGTCTGCCCCGGCAGCAAATTGGAACAGCATTGACTTTAAAGAATCTGGATGGAGATCTGGCGGAGCTCCCTTCGGTGATGTGGTCAACGGTGCAGGTACCGCATGGACCTCAAAGGAACTTTGGGTTAGGAGAACTTTTGAACTGAGCAACCCTGCACTAAAAGACCTGACCTTAAAACTAAACCACGACGATAATGTGGAGGTTTTCTTAAATGGAGACTTGGTGTATAGCTTTATCGGCTGGACGAGTAACCGCTTTTCTTATATTCCCTTAAAGGATGCCGTATTGAAAAACCTTAAAAAAGGTAAAAATGTACTCGCCATCCACATCAAAAATACGGTTGGTGGCGCATGGCTTGATGCCGGACTGATTTCCAGTGCGGTACCTGTAAAGCAAATTGCTCAGGCGCAACAAAAAGGGGCTAAGGTTACAGCCACTCAAACGAATTATGAGTTCAAAGCAGGAGGGGTAGATCTTTCCCTGACCTTCAGTTCTCCCTTATTGATGGACGACCTGCATTTGATCTCCAGACCCATATCTTATGTGACGTATCGCGTAAAATCTAACGACAAAAAACAACACGAAGTAGCTGTACTTTTCAATGCTTCAACGAATATTGCAGTGAATACGACCGGACAACGTGTAAAAGTGACAAAAGCAAATGCGAAAGGTCTGGCAGTACTGAAAGCAGGAACGGTGGATCAGCCGGTCATGAAGAAATCGGGTGATGACCTCAGGATAGATTGGGGTTACCTGTATGTGGCCGCTCCATCTGCAGCTTCGACCAGTCAATATGTAGTTCCATTAAAAAATGCAGTTGATGACTTTGTGAAACCCAATAACGCGGCCAGACAAACAGCTGCTACGGGCACTAAATTATCATTGAGTACCCTGCTTTCTTTCGGACAGGTAGGAAGTTCAGCAAAAGAACAATACCTGATGCTTGGATATGATGACCTGGAGTCGGTTCAATATTTTGGAAAAAACCTGAAAGCATACTGGAATACCAATGGAGACAAATCTTTCGAAAGTGAGTTGATCAGTGCAGCAGAGCAATACAAACAGATCATCAAAAGATGTGATGATTTTGATGCAAAAATGTACAAAACTGCATTGGAAGCCGGAGGCGAGAAATACGCTAAGCTTTGTGTATTGGCGTATAGACAGGCCATTTCCGCACACAAACTGGTGAAAAGCCCGGAGGGCGACTTGCTGTTCCTTTCCAAAGAAAATTTTAGCAATGGATCGATCAATACGGTAGATGTGACTTATCCTTCTGCGCCACTCTTTCTTGCTTATAATCCGGATTTGCTGAAAGGCATGCTCAACGGAATCTTCTATTACAGTGAAAGTGGCCGATGGAAAAAACCTTTTGCAGCACACGATCTGGGAACTTACCCTTTGGCAAACGGACAAACTTATGGGGAAGATATGCCAGTGGAAGAATCCGGCAATATGATCATTTTGACGGCTGCCATCGCGAAGGTGGAAGGAAATGCGGAGTATGCCAAAAAGCATTGGGAAACGTTAAGCATCTGGGCAGATTACCTGAGCAAAGAAGGATTTGACCCGGCCAACCAACTCTGTACGGATGATTTTGCAGGTCACCTGGCCCGCAATACGAATTTATCGGTGAAAGCGATCGTTGCCCTGGGTAGCTACGGCATGCTTGCGGAAAAATTAGGTAAAACGGAGATCGCAGAAAAGTATAAAAATATGGCCAAAGAAATGGCGCAAAAGTGGATTCAGATGGCCGATGCCGGAGACCATTTCGCCCTGACCTTTGATCATAAAGATACCTGGAGCCAAAAATACAACCTGGTATGGGATAAGGTGCTGAACCTGGATATTTTCCCTGAGGCGGTATATCAAAAAGAAATCAAATTTTACCTGAATAAACAAAATGCATTTGGCCTGCCACTGGACAGTCGCCGGACCTATACCAAATCAGATTGGATCATCTGGACGGCAACACTTACCGACAACCGCGCTGATTTTGATAAACTGGTAAACCCGGTGTATAAGTTTGCTCTGGAAACCGAAGACAGGGTTCCGTTGAGCGACTGGCATGAGACAACGAATGGAAAACAATCCGGTTTCCAGGCACGTAGTGTAGTGGGTGGGTATTCTATAAAATTATTGGATCATATGTTAAATAAAAGGTAATGAAAGCATATTTAAAACAAACCATCCCGGCTTTAGCATTAGGAACAATGCTCTTCGCAGTTGCCTGTAATTCTACAACGCAAAAATCCGCTCCTGTTGTTTCAGATACCACTGGTATTTCAGCACAAGCTTTTGAGAAAGAGATAGATGGTAAACCGGTCCACTTGTTCAGCCTTAAAAATAAATCCGGATCGAAAGCATTGGTCAGCAATTTTGGCGGCCGGCTGGTTGGATTATTTGTGCCCGATAAGGAAGGTAAACTGATAGACGTTGTGGCTGGATTTGACAGCATTGAAGGATATCAGAATTCAACGGAGCCCTATTTTGGGGCAACGATTGGGCGCTACGGAAACCGCATTGCTAAAGGGCGCTTTACCTTAGATGGTAAAGCCTACCAGATTTTTACCAATAATGGAACGAATACCTTACATGGTGGAAAAAAAGGTTATCAGGATGTTGTTTGGGATGCCACACAACCTGATGCGCAAACTTTAGAACTACGTTACCTATCCAAAGATATGGAAGAGGGTTTCCCCGGGAACCTGAATGTTACCGTTACCTATATCTTAACCGACGACAATGCGCTTAAAATCAGCTACAAGGCTACTACTGATAAAAACACAGTGGTAAACCTTACAAACCATGCTTTTTTCAACCTCAATGGATCGCAAAGCGGAAGTATCTTAAACCATTTACTCCAAATCAATGCAGATAAATATACCCCTGTCGATTCTACCTTAATTCCATCCGGTAAAATAGAAGCGCTAAAAGACACGCCCTTTGATTTTACACAAGCGAAAACAATAGGAAAGGATATCGAAGTTAAAAATCTACAATTGGAGAACGGGAAGGGATACGACCATAATTTCGTCTTAAATCCACACCAAATAACTGATCCTGTTGCCATCGTTACCGCTGATAAAACCGGAATTGTAATGAGTGTTTATACCGATCAGCCTGGTTTGCAGTTTTACAGTGGAAATTTCATGCAAAGTAAAAATACGATGAAAGGAAATCATAAAGATGATTTCAGAACTGCTTTTGCTTTAGAAACCCAGCATTTTCCCGATAGCCCAAATCAACCGTCCTTTCCAACTACGGTACTAAAAAAAGGAGCGGCTTATCAAAGCCAGTCCATTTATAAATTTTCAGTAGCCAAATAACCATTGAAAAGATTCCCTAAAAATATGATCCGTCAAATTTTAACCTTTATTGGTGCAGGACTTACTTTGCTGTCTGCTCAGGCTCAGCAAAGTAAAGCCCCTTCCTATCCTTTAATTACGCATGATCCTTACTTTAGCATCTGGTCCAATACAGATCAGTTGAACCAATCGGCAACGACACACTGGACCGGTGCAGAACAGGCACTCGGCGGATTAATTCAGGTAGATGGAAAAACCTATCGTTTCATGGGCCATACGGAGAAAGTTTACAAAGCGATATTGGCCACTGCAGATGAAAAAGCCTATCAGTTCAGTTTTACGGAGAGGGCTCCAAAAGAGGATTGGAATGCACCTGATTTTGACGCTTCCGCATGGAAATCAGGAGCTGCACCTTTTGGAGATCTCTGGGCTCAGGCGGGTACAGAATGGAAAAGCAAAAAGCTTTGGGCAATTAGAAACTTTCAGCTTAATGACCGTATTCCAGAAGTGATGTATCTGAAAATCAATCATGATGATCGTGTTGAAGTATATCTGAACGGCCTGCAGATTCTTGGTAAAGAAGGATTTACAGCAGGTAAATACTTATATGTTCCCATAAAAGGAGTAGCCTTAAAAAGCCTGAAGAAGGGAAAGAATGTCTTAGCCATTCATATTGAAAATACCGGCGGCGGCCAATGGCTGGATGCAGGCCTGGTGACGGATGATCCTGCAAATAATGGGAAAATAGCTCAGGCGGTGCAGACCAACCGGATGATCAAAGCGACACAGACGGAGTATTCATTTAAATGCGGAGGTGTAGATTTAGACCTTACTTTTACTTCCCCCTTGCTGATGAATGATCTTGAACTCATTTCCAGACCGGTATCTTACCTTACTTACCGGGTTAAATCCAATGATAAAAAGAAACATCAGGTCAGCGTTCTTTTTAGTGCAGCATCGGATCTCGCGGTAAATACGCCTAGTCAGGAAATTGAAGCGGAATCGGTAAATGTGCAGGGATTATGCGTTTTAAAAGCCGGAACAACTGCCCAGCCGGTATTGCAAAAAACCGGAGATAATGTGCGCATAGATTGGGGATATGCATATGTGGCAGTGCCGCAATCACAAAAAAGTTCCCAGTTTATCGCAGCAGCAAGCGGGACTCCGGCGCTGTTCCAATCGGGAAGTAAAAGTCTGAACAGGGATAAGGCCAGCGGAATAAACACAAATAAAGTTAAAGGAACAAAGTACGCGCTGAATACCGTGTTGGATTTCGGTCAGGTAGACGATAAGACAAAGCAGCAATTTGTGATGCTGGCTTATGAGGATCTGGAATCTGTACAATATTTTGGTGAAAACCTGAAAGCCTGGTGGACCAATGGTGGCACAAGAACCTTCAGCTCCCTGCTTCAAAAATCTGCGGATGAATATGCTCAAATCATAGAGAAATGTAATGCTTTCGATGCCCAAATGTATGCTGCTGCGGTACAATCCGGAGGAGAGAAATACGCGGGCTTATGTGTCATCGCTTACCGGCAAGCCATTTCTGCCCATAAACTGGTGAAGAGCCCAAAAGGAGAATTGCTGTTTATGTCAAAAGAGAACTATAGCAATGGCTCTATTCATACGGTAGACATTACCTATCCATCTGCTCCGCTGTTTCTGGCTTATAACCCGGAATTGGTGAAAGGTCTGATGAATGGAATATTCGAATACAGTGAAAGTGGAAGATGGAAAAAGCCATATCCTGCGCATGATTTGGGAACTTATCCTGTCGCAAATGGACAGACTTATGGGGAAGATATGCCGGTAGAGGAATCCGGGAATATGATCATCACTACGGCGGCCACGGTCAAAGCGGAAGGCA
Source organism: Pedobacter sp. FW305-3-2-15-E-R2A2 (assembly GCF_038446955.1). Classification (NCBI taxonomy): domain Bacteria; kingdom Pseudomonadati; phylum Bacteroidota; class Sphingobacteriia; order Sphingobacteriales; family Sphingobacteriaceae; genus Pedobacter; species Pedobacter sp. FW305-3-2-15-E-R2A2. Next base: position 1,695,900 of record NZ_CP151803.1, read on the forward strand.
ATGCGGCCTATGCTAAAAAACACTGGTCTACCCTAAGTATATGGGCTGAATACCTGAGTAAAGAGGGATTTGATCCCGGAAATCAATTGTGTACGGATGATTTTGCCGGACACCTGAACAGAAATGCAAATTTATCAGTCAAAGCGATTGTTGCACTGGGGGCCTATGGCTGGATGGCACAGGAACTCGGAGAAACAGCAACTGCTGTGAAGTATACGAATATGGCCAAAGAAATGGCTAAGAAATGGGCGGAACTGGCCGATGATGGCGATCATTATAGCCTCGCTTTCGGTCAGAAAGGAACCTGGAGCCAGAAGTATAATTTGGTATGGGATAAATTGCTAAATCTTGGACTATTTACTAAAACGGTTTATGATAAAGAGGTGAAGTATTATTTAGGTAAACAGAATAAGTATGGCTTACCCCTGGATAGCCGTAAATCTTATACCAAATCGGATTGGGTGCTCTGGACTTCGGTGCTGGCCGACAATCGTGCCGATTTTGATGCTTTTATAGATCCGATTTATTTATATGCGATAGAAACACCTTCCCGCTCCCCAATCAGCGACTGGCATGAAACAAAAGATGCTGTTCGTCAGAATTTTACTGCAAGGAGCGTGGTGGGTGGATATTTTATAAAGCTATTGGAGCATCAATGGAACCAGCATAAAGAAGGAAATACCCATACAAAGAAGTAGCCCTGAAAAGCTTTTTCAATCCATATTGTTTAAATGAGGTGATGAAGCAGAGGAAGTTTAAACGTGGTGAGCGACAAAATTAAGTTGAATTCAAAAGAATAACCCCAATATATTAAACCAAGCCAAATCATGAACAGCAACTGTTATTTCGGAAACTCAACTTAGCAGGTTAACCTTTCGTTAACTCCTGCAGAAAAGCTTCTGTGCGTTTTTATTAAATGTTTAATCGACGACCTATTTCGGGTTGCCAGGGATTGTATTGCACAAATTCTGAGCCCGGATGAGCCGTCAGTTAACGAGCTAAATCACTAACCAAATAAACAAATATGAATAAAAATTTTACCCTCCTAAAAGTGCATATCAGGATATGCCTTTTTTTTCTTGCACTCCTTTTCTTCCTTTGGGGATGCAAGAAAGAAAGTGGACAAGCTAAGCAGGTCTACGATCCAAATAAGCCCATTGAAATGACACGTTTTCTTCCGGATAGTGGAGGAGTAGGTACACAAATGGTGATCGAAGGTGGCAACTTCGGAACGGATACCTCGATGATTAAAGTATTCGTCAATGACAAACGTGCACCACTTATAGGTGCCAGTACCTCCGCATTGTATGTGTTGGTTCCTTCCCGCGCCAACAATGGTCTGGTAAAAGTACAGGTGGGCAAGGGCGATCAGGTTCAGGAAACGATTTCAAAGAATGAATTCAGATACCTTTTCAGACCGGCGGTAAGCACGCTGGTGGGCTTTACAGATAAAGATGGAAGGACCGCAATTGTAGACGGACCTTTCGAAAAAGCCCAGTTTGAAGAACCTTACTGGATGACATTTGATCAGAACAAAAACATCTATTTACTGGAGCAACGCAGGGGATTACGGTTCATTAATATGGCAAAAAGAGAGGTTAAAACCTTGTTCAGGACGGGTAAAGGAATGGACAGACCCAGAACCCTTTCCTTCAGTCCGGATTGGAATACCTTATATGTGACCAATGACCAGTGGGATGAAAGAGGCCTGAGTACGGCCGCTTTGACACCCGCTTCCGGTTTTACCGAATGGAACTCCCTGATCTATAACAGAACCACTAACGGTGGGGCTGCGCATCCGCAGACAGGAGATTATTTTTACAACAGCTATGTAAAAGGTGAGGTATTTAAATGGAACAAAGAAAACAATGTTTCGGAGTTGTTATTCCGGGTGGACGACAATAACTGGGAGTTTAACATCCAGTTTGCACCGAGTGGGGATTTCGCTTACATCGTTGTGGTCAATCAACATTATATTCTGAAATCAAGGTATAACCGCCAAACGAGGAAACTGGAGGCTCCGGTACATTTTGTTGGAGGCAGAGGCCGTGCGGGACACAATGATGGGGTGGGCGTAGATGCCAGGTTCGATCAGCCTCATCAGGGGGCATTCGATGAAAATGACAATTTCTATGTGGCCGATATCTTCAATCATTGTATCCGAAAAATAACTCCGGAGGGGGTGGTCAGCACTTTTGCAGGCAGGCCGCGCAGTGCGGGTTATGCAGATGGAGCGCTTAGGGATGCACAGTTTGATCAGCCCTATGGGATCATCTACGATTCAGCAACAGGTACCTTCTATGTGGCTGATCTGATAAACCGTCGCATACGCACAATTTCCATCGAATAACCTAAAAACGCCTTAAAATGAAACTATATTATATCACATTACTTCTGCTATTCTGCAGCATAAGCATTTATGCGCAGGGCGATATAGAGGTAACAGGAACTGTAAGAGACCTGAACAATAAACCAATTCCGGGAGTAACTGTGGTCGTAAAAGACCGTCCCGGACTGGGAACAATGACGACCGAAGCCGGAAAATATAAAATCAAAACCGGAATGTATAGCACGCTGATTTTTTCCTATCTGGGTTTCGAAAAACAGGAAGTTCAGGTAGCGGGAAAAACCGTCATTTCTATCCTGCTAAAGGAAAGTGAGGCCAATGTCCTGACGGATGTAGTGGTCACAGGGACAGGAATCCAGAAAAAGGTGACGGTAACCGGAGCGATTACCACCGTGAACGTAAAAGATCTGCGGACACCAACAGGAAATATCACTAACGCTTTGGCCGGAAATGTGGCCGGTGTGATCGCCATGCAGGGATCCGGAGAACCGGGAAATAACCGGTCCGAATTCTGGATCCGCGGGATTTCTACTTTTGGCGCCAATACGGCGGCCCTGGTCTTAGTGGATGGATTTGAACGGGCATTTAATGAAATTAATGTCGAGGATATCGAATCCTTTTCCATTCTGAAAGATGCTTCTGCTACCGCAATTTATGGGTCAAAGGGCGCAAATGGAGTTGTCCTCATCACCACTAAAAAAGGACATGCAGGGAAAATCAATATCAATGGTAAATCCGAATTCGGTTACATGACCCGGACGAGAACACCGGAATTTGTGGATGGACCAGCGTATGCCGCCCTGGTGAATGAGGCAAAGGTGACCCGTAATCAGGAACCCATGTATTCAGACATCGAACTGATGCTTTTTAAAAATGGTCTGGACCCAGACCTGTACCCAAATGTAAACTGGCAGGACGTCATGCTGCGCGATGGAGCCAATACTTACCGTGCCTCGGTTAACCTGGATGGTGGGGGATCAACCGTTCGCTATTATGTGTCGGGAAGTTATTTCAACGAAGGAGGGATGTACAAATCAGACCAGTCGCTGAAAGACTATAATACCAATGCGAATATGACGAGGTCAAATTACCGGGCCAATATAGATATGGACATTACCAAAACCACCTTATTGAAACTGGGCGTTTCCGGATTTTTGGAAAAGCAAAATTTTCCAGGCATCACCTCAGGAATATGGAATTCATTGGTGGGGCAGTCGCCGGTATCCACACCTATTTTGTATTCCAACGGCCTGGTTCCTGCATTTGGTACCGGCGATCGCACCAATCCCTGGGTGATGGCCACGCAAACAGGATACAGGGAGTATTGGAAAAATAAAAATGAGATCAATGTTACCCTGGAACAAAAGCTGGATTTTATCACCAAAGGTTTGCAGGCAATTGGCCGGTTTGCCTATGATACCAATAACGACAATAACATCAACCGCTTAAAATGGCCGGAACAATATAATGTAGAACGCAGAAGGGATCGAGATGGCAACCTGATCATGAAAAGGATCACCCCGGAAAGACTGATGTTCCAGGAATCGAATGCCTGGGGAGAACGGATCAATGTACTCGAAACCGATCTGATCTATAATACCGTGATCAACGAAAGACATAATATAGGTGCTTTAGTTAAGTACAACCAGCGTGAACAAAGGGAAACCTCTAACGTTGGCGGAGACATCATCAAGGGGATTGCCAGACGTAATATGGGCGTATCCGGTCGCTTAATGTATGGTTACCGAGACCGCTATATGGCAGAATTTAACTTCGGCTATACCGGTTCAGAGAACTTTAAAGTAGGCCACCAGTTCGGGTTTTTTCCTGCCGTTTCGGTAGGTTGGAACATCTCTGAAGAAGCTTTTCTGAAGAAAAATGCGAAGTGGCTGGATCTTTTTAAAGTCCGCTATTCTTATGGTGAGGTCGGTAATGATAATTTTGGTGCCAATCGTTTTCCTTACCTGAGTGAGATCAAGGAAAGAGCGGGATACAATTTCGGAGAGAGCATTAGCCCTAATTATTACGCGGGATTGTATTACTCCCAGGTCGCCTCTGATCAGCTGACATGGGAAGTGGCAAAGAAGCATAATTTAGGCTTTGACATGAACGTGCTGGGGAATCTGTTCTCTTTTAGATTAGATGTATTTAAAGATACCCGGGAAAAAATATTCAAACGTAGAGATCATTTGTCTGACATGGTCGGTGTGCCAAGCAGGCCCTGGGCAAACGTTGGAAAGATGGAGTCCAGAGGTTTTGACGGACAGTTTAATGTGAACAAACGCTTTAATAAGGTAGAGCTTACTTTACGTGGGAATGTCACTTACTCCAAAAATAAAGTGCTTGAATTTGATGAAGAGGCAAATAACTTACCTTATCGGATGACTCAGGGATTTCGTTACGAACAGGCGAGAGGACTGATCGACCTAGGCTTGTTTCAATCTTATGAAGAAATCAGAAACAGTCCTAAACAGATGTTTGGCGAATATATGCCGGGCGATGTCAAATACAAAGATGTGAATGGCGACGGGATCATCAACGATGACGATGTGGTGCCGATTGGTGCATCGCGTGTTCCCAGCATGATCTATGGATTTGGTTTTTCTGTATTATGGAAAGGTTTTGACATTAACATTCATTTACAAGGTGCCGGAAGCTCTTCTTATTTTATAAACGGGCCAAGTGTTTATCCCTTCGCAGAGGGAGCCTGGGGAAATGTGCTGACAGATCTGGGTAATCCTAAAAACCGCTGGATTTCGAAAGAAATTTCAGGTGACCCGGCAACGGAAAATCCCAATGCCAAATACCCGAGATTAAGTTACGGTGGTAGTGGCAACAACTACAGGACATCTACCTATTGGCTCAGAGATGGTGCTTACCTGCGCCTGAAAAATGTGGAGCTGGGTTATACCTTGCCCTCCCGATTGACCTCATCCATTCATATCAACAAGGCCAGGGTATATGTCATGGGCTATAACCTTGCGGTCTGGGACAGCCTGAAAATCTGGGATCCGGAATTGGGTAGCGGCGATGGAATGAAGTATCCGATCTCGAAAACAATGACCTTAGGATTAACTGTAAATTTTTAAATCATACAGACATGAACAAATACATTTATACAGCGACCTTATCTGTTTTACTGCTTTCCTTGTTAGCATGTAAAAAATACCTGAACACGGAGCATTATTTTAAAGAAGACCGTCTGAGTCTGGATAAAGTCTTTACGAATAAAGATTATTCCAATCAGTGGCTTGCTGATGTCTACACGCATCTTCGCGGATCAAACGCAGAGGTGGCGAGTAAAGGACTTACCCCATTTAATTTCATCTCAGATGATATGTTCTTTGGCGACCGGAGTAATGCTTACAAGAGGTTCAAAAACGGAGAATATACGGAAGGAGATGAACAGGGGAGCTGGGGATCCTGCTATGAAGGGATTCGTAACGCTTCGATTTTCATCCACAACATAGACCTTAATAAAGAAATGACTGCCAACGAAGTGGCCGATACAAAGGCACAGGCGCGTTTTCTGAGGGCTTATTATTACTGGTTGCTACTGAGGAAATACGGGCCGATTCCGCTATTGCCTGATGAAGGGGAGGACTATACCAAAAGTTATCAGGAGATCGCAAGACCGAGAAGCTCGTACGATGAATGTGTGGCATTCATCACCTCCGAGTTTGCCGAAGCGGCAAAATACCTTTCATTGTCCAATACCAACAGGGATAAGGGACGTGCAACCAGGGGTGCTGCCCTGGCGGCAAGAGCAAAAGTTTATCTTTTTGCCGCAAGTCCTTTGTTTAACGGGAACCCGGGGCTTGCCGGATTGGTAGATCATGAGGGTAGACAACTGGTATCACAGCAGTATAATAATGAAAAATGGGCCAGAGCTGCAGCAGCGGCAAAGGATGTGATCAATATGAACGCATACCGTCTTTTCACCGCGCCCTTCAAAGCTGCAGACCAGGGACCGGGCCAGGCCAAAACTATTGTGCCTCCCTACAATGCAAAATATTCTGATCAGAACTTCCCGATGGGATGGAAAAATATTGACCCTTTTGAATCTTACCGGCAGCTGTTCAATGGTGCCATTTCTTATTCAGACAATCCTGAACTGATTTTTTCCAGGGTGACAGAACAAAGCAGCGAAGGGATTGATCAAATGGTCCTGCATCAGATGCCGTTTTCTATGAAAGGATGGAATACCCATGGAATTACACAGAAACAAGCGGATGCTTACTCTATGAATGACGGAACTAATATTGCTACCTCTCCCCGCCGACAAGGTTACACGACTGATGCGAGTTCTCATTTACCGCTACCTGCCAAAGTTTCTTTGCAGTATGCAGAGCGGGAGCCCCGTTTTTATGCTTCTGTGGCCTATAATGGAAGTATCTGGGAAAACATCAGTGCCTTGAGGCCCGACGACCGCCATATACAGGTCTTTTACTATAGAGATCATTCCAATGGGAAACAGGCGTCCTCTCCGGATTTCTACATCAGGACAGGTCTGGGCATCAAGAAATATTACAACCCTATTGATTCTTATATGGAAGGTGGTTTCATCGTACCAAAAGTAGAGCCGGCAATGAGGTATGCGGATATCTTATTGATATATGCGGAAGCATTGAACGAGTTAACAGGCAGTTATTCCATTCCGAGCTATACCGGTACGGAAACGATAACCGTAACCAGGGATATGGCAGAAATGAGTAAATACATCAGTGAGGTCCGCATCCGGGCTGGTGTTCCGGATTATGGAAATGATGTTTATGGAAGTCCGGAGCTGTTAAGAAAGGCAATAAAAAGAGAACGGCAGATTGAATTGTTCGCAGAAGGCCAGCGGTATTTTGACCTCAGGCGCTGGAAAGATGCTCCGGTAGAAGAAGCAACCCCGGTGGTGGGCTGCAACATGAACATGACGGAAAGCCAGCGGGAACTATTTGATACGCCTGTACCTATTCCCTCTTTGCCCACCATTTTCGTGGATAAAATGTACCTGTGGCCCATTTCCCATAGCGAACTGAGAAAAAACAGAAAATTGACCCAAAACCCAGGTTGGACTACTTTTAACTAAAATTTTATGAAAAGAGGATATATATTGGCTTTAATCGGCTGCATGCTCGTCAGCTCCTGTAATAAAGAATGGGAGGATGAATTATTCCGGAAATCGGTGTCTTTCGTGAATAACGGAGTGGTGGAAGTCCATGTGAAATATAATGCTGAGGGGGGCGCCATCCCTGTTAAGGTACCCATCATTGTAAGCGGGTCTACAGAGAATAGCGGCGAGGTGAGTGTGACCATAAATACGGATGCAGATACCCTTCAGAACCTGAACTTCGAGCGGTTCAGACTGAGGAACGACTTATATTTTAATGAACTTCCTAAGGAGTATTATCAATTCAGCTCCATGAATACGACGATCCCGGCTGGCAGTAACATGGGGTCATTTAACCTGAATCTGAAACTGGCAGGTCTGGATTTTAGCAACAAGTATATTTTACCTGTGCAGATCATTTCCACCTCATCACTGGCCATCGCTACAGGCAGGGGCTATAAAAAGTCCCTGATGCGGATCGTTCCATTTAATGACTACTCAGGGAGATATTCCGTTGCCGGTGAAGTATGGGATAGGAGCCGTCCTCAGAATGAGCAGAAGCCATTAACGGTGCCTTTCAGAAATGCCTATGTAGTAGACGAAAAGACGGTTTTTTTCTTTGCAGGAGTAACGGAAGAAGAAGCGCTGGACCGTCGGGAGTATAAGATCAAGGCTTCCTTTAATGCGGATACTAAAAGCGTCACCTTGAGTTCTGAAAACCCGGCTATTAAATTTACCCAGCAACGCGGAACCTTTACGGTAAAGAAGGAAAAGGATGGGGTGCTCCCATATCTGGAGCGAACCTATACCACCGTTGTGCTGGAATATGAGTATAGCGATATTTCGAATCCGGCCTTCCCCATTGCTTACCGTTTTGTTGGGTCAATGGTACTGGAAAGAAAAAGAAATACCTTAATTCCTGATGAAGATCAGCAGGGAACGATCATTATACCATAACGACACATGAAACTTAAATTTATTGTCTTTTTTATTTGTCTGCAGTGGAGTATGCGAGGTTCGGCCCAACAGGCCGACCTCGTAAAATATGTAAACACGCTGCAAGGAACCAATTCAAAACATGAACTGACCAGGGGCAACACGTATCCTACTACGGCCTTGCCCTTTGCCATGCATACCTGGACGCCTCAAACCGGAAGAAACGGAGATGGCTGGAAATACCAATATTTTAAGGATAAAATAAGGGGATTTCAACAGGCGCATCAATGCAGTTCCTGGTCCAGGGATTATGCGGTATTCTCTTTGATGCCCATGACAGACCAGCTGGTGGTCAATGAAAATGACCGGGAAGCGAAGTTTAGTCACAACGATGAAATTGCGAAACCCAATTATTACAAAGTTAAGTTTGAGAACCAGATCAGTACCGAAATCTCCCCTTCTGAGCGGGGTGCTCATTTGCGGTTCAGCTATCCGGCAGGGAAGAAAAGCTTCCTGGTTTTGGATGGATATACCGGCATCAGTGGAGTTAAAATTTATCCTAAGGAAAACAAGATCACAGGCTTTGTGAACAATGGAGAGGGCTTCAAAGAAGGTTTCAAGAGCTTCTTTGTCGTCCGTTTTGATCAGCCCTTTACCGCTTATGGAACCTGGGAAAACAAGGGAAACACGATTAACGCAAATGATAAAGAGGCGGAAGGTTCAGGCAAGGGGGCATATCTTCAGTTTAAGGATGGCGTAAAAGTTCAGGTTAAAACAGCCTCTTCTTATATCAGTATGGAACAGGCGGAATTAAACCTGAGCAGGGAACTGGGGGCCGATAAAAGCCTGGAAGTAACCAAAGCTAAGGCTGCTGAAGTTTGGAACAAATCATTGTCGAAAGTGATGGTGGAGGGTGGAACCGAAGCGGATAAAGCGACCTTCTATTCCTGTTTCTTCAGGGCAAGCATTTTCTCCAGGAAATTTTACGAACTCGATGCCGGTGGGCAGCCTTATTACTTCAGTCCTTATGATGGAAAAGTACATCCGGGGTATATGTTTACCGATACTGGTTTCTGGGATACTTTCCGTGCCCAGTTTCCTTTAAATACCCTCATGCATCCCGAGATGCATGGCCGCTATATGCAGGCTTTAATCGATGCCTATAAACAATGCGGATGGTTGCCTTCCTGGTCTTTTCCAAGCGAGGCTGGGAGCATGATCGGTAACCATGCGATCTCCCTGCTTGCAGATGCCTGGGCAAAAGGAATCAGAACGTTTGACCCTAAGGAAGCCTTAGCCGCATATTTACACGAAGCGACCAATAAAGGCCCATGGGGTCCTGCAAATGGCAGAGATGGCTGGAAGGAATACTTTGAACTGGGCTATGTGCCTTATCCTAAATACAGAGAGGCGACGGCAAAAACATTGGAATATGCCTATGATGATTATTGCGCATGGACCCTGGCTAAGATGACCGGAAACGATTTCTATGCCCGTATTTTCGAAAGGCAGATGTACAATTATAAAAATGTCTACGATCCTTCTACCAAATTTATGAGGGGGAAGAATGCTGAAGGACAATGGACGCCAAAGTTTGATCCTTTTGAATGGGGAGGTCCCTATACGGAAGGGAATGCCTGGCATTATCAATGGTCCGTATTTCAGGACATCAGGGGCCTGGCCAATTTAATGGGAGGTCCGCAAAATTTTACGGCTAAACTGGATTCTGTATTCTCTGAACCCAATACCGTGAATGTAGGTACCTATGGTGGGATGATTCATGAGATGACGGAAATGGTGATGGCAAACATGGGACAGTATGCACATGGAAATCAGCCTATTCAACATATGGTTTATCTGTATAATTATGCAGGCCAACCCTGGAAGTCGCAGTTTCATGCCAGGAATGTGATGAGCAAACTCTATGATGCTACAGAAAATGGCTATCCCGGTGATGAAGATCAGGGCCAGACCTCTTCATGGTATGTCTTGAGTGCCCTCGGATTCTATAGCGTCACCCCAGGTACAGATCAGTATGTGATGGGCAGTCCTATGTTTAAGAAAACGACCATCAATCTCGAAAACGGAAAGCAGTTTATTATTGAAGCTCCGGCAAACAGCGCCAAAAATGTATATATCAAATCTGCCACTTTAAATGGAAAACCTTATACGGCTAATTTTATCCGCCACAGCGATTTGGTAAACGGCGGGATCCTGAAACTGGAAATGTCAGACCAGCCGGCGTTGAGCAGAGGATTGGCCGAAGCAGATCAGCCGTTTTCTTTAAGCAGCGGTATTGGTTCCGGTAAAGGTAAATAATGCTGAGGTTATGATTTATGGTTTGCATATTCCGTAGGTGACATTCCGAATTGCTTGGAGAAAACTCTTCCAAAATGAGTTTGAGAGCTGTATCCAACCAATTCGGAAATCTCGTAGATCTTTAATTCACCTTCTTGCAACAGCGCTGCACCCCTTTTTAAACGGGAAATATTGATCAGCTCATTGGGGCTGAGGTTTGAAATCGATTTGATTTTTCTATACAAAGTAGGCCTGCTCATGTTCATGTGATTGGCCAGGTGTTCTACATCCAGATCTGGGTTGCTGATGTCTTTATCAATGATGTTTTGGATCTTCTCCAGGAATTGTTCATCCGCTTTGGAATGGGCAATTCCTTTCAGGTGCAATAGTGGTGAACTGGAGAAATAAGCTTTGATCTTATTCCTGTTGGCGATCAGACTGCTCACCTGCACTTGCAGGAACTCTGGTGAAAATGGTTTTTCAACATATACATCGGCGCCCAGTTCCAGTCCCTGTATTTTTGAGTCCAAGGTATCCTTTGCCGTCAAAAGAATTAAGGGGATATGGCTAAATTCAATGCTCGACTTGACCTTCATGCAAAACTCAAAACCATCCATTTCCGGCATCATAATGTCACTGATAATTAAATGGACCAGCGCTGTTTCCAAAATGGCAAGGGCTTCCAGACCGTTCGTTGCCGTCAGGATCTGAAATTTTTCACTTAGGTCATCAGCGATGAACTCTAAAATTTCTTCGTTGTCATCTACGAGTAGAATCGTTATCTCTTTTTCCATTTTCCGTCTAAATTAAATTCCATGGCCTGATGAATCGGGAATACTGCTACAAATACATTGCCTTCCGGCCCACTTTCTTCCAGGTACAGGCGGCCTTGATGTAACTCTGCCAGCGATCTCGAGATGGATAAGCCAATGCCGGTACCCCGCTGCATTTCTGTTTCCCTGGACCTGAAAAAGGGCTCAAAAATTTTATTCTTTATTTCCGGAGGGATTTTAAGTCCATCATTGAAGGTCTGAATGCTAAACTGGTCTTCCTCCGGATTGATGCGAAGTACGATCTTTACTTTCGATTTGCCATACTTGATCGCATTGTCTACCAAATTACTCATGATCTTGTACAAGGCCTCCGTATCTACATAAGCAAAAAAATGTACGGAGGGCAATAGGGTTTCAAAACTGATCTGTTTGCTTTCCGCGGCATCCTGAAATTGCATTTTGATGTCCTCAATAAGTTCAGAGATGTCTACTTTCACAAAATTTAAAGAATAGCCCTGAACCTCTGTCTTTCTGAAGTCCAGCAACTGATTGGTGAGGTTTAGTAAACGATCCGTATTTCGGTTCATCGTTTTCAAATTCTTCTCAATGACGGGCACCTCTTTTGAAAGTTTCATGATCTTTTCCATCGGCCCTTTGATCAGGGTGAGGGGTGTCCGGATCTCATGTGCTACATTCGTGAAAAACTCAATCTTCGCCTGATAGATCTCTTTTTCTTTTTGATGTTCAAAGAGCTTCATCCTTCTTTTATTTTTAAGGTCTGTTCTTTGATGGTACTGCAGGATCACTGCGGTAGCTATCCCCAAAAACAGAATGGAATAAAGGGCATAAGCCAATGAGGTTTTCCAGAAAGGGGGGAGGATCACGATGCGGAGCTTAACGTTGTTTTTGCTCCATTCCTTGCTTCCGTTAATCATCGCCTTGGCCTCAAAGATATAGGTTCCCGGTGCCAGTTTGGTAAAATAGACTTTTCTGTTGGTTTTTAAATATTCCCAGCTGTTGTATAATCCGGTCATTTTATAGGCGTATTCTGTAGTTACCGGGGACGCATAACTGAGGCCGGCGAAATCTATACTAAAGGAAGATTGGTTGTGCTTCAGGGTGATCTGATCGGTGTAAAGAACAGATTTGCTCAGGATCTTATCCACTGTGGGATCGGTACTTTCTGTATTGTCGATCTGGAAACCGGTTAAAAATACAGCTGCGGTTTTAGAAGTGGTATTGAGCTGTTCGGGTAAGAAGCTGATCATTCCCTTCAGACTCCCGAAATACATCCTGCCATCCGTATCTTTATAAGAAGAATTGTAATTGAACTGATCGGTCAGGAGGCCATCGGCCTTGGTGTATGTTTTCACTTCAGCCGTCTGCGGATCAAATCGGAACAGTCCGCGGGTACTGCTGATCCACAGTTTATGGTCATGATCTTCCAGGATTCTGAAAAGGAAATTACTCGGAAGCCCCTGGTTGGTATTGTAAGATTTAAAGCTTGATTTTTTCTTGTCCAGCAAGGATAAACCACCTCCATCTGTGACTACCCAGATGTTCTTTTTGCTGTCTTCAAAGATTCCATTGATGGTGTTGCTGCTCAGGCTGTTTTTATTGCCTTGTTCGTTGACAAAATTGGTATACCTATTGTCGCCCAGCCTGAAGCGGAATAGCCCTTTATCATAGGTTCCTGCCCATATGTTCCCTTCACTATCTTCCAGGATATTGTTGTAGAAATGAAAGGGGATTCCTGGTATTGCGTCAAAATCATCTTTTTTGCGGTTGTACTTATAGAGTCCTACTGTTGTTGCCAGAAGCAGATCGCCAGTCCTGGTTTTAAACATACTCAGCACGAAACTGGACCGTAATGAATTTCCTTTTCCTGGTACATAATGTTTGATGACAATGCCCGTATTGATATCCATCACATCTAAACCATGCTCGAAAGTACCAATCCACAGGTGATTGTCGTCGATCACTAAACCATGAATATTGGAGTGTGCAATCGTAGTCTTGTTTCCGGTAGGGAAAAAGGAGGTAAAGCGACCTGTTTTTGGATCCAGTTTATTCAGACCGGCATCCTCCGTTCCAATCCAGAAGTTGCCGTTTTTATCTTTACAAATTTCGCGGACATCGCTTCCGCTAATGGAGTTCTGCTGCTGCTCCGGAAAGTATTTATTGAAAATAGAAGAGGAGGGCGCATAATAGTTGGTCCCACCAAAATAGGTTCCCATCCACATGCCCCCATCTCTGTCCCTGCATACCGAATAAATGGCATTGTCTGAAAGTGTATAAGGATTGCTGTAGTGTTTTTGCTGGTGAGAAATACTTCCATCCCGATGGTTATAGATGTATAATCCTGATTCGGTGCCGATCCAGAATTCATCTCCATTTATGGACTGTATATCTCTTACATAAATGTGTGTTTTATCCTTATTCTGGGTAATGACATCTTTTAATACGTTTGTTTTAGGGTTAAACAGCTTAATCCCCTGGTTGCTGGATCCAAGCAGGAGCTGATGGTCTCTGGTTTCTGTAAATACCGGAATCCATCCAATGTTAACTGAACCTTTTTTGTTCATTTGATAACGGGTCTGAAAAGATTTGCTCCGCGGGTTATATACCGCAATCTTACCATCAGAGCTCGTGATTAGAATCGCTCCGTCCGATTGGCAATAAACGGAACCGACCTCAAATGAGTCGTCAATCGGTATTTGTAAAAACTCTTTTTTTATCGGGTTATAGCGATAGATCTTGCTGTTGGAGAGGAGCCATAGGTTGCCAATCTTGTCAATGTGTATGCTGCGAATGCCAATCTGAAGGGTTTCTTTTACTGCGCTGAAGGTTTCCTTTTCAGGGTGGTACTGGTAAAGCCCCAGGTCTGTACCAATCCAAAGACCCGCAGTTTTGTCGCTCAGCAGGGAATAGATCTTGTCATTTCCCAGACTTGCCGGATCTGCCGGATCATGACGATACGTTTTGAATGAATAACCATCAAACCTGTTCAATCCATCCTTTGTGCCAAACCACATGAAGCCTTTATCATCCTGAACACTGGCAAAGACGCTGTTGTTGGACAGTCCGTTTTCTACCTGATAGTGTTTAAAATAATAGGGTTGCGCGTGTAAGATTTCCGCGAATAGCAGCAAGAAAATGAAGGCGGTTATTTTCAAAATTATTTGGCTCGTTGTTCAAATATATTAAAGATAACATTGCTTTTAGTATCTCAGAGCGATTGAGACAAAATGCTGAAATATTGAGTCAAATCTGCGGGATCAACGGAGAATATTGCTTTATTTTAGGAGCATATTCAATAAAACTACGTACAGGATGGAGCAGGTTGCCGACTGTAAATCATTGGTTTATCTTCGGGTGGTTTCCTTGAAAAAATGAACCCGGAACACCAAATATTCAACAAACAGCTATGAGAAATTACCATATAGGAATTGTACTATTTTGCACGATGCTTAATTTACCAGGCTTTGCCCAACAGTTAAGCGTTAATGGTTTAAGGACGGAATATCGTAAAAACCCAATGGGAATCGATGCTGCTGAACCTCGTTTAAGCTGGAAGGTCATCTCTTCCCGGCGTAATGTGATGCAAAGTGCCTATCAGATCAGGGTAGGTATAGATTCTGCGGGTCTATCAGCAGGTAGGGCGGTAGTATGGGATACCGGGAATCAGAAAAGTGATGCTTCTGTTTTTGTGCGTTATGGAGGTTCGCTTTTAAAATCGGGTACCCGCTATTACTGGCAGGTAAGGGTAAAAGACAATCAGGGAAATAGTTCTGCATGGAGCGCCGTTAATTCCTGGCATACCGGTTTGCGGAGTGCTGCGGAATGGTCCGCTCAATGGATCACCACTTCCCCCGCAGATACGGTTGTCGGACCAAGCCCTATTTTCAGAAAGGTCTTTTCTACCGAAGCAAAGGTGAAATCTGCTGTGCTTTATATCACTGCACATGGTTTATACGAAGCGCAATTAAACGGAAAGCGGATCGGGAATGATCATCTCGCACCCGGTTGGACGAGTTATCATAAACGCCTGTTATACCAAAGCTATGAAGTGACCTCCTTGTTAAAGAAGGGACAGAATGCCATCGGGTTTAGCTTAGGCGATGGATGGTACCGTGGATACCTGGCCTTTGACCGGAGACGTGACTTTTACGGCAAGCGATTAAGTGCTCTGGTACAACTGGTGATTGAATATACCAATGGGACAAAGGAAACGATCAATAGTGATGACAGCTGGAAATACAGTACAGGACCGATTCTTTTTTCAGACCTGTATAATGGAGAAATTTATGACGCCAGGTTGGAAAAGGGAGATTGGGCAAGTCCCGATTATAACGATGCAGACTGGAAAAAAGCCGGGACCATTCAGGCTGATAAAGAAGTGCTGGAGAGCAGCATCAGTCCGCTTGCCCAGAAACATGAACAATTTAATGTGGTTAAAATCATCAAAACCCCTAAGGGCGAAACGGTTCTTGACTTTGGACAAAATCTGGTAGGCTGGGTCTCCTTTAAACTGACTGCGAAGGCGGGCTCCTGGATTCAGCTGGAACATGGCGAAGTGCTGGATAAAGCAGGCAATTTTTACGATGCCAATCTCAGACATGCCAAGCAACATGTGAAGTATATTTTTAAAGGAAAGGGGCTGGAAAGTTATGAACCTCATTTTACTTATCAGGGATTCCGTTATGTAAAGGTAACGGGGGATCTTGCTCAGATCGATCCTACGTCTTTTAAAGCAATTGCGGTGTATTCAGACATGGCTCCGACAGGGACGTTTAATACCTCTAATCCTTTGCTAAATCAATTACAACACAATATACAATGGGGGCAGAAAGGTAATTTTATGGATGTGCCAACAGATTGTCCTCAGCGTGATGAGCGCCTGGGATGGACGGGAGATGCGCAAGTGTTTTTCCGTACTTCAGCTTTTAATATGGATGTAGCCGGTTTCTTTACCAAATGGATGAAAGATGTGGCTTCAGACCAGTTGAGCAATGGAAGTATCCCTTTTGTAGTACCCAATGTCCTTGGCAGCAATGATGCCGGTTCAACCGGTTGGGGGGATGTGGCGACCATTATTCCATGGAATATGTATATCGCCTATGGTGATAAAGAAATATTGGCTACACAGTATCCAAGTATGAAAGGCTGGGTTGATTTTATGACCAGCAAAAGTAAAGACGACCTTTGGAATACAGGTTTTCATTTCGGCGACTGGTTGTTTTACCGTCCGAATGACGACAATGATGGTCGTTCGGCAATTACCGATAAATACCTGATCGCACAGGCTTTTTATGCACATTCTACTCAATTATTAGTGAATACGGCAAAGGTTTTAGGGAAAAAATCAGACGAAGAAAAGTATACCGAATTATTGGATCGCATTAAAAAAGCATTCCTGAAAGAATACATCACCCCAAATGGAAGAATGGTCTCAGGATCTCAAACTGCCTATGTTCTGGCCCTGAATTTCGATATGCTGCCGGAAAATTTAAGAGCTCAGGCGGTGGATTTCCTGGTCAGGAATATAGAAAGCTATGGCAATCATTTAACAACTGGCTTTTTGGGTACGCCCTATCTTTGTCATGTGTTGAGCCGCTTTGGTCGGACGGATGTGGCTTACCGGCTTTTGCTGCAGGAAAGCTATCCTTCCTGGTTGTATCCTGTCAAAATGGGGGCAACGACCATCTGGGAGCGCTGGGATGGGATTAAACAGGACGGCAGCTTCCAAACTACCGATATGAATTCGTTTAATCATTATGCGTATGGTGCAATAGGCGATTGGATGTACAGGGTGATGGCAGGTCTGGATACTGATGAGTCTGCACCTGGCTATAAAAAAGTAATCATTTCCCCAAAGCCCGGCGGGAATATCAGCCATGCTTCGGCAGAACTTGAAACTTTATACGGCCTGGCGCTGAGCGACTGGAAGATAGAAAATGGGATTTTTAAATTAAAAGTGGTGATTCCTGCAAATACCAGCGGACAGATCAGACTGCCCGGTGCAGCCAATGAGACCGTTACTGAAAGCGGAACGGCATTAAACGCCGTCAAAGGACTTGGTAAAGTCGCTACTGAAGGCAAGGATATGGAGTTCAATATTGGTTCAGGAACCTATCAATTCGAGTACCTGATAAAATTATAATTACCTATACAAAATCCCCTGCTAACGTTGCAGGGGATTTCTGAGGAATTACAGTACAGTTAGTTTTCCCAGATAACTACTGTTACTTACTGATTTACCTGTTGGAGATACAAAGTAGATCCAGCAATGGACTTCGTCTCCGGCAAAATCAAATGGAAGCGTCATTTTGTATTTCAGTGCCGATCTGGGGGCTACCCCTTTGGCAGAAACAACAATGTTTCGTTCCGGATGATAGACTACAATTGTAGCCAGATCCAATTTGTCGTTGTACTCGGTTGAACTGCTGGCTTCCCATTCACAGTTGATCTCTACGTTGGCAGTTGGAACGGCTTTGCACTTATTGGCATCGTTCAGCTTACCTACGCTTAAAACCACTTTTGCGAAGTCAATTTTATAATCCGGTGCAATACCTGTTATTGCATTTTTCAGATGGTAACCAGTCGCCGCATTGGCGGGTGTCATTCCATTTTTAAAAGATTGATAACCCACTGAGATGTGGTTCTGCATTACTTTTACGAAGGATCCGATTAGACTAAAGCGAAACCTGATGTTCAACTGTTCGGTGGATGGGTTCTTACCACTCAGTTCTGGTAAACTTCTCATGTATTGAACTCCATTCCAGATACTGCCTATTACAGTTCCGATAATTCCGCGGAAAGGGCCGAGGATCCCTTTTTTATATTTTCCCATTACGGTAATATTTAAAATGTTAAAAATTCTGTTTATTGTAAGTTCGCTTGCAAGCTGCTTTTCTTTATCCTTTCCCGCCGGCAGGAAGATTTAAATCATCGCTGAACTATTACACCACAAACATAAGTCGATAATTTTTAACTATTTGTATGTCTGTTTGTTGTGGTTTAATTTGGATGGGTTTGAACAAAAATAGACGTCTTTGAACAATCAGTATTTTAGTTCATTTAAGCTTTATTGTGATTTGGCGACTTTCCGTTGAAGCCCGATGGATTCTAATTGTTAAATTAAACTCGCTCTTATGCTATTAATTCTTATTCCCGGCGGTTGTTGCTACAACTGTAGCAACCTGTACGATTGTAGGTGGGATCGCCTGGAGTCAGGACCGGCTTGAGGATTTAGAAGCATGTTATCAGACCCGGGAAGAAGAGTACATTCCGTTAGTACAGATTCACTTGCGCATTCGGCGGAAACCGTTTTGAATGATAAAGGATTTGATGGAATGCATGTTACTAAATTTTCGAAAGACTTTTTCGATCTGTTGAACGACTTGATCAGAGATGCCAAAAAGGCATAATCGACTCCAATAACAACACATAAAGCATTCGTTAAAAAAAATGAATAAAAATTTGCGTAGTTAAATGACTACATGTATATTTGTAGTCAAATAGCTACATAATGAATTTAAGAAGAGACGTATTTCAAGCCATCGCCGATCCCACAAGAAGGGCCATCTTGTTATTGGTTGCTTCGCAATCTCTAACCGCAGGAGCAATTGCCTCAAATTTTGACACCGCCAGGCCAACCGTTTCAAAGCACCTGCAAATACTTACCGAGTGCGAATTGCTGAAACAAGAGCAAAACGGGAGGGAAGTTTTCTACCACATCAACGCAAAGAAAATGATAGAAATAGCAGACTTTATCGAGCCATTCCGCGAAATGTGGGATGAGCGGTTTAATAAATTGGAAGCCATCATGAAAAACTACAAGAAAAAATAGACTGATATGGAAATGAAAACAAAAATCAACGCGGAAGAGGGCAAACAGGAATTAACGATTACCAGGGAATTTGATTTACCGGTGGAGTTGCTTTTCAAAGCGTATGTAGAACCCGAAATTGTGGCGCAATGGATGGGGACTAAAGTCTTGAAACTCGAGAGTAAAATACACGGCAGTTACCAGTTTGAAACAACAGATCCTAAGGGAAACAAACATGGATTCAATGGGGTGATTCATGAGTTCGTTCCGAACGAGAAAATCACAAGGACATTTGAGATGGAGAATTCCGCTTTTGCTGTCCAGCTGGAATTCTTAGCATTTGAATCACTTACAGAAGACACCAGTAAACTCAATATGCATATTGTATATAGGTCTGTTGAACTTCGAAATCAAATGATAAAAATGGGTTTTGCACCAGGCATCAATATGGCACATAACCGGTTGCAGGATATCGTTAACAAATTAAAATAAAACAACCAAAATCAACCAACTAAAATAACAGATTATGACAAAGAGAAACAAAATTATTTATTGGATTGCTACCCTCTGGCTTGCATTGGGAATGCTGTCAACCGGTGGCGTACAGCTATTCAAGGTGAAAACGGAAGTAGATGTGATTACGCATTTGGGCTATCCGGTCTATTTTTTAACCATATTAGGTATTTGGAAATTTTTAGGGGTTCTCGCAGTCCTTCTTCCTAAATTTCCTTTAGTAAAGGAATGGGCTTATGCAGGCTTTTTCTTTGCCATGTCCGGGGCGATATGTTCGCATATTGCCTCTGGTAATCCGATAAATGAAATATTACCTTCATTGTTATTGTTAATCCTGACTGTGGTATCCTGGTATTTCAGGCCTGCAGACAGAAAAGTTGTTTCCGTTAACTTATAATCATAAATCATATGAACCCTAAAGCAGATTTTTATTTTAAGGAAGCCAAAAAGTGGCAGAAAGCAATAGAGCAATTGAGAGTGATCGTTTTGGATTGTGGGCTCACTGAAGAGTTGAAGTGGGGTTCTCCCTGTTATACCTTTCAGGGAAACAACATTGTTTTAATACATGTGTTTAAAGAATACTGTGCGCTTTTGTTTTTCAAAGGCGCCTTGTTAAATGATGCTGGCGGTATTCTGGTCCAGCAATCAAAAAATACACAGGCAACGCGGCAGATTCGATTCAGCAATGTGCTGGAAATAGTGGCAATGAAGGCGACCTTAAAAGCCTATATTCAGGAAGCGATCGAAGTAGAGCAGGCAGGTTTGAAAGTTAATTTTAAAAAAACTACTGAATTTCAGATGTCTCCTGAATTTCAATGTAAATTAGATCAGATCCCTGCCCTAAAAGCTGCTTTTGACGCATTGACGCCGGGAAGGCAAAGAGGATATCTGTTGCATTTTTCTGCAGCTAAACAAGCCAAAACCCGGGAGTCTAGGGTTGAAAAATATATACCTCAGATCCTCAATGGAAAAGGCTTAGATGATTAGTAATGGTATATAGGAGCCTTATTTGTTTCCCATTTCAGCACGGACTTTTTTAACAAAGTCTACATCGACTTCTACAAAATCTGCCGCTTGTTTATCTGTAAATCCTAATTTTACAATTAGATTTTTTACAAATGCATGGCTCATTTTTTCTTTTGTTTCTCTTTCAACTTTACAACAAAAGAAATCGTCTTCTTCCTTAAAAAATGTGCTTATTGACTGCATAGTGTTTTCAAATTCTAGTTTAATACCTGTCCGTAATTGTGAGAGAATACGCAATTGATTAAAATATCTACTTGTCGCAAAATCTCCCTTTATAAGGGGTTTTAATTCCTTTAAAATGTAATTTATTACCTCTTGATTATTTTGTTTTCCAAAGTTAGCTAGAATACCTAACATTTTCACTTCTATGTTGGATGATTTTGTAAATAGCTTGTAATCTATTTCTGTAATCAAAATAAGATTGTAGTTGTATTTATGATTTGGTGTATCTAGAAAAGTTGGCATACCCGGTTTCTTCTCTTTTAAAAAGATCACATATTGTTTTATGGGTAGCCGATACTTACGCATCAACATAATGTTATATTCTGCCATCCGATAAACCATTTCTTTTTCATCCTCAAGCTGGAACTCTACCTGCAATACATAGGTATTCCCATCAGTATCAGTTATTTTTTTAAGTGAGTCTGGTTTTCTCTCTTTAGTATGTTGTACATCATCAGGTAATTCTTCACTCACCAAAACATCGAGATTCAGCACATCATGGACAATCATTGGAAGCGTGACTTCAAGATTCTCCCTGATGATTTTGTCGTATTGACTACCCTGTCTTCTATTGTTGTTTTGCTTTAGCATTAAACAAATGTATAAATAATTAATTTAATAAATATATAGTATTTCTTTTAAGTTTATTTATGAGTCTTTGTTGTCGATTTTTAACATCTTGCTTTAACGATCATCTAAACTTCTTCTGATTAGTAATATATTTGATTAAAGCATATTCCTTACCTACGAAACGAAGCAATTAATCATTCACTTTTATATGAAATACTTCATTCTTCAGACACCAGGCGAAATACGGCTTCTATCTGCCTCAAATGCCTTTGATGGGAAATTAAGTCTTCAGATGAAAGGATTTCGGATCACCTCAGGTATACTTGAAACCTGGGCGAAAGATGAAAAAATGTCTGTTGGCTTTCTTGAGCGCTTATTAAAACAGGGATACATTTCTATAACTGAATTCGAATACGCCAGATATTTGAAAACATCGGCGACTTTGCTATCCAATGAGGGGAAAGAGCCGGAGGGTGAGACGTGTCATATTGTTCCCTGGGCAGCAGTAGAAATGCAATTCTATCCCGGTTTTTTTAATGATCCTAACGAATACTTAGAAAGCCCTGAACTCCGTAATTTTTGTGTATATGCTGGGGATACATTTATAGACGGAGATCTCATTATTGACTATTCTGAACTGGCAACAACGGCTCAGACTAAAACAAGGAACATCATCGTGAACGGCAACCTGACCATAAAAGGTAATTTCGATGCCGGACAGGACATAGAAGCACTTCCACAATTTGTATACATCACAGGTGATCTAAACGCAGAAAATCTTATCCTGTCGGGCTGGTTAGATATCATTGTCGCAGGAAACGCAACGATAGGTAATATGGTATTCGGTTACTTTGGAGAGCCGGGCGGCAGGCTTCAGGTAAAAGGCAATCTGACAACCAGGTATCTGTTAAACGGATTTATGTACCGAATCGAAGTAGAGGGTATCACTAATGGGATATGTTATAGTTTTGATCCTATAGACAGTGTGGCAGGATTTGAAGCGCAGAAAATCAAAGACAGTTTTAGTGAAGAAGAAGAATTGGTTGCATCTCCATTGGCAAGCTCAGTAATTCCCTACGACCAAGACATAAAAGAATACGGGTTCAATTTTGAACTAACTTGCGCAATGTTGCGAAAAGGACAGACAATTTTTAAATCAATATGAAGATCTTCTTAGATATAGACGGAGTGATGGTTCATGCCAATCCACATAGACGTGTAGCGCTGGAGGAGGATGGATTTTATAAATTTAATCCGCTGGCCGTTGAAGTCCTAAATTCGATGATAGACGAGGTTGAAGACGAACTCATATTGTCAACTTCCCATAGATTTCGATTTGATATTCCACAATGGATAGCAGTTTTCCGGAGTAGGGGAATAGCCATAAATAAACTATCGATATTGAATCTGCCACTTGAATATAAGTCTAATAGAAAAACTGAAATCCTGGATTGGCTGAGCGAAAGTAAATTTAGTCCGAACGAAATTGTCATCATTGACGATGATAAATCGCTAAATGAATTGCCGGCTCATCTAAAGCAAAGACTGGTATTGACAGATCCTTATATTGGTTTGAACAGCAATTCAGATTTAAGCAGAATTCTAAACAGAAAGCCCAAAAATAGCTTCCTTTAACTCATAAGAAGAACCGTCATTATTTTATGGCAATTTTGAAATCAATAATTTTAAATTATCAATTACCAGGTTTGGCTCGTCAATCATGATAAAGTGTCCCGAATTTGTGGTGGCAATATGAGTGAAATCGGTTACCCCATTTTTTAATAACTCGTGTGCATTATAGAAGATTTGCTTAGCTGATGATGAAGTGCTGGCATCCACTTTCATACTGGTTAATACAATTACCGGTACGTTTGGCAAAGAAGGTAAGGTGCCGGCGTACTGTAAGTCTTCTATGAACTCCCTGGCTTCAAGTGTTCCTCCGAAATTTGCACCATTGGCATTTTTGGAAGCCTCATAAAGCGCATCTTCCTCGGCTTGGGTGGGGTGACTGTAAAATTCGTGTGAAGGATCAACAAATAACAGTGCTGCCGTTTTGACTGGGTTTTTAATCGCATAATCTCTGATGATCATACCGCCTAATGAATGCCCGATCAATATGACTTTTCTTCCGTTTGAAAACTTATCAATTACGTTTTCCAATTCACTTCTTAACCGTTCTATATTTCTTGGGCCCGGGCCATTCTCTGATTTCCCATAACCTGCACGGTCGTACATGAGTATGTCGGTAACGCTGCTTATTTGTGAAGCAACAGCATTGCTGCTCCATACGGTATGGTCATTGCCTAATCCAGATTCAAAAACAACCAAATACTTCGAGTTTTTTATTGCGGAGAATGACGCTAGTTTGTGGGTGTTTAAACTGATCTTCGTTTCGGTAAAAACCGATTTTGGGTCATTCTTTTTTTTACAGGAAGAAACCAAAAAAAGACTGGCAAAAGCCATAAGTATCATTTTCGTATGAGCGTTTTTCATTCCAAATTTTTTCGCAAAGCTAATCGATTAAATGAAAGTCTCCATATTATTAAATTGTAATCCGCCGGGCAAGTGTTGTGAGTCCTCAAAATGTTTTTTTACATGCTGAGCCAGGCTAAAGGGACCATGATTGCATTGAAAACTGCGTGGAGCAACATGCTATACTTTAAGCCATATTTTACCCGGATATATCCCATTGTTAAACCACCGAATATCTGAGAACTAATGTATAGTATAAAAGAAGGATCAGACAAGGTTAGGCCCTTGATGTTACTCATGTGTACATAACCAAAAATAATTGCCGTATAGTAAAACAGGAATACATAATAGTTTCGGAATAGATGAACAGCTTTCAGTCGCTTCAATTTGTCTGTCAGTATAGTTACCGTCAGCGTAGCGATGAAAAAGACAATATATATAGCGAATAGCACATTGTCATTTTTGAGGAAAGAGCCGGTAATCAGCGCAGCTGAGATTCCTACAAACCAGATGCTGACCTTAGGTTTTCTAAGTTGCCATCTAAAGACAAATTCCTCAGCAAGAGGCGCAACTACCACTCCCAAAAGCATAGCTAGAGGGAATCCATATTTAAAGAGATCCGAATCCTCATATTTCACAATTAATTGGAATTTCAGGAGCGTATAATAAATTATGGTAATGACAAGGGCAAATGCAAGGTCTAAAATAAGGAGCCATAACAGCTCTTTCCAGACTGCTTTCTTGTCTGCGAGCTGTAGGGGTAAGCGTGGGTATTTTAGATATTGCCAATAGGTGGAGAGCGTTTCAATCATTTTCAGTATCAGGATTTTCTAAAGATATATAAAGATGTGTGATTCTGACAGGTATTTAATTCTGAACTGTCCGAGAGTGTACGCTTACCGTTCGATAATGAACGGTTTAATAAAACGCAAACAATTAAGTCGCTGTATTTCAGTTGCTTGGTATTTAATTCACTCTTGGCATAAACTTAGTAAATTGCAGGTCAATCGTATTTGTTTAATTGACAAACCAATTGCTGCCATGTTCAGACTCAATTTAAAAATCGCCTTGCGTAATCTCTGGAGAA
Source organism: Pedobacter sp. FW305-3-2-15-E-R2A2 (assembly GCF_038446955.1). NCBI lineage: Bacteria > Pseudomonadati > Bacteroidota > Sphingobacteriia > Sphingobacteriales > Sphingobacteriaceae > Pedobacter > Pedobacter sp. FW305-3-2-15-E-R2A2. The sequence continues at coordinate 1,721,073 of NZ_CP151803.1, forward strand.
ACAAGACTTCTTCCGTTATTAATATTGTTGGTTTGGCGGTTGGTCTATCTGCCTGTCTGCTATTGCTGTTATATGTCAATTACGAGATGAATTTCGACCGTCACTTTAAGGATTCAGATAAAGTCTATCAGGTGATGACGAATTTTCAGGATGCTAACGGAAAGATTACAAGTACAGGAGATGTACCGGGAAACGGGATCGCCATGGCCATTAAAACTAGAATTCCAGAGGTCGACGCGATTGCCAGAATTGGTGGTGGTGATGAATCGCTCATTGCCAATAAGGAAAAAATATTTAAAAAATCAGATCTCTTTGCCGATCCGGAGATCCTGAAAATTTTCAATTACGAGTTCATCACCGGCAATCCAGTGACGGCATTAAATACACCTGATGCTATAATATTGACAGAGACTACTGCGAAAATTTTATTCGGTAGTACCGATGTGCTGAACAAAACGGTCAGGTATCAAAACCGAAACGATTTAAAGGTTACTGGTGTAATCAAAAATTTGCCGGCCAATGTTTCATTCCGGTTTGATTATTTGATGTCCTGGTCTTTTTATGAAAGTATAAATGATTACGTTAAGAAACCGAGTTGGGGAGATTTTAATTTTCCTGTAATGGCAAAGGTTAATGATCCGGCCAATATTGAGTTGATTAATGCTAAGGTGAAAAAACTGTTCAATGAAAACTATACGGCACAAAGGAATGAGAATTTCCTGTTCCCTTTAACCGATATACATTTGCATGGCGAATTTCTGAACGGCAAAAGTATAGGTGGCGACATTGAACGTGTTTATCTTTTTATTGCATTGGCCTTTGGTATTTTGTTGGTGGCCTGCATCAATTTCATGAACATGGCCACGGCTAAGTCAGAGCGCAGGGCGAAGGAAGTAGGGATCAAGAAGACTATCGGCGCAACCAGAGGATCTTTGGTCATTCAGTTCCTCACCGAAGCGATGGTCCTTACTGCAGTAGCTGTCCTGATTGCCATTACCATTGTAGAAGTTACTTTACCCGTATTTAATAACCTGCTGGGGATAGACATTGCAATTGGTTATACCAATACCGGCTATTGGCTGGGTATCCTGTCCGTAGCATTGCTGACTGGCCTTTTATCCGGTACTTATCCGGCGCTATTCCTCTCTTCTTTTAACCCGATTCAGACTTTAAAAAAGAAAACAGCAAGGACGAAACTCATTCCTTTTAACATCAGGCAGGTGTTGGTGGTGGTGCAATTTTGTTTTGCCATTATACTCATCATCGCTACGCTTGTGATCTATAAACAGATGCAGTTTATAAAGAACAGACCGATAGGCTATAACATTAATTTGCTGGCGGAGATGCCTCAGGATGGAGAATTGAATAATAAGTTTGATCTGCTTAAAGCACAACTGTTAAAAAGCGGAGCGGTCACTGCTGTCAACAAATCTTCCAGAGGTATGACCAATGTGGGCAGCTGGTTTTATGGCTTCCAATGGCCGGGAATGGAAGAAAAGGGAAAAGAAATTGTTTTTAACCGTTTGGAGACCCAATATGATTTCGTAAAGACCAACGGTGTAGAACTCGTGGCAGGCCGCGATTTCTCCAGAGATTTCGCATCAGATAGTGCTGGAATTATGCTGAGCAGTACCGCCGTAAAGATGATGAAGCTTAAAAATCCATTGGGAACGAACGTAAATCTCTTTGGAAATCAGCTGAAGGTGATCGGCGTTTTTAAAGATTTCATCTGGTCTTCCCCTTATCGTTCCGGAAATCCGATGGTGATCATCTTTAATAAAAATCCGGGAGGAAACATTAATATGCGCTTAAATCCTGCCAATAGTGTGAGCAGAAATGTGGAGCTGATCTCGACCATTACCAAAAATATCAATCCGGAATATCCGGTAGAAATCAAGTTTGTCAATGACCTGTTTTCGGAAAAACTGCAGTCGGAAAGGATTCTGGGCATTCTGGCCAATCTGTTTGGAGGCATTGCGATACTCATCTCTTGTCTGGGACTTTATGGCCTTGTTGCTTACAGCGCAGAGCAGCGTACCAAAGAGTTTGGTGTGCGTCGTGTACTAGGTGCTTCAATTGGCAATATCATGAGATTGCTCTCGGTTTCCTTTCTGAAAATGGTGTTTATCGCCGTGTGTATCGGTGTGCCTCTGGCTTATTACCTCATGAACAGATGGCTCGGCGAGTTCGAGTTCAGAACCACCATATCCTGGCCAATAGTCTTGATCTCCATAAGCGGAACGGTAATTATTGCATTTTTGACCGTTAGTTTTCAGGCTTATAAAGCAGCAAAAGCCAATCCTGTTGAAGCCTTGAAGTACGAATAAAACTAGCTGTCTAAGCGGTAAATCAGCAGGTCTTTTCGCCTGCTGATTTATCTAAGGGCCTGATGGTGATCATTGTGTTATACTGGTTTTTTAGGTTTTTTGTTTTTCTTCTGGCGGATCAGGTGTTCCATCTCTGATCTGAGAAAGTACTTTTTCCCGCCTATTATTTTAGGAACAAATGTTCCATCCAATATTCTTCGCCTGTAGGTGGAAGGTCCGATGTGCATGGCGTTCATAAATTCTTTGAGGTCCAGAATTTCGTCTTTTGGAGGAGAGATCAGCTGGATCGGTTGCGGGGCATTGTCTTGCCGGTCTGTTAATTGTTTGAATAGGGAACTGTGTTCCTTCAGGAGGGTAATGATGGTGGAAAGAAAATCGTGTAAATGCATTTGTGTGTGTTTTTAGGGTGATTGAATTAAGAATTTTTGAAATGAGCTTTCAGGATTTTAAAAAGGTTATTGAATCTGGTTTGACTACCTAGGAACAAACTGATTCTTAAACCTGTGATTTGATGCTGCGGAATTGGATTTTGATCAGGTGGGTCATAGAATCCTGAGTCAATGAGCTTGGGAATTAAAGCGTTGATGTCATTGGCAAAATGGATAAAAATGAAGATTCCGGCCCTGGTGTCTGACAGGACCGCATACCTGGTCAGCTGCATGTTTTTAAAGAGGTTTTTTACCTTTTTTTGAATGCTGCGTAACCAGTGGTTTACCTTATGGATAATGCTTTGAAATATGCTCTTCTCCAATAGTTTTACCAGTGCCCGTTCAAAGTGAATGTCCCAGGTTTCATAGAGGTATCTTGATTTTATGACGATATGATCGATGAAATTTTTGGGTGCGAGCACAAAACCTAAATTATGGAGCCATGGTGTATGCCTGCTGAGTGAGCTGATGTAAATGACCTTTGCTTTTTCGTCTTTGTCAAACAATGACCTTCCGGGAGCGCTGTAATAACATCCGTGTTCTTCGTTATGTTCTATGATCGCAAAGTTATAGAGCTCTGAAAGTTGCAGCAAACGATCCCTTCGGTTGGGGCTTAGGTAGATCATATCCGGATATTGTCCTGCGGGTTCAACATACACCAGTTTTATGCGTGCTGCCTTGCAATTTGTTTCAATTTCAGTCATCTTGATTCCTTGCTGATCGGAGCTGATTTCTATGATTTCCGCACCTGTCGATGTGATGAGTTCTTTAACCCTCGAATCGCATTTGCCGGAAAGGATTACTTTGTCTGCGTTTCTAAGCAAGGTGTGTAATACCATCTTTAATGCCATTCCTGCACCTGGAATAATGGCGAGATGTGAAGGTTGAATATTCAGGCAGCGGCTTCTGACTTCCCGATGTATCAGGCTGTGAAAATTCTGATCAGGTATACGCCTGGTTTGCGCGGGGCATTCGGTAGAACATTCATGTAATTCTTCATAGAGTAAAGATGGTTTAGGCAGGTTGAGAACCTGATGGTCGGGGTAGTATGGACCGAGGGTGATAAAGGTATTTTCCGGAAGTTGCTGTTTATTAAAACTGAAACCCGCAACTTGTTTTGGTGAAGCTGTGGCGTTTTCATTGGGTAATGCCTCGGGGCTAATAAAAGTTCCGATCTTTCCTTTTGTGTATAGAATGCCTGCCTTACAGAGGGCTTTGTAGGCGGATTCTACATCGTGATACAATTTGTCCACTTTGTTGTGCTTTGACAGGCTGTTTGCAAACTCCTGGATCCCAGGCATACGGAGGTTTGGAGGCCTGAACCCGGTTTTGATTTTAGCTTCGATCTGGACCTGAATTTGTCGGGGGAAAGTAATTTTGGCCCCCGTTAATCTGAAGTTTTCATACCATAATTTTTTCATGTAATTTTTATTAAATTATTTAAAATACTTTATTAATTTGAATACTAAAATAATCTATTGTTAAATATTGTTGCTGTTTTTGTCTGTGGATTCATGGTCTTGGTGGGTATCCATAGGCAATTTGTCATTCTTATCCATGAACGGAAGGAGCGGTGTTTTTGTTATGTTTTTTTGGTGAGAAAATAGAAAATGTGTATAGTTTTTTTGCTGAATTTTCATCCTGGTATTCTTGTTTTGTTGTATTTATTGGGACAGGTAATCGTTCTATTAATGGTCTTTTTATGTGGTTTTAAGCTGATTTTGACCTGATTGTTACCTTGTTCAGGACTCGTTTGAAGTTAACAGGCTTTACACTCGGTCTAAGCTCGGTCTATACTCGGTGCTAACTCGGTCATGAGCGAGTTTAAGTCGTGTAAGTAGTGAGTGAAAGTCGGGTAAGCAAAAAGTGAGCGTACAATCTGGTACGTACTTTTTAGTATGTTCGTATATCTTTTAATTAAATAATGATATTATGGCACGAAATAAAAATGGGATTTTAGGAGGGTTTAGTGGTAAAGTTGGCAGTGTTGTCGGCTACAATTCTTATGGTGTGGACAGGATGAGAGGTTTGCCTGAGCGTATAGCTCCGGCCACAGTCGCAGAAATTAAGAACAGAACAAAGTTTAAGTTGGTACAGGATACTTTGAATTGCTGTAAGGAATTGATCAAGATTGGTTTTAATAACTATTGGACAAAGACAGGTGGGATGAGGGGGGCAGTTTCGTATAACAAAATGTTTGCAGTGAAGGAAGAGGAGGGAGCATATTCTATTGATCCGGAAGAATTTAGGTTTAGTGGTGGTACGCTTCCAGGTTTGAAGGAGGTGAGGGTGGAAAAGGAAGGTAAGGATTTGTTCAGGTTTTATTGGGATAAGGAATTTGTTCCAGATTCGTCTCCGCAGGATCAGGTAATGATGTTGGCTATTGATTTGGAAGGTAAGCAGGCGAGTTATGTAGCGTATGGTGGTTTTAGGAGTTCTGGAACTGATGTACTGAGGCTTTCTGTTGATTTGGTTGGAAAAGTAGTGGAGGTTTATATTGGAATGATAGCAAGAGATAGATCCAAGCAATCGGATAGTCAATATTTAACAATGAACATCGTTTAATAGTTTATCTAATTAAATGTACGGATTAGTTAATTTTTGAAGTTGTAAATTACCTGATTTGAATTAAAAAACTTATTTACTTTTGATACATTTGTACTATGCTGAAAAATGATTTAGAAAGTCTTCAAAATATAGCCAAAGAGAGAACTGTCAGAACTCAAAGTATCGAGTATGATTTAGAAACATTAGTTAAGAAGATTAAAAAAGGGGTAATAAAACTAGATCCTGATTATCAAAGGAGGCATAGATGGGATGTTGAAACGTCATCTAAGTTAATAGAAAGTTTGATTCTAAATATTCCGATCCCAACAGTATATCTTTCATATGATGTTGATGTAGATGAAGATCCTGAGGACAATGAAGCAAGGTATTCTGTTATTGATGGACAACAGCGATTAACGGCAATCCTTAATTTTTTTGACAACAAATATGCATTAAAGGGGTTGGATATACTTGAAGCTCTTGAAAATTGTTTTTATAGAGATCTACCACCCTTTTTATTGAGAAGACTAGAAGAAAGAACTATCAAATGTTTAAGGATAGATTCCACAGTCGATCCACAAGTTAAATATGATATTTTCGAGCGACTAAATTCTGGATCTGTCGTATTGGGTTCTCATGAATTAAGAAATGCTGTTTTGAGAGGTCCTTTTAATAATGCTTGCAAACTATTGGCTAAGAACGAAGATTTTAGAGTTTTAAATCAAATTTCTTTAACATCTCCAGATACCAATGTAAAAGTTAAGAAGATGGAAGACGCAGAATTGGTTTTGCGATTCTTTTCGTTAATTGAAAATAATTATAAAAAATACAAAAAATCAAAAGACAAAAACTTCAAAGACTTTTTGTCAGATAACTTGGGCGAGAAGAATAGATTAACAACTAAGAAGATTGCCGAGTATGCGAAATTATTTGCTGAGACGATGTCATTTATTAGAAAATGCTTTGGTGACAATGCGTTCGCAAAATATAAAGAAGAAGGTGGGAAATTGGTGCTTCAATCTAAATTTAATGCAGCGGTTTATGATGCTTTAGCAATCGCAGTAGCAACGGAAGTCGTACAAAAAGGTCAACACAATGAAAGTATGAGTTCGGTTAGCGAGAAGTTTCTAAAACTGTTTTCAGATGCCAAATTTCATGAATCTGTTTCAGGCTCAATACTAGATAGTGGTAAAATAATCTATAGGATTGATACAACAAGATCTATATTTTAAATGGGTTCATTTGTAGAAGATGGGATCCAACTATTGGCTGAAAGGATTGAAGAACTTAATGTGCTTCTTGAAGAGGCAGATAAATATGTAGTTAGCCAACAAAAATTGTATTCTGCCCTTTGTAGATCAATTCAAGTACTTTCGGTTTCTCATTTTGAAGGTTATTTAAAAGATCTTGTTAAAAATATTCTAGATGATATAAATGCAAACTCCGATTTTAAAAATTCATCAAATGATCTAAAGTTTACGTACTGCAAAAAATTTATAACACCATTAGCAACAGGAAAACTTAATCATGCGAAAATAGTTGAGCTAATTGCTGTGCTTGAGAATTTAGAAACAAAATTTGACGCTAACTCTTTTTATCAGTCTAATAAGAATCCTAAGGAGAGTATTATAAATAATATAGCTGAAAATTTCGGTGAAGATAAGCTGTTTTTCAAATTAAATAACTCTGATCTTTCTGCTGTTTTTTCGAATACTGATCCGGAAAATATACTTCTAAGAGATTTTTTGAGGGTAAAATTGCTTTCTTCAGTGGAAGTCTATCCATATATTCAAGATGACTCGATTTTAAATGTTGATCAAACATCGCTTGCCAAAGATAAATTTTGGGAGATTTTTATTCAAGCTATATTAGCCGATCGTCATAAAATAGCTCATGGAAGTATGATTAATTCAGTCTCCCACACTTCCATTGCATCTAATATCGTGAAAATTGAAATATTGCTCCTATCTATAACATATTTATTGTCTCTACGTGGTAACCCTGTTGTCTTGTAATTTTTACTTTTCTTAAAGTATTTAGAAAGCTATGTAGCCTCTGCTTTTTCTATTACTGTTGACGGATGGTTTTTATTAGTAAGTTCGCTGTTACTAAGATTAGTTGACGGTACTCAGTATTGTGATTGCTTCTGGGCTAAAGATGTAAATTAATATTTTTTTTATAGATGATCTAAATTGAATGTTTTGTCATTAAAAAGAAGCATTTTTATATCTTAGATTTGATTTTTTAATGAGTTAATTTCGGAAATTTAAAGTGAGCACAGATAAGAACATAAATGATGAAGAGAAATGGTGGAATGACGAAGGCCAATCTGAAAACCCATTCAAAGAATTCGATCCTAAAGATGTTTCTGTTGACATAAGAAACTATTCGATAGGTACATTACTTCGCAAGATAGAACATAATGAAATTGACCTCTTTCCCGATTTTCAGAGAAAATTTGACCTTTGGAATAATCGTCTTAAAAGCCAGCTTATTGAGTCCATCTTATTGAATTTTCCGATTCCTCCATTATACTTTGCTATGAGTTTTAATGATAGAAGTGTTGTGATCGATGGACTTCAAAGATTATGGACTTTCAAAAGTTTTATTTTGGAGAGTAGTTTCAAATTAGAAGGATTGACAGTTTTATCTGAAATTAACGGTTTAAGGTTTTCCGACCTTCAAAAACAACATCAGAGAAGGATTTATGAGTATAATGTTGTTACTTATGATTTAAGACCTGGTGTACCTCGTTTTGTAATTTATGATATTTTTCGGAGACTCAATACTGGTGGAGTAGTGCTCAATGCACAAGAAATTCGACATGCCCTGAATCATAAATCATCACTTATTTTAACTGATTTCACTTCGATACCGATATTTAAAACTCTGGTTAAAGTTAAGAAAAATCGGATGGAGGATAATGAACTTGCTCTAAGATTTATTTCTTTTTATCGTCGAAATGTTGATAATTATCAACCGCCAATGTCTCTTTTTCTTGATCGGGAGATGGAATACCTGAAAAATATAGATTTAGAGCATATTCGTTCGATAAGACGCCGCTTTGAGGAAAGTTTGATCCTTTTACAGGATTTGTTCGGGGATCAAGTCTTTAGTAAACCATCAATAAATTATAGAAGGGGTAAGTTTAATAAAGCTCTTTTTGAAGTTTTAACGGTTTGTTTTGCGAATTTGGCTTTTGAAGAGAAAAATATTTTGCTTATCAATAGGCTAGAGTTTACTACAGCATATTTTATGTTACTGGAAAATTCGGAATTCAATATGTCCATTTCCACAACTACTGCTAGTCGAAATGCGGTGCTAATAAGATATGGAGAGATTGAAGGGTTGATTAGACGATTTTTATGATTAAGAAACTGAGACTTAGAAATTTTAAAGCATTTGGTGAATTTGAGGAGGACCTTTCTTCTCTTAACTTAATAACGGGTTTAAATGGAATGGGTAAATCCACTATTATCCAATCCTTATTGCTTTTGCGACAATCTTACCAAATGCAAAAGCTTACCGAAAAAGGACTTTTTTTAAATGGTGATTACGTTAAAATTGGTAAAGGGAAAGATGCATATTGGATCCACGGAGACGAGGATGTAATTGTTATTAATTTAGAATGGGATAATAATACTTCGATTAAATCTGAATTTAAGTATTTAGCGGAAGAAGATGTGCTGCCAATTATAAGTATTAATAGTGTTGATGATTTTACCTTTAAGAACTCCCTTTTTAATGATAATTTTCAATATTTAAATGCAGAACGTATCGGTCAAAGGGATACTTATCCTGCTTCTGAGATTATGGTTTCTGACAATAGGTCGCTGGGAATTAATGGTGAATATACTACCTATTTTTTGGAAAAGTATTCAAAGGAACCGCTTACAATTAAAGAATTGCTTCACGACGATAATAAGACAGATTCTTTAGGCATCCAAATTAATGCTTGGCTGAGTGAGATATCTCCTGGAGTTTCTTTTGTACCTCAATCTATCGTTGATTCTGAAATGGCGAGGCAATTTTATGAATTTGATTTTGGAGGAGAAAGGACCAAGAGATTCAGATCTACGAATGTTGGGTTTGGCTTAAACTATGTACTTCCAGTTTTAACCGCAATTCTGTTTTCAAAACCAGGAGATCTTTTGTTAATCGAAAACCCAGAAGCGCATATTCATCCTCGAGGGCAATCAAAATTGGGTTATTTGTTTGCTCTTGCTTCTTCCTGCGGCGTACAGCTTGTTATAGAGACACATAGTGACCATGTACTAAATGGAATACGCGTAGCCACTAAAATTCTAAAACTGGATAATGAGAAAATTTCTTTGTTTTACTTTAGTAGGGATATCAATAGCGAAAAACATTCTACGAAAATTAGTAGACCAAAACTCCACGCTGATGGTAAAATTGATAATTGGCCTGACGGTTTTTTTGATGAGTGGGATAACATGTTGGACCAGCTGATATAGTTATGAGATTTTATTTAAATGAGCTTTCTCTCAACAATCTTCCAGTTGATGAAATTCAATTGGAAGAAAAGATCTGCCTTTTTATGATGAATTGTATTCGTCTTAAAGATATTGGTTTTACAGAAATGAGGTCTACGATTTATCCTTTAGATGTACAGATTGGTCTGGATTTAACTTTAGGCTCTTGGGCTAAAAAACGTGAAACAGGAAATAGAGAGTTGAAAAGTAGATTCAAAAGCCTGTCTTTAAATGCACCATTATTCCATAGTACTGATGAAAATGATATTATGGAAAAAGCGGAATGGTGTAACTTCAGTTTTAAAACAATAAAATCGGAGGGACTAGGGGCAGCTCATCTGCTATCTTCAGTGGTTGTAAGTTTCCAAACTCATGAAGATTGGAAAGATTCTGAAATACATAATGTGTTATATGAGTATCTTGAAGAGGACGGAACTGGAATGCATTTAGTATCGGTCAGAAACGTATCTTCTGATGAGCATATAAAAGATCACAAATCATATGCTGAGTCCCGTTTGTCTTCAAAGTCGGTTCCTGACGATTGGAAACCATGGGAAAGCCACCTCCCTAATGTTGAATCAAGTAAGGAAATGTTAGGGATTTCTGAGTTTTACGAAAAATTTACTGGATTGAGTGAGAGAGAAAAATTAGCAGAGGCTCGGACAATGGGTAAAAGAGTAGCAGTTCTGAATCACTATCGTTTTGATAAAGAATTAAGTAGACTCAACACTGATTCTAAACATAAAAGAGATATTTATGTGTCTAATAATAAGCAAGGTAGAAAATGGTATCTTTCTGTAGATGTTGAGAAAGGTGCATTTGAAGTTTGTGATCACAATGGCGCCCACACAAAAGAAATTCTTTTTAATGGGAAAAAAAATGGAGAGCAAAAGTCGGATCATTCGATAAAATTGAAGGCATGAGTATTAACCCTAATATGACGTTAAATATAGTTCGACCGACTGCAGTTTTGATATAAACTTGAACAATTTGTTTTAAACTTGGGTAGGGGGAAATAATTAATGTAATCTTATATGGAAACAAATAATAAACCAAATGTTAATGACTTGTTAGGTCTTGCTCCTTACGGGGAATCTCTAAAATTAGTCATAGAAAAAGGATTTGATGCAGCTAGCGCTGTTTTGAGTAGGATTTGCTTACCTGCGGCTGAAGAATTAGGATTAATGTATAGGGATAAAATTAAGTTCTGGCGATTAAAAAACATCATTAAAATCATTGATAAGTCAAAAAATAAGATTGATTTTTTAGATAGTGAATTACAACTTTCCCTCCACCCAAGAATCGCTAATGAGCTATTGGAACATGGCTCACTGTGTGACGATGACAAATTGCAAGAAATGTGGAGTGGATTACTTTTTGTATCGATAGAAATTGGCGAGAGTAATGACCAGAATTTATTGTTTGCAAATGCATTAAAACAGCTAACTGCTATTCAGGCTAGGTTGATTAACCACGTATGCCAAAATTGTAAGGTAAAAGTTTGTGGAAATGGACTTTTAATTGGTGGGAAAATGAAAATGGACTTGTTAGAAATTACAAATATCACTGGATGCTCGGATATTCATCAACTAGATGCTGAGTTAGATAGTCTAAGGACGAGTAATCTTATTCTTGGCGGATTCAGTATGAGCAAAGATCCTATTGAGGCAGAGCTTCGTGTTTCGGCCTTTTTATTAGCTTTGTATTCTAAAACTCAAGGTTATAAAGGACAGTTACTTGATTTTTACAGTAATCAAATTGCTGACGGTGACGACCCCGATTTTAGAGTTCAAAGTTATTTAGTTAGCAATTAGTATTAAACTTAATGTTTAAGTTATACTTGAAAATTCGGCGCTTTAATTAAGTTCACATGTTTCTAGTAAATTTTAATCATGATCATAAAGTGAAAGATAGTGAATAATCGGTTTAAGATGATTTTCTAATAATCAACTTCGTTTTAAGCACCTTAACAGGTGTCTTCCATTGTGAGGAATCCTTCTTGATCTGATCAAACAACAACTGCGCTGCAGTGATTCCAATCTCTCTAACTGGTTGCGCAACTGTGGTCAATGGTGGCTCAATCAGTGCAGAAACATAATCGTCGCTAAAACCAACCACGGCAATGTCCTCCGGAACTCTTAAACCATTTTTTTTAATAATCTGAATCGTATCAATTGCAGTCGGATCATTGATCGCAAAGATCGCATCAGGTGGATTGTCCAGATTAATCAAATGATTCACATAAATGGCTATTTTCTCCTTGCTAAAATCATAGGATATGATCAGCTCCGGATCTGCCGGGATATTGTGTTTCTTTAACGCAGCCAGGTAACCGTTCAATCTTTTTACGCTAATGGCCAATGATGACGGACCAGATAAATGTGCAATCCGCTTTCTGCCCGACAAGATCAAATGTTCTACCGCTCCAAATGCCCCTTCATAATCGTCCACAATAACCTTTGGTACCACCATCTCATTACACACCCTGTTAAAGAACACAATTGGGATTCCTTTTTTCTGAAACACCTTCAAATGATCGAAGTTTAGTGTTTCTTTAGTAATAGACACAATAACCCCATCCACGCGATTATCCAGCATCACCTTCGCATTCGTTACCTCCGTCTCATACGACTCATTAGATTGACTAATAATCACATTATATCCTTCATTCCGCGCCTCTTCCTGAATCGCTGCAATCACATAAGGAAAGTACGAACTCAAAATCTCGGGAATAATAATTCCAATCGTCCTGCTTTGTTGCGTAGCCAATTGTATCGCAATCATATTGCGCTGGTAATCTAGTTTCTCCGCCAGGTCCAATACCCGTTTCCTGGTATCCGGATGTACGTTCGGATGACCCGTCAATACCCTCGATACCGTTGATTTAGAGATGTTCAGCTCCCTTGCCAGGTCGAATATGGTGATCTGATGATTTTTCATACAAATCAAATATATCATAAAATCTGTTTCATGGGAGCGGTCCCTAAAATTGGGAACGCTCCCAATTTATTTTCCCCTGATTTTCAATACGTAATTATCAGGTACCGGATACATTTGAATCCAATACCAAATATATTTCTAAATGATAAGGGAAGAATCTCAAAAGAAAAGAGCTGTTAAATCAGAATCTGCCGGCTATGACCTGGTTGTTGTAGGAGGAGGTTTATCCGGTGTATGCTGTGCCATCACCGCTGCACGAAAAGGACTCAAAGTAGTTCTTGTACAGGACCGGCCGGTTTTAGGCGGCAACTCCTCAAGTGAAGTGAGGTTGTGGATCCTGGGTGCAACATCCCATATGGGAAACAACAACCGCTGGGCAAGAGAAGGAGGGATGGTCGATGAAATCCTGCTCGAAAACATGCAGCGCAATCCGGAAGGCAATCCCGTAATTTTTGACACCGTATTACTCGATAAAATATATCAGGAACCCAACATTAAGCTGCTGTTAAATACAGCGGTCTATGATCTGGAAAAGTCTGATGCCGATGAAATCTCCTCTGTAAAATGTTTCTGCAGTCAGAATTCAACGGAATACATCTTAACCGCCAATCTGTTTTGTGATGCTTCAGGCGATGGCATTTTAGGCTTTTTAGCCGGAGCTGCATTTAGAATGGGCGCAGAGAATAAAGACGAATTTGGAGAGAAGTTTGCGCCTGATCAGGAATACGGAGAACTGCTGGGACATAGCATTTATTTCTATAGTAAAGACACTGGTAAACCTGTCAAATATATTGCCCCTTCTTTTGCATTACAAGACATCACCAAGATCCCAAGGTTCAAAAGTTTTAACGCCAAAGAGTTTGGATGTAAACTTTGGTGGCTGGAATATGGCGGTCGCATGGATACCGTTCATGAAAGTGAAAACATCAAGCAAGAGCTTTGGAAAGTGGTATACGGCGTCTGGAATTACATTAAAAACTCTGGTGAATTTCCAGAAGCTGAAACCATGACTTTGGAATGGGTGGGAAGCATCCCTGGGAAAAGAGAAAGCCGGAGGTTTGAAGGCGATTACATGCTCAATCAGCAGGATATTGTTTCGCAGCATCTGCATGAAGATGCCATCGGCTATGGTGGCTGGTCTATTGACCTGCATCCGGCAGATGGGATTTTTAGCAATAAACCAGGATGTAACCAATGGCATAGTAAAGGCATTTATCAGATTCCATACAGATGCCTGTACAGTAGAAACATCAAAAATCTCTTCCTTACCGGCAGGATCATTAGCGCTAGTCATGTCGCTTTTGCCTCTTCGAGGGTAATGGCCACAGGAGCATACCTGGGCCAAGCCGTTGGTATGGCAGCCTTCATTGCAAAGAAAAACAAACTGCAACCCAAAGAACTTAACGAGCAAGGAATCATGAAATCCTTGCAACTGGAACTGATGAAGAGCGGTCAGCACATTCCAGGGCTGACATTAACAGATTCCGCAGACCTGGTTCAATCGGCAAATATTACCGCTTCCACTGAAATGCAGCTCCAAGAAATCCCTTTTGATTTCATGAAAAACCTCGACATCTCCGCCGGACAAATGATTCCTTTACAAGCTGGCACAATTCCCTCTTTTACTTTTACGTTGGAATCATCGGAAGAAACCACCTTACAAGTGGAACTTAGAATCAGTGCTAAATCCGGGAACTTTAGTCCGGATGAATTATTAGAAATTCAGCAAATTCCGGTAAAAACCGGCACGCAGGTATTGAGCACCAGCTTCGGCTGTAAGCTGAACGAAAACGCCTACGTATACCTGTGCTTCCGGAAAAATCCTGCAGTTAAACTCGGCTTTTCCAATACCCGCATCACTGGTGTGTTATCCGTTTTCAACTCCGTAAATAAAGCAGTCTCCAATTTTGGCAGTCAAAAGCCAACAGAAGATATTGGCGTGGACGAGTTTGAATTCTGGTGCCCGCAACGCAGACCTGAAGGTCATAACATCGCCTTGAAAATAGATCCGCCATTGAATCCATTTACAGTTGAGCAACTAAAAAATGGAATCGGCAGACCTGTCAATGAACCGAATGCCTGGGTGTCTTCAATCAGTGATCAAAAACCTAAGCTCTCTTTAAAGTGGGCGGAGCAAACCAGCATCAGCAGGATAGAACTTTGTTTTGATACCGATTACGATCATCCCATGGAATCGGTCCTGATGACCCATCCGGAAAGAACAATGCCTTTTTGTATTAGAAATTATACCATCACAGATGGGAACGGAAATCAGCTCTTTGTTAAAAAAGACAATTACCAATCCATCAATATTATTGAACTGAAAGAGACCGTGTTAACCGATGAATTGACTTTGCAATTTGAACATCCATCGGCGGAGATACCAGCTGCATTATTTGCAATACGATGCTATAATTAGGTTTTTACCGACCTACGTAAAGCATTTGTTATCCTTTAGGTAACCTTGTTTTGCTATTTTCGGCATAAACCGCCACAGGGTCCGGGGAAGATAAAACCCCGGATCTAATGATCCTGAACCAAATAACCAAATATAAACTAAGTGCATGAGAAAAATTTACCCGATTTTTGGAACAAGGCTATTGTTATCAATAGTGCTCTGTATGTCCCTGCAATTGCTCTACGGACAGTCAGCTTTACCTGTCAAATTGATTACCGGAATCGTATCCGATCAGGAAGGAAAGCCCCTTATTGGTGTTAGCATCCAGTTAAAAGGAAAAACAACGGTTGTTTCTTCCGATAATAATGGGAGCTATAAAATTGGCGTTCCCGGTGGGAAAGGAATTTTAGTATTCTCCTATGTCGGCTTTGTGGCAAAGGAAGTCAGCCTGGCGGAAGGAAGTACCTACAATGTAACGCTAAATGAGGATCCCAAGGGATTGAATGAAGTGATTGTAATTGGCTACGGCACCACCACGAAGCGGGACCTGACCGGTTCGGTGGGTTCAGCAAATATGAAAGACATGAACAAAGCACCTGTGGGTACTTTTACCGAAGCTTTGGCGGGTAGGATTGCCGGGGTACAGGTTTCTTCTACCGATGGACAACCGGGAAATGAACTCAATATCGTAGTTAGGGGAGCCAATTCTGTTACACAGGACAATGCACCTTTATACGTCATTGATGGTTTTCCTACGGAGACATCCACGGCCAACAGCATCAACAGTGAAGAAATTGAATCGATTGAAGTATTGAAAGACGCTTCGGCTACGGCCATCTACGGGGCCCGTGGTGCAAACGGAGTTGTCTTGATTACGACCAAAAAAGGAAAAGTCGGCACGCCGCAAATCAGCTATGATGGCTGGACAGGCATCAATTCTATCCTTAAACAACAAGCGGTATTGAGTCCTTACGAGTTTGTTAAATATCAGTTGGAATTAAATCCGGAATTGTCCGGGGATATTTACCTTAAAAATGGACAAACGCTGGAAAGTTACAGAGACAGGAAAGGGGTCAACTGGCAGGATCAGATTTTTCGCAATGCCTATGTGCAGAACCATAGCCTTTCCTTACGCGGAGGGACCGAACAAACAAGGTATGCCATCTCCGGATCATTGTTAGAACAACCGGGGATCATTGTAAACAGTGGTTTTCGCCGTTATCAGGGACGTATTGTGCTGGATCAGGAGATCAATAAAAAACTGAAAGTAGGCGTAAACCTGAACTATGTGGCTTCAAAGAAATTTGGAACAGTGGTGGCTGAGTCACAAACCAGTCCGACTGCCAGTTTGATGTACAGCGCCTGGGGCTTTCGTCCGGTAACCGGAAATATTGATTTCGACGCCAATATCATCGATGAGCTTTATGATCCGGATTTAAATGCAACTGCAGATTACCGGATTAATCCACTCCTGGCAGCGCAGAACGAGTATAAACCAGTTTTTAACAATACATTCGTGATCAATTCTTATCTGGATTACAAGATCTTGAAGAACCTGTCGCTGAGAATTACAGGGGGACTAAACAAAGCAAACATCAGACGGGATATTTTCAATAATTCCTCCTCCCGTCTTGGAAACCCAAACAACAATAACAAAGTAAATGGCTCGGTTAACAATACCGAGATCACCAACCTTTTGAACGAAAACACACTGACTTACCAGACCAAATTTAAGGGAGGACATTCCTTAAAGGTGCTGGCCGGTTTAACGATGCAGGATGTCAGGGAGTATTCGAATGGCTTCTCTTCGATTCTAATCCCTAACGAGTCGCTGGGAATGAATGGAATAGGCGAAGGGCAGATTACAGTGGCGCCAACTTCAGATCTGAAGAACGGTTTGCTTTCCTACCTGGGAAGGATCGATTACAATTATAAATCGAAATATTTAATCACGGTATCCTTCCGCTCTGATGGGTCTTCCAGATTTCCGACAGCAAACAGATGGGCATATTTCCCTTCAGGAGCATTTGCCTGGCGCTTTACCGATGAGCCGTTCATGAAGAAACTGGGCTTTTTAGCTGATGGAAAACTGAGGGTAGGATACGGACATACCGGGAATAACCGGGTGGACGACTATGCATCCCTTACTGCTTTGAAAATGTTGCCTTCTTCCGGATATCCTACAGGAAATGTTCCGGGAAAAGGAATCGTGCCGGTGAACCTTGGAAATACAAAGTTGAAATGGGAAACTACCGTGCAGTCTAATGTCGGGATTGACCTGAGTTTCTTTAATAGCCGGATCGCCTTCACCGCCGATTATTACCATAAAAAAACACATGACCTTTTGCTGAATGCCACCTTGCCACCAAGCATGGGTTTCTTAACCGCATTTAAAAATGTAGGGAAGGTTTCCAACAGTGGTATTGAGCTGAGCATTACCACGAATAATATTAAAGGGGAGAAGTTCTCCTGGAATTCCAGTTTCAACATTGCCTTTAACAGGAACAAGGTGCTTGCACTCAATGACGACGAACCAAACCTGCTTTCGAGAGTAACCTGGGGGAATTTCAACAATGCCTTCCCTTACATCGCTGTTCCGGGAAAACCTATTGCCCAGTTTTATGGGATGAAGTTCGATGGTGTTTATCAGTATAGTGATTTTGATGTTCAGCCAAATGGTTCTTATGTATTGAAACCTAATGTACCAAACAATGGGAATCCACGTGCGAACATCCTTCCCGGCGATATCAAGTTTAGGGATATGAATGGTGATGGTCAGATCGATGATTCGGACCGCAGTGTGATCGGGGATCCAAATCCTGTTCATATCGGCGGTTTTAGCAACAACTTCAGCTACGGTAATTTTGACCTGAACATTTTCCTGCAATGGAGCTATGGCAATGATGTTTTAAATGCCAATCGCATTGAGTTTGAAGGAGGAGATCCGACCCAAAGAAACCTGCTGAACATGTTTGCTTCTTTTGCAAATAGATGGACCCCTGAAAATCAAACCAATGATTTATACAGATTAGGCGGACAAGGCCCGGCCTATTATTCTTCACGTACGATCGAAGATGGCTCTTTTTTAAGGTTAAAGACGGTATCTCTTGGTTATAATTTACCGGTATCGGTGATGAAATCCTTAAAAATGAGAAGTCTGAGGTTTTCTGTCTCGGCTCAAAATCTCCTCACCTGGACCAAATATTCTGGTCTGGATCCGGAGGTGTCGACGAGACATTCTGCCCTTACTCCGGGATTCGACTGGTCGCCATATCCAAGACCGCGGTCGATCACGATCGGATTGAATGCTAATTTTTAAATAAGATCTATCACTAAAAAAATTATAGAGATATGAAAACGAAAATATTAATACTGCTGATGAGCATCATGATGCTTTCCTGCTCCAAACTGTTAAATAAAGATCCTGATTTCGTAACACCAGATACTTATTATAACACCGAAGAAGACCTGAGAAATGGCCTTAATGGAGTATACAATAGATTAATTGATCCTAATGGACGGATGTATGGCCGTGGATTATACAGCTATTTTGTAGTGAGTGATGAAGCGTTTTTTAAAGGCATTTCAATTAACAATATCCGCGTAATGGCGATGGATGCAAGTCATTTGGATATTGGACGGCTTTGGGAAGTATTGTACGAGGGAGTGAACCGGGCAAATTTGCTGTTGGAACAGGTGGATCAGGTGAGCATGGATCAAAAGCAACGGGATGCCATCAAAGGGGAGACCTTATTCTTACGGGGCTATTATTATTACCTCCTTGCAGATCTTTTTGGTCCTGTTCCCTTAAAACTGACTTCTACCAAATCACCTAATGATCCATACCTTCCCCGCGCTCCTTTAGCGGAAGTCTATGCTTCGATTGTAAATGACATGCAACAGGCAGAAAAGCTGGTGAACGATATTGATTATTTCTCTTATAACGAACGGATCTCCAAAACGGGTGTGCAGGCGATATTGGCAAGAGTTTTTCTGAAAATGGCAGGAGCACCGTTAAAAGACGTGGACCGTTATAAAGATGCTTTAGCATATGCAGACAAAGTGATCTCCTCAAACAAACATGCGCTTAATCTGAATTATAAACAGATCTTCATCAACCATACCCAGGACATCAATGAAAAGAAAGAATGTATCTGGGAAATTGGAATGTATGGCAATAAAGTAGGAACAGTAGACCTTGCAGGATCCATGGGCGTAGAAAATGGGATCGAGTGTCCAAGTGAGGCAATTGGCTTTTCGGGAGGAGCGATGAAGATCACGGCTAAATTGTATGAACTTTTTGGTACTGCAGATACGGCAAGGAGAAACTGGAGCATAGCGCCTTACCGGTTTGTTGCCTCAGGTGGCAATACGGTAAAGACAAATTTTACAGACAAGCAGATCTACGACAGGAATCCCGGCAAATGGAGAAGAGAGTATGAAACCGGGTCTAAAGCAAGGAGCTTTACCTCGACTAATTTTCCTGTGATCCGATATTCAGATGTCTTGTTGATGAAGGCAGAAGCGGAAAACGAAGTCAATGGTGGCCCTACACCGGCAGCTTACGATGCGATCAATCAGGTAAGAAGAAGGGCATTTAATAAACCTCTGGGGACTGCAAATGCCATTTGTGATATCCCGGCAGGATTAAGTAAAACTCAGTTTTTAGCGACCCTTCAGGATGAACGTGCAAGAGAATTGTGTTTTGAAGGAATTCGTAAGCATGACCTGATCCGTTGGGACATCTACGTGAAAACAATGAACGACTTAGGGACGAGCATTACGGCTACAGCACCTTCCAACTATAAATACGCAGCGAATGCCGGTAAAAATACGACAGAAAGAGATGTGTTTTTTCCCATTCCTACGACTGAATTAACTGTAAACAAGCTGATCAAACAAAATAATGGCTGGTAAATTAAGATGGCTGATATGCCTTTTTCCATTTTCCGTTTTTGCGCAGTCCCAAGGACCTTCGCTTGCTAATGGTCAGTTGAATCTCGAATGGGTAAATTCTGCAAAAGGGTATCACCTGAATAAAATATCGGTCCTTAACAAAGGATCATGGATGGAGTTATCTGCAAAAACCTCAGGGGAGTTTTCTGTCCTGTATGCTGCGGATACGCTATCCCTGAAGGAAGTAAAACCAACAACGAAGGGGCTTGATTTTCCGGAATCTATTTACCGCTATATTATACCGATCTGGAAGCAAGCGATTTCTGCTGTTCAGCTAAATCAGGCGGGGAAAGCGATTGATTTTTATCCGGACAGGAAAAAGGAAATCAGGGACCAGCTGATCTTTCAGAAGGAACATGAGCTGTTTTCCCTAAACGCTGCCTGGGCCTTTGATGCACAGCACCCGAACGACTTGAAAGTGACGATAAAATTGAAAGCGAAAAAGGCTGGTTATTATTCCATTGCTTCGCCGGAGCTGGCTCTTTTTGATAAAAGTAATTTTAAATGGGCTACTGTTCCGGGCGTTTTTCAGGGGAATCAGTTAAATGCTAATTTTATCAATGCCTATGCCTATGGGCAGGGAATCCCGGATGTGCCGGTGATGGTAAGGGAGCGTACGGCTTCCACATTATCGCCCTTGGTGCAAAACAGCCAAAACATCACCCTGGCGGTAATTCCGGAGCCTGGAACAGGACGGGATCCCTGGGCATTTGATGCCAAAACTCAGGGGAACTGGAATATTGGGCTATCTGTGCTGAACAGAAAGGGCAATATGATGCCAACGGTATATCACCCGGTACTGGGAGAAAAGAAATCTTATCTGGAGAAAAATGATTCGGTTAGCTTTTCTTTCAGGTATACCATCCGCGCGGAGGATTGGTTTGCGGTCATGAAACATGCGGCGAATGACGTATATCGGTTTAAAGAGGTGCTGGCCTTGAAGAAAACAGCTTCTTCTTTGACCAACCGGGTATGGAGAATGGCAAACTATGTAGTGGACGACAGCCTTTCTATGTGGCAGTTGTCGCCCTATAAAAACCTGGAAATCGGTGCGCAGAAATACCTGGGTGGCGTGTATGGCTCCCAAAAAGATGCGATCAAAAATTCAGACTATGGAGCGATGTGGATGCTTGCGAGGTTAACGGGCAATCAGAAACTGATCAATAGCCGCCTTCCTTATGCGAGAAACTTTAAACTGGCGCAACAGCATTCGGCCAAAGGTTTTTTCTATGGTGCTTCGGAAGGACAATACTTTT
Organism: Pedobacter sp. FW305-3-2-15-E-R2A2; assembly: GCF_038446955.1. Lineage (NCBI taxonomy): Bacteria > Pseudomonadati > Bacteroidota > Sphingobacteriia > Sphingobacteriales > Sphingobacteriaceae > Pedobacter > Pedobacter sp. FW305-3-2-15-E-R2A2. The sequence goes on from NZ_CP151803.1 coordinate 1,742,418, forward strand.
TGCAAAACAGCGGGAAATTTACGGAAGAGTGGGGGCCTTATACAGAACCTATCGGAAGTACTTATTACCTGATGATGGACATTGGAAACATGTTGTTGTTTAATCCGGAGGATGCTGGTCTGCGTGAGGAATTAAAGCTGGCCGCTGAGAAACTATTGTCCTGGATGAAACCGGATGGAAGCTGGGAAGTTGCCTACGACAATAAGACCAATGAAGCAATGTTTAAGGATGTTTTAGACCTGAGGCCTACCTTCTACGGCTTATTCATTGCCTATAAATTATTAGGAGATCAAAAATACTTAGCAGCGGCCAAAAAAGGGGCCGACTGGTATATCGAACAGGCCATCAATAAAGGATCTTTTATCGGTGTTTGTGGGGATACGAGGTTTGCACCCGATTTTGCAACGGCACAGAGCGTACAGGCTTTACTGGATCTTTACGATGTGGTTAAAGAAAGTAAATATCAAGACGCGGCCATTGCTGCGGCTAAAATTTATACGGCATCTGTTTATACGCATCCCATTCCTTCCCTGGCGCAAAAACAGGTAAATGGAGTTAAAAGAGCAGACTGGGAAATCAGTCAGGCGGGATTAAGTTTTGAGCATGGAGGGATCCTTGGATCTGCCAATCACCATGGGCCAATTCTATTGGCGAGTCATGCAGGGATGTTTCTCCGGATGTTTTCAATTACCAAAGATTCTTTGTTTCTAACGATGTCCAGAGCTGCGGCATGGGGCAGGGATGCTTTTGTGGATCAAAAAACAGGCGTGGCTTCTTATTATTGGGATGCAATGGATAAGGGAGCAGGTCCATTTCCGCATCATGCCTGGTGGCAGATTGGCTGGATCATGGATTATTTGCTTTCAGAAGCAGACCTTCGCTCGCAGGGACAGATCTCCTTTCCGCGAGGTTTCATTACCCCTAAAGTAGGTCCGCATCAAACTTATGGTTTTGCTCCGGGTAAAGTGTATGGCACAACCGCGTCCTTAATTTTAAGGGAGGGCTTGCTGAAGGTCGAAAGTCCTTATGTAGAATATGTGACGGCATTTAATGCGGATCAACGAAAGTGTTTTGTGGTACTGATGAACAATAGTGAGCAGCCCCTGAAGACGGAGGTTTTGCTTAATCCGGAGAAAATTCCGGGCTTTTCCGGGACATTGTCAAAAGAACTTGCTGTTATCGATACAGCTGGCAAGCGAACGGTATTAAGCAGCAATTCCAATTCTCTGAATATTGAATTAGCCCCTTTTGGCTTAAAAGTAATAGAAGTATGCTATTGAAAAAGACAATAAAGAAGATAAACAAGCTGAGCTACGCCTGTTATTTTAGGTATGTGGTGTTTTCCTGCTGTGTTTTTACCTCCGGTAAAGTGTATGGACAGGCACAAAATACTTATTTTATAGAAGCAGAAGATTTCCAGTTTCCTGCGGGTTGGGTCTTTAGTAAGGAAGCCGGAACAAATGTTTCTGGTAAAGGGGCTTTATTTGCAGCGGCATCTAAAGATCCGGTTCCGGATGCCATGACGGTGATCTCCCTAAAAACGAAAGGCAGCTTTTTTGTCTGGACCAGATCCAGAGGCTATGCAGAGAATCAACCGGGAACGCGAAAGTACCTGTTGTCGGTAAATGAGCAGGAGATGAGTCTGGAGTCCGGCAGACATCTTTCTGAAGGATATGCATGGGAAAAGGTAGGTCGTATTGATCTTGATACTGGTGAAAATGTGTTGAGCTTAAAAAATACCAGTGGGAATTTTGTGCGTTGTGATGCGATAGTGTTGAGCACCGATGAGGCTTTTAATCCGGGTAAGGAAGGCTTATCCCTTACAGCTTATGCCATAAAACCAACCCGGGTGAAGGAAACTCCCGCAGTGTTAAATATAGCCGAAGCGGCTTCTTTTGCGAAGAAGGAAAAACTACTTGGTACACTTTCTAATGCTCAGCTAAAGCTGAGTTTCGAAGAGGTGATAAACGATAAGACGGGGAAACGTCAGCTAGTGGCGACTACAGCCATCTTTCAGGATAAAGGATGGGCGACTTTAAAAGCGCAGGTAGAAGAAAACCGGGTCTTCCTGTTGAGTACTAAAAAAGCTAAAATAGAATTTGGGGCTTACTTTGCCTCCTGGAAGAATACGGCAAGTTTAACGGAGTTTGTGGTTAAAGGTAAAACCTATAAGCCTATGGATCAGAACGGGGCGAAGAATCCTTTTCTGGCTGGCGAACTTTCTGCTTGTCAGCCTTCAGCGGTGAAACAGGTGTCTCCAGAAGTGCTTTGGGTAACTTATCTGACGGATAAAGGCGAAGAGGTTAAAGGAATCTGGACACTTAAACCCGGAGCATCGCATTACGAGCTGAGTTTGGAATATTCAGCCAAAGAAGAAGGCTTTTACAGCTTTGTAGTTGCTGCCTTTCAGGATGTTTCTGAGCAGGAGGTGCAGCAGGTACAGCTTCCACCGATGTTTAATTATAAACGTTTGCCAACAGACCCGATCCTGATTCCGGGAGCGATGACTCCCCAACCTCTGGCCATCGTGGAGCTTGGCCGGGACAAGCCACTGAGCTTCTTTGTAACGGGTTCTTTAACTGATTTTCCATTAGACTGGGGTAAGGACAATACCTCCCGGATTGGTTTCTCCCTTAAGAATGCGTTTAATCAGATTCAGCCTGTTGCATTTGCACCTGTTCTGGGGTTGGAAGATTCAAAACTGCGTGCAGGTCAGTCCTTAAAAAGAACATTTAACCTGGGAGCGGTAGCTGAAAACTGGAATGGGGCATTGGAATACATCTCCAATTCTATTTACGAGGTAAAGGACTATCGTGCTCAGGACTCCAGCTCCTTAACCAATGCTGCATTTAACATGATTGATCTGGTCAAAAATGACGACGCTTCAGGATGGAATGCACAATTGAAAGGCTTTTACGATATAGAAGCCGATCCGAAGATTGCGCCAACGGTGGCTCAGTCGGCCCCACTGGCCCTGATCTCTGCAGCGATAATGGGCCGGGATGAAGAGCTTTACCTAAGCCGTGCTTTGCCTACCATAGAATATACTTTATCAAGAAGTGCATTTAGATGGGCTAAGGCGGTTGGTGCGCCATATAACCTCAAAGAGGCTTCATTGGTATTAGACCCTTATAAAAATGTACAGTTTAATACGGCCTATTTTGATGCGTTAAACCAGTTGTTGGAGGAAAAGAACCCATGGCTGGTTCAGGTAGGAATGCCGGATCAGCAACCCAGAAAGCTGTCGGGCTATAGCGTAAACCTTCCGGCATGGACACAGGAATTGGCGGCCTACCGACTCACAAAGGATAAACAATGGCTGGATAAAGCAGTTTTACATGCCAGGGAATTTTTACAAAAAGAAGTTTATGGGCAAAAGACAGAAGTCTTAACGGCACAGCCATTTTACAATACCTCATTTTATCCCTATTGGTGGGATTTGATGGACCTGTATGAAATCAATAAAGACAAAGTCTTTTTAGATGCAGCTAAATATGCTTCGTTTTTTACCATCGCGGGGATCCGTTCCTATCCGCTTGTTCAAAATCAAAAACAGCGGATTCATGAAGGAGGGCGCTACGAGGGCAATACGAATTTATGGTGGAAAGACGGAAAGAAATTCCGTTTAGGATTTCCACGAATAGACGGAGATGTCACAGAAAAAGAAGTTCCTCAATCGCTGATCTCCCCGGTAGGACTGGGGCTCGAACAACCTGTGACCTTCTTTCTTCCCAATAAAAATGTACGCCATATCTTCATGTCGACCTGGGCGCCACATTTACTGCGCCTTTCTGCGGAAAGCAACAAGGATATTTTTGAAATCTATGCGAGGAATTCCATCATTGGTCGTTTCTCTAATTATCCGGGGTATTATGCAACAGGTTTTACCGACCTGACTTACCAGGCAAATTACCCGTACAAAGGACCGGATATCAATTCCATTTATTACCACCACATCTCTCCACACCTTGCTTTTACCCTTGATTTTCTGGTTACTGAAGCGATCCAGAGGTCTAAAGGAAAGATCACTTTCCCATGGGGGAAACAAGAGGGCTTTGTTTGGTTTAACAACCGGATTTATGGGGCCGGCAAGGGAACTGTTTTTGACGATAGCCGTGTAAAACTTTGGCTAAAGAAAGGCCTTGTTCATATCGGCAATCCCGCGATTAATTATATTACAGGGATTTCGGATGATCGTTTTTGGCTGGTGCTGTTAAATGAAGCTCAGCAGGAGCAGCAGGTTGAAATCGGACTGGATCCGGATCAGCTCGCAGTTAAAAATACAGGGATTAAATTTTACGAGGGAATAACGGCTAAACCAAAAGAGATGGTGCTTTCCGGAAAGACAATGAAATCTGTTATTGCGGGCAAAGGGTTAACGGCCTATTCCTTCCCGCTTCAGCAGCCTGTCGCAGAGACAGTTTTGTTACCGGTTAAAAATGGGATGCAGGAGATCAACATTGGTGCGCCATGGGGCAAGCTCCACGCTTTCAGGATCCGCTCGCCCTTTGGCTGGGATTCTATCTATGCTTACCTGAGCACACCACCGCTGGCAGGAGCGGCGGCGGAGATGGTGTTGAACGAAGATTCTGCTACTGTTGTAAAGTGTGTTGGCTATCCCTTTGAATGGTCTTTTCCTGGGATTGATCCGGCTAAACCAGCCTCGATCAGCTTAAAATTAAAGAAGGAGGGAAGTACTGAGGTTCAACAGGTAAATGTTGTCTTTGAGGTTGATAAAAAATAACACCGGAAGATCAGATGGATACTTAGACCCGGACATTGAAAATATTAATGATTAAAATATAATACACAAAAAATGAAATACCTAAAAAAAGCCTTATTGCTCTCCTTGCTGTTGATCAGCCAGGTTTCATTCGGACAGGTTGCTGAAAAAGCCTTACGATTGTTTATCATCGGCAACAGTTTTTCGCAAAATGCGACGGCCTATTTACCGAATTTGGTCAAGGAAAATAATCAGCAACTGGTGGTTGGCCGGGCTGAGCTTGGCGGCCACTCTTTACAGCAGCATTGGGAATACGCGGAAGCTGCAGAGGCCAATCCTGAAGATCCTAAGGGCAAGCCCTACAATGGAAAATCATTGCGGATGCTTTTATCTGCCGGAACCTGGGATGTGGTAACGATGCAGCAGTTTTCTTATTTGTCGGCAGATGTGGACAGTTACAGCCCTTATGCTCAAAAGCTTTATAATTACATTAAATCATTGCAACCCAATGCAAAGATTCTTTTACACCAGGGATGGGCATATCGCTCGGATGCAAAGAAGTTCGGTCGCGTTGCTCCTGAACAGCCAGCGAAAACTCAGGAAGAAATGTGGCAGAAATCAAGGGCTGCTTACCATGCGGTAGCGAAGCAATTGAATGTGAGTCTTATCCCTGTGGGAGATGCTTTTAACGCAGTGGCTACGGGGAGCGAATACCGCTTTACAAAAGATATGAATTTTGACTACGATCATCCGGTCTTTCCAAATCTTCCCATCCAGACCAACTCCATAAACATGGGTTATTACTGGAAAGACAATGTACTGGTATTTGACCCTAATCATGCCAATGAAGCAGGACGATACCTGGGCTCTTTAATCTGGTATGCGGTTTTATTTAAGGAGTCGCCGGAAAAAGTAAAATATCAGCCAAAGGAAGTTCCTGCAGGATTTGCTGCATATTTAAGAAGTGTTGCCGCAAAAACGGTTAAGGATTTATAAATAGAAAAATATGAACTCAGTAATAGACACCACAGTTATCGTTGTATTTTCAGTATTCATTATGATTATAGGATTACTGTTTTCACGTACAGGACGAAATCTTAAGTCTTTTTTTGCAGGTGGTGAGGCTGTACCCTGGTTTATAGGAGGCTTATCGCTGTTTATGAGTTTCTTCTCTGCGGGTACTTTTGTAGCCTGGGGATCAATTGCTTATAAATACGGCTGGGTAGCAGTGACCATTCAATGGACGATGTGTATCGGAGGATTGGTTACCGGATTATACATCGCCCCAAAATGGAAGGCAACAGGGAGCCTGACCGCTGCGGAATTTATTAAGGAAAGGCTTGGAGAACATGTTCAAAAGAGCTTTATCTATATTTTTATGTTGGTGTCGCTATTCATTAAAGGTTCCGTATTGTATTCTGTATCTAAACTGGTAGGTTCCTCATTGGAATTCCCGCTGATCCCGGTTACGCTGGTCTTGGGGATCTTTATGATTGCTTACACCGCAGTAGGTGGTTTATGGGCAGTAATGGTGACGGATATTTTACAGTTTGCAATTTTAACTACTGCAGTGCTGCTCATTATTCCATTGGCTTTTACAGAAGCAGGAGGGATCCATTCCTTTGTATCAAGGGTTCCGGATAACTTTTTTAATGTCGTTAATGGGGAGTATACCTGGGGTTTTATTGCTGCCTTTGCCCTTTACCACATCTTTTATATTGGTGGAAACTGGACTTTTGTACAACGTTACACAAGTGTGGATACGCCAAAATCTGCTTCTAAAGTAGCCTTCCTTTTTGCTGGATTGTACATTGTAAGTCCGGTTTTATGGATGCTTCCACCGATGATCTATCAAACGATTAATCCTGGCTTAACTGGTCTGGAAACAGAAAACGCTTATTTAATGGTTTGTAAGCAGGTGCTTCCGGCAGGATTGATGGGCTTGATTCTGACGGGAATGTATTTTTCGACTTCAGCCTCCGCAAATACGGCTTTGAATGTCGTGTCTGCGGTGTTTACCAATGATGTTTATAAAGGAACGATCAATCCGGGAGCATCTGATGAAAAGCTCATGAAGGTGGCGCGTGCCTCGTCCTGGTGTTTTGGTTTCGGGATGATTTTGATTGCGCTGATTGTGCCTTATATCGGAGGTATTGTGGAGTTTACACTGAGTGTTGGCGCAATCACGGGTGGCCCTTTGCTTGCGCCGCCGATCTGGGCATTATTTTCGAAAAGGATTACTGGTAAAGCGACGATTTGGATTACCATGATCAGTTTAACGGTGAACCTGGTATTTAAGATCGTATTGCCACTTGTGGCAGAGGAGAAGCTGAGCCGCGCAAATGAAATGTTGCTGGGGGTATTGCTTCCTTTTGTATTGTTATTGGCCTATGAACTGTATGCGCGTTCAAAAGGTTTAATCAGTTCAGAATACGAGCAATTACAGCTGCGTAAAGGGGTACGAAATGCAAAGGTCATCGTAGTGGATGAAGAAGAAGCAGCTGAAATCAAAAGACAAAACAAGTTTGGCTTACAGGTGATCTCATTTTCATTGGGTTTTATTGCACTGATGTTATATGTGCTTTGCGCGTTTACGGCGAAAGGGACAGGGATGGTTGCGGGAATAGCAACGATTATATTGTTGAGTGCCTGGATTCCATTTAATGCTTCCAGAAAAACTCCGATAGAAGGATAGAACTAACGACCAACAGGTCAGACATCGTCTGCCTGTTGGTCGTTAGTTCAGATCTGTCGAATTGATCAATAGAGCGGTGTGTTGTCAAATTTTCTGATATGATACATATCTACTGCGCTGATTTTAATCTCATCAAGGTCTCCATAAGCTACAAACTGTTTATTGTATTCCGTTTTTCCATTACTGTCCGCTTTACCTAGTCCTTTAAACTTAAAAAATGGAGCTGCTGTTAGATTGAGGTCATTTGCTGGTATCGTCTGTGTGTCTGTCATTGTAAATAAAAACTGATCCTCATTTTTCTTAACCGCATAGCCTACCGCGAAAGTAAGAGGTCATCATTCACCCTGTGCGATGAAAAAAAGACTGAGGTTTTGAATTTCGGTCTAGTTCAATTTATAGAAACACCATTTCATAGACCTGTTCATCTCCTAAAAGTTTATTCTATTATAGAAAGCACTTAATTAATTCTTATAACTTTATCACATAAGGTGTCATTGCAGCTAGGAACATGGAGCAAATTAAAACGGAAAAAGGATATTTTATTACTGCAACTGTTTTCGAGGCGAAAGGAAGTCGGACAATTTTGCTGATCTCCTCCGCCACGGGTGTAAAACAATCTTATTACAAGAGATTTTCTGAATATGTTGCTGCGACTGGAATAACAGTAATTACGTTCGACTATTCCGGAATTGGACATTCTTTAACAGGGGCCATCAAAGACAATAACAACCAGGCATCTGATTGGGGGAAGATAGACCTGGAGGCCATGCTTCAATATGTAAAAGAACATTATCCGGGGTCAAAAATCAATATTATGGGTCATAGCATTGGCGGACAACTTATTGGTCTTTCAAAATCTGCTGTTGATGCCAGTAAGATTATTCTTGTGGCCGCTCAAACGGGATACTGGAAATTCTGGACCGGTTTCAGAAGGTATAGGATGTGGGCCAACTGGAATATTCTCTTTCCTGCACTGGTCTATACTTTTGGATATATGCCTTCGAAGAAATTAATGGGTATGGAGAACCTGCCTAAGCATGTGGCCAGGCAATGGTGCAAATGGTGTATGGATCCGAATTACCTTTTTGGAAGTACTCCGGAAGCCGATTTGTATTTTAACAGGATAACTGCACCATTAACCTCCATCAGTATAGACGACGATACCTTTGCGCCTATACAAAATGTGGATTGGTTAACGGGACAATATAGCGGGGCAGCGGTTACAAGGATTCATTTAAATCCCGGCGATTTTGATAGGAAGAGCATAGGGCATTTCGGGATCTTTCAGGAGCCATCAAGAACCCGGATATGGGAGGTCTTGTTAAGAGAAATCGAAAGATAACATTGCATCATTCTCCTTTTTTATATGATAATAGTACCTCTTTATCATTGAAATGTACTGACTTTTTGATAATATTCAGTTTATTTTTGTCACATATGATAAATGTAAAAATGAAGAATCAAAATTACTTGAGTAAGAACAACATTGCTCTGATCGCTATTTGTATGGCTACACTAATGTTTTCATTAGAAATTTCCAGTGTCCCGGTCATACTCCCCACCCTTGAAAAGGTATTAGGCGCCAACCTTAAAGATATGCAATGGATCATGAATATTTATACGATTGGCTGTACAACGGTGCTAATGGCGGCAGGAACACTGGCTGATAAGTATGGCCGCAAGCGAATACTCCTGATTACCCTGATTTTGTTTGGCATTGCTTCCTTGGTTTGTGGTTTGGCGGAAAATACATCTGTATTGATTGTAAGCCGTTTTTTTCAGGGAATAAGTGGAGGTGCGATGTTGATTTGCCAAATATCAGCGCTTTCGCACCAATTTCAGGAAGGAAAAGAGCGCAGTCAGGCCTTTGGTATTTGGGGCATTATCCTCGGACTGGGCCTGGGTTTCGGGCCGATTATAGGAAGCGGGATTGTGGGTTTACTATCCTGGAAATGGGTGTTCCTGATACATACACCAATCGCTGTTCTTGCTTCAGTTCTTGTTTATGGCAATGTGGTCGAATCTAAAGATCCACAGGCAAAAAAGCTGGATATTTTAGGAATGGTTACTTTATCCTTATCCGTTTTTGGCTTAACCTATTTTATCACTCAGGGAGGTGATATTGGTTTTAGCAGCCCCATTGCGATCTGTATCCTCATTGCTACCGCGATAAGCTTTATCATTTTTGTATGGGTTGAAAAAAACAATGAGCACCCTATGTTCGACTTTTCGGTATTTAAGATCCGTAATTTTTCGGGGGCCATTTTTGGTTCTATAGGCATGAATTTTAGCTTTTGGCCATTCATCATTTACCTGCCTATTTATTTTCAGGGTTGTTTGGGTTACGATGTGATGACTGTCGGACTTTCTTTGTTGGCCTATACACTTCCTACCTTGGTGATGCCTCCTTTAGCCGAGCGTCTTTCTGTTCGTTATCGCCCGGGCATTGTCATTCCCTTTGGGTTGTTTACGATAGGCCTGGGATTTATTGTGATGAGGTATGGAAGTCTTGCTGATCAGCCCAGCTGGCTCACAATGCTCCCAGGTTCCCTGTTGGCTGGTATTGGATTGGGCTTAACCAATACACCTGTAACCAATACCACTACGGGCTCTGTTTCCAGCAATCGGGCGGGAATGGCTTCCGGAATAGATATGAGTGCGAGGTTAATTACATTGGCCGTTAATATTGCGCTTATGGGTTTTATTCTGGTAGAAGGAATTTTGTCTCATTTGAAAATTGCATTTGCACAGGATGCTCTCCATGGATTGCCATTGCGGGCTTTGGCCGAAAAAGTAGCCTCTGGAAGCTTTGATACACTTCAGCGCGATTTTCCACAACTGTCTGTTTTAGATCCCTCCGGAACTGCGGTACACGTGGCACTTGTGCAAGGCTTTGACTGGATATTGTTATATGGCGGTATTGGTGTTTGGATTTTATCTCTGTTAAGCTTTCTCACTTTCGGCAGGAAGAGGGTAGAGGAAATCAGTATAAATCCTCAGTAGCGTCCGGATTTTTTTAATTGCTTTGGCCTGTAAATTATCAATATTGGCCAAAGCAAAATAATTAATGAAAAATCTCTGGATCGTTTTTTCCATTAGACCCTGTTTTTTTTAATATCGAGGGAGTGATGGAATCGAAATGAACATTTTTAATGACATTTGTTAACCTGGCATCCGTACTTTTTGTAGTTTCGCAGACCAGGAGCTTTACAGGTAGTACATCTGATCCATGTTAAGGAAAAATGCAGCGCTGATCAAAATAAACCATACCACATTATGCTGCATTTAATTGGAATCATCATTTCTCTTTTTCTTTCCATTATCCTTTTTACAAAAAAGGGAAAATCACAGGCTGATGTAATTCTTGCCGTCTGGCTGTTCTTTATTGGTTTTCATCTGTCTGTATTCTACATTCACATTACCGGTCAATACCTTAAATTTCCTTACTTTCTTGGCTTTGAAATTCCTCTGCCACTAGTCCACGGGCCATTTTTGTATCTATACATCAGATCTTTAACCAGCCAAAATAAAAGAAGGGTACATTGGGCCATTCATTTTTTGCCATTTGTGATGGCAATTGGCCTCTTATTTAAATTCTTTCTTTTTTCTTTTGACAAGAAGATTGAGGTGTACATAGAAGCGGGTGCTGGTTTTGAAAATATCCTGAGGTGTATATACCTGCTGACCTTATTATCTGGAGTGGTATATGTTATTTTCTCCTTGTCTTTGCTGAAAAAATACTCCGCCTATATTTCTGATCAGTTTTCTGATCTGGAAAGGATAAACCTAAACTGGTTAAGGTACTTAATACTGGGAATCGGGCTAACCTGGATATCTGTGTTTTTTGGCAATGACATCTCTACCTTTACCATAATTGATCTTTTTATCCTGTTTATCGGGTATTTTGGCGTAAAGCAAGTTGGGATTTTTACAAATAATAACACCAGCAGTCAGACGATTGCCGGGAGTGTAGAGGAAAAGGCAACTGAGAAAGCCATAGAAAAAGTCAAGTACCAAAGATCTACTGCCGATGAAACCTTATTGTTAAAAATTCATCAGGATCTCCTGGCTTTAATGCAGCAGGAGAAGTTGTATAAGGATCCGGAACTGAGCTTAAATGAATTGGCACAAAGACTAAATGTTAATCCCAATACTTTGTCGCAGGTAATTAACTCCCTTGAAAACAAAAACTTTTTCGATTATATCAATGAACAGCGGATCGCCGAATTTTTAGAAATCGTTGCCTTACCGGAAAACAGCAGGTTCACCTTGTTGTCTTTGGCTTTTGAAGTGGGCTTTAATTCTAAGACTTCATTTAACAGGAATTTTAAAAATACAACAGGGCAGACCCCAACCGCTTATTTAAAGGAACAAAAAATACAGTTGAAATAAGTACCAACTTACCCTTTGGGACGATGGGACATGATGTTTAGGTCATTTTTGCAGCATTATAAAACTCAAAAAATGTATCGAAACAGCTTATTTTATTCCATCTTTCTCCTCTCCGTTTTTGTCTTTTCCTGTAAAAAGGAAATGAGAATTGATGCACCCGGGAACTTGGTTCCAAAAACAGTAGACCAGAATTCCAGTCTTCCTTCCATTGTGATCAATGGGGCAAAATTACATGCGGAAACTTTTGGCAATCCCGGCGACCCGATTATTTTCATTTTACATGGCGGACCCGCATCAGATTACCGATACCTGCTCAATTGCAGGGAACTGGCCGACAACGGATATTTTGTGGTGTTTTATGACCAGCGTGGAACCGGTTTGTCGCAAAGGTTTCCCCGTTCGTATTACACAGGGATCCAAACCTCTTTTGATGACTTGAATGGCGTAATTGCACATTACCGGAAATCAGCAGCACAGAAAATTTTCTTATTGGGACACTCCTGGGGTGCGATGCTGGCCGGCGCCTATATCAACCAATATCCCAATGCCGTAGATGGAGCCGTATTGGCAGAACCTGGGGGCTTAAAATGGAAGGATGTTGACGACTATGTAAAGCGCTCCCGGAAGATGGACATTACGGGCGAAGCCTTAAACAATGCAACCTATATGGATCAGTTTCTGACGGGTAAAGAAGATGAACATGCCATTTTAGACTACAAGTATAAATTACTGGCCTCAACTGGCGACGAGAATGAGAATGTAGGCAATGAGGGACTTTTGCCTTTCTGGCGTTCCGGTTTTGTGTTGCAGGACGTCTACTTTGACCTCATTAAAAAAGAAAATTCCGATTGGACTACCCATTTAAACCGGTTTACAACAAAGATCTTGTTTATCTATAGCGAGCGAAACAAAGCTTATGGTTTAGCCCATGCAGAAAAAGTATCCGCTGCCTTTCCAAATGTTCAGCTGTTTGAGACCAAAGCTGCGGGGCATGATATGCTTTCTTTTTCAACCGGCTGGAACAATACCCTCCCAACAATTCTTAACTATTTCAACGCTTTAAAATAAGCCCCTCAAAGAAAATATTCAAATGAAACATAAGATTATCATCATGATAACGGTGTTGTTGTGCACCGTTTGTAGTTATTGCCATGCACAAAGTATAAACTGGGCAGGATTAAAAGAAGAAGACCGACACTTGCTAAACCTAAATGTAGGGATAGATTATGGTGTGATTTATGGCATCGGCTATGGCTATCAGCTCAAATCAAAACTGCCGGTAATATTCAATGCTGAGTTTTCAATACCATCAGGGAATCGATTTTTTGATGATTTTAAAACTAAAATCGGAGCGCATGTGAAATTGCTTGAAGTTAGTAATATCGCAGTTAGCGTAAATGTTAACGGTGTTTTCAGGCGATATGCAAATACCCTGGTCAGGCTTTCAAACTTCGGAGCGACGGCCAATGTGATCATTGGTTATTATGGACCTAAATGGTATGTAAACGGCGAGTTTGGTTTTGACAAGGCCATTGTGACGCATTTTAAACATAAAGATGCCTACAAAAGCAATTTTCCTGAAGTGAAAGATGGCTGGTATGAGCCTTCAACAGGTGGGAATGTCCAATGTGGGATGCAGGTTGGTTATTCCTTCAATCATAGCGATGTGTATTTAAAAGGAGGAAAAACTATTGCACAGGACTTTAAAACATCACCCACGATTCCGATCTATATACAATTAGGTTACAATCTTAAGCTTAGGTAAGATCAACCTGGCCACTGTAAATCAGCGGCCAGGTAAATTATTTGGAGTAGTCTATAAGCCTTTAAAGGGCTTACTGGCTAGGTACAGTCTGAAATCTTTAATCCTTCCGGTTTCCATATCCTGACGGGGCAATACTTTAATTCCGCTAATGCTCGTTTGTACGCCTAAATCAATGACCAGCTGATGGGGATGTTTCGGACTGTTGTCTTTCCATTGGCTATGCCAGATACTGGTATACTGAAGATCGAATACATTTTCCGATTTACCATCTTCGCTGTTCAGTTCTTCGCTGTCTACATAGACTACTTTCCATAAATTCCTTGGAATTTGTTTGCCATTTTCGTCCAGTAACTCTAACTCCGCCACCGCAGTAAATGGGTTGTCAGCAAAGTTGTTTAAGGCTTCCAGGGCGATATATCTGCCGCTCTTTACCGGGAAAGTAACGTTCTGCCAGGCGGCAGCGTTTTCCATTGTTCCGCTATAGATCAGATTAGCTGAATTGTTGCCAAACTGTTGTCCGGCTTTACGATGATTGCTGCTCAGTGCTTTCACCTGGGTAAGGCTATCCAGGATCGGTTTTTCCAGACCCTGCAAACGCGGGGCAAAAGGGCGGTGAAGGTCAAGGACCACCACTTCATTCTTTCCTGCATTTAACCAGACTCCCGGAACATACATGGTTTGGGTAGGGCCAATATTCCAGTAACGACCCAGGCAATGTCCATTGATCCAGACTACGCCTTTTTTGAACCAGCGCATATCGAGGTAAAAATCATTTTTGTTTTTGGTGTTAAAGCTGCCTTTATAGAAAGCAGGTTGGTTTAACTTTCCTGTCTTTTTGATGTGTTGATATTTGAATGCCGGATTACCTTCTCCCAATGGAATCGAATAATGTTTCCATCCTTTGAGTTGCAACTTCGCCGTATTGGAGATGCGGTAAACCTCGCCTTGCAGTCCTTTACGGTCGTGCATGTAATCTCCGTAGTTCACGCGGCCCATGGCTTCTACCAGGATCCGAAGTCTGGTGTTTTTAGATAACGCAGGAAGGTCTATGCGATGCTCATTTTTCATTCTGTTTAATACGCCAATGAGCTTCTGATCCAAATAAACTTCTGCATAATCATGCACTCCGGTAAGATCGAGGCTGCTTTTTGCACCGGCAGAAAGGGTCGTTTCATAAGCCATCATTCCATATCCCTGTCCGAGGTCTTCCATAAACAGTGTGGTGTCAGAAATGATAGGCCTGGTCAATTGTGGCAAGATAGGGGCCACCATCGTCAGGTTAAACGGAGCTATCTTTTGTACGGGAATTCCGGCAGGTACTTCCGGCAAGACTTCGCCTGGCTGGAGGTGCTTTTTAAGCATGTCCCTCAAGGCATAAAATTTAGGATTAGCAGATCCGTTTTCGCTGATCGGTGCATCGTAATCATAGCTGGATGTTTCGGGTAAATAAGGCTGACAATTGGCGCCTGCCCATAAACCGAAAGAGGTACCACCATGGATCATGTAAATGCTGAAGGAAGCTTTTTGTTGCAGCATCCAGTCTAACTCTTTTACCATCCTGTCGCTGGAACCGGTATGGTGGGCATTTCCCCAGGAATCAAACCAGCCAGGGTAATATTCGCCGCACATTAAAGGACCCTCAGGCTGAACTTCGCGCAAAGCTTTAAATCCTGCTTCCGGATTACTCCCGAAATTGACGACTGCAAAAAGGTCTTTCTGGACATCATTTTTCAGTTGTACCACCCCATCACAAGTAAAAAGGGGCACATCAAATTTCGCTTCTTTCAGGTAGTCCCTAAGTTTTAAAAGGTAATCTTTATCTGTACCGTAACTTCCGTATTCGTTTTCTACCTGTACCATCAGGATGGGGCCGCCATGCGTAATTTGCAAGGGGCTTAACACACGTCCCACTTCTTTTAAGTACTGCCTGCTCCGTTCTAAAAAGTAAGGGTCCTGAGTCCGCAGTCTGATGTCTTTCTTTTGCAGCAGCCACCATGGAAAACCGCCAAATTCCCATTCTGCACAGGAATAGGGACCTGGGCGCAAGATCACATACAGCCCTTCCTCTTGTGCTATTTTACAGAACTCGGCAGCATCCGCCTGTCCTTCCCAATTGAATTTGCCGGGATTGGTTTCGTGGTAATTCCAAAACAAATACGCGCAGACCGTATTTAGACCAACAGCTTTGACCATTTTCAGGCGCTGTCTCCAGTAAGCTTTTGGGATTCTTGCAAAATGGAGCTCACCGCAACGAATCACATAGGGCTTACCATTTAACATAAAGGATTCCGTACTGATCTTAAAAGGGGCATCTGCATCTTGCTTTGCGAAAGTATTTTGTTGGGCATCTGCTTTCTGTTGTGCAAACACAGGTGGTGCATAAGATCCGGATAGGATTAGAAATAATAAGCCAATTAGCTGTTTCTTCATAAAATTAAAACTGATAAAAACACGAACGTTTATTACAATGCTAAGCAAAAAAAGAAGAATTAAAATAATGAAAAATCACACAATCGATTGCGTAACATCATACAATCGATTGTGTGATTTTTACAGCCGTTAAGGTCCTGCTTTAAGGGTTTTTTTACGAATGATTTTAACTAGTTTCGGTCTCTTTGAAATGGAAAAACCAGTTAATTTTATGCGAAAATTCAGCTATTTGCTTTTACTCTTACTTCCTTTAAACCTTTTGGCGCAGCAGTTTAAACCGATCCAGGAACTGTTGAAACGAAGAACGCCCTGGTTGGCACAACATGTTGTTTTTAAGCCGTTGAAAAGCGATCAGCAGGACGTGGTGGAATTGCAGAGTGCAGGAGATAAACTTCTCATCAGTGCCTCTGGTCCAAACGCTGCGGCAGTGGGCTTGAACTGGTATTTGAAATACTATTGTAACAGGTCTATGTCGCACATGGGGGATAACCTGGCCCCTGTATATCCGATTCCGGTGTTAAAGGAGAAAGTACGTGTGGAGGCCCCGGCCAAATACCGTTACGCTTTAAACTATTGCACTTATAACTATACCATGAGTTTTTACGATTGGAAAGATTGGGAGCATGAGCTCGATTGGATGGCTTTAAACGGGGTAAACCTGATGCTCACCGTCAGCGGAATGGAGTCGGTGTGGCAAAGTACACTCAAACAGATTGGATATACCGATCAGGAAGTGAATGATTTTTTAGTCGGCCCTGCATATACTGCCTGGTGGCTCATGGGAAATATCCAGGGCTGGGGAGGTCCGATGCCCCAAAGTCAGATTGATGGCCGCAAGGCTTTACAGCAGCGCATGATGAAGCGGATGAAAGAACTGGGTATAGAACCCGTATTGCAAGGTTTTTATGGAATGGTCCCTGGTTCTTTGAAAGAAAAGAGCAAAGCACAAATCATCGACCAGAAGACCTGGGGCGCCTTTAAACGCCCGGATATCCTGGTTCCCGGTACTCCTGACTTTTCCAGAATAGCTGGGATCTATTATAAAGAATTACAAAAAGCTTATGGCAAGAACATTCGTTTTTTTGCCGGAGATCCTTTTCATGAAGGCGGGATTACCGAAGGGATAGATTTAAGCAAGGCCGGAAGATCCATTCAAACCGAGATGCAAAATAGTTTTCCAGGGTCAACCTGGGTATTACAGGGCTGGCAGGACAATCCGAAACAGCAAATGCTCGAAGGTCTTGATAAATCACATATCCTGGTGCAGGAATTGTTTGGTGAGTTTACCAATAATTGGGAGAAGAGAAATGGCTACGATTCCACACCGTTCATCTGGTGTGTCGTGAACAACTTTGGCGAAAGACCAGGTCTGTATGGAAAACTACAGCGCTTCGCAGATGAGGTTGACCGGATCAGGAAAGGGCCGTATAAAGCCGTATTAAAAGGCGTAGGGGTAATGCCTGAAGGCCTCAATAACAATCCTCCGGTTTACGACCTGATGCTGGAACTGGGTTGGCGGGCAGCACATGTGGAGGTTAAAGACTGGCTAAACGGCTATACTAAATATCGTTATGGAAGTTCAAACTCCCATATTGATCAGGCCTGGCAAGGCTTCCTGGAAACCATTTACCAAAGCATCCCGGGTTACCAGGAAGGGGCAAGCGAATCGGTGTTTTGTATCCGCCCTGCGCTGGACTCCAAACCCGCCTCCCGCTGGGGAACACGCATCAGAACTTACGACCTGCTGAAATTTAAAGCGGCAGCTCTGGAATTTGCAAAAGCAGCGCCTGAATTTAAAAACTCGGATACCTATCAGATTGACCTGATCAATGTCTTCCGGCAGGTGCTGGCCAATGATGGGGAACAGGTTTTTGAGGCGATGGTAAAAGCCTACAACGCGAAAGACACGGAACAGTTTAACTGCTTGTCTGCGCAGTTTCTGGACATGATCCGTTTAACAGACGACCTGCTGTCTACACACCCGTATTATCAGTTAAATACCTACAAAGCTCAGGCCTTAAGGTTGGGGAAAACGGAAGAAGAGAAAAAGCTCAACATCAGGAATGCCATGATGCTGATCACCTATTGGGGGGAAAACATTCCGGCGGAAGATAACCTGCATGAATATGCTTACAAAGAATGGGGCGGATTAATGAAGGATTATTACCTCGTACGATGGGAAATGTATATCGATCATCTACAAAACAACCTGCAGGGTAAGCACATGCAGGCTCCCGACTTTTTTTGGTGGGAGCGCGCATGGGTAGAGCGAAATATGGAGATCAAGCCGGAAAGTTCTGCGAAGCCTTTAGATCAGGTGATGGCTGAAATTCTAAAATTGAAAACAAATGTTCAATAGCCTGATAAGATTGATCGGTATTCCTTTGCTCCAGAATGACCACGGGAATGTTGTACCTTCTGAGCTGTTCAATCTGCTCAGAAGGTGCGGCAGGCTTGTTCATCGCAATCAGAATCCCATCTACTCTCAGGTTCTTCATATTGTCCAGCACTTGTTTCTCCCGTTCCTGTTTTTCAAATGACTGACCAAAAATCACATTGTAATTCTTGCTGTGGGCATAACGCTCTATTTTACTGAGCAGGGAAGAGTAAAAAGTCTCTCCAATATCGGGTAAGACCACACCAATGGTAAAGGTCTTACCCTGCTTCAGGAAGACCGCATTCTGGTTGGGATGGAAGTTTAACTCTTTGGCCATTTTATTGACCCTCATGGTCGTGACCAGCCCAATGCTGGGATGTCCTCGCAATGCCCTGGAGACGGTAGAGGGATCAAGTTTCAGTTGTCTGGCTATATCTTTGATTGTGGGGATCTTTTCCATTTTCTGAGGAGATTAGAATAAAATTGAGGACTCACTATTTTATGACTGGAACTGGCATCCTGCCCGCTGGTTTTTTTCCAGATTTGGAAGTCGGTAACCGGAGCGTCATTAGTACTGTTCCAGATCCATTGCGGTTGCCCTGTGCTAAAATAACTGTTGTGGTCGATGAGGTTATGGCTTCCGGTTAAGGTGTATTTATGAACCAGGACATCTTTAGGCCCGGCATAGACCTTGTTGTATTTGATCACATTGCTGTCGCAGTGTTCGGTGAGCCTGATTTCTCCTTCAATCTCTCCAAATGCACCGGCAACGCGGTTGTTTTGAAACAGGGTGTTGTTCAGCACCGCACAGTTTTTTGTTCCGGCGATGGTGTAGTTTAAATAATCACCCATGTAAATGCCTGCCCGGTAACAGTTGTAAACGAGGTTGTTTCTTACCGTAGTGGTTCTTGTAGGGTAAATATTGCTTTCACTGACCAGACCAATTCCCCTGTCGCTCTCATAAACAATGTTTCTTTCGATGAGGGTATTGGCGCCTCCGCAAACATAAATGGAAATCGCGCCAAAGCGGTCGGGCCCCCAGGTTTCCGGTGTTCTGGTCATGGTATTGTGGTGAAAGATATTGTCTCTGATGACACCATTGCGGGCATAATTGCTTTCAACGGCACCATGAGGATTCAGGCCATCGCCACCAGCAACAATCACCCCAATGTTCTCTGTATCATATACCTGATTGTGACTGAAAAGGAAACCATCTATGTTTCCGGCAAGGGTCACGTTTTCACTCGTTCCGGTTTGGGTGTCATGAACGGTACATCCGGTAATCAACAGGTTGGAGATCGGGGTTTTGCCGCTTCCAATGGCGAGTATGGCATGTCCGCTTCGTCCCTGTGCCAGGGTGGTGTTGTTTTTGATGTTGTATATGTTGCAGTTTTTAACTGTGATGTGTTGTCCGCTGCCTATAATCGCCATGCCCTGAGGATCGGTATTCACCGCAGAACTGTGGAGGTTGCAAATGTCAAAGCCATCGATGGTTACATAACTTACATTATTGATCGTCACCAATGCCTGCCATCCGGTAACGGTAATCCTGCTGCCGTCGATCACTGGTCTTTCTCCCGGATAGCGCTGCAGGCTGATGGTTTTTCCAGGTTCGCCTGATTTGGGGAATTTAACTTCCTGATGGTAGGTTCCGGCTCTGACAATGACCTGATCTCCGGGCGCAGCATGACTCAATGCAATATTTATGGTTTGGAAAGGTGCGTTTATACTTCCGGCATTGGTATCGGAGCCATTCATGGCTACATAATACTTACGCGGATTTTCCTTGGTTTGGGATATAGCGGCAAAGGTTTTAGTTGTACAAACGAGCGTTTGTACAACTAAAACCAGGCTTAAAAAAGCAAATGGTTTCATAGGTTAAAATTGTGTTATTCGGAAATGATCTTCCTGATTCTGTTGTTGTTTTTGTCCAATACGTACACTGTGCCGTTTTTGTCTACTGCAACTCCACCGGGTGCACTAAAGGTGGCCAATCCGCCAAATCCATCGGTATAACCTGCTTTTCCGCTTCCGGCAAATGTGCTGACTTCGTAAGTATTTGCCTGCAGGTAGCGAATGCTCTGGTCTGGATTGCTGGTGCTTCCACCGCCGGTTCCGTTGCCGGCAACATAGATGTTATTGTTGTGGTCTATGGCAATTCCCCAGGGATAAGCGAACTGTGCAGCGGTAGCCGGTCCGTTTATATAACCGACATTTCCCGGCTGTCCGGCGACAATGCTGCTCTGCCAGGTACCTGCATCGAATTTTCTGATCACCTGATCACCATGTCCGCTGACAAATAAATTGCCTTTATTGTCGAATTTAATACCTGCCGGATAATTGAGGCCGGAAATGACTTCCTTGCTGACACCCTGGGCATTGATTTCATAAATATTTCCCGGACTGGAGCAGCTGGCGTAATAGGTTTTTCCAGACACCTTATCAAAAGCGACACTCCATGGTGCCTGACTTCCGAAGCCCCAGGTTGTGGCCTGTCCGTCGGGTGTGATCTTTCTGATGTCCCAATTCCCTGGGTCTACACAATACAGGTTTCCTTGTCCGTCTATTGCAAGGTCGTAGGGCAAAGAGAAGTTTGCGGCAGTACCTTTACCATCGGCATAACCCGCAAGATTGGGATTGCCGGCCAGTGTGGTCACGTTTCCATCAGGGTCGATTTTCCGGATGCAATGGTTGCCTGGATCCGCGACGTAAACATTGAGCTGATCGTCTACCACGATACCGGAACTTCGGTACCAGTTTTGACCTGCAAAGTTAAAGGAGGCGTCAGTTCCTTTGCCATTGGCAAATCCTGCGGCGCCAGATCCGGCAAGGGTACTCACCGTCCGGGTATACTCATAATTGAAAATGGTTTCGCTGGAAGCTTCCGCTTTTTCTATGGTTACTTTTAAGGGGCCTGAGGTTGATTTTTTTGGAATTACGGCCATTACCTGTGTTGCACTGGCGCCAATTACTTTAAGGGCCAGGCCATTCAGGGTCACGGAGATTTTAGAGAGGTCGGAAGAAAAATTGCTTCCGGTAATGAGTACTTCTGTGCCACCTCCGCCTTTTTTAGGAATGAAATCCGAAATGCTGATGGGAGCCGAAGGGTTATGGCTGGCTTCTTTGTCTTTTTTGCAGCCGGTAAAAAGGAAGAGCAGGCAGGCTGCAAAGCATAAGAAATACCTGCATTTAGCCTTTATATTGATGAATTGTTTCATGATCGCTGTTTTAAATACATTAATGATGCGTTGTCTTACCAACCTGGATTCTGTACCAGGGCCCTGTCGCGGTCCAGCTGGTATTGGGAAATAGGGAACAGGTACATTTTATCCGCCCAGGCTCTTTTTTGAAAGAAGGTACGGTTGTAAAAGCGGGTAAACCCAAATCCCTGGCCTCCATCGTCTTCATTCACATTCATCGTATAGATGGTTTGGTTTTCGGTAGCCCCCAGCTGTAACCTTCTGATGAGGGTATAATACCGGTCTCCTTCAAAACACAACTCCACTTGTCTTTCTTTCAGGATGTACTTTCTCATAAGTTCCTTGTTTCCAACGGCGGCAGGATAAACGGTTTCTATACCTGGCAGTCCGGCTCTGGACCTGATCAGGTTGAGCGTGTTCACCACATCCGGGTTGGAAGGCGCGTACTCATTCAGGGCTTCTGCATAATTCAGGAGAATCTCTGCAAAGCGCATGAGGATAAAAGGCCTGTAATTGGTGGCATCCTGTCTGATATTATCAGCCGGACTCACATTTTTCAGGAAATTGTAACCGGTAATGTTATTGGTAATTCCGGTGGCTTTAGCTCCTGCTTTCCCGCCGTAATAGAATTCTACACGACCTGTCCCGTCTACATTACCTGCTGAAGAGTAGTAATTTTTATCATCAATGGTAGGTGCCGGCAATACCGGGCGGCCATTGTATTGAATATAGGCGTAAAAACGAGGTTCCCGGTTGGCATACATATTCCATTGGCCTTTTTTATGAGCCCAATACTGACTGCTGTTGTTTTCTGCAAAACCGGTTTCGTCATAGCCTGAAGAAGGATCTTCAATACTGCGTCCATTATCCATGTAAAAAGCATCCACTACGTTTTGAGTGGCGTTGTACAGGTTAATTCCTCCAGGGTTGGGAGAAGATGCTTTGGTATATCCCCAATAATTCCAGGAATTTCTGGAGAACAGGATTTCTTTGTTCCAGTTGGTCAGGAAAAGATCCCGTACGGAAAGGTAGGGGTCAAAGGTGGTTCCGCCATTGTCCAGATTGGTAAATAGCTTATAGGCATTGAGGTCTATCACTGCTTTTGCCGCATCTGCCGCAATTTTCCATTTGTTGACATCATATGTTGCAGGAGCGAGTGCGGTCCCGTCTTGATTTTTCAGGGAATTGAAGGCAGGGTTTCCATTCCACAAAGGGCTTGCTGCCCATAGCGCGAGCTGTGATTTCACGGCCAGGCAGGATCCTTTTGAAGGGCGGCCATAATTGCTGGAAGAGGCCCAGCTTACGGGTAAGTTAACTGCTGCTTCGTCCATTAGCTGGTTCACATAGTCTTTACATTCGTCGAAAGTGGCCCTTGGATATTTATTGAAATCTTCATCTAAGGCAAGGGCACCTGTTAGCTTAACCACTGGTCCGTATTGTTTGATCAGCTGCCAGTAAAACCAGCCTCTTAAGAATTTAGACTCTGCTTTATACTGGGCTTTTAAATCCGAACCGAGTTGGGATTCCGGTACTTTATCTACATTGGCTTCAAAGATGAAGGAGGAACGGATACCGGTGTAATAATTGTCCCAATGGTCGTAATAGGCATTTACAGAGCTCCAGTTCCCGGCCACCATTTGCCGGATATTGGTACCTGGGATGGAAACCGAGGCTTCATCGCTAATGCCAATATGTGCATAGTCTATTTCAAGTACGGCACCATAGATGTTGTATAGATAGGATTCTGCATTGGCGCGGTTGCTCCACAGGATATCTGAGGTGAGCAGGTTATCCGGTTTTTCGTCCAGATGTTTGCAGGAGGATAAAATGCTTGTTAAAAACAATGATCCTACGGCTATAATGAAGAGAGTGATAGATTTCTTTTTCATCGGAATATTTTTTAATGCTTGTAATTGATCAATGGTTCTTGTTAAAATGCGACTTTCAGTCCGAGGGCAAATGTTCTCAAAGGTGGATAACCTGAAGCGTTCGCGCCCAGCTCCGGATCCCATAACTTAAATTTGGAGAAGGTGAGCAGGTTTTGGCCGGTCAGGTAAAAGTAGACCGACTTAATACCGGATTTGGTAAGAAAGGTATCTGAGAGTTTATACCCTAAAGTGGCCTGTTTTAAACGAACGAAACTACCGTCTTTAGACCACCAGGTGCTGGGTTGGTAGTTGTTGCTGTTCTGGTTAGCTATTCCTAATCTAGGGTAATAGGCATCCTGTCTTGGGTTTTCAACGGTCCACCTGTTTTCCAGACTGGCCAGCATTCCCGAAGGATATTGGCCCATGCCGGTAAAGGGTACAATGCCGGCTCCGGTTGCACCATCACCTGTGATCGCAGAACCATTGGCCATAAAGGTCGCATTGGAAATTCCCTGAAAGAAAAGGGAGAGGTCTACACCTTTATAACCTATTGTAAACCCTGATCCATACAAGATGGTAGGAATATCTGATTTGCCGGTATATACGCGGTCAAAAGGGTTGATGACACCATCGCCATTCACATCCTTGTATTTGATGTCGCCGGGCCTCAATACCGCGCCAAACTGACTTGGACTGCCGGCAATTTGTTCTGCAGAGGTAAATAAACCCTCAGCAACATACATGAGGTTATCGCCTAACTTTTGTCCGGTTGCCTGCTGATAGGCATAAAGCTGTTTAGGCTCATCCCGCTGGATGATTTTATTGTTATTATAAGTGAAATTCCCATAGAGGCGAAGGGATACATTCCCAATGTTTTCGTTATACTCGATATTGGCATCCACACCGTGGTTGTTCATTTCTCCTAAATTGGCGTATACCGTTCCGGTTACACCCAGGATTCCGGAGAGGGAGCTGCGGGAAATTAAAATGTTCTTTCTTCTTTCCTTATAGAGGTCTATGGTGAGGTTTAGTTTATTGAACAAACCGATTTCTATCCCAATATTGTCTTTAGTGGCCTTTTCCCAGGTGAGGTTTTCTACGCCGATCACGCTTTCTGTAACCCCGTTGAAGATGGCGCCATTAAAGCCTAAGCCTATAGAACGGCCAGGGCCAAACTGATTCAGGTAAGGGAACCTCTTCAGACCAGCCTGATATCCGATCTGATCGTTCCCTACAATGCCATGAGAGCCTCTGATTTTCAGCAGGTTCATGCTGGAAGACAGTTTGTTGAAAAAGGGTTCTTTGGAGATCACCCAGCCCGCAGAAACGGAAGGGAAAAATCCAAATCTTTTACCGGGTTCAAAGTTCTCTGAACCGGTATAACCGGCATCAAATTCAACCATGTACCGGTCTGCATAAGCATAGGTCGCCCTGAATGCCATGCCCTGGTTTTTGTAAGGGATGGAAGAAATGACGTCTCCTGCAGAACTCACTACCCTTGAACGCATATTGTATAAAAACAAACCTCCAAAATGGTGATTGCCAAAGCTGCGGTCGTAATTGATATTGGTTTCCAGGTACATCTTTTTTTCGGCCTGCGAGTATTGGGAATAACCGAGAAACTGATCTCCAACCCTGGATTGGTTCAGGATCAGGTTGCCTTCTGCATCTCTTGCAGTGGCAAGGAAAAGGTTGTTTCTTCCGGATCTTCTGTTGTTGTTTTCACTATAGGAATCGAAGGAAAACCTGGCCATAGCACTTAATCCTTTTGTAAAGCGGTCTAATTTCTGGTTGATGGCAAAAATAGACTGTATGGTTGGCCTGAACTCAGTTGCATAACCGGAATTCTGGATTTCGTTAAGTGGATTGCTCCCTCCATTGTTAAAAGGGCCTGCCCATGATCCGTCGGGATACTGGATAGGAAAGGCAATGGGTGGGGTTAAATAAGCATTGTACCAGATTTTGCTGGCGGATAAGCCCGGATATCTGCTGCTCACCAGCATGGCATCCAGGTTCATGGACAAGAGGGTGGTAGGGCTTAGATCGATATCAAGATTGGTCCTGAAATCATATCTTTTAAAGTTTAGATTCGGATTATAGCCGTTTTGTTTGGTCACTTTATAACTGCCATCCTGGTTGTAAAAAGAGGCGGACACGTAATACCTTACACTTTGGGATCCGCCGCTTACATTTAAATTGGTATTGAAACCTGGTGCCCAGTCTTTATAGGTAGATTTTATCCAGTTCACATTTGGATAGAGGTATGGATCCAGACCGCTGGCCGTTTTTTGGATGATTTCTTCAGAATATACGGGTTGGTTGCCATCGTTAATATTGGCTTCGTTATATAACCGCATCCAGGAAACACCTTCCAGCATTTTTGGCGTTTTGGTCAGACCGGACATGGAAGCTTCTGTTTTAATGGAAATCTGCGGTTTGCCTGCCACACCGCGTTTGGTGGTGATGATCAGGACCCCATTGGCACCTCTGGCACCGTATACGGCGGTTGCAGAGGCATCTTTTAGTAAGGAAATGCTTTGGATGTCTTCTGGATCTATGTTGTTATAGGAGCCTCCGAAAGAGCTGTTCACGTCATCCCGCTGCACCCCGTCAATAATAATCAGTGGTTCTGAATTCCCGGTGAAAGTACCAATCCCCCTGATGGTAAAGGAGGCGTTGTCATATCCCGGTTCCCCGCTTCTCTGCATGGAGATGACCCCGGCAACTTTACCGGCCAATGAATTGGAGAGGGAACGGTTAGGCGTCAGCATATCTGACATATTGATGGTGCTGACCGCTCCGGTGATGGTTACTTTTTTCTGTTTACCATAACCGACCACCACGACCTCATCCAGTGCTTTGTCTTCCTCTGTCAGGGTAATATTGATTTCCGTCCGGCCATTTAAAGGGATTTCTTTGGTGACAAAGCCTACCATCTGGATCAGGAGGATGTCTTTTGGATCTACCTGGATTTTAAAATTTCCATTGGAATCGGTGGAGGTTGCCTTTTTGCTGCCTTTAATCAACACTGTTGCGCCGGGAATGGGCATACCTTTTGAATCGGTTACCTGACCACGGATTTCCTGCGCTGTGAACAGGTCTACGAGTTTGTCGACGGCCTTATCCAGCACTGAACTTTCTTTCGGTTTAATCAGAATGGTTTTTCCGTCTATGACATAGGTCAGGGGAAGGTTGGTTAGAATTTTTTTCAGGGCGACTTCCAGTTCTTCGTTCTTTACGAAAATAGTAATGGGGTCGATTCCGTTGATGACTTTGCGGTCGAACAGAAAGTTGTATCCACTTTGATGATGGATCTTTTCTAATGCATTTTTTAAAGAAACCCGATTTTCATTAAGGGTAATGCGTTGCCCGAAGGTTGCTGCACTGACCTGCATTAAACTGAATAGGAGCACTGTGGTGGTTAGGCGCATAATCATCCATATTTTACGGATATAACGGTCTGTTATACCCGGCTTGCTGGCATAAAATCTATACATTTTGTTATATTTGGTTGTGCAGGGGCCGCTCAGGTCGAATTGTTCGGCAACTGCAAGTTTCGGTTAGTAGAATTATTTATTAACGGATGCCAGCTAATTATCGGGGGTGTTTCCAGCACCCCTGGTGATTTGGCATTTCTGAATGGTAGTTATTCTGTCACAGTTACCCTCCTTCCTTCAATTTTGAAACGAATACCACCTACGGTTTCTATCCATTTCAGTACTTCAGATAATTTGCTTTTTCTGGACAGCAATCCATCCAGAATCAGGGTTGAACTGGTCTTTTCGCCGGCTTCGTAAACGATTTCGACATCATACCACCTTGCGATCTTACGCATGGCAGATTTTAAATTCTCGCCATCGAATACGAAATCCCCGTTTTTCCAGCCTAAGGATTCGGCGGTATTTACAGTCCGCACATTGATGATTCCGCTTGCCGCAACAGAAGCCTGCTGACCAGGGCTTAATACCTGTGCCGCTTGCTTTTTACCGGGAGGTTCTTTTAAGCTTTGAACTTGCATGGCGCCGCTGATCAGCGTTGTTTTGGCACTTGCTTCATCACTATAGCTGTTGATGTTAAAGGATGTTCCAAGATCTTCTGCAATTTGCGTTGCCGTCTGGACGCGGAATGGCTGCTTTGCGTTATGGGTAACTTCGAAATAGGCCTCACCGCTCAACTCAACCCTGCGTTCTTTAAGCCCTGCAAAGCTGGATGGGAATTTTAAAGCAGATGCGGCATTTAACCATACCCTGGTTCCATCGGGAAGGGTGATCTGGTATTGACCTCCTTTGGGGGTCGCCAGTGTCAGTTGCTGAGCGGTTCCTTCAGGAGCGGGATTTATTTGGCTGATGTCTGTTCCATCGGCATATGCCAGACCGGATTTGTCGATCATCACTCCGCCTTTAAGGCTGTTTAAATTCAGCTTCCGGCCATTTGCCAGGGTGACGGTTGCTTTGTTGCTTCCCGGGTCAATATCATGAAGTGCCAGCTGATCGGTGCCGTTCTTTATAGTTTGGGTTTGCAGGTAAAAGAACAGGCCGGTGCTCAGGATCAGGAACAGCGATGCTGCGATCAATAAGCTTTGTTTTAATTTTTTGGTTTTGGTTTCTGAAGGAAGGATGGTGTTCATCGTCTTGATGTCGAGCAGGTCCTCATGCAGTTCTTCTGCAGTTAAGCCCAGCGGAAGGTCTTTGTTCCACTGGACATACCAACTTTCTAAAAAAGCGATTTCTTCAGGTGTACAGTTGCCTGCCTGTTTTTTTTCTAAAAGCTGATCTATTTCCTCTTGTTGCATCATTCTTGGTTAGGGAAGGAGCGTACCTTCCGCATTTAGAGAGTAGAGACGAAGCAGAATGTGCTTGGGGGGTAAAGAAAATAAAAAAAATTATAAAGAGAGGAAGAGCATGGAGCCAAACTTAATGCGAAGTATCCTTAATGCACCATTTACGGCACTTTTTACGGATTGTTCAGAGAGGTTAAGTTCTTTTGCGATTTCCTGATGGCTGAGGAATTTCTTCCTGCTCAATTCAAAAATCTGACGGGCGCGCTCGGGAAGGTTTGCGATTTCCTGATCAATGAGGGCAGTAAGCTGGTTTTGTCGGGCCAGGTAATCGGTAGTCACCACACCAGTTTCTGCAAAAGACTGAATAGACTGGGTATAGGATGTTTTTAGTTTCTTCCTGGCAAGGAGGTCAAATATTTTGTTTCTAACCGAGGTATAAAGGTAGGCAGAAAGGCTGGTTTTAAAAGTAATCTCCTGACGTTTGTGCCATAAGGTGGTGAACAGCTCATGGACCAGGTCTTTGCATTCTTCCCTTAATTGAAGTCTTTTGTAAGCATGAATGTATAAGGCAGCATGATAACGATTATAAATTTCGGCATAAGCTAATTTGTCATCAGATTTGAGTAAATCTGCTAGTTCCTGATCATTAAGGCTTTTGTAGGACATCTTGTTTGGATACACTAACGTACATAAATATTATTTTTGATCAAAATAAAAGATGCTGTGGTCAGGTACGGAGGGATTGCCAGGCTGGCAAGATGGGGATGCTATGGTAAGAGGAAAGTATTCCGGAATTCCAAAGGTGACAGATTGGTTTTTGTCTTGAATAACTTGCTGAACGACTGTGAATGCTCAAAGCCTAATGCATAGGCAATTTCACTGACCGATAAATCGGTCGTAGATAATTTTTCCTTTGCTTTTTCAATTAGTTTCTCATGAATGTGTTGCTGCGTACTTTGTCCGGTTAACGTTTTAAGCATGCCGCTTAAATAGTTTGGCGATACATTTAAGGTCTCGGCAATGTATCCGACAGTAGGCAATCCTTTTCTGATTAAATCATCGCTGTTGAAAAATGCGGTAAGTAACTCCTCCAGCCGGTTCAGGATTTTATGGTTGCTTATTTTTCGGGTAAGAAACTGGCGATGGTAGAATCTTTCGGCATAAGTCAGCAGGACTTCCAGTTGAGCGATAATGAGGTCCTGGCTGAATTTGTCCATGTTGGCGCGGTATTCCTGTTCGATGTTTTGCATAATGCTCCCAAGCATCACCTCTTCTTTCTCAGAAACGAATAAGGCTTCATGTACGGAGTAATCAAAATACTCGTATTTCTTTATTTTGGAGGCCAATGGGGTATTCCAGAGAAAATCAGGATGGATCAATACCATCCATCCTGATTGTTCAAATTTAGGCTGATGGTCGACTTCAATTCTAAAAACCTGATTTGGAGACATAAAGGTCATTATGCCTTCATCAAAATCATATTCCTGTTGCCCGTATTTCATCTTGCCGCTGAAATTTCTTTTCAACGCAATGAAGTAGAAGTCAGCGACGATATTTATGGGTTCATTGTTGTTTAGGCGCTTAAAGGATGCCACATTAATGACGCTGATCAGGGGATGTTCCGGTTTAGACAATTGCCTGAACTGATGAAATTCACTGATGGTTTTAATTCTATGT
This sequence comes from Pedobacter sp. FW305-3-2-15-E-R2A2, assembly GCF_038446955.1. NCBI lineage: Bacteria > Pseudomonadati > Bacteroidota > Sphingobacteriia > Sphingobacteriales > Sphingobacteriaceae > Pedobacter > Pedobacter sp. FW305-3-2-15-E-R2A2. The sequence continues at coordinate 1,772,325 of NZ_CP151803.1, forward strand.
GGTGTGGTGCCTGCCATCTTCCAATTTAGTTATTTTTGATGAAAGACTGCTGCAAATTCAGCTGCAAAGTCAGTCATCTTTACTTTTCCCATCACTGCAGGCCTATTGCGGTAGTAATCTTCTGATAACGAGCCGTTATGAAGGCTGGCGTACATTTCCACCAAACCGGCCGCAATACCCGGGTTCATTCCTATCGCTTCCAAATCCTGTTGTGTTTGTTCATCGGAGACAATGACCCACTTCAAATCGGGTTTCTCTATGGCTGTACCCAGGATGCGGGCAACTTCGTTTCCGGTAAGTTCTTCGCTCGCCACATAGCGTATTTTTCTGCCGGTAAGCGGTATTGCGATTTCCTCTGCAATTGCAGCAGCGATATCTGTCGGAGAAACCCATGGTATCAGCGCTTCTGCGCCGTAATTCACTGCGATTAAACCCTCCGTTCTGATCATATCCAGGTATCCATATAAATTGTAATAGAAAGAGGTGGGGCGCATATGGGTGACCGCGATTTCCGGAGATAGTTCGTTAAGCATATGCTCTATATCATGAGCACCAATTAAAATGCCTGAGCCTTGCGCTAAATGAGCGCCAATCGTGCTGAGGTTGACCACCCGTTTTACGCCGGATTGTGCAATAGCCCTGGTATAGTTGCCGCCCAGTCTGCGGTAATAAGCAAGAAGGTCAAGGCTATGGTCAAAGTAATTGTTGGGGGGGACCATGGTATAAACCGCATCTGCTCCGGTAAAAGCATGCGTCAGAAAATTAAGATCTTCCAGTGAACCTATGGCGGGATTTGCTCCCAGGTTTTTAATATCTGCTTCTTTTTCAGGGTTACTGCTGATGAGGGTAACCTCATGACCTTGCCCGATTAAATTTTCGGTTAATGGTTTGCTGATGTGGCCTAATGAGCCCGTTATTGTGATTTTCATTGGGGTATAGTTTTCTTGTTTTTTATACACCAAAGGTCTGAATGCTAAAATTGGCAAATGTAGCCGAATCTATTGTTGTTGTAGTCTGATTTGCTTAAGGAGGAAATGAGCGGATGAGGCCGGTATCAATTGTTTTTTGGAGCAAAATACAAAATGGCTCTGCAGGAATTTGAACGCGATGATGCAGTTTTAGGGGAAAAAGAAAGCATCCCGAAAAAGGGATGCTTTATACTGACGTTTAATCGATCAGATTTTCTTTACCTGGGTGGCATTGAGTCCCTTTTTTCCGTTTTCTACTTCGTAACTGACCTTGTCGTTTTCTTTTACGGGGGTAGTTAACCCTGAAGCGTGAACAAATAGTTCAGCATCCCCATTGTCGGGCACGATAAAACCAAATCCTTTTGTTTCATTGAAAAATTTTACTGTTCCTTGTGGCATGGTGTTTTTAATTAGTGATTCTTTTGATCCTGTATAACAGTTTAGTTTTATACTTTGTTTATGGGAATTTAAAAAACAAAGGCCGCCAGGGGATTTTGATTGCCTTAATATAGCCATATGGATTAGGACATCAGGTTGCTGAATAAAATTGAATTTCTTAAATTGCAGGAACGCTGTCCAGGTGGATCTTTGCCTCTGGGCTTAATCATAAAGCGATAACAAATGAGAATACAATTATCGATCATACTCAGTTCATTGCTTTTTTTGAGCTGTAACAATCGAGGGGAAACCAATCCGGTGCAAACCGGGAATGCCACTGTCGATAGTGCAGGAGTAACGAAAGCTGCAGCAAATAAGGGCGTTGTGGAAGGGACCATGGTTCCGGCCGATACGGCGATTATTGGGGCTAAGGAAGTCATCAGCGAAGATCTGCTGAACAAGGCTGAAGTTTCTATGAAGGACAGCCTGATCCGTTTGTCTGCAAATATGAGACTTGACCATAGAATATTTGGCTACGAAAAACCGGATACGAACTCGAAGAAGATGATTTTATTGTCAATCTTCACTAGCGATGTAAAGGGAAACCCATACCGGTGTCCATATGGTTCATTCTATGAAACCAATGAGATGGAAGGTCTGGAGCTGAAGTTTGTTTTGGACGGGGACAAGTTTATAGAAGTAAATGTGAAGAAGGAAGAAGCGATTCTGGGCAGGGTTTTTATAGATAAAAAATGGATCGAATTTGAATAATTTTAAATTTGGCTCAGGGACCTGCCACTTTCATTAAAAACTTCAAGCACTTCGGCATACATTCCCAGTACAGCAAGCTGCTTTACCAGCTTCTCCCCGATATTGTGGTCGCAGACTACCCGTAATATTTTATCACAATCTTCAAGGTCAACCGACCACTCCCTGACCTCCGGAAAGCCGGTGATTACCTGAGAAACGTATTGTAAATCAATGGCGTTATTAACTGTTGTTGATAGAATAATGATGTGACTGGACATAACTGAGGCTAAATGAATAGGTATAACTGAGGTAACAAATGTATCATATTTTTGCAAACAAACAAACCATACGGTATCTTTGAGGTATGGAAAATCCATATAAGAGAAAGAAAGAACCAGAAGTTAACAAACAGCTGATCATGGAGGCTGCTGCGGAAATAGGAGCGACAGCCGGTTGGCAACAGGTGACCTTTCAGGCCATAGTCGATAAAATCGGATTGAGTAAAGGGGGCATTATGCATCATTTTCGCAATAAGGAAGAACTACTGGCAGAATTGGTACGGCAAAGCCTCATTGAATTGACGGAATGGATTACAGAAGAAAAGAAAGCTTCGGGCATTGAAGTTGCTCCTATGGCATTTCTTCGCTTTGTGGTCAAAAAGAGCGGCGACCTGCATTACCGAAGAACGATGAAAGTAATTTTACAGGCAGCATTGGTCAATGAAGAGTACAGGACAATGTGGGAGGACTGGTTTACCGAGCACATTACTGCCGGTGCAGTTGCAGATCAGCCTGTCAACAGTTTAATCATCATGCTGGTGGCCGATGGCCTTTGGTTTGCAGACAACCTTGGCGTCTATAACATTAGCGAGCAAAAGAAAGCGGAGATCATCGACAAATTACTGACCTTATAAAACAGCACCCTTTAAATAAAATATACGATGGGATTTGAAGAAACTATAGTCCACGAGGGCAAAACATTTACTGGTATCAATTATGCAGAAAAGCGGTTGGAAAACCGGGAATTTATAAGGTGTGAATTTATAAACTGCGATTTCTCCAAGAGCGATTTAAGTCATAATGATTTCATGGAGTGTGATTTTAAACAGTGCAATTTTTCCATGACCATTGTGAAAGGCACCGGATTTAAAGATGCCAGATTTACAGGTTGTAAAATTCTGGGCATTAACTTTTCCACTTGTAATAAGTTCTTGTTTTCTTTCCATTTTGAACAGTGTCACCTGGATTATTCGATCTTTTACGGCGCTAAACTCAGGAAAACTAAATTTATAGATTGCTCACTTAAAGAAACCGATTTTGAAGAAGCAGATTTAACGTCTGGCATTTTTCATAATTGCGACTTGTCAGGGGCAAGCTTTGTGAGGTGTGTTTTAGAGAAAACAGATTTCCGGACGGCAAGGAATTTTAGTCTGGACCCCGCAATGAATAAAGTAAAGCAGGCGAAATTTTCGGCGCTAAACCTGGCCGGATTGCTTTACCAGTATCAGCTGGATATCGATTATGAGGGTTAAGTTTTATTGAGGATATTGATCTTTAAGGATGTGTTTGATTTTCTTAACTTTGTGGTATGGATAAGAAGATTCCTTCCGGGACTGCGGATTGTAATGCGAGCGAACTGAAACTAAAAGGCTTTAAAGTGTATGAAGTGGGAACCGGGGTAAATGCCGTGCCCACTTATAACAGAAGAGATTTTTATAAGATCTGTATCAATACCGGAAGAAGTCTGATCCATTATGCCAACAAAGGAATCCAGACGGAGGGAACGATTGCTTTTTTTGGCAATCCCCGCATTCCTTATTCCTGGGAAGTTCTTTCTCCTACCTATACCGGTTATGCCTGTGTTTTTACAGAGGATTTTCTGAAAAGCCATGAACGTTTTGAAAGCCTGCAACAATCGCCTTTATTTAAAATAGGAGGAACGCCGATCTTTCAACTGGACGAGGGACAAAAGCTTTTTATGACCGCCATTTTTCAAAGAATGTTAGCGGAACAGGATACAACCTACTTTTTTAAGGAAGAGCTGATGTGTAATTACATCAATCTGTTGATCCATGAAGCCTTAAAAATGCAGCCGACGGAGAATTTCTTTAAACATAAAAATGCCTCCGCCCGAATCACCTCGCTATTTCTTGAATTGTTGGAACGACAGTTTCCAATAGAAAGTCCGAAGCAACCTTTGAGCTTAAGAACAGCGCAGGATTATGCCAACGGATTGGCAGTACATGTGAATCACCTCAATAGATCAGTGAAGGAAGTGACGGGGAAATCTACTACTACCCATGTTTCTGAAAGGGTGATCAGCGAAGCAAAAGCCTTGTTGATCCATACAGACTGGAGCATTGCCGACATCGGCTATGCGCTCGGTTTTGAATATCCTACCTATTTCAATAATTTCTTTAAAAGAATCACCGGAACAATCCCTAAATCACTTCGTGCGTAGATTGTTTGAAATTCTTACTTTTCTGTTTGAAATCTATTTGTAAGCTACCCGCTTTCGGCGGAGCTTTGTGAAATCAAAAAAAGATCATGAACGGAAATAGCACAGTAAATAACATCAAAGCGTTTGGCGCAGCTGCCGCCACTGATTCTCTAAAAGTACTGAATATACAACGTAGAACAGTCACTGCACATGATGTGGAGATTGAAATCCTGTTTTGCGGCATCTGCCACTCGGATTTGCATTCCGCAAAAAATGAATGGCGCAATACCATTTATCCCATTGTTCCCGGCCATGAGGTGGTAGGAAGGGTCACAAATGTTGGACCTCATGTAACCAGGTTTAAAGTAGGAGACCTGGCCGCAGTAGGTTGTATGGTCGACTCTTGCAGAGAATGCGAATATTGTAAGGAAGGTCTGGAGCAGTTTTGCGAACCTGGAAGCACCTTAACCTTTAATTCACCTGATAAACATCTGGGCGGACAAACCTTTGGCGGATACGCCGAAAGTGTAGTGGTAGACGAAAACTATGTTTTGCGGGTACCTGAAAATCTGGATCTTGCCGCCACAGCGCCTTTACTTTGTGCGGGGATCACGACCTATTCGCCATTAAGACATTGGAACGTTGGCCTGGGAAAAAAAGTGGGAATCGTAGGCATCGGTGGCCTCGGACACATGGGGATCAAAATTGCGAAAGCGATGGGCGCCCATGTGGTAGTTTTTACCACTTCATTGTCTAAACAGGAAGATGCGAAACGCCTGGGTGCGGATGAAGTTGTTTTATCGACCGATCCGGAACAAATGGCTAAGTACGCGAAGAGCCTGCATTTTATTTTAGATTGTGTATCTGCACAACACGATATGGACGCTTACCTTAACCTGCTCAAAGTTGATGGCGCGTTGGCATTGGTTGGTGCTCCAATGGAACCACTTCCGGTGACTTCCTTTAGCTTGATCCTGGGAAGAAGAAGCTTTGCCGGATCAATGATCGGTGGTATTGCAGAAACACAGGAAATGCTGGACTTCTGCTCGGCGCATAATATTGTTTCCGATATTGAGCTGATCGGTGTGGATGAAGTGAACGATGCTTATGAACGTTTGTTAAAAGGGGAGGTGAAATACCGCTTTGTAATCGATATGGCATCGCTGAAAGCAAAGAATTAATTCCGCTGAAATGTTTAGCCAAATGTCGCTACATTTGGCTAAACATTAGCTTAACGTCTATACCCGCTGCTTTATCGTAATGATTTAAATGGAAAGAATACCGATCAGACATCTTAGTACGACAGCAGCAGAACCGGATCTTTTTGGAAACTTCGGGATCCGTAAGATTGTCGATTTACTTGGCGGAAAAGACATGCTGCAGGAGCTTCACAGGCATGATTTCTTCTATATTCTTGTGCTGGAAAATGGAAAAGGGCATCACGAAATCGACTTCAGGCCTTACACCGTCACTGATCATACTGTTTTCTTTATGCGGCCCGGTCAGGTGCATCAGATTGAGCTAAAGGCAGGCAGTACAGGATATCTGATTCATTTCAGAGATGAATTTTATTTGCCTCATGACCAGAACGCGGGTCAGCTGTTGCGGAAGCTAAGCCAGCGGAACCATTACGAACTGAATGCGGATCAGTTTCCGAAGCTGATGCGGGTCCTGCTTCCTGTTTTTCAGGAGTATACCCATCAGCAGGAGCAGTACCAGGAGGTGATTAAAGCAAATATGGGCATCTTCTTTATCGAGTTGTTCAGGGCACAGAACAGCAGTACTGCTGATCAGGGTAGCCTTTATAATCAGGAACGGTTGGAGCAACTTTTGTCGCTTTTAGAACGCCATGTTTTTAGTCATAAGCAGGTCGCGGAATATGCGGAGATGTTGAACCTTTCCACTTATCAGCTGAATGCAATCACGAAGACCATGCTGGGTAAAACCTGTTCAGAGCTGATCAATGAATACTTGGTATTGGAAGCTAAAAGATACCTTTTGGCAACATCCAATCAGGTCAATCAGATCGCCTATAGTCTGGGCTACCAAGATGTTTCCTATTTTATCAGGTTCTTCAAAAAGTATACCGGACATTCACCGGAGGCCTTCAGACAGAACTTTAGATAAATCCCATACAACTGAATTTTTGTCCTACACTGCAGCGTAATGCTGATCTTACTTTTGTTGCATCAAAACAAAAGCCGGCAGGTTTGCGATTGACACACCGGGGGATAACAAACAACGAAATTATTATTGAAATTTTAAACAAAACAGACATGAATAAATCCTGGAACGAGGAATATAAAGATAAGTGGGACCAACGCTATAAAGAGGAAGAATATGTTTACGGAAAGGGTCCAAATCTATTTTTTAAAGAATGGATCGAGAAATTTAAACCCGGGTCTATATTGATGCCCGCCGATGGTGAAGGACGGAATGGCGTGTTCGCTGCAGCACTTGGATGGAAGGTGATCTCCTTTGATCTGAGTGTAGAGGGTCGGTCAAAGGCATTACAACTTGCCGAAACGCAGGATGTTGCTATTTCTTACATTGTCGGGGATTTGGATCAACTGACGTTTGAACCTGCCTCCTTTGATGCCATCGGACTGATATATGCCCATTTTGCTGCTGATCAGAAGTCTTTATTTCATCAAAAATTAAATGAGTACCTCAAACCTGGAGGGCTCATTATTTTGGAAGCATTTTGTAAGGAACACCTGAAACTAAAGGAACTTGATCCTAAAGTTGGCGGACCTGCAGAACTGGATATGTTGCTCTCCAAAGAGGAAATCATAGCTGATTTTGAAAACTATGACCTTTTAATGTTGGGAGAAGAGGAAATCGTGTTAAATGAAGGAAAGTATCACATTGGAAAAGGTGCTGTAGTAAGATTTGTAGGCATAAAACGTGGATGATTTAACTCCTCAGGAACTATCAAAAGGGCTTAATCATGATCATAGATTGCAAAACCTTATTTTGCTTCTTTACTTTTCTGACTGATGCTTCCATCTTTCCATAATAAATTGATGCCGGAATAATCGCCATCCTGATCTTTTACAAATTCGACCTGAGCATTTTCGTCAAGGACGAAAGTGCTTTCAGAAACGGCTTTCAGTGTAAAAGTCTCGTTGTTTCCGCGTTCCGGGTTTTTACATAAAAGATTGCCATTTTCTACGTAAAAACGAATGCCTCCTGCATAAGTGCCGCTATAGCGGTTTAATACTTCCACGTTTGGACCCGGAACACCTTCATTCGCTTTTAACGCATTAATGGCCCATTGGAAAAACCTCTTTTCTTTATCACTTGTTGCTTTAGACTGTAAATCTGTATAAATGGTCTCTTGTGCTTTTTGTAATGCATGGGCTGCCGGAACAGGGAGGTTAGGAATGACCCCAATACGTTCCCAGTCTTTAAAGGTCGAAGTGCTGATCGGTCTGGCGAAGGGTATCCTTGCGATGAAACCTTTGCTCATCGGGAAGAAGCCTGTCGCATGCGCGGCACCCAGGGTGGTATCTCCTATAACGGTAGCGCGTTTCAGTGCCTGCATGGAAGCACTAAAAGCTTCGGCAGCAGAAGCCGTATTCTTGCTGGTAAGAATATACATGGGCATGAGCAGCGTTAGCTGATTTGTAACCAGTGGATCTGTATATAAGGAAATGGTATCCTTGCTAAAGGTATTGACCTGGTCATATAAATGGGTCTTCTCTTTGAAGAAATAACTGGAGAACTGGTTGGCAGTATTCCCTCCGCCATTGTACCTTAGGTCGATAATCAAAGCTTTGGTATTGGATAAAAAAGTTAAGGCAGCAGACATCGTTGCTTTTACCTCTTCCACATTTGGCGTAAAACCATTAAAAAGAAAATAGCCGATGTTTCCGGGAAGTACTTCCACCCTTTGAAGGTTGAAATTATTGTCTTTTTCGACGGTCAATTGCTCTTGTTGGGCTTTACTAAGTTCTTCCGGAGAGAGTGCTGCCGGCGGACGCATCCCAGGTTCATACATGATATGCATATGGGCGTCAAAATGAATCGCGTTGATATCTGTTTCCAGCTGGCGGGCCAATTTACCTGGATCTGTGAGCTTATCGTATCCTCCTTTAAGTAGTTTAGCCTTTAGATAACTGTCCATCCGGGCGGCTTGCTCAGGAAGGATGTAATGGCGCTTTAAAGTGCTTCTTAAAGTGTCAATCAAACCACGGATCTCTAGCTTGCTTAAAGTATGGTCAGGCTTAACCTGAGAAAAGGCATCCTTAACAGGTAGAAAAAATAACGCCAGTAACAGTAAAGTATAAGCTTTTTTCATATTTATGCCCTCAGGCTATTTAGTTACAGTTATAATTGATGATTTGCCAAGGTTAAGAAGGTCTGTTTTTTCGGTAGATGCCGCTAATGCCTTTCTAAAAGCCGCAATTGAAAGGGCAACATCACTGCCGGGATGGCGTTTGCTGATCTTATCAAAATCTTGCGCTACTTCTGGTAAGACCTTATTCGAATTGTCTTCTGTTGTAGGGGTATTTTCCAGGCCAACCAATAAATGGCTTAGGTAATTCTGATAATTCTGTTGTGCTTCCTTTTTATAATGACTTTTCGGGTATTGCTTTAAAAATTGCTCCCAGTAAAAGGCCCAGTCGCCAAGCGTAACCCTGTCTATTACTAAACCGGCATCATAATCAATGACAGGATCATTCTCTAATGCCGTCTGATCCCAGAACTTCCGGTCGTCCTTTTCCAGATTTGACGCAAACAGTGATTTCCAGTAACTGGGGCTGAGGTGAAAAATGGCGCCTGTTTCTTCTTCATGTTTGATTTCAATATAGTGGTTGAGCAGTTGCTGAAAAACTAGCCTTTGTTCTGGAGACAAGCCCTTCTGGAATTTTGTTTCTATTCTTTTCCTGCGGTTATTGTCGGTTTCTCCATCAATCCAGCTGATTTCCAATTGATCAAATAGAGGCAATAACTTTGCCTGTCGTGCATCCAGACGATGAACATTAGGCGTTAGTATTTTTTGCCACTGGACTAATAATTTATACCGTTGTTCTATTGGGAGCCCGGGAAGTTGTATTTGTATGGCATTTTCTACCGAATCAAGCGCGGAGAAAGAGGGTTGTTGTTGGAATAAACTGATCAGTTGGGGGAGCGTTTGTTGCGGAGTAGTCAGGCTGTCGGTTGAAATTGCTGGTTCAGGCACTTTATGGCCCGATGTATCTTGCTTTGCTACTTTTTCCTGTTTCTTCTGACTGGTTGTACAACCTAAAATCAGATTTACCAGACAAAATGAAACGATTACTGAACGCTTAAATTTATTCATATAGACAGCTTATGTTACAACGGATATCAAAACGCTGTAAATCTAATTCGAAGATAAATAAAAGCTTTTCATTTCAAATAAAAAGGTCATCTGATAGAGAAATTATCAAATAACCTTTCGTAAACCTCCGCTGAAACGTTGATCAGGAGGTCTTATAGAAGAACTATATTCATCATGTAAATAATGATCTGTTGAATCTTCAAACAACAATGAGCAATAACTTCTGACGCTGAAATCCAGATTGGATAGGTCTTCTTGTTTTTCTAATTTCAGAAAGCTGATTTCTTTATTGGTAATAAAAATATTATTTTAGCTTAAAATCACATCAGAATGTACGGCATAGAAAATCTGGCAACATTTGTCCTGGCAGCGATTATTGTGGTCGTCACTCCGGGCATAGACACGATCATGGTGTTAACGAGGAGTATTTCTCAGGGGAAAACTGCAGGTTTATATTCTGCAATTGGCGTAAGTTTAGGCTTGCTGGTACATACTTGTGCGGCTACGTTTGGATTGTCCTTGATTCTCGCGAAATCTGCATTCGCCTATAACCTGATTAAATATCTGGGAGCCGCCTATCTGATCTATATCGGATATAAATCCCTTAGGGCCAAGACACCTCAAACTGAAATTGTATCCGGTCAGGCAAAACCGGTCAGCAATAGCAAAATGTTATTTACTGCATTTCTAAGTGATGTTTTAAATCCGAAAATTGCTATTTTCTTCCTGGCCTTCTTACCGCAGTTTATCAATGCTTCAGCGATTAATAATCCAGTCCCTTATTTATTACTGGGTTCCATTATCTTTTTTATTACTTTGGTTTGGTGCACCTTACTGGCCTTATTGGGAAGTAAAGTGGCAGCCCTTTTCAATAGAAACAAAAAAGCAGAGGCAATCCTGAATAAAACAACTGGTATTGTGTTTATTCTCCTTGGATTAAAAGTTGCTTTATCAAAAAAATAAGGGATTTCTGATCGTTTGTTGCTCCTGCTCAACAGGCAATTGCTGATAGACGATCATGCTCTCAGCCTGGCGGCAAATCCGGATAGAACTTCTAATCCGGACATTTTTAATCTGGATATTAAGCTGATGAACCTGTGCAAACACTTTATTATCGCGAATAGCTCCTTCTCATGGTGGGCCGCCTATCCCGGAAGCACTGAAAATAGCCTCATCCTTGCGCCTAAAGAATGGCTGAGTATCCCCACTGGATACTACGGATCTTATTCCTGATAAATGGCGACAGATTTCAATGGATTAATCTCCGCTTTGACCTTACTTGCGGTCTTATGATCGCCGGTATGGCTCCAGCCGGGAGGCATGAAAATATATAGGATTTTATTCTTCAGACCAGGCGCCTTTACAACGTCTTTTGCCAATCCTGAAAATTCACCGAAATAGCTGTCTAGAAAGCTGTTTGGAATCATCTCCCGGGTAATGCCATATTCGATAGGGATGCGGCTGTCTTCAGGCTGATAGGTGCCGAAAGCACGGTCCCAGATGTTCAGCAGATTGCAGAAATTCGTATCCATATAGACCGGGTTCTTAGCATGGTGGACCCGGTGATGGGAAGGGGTAAGGATAAACCGGTATAGGAAACCAAGTTTTCCATCTTTCAGCATATGCTCTCCGATATGGATAAAACTGCCCCAGAAACCATCAATAAACATAATGACAAACAACATGGCGGGAGGGACACCCAATAAGATACATACGGTGGTCCTGATGACATCGGCATAGGGGCCCTCCAGGAAAAAATGAGCGTAGGAAACCGAGAGGTTCATCGTCTGAGGTGCATGATGCGTAGAATGCAGACACCAGAACAGCCGGACCTTATGTCCCAGGTAATGGTAAATGAAATGGCCAAATTCCCAGACGATATAGCCGTAAATAAACCAGTACCAGGTAAATGTTGCCTGGAAAACCGCATGTTTTTGAAACAACCCAATACAAAATGCAATCGCGCCAATAGAGATAAACCGCCCGATAACCGCATTTAGAATATAAGAGAACAATGGAATTTTATAGTCCAGCGCCTTGAACTTTTTGTACAGCAAGGCAGTCAGGATTTCCAGCACCAGCACAATTGGGAACAATGGCGCAATCAGGGAAACAATTCCGTCGTAAGTGAGGAAGGCACTGTAATTTCCTGAATTCAGGATCTTGATAAATTGTTCCACCCCAAAAAAGCCATAAACCCATTCATAAATCGTTTTAAAGAAATCCGTCATTGTATCAGTAATTTAAATATTTGGTTATTTTCTCGTTTTAATAAAAATAGGATATTTTAATCATATCTGTAATAGTTTGTAGCTAAAGTATTACCTGGCATTAAAGCTAAGCCATCATATTTGCAGCGGGGTAAACATTTTCAGTGGAAAACTGTTTAACTTGTTCATTAGATAACCTAATGAGACCGGATCAGACAAATGATAACTAAAATTCCCGCTAACCTAAGTTCAGGATTATTGCCTGTTGAATTGTATGACTGTCTGCCAGTGGCAGTATATATCTGTGATCGTTTGGGATACCTTACTTTTTATAATAAAGCTGCTGCTGATTTATGGGGGAGGGAACCTGAACTGGGAAAAGAGCTCTGGTGTGGTTCCTGGAAGATTTTCTGGCCGGATGGTACACCGATGGCACTGGATGCTTGTCCGATGGCCCGTGCCTTGAAAGAAGGACAGCCTGTGACAGAGGAGGAGATCGTGATTCAGTGTCCCGATGGAACGATGAAAAATATACTGCCAAGTCCGGTTCCGATATTTGATGAATCGGGGCTGTTGCAAGGTGCTGTAAATACATTGCTGGACATTACTGAACAGCGGCAAGGAGAAAAGAAGCAGGCAATGCTGGCAGCAATCATCGAATGTTCTGAAGATGCGATTATAAGTAAAAAGCTGGATGGCCTAATCACGAGCTGGAATCAGGGGGCAGAAAAATTATTCGGCTATACAGAAGAGGAAGTCCTGGGTAAGCACATTTCTATATTGATACCTAAAGATCGCCTCGAGGAAGAAAACCTGATTATCGACCGGGTGCGCAACAACAAGAATATTGAACATTTTGAAACCGTCCGCATCACTAAAAGTGGAAAATCTGTTCCAATTTCCCTGACCGTATCACCGATAAGAGACCAAAAGGGACGCATTATCGGAGCTTCTAAAATCGCGCGCGACATCAGTATACAGAAACAATCAGAAGCACAACTGCAAAAATTATACGATGATATTCAGACCATGAATTCCAGAAAAGACGAGTTCATTGGGATGGCAAGCCATGAACTGAAAACACCGGTAACGAGTATCGATGCTTTCCTCCAGCTGGTCCAGCGTTCACTCAAGCTGGAAGATCGGGAAAAAGAGCTGGTATTTAAGGCCAGAAATCAGGTCGCAAAGCTGATTTCCCTGATCTCGGATCTGCTGGACGTGACGAAAATCCAGACCGGAAAATTAGTCTATACCTTTACCAACTTTGATTTCAATGACTTACTAAAAGAAGTGGTAGAAGTGATGCAGCAGAACCATCCCGGTCATGAGATCAACCTGAATCATCCCGCTGGAATGCTGCAGGTTCATGCGGATAAGCAGCGCCTGGAACAGGTCATCATTAACCTCCTTTCTAATGCCATCAAATACGCGTCCCATACCCACAAAATAAGGGTTACTGTGCAGAATGCTCCGCATCACCTGCAACTGTCTGTGCAGGACTTCGGACCGGGAATAGACTTGCAGGAGCAGGAACATATCTTTTCCAGGTTCTACCAAATAAAAAAGCCTAATGGCAATGCATCAGGCTTGGGAATAGGTTTGTACATCAGTAAAGAAATTATTGACCGTCACCAGGGACAGATCTGGGTGGAGAGCAGTCTGGGAAAAGGAGCAACCTTCTCTTTCAAACTGCCGCTTCAATTGCAGGATTAAGCTTATTTGATGAATTCCAGCAAGGGTTCCAGAATGGTTGCTTCAAATTCTTCCTGCTTTTTAATGCCTTTTTTGCTGTCTGAAAAATTATCACTAATGGGATAGTTGTTGACAAAACGAGTGGTTTTCGCACCAATAGTATACATCAATGTCCCATAACTGGTGTCATTTACCAATCTTACTTCATCAAAATCCATCAGCGTTTTGGTATAAAGACCTGGTATTTTTTTATATACTTTACGTGTGTTTTTGTCGAAAATCATGGTGACTTTGGCTATGAATACAAAATCATAAATCACATAACCACATAAACCTGCTCCAATCAGGTAAACAATTCGTTTTACATCGAATCCGATCGGTAAGAAAGGAACAACGGCAAAACATATAAAAATAGCAACCAGGAAGGCTTTTATTTTAGTATATATACTCAGGTTGGGCTGAAAGCTCATCCTGTTACCTGAGTATTCTAAATTATAGAGTGCCATAATTAATCCTCTATTTTCATGATATGCAAAGCTTCATTAACCATGTCATTTAATGGCTTTATCGTAAAAATGGAATGGTTCAGCAACAGGATTTTTTCTTTGCCATTGATATTCAGAACCATACTTCCTGCACCATTCATCGTCAGCCCAAATAACGAAACTGTCCGGGAAACAAGAAAGGTTTCAAAATTGTCTAAGCTATAGGCCACTTCAGAAGAGAAAAAATTCTTTTTCATGAGAATCTGATTAGATTGCATGTCTATGGTTGTTTTTGCCGTAAGACGAAGTATGGACATCGCACCTAATACCGCCATACCTATGCCGATCCATAGGTTCGCTTTGTCTGTCATTCCTTTAGTGAAAACCAAGGCAAGTCCGCCAATTAAGAACAGCCCGCCAATAAATCCGATAAAAAAGAATTGTGTCTTCAGGTGGTATTTGTTGCCTTCCTGCTCAAAGTATTTGTAATTGTTCATAGGGAGTTTTAGAGGTTTTGAGATTAAATTTTAGAATAATAAAATATAAAATTGTTAAAAATATATTCCTTTGTATCAAAGAAAAGATCTGTAAGGACAAAATTAATGCCAAGAGTTATCTGTATCAGACAAATATTTATGAATACCTGTTAACAAGTTAAGTTGTTGGTTAATAAAAATGATTTTTATTCTCTATTAGGAATAATGACAGGTATTTGGTGTGTACCTAAATTTATAGAACTCTTTTGTTTGCAGGCCAAAAGTTGGAATATCACTGTGCAGAACGGGATAATAATTAATTTGTAAATTACATCTTTGCAAGATAAATCATCACATGAAACTTCCTTCTATATATTCTCTCTGGTTAAGTGCAAAACAGGTTGTACTTCGTTTTCCTCTTCAGGTGCTTGCTGCAGTGGTCGCAACAGGAGTCTGCTGTTACCTGGCCGACTCCCATAAGGGCGCTATAGAAGAGGAATATCTGTCTAAGATCGTCCTGATTTGTAATCTGGCTTTAACGTTCTTACTCTCGGCCGATCTGTATGCCGAACTGAACGGTTTTGATGCTAAAAAGAAATGGGGACTCCGGGGATTGGTTTTGCTGATTTGTACAGGCCTGTATTTTGCCTTGCATCCCATCCGCTTTACTGCAGATCTTTACCGTGTTGCTTTTCTGGCCGTTGCCGGACACCTGCTCGTTGCTTTTGCACCTTTCATCAGAAAGGGAACGCTTAACGGTTTCTGGCAGTTTAATAAGACCTTATTTCTAAGGTTTCTAACCTCTGGTTTATATGCAGCTGTATTGTATGCCGGCCTGGCTATTGCCCTGATCTCGATCAATGGATTGTTCAATGTACAAATCAGCGGTGCGACCTATATCAGGTTAATGTCGGTTGTTTTTTCCGGATTTATGACGGTCTTTTTCCTGGCGGGTGTACCGAAAGATTTCGAAGCGCTGGACAAGGAAGAATTCTATCCTAAAGGACTTAAAATATTTACACAGTATGTACTGATCCCTCTTATGACGGTCTATTTGTTGATCCTGTTGGTTTATGAAGTGAAAATCGCCATCAACTGGCAGCTTCCTAAAGGACTGGTCTCTTCGCTGATCTTAGGCTATGCCATATTTGGAATCCTGTCCTTATTACTGATTTATCCCATCCGGGAGAAAGCTGGGAACGGATGGATCAAGCTGTTTTCAAAATTTTTCTATGTGATGATGATCCCTTTGGTGGTCTTATTGTTGCTGGCGATCTGGAAAAGGGTAGGGAACTATGGCATTACGGAATCCAGGTATGTGTTGATGATGCTTTCCCTATGGCTATTGTTCATTACCGGGTATTTCCTGCTGGTCAAAGCCCAAAATATAAAGCTGATTCCAATCAGTCTGTGTATCCTCAGTATATTGGCCATCTATGGTCCTCAAAGTGCATCTTCGGTCTCGAAATATGCGCAGATCAATCGGTTAAAAAGCCTGTTCGCTTCCAAGGTTCAGAAAGATATCCTGCAGCGGGAGAAAGTTGTAGAATACCTGGTAGAAAGGCATGGTTTGATTTCTTTACAGCCTTTTACAAAGGTTAACCTGGAAGAACTGGAAAGCCGGATGGAGAAGAAGAGGAAAAGGAATGATTTCTATAATTTAAAATATGATAAAATTGACAGCGCTTTGGCTTTACTTAAAATCGACAAAGATTTGTCGGCCGCAAACAAGCGATACCTCACTTTTGTAAATGAAAGTACAGGCTTAACCGCTATCAAAGGTTATGATTACCTGATTAAGATGGAGGAATACGGAGGGGCACAGGAAAAGAGGTTAAATGGAAAGCCCATTGTCATAGAAAGACAAAATTCAGAGATGATGCTGAAGGTGAGGATAGGAAAGGATGTTAAGGCTGATTTTGATCTATTCCTTCTCGGAAAGGCACTAAGAAACGAATTTAAGCACGGCAATAAGGATAAGTTTATGCCGGTAAAGAACAGTAGCAATACTTATTCTCTGCCGCAGGAGTCTATGAGTATCACTAAGAAGTTTGACGATTATGACCTGACCTTTGTAGCCTCTTCTGTTGCGCTCTATGAGGATGCTGAGAACGATAAGGCGAGCGACAACTGGACTAGCTTTTCCGGCTATTTACTGATCAGGTTGAAATAGTAACGCTCCGTTAATGACCCGGGGAGGATCAATTGTAGCATAACGCTGCACATCAGGAATGAGGTGCAGCGTATGAAAAAATTATTAGGCCCCAAACTGCGTTAAATGGTGGTTTAGGTGTTTGTAAAACATATTGTTCCATTCTGTCTTATTCAAAATTCCAAAAGAATGGGATTCTTTTCCATCAAACTGAGCCTCGCCTAATTGCTGTGTCTTTTGGATAAAAGCAATTAACCGGCCTTTTTCTAATTCAAAATCTTTACTTTCTTTTATAATAAATGCAGGTGCTGTTGGGCCGCCTTGCTTGAAAGGGGCTTCACCAACCACTTTGTTCTTCGCCAGTAATTTCAGTATCAGTTTCATCAGGGCACCTGGTTTCGGATGTTTGTCTTCATAGACCAATTCATACGTTACACAGCAATGTGCAAGCATTTGAGAAACATTCATTTTGCCCCATTGTGCAGGAGTATCCGAACGTAGGGTATTGATGCGTTGAATGGTGTCGTCAGCAACAGGCTGACTGAAAATGTTTGGTAAGGCCATAGGTGTGATATCTTTTAATAAAAATACAACTAATAAGTGTTCAGGTTAATTTTTTCTGTTGGATTCATCAGATAGGTCAGCATCGAATGGTCTTTTAGCAATTCCACCACCCGGAAGCCCTTGTAATTCGTTCCCCAGTTGCCACCAAAATGACTGTCGAACAAAAAAGGAATGTTATCCCTCATCTTAACGCCATCCTGGTCGTGCTCATGTCCGTGAAAAACAGCCTTAACATTCGGGTATTTTTTTAGCAAATCAAAGAAAGCAGGGGTATCAATGGCATTGGCAGTCCATTTGGCCTGTGGGATATGGAGAAAGATAAAGGCATGCTTTAACTTTTTATGTGCCTCGAGTTTCGCTTCCAGCCACTTTAGATCTGGTGATAGGTATTCTCCTTTCTCATTAGAGGTGTCGCCAAGCAGGATGGCGTTCTTTTTAACGACAATATCATGATTTAAAGGGCTGTTCCAAACGGATTCCCAATGAGCAGGCGTCACTTTGTCGTGATTTCCCCTGGTCACATAATAAGGCATGGTTAAATGATCAAGCTTTTGCTTTGCGGTCAGCAGCAAATCTTTATGGTCATGGATGATGTCGCCGTTGATGACGCAGAAATCCAGCGGATATTGCTGATGAAACTGATTAATGTGTTGAGTAATGGCAGAGAAAGATTCATCGAAGGGAGTTTTTGGTTGCCCGTAATGGCCATCAGAGGCGACAACAAAGCGTAGCCTGACCTCGGTCTTTAGTTCATGGACTTCCGATGCGGTTAAATATTTAACCCCACCTCCGACAAGCAGAGCTGTCGCAAAAGAGAGGTTCTTGATGAAATGTCTGCGTGATGAATTCATGAGGTTAATTTACAAATTTTCTTATATATTCGTTATCATGTTGAATTTGGAGTTACACTGCGCTGCGCTGGAAAAAAACGGTTTTACTATTGTTGATTCCGTGTTCTCAAAAGAAAAGGTCACACAGATGCTCCGAATCATTGAAGCTGCCGATACTTCTAAAAGTACGTTCAGGAAATCAGCTGATTTATTCGCTATCCGGCAATTTCTGAGAGAAATCCCTGAAATCAATCCCATCATTTTTGACCGGAATTTTGAAGATCTGATTCAGCAATATTTTGGCGAAGGTTATTTTGTGGTGAAATCAATCTACTTCGATAAACCGGAGCAATCCAATTGGTTTGTCGCCTATCATCAGGACCTGACCATATCTGTAGATAAAAAGGAAGCGCTTCCCGGTTATGGAAACTGGACGGTAAAGCAGGGGCAATTTGCAGTTCAACCGCCTTTGGATGTCCTGGAGCAAATGTATACGGTTCGAATTCACCTGGACGATACGGATGAAAATAACGGAGCACTAAAAGTAATTCCCGGATCTCATTTAAAGGGAATCTACCGGCCGGCAGCGCTGGACTTGTCCATTGAAAAGGAAGCCAGTTGCAAGGTCAGTTCAGGTGGGGTCATGATCATGAAACCACTGCTATTACACAGTTCGGGAAGAACCACCAATAACAGTAAAAGGAGGGTCATCCATATCGAATTTTCTAAACGGGAACTACCCGAAGCAATCAATTGGGCAGAAAAGGACCCGCGTTAATTCTATTTTTTGATGATTGCAGTGGCCTCAATTTCAATCAGCACCTCTTCATGGAAAAGTTTACTTACCTCTACTAACGTGCTTACCGGTGGCTGTTTTAAATTGATGTATTTATCCCTGGCAAGCCGAAACTTCGAAATTTGTGAGATATCTGTGGTATAGATCACCGTCTTCACAAGGTCGTTCATCGTACCGCCAGCAGCCTCAATAATCTTTTTAATATTTTCAAATACCTGCTCACTTTGCAGACCAAGGTCGCCGGTGCCTACTACTTTTCTATCGACATCCAGTGGAACCTGTCCCGAAAGCAGAATCATTTTGCTATGGCCAAGGTCGATCTCAACGGCCTGAGAATAGCCTGTCGTAGGGGCAACAGAAGGAGTACTGAAGAATTTTACCGGATCACTTTTTTGTTGAGCATTCATGGCTATTGGGAAAAATAAGAAGAGCGAAAATAATAACCTGTTCATTTTTTTTATGGTAAACCTAATTAAAGTCCAAACCATTTAATGCTTTGCTACATTAAATTTACATTGATGGTCGTATAATTCTGTTATTTTTGTTCTAATCGTCATTTTATTGTAAATAATCACAAATATTTTTCATGAAATTATAATCAGGTTATTTAAAGAAAATCATTACTTTCGTCCTTATTTATTATCTCTACCCGTTTAAAGGATTAAATCGTTATGATCCGCTGATCGTAATGGAATTATAAAGGAAATATCATGGCTTGGTCGCTATGGTAGTTTAGGTTGTGGGTGCGTTTGGTCGCGTACCCACTTTTAAATTTCCGATGAAAAGATCAACAGCCTAAAGGTATTGAGGAGAATGCTAACGGTAGAAATCCCTCATAGCGAAATTAAACTGAGTCATGATCTGTCTGGTCAGTTCCCGGTACAGCTCATCATAACTAGGTTTGTTATTGGCTACCCCATTGATAATGGCCTGATCTCTTGCGCTAAGAGCGTTGGAATCTCCGGTATACCTGCCGCTCAGACTTTCCCAGGTATATTGTGCAGGAATCCGGTCTGAAGCGATGATCTTTTGCGTATGTGCATCAGTAATGCGGTAATCCATTATTGCTCTTGAATTGATCACTCTACGGGTCACATATACGGTTGCAGAAATCGTTCTGCTGCTTTCTGAGCCGGCCATTTTATCACTTTTTACAGGAATCTTTTTGGAAACATTGTAAGAATAAGTATTGGTAGCCAGGTTGCTGAACCAGATGTCGTACATATTGATGTCCATAAACTGGTCAACCCTGATGTCGGATTGTTGTCCGTAAGACAGGCCAAAGAACTTATAATAACTTCGTTCTCCAATGGAATTTAAGTTCCACAATAGGTCGTTCTCGAAAAAATTGCCGTTGATGGAATAATAGCCAAAGCGCTGATCCAGCTTGCTCACCACTACATTTGTGATTGCTGCATCGTAAGCCTCCTGTTTTTTGAGGATGACGTCTTTATAACCGGGCACATAGGTGTCGGCAATTTTCAGGAGATCATAAGCTTTTCGGGCACTCATTCTGTCGTTGCGTGCCAACAGTGCAATTCCTCTGTTGTACCTGACATCGGCGGCTTCTAAAGCAGCCTTCTCTAATTCCTTATGGTAGTTTTTTGGATGAAAAGTACCGCTTTCTGCCTTCAGAACTGCTGCGGCATCGTACATCTTCTGTAAGGATTCATAACCATCGTAGATCAGGTCCAGAACCTGACCTCTTTTACCTTTGCTGTCTTTTGCTGTAGCGATGTCCTGCTCGTATTTTGCAGCTGCTTCCTGATAAGCAATGGGTAGGATTTTCTGCGCATTGATATCTGAAGGGTTTTTCTTCAGATCGTTAATTGCCGCATAGTAGGCTTTGCCATATTCTCCTTTGTCAAAGAGTTTCTGAGTAGACTGACAGGAAGAAAACAAGAGGAGCAGGATCGTTAATCTGAATAGCGTTTTCATAGCGTTACCATAAGCTTTACTTAAAGATATGGAATTCTAATCGCCTTTAGGATTTTTTGCGGGTAAAAACCTAATTCACAAATGCGCCCGGTGGAGATCTTGCTCAGCCGGGCACATTTTTTATTAATTAGAGAAATCGTTGCTGATGACCGATTTCAATGTATTCGGTTTCTTTCCGGTCACCTTTTCCACATCACCGGTCGTAAAGCCGACATGGTGATTCGCAATTACGGAGTATACCGAGTTCATGTAATGTGCCACAAAATCGGGAGCGCCTGCTTCTTTAAGTACTGCGACGTATTGTTCCGGACTTGGCTGAGGATAAACGATTGTTTTACCGGTGATTTCAGTCAGAATCGCAGCAGCGTCAAAATAAGTTAAACTTTCAGGGCCTGTCAGCTCATAGGTTTTTTTGTGGTGACCATCCTCAGTCAGCACTGCCGCAGCAGTAGCCGCTATATCTGCCACGTCGATAAAACCTACTTTACCATCACCTGCAGTGGCAAAGGTAATGCCTCTCTGCATAATGTTTTCCCATTCGTAATTTTTGAAGTTCTGTGCAAAAAAGGAAGCCTTCAGGATCGTATAATCAAAGCCG
Source organism: Pedobacter sp. FW305-3-2-15-E-R2A2 (assembly GCF_038446955.1). Taxonomy (NCBI): domain Bacteria; kingdom Pseudomonadati; phylum Bacteroidota; class Sphingobacteriia; order Sphingobacteriales; family Sphingobacteriaceae; genus Pedobacter; species Pedobacter sp. FW305-3-2-15-E-R2A2. The sequence continues at coordinate 1,793,909 of NZ_CP151803.1, forward strand.
TCTTTCTCCAGTCTGGCTTCTGTTTTTAAGTGGAAGGACATCTGCTCGCCCATCTCTTCAGATTTTAAGGCAGATAGATAAACTACCCTTAAGATGCCTTTTGATTTTAGAAAATCAAGGAAAGGATTAATCAGCTGATCCATTTCCAAAACCATAGCAGGGCCAAGCAGGAACACCTTATCTACTCCGGCAGTGGCCGCTTCAAAAGTAGAAGGATCATCAAAAGAGAAATGAACCAGTTCATCTGATAATCCAAGCTTAGCTTTAGATTCTTCTATATTCCTGGTTGCCGCAAGAAAGGGGATGTTTTTTGCCTGAAGGGCTTTGATGAGTGCTTTACCAATTGCGCCCGTAGCGCCTGTTACTAAAATTTTATTTGCCATTTTTTCTGTATTTTATTTTCATCGGAATATATTTGTTTTTTAAAGGTCATGAAACGATCATGGTCTTGATAGTCATTTCGTTACGTGATTTTTAAGATCATGATGGTTTCAATAGTTACTTTTAGTAATACAATAATAAGAGGTAACCAATGGATAAACAAGAAGGTACAGCAACGTTACCTAATAACACAGGTGTAACTATTGCTGGGAATGAGGAGCTTAAGGATAGCAGAAAGTTACAGGAAATTTTTCAGAATGCGAATACGATTGCCAATGAGATTTGCCCCGTCAGAGATGTCATTGCCAGAATCAGTGATAAGTGGAGCATTTTGGCTATTTATGCCTTAGGTGCTTACGGGAAACTTCGCTTCAGTGAGCTGATCCAAAAGATCGACGGCATTTCCCACCGGATGCTGACCGTCACCCTGAGAAACCTGGAAGGGGATGGCTTTATCAAAAGAACGGTTCATGCAGAGGTACCGCCAAGAGTAGATTATGAGCTTACCGAACTGGGAAATAGCCTGATGCAGCAGTTGTCCGGAATTATTGGATGGGCCGAAGCAAATGGTCCGGAAATTCTTGCTTTCCGGAATAAAAAATAAACCGGAGGATAAATCTATACATAGCGACTGAGAATTCAGCAAAATAGCCGGGTCGGAAAGGAGCTGTTGCCCGGATTTATAACGGTTTGAATTTGAAACTGTTCAGGAATATGATTAAGAAATAGGAAAAAGAAAAGGCAGCAATCATGCACTATTGCCTGTTTTTTGGTAGATAAATGTATATTTGATTCAATAATTAATTAAAAAATCGTTTTATGAATGAAGTGGATAGGACCTATAATATTAATTTAAGTTTCGAGGAAATAAAGCTCCCGCCATTTCAGGATATTCTGGTGCTCGCAAAAAACTCGGTACAGGGGAAAATAGGACTTTCTAAATCATTTGAATTACTCGTGCCAAATGGTTTCGAGATTATTGACATTAATGAAGGCATGATCGAAACCATTTTTGTCCATAAGAACATCCTTGCCAAGATCTCAAAAGAAAAAGTGATACAGATTCTACAAAATAATGTGTTTCCTTTTATCTCAGAAGGAGAACTCATCAGCGTGAATTTCAAAGTAAATATTTCAGTGAAAGATATCGTCTTTAAAGACTCGGATTTATGAATATAGCTTCTCTCATTAAATATGATTATGTGAGTCTTGATGGTTACCAGGGAGTACATGTTGCAAGGAGCCATTCGGCTATCGCAAACGGGCTGGTGGTCTTAGACGAAAACCTGCCTGTAGGGGTGTTGACCTCCGTAGACCTGGCCAGAAAACACCACACGATCATTATGGACTGTTTAAGTCCGAAGCCTACAGTAGACAAAGTCGATAAGATCAGTAAGGTGCTGGAGGTGATGAAGGGGAGCGGGCATGATGTGTTGATGGTCTATGATCAGCAAACTTTTCTGGGTACGATTTCACAGCATGATATCCTCAATCATTTACATGCCAATCTGAACCGCCAGCGGCTTTCACTGCAATCGGTAGCCCATGACCTGCGAAGCCCGATCGCCTCGATTAAAATGCTGGGGAACATGCTGCAGGAGAACCTGATCCTGGTGGAGAACAAACAACTGGTAGATTATTTAAACCAAAGCTGTGACTTTGCACAGAAAATAATCGAAGATATCCTGCTGACAGAGCAGACCTTTGAGGAAATGGTGAATTATTCGGTAGAAAATTTTGATGAGCTGGTGGAAGAATGTGCGGCTGGCCTTTCTACGGAACTGGAAAAAAAGCAATTGGAGCTGCAAACCAATCTGAGATTTGGCAAGTCGGTAAAGATGGACCGCCCTAAGTTTAAAAGAGCGATTTACAACCTGATCTCCAACAGCATTAAATTTACCAATCAGAATGGCAAAATTGAGTTGTCTACGGTAATCACCGATAATATGTTGAAACTGGTGGTGAAGGACAATGGTATCGGCATTCCCGAAAATATTCAGGGACAGATTTTTGATAAATTTACCCGTGCCAAAAGACCGGGAACTGCAGGTGAACCGACTACGGGCTTAGGGATGTACCTCACCAAAAGAATTGTAGAGCTACATGATGGCAGTATTCAGGTGGAAAGTGACGGAAAAAACGGAACTTCCTTCTCTGTTTTCCTGCCGCTTTAATCATTCCCGTTCCAGCCAAAATGTTAACTGAAGATCCTTAGAAAATGATTTTCAAGGTGATTTCTCATTCCATTCCTGAACAGTTCAGGTGATCCGTTTTCCAGGATGTCGATCAATCCTTTATGGGAAACAAATTTCTTTACGGTTGCCGGCTTCTTCAGCAGACCACTATTGTGCACATAATCAAATACTGGTAAGAGCATTTTCTGAAACTTCTTAAGGGTTTGGTTACCGGTAATTTCATAAAGCTTCCCATGAAAAGCAATTTCATGTTCTATATGAAACACATGATCCTCTGAAGTATCGGGTTCATTTTTTACAATCGCTTTAAGTTCCCGGATATGAGCTGCGGTAATTTTCTGAAATAGGAAATCTGCCATCCCGATTTCCAGAACAAGCCTGAGCTCGAAAATTTCTTTTAAGGTTTCCTGGTCCAGTAAATGCGGATCCATGGTCTTTCCGATGATGCCAAAAATATCCGGACTGGTGATCACCGAACCTTTTTTCTTTTTTGTTTCAATCAGACCCCGCATCCTGAGTCGCAGGAGGGCCTCCCTGGTCACCGTCCGGCTCACCCCCAGATTTTTGGACAATTCGATTTCTGTCGGGATCACATCTCCAATTTTTAGCTTCTGATCTACCAATAATTGTACAAGATTGGCTTCCACCTTATCCACCAAGCTGCTGGTATCCAGTTGGCTAAACGTATGTATATCAGTTTTCATTATTATGTATAACAATAAAATATTTAAATAATACCCTAAAATACCATAATTAAGGCGTTTTATCAATATTTAAAGATTTTTTCTTTAAATATTTCTTGCATTCAATAAATATAACCCTCATATTAGTGATATTATGTATAACATAATGCTAACCATAAACCAATAGTATGAACCAGTTTTACTTAAAACCAATTGTTCTGATCTGCGGCCTGCTTTTTTCAACAGCCGTATTTGCACAGAGCAAAAAGGTAACCGGAACGGTTACCGGCGAGGATGATGGGCAGTCCATTCCCAGTGTAAGTGTTTCCCTGAAAGGGACCAAATCAGGTACACAAACGGATCTCCGTGGAAACTTCAGCATAGAAGCCTCCTTAAACGATGTATTGGTCTTTACTTATGTCGGTTATCTGACTCAAGAGGTCAAGGTCGGGAACACCAACAATTTAAAAGTGGTATTGAAACCTGCTTCCGCAAATCTGGATGAAGTAGTGGTGGTAGGGTATGGTACCCAAAACCGGCGCAGCGTAACCAGCTCTATTGCAAAGCTGGATAAGGAAGTACTGGCCAATGCGCCACGCTCCAATGTGGGAAGTGCTTTGCAGGGAACGATATCCGGTCTGCAGGTCATTAACAAAACAGGACAACCCGGTGCCGGGCCAGTCGTTTTCCTCAGGGGTGGGGCCTCGATCAATAGTCCGGGGTCACCTTTGGTGATCGTAGATGGAGTGATCAGGGATTACAATGACATTTCTTCTGAAAATATTGCTTCCATGGAAGTCCTGAAAGATGCTTCTGCCACAGCAATTTATGGCGCAAGAGCCAATAACGGGGTGATTTTAATTACTACCAAAACCGGTAAAGCGGGCGCCGCACAGATCTCCTATAAATTTACAGGCGGATACAACCAAAACAGGGAAGGCTACCAATATTTAGGGGCAAAAGATTATATCTATTATACCCGTCAGGGTTACCTGAATGCCAACAGAACGCTGGCCCAGGTAAATAGTTCAAGAGGTCTGGGCCTGCTCACTGATGTGGCCAACCTGGCGAGTTTCGACATCCGCTCTTATGTTCCGGGAACAACACAGCTCCCTTCCGGATGGGATATTATGGATGATCCTTATGGTGGACAGATCATGTATAAAGATCATGGTGGGGAAATTGAAAACCTGGTATTTCAAAATACCTATACTAAGGACCATTATATCAATGCAATGGGTGGCAACGATAAAGGTAAGTTCTTCGCCGCTTTTGATGCCTATAATGAAGATGGCGTAATTGTCGGCTCTAAATACAAACGTTATACCGGCGACATAAACGGTTCCTATAAAGTGAAACCAACGGTTGAAGTTGCCGGAGGCGTGACGCTTTCTACCTCTTCCCAAATCGGAACCGTGGGTGGCGAAGTGAATTCCCTGTATCGGAGCATGGCCATCTGGCCTACTTTTAATCCATGGATAGATGAAGCCAAAACACAACCCAATCCGGGAAACGGTGTTAGCGATGGAAATCCATTGTATTGGCTGGGCCGCTTAAAACGCAGCAATGAAGTGAATAAAGTGGTGGCAAATGCTTCCGTAAAATGGGACCTCTTACCTGGCCTATATTTTAAAGGAACAGGAAATGCTTATCTACTGGACCGCAGGGATGAATCTTTTCAGAAATCAACCCAGCTTTACACGAATATCTTTTCTAATCCCCAGTCTGTAGCCAGCAGCAGCAGAGATGCAAAGAATACCTTGAGAAGAGATTTTCAAACGCAGTTTAACGGGATCTTAAATTACAATAAAACAGTCAGCAAGCACAGTTTTAATGTCATGGGCGGAATGGAAACATTTTTAGTGAAGACCATAAATTCACAGCTGTATGGTCAGAATGCGCCTACAGACGAAATTCCAACCATCAATGCCTCTACAGTGTTCCCTGCGACATTGAACGGGGAAAAAGTGAATTATAGTGAAAAATCTCAATACCAGATCAATTCGGTATTCAGCAGATTCGTGTATGATTACGATCAAAAATACCTGTTTACTGCAGTATTCAGAGCGGATGGCGTATCGAGTTTACCGGAACAGAACAGATGGGGTTATTTTCCCGGAATTTCTGCCGGATGGAACGTACATAAAGAAGAATTCTTCAGTAAATCAGGCTTGAATAAATACGTGTCTACCCTAAAACCCCGACTAAGCTATGGTGTAAATGGCAACATTGCCGGCCTGGGCCGTTATGAAGTTCAGGGGGTCTATAGTTCTCCTGCAAATTATGATGGGGTTGGTGGATTTTTCCATGATAAACTACCCAATCAGGATTTAAGATGGGAGAAGAGCAAAACAACCGGAGCGGGGATTGATATCGGTTTGCTGAACGACAGGGTAACTTTGTTGTTTGATTATTACGACCGCCGCACTTCTGATTTGTTAACGGACCTGCTTTTGCCAAGCTATATCGGCTATCCGCCACTAAAAACAAACTCAGGAACACTGCAGAATAAAGGTTATGAATTTGCCGTAAATGCAAGGGTGCTGAGCACAGAAAGTGGATTTAACCTGAGCCTTGGCGCCAATGCGAGTTTTGTGAAAAACAAGGTATTGCAACTTCCTTTCAATGGAAATGAAAACAACAGACAGGGTGGTTTACAGGTCTTCGATCAGAAGTCAGGCCAGCTGATCTGGGTGGGTGGAATTCAGGAAGGACATGCTATAGGTGATATTTATGGCTTCAGACAGCTTTCTATATTTAAAGATGCAGCGGAAGTTGCCAGCATCGCCGGAAACAGAACGGATGCCATTGCCAACATTACCGGTCCAAACCTTCCGGCAGGAACAGGAGGGAAGATTACGCCTGGAGATGTAAACTGGGAAGATGTAAATGGAGATCACATCATTGATTCCCGTGATCAGGTATACCTGGGAAACATCATGCCCAAATGGACAGGTGGTTTTAACATCAATGCGGGCTATAAAGGAATCTCCTTATATACCAGATTTGAGTTTGCCTTAGGACATACGATTTACAATGACCTGGTTGCAAGAACGATGGGGAATTACCAGGGGACCTTCAATTACATCGATCTGATGAAACAATCATGGACACCTGCCAATACAGATACGGACGTACCTAAAGTGTATTTCGCAGATCAGGTAGTCGGCTCAAAACAAAATTACACCAGGGCGAATAATGCATCTTCGGTCTTAAACGGCAATAATTCCAGGTTCTATGAAAAAGGAGATTACCTGGCGCTAAGGGAAGTAACACTATCTTATACTTTGCCTAAAGCGTGGATGGAAAAGACAAAAATTCTGGCCAATTCCAGAATCTATGCGACGGGAACCAACCTGTTTTATCTGACAAAGTTTAGCGGTCCAACACCGGAAGCACCAATAGATGCCAATAACAACATGACCGGTATTTATACCGGAACCTACCCAACAGCAAGATCATTTGTATTCGGACTGGAAGTCTCTTTTTAATCATTACAGCTCATGAAAAAGAATTATAGAAATTTAATAGCAGCTGCAGGCCTGCTGATGGTCACCTTAGGTGCCTGTAAAAAAGACCTGGCCTTAGCACCGGTGAGTAACCTGAGTGATGAGAACTTCTGGAAAACAACGGATCAGTACGATGCATTTCTCTCCGGGGTACATAGTAAATTCCGTGGTCACAATTCCAGCTTTATGTACCTTGGAGAACTCAGGTCGGATATCTATGGAAATGATCCGGGAACTACAGGCTCTTTTACCGGGGAGGCTTCCCAGGGGCTGGAGCGCATGTGGCTCCATGATCTGAACCTGGACATTCCTGGTATCAGTAATTTCGGTGGTTTTTATACGAACATCAATCAGCTGAACCTCTTTATCAATAAGCTCAATACGGGTAATGTCGTGACGGAAACGAATAAGAAATATTACCTGGGCATTGCTTATGGCATGCGCGCACAATACTATTACCAGCTGTACCGCAGTTGGGGTAAAACGGTGATTCAAACCGAGTTTGTGGATGCAGGGTCCCTGGATTTGTTTAACCTGGCCAAAGCAGCTTCACCGGAAACGGAGGTCATGAAACTCATTAAGGAGGACATTAACCGCTCTGAAGAAAACTTCGGAACAGATTATACGATTAAGAGAAATAAAGGGTACTGGTCTAAAGCAGCAACGCTGATGTTAAAAGCAGATGTTTACCTGTGGACTGCCCATAGGGCAGGTGGAGCTGCCGATGCCCTGATCGCAAAAACAGCGCTGACAGACATCCAGTCCAAAGTACCCGGATTGGGATTACTGACCACCTCTGCCAATCCTTTGAACAAACCTTATGCAGAAGTTTTTTCGGGAACAAATAAAGGAAATAAAGAAATTATTCTGGCCAGCCGTAATGCCTTGAATGAAGCGGAAATGAGTTTCATCCCGGCAGCATTTACGCCTCAGGGAGGATTGATTGCCAACTTTTACGATTCTTTAGCGAACAGGAAATTTACGGTAACGGCCGAAAATTATGGGGGATTATTGCGTGCTCCGGTAAAAACCGCTACCTACCGCAAATTCAATGAAAAGGATACGAGAAGGGATGTTTCTATTCAGGCGGCTTATACCTTGCCTTCTCCGGGAACGTATAAGATTGCAGGGTGTTTCCTAAGAAAATATCAGGGACAGCAGGATGCAGGAAACAGAAAGTATACGGATGATTTTCCAATCTACCGGTATGCTGATCTGCTCTTGTTATTGGCAGAGGCTAAAGAGGTACTGGGAGAAAGCCCGGCTTCAGAAATCAACGAAATCAGGGCCAGAGCTTATGGCGCGAATTATAGCGAAGCTGTTCAGGGATTTCCCAATATGCCAGGTGATACAGAGGTCAAACAAGCGATTTTGAAAGAACGCTTCTTCGAATTTATTGGAGAAGGAAAGCGTTGGTATGACCTCAGACGTATGGGCGATAGCTTTGTTTTTGCCAATACGACGCTGTCTTCTGTACAGGCCTATAAATTATTATGGCCGGTAGACAGGGCCTCGCTGACCAATAACCGGGCCCTGAAACAGACAGAGGGTTATCCGCAGTTTTAACCTTTTTATTACCGCTATACCTTAGGAATGGTGGGACGTTAAGTTCAGGCCATTCCTAAAAGAAAACACATTTCGAAAGCTAAAATTACATAGAATGACAATTCAACATTTACAAGGTCTGATTGCAGCCCCTTTTACCCCAATGCAGAAAAACGGCGCAGTTAACCTGGAGCTGATTCCACAATATTATCAGTTTCTAAAATCAAATCAGGTGACCGGAGCTTTCATTTGTGGTTCCACGGGGGAAGGCGTTTCGCTCAGCATGACAGAAAAGAAACAGGTGGCAAAGGCATGGGCCGATTGCACGACACAAGATACAGACTTTAAGGTAATGATGTTTCTGGGGGGAACCAGCGTTGCTGATTGTAAGGATCTGGCGTTATATGCCGAACAAATCGGTTTATACGCCATTTCTTTTACAGCTCCGTTTTATTTCAAACCGGCTAACGTGCAGGTCCTGGCTGATATCTGCGCAGAGATCGCCGCAGTAGTTCCCAAAATGCCTTTTTATTATTACCATATTCCTGTCCTTACCGGTGTGGGCTTTGCCATGTATGATCTGTTGCAGGCGATCGATGGACGGGTGCCTAATTTTGCAGGGGTAAAATATACCCACGAAGATTTTATGGATTTCTTATCTTGTATACATTTCAACGATGGTAAATACGACATGCTTTGGGGGCGTGATGAAAATATGTTGTCGGCATTGGTCTTAGGTACTAAAGCCGCAGTAGGAAGTACCTTCAATTATGCCGCGCCATTGTATTACGATATGATCGCCGCCTTTGAAAATAACGACCTTAAAAAAGCACAACTCCTCCAGCAAAAATCAATTGATATGATCAGATTATTAGGTAAATATGGAGGAATAGCTACCGGCAAGGCCTATATGAAAGTCGTAGGGCTGGATTGTGGTGGCTTCAGACTGCCGGTAAAAAATATGACTGAGGAACGGTTCGGGGATTTTAAAAATGAGGTAGAAGCACTTGGCTTCGATACTTTCAAATCAAATGCGTAATTATTTATCTTATATATCAATCCCTCTTATGTTGACGACAACAGCTGTTTTCGCTCAGAGAACGCCCATGCAACAAATCGAATGGTCTGTTGCAGCCAAACTGCAAAATAAGGATGGCAGTACCTCCATTGGCTTTGCAGGAGCGATTAATGCCGTATCTGCAGATCAGCTGATCATCGCCGGTGGCGCTAACTTTCCTGATAAAATGCCCTGGGAAGGTGGCAGGAAACAGTATTCAAAAGAGATTCATATCCTGGAAAAATCAGGTCCCGGCTTCGCCTGGAAAAAGATAACCGAACAATTGCCTGAGGCCATTGCTTATTGCGGAAATACCTCGACAAAAGCCGGATTGGTGTATGCGGGAGGAGAAAATGAAAAAGGACTGTCCGATAAGGCTTTCCTCCTCAACTGGAATTCCTCCGATCATAAGATCGAAATCAAACCGCTGCCAAACCTGCCTTTAGCGCTGACTAACCTGGCATTAACCGCCATTGGAAACGTAGTTTATGCCGTTGGTGGAGACGGGTCTGACCATTCTTCAAATGCCATTTTTAGCCTGGATCTGGAAACTCCCGCTGCAGAATGGAAAGCACACCCGGATCTCCCGGTTGCACTGGCCAATGCAGTGGTGGTCGCAGATGGGAAAGCCGTTATTTATGTGATCGGTGGAAGAACAAAAAATCCTTCGGGAATCAGCGGATTAAACTCGACGGTGTTTGCCTACCATACGCTCAAACAAAGCTGGACCCGGCTTGCGGGTATTTCAGAGGGGACAAAAACCCTTAATTTCTCTGCAGGTGCGGGGATCATGGCAGACCAGGACCATATCCTTCTTCTTGGTGGCGACAATGGAAAGGTCTTTCATCAGATTGAAACCTATCTTTCTAAGATTTCAACAAGTAATGATGCCGCAGAACGGGCAAGGCTGACTACAGAAAAAAACAAACTGAGTACTCAGCATCAGGGTTTTTACAGAGGAATATTACAATACCGCATCAGCACAAATACCTGGACTAAAATAGGGGAATTGCCTTTCCCTGCACAGGTAACTGCCAGTGCCACAAAATGGGACGGGGGGATTGTACTGTCCAGCGGAGAGATTAAACCAGGAATCCGGACACCCAACATCATGTTGGGGAAAATAAAGAATAAGAAATGAAGAACTCAAAGAGATATGCCTGGGTAGTCGTTGGATTGCTATGGGTGGTGGCTTTATTAAATTATATGGATAGACAGATGTTGTCTACGATGAAACCTGCGATGCAAATAGATATCGCAGAATTACAGTCGGCCACAAATTTTGGTTACCTGATGGCAATTTTTCTATGGATTTATGGCTTCATGAGTCCGGTTTCCGGAATTATCGCCGACCGGTTTAACCGGAAATGGCTGATTGTAGGAAGTCTGTTTGTATGGTCACTGGTTACCTATCTGATGGGATATGCAACAACTTTCAATCAAATTTATTGGCTGAGGGCCTTAATGGGGGTAAGTGAAGCTTTATATATTCCCGCCGGACTGTCGCTGATCGCCGATTTCCATTCTTCGAAAACCAGATCTCTGGCGATTGGAATCCATATGACGGGTTTATACATGGGCCAGGCCCTGGGGGGATTTGGCGCGACCATCGCCGATAGATTTTCATGGCAGGCCACCTTCCACTCATTTGGAATTATTGGGGTGGTGTATGCCCTGATTCTCGTTTTCTTTCTGAGAGAAAAGAACATTACGGATGATCTTGATCCTTCAGTGGATGCCATAAAGATGAACCTGCAGAAGGCCACGAAACCTGCTCTGTTTAAAGGTTTCGCCATTTTGTTTACCAACATCTCCTTTTGGATCATCTTGTTTTATTTTGCGGTTCCAAGTCTGCCGGGATGGGCAGCAAAGAACTGGTTGCCTACGCTTTTTGCGCAAAATCTGGATATTCCTATGGCCACTGCCGGTCCTTTGTCGACGATTACGATCGCTGCCTCTTCATTTATCGGCGTAATATTCGGCGGAATATTGTCAGATAAATGGGTGCAAAAAAATATTAAAGGAAGAATCTATACCAGTGCCATCGGCCTGGGATTAACGATCCCTTCGCTCTTGTTTTTAGGTTTTGGCCATTCCCTTTTTCATGTGGTTGGCGCTGCACTTTGCTTTGGCCTGGGCTTCGGTATGTTTGATGCCAATAACATGCCCATTCTTTGTCAGTTTGTCTCTGCAAAGTATAGGGCAACTGCTTATGGGCTGATGAACATGACGGGGGTATTCTTTGGTGCTTTTATTACCGATCTGCTGGGTAAATCTTCAGATGCCGGCAGCCTGGGGAAAGACTTTGCCATGCTGGCAATTATCGTCCTGCTGGCCCTGATCGTACAGCTCTATTTCCTTCGTCCCAAAGCCAACGACTTTGCAGAAAACTAGTGTCTTAAATTAAAATTAAAAGAAATGATTTCACAACAATATAAATGTTTCCTCTTTTCCATGCTCCTGGTCATGGTAGGCCTGAGCAGCTGCAGCCAAAGACTAAATACGGATCAGCAACTCGCCGGCCGGATTAAAATCACCGAACGCAGACCGGTTCATCCGGTTCTGAAAAGGAATGCCATAAATCCGTTGATTAGCATTATGGTGGAGGTTCCGGAAGCCGCCGGGGAGACTTCATTTAAGTCGATCCGTGCTGCAGTCAGTAAGGAAACATTACAGGACGTTCAGCGCCTGGAAATATACGGCAGCAATGAAAAACAGGAACTGGATTCCCGGAATTTAATTAGCGCGATCAGCCTTTCATCGCAAAATTTTCAGATGGAATTGCCCTTGAAACTGAAACCTGGTCAGCACCTGTTTTGGATCTCTGCGGGTTTAAAAGAGAACGCAGATCCGGATCATCACCTGACCATTAAGCTGCTGAACGTCCTTGATGAAACGAATAAATCCCATCAGATCAGCAATCCGCAGTTTCGGGACAGCAGAATCGGAATTGCCCTGAGAAAGCCAAATGATGACGACGTAAACTCTTATCGGATTCCCGGTATCGTTACCACGGACCAGGAAACCTTGATCTCCGTATATGATGCACGTTATAAGAACAGCGCAGATCTGCCTGGAAATATTGATGTGGGCATGAGCAGGAGTAAAGATGGAGGGAAAACCTGGGAAGCGATGAAAGTGATTATGGATATGGGTGCTCCCCATGAAAACAATGGCGTAGGGGACCCTTCCGTTTTATTTGACCCGATAACCAAAAAAATCTGGGTTGCGGCATTATGGAGCAAGGGAAACCGCTCGATCGCGGGTTCCAGGCCGGGTTTATCGGAAGAAGAGACCGGGCAGTTTGCAGTGACGAGCAGCAGCGATGACGGCCTGACCTGGACAAAACCTTACAGCATCACCGCTCAGGTGAAAAACCCTTTATGGAGATTGTTCTTTCCGGGTCCTGGAAATGGGATCGCCATGGCAGATGGGAAGCTTGTTTTTCCTGCCCAATACTGGGATGAAAAGAAAATGCCGCATTCTACTTTGATCTATAGTGATGACCATGGTCAAAGCTGGAAAGCAGGTCTGGGTGCAAAATCCAATACCACCGAAAGTCAGCTGGTAGAAACCCGTCCGGGAACGATCATGTTAAACATGAGAGATAACCGTGGTAAGTTCAGAAGCGTAGCCACAACCACAGATATGGGACAAAGCTGGAGCAGTCACCCGACCACCGAACATACCCTTGCAGATCCGGTTTGCATGGGCAGCCTGATCAAAGCAAAGGTCAAAGTGAAAGGCGTAATGAAGGACGTGCTTTTTTTTAGCAATCCCAATTCCTCTTCCGAACGTAAAGACCTGACGATAAAAGCGAGTCTGGATCTGGGAGAAACCTGGATGGATGCAAATCAATTGCTGGTCGATGAAAGAGGTTCTTTCGGTTATTCGGCGCTGACAAAGATCGACGACCATACCCTGGGGATCTTATACGAAGGAATCCGGGACCTTTATTTTGTCCGCATTCCCGTAAAGGACATTATCAAATAAACAAAGAGGATCGTCAAATAAAATGGTATCAAATGATCAGCCTGAACAGCAGTTTGAAAAAAATAGCATGCTATTGCCTGTGTTTACTGTGTTTCCACAGCAAGGCATTGGCACAAAACGCAAAAATAAAAATAGCCTGTATCGGCAACTCCGTGACCGCTGGTTATGGATTGAAAGTCCCTGAAAAGGAAGCCTATCCTTCGGTATTACAAAATTTATTGGGAAAGGGTTATGACGTTCAAAACTTCGGCTTTAGTGGTGCAACGCTGTTAAAAAAAGGGCATCGGCCTTATGATCAAACCAAGGCATTCGCTAAGGCAATTGATTTTAAAGCCGATATTGCGGTTGTCCACCTTGGATTAAATGATACTGATCCGAGAAACTGGCCACAATACCGGAATGATTTTGAAAAGGATTATGCCTGGTTGCTGGATACACTTAAGCACAGCAATCCTGAAATTAAGCTGTACATCTGCCGGTTAACACCGATCTTCAGCGAACATCCGAGATTTAAATCGGGTACGAGGGAATGGTACGGTCAGATTCAGCAACTCATTCCCGTGATTTCCAAAGCAAATCAGACGGAACTGATCGACCTCAATACACCGCTGCACCGGAGGCCGGATTTATTTGCCGACAACCTTCATCCGGACAAAGAAGGGGCAGCAATCATTGCGCAAACCGTCTACCAAAACTTGAGCGGAAATTTCGGGGGACTCAAACTTCCGGTCGTATTTGCCGATCATATGATCTTGCAAAGGAACCAACCGATTCCGGTATTCGGAATGGCAGATGCAGGCGAAAGGGTAGAGGTTGTTTTTCATCATCAAAAACAAATTACTGCTGCGGGAAAGGATGGGAAATGGAAAGTCTGGTTTCCGGCAATGCCCGCAGGAGGGCCGTACGAACTGCACATAAAGACGGAGAAAAGAAGCATCGCCCTAAATGACATTTTGATGGGAGAGGTATGGCTCTGCTCTGGCCAGTCGAATATGGTTTTCCCGCTTCGGAATGCGGAAACAGGAAAAGCAGAACTGAGCGGGCTTTCAGAAAATAAAAACATACGCCTGATGCAGTTTAAGTCTATCGCCGAAACGAATAACTCGGCCTGGGATAGCCTGACGATGGAGAACGTAAATCAGCTGAACTATTTCTCTGCCAATTGGAAGCTGTGCAATGCCGCCAATGCGGCAGATTTTTCTGCCATCGCCTATTATTTTGGAAAGGAAATCGGGAAGTCGGAAAACGTACCTGTCGGCCTGATCCAGCTGGCAGTTGGTGGATCAACAATAGAATCCTGGATAGACCGCAATACCCTCGAACAGGATGCACAGTTGGTGGATGTCCTGGCCAACTGGCGAAAATCTGACTTTATGATGGAATGGGCGCGGGGAAGGGTGGATGTCAATCTTAAAAATGCAGCTAAAATCAGGCAACGTCATCCTTATGAGCCTGCTTATAATTATGAATCCGGAATTGCTCAACTGATTGAATTTCCAATCAAAGGCCTGATCTGGTATCAGGGAGAAAGCAATGTACACAATCCGGAACTGTATGCGCATAGCTTTCCCGTCCTGCTGAATAGCTGGCGGAAGAAATGGGGCTACGATTTTCCGGTTTACTATGTCCAGCTTTCTGCGCTCGACAATCCGGCCTGGCCGGAGTTCAGAGCAATGCAGCAAAGACTGGAAAAAGCCATTGTCCATAGCGGCATGGCGGTAAGTTCCGATCTTGGAGATTCCCTGGATGTCCATCCGAAGAAAAAGAAAGAAATCGGAATGCGACTGGCTTTACTGGCCCTGAAAAATACGTATCATAAACGGGTAACCGCAAAGGGGCCTGTCCCGATTAAAGCCCGAAAACAGGGAGAAATCCTGCTGCTTTCATTTGCACCGGGTACAACACTTAGAACGAAAAATAATGAACCTTTAAGCGGTTTTGAACTCAACTCCGCAAAGGGGGAAACGCTGGCGGTACCGGGAACAATAGTTGGCCATAAAGTTCAGCTGCGGCTACCGGCAGGAAAAGAGATAAAAACGGTCCGTTATGGCTGGCGACCCTTCAACAGGGCCAATCTGACCAATAAATCCGGATTGCCTGCCGCCACATTTACCATGCCCATCGCTATCAACTAAACTTACAAAAATGAACTATACCAAAGAGCACTTAGAAGAGCTTTGTCAATTCTATAAACAACAATTATTAAATGATACGGTTCCCTTTTGGTTTCCCAGATCTGTAGATACCGAATTTGGAGGTTATCTCCTGATGCGTGATCAGGATGGAACATTGATCGACGACGATAAAGCCGTATGGATTCAAGGCCGGGCAGCCTGGTTGCTGTCTACTTTGTACACTACTTTTGAAGCCAAAGCCGAATGGCTGACGGCTGCTAAATCGGGAATAGATTTTCTCAATAAATATTGCTTTGATACAGACGGACAGATGTTCTTCCATGTCACACGAGATGGAAAACCGATCCGTAAACGACGGTATTACTTTTCAGAAACTTTCGCGGTAATTGCCAATGCAGCCTATGCAAAAGCAAGCGGAGATCCTGAAGCGGCCGAAAAAGCCCGCTACCTGTTCGGGAAATGTATCGAATACTCCAGCAAGAAAGGCCTGCTTCCGCCGAAGTTTACGGATACCAGGCCTGCCAAAGGAATTGGTGTTCCGATGATTATGATGAATACCGCACAACAGCTCAGAGAAACTATTGGTGATCCGAGATGTGACGAATGGATTGACTATTGGATCAATGAGATTGAGACTTTTTTCGTGAAAGACGATATCCGCTGTGTGATGGAGCAGGTGGCACCGGATGGAAGCATTATCGACCATGTTGACGGAAGAACATTAAACCCGGGCCATGCGATAGAAGGGGCCTGGTTTATCCTTCATGAGGCCAAATACAGGGACAATGATCCCCGGCTGATCGATCTTGGTTGCCGGATGCTGGACTATATGTGGGAGCGGGGATGGGACAAGGAACATGGCGGAATCCTGTATTTCAGAGATGTTTACGATAAACCGGTACAGGAGTACTGGCAGGATATGAAATTCTGGTGGCCACATAATGAGGTGATCATCGCAACCTTACTGGCCTATACCATGACCGGAGATGAAAAGTATGCGAAATGGCATAAAATGGTTCATGACTATTCCTATAAACATTTCCACGATAAAGAAAACGGAGAATGGTTCGGGTACCTGCATAAAGATGGAAGTCTGGCTCAAACCGCAAAAGGAAACCTGTTTAAAGGACCTTTCCATCTCCCAAGACAGGAATGGTATTGTGCGACACTATTGGAAGAATACCTGCAGAAAGAAACCAAGGTATGAGGTTCCGGAAATTTGTCATCTTTGCACTTTTAGCTTTTTTAGCGGATATTTCAATTGCACAACCGCTGTGGAAAACCGCAGAACGGCCTGCTTTAATCCCTTTACCTCAGCAACTGAATTGGGAAAAAGAGACATTTGACCTGAAGGCCTGCAAGTTTATTGTATTAAAGCACAAGAGCCTGATGGAGGAGGCCGTTATCCTGAAAAAGATGCTGGCCAACCTTGGATTAAACCTGAAAATCAGCATGAACCCGGTTAAGGGATCCTCCTTTATTCTGCTGGATACCGGAAAGGTAGAAAAGGTAACCTTTCCGGAAGAATCCTATCAGATTCAGGTGAATGCAAAGAAAATCACACTTCTTGGATTCAATAGAAAAGGCCTGTTCTATAGTTTTCAAACTTTGCGGCAATTGGCAGGTAAAGCGCAAAGCATCCCCGCCTGTACAATCGTAGATTGGCCTGCTTTCTCCTGGCGGGGATACATGGCAGATGTGGGCCGGAACTTCCAGCCTGTTGCTTTGTTAAAACAGCAGATTGAGGTCATGGCGACTTATAAATTAAATGTTTTTCATCTTCACCTGACAGAAGACATCGCCTGGAGACTGGAAAGTAAACTTTATCCTCAGCTCCACGCGCCGGAAAATATGCTTCGAAACAAAGGAAATTATTATACTGAGGCAGAAATGAAGGAGCTGATTGCCTTTTGTAAAGCACGGCATATTCAATTGATTCCTGAAATTGACATGCCGGGACATAGTGCGGCCTTCAAAAGAGCGATGAAAACAGAGATGCAAAGCGATACAGGTCTTCGCATCGTCAAAAATATCATTACTGAATTTTGTCAGACTTATGACCTTCCTTACCTGCACATTGGGGCGGATGAGGTCAGGATCACGAATGCAAACTTTCTTCCGGAGGTCACTGCAACCCTTGAAAAGCTAAATAAGAAGATGATTGGATGGGAACCCGGCGGGAATTTTACAGAAGGCACGATCCGTCAGCTCTGGATGGAGGATGCGACCAAAGTAAGCCGGAATAAAAATATCCGGTACATTGATTCCAGGCACCTTTACCTGAACCATATGGATCCTTTGGAGAGCGTCGTTACTATTTTTAACAGACAAATTGCCAACCTGGATCAGGGGAATGAAAATGCGCTGGGTGGGATTATCTGCAACTGGCCTGACCGCAGGATCGCCAAAGCAGCAGATGCATTGATTCAGAATCCGGTTTATCCGGCAATGCTGGCCTTTGCAGAACGAAGCTGGAGAGGAGGAGGAAAGTCAGGCTGGATTGCCAACATTGGCCGGCCGGAATCGGAGGATGCCATCCGCTTTGCCGTTTTTGAAAATCGTTTACTACGCCATAAGGAATTGTATTTCTCCGGGCTTCCATTTCCCTATGTCCGCCAGTCGGGAATGAAATGGAAGTTTTTTGGTCCTTTTACCAATGCAGGGGACTTGTCTGCTTCCTTTATGCCGGAACAACAGGGACAGGATAAAGACCAGCTTCCGGCCGCTTTCGAAGCGGTTGGCGGAACGATCATCCTGAGGCATTGGTGGGCGCCGGAGGTAAAAGGCGAACTGGAAAACCCTCAGGAAAATACCACCTGGTATGCTTATACGAAGTTATGGGCTGATCAGGAGGGAAGTAAAGAGTTTTGGATTGGGTTCAATAACTTGTCGCGCTCTTATGCTTCCGATTCGCCGGAGAAAGGAAGCTGGGACCATCGTAAAAGTGGTATACAGGTAAACGGAGTGCCGATCGCTCCGCCGGATTGGGCCCAACCGGGATTAAAAGGAGATCTGGAAATTCCATTAACCGATGAGGGATATGAATTCCGGAAGCCCACAAAAGTCAGGTTAAAAAAAGGCTGGAACGAAGTCCTGATCAAGCTTCCTATAGGCTCCTTTAAGGGGGCTGACTGGAAAAATCCCCAAAAATGGATGTTTACGATGGTACCTTATTGATGTGGAATCTTTCTTTTATCTTAGTAAACCTTGTTCGCTATAATTCCTGAAAAATGAAAAGATACTTTTTGATCCTGACCCTGACGATGATCTCCGGCATTCTGTCCATAATCCCGGGCGGGTTTTGTGTGGCACAAAGCAACATTGGCTTCAAATCATGGAATCCGGTAAACGACACGCTGAATGTGATCCAGGGAAGGGGCTGGTCTAAGGGCTTTAAAAGTGATTACGACCGATTGCCGGCCAGTGCGGAAAAGCAGGTCAGGAAAGCAGTCTGGAATTTGGCGGAAAACAGTGCAGGATTAACTTTAAGGTTCAGAACAAACGCAGAAAATATTGTCGTTAAATTTGCAGTTAAAGGCGCGCTTCAGATGCCTCATATGCCTGCTACAGGCGTAAGTGGGGTAGATTTGTATGCCAAAGACCTGAATGGAAAATGGCTTTGGTGTGCGGGAAAATTTTCCTTCGGTGATACCATTAGCTATCGGTTTAACCAGATTTCCGGGAATGACCAGCACCTGAAAGACAGGGAGTATACCTTGTACCTACCTTTATACAACAGCGTCAGTTGGCTCGAGATTGAAGTGCCGGAAGCGAGCGATTTTAAGGCATTGCCGGTAAATCCGGAGCAACCAATTGTGGTTTACGGGACTTCCATCGCTCAGGGAGCATGTGCGTCGCGCCCGGGGATGGCCTGGACTTCCATTTTAGGAAGGAAGCTGGACCGGCAGCTGGTCAATCTTGGTTTTTCGGGAAATGGGATGCTGGAACCTGAAGTACTGGATTATATCACACAGATCGATGCCAGGTTATATGTACTGGATTGTCTGCCAAATATGACCGGTAATAAGATGACTGATGCCACGTTCAGGAAGAGAATTGCGAATGCCGTAGCAAGCATTCAGCTCAAAAGACCCGGAATCCCTATTCTCTTAACGGAACATGATGGATATTCGGAAGCAGCCATGCAGCCAATGAAGAAAACGGAATATGAAAGGGTGAACATGCTGCTGAATTTGACAGTTGATTCCCTGAAAAAAGCAGGAGTAAAGAAGATTTACCTGCTTTCAAAAGCGGAAACCGGACAGGATATAGAGAGTATGGTGGATGGGGTGCATCCGAATGATCTGGGCATGATGAATTATGCAAATGCTTACGAAAGGAAAATCAAAGCCATTTTTGAAGAAGCAGAAGGGGCAAACTCCACGATGATCCCACGCACACAAAGAAGGGATGCCGCTACCTATGATTGGGAGACCCGTCATCGTGAAGTACTGAAATATGCTGCCACACAGCATCCGGAAATGGTGCTCATCGGAAATTCTATTACCCATTTCTGGGGAGGGATGCCCGAAGGACCTGTTGCAAGGGGGAAAAAATCATGGTCAACCTATTTCGGTGGGCCTAAGACCGTCAATATGGGCTTCGGCTGGGACCGCATTGAAAATGTCTTATGGCGGATTTACCATGGAGAATTGGATGGTTTTTCTGCCCGGCAGATCGTGCTGATGATTGGGACCAATAACCTGGAAGTCAATACCGACGAGGAGATGGTGGCAGGACTGGATTTTCTGTTGCAGGCCATCCGTTCCAGACAAGCTGGATCGGGGATATTGTGCATGGGAATCCTGCCGCGCCGGGGGATGGAACTCCGGGTTTCAAATCTCAATAAAAAAATCGCACTGATGGCTAAGAAGAAAGGAGTTCCATATGCAGATGCAGGAACACTCTTTTTAAAATCAAATCAACAGATTGATGAATCATTGTTTAGCGATGGTTTACATCCAAATGAGAACGGATATGAGCGTTTGGGGAAATTTATCAGTAGCCGCATCACCCTAAAAAAATAGGAAGAATGCCTGAACCCAACTGAAGCTGAGGATGGAGCTGGAATGCTAATTTAGAACAATCGCTGGAAATGAGTTTCCAGATGGTTCCGCATGGCATTCCTGAACAATTCAGGAGAACCATTTTCCAGAATGTCGACCAGGCCTTTATGAGATACAAACTTAGAAATGTTCACCGATTCTTTGAGCAGACCGCTATTGTGTACGTAATCAAAGATGGGCAACAGCATTTTCTGGAAGTTCTTTAAGGTTTTATTCCCTGCGATCTCATATAATTTTCCATGAAAAGTGATCTCATGTTCTATTTCAAAAATATAGTCTTTTGGTGTTTCGGGTTGTTTTTCAATGATTTCTTTCAAATCTTTAATGTCATCGGCAGTGATGCGGTTAAATAAGAAATCAGCCATTCCAATTTCTAAGACCAGGCGGATTTCAAAAATTTCCTTTAACGTCTCCTCATCCAGGATGTGAGGGTTCATGCTTTTTCTGAGGATTCCAAACAGATCGGGGCTGGTGATGATCATTCCCCGCTTTTTTTTAGATTCAATTAATCCCATCATCCTCAATCGTAAAAGGGCTTCTCTTACTACCGTCCGGCTCACACCCAGGGAAGTACAGAGTTCCATTTCTGTCGGAATACTGTCGCCGATTTTCAGTTTTTTTACTTGTAGCAGCTGAACTAAATTGGCCTCTACACGATCGACAAGAGAACTGGTATCAACGAGTTTAATAGATTCAAGAAGCTCCATATCGGGAATTAATTTAACAACAACCTATGCGTTGGAGCTCAAATATAGTCGTATGCACAGATTAAACAAAATTAAAGCTTGCTTAAAAGCATGGAAAAAGGTTTTAAGAACTGCGTTGTATCTGCGCTTTATTTCCGCTTACTTTCAATTGAACAATACTTGATCTATCATAGGGGGTTGATTGATCCTTCATTGGTCCAACGGACCTTTAAACCCTCTTTTATCTCCCAATCATAGCTGAAAAGAAAGAAAGCGCAAATTAATCGCATATGAAACTTATTCCGTATATTGAGTAGAATAATTTTTATTAAAGAATTTAAAAACAAATAAATGGGAAAATTAGTAGGTGGTCCGTTCGGAATGCTCCATGGACGGGTCGGAAATCTGGTCGCTTATGTGCTCAATGGAGAGAACATCATGAGAAAGATCGGCAAGAGCAGTAAACCTTTAACGCCGGCAAGGAGGGCGAATTGTGAAAAAATGACCGTGGTGAACCATTTTTTACAACCAGCACTTCCTTTTATCCAGCTGGGCTTTCGGTTCGAAGCAGCCGGAACCAATAGAAATGCCTATAATGAGGCTGTTTCTTATAACAAAATGAATGCCCTTCAGGGAGCCTATCCAGACATCAGTATCGATTACAGTAAAGTACTGCTGAGTAAAGGGGAACTTCCTGCTGCGAAACAAGTTCAGATTGAAAAAACGGAGCATGGAATCGCATTTACATGGGATACCTCGGATATTTCGAGTCAGCGCAGGCATGACCGTACAATGTTACTGGTTTCTTTTCCTGAGCTGGGCCTGGTGAGTTATCATCCAAGTGGTTCAAAGCGCATCGAAGGAAAAGACCTGCTCTATTTTGATCAGGACTATAAAGAGGAACATATGGAAGTCTATATTTCCTTTGTCAACGCCGAAGGAACCCAGGTTTCAGACAGCGTATATGCAGGTGCATTCGACGCGGTTCAACCGGAAATTCCGGAAATCGAAAGCAAAGATCAGGAAGAAACCCTGCCTGCACTGCAGATCAAGGCCGATACCCTGCAAAACAGAAAAGTAGTTAAACAAAAAGGAAAGCTGCCAAAAAACAGGGCCAGGCAGAAAAATTCCGGCCCGGCCCCTTTATCTAAGCGAACTGCGCCCTCTTGATTATTTTTTTAACAGTGGTGCTACCGCTGTACCAATCAGATTGATGGATTTTAGTTGTTGCTCATGGGATAAATTCCCGGTATCCATTTGGAAAGTAAACCTCGATACACCGCCGAGTGCTTCCGAATGCCTAAGGATTTTTGCAGCTATTTCTTCGGGACTACCCACTAAAAGTGCGCCCTGAGGACCCAACTGAGATTCAAAACGATCCCTGGTCATTGGTGGCCATCCGCGTTCCTTACCAATATTGGTCATGGATTTAGCATATCCGGGATAGAACTCATCCTCTGCTTGCTGACTTCCTTCGGCCACATATCCAAGGGAGTGGATACCCACTTTCAGCTGATCTTCTGAAAAGCCTGCTTCTTTTCCTGCTTTACGGTATAAATCTACCAGAGGGCGGAACTGGTGTGTCTGGCCGCCAATAATCGCTACCATCAATGGCAATCCAAGCATTCCTGCACGGGCAAAAGATTGTGGCGTACCACCAACACCAAGCCAGATCGGCAATTTCTCCTGAACCGGTCTTGGATAGATCGACTGATTCACTAAAGCCGGGCGAAACTGACCCGACCAGGTTACTTTTTCATGGTCACGGATCTGTAGTAACAAATCGAGTTTTTCGGTAAACAGCTGATCGTAATCCTGAAGTTTATATCCAAATAATGGGAAAGCATCCGTAAATGAACCACGGCCAACGACCATCTCCGCACGACCTTGAGAAATCAGATCCAGGGTTGCAAAATCCTGAAAGGCGCGAACCGGATCAGCGGCACTCAAAACCGTTACCGCACTGGTTAACCTGATGTTTTTTGTTCTGCCGGCTGCGGCAGCAAGAATATTACTGGGTGCTGAATCCAGAAACTCACGCCTGTGGTGTTCCCCGATTCCGAAAACATCAATTCCCGATTGATCGGCATATTCAATCCTTTCCAGTAACTGCGCAATAGCTGTTGCGTCAGTCGGGGCATCCGGCCCATCTATATTAAACTTCGCTGCAAAACTGTCTATTCCTAATTCCATATCAAACCTCGTTTTAATTGCTGTCTTTTTTTGAAAATTATATTTTCCCTGATGTGCTTCCTAAATATTTATGCTCGAACATCCGGTACATACAAACGTAAGGAAGATAAATCACACTGATCTTGAGGTATGGTAAGATCTGCTTTACTGATATATTTTGAAAATAAATTCACTCATTATCAGTTGTTTGTATTTTTTATCAAAAAAAACGAGTAGAACAAAGCCCATTTCTGCACTATAAAATACCAACGACATGATTTAATGAAACAGCCTGAACTTACGATTGAAGAATTACTGAACGATACTGAATTTATAGATTACTGTTTAACGGAAGGTACGCAGGTTCCCGACAAATGGCGGCAACAGCTCCTGGATCATCCTCAGGAGCAGAAAACCTTTGAAAAAGCAAAGACATGTATATGGTTGCTGGAAGGGAAAATGCCGGAAGAGCTCATCGAAGCGAAGCAGCTTAACTTCATCGCATTGTTTAGAAAAGTACAGCAGGAAAAGGCTAAAAAAGGCCCTCCATACTTGTGGATAGGAATTGCCGCTTCCTTGTTCCTTGTATTCAGTACGGCCATTATTCTTTTTAAAACCAGAACGCGGCCGCAAAGTACTTATGAGAATTTAGCAGGAAGATCTGTTGAAGCAGGGAAGGGAAGCCAAAAAAGTATTACCCTGGCGGATGGTACGGAAGCGATTATTTATCCCGGCGCGAAATTGCTCATCTCTGATGATTACAATGATGATTTCAGGGAAGTTGCCGTTTACGGGCAGGTGTATTTTAAAATCTTCCCTCAGAAAGACAAACCTTTCATCGCTTATAGTAAGCATACCACGACGACTGCATTGGGAACGGCTTTCTATGTCCGGGATTTTAAAAACGCCCTGCAATCGGCTGTCATCCTGGTCAACGGTAACGTAAAAGTACAACCGCCCGGAATTCAGCAGGCCGAAATTCTGGAGCCTGGAACGATGATGCTGGTCAACAATAAAACCAGCGCTGCCGAGAAAAGAACGGTAAGCAAACAGGAACTGAACGAACTGCTGGAGCAGAAGCTGTATTTCAACGACAGCAATACGATCAATGTGATCGATAAGCTGGAGATCTGCTATGGCGCAGAAATCGATATCAGTCGTTGTCATGGCGAATTGAAGAAAATTACTGGTGATTATTCCGGTCAGCCGCTTTCCAATATCCTGAGTTCCATTGCCTATATCAACCACCTGAGCTGGAGGATTGATGAGGAACAGCACATTATTTTCGAACCATTGCCATAATTCTCCATAAACCTAATTAACTAAATATAAACCAACCAAATCATTCTAATTCTATGAGAAAAAAGCAGCTACTTCATGCGGACGATTTTTTCTCCTTTTTACTGTTACTCTTGTTGCTGACCGGTCCCTCAATCCTGACGACCTCCACAGCACAGGCAACGGGCTTGAAAAAAAAGGAGGTCTTTTCCATCGGCTTTAATAAAGAACCCATTCTGGAGGTCTTCTCCAAAATTGAGCGGATTTCCGATTTACGGTTTTCGTATAGCCGGGAGGATATGAAAAAGGTAGTCCCGATTACGATGGCAGAGAAAGAAAGAAACATCATTCAGCTGTTAAAAGAACTGAGCACCAAATCAGGACTTAATTTCAACATTTCAAAGAACCTTGTTGCGGTCCTGCCCCGGAAAGATTTCGATCTGGAACCAGAGAAAAAAGCCATTCCTGTGCAGAAAGTAAAAGCAGATACGCTGATTCAGGGCGTAGTAATGGACAGCCTGCAAAGACCGCTTCCGGGAGTTTCCGTTTATGTAAAAACTAAGCTCGGCGTAGGGACAAGTACAGATGTCAATGGGCGTTACTCTATTAAAGTACCGGCAAATTCAATTCTCGTTTTCAAAATGGTGGGTTATATTTCCGTAGAGAAACCGGCCAATCAGCCCATTGTAAATGTGTCATTGAGAGAAGACAACTCTACACTCGATGAGGTTCAGGTAGTCGCATTTGGAACCCAGAAAAAGGAGAGTGTGGTCGGTGCGATTACGACGATTAAACCCTCTGAACTAAAGGTTCCTTCCAGCAACCTCACCACTGCCTTATCCGGACGTGTGGCCGGGATGATTGCCTACCAGCGCAGTGGAGAACCAGGACAGGACAATGCAGAGTTCTTTATCCGCGGTGCGGCAACTTTCGGCTATAAAAAAGAACCCCTGATTTTAATTGACGGATTGGAATTGACCGCAACGGACCTCGCTCGCTTGCAGCCCAATGATATTGCCAGTTTTTCTGTCCTTAAAGATGCGACCTCTGCAGCTGTTTATGGTGCGAGGGGAGCAAACGGGATTATCCTCGTGACGACCAAAAGGGGGTATGATGGGAAAGCGAAAATTAATCTTGAACATAATTATTCCTTGTCACAGCCCACTCAAAATATAGATCTTGCAGATCCCATTACTTTTATGCGCCTCCATAATGAGGCGATCTCTACCAGAGATCCCTTAGGGAAATTACTCTATTCGCAGAATAAAATTGATGCCACGGCTGCGGGAATTAACCCGATCGTTTATCCTGCCACAGACTGGATGGACCTCCTGTTGATGAAAACCACGCAGAACCAAAGAAGCAATTTAAGCATCACGGGTGGAGGAAAAGTAGCCAGCTATTTTGTAACCGGAACGATGAATAAAGACAACGGGATTATGAAGGTCGACAACCGTAATAATTTCAATAATAACATCAAACTGAGCTCTTACTCCCTGCGCTCCAATGTGGATGTCAACATTACCCCAACCACCCAGATGGCGGTAAGGCTTTATGGAAATTTCGATGACTATACCGGACCTGTTGATGGGGGAACAGGGGTGTATAAGAAAATTATGAATACCAATCCTGTCTTGTTCCTTCCTTATTATGCACCCGATGCAGCCAACCAGCATACCCAGCATATCCTTTTCGGGAATTCGGAAACCGGTGGTTTTCTAAACCCCTATGCAGATATGGTTAAAGGGTATAAAGATTCTTCCAGGTCATTGATGCTGGCACAGATAGAAATTAAACAAGACCTGTCTGGTTTCCTTTTCCCCGGATTAAAAGCGCGTTTGATGGCCAGTACACAAAGAAGGTCTTACTTCGATGTGCAGAGAACTTATAATCCCTTCTATTATAATTTAAGCAATTACGATAAATCGACGAATGAATATGTCTTAAATGTACTCAACGAATCCAGCGGAACTGAAACCCTGGATTACAGGGAAGGTTCCAAAGAGATTTCTACCTCTTCCTATATGGAAACAGCACTGAATTATGATGAGGTTTTTGGAGGTAAACATGCCATCAGCGGCATGTTGGTTGGCATCCTGCGCAATAGCATTGCTGCCAATTCCGGTTCCTTACAAGCTTCCCTTCCTTTCCGGAATGTAGGCTTTTCCGGGCGTTTCTCTTATGGCTATAACAGCCGGTATACGGCAGAGCTGAACTTTGGTTACAATGGATCGGAGCGCTTTTCTGAAGATAAACGCTTTGGCTTTTTTCCATCGGCAGGAATTGCCTGGAACATCTCCAATGAAGCTTTCTGGAGCGGACTAAAGAAGATCGTTTCCAGCTTTAAACTGCGTGCGACCTACGGTTTAATCGGAAATGACGCCATCGGCGATCAGAGCGACCGTTTCTTTTACCTTTCTGATGTTAACCTGAATAATGGAGATAGAGGGGCTACCTTCGGACAAAATTTTGAATATTACCGGCCCGGTGTATCGGTAAACAGGTACGACAACAGGAACATCACCTGGGAAACCGCAAGGAGGCTCAATCTCGGTTTCGATCTGCAGATCAAAGATTTTAACATCACTGCGGATTATTCAACCGATAAACGGGAAAGCATCCTGATGAACAGGGCCTTTATTCCGACTACCATGGGTTTATCTGCGGGAGTCCGGGCAAATGTTGGTGAGGCAAGGTCCAAAGCATTTGAATCCTCTGTCAATTATACCAAAAGCTTTGATAATTCCTTTTTTGTGAGTGCAACTGCAAACTTTACCTATGCCACCAACAGCTACCTGAAGGTCGAAGAGCCGGAGTATGCAGAAGCCTACCGTACCTTAGTGGGGCGTCCTTTAAATCAGCAGGAAGGATACATTGCGGAACGCTTATTTATAGACGAAGCAGACATTAAAAATTCTCCGGTGCAGACTTTCGGAACTTATTTACCCGGCGACATCAAATACCGTGATTTGAATGGCGACGGACAAATCACACCCGCCGATAGAATTGGTCTTGGTTTCCCAACTTCTCCGGAGATTGTCTATGGATTCGGTTTCTCGGTTGGGTATAAAGGCTTTGATTTTTCAAGTTTCTTTAATGGCCTGGGCCGTACTTCTTTCTGGATTACCAATTATCAGACAGATGGTGATCTGGCCAGAAATGGAGATACTTCTCCTTTTATTAACGATAGCCGGGCTTTATTATCTGCTTATGCAAACAGCCATTGGTCTGAAGACAACCGAAATTTATATGCCTTATGGCCACGCTTATCGACCAATAATATTGCGAATAACAGTCAGACGAGTACCTGGTTTATGCGTAATGGCGCTTTGCTCAGGTTAAAACAGGTAGAATTGGGCTATACCTTTCCTACCAAAATGACGAGCAAATTCTACATTCAAAAGCTAAGGATTTATGCCAATGGCAGCAATTTGCTCACGTTTAGCAAATTCACCCTCTGGGATCCCGAGCTGGGCGGTAATGCCTTCAATTATCCGGTTCAACGGGTATTCAATTTTGGTGTTAATGTGACCTTTTAACAAATAAAGAAATGAAGAAACTAAATATACTAATCCTGATCATCGTACTTTCTACGCTGAATTCCTGTAAGAAATACCTGGATGTTGTTCCTGATAATATCGCCACTATCGGCAGCGCATTTTCTATGAGGTCGCAGGCAGAGAAATTTCTGTTTACCTGTTATTCTTACCTGCCAAGAGAAGGTTCTCCCAGTGAAAATCCGGCCATGCTTGCGGGCGATGAATACTGGTTTTTTGACAACATTAAAAATATTGACCCTACGGCCTGGCGCATTGCAAAAGGGGAGCAGGGCGTCACCAGTCCTTATCTTAACTTTTGGGATGGAGAGAATCTGGGACAGCCTTTGTTCAGAGGGATCAGAGACTGCAATATCTTTCTTGAAAACATCAATTCTGTACTGGATATGAGTGATTTTGAGAAGAAAAAATGGAGGGCAGAAGTGAAATTTTTAAAAGCCTATTATCATTTTTACCTCCTGAGGATGTATGGACCAATTCCCATCATTGATAAAAATATGCCCGTTTCGGCTTCGCCTGAAGAGGTCAAGGTATTCCGGCAGCCCATCGATAAATGTGCAGATTACCTTGCCGGATTGCTGGATGAAGCGGCAACAGATTTACCCAACATATTAGATAAGCCGACCACAGATCTTGGACGGATCACCAAACCGATTGCTCTGGCGATTAAAGCAAGGATGCTGGTGCTCGTGGCCAGCCCTCTTTTTAATGGGAATCCTGATTTCTCCAGCTTGCAGAGTCCGGATGGAACTGTACTTTTTAATCCGGCTCCAGATCAGAAAAAATGGGAACGTGCTTTATTGGCCTGCAACGAAGCGATTTCTGTAGCAGAAAGCGCAGGCGTTAAGCTATATGAATTTATCCCTAACGCAACTACCGGCGCACTTTCTCCGGAAACGTTAAGAACGCTGAGCATTCAGAATGCCGTGACGGAAAGGTGGAATACGGAACAGATTTGGGGGGCTTCCAACAGTCGTACCTACGATCTGCAAAGAAAAGCCCAGGCGAGGTTAGACCCCTCAAAATTCCTGAATGAAACGGTACAGTCTATTCTTGCTCCGCCGATTAAGATTGCAGAGCTGTTTTATACCCGCAATGGCGTCCCGATTACAGAAGATAAAACCTGGAATTATGCCAACCGCTTAAATCTGAGAACAGGTACGGAAAATGAAAAATTTTATATCAAACCAGGTTACCAGACCATAGAATTGCATTTCAACAGAGAATCCCGTTTTTATGCCGATATGGGCTTTGACGGAGGAATCTGGTATGGTCTGGGGAAATTTAAAGACGGAAGCGATGTATGGCCTATAGAAGCACGGGCGGGCGGGACAGCCTCAAGAAAAGGAGCGCAGCTCTATTCCGTAACGGGATACTGGCCCAAAAAGCTGGTCAGCTATTTAAATGTCATTAACGATGGTTCGGATTATAGGGTCCTGGATTATCCATGGCCAATTGTTCGCCTTGCCGACCTTTACCTGATGCATGCTGAAGCCGCGAACGAAGTCAGAGGGCCGGGACAGGAAGCCTACCAGTACCTGGATAAGGTGAGGAACAGGGCGGGATTAAAAGGAGTGGTAGAATCCTGGGCAGCATTTTCAACAAATCCTGCAAAACCAGGATCAAAAGATGGGTTAAGGGAAATTATTCATCAGGAAAGGTTGATCGAAATGGCATTTGAAGGAAGCCGTTTCTGGGACCTTCGCCGTTGGAAGGAGGCGCCCGCAGTGCTTAATGGACCGGTAAAAGGATGGGACCTGGAGCAGGAAACTGCAGAAGGGTATTACCGCCAGAAAACATTGTATGTGCAGGCCTTTGCCCTGAAAGATTATTTCTGGCCGATCAAGGAAGGTAACATCACGGTCAACAGAAATCTGGCTCAAAATATTGGTTGGTAGACATTAGAAAAACAGCATTATGAAAATATATAAATTAATGGTTCCTGTGCTTTTATTCGCCATGATGTATGGTTGTAAGGAAGACAACGGCTTGAATAAACCCTTGTTTAAGGACGGGCAGAAGCCGGGGGTGGTGACCGGTGTGGTCGTAACGAATAAAAATGGCGCGGCAAAGATTACCTATAAAATTCCTGCAGACAATGACCTGTCTTACATCAAGGCAGAATACGAAATCCGGCCGGGGGTAAAGAGAGAAATAAAAGCTTCTTACAGTAATGATTCCCTGATTGTGGATGGTTTCGGGCAGACCAAAGCTTATGAGGTGAAGCTGTATGCCGTGGATAAAGGAGAGAACCTGTCGGATGCCGTAACGGTTACGGTAAATCCATTAAGTCCTCCTTTTACAGAGGCTTTTAAGGAACTGGTTTTGAAAGATGATTTCGGAGGAATGAATGTCGCCTTTACAAACAAAAACGAATCGGATATTGCCATTGTGGTGATTATGCCGGATAAAAATGGGGAGATGGCTGCGATTGATACTTATTATACGAAAGCAAAACTAGGGAATTTTAGCATCAGAGGATATGAGCCGAAACCGATACGGGTAGGCGCTTATATCAGGGACCGTTTTGGCAACTTGTCTGATACCTTGTTTAAAGAGATTACACCCATTCTGGAAATCAGGCTCGACCGTACGAAATTCAACAAAGTGCAGCTCCCCACCGATAGGGGGGATGGTTATGGCTGGGTGATGGAAAATCTATGGAACAATTCTACCGGTGGAACTGGTTTTCATACCAATCCCGGGCTGGGACTGCCGCTTTGGTTCACCTTTGATCTTGGAACCAAAGCGAAATTGAGCCGCTTTAAAGAATATCAGCGTGGAGAAAATTACTATGAATTTAACCATGGCAATGTCCGGAAGTTTGAACTTTGGGGATCCAATGATCCTCCTTCAGATGGAAGCTGGACGAATTGGATTAAACTGGGTGAATATGAATCTTTGAAGCCTTCCGGACTTCCCAATGGGCAGAATTCATCTGAAGACATCAAGTATGCGCAGGCAGGAGAAGAGTTTAATTTCGATATCAATAATCCACCGGTCAGGTATATCCGTCTTAAAATGCTTCAAAACTGGTCTAATACCGACTTTATACACATTATGGAACTACAATTCTGGGGACAACCTGAGTTATAAATCAATTAAGAATTACGCATCATGAAATATATCATCATATTGTTATTGGCCGTTACATTGGCGGGCTGTTCCAAAATGGGAGATCCCATTGCAGCATACGTGAAAAATGGGGAGCTCATTTACGCAACCCGTGTAGATTCCCTAAAGGTGATCGGAGGCAAAGAACGGATCAGGCTGACCTGGATCCTCCCGCCGAATAAAACAGCGGTTAAAACCATCATTCACTGGAATGCCGGTAAAAACACAAAAGAGTTTATTTTGCCCGCTTCAGCTACGGGTATGTATGAAGGGCTTCTGGATCCGATGGCCGAAGGTTCTTATTTATTTAACGTATTTACCGAAGACCAGATCGGGAATAAATCTGTAGGCTTAACCATTGCCGGAAGTGCTTATGGTAACAATTACCAGAATTCAATTCTAAACAGAAATATTGTTTCCACGTCGGTTAACCCAGATTCTGTCCTCATCAACTGGGGCAGTGCAGAGCGGGGAAATGTAGCCACAGCGCTGACCTATACCGATGTTGATGGTATAGACCGCAGGCTCCTGGTTAAATCTACGGAACAAAAATCAGTGGTCAAAAGGGTGAAAAAAGGAAGTTCAATTGCCTTTCAGGGCCTTTATCTTCCGGAAGCCTTATCTACGGATACTTTCAGGGTCGCAAAGAAGGATTTTTTACTGGTTGATCCTTAGCGGGATCCGCTTAAAAGAAAAAGACAGGAGAGCGGGCCGGGAGTCATCCTGATCCTCTTTCCTGTCTTTCTATGAACCAGATTTCTGCTCTTTTGAGGGGCCTGGTTCTTTATCTTTTGAGGAGCCAGATCAGGATGTACATTGGAATTTTTAAATCGGTCCTTAAAATTTTGATCGCCTGGTGGATGTTGTTGTAAACGGTTTGTGTCGCCAGGCCCGTTTTTTCTGAAATCTCAGTATACTCCAGGTCCTCATAGAACCGGAGCATGATCAGTTGCTTTTGTCGCCCTGTTAATTTGTTGATGGCTTTAAATATACTGTCCCTAAGTTCTTCTTCCACCTGTAATTCAATGATGTAATCCATGATGGATCGTTCAAAGGTTTCCACTGTTGGAAGGACCGCTCTGTTGATGACCGCTTTTTCCCTGCTGATCTTCCGCCGCAGATAAGTAAACAGATAGCTTTTTACATTGCTCACGGGTTTAAGACTCAGCCTGTTTTCCCAGAGTTCCAGAAACATCTGATTAATGGCATCCTCCACATTTTCCCTTTCCTTAAAAAGGATAAAAGCATAATTGAACAGGGGATTGTAGAGTTGCTTATATAAGTTGAAAAGTGCAGGTTCTTCTCCTGCCCTCAACCCGATCCATAATGACTGCTGGTCATTAAGATCGATCTTCATCTTTGCTTCCAGGGTAGACATCTGATTTTCTTTGAAATTTATTATTGGTCATTTCAAAGAACGCATTTTACAGCTTAGTTTAGTTTATCATTTTGTCTATTGATTAAGTGATTTTGGCGAAGGAAAGCCAGATTTCTTCGCCATTTTCTCCATCCCGGCCGGGCACATATTCCTTCATTTTCCTTTATCGGCGGCATGCCCGTGACTTTAGGCCTGGTGTCTACATCAGGATCACCAATCTTTTTCCCGAATCGATGTCCTCGTTCCATGCGCTTTCGACCTCTTCAAGCGGAGCGGTGACCGTATCAATTTTTAACTTTCCATCGGCAGCGAGCAGGAACATTTCCGGTAAGACCTCTTTGAAGAGTTGTTGCATCAATCCTTCCGATAAGCTCCCGATTCCCGAACCAATCAAGGTGATGTCAGCACTTCTCAGTATTCCCGACGACAACCGGATCTGGTCGCCAGCCATTCCTCCAACGGTAACAAAACGCAGGGGATGTGTGAATTTCCCTTTTCCGCCTAAAGCCTGAAGGATCAGTTCGGCCGGATGGCCCCATAGATAATCAATCATCGAATCAATGGGAGTATGCAGGTGGATTTCTCTGATGGCCTGAAGGATTTCATCATCAGTCCCTTTTAAGGAGATGACCTGATCAACGCCAAGGGCTTTAAGGCTTTCCAGGGAGGCTGCGTTTCTACCGGTAGCAATCACTCTTTTGGCACCATAGTGTTTTGCAATCTGCACAGCAATCCTGCCGGTAACACCTGTTGCACCATTGATCAATACCGTATCTCCGGGTTTAACTTCTGCACGGTAGCGCAACCCTGCTGCTGCCCCAAGAACTGCATTGGGTAATGCTGCTGCGGTCACCTCATCGAGATGATCGGGTAATCGGACGAACCGGTTTTTATCAATCAAGGCTTTTTCTGACATCATGCCCTGAAGACCTGGGGCATAAACCCTGCTGCCGTCTTCCAATACACCAACACCGTCTATGCCAACCACTATCGGTTGAAATGAACCTGTATTGCTGGAATAATGTGCGCCACTGGCGATGCTTTTGTCAAGATTTTTTACCGAGGCTGCTTTAATGCTGATCAATAACTGATCTGGATTTTGAGGAATTGGGGTGTTAAATTCTCCATATTTTGGGGTTTCGCCAAGGGCGTATAATATTGCTGCTTTCATTTATTTGTTTTTAATAGTGAGGCGGAACCTTTGGTTGGGTTCCTATTCTTTTTTAACAAAAGTAGCGGCAATAAGCAGGATGGACGATAACATATGTTATCAAATCAAACCCGCTTTTCTTTAAGGATTTTGTTCTTAATCCTGCTCAAATGAACAGAGGTAATTCCGAGATAAGAAGCGATATAATGTTGTGGAACCCGCTGAATCAACTTTGGTTTCTCCCTGAGCAGGTTTAAATAACGCTCCTGGGGGCTATGTCTGATGAAAGATAGGAATTCCTTCATGTAGTGCAGCTGCCTTTCCATCATCACATTCATCATTTCCCTGAGTACTGCAGGCTGCTGCTCCAGTTCCTCCATCATCCGGTTGAAATCCTTCTTTTGAAGCACATGAAGGACACAAGGTTCTATTGTTTCAATGCTAAACATGCCTGGGATGTTTTTCCGGAAACTTTCCAGAGAGGAGAGCCCCTCGTTTTCAAAGAAAAACTGGAAGGTGGTATCTTTACCATTGTTGTTAAACCAAACCCTCAAACAGCCTTTCTCGATCAGGAAAGATTTCTTTGAAACCTCGCCTTCCGCCAAAAGAATGGTTTTTGCAGGCACTTCAATACGTTGATGCATCGCCATAAAGGCATCCCAATACTTTGCAAGCTGCGGCAGTTGTTCCTTAAATTGAAAAAACATATCGATGGTTATTTTTCTCTAACATAAGAAATAGTAAAGAATGATTGTTGTTTTTTCTTTTAATGTAATTAATTCGTAGCTTGTTTTCTAATCAAAACAAAACCGAATTTAAACTTAAAACAATGGAAAAATCATTAAATCTAAGAAAACTGAATCGCGCCGAAATGAAAAACGTAATGGGCGGTACTGAGCCTAAAATTTGCTGGACTGAAGGCGAGCGCGCCTGCGATTTGTCCTGCAGAGGGAACGACGGTCTGGGGAGTGGATATTGCGACGAAAGAGGCAATTGTAATTGCGACAGGTAAGCTTCGAACCAGGCCAAACTGAACATGGGGCTGATCAATTGTTGAAATTGAATAGCCCCATGTGCTGATTTGATCAGCGACCTGCTATTTTCTATATGGAGTACCTTCAGTAACCTTTGGCTTGACTTTTAACCAACGATTTACTTTCTGCAGCAAAAGGGTATCTTTTTTGGCATACATAATGGCCTTTGCATAGGGAGGACTGATGTTTTCGTCCAGTCGGAGCCAGGAAAGTTCCGGGTGTTTTGTTTGCTGATATTTTGCCTCTGTCTCATCCGTAAACATGACATCCGCAGTTTTATTCAACAAGGCTTTAAAAACCTGCTGATTGTCGGCAATCACCTGCAGGTTTGCCTGTCGGATGTGCAATCGGGCAAACGCTTCATTGGTTCCTCCAATGTTTTCAATCACCCTGACGTCTGGCTGGTCTATAGATTTGAAATCCCGGAATCTGGATTGATCCGATAAACGAAAAACCGCCACTTTCCGGTCCAGCAGGAGCGGGGAGGAGAAATTAAATGTTTTTGCTCTGGCTGCATTGATGGAAATCCCACCCATCGCCAGGTCAAACTTGTTGGCCAGCAGGTCTTCGCTCAGCGTTTTCCAGGTTGTTTTTACGAACACCGCTTTTTTACCCAGATGTTTGGCGAGTGCCAATGCCATATTGATGTCTTCCCCGCTAAACTTACCGGTCAGGGTGTCCAGGCTGGTCAGGGGTGGATAATCACCGGTGGTGCCCACCCGAAGTATGGAATCCCTGCTGATTTTTGGACTACAGGCCACAAGCAATAAAGGAAGTAAAATACAGGCCAGATAATACCGGTAGAAATGTTGGATCGTGTTCATTTAAGAAAGGGAAAAATCTATGGCTGCTCTGGTGTGCAATTGTACCGTGTCAAATGAAGGGACAGGGATATCTTCCGGTTTCAGCAGTAAAGGAATTTCTGTACAACCGAGTATAATGCCTTCTGCACCTTCATTGATCAATCTCTGGATAATGGACAAATAACCGGCTTTTGTTTCCGCTTTAAAAATGCCCTGGGCCATTTCGTCAAAAATCGAAGCATGAATATAAGCCCGGTCTTCGGCATTTGGGATCAGCGTTTCAATGCCATGACCGGCGAGTTTTGTTTTGAAGAAATCAAATTCCATCGTGAACCGGGTTCCCAATAATGCCACCTTTTTTAAACCTTGTCGTTGGATTTCAACCGCTGTTGCGGTAGCCAGGTGGAGGATGGGCAAATGGGTTTCTTTTTGCAGCCTGTCTGCGATGTTGTGTGCAGTAGCGGCACATAAAACAATGGCTTCCGCTCCTGAGGCGGTTAAAGCATTGCAGGCCTTTAAAAACATTTGGAAAATGGTGTCCCAGTCGCCGGCATCGATATTCTTCTTGATGTCTGCGAAATTGAAAGAATAGATCATACACTCGGAGAAGTTTAATCCTCCCAGTTTTTCGTTAATTCCCTGATTGATGAGGGTATAATACTCTACTGTTGATACCCAGCTGGTTCCGCCAATAAGTCCTAATAATTTCATGTTTTCGTTTTGCTCATACTAAAGTACGATGTCTTTGGATTTCTCTATCTATTCTTTTAGAATTTTCATCTTTTAAACTTGCCGGAGCCGGCAGTTGACCTGATACATGGAGCACCATTAAAAAGGAGTTGCCGCAAGCTCTTCCATGGGTAGACCGGATGAACAGGGGCAACTCCTTCTTTATAAAATGCATCAACCGATGCAGATGAATTAATTTGTTTTTGGATATAAAGCTTTGATGGCTACAACATCACTGGCAGTGAAAGGACGATTCGTTCCATCAGAACAAGCCAGCATCCATGAACCTGGTTCTCCACCTACTGGTGTTCCCGGAATATGAATGGCACCAACTCCGCCATCGCCTTCATTACCCACACTGATGCCTAGTTGCCTTAAAAAAGCTTCCCATGGCGTTAAACCACAGCTATAGGTCCGGTCTGCGTAATCCGTATGTCTGAAACCAATCGCATGTCCGATTTCGTGGGCAACAACCGTTGCCAGTAGATTATTATTGGTAAAGTCTTTATTGTAATGGGTATTGCTGAGTTTAATCGGTGTTGCAGGATTTCCATTGGCATCCGGAAAACCGGCCGATTGTCCTAAAACTCTGGGATCGCTAAAAGTTTCTCCTTTGATCAGGATGTCTTCGGTCGTCGCTGAGGCCGAATCAAGTAAAGTCAGGGTTAACTTCAGGCTAAGGTCATTATACCTTTTAATGGCTTCTGTGGTGGCGTCTGTAAATACTTTCTGGGCCGCGCCTGCACTCACTTTTATTTTGAGGACTCTTGGTAATCCGGTGACCTGGAAGGTGGTTTTGTACTGCTCCGTAACTGGCTTGCCAGATTGCAGTTCTTTAATCAGGGCTGCCTGAGTAATCAGATCTGAAGGCTTCAGGAAGATGTCTCCTTCCACAATGTATCCGCCATCTGCTTTGAAAGCTCCTGTTGGCGAAAAACCAGCTTTGGCAATGCCGAGCTGTTCTTCTTTGGTTAAAACTGATCCTGTTTCTGTAGGTACCTCAGCATTGTTCCTGTTTTTTTTGCAGCTGATGATCGTCGTGAAGACCATCATCACAGCCAGGGTGATGGTCCCTGATTTGAATAATAGGTTTGTTTTCATAAATGGGATGAATAAATTTAGTTAATGGATTCAATATACTTAAAGCGCATATTCCCGCTATGGACTGTAGTGATTATGTAAATAATGTATATGCTTTTGTATAGAAAGTATACTTATCTGGTATGCTTTGTAGAAAGAGAAGACTATTTTTATTTCCTGTAGGCAATTTGAAGGAGAATGGGGTCTGTTCTTTAGAAGCTGTGTAATGGCTTTGTTACCTGCAAACCAAATATTTTAATTTCTCATTCAGAATGAAACCACAATTAATCAAATCGGCGGATAATTTAGGAAGCTCATTCCATGTGCGATTCGACCGTTCTCCGAACATTAATAATTTTTTACATTACCATCTTGAATCTGAACTGGTATATGTAAAGCGGGGAAAAGGCCGTTGGATCCTCGGAGAGGAAGAACAGCGGTTTGCAGAAGGGGATGTCTTGTTGATTGGCCCTGGTTTGGTTCACCGGCATCAGTTTGACGCAACCTACCTTAGTGAGCGTACCAGTCCTGGGGTAGAGCTCTTTGTGATTCATTTTGCAGAGAACTTCTGGGGCTCGGAATTTCTCTTTTTACCTGAAAATGCAGTGCTGAGAACCTTATTTGAAAAATCTAAAAGAGGTGTTTTTTTGCAGGATAGTACGAACCGGTATATCGGCTATTTGATGCACCGCATTGTTCATGTAAAAGGAGCTGCCAGAATCTTGTTATTGATGGATGTATTGATCTATATCGGGAACCTGTATACTGATGAAAATCTGATATGCACTGCAATGACTCCGAATGCAATGCCGGGAGCTGGAAACAAACCCATTCGTGCGATCTGCGACTATATCATGGCCAATTTTCAGCGAAAGATAGAAATTGAAGACATGGCCAGGATTGCCAATATCAGTCCGAATTCCTTTTACCGGTATTTTAAAACGGAGACGGGGCGCACCTATATGCGCTTCCTGATAGAAACACGTCTGAAATATGCTTGTCAGCTTTTAAGAAGAGGGGATTTAAGTGTGAAACAGGTGAGCTATGAAAGTGGCTTTTCCAGTCTTGCCGGATTCCACCGTCACTTCAAGGAAATGACAGGTTTAAGCCCTTTAAATTATCAGAACAGCAATTTATCGCAGATTAAGGGCTTTTCTTAACCTATATTAACGAGCAGCGAAGAGCAAAGATAAAAGCGTTAACTATAGAAAAGCCGACAGATTTGTCGGCCTTTTGTATTTCAGGTCTTTTTAGAAATTGGTATTTACGATCAACTGACTTCTGGTGGCGTCAATGAAATCCAATGGGATGATTCCATATCTTCCATGAGCAGCGCCACTGAAATAAGTATTGATCTTAGGGTTAATGGAATTGGCTACGGTATTGATGTTCGGAATTCCGAAGATCCCTGGTTTATAACCACTGCCGTAATTCACATATAGCTTTTTAACCGTGCTGTTTTTTGCTTCATTTAAAAGGCTTTCCACCGTTGTCCATTTTGCATTCAGGTCCTCTACCTTATAGTAATCCTGAATCTTTAAACCCGCAGCAGGATTGTTGATCTCAAAGGTGGTATTGTCTGCCCAATTGGTGGCATCGATTCCTTTGGTATTGCCTGTGCTGAATCTTCTCAGAAGTTTGATCTTTCCACGTACAGATCCTAAAGTAGAAATGCCATTTCCTAAGTCCCATTTTGAAGCATTCTGCGCCACATACGCATCAAAGGTTTGTTCAAAACTGCGGGTATTATCAGTAGGGGTATGTTCTTCTTTTACGCTCATGATGATCGTTTCGCTGGGATTGCTGTTCAGAAAACTGATGCAGGCATTCAGGACATCATCAAAGTTTAAGTTCTGATAGATCGCGCCATGGTGAATGGTGAAGCTGTTGCCGATATGTCTGCAGCGGATGTCCAGGTACCTTACACCAGCATTCAGCTGTTCTGCAATGCTTAAGTTCTGTGTTTTTGCTGTTCCGGAAATGGGTTCAGTCCTTGCACCTGAATCATGCGTACCCGGAATGGAAAGCTGGGCAAGGCTCATCGTGTCTGACAAAGCACCCATCCAGTTGTTCATGGTAAAGCTGGTTACAGTGGGAAGGGCCATGACTGATTTTTCGGATCTGATGCCCATTGGCGCATTTTCGGAGTTCTGTTTTTTACAGGCGGTAAAAGAAATGGCTGCGGCCAGGATGAGCTGGACTTTTAAGGGATTGATTTTCATAATGATTTAGGGTTTGATTTAAATAGTAAGATAGGAAATTAAATTGTTGTGCTCAAGCGTTTTAGCGTTTTGGTTAAAGGAATAATGCATGACCCTAAATAAACGTGTCTTTCATTAAAGCTGTGTTAATCAGTGATTAAGTTTTTTCGAATCACTTCTTATCCTACATCAATGTGGGGGTCGCAGCGCTTGGGTATCTTTGTATACAATAATTCAAACAAAGAATATTGTTTGGGTGATTACCTAAAAAAAGGAGAAACAAAATGAAAAAGTTAATTGAAAAAATCGTGACAAATTCTGGCAGACCACATATGGTTGGTGATGGATTCAGGGTATTTAATTATATCCCCGGAGCAGGCATTCCTCAGGAGAGAATAAGTCCGTTTTTACTTTTGGACTTTAATCCTGAATATGATTTCGGTCCTTCAAATCACATGAGAGGAGTCGGTGTCCATCCACACAAAGGTTTTGAAACGGTAACGATCGCCTATAAAGGAACGGTTGCACACCATGACAGTACCGGAGCCTCAGGAATCATCAATTCCGGAGACGTACAATGGATGACCGCAGGAAATGGAATCCTGCACAAAGAATACCATGAAGAAGCCTTCTCTAAAAAAGGTGGTCCTTTTGAAATGGTGCAATTGTGGGTAAATCTTCCTAAAAAAGACAAATCTACTACGCCACATTATCAGGAGTTGACTGCTGCGGGAATGGGGAAAATAGAATTGGCGGATCATGCAGGCGTAGTGAATGTCATTGCCGGAAACTTTAATGGTGTGGCAGGTCCTGCAGCAACTTACAGCCCGGTGAATTTGTTTGACATCAAGTTGAATGAAGGTGGAGAAGTGAGTACCAGCATCCAGGCCGGACACAATACCGCATTGTTGGTGGTCAATGGAAGCGTCGAAGTGAATGGAGAGATTGCCGGAGAACACAGCTTTGTCTTGTTCAGAAACGAAGGAGAGGAAATTCACCTTAAGGCCAACCGGAAAAGTGTTATCTTGGTATTGAGTGGGGAGCCTTTGAATGAGCCTATCGTCAGTTATGGTCCCTTTGTAATGAATACAGAAGAAGAAATCAGTCAGGCTATCGTTGATTTCAATATGGGTAAATTTGGTGTATTAGCAGATTAATTAATATTTAAAGATATGAATGAGGAATATGAAGTACTTCCCCTGGTTAAGAACTCAGAGGAGAAACGTTTTGAACTAAAGGTAGGTGAGTATACTGCATTTATCGACTATAAGGAGCACGATAAAAAGATCTGGCTGATTCATACAGAAGCTCCTGCCGAATTGCAGGGTAAAGGGGCCGCAACAGCGGTGATCGAGAAAACCCTGGCTTATCTTGAAGAAAACGGATATACACTTATTCCCATCTGTCCGCTGGTAGCGGCTTATCTGAAACGCCACCCGGAATGGAACAGAATTTTAGACCCAAGTGTTAAACCTCATTAAGAGGTTTAACACTCCAATTGAAATACAGATGTCTGAAACTTTTGAAGTCACACATAATAAAGAACAGCTTCAGTTTGAAGTTGCCCTGAATGGGGAGAAAGCGATCCTCTCTTATCGTTTGTATAAGAAAGATATTGCCATGATGCACACCACGGTGCCTAAAGAAATGGAAGGTAAAGGCATTGCTTCTGCATTGGCAAGGTATGCTTTTCAGTATGCCGCTGAGCAACATAAACCGGTCATGGTGTATTGCCCTTTTGTTTCCGGATTCATCAAGAAACATCCGGAATACCGCAAACAGCTGGACCCGGAATATCACCGTCAATAAATGATACACACATTGCCTCAATAGGCCTGATAAGCCTGCTGAGGCAATGACCTATAAAACGAGTCCTATAAAAACGAACAGACGCTTTTACAAAAATGGAAAAAAAATATATCCTGACCGAACCTTTGGTGGCCAGCATTGCTGAGATCAAATACCAGACGAAAATAGAATGGAGAAATGGCGTATTACTTTCGGATGAGCCGGTAAGTTTAGGCGGACAGGACCTTGGGCCTGATCCTTACACTCTATTGTTGTCCTCCCTGGCAAGTTGTACCCTCGCTACCCTTCGCATGTATATTGACCGTAAGGAATGGAGCGTTCCTGAAATTACGGTGAAAGCAAACCTCTTCCAGAGAATTGAAGCAGGAAAACTAGTCACCACCATTGAAAGGGCCATCTTTTTCAACCAGCCGATGGAGGCTGAACAAAAAGACAGGCTGCTGAAAATCGCGCAATCCTGCCCGATTTCCAAAATTCTAAAGAACGAAGTGCAGATCATTGACGACGTTTTTTAATTCTACCTCTTCCAACTGTCACCCTCAAAATAAATAAATCTGCATGGTCTTTATGCAGATTTATTGTTGAAAATTTGTGTTATCGATTAACAAGAAATAACATGAACGAGATTTTAAAAGGGGACCTGAATGACCTGGAATTGATTTTAAATCAGGTGAAAGCCGAGGGGCTGGAATTTTTAAATGGAATCAACGACAGGAGAACAAGTACAAACACTGAGCCGATGCAGTACGATGATCTGGAAGTACAAGGTTCAGGTACGCTTGCTGCGCTCGCCGCATTTAAATCCCGTTTCGATGCTATTATTGTGGCTTCTACCGGCCCAAGATATTGGGGTTTCGTTACCGGAGGATCAACTCCGGCGGCCATTGCAGGCGACTGGCTCGCTACGATTTACGATCAGAATACCCAGACGGTTAAAGGACAGGGAGACATTTCTGCCAATATTGAACTGGAAACCGTCCGGTTGCTGCTGCAATTACTCGGACTTCCGGAGGAGGCCTATCTTGGTGGTTTTGTAACCGGTGCAACGATGTCTAATTTCAGCTGTCTGGCTGTCGCCAGACAATGGCTTGGTGCACAACAGGGAGAAGACATTGCTAAAACCGGGGTTTCCGGGACGTTGAAGGTCTTATCGGCAATGCCACATTCTTCTGCGGTAAAATCACTCGCTTTATTGGGATTGGGGAGTCAGAACCTGATCAAAGTAAAGGTGATGCCCGGCAACAGGGAGGCCATGGATCTGAACGATCTGGAAAAACAGATGCTGGAATTAAAAGGAGCACCTTTTATTCTGATTTCCAGTGCAGGAACGGTAAATACCGTAGATTTTGATGATTTTGAAGCGATCTCTAAATTAAGGGAGCGCTATCAATTCTGGTGGCATATCGATGCAGCTTTTGGTGCTTTTGCGGCATGTGCCCCGGCTTATGCGCATCTGTTAAAAGGATGGGAGCAGGCAGACAGCATCACAGTAGATTGCCATAAATGGTTAAATGTTCCTTATGAGAATGCCTTTTTCCTGGTTAAAAAAGAACATCGCCTGTTGCAGATGGCCAGTTTCCAAAATTCCAATGCTCCTTATCTTGGAGATCCCCTGGACAACTTTAACTACCTGAATTTCTTACCTGAAAATTCCAGGCGTTTGAAGGCTTTGCCGGCCTGGTTTTCCCTGAAAGCTTATGGTGCCAAAGGATACCAGGATATTGTGGAAGGCTGTATTGCCAGAGCAGAGCAACTGGCAGATTTTATTGAAAAAGAGGATGCCTTTGAGCTTTTGGCTCCGGTACGGTTAAATACGGTTTGCTTTACGCTGAAAGGAGCAGCGGATCAGGCCTTTGAATTTCTGAGGATCCTGAATGATCAGGGAGTGGTCTTTATGACGCCCACTGTTTACGACGGGAAGCATGCGATCAGGGCTGCTTTTGTGAACTGGAGAACTACAGAAAACGATGTGTTGATGGCGATTGGAGCATTAAACGAGGCCTTAAAAAAGATTTAAGACCTGTTGCTTTAGTTTGCTGTTCTTGCAGACCAGACACCATTTTCTTTTGTGGCGATGAGCAGGGCTTCACCTGTTCCTTCCACTTCATGCAGGAGCGTTCCACCGGCAGTCCAGATGGCATTCCGTCCTGCGGCATCGTAACCTCCGGAAGGGGCGCCATAGTTGGACAGGATCACGGTCAGCTGAAATTCTGAGGCATAACTTTTTAAGAAGGCTGCGTCTGTTGCATAACCCTTTTTACTGATCAGTGCACTCGGGAAATAAATACTGCTCTTGCTTTCAAAAGCCTTTGCTGCATGTTCATGATGCGTCAGATCGGCACAGATGGCGCAGAAAATTCTTTCTTCATCCAGATGGATGATGACGTCTTTCTGATCTGCCTGAGCGGTGAAAAAAGCATCTTCAGAACCCAGATGAAGAAATTGTTTGGTGTATAAGTCTGTTTTTCCATCCGGATAAAAGAGGAAGGAACCGATATGAAGACCGGAATCAGACCGTGCTGGTGCCCCAACGATGATGATCATGTCGTGTTGCCGGGCTGCCTGAGAGAAAACTTCCAGTCTTTGATCATTTAAGGAGAATGCCAGCTCATCGGCCAGGTCCATTTCATATCCTGTTAACGACAACTCCGGAAAGCAGATCAATCCTGCCTGATGTTGCGCTGCGCGCGCAATCAGTTGCAGGTGGCTTTCGGTATTGGCGGCCACGTCACCTCGTTTAGAAATGGATTGGGCAGCCGCTATAATGGTTTTATGATCCTTCATGTTGTTTTTTTAACCAGTCTTCTTTTGTG
The DNA here is from genome assembly GCF_038446955.1 of Pedobacter sp. FW305-3-2-15-E-R2A2. Classification (NCBI taxonomy): domain Bacteria; kingdom Pseudomonadati; phylum Bacteroidota; class Sphingobacteriia; order Sphingobacteriales; family Sphingobacteriaceae; genus Pedobacter; species Pedobacter sp. FW305-3-2-15-E-R2A2. Next base: position 1,838,277 of record NZ_CP151803.1, read on the forward strand.
ATTTCAAACCAGTCGCAGGTGATCCCTTCATGGTCAAATTGTTCCGTGATTTTAAGCCCGGACTTATGCAAGGCATGTCTTGAACCTGCATTTTCTCCATGTGCCATGGCATAGACATGGGTTAATTGAAGCGCCTCAAAAGCATATTTCAAGGCTGCCTTAGCCGATTCGGTGGCATAACCCTTGCCCCAATGTTGTTTAAGAAAGCGGTAACCTACTTCATAAAAATGAATGCGGTTATTGGTTTCTGTAGTGATGAATTTTAAACCACCCCAACCTACAAATTCATTACTTTCTTTATCGATAACTGCCCATCGGCCAATGCCGTTTTCTTCATATTGCTGTCTGATGAACCGGATGTTTTCTTCGCTTTGTGAAAGCTGGGTATAAGGTTTGTTTCCTAGATATAGATGAACTTCAGGATCTGAGTCCATTTCAAACATTTTTTGACTGTCAGATAATAGGAGCTCCCGCATAATGATCCGTTCTGTTTCTGCAAAAATTTTCATATCTCTTCTTTTTATGGCGCTGCTGGCCAAAATCGGCATAATCTTCTGCAATTTCAATTGAGTGATGTTTTTTATTTGTAAATAAGTTTTTGATTCTATAGTTTAAGGAAGAAAAATATTCTTAATATTGAGCGCTCAATCACTATGAAAATCAAGAAGATAACTACAGAACGTCTTTACTTAATTCCATTTACGATCCCCATTGCAGAGGAAGTACTGAATCAACGATACACGATCTTGTCGGATATGGGGCTGAATCTTAATCAGGGCTGGCCTGATGAAGACATGTTGGAAACGTTGCCCAGAATTGTAACCAATCTGGAGTTGGTGGAGGAGCCATCGGGTTTTGAATCCTGGCTGATCGTTGAGAAAGACAGTAAAGCAATCATCGGGGATATCGGTTTTAAAGGGAAGCCGGATCTGGAAGGATCAGTAGACCTTGGTTATGGCATTGTTGATGCAGCAAGGCGCAAAGGTTATGCCGTTGAAGCCGGAGCAGCACTGATCAAGTGGGCATTTAAGCAACGGCAGGTGAAGGTCATTACCGCCCGCTGTATGCACGTGAATGAAGGTTCTACCAAGACCCTGGAACGTTTGGGCTTTTATCAGAAAGTGATCAAAGAAGAGATGGTGCATTGGTTTCTGCTAAGAGAACCTGGTTCAAAGCTAATCAGCGCCCTTTCTTAGTCCAGGATATTGTACCAGTATAAGCGATAAAAAAAGGCAATACCAAATCTGGTATTGCCTTTTTAAATTCAAGTGATTTATATCGTTTTTGGCGTGTACACTTTGACTACACCATCTTTTTCACTGCTGACAATCAGCAAACTCTTTTTCGTCGGACTGTTTTTGGCAGAGATAAAAAGTACCCCTTCCGGTTCTACACCAGTTTTTAATATCTGAAGAAAAACAGGGGCTGAAGGATTGGTTACATCATAGGTCGCGACAGAAGTCGCCCTTTCCATCCCAACGAAGGCTAGTTTTTTAGTACCTACTGAGCCAATCGCTATGCCTTCCGGTTCTACACCCTTGTCGTCACTTCTTTTATCGTCGTAAAAACCTGCAGCGATGGCTTTTACTTCAAGTTCGTTTTTGCTGTCGAACACCTGCGCACCGCTATTGCCGTTCCATACACTGAATGAGCGTGCACCAAAGGAATACAGTTCTTTAAAGATGCCGTCTCCATTGGTATCTCCCATAGTCGTCGTGATGTTGAGATTTCCCAGTTGATCCTCTTTTTGCAACAGGCTGGCGGTAGGGAATGCGGTTGGGTCGAGCTTTACATCTTTGATTCTTTTTGCTTCCAGGAAGGGAGCTGCCGCATATTCCCTCACATCACCTTCGTTTGCAGTGAACAAATATGGTGTTCCTCCGGATTCTAGCAGTGCGATGGCATCAGGAAGGTACATGCCTTTCACTGGCCATTTTCCTAAGGTGGTCACCTTGTCTTTATCACTTGGATCGATTCCGTTTGCGTCTGTATTGTAGTCCTTGAAGCCCAAAGGGAAGATATCTGTAATGGTTTTCGTGGCAATATTGATCTTTGCGATGGCATTGTTTTCCTGTAGGGTTACCCAAGCTGTTTTTGAATCTTCAGAAACGGTAATGTACTCCGGTTCGATGTCTTTCAGGAAGTCTTTACCAAGACCAAAAATGCGGAAGCCTTTTTTTGCCAATGCCTCTTGTTGTCCGGAAAAGCCAGCGAAATTAAGGGTGTTGACCAGGTAATTCTCATTTACGGAAATGATGGAAACGGTACCAACAGGGTCTACGGTATAATCTGCACTTGGCTCACCTTCATTGGCAGTTAGTATATATTTTCCATCAGGAGAGAAGGTGATCATATCCGGAAGTGCACCTACCGTGATCACTTTGACTTCGCTGTAATCACTCGTTTTAAAAACAGCTACTTTGCCATTTTCTGTTTTGTTAACCGCTTCAATGGCTGCGGCAAGCTTTCCATCGTGCACGCTTAAGCTGTTCACGAGGCCGCCATATGGAGCGATGCTGATGGTCCCGATCTTTGTCATGTTTTTCGGGTCTTTGAAATCAATCACATCTATCCTGTTGTTGTTTGCGGTATTGTTCACCACAAATAAACGGTTTGTGATCGGATCAAAGGCTGTAATTTCTGCCGCTCCTTCATCGCCGATATCCAGGCTGCCGATCTCTGCAAAAGTAGCAGGATCTTCGTTAACAATGACTTCCGGTGTTTCTTCCGGTGTCTTAACGGTGTCTTTTTTGCAACCCAGGAAGGCGAGTAACATTAAACCAAATAGTAAGTTTTTTTTCATAAAAGGAGGTTCTTTAGGTAAGTAAATGTGGCTTGATTATAAAATTTATGGTGGTTCCAATCCGACAAAAGTAGGTTTGAGATGTTATCGGGCCTTAAGGTCTGGATTATGATATTGTTAACGATAGCGGAGCATTTAGTGATAAAAGACATTATTGAAAATACTTCCTTCTTATTTCGTGCTTAAAAGAAACATGGGCATAAAAATTGTACTTCTCCAGACCTGATTTAAAGGTTAATTTCAACAGATATGAATAATGGTTACTCAAAAGATTTGGACGATTCTCTATACACAGGAGCGATGTTTCAGTCTTTTTTTAAAGACGCTCCTCAATCTGTTGTGATTAAGGCAAATGCTCCTTATTTTACCATTCTCGCAGTCAGCGACCGCTTTGTAGACATTTCGCTGAAAAGCAGGGGGGAATTGCTCGGAAAAAACCTGTTTGATGTTTTTCCGGACAATACAAAAGATCCTTCAGGGAAGGAACGTGCGTTGTCGGCCATCACAGAGGTGATGAAAACCAAAAAGAAAGTAGACCTTCCCATTTATAAATACGACATCTATTCCAGTGAAACCGGTAAGATGGAACCTTTTTATTGGTCAAACTCGAATCAGCCCATCTTCAACGAAGCTGGAGAAGTGAGCTATATCGTGAATACCACCAGTAACGTTACGGCACAGGTGATGCTGAAAGAAATGGCTGCGACTTCAGAAGAGAACCTGGTTTTGCAGCAGCAACGCTTAAACAAGATGTTTTTGAAGGCACCAATGGGGATTGCCTTATATTCAAAAGACGATTTTGTGATCGAATATGCCAATGAAGCCATTTGTAAAATGTGGAACAAAGGTGCACCCGAAGAGGTTCTTGGACATTCCATCTTTGACCTGATTCCTTCTTTACAAGAAGCCGGTTACCGGGAAATCTATAAGCAGGTGGTCGAAACAGGTATTCCTTATCTCAGCAAAGAATCGCCTGTGACTTACGACCGTAACGGGGTAATGGAAACGTATTACTTTGACCTGAACCTGGAACCTGTCTACGGACTGAAGAAAGAAATTACAGGCATGCTTTCCCTGGCAAATGAAGTGACAGAGCAGGTGTTGACGAGAAAAAATATTGAAAATGCAGAGGAGAGACTCCGCCTTGCATCTGAAGCCACAGGAATAGGAAGCTGGGACCTGGACCTTCAAACGCGGGAGATCATTTATTCTTCCAGTCTGGCAGACCTGTTTGGGTATCCGGGAGTTACTAACCTGACTCATGAGCAACTTCGCGCTTTCATCCACCCTGAAGATACCGGAGCGGTAGAAATCGCTTTTCAAACTGCGCTGATCTCCGGGAAGTATAATTATCAGGCCAGAATCATCCGCCCGGACAAAGTTATTTACTGGATTAAAGTGATGGGAAAAGTCTTGTTCAGCAAAGAGGGGACACCATTGAGGATGTTGGGGACGGTCATGGACATTACGGAAAGCAAACATGAGGAAATTCAAAAGAACGACTTTATTGCCATCGCTAGTCATGAGTTAAAAACGCCATTAACCTCTTTAAAGGCCTATGCCCAATTGCTTAAAACAGGGAAAGGGGTGTCTGATCCGACTTTTGTAAGCAGCATTGGAACGAGGATAGAAGGTCAGATCAATAAGATGACGAAGCTGGTTTATAGCTTCCTTGACCTTTCTAAAATAGAATCGAATAAAATAGAGCTGACCAGGGAACTGATCGACCTGAACCAGATCATTTCTGATGTGGCCAGTGATTACCTGTTTCAGGAGAAAAATCATCCCGTTACTTTTGAGGCGGAAGAACTGCCTTTAATCTACGCAGACCGTCATAAAATTACACAAGTGATCGACAACCTGATCAGCAATGCGATTAAATATTCTCCTCAGGGAGGAAAGGTATTGGTGACGGCAAAACGACAAGATCAGGAGGTCCTGGTTGCGGTGGAAGACCATGGAATTGGAATCGACAACAACCATACTAAAAAGATCTTTGACCGCTTTTACCGGATTGATGATCTCCAGGTAAAGAATGCTTCGGGTTTTGGCATCGGCCTGTACCTCTGTGCAGACATCATCGCCCGCCACGACGGGAAGATCGGTTTGAAAAGTGAGCCTGGGGTGGGAAGTGTTTTCTTCTTCAGTTTACCGATCCAAGCCGGATACTAAAAATATCTTTCCCATCTCCTGATTATTCATTTCTATTTTTTACAAGCCGTTCTTTTAAGGGAAAGGATCGCTAAATATTTTTTTTAAAGAAAAATTAAATCGCTAGTTTTATCATGATGAAAGCATGATCGGCTCATCACCCTCGGAAAACAAGATATACAGATGAAAAATTATTTAGGAAGAATGATCGTTTTGGTCAATGACTATGAGGCCGCTGCAAAATTTTATGAAAAGAACTTTGGCTTTCATCGCCTGTTTGATACGACTTCGCCTGAGGGAGAGCGGTACCTTCATTTGGGCACAAAGGGGGAAAACGTGCTTGGCATCTGGCTGATGCTGGCAACAGGAGCGGAGCAGCAGCAAAAAGTTGGTCATCAGACCGGAGGCGCACCCTTAATGGTGATTTATACCTCCGATATCATAGAACTCTACCAGCAGCTGATCGTGAATAAAGTGCAGATCAGTAAGAAACCCATGCTGGGCGATAGCTTCCGCTTTCTTCATTGTCTGGATTTGTATGGCAATGAGCTGGTTGTGGTAGAGCTGAACTGAGCTTAACTGTCAGCCATAATAAAGACCGTCATTTTTTTTGGCCCATGGGCACCCAGGACCAGCGACTGCTCGATATCAGCCGTCTTTGAAGGCCCTGCAATGAACGTTCCGAAACCATACACCGCATCGGCTACCTGTCCATAGGCCTCATGCATATTGGAGTAAATCTCTTTCTGCTGAACCACCACAGCCAACTGCTGGCAAATAAAAGGAATCACCCTTTGTTGCATTAACTCTTCTGTTACCCAGAGCGCGGCATTTTCTGCGACCCCAAAATGGGCTTTGATCAGGGCGATGTCTATGTCTTCATAGCTGTGCGGATCTTGTCCTTCCCATCCTGCTTCTGTAACGCCGGAAAGCTCCGGCAGGGTCGAAATGATCCTTTTTTGATCTGCAAAATGTGTTTTTATATAGTCCTGAATCTCTTCATAACTGCTTACCGGAACTGCGGTTCCGCCAATGTTGCCAAGCACGGTACTGAACATGGCTACAGGATCCGCATATTGCAGCGGGGCTGTTAATTCAGCAGGTAAACTGGTTAATTCCGGTTGATTTTCTTTGATGCGGGAAAGGATCTCTGCTCTGCTATTCATTGTTATTTTTCTTGTACCATTCACTGAAAGACTGTTTTGGTGGCTCCGGCATATCGCGTTGTTTATACCAGGCATTGAGCTTATTGTTGACCAGGAAAGGTATATTTTTCATCACCCAACGGCCAGCTTTTCCTGCGGTTTTATAGACGAAAGGACTGGATAAGGTGAAGTCCATCGCCTTCATGGCTACTGCTTTCTTCGTGTCGGCATAACCTTCTTTTACGATGACTTGTCGCCATTTATACAGCTGCTCATGGATGTTGATCTTTACGGGGCATACATTGGTGCAGGAACCGCAAAGCGTAGAGGCAAAGGGTAAATCTGCATATTCCTTCATGTCCAGGTTAGGCGCAAGGATGGAACCTATCGGGCCGGCAATGGCGGTATGGTAACTGTGTCCGCCGCTTCTGCGGTAAACCGGGCAGGTGTTCATACAGGCTCCACAACGGATACACTTTAGGGAATTGCGGAAATCTGCTCTTCCCAGTTGTTTGGTCCGTCCATTGTCTACCAGAACGAGGTGCATTTCCTGTCCGGCTCTGGGTTTGTTAAAATGACTGGAATAAGTGGTGATCGGTTGTCCGGTCGCACTTCTGGCAAGTAATCTTAAAAATACCGACAGGTGTTTTCTTTTCGGGATGATCTTTTCAATGCCCATGCAGGCAATGTGTACCTCAGAAAGGTGTGCTCCCATATCTGCATTTCCTTCATTGGTACAAACGACAAATTCTCCCGTTTCGGCAATGGCGAAATTGACACCGGTAATGGCGGCTTTCCGGGTCAGGAACTTTTCCCGAAGGTGAACCCTGGCGGCGGCAGTCAGAAACTGAGGGTCTGACTCCCCTTTAGGCGTGCCGAGGTGTTCGTGGAACAATTCCCCGATCTCTTCTTTCTTTTTATGGATGCAGGGCAATACAATATGACTTGGTGGTTCTTCCGCGAGCTGAACAATGCGCTCGCCAAGGTCGGTATCAATGACTTCGATGCCGCTCTTTTGAAGGTGCTCATTCAGGTGACATTCTTCCGTTAGCATGGATTTGCTTTTTACAATCCGGGTAACGCCTTTTGCTTTTAAGATGGAATGGACGATCTGGTTGTGTTCTTCTGCATCGGCAGCCCAATGTACGGTGATGCCGTTTTGCTGCGCCTTAGCTTCAAACTGCAATAAGTAATCGTGCAGGTTGGAAAGTACATTGTCTTTGATTTGCGAAGCATTTTCGCGGAGTGCTTCCCATTCCGGAAGGGTATGAGCGGCTTTATCCCGTTTGGCACGAACAAACCAAAGGGTTTCATCATGCCAGTCTACACGTGCTTCATCTTCGTTAAATATATCGGCTAATCCTGCGTGGTCCTTTGTTCCTGTGTTCATCTGTTTAAACTTCTTCTGCATTTAAGATCTCAGCGATATGTAAAACCTTCACCTGGCTGTTCTGGCGGCGTAAGATTCCTTCCATGTGCATCAGACAGGACATGTCTGCCGCGGTGATGTATTGGGCACCATGGCTGACATGATCAGCCACGCGGTCTTTCCCCATTTTCACGGAGATCGCTTCTTCTGCTACGCAAAAGGTACCTCCAAAACCACAGCATTCATCCGGACGGCTCAATTCTACCAGTTCCAGATCCTGCACCATTTGCAGCAGTTGCATCGGTTTTGAAAATGGAGCGGCAACGAGTTCTGTCATCTGCGACATCTTTAATCCGCGCTGACCATGGCAGCTTTGGTGTACGCCTACTTTATGAGGGAAACGTGCGGTTAGCTGCTCCACCTTTAAGATGTCGGTTAGAAATTCTGTCAGCTCATATACTTTTTTACGGACGCTGACCGCCTTTTCTTCCTCCTCATGACTGTGCAGGTGTTCTTTAACATGTAAAACGCAGCTCCCGGAAGGAGAGACGATGTAATCAAACTCCGCAAAGTTTTTAATGAAAAGATCATTACAGCCGGTCGTGAGGTGCTCAAATCCGGAGTTGGCCATCGGTTGCCCGCAGCAGGTCTGATGAATGGGATAACTCACTTTAACGCCCAATTTCTGCAGGAGTTTCAAAGTGGCAATTGCCGCATTCGGATAAAACTGGTCAATGTAACAGGGGATAAAAAGGCCTACGCGCATAGCTGGAAAATTCCTATAAAAAATGGAAGGTAGATTTTTTTATTGAATTATGAAAACCTTGGTAAAACGTTGGTATGGTCGTTCTGGCCCTGATCTTAAGGGAACGGGGATTTACGGAAACAGCGTCAATTGCGCTTAATATATTGCCAAAATAATGAAGGAAATATTGTCACCTTTAAATTACTGAAAACGTTTTCATTTTGTTGCAGAAATGACTAGCTTGCCTTTGTTTAATTTCCAATAGTTTCAATTTTATTAATGAATAAGGACAAAAAACCACAAGAGAACACGATTCTTGACATTGCGGAAGCTTTAAAGCTTTCTCCGGCAACAATATCAAGGGCGCTGAATAACCATCCTCATGTAAAAGAGAAAACGAAAAATGATGTCCTGAAGATGGCGGCTCAACTGGGGTATAGAAGAAACCAGATGGCTTCCGGATTGAGGAGCAATAAAACCCATACGGTCGGACTGATCGTTCCCCGTATTTCTATGTTTTTTCATGCGGAAGTCATCACTACCATTCAGAATAGCTTACATAAACATGGATACAACCTGATCATTTGTCAATCCAATGACCTCCTGACGATGGAGCAGGAGCTGGCAGAGATCTTATATTCTTCGAGAGTAGATGCATTGATCGTGGCCTGTACCTTACAAACTACAGATTTTAGTCATTTCAATAGATTGGTAGACAGCGGAATTCCGGTGATCTTTTACGATCGTGTTCCGCTCGATCCTTACAATGCTACTTTTATTAAAGGAGATGATTTCAGAGGCGGTTATCTGGCCACTTCACACCTGATCGAAACGGGCTGCAAAAGAATTGCGCACATTTCCGGAAAACTGACTTCTAACCTTTACCAGGACCGGACGGCAGGATACCGGAAGGCGATGGAGCAACACCAGCTTCCGGTTAATGAAGACTGGGTGTTTCATCAGGAACTGACGCATGAAAATGCCAGGGAAGCGATGACAAGGATGTTCGAAGGACCAGTGGTTCCTGACGCTTTGTTTGCGGCCAATGATGTGACGGCCATCGCCGCTTTGGAATTTGCAAAAGAGAATGGGATTGTTGTTCCGGATGGGCTGAAAATGATCGGCTATTCCAATGATCCCAGGACCTCGATCATTTCCCCTTCCTTGTCCACGATTGAACAGCATCCAGGTTTGGTAGGCAAAAAGATTGTAGAAGTATTGATGGATTTACTGAAGAACGGACATGAAAACACGGAGGTCAAAGCCAGACCTTATGTGATTCCGGTAGACCTGATCAGAAGAATGTCCTCTTAAGGGGCAATGAATAATGTGTTTAATATAAAATTTGAAATAAATAATTGATTATGCGGAAACTTGTAGTTTTTTTTAGCTGTTTGATGATGAACAGCATGGTCACGATGGCCCAGAATGATGCGGGAAAGATTGGAATGGGGCAGTTGATTGATGAACAGTTTAAATTTGCGGAGCAGCAATACAAGGTACTGGCCAAAAATGTTCCGGCAGATGTAATGCCTCAGACCTATAATGCCAAGACAGATAAAGTGCAAACGAGTGATACCAAATGGTGGTGTAGTGGTTTTTATCCCGGAACCCTTTTATATATCTATGAGTATACCAAAGATGCAGAGATCCTGAAAGAAGCGAATGCCCGCCTTGGCATCCTGGAAAAAGAAAAGCATTATACCGGTAACCATGACCTTGGTTTCATGATGTATTGCAGTTTTGGAAATGCCTACCGTCTTTTTAATAAACCGGAAGATAAAGCCACGATTGATACTGCTGCGGCTTCGCTAACGACCAGATATCGCCCTGCAGCGAAAGTGATCCAATCCTGGAATGCCAATAAAAAATGGGGCGGTCCGGTGATCATCGACAACATGATGAACCTGGAATTGCTGAGCTGGGTGAGCGACCATGGCGGGGATAAAAAATATAAAGAGATTGCGATTACCCATGCAAACACGACCTTGAAAAACCATTTCCGTCCGGATTTCAGTTCTTATCACGTCGTAGATTATGACATGAAAACGGGTAAAGTTGTAAAGAAACAAACGGCTCAGGGAGCTGCTGATGAATCGGCATGGAGCAGAGGACAGAGCTGGGGACTGTATGGTTATACGATGATGTACCGTTTTACGAAAGACAAACGTTACCTGACCCAGGCAAAAAATATAGCCAAATTTATCCTGACCAATCCACACCTGCCGAAAGACCTGGTTCCTTACTGGGACTTTGATGCGGAGGAAATTCCGAATGCACTTCGCGATGCTTCTGCAGCTGCTGTAAATGCTTCTGCTTTATTGGAACTGGCGCAATATTCGGATAAAAAAGACCGTAAAATGTATGTGGCTGTAGCAGAAAAGATGATCCGCTCCCTTGCTTCAGATGCTTACCGTGCTAAACTTGGAGAAAATGGTGGTTTTCTATTGATGCATAGCGTAGGTTCTATCCCTCATAAATCAGAAATTGATGTGCCTTTAACTTATGCGGATTACTACTTCCTGGAAGCTTTACACCGCTATAAAAACTGGTACTTAAAATCATAAAACATCCAATAAAACACTAAAAATACGCCTGAAAATCACTTTTTAGTTTAATTAAGCAAGAATAGGGGCGAAAACATAACATTAACAACATAAAAAACATAAGATGCAAACATATTTTGAAAGCAGGTTCGCACTGAGCCCTAATGAAGGAAAACAATTAGATACCCAGGCTTTACGCGATAACTTCCTGATGGAAAAGCTTTTTGAAGCGGATGCCATCCACCTGACTTTATCTCATTACGACCGCTATATTTTTGGTGGTGTGATGCCGGTAAAGGAAACGGTATTACTTTCTAATCCGGAAAACCTGAAGGCAAACTATTTCCTGGAAAGAAGAGAGCTGGGCATCATCAATGTTGGTGGAAAAGGAACTGTAGTTGCTGATGGAACGAGTTATGAAATCGATTTCAAAGAAGCTTTATACTTGGGGAAAGGCACAAAGGAAGTAAGTTTTAGCTCGGCCGATGCCAATGCTCCTGCAAAATTCTATATTAACTCTGCACCGGCACACCAAACGTATCCCTCAAAGAAAGTTTCTAAAGCAGAAGCGGAAGTGGTAGAATTGGGTTCGGCAGCAACGGCCAACCACAGGGTGATCAATAAACTGATCGTGAACAGTGTGCTGCCTACCTGTCAGCTGCAAATGGGAATGACGGAGCTGAAAAGCGGCAGTGTATGGAACACCATGCCGGCACATACCCACGACCGCAGGATGGAGGTATACTTCTATTTTGAAGTGCCACAAGGACAAAGTGTTTGTCATTTTCTGGGACAACCTCAGGAAACCAGACACATCTGGATGCAAAATGAGCAGGCGGTCATTTCACCGAACTGGTCTATCCACTCCGGAGCAGGAACGAGCAATTACACCTTTATCTGGGGCATGGCGGGAGAGAACCTGGATTACGGAGATATGGACCATTGTGCCATCACCGAATTGAGATAAATCATTCATAAGGCTGCCCGGAATCTTCTGAGCAGCCTTATCAACTTAAACTGTAGGAACCAATGAAGAAAATAATCTTGTTTTTGTGTGCATGTGCGACCTTGCCTTTTGTGCTTTCTGCGCAAACAAAAAATGGCAAAGCGATCGTCAGCATTCAGAATACTTCAAAAATTAAAAGAACGGGAGCCGTAACGGCAATCTCCTGGAAAAGCATACTTTCTAAATTCCCGGGCATTGATACGGGAAATTTTAAAGTCCTCAATGCTGCCCGGAAGGAAGTCCCTTTTCAATTGATCTATAAAGGACAGGCCGATCCTCAGCAATTGCTGGTTCAACTGGATGTGGCGCCAAATGCTGCTGTTAAACTATCCATTGTTCCGGGGAAAGCGGCTAAGGCTGTTCAGAAGACTTTCGGCCGTTATGTGCCGGAACGTAAAGATGATTTTGCCTGGGAAAATGATAAAGTGGCCTTCAGAATGTATGGCAAAGCTTTGGAAGCGACCCCAAAAGAAATGGCTTATGGCGTAGACATCTGGGGTAAACGGACCAGCAGGATGATTCTGAATGAGCGTTATAAAAGAGGAGAATACCATGTAGACCATGGGGATGGCAACGACTATTACCATGTCGGCCTTACTTTGGGTGGAGGTGATATTGCGCCTGTTGTGAAAGATAAAATCTATTACCCGATGAATTACCGCAACTGGAAAATCCTGGATCAGGGACCTTTGCGCTTTACCTTCCAGCTGATCTACGACAACTGGGATGTGGATGGAAAATCGGTAAAAGTGACCAAAACGATTTCACTGGATGCCGGTTCTCATTTGAACAGGGTGGAAGCGAATTATGAATATGCAGGGACAGATGACTTGCCAGTCGTGGTGGGCATCATCAAAAGGGCAGAACCCGGAAAGCTTTTATTGGATGAGCAACAAGGGATCATGGGATACTGGGAGCCTCAGCATGGCGCAGATGGCATCACCGGAGTCGGTACCATCGTAGCTGACCCTAAACTGAAAATGAAGGTGAGCAATGAACAATTGTTAACCCAGACGAGTACAAAAAACGGAACAGCGATCGTGTATTACAATGGCACGGCATGGAACAAAGCACAGGAAATCACCACTGCAGCCGCATGGTTTGATTACCTGAATAATTTTAAACAAGCACTGGAACAGCCACTAAAAGTAACTGTTCAATAAACTTATAAAATATGTCAGTATTGAATTTATTTAATTTAAAAGGCAAAATAGCCTTGGTTACCGGTTGTAAACGTGGAATTGGTAAGGCAATGGCCGAAGCCCTTGCAGAAGCAGGAGCAGACATCATTGGGGTTTCTGCAAGCCTGGAACTGGAAAATAGTGCCGTTGAGCAGTCTGTAAAAGCATTGGGCCGGAATTTCTCCGCTTATCAATGTGATTTCAACGACCGCAATTCTTTGAAAAGCTTTATTGAAACGGTGAAAGCAGCGCATCCGGTGATTGATATCCTGGTAAACAATGCCGGAACGATCCTTAGACAGCCGATTGCAGAACATTCAGACGAATATTGGGATGAGGTGATTGCGGTAAACCAGACGGCTCCCTTTATCCTGACCCGTGAAATTGGAAAAGAGATGATTTTGAGAGGGAGTGGAAAAGTGATCTTTACCGCTTCCTTACTTACTTTCCAGGGCGGAATTACCGTTCCGGGATATGCGGCAAGTAAAGGCGCGATTGGTCAGCTGACGAAGGCTTTTGCCAACGAATGGGCCTCCAAAGGGGTGAATGTGAATGCCATTGCACCGGGTTATATCTCTACCGATAATACCACGGCTTTAAGGGCTGATGAAAATAGAAGCCGCTCCATTATGGAACGCATTCCTGCCGGAAGATGGGGAGAAGCGGAAGACTTTAAAGGGCCGGCTGTTTTCCTGGCTTCTGAAGCTTCCAACTACATGCATGGGACAGTGATGACGGTAGATGGCGGATGGATGGGGAGATAAGCGCATGAAAAGGCTTTTACTTCTGATAGGAATGCTCACGTCAGGGCTTTCTATGCACGCACAAGACAAAAAAGCGAGCCGTCCCAATGTCATCATCATCAACATGGATGATATGGGCTACGGAGATACAGAACCTTATGGGATGACGGGTATTCCAACGCCTAATTTTAACAGGGCAGCAAAAGAAGGAATGCGGCTGACTCATTTTAATGCAGCGCAGGCAGTTTGCAGTCCTTCCAGAGCGGCATTGTTAACCGGATGTTATCCAACCAGACTGAGCCTGGCCCATGCTTTAAGTCCTGAAGCCAAAACGGCTTTAAGTACTTCGGAAGAAACAATTGCTTCCTTATTGAAAAAGGCAGGATATAAAACAGGGATGCTGGGCAAATGGCACCTGGGCTCAAAAGCACCTTACCTGCCTGTGCATTTCGGTTTTGACAGTTTTTACGGCCTCCCATATTCTCATGACATGTGGCCGGTAGGATACGATGGAAAACCATTGGATTCCAGTACTTACAGAGGAAAGTATCCACGTTTGCCCCTTCTGGAGGGAGATCGTGTTGTGGCCTATAATGACAACCTGGAAGACCAGGGAAAACTCACTGGAACCTTAACAAAGAAAGCGGTTGATTTCATCAGCAGTCATAAAAATGAACCCTTTTTCCTATACCTTGCACAGCCGATGCCACATGTTCCTTTAGCAGCATCTGCGGCGTTCAGGGGGAAAAGTGAACAAGGACTGTTTGGAGATGTCGTGATGGAACTGGATTGGTCGGTAGGACAGATCATGAAACGCCTGGACGAACTGAAATTGTCTGAAAACACGATCCTGATCATTACCAGCGACAATGGCCCATGGTTAAACTATGGCGATCATGCGGGCTCTTCAGGAGGTTTAAGAGAAGGAAAAGGAACGGCCTGGGATGGCGGAACAAGAGTACCTTGTATCATCCGCTGGCCAGGGAAAATCGCGGCAGGAAGTGTCAACTCCCAGCTGATGGTTAATATCGATTTATTACCAACGATCGTTTCCATCACGAAAGCGGCTTTGCCAAAAAACAGAATCGACGGAATGGATTTTTCTTCGCTCTTAACCGGGAAAACAGAGCAGGGACCAAGAACGGTGTTTTACTATTATTATGACGTCAATAACCTGAAAGCAGTGCGTTATCAAAATTGGAAGCTGGTCTTTCCGCATAGCTCCAGAACATATACTGCCGGATTACCGGGTAAAAACGGATATCCGGGACCTGCACCTGATGCTCCGGTGAAAATGGCCTTGTACAACCTTTCTCACGATCCGGGAGAACAATATGATGTACAGGCGAGCTATCCGGAGATCGTTAAAAAAATCGAAGGATATGCAGAAGAAGCAAGGCAGGATCTGGGGGATGACCTGACGAAACGTATCGGGGCCAACAGAAGACCTGCAGGAAAAGTAAACTAATGTTGATGATGAAATTGAAAATTAAAGCATGGTCCTTTGCCTTGCTGATCATGGGTTAATACGAAAACAACCAAATATATTCTAATGAAAAGAAGAAACTTTTTTAAGATTGCCCCTTTAGCCGGATTGTTCGGGTTTGTAAGTCCGGGTAAGGCCATCGCTGCCATTCCAGAGACTTTCATACCTGCAAAGTCGGACCGGGAGTATTGGGTGTCACTGATGACCCGCATTGCAGAGCCGGTATTGAAAAACCTGAGCAAAGGGGAGTTAAAGAAAAATATGCCTTTGGAAAAACCTGTGGGTTATGGAAAGAAGGTAGAAGAGGTTACTTATCTTGAAGCATTGGGGCGTACGCTGGCAGGAATTTCAGGATGGCTGTCTTTACCTGCTGATCAAAGTGCAGAAGGTGAAAAGAGGGCCGAGTTCGCGGAAATGGCGAGAAAGAGCATTCTGAATATCGTTAATCCGGCTTCTCCTGATTATACCGATTTTGTAAAAAGGGGAGAATCTCAATTGCTTGTCGATGCGGCATTTTTGTCGCACGCTCTTTTGCGCGCTCCTTTACAACTCTGGGAACCGCTTCCGGAGGAGGGGAAAAAGCAGGTCATCAGTGCATTGAAAAGCCTTCGCTGGATTAAACCCGGACCAAGCAACTGGTTGTTGTTCTCGGCAATGGTAGAAGTATTTTTATTGAAAGTTGGTGCAGAATGGGAGCAGGAACGGGTAACTTATGCCATTGACAAACATAAGGAATGGTACAAAGGGGATGGCTGGTATGGCGATGGTGAGAAGTTTCATTTTGACTATTACAATGGCTTTGTGATCCAGCCCATGCTGGTGGATATTCTGAAAGTTCTGGTAGAAAAAGGATTGGCGAAAACAGAGGAATATGAGCTGATGCTGAAAAGAATGCAGCGTTATGCCGCCTGTCAGGAGCGCATGATCTCTCCTGAAGCGACTTATCCGGCAATCGGAAGGTCTGTGGTTTATCGGGTGGGGGCTTTCCAGCCACTGGCACAATTGGCATGGAATGGTCAGTTGCCAAAGATGATCAGTCCGGCGCAGGTTCGTTCTGCACTCACGGCGGTTATGAAAAGACAATTCGAAATGAAAGGTACGTTTAGTAAAACAGGATGGTTACAGCTGGGGTTCTGCGGACATCAGCCACAGGCTGCAGAAACCTATATCAGTACCGGAAGTTTATATTTATGCAGTGTGGGGTTTTTGCCTTTAGGCTTACCTGCGGATGATGTTTTCTGGACAAGTCCGGCAGAAGACTGGTCAGGGAAAAAGGCCTGGTCAGGGGGCATGTACCAGGAAGACCATGCGGTAAATTTTTAAAACAGGCAATAAGGTTTTAAAATTGAAAGCGGCTGTGTTTATGAATTTGTTCATAAACACAGCCGCTTTTTTATTAAAGATTGCTTTCGGTTAATTTTCTAAAGTCTTATAAACCGAAAATTACATCCTTCTACACATGGCGGACTAAGTTCTAAAATTTTTGCGTTGACCGTGTAGGAGACGATTTGAGGGCTAGGATGATCCTTATAGGTAATTTCCAGTTTTACACTGTCCACAACCTTGTAACTCAATACTTCTTGTCTCAGGCCAAGTCCTTCTATTTTTCCAGATTTATCAATGGTCAGGTACTTTGCCGGACCGGTTTCTTTTTGATATTTGCCACTGCCTTTTTCTGTACCATAATTCCTGGTTTCAGTAAGTTGCCATTTGCCGTAAATCTCACCGGGACCCGGAGCTGGATCAGCCTTACTTTTTTTACAAGAGATGCTGAGTCCGGAAATACTGATAAATAATATAAGTAATACTTTTTTCATGTCTAAAGAAATTTATTACTTAAACGATCCTGATTTGGTAAACGCTACAGTTAACTGATTTTATATCAGAAGAAACCGCAATGACAAGCTATTTTTTTACTGTCTTACGAACCGCAGGCCACATCCTTCAATGCAGGGAGGGTAGATCTCTAAGGTTTTCGAACTCAGTTTGTAACCGTAAATTTGTGGCTGAAGGTAAACGTTATAAAGCACTTCTATCCTTGCACTATCCAGGATCCTATACCGGAAGGTTTCAAAAGAGAGGGCATCGCCCTCTAATTTGCCATCTTGACTAAAGCTGAGGTATTTTGGCTCACCTGTCGCCTTTATATATTTGCCACTTCCGTCGCCGGGGTCGGCCATTGTTTCTGTCAGTTTCCATTTGCCGTAAATCTCCACAGCTTCTGATTTGTCCTTGTTTTTTTTACAGGAGAAGAAAAGTCCTGAAATGGCGATGAATAATAAGAGTAATCCTTTTTTCATAAAACATGTTTTTTCTTTCCTAAACGTTGATAGTTGAACAAGTGCTACAGGGAACTGATGTTATCTTTAGGTTAAGGATTTTTTAATCAGTCATTTAAAGATCAGAAATCCGAAGCGCTGAAAGATTATAAATTACTTTCAATTGCCCCTACTTTTTCCCGGTATAAATCTACTTCTCCGTCCAGAAGAACCGCAATAACCGTTAAACTCTTGTCCAGGCGATCTTGGGGAACCGGAATGTAAATGATACCCGGAATCGCACTCCAATACAATTTATTATATATTTCCGGCTCCATCATTGTGCCTTCACCTACAATCCTGATCCTCGCGATTTTGTTCTTAATTCCCTTTAAGGCGATTGGCCCTGTTGGCTGTCCTTCTACAAAAAGATAAACGGTTTTTTTATCAGCAGATAAGGCACTGTTGCCCTGATAATGTCCTTCAGGAAGTCCTTTTCCGGTTTGAAACAAGCCTTCTGCATTTTTAGTGATCCAGTGGTATACTTCAGGGTTCAGGTTTTTCTTTTCTGTTTCAAATCCTAGTCCGTCTACCGCCAGTTTGGTGTTTAAGAAGGGATTGTTTCCATCCTGCAATGCATTGGCAATTTCGGTGATCTGTTGTTTGCCGGATTCTTTCTTCTTTTCCCTCAGGTTTACGCTGACACTGGTTTGTTTTTCCAGTTTTAAAGGTTCATCAAATTGAAGAGCAAGTACGGTTACATCAGCGTCAACTGAGTTTTCGGAGATTTTTAAGGTAAGGTCATTTCCGTTTTTGCTGAGTACGACATTGTTGTTATTGCCGACAACTTTAGCAGATTTAACTTTAGACTGAATGCCTTTAAGGTATAAAATTCCATCATATGGTGCCCAGTCTGCATATAGATATAATGTTTTATGGTCTTTGGAAAGGCTTGTTTTTCCGTCGAAATGTCCTGCCGGAATTCCTGCACGGGTTCCGTAAATTGCTTCTCCATGTTTTTGCGTCCAGCGGGCCAATCCTTTAAGCACTTTTACCTGTTGTTCAGGTAGGGTTCCATCTGGTTTAGGACCGATGTCAAGCAGTAAATTTCCACCCATACTGATACAGTCTACCAACGTTCTGACAATCATATTCGGGGATTTGTATTTATAATCGTAAGGCTGATAACCCCAGGAATCATTCATCGTATAGCACAGTTCCCAGTAATCTCCGGCAGGTCTTACCACTGGAATTCCCTGTTCAGGAGTTTCATAATCGCCATGTCCGTTGAGTCTGGAATTGATGATGATGTTGGGATTATAGCTGCGCAATCCTTTGAGCACTTTTTGCGCCTGCCATTCTTCGCCTGAATGTTCCCAATCTCCATCAAACCATAAAAGGTCCGGTTTGAAATTAGCCGAAAGCTCATCCAGCTGTTTATGGTAATAGCTCAGGTATTTGTTCCATCGCTTAGGCTCTTCGGTCAGCTTGTATCTTTTATGTTCTCTTGTGAAAACATCATAATCCGGATAACTCCAGTCGGGCAGAGAGAAATACAATCCTGTTTTTAATCCCGAAGCTTTTAAGGCTTTTACAAAGGGGCTGATGAGGTCTTTTTTTGCAGCGCTATGTTTGATGGTCGTCGTTGCGTTAGGCGCTTTAGTGTCCCATAAAGAGATGCCATCATGATGTTTAGTAGTAATGACCGAATATTTGGCACCACTTTCTTTAATGAGCTTTACCCATTCTTCGGGTTGGTAACTGGCGGCATTAAAGCCATCCAATTGTTTCATGTAATTATCATGGTTGATGTAATTATTGAAAAATGCCCAGGATTCGGAAATTCCGTTGACCGAATAAATGCCCCAATGGATAAATATCCCCAGTTTGGCATCGGTAAACCATTCCATTTTTTTAGCATTGTTCTTGTCCTGGGTTTTGCTTTCCTGTGCCTTGTTCTCTGAAAAGAACAGCAGCAAAAACAGAAAAGACAGTAAGGTCTTCTTGTTCATAGAATTGTGTGTAGGTTTCGTTTGTTAATGTTGTATTTGTGTGTGTGTTGGTAAGCTTATTTTTGTAAATAGGACTTCTGATAAGTTAAAGGGCTTTTTCCGGTGATGATTTTGAAATGTTTATGGAAACTGGCGAAGTTGTGGAAGCCACTTTCATAACAGATCTGCTTCACATTCATGCTGTCCTCAATCAGCAGTTTGCAAGCATGTCCCACCCTGATTTCACTGATAAACTGGGTATAGGTTTTTCTGGTCCTTGATTTAAAATACCTGCAAAAGGAATTCGGACTGATATTGGCGACGGAAGCCATTTCTTCCATCTGGATTTTTCTTTTGAAGTTGGCCAGGGAGTAATTGTAAATGGCATTGATCCGGTCGTTCTCAATTTCCTCGAAGTCATGACGGAAACCGATGGAAGAAAGCAGGTGGTTTGGGGTACAATTTTCAATGGCCAGCAAGGCTTCCATCAATAAGATGATGCGTTTAGAGCCCTCAGAAAGCAAGATGGACTCGATCAGCTCCCCAATGGCTTTTTTGTTCTTATCGGGAATTTGAATCCCTCTTTGTGCTTTTTCCAGGGTTAGCTTTAACGCTTTATTCTCCGGAAGGTTTAAGAAATGACTTCCCCAGAAGTTTTCATTGAAATGCACTACGACTACATCAGCATTGTTCTTCTCATCTTCATTAAAATAGCTGTCGTCGAACCTCCAGTAATGGGGCAGGTGTGCACCTACAAGAACGACATCGCCGGATCGGAAACGCTTGATGTTGTCGCCGATAAACTGAGTGCCATTGCCCTTTTTGAAATAGATCAGCTCAACCTCGGCATGGTAATGCCAGCGGTTGTTGATATAAGGAACCTTATCTCTTCTTGCACTAAATGAATTCACAAGGTTATTTGAAACTTTGAGTAGTTGTGGCTTCATGATATTTGGTTAGGTAATGATAAAAGTATAAAAATCTTTTAAAAATACCTTGTAATTTAACAATTACACTTAAATCTGCCAATATTGCTTAATGATTGCCGATTTCGCTGAATAATTCCAATTATGCCATTTCATAAAAACTGATAACTTTGGTTTAACAACACACAAACCGAATAGACTATGATTAAAAGAACCTGGAAAGCCTCAGTAATGGTTTTTCTGCTCCCTATTGCCCTTTTTCCTGCCCATATTCAGGCGCAGGTTACCCAATCAAAAGCTGCCCCGAATGTCATTTTCATCCTTACCGATGATCTTGGATACGGTGATATTGGTGTTTTTTTTCAAAATCAGCGCCGGCAGAAAGCGAATAAAGCATTGCCTTTTCAATTGACACCACATTTGGATCAGATGGCTGCTTCCGGTGCTAAGTTTACCCATCAGTATAGCAATGCCCCGGTTTGTGCCCCTTCCAGGGCTTCATTTATGACCGGAATGAATCAGGGCAATGCCAGTGTAAGAGATAACCAGTTCGACAAACAGATCGAAAATAACCATACCGTTGCCACGATGTTAAAAGCAGGTGGATATGCCACTGCAGCTATTGGAAAATGGGGTTTGCAGGGCGAAACAAAAGAGGAACCCAACTGGCCGGCCCATCCTTCAAAACGTGGTTTTGATCAGTTCTTTGGTTATATGAGACATGCCGATGGCCACGAGCATTATCCCTATGAAGGATTATATCGGGGCAAAAAGCAGGTCTGGGACAATTATACCGATGTTGCTGCGGAGCTGAGTAAATGTTATACCACAGATTTGTGGACTGCCTATGCGAAAAAATGGATCGTAGACCATGAACAGGGGAAAGATGCGAAACAACCTTTCTTCATGTTTCTGGCTTATGATGCCCCTCATGCCGTATTGGAATTGCCCACTCAGGCCTATCCTAAAGGAGGCGGTTTGAAAGGCGGATTGCAATGGACCGGAAAGGGAGGAAGCATGATCAATACCGCTTCCGGAGAGATTGATACCTATGTGCATCCGGATTATGCGAATGCCACCTATGACGATGATCAGAATGCCGGTACTCCTGAAAAGGCCTGGCCGGATACGTATAAACGCTATGCAACGGCAAACAGAAGGATCGATGATGCCATTGGCGATTTGACCCAATTGCTTCAGGATTTGAATATTGCAGAAAACACACTGGTGATTTTTACCTCTGATAATGGTCCTTCCATAGAATCGTACCTTCCAAAGGGATTTGCCCCTAACAGTCCTGAATTTTTTGGAAGCTTTGGCCCTTTCGACGGGATCAAAAGAGATGTCTGGGAAGGTGGATTGAGAATGCCTGTACTGGCCAGCTGGCCGGGGCATATTGCTCCCGGAAAAACCATCAGCAGCCCCAGTATGTTGTCCGATTGGATGGCGACTTTCGCAGAGGCAGCAAAGATCCCTGTTCCGGCAAGAACGGATGGCGTATCGTTATTGCCTTCCCTTACCGGAAAAGGCAAACAAGAAGCCGGACAGGTTTATGTAGAATATACCGAAGGCGGAAGAACGCCGGATTTTAAATCGTTTGAAGAAAGCCGGAGAGGAAGGAAGCGTGATCAGATGCAGATGATTCGTTTCGGGGATTTGGTGGGCGTCCGTTACCAGATCAAATCTGCCGAAGATGATTTTGAGATTTACAATGTCGTTACCGATCCTAGGGAGACAAAGAACCTTGCTGCTGGTCCTGCCTATCAAAAGATTCAGGAAAAAATGAAGGCTAAGGTCTTGCAGGGAAGGAGAGTAGATTCCGAAGCTCCCCGCCCTTATGATGGAGCTGCCATTCCTGCTTCGCCCATTTCCAAAGGACTCAAGCCTGGTTTGAACTGGCGCTTTTTTAAAGGTGATTTTCCATGGGTAATCTCCGAAAAAGGAAGAGCGACGCCGCAAAAAGGAGGGGCTGAAAGTTTAAAGCCGGTTCCTGTCGGTACTGCGGATGGGATGGTCCTGTATGAAGCCTATTTTAAGGCGCCTAAGGATGGAAACTATACTTTCTCTCTTCAGACGAAAGGTAAAGCTTATGTACGGTTACATGAGGCAGAATTACTGGATGCGGACTTTGGATATACGTCGGGTAAAGAAATTTTTACAACAGTGAAGTTGAAAGCGGGATATCATCCGGTTAAAATTTATGCGTTGAAAAACGGTGGAAAAAAGGAAGAATTGGTGCTGAAGTATAAAGAAGGCACATCTGATTGGTCATTGTTAAGCAACAAAAACCTGTATGGTGTAAAATATTTGCTTTAAGCCTTGTATTTAGAACATTTAGATTGCAAAAAAAAGTGTTTAAACTTTCATTTAATCAAAAAGTTAATTACATTTGGGCTTACCCTTTCGAGGGTATGTTTTTCATAGGTAGATGTAGGGTCGGAAATTTATTTTCGACCCTTTTTTGTTCATAGGGGTTCCGTACCTTTACCGGCGTTATGAATAAGAAGAAAATCATCGTTGCCATCACCGGAGCCAGTGGTTCCATTTATGCTAAATTACTCCTGGATAACCTGCTGAAGCTTTCTGACCAGATTGAAAAGGTAGGGGTGGTGATGTCCGACAATGCGAAGGAAGTCTGGCGCTTTGAACTGGGCAATGAAGACTATGATCTTTACCCTTTCACTTTTTACCCGAAAATGGATTTCAATGCCCCCTTTGCTTCGGGCTCTGCAAAATTTGACACTATGATTATCATTCCATGTTCCATGGGAACGCTGGGAAGAATTGCACATGGCATCTCCAATGACCTCATCAGCCGGGCGGCAGATGTGGTCTTGAAAGAACGCCGGAAATTGATCGCCGTAGTGCGGGATACGCCTTTCAGCCTCATTCACATCAATAATATGAAGACGGTAACGGAAGCAGGCGGGATTATTTGTCCGGCAAGTCCTTCCTTTTACAGCCTTCCAAAGAGCATTGAAGAAGTGGCGCAAACGGTGGTCAGCCGTGTGATCGACCTGGCGGGGCTTAGTATGGATAGTTACCGCTGGAATGAGGAATAATCTCATCTAAAAACTTATCTTTGCAAATTCTTAATGAACATTTATCAGGGCTAATGAAGAAGGTTGCGTTTTATACACTGGGTTGTAAGTTAAATTTTTCTGAAACTTCCACTATAGGCAGGTTATTTACCGATGCCGGCTATGCAGTCGTGGATTTTACAGCGGCAGCAGATGTGTATGTGATCAATACCTGCTCCGTAACGGAACATGCCGACAAGAAATGCCGGAAGGTGGTTAAGGAAGCACTTAAATATGCACCTAATGCCTACATCACCATTGTGGGCTGTTATGCGCAGCTTAAACCGGTGGAGATTGCCGAAATTGAAGGCGTGGATATGGTCTTGGGCGCAGCGGAGAAGTTCCGCATCGTCGAGTACATCTCTGACCTGACCAAACAGCCTAAAGCCGTTATTCATCAGCAGAACATTGAGAAAGTAAACCATAACTTTATTGCAGCCTATTCTATCGGCGACAGAACCCGGACTTTCTTAAAAGTTCAGGACGGTTGCGATTATCCATGTACCTATTGTACCATTCCACTTGCCCGTGGCGGAAGCCGCAGTGATACCATAGAAAATGTGGTGAACCGCGCCACGCAAATCGCAGAAAGTGGTGTGAAAGAGATCGTATTGACCGGGGTTAACCTGGGTGATTTCGGAATCAGAGATGGCCAGAGGGAAGATAAATTCTTCGACCTGGTCAAAGCATTGGATGAAGTGGAAGGCATTGAACGAATCAGGATCTCTTCCATAGAGCCGAATTTACTGAGCAATGAGATCATTGAGTTTGTAGCCCATTCTAAACGCTTTGTACCGCATTTCCATATTCCATTACAATCCGGATCCAATAAGATCTTAGGATTGATGAAAAGACGTTACCAGAGAGAACTCTATACTGAACGTGTAGCGACGATCAAAGCATTGATTCCAAATTGCTGTATCGGGGTGGATGTGATCGTTGGATTTCCAGGCGAAACGCATGAAGACTTTTTAGATACTTATCAGTTCTTAAACGAACTGGACATTTCTTATTTGCACGTGTTTACTTATTCTGAACGTGAGCAGACTGCTGCAGCGGATATGAAAGGCCGTGTAGCCGGAAGCACCAGGGCAGACCGCAGTAAAATGTTGCACATCCTGTCGGACAAAAAACGCAGAGCTTTTTACCAGTCGCAGATTGGTACAGTAGGACAAGTGCTTTTTGAAGATGATCAGAAAGATGGTTTCATGCATGGTTTTACTAAAAACTATGTGAAAGTGAAAGCGAAATATGACCCGGTGATGGTAAATGAGATCAAAACTGTAAAATTGATCGAACTTACTGCTGATGGGGAGGTAGAAGTTGCAGAAACCGAAGAAGTTTTAGCGCATTAATCCTATATTCGCATTAAACTTTTTTTATCCGTATGTTTCCAACCGTATCTCATTTTATAGAATATCTTTTCGGTGTTCAGGTACCCCTTCCTTTTAATACATTTGGCGTTTTTGTAGCGCTGGCATTTATCGCAGGTTACTGGGCTTTTACCCAGGAATTCAAACGTAAAGAGGCCCTGGGTCTTTTACATCCGATAAAAAAACTGATCACTGTTGGTAAGCCGGCAACGACTATCGAGTTGATCTATAATGGTATTTTCGGTTTCCTGATTGGCTATAAACTGGTCTACGCTTTATTAAATTATAAACTTTTTGTAAGTGATGCCCAAACGGTATTGCTGTCTACTAAAGGAAGTCTGCTTGGCGGACTATTCTTTGCCGGTCTTTTTGCTTACTGGGACCATAAAGAAAAAAACAGACATAAATTACCTGCTCCTAAAACGGTGGAGGTGACGCAACACCCTTACGAGCTGATGGGCAATATGATTGTCTGGGCAGCGGTATGGGGCTTTTTAGGCGCTAAAATATTCGATAACCTCGAGCATTGGGATACTTTTGTTCAGGACCCGATCGGAAGTTTGCTGTCTTTCAGCGGACTTACTTTTTACGGTGGTTTGATCTGTGGTGGTGCTGCAGTATTGTACATCGCCAAAAAGAACAATGTAAAAATCTTACACATGCTGGACATTGGTGGTCCCGGAATGATGCTGGCTTACAGTGTCGGCAGGATCGGTTGTCATATGTCGGGCGACGGGGATTGGGGAATTACCAATCTTAACCCTAAACCTTTTAGCTGGCTTCCTGACTGGATGTGGGCTTATACTTATCCAAACAATGTGGCCAATGAAGGGAATCTTATTCCCGGTTGTGTCGGTAAATTTTGTCATGAGTTAGCTGCTCCGGTATATCCAACGCCTATTTATGAGGTGATTGTTTGTTTTATCTTATTCCTTATTCTCTGGAAGATCCGTGACCGCATTAAACTGCCGGGCATGATGTTCGGGATTTACCTGATGATGAATGGCCTGGAGCGTTTCTTTGTGGAACTGATCAGGGTGAATACGAAATACGATGTTGCCGGAATCCGTTTTACACAGGCGGAATTAATTTCCAGCATCCTATTCCTTTCAGGTCTGCTTCTGGTACTCTATTCTGTGAAGAATAAAGAAAAGCATGCAAATTATTAATATCCAAAGATTTGAATTACGAATTACTCTGTTCTAAAGTAATTGCCATCACACGGCTGACGGGCAATTTTATCCGCAAGGAGTCCATGAATTTTGACGCAAATGCAGTAGAATTCAAAGGGCTGAACGACCTGGTGTCCTATGTAGATAAAACGGCGGAGAAGCAATTGGTGAGAAATTTAGCCAAGCTGATTCCGGGTGCAGGATTTACAACAGAAGAAGAAACGATCAACAGCAGGGGAGCGGTGTACAACTGGATTATAGATCCTTTAGATGGTACGACTAACTTTATCCATGGAATTCCTACCTATGCCATCAGTGTGGCGCTTTACGAGGACGACCAGCCGGTTATAGGAGTGGTGTATGAGATCAATAGAGGAGAGATGTTCTTTACCTATAAAGGTGGGGCAGCGTACCTGAACAATAAGGAAATCCAGGTTTCTACAAGGACCTCACTGGCGGATAGTTTGCTCGCTACCGGTTTCCCTTATTACCAGTTTGATAAGCAGGCACAATACCTGCAGCTTTTCTCTGAAATGATGCAAAAATGCCATGGACTGAGAAGGATTGGTTCGGCAGCAACAGACCTTGCTTATGTGGCCTGTGGCAGGTTCGATGCCTTTTTTGAATACAACCTGAATGCCTGGGATGTGGCAGCAGGAGCTTATCTTGTACAGCAGGCAGGAGGAAATATCATGAACTTCTCCGGCGGAACAGAGTTTCTGGAGAAAAGAGAAATACTGGCCAGCAACGGATTGATCCATGAGGAAATTCTTGCGACCATGAACACGCACTTTAATAGCTAGAACAAGAATTTATTCTCCATAAGAAAGGCCCATGATTTTTGTCATGGGCCTTTTTGTTTATCGTTGGTCTTGTTTTACAAGGCTTCAGATACCACTTCTTTTACCTCAGGAACCATGCGTTGCAATAAGTTCTGGATACCTGATTTTAAAGTAATGGTAGAGGATGGACATCCACTGCATGAACCTCTAAGCTCTACAGTAACGACACCTTCTTCAAATGATTTATAGCTGATGGCACCGCCATCCTGTTCTACTGCCGGACGTACATAATCGTGAAGGATCTGTTGAATTTTGATCTCCAGGTCTGTTCCTTCGAAAGCTGTAGGCGCTTCGCTCGTTTCTTCTTTGATTTTATATTCTGACTCTACCGCACCTTTTACGAATTCTTTCAAAATAGGCTCAATATCTGCCCATTCTGCATCTTCAGTCTTGGTGATGGTCACAAAGTTACTTGCAAAAAAAACGCCGTTCACAAAGTTGAACTTGAACAGTTCCTTCGCAAAAGGGGAATGCTCAGCACTCTCTTTAGTCGCAAAATCTTCACTGCCGTTGATCAATAACTTATTGACCATGAACTTCATGGTGGCAGGATTAGGGGTTTGTTCTGTATATACGTTGATCGTCATTGTCTTTTTTTCTTACAAAAATAAATAATTCAAACATGCAATTTAAGCTATCGATGTCTGTTTTAGGTCATTATATCCTAAAATACTCCGGTATAGTTAAATGGAGTGATTTGCTTTAACTCTGTTTTAATCGCCTCATTAACATTTAAGCCGTCAATAAAGGTCGCCATTGTCTCTGCGGTGATCTTTTGATTGGTACGTGTCAGGTCTTTTAAAGCCTCGTACGGATTCGGATAAGCTTCTCTTCTCAAAACCGTTTGAATGGCCTCTGCCACTACTGCCCAGTTGTTTTCTAAGTCTGTAGCGATTGCTTCATTGTTTAACAACAATTTGTTCAATCCTCTTAACGTAGAAGCGATGGCGATTACGGTATGTGCCATAGGAACACCTACATTTCTCAATACGGTAGAATCAGTCAGGTCTCTCTGTAAACGGGAGATCGGCAGTTTCGCTGCGAAGAATTCAAATAAAGCATTGGCTACACCAGCATTTCCTTCCGCGTTTTCGAAATCGATAGGATTTACTTTATGCGGCATCGCTGATGAACCTACTTCTCCTTCTTTGATCTTTTGTTTGAAGTAATTTTTAGAGATATAGGCCCAGATGTCGCGGTCAAGATCAATGATGATGTTGTTGATTCGCTTTAAGGCATCACACTGTGCAGCAAACTGATCGTAATGTTCAATTTGTGTGGTATGTTGCGCGCGACTTAATCCCAATACTTCATTGACGAAGTTGTTGGAGAAATCTACCCAGTTAATGGAAGGGTAAGCAATATGGTGTGCATTGAAGTTTCCTGTAGCACCACCGAACTTAGCACTGTTCGGGATGTTTTTAAGGTTGTTCAACTGAATTTCTAAACGTTCTGCAAATACCAGGAATTCTTTTCCCAGTTTGGTAGGAGAGGCTGGTTGTCCGTGGGTATGCGCCAATAGCGGAATATCTTTCCAGTCTGTAGCCAGCTCTTTAATTCTGCTGATCAGTCCGCTGATGTTCGGATAATAAACTTCATTCAGTGCCAGCTTGAAAGTATAAGGGATGGCAGTATTGTTGATGTCCTGAGAAGTTAATCCAAAATGGATGAACTCTTTATAGTCCTGGAAACCCAGTTCATCAAATTGTTTCTTGATGAAATATTCTACTGCTTTAACGTCGTGATTGGTGATTTTCTCTGTGTCTTTGATCTCCTGCGCATGATCATCATTAAATTGTTCATGAATCAGGCGTAGTTTTCCATAGTTGGCTTTATCAAATTGAGCTAATCCAGGTAATCCGATTTCACATAGTGAAATGAAATACTCTACTTCTACATATACCCTGTATTTGATGAGGGCAGATTCAGAAAAGTATTTAGATAGGCTTTGAGTAGTGTTTCTATAACGGCCATCTATTGGAGAAATAGCTTGAAGTGGAGATAAATTCATGAATATTATGGTTGTTTACAGGCGCGAAGTTACGCATTATTAGCCGTTTTTGGGAAGGGAAGCCAGGCTAAAATAAATGTAAGGCATAAAAAAAAGGCTTCAGATGTATCTGAAGCCTTTTTTTTATGGGTTAATTTAAACTAGTGAGCAGCTGGTTTAGTTGCTTCTGTAGTAGTTTTAACAGTTGTATCTTTTACAGTAGAGTCTTTTACAGTAGTATCAACAGTTGTAACAACTGCACCTGAATCAGTTGCTGTAGTGTCAGTAGAAGTACCAGTTTTTTCTGAGTTACAAGCTGCTACTGATAAAGTGATTGCTAAAGCTGCAAAGCCAAATTTAAATGCGTTTTTCATTCTATTTTGTTTTTAGGTAATTAACTAATTTTACAGATTAATACGCTAATGTTAGAAAGGTAACCCGGGTATTTGAAAATAATTTAAAATATTTTTTTAGGGCAGGGATAGGGAAGGAATCAGGTCAGGATTGGGGCAATGTAAGCCATTATCAGGAATACCACAAAATCAGTTGGATTTTTATGTAAAGTTAGATTAGGAATAAGATGGTAAAATCTTGCTTTGGGACTTGTAAAAAACTCGTTTTACCCAAGCTAGGTTTAACCTCGGTCTAAGCTCGGTCTATACTCGGTGCTAACTCGGTCAGAAGCGTGTTAAAGGCGGGTAAGCAACTGGTATAAAATGAGCTTGAAATGCGTATTCCTGCAAGCTGTTTCTTTCCTGATTTAAATAAGCTGAGTGTGGGATTTGTATAGGCTTCGAGGTTGCCGAGGGGTTGGAGAGGGTTGATAAGGCCTTTGACGCCACCAATCCTTACCAACCCCTAAGACAGCCCTGATCAGGATATAACACTATAAAGATCAGATCCGGATGTTATGGTGTTTTACCATGAATTTTGACCCATTTGGCCCTGTTGGCTTTTCAGATATATTCCGAACTTAGTAAGGCAGGTCTGACCTGTTTTCTATTTCCTTTATTGTGCAGATTTTTTTTATGTTTTGCCATTTTTTTATGTTCATAGCACTTATTTGTAGTTTACTACAAATAAGTGCTTTTATTTATCAATGACATGAATTTTCCCACAAAACATTGTTTTGAAAATAATTGGTAATATATTTTTCTTTTAAATATTTGTCTATAGATTAGACATCGTCAGGTTGTTGATACTCAATGGTTACCGGATCACAGCCGTTTAACGCCAAACTCTAAAACGATGAAAAAAAGATTGTACGCGCTTGCTTTATTTGTGCTGTCTGTTTTATTTGTCCCTCTGAACAGCACTGCGCAGGTTGATTTATTGACCACTGTTACCCAGCCTTTATCCCCTCAGGCGGCAGCACTGGGGAAATATGTAGAAATGCCGGTGGGTTATTACAGTGGGATTCCCGAGGTCAGTGTGCCTTTGTATGAACTGAAAACCAAGGATTTTAGTGTTCCTGTTTCCCTGAGTTATCATGCTTCCGGGGTGAAACCAAGGGAGATTCCCGGATGGGTAGGTGCAGGGTTCAGTTTGAACGCCGGGGGTTCGGTGACCAGGATTGTCCGCGGACTTCCAGGTCTGGGCGCTGCTTATGTTCCCGGTACTCCTCCCGATCGACGCAGAATGCTGAACGTGGAGAACGAAAACGGCATGGCCAAAGTAGATACAGAATGTGATGAGTTTTATTTTAACTTCCTGGGCCTTAGCGGCAGTTTCAGCTTTACCAGTGATGGAAAAGTGTTGATGAAGGATGTAAATAACCTGTATGCGGAATACACGGCAGATAAGTTTAAGTTCATTGATGAAAAGGGAACCGAATATTACTTTGATGTTTCCGAGACCAATACCATGAGCAGTGGATACACCTATTCCAGTGCCTGGTACCTCACCAGGATCCGGCTACCTTTTAAAAATGAAGTGATCGAGTTTAAATATGAGAGTGAAGGAAATAACTGTTACCGGATGAACTATTATCCAACGGAGCAATATGAATTTATACGGTATGAGGACCGTTCCCCTCAGGTCCAGTTTCTTCTGAATCCCGATTGTGACGATGTGATTGGCGTGGCCGGACTTCCCGAACTGATTAAAACCAATAACCTGCTGATCAAATCGATCATTCATAAAACCGATACCCTGAAGTTTTACCGGAACAACAGTTCCCGGACCGATGTTTATAAGATCCGGCTGGACAGCATTAAAATGTTTA
Organism: Pedobacter sp. FW305-3-2-15-E-R2A2; assembly: GCF_038446955.1. NCBI lineage: Bacteria > Pseudomonadati > Bacteroidota > Sphingobacteriia > Sphingobacteriales > Sphingobacteriaceae > Pedobacter > Pedobacter sp. FW305-3-2-15-E-R2A2. The sequence goes on from NZ_CP151803.1 coordinate 1,869,308, forward strand.
ACGGAACAACGATGGTCAGCAGGGCGCGGTTTACCTATACCTATAGTGACAGTACCAGCGACAGCCTGGCCAAAAAAATGCTGCTGGACAGTGTGAATATCAACGATGAGCCAGCCTACCGTTTCAGCTATTTTGGTCCGTATATGGGTCGGAAAATGCCCGGGGTAAACAACCTGGGAACCGATTTCTGGGGCTATTATAACGGGGAAGAAAAGAGTTTAAGCCCTCAGAACCAGCCTTTTTTTATCAGGTTTAAAAACCTTCACGGCACGGTGGTTAACCTGGGCTCTGCCTACAACAGCAGCTTCAAAAACCCGGATTATAAATACGCCCGGGTAGGTGCATTGAAAAGTGTCAGTTATCCTACAGGAGGGAAGACTGAGTTCGAATATGAAGGCAATGACTATGCCTATCCTGTTGTCCCGGAATCGGATGAACGTATGGCCATGGCGATGGACTCGCTCAGGCAGCTGGGAAGCTCCAGTAATTACCCCAGCACGAACAACAGTGCTGAATTTATCCTGCACCAAAACCAGACCGCAACTTTTGAAACCAAGCTGGGGATGTCGCCAAATATCAACAGCTGGACCGATTACCAGAATTATGTCTATAATGGTGGATTTGGCGCTTTGAGTATCGCAAGGCTCTATAAGTATAATGAAGGCACAGGTGTTTTTGACCTGCTGAATACCTGGAGTTTCAATCCGGTAACGGGCATCGGCGCTCCAAACCCCGGCATCGGTTTTGGATTTGTTAAACCTAACGGGACTTCTACCCAAAGCCCATCGGTGTCCCTGACTGAAGGAAGGTATAAAATGGAAACGGAAATTCCGGCTTATGGATTCAGTGCGGGTATTAAAGTGACCAACCAGTTTAAATACAAACGACCAGGCCGGAGTCAGGGGCCTTTTAATTACCATATCTATAATGCAGGCGGGCTCCGGATTAAAAAGATCACTTTTACCAGCCCGGTAAACAGTTCCTCTTTTGAAAAGAATTATGACTATAGTTATAAAGGGATCACCTCCGGGGTGTCTGAAATCCCGTTTTGTAACCTGACCTCGAAAATTCACTGGGGCGAACAAAGGATCAGGTATTATCCGCCGATAGAGGGGATTTTTGATCCCCAGATCTGTACTTTTTTTCTGCTGAACCAGAGTACGATGGTCCCTTTAGGTAATGGAAAAGGCGGAACGGTAGGTTATGCACAGGTGACCGAAACCATGAATGACGGGCGTAAAACGGTCATGCAGTTTACCAATGGCTACAGCGATGTAAATGCAGATTCCCTGTTCGACGGGTATGAAGATCAGTTTTATTTTACTGCTCTGGGCGACCAATCCGTTTTTGACAGGGCAGGCAATAGTAAATCTTCCTGGCGGGGAAGGATGAAAAGGGTATGGTACCAGGATGGTTCGGGCAAAAAGATGAAGCAGGAGGTACACCGGTTTGCGAATCTGGCCAGCGGCTCCCTGCAGAACACTTCCCTGTTTCTTTCCATCAATGCGCTTCCAGGCAGTCCTGATGTGAATTATGGAACCAGCTGGGGAACTTACCATTTTACGCAGGACAAGTTCGTTCCGGTGCTGGACTCGGCCTATTATTTTAACGGCACAGATACCCTGAAAGAGCTCACTAAATACAGCTACCTCAATGCCGGATTTGCAAACCCTTCAGCAATAGTTAAGGTGAATTCTGCAGGAGACAGCAGCATTACCCGTTTTAAATACCCTTATGATTACACGATTTCAGGCACAAGTTCTATTTCCTTTTCCAAAGGCATTAAAAACCTGCAGGATAAACATGTCATTACCAGCCCGGTAGAAAGCTATGTGGAGGAGAAAACTGCGGGAGGGAGCGGAAAGGTCACGATGGCGCAGCTGGTTTCCTATAAACCGGAGATCCCGGTTCCGGATACGGTATACAGCCTGAACAATACCGCCGGGCTGAGCGATTTTAGTCCCGCTGTTTTTACGGTAAGTACGGCCAGTAAGGACAACAGGTATGAGCGCAGGATTCTCTTTGATAAATATGACAGTTATGGTAATGTGGTGGAACAGCGTAAAGAAGGAGAATTGAAGGAAGTGCTGGTCTGGGGATATCAGAAAAGATATATCGTGGCCAGGATTACCGGAAGTACTTACGCCACAGTGATGGCACTGGTAGATACCACCGTGATCAATAACCCATCCGGCGATGCGGCCATGCGTACGGAACTAAATAAAATCCGTACCAACCTGGCCTCTTCTAACCCTGATGCAGAAGTGACCAGTTATACCTATGCCGTACTGAAAGGAATGACCAGTATGACTGATCCTAGGGGAGAAACAGTGTATTATGAATATGATATTTTTGGTCGGTTGAAGCGGACAAAAAACGCGGACAATGACATCAAAGACCACCTGTGGTACCATTATAAACCTTAAACGCGCTCCACCATGAAATACATTTCCATATTCAGGATGCTGTTAATGGTTTTAATGGCTCCTTTATTTACCCAGGCCCAGTCAGCCGATCAGAATTATGTGAAAACGGCTAAAGTGCTGATCAGCGGAATAACCACAGAAACTGCGCTTAACGCAGTCATCTCTGATAAAACCAAGGCAAGGGTGGGTGTTGCCTACCTGGACGGGCTTGGGCGTCCCTTACAGAATGTCCAGTACCAGGGCAGTCCACTAGGAAAGGATATGATCCAGCCTTTTGCCTATGATAATTACGGGCGTGAAGTAAAGAAATACCTTTCCTACACGGATAACGGAACTTCCACCGGTAATTACCGGGCTGCAGCAATCAGCAGTCAGCAATCATTTTACAACAGCCCGCCTTCCGGTGTAATCAGTATTCCCTCAGGATCAGGACAGGTCGCTTATTCGGAAACCAAATTCGAAGCTTCTCCGCTGGACCGGGTACAGCAGGAAGGCTTTCCGGGGGGAGACTGGAAGATTGGCGGGACGCATACTTTTCGCAAAGGCTATGCTGCTAATGCAGTTAATGATGTGAGAAAATGGGTCGTAACCAGTAATGGCGCTACCGGAAGTACCTATTATCCAAAGGCGAGGTTATATGTGGATACCCTGACGGATGAAAACGGGAACAAGACGATGGAGTATAAAGACTACCAGGGAAGGGTAGTGCTAAAACGGCTTCAAAATGGGGGCAGTTTCCTGAATACTTATTACGTCTATGATGAACTCAGCAACCTCCGTTATGTGATTCCACCGGGATTTACGGCAACCAGCTTTGTTGAAAGTGATGCAGGATTTGACCAATTCATCTATGCTTACCGGTATAACGGAAAAAGACTGGTGACCGAGAAGAAGATCCCGGGGAAAGGCTGGGAGTTCTTTGTGTACAACAAGACGGGCAGGTTGGTGATGAGCCAGGACGCCATGCAGCGGTCCATTTCTCCCCAGCAGTGGACGGTCTTTAAATACGATAATACCGGAAGGCAGGTGATGACCGGGATTTACGATCATACCGGAAGTACGCCCAATACCGCTTACCGCAGTACACAACAGGCCGCTGTGGATGCAGATCCCGATTTGTGGGAAACCCGGATTGCCACAGGCACAGGGTATACGGCAAATACTTATCCATCGGTACTCAGCCAGACCTTACTGATCAGTTATTATAACAATTATACCATCCCGGGGAAGACCAGTACTTACAATGCCACCCAGACGGTCACCAGCCGTACCCAAGGGCTGGCTACGGGAAGTAAGGTGAATATCCTGGGCACTTCGACAATGCTGCTGACGGTGAATTATTATGACGAACGGGGGAGGTTGAAGGAAAGTATCAGCGATCACCAGCTTGGAGGAACGGACCGGGTGGTGAATACCTGGAACTTTGCTGATGAACTGACGGCCAGTACCCGGACACATACCAGCAGCGGGGGCAGTGTGACCGTTGCCATGCGTTATGAATATGACCACGCCGGAAGGAAAACCAAAACTTATGAAAAGATCAATACCGATGCCGAGGTTTTGCTTTCAGAATTGGGTTATAACGAACTGGGACAGTTGCTCAGCAAAAAACTGAATAATGGTCTGCACACGACCACCATGTCCTACAACTCCAGGGGATGGCTGACAGGGAAAAGTGCAGCACTCTTTGCCATGCAGCTGAAATACAACGATGGGACTACACCAAGGTATAACGGAGACATTACCGGGCAGCTCTGGGGAACACCGGGAAGCCTGACGAAGAACTACACTTATAATTACGATCAGCTGAACCGGCTGCTGTCAGGGATCTCCGGTACAGGAAATGACGAAAAGAACATCAGCTATGATGCGATGGGAAATATCCTGACACTGACCAGGGACAATGGTACCGCCCAAACTTACAGTTATAATGGAAACAGGCTGAGCAGTGTGAGTGGTGGGGTCAGCAGGACTTACACCTATGATTTAAATGGGAATGTACTAACCGATGGCACCAATACCTTTACCTACAACTACCTGAACCTGCCAAAGACGGTAAGCGGAGGAACTCCAATTACCTATACCTATGATGCTGCCGGAAGAAAACTTAGGACTGTAAACACCGGTGTAACAACAGATTATATTGATGGTATTCATTACACTTCAGGGGTAATAGATTTCATTCAGACCGAAGAAGGAAGGGCAAGGAAGAGTGGGGCCAGCTACCTGTATGAGTATAACCTTCAGGACCATCTGGGGAATACCCGTCTGAGCTTTGACATCTACAGCGGGGCAGCAAGGGATGTGCAGCATGATGATTATTATCCTTTTGGAAAGACGTTTAACAGCTACCTGCTGGGGGCAAAAAATAATTATCTTTATAATGGCAAGGAGTTGCAGGGAGGATTGGGACAGTACGATTACGGGGCGAGGTTCTACGATCCGGTGATAGGAAGGTGGATTGTGGTTGATGCGTTGGCTGAGAAGTCAAGACGATGGTCTCCATATAATTATGCAATCAACAATCCGATCAGATTTATTGATCCTGATGGTAAGGAAATATATAATTATTGGTGGGGAATATCTTATACTGGAGAAGATGCAAGGTTCGCTTTAACTGCGCTCCAGGAACAGTATAGACAAACAGGATCTCTAAAGATCCATTATGTAACTGAGGCACTAACTCCTGATATATACAGACATACTTTGAATTCACTTAGAAAAGGCAAACCAGCAATTTTACACTATGATAGTGATAAAAAGCGACAAGCGAGGAGGAGACGTGAGGCGACAGGATTATACCCGTCAAGATTTTCTGAAGGCTTAGTAAAAGATGAATATCCTTATGCCTCGACCTTTGAGGGAGGATTAGGTGCAGATGTTGCTTATGTACCTAAAGATCAAAATGAGAGACAAGGTTATGCGGAACTTGGGCCTTTGTACATGACAATGAAGCAAGGTGAAGCTTTTTTAGTATTGCCAGTTCCAAAAGACAAAGAACCTGATGCAGAAAGAAAACCAGTTACAGTGCCTTTTCCATTGCCAGCTCCTCGTCCAGTACCAGCTCTAAAACCATTATGGAATGGAATAATGAGAATGTTGCTTCCAATTTTTGATCCAACGTTATTAAATGATTTTAATAAATACAATCGAGATACTAACCGTAATAACATGGAATTATGAAACCAAATAGATTTTTCTACACTTTGATTGTTATTGCTATATTTCAATCGTGTGGCTTATATAAAAACAAAAATACAATGAAATATAAATTTGATTTTCAAACACAATACAGTGGTTTTTACTTAACAAGTGATAATGGCAAAATAGCGTTAACACCGGGAGCATTGGAGTGGCCCAAGGAGGAGTCTGAGGGGCGGTTAATACAAGCTAAAAACACATTAATAGTTAAAACGGGAAGCTATGGGCACATTAGAGGAGAAATGGCCTTTCTGAATATGAAAAGAGAAGAAATAGACTATGATAAATACGATCATATAGTTGAAGCGGGCTTAGATGTACATACTGGTGAGATTCAGATTTTAGATTGTCCAAATTCTCACGTTGAATTTAAAAAAAGAATAAAACCTGGAATTTACGGTGTAAGAGTTTACTCTTCTGGATTAAAAACAAGTGATTTTAGCGAGCAAGAAGGAGATGATCGTTATTTGATAGAGATATGGCCAGATAGTACAACGAAATGGAATGTGTTAAAGCAGTATTCAGGATATTGATTGAGGATTATATTTTAAATATAGTTAACAGAAATACCTGTGTTATAGGGGATACTGTCGATAAAAGTATCATGACAATCTCACTTCCAATATTTGATCATACATTGTTAAATGACTTCGAAAGGTATAATCAAAATTGAAATAATGCAGAGTTATAATGATATACGATACTAAATTTATTTTATTATTATTTATTTTTCAGTCATGCGGTTATTTAAACTTGAGAATTAAGATGAATTATCCATTTAATTTCTATACAGAATACCACCAATTTTATATCCAGGATAAAACTTCAGAGGGAAGAACTGATTCTGACGATTTTTGGACTAAAATGGCTAACAGCGATAGGTTAGCAATGGAAGATGGAATTATTGGTATTGCAACAGAATGCTACGGACCAGTTAAAGGTGAGTTAATTGTTTTGGATTCAGTAAATAATCAATACGATCCTAACTTATATGACCATGTTGTTGAGGGAGGGGTTGAGTTAAAGTCTGGGAGTTTACAAGTTGTAGGCTGCCTGGATTTTAATAATGAACTAGAAATTAAGTTAAAACCAGGTAAATACAGAATTAGAGTGTATTCTTCAAATCTGGATAGTGTTGTCGGAGATAAGGGAGATGATTTTTATAAGATTGAAATATGGCCGAGTAATCTATTAGAAAGAAAAGTGTTAAAAAGGTATCAGTGAGATTAGATAGCAAAATTGAGATAACTAGAGCAGTACGATTATGGGGGAAAGTTATATGATCCGATGATTGGGAGGTAGAATATAGTAGACCCACTCGCAGAGTATAGGTGAATAACAAAAAAGGCGCTGGAAATTTCCAGCGCCTTTTTTGTTATAAGTTTATTCAGCTTATTTTTTTACAGTGTCAACAGCAACTGTAGTAGTTTTAACAGTAGTGTCTTTTACAGTTGAATCAACAACGTTAGTATCAACAGTAGTAACAACTGCACCTGAATCAGTTAAAGTAGTATCAGTTGATTCACCTTTTTTTTCTGATGAACAAGCTGCTACTGATAAAGAGATTGCTAAAGCTACAAAGCCAAATTTAAATGCGTTTTTCATTCTAATTCTATTTTAAATAATTAATTAATTTTGCTGATTAATACGGGAAAGATTAAAAGGTAACCCATCAATCTGAAAAAAAAATAAAAATATTTTTATTGACGTTTTGGGTTACTGTTGACGTTAATACTGTATTAAGTGGTGGATGAGAAAAAAGTAAATTTTTTTTGGCTATCATTGGGTTACCATTCACGTATAAATGTATTAATTGGTGAGTAATAAGTTAAGCAGTTCAGTTCCAACAGATAGAGAGGTAGTTTTAGGGATACTAAATGACTCAGAAGATGCGCTAAATAAGTTGTACACGGGGTATTTCCCGATGATTTTACAGTTTATTTTAAATAATAACGGTGGTGAAGATGATGCAAAAGACGTGTATCAGGAAGGAATCATCGTTTTATATAATAAAATAAAAGGCGGAAATTTTGAATTGAGCAGTAAACTTAAAACCTATATATACTCAGTTTGCAGAAGAATCTGGTTGAAAAAGCTTTCACAGCAAAGCAAGAAGACCAGCAACATTTCGGACTTTGAGGATGTAATGGCAGTAGAGGTAGATGTGGAACAGCACGAAGAAAAGGACAAGCAGTTTGATAAAATGCAAGATGCACTCCTTCATTTAGGTGAACCCTGCAAAACGATTATTCAGGATTTTTACATCAACAACCTCTCGATGCAGGACATTTGCGAGAAATTTGGCTACACCAATACGGACAATGCCAAAACTCAAAAATATAAATGCTTACAGCGGTTGAAGAAGTTGTTTTTTCAAGTTTAAAGGTGATATGAGAAACGAGATTGAGTTAGAGGGTATAATTGAGGATTATTTAAATGGTAAACTTTCTGAAGCGGAAAGAACAGCATTTGAGCAGCTTCGCAAAAATGATCCAATTGTGGATCATAAAGTGGTAGCGCACAAAGTTTTTCTGGAGTCTTTAGGAAAATATGCAGAGGTATTGGATTTAAAGGCGAAGATGGACCGTGCACATGCACAGATCGACGTGGAGACTTTAACCGAAGAACTAAGACCTCATCCTTCTTTTATTATTAACATGTGGCGCAAGAATAAAGCCGCAATCGCTGTGGCCGCTTCGTTTATCTTGTTAACGATTGTAACGGTTTATTCGATCCAACAGAATACCAAACAAATTGGTAGCGTAGAACTGATGAGCAGAGAAATGGCGAAAATCAAAAATTCTCAAAGCAGCCTGATCAGAATCATCAACTCTAAGACTACACCAAATGCAACTAAGAATGTGAAACCAGCTAATTATGGCGGTACAGGATTCGCTTTAACGGCAAATGGTTACCTGCTGACCAATCTGCATGTGGTAGATGGCGCTGATTCTGTATATGTTCAGGACAATAAAGGAGATTCTTATAAGGCTAAAGTAGTGAGAACAGATTCTCAATATGACCTGGCCATCTTAAAAATAATTGACAAATCATTTAGCCCGCTGTCTAACCTTCCTTACCGATTGAAACAAAGTGGAAATGGAATGGGAGAAATCGTATATACCCTTGGTTTCCCTAAGGATGATGCAGTCTTCGGCGAAGGGTACATCAGTTCAAGAAGCGGTTATAACGGAGATACCACACAATATCAGGTATCTATTCCGGTTAATCCGGGAAATAGCGGTGGTCCTTTATTAGACCATCAGGGAAATATCATCGGAGTGATCTCTGCGAAAGAAAAACAAGTGGATGGTGCTACATTTGCCATCAAATCGAAATACATTCAGGAAGCTTTAAACTCAATTCCTAATGATTCTCTGGGTAAAAAAGTAGCCTTTAACAAAAGGAATTCTTTACAAGGCCTGAGCAGAAACAAACAGGTTGAGAAAATCCAGGATTATGTATTTATGATCAAGGTTTATAAATAGAACAGGGAAAAGAAATTGAAAACCCCGAAATGCTGAATTGTGTTTCGGGGTTTTTGTTTTAAAGACCTGCTTTTATGTGGAGATTTTAAACCTGTCGTACAATTGTTGTCGCCCTTTAGCAGTGATGACAATGGCTCTGGAACCTTTCGTCTTTCTGAAATAATCAGACAACAACATCTTTTCCAGAAAGGCGGCACCAAGTGCACCGGCAAGATGTGGTTTTCTTTCCGTCCAGTCTAAACAGGGTTTAGCAAAGATTCTGCGCGACTTTTTAAGTTCATCCGTATCGATGTCAAATTCGGAGAAAAAAGCGCTGCCTTTCTCCGTCACCAGATAAGTTTTTCCTTCCTGTTCAATGAATTTTTGTTGAATAAATTCTGCGGTGAGTAAAACACCTACTTCACCTGCCAGATGATCGTAGCAGGTCCTGCAATGTTTTATCGCTGCATTGCTGGTATTGCCAACGATTTTTCTATGTTTTTCGTCTGGAATAAGATTGCCAATGGCTTCAATCGCATAAGCAACTTCTGGTCGGGAGAAACGATAATATTTATGTCTTCCCTGTGGTTCAGCCACCAGTAAATTGGCTTGCAGCAATTTGCCCAGGTGCATGCTCATGTTTTGTGGAGAGGTATCTGCACAGATGGCCAGTTCAGTGGCAGTATAAGCCCTGCCATCCAGTAGCGTCCACAGTATTTTTGTGCGTACCGGATCGCCAATCAGAGAGGTAATATAAGCAATCTCTTGTTTCATTTGATTACAGCTATAGTTAAGTACAGAATGAAGTGTGGAAGGTAATGATTTCTCAACTTTGTTTAATGAATGATGATGAAATTTTAAGAACAGAGAGCCATTTCGCTCCGTTAAAAATCGCCCTGCGGTACAAAGCAGCAAAGACAACCTCCAACGACTACGCGGTATTGATGCTGCATGGCTCTTCTTTTCCTTCGGCACAGTCTTTTGGATTCCGAATGAATAATTATTCCTGGATGGACCATTTGACTGAAAATGGCTATGAGGTCTATGCACTGGATTTTTTAGGTTATGGAAATGCCGACCGGTATCCTGAGATCGAAGAGAACGCGGCTGCAGGGGAGCTTTTAGGAAGAGCTGCAGCGCTTTATAAAGATGTAGATCAAGCTGTTGACCTCATTCTTAAAAGAACGGGGAAATCAAAAGTATATTTGATCGGTCATTCCTGGGGCGCTTCTGTTGCAGTGCTTTATGCGACAAAATTTCCGGATAAGCTTTCCCGTCTGGTACTGTTTGCAGCGATTACAGAAAGGGCCGCGACAACAGACCCCCTTATCATTAAGCATCGCTATGAGCGGATGACTGCAAGCGCGCGGATTGAGGCGATGAAATCTTTAACTCCTGAAGACGAAGCTTGTCGCCTGGAACCGGAAATATTCGGGACCTGGGAAGATTTATGGGAAGGGCATTTTCCTTCGGGTCCCTTACAGGATATGGAAGACCTGCTGCATGGCCAGGCTTATTATCGCCCTGCTGAGCTCCGCATCCCTGTTTTGCTGATCAGGGGGGAATGGGATCAGTATCCGAATGCTGCTGATGCAGAAAAACTCTTCTCTGCGATGAAGCAATCTCCTCAAAAAAAATATGTAGTCATTGAAAAAGGAACACATGTGATGCATTTGGAGAAAAGCCGTTATCAATTGTATGAAGAAACACTTCATTTCTTACAATCAGGGATGGCGAAGAAAGCGTCGAACGAACATGCGCTTGCTGTGATTTTTGAGGTTATTCCTGCTGATGGTTTTAAAGAAACCTATTTAGACCTGGCTTTACAGCTTAAGCCGGAATTGGAGAAAATAAAAGGCTTTATTTCTATCGAGCGGTTTCAAAGCATTTATCAACCTGAAAAAATATTGTCCTTGTCATTTTGGGAAAGCGAAACAGCCATTCAGGAATGGAGAAGCCTGGATGCACACCGGGAAACGCAATCCAAAGGAAGAAATGGGGTATTTAAGGATTACCGGCTGAGGATTGCTCAGGTGCGGAGAGATTACGGGATGTTCCAGCGGGAGGAAGCGCCTGAAGACAGCAAAACCTATCATCAGCAAAAGCCGGATAAAAGAACTGAAACCATCATAAGCATACCGCTTACAAAAAACAATGAATAATATGCTTATGATAGCTTCATAACCGATAAAAAGTAAATATATACTGATGAAAATAATTAAACAATTCCTGAAATTTCATAGTTTTACAGATAGCAATTCGCTGGCTTTATTTAAATAAAAACAATATGGATTTTGGAAAGGTTTCCGATGAGGAGCTTAAAACAGTAGATTTCAGCTTGCCCGAAGATGGTGAACAAACCCGTAAAACGCTGAAAGGTAAGGCGTCGTCAAAGCAGTCTGAATGCTATGTAGGCTGTGCCAAATGGGGGAGGAAGGAATGGGTAAATATGATCTATCCGCCTAAAACCAAGGAAGCCAATTTTCTGGATGAGTATGTGAAACACTTCAATTCCATCGAGCTGAATGCCGTATTTTATAGTATCCCTAACCAGGACCTGATCCGGAAATGGAAGGAAAAAGCAGAGGCAAATTCCAATAATAACTTTCTGTTTTGTCCTAAGTTCTCCAGAACCATCAGCCATATCAAAAGGCTTAAAGGTGCGGAGGAGCCGACAGATCTTTTCCTGGCGAACATCTCTGAATTTGGAAAATACCTTGGGCCATGTTTTTTGCAGATGGGCGATAATTTTGGCCCTAAGAATATTGATGTGCTGGAAGAATTCTTAAAATACCTGCCCACAGATCTTTCGGTATTTGTCGAGTTGAGGCATGCAGAGTGGTTCTCTATAGCGGAAAACCGAAGCCGTCTTTTTGAAATGCTGGCAAAGCTGAATAAAGGAGCAGTGATTACCGATGCCAGTGGCAGAAGAGATTGCGTTCATATGGAATTGAGTACTCCGGAGATCTTTATCCGCTTTGTAGGCAATGGACAGGAACATAAGGCCTCAGATGAAGCCAGGATTGATGAATGGGTAGCGCGGATCAAAACATGGATGGGACAGGGCCTGGAAAAGGTTTATTTCTTCCTTCATCAACATGATGAGAAAGACACCCCGATTCTGGCAAACTATACCATAAAAGCTTTTAACAAACATTTGGGAAGTCAGATCGCTGAAATTTCTTTTCTTGGCGATAAAGAGGAAGATATTACAAAACAGACACAATTATTCTAAAAAGTATACTAAATTTGTAGATATTATATTTATACCCTAAAACCACAACATTATGAGTTTAAGAATAGGGGACGCAGCTCCCAACTTTAAAGCAGATACCTCTATTGGTGAGATCGATTTTTATGAATTCTTAGGAGACAGCTGGGGTGTTTTATTCTCTCACCCTGCGGATTATACACCGGTATGTACTACCGAACTTGGTCGTACAGCTGCGTTGAAAGGTGAGTTCGAAAAAAGAAACGTGAAAGTTCTGGCCCTGAGTGTAGATTCTGCAGAATCACATAAAGGATGGATCAGTGACATTAACGAAACACAAAATACAAACGTAGAATTCCCGATCATCGCTGATGAAGATAAAAAAGTAGCAGACCTGTATGATATGATTCATCCAAATGCATCAGAAACTTTAACCGTACGCTCTTTGTTCATCATTTCCCCGGATAAAAAGGTGAAACTGATGCTGACTTATCCTGCTTCTACCGGAAGAAATTTCAATGAAGTATTGAGGGTGATCGATTCACTTCAGCTGACTGCAAATTATAGCGTTGCCACTCCGGCCGACTGGAAAGATGGCGATGATGTAGTCGTGATGAACAGCATTAAAACGGAAGATATTCCTGCTAAATTCCCTAAAGGACACAAAGTGATCAAACCTTATCTGAGAACTACACCTCAGCCAAATAAATAAGATTTATTCAATTTACACCATCACCCTGCATCAATCTGATTGGTTATTGCAGGGTTTTTATTTTATACCATGACGCTACCTCCTGATTTGCTGATCCTTAAAGAACAGGTGTTTGATCACCTCGGCTTTGAATCCAGCCCAGTAATTATCGAACCGGAAAGTGCTGAATATGGGGCTTGTTCATTTAAACTCAACGGATTGGCAGTAAGGTTTCGGGTAGCTAAGATTACCCCAACTAAAACCGGTCAGTTTGTAACACTCTGGAAGAGAAAAGGGGCAGGCCCAATCGAGCCTTATCAGGTAGCTGATGAAATTGACCTGTTCCTGGTCAGCACAAGAACAGCGCATCACTTTGGGCAATTTGTTTTTCCTAAATTGGCTTTGATTAAACATGGCATCATCAGTAATAATGGGAAAGAAGGTAAACGCGCAATTCGTGTTTATCCCCCATGGGATGTGACAACTAATAAACAGGCGATGAAAACCCAGAAATGGCAACTGGAGTATTTCATGGAAATTTCTCCCGGACAGGGCTTAGATCCTGGCTTTGCAAACAGACTTTATAATTATAAAAAAGAGGCCCTTTTATAAAAAGAGCCTCTTTTCTGCATCACTATCCGAGTGATCTTGTAAATATGCTTTCGAAGTTTTTGAACTTGTCTTTAATCTCCTTATTCAGTGCTGTTTGTTTGCTTTTCTCCGTTTCCTGATCCAGCCCATTCAAGACAGACATGCCCCATTGTATGTTTCTGAGGTAGCCGCGCTGAATATCCGGCGATAAAGAAGCGATGTAGGTCAGCTCCTGATCGAGAAAAGAAACGGTTTCTTTGGCCATCATATTCGCATGCTGCAAGTCATTCAGATGGTAAAAGATGCTGATCGCATCGAATTTGTTGAGCGTATCCCGGATTTCATAATTTCTTAGCGGAAGCTCCTTAACGCTTTTGAGCATGATCGCATGAGCAGCTTTATTTTTGCCCTCATTAATCAGGTTTGTAGCAAGGGTATTATTGGAAGACCAGGTTCCCTGAGCAATCCCGCGACTTTGTTCATCGAGAAAGCTGGCTTTATGGAAACCTGAAAAATCCATTTTATTCATCACATTCTCGTACATAACCTCGGTGTTTGTAATTTGAGATTTATCTCTGGTGTCTTTCGGATCTCTCTTTAAAGGAAGCAGGCGATAGGCGTAACTTTCCAGATAAAGATACTTGTCCAGTCCCATATAGGTGTCCTGAGAAGAACTGGCTGCAAAATAAACCGGTCTTTTCCAGTTGTTATTGATCAGGATATCATACACTGCAAGATCTGCCTTGCCGATAAACTTTTTATCGATTGTCCATTCCATGCTTGAGGTTGCTTTCTCTTTATCTTCGGCTTTGATCGTTTGTGTTTTTACCAATTGATCCGCATCTACACTCAGTTTCAGCTTTCGGCTCGGCAGGAAGTTTTCAAAAGAACCATCAGCCATTTCTATTTTATCGGCTTTATTGTCGGAAGTCAGCACCGCCATCAGGTCTTTCAGCTCTACGCTATCGGTAAAACCATAGTCAACATACGGGATATAGTCGCGAACTCCTTTTTGGTATTTCTCGCCGGGCATCGTAACCGGAAGCGGAGCGGAATTGTTGACCTGTTTTTTCAATTGATTGATGTAATCATCATCGCTTAGAAATTGCATACAAATCACCCTGACATCTGTCCGGATTCCTTCTACTTCCTGGGCATACCACATGGCAAAAGTATCATTGTCTGCATTGGTGAACAGAATGGCATTGGGTGCACAGGAATTCAGGTAATTGCGTGCCCAATCTCTGGCAGTTGTTTTCGCAGAACGGTTATGGTCGTCCCATCCCTGACTGGCCATTAATACCGGAACGGCAAGCAGGGCGACAAGGGATGCGGTGATCAGGCTTAACCTGCCGGGAGCAAATCGCTGTAATGCTTCTTTCAGCGCCAATACCCCAAATCCAATAAAGATACAGAAGGCATAAAATGAACCTACATAGGCATAGTCCCGTTCCCTTGGTTGTAAAGGATCCTGGTTGAGGTAGAGGATAATCGCCAGTCCGGTGAAAAAGAACAGCGTAGTGATCACTAAAGTGGCTTGTTTGTTCTTTCTATAAAGGAAGAAGAGTCCTGCAATCCCGAGGATCAGGGGCAGTCCATAATAAACATTGTGTCCTTCGTTGGACTGAATCGAAGGAGGCAGGTTCTTTTGTGAGCCCAGTCTTAATCCATCTAAGGGTTTGATTCCACTGATCCAGTTTCCTGCATCCAGACTTCCATTTCCCTGAATGTCGTTCTGACGGCCAACAAAGTTCCACAGGAAATACCTCATGTACATAAAGCCGACCTGATAAGAACTGAAGAAACTCAGGTTCTGCTGGAAAGTTGGGCTCTCGCCTTCTGCCATTCCCAGCCATTGCCTGTAATAGGCAGCATGTCCGTCTTTCCCACTATGGGTACGTGGGAAAAGAAGGTTTTTATCATAGTTTACTTTAAAGGATTTACCGGAAACTTCATATTGGTCTTTTCCTTTGCGGTATTCTGTTCCGGTATCCTTATAGTCTGTTTGTTTGGCATCAAAAGTTTTGCCGTACAACAGCGGGGTTTCTCCGTAATTGGTTCTGCCAAGATAGCTGTATAAAGCAAAAGGGTTGTCTGGATTGGATAGGTTGATATTGGGTTTGGCATTGGCCCTGATCAGGGTAACAAAGTAAGAACTGAAACCGAATAGTATAAATGCCAGACACAACAAGCTTAGGTTCATGTTGTATTTTCGATGCTGAATAGAATAATAGATGCCATAACTGATCGCGCCAATGAGCAAGAGGATAAAGGTCATTGCGCCATAGCCAAAGCTAAAACCAAGTGTGTTGACGAAGAAGAGGTCGAACTTAGCGGCAAACAATACCAGGTATTGCACGATCACAATTTGAACGGTCCCTACAATCAGGCAGGCCATTGCAAATGCTTTCAATGTACCCAGCCAGGTGACCTGCTTTGTTTTTTTGAAGTAATAGACCAATACAATTGCCGGAATGGTCAGTAAGCTCAGTAAATGTGCACCGATGGATAAACCGACAAGAAAGGAAATGAAAACCAGCCAGCGGTTATCCAGGTCGGCTTCCCATTTCAGGATTGCCCAGAAGACGATGGCAGTGAAGAGGGTAGAGAGGGCATAAACCTCGGCTTCTACTGCTGAAAACCAGAACGTATCGGAAAAGGTATAAGCCAATGCACCCACCACACCTGCAGAAATGACACCCAGAACTTCCAGTTTACTTTTTTCTTTTGAATAGAGTTTGGATGCCAATGCGGTAATGGTCCAATAGAGGAACATGATCGTCGCCCCGCTGAATAAAACGGAACTGAAGTTCATCCAGTAGGCAACCTTTGTGGTATCGCCCATGGCGAGAAAAGAAAATAATTTGCCGATCATCATGAACAAAGGGGCTCCTGGCTGATGTCCTACCTGCAATTTATAACTGGCGGAAATGAACTCCCCACAATCCCAGAAGCTGACGGTAGGTTCCATGGTCAGCCAGTAGACAAAACTGGCTACTCCGAAAAGAAGGAAACCAACCAGGTTATTGATTCGGCGATAATTTTTCATGATTAAAGGTTTTGATTTTTGGTTAATCAAAAATAACTAAATCATTAAAGTATAGCCTTTTGTAAATGTTAAAGTATGTTAAAGAATGTTAAAATATAGTGCGTTAGTAATGCTGCTCGATGGTCGCATCAATAATCAGGTATCCGTCCTTTTTACTTTGGGTGAAAATCAGGAACCGGTGATTGTCTGGTTTGACCTTGTACTTCTTTACGAGGTTTTCGGCCTTGTCCTGGTAGTTCCTGGCAATGACATTTCCCCTTAAATCTTTTTCTTTTTTAAGCTCAGTGGAAGGGAGGAGGCGATTGATGCGAAACCTTCTGCCCGGGAATTCAGGAACGATATGCGCTGAGGTATAAAGTTGCGTTTGTGAATGTAGCTTTTGAAGACCGTAACGGGAAGCAATCAGGTTGAATGCGCCTCCTTTAAGCAAGGCGGTATCCGGCTCATAAAGGTATTGTTGTAACTCCACAGCGGTGATTTCTGCAGCAGTATCCTCTTCTCCTTTGAAAAAGCTAAAGCTTTTCTCCTGTTCATTGAGGGTAGTACAGACGATCTTTACCTGTGCTACCGTTGTTTTTTGCAGGATCCAGAGCAGTTCTTTGCATTCATTTCTGACACTGACCACATGGATTTCTGCTACATTTTTCAGTTCCTTTAAACCCGCGCTAATGTCCAGCAGCGGGGCTGTTTTGATGATGACCCTGTTGGAATGGGACAGGAGCAGGTCCAGATTGGTGACCACATCAGGGGTACAATCCTTTAGCATAAACACTTTTCCCGCCTGACTTCTTCTCGCAGGATCAATGTAAATATTATCGAATGGTGCTTTTGTGTTTTCCAGGTATGCGATGCCATCCGTGGCCAGAAACTGAATGTTGTCCTGGCCCAGGGCTTTTGCATTCTGGGCTGCAATCGCTGAAAGATCTTCATTGATCTCGCAATGCGTCACAGATTTCAGTCTTTTGGAAAAATAAAAGCTGTCTACGCCAAAACCACCGGTCAGGTCTATCAGTGTTTCTCCTTGTGTCAGGCTTGCTTTATAGGTCGCTGTACTTTCAGAAGAACATTGCTCAATAGATAGCAGCAGGGGGTAATAGATGCCTTCCTGATGATACCAGGTAGGTAGTTTCTTTACAGACTTATTTTTGGCGGCAATCTGGTTGGCCAGTTCTTTCGAACTGACCTCAGGAAAAGGACTTTTAGCCATAGCGATTTTAGATACATCATCATTTAAATGATGATTGATGTATTGTTGTACTTCGCTATCTAAAATATGAGGGTTCAAAAGCTGATGATTTAGGAGGCTGTAGTCTGGTCTTTCATTACAATCTGACAGGTATGTCTGCTTTTCACTTCCAGCAAGATGTTTTTATTGACCGTCACCCGATCAATCGTTTGCTGGTTGTAATACCTGATGGTTACCAATTCCAGGCCGGTATTGTACTTCACTTTATACTGTACAGACAGCGCTTCAATCAGTTTTTGTAATTTTTCAGGATCCTCATCAATACTTACCGAAAAGCTGATGGCAGAGTTCAGCATGGTATTGATCTTCACTTTATGCTTATGGAAAAGGCTGAAAATATCGCTTAAGTTTTCTTCGATAATGAAAGAGAAATCTTTAGGGAAAATGGAGATCAGGACCTGCTGTACTTTAAAGATAAAAGAAGGGACAGGCAACTGGTTTTCCGATGCGGTAATGTCAGTTCCTTCTGCTTCAGGATGAAGGAAAGAACGCACATATAAAGGAATGTTTTTATTCTGAATTGGCTTAATGGTTTTCGGGTGGATCACCGTTGCCCCATAATAGGCTAGTTCTATGGCATCATGGTAAGACAGCTGTGGAATCCGCTCCGTTTCATCAAACCATTTGGGATCTGCATTGAGTACGCCCGGAACATCTTTCCAGATGGTTAAGGATTGTGCATTCAGGCAGGAAGCGAAGATCGCTGCCGAGTAATCAGATCCTTCACGCCCTAAGGTGGTGGTGAAGTTTTCGCTTGTACCGCCAATAAAACCCTGGGTAACGCCAATCTGATGCTCGAGAACAGGGCTTAACCCGGTTTTAATTTCTTCCTCCGTTTTCTCCCAGTTTACATTTCCTTCGCGGTAATTGTTGTCGGTCTGGATAAAGTTTCTGGCATCCAGCCATTTTGTAGGGTGGCCTGCAAAGTTTAAATAGGCGGCCACGATCTTTGTAGACACAATTTCACCGATGGAAACGATCTGGTCATAGATATAATCCGGGGCATCTGTCGGCTCTTCTTCAATCAGCCAGTCGATCTCCACAAAGCTATTGGCAATGTCATTATATACCGGATTTTCATGGTCCGGGAATAACTTTTCCAGGATGCCAAAATGATAGGCTTTTACTTCTTCAAAAAGCTGATGCGTTTCTTCCTGTTCGCCATGCAAATAGGCGCGGGTGAGTGCTTCCAGCTTATTGGTCATTTTTCCCATCGCAGAGACCACGATCAGGAGTTTTTCTTTGGGATAGCGTTTAACAATTTGCGCAAGATTGATCACGCCTTCTGCATCTTTCACAGAAGCACCTCCAAATTTAAATACGAGCATAATTATAGTGTCGGACTGAGTAAAGTATTAGGTTTAGCAACGGCTTTTAGTTCAGGGAAGGGAATCAACAATTCAGTGCTTCCATAAGCGTAAGCTTTAATTTCGTATGGATTGTAAAGGAATTTTAATCCTTCTTTAGTAATGGTAAAGTTCCGGTTTAAAGCGAAGGTATCTTTTTCGAAGAAATAAGTGTCTTTCAGGCTCGTTGCAGGACTGATCTTCTCATTTTTTCTAAAGATTTTCTCTGCGATAGCATTCAGTTCAGGAAGACTTCCTTCTTTGATCAGCGATTCCAGCGTAATTTCTTTCAGGGTCTTTGGATCCAGGTTCCAGTACACCATGGCACTATTTGGATGGGCACCACCGGCATAACTTACATTACTATGCTCCAGACAGAGGTAATCCGGTTGGTTAACGAGCACTTTCGTTTGATCGTCTAAAAACCAGGCGCCGTATTGTGCGATTTCCGGATCCGCATTAACCTGGTCAAAACCTGCAACAAAAGAAGCGGCCATGTCCTTGTAATTCTTTGGTTTCTGGCTATCTGGATTTCCTGCAGCATCAATGGTTTTTTTCTCTACCAGCTGGTTTAATTGTTCATTTGAAAATACCGGATAGACGATCTTTGCATAAGCGGTATCGGCTTTGCCTTTTTCAGCGGCTGTAGTAGACTTACTGAAAACCTGGAGGCTGTCGTACTTGTAAGTTAAACTGCTGTTGGCAGTGCTGTCTACGGAGTTGGCTGTTTTCTTTTCACTTTGACAAGCGATAACGCTTAAAGAAATCAATAGTATACCTAGTCTTTTCATCTGTTATTTTATTTAGTTAATACAACCCTGCTTACTGCAAAGGTCATGCCTGTCGATCTGTATCCACCGGATTATTGTGAAATCTGTTCTTTTGAAAAGGAAGCATTTAACCAGCCGGTTTCAATCTGGGCAGCATACTTATTGTAAAAATTGATCGCCGGTTCATTCCAGTCGAGCACCTGCCAGGTCATTCCGTTATAGTTCTTTTCCTGTGCTTCTTTCATCACTGTTTCAAAAAGGATTTTCCCTACACCTTTCCCTCTGTAGCTTTCCGTAACCAGGAAGTCTTCCAGGTATAAACGGCAACCTTTCCAGGTCGAATATCTGGTGTAATATAAGGCAAAGCCGATGATCTGATGTTCATCTTCGGCCACAAAAGCTTTCCATACCGGTGTTGCGCCAAATCCGGCATCCTCAAATTCTGCGAGGGTTACAGTTACTTCTTCCGGTGCTTTTTCATATATAGCAAGTTCATTGATCAGTTCTAAAAGTCTGGCGCAATCTTCTTGTTTTGCAACTCTGATGATGATGTTATCCATTAGGCTTCCTCTTTCCAGTGTTTAATTTTTCTTTTACCAAATATACTGCTGCCCACGCGAACCATGGTACTTCCTGCTTCGATGGCCAGTTTATAATCTCCGGACATGCCCATAGAGACCTCTTTGAAGCTGTCTTCTTTTCTGAAGAAGCTCAATTTAATACCGTCAAAAAGGACTTTCAGTTCCGTAAACTCATCAAGGGTTTGTTTTTCCAGGGCATTATTGCTGGCAATTCCCATTAAGCCGACGATCCTGACGTTTTTCAGGGCGGCAAATTCTTCTGAGCGCAGCAGTTCGATTGCTTCGTCAAAGCCCAGACCAAACTTCGTGTCTTCGTCTGCGATATAGATCTGAAGCAGGCAATCAATTACTCTTTTATTTTTTGCCGCTTGTTTATCAATTTCCAATAACAATTTTAAGCTGTCAACAGATTGGATCAGGCTGATGAAAGGGGCAATATATTTGACCTTATTGGTCTGTAAATGACCGATCAGGTGCCATTCAATATCTTGTGGCAGTTGTGCTTGTTTCTCTACCAGTTCCTGTACGATGTTCTCGCCAAATACCTTTTGTCCGGCGTCATAAGCTTCCTGTACGGCCGCCGCTTCCTGGTATTTAGAGACGGCAATTAATTTCACCGCGATCTCATCCAATTCGTTTTTATATTTTAATAAGTTATCTGCTATACTCATTTATCAGTATTTTTGGTAAAATTAAGAACCTTAGCGAACTTTGTCTAAGAAATAATGATGTTTTAAGCATAATGAGAAACTTTCTATATATAGTCTTCCTTTTTTTACTGATTTCAGGCTGTAAACCCGGTATTCCCAAGCAGATCATTCAACCTGATCAGATGTCGGGAATGCTGGCTGATATCCATATCATTGACGGTTATGTATCGTCGATTCCAAGTTCAGATTCTGCGAAAAAAGTGGCTGCATCCTATTATAATGGGATCTATAAGAAGTATGGAGTGGATTCTGCAAAATATGCAAAGAGCATGGCGTATTACAATAGTGCGCCAAAAGTATTGGATGAGATCTATACCAAAGTGGTGGCCGAACTGAGCAGACAGAAATCGATTGTGGTCAAGTCGGACTCCTTGTCGAATGTGAAAATCCAAAAAGCGTTATCGTTAAAAAACTCTGCTGATTCGCTATTGAAAGCGGATCCGGAGTACAAAATCCGTTTTCTTCTGAAAGATACCACGAAGAAGAAAATCGATTTTATTCAACCAAAGATGGTTTATAAAGAACCCAAATTATAAATATAAGTATGTTATATCCGGAGAATTGTTTAGAGCGTTTGGGTTTTAATGAGGTCAGACAACTTATTCATAAACACTGCTTAAGCCCGATGGGACAGCAGATGGTCGATAAAATGCAGGTCATGACGAAGTATGATCAGATCAATAAGTTTTTACGACAAACCAATGAATTTAAAAGTATCCTGGAAAACCAGGAACCCCTGCAAATCAGTACCTTTTTTGACATTAAAAGCCTTGCTGATAAGATCAAAGTAGAAGGAACGTACCTCGTAGAAGAGGAATTGCACCAAATGTATGCCTCCCTGCAGACCGTATTTTCGGTGCTCAGGTTTTTTGAGGAGAGAAAAGAAGTTTACCCTAACCTGGAAGCCTTATTGGAACACCTTCCTGTTGAAAAGAATATCCTGAAAAGAATTGAGACTGTTCTTGATCCCAAAGGGAAAATTAAGCCAAATGCTTCTGTGACTTTGCAGACCATTATCGGCGAGATTTCCAAAGCAGAACAGGACGTCCGGAAACGGATGGATTCCATTTTTAAGCAGGCTGTGGGTAACAACTGGGTGGCAGATGGAAGTCTGACCATTAGAGATGGAAGGATGTGTATCCCAATCCTCGCTGAAAATAAAAGAAAACTGAAAGGTTTCATTCATGATGAGTCTGCCAGCGGACAAACGGTGTATATGGAACCGGAAGAGGTCTTTACCTTAAATAATAAGCTGAGAGATCTGGAGTTTGATAAACGCAGAGAGATCATTAAGATCCTGATTGCGCTGACGACTGATCTGAGGCCTTATACGCCCTTGTTATTGTCGTACCATGGATTCCTGACCAAACTGGATTTTGTTCGCGCAAAGGCCTTGTTTGCGATAGAAGTAGAAGGCGATATGCCGGTACTAATCAAGGAGGCACAAACCAAGCTGATCAATGCCCGTCATCCTTTGCTATACCTTTCTTTTAAGGCCGATAAAAAGACTGTTGTTCCACTGAACATTCACATTACCCCGGAGCTTAGAATCGTATTGGTTTCCGGCCCAAATGCGGGTGGAAAGTCGGTTTGTATGAAAACAGTAGGACTCTTGCAGCTGATGGTGCAATCGGGTTTGCTGATTCCTGTTCATGAATCGAGTGAGGTGGGGATTTTTGAAAATATCTTCGCCGATATCGGTGATGATCAATCTATAGAGAGTGATTTGAGTACCTATAGTGCCCACTTAACAAAAATGCGTCATTTCGTAGCCCATGCTTCTCCGAAAACACTGGTGCTGATCGATGAGTTTGGAACAGGTACTGATCCTCAGTTTGGAGGACCAATGGCCGAAGCGGTATTGGAAGTGTTAAACAATAAGAAAGTAAGGGGAGTGATTACGACCCACTATTCTAACCTGAAGCTTTTTGCCGGCAATACCCCCGGACTGGAAAACGCATCGATGTTGTTTGATAACGACAGAATGAAGCCGCTTTATGTGTTGGAGCTGGGAAAACCCGGAAGTTCTTATGCTTTTGAAATTGCGCAGAACATCGGACTTCAGAAAGAAGTGTTAGAACTGGCCAGAGCAAAAACAGGAACGAACCAGAACAGGATTGACAGCTTACTGGTAGATCTGGAAAGGGAGAAAAAGCAGATTTACGATACGAAACTGCATTTATCTACCCAACAGAATAAGGTGAAAAACCTGGTGGCTGAAAATGAGAAACTGAAGCTGTTTTTAGATGAAAACAAGAAAGTGCTCCTCAAAGAAGCGAAGCTGGAAGCGCAGGCGATCATTAAGAATGCCAATAAGCTGGTCGAAAATACCATTGCCGAAATTAAAGAGAACCAGGCCGATAAAACGGTTACCAAGCAATTGCGCCAAAACCTGCAAAAGGTCTTGGTTCAAAATCAGGTCAAAGAAGAAAAGAAACCGGAGGTTGCGGTTCCATTAAATACGCCTATCGAGGTAGGAGACTGGGTACAGCTGAACAATAGCGAGACCACGGGTCAGGTATTGGAAATCAACCGGGATAATCTGGTGGTCGCCTTAGGTGATTTGCGTTCTGTTTTAAAGAAAAACAGGGTCTACAAAATCAGCAATAAACAGGCTAAAAAAGCCATCCAGAACAACTCTTATACCGGAAGTATTTCTGAGGCGATTGGCAACTTTACGGCAGAACTGGATCTTAGGGGAATGCGTGGCGATAATGCGCTTCATGAAGTAGAGAAGTATCTGGACAAATCTATTATGCTGGGCTTTCCTTTCATTAAGCTGATCCATGGAAAAGGAGACGGAATTTTAAGAAAGCTGATCCGTGAATACCTGAAAAAATACAGTCAGGTAAACCGGGTAGAAGATGAACATGCGGATAGAGGGGGCGATGGCATCACCTACGTATATTTCAATTAAATAAACATATTCAGGACATTGCTGTTATATTTATAAAAAGCAATGTCCTATGAAATCCTTAATAATCAGTGTAGTTGCAGTTTTGTTGAGCATTTCTGCCTGCAAGAAAAGTAAATCCGGAGGAAACGGAAATCCGCTTCCCGATGCGGAATTAAAAACCCGTGTACTGAGTTCAGGCCTGGTTCATCCCTGGGAAATGATTTATGGTCCTGATCAGCAGATCTGGATGACCGAGCGACCGGGAAGGATCAGCAGAGTAGACCCTCAGACGGGAAAGGTAACCTTATTGCATACCATTTCTGATGTTGTCTCTAATGGAGAGGGTGGTTTGCTGGGGATGGCTTTACCTCCCAATTTTACGACTAGTCCATGGGTTTATGTAGTGTATAATTATACGACTGGCGGAAATTACAGGGAAAAGGTAGTTCGTTTTAATTATGCAAATGGAGCTTTGACTGCCCCGTTTACGATCATAGATCAGATTCCTGCTTCCAACATTCACAATGGCTCCAGATTGCTGATTACCTCCGATCAGAAACTAATGATCAGTACGGGGGATGCGAGTAATGCTTCCAGTGCTCAAAATACTAATTCTCTTTCCGGTAAAATCCTTCGTTTAAATCTGGATGGCAGCATTCCTGCGGATAATCCAAATGCGGGTAGCCCACTTTGGAGCTTCGGACATAGAAATCCTCAGGGATTAATCCAGGTAGGAGATAAGATCTATGCTTCTGAACATGGAGCAAATAGCGATGATGAGATCAATTTGATTTTAAAAGGAAGGAATTATGGCTGGCCGAATGTGGAAGGGTTTTGCAACACTACAGCAGAGCAGGGTTTTTGTACGATTAATAATGTGGTTGAACCGTTGTTCGCCTGGACACCTACCATCGCCACTGCGTCCATTTCCTATTACAATTCGGATTATATCCCGCAATGGAAAAACTCTTTGTTACTCGTTAGCCTGAAGGCTTCTAAGCTGACACAGCTGAGCCTCAACCCTGCGGGGGATAAAATCACGGGAGCGAAAGATTTTCTGGTCAATGAATTTGGCCGGTTGAGGGCCATTTGTCAGTCGCCGGATGGGAAGATTTATATTGGAAGCAGTAATGGGGGCAATGATAAAATTATAGAAATAGCTAAATAAATTGTTGGAACACATTTTATACTATAATTTAGTAGCAAAACCTTATATATGATCAATAAAGTAGTTTCGGGTGCTGATGAAGCCATCAGCGATATCGAGAATGGGAATACCTTAATGCTCGGCGGTTTTGGACTGTGCGGTATTCCTGAAAATTGCATTACCGCTCTGGTAAAGAAAGGCGTGAAAGATTTAACATGTATATCCAACAATGCAGGCGTAGATGATTTCGGAATCGGACTGATGTTACAACAACGTCAGGTAAAGAAAATGATCTCTTCCTATGTAGGTGAAAATGCGGAATTTGAACGTCAGCTGCTGAGTGGTGAGTTGGAAGTAGAGCTGATTCCACAAGGAACATTGGCAACAAGGTGCATGGCTTCCGGATATGGAATGCCTGCAATTTTTACTCCGGCAGGAGTAGGTACAGAAGTGGCCGAAGGAAAGGAAGTGCGGAATTTTAATGGCAAGGACTACCTTATGGAATATGCTTTTGATGCTGATTTTGCAATTGTTAAAGCCTGGAAGGGAGATACTGCAGGAAACCTGATCTTCAGGTCGACGAGCAGGAATTTTAATCCCGTAATGGCGATGGCAGGAAAGATTACGATTGCTGAAGTAGAAGAGCTGGTGGAAGCAGGGGAGCTTGATCCTGATCACATTCATACGCCCGGTGTATTCGTTCACCGCATATTTCAAGGTGCCGGTTATGAGAAAAGAATCGAGCAACGTACAGTTAGAACAAAAAATTAATCCTATAAATTATTAGTATGTTGGATAAGGACGGAATTGCGAAGCGTATCGCAAAAGAAATCAAAGACGGATTTTATGTGAATTTAGGGATCGGCATTCCTACTTTGGTGGCCAATTATATTCCTGAAGGAATCAATGTGGTATTGCAGTCGGAAAACGGGTTATTGGGAATGGGACCATTCCCTTTTGAAGGAGAGGAAGATGCAGATTTGATCAATGCGGGAAAACAAACGATTACAACATTGCCTGGATCTTCGATCTTTGACTCTGCATTGAGCTTTGGCATGATCAGGAGTCAGAAGATAGATCTTACTATTTTAGGGGCTATGGAAGTGTCGGAGAACGGTGATATTGCGAACTGGAAGATCCCAGGGAAAATGGTGAAAGGAATGGGTGGTGCAATGGATCTTGTGGCTTCTGCAAAGAATATTATTGTAGCGATGCAGCATGTAAATAAAGCAGGGGAAAGTAAGCTTCTGCCGAAATGTACGCTGCCGCTTACCGGAGTGAATTGTATCAAGAAGATCGTGACTGAGCTTGCGGTATTGGATGTGCTTCCTGAAGGAGGTTTTAAACTGATTGAAAGAGCACCGGGAGTGAGTGTGGATTATATCAGACAGGCGACGACAGGTAAATTGTTTGCAGATGACAATGTTCCGGAAATGATTTTTGATTAGTACGGGTATTTTATAGAATTGAAACCGTTAAGGAACTGAGTTTAGGAGTTCTTTAACGGTTTTTTTTTTTGTTTAAATATTAGTGATTATGAGACTTTTAGCCCTATGGTAGGACGGTTTTCTTAGTTAAATTTAGATAACGATGTATATCTCGGATTAGAATTTACGGAAGAAGCCGAAAATCCTGGATAGAGTAGGCGCTATTAAAGTTTTTGGTGCTTTTTGATGTATAAAAGTAACCTGATGTTATGGCATGGTATGCTTTAATGAATGGAGATCCAACGGTCGCAGCGAGATACAGGTTATTACCTGGCTACACGCTAGAGAATCCTCCTCCATGTGGTTCTGGTTGCGTAATCTGCGCTATTTTTGTCGAGGGAAATTCAGACATACCGATAATAAGTGAAGGTCTTATGAATCGGATTGCAACCGGTTTGGTTACAGGAACTCGGCAACGTCCTGCAGGTTTCCCACCTCCGCCTTACGATGTATTGTTAAGGTGTTAAAAAAGAGGCTGAAAATTCTTCCCGGGAGTTTTCAGCCTTTTCTTGTTAGAGATTGTATGTTATTTGTTTGTATTGAAAAATTATTGATTTTTATATCAAAATGTTTGTTTGGTAAATTTTGTTTTTTCTTTCTACTTTATTTAACCTTGCTTTAGTTGTATCGGTACTAGACTAAACGGGGGAAATAAATTTCTGAAAAATGAACTCCAAAAAAAGATTTTATTGGATAACTTATATTTTATTTTTTCTTTCCTTCTTGTTTTTACAGGCAGCTGGGCAGGTTTGTGGAACTCCCGGAAAAGATGGGGTTGGTAGAAAAAAAGTAAATAGTTCAGATTATTTTCTGAATACCTATTTTTCACCTTCGGGGGAGATGGATCTTCCCGCCGGATCCCGGCAGATCAGGCTTGATGGGGTAAGGAGGGATCTTACTCCAGTATTCATTGATGTTGAACCAGGTGATCTGCTTTTGATTATTCAAATGCAGGATGCTACGATTCATGCTTCAAACGATGTTTTGTATGGGGGGAACTCGGCAAACTCAGGTCCGGATCAACTGGGGGGGACAGGCTATACTGATTTGGGAAATACAGGAAAATATGAATATGTTGTGGCAACCAACTCAGTGCCGGCTACGGGTGGAGTTTTAAACTTTATAGGTTCAGGATCAGGTAGAGGAACGGTTAATAATTATGTGAGTAGTTTGCCGACTCCCTCCCGGGGCACACGAACTTTTCAGGTGGTTAGAATTCCTCAGTTTAGCAATATTTTAAATAATGATTTCGATTATGGTGCTCTGAATCTTTCCTGTTTTAACGGAAGAACCGGAGGAATCTATGCGATACATGTTGCTCAAATGTTAGATCTAACCTTGTCCGGCTTCTATGTCGGGCAAAGAGGATTCCGGCCGGGCTATAAGAGTGACGACTTTCGTGCCGGAACTGCTTATACGACTTCTTTAGCGGATGGACTCTCCCTCGTAAAAGGAGAAGGCATTGCCGGAACACCCAGGTATACAACTTTAGGGGTATATCCTATAGATCAAGGCTTTCAGGGACTTCCTATGGGAGATTATGGAAGAGGTGCAGCAGGAAATGCTGGCGGAGGTGGAGCTGGGGGAGGGGGAGGAGGAAATGGTGGAGCCGGAGGTCGGGGAGGTGGTGAACCTGGGACCGAAGGTCGGCCAGGGAGTGCTGTGTATAGGGCTGGTTCTTCTGATTTTAGCCGCTTGATTATGGGCGGGGCAGGAGGAGGAGGAGATAGCCAATATCTTTTTCCAACAAAGGGGCATTGGCAGAACTATCCTGGTTTGGGTGCAGGAATCATCTTGATCCATGCAGGGAGCTTGAAGGGGGATTCTTATTTATTTGCTCAGGGTATCGGTACTCAAGGGGATGGAGGAGGAGCAGGGGGAACCATTTTTCTCAATGTGATGAATCCTTATTCTCCTCTTTCCTCCTTAAAGTTAGAAATCGACGCAAGTGGTGGTCCGGCAGGGGATAAAACAGCATTTGGTTATGATTACATGCCCGGTTTAGGCGGCGGCGGTGGTGGTGGACAGGTTTTTCACAATCTTCCACCGGGGATTGCAACTATAAATGTGAAAGGAGGTACGGCAGGAAGACCAAGGCCCAATGAACCAAGACCGCTTGGTGAAGCAGGCCAGGATGGTAATATCGTTACATTTAAGTCCTCAGATTTACCTCCATATTTAAGAATGGGCACTTGTTATCCTGAATTAAGCGCCACGATGGAGCAAGGTAATGCAGGGCTGGTAAAACATCCTGGTGATGAAGTGACCTATGTAGTGAAAACAAGAAATGCTCCCTCTACCGCCAATGCTGCTGGTGTCAGATTGGAAGTTCAGCTTCCCTCAGGTTTTACTTTCAGCAGCGCAACAGCCGCTTATACGGGATATTCTGCAGGACCGGATGTGATCTCTAACCTGAGTAACAATCCGAACCGGCCCTTATTTGGAGATTTTATATTTTTCTCCGGCGATGAAATTACGCTTACGATAAAGGCAAAGGTAGCTTGTAGTACAGCTCCGGGAACCTACCACAGCAGTGCGCAGGCTTTGTATCTCGATCCGACACGCACGGTGCTGGATTCAAACAGAAGAGTAAGTCCATTGATCAATGCATTTCAAGACACGCAGACCCGCTATGAAACCGGATCTGCGGGTAATGTTCCTGGTAGCAATTACGATGGAAATCTGGCTGCAAGTACTGCCGATGATGTGGTGATTAAGACGATATCGATAGAGAATAATGTGATCAGTATCCCTCCTGGTCAGGTCATTTGCATCAGCGGAAATCCGGGTTTGATTGCTGGAACGGTGCCGACCGGGATAGGAGCTGGTTTTTCCTACCAATGGCAACAATCGGCTGATCACATCAATTTTACGGATATCTCTGGGGAGGTTTCCAAAGACCTTGATCCTGCACCGATTACTGTTTCCACTTATTACCGTCGCCAGGTGTTTTCTTTGGGATGTATTTCCGCGACAAGTTCCAGTAATGTTGTGTTTTTTAAAGTGTTGAAGCCTTTACCTATTGTTGATTTTGAACTTCCTGATATTTGCCTGAAGGATGGCACCGCCATATTCAAAAATAAAACGGTAATTGAAGATGATGCTGACTTAACTTATCTCTGGGATTTCGGTGACGCAGAGAATTCGACTTCCAATAATCCAAATCACTCTTCTGGGAAGGATGGGTTACATAAATATGTCCGTACTGGTCATTACAACATTACTTTAACTGTTTACAAAGAGGGGAGTTGTCCTACAATCTTATCAAAAGAGTTTACGGTTAATGGAAGTATTCCAAAAGCCGACTTTTCACTGCAAAACACAGTCCTTTGCAGCGGAGAAACACTGATATTTGAAGATAAGGCTTCGGTAGATTTTGGTGAAATTACCAGAATTGAATGGTATTTCGACGCAGGAAACGCTCCTGGTTTGGTAGAAATTGAAGATCATCCCCAAAAAAGGAGCGAGGTGCCTGCCCGTTTATACCCGCACACTTACCCGATGTTTCGAAGCCCGGGAGTTAAACCTGTCAACGTCAGGATGGTTGTTTATTCTGGTACCTCCTGCGTAGATGAGGTCACTAAAACTATTCATTTGAATGCCGTTCCTGAAGTCAGGTTTGATGTCATTCCTCCTATATGCCAGGATGCAGACCCTGTTCAGCTGACACAGGGAAAGGAGATTTGGGGAATAGTTTCCGGTTCAGGGAAATATTCCGGATCCGGAGTTACAGAAAACGGAGTTTTTAGTCCATCAATAGCTGGTGTGGGAAGCCATCAACTGAATTATACCTACGTTAGTGATAACGGCTGTGTATCTGTTTCTAAAACACAAACGATTACTGTTCTTCCCAAGCCATTGGCAGATGCAGGTGAAGATCAAGTACTGCTGGAAGGTGGCCAGGTTCAGCTCGGAACAGCGTTAAATCCAGCTGATTTGAGCTATAAATGGAGCCCTCCTACAGGTCTGAACAGAGATGATGTCCCGAATCCGCTGGCAAGCCCGGATAGGGATATCATCTATAAACTAAAAGTAATGACAAATGGTGGTTGTGCGGCCAACGATGAAGTATCTGTCCGGATTTTAAGGAACCCAGAAATTCCCAATGCATTTTCTCCCAACGGAGATCACATTAATGATGAATGGAACATCAAGTATTTAAGTAGTTATCCGAATGCTACAATAACCGTTTTTAACCGATACGGACAGAAAGTATTTAGCTCGACTTCAGTAGGATCAAAGAATTGGGATGGGAAGTATGAAGGTAGAGATGTACCTGTTGGTGTATATTATTATGTGATAGATCCACATAATGGGAGAAAGATTATCTCGGGATCACTGACTCTTTTGCGATAACAAGGACTTGAGCGACCAAAAATATTCATTTTGAGACTTTTGTCCCTATTATACCCGATATTTCTTATATAAATTTAGCACGATGTAAATCGTAGATTAAATTTATGGAAGAAGCCGAAAATCCTCTAATAAAGTAGGCAATATTAAAGTTTTTGATACTTTTTGATGTATAAAAGTAGCTTACATTATGGCATGGTATGCTTATATTGATGGAAATCCATTAGTTGATACTAGTTATAGAATATTACCACTGTCTTATACTCTGGAGAGCCCTCCAGGATGCAGTACTGGTTGTAGAATCTGCGCTATTTTTCTTAATCAGACTACAACTACTCCAGTGGGTATAGATCCAAATATTTTGGATCTGATTCCGATAGCATTGACTAGTGGTACTCCTCAACGCCTTCCGGGCCCGCCTCCGTTTAACCCGTATCGTGTGCTGTTAAGGTGTTAAGAAGAAAGCTGGAATAATTTATTTTTTTCAGACCTAAGTCAATACAGGAAAATATAATGTGCTGAGAAAGGCGGGTAAAATAAAAAGGGACGCATTTAGCGTCCCTTTTTTTATTCTTCTTGTTTGTGTTTACAGTATTTTACTTTTAAATCAACAGAGATTTCATCTGTGATTTTAATGATGTCATCGGGAGTATCGAAATTGTTGACGATTACTTTATCGCAACTTTCCCGGTAAGGCAGTAAGTATTCATGATATGCCGGAACCACATGATTTACCCATTTGTAAGTCACATCTTCTTCAGAATACCCACGTTCCATTCCATCGCGTTTGATTCTTCTTGCCAGGGCAACTGCATCTTCCGCCTCTACAAATATCCGGTGATCCAGCATGGCTGCGATCTCTTCAAAATGCAGGATGAAAAGTCCTTCTACAATAATAATAGGAGCTGGATTAATCTCCAGAATTTTAGTTACAGCCAAAGGATTATTGAAATTATATTCCTTTTTGTAGATCACTTCACCCTTTACCAGTTTTTTAATATCGAACAAAAACTGCTCTTTATCAATGGTAGAAGGTAAATCAAAATTATATAGTTTGTTTTCTTCCTGAGTCATTTCCCCCACAGGAATGTAATAGTCATCCTGGGATACCAGGGTAACTTCATCATTTTTAAAATGATGTAAGAAACAATTTAAAAAAAAGGTTTTACCGGAACCACTTCCCCCCGCAATACCAATGATAAATGGTTTATTGTTCATTGTCTTGTCCACCGTACGTTAAATTACAAAAAAATCTTTTGTCTAAGGCCCCTAATGCATCAGCAACAGCTTTAGTCATTACAATGATAACATCTTTTGTGGACTCATTCTCTGTAAATTTACCAACAACCTTTGCAAAGGTTGATCTGTTGCTCATTGGATTGGTGATTTTCATGACTGTTCCGATGGGCGCAGTGCGATGTAATACCAGCATTTTTGAGGGGTCAAGATCAGGATCAGCAATCCAGATTCCTGTTCCTTTTTCGTCCATTTGGTTCAGGCCATATCTGCTGGCCGGTAACCTCAACGAAGGATTTTTTATAGAATTTAAGGTATCAGTCGGATTTTCGACTTCATTGTGGGCTGATGGTACTGGTTTTGGCGGATACTGGCCTCTGATTAATAATTTTTGCCCTACGTTTAGTGAGTTGTTAGTGAGTCCGTTTTTTGCTTTCAGCTGATCCATTGTCATCCTATAGGTAGTGGCAATGGAATATATCGTTTCATTGGAAGCAACCGTATGTACCAGAAGTTCTTCAGAAGCAGAAGAAGGAGAGGTTGTAGTTGGGGTGTTCTGTACCGGATTTGTTTGATTTGCTGTGTTTTGAGTAACGTTAGCCGGTTGTTTTTTTGGGAAAATAGGAACCAGAACGTCTTCTTTTTTCTTAATTTCTATAGGAGGGGTCTGCTGAGCTGCGACAGGAGGGGTATTCGGTTTTGTCGTGCTTGCTGTTTCTGCGGGTTGTTCTTCTACTGCATTTTTTGCAGGAATCTTTAACAACTGGCCAATCTGAAGGTTTATTGACCTTAAGTTATTGACCCTCTTGATCTCATTTACCGTGGTGCCATACTTTTCAGCAAGCATATTCAGGTTTTCCTTCTTCTGGACCGTATGTTCGATCAAGCCACCTTCTGCTACCTCATTTACGCTGCTATTGGCGTTGTTACTTTGAGCAGCAGGGCTTGTTTTTCCGGAAGCTGTTGTTCTTCCCGGAGCGGGCTCTGAAACGAAGGGAACATTGGTAGGTACTTTAATGATGACGCCAATTTGTAAAAACTTGTTGTCATTGAAGCTCATAATGTCTTTTGGAATCACACTGTATCTTCTTCCGATAGAATAATAAGTGTCTTTGGCAACTACCTGATGGATAATTAGCTTTTTTCCGTTGCGGTTTTCTACACCTATAGAATCCCTTGTGTTGGTATTGGCATTGGCAGTAGATAGGTTTAAAACCACTGCAAATAACGATACTATATAATATTTATACATTAATGTCCTGTTAAATTTAATGAGCAATTATACGAATAATAAAAGAAAGCGGGAATTTTGAATATTAAACGCTCATTCCAAAGTGGTATTGTACGCCAAAATAACAATTTTCAAAACCATTTATACCCCCTATTGTTATATATGCGATCCCTGTGATCGGAACAAAATAAAAAAATAAATACCATGGACGCAAAAGAAATCAGTTTAAATGAGAAGAAAGTAAAACCAGTAGTAGACATGTTGAACGACTATCTGGCTAATTATCACATGCATTACCAAAAATTAAGAGGCTGTCACTGGAATGTCAAAGGTCAAAACTTTTTCACCCTGCACATCAAATTCGAAGAATTATATACCAATGCCCAGTTAACAATAGATGAAATTGCCGAGCGTGTACTCACACTGGGAAAAGCCCCGCACAGCCGTTTTTCAGACTATATCAAAGAGTCCGTGATTAAAGAAGCAGATACGATTGGAATGAAGGATCTGGATATGGTAGATGCCATTCTGGACGACATGTCTCAGTTGATACAAATAGAAAGAGAGTTATTAGATGCAACCGATGCGGCTGGCGACGATGGCTCTAACGATATGGTGAACAGGTTTATGCAGTTCAAGGAAAAAAACACCTGGATGTTGCGTTCGTTTGCCGGTAAAAAATAATACAACTTCCCCCCAATGATAAAGACCATGCATTTATGTGTGGTCTTTTCTATTTAATGGGGTTTTATGTCAAACAACAATTGTTTAATATCTTTGGCACGTAATGGGATATAAAAGTTTAGCAGAATGTGTTGCCGATTTAGAGAAGCACGGTCATTTAATCAGGATCAAAGAAGAAGTAGATCCATATCTGGAGATGGCAGCAATTCATTTACGGGTATATGAACAGCAGGGACCTGCCCTGTTTTTTGAAAAAGTTAAAGGAAGTCCTTTTCCGGCAGTATCTAATTTGTTTGGGACATTGGAGCGGGCTAAGTTTATGTTCAGAGATAGCCTGGATAAAGTGGAGCAGCTGGTAGGGTTGAGGTCTGATCCGATGAAGGTGCTAAAGAACCCCTTGAAGCTCCCGGGAATAGGTTTCACGGCATTAACTGCTTTACCCTTAAAACAGACTTTTAAATCTACGTTCAGCAAAACCACCATCAGTGCTTTGCCACAGATTGTAAACTGGCCTATGGATGGCGGACCATTTATCACCATGCCACAGGTCTATACGGAAGATATTGACAAGCCGGGAATCATGAATGCCAATCTGGGGATGTACCGCATCCAGCTTGCCGGCAATGATTATATAAAAGACAAAGAGATCGGATTGCATTACCAGATCCATAGAGGGATAGGCGTACATCAGTCTAAGGCCAATGCAAAGGGGCAACCTCTAAAGGTGAGCATCTTTGTGGGAGGGCCGCCATCTCATCCATTGGCAGCAGTAATGCCATTGCCGGAAGGGTTGTCAGAAATGACTTTTGCCGGTGCATTGGGGAACAGAAGGTTCCGGTATTTCTATGATGAGGAAGGTTTCTGTATTTCTGCAGATGCTGATTTCGTCATCACGGGTACGGTTTATCCTCAGGAAAACAAACCTGAAGGCCCTTTTGGAGATCATTTGGGTTATTATAGCTTAACTCATCCTTTTCCTTTGATGAAGGTCCATAACGTATATCACCGCAAGGACGCCATTTGGTCGTTTACGGTGGTTGGAAGACCTCCCCAGGAGGACACCAGCTTCGGTGCGCTGATCCATGAAATCGCGGGATCGGCATTGCCAAAAGAGATTCACGGGTTAAAAGAGCTGAATGCAGTCGATGCAGCAGGGGTACACCCTTTGCTGTTTGCTATTGGAAGTGAGCGTTATACGCCATTTCTTAAGGAACGCAGACCTCAGGAGATTCTGACCATTGCCAATCATATCCTCGGCAAAAACCAGCTCAGTCTGGCGAAATACCTCTTTATTACCGCCCGGGAAGATGACGAAACTTTAGATACACACGATATTTCTGCTTTTATGCAGCATGTGCTGAGCAGGATAGATTTTCGCACCGACCTGCACTTCCATACCAATACAACGATTGATACCTTGGATTATAGTGGCGATGGATTGAACAGCGGTTCTAAAGTCGTGTTCGCTGCTGCGGGAGCAAAGCGCAGAACATTATCTGCTCAGCTTCCGGCGGGATTCAGTCTGCCTGTATCTTTTAAGGATGCACAGGTTGCGATTCCGGGGGTGTTGACAATTCAGGGGCTGCCTTACGAAAGTCAGGATCAGGCAAATCAGGAAGTGGAATCTTTAAATCAACACTTAAAAGGGCAAAACCTGGAGGGGATTGCATTAATCGTGTTATCTGACGACAGCACATTTGCCGCTGCGACTATAAATAACCTGGTCTGGATTACTTTCACCAGAAGTAACCCTGCGTCAGATATTCATGGAATCGGCGCTTTTACGGAGCATAAACATTGGGGCTGCACAGGTCCGGTGATCATCGATGCGCGTAAGAAGCCACACCATGCACCTGAGCTGATTAAAGATCCGGAAGTAGAAAAGAAAATTGAACGCTTTGCCGCATTGTTCAAATAAAATAGAGCGGCGGTTCAAATAAAAAAGATAAGGGCATAAAAAAAGGAAGTAGTTACTTCCTTTTTTTATGCCCTCTATTTAAGCTGAGCTGTTTTTATGTCTGATTAGAACCTAACACCAAACGTTAAGAAAACATTGTTTCTTGCTACTTTAATATTTGCAACAGGTTCCGATTCGTTATTTAAATAATAACCACTCAGGTCTACATTGTTTTCAACACGTTGGTAAGCAAGATCAAAGTAATAGTTGTTGATGCGATAGCCTAAGCCTCCGGTGTATATTTTGGTGGCGAAATAATTGTCCTTATCATTTTTTAAAGCACTGCCATTGTTGCCGTAACCAGCTCTAAGGCTAAAAGCGTTATCCAGCTTATATTCTGCACCAATTCTATAATTTACGGTTTCTTTGTAGTTTGCTTTTATCGTTTGGTTGGCCGCGTCTATCGCTCCCTGATTGTTGTCCTGATCCAAGGAGTAATGCATGGTACTGTAATCGATATAGTCGATGTCTGCAGAAATTAATGCTCTGTTTCCGATCACGTAACTTGCGCCAAATGAACCTTTCAAAGGCGTACGCAATTGATAAGTAAGGCTTGATGTTGCTGTTGGACTTGAAGAAATTCCAGCCTCTGATCCCGCATATAGTTTTGAACTTAAGTTAGTCGATTCCACATCATCAAAATATAGCCAGGTAGGTGTTTGAAAAGTTACCCCAAGACGTAAATTACTTTCTGGTCTGTAGATTAAGCCCAGACGGCCATTGATACCAGAACCTTTAACTTCTGAACTCACATTATAGCTCAGGTCGTACTTGGAATCATAAACGCCATTAAACCCTGATTCACTTACATTACGGTCGTTCAGGTAGCGGACATTTACGAAAGCAATACTCGCTCCGATATAGAATTGATTAGAGATGTTTAATGCTCCTGCAACGTTCAGTTCTGAGGTAGATCCTGTTCTGATTTCTGATTGCTTTTGGTTGCTTATAGATTGAACATTTGAGGAGAATTTGTCTGAAACTGCATTGTAGTCGATCAGGAATTGGTCATAAGCCATTTTTTCAATGGTATAATCGTCCAGTGATGAGCCTGATTTGAATCGGTTTGCTTCTTCAGAAAAGTAACCGGTTACCGAGTTTGGTACCTTTGAACTCTCGTAAGTATGGTCGGCCGTGAAATCATTGTTGCGGTTATAACCTACTCCAAAGACTGCACTGATGACCCCTTTTGAAGGATCCTGGCCTTTAGGTTTAAAAGTAGGACTGTAGAATACTGCACCGATATTATTGAGGTTTAACCTGTCTTTTGAGGCCGTTGTTGTCTGACCCAGAAAGTCGGCCTTTCCCTTTACCATATTGAATTCTGGGGTCAGGCTGAACTCTGATTTTGTGAACAGACCTAAGCCTGCAGGATTGCCTCCTAAAGAGCTCATGTCTCCACCTACGCCGATTTGTGCGCCGCCCATGCTTTTGAACCTCGCAGAGCTTCCGTAATTTGTTTGAGAAAAACGAAGGGCATCAGGGGTATATTGGGCATATAATGATCCTGCAGTAGCTACTGTAGCTACTAAAGATAGTATCAGTTTTTTCATTGGAAAATATGTTTTTACGATTACGAAGCAATCATAAGCAGGTACATTGCGATTTGCAAGAGCGCTGCTTATAATGGTTTCATTGGTATGTCTGAATAATAGAATATTTGATTCGGTTAGCCTCTTCCTGCTCTCGATGATCTGCCACCACCGCCGCTATTTCCACCTGAAGATCTGCCACTGCCGCCACCTTCGTTACCGCCACGTGATGGTGGAGGAGTATAAGTTGGCCTGCTTTGCTGAGGTTCTGGTCTGTAGCTTTCACCGCGGCTGGATCTTTCCTGACGTGGTGGGTTGTACCCTTCTCCACGTGATGATCTGGTGTTTTCTCTGCTGGTTCTTCCTGATTCTCTGTTCGGTGCATAGGCTTCAGCTCTTCCTCCTCTGGAAATTACATTTCCATTGAAGTCAGTCCGTACCGTTCCTGATGACCTTCTGTTACCTGATCCGTAGGATGATCTTGCTCCGTCTCCATATGATCTTGTTGCTCTTGGTGCGTTGGTTGTTCTGCCGGTATAAGTTCCTCCGCCGATGTATCCACCGCCGTAATAACCGCCTCCATAGTATCCGCCACCATAGTAACCACCACCGTAGCCTCCACCATAATAGCTATTCCATCCCCATGGGTTATAGCCAAACGGAGAGTAATAATTACCCCATCCATAATATGGAGAATTCCATACAGAACCGAAGCTTAAGCCTAGAGAAAAGCCATTATAGCCATATCCGTTGCCATAGCCATAATAGCCGTTGTCAAAATATGGATCGTAGTATGATCTCCATGGACTGGAGTAAGAGAATCTATTGATACGCGAAGAGTAATCCATGTCATAATATGGATCACTGGTGCCATAATATTCGTCACTTTGATCGTAATCGTCCTGAGTTGCCTGTGTTCTTGGTCTTTCCTGCGGCGTATAGATCTGCGCCTTTGCAGTAGAACCGTAAACATCATCCTCATGAGTGCTTTGCTGCGCGTACCTTGGCGCAGAGCAGGACGCAACAACAATTGTTGTCAGGGCCAGCATGCTGGTGAATAAATGGTTAGGTTTCATAACTATATGTTTTCTTTGTGTGTGCACGTTTTTTGTAGGTATAAATTTATAAATTTGTAGCCTACATTACAAGCAAATTTACACAAAAAACGTTCCAAATAGTTATGAGCAAAGGTATTACAAGTAAAAACGAAGATTATTCCCAGTGGTATAACGACATTGTTATAAAGGCTGACCTTGCAGAGCACTCTTCTGTAAAAGGGTGTATGGTGATAAAACCCTATGGATACTCCATTTGGGAGAAGATACAGGCGGTTTTAGATCAAAAATTTAAAGATACAGGCCATAGTAACGCTTACTTTCCTTTATTCATTCCTAAGTCATATTTTTCGAAGGAAGCTTCCCATGTGGAAGGCTTTGCGACAGAATGTGCAGTTGTGACACATTATCGTCTTAAAAATGACGGAAATGGCAACATTATCGTTGATGAAACGGCAAAACTGGAAGAGGAACTGATCGTAAGACCAACTTCTGAAACCATTATCTGGAACACTTATAAAGGATGGATTCAATCTTACCGTGATCTTCCGCTATTGATTAACCAATGGGCTAACGTGGTACGTTGGGAAATGCGTACGCGTTTGTTCCTTCGTACGACAGAATTCCTTTGGCAGGAAGGGCATACTGCGCATTCTACCGCACAGGAAGCTGTTGAGGAGACAGAAAGAATGCTGGATGTGTATGCCGATTTCGCAGAAAACTGGATGGGCGTACCGGTAGTTAAAGGAATAAAAACAGCAAATGAGCGTTTTGCAGGTGCATTAGAAACCTATTGTATCGAAGCTTTAATGCAGGATGGAAAAGCTTTACAAGCAGGAACATCTCATTTCCTTGGCCAAAACTTCGCGAAAGCATTTGATGTGAAATTTACCAATAAAGAAGGCAAGATCGAGCATGTATGGGCGACTTCATGGGGTGTTTCCACCCGTTTAATGGGCGCTTTGATCATGGCACATAGTGATGATGCCGGATTGGTATTGCCTCCGAAATTAGCACCTATCCAGGTGGTGATTGTTCCGATCTATAAAGGAGAAGAAGACCTTAAAAATATCTCTGCTTTTGTCGATGAACTAATGCCGAAATTGAAAAAGATGGGCATCTCGGTAAAATATGACGACCGTGACACCCAACGTCCGGGATTCAAATTTGCTGAATACGAATTGAAAGGCGTACCGATCCGTCTGGCCATTGGTGGAAGAGATATGGAAAATGGTACTGTTGAACTTGCCCGCAGGGATACAAGAGAGAAACAAACCGTAATTCAGGAAGGCCTTGACATTCATATCGCTCAGTTGCTGGAAGAAATTCAGGCTAATATTTACAATAAAGCCGCTACATTCAGAGATGAACATACCACAGAGGCGAACTCTTATGATGAGTTTAAAGAATTGCTGGATGGTAAAGCCGGATTCATTTCTGCACATTGGGATGGAACACCGGAAACGGAGCAAAAGATCAAGGAAGAGACCAAGGCAACGATCAGGTGTATTCCTTTAAACAATAAGCTGGAAGATGGTGTTTGTATCTATTCTGGTCAGCCATCTAAGCAAAGGGTATTGTTCGCCAGAGCTTATTAATATTGATTGAAGCATTAAGCTAATCCAGTAAATAAACTGAAACTGAATGGATACGGAAAACTACGGTAGAATACTCAAGGAATTTGAAAATAAAGCTTCTTTAAAGCAGTCTATTTATCGAAATACAACGGAAATCTTCGACTTGTTAAAAAAGCAATTGTCAAAGACTGCCGGGCGACTAAAACACGATTACGGTGCAAAGGATACCTCTGTAGAAATCGATTATAAAGAGAACAATAAGTTTGAAGCGCAGCTGAAGTTTTCCGGTGATATGCTGATGGTATCGATGCATAGTAATATCTTCAATTTTGAACCCAGTCATTCTATATTTCAAACGAAATACATTAAGGAAGATCCATCATTGAGTTATTGCGGGGTGATTTACATCCATAATTTTTTGGCAGATTCCATTAAATACAACCGCCTGGCGGATGAAGGTTCACTGATCGCCCGTATCCTCATCAATAAAGACAAACACTTTATGGTGGAAGGGGAGGGCGCATTGGATTTCCTTTATCAGGACATTGCCAATAACCTGGTTACCGAAGACAAGCTGACGGACATCATTGAAAGGTCAATTTTGTTCTGTTTGGCTTCCGATCTGGTAATTCCTCCATTTGCGCAAATAAAAGAAGTAACTTTAAATCAAAAACAATCCATGTTGGCTGCAAGCGGGTACCCGACAGGCAAACACCTTGGATATCAGTTTAAAGCAGAAATAGAGCAAAATAATAACATATGAAGTTCGCAACGAAAGCAATACATGCCGGTCAGGAACCTGACCCATCTACCGGAGCAGTAATGACTCCCATATATCAAACTTCTACCTATTGGCAGAAATCTCCTGGCGACCACCAGGGCTTCGAATATTCAAGAGGAACAAACCCTACACGTAAGGCTTTAGAAGATTGCCTTGCCGCTTTGGAAAATGCAAAACATGGTTTGGCTTTCTCCAGCGGAATGGGGGCTACAGATACAGTCTTGAGGCTGTTACAACCAGGAGATGAGGTGATCACCGGTAATGATCTTTACGGAGGTTCTTATCGCATCTTCACTAAAGTATATGCAAAATATGGCATTAAGTTCCATTTCCTGGATTTGTCAAAACCAGAGAACATGCTGCCCTACATCAATGATAAAACAAAGTTGGTATGGATTGAAACCCCTACAAATCCAACGATGCAGATCATTGACATCGAAGGGATTGCCAAAATTACAAAGGAGCGTAAACTGATCCTGACGGTAGACAATACCTTTGCTTCTCCTTACCTGCAAAACCCTATTGACCTTGGTGCTGATATCGTTATGCATTCCGTAACCAAATACATCGGAGGTCACTCTGACGTAGTTATGGGTGCTTTATTGGTAAATGATGATCAATTATACAAAGACCTTTGGTTTATCTATAATGCCTGTGGTGCGACTCCGGGACCTCAGGACGCCTTTTTAGTACTTAGAGGCATCAAGACCCTTCATTTACGCATGAAAGCACATTGTGAAAACGGAGAGAAAGTTGCCCGTTTCCTTAAAACCCATCCAAAAGTAGATAAGATCTACTGGCCTGGATTTGAAGATCACCCTAACCATGACATCGCTAAAAAGCAAATGCGCGGTTTCGGAGGTATGGTTTCCATCACTTTAAAGGATGCTGATCTTCAGGAAACATTCAGAATTGCTTCTTCTTTCAAAGTATTTACGCTTGCGGAATCCTTAGGTGGTGTCGAGTCCCTGATCAATCACCCTGTCAGCATGACACACGGCTCTATCCCGAAAGAAGAACGTGAAAAAGTGGGCGTTACAGACAACCTTTTACGCTTAAGTGTAGGTGTAGAAGATATCGATGATTTAATCGCAGATTTAGAACAAGCTTTAAAATAAGAAACATTGGAATTCCTGGAACTTAAAGATTTTTTGGACCACAAAGTTGAACAATACAACCGGCCTAACTTCATCACAAATGATCCGATTTGCATTCCACATCGTTTTTCTAAAAAACAAGACGTTGAAATTGCCGCATTCTTTGCGGCAATTTTAGCTTGGGGGCAACGCAAAACGATCATTAACAAATGTACAGAGCTCTTCCAGCGAATGGATAATGAGCCCTACGACTTCATGTTGAACCATAGTGATGACGACCTGAAGCGCTTATTAAACTTCAAGCACCGTACCTTCAACGATACCGATTTGTTGTATTTCGTGTCTTTCTTCAAGCACCATTACGAACAATCTGAAAGTCTCGAGTCTGCCTTTTTAGCTCCTGAGCCGATCTTCAGAGAGGAATACCTGACGCAAGACAGTGCAACAGTAAAACAATATGCTTCTTCTGCCTGCCTGCAATCTGAATTAAAGGAAGTGCCGGCTACAGAGCGTGCCCTGAACCATTTCAGATCTTACTTTTTCAGTCTCCCTGATTTCCCACGAAGAACCATCAAACACGTCTCTTCCCCCTTACAAAAGTCTACCTGCAAGCGTCTGAATATGTTTTTACGCTGGATGGTAAGAAAGGACAATAAAGGCGTAGATTTCGGCATCTGGACTACCATTAAACCTGCGGATCTCATCTGTCCCTGTGATGTCCACGTAGACCGCGTAGCACGCAAACTCGGGTTGATCAGCAGAAAACAAACCGACTGGCAAACCGCCGTAGAGTTAAGTGCTGAGTTATCCAAATTCGATCCAATCGACCCTGTGAAATACGACTTCGCTTTATTCGGCCTCGGCGTTGAAGAAAAGTTCTAAAACATATCGCATCCAGACCTAAGGAATAACACTCCCCTTAGGTCTCCTGCTTAATAGCCTCAACAAACCCTGCTCCAACATCCTGCTCAGGCATCTTGCTTAATAACCCTGCTCAACAAAACCTGCTCCAACATCCTGCTTTTGCCTCCCCGCAAAGGAGCAATATTATAAAAAAAGAGGTGTTAATGTGATGGCCTAGGAATTTTGCCCCTTCAGGCAAAGGTTCCAGCCAGAACAAAACACCTCTTTTTTTAAGAGATAGCGAACAATATATTTACCTTTATTATTATGGTAACTTTCAAAGCAGAAATAGAGCGTTTCGCCGAAATGGGTGAAAAAACAGGCTGGACCTACATCTTCATTCCCTCAATTATCGCCAGTGAAATCAAAGCAAACTGCAAAAAGAGCTATAGAGTCAAAGGCAAACTAGACCAGATCCCTTTTGAAGGACTTGCGCTTATCCCGATGGGAGAGGGCGATTTTATCATCTCCTTAAACGCCACCATACGCAAAAAGCTAAAAAAAGACAAAGGCGCAGTACTTGATGTTTCCCTCGAAGAGGATACTACCTTCAAAATAGAAATGCCCGAAGATCTTGAACTGTGTTTATCCGACGATGAACCTGAACTCCTAAAAAGCTTCTTAAAGCTCCCTAAGTCCCATCAAAACTGGTACATCAACTGGTTAAATTCTGCGAAAACAGAACCCACAAGAACAAAAAGAATCGTGAGAATTATCTCTGCCATGGCTAAAAACTGGGATTTCGGTACGATGATGCGGGAGGGCAAGCCGCCAAAAGCTTAGCGCTTACCTCTTATAATTCCTGAACCAGCTCCAGACCTTCATTTGAATTACTCCGATGAAAGCTTCTCTAAAGATCCTTGTACTCATTTTAGAAGTACCCTCTGTACGGTCCGTAAAGATGATTGGAACCTCTACTACTTTAAAGCCATATTTGATTGCTGTGAACTTCATTTCAATCTGGAAGGCATAACCTACAAACTTGATTTTATCTAAAGGGATCGTTGCTAAAACCTGTTTACGATAACATTTAAAACCTGCTGTAGCATCCTGAACATTGATTCTCGTGATGATGCGAACATACATCGAGGCAAAGTACGACATCAGTACCCTGTTCATTGGCCAGTTGACTACATTTACTCCATTTACATAGCGGGATCCGATGGCCAGATCTGCACCATTTACACAAGCTTCACGAAGTCTGATCAGGTCATCCGGATTATGCGAGAAATCGGCATCCATTTCAAAAATATACTCATACTTAGCATGAGATAATGCCCATTTGAAGCCATGAATATACGCCGTGCCTAATCCTAGTTTTCCCCTTCGTTCTTCCAGATGTAATGCCGGATATTCCTGTTGTAATTTTTTAACGATGTCAGCAGTTCCATCAGGGGATCCATCATCAATGATTAATATTTCAAA
The DNA here is from genome assembly GCF_038446955.1 of Pedobacter sp. FW305-3-2-15-E-R2A2. Classification (NCBI taxonomy): domain Bacteria; kingdom Pseudomonadati; phylum Bacteroidota; class Sphingobacteriia; order Sphingobacteriales; family Sphingobacteriaceae; genus Pedobacter; species Pedobacter sp. FW305-3-2-15-E-R2A2. The sequence continues at coordinate 1,913,958 of NZ_CP151803.1, forward strand.
GAAATAGGGTAAGGAAAAAACCTTCCTGATGATCTTTTCAATATTTTCTTTCTCGTTGTAAGTGGGGATTATAATTAGACTGTCTGACACGTAAAATAAATTAATGAGCGAAATTATGGATTCTAAACGAAAAAACCCTCAGTATATCGCATATACTGAGGGTTAAATTATGTTAAAAGCTATAAAAGCTGATTATTTGACATCCTGCATCAGTTTTTTCACCAAAGGAGAGATGACAATTAGCAGGACACCGGCAATTAGTGCGTAAATGGCGAGCTGTTTATAACCATCAGTAAAGGTCACCAGCTTTTGTACGGTCGTATCATTTTGACCACCCTTAGCCATATTTGCGCCAATAATACCGGCTACATACTGGCCATAAGCAGCTGCAAGAAACCACATTCCCATCATTACCCCCTGAAGTTTTACCGGAGATAATTTTGTCATGATCGATAAGCCGATAGGAGAGAGGCAAAGCTCACCGAAGGTAATGACCAGGTAAGACAAAGTAAAGGCGTCCAGAGAAGTAATACCCTGTGCATTGGCAAAAAATCTCGTGCTATACAAGATGAAGAAACCTCCCGCTAAGAATAAGAAGCCCATACCGAATTTCACTACTGTGTTTGGTTCGATCTTTTTCTTTGCCAGTCCAATCCATACCAGACTGAAAATAAAGGCAAAAATGATCACAAAGAAAGAGTTTGCAGAATTGTTAACTCCGTTTGGATCCAGTGTAAGTACCCCAAGTAATTTATTGTCCAGGTTTCTGGCTGCAAACAGCGACATCGAGCCTCCGCTTTGTTCATAGATTCCCCAGAAAATGATGGCGAACAAAATGAAGATAATGGCTGCAATCAGTTTTTTGTTTTCCGCCCATGAATATTTAGTCATCTCATAGATGAGGTAAATTAATGTGGCTGGACCGATGGTATACATAAACCAGTCTGTATACTGGGTTTTAGCGACCATGATCATGATGACCGGAATGATGGCCAGGGAACCTGCGTACACCGCGTAATCGTACCATTTCTTACCGATTGCTTTACTCTCTATCGTTACTGCGCCTGAAGGGCTTTTTGGATCAATGCCATCTGTAAAAGTCTCTTTTATCGCTTCATCTCTGAATGGCGATAATCCGATAGGACCAAGGCTTTTTTTAGTAAAGATGAAAGTCAGTAAACTGATCGTCATTACGATTCCGGCGAGGCCGAATGCCAGGTGCCAGGAATACTCTTTTCCGAGGTAGATACAAGCATATCCACCCAATAGACCTCCAATATTGATCCCCGCATAGAACAGGGAGAAACCTGCATCACGACGAACATCATTTCCTTTGTATAAGGCACCTACCATCGTCGAGATGTTCGGTTTAAAGAAACCTGTTCCGACTACCGTAAAGCTGATTCCAAGAAAGAAGAACTGGTGTGGGTCGTAGGCTAAAATGGCACTTCCGACAATCATCAGAATACCGCCCCAGAAAAGAGACTTTCTAAAACCAAGGATTTTATCGGCAAACAAACCACCGATAAAGGTGAATGCATAGACGAATGCTTGTGTTGCACCGTATTGTAAATTGGCATTTTCATCCGTCATGGTCAACTGACTGACCATGAAAAAGGTAAGCATTCCCCGCATTCCGTAGAAGCAGAAACGCTCCCACATTTCGGAGAAGAACAGGTACCAAAGTTGCCGTGGGTACTTGCCTTTAAAATTCTGTATTTGTTCGAGGGTGAGGTTTTCTGCCATCTCTTAATTTATTTTATCTGTTGCGCAAAAAAAGCCTTTGGAGTGATCCAAAGGCTTGATTTTGTTATTTTACACCGTGCATTAATTTTTTCAGAACCGGAGTCAGCATCATGATGATCAGACCCAATCCGATTGGAATGAACGTGAAGATCAGGAAGAAGGTCGTCATGGAGTATTTAGAAGTGATTTCATCGATCATTCCACCCATTGTACCAGCAATCTTATTACCAATTGCAATCGCCAGATACCAGATACCAAACATGATGGCGATCATTCTGCCCGGAACCAGTTTACTTACATAAGATAAACCTACCGGAGAGATGAAGAGCTCACCCATGGTATGGAAGAAATAAGCAAGAACTAACCAAACCATACTTACAGAAGCAACTGCAGCTCCCTGAGGGATGGTACTTGCACCGTAAGCTAATGCCGCAAAACCGATACCTAGTAAGATCATTCCGAAACCGTTTTTATACGTTGCAGAAGGGTTGTATTTACTTTCCCAGATTTTGGATACCAGTGGTGCACAGCTGATGATGAACAGAGAGTTTAAGATTCCGAACCAGGTGGCAGGAACTTCAGATTTTACTTCGCTGTATTGGTTTTTAAGCATGTAAATAACGATCACCCAGATGATGAGGAAACCACAAGCTAAAATAATGTTACCTATAGAATATTTACCGAAAGTTTTAGCGAAAAGTTTCAATAAAACGTAAGAGATGATCACTAGTGGAACAACCGTAATCAGGGTGTTCACAATATTGAAAATGACTTTGGAATCTCCCGTTAACAAGCGTTGTGTATAATCTTTCGCAAAGATCGTCATCGATCCACCTGCCTGTTCAAAAGAAGCCCAGAAAAAGATGGTAATGAAGGCGAGAACGATTACTGCAATCATCTTATCGCGCAATACAGGAGTGTACTGAGAGATCCTTTTGATCAGGATAAACAAGAAAAGTACCAGTGCAACCATGATCATGATGTTACTACCTTCCATGCTGCCGATTTTGAAATCGAACAGGTTCATGCTCGTGATTTTGGAAACCGGATCGTTGATGATCCATGATAAGCCGATGACAGAGATCAGACCTATTAATACCAGGTCAAACTTCGAAAATGGATTTCTGGTGGATTCTTCCAGGTTATCTGAAACCTCTTCTTCTTTGTTTTTAACTGGTTTCAGACCGATGTTACCGAAAATGTTTTGAGTGAAATAGAACTGAAGCATTCCTATAAACATAAAGATACCGGCTAATCCGAAGCCATAGGCCCATCCCCAGTCTTTACTTTCTCCGATATAACCACATAATAACATTCCTAAAAAGGCACCTGAATTCACACCCATATAGAAAATGGTATAAGCACCATCTTTTTTCTCCGGGTGTTGTTTGTACATCTGAGCGATGATGGAAGTCATGTTTGGTTTGAAGAAACCGTTACCAAGTACCAATAGACAAAGGCCTAAGTACATGAAAATATGGTCCACTTCGATCGCCATAGATAAGTGACCTAAGGTCATGAGCAAGGCGCCCACAACTACTGCCCAGCGATAGCCAATGATTCTATCGGCAATATATCCACCTAAGATAGGGGTCAGGTAAGCCAAGCCGGTATAAGAACCGTAGATTGCCAGTGCGTGAGCTCTTGGCCATCCCCATCCCGGATTGTCGCCGATAATGGAAGAGGTCAGGAAAAGCACGAGTAATGCCCGCATCCCATAGTAGGAAAATCTTTCCCACATCTCCGTAAAGAATAGAACAAACAGCCCCGCCGGATGTCCTAGTACTTTACTCTCAAAAAAGTTATTTGGAGAGTCCAAATTTTGTGCATTCATGTGTTGGTTTTTTTGTGTAATAATTTATAGAAAGGTTCAGTTAGTTCTTATTAATAAATATGGTGGTAGGGAGTGTTTCGGTAGGATTTTTGTGTATTCTTGAAGTAAACCATCGCGCAAGATAGGCACACAGACTCAAACTCACAAATTTTTAGCGTAGATTAAAACTCCATAATCATTGTTTAAAGCTTCTTAATAGGTTGTATCTTTTTATTTTTAGGGTCTACATAGAGTTCGTCCTTATCGTTTGGAGCGTTCTTTAGTTCCACATTCTCAACGAGTTTTAGTCGTCCTCCACTAAGTTTATACGCATCAAAGCTGAGGTCGGATGCATAAAATTCAAAATTTCCTGTCATTTCCGGATTAAAAGGAGCAAGGTGATCAAATACGATCATGTTCATGCTTTTTTCCATCGTCAGCGTCATTGAATTCAATTTATTGTATTCAAAGATGATTCTGTTTTTTCCGGGGTTTTGCTTTTGATCGAAAATGGCTTTTCCAAAGATTGGTTCTCCCTTTTCAAAAGAAAGTACTTCGATCAGTTTTTTGGAGGTTTTGGTATTGTTCCCTTTCCATCCAATCAGGGCATAACAAGAGGTTTTGCCATTGGCAGTAACTGGGATGATTTCATAATAATTTGCACCATACCAGTTTTTATTACTCGTTGGGGCATTGGTGTCCTTCAGGTTGTCTGTACCATCAATAAGCGGGTATAGTTTTAACTTGCCATCTTTTGTCGCCATTTGTATCGCGCCAAAATAGCGGTAAGAACCATCGTCTAAAGGAAGGTACCAGGAAAAGATGCGAAAGTTTTTATCCGGCGACTGAAGTATGGAGATTCTTTTTAAAGAATCGAAAGGGTAACTGTAGGAGGATGGGGTTTTTAAGGCGTTGACCAGTGTCTTAATGAACTGGGCATTTAAAGCAAAGCGTGCGGCATTGTCCGGAGCATTTTGAACGCCTTCACTGAAGTTGATCAGCGAATCCTGATACCTCGTCATTCCCGGGATATTGGTCAGCTTAAAGCTATGCTGCGCATAGACTGTGGTCATTGCGCAGCATAACAATATGATCAACAGGAAAGGTTTTGAAGCCTTCGCCATTTAGTTTAATTTTTCGATAACGATTGCGCTGGCACCACCACCGCCATTACAGATTCCGGCTACGCCGATGCTTCCGTTATTTTGAGCCAGTACAGCGAGTAAAGTAACGACGATTCTGGCACCTGAAGCACCCAGTGGATGACCCAGAGAAACCGCACCTCCATTTACATTCACTTTATTGCTGTCCAGTTCCAGTAGTTTGTTGTTGGCCAGAGAAACGACAGAGAAAGCTTCATTGATCTCAAAAAAGTCAACGTCAGCAATGCTTTTACTTGCGTTTTTAAGCGCTAATGGGATTGCTTTTGCAGGAGCAGTAGTAAACCATTCCGGTGCCTGTTGTGCATCTGCATAAGCAAGAATCTTCGCCAATGGCTTTAATCCAAGTTCTTTTGCTTTATCAGCACTCATCAGTACCAATGCTGCAGCGCCATCATTTAGGGTCGAAGCGTTTGCTGCGGTTACTGTTCCGTCTTTTTTGAAAACAGGTTTTAAGCCTGGAATTTTATCAAATTTAACAGCAAAAGGTTCTTCATCCTTTGAGATCAGGGTGACATCGCCCTTGCGGTCTTTTACTTCTACAGCGATAATTTCTGAGTCGAACTTACCTTCTGTCTGGGCTGCCTGCGATTTTTTGTAAGAGCTGATGGCGAAAGCATCCTGTTCTTCGCGGGTAATTGTGCAGTCAGCAGCACATAGCTCTGCAGCAGAACCCATGTGGTAATCATTGTATACATCCCAGAGACCGTCTTTTACCAATCCGTCAGTAATCTGACCATGACCTAAACGATATCCGTTTCTTGCTTTATCTAAATAGTAAGGGACATTACTCATGCTTTCCATACCTCCGGCCACGATGATGTCGTTTTGACCAAGGGCGATACTTTGTGCGGCAAGCATGATGGCTTTCGTTCCTGAAGCACAAACTTTATTGATGGTGGTAGCGGGAACATCCGGTAATCCGGCAAACTTTGCGGCCTGTGTAGCTGGGGCCTGACCAATATTAGCGGACAAGACATTGCCCATATAAACTTCCTGAACGTCAGCAGGGCTGATGCCCGCTTTTTCTACAGCCGCTTTAATCGCTAAACCACCCAGTTGGGTAGCTGAAAAACCTGCTAATGAACCACCAAAACTTCCTATTGGGGTTCTAACGGCTGATACTATAACTACTTCTCTCATTGATGTCTTTTAATTTTGGTTAAAAGCAAAGTTAAGTAATTACTGGCATCTGCTGGTTAAAGTCGGTTATTTTTAACGTTCTCCCTCTGTATCATTTTTGTTTATCCGTCGTTTTCTTTTCGATTTCAGTGCTTCATTCAACAGGTATTCTATCTGCCCGTTGGTGCTTCTAAACTCATCCCCGGCCCAATTCTCAATCTCTTTGAGCAGGGCGGGGTTGATTCTTAGCACAAAAGCCTTTTTATCTTTCTCAGACATATCTTTTTTGTACTCCTTGTAATGTTAATTGTATAAAGTTCCTGTATTGACTACCGGTTGTACATTGCGGTCGCCACAAAGGACAACAAGCAGGTTGCTCACCATTGCGGCTTTACGTTCCTCATCCAGTTCCACGATGTTTTTCTCTGACAGTCTTTCCAGGGCCATCTCTACCATACCTACTGCACCCTCCACAATCAGTTTACGGGCAGCGATTACGGCAGTTGCCTGCTGGCGTTGCAACATCGCACTCGCAATTTCCTGCGCATAGGCAAGGTGTGAGATCCGGGCCTCCACCACTTCTATCCCTGCTCTTGACAGCCTTTCACTCAATTCTGCTTCCAGGAGAGAACTTACTTTCTCTGCGCCGTCTTTCAGTGTAATTGTTGCTTCTTCATCCTCAAAATTGTCGTAGGGAAAGATATTGGCCAGGTGTCTTACCGCAGCTTCACTTTGTATGTTTACATATTGATGGTAATCTTCTACCGCAAACATCGCTTTTGCGGTTTCCTGAACCTGCCATACCACTACGGCGGCAATCTCGATCGGATTTCCCAGTTTGTCGTTCACTTTGATCTGATGGCCGTTCAGGTTTCTTGCTTTAAGGGAAACCTTCTTTTTAACGGTTAGTGGATTCACCCAGAAGAAGCCGTCTGTTTTTACGGTGCCTACATACTTCCCGAACAGGGTGAGTACTTTGGATTCATTAGGGTTGTTGATGATCAGTCCCGGCAGTACCAGGATGAAATTCAAGGCCAGAGCGATGGCTCCAACAGTAAATTGTTCGACAGCCAATGCAAAAATTCCGCCACCCAATAAGGCTAGGAATAATACAAAGGTTAAATAGCCAGATGGCGGAGTGATGATTTTTTCCTGATACATAATGATATTGATTTGATATCATAAAGTAAAGAATAATTATGCAGATAAACAAGGTAAATCCCATCCTTTCGCATGATTACCTCTTCCAAAACACGATTTGAAGAAAAATTGTATTATTTTTGAATGAAATCAATCTATATCTATCTTGGCTAAAATCAAAAAGAATTCCCATAGGGTGCTTTACCGTAAGTATTCATCAAACATCAAATATGTGATGATGGTGCTTTCCGTATTGATCATAACTGTATTTTTACCCAAACAGCCCCGGTTCAGGTATGAATTCGAAAAGGGAGAAATATGGAAAAACAAGGATTTAGTTTCTCCTTTCAGCTTTGCCATTTTAAAAACTACCCCGCAGGTAACGACGGATAAGAAGGATGCATTGAATAATGTACTTCCCATTTATAAAATGAATAAGGACCTGATCCATTCGGTGGAAGAAGCTTACCTGAATGAGTTTGATGTCAAATGGAAAACCAACGCTTTTCCTGAAAACGAAAAGGCGGGTTATAAGAGTTCTTCCTTTAAATTGCTCGAAGCGATTTATACCCGGGGAATCATTGCGATGAATGCCAAACATCAAAAGGGGAATAAATATTATGATTTTGCTTTGATGACCAATAACATCAGCAGGAATTTAAGTACTCAGGATGTGTTTACTGTTCAGTCCGCACTGGAGTATTTTGATAAGAACTACAATTCGATCAATCTGAAAGTTAAAGAAATGATCGTTAATCTCGTAGAAGATCATTTGACCCCCAATATCACTTTCGATGAAAAATTAACCACCATTGTACAGAACAATACCGTAAGCAGTCTTTCTACCACCAGAGGGATGGTGCAGAAAGGGGAGTTGATCATAGCCAAAGATAATGTGGTGGATGATGAGATCTATCAAAAGCTACTTTCCTTTAAAGAAGCCTACGAAGCACAAACCAAGACCATAGGCGATAGCAAATTGGTTTATTTGGGTCAAATATTGTTGGTTGGCTTTATTGTGAGCTTACTGATGTTCTTTTTGAAACTGTTCCGGAAAGACATCTTTGCAGACAACAGGCAATTGTCTTTATTGCTGCTGGTTATTACTACCATGTTGTTGTGTCTGACCTGGGCGATTAAGCTGAACCTGCCAAGCATCTATTATATTCCTTTCTGTATCGTTCCGATCATCATCAGGATCTTATTTGATACCAGGTTGGCGCTTTACCTGCATTTGCTGGTGATTCTCATTGCGGGCTTCTTTGTGCCTAATAGTTTTGAATTCGTCTTCTATCAGATTACTTCCGGAATGGTGGCGATTTACAGCATCAGGAATCTGATCAAAAGAGAACAATTGCTATTGTCCGCTTTATTCATCTTATCCGCTTACTTTGTTTCCTTTGTAGGCATCGGTTTATTAAGAGAGGGATCGTTCGACCAGATCGAATGGATTAATTTTGTTCCTTTCATCATCAGTGTATTGTTGTCTTTACTGGCTTACCCTTTAATCTATGCTTTTGAAAGGATGTTTGGCATCACTTCCGATGTGGCCCTGATCGAGCTGACCAATACGAACAACAAACTCCTAAGGGAGCTTGCATTTAAAGCTCCGGGTACTTTCCAGCATTCTTTACAAGTGGCCAACCTGGCTGAAGCAGCGATCTTTAAAATAGGAGGGAATTCCCTATTGGTAAGAGCGGGTGCCTTATATCATGACATCGGTAAGATTGAGAACCCTCAGTATTTTATAGAGAATCAAAATACAGCCCTTAGCCCGCATGATAAGTTGCCATATGAGCAAAGTGCCCAGATCATTATTAAACATGTTCACAAGGGTATCGAGATTACGCGCAGGCATCAATTGCCGGAAAGTATCATCGACTTTATCAGAACACACCATGGAAATACCAGGGTCGATTATTTTTATCAGAGCTTTTTAAAGAATTCTCCGGAGAAATTTGTGGATGAAAATATCTTCCGATACCCTGGTCCGATCCCTTTTTCTAAAGAAACTGGTGTTTTAATGCTCGCAGATTCGGTGGAAGCGGCCTCAAGAAGCCTGAAAAATCCGGACGCTCAAAGTATAAATGACATCGTCGAACGGATCATTAACTATAAATTAGAACAAAATCAATTAGATAACTGCGATATTACTTTAAAAGATTTAGAAACTATAAAGCTGATCTTCAAGACGATGCTTATGAGCATCTATCATGTGCGTATAGATTACTTACAAAATGTGTAAATTTTTTTTGGATCAATGAATGAAGTTACTATATTTGCAATCCCGAAAAACAGGAGCGTTTTTCGGAAAAGAATTGAAAAGGAGAGGTGCCTGAGTGGCCGAAAGGAACAGTTTGCTAAACTGTCGTACTGGCAACGGTACCGCGGGTTCGAATCCCGCCCTCTCCGCTGAAATAGTGATTTGCAAAATAGGATATGTAGTTTTAATATCGTTCCTTTGCAGCCCTTCGAAAAAGGGAAAAGAAGATACCAGTTCGGGGTGTAGCGTAGCCCGGTATCGCGCCTGCTTTGGGAGCAGGAGGTCGTAGGTTCGAATCCTGCCACCCCGACACAAATTACCTGGAAAGGTAGTTTTATAATGACCAGTTAAAAAAAGAAGATACCAGTTCGGGGTGTAGCGTAGCCCGGTATCGCGCCTGCTTTGGGAGCAGGAGGTCGTAGGTTCGAATCCTGCCACCCCGACCAAATTACTTGGAAGAGTAGTTTAATATTGACCAGTAAAAAAGAAGATACCAGTTCGGGGTGTAGCGTAGCCCGGTATCGCGCCTGCTTTGGGAGCAGGAGGTCGTAGGTTCGAATCCTGCCACCCCGACAACATAGATGTCAAATTCTATCAAAAACCCTCTAAATTTCACAGTTTAGAGGTTTTTTTCGTTTTAGTCATATCAAAGAAAAGCAATGAATATCAAGGTTTTTATGCCCTATTCTACACCCTCTTTTTTTCAGCTATAATTGTCCTTCAAAAAAAAGTAAAAATGACTACTTGAGTTTTTTGTTATACCGCCTTTTTTAACCCTGTGTTTTGTTCCTCTAATTCTTTAAAAACAGGAGAGGGCATAAGGGCATAAAAGGGCATAAATCATATTAAAATATGAAAAGCCCAAACACATTTAGTCTATCATTTTTCCTAAAAAAGGACAAAATGAAAGAAGGTAGAGCCCCATTATTTGTTCGGATTACTTTAAATAGTAAATTTTCTGATATTTCAACCAAGAAAAGGGTTGATGTTTCTGCATGGAATCAAACTAAACAAACTCTTTCTGGCAATGGTAAGGAAGAAGCACTAGTTAGAGAGAAAATTCGGTTACTGATAAATGATATTAATAACGCATATAACGACCTGAAATATGAAAATAAGCCATTGTCTTCGGAAACTATAAAAGCAAGGGTAGAAGGGTATGATAAGGAACCATGTACCCTGAATTCTCTATTGAGTCACCATAATATTGACCTGGCATCATTAATCGAACCTGGGACTTTAAAAAATTATTTTTCTACCGAACGTTTTTTAAAAGAATTTTTGATAAAACAGAGAAAGGTGAAAGATATTTATCTAGATAAAATTGACAATAAGTTCATAACCGATTTTGGTATATATATGCTTAACCGTGTGCCAGATAAGGGGCAGAAGCCTTGTGGAAATAACACACTTATGAAGCACATGGAACGCTTTAAGAAGGTATTTGGAGTTGCTTTGAAAAACGGATGGACTATGAATCAGCCTTTCCTTCATTTTGAACGGAAAATAATACATAAAGATGGTGACTGTCTCGAAATTGAAGAATTGAACCGAACCAGAGCCCTTGATGGATTGAAAAGCGGTCAATTAATCGTTCGTGATCTTTTTGTGTTTTGTTGTTTAACTGGACTGGCGTATTGTGATTTGGTAAGTCTTGCTAAAGAGCATCTGGTTAAAGATAGTGGCGGGGAGTATTGGATTGAGATGATCAGGCAGAAAAATAGAAACTTTACACAACGTAAATTTCATGTTCTATTGCTCTCTGAAGCACTGGAGATTATTAAAAGATATAAAAACAACCAGTTTGCGATAGAAAATAAAACGATTTTCCCATCCTTTTCAAATCAGATTGTAAACCGTTATCTTAAAATTATCGCCGAGGTGGCTAATATTAATAAATCAGTCACCTTTCACTTGGCTAGGCACACTTTTGCTACAACAGTTACACTTGAAAACGGGGTTCCAATGGAAAGTGTATCGCACATGCTTGGGCACGCAAGTATCAGAACAACTCAGATATTCAAAAGTAAAAAAGAAGAAGGTTCTGAATGATATGATAGGTCTTAGAGCAAAATTACAAGTAAAACTATTGGAAGTTTTTTAATCTTGTGTAAGTACCTGGTGTGACCCTCTTTCCCGGAGGGGTAATTGTGTCAGAAATTATTACAGTGCCCCGGAGAAAAAAGCTGTAATGAAGTAAAATGTGAAAGGTACTGGTGACTGAACCATCGCAACTGATACAAGGGACGTTGGCATAACGATAGTGTATTATGAACAAGAGGCCCTTTCAGAGGGCCTTTCGTTTGTTGTGAAGTGCTGGATATTGTTTTTTAAATGCAACTTGTTGATTATGTGACATTTGGCCCTATGAATAGAATTTAAGTCTCCCGAACTTAGTACTAGATATCGGATGATATTAAAGTATGAAAAACTTTGAAATAAGACTCACAGGTACACAATGCTAACCAAATATCAGAGGGCAGGTTGAGCACATTCAAAATCTTCATACAGATTTTATTAAAAGATTTAATGAGAGATAACTGACTTGATCGAATCTCTATTAGGTCTTAAAGTATAAACACCGATAGTTTTGCAAAACAACTTAGTAAAAGGGGATAAACCGAAAACCTTGAATAGAGTAGGTAAAAAAGGAGATAGCCGAAAATCCGAAGAAGAGTAGGCATAAAGTTTTTATTGCTTTTTGATGTATAAAAGCATTGATTATTATGGCAGATTGGTATTTACGGAGTAATGGCGCTAATATATTTGACCCAAACAGTTATACTTTTGTTGGCTCAAGTGCGCCGGCTTGTCCCGGTAACGGGTATGTATGTGCGGTACGGGCGGAAGACAATGGTTCAGGCTTAGGTAAACCTAATCTGACACCAGCATTGCAATATCAAATAACTATCGCTTTAAGTACAGGTGTGGATCAACAAGACGTACTCTTAAGGTCGCTGCCTTAATTAATAATCTCGGACAACAACTGGTTCAAAAAGTTTTTGGGTCATTTGACCCTATGAATAGAATTTAAGTCTACCGAACTTAACATTAGATATCGGATGATATTTAACGTTTGATAAATTTTGAAATAACACTCACAGGTACATAATGCTAACCAAACATCAAAGGAATCGCTGAGTATAATCAAAATTTTCATCCGCATTTATGGGAGGATCTAATGGATAACAATTTATCAAAAGTATTAAGGATTCTTAAAACAGTTCATACTAAAAGTTTTGCAAAACAAATTAGTAAAAGGAAGTTGCCGAATATCCTTACCATAGTAGGCAAGAGGGAGATGCTGAAAACCCTGGAATAGAGTAAGCATATGATTAAAGTTTATGCTTTTTGATTTATAAAAGCAGTAATGCGATGTCAGAATATTTTTTAAGGATCAATTTTGCAGATCCAAACGACCCATTGAGTTATACTTCAGTAGGCAGCACCAAACCTGGATGTCCTGGTACAGGTAAGATTTGTTCACTACTTGCTGAAAATGATGGAACTGGTCATCCGGTTATTACATCACAGATTCAAGCACAAATGGTAACAGCATTAAGTACAGGAGTAGACCAGCCATTAGTAGTTCTTAGGTTTTTGGACTAGAAGTGAATATCTACTTTTCTGAAAAAAACTAATTTAAATTTATTATCTAACTAAAGTTTTCTGATGTCTTTTGATTTATAAAGATATCCTATAATTATGGCAAATTGGTATGTACGGATCACAGGAGCTGATCCAACTCTTCCAGCAAGTTATACGCTTGTGGGCATTAATCCTCCTTCCTGTCCAGGAACAGGAAAAATTTGCTCAATCAAAGCTGATGATGATGGCACTGGTTTACCCATTATTACACCTGCGCTTCAATCTGAAATAGCTGCAGCATTAAGCACAAATGTCGATCAGCCGAATGCTTTATTAAGGTCAGCGACCTAAAATTATCATAAAAGCATGAGACAAAACCTCATGCTTTTATCTATTTTTTACTAAAGTTTTTCGCTTGTTTTTTGATGTATAAAAGCATTCTTGCTTATGTTTAACTGGTATTTAAGGCATTTATGTGCTGATCCAAATGATCCGGAAAGTTATACTTCAACTGGTTCCAGTAAACCGTCTTGCCCAGGTTCGACGCGGATTTGTGCAATTTTTGCGGAAGATGATGGCACCGGGCGTCCAATAATTACACCGACACTTCAATCGCAGATGGTAACTGCATTGAGCACCGGAGTGGATCAGCCATTGGTGCTGCTAAGGTCAGCTTGTTAGAAGCGAGCAGGTATTACTGTATTTTTGAAACCGATAAATTAAAGTTTTTCGCTTGCTTTTGATATATAAAGCATTCCAATGTATGTGTTGTAGCAATTGTAAATGGTATGTTAGGATTTGTGGTGCTGATCCAACTCTTCCAACAAGTTATACTTTCATGGGGTCAAATCCCCCAAGTTGTCCAGGCACCGGGAAAGTATGTTCAATTTGTGCCCAAGACGATGGAACCGGCTATCCGGTCATTGATTCATGTTTAATGCAACAAATGATTTTAGCATTAAGCTTAGGTATTGATCAGCCATGTGTAACGTTAAGATCGAATTGTTGAGTTTTGAGAAAAGGACATCATTGAACGTTCATAACTATTTAAATAAGCATGAATACAGTCACTCATGCTTATTTAAATTAGAACAAGCAGTATAAGCTAAAGTTCAGTAATTACTAATACATCAATATTTCTTTCAGTTTCAATGACGTCGCATCCGTAAACCTGAAGTTGTTCCCTTAATCCCTGAATATTTTTAAATGCCCCAATTCTTACATTACCTTTAAATCCAGTTTCATCAATTCCCGGGGGATAAATCTCCGCCTGATCTAAAAATAGCAATGGGATACCTGACATCTCTGTATTATAACCATTAATTACTTTTCTGCTTAAATTAATCGAGTCCAAATTGCTGATTTCTTTTGTTTTAATCAATATCAAGCATTTAACTGGCCTTTTTTCCCAACGCGCATTTACACCCAAAATATGATTTAAATCGTCCAAAATGTATTGAAATTTAGCTTTCTTTTCAATAGGTCTCGTCGTGCATAGCTCATAGCAAAATTCATTTTCTTGATTCCAATCACTTCTAAACCCATAACTCTTATCATATACATATCTGGATCTATCTTTTACTTCAAGAATTAGTCTGTCTTTATGAGGTACAAAGTTTCTAGGTTTAATCAAATAGGTAATATAGTTGAAAGCACCCACTATGGTGTAATTGTAGAAAGTTGATCTATAGACCCGACCTATAGAATCATAGGTTTCGGTAAGCCCACCTTTGTAATCAATACCATTTCTATGACCTGTGATCCCTGAATAATGCAAAAATAAGCTTTTTGTATTATATTGGTCTGCATCTGTTTGAACAAAAAGAGGTTTTTTAGGATCGAAAATAACCATGTCATTTTTTATTGGCCAATTAACTTTTTTTTCATCCAAAATCGTTTGTATATTTTTTTCTGTCACATAATCTGCTCCTGTTATCGCAACAACAATCCCTTTGTATATCCATATTTCATGTGAAATTAACTTATATTGAAAATAGGATCCTAATGCCTTATCCTCAACAACACAAGGTAATTTTACGTTTTTTACGAATCCATTATTTTTAAAGAATTTAGTCATTACTTCCTCACTTTGATAACTTACTGGTAGAATCTTTATCCTGCTTCCAAATTTGCTTTGCAATGAATCCATTTTTGGTAAAGCTTCAATGCAGCTGCCACAAAAAGTATCCCAGAAGTCTATGATAAGTAACTTATCTTTGAAATCAGATATCTTTGCGCTCGATTTGGTATCTCTAATAATTTTGGGAATGATGATATCAGGAACTCTATCGCCTACCTTTATGTTACGAATTTTAGGGTCAGGATCAGGACGACGACTAAATTCTGTCTTTGTCTTTTGTTGGGCATATACTACTGTACTAAGTACAAGATAGAAAAGTATAGCTGTGATTTTTAGTAATTTCATGAGTTTTTAACTTTAAAAAAGGGATTATCTTGGGTTTTGTGAGATCGACGAATTAGAAATAACATCTCTTGGAATCAACAGAGTATATTTTAAATCATTAGGGGGTAAAGTGTAAGAATTGCCATTTACAGAACGATTTAAAATCACAGAAAACTGACTTTCTCTATTTAACCTACGAAGATCTGTCCATCTGATTCCTCTAAATATTAGTTCTTTTCTACGTTCATTCAATACGAACCCTAGCGCTACATCAGCACTACTTGTAACGTATTTGGTATATGTTGTAGTTGTTATCCCGTTTATGGTTTGATCTTTCCATCTTGTAATTAGTAAATCATTCAGATCTTTCAAGGCTTCAGTAATTTTGCCATCCCTTGCATAGCACTCGGCTCTTATGAGATAAACTTCATCAGTCGCAAAACCACAAAATAAATTAGATGATCCATCGTAACTTCCTTTGAAGGCAAAAGTTCCAATATTTATTCCTGTATTCGCTCTGAAAAATGCTGTTTTTCTAATATCGTTAACATCATAAGAATCGTATAATGATTTTAAAATTTTTGCGTTATTCTGAGTTAAAGATGATGAAGGAGGCATCGATGCACTAAATATTACCTCTGTATTAAATCTTGAAAACGGAAATGGCGCGGAACTATTGATCAGCTTAAAATCTAATAAAATATTATATTTCTTTAAACAGGCATCCGCCATCTCCCCTGCATTTTTATAGTCTCCCATAGCCAAATATACTCGTGCTAATGCAGCTAGTGCGGCAGTTTTTGTTGGCCTTGACTTAATTGGACTTGTCTCAGGCAACAACTCGAATGCCGTTTTTAGGTCCTGAATAATCTGATTGTAAGTCTGTTGAACAGTACCTCTGTCATCTTCTACCTCAACATCCGTACTTTGTCGGATGGGAATGCCGGGGTCCTGTTGGGCGGATGCAGCGTCAAATGGTTTGCAGAATAGTGATGCAATGTTAAAAAACGAATAGCCCCGGAAAAATAAGGCAGCTCCTTTAATTGCATTATAGTCAGATCCAGATGAGGGACTAATTTTCTCCAATAATTGTAAGACTAAGTTACTATTAAATACGGCTTTATATGGTGCTGACCATTGAGAAGTTCTATGCTGTGCCTGAAGAGCCCAAATATAGGTTTCCTGCGCCTCTACATCAGGTAATGAGGACCAACTTGCATCAGTTAGGTAATAATTATCACTTGATGCTTCACCATCCACCGGATAAGCAAGATTCATGACCGAGTAATCATCTAGCAATGCCTGACAATCCCTTAAGCTTGATGCAACGTATAGTGATGCGTTTGGTTTTAAATCTAGATACTTTTTACAAGAGGCTAAACTTAATACAGCAATAATTATAAAAAATATTTTAGCGAAAAAAACTATGTTTCTTTCATCTTTCTTTTTTTTAATCTTCATCTCGATATTTTTTAAAAGTTAAAAATCAGCGTTTATACCGAATGCCAAAATTCTTGGATTAGGAAATTGACCGGGACCAAAGTCTGGGTCTATTCCATATTTATTTGCACGCCATATGACTCCTAGATTGCTGACATTTGCATAAATTTTGGCATTCTGAAAATAAGATGTTTTCTTCTTCAATGAATAACTGAGGTTAACATCCTGCAAGCGTATATGATTTCCGTTCAGAATATTGATAGAAGAACCCCTATAAAACTGATCTCTTAAAAAGTTATTTGGGTAAACCATTGAAGGTACATTTGTATGGTTTTCGTCCCCACTGTTTTTCCAGCGATTTTCAAATTCACCACTGCCTGAGGATCCATAAGAGCCAAAGAGATCGCTATAGCTAATACCTTGCCGTCTAAACTTGTAGCCTAGTTTGTATTGTATGTTAGCCGAGATGGTGAATTTTTTCCATGAAATTGAATTTCTCACGGCTCCAAAATATATAGGCAAACTAGATCCATGGTAATCAAGGTCTTCAATTTTTGTAGGAAAATCCAATGCGGAATAATTTGTACTGATAACTCCATTCAAAAAACCTTGTGGATCGCCTGTTTTAGGATCTAGCCCGGCCCACTTATAGGTGTAAATACCATAAGCATCTCTTCCCTCAACAGGATTTATTTGTGTACCTGTTATTGCCGCAATAAGTACATTGTAGTTCGTATTGCTGGCTAAATAACGTGAAATTTTATTTCGGTTATAGCTAAATAATAGATTTGAAGACCATGAGAAATTCTTGGATTGGATATTTATGGAGTTGATGTTAACGTCAATTCCTTTCCCTCGCATATTGGCACTGTTAGTTTGAGAGTTTAAAAATCCTGTTGTAGGATTAATTGGGCCAAGGTTAATTAAATCTGAAGACTGTTTATCAAAATACTCGACTGTACCAGTTAGACGATTTTTCAACGCTGAAAAGTCAACTCCCAAGTTCAATACACGCACTCTTTCCCATCTGAGATTTGGATTAGGTGGGTTAGGTACGAAGGCAAAAGGTAATCCTGTTATCGGATTAGGTTCAGAATTATAGTTTAATACAGCAAGGGCAGGGGCATTATTTACCGCGTTCCCATTGAAGCCATAAGTTACTCGTAACTTAACAAATTCTATTAAAGAAGATTTGTAAAAACCTTCTTTCGATAGAATCCAACTCAACCCGGTTGACCATAAAGGCTGTCCTTTTTGATTACTTTTTACTCCAAAAAAGTTTGTCCCATCTTTTCTGGCACTTGCTGAAAGCGTGTACCTTCCTAAGTAAGTGTATGCTGCATTGGCAAATACAGAAGTATATCTGTCAGTCAAATTACTAAAATTAATGCCATTAGGGATTTTTTGTGGTGAATCATTACCGTTCCATACGGTATGATCACCTGCAAAATCAACAGGTCTAGCTTGCAGCAAATCACCGTTGTATCCATATACCATGTTTGTCTGAGCCCGATTGTTGTTTTCTCTTATTTCGACACCAGCTATTGCAACTAGTTCATTCGTACCCCAGGTTTTATTTGCATCTACTTGAGCACGAGAAGCATATCCTTTTAATTCTTGATTATTATAACTTAGTATATCTCCAATGGGAATTGCTCGAGTTAAAGAAGATTCATCATACTCAGTAAATTGGTTTATTAAATCCCGTGTATAATAACTGCCAATTCCAGACCAATCTACTCCCTGCGTGCTTTTTCTTTGGTACTGATATTTTATCGACAAATTAAATATAGGATTCAGTTTATAGCTGGCACCTAAATTTAGTAGAATTTCTCTTGCCTTTAAGATATTGGAGCTTTGATCTAATTCGGCTAGTGGTCTATAATGATAATCAAGTAAACGACCACTCCCAGCAGTATCTCTATATGCTCTGTTGAGATAGACAATTGCAGTATTAACATCGTTTTCAATTGGTTTTCCATTGTCATCAACAATACGTTGATAAGGAATAAAATGATCCATAACTCCATACTCAACTGGATTCTTTGAACCTGCATTTTTCGATTGGGTTTCTGTATAAAGAATGGAGGATTGTACCTCAAGATTTTTAATAGGTTTAAAGCTGGCTATAGAACGGAGAGTTGTCCTGCTATCATTAGAAGTAACAAGGCTATTTAAATTCTTATCAAATCCTCCTGAAATTAAATAATTTATTTGCCGGCTACCACCACTTACATTTAATGCATATTGTTGATTTACAGAATGTCGATATATATATTTTAAATAGTCATTTCTACTGTCTTGCTGTTTTAAATAATTAATTTGGTTTTCTGCTGAAATAGAATCAATTATTCCATTCTTTTGTTTATCCAGAATCTGAACTACCGGAGTCAGAACAGAAAACATATCCCCAACTTGACCGTCATAATATCCTTTTGAAAATAAAAATCTTTCAATCCCTATGAAATCAGTGCTGTTAATAACATTGTAATAAAACAAATCAGGTTTGCTTTTAATTGCAACGTTTGTATTTAATGAAATTTTCAAACTACTATCGTAGTTTCCCTTTTTTGTGGTAATTACAATAACTCCATTTCCAGCCCTGGTTCCCCAAATCGATGCGGCGGCTGCATCTTTAAGAATAGTAATATTTTCTACATCGTTCGGGTTGATATTATTGATATCTCCTTCGTATGGAAAATTATCAACAACAATGAGCGGGGCAAAAAAAGATGAAAGCGTACCTCTCCCTCGAATGGATAATTGTTGAAGCGGGCTTTTTGTTGAATTTACGTTTGAGATTTTATTAAACAACAAACTGGTTGTAATTCCTTCTAATCTACTTAATACATCTGTACTAACTGATCTATTGAATAATTTATTATCAATTTTTTCGAAGGAGCCAGTAGACCGCTCCCTTGGTAGTTTCTGATAACCTGTACTAAGTATTTCAACTTCTTCGAGCTTAATAGAACTTCGCTGTAAAACAATGCTAATTCCTGATTTTTTCCCAGTTAAACGATACTCTTCTGGAGTGAATCCTATAAATGTTACTACAATTGTGGCATTTTCCGCGACATTAGTTAATATAAACTCTCCATTTTCACCAGCAATAGCTCGATTATCAGTTCCTTTTTCGGTAACGGTCGCACCAGCAATCGGATTACCGTTTTCATCAACGACCTTACCTCGAATAATAATATCCTTATCCCTGATCGATGGTTCTTTCTCTCTGATTACAATTGTCTTATCCTTTATTGCATAAGTGAACGGTTCTTTTGCCAGTATTTTATTTAAAGCTATTTCCAACGGTTCATTAGTAAGCTTTACGTCGATCCTCTTTTTATCATCTAGTTTTCCAGACTGCCACAATACATTATATCCAGTTTGTTTCTGGATCTCCTTAAAGACTTCCTTTAGTGTAAAACTCTTTTGATTTAATGTCACTTTCTGCGCAACACCTGATGCGCTTACTTGTAGCAGAAAAACAGTCATTATGATAGCGGCTAATTTCATAATTCGCACTATTTGATTGGGCACTTTAAAAGGTAGGGAGTGCCGAAATACATGAATTAATTTCATACATTTGATTGTTTTGGTTTAGGTACTAAGGTTGTTTAGATGCAATTTTTAAACGAAATCAAACACTACCGGGAGTGTGCAACCACTTCCGGTTTTTTGCTGGTAAATAATTTCTTTTTGATTTTCGTTCTTATAAGTATAAATCAGTATAAGTTATTTCATAACCAAAATCCTCCTTTCTTCAATTTTGAAATGAACACCACCTGTTAACTCTAATTTCTCCAGGACCTTAGACACATTCTCAAAACGTGATATCGTTCCTGAAAAAACCTGATCTTTATTCTTGCTCTTAAATTCAACATCAACATTATACCAGCGTGCTATTTTACGCATCACACTTTCAATCGACTCATTGTCAAACGTGAATAAGCCATTTTTCCAAGCTATTGCTTCTTCAGCATCTACATTAGTAACATTTATTTCCTCTTTAGTGAATGCCGCTTGTTGATTTGGTTTGAGAATTTTAGATTCCAGGCTAAATTTGTTACGAATTTTTATTGAACCTTCAAGGAGAGTGGTTTTGACGCTAGCTTCATCCGGATAATTATTGATGTTAAAATGAGTTCCCAATACTTCAACGTCCTGTCGATCTGTCTGTACAATAAACGGATGTTTTTTATCCTTAGCTACTTCAAAGTAGGCTTCGCCGCTCAACAACTCCACCCTTCGATTAACTAACCTGGCAAACGATGAAGGGAATCTGAGTGTTGATGCGGCATTTAGCCATACTTTTGTCCCATCTGGCAAACGCACCTGATAGGTTCCACCCCTTGGAGTTTCTATAGTGTTATAAGCTTTTTTATTGTTTTCGTTAGAAACATTAGAAACTGTGTAGACCAGTTGCCCATCAGCAGCTTTTGTGATTTTAACTCCAGACTGTTCTGCTAATTCTCCATTTTTGGCATCAGTCAAAGTAATACGTTTTCCATTGGCCAGGGTCAGGAAAGCTTTATTTCCGCCAGGTGCAATGTCATGTTGTGAACTGGCTGTAGGAATGAGGGGATCATAGTTTTGATAGAAATAAAATCCAATTCCAATAAAGATTAGTATTGATGCCGCAGCCACAAGCCGTGGCCAAAGAGGGGAGGAGTTGCTTTGTCTGATAAGAGTATGCTTGTCGATTACCTCACGCATGCGAACATCTGCTGCTTCAATCTCGAATACTGACGGTGAAAGTAGATCCTTTTGTAATTCAGATGCTAACCAGCTTTCAATTACTATCTTTTCCTCTTCGGAGCATTGTCCATCCCTGTATTTGCCAATTAGCGTCTTAAAATTGTATTGATTACTCATGTCTAAACAAGATTCGTTTTAGTACATGTAAGGCAACTCAGCAAAAAGGAGTAGAAGTAGTTAGAATAATTTTAAGAAATTATAAAATTCCCGTGAACAACACATAGAACAAGCTTCCAAACTTTAATCTAAGAATTCTTATCGCATTGCCCAGTTGCTTTTTTACGGTACCGTTGGAAATGTTCAATCTGCCTGCAATTTCAGAAACAGACAAATGCTCTTTTCGACTCAACTCAAAGACAATGCGCATCTTTTCAGGCAATTTGGCAATTTCCATTTCAATAAGGCGGGTCAGTTCATTTTCACGCACCTGGTTGTCGGTAATAAATTCACCTTTGCTAATAAAGTCATTGAATGTTTGCTCATGCCTGGTAACCACTTTTTTATGATCCAGAAGGTTGAAGAATTTATAGCGTACCGCAGAATAGAGATAAGACTTAATTCCTGTATGAAAAACAATTGTAGCTACCTTGTCCCATAGGTAAATAAAAATTTCCTGAACGATGTCTTCCGCCTCAACAGTATCCTGAGTCAGTTTGAAGGCATGTAAGTAAAGTACGCCTCGATAACGATCGTAAATTTCTGTAAATGCAACATGATCATGCTTTTTTAATAAAGCGGTCAATTCCACATCGGAAAGGTTATGATACAATCTCATTACAACGTTCACCAATTTATATGACAAGGCGTAATCAATTATTCAATAGAGATTAGATATAAAATTACTAAAATTCCAGTGCAATGTTAAAAATATATTTGGTAAATGTTAACATTATGATTCATTCACGATTGATAAAAAAAATATCAAGCGCCAAAATAAATCACTTGAACAATTTCAGGCAATCAAATCTGAAATTAAATTATTGCCACGATATCTTAAAAGACACTACGCCCAATGCTATTCCACTCCTTGACTCTGCATCTTTATCACATATACGGCTTTGCGTGCAGTGATAAATAAATGATCCCTATCTTTTCCAAAAAAACAAACATTGGTAGGGATCTCTGCAACTTTAATTTGATCGAGCAGCCTGCCATCAGGACTATAGATAAAAACACCTCCGGCACCAGTCAGGTATAAACGCCCCTGGTTATCCAGTGTCATGCCATCAGAACCCCGTTCAATGATCAGTTCTTTTCCAATCAGGTCTCCGTTCTTTTCGATACGGAATCTGTAGGTTTTTCCGGTCCGGTTATCTGCCACATACAGATATTTACCATCGGGTGTACCAACAATACCATTCGGTTTAACCATCCCGCTGGCAGCTACTTTTACGTTATTACTCCCTTTTGGAATATAATACACATCTTCAGTTTTAAGATCCGGGGCAGTCCTTTTCCAGTAATCACGCTGGTAATAGGGATCGGTAAAATACATTCCCCCATTGGGATGGATCCAGATATCGTTTGGTCCGTTGAATTGTTTGCCAGGCTTGCTAATTAGGACAATTTTTATTTTACCGGAAGGACTTACAGACCATAGCTGTCCCTCTTCGTCAGCACAGGTAATCAGGTTACCCTTTTTATCGAAATAAGTTCCGTTGGCCCTGCCCGATTTATTCAGAAAAATAGAAAGCTGCTGATCCCTTGCCTTATATTTCCAGATCTTATCATTCGGCTGATCGGTAAAAAACACATCTCCGTTTTTATCAACAGAGCAACCTTCCGTAAAACTGAATTCCGAAGAAACCAGTTTAAGGTCGGACTGAACAAAGAGAGGCGCGCTAATACCTGACTGCGCATTCAAAAAAAATGGCGCAAGTAATCCTACTGTGATTAAAAAACTAATTCTATAAATATTCATTTCTGTGTGGATCTGTCAAAAGATAAGCCTAATCTATAACTATTTAATAAACTGAAGCTGACTAAAGTTAAAAGACCCCGTATTAGCCAACACTTTTAGGTCTGTTTCCTCTTTTCTGTGAGATGTATACACTGGTAAGAATCAGATAGAGGTGAACTACCAACAGCTCCCGGAGCAGTATGTCAATAAATTTATTGCCGACAATATGGAGGGATATTGTTTATATAAGATTGATTAGTATGCTTTTTAATATTTATAAGGTGCTGTAAGTTAGTTCGGTATGGTCATTGATCGTCTGGTACAGCCCTATAAAACTTGTTTTTGCGTGTATATGCTGCATAGATTGGGCATTCACTAAAATATCTTCAGAGATTTTGTGTTTTATTTAAAATTTCTGATATAAATTAGACATACATCAAACATATACTGAACTAAGTAAATAGAGGTGTCAACTTTTTATAAAATGTGCGGAATCCTATTGATAAAAGCCAGAGAATATTTATCTGCCTTAAGGGAAAGTTATTTTGTGAGTAAAGTTAAATTTGAAAATGGCGATTATGGAGTAAAGGCAATACTTACTTCACCCTGGGAGAGTTCGTTCTTAAAACTGTTTTTTAAGAAAAACGTGGAAGAATTGGAACTTAATATGGGAAAAGGCTGGAAAGGCGATAACCTCGATTTTTTGCAATTTCTGCCTAATCTTAAATCGTTGATAATACTTGATCTTCGCATAAAATCCATTAAAGCTATTTATTATTTAAAAGAGCTATACACAATTAATATTTCAACTTATTGTGAAACTCCAATAGACTTTAGTGTTTTTCCAAATCTTATCCATTGTACGATTGAATGGCGAAAGGGGTCTGAGTCGTTATTTAATGTTGTTAAACTTGAATCACTTTCTATCAATAATTATAAGGAAAAAAATAGCTCAGTATTTTCTGAACTCGTAAGACTTAAGGAACTAACTCTAATGAATTCTGGTTTAGCGGATCTGAGGGGGCTTTCTTCATTGACCAATTTAACATATTTAAGAATAGCTAATCTCAATAGAATCAAAATGCTTGATGGTATCGGGAATTTGAGCCGGTTGCAGATACTGATGATTCAGCGCTGTATGGGGGTAAACGCTATTGAGGAAATCTTTTCATTACACCATTTAAAACGGCTTATTATTACTGATATGACAAAAATAAAAACCATACATGGGATTGAAGCGCTTAGCGATCTGGAAATGTTTATGTTTTTTGGCTCTACAAATATCGAAGACGGAGATCTGAGGCCGATTTTAAAATTGAAAAAGCTAAAGGCCATTTCTTATAGAAATAGAAGCCATTATACACACAACAAGGAGTTTTTTGGTGATACATATTTTCAAGGATATAAAAACCTATAAGGATTATTTTAAACATATAAATCAATCTGGTAACGATTATCTGTTATCTAAAGCTGCTTAAATGAAAATTAAAGATATTAAAACTGCATTAGACACTTTTGAAGAAGCTTGCTCAATACATGCGGAGGCAACTGAAAATGGAGATTACAAAACTGGTAATAAAGCTTATAAAAATATTATGAAGGCTGTTAATTACCTGAAAAATGGAGATGAACTTACAAGTCTTAAAAATTATATGACTAATCCAAATATAGGAGTTCGCTTATGGTCAGCCTCTTTTTTATTGACATTTGATGAACCAGCAGCTACAAAGGTCTTGGAGGATATTGCTAAAGGTGCTGGTATTCATTCTCTTATAGCAGAGACAACCTTGAGTGAATGGACGAAGGGGAATCTTAAAATGTAAATTACAATTATGGTTTTAGATACTTAAAAAAAGACATTGTATGAATTTCACTTTCGCCGAAAAAATAAATCCCAGGCTAGAAGTTTTTGACTTTGAAGGAGCGTTACTCATTGCCCAGACTGAGCTTCAAACGTTACCTGTTTCTCCCTTCCATGCAATAATAGGGAGGTCATTAATGCATATGACTAAACATTTGGCAAACTGGATTGATGATTTTTATGATGGAGCCAAAAAACGCGCTGCGGTTTGCGGTCTATATTTTGAATTGAATGAGTTTGATATCAATACTGACTATTGGTTTATTGATGGTTTCGCTTATGATGACTGCGACACCGATCCTGATGACATGGATTGGTTATCCGATTTTATGACGGATGCACGTACAGAAACAGGTTCTGTTTTTTATATAGAAGATTATCGTGCGCTACAGTCAGCCTTTTCAGAGATAGATAAGAAAAAACTAAATGGAGATTGGACTAAGGAAATGCAGGATGCAAGAGATTGGTGCGAACAAATTATCATCATTCGGTTCATGGAACTCATGAGAAACGTTCACTTACTAGCAAAAAAGCAATATTTAAGCTGGTCAGATATTCCCATCTATTTTACTGAACATGAATACGACTTTATTGTCAAATCTGAATAAAATATGCTGTTGCGGGAATTGCCTTTCCATAATAAATTATTATCATAAAAATCCTTCAAGCATAATGACCATTTGAGTGTAAGTGGTCTATAGAAAGTAAATATTATGAAATCTAATGTCGAATTAAAATTCTTAGAACTTTTGCGAAAGCCTGTGAAGTCCAGGCAAGAGATTAATGACATGAATAAGTTTGCTTACTTATTTGAAATGGAATTGCGTGAAGAATTAGCGGATTTGACCAGCGAATTGAACGAAATCGGAATTCAATGCTCAGATGTGTGAGATTTGGTAAATACTAAAGTTAAATATCCTACAGCCATTGATATTTTACTAAGGCATTTGCCAAAACCCTATCATGATAAAAACAAAGAAGGGATAATTAGGGCCTTAACTGTAATGGAAGCAAAAGGAAAAGCAGCTTCCGCATTGATCGCTGAATACCAAAAAACGCCGAAGGAAAATGATAATTTAAGATGGATAATCGGAAATGCTATAGCAACTGTATTAACGTTAAATGAAATAGATTGGGTATATTCTACAGTCTTGGATAAAAGTAACGGTAGAAGCCGACGACAAATGGTATCGGCTTTAAGCGCTGTAAAAACAGAGAAATCTGAAGGTATATTAATAGATCTGCTCGAAGATGATGAGGTTGCTCCTCAAGCCTTAGCAGCTTTAGGGAAATTAAAATCAAAAAAGGGCTAAGGATAAAATGAAGTCGAATGTGAAAAGTTTTTGCTCAAGTCCGAGGAATTGTTACAGGGTTAACTAGGATCTAATTTTTATGGTTGAAATTATACTTTTTATGGTGCTATTTACTTTTTTTTTCAATCTTTAATTTTATTGTTATTAACTTACTTTAATTGACCATGTATTAGGATATGGTAATCACTAAAGTATTAAAGATGAAATATATTTTTACAGTATTGATACTTGCAGTGGAATTGATTTTATACCAATGATTAAAAAATATACTATCCTCTTCTCCGTTTGCTTTTTGCTTCTATTTCCTTTTACCGGCAATAGCACCAGCACAATTGCTTTTGATAATTTATCATTGTTCCGGAATGTCGCCGAAAAATTAAGGACTATAAAGGCGATTAGCTATCATTATAATCGCGAATTCAGCTATCCTTCAGAAAGTTACCATTCGAAATCCAGCGGCGAAATGTATCTGGATTTTAGTAAAGAAAATGATCTGGTTGGTTTCAGGTATCAATACCGGGATTCTGCCGGCTTGTCCGTTTTTAATAATGCAGAGGCTTTTGATGTCAATATCTATCGGAAGACCATAAATATTGTGGGCAAACTGAATAAATCCAGCTTTGAGGGGAGGTCGCCGATATACAACTCGATCATCACTTTGAGAAATATTCTTCCTTTAGTCATTGAAGATCAAAGCATCATCAAAAAGGTTTCTGATACTTTGATCGCAAACAAATCTTATTATTTACTAACGTTTGAGACCCGGAATAAATATCCGGATTACCTGGGAACAGGATTTTCAACCACAACTCAGGACCTTATATTTTACAACAGGTTGATCGTGAATAAGAAGACATTATTGCCTTTAACACTACTCCAGACAAAAAAAGGAAGCGAAGATTTAAACCGCACAGATTTTACAGCAATCAAGATGAATCCGGTGCCGCCGACAGATCATTCATGGTATTATTCCAGTTATCTTAATGAGTACAAACCTGAGAAACAGCAGTCGATAGCGATTATAGAAGCAGGGGAGGTTGCGCCTGATTTTAGTTTAACCAATTATGAAACGGATTTGAAAGAAGAACTTTCTAAATTTCTGGGACATGTGGTACTGCTTGAATTCTGGATAAAAAACTGCGGTTATTGTATTGAAGCGGTACCGAAACTAAATGCCTTAAACAAAAAATATAAATCTGCCCACTTCAGGGTCCTGGGTCTGAATACAGAGGATAATCAAAATGCAATAAGTGTATTTATTAAGAAGAACCAAGTGGAATACCCTGTTTTTTGGGGCAATAATCCGGAGCTAAATAAGAACTATGGCATTGCCGCATTCCCACAGGTTGTCCTGATAGATAAAGCCGGACTGATTATTTATTCGGGTAAATTAGATACACAGAAGATAACGGAACTGATTGATAAAAGTATTTAGATCGCTCTGAAATGCACTGATTTAAAACGATAGAAGACCAATTTATATTGATGGAAGAACTGATTGAATACATTTTGCAGTTTGGCAATTTGAATCTCCAGCAAATAGACTTGATTGAAAAAAATAGCTCAGCAATAGCGCTTAAAAAGGACGAATACTTTTCCGAAGCAGGAAAAGTTCCGGGACAGGTAGCCTATGTTCTGGAAGGTGTGCTGCGTGGTTGTTATTACAACAATAAAGGCGAAGAAATTACACGTTGTTTCATCAGTGAAAATAGCCTAGCTGTTGATTATGCCAATTTTGAGGCCAACATGGCTTCTTCCGAATACCTGCAAGCCAGCACCAACTGCAAACTCATTGTATTTTCAAAGCAAAATTGGGAAGGACTTTCAAGTACGATTGTTGGATGGGACAACATTAAAAACAAAATGGTTCAGAAATGCCTTTACCAAAAGTCGAGGAAAACTCCGGTAATTTCACAGGATGCGACGACCCGTTACCTGGAATTTATGGGAAATTACCCTTCCCTGATCAACCGCATTCCATTGGCATACATCGCCTCTTACCTGGGTGTTACGCAACAATCATTAAGCAGGATCAGAAAAAATATCCGTTAATTTCGTTTTTACCAAATGGTAAACGGCCTCATTTTTATAAGATGCAATTTTGCTTCGTCAATTAAAAAATATAAAAATGAAATCAGCATTAATTACCGGAGCAAACAAAGGCATAGGCCTTGAAACAGCAAAACAATTATTACAAAAAGGATTTTTCGTATATCTTGGAACCCGCGATTTAAAAAACGGAATTAAAGCGGTTGAAAAACTTAAAACTGAGGGATTAAGCCAGGTTGAAGCGATACAGCTAGACGTCACAGATGAAAGCTCTGTAAAAAATGCACGTGAGGAAATCGGAAAGAAAACAAGGGGATTAGACCTGCTTATCAATAATGCCGGTATCAACGGAGGTATGCCCTATACCGCGCTTGAAGGAAGCGCAGCGCAATTTATGACTGCATTTGATACCAATGTATTAGGCGTAGTTAGGGTTACACAGTCCTTCATCGACTTACTGCGAAAATCGCCTGAGCCAAGGATTGTAAATGTGAGTACCAGTGTGGGCTCTCTTTCCCTGCAAAGCAATCCGGATTGGCCAGCATACAATTATGCTAAATATGCAGTGTATGGCTCGTCAAAAGCCGCAATGAATATGTATACCGTTCATTTAGCTTATGAGTTGCGCGACACACCTTTTAAGGTAAATGCGGTTTGTCCGGGTTATACCAAAACAGATTTCACCAACCAAAACGGGGGAGAGGTAGGGATCGCTGCAAATCGCATACTGAAATATGCGTTGATGGATAAAGACGGACCAACAGGCAAGTTTTTTAGTGAAGAAAGCAACCCGGAAACAGGCGAAATTCCATGGTAAGCGGATAAATCAACACCCAAGCCAGTAACTCCGGCTTGGGTGTTGATTCCTGGGGGTTGCATTATTTTTTAATCCGGAGGTTTTTCCATTCACCACCGGAACCAGTGCCGGTAAAATACCCGATCATCTTTCCCTTTGCCTCAAGTAAAGGCTTTGTCCTAAGAACGGGAACCTTATCGTTATTGATATATACCGCTATTGACCGGGTCAACAGGACCAGCTTTACATGAAACCAACCATTAGGGTCAATGTCAGAGGGCATTCCCTTTTCATGTTTTTCGGGAAAGCGCTCACGCAGGAACGGCCAGTCGAAATTTGGACTGGCGATATACTGCACCGCATGGGACCTTCTAACTGAATCGGCCGCCCGGAAATTATTATTCAACCTGAACTGAATTAATTAATGTGCTTCTGCACATAGAGAATGGCTTATCAATGCCTGATCATTAGGTGTAGCTAGAGGAGAAATATCATATCTTCCAGAGATAGTAATCCGGAATATTAAGACAAGACCCGGTAATCGTCAATTTCCGTGATGCCAACCGATTAGCCAGGTTTATTCTTCGGATAGATAAGCTCATTAAAAGCGAGCTTGTCTATCCGCAATGGATGAGTACCGACTTTAACATTGTTCTCTATAATGAGACCTTAGATAAGGTGCTGGATCGATTAACAAAGGGAATTAATCTTATATCATTGCTCCCTCATTGATGAGTGTTAGCGCATTATTGTCTGTATTACAGCTAACTACCTAATAGAAAATAGCTCAGAGTTAACCCAAGTATAGACTTACCAATTTAACTACATCAAACACCAATTGGGCTACTTTTCGTAAATCTGTAATCATCAATTTTGTTCCAACAAACAGATATATGATGCAAAATTTGAAAGACAAGGTGGCCGTTATTACGGGCGCAAGTAGCGGCATTGGTAAAGCCATTGCAATTGAATTGGCAAACAATGGTGTAAAAGTTGTTTTAGGAGCGAGAAGAGCAGAAGAGTTGAAAAGCCTGGTTGAAGATATTAAAAATCACGGTGGTGAAGCTATATTTCTGAAAACGGATGTAAGTAATAGAACTGATTTAGTTGCTTTAGTAAATTTGGCAGTTGAAAAATACGGTAAGTTAGATGTTATTGTGAATAATGCGGGTGTTGCCCGCATTAGCAGAATAGACAATTTGGATATTGACGGTTGGGACGAAATGGTTGATGTTAATCTCAAAGGTACATTGTATGGAATGGCGGCTGCACTTCCTGTATTCAAGCGACAACAGTCGGGGCATATCGTCAATATCATTTCTACATCCGGAATAAAGATCGTACCGGAACAAGGCATATATGCAGGCACAAAAAATGCGGTTCGCACTATTGCGGAGGCTTTCAGGCAGGAATCTGACGGTTGCATCAGGATCACGGGAATATCGCCCGGCTATATCAAAACGGATTTTGCGGTTAAAAGCGTACATACCGGGGAGATGAAAACGGCAGCTTCCGAGGCGGTAGAACGTATGGCCATCAGTCCTGAAGCCATTGCCCATGCGGTAATTTATGCAATCAGCCAGCCAAAAGACGTTGAAATTGGCGATATTGTCATTCGCCCCGCAAAACAAAATTGATACCTTATAAACAAGAAAATGCAACGAAAATCAGACATACATCATATTGAAAGTATTTCTCAGTTAGTGCGGGAACTTGGATTGCCCGCGCCGCTGCATCCTTTGATCGCGCTGGTAGATTATGATAACGTTTCGGTTCCTCTGTTGAAAAAGGGAGAAAAAATCAGCATTGACTTTTATAAAGTCTCCTTCAAACTTTCATTTAAGGGGCAGACGAAATACGGGCAGGGTTATTATGACTTCGAAGAGGGAGGATTGGCTTTTTTGAAGCCAAAGCAAATTGTATCCGCACCTGAAGATGCGGATAGTTACCAGGGCTTTGCCTTATATTTTCATCAAGATTTTATCCGGAACTATCCATTGGGCAGTTCTATAACCGGATACGGCTTTTTCTCTTATGCCGTTTCTGAAGCATTGTTTTTATCAGCAAAAGAAAAAGAGATCATTAGCCAGTTATTCGGAACCATGGCAAATGAGTTGGAAATAAACACGGACAGCTTCAGCCAGGATATTTTAGTAAACCAGATCGAATTACTGTTGAATTACAGCAATCGGTTTTACAATCGGCAGTTCCTGACAAGGAAGGCTGTCAATCATGAGATCATCACATCATTAGATCAATTGCTAGACAATTATTTTAAGGAAAATAAAGGATTAGAAAATGGTTTGCCATCAGTTCAGTATGTCAGTCAATCATTACAATTGTCTCCCCGTTATTTGAGTGATATGCTGGGTTCGTTTTCGGGGCAGAACACACAACAATACATTCAACAGGTAATTATCGAAAAAGCAAAAGAAAAGCTTTCTGCAACTAATTTGTCTGTGAGCCAAATTGCTTATAAACTCGGGTTTGAACATCCTCAGTCTTTTAGCAAACTTTTTAAATCTAAGACGGATTTGTCGCCTTTGGCATTTAGGCAATCGTTTAACTAATACTGTTAGTCTAAATCATACACTTTTTAGTGCATTTAACCCATTGAAACGTTTGTCGGACCATTGCAGGCTGTTTAGCTTTCGGGGCACCATTATTGGATAGTTATGGAAAAAATATATGATTTCTATAAACAACGTACAACCTTTGAGTCCTGAAAGCTTATTTGAGTTGTTGAAAACTGAATTTCCAGCTTATGTAAATGAGCAGCTTGGCAGCAATCTAGCGGTTGAGTTTGCCCATGTATCTGACATTGTTAATATTAGTTTTCCTGAAATAATCGACGGTAATGCATATACGATCACCGTTGGTGACAATAGTCTGGAGATCACAGATCACACCACCGAGGGAACATACAATACGGAATTGTTGGAACAACATCTGGTAGAATTTTTGACTTTGAAAGCAGGTTAGCCCGACTTTACTACATAGGCTTAAATCCGTCATAAAATGATTCGAAAATTGTACCGGGAAGACGACTTGGGTCTGAAGCTGATAAAAACCTCTGCATTTGCGGAGGTTTTTATTTTCTCGGTAGCTCTACTGTTATTTTTTTATTCGGCCTCGGAGAAGCCATCCCAATAATAAATTCCTTCAAATACTACTCCATCTATATAATAATCAAATCTGAGTTGAATTTGTTCCATATTTTTACCTCTGAACAATGTCTTCTTTTCATTTTGGTATCCTCCAAAAGGAGAACCGGAGTTGTTTGTATTATAGTCATCCCCTTGTATTGTTTGGCAATAGCGGCAGGTGTTCACCCAGGTTAGTATTCCTGTTTTTTTTGCGGGCATCTCCCGGTAAAAGGGATATTTTTCTTTTAGTAGCGGCAAAAGTATGGGATCCATATATCGGATACCTATAAAAAAAGCCGGGTATTTAATCTTTTGCCATTTAAGATTTATTTCCGATGCCAAATCGCATGTGTAGTAAGTTCTTGCAGCCAATGCGATTAGTGGCGTTTCTTTTTGGCATTTCCAGCATTGGCGGCTGCTCTTACAGATAAGATAGGGATCCTTGACAATAAAACCATCTCCCGGCAACCAGCGATCGAAAGGATCTATATTCTCAATATAGTCAGGGATTACCCATGTTTTTGCATCATTCATCCAGATAGCTCCTTTTTGTTTTGCCTCGTCTTTTTGGCTAAATGGAACATTAATTTTTATAGACATCTGAGACGTTTAAAGTTTTATGGTTAACGCAATTATATTACAGCGGCAAAGTTTTTTCATTCACATTCGCCACGGTTTTAATTTTTAGTATCCTAATTTACAAAATTCGATTCGAAATCAACGCTTTGGCTTTACAAATAAGTAGATAATCTGCAATAATTTGATGGAGCGTAAAATGTTAGCATATTAGATAGCAACCGTAAATCCTTCAGGACAAGGTTCGCAATTTGTAGAGGGAAGATATAGTCATTTGTTTTTGATCTTCTTTCTATGCTTCAAACCAAATTCAATCAAAGCATTAATGACAGGCAGCGTTTCGATGGCATGGTCAGTAAGGGCATAATTTACCGTGATAGGTTTTGTATTGTTCACCGTCCGGGTAATCAGCAGATTTTCCTCCAATTGTTTTAATTCCTTCGACAACACTTTGGGTGTTATTCCCGTTGTCTTCTCCTGCAGGTCTTTGAACCGCATGGAGCCATCCAGGTATAAAATTCGCAAAATCACAATTTTCCATTTGCCACTTAGTAAATCAATTGCATCCTTTAAGGCCAATTGCCTGTCAACGGTAGATGCGGATTCACATTTAAATTTCTCCATAAAAATAGTCACTATCCCAGAGGTAAGGGATAGCAAAAGTATTGTATTCGTACAATAGTTTTGTTCCATTAAAAGAAAGGAAATGATCAACAGTATGAGAACTAGTAGAGAAAGCAGTTTATCCGGTAAAAAAGTGATCTTGTTAGGCGGAACATCAGGTTTTGGCTTAGAGACTGCAATGGCTGCGGCAGAAGAAGGTGCATCGGTCATTGTGGTTTCGAGCAGTCAGCAGAAGGTCGATAGCGCTTTGATTGTTCTACCTGAAGGCAGTAAGGGCTTCATTGCCGATCTTGGGGATGAAAAACAGGTAGCACAGCTTTTCAAAAAGATAGGCGAATTTGACCACCTGATTTTTACTGCAGGTGATGAATTGAAGTTTAGTGATTTGCCTGAATTAGACATTGACGCCGCAAAACAAGCGATCAACCTGCGCTTTTGGGGGGCAATTATGGCGGTGAAACATGGAGCGCCGCACATTAGAACCGGTGGTTCCGTTACACTGACCACCGGTGCATTGGGGAGGAGGCCAAGAAAGGGAACCCTCGTGATCTCAGGAATGGCGAGCGCTATCGAAGGGCTTACCCGTGCACTTGCCGTCGAACTTGCACCAATCAGAGTGAATGCGGTCTGCGCAGGCACGGTGAAGACCAATCTTTTGGCCAGTATGCCGGAATTGGAGCGGGAAGCTTTTTTCAGCAGTATTGGAGACAAATTATTAACTGGCAGGGTCGGCAATACGAAAGAACTTGCCGAAGCTTACCTCTACCTGATGCGTGGTAGTTTCAGCACAGGGCAAATAATTGTGGTTGATGGTGGCAGCTTACTGGTATAGTTGCTGGTAAGGCCCAGGTGCGGCCTGTTTATAACAGATCGTACCTCGCTAAAGCATCTTCCCAAAGCAGCGCTTTATTCGCGGCTATGGTTTTCTTTACGATGGTTTCCAGCAATGATTGATCGAGCATCTGCGCTTTCATCATGGCCTTAAACGCTTTTGCATCATTTGGTTCCATTGGTGTCGCGTTTTGTACATTGCAGCAACCATAGCCATCAAATGAAATCCTTACCAGCTGTATCTGCTTCATCTGATTTTTATTAAAATCAATAAAAACGCAACCATCGAGGTAGCATAGGTAGTAGTCGGCCGGCCGGGTTGGTGGCATCGTAGTTATAGAGAACAGCTCGTTATTATTTTCTTCCACAGGCAAAAAATATCAATAGGGCGAAGCAGTAAATGCCCTGCGGTATAAAAATAGGTAAAATATCGTATACGTGTTTCCGGTAGGCTGTAGCAAGTAGCCAGGTTAAAAAAAGTCATTGAAAATCTGGCTGATTTCAGGGATTGTATTTCAGACATCGTGTCCCTAGTTTTGCTCAATGACATTTCCGCTGACCAAAATTTTAATCGAAAAAACAGTAATTATGAAGAAAGAATGCGCATGGCTCTCAATCCCGTTGTTGTTATTTGTAATGGTATCCGCATCAGCACAAACACCTATGGTCTACGATGCCATCGGTTTTGATCGGGATAGTGGACCCTTTGTTAAGGTGCGAAAAGAAGGAAAAGTTTATCTCTGTCACCCGCAGACCATGGTGCTTATTGACGAACTGAAAGATCATGCCGGTGCTCTGTTCTGTGTAGTTAAAGATGGGGGATATGGCGTTATGCATGAAAACGGGAATTTACTGAGCAGCTTTGATTACAACGAGGTTACCTTACTAACCGATTATACCGGGCAATGGTATGCTGGCATTCCTTACAATTACCAGTTTGCACAGGTAAAGAAAAACGGGAAGTATGGACTTATTGACCAGCAGGGAAAGGTCATTGCTGAACCACGTTTTCAGGAACTGATGGTCATGAGCAGCGATATCATCGGCTTTAAGGAAGATGGTAAATGGGGCTGGCTGCGCGTTGCAGACGGAAAAATTATGCAGACGCCATTGTATGACGAACTCGGTAAAAGTTATTTGTTTGCACATAGCGTCGTAATCCATCTCAAGGGCAAGCAGGGGATTGCACATGAAAGTGGCAAAGTAATGATCAACCCGGAACATGAGCGCCTGTACAATATTTACCTTAAAACCGGAAAATATCTGCAGTTTTTTAAAGATAAGCAATCGGGACTGATGGATTCGCTGGGGAAAATCGTACTTCCCGCAGTCTACGGATCGTTGAGCTCCTGCAATGGCAGTGATTTTCTTCGGATGGAGGAACGTGGCCTATACGGACTGATTGATGTTAACGGTAAAGAAGTCACCCCGCCGTTATACGATAAGATCAATGACTTTGTAAGAGGGCATGCCGTTGTAGAAAAGGCAGGCAGGAAGGGTGTAATAGATAAAAATGGATCGCTGATATTGTCGCCGGTCTATCATCAGATCGAATTCAGAAACTCATCGGGACAACTGGTTTTTGGAGATCCGGTCGTGACAATGTCAGACCTGTCACCTGTACCGAACCTCTCTCCAGCGTACCTTAAAATAAAAGCCGCGGAAGATAAAATGAAGGCCTTACCTTATTATATTTTGGTAAAGAATTTTAATCAGAAAGCTGGTGTTTTCGACTGGGAAAGCACAAAAGTTATTCTACCGGAAAAATTTACAGAGATCAGCGCAGTGTATCAGCATGGCGCGACTTATTTCCATGCTTTTGACGGGAACCGTTATGCCATTTACGGTAGGCCGGGTAATGAAATATTACCGATGAAATACAACCTGGGAACCGATATGTATGTGAACAGGAAATACAACTATGGAGACCTGAATACCAGTCCGTATGTCTTCCCGGTATACGATGAGCAACGACTCGGGCTTTACGACGTACAAAAGAAGAAATTTATTATTCCTGTAAGTGAGGTAGAGGTTAGCTGGTTGAATGAAAAATGTTTTGAAGTTACCAGACAGGTGGAAGGCAGCAGCTATACTAAAGAATCAGCGGTTTATCACAGCAACGGAGAATTGCTGTTCCCTTATACCCAAGATATTTATCAGTTGAAGATGCTGAGCGATCAGCTCCTGATGGCAGAAACGATATCGAAATACCTGATTTTTGACACCAAAGGGAAAACAGTATTCGAGCACCCGGAATGGAACAGGAATAGTTATTATCGTAAGTATACCACCCCAGACCAAAAAACAGCACATGCCAGTCCTTTTCAAAGCGGGCTTTTCAAGATTCGGATCAAGGATGACAACCTGTTTATTGATGAAACGGGAAAAGAAGTTCGCTTTCCCGGCTTTGCCTATGTGGGCGAATTCTACAACAATCTGGCCTGGGTAGTTCGGGAAAAAGGAGAACAGGGATTATATGGTCTGATTGATATCAAAGGGAATGTGGTATTGGAACCGCAGTACGACCAATTGGACGTGCTCAATGACCACGTCAACCTGGTACGGGTGAGGAAAGGAGGGAAGTATGGCGTAGTGAATGACCAGGGCAAGGTTATTCTGGAACCCAGGTACGATCTGATCAGTGCATGGACGCCGGAGCTGTTGGAGCTTAGCTTAAAAGATAAGTCTGGTTTGGCAGATAAAGATGGAAAAATAGTCCTGGAACCCAGGTTCGATACCATCAGGAGAAATTACGAGGGGATAAAGCGCACCTGGCCAATCCTGGTGCAGCAAGGTGAGGAGTTCTCATTTATTAATGAAGGTGCAAGCCATGCCCTGATTACAGGAAAATCGAAAATTGAATAAGATGATGAAAAATTGCTTGTTGATACTTACTGTACTTGTTGCTGCTGATTCAAAAGCTCAGGTCGTTTCGCCACCTGTAGCAGGAAGTGTTGAATATAAGCCGGGGCATCAGGACCCGCCGGTAAAAGGTACCGAGATTAGTCCCTTCAGGTGGGGCTATGCCCGGGTTTCTAAAGATGGGCAGGAATTTTACATTGACATCAATGGAGGGAAAGCCTTTGATTACATGTTGGGCGATGCTCAGGCTAAACTGGGCGATAAATATGATATTCAGGATTACCAAAAAGAAATCCTGGATACAGATGAAATGCCTAAAACGGTCATTCCGTTTATAAAAGATGGTAAAACAGGGGTGTTGTCGCCCGATGGAAAGATCATATTACCAGCAAAATATGATCAGGTGGATTTAACGTACAGGAACTACTGGAAGCTCTCGCTAAATGGGAAGCAAAGCCTCTACCTGCCCGGTGGGGTAGCGCTTCCCTTTTTTGAGGAGATCAATTATCTTGACGGACGTTACTTTGACATCAGGCAAGGCGACAAATGGGGGGTCTATGATGCAAAGGAAACAACGCTGGCCATCAATGCGGTTTATGAAGCTTTTGACTATTGTGGCGGATGCGCGAAAACATCAGATTATGTCTATGCAAAAAGCGGAGGCAAATGGGGTATAGTAGGATTTGATGGGAAGGTTCGTGTTCCATTTGAGTATGATCATCAACATCAGCAAATGCGTAGTGATAATTGGGTACAGTCTTTCTCAAAAAATAACGTACCCGTAATTGTGAATGTCAATAGCGGGCAACAGTTTGATGTGCAGGAAAATAGCGCGATTTTAAAAGGAATGCTGATTTACAGCGAGCAGGGCAAGTTTGGTGCTTATGACCAGAACGGGAAGCTAACCTTACCCTTTATTTACGATCGTATAGATGCGGAGGGAGCTGGTGCGTATCAGAACTATCCAGGCAATTACCTGTTAATGACCAAAGGAAAACATCAGGGAGTGATAGATCTGACCGGAAAAGTTATAATTCCGCCTCAATATGACCGGGTAAAGGTTTGTGGTAATTATTTTGTGCTGAAAGTGGGAAACAAAACAATGCTTACCAATCGCGCGCTTCAGGAGCTGAAAAGTGTGGAGGATGGAGAGATCACTTATATCGACGGCAGCGATGAGGGAGGAATAGCGCCGCTCCCTATCTTCAGAATTGCTCAGAAGGCTTATTTCGGTTTGTATTTTGCGAATACGGATAAGTATCATGAACCGCTGTTTTATAAGATTGACCTGGATCATAAAGCAGGAAGTAAAACCTATGATCTGATTGTGGGAGAGAGACAGGGGATAAAGACGGTGTTCGATTTAGACGGAAACATACTGCTTCCCGGTAAATACAATGGTTATACTTTCTTGGCTCAGCTTGGTGACAAGCGTGTCCAGGTACAAAGAGAAGGAAAAATTGGCCTTTATCATCTGGATACCCAGCAGGAAATGATTCCAACCATATATCGTGACTATTTTGATTTTATTGGTCCTGACAAACAAACTATGGTTTGCCGCTCAGGCAATTATGAATCCCCGCGCATAGAATTGCGTATGCTCAAAGATGGTCAGTTGCTTTCTGAAAAATACTATACTGAAATTACCAGTATCGACAGCACAACCTTTTTACTGGGCGACTGGAAAAGCAATCAGTATGGCTTATATGATGCAGTGAAAAAGTCGGTCAGGCTTTTGGCTTTTAACTTTGTAGGCTATATCGGGTCAAAGCAGGTCTTGGCAGTGTCCAATGAAGATGGACAGGCGAAGCTTTACAATTTCCATACTTCAAGAACACTTCCGCAAACTTATCATTTTTCGTTCAGGAATGAGCCCAAACCGATCTCTGCAGCTCTGCCTGACCTTTACCTTTTTAAAAATGGTATGGCACAGTTCGGTCAGCACAATAAACTGGGGTATATAGACGAAATGGGGAAGGTAATTGTGCCGGCAACATTTGATAAGGCCACCGCTTTTGACAGCCTTGGAGTGGCAGCTGTGGCACGGGATAGTTCAGATACTCAGAGGAGGTATTCCAAACTGGGCTTCCTGAACAAAAAAGGAGCGTTTGTGATTCCATTAACCAGTTGTTATGCGGATGCCTTCTATGACAATCATTTTCTGGCCGGAAAAATTCTGCTGTCGAAATATAATCCTGAAAACGGTGAACTGAAGCTGGGAATTGCCGACAATACCGGGAAAGTATTTCTAGAACCCATATATGACCGGATTAGCGCCGTCCGGGATGATCAATATTTATTGATAGAAAAAGACCGTAAATATGGACTTACGGACGCAAATGGTAAATGGGTGGTTCCTTTACAATATGATGATCTCGGACTCAGGGTGTATGATTTTTATGGTTATTCTTCACCAGTGCAACTTTTCCCCTTACCGGTAAAGGAAGGAGACAAATGGCGGTACCTTAGGGAGAAAGGAGACAAACTTCCTATCATAGCAGATCGCCTGGTTTACTAAAAGCAGCAGTAAAATTTCTATAAAATAGCCGCTGAGGAGAACTCACCGGCTATTTAACTTGTTTTTTACCAGTTATTTGTTGGCGTAATCTTTCTCAAACTTATCTGATGCAATGTTGACTCCATTCGCCATCTTTTCAAATGCATTGTTAATGTTGTTCAACAGCTTTTGCTCTGTTGCCGGGTCCTGAGTGCCGTTTTTCCTGATGCTGATCAGCTTCGGGTAATCTTCTGAAACGATTTTACCATAACCCTGCAGGCCGGTAAGAACTGCTTTTTGCAGTCCATCATCGCCATTAAAATCTCCCAGCTCTTCTACCTTTTTAAGGTCTTCTTTTACCGCATCTTTCCATTTAAGCGCTACTTTTTCAGCCTCCTCATATTTTTTTGACTGCATTGCACTGTTCATTTCACTGATGTGATGCTCTTCACTATTGATCACGGTCATTAGTTCGTTGTTGTAGGCTACGGCGTCTTTTTTTTGACCACAGCCAACAACTGCACATAGCGCCAGGAGCACAGTACCTTTCGAAATTGCTTTTCTCATCTTTTTAAATTTTATAGGTTTTATAATTTGTTAAATGCCTTTGGGGGCATGACAAATTTAACTGATGAGGTAATGCCGGTAAATCCCTGAATACCGTGGTTTTTGTTCGCTATTCACGGATGATGCCATATTCCAGCGCCAGTTTGATCACGGAGGTAATGCTCTTAACGCCAAATTTCTCTATCAGATTTTTTCTATGACTCTCCACAGTGTGAGGACTGATAAAAAGAGTTTCTGCCATTTGTGCAGTCGTTAATCCCCTGACCGCTTCCAGCAGGATTTCCTTCTCTCTACGGGTAAGTTTAGGAACCTTTTGAAGGCTTCCATCTGCATCTTTGCTCATCTTAAGGCTGGTTTGCGAACATAAAAAACGCTGTCCCTGAAGCACCGTCCGGATACCCGCAATAATTTCCAGTCCTGAGGCATTTTTCTGAATATATCCGTTTGCTCCCTCTGCCAGCATACTATTGATCACTGCATACTCATTATGAACACTGATTGCCAGAATCTTCATATCCGGGCACTTTTTCTTCAGTAAGGAAACAAGTTCTATGCTGTTACTGTCAGGAAGATTGATGTCGAGCAACAGGATGTCGGGCTGGCTGGTTCCAATGAACTCCAACGTCATTTTGCCATCGGTAAAGCAGTTCAGGACCTTAAAATCGACCTCTGCGGCAAGGATGTTTTTCAAACCTTCCAGCATCATCGGATGGTCATCAGTAATTACTATATTAACCATATTTTACGTTGTTGTCAATTGGAAATTCTATCTCTATGGTGGTGCCTGTACCGGCAATGGAATCGATGTGCATCTTGCCACTCAGAAACTCAAGCCGCGACTGGACATTGTGGATTCCCGCTGATTTTCTGTCATTTGCAAGGTTAAGGTCAAAACCTTTGCCATCATCCTCTACTGTGATCAGGATCTGGTGATTGTATTCTGAAAGTTGTATCATAATTTGTGCAGCTTCAGCATGTTTCACCGCATTGTTAACCAGTTCCTGAATGATCCGGTAAACCACTATTTGTTTTTCTTTTTCGAGGCTGTCTTTATAATTTACAAAATGGCAGGAGACCTCAAGTTCTTCGCTGCTCATCCGCGCTGCATATTCCTTCAGGGCTTCCTCAATGCCATATTTGTCCAGCAGCTCCGGCATCAGGTTATGAGCGATGCGGCGCAGTTCTATTACAGCAACATCCAACTGATCCAGTGATTTGCTGACCGTACTTTTGGTCGTGTTATCCTGGTTGTTCAGCGTTAGTCCGGACAGCGTAATTTTTGTTCCGGATAAAATACCTCCCAGTCCGTCATGCAGGTCTCTCGCCAGGCGTGCACGTTCTGTTTCCTGTCCCTGAAGCATCGAACTTAAAACCTGCAGATTTTCTTTCTGCTTTAATGCTTTCAGGCGCTGCCGGTACGCATAATATACCAGCGCTGCAGCGATGATGAACGTTAGGATCAGCAGAAAGTAAACGGTATTCATCCTTGATTTGTAGGCAAGCTCTTTTTGGGAAATTGCGAGCTCTGCTGCACGTCGTTGTGTCTCAACGCGCGATAGTTTCAGCTCCTGTCCTCTGTTTTCTGCCTCGAGCTGGATCACCTCCATTTGCTGGCGCTGATTTTCTTTACTCAGTTTCAGGTTTTTCAGTTCCTGCCGCTGTGTAGCGGTAAGGGCATGCATCAGGGAGATTTGCTGTTGTTGCCTTTCTTTTTCAAACTGCGCTTCCAGCCTGCGGCCCTGTTCCATCTTGTTTGTATTATAAACCTCTTCATAGACCTTTACATATTGTTTATAATAATGATAGGCCTCATTATATTGTCCTTCTGCTTCGTATACTTCTGCAAGTTTTTGGTACAGGCTTAGCGCAATGGTATTTTCTACCACTGCATCTTTTCCGAGTGCAGCTAAGGCAGCCAGCAGATATTTTTTAGCGGTTGTATTGTCGCCCGCTTTCATACTATATTCTGCCATAATTCCATAGGCTGAAGCCACCTGTGCAAATTGTGCGGTCTGCTGTCCGATTTCCAACCCCAATTGCGCGTACGCTATTGATTTTTCCTTATAGGATGGGGGATAAAACTGCAGGTAAAGATTGGCAAGGTTGATTGCTGCAAATGACAGATCGGAAGGCACTGCCATTTTATCTTTATTTTTCTGATAAAAGTGGATCGCCCGAAGGTAATACCTTTCTGCCTGGTCGCGGAGCTTGTGTTGATCCGGTTGGTTGATGTATTGTTCCTGGTAATTATAGCCCATAGACATGAAGGCATCAAAGACGTCCATCGGCTTGTTCTTTGATTTGGCAATTTCCAACATGAGGGTGGCGTATTTTTCTTGCAGATCATAGGCCTTCCAATTCGAATATATGGAGGAGAGTTCTTTATAAATTGCTGTTTTTCTTGAAATGACGACTTCAGTTTGAGGAGCTTTATCAAAAAAAGTCAGGGCCTGCTGGAAACTCCGGATCGCCTGATGCTCCTGATCGTTCCGGGCATGCATCCAGCCCTCACAATACCTGACATAGCCCTTAATGCTTAGTTCTTTTGTTCGCTCCGCAAATCTTTTTGCCTGTTTCAGATATTTCATAGCAGCTACAGTATCATCGAGTATTTTGCTGTTCATGGCAGCGATACCGCTTAATTGCGCCGCATATTGTCCGTCCGCTTTTTTGGCAGCACTATTGATGTTTTTCTGCAATAATTGCATGGCTTCTTTCTTGCGGCCATTGAAGAAGAGGGCATGAGCATACTTACCTGCCAGCAAAAATTGTTCATCACTACCTGTTTTAACCTTATGGTAGGCGGTGGCTGCGGTTTCAACGGCATTCTGAGCCTTTGAATTCCAGGAAAGCCCCGTGAGCATCATGAACACCAGATAATATTGTAATTTTTTAGGGGTTTTCATTGGTGATCTTCAGAGCAAGTTTCAAGCCAAGGAGATGCTAAAACCTGCTAAATGATTATGGGCTGCTATTTCTTGTTAACCAATGGTTGCTTGCTATTGTTCTTTCCTATAGCGCTTGCTTTAGTACTGCCTGGTGCAACGGTAGCTGAACATATTGAGGTCAGATTTCTTGCTTCTTCCATTCCAACTTCATTCTGGTATAATGGGGATCAGATTCAGCCAATTTCCATTTTTCATAAAAGATATCTGCCGCTGCTGCTTTTTGTTGTTCGCCAGTTCCCCGATCGAGAGGAGCATGATTGTTAGTTTTATCATATTTCTTTCCGCCTTTGTAGTTCGCATAGCGTCTTGCCCGCGTGTAGCCCATTTGGAGATACTTCCTTGCCATACAAATTGTTTTTTATGTCTGCTTCCAAACATTTCATCTTCGCAATGGTTAAAGGCTTGCGGAACAAGCGAAACGTGATTTGTTATCGGGCATACGGATTATTTGTGAAAGGTGGCAGTTTGAACTTTAATAAAAAGAACGATGGAAGAAGCATTTAATATTAAAATTGGCTATGGAAGCAGAGAAGTCACGCTTACCATCCTGAGGCAGGCAGATTATTATAAAGTCATCTATTTCGGTGGAATTATTGGAGGCGTCCGATTCGCCGCCGACGGAGAATGGCAGCCAATTGATCCGGAAGAAATGGAGGCCGGGGATTTACCGCAGTATACACCGGACCAAAAAGGAGAAAGAATTGAGATTGAGTTGAATGAACAAACAG
This sequence comes from Pedobacter sp. FW305-3-2-15-E-R2A2, assembly GCF_038446955.1. Classification (NCBI taxonomy): domain Bacteria; kingdom Pseudomonadati; phylum Bacteroidota; class Sphingobacteriia; order Sphingobacteriales; family Sphingobacteriaceae; genus Pedobacter; species Pedobacter sp. FW305-3-2-15-E-R2A2. The sequence continues at coordinate 1,958,090 of NZ_CP151803.1, forward strand.
TAGAAACTATTGGAAGTGAAATTGAGCTGCACCATCTGGAAGCTGAGGAATAAGTTGCGATAGCTAAGCATTGAAATTGGTACAACCAAAAACTATTCACCAGCTCAATTTGTGTTGTGTAACACCTAAATTATGGAACCCCCCGTTGCCGGATTTTTTAATCTTTTCCGGATATGGAAAGGGAAGGAATTTCTCGAAGTATTTACACTGCAGCAGAATAAATATGGTTTTATGGGAGGAGGAATTGTTCGTGGACAGGGACTTAGCATTCGTTATAAGATACATCAGTGTTTATGCATCCGCTGATTTTATTAAAGGTATTTGCAAGTGAATAATCCAAAGTATTGCCGCCCGTTGTTCTTATTTATCGTTTACGAACTCTAAAATGTCCCCAGGTTGGCAGTCTAAGGCTTTACAAATAGCTTCCAGGGTACTAAACCGGATTGCCTTTGCCTTTCCGGTTTTTAGAATAGACAGGTTAGATAATGTCAAATCAACTCTTTCAGAAAGTTCATTCAGCGAAATTTTTCGCTTCGCCATCATCACGTCTAAGTTTACAATGATTGGCATAGCTTAAATAGTTAAGTCGTTTTCGTTCTGGATTTCTACCCCCTTTTTAAATATAGTTGCAATGACATAGACTACTGCTGCCATTAGTATAAATGCCTGCCCGTCTGTCCAAAACTCATTAAGGTTGCCAATATTGTAGCCATAATTTTTAAAGTCACTGGCTGTTTGTTGCGCGATATAACTAAGCAGGCCAATAGAGAAAGTAAAGTAACTGATTTTCGTGATTTGATTGGAGACGAAAGTGTTGAAAGGCTTTGACAGATCTAACTTGTGTAATAGCATGACGACTATATAAAATAAATAGGCTTTCAGAAGTGATATTAATAAGATAAAGCTATAGATACTGAAAAAAGCCCATTTGCTGCTATTATACATTTGGCTCAAGTCCAGTTTTTGATAGAGTTTTGCAACAAATTCAGGCTTGAAGACGCTAAAAATGAAATTGACCAGGAAGGCACCTGCTTCTATACACAATCCTACGAAGATGATCCATGCAATAATATGCAGGCCTTTAAATACGATGTTGTTTGTTTTTGACATGGTAGTAAAATTTAAATCATACCTAAAGGTAATAAATATTTATTGATAAACAATAAATATAGGTTTTTTTTCAATAAAAACACATTTGCTCAACTTTACCGTACCGCTGTCGTATTTCACCCACTAAATTTGCTCCGGCTATTTAATACATTCTTTATTAAAAATCAGATTTGGATAATCAATATAACCCTTATCTCCACCGTGGTAGAACGTTTCCTCATCCCAGTCTGCCAATGGACTATCATTTTTTATGCGTTCCACCAAATCAGGATTTGAAATATACAGTTTGCCAAAAGCCACAAAATCTACAAACCGATTTTGCAAAATCTCTTCAGCAGTTTCTACTGTAAAGCCACCGGCAATTATAATGATGTTTTTAAAAAGCTGTCGAGCGCTGTGGAGAAAACTTACCGGAATCGAGTCTTTTCCATTTGTAATTGCATTGGAAAAGTGGAGGTATAAAATATCTAATTTCTGTAACTCTTCAAGAATATACTGGTGTGTCGCCAGCTCTTCCCGATAAGGTTTCAAATCATAAATTTCACGAAAAGGCGAAAGCCTGATTCCTACTTTGTTTTTCCCGGCTACAGCAACCACTTCCTGCATTACTTCCAGCAAAAAACGCGTTCTGTTGTGGATGCTCCCTCCGTATTTATCTGTTCTGATGTTACTAAGAGGGTTGATAAATTGGTCGATCAGAAAACCATGTGCTGCATGAATTTCAATACCATCAAATCCTACTTCTAATGCATTTATTGTCGCCTGTTTAAAAGCATTTACCCACAATGGAATTTCATCAATGTTTATAGAAACCGGCACTGTCATGAGTTGATGAGTACGATCAGGAATACGAATGGTTTCATTCACTGGTATCGCCGATGGCGCTACCAAAGGCTCATTGTTTTGTATTGCCGGATGTCCGATACGACCAGCCTGAACCAATTGAGCAAAGATTTTTCCTCCCTTTGCATGTACGGCGTCTACCACTTTTTTCCAGGCATTTTTTTGTTCTTCATTGTATATTCCCGGGGTATCCATATAAGCACCGCCATTAGAAGAAATGGCAATATTATCTGTTATTAATAATCCAGCGCTGGCCCTTTGTTGATAATACGTAACCATAGATAGGGGAGGGATTCCTTTAATGGCCCTGCGACGATTCATTGGAGCCATTACAACTCTGTTAGCAAAAGAAACATTTTCATTAATAAATGGCCTGACTAATTTTTTCTGTGACATGATATTTTTTTTACCAAAATTAGTCTTAAGTGATATGTGAAAACATGGATAAAGAATGGTTTTTTTTGTACATTTCGACTAATGAAGACTAAACATTTACATAAACCTTTAGACATCTTTGTCTCCAATATGGAGCACTGGAATGAGCGTCCACTGATCTATCAGTTCTTCGAAATTGTACAGATTATAGATGGAGAAGGCATTAGGATTGTAAATGACAACAAATTCCCCTATAGCAAAGGAAGTGTATTTTTATTCACCCCCTTGGATTGCAGAGGTTTTGAAAGTACGACGGATACCCGTTATTGTTCCATCCGTTTTTCTGAAGTCTTTCTTGAACAATATAAAACCCAACAGGAAAAAGAGAAACTGATACAATGGTTGAAACAATTAGAAACTATTTTCTCCAGCCATAACCGTTTTGATCAGGTCTTGATTAAAGAGAAGAGAGATTGTGATATGATTGCCGGATTAATTGAAAACATGTTGATCGAGTACAACAACAAGCCTTCCTATTACGATGAAAATATACAGCATTTGGTGATTCTTGTGTTAAATATCATCTCCCGCAACGTTAATCCTCAGCGGATCACCTCTCCTGCAAAAATGGAGGAGCCTCTGATTAATAAAATGTTGGTTTATCTGCACCAAAATATTGGTTGTCCGAAAAATTTAAGAATAAAGCACCTTGCAGAACAATTTAACTTGTCTGCAAACTATATAGGTGAATATTTTAAAAACCTGACCGGAGACAGTCTACACTGCTACCTGACCCAATATAAAATGAATATTGTGGAACAGCGGTTAACCTATAGCGAGCAATCCATCGGGCAAATCGCCGATGATTTAGGCTTCTCTGATGAAAGTCATTTAAGCCGGCAATTCAAAAAACATAAAGGGATAACCGCTGTTACTTACAGAAAACAGTTTAAATATTAAAATTGACGAAGTAAACGAATAAACTACAGAATCGGTATAAAATAATCCACAATACATTTTTTCTCGGGATGTAGCCTGTAATCTAAGCTTACCATTTTTAAGAATCTGTTTGTCGCCATTTTTTGGTAATATGATTCCCGACAATAAACGAGGAAAGAAGAACCGAGACATTAAATCTTTTTTTTGAGTTTTTTCGGCTTAGGATCAGGGAGTTCATTTACTGTAACCTTTACCAAACCTGAAACCCATTCGTGATCATCCAATTCCTCCTGTATTAAAAAATATGATTTAGCTCCGGGAAAAGGAGGTGCTAAGTTTGGTTTTCCAATAAATGCCTGGCCTGCTTCCGTGGGTTTGATCAATAGCCTATTGTCACATACCAATGCAAAGATCCGAATCCCGGCATACAGGCCGTACTCACCAAACATTTTTTTATAGCTGATACCAGCGGGATGATTGATCTGGTCGATAATGTAATCTATGTATTTCTGATCCGTTGCCATATGGTTAAAAATTGGGTAGCACAAATTAGAGAAAAGTAATCTTGCTACCCAATTTTCAGATTACATTTTTATTGCTGAAATCCAGGGGAAATTTATTATTGTATTAAACTATTCTGCTCTTATATATTTTTTTGGGTTTGACTTTGATTTAAAAATTGGATGTTTATCCAATCGTTTTAAACAAGTCCTGGATTCTATCGAATTTGGCGCTATAGGTAAACTTAGATTTTTCCAGAACCTTTCTAGCCGCAATATTCTTGCTGTGCACTATTGCTCCGATGCTGGTGATACCCTGGTCTAATATCAAGTCAATAATAGGGGGTAAGATATTACTCATGATAGCGCATCCGCAGGAGTTACCACTTAGATAAAACTCAATGAAAAAGGGGTAATGCTCAATTTTATAATGTTCCATAGCTACGTTCGGAGATATGAGGTCAATAAGTCCGATTACTTTACCTGAATTTTTTTTAGTTATAAAATGGAGGTAGTTACGATTTGAATGGTAGTTGATGATCATATTATTCAAAAAGACTCCAGCTTCAGAAAGATTGTTCAAACGCTTGCTTGGCAGAAATTTTAGGGTCTTTTCATCAGAAAGAATTTTATAAATATCATTTACGATATCGTCATATCTATTCAGATCTTCCGGACGCAAGGGGTGAATCAATAAATTCTCATTTTCAAAAGAAACAGGCTTAAACATGTGAGATCCCTAAGCAGATTCCATGCCATTAAGGGATATTATTACGGCGCCAATGATGGTAACATTAAATCTCTTAATTATACAAGCTATTGTCGCCATTTTTATAAAGAAACTACACAAGGGTAAATCGCTAAAAAAACTGGAAGATCAATCAGAATACTAAAAATATTAGCATAACTTTGTCGCTACCTAAATTTTAAATCATGGATAGCGGCAAGCAAATCATCCACATGGATCAGGATGCTTTTTTTGTTTCAGTTGAGGTAAGAAAAGATGCCTCATTAAAGGGGAAGCCAGTAATTATCGGAGGAACTTCTGACAGAGGTGTCGTTGCCTCCTGTAGTTATGAAGCCCGCAAGTTTGGAATACACTCCGCTATGCCTTCCCGCATGGCTAAGATGCTTTGCCCTCATGCTACCTTTATAAAGGGAAATATGGACGAGTATTCAAAAGCCTCCCATGAAATTACAGCGATCATCCGTGAAAAAGTGCCGCTTTTTGAAAAGGCGAGCATTGATGAACACTATATTGATATGACTGGCATGGACCGGTTTCATAACTGTATGCAATATGCCCACGAATTAAGGCAAACCATTATCAAGGAAATGGATTTACCTATTTCTTTCGGACTTTCCGTCAATAAGACCGTAGCTAAAATGGTTACCAATGAATGTAAGCCCGGTGGCGAGAGGAACGTGAAACAGCAAGAAGTACAGCCTTTTTTAAATCCACTATCTATTCGTAAAATACCGGGCTTAGGCGAAAAAACGTTCGTCAAGCTTAGTGATATGGGCATTAAAAAAATCATCACCCTGTCACAGATCCATCCGGATCAGATGAATTCACTTTTGGGTAAATCCGGGCTCTCGTTGCTGCAAAAGGCAAAGGGTATTGACAATAGCCTGGTCATTCCTTATACAGAACAAAAGTCAATTGGTACCCAATGCACCTTTCATGCGGATTCCATTGATATCGACATGATCAATAACTTACTGGTCGCTCAGGTGATGGATATTGCTTATCAGCTTAGAGAAAAAAAGAAGCTTTGCGCCTGCGTCACTGTTACGATCCGGTACGCCAATTTTGAAACGGAAACTAAACAGACTACCATTTCTTATACCTCATTGGATAGCGTACTGATAGCTACCGTAAAAGATTTGTTCAAAAAAATATATAACCGCAGGATGCTTTTGAGGCTCGTAGGCGTTAGCTTATCCAATTTAGTAACAGGTTTTGAACAGATTGATCTGTACAGTGAATCCCAGGAGCAATACAGTCTGGTCCAGGCATTAGATAAAATCAGGAGACGTTTCGGGCAGGACGCGGTAACCAGAGCCTCCACAATGGACATTAAATTATAATCCTATGTATTTAAACGTCCATTCTCACTATAGCCTTCGCTACGGCACGATGTCGATCAAGACATTAGTCGAGGAAGCACAAGCACGAGGCATTACCCAGATGGTAATTACTGACATCAATAATTCTACCGGGGTCATGGAATTTATGCGCGAATGCCGTTCAAAAAAAATTAAACCTATTGGAGGAATAGAATTCCGCAGAGATAAAAAGCTGCTGTATATCGGTATCGCTAAGAATAGGGAAGGGATGAAGGAACTGAACGATTATTTGAGTGATTATAATCTTGAACAAAAGGAGCTACCCGATGAGCCGAAGGAATTTAAAAACGCGTACATTATTTATCCTCATGGTCACAAGGCCGAATTAAAAAGTAATGAATACATAGGCGTTCGGTTCGATGAACTACATCAGCTTTTCAATAAGGACTTAAAAGACCATCAGGATAAACTGCTTGCACTGCAACCCGTCTTTGTGGCTAATAAAATTGAATACCGTCTGCATGAATACCTGAGAGGAATCGATCTGAATACCTTAATTACAATGGTTGAAAAAGAAGACAGATGCAAAGACACAGATCTGTTTCTCCAACCTGGAGAGCTGGAAGCGAAGTTTTCCAAATATGCTTTTATCCTTGACAATACCCGCAGGCTCATGGATAGCTGTACGATGGATTATCCGGAGGGAAAAATTAAGTTAAATCGTAAAACCTTTACCGGAAACAAAAACGATGATAGAGCGCTTCTGGAAAAATTAGCTGTAGAAGGAATGCGCTACCGCTACGGAAATAAGAACCGGGAGGCTTTGAAACGCGTAAAACAGGAGTTGAAGGTGATTGTCGAAATGGATTTTTGTGCCTATTTCCTGATTACAAATGACATCATTCAGTATTCTATGCGCAGGGGATATTATCATGTTGGGCGGGGATCAGGAGCAAATAGTATCGTTGCCTATTGTCTGCGCATTACCGATGTTGATCCTATCGCACTGGATTTATACTTTGAGCGCTTTCTAAATGCGGAACGCTCCTCACCTCCGGATTTTGATATTGATTACAGCTGGGACGAACGGGAAGATGTGCAGGATTATATTTTCAAACGCTATGGTAAAGCACATACGGCCTTGTTGGGCACCATGTCTACGTTCAAAGACCGTTCGGTAATCCGGGAGATCGGTAAAGTAATGGGACTTCCTAAAACTGAAATCGATGGTTTTACTGATCCGAGTCGCGCAGCCGTTAACCGGGACAACAATACTTTTAAAAAGATCATGGCGATACATTCCATGATGGGCAATATGCCAAATCAACGAAGTATTCATGCAGGTGGAGTGCTGATCTCAGAAGAACCAATTACGTACTATACTGCTTTAGACCTTCCGCCTAAAGGAATGCCGACGGTACAATGGGACATGTATGAAGCAGAATTAATTGGATATGATAAGTACGATATCCTTTCCCAGCGGGGCATTGGTCACATTAAGGAAGCGGTCAAATTGGTAGAACAAAATCAGCAAAAACGACTGGATATCCATCAGGTACAGGAATTTATCAAAGATCCCAATCTGAACAATCGTCTGAAGACAGGCCATACCATCGGCTGTTTTTACATAGAATCTCCGGCAATGCGACAGCTCAATACAAAGCTGACTTGCGATAACTACCTCACACTCGTTGCCGCCAGTTCTATCATTCGTCCGGGAGTGGCCCAATCTGGTATGATGAAAACGTACATCCAGAACTTCCATGCGCCTGATCAGGTCAAATACCTTCATCCGGTAATGGAAGAGCAACTGAAAGAAACCTTTGGAGTAATGGTTTACCAGGAAGATGTGATTAAGGTGTGTATCCATTACGGAGGCATGGATGGAACAGATGCTGACATTCTAAGACGTGGGATGAGTGGAAAATACCGTTCCCGTGTGGAGTTTGATCGGCTGGTAGAAAAATTCCATGAAGGAGCAATGGCATTAGGGAGGCCAGCAGATATTACAAAGGAAGTCTGGAGGCAGGTCTCGTCCTTTGCAGGGTATAGCTTTTCTAAAGCACATTCCGCCAGTTTTGCGGTGGAGAGTTATCAGAGTCTATACTTGAAAACGTATTATCCGATGGAGTTTATGGTGGGTGTGTTGAATAACTATGGTGGTTTTTATACCCGATGGCTATATGTTCATGAACTTAAAAAATCCGGAGCAAATGTCCATTTACCTTGTGTAAACAAAAGTAGCCCCGTAGTTTCTATCAAGGGAACTGACGCCTATCTTGGATTTGTCGGCATACAAGGGCTCGAAGGAAGATTGATTGAACTGATCCCGGAAGAACGAAAACTAGGTGGTGATTATCTCGATCTGGAAGATTTTGTAAAACGCACGGAAATTGGTCTGGAACAATTGATTATTTTAATTCGCTGCGGGTGTTTACGTTTTATAGGAAAAAGTAAAAAAGCGCTGCTATGGGATGCTCATGGCATGTTAGGCAATAAAACGAAACCAAATAGCCATGCAGAACTATTCCATGTAGAAGCTAAACAGTATATCATGCCCGATCTGATCAATACCAAATTAGAGGATGCTTACCATGAACTGGAATTGTTGGGTTTTCCACTTACACTTTCCATGTTCGATTTACTTAAAACGGAATATCGTGGCGACATCCGTACGGATGATCTCATTAAATATATTGGACAAACCGTTAAAATGGTAGGTTTATATGTCTGTGAGAAGACTGTACATACCAAAAACAATAAAAAAATGTGGTTTGGAACCTTTCTCGATGTAGATGGGAACTTTTTTGACACCACGCATTTTCCTAATAGTACCCCAACTTATCCTTTTAGAGGAGCAGGTTGTTATTTGATTTTAGGAAAAGTGGTGGAAGATTTTGGTTTTCCGAGTATTGAGGTGATCAAGTTTGCGAAATTGCCTATTGTCAATAATCCTGTAATGGATTGATTTAAAGTGTTTTTTTGAACTGGAAGGTAAACTGCTTTTTGGTAACTACTCAGGTTGTCTTACGAAGTAGCAATTGTGAAGAAGGCATTTAGTACATCCTGCTTAGCGTTAACAAGGTTTGAACTTACCGCACAAAGAGATATTGTTAATAGGTATATATGGAGATTTCGCCGAGACTAACCAATCAATATGTTATAGTGGTCAGTTTGAGCGAAGCACATTGGCTTATAATCGGCAGTGTACAGAAATCTGTGTAAATGAAATTTGGGGTTAGGGTATCAGACCTTAACCCTTTGTTCAAAAATAGCAATAAACTGATTTATAATCAACGGCCAGTTATGAATGGGCATCGTCCACTTTTTAGTGGCTTCCATTAAGGCCAGGTAAACAGATTTTTTCACAGCCTCATCGGTTGGAAAAGACATTTTATTTTTGGTGTATTTTCTGATCTTTCCATTCAAATTTTCAATTAAATTAGTTGTATAAATGATTTTCCTGATTTCCAGGGGGAACTCAAAAAATGCCGTCAGGTCATCCCAGTTTATCCGCCAGCTTCGAATCGCATAAGGATATTTTATTCCCCATTTTAACTCAAATGTTGTGAGTTCAGCTTCTGCTGCCTGCTTATTGGGAGCTGAATAAATGGGCTTCATATCTTCCGTAAATGGCTTTTTATCCTTCCATACCACATACTTGCAGGCATTACGAATCTGATGAACCACACAAATCTGAGTGGTAGATTGCGGAAATACAGAACGGATGGTCTGAGTAAAGCCACCCAGGTTATCGGTGCATGTGATCAGAATATCCTGAACACCTCTGGTCTGCAAATCAGTGAGCACACTCATCCAAAAAGCACTACTTTCATTCTTTCCCAGCCATAGCCCCAATACTTCCTTACGGCCTTCCATATTAAGTCCAACAGCCAGATAGATCGTTTTATTGATGACCTTATTACTTTCTCTTACTTTGAAAACAATGCCATCCATCCACACAATCATATATACCGGATCAAGTGGGCGATTCTGCCAGGCTAAAATATCATCAGTTACTCTTGCTGTTATGGTCGAAATGGTAGAGGGTGGTAAACGAAAGTCATATAACTCACGAAGTTCTTCTTCAATGTCAGCATTGGACATCCCCTTGGCATATAAAGAAACTACCAACTTTTCTATGCCTTCTGAGAGTTTACTCCGTTTGGGAAGGATCTGTGGATCAAAACTGGAATCCCGGTCTCTGGGGACTTTGATATCCAGTTCTCCATGTTCTGTTTTTACCTTCTTTTCGCCATAACCATTACGGGAATTATCGGTTTGTTTGCGTTGTTTATCGTGCTTAACATAGCCCAGATGAGAATCAAGCTCCCCTTCAAGCATCTTTTCAACGCCTCGTTTATACATCTGATCCATGAAGCTCATGAAATCTTTGCCGTCCTTAAACTGTTTAAGGAAATCGTCATTTAAAAAATCTTCTGCTTGCATCTTTTAAATTCCTTTCTCTAATTTACATAAAAATGGGATCTAAGTTTTTACCTCAAATCCCATTTACACAGTTTTTTGGATACTGCCTTATAATCTTAATGACATGACTAGCACCTTGCGAAATCTCCGGTTTTTACTATTCTTATTTTAATTAGGGTCTTTTAACAGATTTATAATTCCGTTACAGCAGTAAAGCTTTAGTGGCCGTATTGCGCCCAATTGCCACTTTTAGTTTCATTTAACGATTCATTTGTCAAGATTTCTTTTCTATGACAAAAGCTTTCAATTCTGCAATTTTTCCATTTTCGAAGCGCCAGACGTCGCAATAATCATAGTGGTTATAGGTTCCATTTGCAGCCTTCAAGGTGATTTCACCTGTTACGGTTACATAGCTACCCTCCTCAATGGTCTTTTCGACGGTAAATACGGGCGGTTCCAAATAGAATTCTTTCATATACTCTCGTACTTTATCTCTACCCTCAAGGATACGTTCGCCTACAAAAACCCATTTGGTATCCTGTGTACAATAGACTAGAAAACTTTCATAGTTTCCCTTTTTTACGAATTCGTTGGCCTTGTGTAATATCGTTGCGTTTTTCATTTTTGTTTGTTTTTGGATGTGAATCGATTCAGTAATGCTTGAATCTGGCGTGCTTTCATATAATTTTATTGCTAAGCTTTCTCCGTAATAAATTACCTTCCCTGCATTGGAGTTATAAAGATCAATGGTTCGTATTTCGTCATCCCAGTTCCTTATCTTTTGAGGATTTGTAACAGGCTGAAATGTGTTTTGATTAGGAAGGTAACTTACCGGTTGTGCTATGATTTCGATACCGGCTGACAGTAAGATGGATATTGTTAATGTTAGTTTTTTCACGTTATTATTTTAATTATGTGCCAATTAATTATTACTTCTTTTCTTTCCATCCAACCCTTGAATGTCTAATCTTTATACGCTCTTTCATATGTCCATTTGTTAATCTTAATCGTCATGCTCAATTTTGTGATTTTGTTAAATTGTGCTTAGAATATCCTGAATAAGTTCTACAAACTTTCCAAGGTTTCTTCAATTATTTCGATTCCAAATTCTTTTAATCGGTTGCTGATATGATGAGTTGAGATAATAGTTTCTGGAAGGTACAAACCCCCGGTCTTTTGTTCAGATTGTCCATTTAGGCCCAATATCTTTTCTGTGATTAAATATACGCCCACAGCTGTGAGATGGGAATTCCCTTTTGGGCCGGATACGATCGTGCTGAGTTTTCTTTTTTCGCCGGATAGTAGGGTACCATCAATAGTAATGTATAAATCATGGGAAGCTTCCAGGCCATTACTAGTCCCTATCGATTCCCCAATAATAAAGTCGAACCGAATATTTTTCGCACTCGTAAAAGCGGCTATACTCGGAATATCCAGCGTGCTGAGTGGGTAACCTATTGCTGACGAATGATTGTGCAAATCAATAGTTCTCGGGTTTTCTTTTGCTTGTACTGATAGCCAATTTCCCCCCTTGCGAATTAGCGCCTCACCAACAAAACCACTAACTTCGTTTGCAACTAACGGCCCTACGCTATCCTTTGGGTCATATAATCCTGCAAGTTCGATAGTTTCTATTTGACTGAATTTATTCGCTTGCTGTTTGACCATAAGAGTTAATAATCCCGCTTGCCAATGACCTGCGTATACAACAGGCGCAACAATTGTTTTGTGAAGGCTCAAAAATGCTGTGGGAGAAATTTGATCCGCTAATTCGCTTACAGCAATACATGCAATGCCATTTAAGATAGCAGTTTCTCTTAATATATTACTGTGATCATCCACCGCTGATATAATCAGATCAATTTTCTTAAATTCACTTAGATCGAAGCCTTCTGCGAGATTGATATAGGCTGTTTCTGAATGATTTAATTCCTTCGCTAAAGATATTCCGTTTTGCGGATTTCTACCTGCAAGAATAAGTTCGATACGCTTATCAGCTTGTCTGATTAGTCTTGCGATGTTACTTCCAACCATCCCATAACCGCCCACAATTAAGATTCGTTTTTTCTGTGATTCCATATTAAATTTTTTAAATTATATAATTTTACATTTTGCAATTCATTTTAAGTGTGAAGTCGGTCACAACTCATCCATGGGTAAACCGTTCATCAAGCCATTTTTTATTTATCACAGACTCAGTAAGATTAGGATGCACCACAATTATTAAAGTTTTCATATTTCAATGATTAGTGTATTTAAGACAAAGTTAGGGTTGCATATAAACTTTTGTATATTGCCTGCTAATTGTTAGGTACTATAAAAAATGTAAGTAATGAGTGAGATCAAGCAAACCTCAACAAACTTCTCGAATAAGGTTGCTCTGAGCGATGAATGTTCGGAAGCATATGCCTCAAATATCATCGGCGGACAATGGACATTGGTAATATGTTCGTGGCTATTAAGTGGTAAACTTAGATTTGGAGAACTAAAGAAGAAATTACCTGGTATTACTGAAAGGATGTTGACCTTGCAATTGCGTAAGCTCGAAGAGAATAAAATAATCAGCCGGACTGTTTATGCAGAAGTACCGCCACGTGTAGAATATGAGCTGACAGAAATTGGATATGCATTGAAGTCAGTTATCATGGAATTAGAAGTTTGGGGCACAAGCCATAAAAAATTGATCGGTGAGCAATCTTGCATTCCTGTCGGGAGTGTAACATGAACTGTGTCAGTTTCAAAAATTAACGCCTCTCAGAATCCTTTATTCTCTTGAAGAATTCTGTCACCAAATTTAATATAAAGTTGTGAAAATGCCGGTCCCCAATTATGGATTGGCATCGTCCATTTCTTACTGATGTTTTTGATGACCAGATACATGAGTTTCATCAGTGCCTGCTCAGAAGAAAAAGCCCCCTTGGTCTTGGTAATTTTGCGGATTTGGCGGTGTACGCCCTCAATCGGATTGGTGGTGTAAATAATCTTACGGATCCCTTGATCGTATTCAAAGAATGCAGAAAGGTTTACCCAGTTGTCCAGCCAGGACTTACAACTCAGGGGATATTTCGTCCCCCATTTCTCTTCGAACTCCAGCAATTTTTCATATCCCAGCTGTTCATTATTCGCCTGATAGATTGGCTTCATATCGGCCATTACTGCCTTTTTATCTTTCTCAGGAACATAGCGCATAGAACAGCGGATCTGGTGAACAATGCAAAGCTGTACCCTGGTCTTTGGAAAGATAGCCTCTACAGCTTCAGGGAAGCCCTTTAGTCCATCAATGCAGGCGATCAGGATATCTTCAACACCACGCGTTTTTAGATCAGTGAGTACCGAAAGCCAGAATTTGGCGCCTTCGTTTTCAGCCGTATAAAGCCCCAAAACATCTTTTTTGCCTTCAATATCCACACCCAGGATATTGTAGATTGCACGGGTTTCCACTACACCATTTACCCTGACCTTAAAGAACATGCAATCCAGGAAGACAAAGGGGTAAACTGCTTCTAAGGGTCTGTTGCGCCATTCCTGCACGGCTGGTAGTACGCTGTCAGTAATGCGTGAGATCTCAGCTGCAGAAATGTCCATGGCGTACATTTCCTGGATATAATCACGCATAGCACGCGTACTCATCCCCATTGCATACATCGAGAGGATGTTCCCTTCCAGTTCTTCTGTAATGATCAGTTGGCGTTTGGGGACAACCTTAGGGTCAAAAGTGCCCAGGCGGTCCCGACCGGTTTCCAATTCAAACTCTCCCGAGCTCAAGCTGCGAACCGTCTTCTTACTTTTCCCGTTCTTACGGTTGGACTGACCGGCTAGCTTACTTTCTGAAATGTGGTGCTCCAGCTCTCCGGTCATCATAGATTCCAGAAAGTGTTTCATCATCGGGGCTAGTACCCCATCCGTGCCAGTCATTTTCTTGCCGGCATATAAGCCAGCTATAGCTTCCTTTTTGAAGCTTTCGAAATCAAAGTCTTCTTGTGTTGCCATAATTATGTCGATAGTTTAAAGTTACACTATTGACACAGTTTGTGAAACACCCTCTTCCTGTCTGAAACTTTCCGATACATTTAAAATTATTCAAACATTGCTATTGTTTGTTCGTTTGTGCAATCAATGTTTTGCGGGAACGCTCTATACATGCTCCGTGGCTTCATAAATAATACTTACCGGGTTGGTTGGATATAAGGTACATGTGATGAAGTCATTCAATTCCAGATCTTTTAATTCTTTAGCGAGTATCTTAGAAGATATGCCAGTGATTTCATAAAAATGGTCCGGTCAGAAAAGTGACAGGGAAAAAAATCTACGTGGCAATGTATTCAGGAGGTGTTTATTCAGGAACTGTGTCATTTATCGTGATGTTTACCGGAATTTTTATTTCTTTTTCCATTCCATTTGGCATTTTAAATTCAATTTTTATAAAGCCATTAAGCTTTTCAAATTTTTTGTTTAGTTTAAATACAATCCCTAAATTTTTATACAAGATCTTTTCATATTCCCATAATGGAAGTTCTTGCAGGTTTTTAGACCTTTCATTATCTACAATTCGTAGTTTTTCATTGTTTTCATTTGTAAGTTCAAAATCTTTTAAAGTATAAGTCGCAAAATCATAAATATTATCATTTTTAACTATAATGGTTCCGTGATTTTTATGATACTCATCGACTTCCTTCTTTGATAAAGGAAACCTTGTTATGACGCCAAATTCATCAGTCGGCTGTTTTTTTATTTCAGTAATGTCGGTAATGCTAACCTTGGCATTTTTTGTTATTTCATTTAAAAATTGTTCAGTTTCATGATCTGAATATTTGTAGTCGGGATCGTTTTGTCCGTTACAGGAAATCATAAATGGAAAAATTGCAAGGAGTAAAAAAAGGTTTTTCATTTTAATTGAAATTTTCTTCTGGTGTCAAATAGGTGAGGAAATAAAATAAGCGCTAAAATTTATTCTTTTTTAAACAAGAATTCTTTGCCACTTTGTTTTAATGTCATTTGTTTGTGCTCTGGTTTAAACTCCAATACAATTCCCGCTTGATCAAACTTAAAAATAGTAGGGGTGGTAGCTTCTAACGCAAATCCTGCCTGACCGGTTGCTTGTGCAAATAATTGGGCTTCTTTATTGGTGATGTTGATTTTGATTGGGATCTGCCCGCTCGCGTATGTTCCAACATAGGTGTCCAATATTTCTGAAGCAACTGCCAGCTTTTCAAATGTTGGTATTTCAAATGGCCTGTTAAAGTAGCAGCTTTCCGCGCAGGCTAAAATATTCGGAATTTTATAGATTGATCCATTAGAGGAAATGGCTATAGCTAGTTTTTCTTCCGGATAGTAAGCCACTATAGACTGAAACCTGTCAATTGCTCCATCATGCCCATAGCTTTTTGTATCGGAATGAGAAAGGTCGAATAAGCCCATTCCATAACCATTCTTTATGGTTTTCATTAATGCTAATGATTTTTGACCAACTATTTTTTGTTCAAAAAGTGAAGTAATAAAAGTAGTTAGATCGGTCGGGTTAGCGATCAATGCACCTGCGCCCATAGGAATGCTCAGGTCAGTTTCGTCTTCTTTGATCCATTCGTTTTTAAAATGATAGGAGTAGCTCTCGTTATTTAGGATATTTGTTTTCTTCGTTCCGAAATAGGTGTTTTTTAATCCTACTGGCCTGAGGATTTTTTCGTTTAAAATTGACGCGTAATCCTTTTTATATGCTTTCTGCAAAATGTAACTCAACAGCACATAATTTGAATTGCTGTACTTAGCTTTACTATTAGGTTCAAAATCGCTTTTTCCCTTAGCAATGATCTCCACCATTTGCTTTTCGGTTTTTGGTTGCGTATTATAGGCCAAATAATCAACGTCATCTGTAAAGTTATGGATGCCACTTCTGTGATTAAGCAGGTGCTCAATAGTTATTTTTTTACAATTTTCGATTTGCGGAAAATAACGGTCAATAGTTGTATTTAATGACAGCTTTTTTTCTTCAATAGCCTTAAATAATAATGTTGCGGTAAACACTTTAGAAATGGAGCCGATTCTATATTTGGTTGCTGTGCTTGCTAGCTTAGAGGTTGCCAAATCGCTGTATCCAATTGCATTTGAATAGATTGTTTTGCCATTTTGACTGAGGGCAATACTCCCCATAAATTTATCTTTTTTCTTTAATACCTGAAATAGACTGTCTAATTTTTGGGCAGCAAAATTTTGTGAAAAAGCGGTTAAGGTAGCCAGGCTTAAAAAACTGAGGATAAATATTTTTTTCATATTTCTGGATGAGGCATTAGCAACTGATGACAAATGTAATATTAAGTCACTGTATTGTGATATATATTCAATAGATTTCTTTACCCGATGATAGGTGTAGTTTTACTAAGCTTAACTTTTGAGACTCATCAGTTTTTTAAATATCTTGAAGTTTAAGTATTTTCAGCGTAATGTGATCTTTTAAACCATCGTAGAATTTTTGCAGTACTTTCTCAAAAATGGGATCCGCATTGGGTACAGCCGAGAATAAGGTCATGCTTGATTTTAGCTTCAGGTCATCGGGACTGCCGAATACCTGCTGTGCATTATTGGTCTCCAGTTCCATCAGGGTATTGCAGGCTAAAATCAGCCTCGGACCTAAAACCCGGTGAGCAAGATAGGCAGTTGCTTCACTTAAATCTTCAATGGCATAGTGTCTGGATGTTTCTGTAAATCCCAGTCCCTGGATTTGCGGGAAAATATACCACATCCAATGGCCATGCTTCCTTCCAGCCTTTAGCTCATTTAATGCGGTCTGATAGACTGCTTTCTGTGCGGTGATAAATCGTTCCAGGAGATGCGCTTTCATAGAGGGCCAAATTAAAATTCTGCTTGTGGCTGGCGGTAATTATCTTGCATATTCACTCTGGTTTCCATAACAGTTTTTTTAGGTATTAATGAAACAAATATCAACCAGGAAAGTTCTTCAGATCATATCATTGGCGGGAAATTTATGATGGACCTTGGCCTAAGCCCTGATTTTGATCGTTATTTCCCAAACTCAGGCAATTCGATCTTATCTTTTGTCACCTCCTTTTCTTTACTGCCAAAGAGCTTGCTGATTTTCTTAACAGCACTGCTTGCCAGGATTCCGGCCACCGTATTCACGACCGACACACCAAACTTCGATTTTGGATGTGCGAGCCAGGGAACACCTGGTGGTAGGCGTTGAACATCTTCTACAAAAGGACGCATGCGTTTTTCATAGGCTGCAAATGCATGTTCATGCTGGTCATGTTGCGCAAGTTCTCCGGCAAGCAGGTAAGCCCCTACGATGGCTAAGGTGGTGCCCATACCGGTGAGCGGAGTTGGACAGTAGGCTGCATCTCCAATCATACCAGCACGACCACTGAACCATCTTGGTGCATGTATCTGGCTAATGCCATCAAAATATACATCTTCATTTTTGTCAATTTCTTCCATCAAACGATCCGCTTCCCAGCCGGCATCTGAAAGCTTTTCTTTTAATATTTTTTTCTGTTCGTCCTCAGGTAAATTTTGATAATTTCTGTCGTCGGAAAGAAAGCTGAACGATGCCCTCGTAGTGCCCTGATTGTCCGGCCGGATCACCATGACCCTGGATCCCGGTGCCGTATACCAGCGCGCCCATTTTGAATCTGTTTCTCTTTTGGGAATGGTGTACCAGGCATTGTAAAGTCCAACAAACTTAACTTTCGGCTCATCGCCAAACAGCAGCTGTCTTGTCGTTGACCGTACACCGTCTGCAGCAATTAGCAGATCAAAGACCTCTGTCCCGCCATCGCTAAAGGTTATTTTAACGCTGTCATCGCGCTGGTCAATCACGGTGATGTATTTCCCAAAGACATATTTTGCCTTTTCTTTTGTGTGCTGGTATAGAATATTGACGAGGTCGCCCCGCAGAATTTCGGCTTCACTTGTAAACCCATCGGCACCATCTCTGGGAAATGCAGCTTCAACCTTATTTTTACTATTCACAAACTGAAGGCCGATCTCTCCGGTATTCGCAGCCAGGATTTCTTTTTCTATGCCCATCATTCTGGCTATTGCCCGGCCAGCACCCCTCACATCCAGGTTTTGTCCGCCCAATCTCAGCGATTTCGAACGTTCTACTACGGTGACATCAAACCCATATTTAGCTAGCCAAAAAGCTAGTGTTGGGCCTGCTATACTGGCTCCGGATATCAGAACCTTTTTACTTCCACGCTTCATATTCTTAAATTTTTAGGATTGCAATCTTGAGATCTGATTGTGCTTTGTCTTCTCGCTGAGTTCTTCCAGGCTTAAATTCCGATGATTTAGAAAGATATCGTTATGGTGATCATCCAGTTTACGCAGCAGAAATGACAAGGAACTTATTTCCGCCTGACTTAGGTTGCCTACAACCACGCCTCCCACTAAACCCATTCTCGGCAATAAGTCTGCTATTTCCTTTTTTCCTTTAGCTGTAATGGTCACCAGAATACTCCGCTTGTCGTTCGGATTGGCAAATTCTTCAATCATCTCTTGTTTCAACAAACGTTTGATGACTTCGGTCCCGGAAGTTTTCTCCATAACCAGCTTATGAATCAACTCCGTTTTGCTCAGGGAAGGATAGGTCATCAATACGATCAAAAAAGAAAATTCATCGAGCGTATGGATCTTACCTTCCTTAATCGCTTTTTTAAAATACATGACTGCATAACGGTAAATAAAAACGAGCATGGTTGCTATTTGTGTGTTATCGTCCTGATGCGTGCTTACCCATTGCTCTTCGCCACCTGCCAGATCTCTGTGTCCGGAAAGCTGACTGCCATGACTGGCGTTCAGGTACCCGGCAAAGTCGGCCATCGTATATTCCTTTTCCCCCTGATACTGGCTGTCGAAGTCAAAGAGATGATCGATCAGTTGCTTTAAGATTTCTTTCTTACTCATTAATTGTAGTGTGTTTACGTATCAAAAATACAAAACTAAATCAAAATTGATAATTTTAACTGATAAATATGGATGTTTACGTACTATTGTTGGCTTATGTAGTGATGAGCAACGGAATTACCCCCGTTCTGAAAAAGCAGGAAGGATTAATCGAAAATCAATCTCAATATCCCGGTATCATTTCTATTTTAGACGAAGTTTTTAGAAATTACAATTTATATGGATGCTAAGGAAGTTTTAAAGGCTCATGTTTTAAAAAACACCACACTGACGGACGATCAGTTCGATTATTTCTTTTCCCTTTTTGAGCTTCAGAAATTTAAAAAAGGACAGGTCATTATTTCCGAAGGAAGCGAGGTTGATTGCGAATACTTTGTGATTTCCGGCTGCCTGAAATCCTTTTATATCAACGACGAATTGAAAATGTTCATTCTGCAATTTGCGATGCCAACCTGGTGGGCCTCCGATTTTGAAGCACTTTATAATGGGACCAAAGCAAACATCGCATTAGATTGCATCACAGACGCAGAAGTCTTATGCCTTAGCAATGCAAACCGGGAGAAAATCTGCAGAGAGATCCATTCCGTAGAACACTTCTTTCGCTGGCGAACAAATAAAGGTTATGTGGCCAGTCAGAAACGATTATTGTCGTTCATGAATAATAACGTCAAATTCCGATACGAAGAATTAATGAAGCTGTATCCGGAACTCTATAACATGGTCCCTAAAAACCTGATCGCCGCTTATCTTGGTGTATCCCGGGAAACCTTAAGCCGACTTTACCATCCCTAAAATGTGATGTAGGTCACACGCTCCGACCGTTTTTCCTCCCGTACTTTGTGGTGTAATTAAAAACAAATCACATGGAAAATCAACAATTCACCATCCTTCCTTCGCAGAGCAATATTGACTGGACAGGAAAAAAAGTAACGGGCGCACACAATGGTACAATCGCCATTAAAGAAGGCCAATTCATTTTGAATGAAGGTCAAATCACAAAGGGTAGCTTTATCGTAGATACCACTTCTATTAAAATACTGGACATTACTGATCCTGATACGAATGCCCAATTCCTGGGACATCTGATCTCTGACGATTTCTTCTCTACAGAACAATTTAAAGAAGCAAGTCTGAACATCATTGCCGTTTCCGGAAATCACATCAACGCGGAGCTCACCATTAAAGACATTACACATCCTGTAGATTTTGACACGGTCGTCAATTTAGCGGGTGATACATTTACTGCCAGCGGTAAAATAATCATCGACAGAACCAAATATGGAATGAAGTTCCGTTCAGGAAATTTTTTCCAGAATCTGGGTGACACCCTGATCTATAATGATTTTGAGTTAAATGTAAGTATAACCGCTAAAGCTGAGTAATCAGTTCATTCGCATAAATCATAAAGCTATGCCATTTGTAAAAATAGAAGTAACCCGTGAAGGCGTTACCAAAGCACAAAAACAAGCCCTGATCAAAGGGGTAACGGACCTGATCACTGAAGTATTGAACAAGGATCCGCAACTGACCCATGTAGTGATTCAGGAACATGACCTGGACGACTGGGGATTTGCCGGGGAACAGGTCTCGGAACTAAGGGCTAAGGGAATTACAGCAGATAAAAAATAAGCTTAAAAATCAAATGAAAACACAAACCATAATTGTTACCGGTGCCTCTTCGGGCATCGGTAAGGAGATCGCCCGCCACTTTTTGAAAAACGGCGATAATGTGATCATAAATTCTTCAACAGCAGAAAAACTGGAAGAAGTGTATCAGGAATTAGGTGCCGGTGATCAGCTGGCACAGGTAGCAGGGGATGTGAAAAATAAAAACACCGGGGAGCAGTTGCTGGCAGTGGCTATTGAAAGATTTGGTGGCGTGGATGTATTGGTAAACAATGCCGGGATCTATGAAACGAGGCCTTTTCTGGAAGTTGATGAAGCTTACCTGGACCGTTTTCTGGATACCAACCTGAAGGGGACTTTTTTTACCACTCAGGCCATTCTGCCGCAAATGCTGAAGCAGTCGGGAGGTGTGATCATCAATATCGGTACTCCATTGGTGCATCACGCATTGGGGGGAGCGCCCTCAACCGCTCCGATTGCTTCGAAAGCTGCGATACATGCCTTGACTTTGCAACTGGCAGCTGAGTTCGGTAAAAATAACATCAGGGTAAACACCGTGGCGCCAGGCGTAATTCGTACCCCTATGCATGGCGATACCGCTGATCAGAGCGCAGGTTTGCATTTATTGAACCGGGTGGGTGAAGTAGAGGATGTTGCAGAAATGGTTTATGCCATTGCGAAAAACAAATTCGTTAGTGGTGCTATTATTAATGTTGATGGTGGCATGGCTGCCGGTCATAACCTGAACTAATTATGAAAGAAGATTCATTAGCGATCACCGCAGTACTGGAAAATGATTATTTCCAGGGAATTTATGAAGGTGACATAGAAAAGCTAGGCCGTGCGATGTATTCCGACAGCCTGTTGTTTGGAGATGTAAAGGGGGAACCCTATGCGAAAACCCGTAATCAATATCTTGAGGTGGTAAAGAACCGGCAAAGTGTGAAAGATTCCGGGAAACCTTTTAAGGGAACGATTATTTCCATCGATGTGATCAATACCATAGCGGTTGCTAAAGTTCATGTTAAAATGTACGACTTTAACTATGACGAGTTTCTGTCTTTTCACAAAATCAACAATCAATGGATGATCGTGAACAAAATGCTCAGTGATGTAAACCTTTAAATATAAGTCGATGTGGTATCAAACAAAAGCGTCTAAAATATTAGGTATTCAGTATCCCATCCTGCAAGGGCCCTTCGGTGGTAACCTGTCCTCTGTAGAGTTGGTTGCAACAGTCTCAAACCTGGGGGGCCTTGGAGGGTATGGGGCCTATAATTTGAGCCCTCAGGAGATCCTTGAAGTGGACAAACAGATCCGCCTGGCTACGAATAAACCATACAATATCAACCTATTTGTGTCGGAAACCGATGCGGTGAATGGTACCGTGTCTGACGAACACTTTAACCGGGCTCAACAGTTATTTAAACCTTATTTTGACGAACTGGGCATCGCGCTTCCCGGAAAACCTGAGCCATTCAAAAGCAGGTTCGAAAACCAGATCGAGATGATTTTGCATCAACGTCCACCAGTGTTCAGCTTTATGTTTGGTAGCCCCTCGGCTGATATTCTTGAACAATGTCATCGGCTTGGTATCGTCACGATTGGGGCGGCAACTACCCTGGATGAGGCCATTGTTTTGGAATCTGCAGGGGTCGATATGATCATCGCATCAGGATTTGAAGCAGGTGGTCATCGGCCATCGTTTCTGGCCTCAGCAGAGAGCTCTACCATTGGGACATTTGTGCTGCTGCAACTGATCAAAGAGCGGGTAAAGATCCCTGTGGTTGCTGCCGGAGGCATTGCAAATGGAAAAGGAGTGGCCGCTGCACTGGCCCTTGGGGCAGATGCCGCACAAATTGGTACTGCTTTTCTGGCAACAGATGAATCCAATGCCACAGCGATTCATAAACAGATGCTGTTGTCTGATGCTGCAAAGTATACCACCCTGTCACGGGCATATACCGGCCGACTGGGAAGAGGGATCAGCAGCCGCATTGCAAAAGACCTGGTGTCCCTGGAAAAAGACTTTTTACCTTTTCCACTCCAGACAACGTTCATGTCGCATTTAAGAAAAGCAGCGATGGCAAACGAAAAATGGGATATGGTCTTGTTTTGGGCTGGTCAGATTACACCTGTATTGAAACATACAAAGGCCTCTGAGTTGATGAAATCTATTCTGGAAGAAGCGAACAATTATTTTGATGATTTGAAAGCTTAAATTCAGAAATGGCGGCATTATTACCCATAGACAGGCCGGATTTTTATTTTCTGATGAAAAGTGTTTAAGGATTGACTGCCTTTAACTTAACCTGACGAGTAATCGTCAGGTTAAGTTATTTTTTTCTAAAAAATTTTGATGCTGAATTGGGATTATGTATATATGTACATACAAATTAATTTAAGATGACTGCTTTTCTTTGAAAAACTAAGTCTGTGAT
Source organism: Pedobacter sp. FW305-3-2-15-E-R2A2 (assembly GCF_038446955.1). Classification (NCBI taxonomy): domain Bacteria; kingdom Pseudomonadati; phylum Bacteroidota; class Sphingobacteriia; order Sphingobacteriales; family Sphingobacteriaceae; genus Pedobacter; species Pedobacter sp. FW305-3-2-15-E-R2A2. The sequence goes on from NZ_CP151803.1 coordinate 1,981,341, forward strand.
GAATTAAAGCGTGTTTTTCTGAATTTTAAATGTTAATCCACATAAAACTACACACGAATGAACGTAAAAATGTTAATGTTAGGTTGTCTGAGTGTCTTTGCATTAAGCGAGCATACAACCGCACAATCTGTTTTGCCTGCAAATGTTTCAAAAAAGCTGGAATCCATCAGACCCTTGGCCGATTCAGTAAGAATAATGGCGGAGGAATTGGTGCAAAAAGGCTTTACTGCCGGTGATGGTTATGGAGAAGTCTGGATCAGGGACCTGAATACCTTTGTTGCTGTGGCGAGCAAGGTGAATGATAAAGCATTAATAAAAAAACATTTACTTACTTTCTTTCAATTTCAACAATCGGATGGTGCCATTTTAGATGGTTACGTGCCAATTAAAAAGGGGGCAGTGGGTTATGATTATTATCATTCTGATCTGGCACCAGAATATGCCGGACATAAAAATACAGTAGAAACCGATCAGGAAACTTCATTGGTACAGGCAGTAGCGAAATACATCAGAAGAACGGGGGATAAAAGCATCCTGAAGAATACCATCGCCGGAATACCTGTACAGAAACGCCTGGAACAGGCAATGGAGTTTTTGCTGACCAAGCGGTTTGACAAGAAACATGGCCTGTTATGGGGAGCAACAACAGTCGATTGGGGAGACGTGCAACCGGAACATAGCTGGGGTGTTGTGTTGGATTCCAATTCGCATTTAAGCATCGACATTTACGACAATGCCATGTTTATCATTGCGATCAATGATTTTTTGGAAATCGCAAGCTTGTCGCCAAAAATATCGGCACACTGGAAAGGGGTCAAAACAAAAATTGCCAGCAATGTACGCAAGCACCTTTGGGATAAAAAACGTCAGAAATTCCTGCCGCATATTTATTTAAATGGTTCGCCTTTTCCTGCCTCATTTAACGAAGCAGAAGTCTATTACCATGGTGGAACGGCTGTGGCAATTGAAGCTGGCCTCTTAACTAAAGATGAAGTGAAAACAGCTTATAGAAAGATGCAGGAAAATGTAAAGAAAGCAAATGCAGCGACCATAGGTCTGACGATTTACCCTGTATATCCTGAAGGTTTCTTCAAGAATAAGGGAATGGGGCCTTACTCTTATCAGAATGGTGGAGACTGGACCTGGTTTGGAGGTCGGATGATCTCTCAGCTGATCCGTTATAACCTGTTAGCTGAAGCGTGTGAAGCAATGAAACCTATGTTGGACCGTGTGGTTAAAAATAAAGGTTTTTATGAATGGTATACCCCGGATAACAGGCCACAGGGATCTGCCAGCTTTAGAGGAGAGGCAGGGGTGTTGTGGAGCGCGATCACGGAGCTTGAACAGAAAACGAAATAGCGGGCAAGAGGTTTAGACAAGAAAAGCCTGGATGGTACACATCCAGGCTTTTCTTGTTGTCAGGTTTAGCTAAGTACGATTATCCTCTTCTGCTTTCTACAGAATATACAAAGCTGTCGGCCTTATAATATCCGAGGTTATATTCTATTGGCCGCTCTGCCTGATCATATACATATCTTTTGCGGAACAATATCGGACTGCCGGGTTCTGTTTCCAGTTTTGATGCGATAAATTTATCTGCTGCGGTTGCACTGATCTCTTCCTTGGAAAGTTCAGCAATGATGCTGTAATCTGTCTCCAGTATATCGTAAAGTGGTCTTTTAAAGTCTTCTTCTCCGGTTAAACTGGTACGGGGATGGAAGTAGGATACAAAGTAAACGAACGGACCTTCCGGCCGGCCACGCAACCGTTCCAGCTTTAATATTTTTTGATCTGTTTTGATGTTGAAAAAGTTGGCAATGATCTCGGTCGGATAAATCCAGCTGACATGAAGTTCGAAATTTTTTATAGGAATCCCTCTTGCCTGCATTTCCTGAGAAAAACTAAGCCAGTTCACAGATTTAGAACTGATCAATGCATCAGCTACTTTGGTGCCAACACCTTTCTTCCGGATCAGCAAACCTTCGTAAACCAGTTTGTTTAATGCTTGTCGCAATGTAGTACGGGAAATAGCCAACTGGTTAGCAAGATCGATTTCGTTAGGCAAAAGCTTGCCGTCTTGAAATTCAGGCAATTTTATCATTTTACGTAATAACTCCTCAGCCTGTATATGCAATGGAATCGGGCTTTTGTGGTTGATCGCTATCTTCATGTCTGTTTTTTCTCTTCCCCCTTAGTGAATAGGTAGGTAGCAAAATTATGAAAATATATTTGGATATATTTGATAAATAACTATGTTTGTACATATATGGGTTTTGATAGAATTTTATTGAAATGATTTTTGGTTAAACGCTTAATTTTGTTTGTTAAAACCTATTTTTGTTGATTCTTTATGTTTGTACATATTGAATACTGTTGATTCTAGTAACACACCCGTAAATATGATTGAAGATTCTGAAAATATACCCGAAACAAAAACTAATGAGGAGATGGGGATAAATAACTGGCGACGGAGTTCGCAACCATTGTTGCCTATAGATGCTGGTAATGTATCGAATAGTAAAAACTATGAACCGACACCTTTTTTCAAGTTAGGAAGCCAAAAGATAGCGAATGGATTTGAAGAACTGACCAGTTGGATCATTCAGCAAGGTGCTGTCCTCATTGATGGTTACGGCGGGGTGTTTTTTAAAGAAATACAGCTTCAGATTCAAAAGGAACTTGATCAACGTGGCATTTCCGTGAAATGGCACCAGATGTCGGATTACTTTAAACCCGAAACAGAAATTGAACAATTGACTGCTCCTTTTCTGGGTGGCGAAAATGAGGTCTGGGGTAGGAAAACCGATCTTGAATTGAAGGATTTCTTCAGGTATGATGAAATTTTAGCGATAGAAAAAGAAGAAACAAAGTTGCTGAATATCATTATAGGTGCAGGGGCAGGGTTAGTAAAATGGGATGCTCCTGTCATCTATTTTGAAATCCCTAAAAATGAAATTCAGTATCGGATGAAAGCCGGGGTGGTCACTAACCTGGGCAGCAGCATTACTGATCCCCCTTTTTATCTCTATAAGCGGTTTTACTTTGTAGACTGGGTAGTGCTTAACAGCCATAGATCGGCATTGCTAAACAGGATTTCTGTCGTTGCTGATGGACAATGGTTGGATGAGGTCAACTGGATATTAAAAGAAGAGCTGGAGAAAGGATTGCGCCAACTGAGTCATGCGGTATTGAGGGCCAGGCCCTGGTTTGAAAGTGGCTCATGGGGTGGTCAATGGATGAAAACGCATCTCGAAGGCCTGAATAAGGAAGAAATTAATTACGCCTGGTCATTTGAACTGATTACGCCTGAAAATGGGGTTGTATTGGAAAGCGACGGGAAGTTACTGGAGATTACCTTCGACCTTTTAATGGAACTGGAGTCTCAAGCCATCCTGGGTAAACATGCAGCGCAGTTTGGAACGTATTTCCCCATCAGGTTCGATTTTCTGGATACTTTTCAGGGCGGAAACCTTTCCATTCAATGTCATCCTTCAAAGGCATATATACAGGATAACTTTGGCGAGACGATTACCCAGGATGAAACCTATTACATCATGGATTGTGAGCCGGATGCGAAAGTTTACCTTGGTTTTCAGGAGGATATCAATCCGGAAGAATTTCGCAACGAACTGGAAAGCAGTCAACGGAATAATGAAAAGATCGAGATCGGGAAGTATGTTCAGAGCTTTCCATCCCGTAAACACGAATTGTTTTTAATTCCCGGCGGAACTGTCCACAGCTCCGGAACCAACAATATGGTGCTTGAAATCAGTGCGACACCTTATATTTTTACTTTTAAAATGTACGATTGGTTGTCCCTGGGACTGGATGGAAAACCGCGGCCCATCAATATAGAACATGCATTTAACAACCTGCGCTTTGAACGTAAAGGGGCAAAGGTCCGGGAAGAATTAATTTCTAAGCAGCAGGTGATAGAAAAAGGAACAGACTGGGAGCTGGTAAAATTGCCTACCCATCAGGACCACTTTTACGAAATAGAAAGGGTAGAATTTGATACAGAGCTGCTGATCGCTACAGAAGAGAAGTGTCATATCCTGATGCTGGTAGAAGGAACCGCCATTTCAGCGGAAGTTAAGGATGGGGATGCCTACCGGTTTAATTATGCAGAGACTTTCATTGTACCTGCAGCAACGGGTAGTTACAAACTGATCAATCACGGAAAGCTTCGGGCCAAAGTGATTAAGGTTTTCCTTAAAGACCAGCTCCTGGGCTAAAAACCATTGAAACACTAAATAATAACCTGACCAAATAACAACCTAACCAAATATAAAATGATGAACCACAACAACAAACGCTATCTGGGGCTGATTACGCTTGTCGCTTCCTTAGGCGGACTGCTTTTCGGTTTCGATATGGCGGTGATATCGGGTGTATTGCCTTTTGTAGAAAAGAAATTTGATTTAACGGCTTTCTACGAAGGGCTTTTCGTGTCCTCAGCATTGGTAGGTTGCATTATCGGCGTATCCTTTTCAGGAAGCTTAAGCGATAAAATAGGCCGTAAAAAAATGTTGTTCCTCTCTGCCATCCTGTTCCTGATTTCGGCCATAGGATGTTCGCTTGTTCATTCCCTGGATCTGCTGATTGCTGCCCGTTTAGTAGGTGGTCTGGGGGTAGGTGTTGCCTCCATTGTTGTTCCGTTGTACATTTCAGAAATCGCACCGGCAGCCATCAGAGGCCGCCTGGTGACCTGTTATCAACTGGCGATTACGGCGGGTATTTTAATTGCTTATGTGTCCAACTCCCTGTTGTTGAATTATTCTGCCTCGCCATCTGCTGCAGGGTTCTCCGCGCTTACAGACCTTATTTACGTGAAGGAAGTCTGGCGGGGGATGTTCAGCATGGGAGGAGTACTGGCCATGCTGTTTTTGGCAGGATTGTTTTTTGTTCCGGAAAGTCCGAGGTGGCTGATCAGAAAAGGACGTACTGCGGAGGGGATGACCATCCTTAAGGCTTTGAATAATGGACAAACAGAACCAATGGAAGCGACCGTAGCTGTCGAAAGCAAGGAAGAACAGGCGACTTATAAAGAATTGTTTTCTCCGAAACTGAGAAAGGCCATGTTGCTGGGCATCTTATTGCCTTTATTTTCTCAGCTGAGTGGCATCAATGCCATCATCTATTATGGGCCTTCGATTCTGAACGATGCCGGAATTGCCTTGGAGAACTCTTTTCTTGGGCAAGTGATCTTTGGAGCGGCCAATCTGGTCTTCACATTTATAGCGATATGGAAAGTCGATCAATGGGGTAGAAGGCCCCTTTATCTCGTTGGAACAATAGGTGCTTTTATCAGTTTATTTGTCACGGGTTTTCTTTTTGCCCAGGGCCTGACCTCCGGATGGTTACTCGTTATCAGTGTGACTGTTTTTCTGGCCTGTTTTGCCTTTTCTATAGGACCATTAAAATTTGTAGTGGCCTCTGAAATTTTTCCTACCCGAATCCGTGGCAAAGCGCTTGGAATCAGTATTATGGTGATGTGGGTTGCGGATACGATCATGGGACAGCTGACCCCGATGTTACTGAAATATGCAGGGACACCTGCTACGTTTTGGGTCTTCAGCTTTTTCTGTCTGATCGCCTTTATCACCGTTTACAAACTGCTGCCGGAAACAAAAGGAAAATCATTGGAAGAGATCGAGTCTTTTTGGGAGGAGAAAAAGGTGGGATCATAAAAAAATCTGAAGGTTCTTAATATTTCAGAAATAAGCTGTATTCTTACCTTTTACATCATTAATCAATATTTGAGCTAATATGTCTACAGTGGTTTTGGATTTTAAACAGTTGTATCTTGATTTTTATGCGGCCCTTTGCTACTTCGCATTTAAGATTTTAGACGATCAGGAGGAAGCAAAAGATATTGTGGAAGATGTATTCCTGAAAGTACTTCACCGTAAAACGACGGCATCTGAAGAGGAGAACATCCGCGCCTATCTGTATACGGCGGTTAAAAATTCCTGTTTAAACCGTATAAAAACCAAGACAAAAGCGAAAGAAAGACAATGGCACTATAACGCTGGCCTGCCTGCAGAAGAGCAGGCTTATGTGGAGGAGCTGATCCAGGCAGAAGTGTTGCGTGAGGTGATGAAAGTCATCGATAAACTACCGGGCCACTCCGGAGAGATCATCAAAATGAGCTATTTTGAAGGCCTTAAAAACGAGGAGATTGCAGCCATTCTGGAGCTTTCCGTACAAACGGTGAAAAATCTAAAATCCAAAGGGCTCGATGGTTTGAAGCGTTATCTCAGACCTGACGTTTTCGCCCTTTTCTTACTTATCTACAGTTTAGAGATCGGTTATCCATAATTTTCTATTTCCCAAAAGGTGATCCCGGTTTCGTATGGTAATCCCGCATCAGGAACAATGAGCTCTTCCATCAGAATAATTTAAATTTTTCCGGTACTTTTTTAGACTCCTGTGGTTTAAACCATATACCAGATATAAGAGATTAGCATGAAACAAGATTACGATAAGATCATTACACTGATTGCCGGTTACAATTCAGGAGAAATTACGGAAGCTGGTAAAAAAGAACTGGAAGATTGGATGGCACTTAAGGAGCATAACCGATTACTCTTTGAGCGGCTAACCTCTGAGGATCAGCTCAGGGAGGAATTGAAAATAATTTATAAGTTCAACGCCACAGATGCCTATTCCGAATTTGAACGTAAATACATCAAACCTGCAAAAAAACTTTGGCTTAGCATCAGTATTGCCGCTTCTGTTTTAATCGCCTGTACCTTTGGTGGATACCTCTATTTCTTTCCTCAACATCCGGTTAGTCAACATCTGCCCGTACTGGCGAAGGATATTGTTCCCGGTAAAAACGCGGCGACGCTAATCCTGGCGAATGGGCAAAAGATCGCATTGGACGGTGTTCGTACTGGTGAACTCGCCAGGGAAGCTGGTGTCCTGATCACGAAAACCAGCGATGGACAGCTCATATATGAGGTTAAAGATCAGGGAAATGTTGCAGGGGCCAAAACAAATACGCTGCAGACAGCCAGGGGAGAGACCTATCAGGTCAGGTTGCCAGACGGAACGCAGGTCTGGATCAATGCAGCCTCCACCTTAACCTATCCGGCTTCCTTTGCTACATTAAAGAACCGAACCGTGACCTTGAATGGAGAAGCCTATTTTGAAGTTGCAAAAGACGCGTCACACCCTTTTATCGTCAAAACAGCTCAGCAAAATCTGGTGGTATTGGGGACACATTTTAATGTCAATAGTTATACGGATGAAGGTCAGACGCTGACCACCTTACTGGAAGGATCAGTAAAAATAAATGAGCAGACCTTGTTGAAACCTGGCGAGCAGGCGCAGTTATCAGCCAGTGGGAACATGAGGGTAGGGAAGGCCAATATCGCCGAAGCCATAGGATGGAAAAACGGATTTTTCTTATTTGAAAAAGATGATTTACCGACGGTGATGCGACAGATCTCGAGATGGTATGACATGGATGTGAAATATGAAGGAAAGATCCCTAAAGCAATTTTTGATGGTAAAGTGTACCGCAACCTGAACCTTTCAAAAGTGCTGGAAGTGTTGAAATATGCCGATGTGAGGTTCAGAATAGAAGGGAAAACCATCGTCATTATGCCCTGAGATTAAGGGGAAGCCTGCAAACAAACAAAACCTATAACCAAATATATAAACCAAACCTAACCAAATAATTTATGAAAAGACAGTTACGAAAGGGGCTTTAGCGTCCATTTGGTGGCCGGTAAAAACCGCAGAAGTGTTCTAGCACCTCTGCGGAAATAGCTTGGGTCAACCCTTCCCGGAAAACCGGGATAAATCAATGCGAACCGATTTAGCAATTAGCCCAAACCAATCAAAAGTATGAAATTAAATACTTTCTACCTAGGCATGCCCAAGCTTTGGCTGCCGCTCAAACTATTATTGATTATGAAACTGACCATTTTCATATTGATCTTATCACTGGTGAATGTCTATGCCAGTACATTCGGTCAAAAAGTAAATCTCGAGCAAAAAAATGTCCCGCTTAAAGTGGTGTTGAACACCATAGAAGCGCAAACAGGATATGTTTTTTTTAGCCGGGACTATGACCTGAATAAACCTAAAATCAGCGTTTCACTCAAAAATGTAACGATTCATGAGGCGGTAAAGTCGGTATTTAAAGGACTTTCCATTGAATACAAAATTGTAGACCATAACATTATTCTTAAAGGGGCTGCAAAGCAGGTTAGCCAGGCCTTTAATCTCGACAAAGGGCTGCAGGATACCCTTCAGATCAGGGGGAATGTTGCTGATCAGACCGGAAAATCTTTACCGGGAACATCTGTCATCCTGAAAGGAACAAAAATCGGAACAACGACAGACGACAATGGGAATTATGCGCTTCGTTTACCGGATGGAAATGGAATACTTGTCTTTAAATTCATCGGATTTCAGACCAAAGAAGAACCCCTCTCCGGCAGAAAACAGATCAATGTTCGCTTAAATGACGACGATTCGCAGTTGCAGGAAATTGTCGTTGTCGGTTATGCCACAAAGGATAAAGCATCAGTTACGGGGGCAATTTCTCAGGCAGATAAAAAGGTGTTTGAATCGAGACCATTGGTAAATGCATCCAGTGCCTTGCAGGGAGCCGTATCCGGACTTACTGTGGTCAGAAGCAGCGGTCAGCCTGGCCGCCAGGGTTATGACCTTCAGATCCGCGGATTTTCTTCCGTAAATGGGAATAAACCACTGGTGCTGATTGACGGGGTCCCTGGTGACCTCAATGGTTTAAACCCCAATGATATTGGTACAGTTACGGTATTAAAAGATGCGGCAGCATCAATTTATGGGGCACGTGCAGCGGATGGTGTGGTGCTGATTACCACTAAGAATGGCGTAAAAGGTCCTCCACAGGTAGATTATTCCGCAAACTTCGGACTAAAAATGCCCGATTACCTCAAAGAAGTAACCACCACACAGCAATTTGCAGAAATGACCAACGAAGCGCTTCTGAATGTGGGTTTACCAGGAGTGCCGGAGGATGTGTTTGCTAAAATCAGACAAGGTGCTCCTGCAGATCTCAATAAAGGCTGGGTAACTTACCTTCAGGATTATCCGGGCTTTTATACCGACAACAACTGGAATAAAATATTATATGGAAATGCCCTGCAGCAAACGCATAACATCAGTGTAACTGGTGGTGGCGAAAATAGTGCTTATTTATTCTCGGCTGGTTATGCAAATGACAATGGCGTTTTTAAATACGGCAAAAATAACTCAGACCGCTACAACCTGAGGATGAACTATGATTTTAAACTTTTGGATAAGATCAATGTACAGACGCGGAATAGCTTTAACAACGAAATCGTAAGAGAACCTTCTGCACTGGGCGAAATCATGTCGCACAGCCCAAGGTTGTTTAATTTTGTGCCTTTAAAGAATACCACGGGCCAGTATTACACCTACCAGGGCTATATCAATCCTGCGCAGCAACTGGAAGAAGGGGGCATTCGGGAATCCAATTCAAATGCTTTCTCCTTTAATGTTAAAGCAGATGTCGAAATCTTAAAAGGGCTTAAAATTACCGGACAGGCGGGAGTAAATACCAGCAATTACAATGACCATGCAAACACAAGAACCTTTACTTTATACGATTATGAAGGCAATATTGATGGTTATCGAAATCCTCTAAATTCGGCCTATTATGCCAATAGCAGGAATTTGTTTAAGTCCTACACCGGTTTAATTGAATATGCGAAGGTCATTGGAAATGACCATAACCTGAGCCTGATGGCAGGAACGTCTTTCGAAAAGAATACCGATCTGGGAACAGATGTGACGGGTTCCAACTTCAGCGGGAACGAAATCTTTACCTTCGGCTTAGCTGACCAGACCAAAGCAGATTATACGAGTTTAAGCGGCTTTAATACCGACTGGGCATTGAATTCTTATTTTGGAAGGTTCAGCTATGGCTTTAAAAACAAGCTTTTTCTGGATGCTACCGTTCGTTTAGATGGCAGTTCCAAGTTTTCGCCTGATAAACGCTGGAGTGCGGCATTTCCAGGTGTATCAGTAGCCTATAACCTTTCGGAAGAAAAATTCATTAAGTCTTTAAACGTCATCAGTAACCTTAAATTCAGGGCTTCCTGGGGACAGGCAGGAAACCAGGAAATCAAAGCTTTTAGCAATTACGGTTATATTCCGCTGATTACGGTGAGTGGTGGGTATCCTCTTGGTACTCCGAATGCAAGGTTTCCGGGAGCAGTATCAGGTATTGCATCTGATAAAAGAACATGGGAAACCATTGAAACCGCCAACCTTGGAATTGATTTTGGATTTCTGGACAACCGGCTAACGGGCAGCATCGATGTTTACAACAAAGAAAACCGGAATATGCTGGTGAATGTACAGGTTCCTGCAACGTTGGGCGGTACACCACCGAGTCAGAACCTTGGTCATCTGGTGACTAAAGGCTTCGATTTCTCCCTTGGATGGAAAGACGAGGTTGGAAAAGTTAAATACAGCATCACTGCGATATTGAACGACAGTAAGAATAAGCTCGTGGAGCTGAAAGGCAATGATGTATTGCTCCAGGGACTCAATTTTACCCATCAGGGCTACTCCTTAAACAGTTATTTCGGTTATGACTTTGCCGGAATCATTCAAAATGCAGAACAACTGGCGAATTATAAAAAACTGGGTGGCATTCCGAATAACATCGCCATTGGCGATGTCATGTATCGCGATAGGGATGGCGACGGAAATATTACGCCTTATGGAGATCCTGCAAAAGGAACTAAAGGTGACCTGCTGAACCTGGGCAATACGTTACCCCGCTATACCTTTTCTGCAAATTTAAATGTGTCTTACGCAAATTTTGATCTTTCTGTCATGATGCAAGGGGTAGGCAAGCAAATGAACATCAGAGATGGTTCATTCGCCGTGCCGATGAGTGCGATCTATTTCCAGCCACTCCAATATTTTCATGGAAAAAACTGGACCCCGGAAAATACGGATGCGCCCTATCCAAGATTGATTCCCGGATCTGTAGGTTTCGATGGCCTGCTGGGCTACAACTGGAGATACTCTTCCATGCGGGTAAACAATCTGGCCTACCTGCGCTTCAAGGTCATCACCATCGGGTATAATGTGCCTGAAGTTTTTTGTAAAAAGCTAAAGCTCAAAGGGATCAGATTGTATGCCAGCGGACAGGATCTGTTTACCATTTCCAAAGGAACATGGGGACATTCTTTTGATCCGGAAGAAGGGTATAAGACCACCACTGAGCAAACCTATCCTTTTACCAGGGTAACTTCTGTTGGCCTGAATGTTAAATTTTAGAATTCGATAAAGAGACGATTATGAAACATTATTCTAAACTATTCCTGACCATCATATTCAGCATCGGGTTGATATTTAATTCAGGTTGTAAAAAACAACTGGATCTGAAGCCGAAGGACACCTTATCTGATGTGATCTTCTATAAAACTCCGGCAGATTTTAAGCTCGGAGCAAATGGGTTGTACAACTCGCTGGAAGGCTTTAATTTCAGTGATACCGAAACCGATATTGCTTTTAACAACGCCAATTCCCTGAGTTCCGGAGATTATTTACCCTCAGAAACAGTCCAAAGCTGGACCGATGCTTACTACTACATTCGCAATGCCAATAACCTCATCAGTCAGGGGGCAGGTAAAACCGATCCGGGCATTAAAAACTATGTGGCAGAAGCCCGGTTTTTCAGGGCTTATAACTACTGGCTTTTGTTCCGCCTTTTTGGTGGCGTTCCTTTAATTACCAGGGTGCTTGATGTGGACGATCCGGAGCTGTATAGCCCAAGGGCAAGCAGGAAAGAAACCGTTGATCTGATCCTTAAAGACCTGGCTGATGCAGCGCTGGACCTTCCTTTAAAAAGTAAAATCGCCGGAATGGATGTCGGCCGGATCAGCAGTGGATCCGCCAGCGCACTGATGGCAAGAGTCGCACTATTTGAAGGTACCTGGCAAAAATACAGGGGTGCTGATGTTGCGGAATATTTAAACACGGCCATCAATGCGGCAAATGCAGTAATGAGCAGCAATGAGTATGGCTTGTATACCGCTAAAGGTGCCCAGAGTTACCGCTATCTCTTTATTGAAGAGGGCGATGATTCGAAAGAAAGTATCCTGGACCGCAGGCATGAAGTGAACATCTCCGGACAACAATATCCTTATTCTGTGGTGGGGACGGTTTGTTACCTTCCTACCAGAAAGTTAGCCGATATGTATTTGTGTAAAGATGGATTGCCCATCACAAAGTCTGCACAATTTAAGGGATACAACACCATTAGCTCTGAATATGACAACCGCGATCCGCGGATGACGATGACCATGGTAATTCCGGGGACTTCGATTGTTGAAGTATTCAATCCACTTGTTCCTGTCATTAACTGGCCTAATTCACCTCAACGCAATGGAAATACCGGGTACATCACCTACAAATACCTTTCAGAAAATGTTTACGGGAACACCAATAACGGAGATAATTTCGGATACGACCACCACATCATCCGTTATGCAGAAGTGCTGATGATCTATGCGGAAGCTCAGTTTGAAAAAAATGGGATGCTTTCTGATGCTGATTTGGACAAGACGGTAAATCTGATCCGGACAAGAGCAAATATGCCCTCGCTGAGCAATTCATTTTTAGCCGCTAACGGATTGGACCTGAAGACCGAATTGAGGAGAGAAAGAAATGTAGAATTTGCATTGGAAGGCTTCAGGTATGATGACATCAGAAGGTGGAAAACTGCAGAAACGGAATTGGTGCAGGACATTAAAGGGATTAAAATCAAAGGATCGGAATGGCAAAATATTGCGCCCTATAGTGGAGCTGGTTATCAGTCCAGAACAGATGCGATGGGCTTTTTAATTGCTCAGCCGGTATCGGCGAGAACTTTTAGTCCGGATAAACACTACCTCAGACCATTACCTACAAGAGAAATCGCCTTGTACAAAGGCAAATTGACACAAAATCCAAACTGGTAAATAAAGAAATCAACGATGTTTAAAATTACGATGACCACCCTTTGCCTGTCGCTCTTTGTGCAGACAGTTTTAGGGCAAACCCATACCACACAAAGCAATACGATACAAAGCAAATCAGCCGGCCTCATTAAAGTCGATGGCAATGGCTCAGGGCGAATCTTTGATGGAATCGGTGCAGTGAGCGCCGGCGGATCTTCCAGATTGTTAATCGATTATTCCGATAAATCCAGAAGTGATATCCTGGATTACCTCTTTAAGCCGGGCTTTGGTGCCGGCTTTACTTACCTTAAAACCGAAATCGGTGGTGATGGCAATACGACCTGTGGCTCGGAACCAAGTTTTGCCAGGACAAAAGCCGAAATGGAAAACCCAAATTTCAACAGAGGGTATGAGTATTGGCTGATGCGGGAAGCGGTAAACAGAAATCCCGGGATTGAGCTGGATGCACTGGAATGGAGCATGCCGGGTTGGTTTAATGGCGTCTGGTCGCAAGACAACGCCGATTACCTGGTTAAGTTTATTCAGGGGGCAAAACATTGGGGCCTCAATTTGAAATACATTGCCGGATGCTGGAATGAGCGCGATTACAACCGCGACTGGATCGTCAATACGTTAAGGCCAACGCTGAACAAAAATGGCTTGAGCCACATTAAAATCAATGCACCCGAAGGAGCAGGTAAAGCCTGGGGGATCGCTGATTTATTGGTCAGGGATGAGGAATTCAAAAACACCCTTTCTTCGATCAGTTATCATTATCCGGATTCTTACATGTGGAGTGATAACAAAGAGGAGATGAACCAGAATGCGCTCGACAGCGGATTGCCATTATGGTCCGGAGAGGACTTCTCTTTACCGGGGAAATCCTGGAGAAATACCATGTATATGGCAAAGAACATCCTGAAATGCTATATCAAGAAGAAAATAGTAAAAGTGAACATGTGGTGTCCTATTGCTTCTATGCCTGATATTTCCTGCTTTTCTAACGTAGGGATTATGAAAGGGACCAATCCCTGGTCTGGTTATTACGAGGTATGGCCAACCATTTGGGCCGTGGCGCATTTTAACCAGTTTGCCAAACCCGGATGGAAATACATAGACAGTGGCTGCGGCGAACTGGAAGGAGAAGGTGCGTATTGTACGTATAAAAACCTGGATGGAAGCAATGATTATAGTATTGTTATTGCAAACGGTACAAAAGTTCAGCAACTGACTTTTAACATTTCAGACCTGAAGAAAGATAAATTGCAGGTCTGGAAATCGAATAGTGAAAACCAGTTTCAGCAGCAGGCCGATCTGATTGCGATCAATGGTACGATTACCATATCGCTGGATGCAGAAAGTATTTACTCCATCACGACCACTACAGGTCAGCAAAAAGGAACACACGACATCCCTAAAGAAAAGGCATTCCCTGTAAACTACGCAGATAATTTCGACCAGTATTCATTGGAACAGGCACCTTTATCGCCCAAATATTTTTACGACAACTCCGGTGCTTTTGAATTGCATCAGTCGGCCGGTAACAATAAATATCTAAGACAATCGCTGCTGAATGACATTACCCATTGGATCCCTGACGAGTGTGCCTATACCTTTGTGGCACAGGGGACAGAATGGGATCAGGGGCAGATTTCTTCAGATGTCTTTGTAGAAAATGATGCCTTTAACGGAAAAGGTTATGCCGGTATCATTTTAAGAGGCGCTTATGATAAAGCTTCACAGGCAAATATTCCTTTCGGCTATCGTTTCAATATCTACAAAGATGGAACCTGGAAACTGCAGACTAAAACCGATACCCTGGCCAGTGGACATGTGGACGTCAGCAAATGGAATAACCTGAAACTGGTTGGTAAAGGAAATAGCATTAAAGCTTTTCTCAATGGTAAGCTAGTTGCCGATGTAAAAGACGATCGCTATTCGATCGGTGCTGCAGGTTATGTTTCAGGATTTAACGTCGCTAAATTTGACAATTTGCTGCTCAACTATACACCGGCATCGGGAAAACTGTTGTCAGGATGGAAACCCGCAAGTTCTCCTGCAGATCCCAGTGGTAATGAGCTGATCAATGCATTTGATGGCAATAGTCTTTCGAAATGGCGTGCCAGAGGAGATGGAGCTGCGCAGACCTTAACTGTGGATCTTGGAACCGTCCAAAAGATGGCCAGGTGCGAAACTTTTACAGATTTCGTGGATAAAAGTTTACAGTATAAAATTGAATATTCAACGGATAACCTGAAGTGGACCGTTTTTTCAGATCAGCTGGCCAATGTCAAAAAATCTATTCCTTGTTACGTGGATGAAAGTTCTGCCAAGGCCAGGTGGGTGCGCCTTACGCTGATGCCTGCTGCCGATAAAACCATAGCAGGGATTTATGAATTTAAGGTTTACGGAGATAAATAATCAAAGAACATGACGACAAAATTGTTAACCCTGGTTTGCCTGTATTGCTCCGCTTTTACTGCGGTAATTGCGCAGCAAAAACCTTTGAAATTATGGTACGATCAACCCGCTAAAATCTGGGAGGAAACGTTGCCGCTTGGTAATGGCAGACTGGGGATGACCCCGGATGGCGGGATCTTAAAAGAGAAAATCGTACTCAACGACATCACCCTGTGGTCTGGCAGTCCGCAGGATGCCAACAATTATGAAGCTTATAAAAGCCTGCCGGATATCCGGAAGCTCATTTTGGAAGGAAAGAATGTGGAAGCACAGGCCTTGGTGAACAAGAATTTTGTTTGCAAAGGGCCCGGGTCTGCCGGTGTGCAATGGGGTAAATATCAGACCATGGGCGCGGTGGAAATTGATTTTATGTACCCAGGTGCAGGTTCGCGGGCTGGTCAGCCGGAGGTTAAAGATTACAGCAGGGCCTTGTCTTTAGATCAGGCTACGGCTAATTGCAGCTTTACACTTCAGGGAGTAAAGTATAAAAGAGAATATTTTACCAGTTTTGATGATGATGTGAGCATCATCAGGTTAACGGCGGATAAGAAAGGGCAGCTGAACTGCCGTATTTCCATGAACCGGCCGGAAAGATATGCCCTTAAAACGGTAGGTACAGAGCTGCAGATGTTTGGCCAGCTGGACAATGGTACGGATGGCAAAGGGATGCAATACCTGGCCCGACTGAAAACAAAATTAAAAGACGGTTCTGTTAGCACTGAAGGTCATACTTTAGTGATTAAGGACGCTACTGAAGTCCTGATTTATGTTTCTGCCGGTACCGGTTTCAGAGGTTTTGCATTTAAAGAGAAAACAAAACAGTTTTTAGCTGCTGCTTTGAAAAAGCCCTACGAATTACAAAAAAGCAGGCATATTCTTAATTTTAGTAAGTTATTTAAAAGGGTAGATCTGGACCTCGGAGCGGGGCCCTCTTCAGGTCTGACAACAATTAAAAGATTGGAAGGATTTTACGATGACTTTAGTGAGGATCCTGCGCTCGCCTCCCTGTTCTTTCAATATGGGAGATACCTGAGCATCAGCAGTACCAGAGTGGGCTTGTTGCCGCCGAACTTGCAGGGCTTATGGGCGCATGAGATCAATACCGCCTGGAATGGCGATTACCATTTGGATGTCAATGTACAGATGAACCATTGGCCACTGGAAGTGACCAATCTTTCCGAGCTAAATCTGCCACTTGCCGACTTGGTTAAAAGCCTGGTTAAACCGGGAGAAAAAACCGCAAAAGCCTATTACAATGCAAAGGGCTGGATTGCACATGTCATCACCAATGTCTGGGGTTTTACGGAGCCCGGCGAAAATGCTTCATGGGGTGCCTCCAATGCAGGATCAGGCTGGTTGTGTAATAATTTATGGGATCATTACGCCTTTACCAATGACCTTGGCTACCTGAAAAGCATTTATCCGGTATTAAAAGGTTCTGCGGAGTTTTACAAAAGTGTCCTGGTCAAAGATCCGAAAACCGGCTGGCTGGTTACCTCGCCCTCGGTTTCGCCGGAGAATTCCTTTTACCTGCCTGATGGAAAAATAGCCAGTATTTGTATGGGGCCAACGATCGACAATCAGATTGTAAGAGAGTTGTTCGGGAACGTAATTACCGCATCAAAACATTTAAATATCGATGCCGGTTTTAGGAAGGAGCTGGAAGAAAGTTTAAAATCTGTACCTCCGGCAGGAGTCATCAGCAAAGACGGGCGGATTCAGGAATGGCTGGAAGACTATAAAGAAACGGAACCGAAACACAGGCATGTTTCTCATTTGTATGGCTTGTATCCCGCTTCTCTGATTAGCCCTTTGTCCAGTCCGGAGCTTGCACAAGCAGCGAGGAAAACACTGGAGGTAAGAGGAGATGTAGGAACGAGCTGGTCTATTGCCTATAAAATACTGTTTTGGGCAAGGTTACAGGATGGCAACCGGGCCTTCAAGCTGATTAAAGAAATTTTAAGGCCCATCCTCAGTCCGAAGAATAGCGGGGGAGGAGGAGGAGTTTATCCCAATTTATTTTCCGCACATCCACCATTCCAGATTGATGGTAATTTCGGCGCCACAGCGGGCATCGCCGAAATGCTCTTGCAAAGTCATGATGGATTTATCGATTTATTGCCGGCAATGCCAGATGCCTGGAAGAAATACGGTAAGGTGAAAGGGCTTAAAGCAAGAGGCAATTATACGGTTGACATGAGCTGGAAAGACGGAAAAATTACCAGCTACCGCATCGCTTCGGTTAAACCATCGAAAGTAAAGGTAAGGGTGAACGGAATCACCACGGAGATCGTTTCCAGCAAGGAATAGCAATCCAGCTTATGGCCTTCATTTATCCCTGAATGCTTCGGTAAACATCGGCCAATAACTGGATGCCTTCTTTTAGTTCATTTTCAGTTAATGAGCCATAACCCAGGCGCATCCCTTTTCTTGCTTTGTTGTCCTCGTAAAAACCTCCGGGAGGTACGATTTGAACGTTCTTATACTTTAGTTCTTGAATATAGGCCTCAAAATCAATGCCTTCATTGAATTCCAGCCAATAAGCCAGTCCCCCCTCTGGTTTATGGAATTTGATAGCAGCACCAAAATATTGATGAAGATAGTCCGCCATTAAGTCCCGTTTGTGCCGGTAAACCATCGATGCCTTTCTGGAATGCCTGCCGATGATGCCCTCCTCCATCAGTTCGGCAATGGCATGTTCAAGTATGTTATCCCCTTGTCGGTCTACCTGGATGCGTAGGTTGACAAGGGATTGCATAAATGCTTTCGGGCCTGTGATATAACCAACCCTGATTGCCGGTGCCAGGAGTTTACTGAAAGAGCTGATGTAAATCACATTGGCTGCCATATCGCTGCTGGCCAATGCGAGGTTATTTCCTGCCCCGAAGTGATACTCATGGTCGTAATCATCTTCTATTATCGCAAAACCATACGTTATGGAAAGTTCCAGGAGCTTGATTCTCCTGCCGGCTTTCATCGTCACGGTGGTTGGAAACTGATGGTGCGGGGTCACATAAATCGCTTTGACCTGCATTTTTTTGCACATGGATTCCAGCAGCTCCGGATCGAGTCCTTCCTGGTCCAGTTCGATGCTTTTTACATTTGCACCTGCTTCGGCAAAGATTTTTCTGATCGCAGGATAGCCAGGTTGTTCCAAAATAACCACATCGCCTGGGTTGATCAGCACTTTTGCAGCGAGGTATAAAGCCATTTGGCTCCCTCTGGTGATGCAAATGTTGTTTACATCCACCTGAAAACCCCTGTCTCTGGATAACAACAGGACGAGCATCTCTCTGAGCTTTAAATCCCCCCGTTCCGCGCCATAGCCCAGCAGCTGCCATCTTCCCTGGCGTTCCAGGATGCGTCGGTAAGCTCTGGACAATTCTTTCAAAGGGGCCAGGCGGTTGTCGGGAGCACCCTCATTAAAAACAATAAGATTTTCTGATAGCGGGCGATCTGTGAGCGGATCCGGGGCAAATTCCCTGAACTGGAAATTGGCATTTACCTTCCGCTCTTTTTGGAATTTATCTCTCCTTATTTCCGGCAGATTTTCCGATACAAAGGTTCCTGACTTAAACCTGCTTTCTGCCCAGCCATCGGCGATGAGTGATTGGTACGCAAAGATGACCGTCTTACGATTTACGCCAAGATCTTGTGCCAGAGCCCTGCTTCCGGGTAAGGAAGCCCCTTTCTCCAACCTTCCTCTGGTAATTTCCTGCCTGATCACCGAAGCAATTTGCTCCACAAGTGTCTGTTCAGCATTAAAAGAAATATTGAAAATCGTTTTCCATGGTCTTAACATCCGGCCCTATACTTATCTGTGAATCTTGTAATCTTAACGGTCCAAATTTAAATTGTTTTTCTGTGATAAACGATCTGGACCCATCAGATTCTAAAAACTGGAGGAATACAATTCTTCGGTTTTTGGGAAACTTTGCCGCATTATTAATCTTTAAAATTTAAATCTATATGGAAAAAATCGTAAAAGCAGGCATGGAGCATTTGGAGGAGTTTTCAGCACTATTCAATAGTTACAGAATTTTCTATCAACAGGAAAGTGACCTGGAAAAAGCGACTGCTTTTTTGAAGGATCGGATCCGCAATGGGGAGTCGGATACCTTTCTGGCTGTGGTAGATGGTAAAGCGGTTGGGTTTGCACAGCTTTATTCTTTGTTTCATTACAAAACACTACAACGCCAGTGGTTGTTGAGCGACCTGTTTGTCGACCCTGAATACAGGGGCCTTGGCTTGTCAGTAAAAATCATCGACCGGTGTAAGGCTTTTTGTGAGGAGACAGGTGCCTGTGGTCTTTTATTGGAAACGCAAAAGACCAACGATATCGGGAATAAACTTTATCCAAGATGTGGATTTGAAGTAGATGAAGAACACAACTACTACAATTGGTGGAAGAAGGACCTGAGGAAATAAGCGCCTGGCATATTTGCAACAAAGCCCTTAGCAATTTCCTGCTAAGGGCTTTGTTGGGCATTATACCTCCTGTTACAGGAGGAGATTTGCCGGCTTATTTTTGATATTCTGTTTTAGGATACAACAATTTAAAGGCGTTGTACACCGCCTGATGGATGGCTGTAGAATGGATCTCATTCGGCATATAGTCAAAATGAACCTGCTTCAGGTTTTCCTGGTTTTCCTTTAGCACCTCAGCTAAGGCAACCGCATCATTATACATCGTTAAATCCTCCTCTTTATTACAGGCGCCTACATAAACCTGAACTTTATTTTTGCTTCCGGATTTTAGTAATTTTGGTGCTTCTGCCAATAAAGACTCATTTCCCCACCATAGGCTGGGTGTGACAATAATATAAGTACTGAATAAATCTCTGTGTTTCAATAGAATCTCTGTGGCCAACAATCCGGCAAAAGATTCTCCGATCACCGTTTTTTGAGCCGTTGTTTTATACTTTTTGCTAATGTAAGGCTGTAATTCTTTTTCCAGAAAAGCGATGTATTTAGCAGATCCGCCTACTGTGGGGAAGCTTTCTTTCTTAAATCCCATTTTCTCCACGAAATCCAGGTTAGGTACCGCAAAGCTGAAATCACGTTTTCTGTTTGTATTCTCTATCCCTACAACTATAGATCTAGGAAACCTGTTGATCCAGGGCTGGGTGTTAAACCTGACAATTCCTGCAATATGGATGAAATCTTCATTTACACCCCCATCCAGGATATAGATGACCGGGTACTTTGTGGTATCGTTTTGTTTGTAGTCTTCAGGGAGATAAATGCTGATTTTTCTTTCTTCTCCTAATATTTTTGAGGGGATCTTTTGGATCGATCCAATGACCATAGGTGTGCTTTTATCGGTGTCTTTTGCTTTCTTTTGAGCAAAAGAGAAGTTCATAAAAAAGCTGAGAAATAATACTAAGGAGGCTGTTTTCATCGGGTGATTTTTTTTTCTATTCATAAAAAGTAATGCCGTCAAATATAGGGAGCTTTTGCAGGATCAAAAAGCAACAGGATCATACGTCATTAATATTTTACCTGTAAGTATATAGAAGGTATTACTGATTCGATGATAAACAATAGGCAAACAAAAAACTTATTTTGTTGTTGATTTGTTTTAAGGTGTTGATTTTCAACTGTAAGTGTTTGAATTTACATTGGTGTAGATGCTGTTATAGTATCGAATTGAAATTAAAGGTGGGCGGTGTCATGTTTGTTTGAATATTACGAGTTAGGATATATTTTTTGCGAAAGATGCATGATGATTTAAAATTTCTAACCTAAAACCTATAAACATGAATTTAATTGAAATGTTAAAGAATGAGGTAAGCCCAAGTGTGATCTCATCTTTAAGCCAGAAAGCTGGCGTAACTGAAGACCAGGTGCAAACCGGGTTTTCTGCAGGCATCCCCGCCATCCTTGCCGGTATCCTTAAAAATGGTGCCGGAGGGGATTCAGGCTTTCTGGGTAAAATGCTCTCTAATGTGACCAATTCAGGTACGGTAAGTCAGACGGAAGATTTATTGGGTAGTGGCGATGATTCTTTACTAGAGAAAGGAAAGTCAATGTTAGGTGGCTTATTTGGTCAGGACAGCGATGCAGTCAGCAATTCCGTTTCTGCGGCCAGCGGATTGTCTGCGGATAAATCTTCAGGTTTACTGGCCATGATCGCCCCCTTGGTTACCGGCTTCATTGCAAAGATAATGGCCAGTAAAGGATGGAGTATGACCGATTTATTAGGTAAAATTTTTGAAAGTAAAGCGGAGATTAGCGCCGCCCTTCCGCAAGGCCTAGGCGACTCTTTAGGCTTAGCCAACATCAATATGCCAAATGTCGAGATTCCTAAAGAAGTAATACCTGAAGTAGAAGTTCCCAGGGTAGAGATCCCCAAAGTGGAAGTGCCAAAAGTAGAAGTTCCGAAAGTTGCCCCGATAAATTATGGACCATCCGACGATACCAAATCGGGAGGCGGTTTTCTAAAATGGCTGATTCCTTTGTTGATTATCCTTGTAGGCGCCTGGTGGATCATGGGCCGGTCGGGCTGTAACAAATCATCAATGAGCAATGCTACAGACTCTTTATCGGCGAAAGTAGATTCCATGGGAAGTCGCATCGATTCTGCTGGAACTGCGATTAAAACAGGAGCAGGGACCGTGGCAAGCGCTGTTGCCGGTAAATTAAATGAAGCCGGAGATTTTGTAAGGGACCTGGGTGCTAAAATCACTAAAAAACTAGCAGACGGCACTGAAATCAGTATTGGAGAGAATTCTGTAGAAAACAGGTTGATCTCCTTTATTGAAGACAAGGATAAAGCCGTTGATAAAACCACCTGGTTTACTTTTGACAGGTTATATTTTGAAACAGGAAAGAGTACACTAAAGGCAGAATCACAAGAGCAGTTAAAAAACATCACTGCCATTTTAAAAGCCTATCCAAACGTAAGGCTCAAAATGGGTGGTTATACTGATAACACCGGTGTTGCTGCGGTGAACAAGAAAATATCAAACGAAAGGGCAAATGCAGCAGTGCAGGAACTGGTGAAACTGGGCGTCGATGCGACGCGTCTGGAGGCGGAAGGTTATGGTCCTGAGCATCCCATTGCCAGCAATGATACGCCTGAAGGAAGGGCACAAAACCGTCGTATTGACATTCGCGTAATTCAAAAATAATCATTAACAACGAACACAATGCCCGGCCGGAAACAGGCCGGGCATTTATAAAAAGACAGGACACTTATGGCATGGAATCCGGATATCTATAACACTTTTAAAGAGCAACGCTACCAACCTTTTTACGATTTACTGTCCTTAATAAAAGTGAAGCCGGATTTGAAAGTGATAGATCTCGGTTGCGGAACCGGAGAACTGACGCGTAAGCTGAGCGATTACTTACCTGGCGCCGCGGTCCTGGGCATTGATGCTTCGGCAGAGATGTTGAGAGATGCCAGTACGTTTAGCCGGAAGAACCTGAGTTTTGAGCAGTCTGAGATTGAGGCACATCTTCAAAACGGAGAAAAATACGACCTGATTTTTTCAAATGCCGCACTGCAATGGATCGACGGACATCCCCAATTGCTTCCTAAAATTATTTCTTCCCTCAAAAAAGGCGGACAACTCGCCGTTCAGGTCCCCTCAAATCATGAGCATTTTACCCATCGCACGCTAAGAGATATCGCCGCGAAAGAACCCTTTAAAAGCACGTTCAATGGTTGGCAAAGGGGAGTATCCGTACTTTCCATCGAAAGCTATTCCAGGATTTTGTTCGACAATGCTGCGCGGGAAATCACCGTTTATGAAAAGATTTATCCGCATGTGCTGAAAGATGCCATGGCCATCTACGACTGGACCTCGGGTACGGCAATGATCCCTTATGTGGAAAGACTGGAGGGCGACTTAAAAGAAGATTTTATCAAAGAATATCAAAAGAGACTGCTAAAAGAATATCCCCAACAACCTGTTTTCTATCCGTTTAAACGAATCATTATGTCGGGAATATTCTAATGCCGGATCAGCTGATCTTTTCTGTATGATAAATTTGTACCGTGCCCTCAATAATGTCTGCTGAATCTGCTATAAAACGGGCAATATGAGGTTGGGCATTGTGAAGGTCCCATCCTGCATGGCTTTCCCAGATTTCATGGAAAATAAAAACATTTCTATTTCCATGATCCTGATGAAGGTCATATTGCAGGCAGGCATTTTCCTTCCTGGATTCCACAACAAGTTGTTGCAGCAAAGGTTTCATCGCATCAGATGCGCCTTCTTTACTTTTTACAATAGCGGTTAAGTATATATTCATTTCTTGATGTTTTAATGTCGGGGCAAAGGTAAGGCAGTTTTTCTATTCCTCTCATCAGATGAATCATGCCCTTGTATTATAATTCTGATGTTCGTTCAAATGAAACTCCTGCCTTTTTCAGATTTAATAAAGAAAGTGATAATTATTTAAATTATAATAAGAAAATATATTGCAAATGTAATGATGTTTTTTGTAGATTAGTTTAATCCAATTGTTCCTAATGTTTGTAAAGTAAATTTATTCAGGTGTAAAAATTCCTTTTTGTAAATCAACTGTTCTCTATATGATAAACCTATTGCAATCCAGGCTGGAAAATTCTGAAGCCGTTGTTATCTCTCTTATAAAAGAGCTTAATGTTAATGTAAGCAAGTTTACGGCCATCAATAATTTGAATGAGCATCCGGAATACCCGAGTTTACTGGCCATCAGCGATTCCTTGAATGGCTGGAGAATTCCTCATGAAACGTATAGAATAGATAAAGCCGATTATAATGCGGCAGACCTTTCTTTTCCTTTAATTGCGCATTTCAAAGATAGTGGCGGAAGGTTTTTGCTGATCCATGGGATTGCAAACGGGAAAGTAACCTATACCAACGAAAGGGAGAAAAAGGCCGTGATGGAAGAGGCTGAGTTCCTCAGGAACTGGGATGGGATTATATTGTACGCCCAAAAAGAAACAGATAGCGGTGAAGAAAACTATAACATGGAGTTGCTTAAAGGCTGGTTTGATCAGGCCCGTGCTCCTTTTTTAATCCTGCTGTTGCTGACTTGTATTGCAGCCTCCATCAATTACTCAGGAATAAGTGTTGCTTATGCGGGTTTACTGGCTGTAAAACTGGTTGGCCTGGTGGTCAGCGTGTTGTTATTGATGCACAGTATAGATGGCAATAATCCTTTTATACAGAATTTATGTAGTCTTGGAAAGGAAAACAACTGTAACGCGATCTTGAAGTCGGACGCCGCTAAAGTGACCAGCTGGCTGAGCTGGAGTGAGGTGGGCATGTTCTATTTTGCAGGCTCCTTTCTTTGCCTGTTATTATATCCTCAGTCCATCAGTTTACTGGCCTGGTTGTGTGTCGCCTCCTTACCTTATACCTTTTACTCCATCGGATACCAGATGAAGATTAAAAACTGGTGTGTACTTTGTTGCACGATACAAGGCGTACTCTGGCTGGAGGCCTTTGCTTTCCTGATGAATTCCTCTTTTACTTTTAACATTCCTTTTTCCGTACTTCCGGCTGTTGCCATTTGTTTTCTGCTTCCAATCGCCATCTGGGCATTCATTAAACCTTTCCTTACTAAAGCCGGACAAACCAAACATCTGAAACAACAACTTAAGGGATTTAAATACAATAGTGATTTGTTCAATAAATTGCTCACCGGACAACCGCGTTATGCAGTGCCCGAAGACCTGAAAGCCATTAGACTAGGCAACCCAAATGCAGAAACGATCATCACTATGGTCACCAACCCATTCTGCGGTCCATGTGCTGCTACCCATAAAATGCTGGATGAATGGTTGCTGACCAGAGAAGACCTGCAGTTGAAGATCCTGTTTACCACTGCAAATAAGGAGGAAGATGCCCGCACAAAAGTAGCCAGACATGTAACCGCATTAAGCCTTTCGAAAGATGGAAAATATGTAGGTGAAGCACTAAACGGATGGTACAAACAAAGCAGCAAAGATTACGATACCTGGGCCAGTCAATATCCGGTAAGCATCAATGAGGAAATGAATACGGTAACGGAGAAGCAAAAGGCCTGGTGTGAAATGGCTGAAATTACTTTTACACCGACCATTCTAGTCAATGGATATAAGCTAATGGATCCCTACAGACTGGAAGATATCCAGTTCATGGATATTTAGGGATTTCGGTATAACATTAAGCTATTTTGGCATATTGACGGAATTTTAAGTAAATCTGATTAGATTTAACTAAAGGATTTAATCTTATGAAACAGATTTACGCTTGTTTTGTCTTTTTGCTATGCAGCATCGCTGTGGTTGCACAGGTGAAAAATCCGGAAATCAATTGGGCGGATTACATGAAGCGCCAAACCATGCGTTGGGATTCCATCAGCACAAGCTATTATACAGGAATCTTATTGGGGAATGGCTTGCTGGGGACCAATATCTACAAAGAAGATGAGTATACCATCCGGTTTGATGTCGGAAGAACCGATGTAACTGATCAACGGCAACATCAGGGGACAGCACTCTCGGAAGCGCTGATCTCCAGGCCAAGGTTGCCTATAGGAAGGATGACATTAAAGACCATTGGCAAAATCACCGGAGCTAAGATGAGTCTGGACCTCTATAACGCCAAAGCCGGGGGGACGATCTATACCAGCAAAGGGACCCTGGAATTCAGCGCCTTTGTTCCCGCAAATACGAATGTCATCTATATCCGGGCAAAAGGTACGCAGCAGGAAAAAAATATCAACTGGCAGTTCGTGGCGGAAAGCAGTAAAAGTCCGCGCATGAACCAGAACAATACCGGGAATCCGGAAGTATATCCGGAAAACCCAGCCTTCTCCCTTAAAAAATCAGGAATATTTTCCATTTGTCATCAGTTGCTGTTAAATGGTGGTGGATATGCCACAGCCTGGACGGCTAAAAAAGGGCTAAACGAAAGCACCATGCTGATTTCTGTCGGATATGATGCAGAAGGGCAGCTGGATGAAATAAAGGAGGCAACCACTGCGATCAACAGCTTCCTGGTTACAAAAATGCCGGTTGTTTTTGCGGCCCATCAAAAATGGTGGCATCAGTTTTACCAGCAAAGTTTCCTTTCTCTTCCGGATCAGCGGATGGAAAGTTTTTACTGGATTCAGTTGTATAAGCTCGCTGCTGCAACGAGGGCCAATAAGCCGATGGTCGACCTGATGGGGCCATGGTTTACCAGTAAAACGCCATGGCCGGGCATTTGGTGGAACCTCAATACACAATTAACCTATTCCCCGATTTTCGCTTCCAATCATTTGGAACTGGGAAAATCGCTGTTTAATACCCTGAATAAAAACTTAGCAAACCTGATCAGTAATGTTCCTGAAGAATGGCGGAAAGATGCGGCGGCTATTGGACGGACCACCGGATATGACCTGGTTTCTCCCTTGCTCGAGGCAAATAAAGAGCATGGACAATTCGAACTCGGGAACCTCACCTGGGTGATGTTTTACTACTATCAATATTATTCCTATACCAAAGACCGGGAAGAACTGACCAAATACATTTACCCTTTGTTAAAAAGGTCTGTAAACCATCTTTTGTATCATTTGAAAAAAGATGAGGCAGGCGTTTTTCATTTACCTTCTTCTTTTTCTCCGGAGTACAAATATGCCGAGGATGCCAATTATGCCTTATCCAGCCTGCGCTGGGGATTACAAACGCTGATTGCACTGGATAAAAAAGAAGAACTGAAAGATGCAGACCGTGGAAAATGGGAATCGATATTAGCACATCTGGTTCCTTATCCGGTAGACGATACCGGTCTGATGATTGGTAAGGACGTACCGCTGACCAGTTCACACCGTCATTATTCTCACCTGCTGATGATTTATCCTTATCGCCTGATCAATACCGATCAGCCGGAGCACAGGGAACTCATCGAGAAATCTCTGAACCACTGGATTTCACTCAAAGGGGCTTTGCAGGGTTACACCTTTACCGGTGCAGCTTCGATCAATGCGATGATGGGAAAAGGAAATCAGTCCTATGATTTGTTAAATCAACTTTTTGATCAGTTCATCAAGCCCAATACCCTTTATCAGGAGTCCGGTCCGGTAATCGAAACCCCACTTTCGGCGGCTACTTCTATTCAGGAAATGCTGATCCAAAGCTGGGCTGGAAAAATAAGGGTTTTCCCTGCAGTTCCCGATCAATGGAAAAATGTATCCTTTGATAAGTTCCGTGCAGAAGGCGGCTTTCTGGTTTCTGCGAACAGGGAAGATGGAGCCACTTCATTCATCAGGATCTTTAGCACCAAAGGAGATACCTGTCAGGTACAGACGGATATGAAAGTGAGCATGGTGAGTTCTGATAAAAGGAAAGAACTGGCCTTCACGGTATTTGAACATGAAGGGAAAATGAACCTTAGTTTTTCTACCATTCCCGGCGAAACGATCTTACTTTCTGAGGGATATGATACGAGCAAATTTAACATCCTGCCTGTAAAGCCGATGATCAGAACAAATTGGAGCTGGGGCCTGAAAACCAAGCCCTTCGCCGGTTCAAATTAAGGGTCAGGTGATCAGCTCCGGTCAGTCTGCAGGTAAATATTGTGTCCTTTCAACATTGTATTAAGTGATTTTGGCATAACAGAAATTATCTCAGCTAAACCAATTAGATTTAGTTGAAGAGGCTGCTATTTATAGATGCTCCGGGCGCTTCTGATCTCCTGATGCACACACAAAGAACCAAATATGATAAAAACCACCGCTACAGACCGAAGGGACTTTCTCAAAAAAGCAGGTTTGCTGACCGCAGGCTTTGCCCTTTTGCAATTCCCCGTCTGGGCAAAAAGTATTTTTGCCCTCGACTATCCTAAACACAATATTCCAGAAGAAAAGAACATCGATCCGCAATGGTTGAAATCACTTTTTAACCGTGGGCAGGCTACTGCCTATCTTAAAACTAAGAATGAATTGAAATATATCGGAATGCCTGTCGGAGGTTTACATGCAGGAACGGTATATGTTGGTGGAGATGGAAGACTTTGGCTTTGGCAGATTTACAATGAAACCTTTGAGGGGAATCAGGAAGGAATTGATCCTAAAGTCCTGAACTGGAATGATGG
Organism: Pedobacter sp. FW305-3-2-15-E-R2A2; assembly: GCF_038446955.1. Taxonomy (NCBI): domain Bacteria; kingdom Pseudomonadati; phylum Bacteroidota; class Sphingobacteriia; order Sphingobacteriales; family Sphingobacteriaceae; genus Pedobacter; species Pedobacter sp. FW305-3-2-15-E-R2A2. The sequence continues at coordinate 2,009,842 of NZ_CP151803.1, forward strand.
AACTTCGGTAAGACAGATTCGTGTGAGGGATGGTGCCGCTTATGTAGAACCAGCCATTGCAGGCAATAAACGGGTGTTAGAGCAGGGCTTTGCCGTTAAATTGGTCATCAATGGGAAAACCATTGTAAAAGAACTCAATGAAGATCATTGGGATGAGGTGACTTTTACACCTGCCTATCCGATGGCGACGATCAGCTATAGCAGCAAGGATTTTCCGCTGGCTGTTCAATTGAAAGTCTATGCCCCTTTTATTCCCCTGGATGCTGCAGATTCGGCACTGCCGGCAACAGTATTGAGGTTGGAAGTTAAAAATACCACCAACAGCCCTGCAGAAGTTTCCCTGATTGGCTGGATGGAAAATGGAGTCAATAAATTAAGCGCTAAAGACGGTTCCGGGAAACGCAAAAATGAAGTGATTTCTACGACAAACGCTACCCATATCTATTCCACTTTTGGGGGATCGGAAGAGCTCGCTAAAGCAATAGACCATGGTACGATGTGTTTCAGCTTTCATGGCAGCAATGCGAAGGGCTATGCGGCTTTTCAACCCTGGCCGGTAAAGGCGCAGAGTTTTAGCGGGACTCCATTGGAATCGGCTACGGCATTGGCCCCCGAAAAGCTGGTTGCCGCGATTGGCACTCATAAAAATCTCGCTCCGGGAAAATCTGTGACTGCCGATTATTCTGTCAGCTGGCATTTCAATAATGCCAATCCCAAACTGAAAAATCTGGTGAAGAATGCCGAAGCAGGTTATCAATATGGCCAAAGGTTTAAAGATGCGAAAGCAGTAAGTACTTATCTGAACGATCATTTTGATAAATTAACGAACACAACTGAGCGCTGGGTAAAAACCTGGAACGACACGACTTTACCGCATTGGTTTATGGAGCGGACGTTTTTAAACATTGGAACCCTGGCCACCGCCAACACTTATCGGTTTGCAGATGGAAGATTCTGGAGCTGGGAAGGAGTGGGGGCCTGTGCCGGAACCTGTACCCATGTCTGGCAATATGCACATGCCGTTGCCCGGATCTTTCCCGAATTAGAAAGAGACTTGCGCCAACGTGTAGATCTTGGCCTTGGATTTAAAGAAGAAAGCGGGGCGATCATGTTCCGTGGCGAAAATGAAACCCATCCCGCAATCGACGGACAGGCAGGAACGGTATTGCGCTTTTACAGGGAGCATCAAATGAATGCCGACGACTCCTTTTTGCGTACCAACTGGCCAAAGATCAAAAAAGCAGTAGAGTTTATGCTGGCCCAGGATAAAAACGGAGATGGAATGACAGATACGCCGATGGAAAATACACTGGATGCGGTTTGGGAAGGAGAAATCGCCTGGATTGTGGGTCTCTGTATTGCAGCAGCAAAAGCGGCGCAGCTCATGGCAGAAGAAATGGACGATAAGACTTTTGCTAAAATATGTGAAACGTATGTCGACAATGGCCGTAAGAATATGGAAAAGGAACTTTTTAACGGAGAGTACTTTATTCATCGTCCTGATCCGGTACAGGGCCGGAAGAAATTAGGTTCTTACAATACTTGTCATATTGATCAGGTATACGGACAAAGCTGGGCTTTTCAGGTGGGCTTGCCCCGGGTCCTTGCTAAAGATAAAGCGCTGGCAGCATTGAAAGCATTATGGAAATACAATTTCACGATGGATGTTGGACCTTACATTAAAACCCATATTGGTGGCCGTCCTTATGCCCTTGAAGGTGAGGGTGGGATGGTGATGAATACCAATCCTCACAATGAATCGCAACCTTTTGGTGAAAATGTAACCTGGCAACTGGGGTATTTCCATGAATGTATGAGCGGATTTGAGCACCAGGTGGCTGCACACATGATGGCAGAAGGCATGATTGGGGAAAGCCTCGTGTTGACCCGTGTGATTCAGGATCGTTACCATGCTTCAAAAAGAAATCCGTTTAATGAAATAGAATGTAGTGACCATTATGCCAGGGCAATGGCGAGTTACGGAACTTTTATCACGGCTTGTGGTTTTACCTGTCATGGCCCGAAAGGAGAACTGGGCTTTGCACCGAAATGGAACAAAGAGGACTTTAAAGCACCATTTACTACGGCCAAAGCATGGGGTACGTATGCGCAAAAGAAAACCGGAATGAAGCAGTCGCACAGCATAAAACTTAGTTATGGTGAGTTATCCCTGCAAAAGCTGATACTGGAAAAGATCGGAAGCGGAGCGTTGAAGTCGGTAACGGCGACAGTTGGTCAATTGAAGGTGCCATTGCGCTTTAAACAACAAGGAGAAGCATTAGAGCTTGTTTTTGATAGCCGGTTGCTGATCAGAGAAAACCAAAGTTTAACCGTCGTTTTTTCTTAATGCAGTGAACTGCTAAAAAAAATATCCTTATGAAAATATGCTCAACAACTTCAAAAACACTGCTGCTCTCGATAGGGATCAGCAGTGTTTTCCTGATTGCCGGATGTAATTTCGCAGCAAATCAGAAAACAACGGTTACTTCCCTAAAGAAAGAAAGCAACTGGAAACAACAGTTTGATGAAAAACTTCCCCTCCTTGGGCATCGGAACTGGATTCTTATCGTAGATAAAGCCTTTCCGGAACAAAATGCGCCGGGTATGGAATACATCTATGCCAATGAAGACCTTTTGCCGGTGTTAAAGCTCGTTTTAGGTCAGGTCAATCAGTCTACACATGTGAAGCCGATCATTTACCGGGATAAAGAACTGGGCTTTATTAAAGAAGAACAGGCAAAAGGAGTGACTCAATTTATTCAGGATTCCAAAGCCATGTTTGGCACACAAAACGTTCAGACCTTGCTTCACGACGAGGTGTTTAAGAAACTGGATGCGGAATCAAAATTGTTTAAGGTATTGGTGATCAAAACCAATGAAACCATTCCCTATACCTCGGTATTTCTACAGCTGGATTGTGGATATTGGAATGCAGCTAAAGAATCAGAATTGAGAACGGCCATGGGGAAATAAAGGAGTTAAAGCCAAAATCCCTTAATAATTTGACAGAAAGGTAAAATTTCTGGTGGCGAATTGTACCGTTCTTTGGGTAACACACCTGAAACCAAACCAAATATGAAGTTGTACCAACACTTTTTTTTAGGGGCAATTGGCCAGAGCCTGCTCTTTGCAATGAGCGGAACCTGTCATGCACAATCCTCCGATATACAGATTTATTTTAAAAAACCAGCGGCCTCCTTTCAGGAGGCTTTGCCATTAGGAAACGGCCGTCTCGGTGCACTGATTGGTGGAAACCCTAATAAAGACAAAATCACGCTCAATGAGATCTCCTTATGGTCTGGCGGGGTACAGGATGCGGACAATGAAAATGCCCACAACCACCTGAAACCCATTCAGGATTTACTGCTGAAAGGTCAGAATAAAGAAGCTCAGGAGTTGTTACAACAACAGTTTGTAGCGAAAGGAGCAGGCTCCGGTTCCGGAAACGGGCAAAATGTTCCTTATGGCTGTTATCAGACCATGGGCGATTTGTTCATCTCCTGGAAGGATACCACTGCTGCTTATTCAGATTATCACAGAACCTTAAACCTGGAAAAGGCCATCGCGAAAACGAGCTGGAAGCGGAACGGGGTTACCTATACGCAGGAAGCATTGATCAGCATTCCCGGAAACATCATGATGATCAGAATCAGGGCTTCGGAAAAAGGGAAAATCAGCTTTTCCACCAGCATCAACAGGAAAGAAAATGCAAGCGTAAAAAGTGAGGGCCAGCGCCTGATGATGACCGGGCAATTGCCAAATGGCAAAGAAGCAGGATTACGCTTTGCTGCAGGATTACAGGTGCAGGCCAATGGGGGCAGGAAATCCATTAAAGGAACGGAGATCGAAGTTCTCAATGCCGATGAATGTATTTTGCTTTGGACGGCTGCTACAGATTATAACATCGCTGATTACAGCAAAAGAGGGGCAGATCCGGTACAGGTTGTAAAAAACAACCTGCTTCGCGCAGAGAAACTTAGCCCTTTACAACTGGAAAAAGCACATGTCAATGCCTTTGGCAGCTTTTTCAACAGAAACCGGTTTTACCTTAAAGGAGCAAGTACTGAAGTTGCAGGTTTAAGTACCCCGGAACGCTTAGTCCGCTATGCAAAACAATTGCCCGATCCTCAGTTTCCGGCATTGTATTATAATTTCGGACGTTATTTACTGATCTCTTCCTCACAACGGGGGAGTTTACCTGCCAACCTGCAAGGCCTCTGGGCGGAAGAATACCAGACGCCCTGGAATGGTGATTATCACATGAACATCAACATTCAGATGAACTACTGGCTGGCCGAGCCTACCGGGTTAGGAGACCTTGCAGATCCTTTACACCGCTTTATTGCGGGCCTCGTTAAACCTGGTATGAAGACGGCAAAAGCCTATTACAATGCGCCGGGATGGGTAGCACATGTGATTGCCAATCCATGGGGATACACTTCTCCGGGAGAGGGGGCGCAATGGGGTTCTACGCTTACCGGAGGAGCATGGATGTGTGAACACATCTGGGAACATTATCAGTTTACCGGAGATAAGGCTTTCCTCGCAAAATATTATCCGGTACTTAAAGAAGCCGCTAACTTTTTATCGGCGATCCTCATTGAAGAGCCGACACACAAATGGCTGGTCACCGCTCCTTCGAATTCACCGGAAAACACCTATATCATGCCAGATGGTTTTAAAGGACAAACGGCAATGGGGCCAACGATGGACATGCAGATCTGCAGGGAAATCTTTGGCTATAGCATAGAAGCTGCAAAAATTTTAGATAAAGATCAGGACTGGGCAGGAAAATTAACCAAGATCAGAAAGCGGCTTGCGCCTAATCAGATCGGTGCTGCCGGAGACATTAATGAATGGCTGAACGATTGGAAAGATGAGGAGCCTCAGCATCGCCATACCTCACATTTATATGGCTTACATCCTTACGAAGAAATTACCCCATGGGATAGCCCGGAACTGGCAAATGCGGCAAGAGAAACACTGAAACAAAGAGGCGATGATGGTACGGGCTGGTCGAAAGCCTGGAAGATCAATTTCTGGGCAAGACTAGGAGATGGTGATCACGCTTTGAAACTATTTCAACAACTGGTTACTCCGGTAGACCCCATCCGTAAATTAAACATGCATTCCGGTGGAACTTATCCGAACCTGTTCTGTGCACATCCGCCATTCCAGATTGATGGGAACTTTGGAGGAACAGCAGGGATCGCAGAAATGCTGATGCAGAGCCATGGAAAAGACAATGTGATCCGCTTATTGCCGGCATTGCCTTCCAATAGAGATTGGAAAGATGGAAGTGTGAAAGGAATGAGGGCCAGAAATGCTTTTGTAGTTGATTTTGAATGGCAAAACTCCAGGCTGAAAAGCGGTAAAATACTTGCGCTGAATGCCGGGCCTTGTCAGGTGGCTTTACCTGAAAATACCCTATTGAAAGATGCCGGGGGTAAAACGATTGCCCGGACAAAAGATAAAGCCGGGGTGCTTAGCTTCAACGCTGTTAAAGGTTCATCTTACCGTTTCGAAAGCCGTTAACCCGGAATTAAAAGACGATGACTATATTTATTCTATGAAAAAAATCCCTCTTTTTATTAGCTTGTTGCTTTTGTCTTCTGCGTTATTTGCCCAGAAAAAGCCCAATATGGTGATCATCGTTTCTGATGACCATGCTTTCCAAACGATCAGTGCTTACGGAAGCAAATTGATGCAAACCCCAAATATCGACAGGATTGCAAAGGAAGGGATGATCTTCAACAAGGCATAAGTCACCAACTCCATTTGTGGCCCCAGCAGAGCCGTGATTCTGACCGGAAAATACAGTCATAAAAATGGCTTCAAAGACAACGACCATTCCAGGTTTGATGGAAACCAGGATACTTTTGTGAAACATTTGCAATCCGGAGGATACCAGACGGCATGGATCGGGAAATGGCATTTGGGAAGTAATCCGGAGGGTTTTAACTACTGGCAGATTCTTCCCGATCAAGGGGATTATTACAATCCTGATTTTTTGATGATGGATGGGAGCAGGAAAAAGACAACAGGTTATGTGTCCAACCTGATTGAAGATGCCGCAGAGGAATGGATGGAGAAAAGAGATCCTTCCAAACCTTTCTGCCTGGTTATCGGACATAAGGCCACGCACCGTTCCTGGATGCCGGATACCACAGATATGGGGCGTTTTGAAAAGCAGCACTTTCCAATGCCAGCGAACTTTTATGATGCTTACCTGAACAGGGAAGCGGCAAAGGTTCAGGACATGACCATAGATAAAACCATGACTTTGGGTTACGACCTGAAAATGCTTTCTTACAGCAAGAAGGGAGAACCTGCGGTGAACCGCATGAATGAGGCACAGCGTGCGAAGTTTGAAGCCTATTACCAACCGGTGGAAGCTGATTTTAAAGCCAGAAAACTGGAAGGGAAAGCCTTGGTAGAATGGAAATATCAACGTTATATGAAAGATTACCTGAGTACTGCAGCTTCTTTAGACCGCAATATAGGACGCACACTGGACTATCTGGACCAACATGATTTAAAAGAGAATACCATCGTCGTCTACCTGTCCGATCAGGGTTTTTATATGGGAGAACACGGTTGGTTTGACAAACGCTTTATGTATGAAGAATCCTTCAGGACACCAATGATGATGCGTTATCCGGGAAAGATCAAGCCGGGCAGCAAATCTGAAGATTTTGTGATGAACCTGGATATCGCCCCAACCATGCTGGATGCTGCGGGGTTGGCAGTGCCAAAAGAGGTACAGGGGAAATCTTTTATGCCCTTACTCAAAGGAAATCCTAAAACCAAGGGCAGGGAGGCGATGTACTACCATTACTATGAAAATACCGTTCATTCTGTTTCACCACATTTTGGCGTCAGGACCAACAGGTACAAGTTGATCCGTTTCTATGAGCGGGTGAATACCTGGGAGCTCTATGACCTTCAAAAGGATCCCAGCGAAGAAAATAACCTTTTCGGAAAAAAGGGATATGATTCGATTACAAAGGAATTAAAAGGAGTGTTGAAAGCACAGATTCTTAAATATGAAGATCAGGAAGCTGCCGGATTAATGGAATAAATCAGTCACCTGATTTTTACGCAAGCGTTTGCGTTGACAAAGCGCTAAAAAGGAGCAGGCAGATTCGTTATATTCGTTTAATACATTAATTCTAACCAAACAAGACCACAAATGAAACCTAACCGTAGAAAATTTTTACAATCACTGGCCATTGGCACGGGAGCAGTAGCCATCGGATTGCCTGCTTTCTCAAAAGAGGCAGGAGCTGAAGCCGAAAGCAGTTATCGCTATAGCGAAGCGGCGCCAAAATTTAACATGTGCGGATATGCGGCACCAAAGATAGATAAAGTTCGCATTGGAATTATTGGCCTTGGAATGCGCGGACCGGGTGCGGTAGGGCGCATGTCCTTTATTGAAGGGGTGGAGATCAAAGCCCTCTGTGATAAACTTCCGGAAAGGGCAACTGCTGCACAAAAATTCCTGACCGAAAAAGGCCTGCCTAAAGCAACAGAGTATTCCGGCGAAAATGGCTGGAAGGAAATGATCGATAAAGAAGACCTGGACCTTGTTTACATCTGTACCCCATGGCATTTACATACCCCAATGGCAGTTTATGCGATGGAGCATGGCAAACATGCCGCTACAGAGGTTCCTGCGGCGCTCACAATCGAAGATTGCTGGAAACTGGTAGAAACCTCTGAAAAGACCCGGAAGCATTGTATGATGCTGGAAAACTGCTGTTATGACTTCTTCGAAATGCTGACCTTAAATATGGCTCGTCAGGGCATGTTCGGAGAGCTGATCCATGCAGAAGGGGCTTATATTCATGATCTGTTAGGGCTGAACTTTAACAAGAAAGGGTATGAGAGCATGTGGAGATTAAAAGAAAACATTGATTTCAATGGAAACTTATATCCTACACATGGTTTAGGGCCGATTGCACAATGTATGAACATCAACAGAGGGGATAAAATGGATTACCTGGTTTCCGTATCTACCAATGATTTTATGATGGGTGATGAAGCTAAAGAAAGGGCGAAAAAAGATGCTTTCTACAATGAATTTGTAGGTAGAAACTACAGAGGTAATATGAATACCACCACCATCAGAACGAGCAAGGGGAAAACCTTAATGCTGCAGCATGATGTGACCTCTCCAAGACCATATTCCAGAATCCACCTGTTGAGCGGAACAAAAGGATTTGCCAGCAAATGGCCTGATCCGGAACGCATCACCTTTGGGGAAGAATGGCTGAAAGAGGATGAAATGAAAAAATTATATGATAAGTATACCCCGGAACTGATCAAACATGTGGGAGATATCGCTAAAAAAGTCGGTGGACATGGCGGAATGGACTTCATGATGGACTGGCGACTGATCGATTGCCTGCGCAACGGACTTCCTTTAGATCAGGATGTTTATGATGCTGCAGCCTGGAGCTGTATTGTACCATTGAGCAAGAAATCTGTTTCAAAGCGGTCTTCCAGTGTAGATATTCCTGATTTCACCAGAGGTGGATGGACGGCCAATAAGCCAGTTAGCCTAACCCTGGAAGGTGGTGGAAATACCACGGTTAGAAGTATGAAATAAGTAGGAATATTCCGTTTTTATAAGAAGCCCGGAGCTGCCGCAAACGTTTGTGCAGTCCCGGGCTTTTTGATTTGCCTCCACAATGTTGATGAGTTAAAAATTGTAGAGGCTATGGGCTTGATTTTCTTATCTTTGCGGCAATGAAGCTTGCCCTACAAAAACCCCGATACCTGATAGTCATCGGTTTAACCGTATTTCTGTGTATCATCGGGATCATTCTTTTTACCGGTAGTCTTGTGGAAAAACGCATGACCCGGATTTCGGAATTTGCAGGGGCGATTTTATTCAAGCAAAAGCTCAGCGTCTTTAATTATGAGTTTAATAATATCCTGAATATCAACCGGAATGCGGTGAAGGTGTTTGAGGAGGGGAAAGGCCCTTACACGGAAGAGCTGAGCGATGAAAACCTGCAGAAAACACTTCGACAGGTTGTACTGGCAGAAAAAAAGGTGAACCGCGCCTGGTATGCCGTCGTAAAAGGAAGGGATACTTCCTTCTTTTACCTGGTGCGTAACAAGGAAGGTGTTCACAAGGCGGCAATGCCGGATGAAGTGAAAACCTGGGCAAAGCAACAGTTTTTTATTCAGAATGGGCCTATGGTCAGGTCCAGTATGAGCGATAAAAGGGATACCCTGCATTGGCTTACGGCCTCAGATCTGCTGCAATCCCCAAAAGGTAAGCTGATCTTTGGCCTGGACATCAACCTGCAGGAACTCCGGCTTGCCTTTTATGATATCGACCCCATTACCTTCACTTTTGGATTTCTGGTGGATGAAAACGGCGTTTGTATCTACAGTCCATACGAAAAAGTGATCGGAAAAAAGCTGTACCAGATGCGGATGGAAAAAATGAACACGAGGGTGATCGGAGGTGGAAAAATCCGAAGCGAAAAGGCGATGTCAGATTCCATTCAAATCCCGGTGAAGAGGTACTATATCCCCAATGCGATCGTAGGTTTAAAATGGACACTGGTGGTAGATGTTCCAAGCTTTCTCCTGGAAGAAGACGTAACGGCGATCAAGAATTATTCCGTTTATCTGGGACTGATCGCAGTAAGCATCATCATAGGGCTGATCTGGCTGTATCAGCGCAGATGGCAAAAGGAATTTATCATCAGAAGGGAAGTGGAAATCAACCTGCAGGAACTCTCTATGGAGAAACAAGCTTTGAATCTCATTGCCGAGCGGCAACAAAAGGAAAATGCGCTGTTGCAACTCGGAAAACTAAAAGAGAAAGTGAATCCGCATTTCCTGTTCAATTCCCTCAGCTCTTTAAACGCCTTGATTGCACAGGATCCTGATCTGGCAAAATCTTTTGTGGTCAAGCTATCCAGAGTTTACCGTTATGTACTGGAATCCTATCCCAACGGATTGGCAACTGTGGAAGAAGAGCTTCGCTTCATGAATGAATATTTTTTCTTATTGAAGATCCGTTTTGGAGAAGGACTGGAACCTTTAACCCTGCAGATTTCTGAAGCACACCTGCAAGGGAAAATCCCTTTTATGAGTTTGCAAACCCTGATTGAAAATGCAGTGAAGCACAATATCCTATCCAAATCCAACCCGTTAAAAATCAGGATCGAGAGCCTGGGTGAAGGAATTATGGTGAGCAATAACCTGCAACTCCGCCCCGATGTCCGCGATTCCGGAAAACAGGGTTTAAATTACCTGCAAAGTACCTATGCTTATTTTGGAAATCAACAACTAAAGTATGGCGTGGAAGGGGATCAATATCAGTGCTTTCTTCCTGTTTTGTATTTAACTGAATAATAATCAGGACATCATATTTAATTAACAATGATTTTTTTCACTCCTTAAAACTGCGCTTTCACTAAACATAATGCGCCATTCCACTCCTAATAATTTCATAATGTGCCAATTATGCAGCACTTTGGAACATGATTTTGAATAAGACTTCATTTTTTTCAACCGGAAAAAAACACCAGATTAAACTAGCCGATACTGTAAGGATGCCTCTTTTTCTGGGCATGGTATGCCTCTTTGCGTTCAATGTAAACGCACAGACTCCCAATAAATTGCCTAAGAAAATTGTTAAGAAAGCAGTTACTGATACCTTAAAAAAGAAGAACCTTGCCGATACCACCAAAGGCAAAGACCTTAAAAATTATACCGAGCTTTTAAAGAAAGCCAAGACCCTGAATGGCTTGTTTAAAGTTCATCAGGTAGAAATGGATTATTACTTTGAGATTCCTTTAAAATTAATGGGAAAGGATTTTCTGATTGTCAATAAGATCTCTTCCGTACCACTGTCGATAAATGAGTTAGGGGTAAATAAAGGGGTTAACTATGACAATAAAGTGATTCGTTTTTCTCAGAACAAACTGGCTAAAACGATATGGGTAAAATCGATTGTTCCACAGGTGGAATCGCCGGCAGGGGATGCCATCACCCGCTCCGTGAAAGATAACTTCGTGGGTTCTGTAATTGAATCTTTCAAGATCGAAGCATACTCGCCGGACTCTTCAGCAGTAGTGATCAAAATGAATAAGGTTTTTGATGGAACGGAGAAGAGTTTTAATGATGTTTTTACAGATATTGGATTGGGGACTGCGCCAAAAACCAGTTTATCCGGTATTGAGCACATCAAGAGCTTTCCGGAAAATATTGTGGTGCGTGCGTTGTTGACGACCAAAGTAACCGAAGGCACAACAACGATACCCGTGAGTATGGCGGTGACTACAAACCTGCTTTTATTGCCGGAAAAGCCGATGAAACCTCGTTTTGCAGATGATAGAGTTGGTTTTTTTACCACCCCAAGATGGTATTTCTCTGATGCCCAGCATAAACTGGAAACCAGAGCGCTGTTAACGAGATGGAGAATGGAGCCTAAACCGGAAGACCGCGCCCGTTACCTTAAAGGAGAACTGGTGGAGCCGGTAAAGCCAATCATCTTTTATATCGATCCATCCACTCCTCCACAATGGAGAAAACAAATCATTGCAGGAGTAACAGACTGGCAGAAAGCTTTTGAGCAAGCCGGGTTTAAAAATGCGATTCAGGCGAGAGAAGTGACCGATACCACTGATTATGATGGAGATGATATCCGTTATTCGGAGATCACCTACGCGGCTTCACCGAAGTCTAATGCAATGGGACCCGCAGTGGTTGACCCACGTTCCGGAGAAATCCTGGAATCAGATGTGATCTGGTGGCATAACGTCATGACCTCTTTGAATTTCTGGATGAGGGTGCAAACAGGGGTGATTGATCCGGAAGCAAGAAAAAACAAGCTTTCTGATGAACGCATGGCACATGCCATCCGATTTGTATCTTCTCATGAGATCGGTCATACTTTAGGTCTGAAACACAATATGAGCTCTTCTTTCTCCTTTCCGGTAGATTCTTTGCGTTCCCCTTCCTTTACCAACCGTATGGGCGGAACAGCTTCTTCCATCATGGATTATGCACGTTTCAATTATGTGGCACAACCGGAAGATAAGGTGACTAATATTACACCTCAGATCGGACTTTATGATAAATATGCCATTGCATGGGGATACCGTTGGTTAGATGTAGAAGATCCGCATCAGGAACTTCCTATCCTCAGAGAGTGGATTAAAGTACATGCCAACGATCCTTTATACCACTATGGAGAACAACAGGACTCTAAAAATGTGATCGATCCAAGGGCACAATCTGAAGATTTAGGAGACGATGCGGTGAAAGCAAGTCAATATGGATTGGCAAACCTGAAGCGTCTGGTGCCACAAATCAGCACCTGGGCTTCCAATGATGGCGAAGACTATCTTCAGGCTGGAAAACTCTTTATGGCAGCCATCTATCAATGGCAAACCTATGCAGAGCACGTGATGGCGAACATTGGTGGTTTATACCTGGAAAAACCGGTAGCAGGAGACGATAAAAATGCCTATACACCGGTTCCTAAAACCATGCAGGTAAAAGCATTAAAGTTTTTAAAAGAAGAGGCCATCACCGCTCCGGAATGGTTGTTCAATAAAGACCTGTTAAAAAAAACTTTCCCGGTTAAAGAATCACCAATGGGTCCGTTTGAATATGCCCCTTATAACCTGAAACGTGAATTTCAATATGGTTTCTTGTATAGCCTGGTCAGCCAGGAGCGCCTCTTGAGAATGATGGAAATGGAAGTCATGCTGGGTAAAGAAAACGTTTTTACAGTAGCCGAATTACTGAAAGAACTGAGATCAACAGCCTTTGCAAAAACGTTAAGCGGTAAAACCCTTTCTGTGGAAGACCGCATGTTGGAGCAAAATTACGTAGATGTATTGCTGGTAAGCACAGATAAAATGCTGGAGAAAATCACCAAAAACTCCTTAAAAGAAAACACATTTAAACTGAAAAATGAATTGCAGATCTGTGATTTCGGCGATAATGGCAAGGCTGCCGCAGGAGCTGATCATACTTCATTAAGAAACATTCAATTCAGTTCCATGAGCAGGACCTCTGATGTAGCCGCAGCGAAACGCGGAGAGCTGTTACAGATTGTCACACTATTAGAAAAAAATAAAGGCAGAGGGGATGATGCCACAAAAGGCCATTATATGGACCTGATCCTGAGGATTCGTCAGAGCCTTAAAATGAACTAAAGAACAACCAACAAACTAATAAAATAATATAGGGGATATGAATAAACAATTACTTTTAATACTGTTCCTGTTAGGCATAAGCCTGACGGGTTTCAGTCAGAAACAAACGACCATCACCGGAACGGTGCTGGACGAAAAGGATGGCTTGCCCATCCCGGGGGCCTCTGTATTTGTAGACAATGCCGTAATTGGTGAGCAGAGTGGAGTTCCTGGTGTGATCCAGAATTCTGTGATCGGAACGGTAACCGATAGCAATGGTAAGTTTAGCTTAAAAGTACCGGAAGGAACTACTGCTTTAAAAGTAAGTTACCTTGGGTACAATGCCGTGCTGATCAATATCATCAATAAAAGCAATATCACTGTTTCCCTGAAAAACAGTGACAATACATTGGGTGAGGTTGTCGTGAATGGATATTCGGACATTGCCAAACGTAAAAATACGACTGCAACTACCAAACTGGATTACAGTAAAATCCGTCAGACCGGGGTATCCGGAATTGATCAGATGCTGGCCGGACAGGTAGCAGGGGTAAATGTAAGTACCATTACCGGCGGACCAGGCGCAGCACCTAAGATCAGAATCCGTGGTACGGTTTCTTTGAACGGAACCCAGGATCCTTTATGGGTATTGGACGGCCTTCCACTGGAAGGAACAGATCTGCCAAGCAGACTTGCAGATAAAGACAATATTGACCAGTTGCGTAATTTGCCGATCGCCGGACTAAACCCGGACGATATCGAGGACATTACGATCCTGAAAGATGCTGCCGCAACTTCTATTTATGGAGCAAGGGCTGCCAATGGCGTAATTGTGATTACTACAAAAAAGGGTAAAAAAGGACCGATGTCGATCAATTTCAGCGCCAATACCTTTATCGCACAAAGACCTGACCTCGGCAAACTAAATTTGATGAATGCCAATGAAAAGGTAGATTTTGAATTGGGCTTAGCCTCCAGATCTGATCTGACCTGGAGAGATAACCAGGGTGCAATCTCCAGAATTCTTAATAAAAGCGGAGAACTGAATACGTATAGAACCAATGGTTTCTCAGGTTTAAGTACGGCTACACAAAATGCAATCAATGCATTGAGGACACAAGGTACAGACTGGGAAAAGGAATTGTATCAGCAGGCCATTAACCAGCAATACACGATGGCATTGTCTGGTGGAACGGAACAGGCGAGCTATTACTTCTCGGGTGGTTATTATAACGAAAAAGGAACGACGAAGCAAACCGGAATGGAACGCTACAACATGACCCTGAAAACGGATTTTAACATTTCTCCGAAATTGAAAGCGGGAGTGGCCATTTTTGGTTCCAAAACCAAACGTAATAATTACCTGACAGATGCAGATTCATTTACGAATCTGGCCACTTATACCAGGAATGTAAATCCTTACCAAACGGTAAGAGATGCTTCCGGTGCTTTTAACTACGATCCGGATATGTTTGGGAACATAAACGGAGATGTTTACCTTCCTTTTAACCTGGTAGAAGAACGTGAAAATACCCGCTATACCCTCAACAGTAAGAGTGTGAAAACGGTTATGGACCTGGGTTATCAGATCAATAAAGACCTGAAAATCCGTACGGAACTGGGCCTTCAGTTTGAGGATGTTGGCGTAGAGAAATATGCGGGTCAGTCTTCTTATTTTTTACGTAAACTGAGAGAAGGAACCAAATATTACAACTCTGCAACTAAAAAAGATGAGTACTTTTTACCGGTAGGTGGAACGAATCAAAATCAGACCTCTTCCTTATTTCAATACAACTGGAAATCCATTCTGGAGTACAAAAAGGTCTTTGCTGATAAACATGAAATTGAAGCCCTTGCAGGATCAGAGTTGAGAAGAAACAACAGAGAAGACATCAATGTCAAAGCTTTTGGTTTTAACGAACAGACACTGACCAACCAGAACATTATATTTCCAAATGGTAATTACGATGGAAAATCATCTCCATACCGTGCGTATCAGAAAACAAAAGGTGAAAATGCCTTTGCCTCTTTCTATGGTACCTTATCTTATACTTACGACAGAAAATATACCGCTTATGGAAGTATCCGTTACGATGGATCAGATCTTTTTGGGGTAGATCCTAAGTACAGATACCTGCCGATTTATTCGATTTCAGGTGCCTGGAATGCCAATGAAGAAGATTTTATTAAAAATGTCAAATGGATTTCCAATCTGCGCGTTCGTGGTTCCTACGGACTTCAGGGAAATATCGACAAAAATACCTCGCCGTTTGTAGTGGGTGATTATGGTAATGTTCCAATCCTTCCGGGTGGGAATCAGCCTGTAATCTCTGTAAACAGCCCACCAAACAATAAACTGAGATGGGAAAGAACGACTACCTATAATGCGGGTCTGGATTTCGGAATATTGAATAATGCCGTTCAGTTTACGGTAGATTATTACCATCGTTTCAGTGATGACCTGATTGGAACTGAAGCTTTGCAATTGGAAAATGGATTTGATTTTACCAGCTCAAACTTCTCCCAGGTAAGGAATCAGGGAATTGAGTTCTCTGTCTCCACAAGAAACATCAGCACGCATAATTTCCAATGGTTTACAGATTTTAACATCGCCCGTAACAAAAGCAAGGTGATCAGGGAGAAAGTTCGCCCGAACCAGCTGAACCCATCTAAAGAAGGGTATCCGGTGAATGCATTGTTCGTACTTAAAACAGCCGGACTGGATGCCAACGGCATTCCTCAGTTCCAGAGAGATGGAAAAACAGTTTCCCTGGAAGATTTCTATAAATTATATGATCCGCTTGCAGGCATATTTGACGGACAATTGGTGAGCAGTGGATTGGATGGAAAAGGATTCCAGGACTTGTATACTTATGCCGGTGATATGGACCCTAAATTTACAGGGGGCTTAACCAACCGTTTCCGCTATGCGAATTTCGATTTGTCGGTAACCGCTATCTTTAACATTGACCAGTGGGTGAAAGCGAGACCTACTTATAGCGCAGCTGAAGTAGACCGTGGAAGGAATTACTCGAGAGATGTACTGAACGCCTGGTCGCCACAGAATCCTGGTAGTAACTTGCCTGGAATTTATGGCTACGATACCTATGCCGGAAGCCGTTGGATGGCTTATAAATGGCAAAGTGGTAACGATCCTGGAAATACCTATAACGACCTGGACATCTTTGCAAAGAAAATCAGCTATGTGAGGATCAACAGCATCCGTCTTGGTTATACCATGCCATCTAAGATTGCCGGTAAAATTAAAGCAAATAGCTTGAGAGTTAGTGTAGAAGGCAGAAATCCATTTGTATTCGGAACAAGCTATAAAGGCTTCTTTGATCCGGAGACCTATGGTAATATTTATTCACAACCGATTACAAGAAGCATTTCTATCGGTTTAAATGCCACTTTTTAAATAAAAATCTGATGAATAAGATCATAAAATTAACCGCTGTAATCTGCCTGATTTTGTCGGCCAGCAGCTGTAAGAAATATTTAGATATAGAACCGATAGGAAGGGTCATTCCTAAAACTGCGGATGACTTCAGGTCATTGCTGAATTCGGGATACGCGGGCTTTCCTAACCATAAATCCTTACTTGCTTATCGTACGGAAGAATTGTTGTTGAATGAAGACAACTCGGAAACCAACAATTACCGCGATATCTATAAATGGAATGACGTTACTCCGGATCCTGTTTCCCTTCAGTTTCCTTACCTGTCGATGTATAAATCCATCTTTTATGCGAACACCGTAATTGCAGATGTGATCGATAAAGCCGGAAAGAATGCAGAAACAGAACAGATAAAAGGAGAGGCTTACTTACTTCGTGCCTATGGCCATTTTGAGCTGCTCAACCTGTACGCGAAACCTTATGATAAAAATACGGCAGCAACAGATCGCGGTGTAGCACTTTCTTTAACCATCGATCTGGAACAAAAATATACTCCGGTATCTGTAGAGAAAGTATATGATCAGATCTTTGCCGATCTTTCAGAGGGATTGAAACTGATTAATGTAACGACTTTCGAGGCGGGCAAGAACTATAGGTTTAGCAAACGCGCTGCCCTGGCACTTGCTGCAAGGATTTACGAATTCAGAGGAGATTGGGCAAATGCCTTGAAGGCCAGTCAGGATGCTTTAGCGCTGAACGGAGAACTGGAAGACCTGAATGTAGCGACCTCAGTTTTACCGAATCACTACCAGTCGAAAGAAAACATCATGTCTATGGAAAAAGCATTTGATCCGGGAGCGACCAATTCTTCCTTAATCTCTGCACACCTGATCGGAATTTATGATGAGGTTAACGACAAAAGGTTTGCAAAGTATTTCAGTAAAAGAGGAACGGATTACAGATCGGTTAAAGGTAATTTAGACGCCTTAAAGATTTCTTTCCATAACTCAGAATTGTATTTGATCCAGGCTGAAGCGGCGTTACAGAGCGATAACTTGTCGCTGGCCCTGCAAAGTTTAATGGCCCTGAAAGCAAAACGTCTGACGCCTGCTTATTTCGCGACAGAACAAACCAGGATCTCAGGACTTGATAAAGCTGCGCTTTTACAGGAGATCATCAACGAAAGAGAAAGAGAACTGGCGCTGGAAGGTCACCGCTGGTACGATTTAAGACGTTATGGTCAGCCGGCATTAAGCCATACTTCGTTAGGCGTAACTTTTACGCTTCAAAAAAATGATCCAAGATACACGATCCGTTTCCCAAGAGAAGCGATCGCTAACAATCCTGGTCTTCAATAGGGGGGAGATATAGTATACGTCTTTTGAACGTGAATTACTCCGGTCTGTTTTTACAGGCCGGAGTTTTTTTTTACATTTACAGTTCAGCAAAAAAAGATGAGGGTATTAATTATTGAGGATGAAGAACTGGCGGCGGATACGTTGCACAAGACGCTGTTGAAACTGAATCCGAAAATAGAAGTCCTCGCTATCCTGGGAACCGTCGAAGCTGCGGTATCCTGGCTGAGCAAAAACACGGCAGACCTGCTGTTCATGGACATCCACCTGGGCGATGGAGAGAGCTTCCAGATCTTTGAACAGGTGACCGTAGAAAGCCCGGTGATCTTTACCACGGCCTACGATCAGTATACCTTAAAAGCGTTTAAAAATCAAGGCATCGATTACCTGCTTAAACCTTTCGACGAAGAAGATGTAGCTTCAGCCCTGAACAAACTGGACAGCATCCGTAAATTTTCTGAAATCAATATCCCTCAGATCCGCTTTAAAGCAGAGGAGCCTTTGGCCAGAATCCGCAACCGCTTTATGGTCAAACTGGGCAAACTTATCAAGACCGTACAGTCTGATGATGTGGCTTATTTTATGGCGGATGATAAATACCTGTTCCTGGTCACCAACGACAAGCAGAATTACATCATTGAAGAAACGATAGGCAGTCTGGAACCCCAGCTGGATAGTTCCGACTTCTTCCGCATCAACCGCAAGTTCATCATCCACATCAAAGCGATCAGGGAGATGTACAAGCTTTCCCGAAACCGGGTGAGAATTGTACTCGAACCTGCACCGGTAGAAGGACTGGAAGTGGTGGTCAGTGAAGAAAGGGCGGAAGCGTTTAAAAACTGGTTAAATCAATAATCGCTTTTAATTTCCATTAAATTCGATACTTTTACCTCCGACCAAATGCAGTGCCCCAACCTTTATGAACCCTAACAGACTATTGTTTTTTTTCCTGCTGTGCTGTGCTATTGGAGCTCATGCGCAAAAGTCTAACATTAGTTTTAACCACCTGACCGTAGAAAACGGACTTTCCCAAAGCAGTGTGCTCTCCATCACTCAGGACAGCATGGGTTTTATGTGGTTTGGCACCAAAGACGGCCTCAATAAATTCAATACCCAGAATTTCGAAATTTATAAATACCATAGAAAAGACAAGTCTTCTTTAACGAGCAGCCAGAACATCAATGCCCTGCTCACCGACCGCAAAGGGAATTTATGGGTAGGCACACAAAAGGGACTCAACCTATACCTGCCAAAGACCAATTCCTTTAAGCGTTTTCAGTACCATAAAGAACAAAAGAACAGCCTGAGTAATAATGTCATCAGGTGTATCTATGAAGACCGTCAGGGACACATTTGGGTAGGAACAGACAGCGGGTTAAATAAACTCGTTGGTCAGGACCGCTTTGAACGTTATTTTACCAAAGCAGACCTTGGGAAAGGCCCGGTTCATCACCTCATTAAAGCCATCCATCAGGACCATAACAATGTATTGTGGATCGGAACCTTACAAGGGCTGAACAGCATGACCCTGGAAAAAGGTAAATACCGTTATCAGTCTTATGTTCATGATGCCAAACGCCCGGAAAGTTTAAGCGACAATGACATCGCCTCTATCCTCGAAGACCGTCAGCATAATTTATGGATCGGAACCCATGGCGCCGGATTGGAACTGATGGACCCGGCGAGGACTGCTTTCCGGCATTTCAGGTCCAAAAAAGGAAGCAGCAACAGCATCAGCAGCAATGTGATCCGGAAAATGATGCTGGCAAAGGATGGGAAACTATGGGTTTCGACCTTAAACGGTATCAATATCATCGATGTGGAAGATCATTCTGTCAGGGTGTTGAACCACCATCCGGATGATCCTTCCAGTCTGAACCAGAATTCTATTTACGACATGATGCAGGATGCTGCCGGATCGATCTGGGTGGGGACGTATTATGGAGGGGTCAATGTATACCATGAAAATTCTACCCCTTTCAGAGAGTATAAATCAAATACCGGCAAAAATGCATTGAGCAGTAATGTGGTAAGTTCGGTACTCGAAGATAAAAAACACAACCTCTGGATCGGGACCGAAGCAGAAGGGGTAAATTATTACGACCGCAGTTCGGGGAAGTTCAACAGCTTCAGGCATGATCCTGAAAATCCGGCTTCCCTAAGCTCTAACCTGGTCAAAGCAGTCTCGATAGACCACAATGGAAAAGTCTGGGTCGGTACTTATGAAGGCGGACTGGACCTTTTTCTTCCCGAATCGCAAAGCTTCAAACATTATAAGCCCAATCCCGGAGATCCTTATGCCTTGAACTCCAACCGGATTGTCGCCCTGCTTCACGATAGTCAGCAGCGCTTCTGGATCGGCACGAGGGCACAGGGAATTTACCTTTACAATGAAAAATCCGATAATTTTGCACCTTATACGGGTCAGGATGCCCAACATGATTTAAAAGTAGTCCGCTGTTTCTTTGAGGATTCCAAAAAGAACATCTGGATCGCCTGCAGTTCGGGAACCTATATTCTGGAACACAATTCCAATATCGTCAGGCGTTTTAAAACACGGGACAACCATACCATGTTTAACGACATCAATTTTATTCAGGAAGATTCCAAAGGAACCATCTGGCTGGGTGGTTATGAATCGGGATTGATGCGTTATATTCCGGAACTGAAAACGACACGCTTCTTTACCAAAGCAGATGGCCTTCCAAGTAATGTGGTATTGGGGATGCTGGAAGATGCCACAGGGAATTTATGGATCAGTACAGACAACGGCCTTTCCAAGTTCGACCATAAGGTGTTTAAGACCTATACCGTAAGGGATGGCCTTCCGGGAAATGTATTCAATTACAATTCTTTTTTTAAGGACAGCAAGGGCGAGTTTTTCTTTGGTGGATTCAATGGCATGGTCAGCTTTTTTCCGGAACAGATCAAAGACAATAACATGGTGCCCAAAGCGGTATTTACCCGCCTGAAGCTTTTTAATAAACTGGTGAGCATTAACGATGAAACGGAATTGCTCTCTGAAAATTTCAGCCTGACGAAAGCGGTCACCTTTTCCCACCACCAGAACATTTTTACCGTAGATTTTGCCCTGCTCAATTATATCAAATCGGAAAAGAACAGGTACGCTTATAAACTGGAAGGTTTTGAAAAAGACTGGAATTATGTGAACAGCCCTTCAGCCACTTTCACCAATCTTCCTTCAGGAACGTATACCTTGCTGATCAGAGGTTCCAATAATGATGGGGTCTGGACCGCTGCACCGGCACGTTTAACGATCCATGTAAATCCGCCTTTCTGGAAAACATGGTGGGCTTACCTGATTTACCTGAGCTGCTTTCTCGGTCTGCTGTTTCTGTTCTCCAGATTTTTATGGATCAGGGCACTGCTGAGAAGGGAGCATGAATTGTATCAAATGAAACTGGATTTCTTTACCAATGTTTCTCATGAGATCAGAACACCGTTAACGCTGATTGTTGGCCCGCTGGAGAACCTGATCAATGAAACCCAGGAATCTCCGGCACTAAACCGGAAACTGCTCACGGTAAGGAAAAATGCAGGAAGACTCACGAGATTGGTCAATGAGCTGATGGACTTCAGAAAAGCGGAGTCCGGAAAGCTGAGGCTGAACATTTCCCCCGGAAATATCATTCCCTTTGCCAAAGAGATTTTCCTTTCCTTTCAATACCTCGCGATCAAACATCAGATTTCCTATCAGTTTCTAACAGAAGAAGAGCAGATCGAAGTTTATTTCGACAATGAGCAATTGGAAAAGGTCCTGTTTAACCTCCTGTCCAATGCCTTTAAATTTACCCCGGATGGTGGTGCCATTCACTTATCTATCGGGAAAACAGCTTACGGTTTCGTGGAGATCAGTATTTCTGACAATGGGAAAGGGATTCCCGAAGAAAGCAGGGCACAACTGTTTACCAATTTTTACCAGGTAAAAGATCCCCTGTCCAGAAATAGTGGTACAGGAATCGGACTGGCGCTGTCTAAAAAAATCGCACAACTGCATTATGGGGGATTGTTCCTGGCAGAGGAAGAAGACATCCGGGAGACGGGAATGCATACCTGCTTCCGCCTCAAGCTGAAGCTCGGCCAAAATCATTTTTCTAAGGATGAGCTGGTGGAAGAGTTCCTGAACAGCGAAAATCCGGAACACTATCAATTTGAAACGGATCCTGAACATACCTGGAGCCCACAGCTCCCGGAAAGCAGTGAAGAGGAAACCTTAACGCTGCTGATTGTCGAAGACAACCCCGAAGTAAGGGATTTCATTGTTCAGTCTTTAAGTCCTTATTATCAGATTCTGGTCGCCGAAAACGGAGAAATAGGAGTGGAGCTGGCCATCGCCAGAATTCCCGACCTGATTGTCAGCGATGTCATGATGCCGGTAATGGATGGCCTGGAGCTGTGCCGCACTTTAAAAACAGATGTCCGTACGAGCCATATTCCAATCATCCTGCTGACGGCAAGGTCCGGAAATATCCACGAAGTGAATGGATTGAAAACGGGAGCAGAAGCTTACCTGACCAAGCCTTTCAGCATCAACAGCCTTCAGCTCAACATTTCCAACCTGCTGATGTTGCAGGCCAATATGAGGCGCAAGTTTTCTCAGCAGATTACCTTGCAGCCTTCCAATATTTTAATAGAGTCTGCAGATGAGGAATTCCTGGACAAAGTGATGGGCATCATTGAAAAGAATTTTGCCGAAGCTGAATTCAGTGTGAACACCCTTGCTTCAGATCTGGGCATGAGTACGCCAATCCTCTATAAAAAGATTAAGGTCCTCACCGGGCTTACCGTAAACAACTTTATCAAATCCGTCCGCCTGAAAAGAGCAGCCCAGCTGCTTCGCCAGAATGTATATACAGTATATGAAATTGCTTATATCGTGGGTTTCAATGACCCCAAATATTTCAGTAAAGAATTTGTGAAACAATTCGGAAGAACCCCCTCTGATTATGCTTTTGAAGAATAAAGGCCGCTGATTTAAGAATTTCACCCCTTTTCTTTAAGATTTCACCCCCTCGGATATTGCGATGAGACTTACATTAGCAAAACCAATTATAAATATCTGTTAAGATTAAGCAATCTATGAACGAGTATCCGATGATCCTTCTTTCTGTGGCTTCCTGTTATAAGGAGGTTTTGCAGCACGCTGATTCCCCGAGTCCTCAACTAAATAATTATTGATTATGAAAGCGCAACTACTTAAAGTATCTATGGCTCCTGCTCAATCATTTAGTGTAAGACAGGATATCGAACCTTTTGTGAATAACAAATGGCATTACCATCAGGAACTGGAACTGATCTATTTCAATGAAGGTAAAGGAACCCAGTTTATCGGCGACAATATCCAGCCTTTTAACTCCGGAGATATCGTCCTGGTAGGGGCACACCTGCCACATTACTGGAAGTTCGATGAGATGTATTTTGATGAAGGCGGAAAAACGGCAAACCTCGATGTGAAAGTCGCCCATTTCTCTGAGGCCCTTTGGGGAGATTTCTTTTTGAACCTGCCGGAAAACAGGCTGTTAAAAGAAGTCCTGGAGAAATCCAAAAGAGGGGTAAAGGTGACCGGCAAAAACAGGCAGCAAGTGGCAGACCTGCTTACGAAAATGCTGAAAGCCGAAGGAACCGAAAGAATCATTATGCTCATGCAGGCTTTAGTGGAAATTGCCAAATGTGGAGAGCTGGAAACATTGGCTTCTATCGGTTTTCAATACGACCTGGAACAGGTAGAGAGAGACCGCATCAGCGATATCTATGAATATACTTATGCCAATTTCAGGAATAAGATCTGTCTGGAAGAAATCGCAGACGTTGCCAAAATAAGTCCGAACTCCTTTTGCCGCTATTTTAAATCAAGAACACGCAAAACCTATTCGCAGTTCCTCACCGAAATTAAAGTCGGACAAGCCTGTAAGCTCCTGATCGAAGCACACCTCAACTTAAAACAAATCTGTTATAACAGCGGCTTTAATAATTTTGCCAGCTTTCATAAGTGTTTTAAGAAGATTACCGGGAAAAGTCCGCTGTGTTACCAGCGGGAATTTGTAACCGAATAAAGAAAAACAAACGAAAATCATCCCTTATACCCAACCAATATAAACCTAACCAAAACGAGCATGAGAACCACCATTAAAACGAGCCTAAGGGATTACCGGCATCACCCTCCTGAGCGACTGTAACCCGGAAAAACCGGATGAATCAGTCGATGATCAATTAAAATATTTACTCATTTTTTTAAAACAGAAGTATGAAGGAAATTTATACTAAGAACCTCTATTTGTCTAACAAATGGAAAGTGTGCAATATCCGTCAGGTTGGCGTAATCGTCTTACTGGCACTGGGAATGCTATTTTCACCCGCTGTATTCGCACAAAAAACAAACAAAGTAAAAGGGATCGTGAAAGACGATAAAGGCGTTCCACTTCCCGGTGTAGGTGTTAAGGTAAAGGGGACGAGTCTCGGAACCTCTACCAATGTAGATGGGGTATACAATCTGACTGTTCCCGCAGAAACCTCGGTACTGATATTTAGTTATATCGGTTACGTTTCACAGGAAGTAACGGTAGGAACTAAGACAAGCATCAACATCAGCCTGAAAGAAAACTTCTCCGACCTTGATGAGGTCGTGGTAACAGGTTATGGTGGGGTGGCGAAAAAGAGAGATTTGACGGGCGCGAGTTCTTCCATCAATGAAAAAACAATCCTGGAACGTCAGCCTGTCAACCTTTTTGACGCTTTACAAGGGCAGGCAGCAGGGGTTTTGATCGTGAACGATGGCGGTGGTGCACCGGGAGCAACGGGCTCTATCCAGATTCGTGGCGCCTCGACACTAAACGGTGGTAACGGACCTTTATATATAGTAGACGGAGTGATCAACCCTGATGGGGCGAACATCAACCCTACAGATATTGCCAATGTGGAAGTCTTGAAAGATGCAGCATCGGCCTCCATCTATGGTTCCAGAGCGGCAAACGGGGTAATTTTGATTACCACCAAAAGAGGACAGGACGGAAAACCGATGATCGACCTGACCTATAACCATGTATTCGGACGTCTGGCACATGGTATTCCGGTGAGCAACGCGGCCGAAGTACGTGAATTCAGAAATATTCAGGCCAGGCCAAACGGAACAGATTCCCTGAATCCGAGCTTCAATGCGGATAACAACCTGCAGGAACTCCTGCTGGGAAATCTTGCACAAAAGAAAGAGATCAAGTTGGGCATTAGTGGTGGCCAAAAAGGGCTGAGCTATTATACCAGTATCAATTACCTGGACGATAAGTCCATCATCATCAACAGCTGGGCAAAACGCTTACAGTCGAGGATCAATGTCAACTATCAGGTGAATGAGAAGTTGAAATATTCCAATAACATGTCTTTCAGCTGGCAAAAAGGAAATCAGATCCCGGTCGGAAATACGGTTAGAGTGGTGATCGACAGGCCTGCGTATTCCCTGATTTACTATCCTGATGGGACGTTGACGAGTTATATTGCCTCTAAAAGAAATCCAATTGCCCAGGCTTTATTCGAAAGGGACGAGGATGAAACCTTTTCCGGACAGTTCAATAACCAGCTGGATTATCAGTTTACCAAGGATTTGAAATTTACCACCTTATTCAATGCCAAGCTGGATAATTTCCAGAACCTCTATTTCTCACCAAGAATCCTTTCCGGTAAAAGAGATCAGAATTCAGGAAGAAATGAACTGAGAAAAAACTTTAGCTGGGAATATCAGGCATTTATGAACTACAATAAGACCATCGGTGAACACCATAATTTCTCCGCTTTATTGGGATTCAGTGCCGACAGGAAAAAGATGGACCGTGTGCATACTGAATATTTAAATAGTGTAAGTGAAGAGATCGTAGTGACCCTTCCTGACTATGTGAATGGGCCTAATACCTATTCTGAAGCCAGTGCAAATTCGACTGCATCTATGTTTTCCAGATTGGGATACAACTATAAAGGAAGGTATATCGTACAGGGAACTTACCGCAGGGACGGTTCTTCCAGGTTTGGTCCTGAAAACCGCTGGGGAAATTTCCTGTCGGGCTCTGCAGCATGGCGCTTCTCTGATGAGAAATTCATGTCATGGTCCAAATCGTTCCTGGAAGATGCGAAGATCCGTTACAGCTTTGGTCAGTTAGGAAATGATCAGATTGGGGATTATGAGTCGGTGACCAGGATTGCTTTTTCGGGCAGCTACAATGGTCTGGGTTCTGCCGCACCAACTGCTATCCTTGGAAATAAATTCATCAAATGGGAAACTACCACACAAAATAACATTGGTTTAGACCTGAGCTTCTTTAAAGGTCGCCTGGGCTTTACCGGAGATTATTATATAAAAAAGACGTCGAATCTGTTGTATCCAAGGGAAATTGCAAAGGAAACCGGATATAGTAAAGTACAGGTGAATGTAGGTGCGATACAGACCAAAGGTCTGGAGTTTGTGCTCAATGGCACACCTATCGCCACGAAAAACTTTGAATGGAACGTGACCGCCAACATCTCTTTTGAAAAAGGTAAAGTGTTGTCACTGGCAGATGGCGTTCCTTTCTTCGCCGGCAACAAATGGTATGTGGAAGAGGGTGGACGTATGGGGAACTTCTATGGCTGGAAAAACCTGGGTGTTTATGCCTGGGATGAATCCAATGCCTATGACGCCAATTGGAGAAAACTGGATGTCGTTCTGGAGAATGGCAAACCTAAATATGCCAATGGAAAAGCAGTATATACTTTAGATGGCCAGGAATACACGGGCAGTGTGAAAAGTAAACGTGCTCCGGATGGTAAACTGAAAGGTGGAGATGCAGAATGGGAAGAAGTCAGACCTGATGGCGTGATCGATGATGCAGACCGTCAGATCCTTGGCAATGCCACTCCGGATTACTACCTCGGAATCATGAACAATGTCCGTTACAAGAACTTCTCTTTGTCTTTCCTGTTCAACGGTTCATTTGGTGCTGAAGTATACAATTCGCTTTTGCAAACCCAGAATAACCCTTCCAACACAGGGGCCGGATCTCCGGATATGGTCTACAATTCCTGGAGAAAACCCGGAGACAATGCCAAATACCCTTATTATGTGGAGCGTAATAACCGTGGAAACCTTAAAACCAATCAAAATAGCCTTTATATCGAAAATGCTTCATTCATCAGGTTGTCGAGTGCCCGTCTTTCTTACCGTTTAAATCCGGATTGGGCAAAACGTGTTTTCCTTAAAGGTTTAACCACCTATGTCTATGGTACCAATCTCCTGACCTGGACCAATTACCGTGGTTATGACCCTGAGTTCAGTTCCGGTAACGTATTGACTCCGGGAGATGATACCGGAAAATACCCGAGAAGAAGAGAGTTTGGTTTTGGTGTAAACATTAATTTATAATAAGATGAAGACGAGAAAGTTAATCGCGATGTCTGCCCTGGCTACAGTGCTTTTACTGGGCGGGTGTAAGAAATTTTTAACTGAGAAACCTTTAGCTCAGGTAGCCATAGGTGATTTTTATAAAAACAGGTACGATATGGAAGCCTCGCTGGCTGGGGTATATTCCGCCTTCCAGCAGGAAATGATCGGTAAAGATCAGTATACAGAAAAATACCTGTACTGGGGGGAATACCGTGCCGACAATTTTGACCGTTTCCTTGCCTATACCAAAGATTACGTAGATGAAATTGCATTAAACGGTTTGACACCGACCAATCAGTTTTCAGACTGGACAGGCTTGTATGGCGTAATCGGAAGGGCCAATAGCACCATTAAATTTATGCCTCAGGCAGCAGCCCTGGACGTTACCCTGACTCCTGCATTGGCAGATAGCTACCTTTCTCAGGCTTATGCCTTGCGTGCGGTAAGTTATTTTTACCTGGTTAGGGTTTGGGGAGATGCCCCGATCAGAACGGAGCCTTATCTTGACATTTCAGAGCAGGCAGATTATCCAAGGGAATCAAAAGATAAGGTCATTTCTCAGGTGATCATTCCGGATCTGGAAAAAGCCTATAGCCTCGTGGTAAAAGGGTCAAAACCAATCGTCTACAATATGGGCGAAGCTGCGATCTGCGCGACCCTCGCTGATGTGTACATGTGGAAGAAAGATTATCCGAATGCCATCAAATGGATCAAGAACCTGTTTGCGGCAAAAGGACCACTGGGGACCGTTTATGCAGGATTGAGTGAGGCGAATCTACAGCCTTCTGCAAGCTGGAAAACCTTGTTCGCCGCACCGGCAACGAGCAATGAATCCATCTGGAGCATCCATTGGGATTTCCTGAAAAATGGTTGTGCCTGTATGCAAACCTCATGGACGAGCAACAATAAACAAATCAATATAGACGAAGGCATCTGGGCAACCTGGTTCCAGCCTCAGTCGCAGAACACGAGATCTACCGACATCAGACCAAGACAAACTGCGGATGTATTTGTTGCACAGCCGAAACCAAACAGAGACCGCTTCCTGAAATGGTATCCGACGGCAGCTGCACCAACTGCTGCAGATCTGTTTCCTGCAAGCAATCAGTATTTGCCGGTCTACCTGACCATGTACCGCCTGGGAGATATTTATCTTTTATATGCGGAAGCTTTGAATGGCAGTGGCGACCTGGCAGGTGCATTGAAATACCTGAATTTTATTCGTAAGCGTGCAGGAATACCGGAATATCTGGCCAATGATCCATTGGTTGCCGATCAGACCGCAATGGAAAATGCGATTCTGAATGAAAGACAACTGGAACTGTTCGGTGAAGGTAAAAGATGGTTTGACCTGGTGCGTACCAACCATGTAAAACAAGTAATGGACCCGATTCTTAAAAGAAGGCAAATCGCTGCAGGAAACCTTGAAGCTCCGGGCTTCCCTGATCCTGAAACGAAATCTTACTGGCCTTTACACAGAAATGTGCTGAATTCCAATCGCAAATTAGTTCAAAACCCTGGTTACACAGATTAAAATTAGCCTTATGAATACGATCAGATTAATCTTAAAAAGATATGCTTTCTTATTACTGCTGCCCTTATCAGGATGTACTTTATTCGATATGGACTTGCAGAAAAAATACGATTACGAACATAAAACACTGGACCCGAATATCAATATGACGGCCAGGCAGTTTTTAGAAAACCGCTCTTATGAATCCGCAACTAACACGAAGGATACGGTTTTTAAATGGATGAGAAAAGGACTGGACTATGCAGGAATTGACCTTGCCACTTATGAAAAACAGGGGATGACCTTCATTTTTCTGCACAATGATGCCGTGAGGGTTTATGATTCCAAAACCAAAAAAACATCTGCAGGTCTATGGGTAGACTTTCCGATCATTACAGGTCCGGCAAATCCGGCAACAGGAGTTTTTCCCACCCGTATCGCGGAAAAATGGGAGGATTACCCTAAGGAAGATGTCAAAAACTTCTTCCTGTACCTGATGATACAGGGGACCTATAACTTTAACAACATTCCATTGAACAATATCGCCGTACAAACGATGCTGCCTCCGGGAAGCATCGCCAGCAAAAGTTCTTCTCTTGGTCTTCTGAATGGCGGAACCGGATTTGATCAGGAGGGAAAGATGGAACTGAAAATCCTTAACAATGATGATCTGGCCCCGATCATGATCAACGACAAAACGGTCAACAGGTCTGGAGGTTATATTGCTACCAATTCGGTCGTACATGTTTACGGCACTACCATCTATCCTTTCAGAACACCGAAAACTCCATGAGAAAACTAATTTTAACCCTTTTTTGCACGATCCTTTTTAGTCATTTACGAGCACAACAAACCCAACGTTTAACGCAAAACTGGGAATATCTGAAAGGTGATCTGGGTGGTATTTATGAAGCCATCAGACCTGTGAAAGCAGGAAACCCGGAAAGTGTACCGCTATGGGAAAACGTCAATCTGCCGCATTGTTTCAATGCGACAGATGCCGTAGACCCGGATTTGAACTATTATCAGGGACCAGGATGGTATCGCAGCCAGTTAACGGTCAGCAATCCTTATCAGAATGGCCGGACATTGCTTCATTTTGAAGGCTCCGGACAGAAGACACAGGTCTATATCTACGATGTTAAAGTAGCAGAACATGTAGGCGGTTACGATGAATGGACAGCCGATATTACGGCAGCCGTGGAGGCTTTCCGTAAAAACCCTTTGTTTCAAAAGCAGTTTAAAGGGAAAATCCCGGTGGAAATCCGTTGTGATAATTCCAGAGATCTGGAAATGATCCCTTCAGACCTTTCTGATTTTAACATCTATGGCGGTCTGTACCGATACTTAAACTTGGTTTATGCGCCGCAGGTGTCCGCAGAAAAGGTCTTTGCCCATGCCAGTGTGGATGTGAAAGGAGCCCTCGGACAGCTAAAAATAGGAACAAGGTTATGGAATCCTGATGGCGTAGATACCGTGCTGGTTAAGGTAGAAGTTAAAGACCCTCAGGGAAAATTAGTTAGCAGCTGGAAGAAAGAATTAAAAGCATTTTATGGAACCAAAGACCTTTGGGAAACAACGATAAAGAACCCGAAATTATGGTCGACGGAAAACCCGAACCTCTATACGGTTGAAACGAGCATCCTTGCCAATGGAGAAACTGCAGTGCACAAAGAAAAGGTGGGCTTCAGAAACTTTGAGTTCGTTAAAAAAGGACCGTTCATGCTCAATGGCAAAAGGCTCCTGTTAAGAGGGACGCATCGCCATGAAGACCATGCAGGAGTAGCAGCAGCGATGACGGAAGAGCAGATCCGCGAGGAAATGGTGCTGATGAAAAATATGGGAGTCAACTTTATCCGCCTCGGTCATTACCAGCAGTCCAGAATTGTACTCGAGCTTTGCGATAGCCTGGGCATCCTGGTCTGGGAAGAAATTCCCTGGTGCAGGGGTGGCTTAGGTGGAGAATCTTATAAAAATCAGGCACGTACCATGCTGACCAATATGGTGGAGCAGCATTTTAACCATCCTTCCATCATCATCTGGGGAATGGGCAATGAAAACGACTGGCCCGGAGATTTCAGCGAATTTGACCAGCACAAGATCAGAGAATTCATGAAAGAACTGAATGACCTTTCTCATCGCCTGGATCCATCCAGAAAAACAGCGATCAGAAGATGTGATTTCTGTAAAGACATTGTAGATGTCTATTCTCCTTCCATCTGGGCAGGATGGTACCGCGGAATCTATACGGAGTATAAAGAGGTTTCCAAAACGGAATTTGATAAGGTAGATCATTTTCTCCATGTAGAATGGGGTGGTGATAGTCATGCCGGCAGACATTCTGAAAATCCTGACAATGCCTTGAGTCAGGTAAAAACAGGCAAAGGAGCGGATGAAAGGGCTGGAGATGCTTCCCTGTTTGGAGGAAGTGCAAGAGTGTCTAAAGATGGCGACTGGAGTGAAAGTTACATCGTTAACCTCATCGACTGGCATTTAAAAGAGCAGGAAACCATGCCCTGGTTAACCGGAGCGGCCTACTGGCCTTTTAAAGACTTTTCTACACCTGTACGCCCGGACAATCCGGTTCCGTATATGAACCAGAAAGGAGTCATCGAACGTGATTTTACAAAAAAAGAAGCGTATTACGTGTTCCAGTCGTACTGGACGAGCGAACCAATGGTGCACATCTACGGGCATTCATGGCCGGTAAGGTGGGGCAATGCGGATGAGCAGAAAATGATAAAAGTATATGCCAACCTGGATGAAGTAGAGCTGTTCCTGAACGGCAAAAGCCTGGGCAGGAAGAAACGCGATTCGCAGGACTTTCCGGCAGCGGGTTTGAGGTGGATGGTCAGTTTCAATGAAGGCAAAAATACCATCAAAGCAGTAGGCAAGAAAGATGGTAAAGTAATTACCGACGAAATTACCCAGGAATACCAGACCGCAAAATGGGATAAACCTGCAAAAATGATCCTGGAGAAAGTCTCCGAAAAGGAAGGTATTGCAGTGATCCGTGTAAAAATCCTGGACAAGAACAATGTCTTATGTCTGGATGCACAAAATTACATCAGCTTCGGCCTGACCGGTGATGGCAAACTGATCGATGATCAGGGAACTGCCCGTGGTTCACGCAGGGTGCAGTTAGGAAATGGACGTGCTGAGATCAGCATCAAACTAAATAATGGAAAGAGCGTGGCAAGTGTAAAAGCCGATGGCCTGCCTTCCACATTTATTGAACTTTAACGATTTGAAATGAAATTTACCCAGTTTTTGTTAGTAGGAGCCGTATTCATCAGTGTAAATGCCGATGCGCAAAACAATGGCCCCCTCCGGCTATGGTATGACCGCCCTGCGAAAGTCTGGGAGGAAGCCCTGCCTTTGGGGAATGGGAAAACCGGAGCAATGGTTTATGGCCGCGTGGGCAGGGAACGCATTGCTTTAAATGACAATACCTTATGGTCGGGTTTTCCTGATCCGGGGAACAATACAAACGGACCTAAAGTCCTTCCAGAAGTCAGAAAAGCAATTGAAGATGGTAAATATGACGAGGCAGCGGTACTCTGGAAGAAAATGCAGGGGCCTTATTCGGCGAGATACCTCCCATTGGGAGAACTGTTTCTTCAGTTTAACCAGCAGGACAGCATTCCCGAAAGCTACCAAAGAGATTTGAATCTTCACCATGCAATTTCTACCCTAAATTATACTTTAAAAGGAGTCTCTTATAAAAGAGAGGTCTTTACGAGTTTTCCAGGCAAGGCATTGATGATGAGGATTACCGCCAATAAACCCGGCTCCATCAGTTTCCATACCGGATTAATCAGCAAGCTGAGGTTTAAAACCAATAGTTCAGGAAGCAATGAGCTGATTCTGAAAGGAAAAGCTCCGAAGTTTGTCGCCAACAGGGATTACGAACCCAAACAGGTGGAATACGATGAGCAGGAGGGGATGACCTTTGAGATTCGTTTAAGAATCAAAAATGAAGGCGGCTCCCTCAGCGGAACGGGGGATCAGCTGGTCGTAAAAAATGCCAATGCAGTGACCATTTACCTTACCGAAGCAACGAGTTTCAATGGTTTCGATAAATCTCCCGGATTGCAGGGTAAAAATCCAGCAATAGAAACGCTGGCAAATATGAACCAGGTATTTTCTAAAAGC
Organism: Pedobacter sp. FW305-3-2-15-E-R2A2; assembly: GCF_038446955.1. NCBI lineage: Bacteria > Pseudomonadati > Bacteroidota > Sphingobacteriia > Sphingobacteriales > Sphingobacteriaceae > Pedobacter > Pedobacter sp. FW305-3-2-15-E-R2A2. Next base: position 2,042,861 of record NZ_CP151803.1, read on the forward strand.
TTTGAAAGCTTAAAGTCAGCACACATTAAAGATTATCAGGCTTTGTTTAACCGGGTTAAATTTGAACTTAACCCCAACCCTGTTGCAGAAAAGCAAACGACAGATCAACGCCTGAAACAATATGCAAAAACAAAAAATGATCAGGGATTACAAGCCTTATATTATCAGTTTGGCCGGTATTTAATGATTGCCGCTTCCCGCCCGGGATCGAGGCCTTCCAACCTTCAGGGGATCTGGAATGACCTGGTACAACCACCATGGGGAAGCAATTATACCACCAATATCAATACAGAAATGAATTACTGGCTGGCCGAAAATGCCAACCTTTCCGAATGCCATCAGCCGCTGTTCGACTTTATGAAGGAGCTGGCGCTGAACGGAGCAAAGACGGCAAAAGTAAATTACAACATCGATAAAGGATGGGTAGCACACCACAATTCAGACCTTTGGGCCAAAACTTCTCCTCCGGGAGGTTACGACTGGGATCCGAAGGGAATGCCGCGATGGTCGGCATGGCCGATGAGTGGCGCCTGGTTCAGTACCCATTTATTTGAACATTATCAGTTTACCGGCGATAAAGCTTTTTTGAAACAAACTGCTTATCCGCTAATGAAAGGTGCTGCTGAATTTATGCTGCAATGGTTAATCAAGGATGAGAAGACGGGTTACCTGGTAACCAGTCCTTCCACTTCACCCGAAAATACCGTTAAAATTCAGGGCAAAGAATACCAGCTTTCCAAAGCTTCCACAATGGACATGTCGATCCTCAGACAATTGTTTACGGATTTAATCCGGACCACTGAGGCTTTAAATATAGATGCTGCATTCAGAACAGAACTGACTGCTGCACGCGAAAAATTATACCCTTTTCATATCGGACAGTATGGTCAGGTACAGGAATGGTTCCAGGACTGGGATGATCCAAAAGATACACACCGCCATATTTCTCATTTGTTCAGCCTGTTTCCCGGCAACCAGATTTCCGTTTTCGGAACTCCGGAGCTGGCCAGTGCGGCGAGGCAAAGTCTGATCTTCAGGGGAGATGTGAGCACAGGATGGTCTATGGCCTGGAAAATCAACTGGTGGGCGAGGTTACAGGATGGCAATCATGCTTACAAAATTCTGGAAGATGCCTTTACTTATATCGATCCGACCTTAACGAAAGCGCAAATGAGCGGGGGTGGAACCTATCCGAATCTGTTTGATGCACATCCGCCATTCCAGATCGACGGCAATTTTGGTGCTACCGCCGGAATCACCGAAATGCTGTTGCAAAGTCAGGATGGCATGATCAGTTTATTGCCTGCATTACCGGAAATCTGGCAACAAGGCCGCATTCAGGGCATCAAAGCCCGCGGGAATTTTGTGGCAGACATCAGCTGGAAAAAAGGAAAACTGGCTTCGGCAAGGTTAAAATCTGAAATAGGAGGGAATTGCAGACTGAGAACGTTAGAACCTGTTAAAGTGCTTGATGTCAATGGAAAAGTACTGGCTGCGAGCGGAAAGGACGTCGAAGGGGGAAACAGCAACCCGCTTACGCAGAAAGCTTACCTGCCTCCTTATCAGAACAATTCAAAAGTACGCCTGGAAAAACTGGATATCGGACATGGATACCTGCTCGATTTTAAGACGGAAAAAGGAAAAACATATCAAATCATAGCCCTGTAAATCATGTATAGAAGGATCTTAATTTGTGCAGCATTTTTATTGACGGGCCTGTTGGTACAGGCACAGGAGATTAAATGGGAACAGGTGGCCCCGGGAATCTGGAAAGGAAGCGTAGGCAAGCCGGAAAGCTATAACCTGCTGACCGCCTCTGGTGCAAATCCGGCAATGGCTGGATTAAAACGCCTTGGCGATGCCGGTTTCCCTTTGGTTAAAGAAGAAATTGTGGCCAGACTTAATGATGGCAAAACCTATCTCCGGTTCCCTTTGACCAAAAAAGAACAGCTTTATGGCTTCGGACTTAACTTTCAAACCGTTCATCAAAGAGGGAAAATCCTCGAACTTCATGTAGACCATTATGGCGGTAAAGACAACGGGCGGACCCATGCACCGACTCCTTTTTATGTGTCTTCGGATGGCTATGGCGTATTCATCAATTCTGCACGTTACCTGAAAGTTTATGCCGGTTCTGCGGTAAGAAGAGACAGCAAAGATGCGCCGGAAGCGAAAGACCGCAATACCGATAAAACCTGGTCTTCCCGCCCTTATTCGGATGCCGTAGAAATCCTGGTCCCTGCAGAAGGAGTAGAATTCTACGTTTTTGCAGGCCCTAAACCTTTGGATGCCGTAAGCCGTTACAACCTGTTCAATGGTGGCGGTCCCTTGCCTCCACGCTGGGGATTGGGCTTCACCCAAAGGGTAAAAACTCTTTATACTTCAACAGAAGTAGAAAACGAAGCCAAAGCATTTGCGGATAAAGGTTTCCCGCTGGACTATATCGGTCTGGAACCAGGATGGCAAAGTAAAGCCTATCCCTGTACTTTTGAATGGGATAAAAGCCGCTATCCTGACCCTGCTGGTTTTGTTAAAAACATGCTCAGCAAAGGCATCAGGCTAAATTTATGGACCAATCCATACGTTTCTCCTGCTGCATCGATCTATAAAGATATTAAACCTTATACTGCCGACCATACCGTATGGCTGGGCGCGGTGGCAGACCTGACGATGCCGGAGGCGAGAGCTATCCTGTTCGGACAACTCAAAAAAGGCCAGGTAGACCTGGGCGTGAGCGGCTATAAATTTGACGAGGTGGATGGCTATGACCATTATTTATGGCCGGATGTAACCAGTTTTCCTTCGGGAAAAAGCGCGGAACAACTGCGTCAGACCTATGGCCTGCTGATTCAACGTTACAGTGCGGAGCTTTTTCATCAGCGAAATCAGCGTACCTATGGCCTGGTTCGTGCCTCCAACGGAGGTGGAACCGCCTTGCCTTACGTGATTTACAATGATTACTATAACCACGAAGATTTCATCACCGCGCTGATCAACAGCAGTTTCTCCGGCGTACTCTGGACTCCGGAAGCCAGGGCTTCGAAAACGGGAGAAGAGTGGTTGCGCAGGATGCAGTCGGTGGTATTCTCGCCAATGGCGATGATCAATGCCTGGTCCAGCGGAACAAAACCATGGTCTTATCCTGAAGTCGAACAACAGGTAAAAGAGATGGCCCTGCTGCGCATGCAAATGATGCCTTACTGGTATAGTGAGTTTGCGAAGTACCATTTTCAGGGGATTCCGCCATTCCGGGCGATGAACCTGGAAGAGGGATTCCTGTCGGAAGTGCAAAAGGAACTGAAAAGTACTAACCTGGAAGATAACCCATACGTAGAGGCGGTGAGTAAAGAAGTGAAAGACCAGTACATGGCCGGAGAATACCTATTGGTGGCGCCGATGTTTGCCGGTAAATCCAGCAGAACGGTGATCCTGCCAAGGGGAAAGTGGTTTGACTTCTATACCGGCAAATTTGCAGGTGATGGAGAAGTGATTACCGTTACCCCCGGACTGGACCGGATTCCTGTATATGTGAAAGACGGTGGGATCATCCCTATGGGCCCTGCTTTGATGCATGCCCCGAAACCTACAGATAAGATTAACCTGGAGATCAGGTATTATGGAAGTAAACCAGGTAAATACCTGCTTTATGATGATGATGGGGAGAGTTTTAATTATGAAAAAGGAGATTTCAGTTTCAGAGAGATCAACATTACAAAAGGGGCTGATGGCATGTTAAAGACCTCGGTTTCCAAAGCAGAAAAGGGAAAGCCCAATACCCTTGATCAAATCGTTTTTAAAGCAATGACCAGCAATTAACAGGATGAAAAGATTAATCATAATAGGCTTTACCTTGCTTCAGATAGGCTTCAGTGGGAATGTTTTTTCCCAAAGCCCGGAAAAGCAGGCCGTATTGACTTTGAAAAAAACAGTGCTTGCACAGGCTGCATGGGCGATGCAGCAGGAACCGGTAACGGTAACCGCGGCAAGTTCTCCCAGAAGTGCGGGAGGGATCCATGATTTTTACTCGGAAGGGGATTACTGGTGGCCGGATCCTGCAAACCCTGCAGGGCCTTATATCCAGCGTGATGGGATGACGAACCCGGATAATTTTGTCGCCCACAGACTGGCGATGATCCGCTTTAGTAAAATCATCGGTGCCCTGGCTTCCGCCTATAAAATTACCGGAGATAAAAAATATGCTAAACAGGCAATGGTTCATTTGCAGGCCTGGTTCATCAACGAAGGAAGCCGGATGAACCCGAGCTTAACCTTTGCACAGGCGATTCAGGGAAGATTTACCGGAAGAGGAATCGGCATTATCGATACCATTCAGCTGCTGGAAGTATCGCAAGGTGTCCTGGTGATGGAAAAAGCATTGAGCAGGGAGGTGCTTTCCGGAACAAGGCAATGGTTTGGCGATTACCTGAACTGGCTGATGAGCCATCCTTATGGTAAGGATGAAATGAATGCGCAGAACAACCACGGTACCTGTTTTATCCTGCAGGTCGCGGCTTTTGCCAAGTTAACGGGGAATGAAAAGCTCCTGTCTTTTTGCAGAGAGCGTTATAAAACAGTGCTTTTGCCCAATCAAATGGGCCTGGATGGCAGCTTTCCAAGAGAGCTGAGCCGCACCAAACCTTATGGTTATTCCATCTTTAATTTAGATGCGATGACTACCCTGTGTCAGATTCTTTCTACTCCGGCAGATGACCTCTGGAAGTATGAAACGACGGACGGCAAATCCATTAAAAAAGGGATTGCTTACCTATATCCATTTATAAAAGACAAAAGCAAATGGCCTTTGAAACCGGATGTGATGCATTGGGAGAACTGGCCGGTGGCACAACCCTTTTTACTTCTGGGTGCTTCAGAATTTAAGCAGAAAGACTGGTTGCAGACCTGGCAAAAGCTGGATCATGATCCTCAGGTGGAGGAAGTGGTTCGCAACCTGCCGGTTAGAAACCCAATTATCTGGATCAATTAACCTTATAATATATCAATATCAAAACAGATATGAAGCTCAGGATGAATTGTAAGTCGGCCTTTTTATTTTGCTCCCTTTCTTTGATTGCAGGTGCCGGATACGCTCAGGTGGCAGGTGATGAGGATAAGGAAATGTTCAATCAGGCAAAGCTTCGCGATGAAAATGCCATCAATACTGCCAAAAACGGATGGTGGGCGGATTCCAGGAAAGACCATGAGCAGCGGATGCAATGGTGGAGGGAGGCTAAATTCGGCATGTTTGTACATTGGGGGCTCTATTCTAAGCCCGAAGGGGAATGGAAGGGTAAAGTCGTAAACGGCTATGCCGAGCACCTGATGAGAAAGGAAAAAATCAGCAGGGCGGCCTATCTGGAGCTTGCCCATGAGTTTAATCCCTTGAAATTTAATGCAGAAGAATGGATTCTGAACGCGAAAAAAGCAGGGATGCATTATTTTATCGTCACCGCAAAACACCATGACGGTTTTGCACTATTTGATTCTCAATTTTCCGATTTTGACATTATAGACCAGACTCCCTTTAAACGTGATCCGATGGCGGAACTCGCCGCTGCGGCAAAGAAACACGGAATGAAGTTCGGGTTTTATTATTCCCATGCTTTCGACTGGGAGCATCCCGATGCACCCGGGAACGACTGGGAGTACCAAAACCCGGGAGGAGACCAGCTCATTGGCGGTGCAAACTGGTTCGATAACCATCCGGAATGGTTGCCAAAAGCGGCGAAATATGTAGACCAGAAGGCGATTCCTCAGATTAAGGAATTGATCAATAAATACCATCCGGACATTCTTTGGTTTGATACGCCACATAAATTACCGCTTTCGGAGAACCTGCGCATCCTTCAGGCCATCCGGGAAACAGATCAGAACATTGTAGTTAACGGGCGTTTGGCGAGAAGTGCTTCCCAAAATTTTGGGGATTACCTGAATACCGGAGACCGCCCTGCGGAGCTTCGCAGCGTAGATGGAGATTGGGAAGCCATTCCGACAACGAACGAATCTTATGGGTATTCGAAACATGATCATAGCCATAAACCTGCTAAATTCTTTATCCGGTTATTGGCGAATGCCGCTTCACGCGGAGGCAATATTTTATTGAACATCGGCCCGAAAGGGGACGGCAGTTTCGACCAGAAGGACGGTCAGATTCTGGACAGCATAGGAAACTGGCTGCAGCAGAATGCTGCTGCGGTATTCGGAACTCAGCGCTCTACCTTACCCATTCCAGGATGGGGGGTAGCGACGCAGAAAGATCAGACCGTTTACCTGCATGTGTTTGACTGGCCAAAGGACGGAAAATTGCTTCTTGGGGGATTGGAAACTGAAGTGAAATCTGCTTACCTGCTTGCAGATGAAACTAAAAAGAAACTTAATGTAAAGCGTTTGAGTAGTTCGGATCTTCGCATTGATGTTCCTGCATTGTCGCCTGATGGCTCGGATGCGGTGCTTGTCCTGGAGCTGAATGCTCCGGTAAAAGCGAAGCCAGTCCGCCTGTTGTCCAGTCAAAATACCAACAGATTCCTATCCTTTGATGCCCTGCTTCATGGTAAAGCTTTCGGCTTTGGGGATGGAAAAACAGGCCGCTACTTTGTGGATGGATGGAAAACCTCAACGCAGTTTTTTACCTGGGAGCTTAAGACATTACAAGCCTCGAAGTATAAGGTGCTGATCAGGTACCTGGCGCCGGAAGGAGCCGGAGGGACTTACCTTGTTCAGCTTGGTGATTTCAAAAAAGAGCTTCCGGTATTGCCTTTAAAAACCGGAGTACAGACTCAGGAAATTGGCATTGTTCATTTAAAAAAAGAAGCAACACAACTTAAAATCAGCCCTGTTCAGATTTCCGGAACTGAGCTGATGAAACTATTGGAAATTCAATTGGTCCCTGTTCCTTAACGAGCCGGGTTCAACCGTATAAAACTTAAGCACATAAAAAATGAAAAGATACTTCTTTACCGTATTAGCCCTCTCATTATTACAGACAAGCACTTTCGCACAAAAGGTAAACGTTAAAAAGGCTTTTGATAAAGCTGCCCTGCAAACTAAGGTGATGTTAGGGGAGGTGGACAAAGCAAAACACAGCTCAGGAAAAGCCGGATTGGTTTCTCCGAGAACAATAGAACATGGAAAACTGAAGCTCGTGGCTTCAAAGGATTGGACGAGTGGTTTTTTCCCAGGAGTCTTATGGTTTCTCTATGAATATACAAAACAGCAGAGCTGGAAGCAGGAAGCAGAAAAATTCTCCGCTGAGATCGAAAAAGAAAAATGGAATGGAGTAACTCATGATATGGGCTTTAAGATCTATTGCAGCATCGGGACAGGATTCCGACTGACCAATGATCCACATTACAAGGAGGTGATTCTTCAGTCTGCAAAAACATTGGCTACCCGTTTTAATCCAAAAACAGGGGTGATCCGTTCCTGGGACCATAGTCGCGAGAAATGGGTAAACCCGGTAATTATCGACAACATGATGAACCTGGAACTGCTTTTTGAGGCGACCAGGTTAAGCGGTGATTCTTCATTCCATAAGATTGCGGTGAGTCATGCAAACACGACAATAAAGAATCATTTCCGTCCGGATTACAGCTCTTACCACGTCATTGACTACGATCCTGTTACGGGCGCAGTATTAAAAAAGAACACACATCAGGGCTATAGTCATGAGTCGGCATGGTCCAGAGGACAGGGTTGGGCACTTTATGGATATACCTTATGCTACCGTTACACGAAAGATCCGGTGTATTTGAAACAGGCAGAAAATATTGCTGCTTTTATCCTGAACCATCCGAATATGCCGAAAGACCTGATTCCATATTGGGACTTTAACGCGCCGAATATTCCGAATGAACCAAGGGATGTATCGGCAGGAGCCGTGATCGCTTCCGCACTTTATGAATTGAGTGATTATAGTGCTCAAAAGAAAAACTATAGAGAGAAAGCAGCAGTGATGATGCAGAGCATGGCCAATATTTATACTGCCAGGGTAGGGGAGAACAAAGGATTTATCCTCACCAGCAGTACAGGTTCAAAGCCTTCAGATACAGAGGTTAATGAGCCCTTATCTTATGCAGATTATTACTATCTGGAAGCATTGCTCAGGGCAGAGAAATTGAAATAGGGCAGGCCTTTTTACAACCAATAAGAATCAACCAAATATTAATTATATACCTAAAAATTATGAAAACAAACCAAGTAATGATTGCTGTATTGATGAGTGGAGGCCTATTGTTGTCGAGTTGTAAAAAGGAAAAAGAACCGGATGCGGCCCTGTCTGCTTCCAAAGCATTAGCCAGTGCGTCTGGCGATGTCGGGATCATGTCTGTCCTGTTTAACGGAGATGCGAGCAATGGCTCGTCAAACGTTTGGAAAAACATCAACATTGAAGGAACAGGAGCGGTAACCACTGTAAATGATGAAACAGGGACCCTGGTCTGGAAATTTTTAAAACCATCGGGAAGCCATAGAACCGAAGGTCGTGGGGCTAAAAACTATAGCGCTCAGGAGGGAGATGAAATCTATATCGGCTGGACAAGTAAGATCTATATGCCGACCGACCTGAAAACTGACGCCCTTTTCCAATGGAAATCCTATCCTACAGATGGTTCGCTTCAAAACCACCCCTTAATGGTCCGTACCAAAAACGGAAAACTGGAACTGCAGCATTTTGACGATCAGCACGTGGCTACAGTTCCCTGGTCTGTTACGCTTTCTACCAGCACCTGGCTTAAGTTCGTGATCCGCATGAAAGTATCCAGAGACAAGACCGTAGGATTCATTGAGTTCTGGTACAATGGCGTGAAACAAACGCTCTCCAACGGCAGTGACCGCTTATATTGCAGAACCCTGGATGCGGTACCGGAATGCGATCCTAAATGGGGCGTTTACGGTGGGGATTCCTCACAAGTGACCCATTTCGTGAAAAAGATCAGAATCGGTACTACCTATGCCGATGCAGCTCAGTAAACGAACAAAAAAATGATAAAATTGCTGAACCATAAGCCAATTGAGTAGCCTGCCGATTCCCAAATAGAAGTTAAATTAGACGAGTATAACCAAACCATCAATAAACAACATGCGTAAAATATCATTTTCCCTGCTTCTGGCATTTTCTTTCTTTATCCAACTGGCCAATGGTCAGCAATCCATCTCTAAAGATGAGCGCATGGCCTGGTGGCGTGAAGCGAAATTCGGGATGTTCATCCATTGGGGCATCTATGCACAGTTTGCAGGAGTCTACCGTGGAGAAGAACAACGAAGAGGGGGTGCCGAATGGATCATGAACAGGTCCAAAATCCCCGTTGCTGAGTATCAGGAAATGGCAAAAAGCTTTAACCCAACAAAGTATGATGCTGATGCCTGGGTGAAGATGGCCAAAGATGCAGGGATGAAATATCTGATCATTACCGCAAAACACCACGATGGATTTGCGCTGTTTAACTCTAAAGCAAGCAAATGGGACATTACCGACGCTACTCCTTATGGTAAAGATCTGTTAAAACCCCTGGCAATAGCCTGTAAAAAATATGGGCTAAAGCTGGGGTTTTATTACTCTCAGGCACAGGATTGGAACAATCCCGGTGGTGCAGCCGCGAGAAAAGTTATGAATGAAGGATGGGCAAACCCGGATTCTGTAAAGGTTGATGCTTATACTTTGGCCAATAAAGGCCATTGGGACCCTGCACAACAAACTAAAACTTTTGACCAGTACATCGATGACGTTGCCGTTCCACAGGTAAAAGAACTGATGACCAATTATGGCGACATTGCGGTACTTTGGTGGGATACGCCCACAAATATGACCGACGAAGCGGCCTTAAAGCTTCAGAACGCCTTAAAAACACAACCTTATATCATTACTAACGACCGTTTAAAACGGCCGAACTTCCCTGGAGATACCAAAACTCCGGAGCAGAAAATCCCGAACCAGGCAGAATTGGATGGCCAGGACTGGGAAACCTGTATGACCATGAATGGCACCTGGGGCTTCAGAACTTCAGATCATAAATGGAAATCCAGTGAAACATTGATCCGTAACCTTTCGGATATTGCTTCTAAAGGAGGAAATTACCTGTTAAATATTGGTCCTAAGCCGGATGGAACCTTCCCGGAGGAAAGTGTAAAAAGACTGAGCGATATCGGAAAATGGATGAAAGTAAACAGCGAATCCATCTATGGAACGAAAGCCAGCCCATTGTCGCCATTAGATTGGGGACGTTGTACAAAGAAAGAAACTAAAAAAGGAACGACACTGTATTTTTCGGTGTTCAACTGGCCTTCAAACGGCCAATTGCTGATTCCTGGTGTGAAAAATAAAGTGATTTCTGCGCGGTTACTGGCAGGAAAGGGCAAAGTATCTGCAGAGACAAAAGGATTTGATTTGTTATTGACTTTACCTGCTCAGGCACCTGATGCCGTAGCGAGTGTCATTAAGGTTGAATTTGAAGGAAGCATTGCCAATCAGCATGGCGACCAGCCAAAGAAAGAAATGAAAACAGGGGCATTAGATTAGAACGATCATGATAAAAACTACATTTTTGAGTCTTGCCTTGTTGCTGGCTGGCGGTTTCAGCGCAACAGCAAAAGATTATCCGGTGAGTTCTGCAAAAGAACTTTCCGCCCTTCACTTAAAACCCGGCGACCGCGTCCTGATGAAGGAAGGCAATTGGAAGGATCAGCAGTTGAAATTTAAAGGGATGGGCTTACAAGGTCGTCCTATAGTTTTAATGGCCGCAAATCAAGGGAAAACGATTCTAAATGGAAACTCTACGCTGGACATTGATGGTTCATGGTTATTGGTCGATGGACTTTCTTTTGCCAAGGGTGCTTTGGATTCAGGAGAGGTGATCAATTTTTCCGAAAAATCTTTTTCCTGCCGGCTTACCAATACCAGCATTACAGATTACAACAGTGTTGATGATAAGGTGGATTATACCTGGGTTTCGCTTAGGGGAACACACAACCGTGTTGACCATTGCCTGCTACAGGGGAAAAGTCACCAGGGAGTAACGATGGTGGTCTGGCTTTCCGAAAAACCAAATTACCATCAGATCGACCATAACTATTTCGGTCCGCGTCCGGAGCTGGGAAGGAATGGCGGAGAGACGATCAGGATCGGAACGAGCACCTGGTCTTTTCATGATTCCTTTACCATCGTGGAGCAAAATATCTTTGAACATTGCGATGGAGAAATCGAAGCAGTCTCTGTGAAATCGGGAAAAAATATCATTCGCAATAACCTCTTTTATGAGTGCAAAGCGACCCTTACTTTAAGGCATGGAAACCATTCGGAAGTGACCGGAAATTACTTCATCGGAAACGGGAAGCCAGGCACCGGAGGTGTCCGGATTATCGGGGAAGACCACCGGGTTCATGACAACTATTTTCAGGACCTGACGGGTACCGGAAACAGTGCTGCAATTTCTGTGATGGCAGGCTTGCCGAACCCCATTCTTGTGAGTCACTGGCAGGTGAAAAATGCGGTGATTACTGACAACCTGGTTGTCAATTGTAAGGAGCCTTTTGCCATCGCCGCGGGTTATAGAAAGGACCGGTATTTGCCGGCTTTGAATACTTATTTTGCAAAGAATATCATCGTCAGCAATAGCGATCCTTTGAAGTGGTACGATGAAAAAGTAATCGTAAATTTTGAAGACAACCTGATCTACAGTACTTCCTTTTCAGGAGAGAAGGGTAGGGGATTTGAACTCAAAAATGAGCAGTTAAAAAAGAACAGCGATGGGCTTTTTTTAAGACCAGGACAAGCTGATTTTAAGCCTTTCTGGAAATCGGAGCAGGTCGGGCCATCTGGTTTTTCTAATCTAAATAAAAAGATTATCATAAATTAGTTTTTGTTCTGAGGATTAGGTATTTATATTTTAAGTAAAATAGCGTATTACCAGAGGTTATGACCAAAATAGCCCTGATATCTCTTATGTAACACATGAATAAAGCAATTCTTGCCTTTCCTTTCTTACTGATGGTATTGCCTGTGAAAGCACAAAAAACAGCGCCACTTTGGGTTGATTTTGTGAAGGCAAAACAGACTGGGAAAACGCCGGTCCTCCCCGATTTCTCTTATGCCGGTTACCACTGGTCGGAAAGAAGTCTGCCTGCGCCGGAAGGTAAAAAGATCTTCAGAGTAGACGATTACGGAGGAGTGCCGAATGATGAAAAATACGATGACGAAGCCATTCAAAAAACGGTGGATGCCGCAGCAGCAAATCCTGAGGGGGGCATCGTTTTTTTCTCCCCTGGAAAGTACCTAATATCCCCCGATGGAGATGCTAAAAAACAGATCCGGATTTCCAAAAGCGGGATCGTTTTAAAGGGTAGTGGAAGTACCGTTGGAGGCACTGAAATCTACCAGGAAAACAGGCGGATCAACGGGCGCCAGTTTCTCTTCAAACCCTCCGGAGCAGCGCCGGAAAAGTTAACCGAAATTGTCGAAGATGCAGGAAGAGAAAGCTTCAGTGTAAGGGTCGGAAACGGGGCTCAGCTTCGGGTTGGACAGGACGTGGTGATCCGCCATAAAAGTGAAGAATTTACAAGGGCGTACTTTGCTCCCCTCGAGCTGAAACCACAATGGTCAAGGCTGTTCGGAACAGCCGGTGGAATGCAGATTTATGAGATCCATACGATTGAAAAGATCGAAGGAAATAAGGTCACTTTTAAGAACCCGCTACACCTGGATATCAAAATGGTCCGCGCTGCGAGCTGGACCCTGGAAAGCTATGTTTCCATTACGGAATGTGGCATTGAAGATCTTTTGTTTTCCAGCAACTGGAAAAATTACCCGGAAGAATTTATTCACCATAAGAATGAAATCCATGATTATGCTTATGAAGCTGTTGGAATGGAATACGTCAAGAACAGCTGGATCAGGAATTGTGAGTTTCATGATCTGAATGAAGGCATTTTTATCCGTTCAGGATATCAGATTACCATAGAAAACACGCATTTCAGAGGAAAGAAGGGACATGCATCTATCCATGCCCGCACCGGCTATGGCGTGCTAATTAAAAACTGTTCTTTTAATGGCGCACAACATCACGGTGCCGGAACGGGCTACAGTGCCGTTGGAACGGTCATCACGCATTGTTCTTTAGGAACAGACCAGAATTTCGACATCCATTCCGGGCAGCCTTATGCGACTTTATATGATGATATTGATGGCGGGGTATTTTATAACCTCGGAGGTCCGGAACCCGGACATCCACACCATGGTAAGCAATTGGTGCTCTGGAATTTTCATCATAAATCTGCTAAGGATCAGCACTATAATTTCTGGGATAGGAGCAGGAGAAGAAACTATACCATCGCTGCGCCGATACTGGAAGGTTTTACTTCCGACAGATTAGTTACCTTTGAAAATGCAGGAGTAAATGAGTTGCAGGGAACACCCGTTCTTCCGCGTTCTTTATTCGAAGCACAGCTTCAACTGAGGTTAAAAGGAACGGATATCGTAACGACCAGATAAAATATATACGAATGAAAATCTTGTTAAAGTATTGCTTAATATGGGCTTTGTGGTCGTTTTGCGGCCAGATTTATGCACAATCGAAATTTCGGATTGCCTGTGTGGGAAACAGCATCACCTATGGTTCGGGATTAAAAGACCGCCTAACTGAATCTTACCCTGCCCGCTTACAAGCTTTACTGGGGAGCAAATATGAGGTGTTGAACTTTGGCGTAAGCGGGGCGACGATGCTGAAAAAGGGGAATAAACCTTATTGGAATACGCCTGAATATCAGCAGGTCATGAACTCCGCACCTGACCTGGTTTTCATTAAACTGGGGACCAACGACAGCAAGCAGATCAACCGGGCGGAAATGCCTGGGTTTGAAGCTGATTATAAAGAAATGATCCGGGCTTTTAAAGGGTTAAGCACGAAGCCAAGAGTAGTTTTGTTGCTTCCAGTCAAGGCCTTTTCGGATGAGAAATTTGGCATTTCCGGAACTTACCTCAAAAGCAGTATGATTCCCGTGATTCAGAAAATTGCCTATGATGAGCAGCTGGAAATCCTGGATCTTTATTCCTTATTTGCCGATAAAGAAGCCCTACTGGCAGATAAAATCCATCCCAATGCTACCGGTGATAATTTCATTGCGCTTCGTCTGGAATCCTTCATCAAACAACAAACAAAGCAGGTAAAGTCGCTGGCTGCCAAACTTAAAGCGCCGGTACAAGTGGATTCCTTTTATGGCTATGAAAGCCTTAAATTCTCCTTTCAGGGGCGTGAAGCCAGAATTGTACAGCCTAAAAAAGTGGCCAAAGGAATGCCCTGGATCTGGAGGGCAAGGTTTTGGGGCCATGAGCCGCAAACAGATATTGCCTTGTTAGAAAGAGGCTTTTATTTGGTGTATTGTGATGTCGCGGAGCTATTTGGCAATGCGGAATCCATCCGGATCTGGAATGATTTTTACGCTTCGCTGCAAAAGATGGGCTTCGCGAAAAAGGCTGTTTTGGAAGGAATGAGCAGGGGTGGCGTGTATGTCTATAACTGGGCGGCCGCCAATCCTGGCAAAGTGGCTTGCGTGTATGCAGATAATCCGGTGCTGGACCTTAAAAGCTGGCCGGGAGGAAAAGGGCAGGGGCCTGGAAGTAAAGAAAGCTGGGCAATCTTCCTAAAAGATTATGGTTATCAGACAGATGCAGATGCGATGGCCTTTAAAGGCAGTCCGATTGATCAGATTGAAGCCATTGTAAAAGGAAAGTATCCCATGTTGCATGTTTGCGGCGATATAGATGAGGTCGTTCCAATGGCAGAAAACAGCCTTCCTTTTGCGGAAAAGATTAAACTTGCCGGTGGGGATATTCAAATCATTCATAAGCCGGAAGGGAAACACCACCCCCATAGTCTTCCCAATCCGCAGGTTATTGTTGATTTTGTTCTAAAAGCAACAGGGCAGTAAATTCAGCTTGTTTTAAGTTCAAGTTAATTGTGGTTAGGGTGTGGCCGGGTATCATTCGTACTGAATCCAGGCTTGCTCCACAGTGAGTCCATGGTGAGTCCAGCTTTTACCGGAAAAACGTGGACTCACTGTGGACTTACCGTGGACTTACTGTGGACTTAGTACGACCGGATATCGACCCGAATAGGGAGGGTGTCAGGCTTGATATTATGGAAGGTGAAAACGGATTTTTGATTTTCTATCGAATGATTCCGAAATCATCGGGTTAAATGGAGTTGCTGTATAAAGATAATTATTTAATTTTAATTAACGGTAAAGTGTTTTGTTTTGCCAGCGTAGTTTTTCGTCCAATGGTTAACTACAGAAACATGGAACTACCGAGAAAAACTCGGTAGTTCCAGAAGGGGCACGAAATGTAAAAAGAGTAGTCAATTTTTACAGCTTAGACGTTCTAATATCTGTAGGATATGGAATTACATTTTATTTCTTCAATTCTCTGGCCCTTAGCTGTGCCTGGAACAGAGAGGTTGGTTGTAAACCTTTTTGATCCTGCCCTTCCCATTCCCCATCTGGTTTACCTTTTAACCGCCCTTCAAGCTTTTTACCCTGTAACCCAATCGCATAGTTTTTGCCTGATACCCAGGGGTTTTGGATCGCTGCAGACTTCACCTTACAGTTCCAGACCACCTGTGTTACTCCCGCCCAGCCGTGTCCGCTTCCCCAGTTTCCTCGGTCCTGAACATTGATTTCTCCATCGGTATCAATGTTGTCGTATAGCGTTCCACTGGCCCAGCGATGATGAGGGCCAATGTCGGCATGGGTACTTCTCGACTTACAATGATAGAATACGTTTGGTCCACAGGTCTTTGCACCGGTCACATAGTCGTGCCTGCCTTCAGTCGTTTCCAGGTCCATGAATAGGTTTTGCTGTCCGTTATTATTGAAAGAATACCTTTTTCCACCTGTAATCACCGATTTTGCATCCAGACATCTGGAATCTTTTACGGTGATGTTTTTCGCTCCGCCATCCAGACTAACACAGGCATAGCCAAAAAAGCGGGAAGTGACTCCGGTCACCCACCCGTTTTCGATATGGTCGAAGTCTACTGCGATCCAGCCATGGTCTTCGTCGGTATCACTGGCATATTCGGATTCAAAAAGGATGTTTTCTATTCCTACTTCCTGGATTCTGCCTTTGTATTCGTATTTAAAGATACTTCCGCCACCATATTGCTGATCCATGGCCATCACCACCGGATTGTCTATGAAAACGGTATTGCCTTGTGTTTTAACGATTTCCCGTTCATAGCTGAGGTTGTGATCTGCTCCTGTCCATTGTTTGGTGCCTTCTCTGGCCTCAATCCGGTCCATTTGAAGGTCATGAATCCAGTTGTCCGTTCCAGGTCTGAAAAGAATGATCTTATCGCCGGATTTTAAGCCTTTGGTACTGCTGACTTTGAAAGATTTAGCGCCTGTAGGAACATATTTGTCGGTAATCTGAACCCTGCTGCCCGGAATTTCTGTGATTTTCCCTTTACCCCTGATTTTAAGCAGCGAGCGCAATCCTTTTCCGGAGGCGATGAGTTTTGTTCCTTCTGCCTGGTCTCCTGCGCCTCTTAAAACAATGCCACTGGATTCAATGTTCAGGGTCCCTGCAATGGCATAAGTTCCTTTTGTCAATAAAATGGCCCCTCGATGCCCATTTGCATCGGCAGGAAGAGCAGAAATCTCATCTATGGCATTCTGAATCATCTTACCCGCATCGCCGTTTACCGGATTTAAGGTTTTCACAACCGCGACTTGCGGAATTTCCTTTAATCCATGGTGATAGCCTACTGCACTAAAATCAGGAATGGTATTGCCTTTTTCATCAGGATGGTAGGTGATGCTGCCATTTTTATTGACGTGGAGGAATCTGGAAGTCCAGATTCCATTGTCGTTGATAAAAGAAAAGAGCAGCGCGCTGAGCGAAAGGATCAGCAGGGAGAAAATGGATTGGTGTTTCATTAGAAATCGGATATTATCGGTTGCAAACGCAATACCGCGATAATATCCGACTTTCTTGTCGCTCAAATGAGCAGATTATTCAATCAGGTTGGCAATTAAATTTTCATTCTCTGGATGCGTACTGCGTTGAGAATGGCGACTAAAGCCACACCCACATCGGCAATTACCGCTTCCCAAAGGGTTGCTACGCCTCCTGCACCAAGGATCAGCACGATCACTTTTACGCTCATGGCGAGGATGATGTTTTGCCAAACCACGCTTCTCGTTACTTTTCCGATTTTTATGGCAGAAACGATTTTTGAAGGCTGGTCATTCTGGATCACAATATCGGCAGTTTCTATCGTCGCATCACTTCCAAGGCCACCCATTGCAATTCCTGCATCGGCCAATGCCACTACCGGCGCGTCATTTACCCCATCTCCGACAAAGGCGATTGACCTTCCTTCTTTTTTAAGGTTTTCTACTTTCTCCACTTTGTGTTCCGGAAGGAGGTCGCCAAAGGCGAAGTCAATGCCCAGGAAGGCTGCAACTTTAGCAACGACGCTTTGTTTGTCGCCACTAAGCATCACGGTTTTAATGTTTAAAGCATGGAGGTCGGCAATGGCTTGTTTTGCATCTTCCTTGATCTCATCGGCAATGGTCACGTATCCGGCAAACTGCTGATTAATGGCCACCACGACTACAGAGTCTACAATGGCATCCACTTCTTCAGGATATGGAATATTGTATTTTTTTAACAGTTTGGCATTCCCTGCCAGTACTTCCTTGCCACTGATCAGCCCTTTTAAGCCGTGTCCTGCAATTTCTTCTACTTCGCCAATGCTATCGTGGTTTGGTTCCGTTTCGGCGTACTGAGCGATCGCTGTGGCGATCGGATGCGTCGACTTGCTTTCTATTGCGGCGAGGAGCTGGATGAACTCTTTTTCTGCAATTCCTGCGGTAACCACTTTCTGCACCTGGAAGACTCCTTTGGTCAGGGTTCCGGTTTTATCCATCACCACGGTATCAATTTTAGTCATCACATCAAGGAAATTTGATCCTTTAAACAGGATCCCGTTTCTGGATGCGAGTCCGATTCCTCCAAAATAGCCCAATGGGATAGAAACTACCAAGGCACATGGACAACTGATCACCAGGAAGACCAATCCGCGGTAAAACCATTCCTGAAAGCTGTAATTGGCGACAATAAAATAGGGAAGGGCCACCACCAGTACGGCAAGAAGGAATACAATTGGCGTATATACTTTGGCAAAACGGGAGATGAACAATTGGGTTTGGGATTTTCTGGCAGTCGCATCCTGTACCATTTCAAGAATCTTGCTCAGCTTGCTGTCTTTAAACAGGGATTTCACTTCTACCTGTGCCAATTGGTTCAGGTTGATCATTCCGGCCAGGACCTGTTCGCCTTTGGCTTTGGAATCCGGTTTAGATTCTCCGGTCAGGGCTGCGGTATTGAAAGTCGCTTTGTCGGAATATAAAACCCCGTCTAAGGCCACCTTTTCTCCCGGTTTTACCTGGATGATCTCTCCGATCTGTACTTCTGCAGGGGCAATGGTGTTTACTTTTCCTTCGCGGATCACATCTACACTTTCCGGTCTGATGTCCAGCAAGGCTTTAATGCTTCTTTTTGCCCGGTTTACAGCAGCATCCTGGAACCATTCGCCGATAGAATAGAACACCATTACGGCTACGCCTTCGCTATAGGAACCGATGGCGAAAGCACCGAGAGTGGCGACGCTCATCAGGAAAAATTCATTGAAAAAATCCAGTCTCAGCGCTTTTCTGAAGGCAAGTTCCAATACGTTGTATCCGGCAAGCAGATAGGCAGGGATGAAAATGGCCAGCTGGATGTAATTGTTGAAGGTGGTGTTGAAGCCATATTCCAGGGTTAACATCAGGAGAACGATGGCCAGTGAGGTTAACAATGGCCAGTGGCTTTGCCATCCTTCAGGTTCTCCGGAGCCATGGTTGTGTCCATCGTCGTCGTCGTGTTCTTCTCCTGAATGGCCATGATCTTTATGATCATGGCCCGCATGGTTATGATTTGTATGGTCATGTGCCTGACCGTTGTGCTTGTGAGTAGTGGTAACTTCTTCTGTAGAGCAGCAGTCTTTGAGTTTCTTAGATTCTTGCATCGTCATAGATTTTGATACTACAAATGTAGCCGCTACGACGATGCAATGCTATTGCAATGTTAGCCGGGATGGCACTGATCACAAATTCCTTTGATGATCAGGTTCATTTCTTCCGACTGGAATCTTTTAGGTAAGGAGATTTCGGGAATTTTGGTATTTGGCAGGCAAAAAGTCTCTTTACAGGTGTTACAATAGAAATGGACATGGAGGTCATGGTGGTGATCGCCATCACAATTGTCCTCGCATAAAGCATATTTCGTTGCTCCGGTTCCATCCTCAATGCTGTGCACCAACCCCTTTTCCTCAAAAGTCTTTAAGGTGCGGTACAGGGTGATCCGGTCTGAAGGGCCCATTCCCTTTTCCAGATCATTTAGACTAATGGCAGCGACCTGTTTAATCAAAAATTCCAGTACCAGTAAGCGCATGGCTGTAGGATTGATGTCCTTGTTTTTGAGCCGGTGTTCTATGTCTTTTGTCATCTGTTATTTTGATTCTATGAGGTCCCATAAGTTACCATAAAGATCTTCAAAAACGGCCACAGTTCCGTAATCTTCTTCTTTTGGTAGTCTTATAAAATTAATTCCTTTATTGGTCATGTCCTGATAATCTCTCCAGAAATCATCGGTGTAGAGAAACAGAAAGACCCGGCCGCCGGTTTGGTTTCCAATCCGGCTTTTCTGTTCCGCGTTCGCTGCTTTTGCCAGTAAAAGCCCGGATTCCGGAGATCCGGGAGGAGCAATTCTAACCCAGCGTTTTGTGGGACTTTGAACCGTGTCTTCTAATAAAATGAAATGAAGCTTTTTGGTATAGAACGCAATGGCTTCGTCATAATCGGCAACTACCAGTGCCATGTACCCAATCTGTTGTTTCATGGTTTGCTAAATCAGGAATTTAATGGCTGTGTTCTGCAGGGCCTGAAGATTTTGACTGCAGGTAAAATGCACCTTTGGTCACCAGGCGCGTATTTGCCGGCAATTTTTCCAATGGGGTAATGTTGATATAACCCAGTTCCGAAACTCCGGTAACGACTTCTACTTTTTTGAAATGTGTGCCATGACCAGCCTCTTTTGCTTCCGCTTTTTCTTCTTCTACAATGAAAATATATTCCTTGCCTTCTGCTTTAACCACGGCATCAACCGGTACTGCCGGAGCAAGCGCTGTGCCTACGCTGATCAGTCCGGTTACATACATTCCTGGAATGAGGTTGCTCAATGGTCTTGTGATGACCGCATGGACAATTACGCCCTTGGTATCGTCTTCAAAAGATTTGTTGATCCCGTTTAAGACCCCTTCAATCTGTTGGTTTTCCTGATTGGTTAACCTGAAGCTTACTTTTTGTCCGATGTGAACCTTAAAAAGGTCTTTCTCATAGACGAGGAGGTCTGCGTGAATCTTGGAATTGTCTACGATGTCCATTAATGAAGTTCCCGGCTGGATGAAAGCGCCAGTGGTGACGGCAATCGTACCTATTGTTCCGGCGATAGGGGCAACGACAGGGATTTCTGAGCTGATCTTACCGGAAGAGACTCTGGAAGGAGAGATGCCCAGTTGTTGCAGCTGACGTTCCAAAGCTTTGATTTTAGACTGCTCTGCATGGTAATTTGCTTCGGCAAGCTGGAAGGATTTGCCCGTTCCTGCATCTGCTGCTTTAAGCTGCTGCTGACGCTTATATTCGGCATCCACAAAGCTGAACCCATTCTTTGAAGACAGGTAATCCTGCTGTAAACGGATCATATCCTGATTTTCTATAATGGCCAGAACTTGTCCTTTTTTTACTTTCTGACCTTCCAGTACACTGATTCTGCGGATAATTCCACCGGAAAGTAGGTTTACCTTGGCTTCATTTTGTGGCGGTACAGCCAGTTGTCCGCTGGCTTTTACCACGGCTGTCAGGTTTTTCTCTTCAATTTTGCCGATCTGAATGTCTACGGCCTTCATTTGTTGTTCTGTTAATTCGATTTCATCGCTATGGCCCTCTTCTCCGTGTTCTTCTTCACTATGGCCTTCTTCTTTGACCGCCGCTGTTTTTTCTGTTGATTTTTCCTGGCTTCCGGTACATGAACTCAGGCTGATGCTCATGGAAATGGCGATCATAAGGGCAAGCTGGAATTGTTTTTTATATAAGTTCATCTGATTATTCTCCTTTGATAAATGCTAATTGAATGGTGGTTTGGTTTAATTGGTTGAGGGTTTCCAGGTAAGTGATCTTACTTTGAACCGCAAGCGAAATGTTCTGGACGTATTCCATGTAGCCGATTTCGCCGAGATCAAAGGAGACTTGTGCAATGCGCAACTGTTCCCTGGCCTGTTTTAATCCTTCAGAAGTGTAATAATCAACGGTCTGCTTGTTTTTCAGGTACTCCTGAAATGCCTGTTCATATTGAATTTCAAATTGATGCTGCGCATTCTGGTACTCTGTTTCTGCAATCTGTGCTGCGATCTTTTCGCTTTTTACCTTTGCACGGCCTGCGCCATTGAACAAGGGAACGGCGACGCCAAACTGAAGACCTGCAATCCTGGTGCCCGGTGTATAATCACGGTTCAGCTTTGCGGGGTCGAAAGACCTGATCACGAGCTGCTGACTATAACCAAGGGTGAAATCAGGTAAAGCTTTCGCCTTTTGAAGAGCGATTTTTGCCTTTGCCACTTCCATCTGCTGCTGATGAAAATCCATCAGCGGATTGCTGCTGATGCCTAAAGTTTCGTTTGCCTGAGGCGATAGCACAGGAAGTGTTTTTTCTGTAAGTAAGATCGGTGCTTTGGTGTTCAGCAATTGCTGAAGCTGTAACTCCTGGACTCTTAACCCTGCTTTGGCCGCATTTTTTAAGGTTTGTACTTCCTGGTATTTGTTTCTGGCAGTGATGAGTTCCAGGTTGGAGGTCTCTCCTGATTTAAAACGGACTTCCGCTTTCTTGATGAAGTTCCGGTAAACGCTGTCCTGGAAATTAAGGACCTTCAGACTCTCCTGAAAGTAGAGGTAATGGTAATAGGCGATTTTAGTATCTCTGACGATTTCTGCGCGGGTATAACGGACCGACTGCTCGGAGAGGGAAGTTTGCAGGTTCAAGACCTTCTGCTGGTTCTTGTATAAACCCGGCCATGCAAAAGTCTGGGTGACATTGATGGCGTTGTCGTTACCTCCTCCACTGGTTGGATCCTGAGAAAGGGAAAATTCTGTCTTTCCAGGATCAAAGCCTGTTTTCTGCAGGGCTTTGGCATGTGCGGTTCCTAGGTTGGCAGATTTCAGTTTCAGGTTATTGCGGACCGCCATGGACAGGATGCTGTCTAAAGTAAGCGGGCTGTTGATATGCTGTGTCTGATTTTGAGTGTTTTGCGTTTGAATTGGGTTGCTTTGTGCCTGAGCGGGGTTGCTGTTTCCTGCAAGCGTAAAACTAAAAACCGCAGCAAGGATCAGAACTTTAGCTGAAGTTCCTGTTTTGATTTTTGTCAGCTTTTTATCCGCAAACAAAAGGTATAAACAAGGCAGGACGAATAAGGTCAGCAGGGTAGCAGAAAGGAGTCCTCCGATCACTACAGTCGCCAGTGGTTTTTGTACTTCTGCACCTGCGCTGCCGGATAAGGCCATTGGCAGGAAGCCAAGAGAGGCCACGGCAGCAGTCATGATGACGGGGCGAAGTCTGACTTTAGTCCCTTCGATTACCCGTTGATAAATGTCTGTCATTCCTTCTTCTTTTAGTTGATTGAAATATCCGATCAATACGATTCCATTGAGGACGGCAACACCGAAAAGTGCAATGAAACCGACTCCGGCAGAGATGCTGAAAGGCATGTCTCTAAGCAATAAGGCGAACACTCCGCCAATTGCCGAAAGGGGAACAGCGCTGAAGATGAGGACTGTCTGTCCGAACGATTTGAAGGTTGCATATAAGAGGCCCATGATCAATAGCAAGGCGATTGGGACTGCTATAGACAGCCTGTCTTTGGCTTTGTTCAGGTTTTCAAATTGCCCGCCGTAAGTCAGGTAATACCCTGAAGGCAGTTTTAATTTCTTATCCAGGATTTGCTGAATCTCCGATACTGTGCGTTCCACATCCCGTCCTTTGACGTTGAAACCTACATAAATCCTGCGTTTCCCATCTTCTCTGGAGATCTGGGCAGGCGCATTTTTTAGCGCAACACTCGCCACCTGGTTTAAGGGTACTTTGTTTCCCGAAGGAAGGGGCAGGTATAGGTTTTCAATGCTGGAAATGTTTTCTCTAAGTTCTCTTTCCAAACGGACCACCATCTCAAACCGCTTTTCACCTTCAAAGATGACACCTGCTGTATTTCCTGCAAAGGCCGTTTTTAGCAAGGTGTTGACATCGGAAATCGTCAGTCCGTATTGTGCAATTTTGTCGCGGTCGTATTCTACTACAATTTGCGGCAGACCGGTCACTTGTTCTACAAAGGGTTCATTTACGCCTTGCACGGGGGCAATTAATCCGGAAATCTTGTTGGCTTGCCGGGTTAAAATATCCAGGTCTTCCCCATAAATTTTTATCGCTACATCCTGGCGGACACCCGTCATCAGTTCATTGAAGCGCATTTGCATCGGCTGCGTGATTTCGATATTGACGCCTGGCAAGATGGATAGTGCTTTTTCCATCTTCTCCGACATTTCGGCTTTTGAGCTGGCGCTTGTCCATTCTTCTTTAGGTTTCATGGCCACCATCATGTCTCCCCGTTCTACCGGCATAGGGTCGGTTGGGATCTCGGCACTTCCAATTCTTGTGACGACTTGTTTCACCTCAGGAAATTGTTCTTTTAAGATTTTTTCGGCCTTGCTGAAGGTTTCCACCACCTGTGTCAGAGAGGTTCCCTGCGACATCGCGATTTCTACCGCAAGATCACCTTCTTCGAGTTGTGGCAGGAATTCTCCACCCATCCGGTTGAATACCCAAAGTGTAAAGACAAACAGCAATATCGCAAAGGCGACGGTTAATTTCTTGAATTTCAGGACCTGTACGAGGGCCGGCTGATAGACCCTGCGCAGGCCATCCATGATTTTATCCGAGATATTGGGTTTATGCGTGGTGTTTTTGCTGAGGAATAAAGCCGTCATCATTGGAACATAGGTCATGGAGAGGATAAATGCTCCGACAATGGCAAATACCACCGTTTGAGCCATGGGCTTAAACATCTTTCCTTCAATTCCAACGAGTGATAACAGCGGAAGGTAAACGATCAGGATGATGATTTCCCCAAAGGCAGCACTGTTTCTGATTTTAGAAGAAGCGGTGTATACTTCTTCATCCATTTGGGCTTGAGTTAAAGGAATGGCATCCTGGCCGGCATTTCTCGCACTGAGGCGGAATATAATCGCTTCCACAATGATGACGGCGCCATCTACAATGAGCCCGAAATCGATGGCCCCAAGGCTCATCAGGTTTCCGGAAACGCCAAATAAACGCATCATTGCAAAGGCGAACAACATGGAAAGGGGGATCACAGAAGCAACCACCAGGCCTGCTCTCCAGTTGCCCAGTAATAATAACAGGACAAAAATTACGATCAGGGCTCCTTCAATCAGGTTTTTCTGAACCGTACTGATGGATCTGCCCACGAGTTCTGTCCGGTCGATGAAAGGTTCGATGACCACGCCTTCGGGAAGTGATTTCTGAATCTGAACAATCCTTTGCTTGACGTGTTTGATCACTTCATTGAAGTTCTCTCCCTTTAACATGAGCGTGATTCCTGCCACCACTTCGCCTTCACCATCGCGGGTAACGGCTCCATATCTGGTGGCTGCTCCAAACTGAACGGTGGCGACATCACGGATGAGAATTGGCACACCACCCATATTTTTAACGACAATCTTTTCAATATCAGCCAGGCTTTTTACCTGACCTACACCACGAATGGTATAAGAATTACTCTGTTGCTCGATGTAAGAACCCCCGGTGTTTTCATTGTTATTTTCCAGGGCTTTATAGATGTCTGCAATGGTAATGTTAAGGGAATTGAGTTTATCATTATCCAGGGCGATTTCGTATTGTTTGACATAACCTCCCCATCCGCTCACTTCGGCTACGCCTTTGGTTCCGGCCAGTTGTGTCCGGACTACCCAGTCTTGTAAGGTTCTGAGGTCTGTGGCAGAATACTTTTTCTCATATCCTTTTTTGGTATGGAGCACATATTGGTAAATCTCTCCCAGCCCGGTTGTAATCGGGGCAAGGGTGGGGGAAGCGAGGCCTTTCGGGATATTGGCTTCTGCTTCTTTCAATTGGGCACCCACCTGTTGTCTTGCCCAGTAAATGTCGGTTTCATCTTCAAAAACGATGGTGATGACCGAGATTCCTGATCTGGAGATGGAACGTTTCTCGATCACTTCCGGGATATTGGCCATGGCCAGTTCGATCGGGGCGGTGATGAATTGTTCCACCTCCTGAGCACCCAGACTTGGAGCCTGGGTAATGATCTGTACCTGGTTATTGGTGATGTCGGGGACTGCATCGATGGGGAGCTTTGTTAAGGAATAGACGCCCCAAATGATGAGGGAGAGGGTCATTAAACCTATTGCTAGTTTATTCTTGATGGAGAAATAAATAATCTTGTCAAACATACGTCGTGTCTGTTTTATAGCCTGTTAAATGGCAGGAAATCCTGGCCATGAATGGTTGGGTAAATAAATAAACCGGGAAAGAGAACGGATTTATACCAACTGAGGCGGTTGCCAGATGTCGCCTGCAAATACGATTACAGGAGAAATGGGCAATTCAGGATAACTGATTTCTTTTTTAAAGGGAGCGGTAGTTTGTACAAGATAAGCAGGACTGGTCAGTGCGAAAGCCTGACAGCTGCTGCAATGAAAGAAAGGGGAGCAGGTATGCGGACTCTCTTCAGCATCGCAAGGGACCTCTTTTACCTCGTTGTATTGGGTTTCATGCGTACTCAGGTTAGCTTCATCGTCACAGCATGGCCATACCGAAAGGGCCAGAACGCAGAACGTAAATAGAATAGCTAAGTATCTCACATCGCAAACTTATATAATTTTTTAAAGTATGGCTACATTTTCTGTTATTTTCTGCTTTTATCATAATTTTTATTGCTCTTATGAAAATTTTAAAGTCATTGTGATTATTTATTTTTATTTGTCAAAGAAATAAATTTTTACACAAAATATTGTTTTGAAAATAATAAGGAATATTTTTTTCTTTTGAATGTTTATCTATAGATTAGTCATGGTCATGCTGTTGATCCTCAATGGATAATGGGTCACAGCGTTTAACGCTTAACCATCAAAACAATGAAAGGAATTTTAAACGCTCTTGCTTTATTGCTGCTGTCGGTTTTTTTTGTTCCAGGCAGTTCAGCTCAAATAGGGATGCAAACCACAGTGTCCCAGCCTTTATCTCCCAATGCCGCATCTCTGGGTAAATATGTAGAAATGCCAGTCAGTTATTACAGTGGCATTCCGGAGATTGGCATTCCATTATGTGTTTTACAAACCAAAGATTTTAGTGTTCCTGTTACTTTGAGCTATCATGCTTCCGGGGTAAAATGCCGGGAGATTCCGGGATGGGTTGGAGCAGGGTTTAGCCTGAATGCGGGTGGAGTGATTACGAGGATTGTCCGCGGACTTCCGGGGCCTGCACTTTGGGGCATTACACCGCCTTATCCTGACGCCAGGAAGATGCCGAATGTAGATGCTGAATTTTCCACGGGTAAACTGGATACCGAAGGCGATGAGTATTATTTTAATTTTATGGGTTTCAGTGGTAATTTCATCTTCGGGCAGGATGGTAAAATAATGATGAAGGAGGTGAATAACCTGTATGGGGAGTTTGCCAGTGATAAATTTAAGTTTATCGACGGAAATGGATTGGAGTATTATTTTGACGTTGCTGAAACCAATACCGGAGGCGCCTATCCTTATTTCAGTGCCTGGTATTTAACCAAAATCCGACAGCCTTTTAAAAACGAACAGATCGAATTTAATTATGAAAGCGAAGGCAGTAATACCTATCGGATGAATTATTATCCGACAGACTATTACGAAATCTTCAGGTATGAAGACCGCTCACCTCAGGACGGATGGGGAAATCCGGCTTGTGATCCGACGCATGCTGTTGGAGCGGTATCAGAACAAACTAAAACCAATAACCTGTTGTTAAAATCGATCATTCATAAAACTGATACGATCAAATTTTACCGGAACAACAGCGCCAGGACCGATGTATATAAGATCAGGTTAGATAGTATTAAACTATTTAGCGGAACACAAATGATTAGCCGGACCAGGTTTGCTTATACTTATAGTGACAGCACTACCGATAGCCTGGCTAAGAAAATGCTGCTGGACAGTTTGAATATTAATGATGAACCGGCTTACCGCTTCAGTTATTTCGGACCTTATATGGGTAAGAAAATGCCGGGACCAAATAATCAGGGGCAAGATTTTTGGGGTTATTATAACGGGGAAGATCAGATGCTTTTTGCTGATGATCAACGCTTTTTACTCCGGTTTAAGTATTTGCACGGTAACGGCGTAACGCTGGGTTCGATTGCCAACAGCAGTTTTAAAAACCCGGATTTCAAATACACCAGGATTGGGGCTTTAAAAAGCATCAGCTATCCTACAGGCGGTAAAACAGAATTTGAATACGAAGGTAATGAATATGCTTACCCTGTTTTTCCGGAAGAATCGAGCTCAATGGCTATGGATTCCCTCCGACAAACGAGTTGTCCCAGCGGATTTCCTCCTGTGATGACCAAGACTGCAGAGTTTATTCTGCATCACAATCAGACCGTAAATCTGGAGACTAAACTCGGAATGGCAGGCTATATCAATACCTGGACTGATTACCAGAATTATGTATATATGGGAGGGCTTGGGGCACCTGCTATGGCCCGGATTTATAAGTATAATGAGGCTACCGGAGTCTTTGATTTGCTAAACAATTGGTCTTTCAACCCGGTTACTGCGGTTGGTGGGATTGGTGCCCCTAATCCGGGCATCGGTTTTGGCACTGTTAAACCTAAAGGGACGTCCACGCAAAACTACCCCATAAGCCTTACTGAAGGAAGGTACAAACTGGAGACAGAGATCCCGGGTTATGGTTTCAGTGCAGAAATAAAGCAGAACAGCGAATTCAAGTATAAAAAGCCGGGGAGGACTCAGTCCGGTAATACTTATTATGTCTATAATGCCGGCGGGATCCG
This sequence comes from Pedobacter sp. FW305-3-2-15-E-R2A2, assembly GCF_038446955.1. NCBI lineage: Bacteria > Pseudomonadati > Bacteroidota > Sphingobacteriia > Sphingobacteriales > Sphingobacteriaceae > Pedobacter > Pedobacter sp. FW305-3-2-15-E-R2A2. Next base: position 2,071,078 of record NZ_CP151803.1, read on the forward strand.
GATTAAAAAAATCAAATTTACCAGCCCTGTAAACAGTTCTTCTTTTGAAAAGAATTATGATTACAGTTATAAAGGCATTACTTCCGGTGTTTTTGAGGTTCCCTTTTTTAACCTGACTTCAAAGCTTTACTGGGGGGAAATGAGGATAAAATATGGACAGGGGCCTCAAGGTGAGGATGTGGTCATAGGTCCGCAGATCTGTACCTTTTTCCTGCTCAACCAGAACAATCTGGTTCCCCTGGGGAATGGTAAGGGGGGCGTGGTCGGTTATGCGCAGGTTACCGAAAGTATGAATGACGGGCGAAAAAGGGTGATGCAGTTTACTAACGGCTATTCTGATGGCATTCAGGATCCCCTGTTTGATGGAATTCAAGACGAGTATTTTTACACTGCTTTGTCAGACCTGATGGTTTTTGAGCGTGCAGGGAACAATAATTCTTCGTTGAGAGGAAGAATGAAAAAAGCATGGTCTATGGATGCTTCAGGAAAGAAAATCAGTCAGGAGGCACATAGGTTTGCATTTTTGCCGAGCGGAGTTCCCGGCAATAGTTTCCTGTACCTTAGGGTAAATCCCTTTTCAGGGCCTGTCAATCCGGGAAATAATTATGGGACCACCTGGGCTTCTTATAGTTTTACCCAGAACATGATTGCCCCCAGTATAGATTCTGCCTGGTATTTCAATGGTACAGATACGCTGAAACAAATGACAAAGTATACGTACAATAATACCAGGTTTATCAATCCTTCAAAGGTGACCAGCGTAAACTCCGATGGGGATACCACCATTACCAATTTTAAGTATCCTTATGATTATACGATTTCCGGAACAAGTTCCCTTGCTTTTTCCAAAGGAATCAAGAACCTTCAGGATAAACATGTGATCGCTGTTCCGGTGGAGACTTATGTGGAGAAGAAACCGGCTTCAGGAACGGCAAAGACGGTAAGCGCACAATTGGCTTCCTTTAAGGTGGATATCCCGGCTGCGGACACGGTTTATAGTCTGATCAATACCACAGGGCTGAGTGATTTTGTCCCGGCAAATTTTACCGTAAGTACAGCGGCCAAAGACAGCAGATATCAACGCCAGTTGCTGTTTAATAAGTACGATACGTATGGAAATGTAGTGGAGCAGCGCAAAGAGGGAGACGTAAAGGAAGTGCTGGTCTGGGGATATAAAAAGAGATATATCGTTGCCAGGGTTCTGAGCAGTGATTACAATACTGTAATGGCGTTGGTCGATACCGCAATCATCAATGACCCCCCCAGCGATGCGATAATGCGCACGGAACTGAACAAGATCCGTACCGGCCTCGCCATTACTCAACCGAAGGCCAAAGTAACGAGCTATACCTATGCCATATTAAGGGGAATGACCAGTATGACCGATGCCAGGGGGGAAACGGTGTATTATGAATATGATACGTTTGGCAGGCTGAAACGGGCGAAAGATGCGGATGGGCAGATTGTAGAAAATCAATGGTACCATTATAAACCTTAAAGTTTTAAGACGATGAAACATATTCTTATCATACGGATGGTATTGTTGTTCCTGCTGAGTGGTCAGTTGTCTGTTTTTGGGCAATCTGCCGATCAGAACTATATCAAAACCGCTAAAGTACAGGTGAGTGGAATTACCACCGAAGCCGGGCTGAATAGCGTAATTACCGATAAAACCAAGGTTCAGGTAAGTGTGAATTACCTGGATGGTCTCGGGCGTCCGATGCAGCAGGTGCAGTATCAGTGGAGCCCTTTAGGAAAAGATGTGATTCTGCCTTTCGCCTACGATGACTATGGGCGTGAAGCGAAGAAATATCTTCCTTATACCGACAACGGCACGGCAACCGGGAATTACCGGGCTGCTGCACTGGGCAGTCAGCAGTCATTTTACAACAGCCCGCCTGCCGGGGTTGTCAGTATTCCATCGGGATCGGGGCAGGTGGCTTATTCTGAAACAAAGTTTGAAGCTTCCCCGCTGAGCCGGGTGCAGCAGCAGGGCTTTCCCGGAGGAGACTGGAAGATCAATGGTGGGCATACCCTGCGTAGCGGGTATGCGGCAAATGTGGCTACAGATGTGAGGATGTGGAAGGTAACGCCCAATGGCGCCACGGGAAGTAGTTATTACCCCAAGGGAAAGCTTTATGTAGATACGCTGACCGATGAAAACGGGAACAAAAGTGTGTCGTTTAAAGATGACCAGAACCGGGTGGTTTTGAAACGGGTGCAGGGACCAGCTGGCTTCCTGAGCACTTATTATGTCTATGATGAGCTGAATAACCTGCGCTATGTGATCCCTCCGGGATTTACAGGAACAAGCTTTATCGAGAGTGATGCTGCTTTTGACCAGTTTATCTATGGGTACCATTACAATGGTAAAAGGCTGATGACCGAAAAGAAGCTGCCGGGGAAAGGCTGGGAGTTTCTGGTCTATAACAAACTGGACAAACTGGTGATGAGTCAGGATGCGGTTCAGCGTTCCAAAACACCTCAGCAATGGACGGTCTTTAAGTATGATGAACTGGGCAGGGCGGCATTTACCGGGATTTACAGTCATACCGGAAGTTCGGCGAATACAAATTACCGCAGTACTCAACAAACTGCTGTTGACGGAAATGCATCCCTCTGGGAAACTTCTGTAGCCACAGGAACGGGATATACGGCCAATACTTATCCAACCAGCCTGAGTCAGGTGCTGCTGATCAGCTATTACGATAATTATACCATTCCGGGTAAAACGAGTACCTATGATGCGACACAGACGGTCACGAGCCGGACCCAGGGACTGGCAACAGGAACTAAGGTGAACATCCTTGGCACGGCTACGATGCTGCTGACGGTGAATTATTATGATGAGCGGGGCAGGTTAAAGGAAAGCATCAGTGATCACCACCTTAGCGGCACCGACCGGGTGGTCAATACCTGGGATTTTACAGGTGACCTGACGGCCAGTGTCAGGACGCATAGCAGCAGCGGGGGAAGTGTAACGGTTGCCATGCGGTATGAATATGACCATTCGGGCAGGAAAACGAAAACCTATCAGAAGATCAATACAGATGCGGAAGTGCTGTTGTCGGAGGTGGGGTATAATGAACTGGGACAGGAAAGTACCAGAAAACTGCACAATGGTCTCCAGACGGTTAGCATGTCTTATAATTCCCGGGGCTGGCTGACCCATAAAAGTGCTTCGCTGTTGGCCATTCAGCTGAAATATAATGATGGATCAGTGCCCCGGTACAATGGAGATGTGACCGGGCAGCTTTGGGGAACCCCGGGAAACCTGACTAAGAATTATGCTTACAATTATGATCAGTTAGGGCGTTTGTTATCGGGTATCTCCGGAACCGGGAATGATGAAAAGAGCATCAGTTACGATGTGATGGGGAACATTCTGAGCCTGACCAGGGATAACGGGACTGCTCAGAGTTACAGTTATAGCGGAAACAGGCTGAGCAGTGTGAGCGGAGGGGCGTCGAGAACTTATACTTATGACCTGAATGGGAATGTGCTGACTGATGGCACAAACACCTTTACTTATAATTACCTGAACCTGCCTCAGACGGTGAGTGGGGGAACTTCAATCACCTATACCTATGATGCCGGAGGAAGGAAGTTGAGGGCGGTGAATGCAGGGGTAACCGTAGATTATATCGGGGGGATCCAGTATACTTCCGGGGCGATAGATTTTATCCAGACTGAAGAGGGAAGGGCGAGGAAAAGTGGCAGCAGTTATTTGTATGAATACAACCTTTCGGATCATCTGGGGAACAACAGATTGAGTTTTGACATCTTTTCCGGAGCAGCAAGGGAGATCCAGCACGATGATTATTATCCGTTTGGAAAGCGGTTTAATGGTTATTTATTGGGGACGAAAAATAATTACCTTTATAATGATAAGGAGCTGCAGGATGGTTTAGGACAGTATGACTATGGGGCCAGGTTCTATGACCCGGTGATAGCCCGCTGGACGGTTATTGATCCATTGGCAGAACAGGGAAGAAGGTATTCTCCTTATGTTTATGTGTTTAACAATCCTTTGCGTTTTACAGACCCGGATGGGATGTTTGCTGATGGATGGAGCAGGTTTGCGGATCATGGAATAGTTGATGAGTATTCTGATGGGCTGGGGCCGCAAGATAATTTTGTTTTTGATCAGAATGGTGTTTTTAAAAGAGTTGACAAAAACGATAAGCCGGATAAATTGGTGATCGAAAATACTGAAACTGGTAAATCAAAATCGTATGACTTTAACGATCCAGAAACTGATACAAAAGCTATAAGAAATGGTGCTATAACGCATGTTGAAATTATGAGCGACGAGAAAGTAGAAAAACAAATCAATGAAAGTGGAGTGAAAAATGTAAAATCAAATCGAGTGTTGTTTGCATTGCAAGAAGGTGGCTCAAGGATGGATTATGGATTAAGAGGAATGCAAAATGGAGATTTAGCATCTAATACATTTTACATCAGAGAGGGGACTGCTTATAATTTAGGGGATATAGGGAATTATTTGTGGGGACGGGGAATGTCTGAGTTAGGTATTGAACTTACTATGGCATCGACTGGTGCACATGGAAATAATATGCTTTTTGGACGCAGGCAAAAAACAGCAGCTTATGATTTTGGCCCTGGTACTTATAACAGTCCCGGCGTATTTGATTCTGCAGCTGATCAGCAGGCTCTTATTAGAGGGTATATGTCTGGACCTAAATATCCTGAGTTAAAAAGAAAAGAGTTGCATTCTTATCCAAAATATAATCCTAAATAAATGAAAAACTTAATTTTTAATACCACGGTCTTAATCTTTACATTAAACATAGTCTTTGGATGTAGTTATACCAATAAATATGCAAAAAGAGTTTTTAAGGATAGAGTGTTCATAGCTAAAGAGTTTTTAAATTATAGCATAATAAGAAGTCGTGGCAAAAACACAGTTATTCTAGATATCTACAAAAGCAAATTAAAGAATCGTTTTTTTTTTCAAAAGGGAAAAGAAAATGAGTATGTGGTAAGCAAAGATAGTATAGAATACGATAAAGAACATTTCAACGATAAGACAGTATATGGCAAAGAGCTCATATCCTTTTTGAAAAAAAAGATCCAAATAATGGATGATTACGATATACGGGACGTTAGCTGTGAATTTAGAAATCAAGGTATTGATATGAAGATATATTTTAATTCATTAGATGTTTTATTATATGTGTCAGATTCTAAAGTCATAAAAAATGAAGAATGGATGAAATATTTGAAGGGGTTAAAAAAATTAAATGAGAATTGGTATTATGAATATAACTGATAGTTTTCTCTAGGGCGAGCTTAAAACATTTGCATAAGAGAGTATCCCAATGGACCAAGGTGGCACAGTATAATGAATGGATACCCAAGATGGATTCAAAAGGAAATTTTGAAAAGTTGGGTGAAGTATTTGGCGAAAAATTAGCAGAAGGGGTCGTTGTAGCGACAACTGAAGGAATTGGAAAAGGTGTAAGCGCTATTGGAAAAACTATTTCTAAAGAAAGTTCTATTTTTGGTAAAACACCATTCATCCCAAAGGACGAAACTGGAGCTACGATAAAAACTACAAAAACAAAAGCAGGAAATCCAAAAATAGACGAGGAAGGAAGAGGAGTTGCTCATACTCAATTAAGAGAAGATGCTTCCGGAAACTATGCGCAACGCACAACTTTTGACGCAAAGGGTAGAAAAAGGAGTGACACGCATTTTACAACTCATGGAGAAACAGGAAAATCAAATCCACATAAACACACCTATTAAAAAAATGGAAAACGAAGTGCCGGCTTATAACAAAGTAATTAATAGACCAACAAGTTTAGCCTTTTTAAAGGATTTATTAAAACTTAAGCAAAAGGTCAAGCTCTACGGAGAGTTTGAAGTTGAGCCATTTGTTGAATTCTCTTTGCGATTTCAGGCAGAATATTGGTATATCAAATATTCCCTTATTAAAAGACCGGAGTATTTTTATCACTAAGGAATTTAATGGCTTATCTGATGAGACTGATTTAAATATTATCTGGCTGAATGTAACGGATGAAGAAACATTCGATTTAGTGTATAGAGATGGGCAACCATTTGTTAAGTTCTTTACCGATGATGTACAAATTATTAAATTTTTTAAGGAAAATTGTTAAAAATGATATCGGTGCGTCTGAAAAATCTATTCAGGAGCTACAAAAGCAGATAGCTTTTGAATTATCTCAAGATTATATTCAATTGATGAAAAATTTCAATGCTGGTGAGGGTGAAATAGGCGAAAATGGTTGGCTTTGCTTATTTCCAGTTGAAGATTTGGTAATTGCTAATAGCGATTATAAACTCCTAATGGAACAGATACCTGATTATTTCTTGTTTGGTAAAGATGCTGCAGACACCGGATACGCATTTCATAAATGAGACAAAACCATTCATTCTTTCGGCTTGATGTTTAATTTTGAGACAGATGCAATATCGTTTTGTGGGAAAACTTTTTTAGAATTTGCTGAATATTTATATAATCAATAGTTTGATTTTTTCTAGAATTGGCATCTTTAGATGCGATTATCCTGAAGTAGTAGGTTAGGCGTCTTGGTTCTCTGAAGAATTAGAGGCAGGCAAGTAATACTTTTTTCTGAACCAGAAAGCAACGTTGACCAATGCAATAAGGGCCGGAACCTCCACTAAAGGACCGATTACACCTGCAAAAGCTTGTCCGGAGTTGATGCCAAAGACACCAATCGCTACGGCAATGGCCAGTTCGAAGTTGTTTCCGGTAGCGGTAAAGGCAATTGACGTGCTTTTGGAATAATCCGCACCAAAATATCTTCCTGCAAAGAAACTACACACAAACATCAGGACAAAATAGATGGTTAATGGAATCGCAATGCGAACTACGTCCATCGGAATCTGAACAATCAGTTCTCCCTTCAAACTAAACATGATGACAATCGTAAACAGCAGAGCGATCAGGGTGATGGGGGAGATAAAGGGGACGAACCGCTCCTGAAACCATTTTTCTCCTTTTAAGCGAATGAGGCTGTATCGGCTGATGATGCCCATGGCAAAAGGAATGCCCAGGTAAATGGCTACACTTTCTGCGATTTGCCCGATACTGATGTTTACTGCCAGTCCTTTCAATCCAAATAAAGGAGGCAGTACCGTAATGAACACATAGGCATATACGCTGTACAATAAGACCTGGAAAATGCTGTTTAACGCGATGAGTCCGGCAGCATATTCCCGGTTCCCTTCGGCCAGCTCGTTCCAGACCACTACCATGGCAATACACCTGGCCAGACCAATCAGGATCAGTCCGATCATGTATTCGGGATAATCCCTGAGGAAGGTAATGGCCAGGATAAACATAAGGACGGGGCCCACAATCCAGTTCAATACCAGCGAAGTACTCAATACTTTGCTGTCTTTAAACACTTCCCCCATCTTTTCATATTTCACTTTTGCGAGTGGTGGATACATCATCAGGATCAATCCTATGGCCAACGGGATATTGGTCGTGCCACTGGAAAAGGAATTGATCAGACCCGAAGAAGAGGGGATAAAATACCCAACACTAACGCCAATGGCCATGGCGAGAAAGATCCATAAGGTGAGGTAGCGGTCTAAAAAGCTAAGTTTCTTTCTTTCGCTTGCGGGGGAACAATGGTTTGCAGACATAGGACTAATGGAGGTTTTCGTTTACAAAGTTTTGCGCATAATGTTTGATCATTTCACGTACTTCTGCAAATTGCGCGTTGATTTCCGCTTCGGTTCCTGTAGCTTTTGCCGGATCAGGGAAGTTATAATGGAATTTAACAGCCTGGCTTGGGAAATAAGGACAGTTTTCTTTGGCGTTATCGCAGACCGTGATTACGAAATCGAAATCGATGTTCCGATATTCGTCGATGTTATTGGAGGTATGGGCAGAAATGTCCAGCCCATCTGCTTGCATCGTTGCGATGGCCTTTGGGTTTACGCCATGGGTTTCTATGCCTGCGCTGTAAATGAGGGCTTTATTTCCGGCAAAATGTCTTAAATAACCTTCTGCAATCTGACTTCGGCAACTGTTTCCAGTGCACAATACCAATACTTTTTTCATAGTGGGTTCCTGGTTTTTATAAATTAGCAATTAGCAGCATCCTGAATCCGGGCCACATACCGGACCATCAGCAGCAAGGTTGATCAATTGGATTTTAGGTTTTGATTCGCTCGCAGCAGGAGCACAACATTCTTCTCCGGTATCGGTGGTACCGCAACTGCCCCCGCGACCGATGGCTTTGCATTGTGTGGCATCAGGGATGAGGTTAACGATCAGGTTTTCGCCATCCAGGCTGATTTCTCCCGGAAACATCTGCCTGGTGTCGAATTGAGAGTTTCCAAATTCAATCTTTACCGTACCCAATGGGTTTAGGGGCAATGTTTTCTCTACGAGCTGAACGATGGACAAGGCTTTGCTCACTTGCATGGCCCTATCACTGTCTTTTTCTGAAGGTTCCCAAAGCTGAACAATGATTTCCGTCCAGGAGTTCATCACTCCGCCGCAATCTACCGATACGATAGGGGCCTGTTTGATTTCTGTGATGTGGTAAGAAGCATCTACCCATTTGTTCACTGCATATTGAAATTGCAGTGTCAGTTCCGGATGTTCCTGTAGCTTTGATTTAAAGCTTTGCCAGTTCATTAATGTGGTTGTGTTCATAATATTGCAATTTTACGATTGATATAGACAATTTTTTTTAGCAGCATTTGACTTCGCCTTTGTAAGAAGACAGGAAAGCGCCCAATTGCTTTTCCATCAATTTCCAGGTAACCGGGTTGATACAATAACATACGCTTACACCTTCGATCGTTCCCTGGATCAATCCTGCTGTTTTCAGTTCTTTTAAATGCTGGGAAATGGTGGCTTGTGCCAGACCAAGTTCTTCTACCAGGTCTCCGCAGATACAGGTGTTGGAAATCAGAATTCTTTGCAAAATGGCAATCCTGGCCGGATGTGCCATGGCTTTCAGCAGCTGTGACAACTGGTTTTGCTCGTCGGTAAAGATCTCTGATCTGGTAAGTCCCATATTGGCTTGATTAATACATTGCAATAATACGATTAATATAGAGAATTCAAAGTCATGTGATTGTTTTTTTTTAGAAATGAGCCTTTGGAGGTTATTTTGGCAGTTTTAACGCTTTTCTGTAGCGATTCTATAAGTGGGATCTTCCAGAATGTTGACTACAATTACCTCTTCTGCGTCTTTTAACAGGTTTCTGCAATCCTCACTCAGGTGAGTCAACTGTAGTTTCTTTCCTGCTTTATGGTATCGCTCTGTGAGTTTATTGAGCGCATCAATCCCCGACATATCGGCAATTCTGCTGTCTTTAAAATCAATAATTACTTCTTGTGGATCATTGGCAATATCGAATTTCTCGTTAAAATTTGCTACGGAACCGAAAAACAGCGGTCCATAGATTTCGTAATGCCTGATTCCATGGTGATCCAGGTACTTTTTAGCCCTGATTCTTTTGGCGCTTTCCCAGGCAAAGACCAATGCAGAGACAATGACACCAATCAGCACGGCTAAAGCAAGGTTGTGAAGCCAGACCGTAATTCCGGCCACAAGAATGCCAACAAATATATCCTGCCGGGGCATTTTGTTAATGATTTTGAAACTCATCCACTCGAATGTGCCAATGGCCACCATGATCATTACGCCGGTTAAAGCAGCCATAGGTACTTTTTCGATAATTGGTGCAGCAAAGAGAATGATGATCAGAATGGTTAGTGCAGCAATAATTCCCGATAAACGGGCCCTGGCACCTGCAGAAAGATTGACCAATGTTTGAGCGATCATCGGGCATCCACCCATCCCAAAGAAAACCCCGTTGAGCATGTTTGCGGTTCCCTGGGCAATGCATTCCCGGTTACTGTTTCCCTTGCTGTCGGTAATTTCGTCGACGAGATTTAAGGTCAGCAGGCCTTCAGTTAGTCCCACGGCAGCCATGATCAGGGCGTAGGGAAAGATGACCTGAAGGGTTTGCAGGTTAAAAGGCACCTCCGGAATATGGAAAGGAGGGAACCCTCCGCTAACGGAGGCAATGTCTTTAACGGTTTTGGTATCAATATTAAATCCTAAGACCAATAGAAAAACAATAATAATGGCCACCAGAGAAGCAGGTACAGCCTTTGTGAATTTTGGTAATACGACGACAATGGCAATCGTCAGGGCAACGAGTCCAAGCATAAGATACAGTGCATTGCCGCTCATCCATTGCATTTCTCCGTTCACATTGACCTTAAACTGCTCCAGCTGCGCCATAAAGATGACGATGGCGAGACCGTTTACAAAGCCAAACATGACGGGTTGAGGGACAAGGCGTACAAATTTGCCAAGTTTAAACAGACCTATGCTGATCTGAAAGATACCCGCCAGGAACACTGCAGCAAAGACATAATCGAGTCCATGTGATTTCATTAAAGCGATCAGAACGATGACGGTAGCGCCCGCACCGCCGGAGATTAAGCCAGGTCTTCCGCCAAAAATGGCCGTTACCAGTCCCATAATAAACGCGGCATATAAGCCTACCAGAGGTGGAAATCCCGCAAGAATGGCAAAGGATAGGGATTCGGGCATCATGGTCATGGCTACGGTCAGGCCAGCCAGGATTTCAATTTTATAGTTGATTTTCTGGGAAAAGTCGAAAAGTCGGAGGTAGGGTTTCATGTCTTTGCAAAGATAGGATATCGGCTTAGGATTGAGGCGTTAAATAACCGGCTTTTTATGACGCGTCATGAAATAAAAAAACGGTTGCCCTACCTGGGACAACCGTTTTTTACAGGCTTGGATTCCGGCTTAGTTGCCTGTATCCTTTTTAATTTTTAAAACGTCCTGAACCGGTTGAGATAAGCTGGAAAGGAGTTTGTATCCTGTTGCTTTCTCGATGTCACTTACCGTTACAATGTATTTTTTCCAGTCGAAATCTACCGAGTTGATGTTTGGTGTATTGATTGCGATTACCCTTGTAGAAGCGTTTATGCGCTGAACATCGCCATTTCCTTCAGGAATAATAACTGCGATTTTCCATACATAACCTGGTACCGTAACTTTTCCATTGTCAATCGTCGTGCTCATCGCTCCTGTGCTTCCTACACCACCAGCTCCATAACTACCCATAATTACATAAACCTCGTTTCCGGAAGTCACCTGAGCGCGCAGATAGCTTTCCAGTCCTTCCCAGGTTTTTTGGTTGTTATTTGGTGCCTGAGGGATCATGTTGTTCATGAAGAAGGTAGCGCCATTGGCCGCTTTGGAACTTACGCGGTCTCCGGAAGGACAGTTGTGACCTCTGTCAAAGCCAGAACCGCTATAACTGCTGTTTAATACCTTGTAGAATGCAGAAGGCAGACCTGTATAGGAAGCAAAATTATCCAGTCTTTCGGTTCCTTTAACCAGGCTCTTTGCATCTATATGCCAGCTTACCCAGTTTGGTATGCCTCTGCTGCTGCTATAAGATTGCATGTAATAACGCATGTCTAAAAGGTAGTTCTCTGGTGTAAGTGTGCTTGCATCTGAAGGGTTTCCGAGCAGGGCATTGCTATCATCTCCCGTTAGGGGCTGTGCGTCCGGTCCAACCTCAAGATCTCTGGAAGCCGGGCCTGGATTAGGGTTTTCGCCACCGTCTCCAGGGTTGGTCTCTGGTTTAGGTTTGCCTATTACGATTCCTGACTCTCCCGTTCCTTTAAAGGTGATGTCGTCGATATTTACCCTTGTTGTCGGGCTTGTCTTCCTGATCTGGAAACGTACTTTTCCTTTTACATCAATCTGGAAGGAGTCTGTTACTAAAGCAACATTGCTTTCCTGAATTTCTGCACCAACCGGGTTGAAGGTGGTACCTCCATCTGTTGACATTAATAACTGCCAGCTGGAGTTGGCGTCTTTACCAAATTTACCATGACTGATGTATAAGGTCTTTAGTCCGCTTACATCAAAATTCATGGTGATCTTACCCGTTCTTAAACGGGCACTTCTCAATCCGTTTTTTAGATCGCCGGCCTGATTGCCTACCAATGCATCGTCAAAGTCCCATACTCCGGTAATGAGTGAATCGGTTTTAACAGCATAGCTCGTTTTACGGCCATTTTCGAAATCTTCTGAAATTTTGTAGGTAGTAGGGGTGTCGTCTTTTTTTGAACAACCTGCTATCGTAAAGATAGTCAGGCAGCTGTAGATAAGTAGGTGTTTTATTCTCATAGTTTTGATATTTGTCGCAAAATAATGAGTTAAATGTTACAATAATGTTAATTTATTCAGATGTGGATAATCTTTTTTAACCTTGGCTTTGAAGGATTGGTTAATGCTATGTTAATTCTGATGCATTTGTTGATGTAATGATAATTTAACATTAAAAGCGGCTTCCTTTACCTTTGGGCTGTGAGTATTCCCGTTTTTGTATTTTATGAGCTGTTGATCAGGTTATCCGAGCTGAACCCTAATGTAGGAGATTATTTTTCGCATACCCTGTTAGAAAAAGAAGTGATTTTGCAGACGACCACTGGTCTGGTAAAGATTCCCCGAAATTTATTAAAAAAGCAATTTACAGATCCCCGGCTCATTGGGCAGTCGGAGCTTTCTGCCCTGATCAGTCATTTTAAAAAGAGTTGAGGATTAAGCAGGGACGTAATTCAGGGGTTTGATGAGGCTTGCATCGTTGATGCTTCTGTCGGCAATGTCTCTGGAAACCAGGAATCTGATCATCTGTTCCTCTGGGTAGGCGATGCAGCTTGCCAGTAATTCTTCTTCGCTTGTTTCTTTGTTCAGCCATAGTTTTTCGGTCTCCGGAGTTAAAATAACCGGCATAGACTTCCTGATTTCTCTAACCAATGGGTTGGCAGGTGTGGTGACGATACAGAAAGACTCATATCTTTCTTTTGTTTCCGGATCAATCCAGGCAGACCACAGCCCTGCCATTGCAAAGACCTGACGGTCTTTTAAGTGGAAGCGGAAAGGGTATTTCTCTGCACCAAATCTCTGCCAGATGTAGAAGCCATCGGCTAAGATCAGGCAACGTTTATTGGCAGTTACCAGTTGTTTGAATATGGGGTTGACCAGGATCTGGGAACTTCTCGCATTGCACATCGCTGATTTACGTTCTTTAAAGAAGAAGGGCACCATAGAGAAGTGCATTTTTCTGATCAGCTTGGGTTGATCGGCAGTGATGACCATTCCGGGCATGTAAATACCAATATTATAAACAGGTGTATAGGGCTCCTCAAGCTCGTAAGGGTAGTATTGCTGGAGGGTGGAAAGATCTTCGGCGAGAGAATAAGATGAAGCCATCTGTGAATTTAGTAATTTTTTGTAAAATGCAAGCCTGATTTTATTCGTGCAGGTGGAGTTTTTTGTTCAGTTCCCTGATCTCTTCCTGCATCTGGCTGACTTTCTGCAGTAAATGCCTGATGGCATCTATTCCTTCAATATTGATCTGCAGGTCGTAATGTAAATGGATATATCTATCCAGTTCGCTGAATTGTTCCTGATGGATAAACTTTTCTTCTCCGATGATGGTGAATATGATAATGCCTGACTCTTCCAGAGAAATAATAAAAGAAGGGTCTATGTCATAATTGATACAATATTCAGTGATGGTGATGAATTCTGTTTCCATGGCTGCTGGTGTTAACTCAGGTTTTGTAGTTCTTTAAACAGTTCTTTTTGTTTGTCGCTCAGTTCAGCAGGAATACGAATGGAATAAGTGATGAACATATTTCCAAATTCTCCTTCTTTTTTATAGACAGGGAATCCTTTGTTCTTTAGCCTCACCTTGGTGCCATTCTGTGTTCCTGCCGGAACTTTGAGTTTTACCTTTCCATCCAGGGTTTCTATGGTGACTTCACCTCCCAATACAGCGGTGTACAGGTCGATCTCCTGCTGGATATAAAGGTCGTTATTTAGTCTTTTAAACATAGCATCTTCTTCAATATTGATGGTGATGTAAAGGTCGCCGGCAGGGCCTCCGTTTACACCTGGGCCACCATGCCCGTTTAATTTAATGACCTGTTCGTCTGCAATACCGGCAGGTATCGTAATGCGGATATTTTTCCCGTTAACGGTTAAGGTTTGTTTGTGGGTTTTATAAGCATCCCGGAGTTTAAGCTGTAGTGAAGCCTGGTAATCCTGTCCTTTATATTTTAGGTTGTTTCTGCCTGAGCTTCTGTTTCCGCCACCGAACATGGATTCAAAGAAGTCTGAAAAGTCTCCTCCGGCACCGAAGTCGGCACCACCATATCCTCCTCCGGAAAACGGATTTTGAGTACGTCCTCTGGATTGAGACCTTTGAGATTGCTCAAACTGTTCTGAGTTTTTCCAGTTTGCGCCGTATTCGTCATATTTTTTTCTTTTATCGGGATCACTAAGCGCTTCGTTTGCTTCGTTGATTTCCTGAAATTTCTTATTCGATTCCTTATCGTTGGGGTTGAGGTCCGGATGATATTTCCTTGCTAATTTTCTGTAGGCTTTTTTTATATCGTCCTGAGAAGCCTTCTTGTCAATACCCAGAATTTTATAATAGTCGATGAATGCCATTTAATGATTGATCTGTTCTCAAATTTAAGTATTATTTTCAGATTTTCAGGCTTAATCAAATTTCATCAGATTGATTTGAGATGGTGTTGGGGATGTCTTCGTTTTCTCAATTAAAATAATAAATTTGAGCTATGTCGTCAGAAAAAAAAATTAAGGTACTTGTGGTGGGTTGCGGTAATATGGGCGCCTCCCATGCTGCAGCTTATCACGAGCTGGATGGATTTGAGATTTGCGGATTGGTATCAAGAGGAGTGAGTAAAAGCCTGTTGAATGAAAAGTTAGGTGGTGGTTATGCTTTGTTTAATGATTATGAAGCGGCCCTGGAAAGTACAAAGCCCGATGCGGTCTGTATTTCTACTTATCCGGATACGCACGAAGCTTTTGCAATAAAGGCAATGGAGCAGGGTTGTCATGTTTTTATAGAAAAGCCATTGGCGGATAGTATGGAAGCCGCACAGCGGGTGGCAGATGCCGCTAAAAAATATGATAAGAAGTTATTGGTAGGTTATATTTTGCGGTATCATCCTTCCTGGAAACGGTTTATTGAGTTGTCGCAGGACATGGGAAAGCCTTTGGTGATGCGCATGAACCTGAACCAGCAAAGCCAGGGTGCTAAATGGATGGTGCATCGGAATTTGATGAAGAGCCTGAGTCCGATTGTGGATTGCGGGGTGCATTATATTGATGTGATGTGTCAGATGACGGGATCGAAACCGGTACAGGTGACTGCGATTGGTGCGCGTTTAACGGAGGATATTCCTGAGGGTAATTATAATTACGGGCAATTACAGATTCGTTTTGAAGATGGTTCCGTGGGTTGGTATGAATCTGGCTGGGGACCGATGATTAGTGAAACTGCATTTTTTGTGAAAGATGTGATTGGGCCGAAAGGTTCCGTTTCGATTGTTGCAAAGGAAGCCGGAGCGGCGGGGAAATCTGACCTGATTGATGCACATACCAAGACAGAGTCTATTAAAGTTCATTATGCAGCGTTGGATGAGCACAGCCAGTTTTTAAGACCGGACGAGTGGATTGATCTGAGCGACGAGCCTGATCATCAGGAGCTTTGTAGTAGGGAGCAGCGCCATTTCCTGAGGGCAATATTGGAGGACCTGGACCTCAGTGGCCCTACACAAGATGCACTCAATAGTTTGAATGTTGCTTTTGCCAGTGATGAGTCTGTAAGGACTGGTGCGGTAGTGAAGATCGAATAACGGTATTATTTCTTATTGTCTTAAAGAAGCCAGCAAGTGATTGCTGGCTTTTTTTTGTCACATAAAATTATGTTTAATCAAATTTTTGCTTAGTGTATATTATTATTAAATAATTTTTTGTTTTGTTGGTATAAAAGTGCTTTTTATGGGCTTTTTATCAATAAAATATATTTTTTTAATTTGCACTTAGTGTATTTATTTTTTTATACGTTTGTTTTCGGAAGGCGCTGAAAGCCATGTTTGTGGTGTTTGTCGGGGCTTCTATTTGCGATAATAATTCATAATATCTTGTGCTCTTATAAACTAATCTATAGGGTTTTTTTTGAACGGCAAATCTTTGTGGATTTACATCACAGATTTTAATTAATCAATTGAATTATTAACCTATTGAAATTTTTTATGAGACATTTCAGGATATCACCATCCATTACCAACCGGAAAACGGATTCACTGGAGCGGTATTTAAATGAAATTGGAAAGATTGATTTGTTGAGCCCGGATGAAGAACTTGAGCTTGCTAAAAGAATTAATGCCGGAGATCGCGCTGCTGCTGATAAGCTGATCAAGGCAAACCTGCGTTTCGTGGTGTCTGTGGCGAAAGGTTACCAGGACCATGGCTTAAGGCTTTCTGATCTGATTAGTGAGGGCAATAAGGGGTTGATTAAAGCGAGCGGGAGGTTTGATGGGACCAAAGGCTTTAAATTCATCTCTTTTGCCGTGTGGTGGATTCGCCAGAGCATTATGGCATCCATTTCGGATAACAGGCGCATTGTACGTTTGCCGGGAAACCAGGTTGTAGGAATTACGAAAGCTTATAGGGCGGCCGAAGTGTTGGAACAGAGACTGGGGCGTTTTCCTACTGCGGAAGAAATTGCGGAGGAGATGGGAGTTTCCGACGAGCAGGCTATGGATTTTCTTTCTCATGCGCCATTGTCGCAATCTTTGGATGCATTGCTTAGCGAGGATGGTGAAACTACGGTAAAAGACCTGATTCCGAATGAAAATACACCAGCTGCGGATCATCAGTTATGGCAGGAGTCACTGGCTGTAGATATGCGTCGTTTTTTAACGATCGTGTCGGAAAGGGAACGTAAGATCATCTATTACTATTATGGTTTGGATGGCTATCCTCAGACCACGCTTGATGATATGGTCTCTATCTTTAAACTGAGTAAGGAGCGTATCCGTCAATTGAAAGATAAAGCGATAAAAACCTTACAAAGAAGCTCAAAATCGGCGCTTCTACGGGAGTATTTGTACTAAAAACATGGCAATGATGCCTTATTTTAGGCCCTCAGGTAATTTTTTTGAAAATATATTTGTGCTGTTTTGTTTATCTATTTGCTTGTTTTATTTAAACGAAACAGGCCTTTTAAGGGGCTTTTTATAGGAAAATGGGCTTTTTGAATAAAAAAAGAGTCTTATCCATAAATATTCATTTGGTGGAAATCCAATAATTATTAACTTTAAAGCGTTATATCATATATTTAAAATCTTAAACGAAAGAAAAACATGGAAAAATTCTCGAAACTTAAAGAACTTATTGCAAGCGTTGAAGCTGATGCAGACAAATTTTATAATTCAGGAAACGGTGCTGCTGGTACAAGAGTACGTAAAGCAATGCAGGATTTAAAAGGCCTTGCTCAGGACATCCGTACTGAAGTAACTGAGAAAAAAAACACAAAGTAATCTACTTTAAATGTCAAGAGAAAGGCCTGCAATTTGCGGGCCTTTCTTGTTTATCACTATTCAGGATTTTATTTTATAATTTTAGGGCCCCGGCCTTATGAATCCTTTAGAGCAACAGCCCCAGCGCAAGATTATACACATCGATATGGATTCATTCTATGCGTCTGTGGAGCAAAGAGACAACCCTTCCCTTCGGGGGAAACCTGTAGCCGTTGGCGGAGGACCGGAAGGGCGTGGAGGTGTGGTTGCTACGGCCAGTTATGAAGCGAGGGCTTTTGGCGTTCATTCCGCGATGTCTTCAAAAAGAGCGCAACAGCTCTGTCCTCATCTCTTATTCGTTTACCCAAGATTTGCAGTGTATAAAGATGTTTCCCGAAAAATCAGGGAGATCTTTAGCCGATATACCGATTTGATCGAACCTTTGTCGCTGGATGAAGCCTATCTGGATGTGAGTAATGATAAATTAGGTATTGGATCGGCTATAGATATCGCCAAAGAAATCAAGGCAGCGATTAAAAGCGAGCTGAACCTGACCGCCTCTGCTGGTGTATCGATAAATAAGTTTGTAGCCAAGGTGGCTTCCAATATGAATAAACCGGATGGCCTTACCTTTATCGGGCCCTCGAAAGTAGAACGCTTTATCGGGCAGCTGCCTGTAGAAAAATTCCATGGAGTAGGGAAGGTGACTGCCGAAAAGATGAAAATCAGGGGTTTACACACCGGCGCTGACCTGAAGAAATTAACCGAAGCAGAACTTGTTCACCTGTTTGGGAAGAGTGGCCGGTTTTTTTATAAGATCGTAAGGGGAATTGATCAGCGGAAAGTAGAGCCCAACCAGGAAACCAAATCCATCGGCGCTGAAGATACTTTTTCTTACGACCTCGAGACCTTGTCGGAAATGAATCCTGAACTGGAAAGAATCGCGCTGATCGTATTTCAAAGGGTGAGTCTTTATAAGCTCTATGGGAGGACCTTGACGATAAAAATTAAATTCAGTGATTTTAAGCAGATTACCAGGAGTAAGTCTTTTACGGAAGAGATCAGAACGATAGCTATGGTGAATGAGGTTTCTCAATCCTTATTGGCTGCGGTAGATCTGGAAGGAAAGAAGGTCCGGCTCCTGGGGGTTTCCATTTCCAACTTTGCACTGGCTGCCGATCAGGGAATGTTATACCAACCCAGACTCTTTCCATAGCTTCAGCAGCTCTGGAAATGCCGGTTTTGTAAGGAGGTGGTTTCCAGATTCATAGGTGAGAATGACTTTCTCTAAATAATGTTGCCTGCTATTTAACTTATGCCATAAATCTCCGGTAAGAAGGTTTGTTTTTGGGTTATTTATGTAAATTGAGCAAGCGTCTAAAGAATAATATATATCCTATGCGATCCTTAGCTGATCTATCTAACAATTATCTGAAGGAGTCTGACCTGGCTTTTTTTAATAAGCTTTTGCAGTTTCAGAATGCTTTTTATTTAACGGAGCATAAAGAAGAGGTGTTGACACAGTTGCTTCATGAATTGTGCGAGGTTACGAAAAGCAATTGTGCCGGATTGATCAATAATAAAAACAGGTTAGCAGATATTTTTGTAAACGACGGTCAGGTTGGTCTTTTGCATGCTACCTTTCAAAATACGCGTGCTACTGCCGGAAAAAATTACCAGATTAAAAAAATTGGAGGACAAAGCATGCTGATCTGCAGTATTAGAGATGCAGATGGAATTCTTGGCTTGTTATACCTTATTCGTTCGGGGAGCGCCTTTACCGCGGAGGATTATGCAGGTGTAAAATCAGCAATACCTGTGATCAATGGGATGCTGGCTTTTATTAACCTATCTGATAAGACCGCTCCGGAGCTTGCGCTTCAATTGAGAAAAACCGCGAGCTTACAATCGCTGATAGAATCGCTTGATGATATTATTCTGGAGCTGGACGAACATACTGTTATTAAAAAAGTCTGGGTAAAGGATAAGACCAAGCTTTTTATGCCACCGGAACTCTTTATCGACAAAACTTTAACAGAGGTAATGGGTGGCTTTGCCTATGTTTTTATCGAATGTATACAAACCTTGCTCATCTCAGGAGAACGACAGGAATGTGTTTATCCTGATTTTGATCTGAATAAAGATTTGTGGTACTGCGCAAAATTCCAGAAGATTGATGTAGGAAATGAGGGAGTGAGGGTCATCTGTGTGATCGAAGACATTACCTCCAAAAAGCTGATGAGCGATCAGCTGCAACAAAACACAGTAGAGCTGAAAAGGATCAATAATTTACTTGACATTGGTTTGGATATCTCTAAGATGGGGGGCTGGGAATATCACCTGCTCAGTAGAGATCTCTTTGTCACGCGGCAAATCAACGACATCAAGGACCTGAGTCATGACGTCGTCCTGGACTATAAAACTGTATTTGATTATTTTGACCATTCCAATAAAATAATTTTACTGAATGTGCTTAGCGAGGCTTTTAAAGGGTCAGTGCCCTTTGATATTGAGCTGGAGCTGACTTCTGCTACTCAGCAAAAGAAATGGGTCAGACTTGCAGGAGTTCCGGTTTTTGAAAACGAAACCGTGCAGTCGTTCCGGGGGATTTTAAAAGACATTACACATAACAGGAAAAATCAGGAGGAGCTGATTGCGGCTAAAAATCTGGCTGAGCAGATTGCAAGGAAGAGAACAGAGATTCTTTCTATTATGAGCCATGAAATACGAACACCACTGAATGGGATTATCGGGATTTGTAACCTATTGGATCAGAAGGATTTTCCTGACCCTCAAACCAGGGAGTATGTTAGTCACCTGAGTTTTTCTTCCAACCATTTGCTAAATCTTGTGAATGATATCCTGGATCTGGAAAAGATTGAGAATAAAAAAATGGAACTCAATGAAGTTGAGGGGGACCTTAGCGCTTTGGTAGGTAACATCATTAAGCAGTTTGATTCACTGGCCGAGGTGAAAGGTCTGGAACTGAAGTTTCATGCAGATAAAGGGATTCCTTCCACTATTATTTTTGATGAACTGCGCCTCGGAAGAATCCTGAATAACCTGATTGGGAACGCGATTAAATTTACTGAAAAAGGTGAAGTTGTGGTGAGTCTGACTACCGTAAGTAAAAAAGAGGAGGTTGTGAGGGTGCGTTTTAAGGTTGAGGATACGGGGATAGGGATCCCGGACCACCTTCATAACCTGGTGTTTGATAAGTTCCATCAGGTTCAGCAGGCGAGCCACAGGCAACAGCAGGGAACAGGATTGGGCTTGAGCATCACCAAAGGCCTGGTGAGTCTGTTTAAGAGCGAAATCATCCTGCGAAGCAGAATGGATGAAGGAACGGTGTTTGAGTTCGAAATCGACTTTAAAATTGTCAAAGGACCGGAACTGAGGAAAGTATTTAAAGGAGAAGGACAGGTCCGCAATATCTTGCCTGGATTAAAGCTGTTGATTGTGGATGATAACCCGGTTAACCTGCTGGTCGCAAGGCGTCAACTGGTGAATTTTGGGATCGATGCGGAACAGGCTGATAATGGATATACTGCATTGGAGATGCTTAAAGAGAAAGAATTTGACATTATCTTAATCGATCTGCACATGCCTGGAATGGATGGATATCAGTTGGCAAGACAGGTGCAGATAGACCATCCGGCGACGA
Organism: Pedobacter sp. FW305-3-2-15-E-R2A2; assembly: GCF_038446955.1. NCBI lineage: Bacteria > Pseudomonadati > Bacteroidota > Sphingobacteriia > Sphingobacteriales > Sphingobacteriaceae > Pedobacter > Pedobacter sp. FW305-3-2-15-E-R2A2. The sequence goes on from NZ_CP151803.1 coordinate 2,092,179, forward strand.
AAGTGGTCATCTTTACTGCGGATATCCTGGAGGAAGTGAGAATGAGGTTAACGGAGATGGGGATTTTATACGTTTTATCCAAACCCTTTAATCCTGATGAAATGCACGGTTTGCTGCTGGAAGTAATCAATAATAACGCCTAATGCTTATTTCATGTCATTCCACTCGGAAAGGCTAACCAGGATCGGTTGTAAGGCTTTTCCTTTCTCAGACAAATGATAATCTACCCGTACCGGGACTTCCGCAATGATCTCTTTATATAGCAGGCCATCTCTCTCCATCTCTTTGAGCTGTTTACCCAGAGTCTGATCTGAGATTCCTGGTAATACTGTCTTTAACAGACTGAAGCGGTTTACGCCTTCCGAGATGTGAATGAGGATCAGTGCTTTCCATCTTCCGGAAATTGCATCCAGAGCCGCATTAATCCGGCATGACTGAAGCAGAAAGGCTTTGTTGACTGCATTTGAGGAGTTTTCTTTGATCATAGGGCTACTCATTTTTTTATGAGTTACTTCCAAAAAAGGGAGTGATGAATAATTGTTTTTTTGTCCCGTAGGTTTGTATCGGTGCTATTCACAAATATAAAACTAAAGTTAAAATGAAAGCAATTGTATTAGAAGGTTTCGGTGATGTGGATCATTTTCATCTGGCTGAGATAGAAAATCCTGTTCCAAAAGCAGAAGAGGTATTGATCAGGATTGAAGCGGCAGCATTTAATCCGATAGATTATCAAATGAGACAAGGGCGACGGGAGAAACAACTCATGACTTCTTCCATCCAGGGGAGGGAAATGTCTGGAGTGATTGTGGCTGTTGGGAGCCAGGTAGCTGGTTTTCTGCCTGGTGATGAAGTGATGGCGGCTTCAGGAAGTAAAGGATCAAATGGAAGTTATGCAGAATATATGGCTATAAACCCGATAATGATCGCACATAAACCTTCCAATATCAGTTTTGAAGAAGCTGCGGCAATTCCTTCTGCGGGATTAACAGCCTGGCAATGTTTTAAGCGAATGAATATACAAGCGGAACAAAGGGTTTTTATTACCGGAGGCTCCGGGGCGGTGGGAAGCTTTCTGATTCGCATTCTGAAATACCATGGCATCCATCAGATCATCAGTACTGCCGGAAGCCAGAAAAGTACGGAAGCTTTATGGGCGCTGGGCCTGGATGAAAGTCAGGTGATCGATTACAGAAATACAGACCTTACTGCGGAACTCATTACAGCGAATGAAGGGCTGTTATTTGATTTTGTGGTGGAGATTGTTGGAGGGGAGATCTCGGAAGTCGCCGCGGAAGTGCTGAAAGTAAATGGTACCTATCTTGATGTGACCTTTTTAGGTACAGAACGAACAAGAGGTTTACTCTTTGATAAGGGCTGTGTAGTGATAAATATTTCCAATTATGCACATGCTTTAGGCAATAATCTGGGCTATTACAGGGAAGCGTTGAATCAGGTTGCCGCCTTGATTGAAGCTGGTGAAATTAGTCCCCCGGCAATACATGTTGTTGGGGAACTTAGTGTAAAAACGGTACAGGAAGCCCATCTGCTAATGGAAAATAACCAGGGACAGGGTCGGAAAAGCGTGATGAAAGTCAGTTAATCTAACATGGATTTACTGGCTTTAATGTTCAGTTGTTTACATAAATCCATAATCCTTTCTGTATCTGCCCGGCTGATGATCAGGCCCTGAAGATTGTCGCCATAGCTGTCGCCAAATGAAATCAACTGGTAGCCCGGAGGTGTTCCCTTTAGCAGTTTATCCAGCCATATAAAATAGTCGGGGGTGGTAGGGAACTGACCGTAAGGGAAATCAGGCATGGGTGCTTCAGGGAATACTTCCTGAATTTGTTCATGTAATTCGTCTATCTTATCACAGACAACGAAAACATCAAACAATTCATTAAAGATCACCCAGGCGGTGATCCCTTCAGGATCTACCTCAAGTAGCCAGGCCATTTCGGCGCCTTCATCCGAATCAATGTAGGCTTCGGGGTCATTGTAAGCGAAGGTTGCTGTTTCTGAAATTTCGTCGATGTCCTCTTCATGCCATCTGTTATTTGCAAGGAGGGTAATGAGTTCTTTAATTAAATCCTGATTGTTTTCCATTATTTATAATAATTTGATTGGACTTCCGGTCCATTCTGTTCCATTGGCTAGTTTTTCACCTTTCATTACCAAAGAAAGTGGTTCCAGTTTCACATCATCACCAATTTCACTATCGTAAAGGATGATAGATCTGGCTCCGATGCTACATCTCGCTCCGATTTTTACAGTGCCGACCTTCATGACACGATCTTCGAAAAGGTGGGTTTGTGGACCACAATCTTCATTCAATGCCGAATCATCGCCAATGCTCACCATATCATGCTCGGTAATGTCGGTCGTATTCAGCCAGACCCTTTTTCCGAATTTCACCCCAAAAAGGCTCAGGACCATTGGGAGAAAAGGCGTTCCTTTCATAAATTCCAGGAGGAAAGGGACGGCAAGTGCCTCATAGGTTGTGGTATTGGCTTCGCTGCGCCATACTTTATGTGTCCACATCGGGTGCTGTTCTGCTTTGAACTTTCCTATGGAAATCCATTTCAGCAAAAGGGTAACCAGTAATGCAGGGCCCCCCATATAGAATAAATAATAAAATGGAAGTTTCGGTGTTTCCTTCAGGATTTGTGACAGTGTACGGTCTTTCACCAGGTCATGGCAATAGGCAACAAACAAAACGCTGCAACAGATGATGACCGTTTCCGGAAGAATAATGCGGATGCCTTCAATGAGAAAACGTGCTGCTTTCCTGCCCATGGAAGGGTTAGTAGTTAAGGAGGCCGGGTAATTTCCGCTATCCTGTCTTTTAGGGAGGGCAATTGCCGGAGATCCAAACCAGTCTTTGGCATGCGTTTGTTCCAATTGTTCTGTGGTAGGTGGAGTTGATAAAACACCGATCAGCATGTCATCGCCCAGTTCATAGCCCTGTGGGATCAGGGCGCTGTTGCCTACAAAGCTCCGGTTTCCGACTTTAGTATGGTCGAGGATCAGCTGTTGTCCGCGGATGTCCTCTTCACCTAAGGTTACGGCATCGGCGATAAAGGATTCATCGCCAATCTCCAGCATGGTGTGGGTGACATTGCTGGCCGTTGATATTTCTGTGTTTTTGCCGATTTTTGCACCCAACATCCTGAAAAAGGAAGAAATGTAGACCGTAGCATATAAAGGATGAAGAACGATGAGTGAGGTTGAAATCAGCTGGTCTGAGAGCCATTTCCGGACGTATACCCCGCCATAAACCGGGTAGGTGCCTGGTTTCATTTTATATAGAAGTAACCTGGAAAGGACCACGGTTTCCAGGGTATAGAGTGACAGGTAAAGGATGGTGAGCAGTGGAATATGAACAAAGTAGTTGAAGCTGTAATCCGGGGCCTGTGTGTCCATATAATTTAAGATCTCAATTACCGGTATTAAGGGCAGCAAGATCACAATAGGAAAGAGAATGAGTAAGATGGTATATAGAAAACCATAACACTTTCTTTTGAAACCTGAGACATAGAGCGGTTGAGGCAGTTCTTCCGGTGTTTTCTTGTCCACAGGTTCGGCAGGGCTTCCTTTCCAGACTTCCCCTGTGGCAATGGTTTGTCCTGCCTGCAAATGACTCAGGTCCTGAAGTTCGCCCCAGGCTTCAATGGTTGTTCCTCCGGAAATTACAGCGCCACTTCCGATATAGGCATGGTCTGCAATTTTGATCTTCCGAAGTTTCAATAATCCGTTTTCTACGGTTGCATTATTGAGGACTACACCTGAGCTGATGCTCACATCGCTTCCTATCTCCAGCAGATCTTCCACACCTACCGTAATGGAGCTGATTTGGGAATCCGGCGACATTTTCATGCCCATCATCCGCAGATAGAAAGGATACAATGGTGTGCCATTCATAAATTGAAGCGGAACCAGCCGCTGGATAGATTTGACCAGCCAATAGCGGAAATAATAACTTCCCCAAAGCGGGTAATCCCCTTCTTTCGTTTTACCCAGTAAGAGCCATTTTAAGACAATGCTTAACAATGAAAACAAGGGAGCAATGAAGCAGAACAAGACCAGTGCGGTGATGATGGCCCAGAAGGTATCCCCTTTATCCGTTTCACTTTTCGCCACTTCATAATAATAGCCGAGATAAGGAACAAAGATCTGCGCCGCAAAAAGGCCGTAAATGACCAATAACGAAAAACCTTGTGCGATGCCGCAGATCCAGTAACGTAAAGAGCTGATCTTATGAAAAGGTTCTTTTTCTTTTTGAATGTTATTTTCCGCTTTTTCTGCTGCCAGTTCCCAGGTTTGGATCAGCTTACTGATTGGACGGTTGGTGTAAATGTCTTTTAAGGAAGCCTGATGAACGCCACCTTCTTTTCTCAGCCAGGAGGAAAGTGAGGCCGCGAGGAGGGAATGTCCGCCGAGGTCCATGAAGAAGTCGTCCTCAAGGTTGATGGTTCTTCCGGGAAAGAGGTAGGCCAGTCCTGCCATCACCCTTTTCTGCAATGGGTCATCAGGCTGAATGACAATCGTTTCTTCCGGTTTTACCTGCATCAATACTTCGGGAACAGGCAATTCTTTTCTATTGATCTTGCCACTTGGAAGGCGTGGCATTTTATCCATCAGCACAATGACCAATGGAACCATGTATGGAGGAAGCACTTTTCCCAGCTCGATTCTTGACTGATGTTCGTTAAATGCTGCATCTGATTTAAGTGTGACGTAACCGATCAGTTGTTCCTGTTGGTTGGCGTCTTTCTTTAAAGCTACTGCAGCTGCGGAAACGTATTCCAGTTCATTCAGTTTTACTTCTATTTCTCCCAGCTCTATCCGGTAGCCACGAAGTTTTACCTGATCGTCCAGTCGGCCGCGAAAATCAACACTGCCATCCGCATGCATCACTACTGCATCTCCGCTCAGGTAAATCCTGTCGCCGGGAACTTCATGAAGGGAGGCCGGTTTATCAAGAAATTTTTCTGCAGTCAGGTCGGGACGGTTCACGTAACCGTCACATACACCGGGGCCTGATATGATCAGTTGTCCCTGTTCTCCCAATGGGACGAGCTGAAACTGATCATCTACCACAGCAAGGTTGTAATTTGGCAGTGGATTTCCAATCGTAATCGCATCACCGGGCCTTAAAGGGATCATGGTGGCGGTTACTGTTGTTTCTGTTGGCCCGTAGCTGTTGTAAAAGACGTTATGTCCGGGTTTGCTCCACCTGTTCAGCACCTGACTGGTACAGGCTTCTCCGCCTGCATTGATTAAGCGAAGGCTTGGTATATCATCGTCAATGACCGCTAAAAGGCTTGGTACAGCATGTAGTATGCTTATTTTTTGCGCGCGTAAGATATCACTCAGTTCATCGATAGATTTAGCGGTAGTGGCATCGGCTACCCAGATGGTTGCTCCGGCAGAAAGGCTGATCCAGGTTTCTTCGCACCACATATCAAATGATACCGAAAATCCCTGATAGACCCTGTCTTCTGCCATAATCTGAAGGACACTTTGTTCCGATCTGATCAGGTGACAAATTTGGCGGTGACTGATTGGGATCCCTTTCGGTTTTCCTGTGCTTCCGGAAGTATACAATACATAGGCACGGTCGTCGGGCAGGGCGGCTATAGAGAATGGGTTGATTTCAGTTGGAAAAGGAGGGATGCTAAGGACAGGGCAACCGTTTGGGCTCAGCGCATCGCTGAAGCAGGCAGCGGCCCCCACTTCTTCCATCACCACATGGACCCGTTCTTCGGGCATTTCCCGGTCTAAAGGAACATATGCGGCGCCGGATTTTGCGATACCCAGGATGGCAACCTGTAATTCCATACTTCTGGGCCACCAAAGGCCTACAGACTGGCCTCTTCCGATCCCTTTGGATTGAAGGAAAGCAGCAACAGCATCACTCCATTGATCCAGCTGCTGATAGGTTAATGATTGCTCATTAAATATAAAAGCTGTTTTTTGAGGGTAGCTTGTTGCGGCAGACCTGAAAATATCGCCTATTGTTTCTTCCCGGATAAATTCCGGATGTTGTTTGCCGATGACAATACTCTTCGAGTCCATTAAGCGATGTTAAATTTAATTTATCGAAATAACCGAAAATTTTTGGTAAAACAAGGGAAATGAAATGGAATAAAAAAGCATCCACCCTTTGAGGTGAATGCTGGTATGAATGAGTTGGTGTTTGGTAGTTTATGCGAAATTCAGCCAGGAGCTGTCGGCCGAATAATCATCAATTACCTTAACGCTATTGTCGAATTGGAAGGAGGCGATTAAAGCAGCTACTTCTTGTTTAACCGTGGTGATGCAATTGTCGACCAGGTCTTTTCTGAATCCTTTTTTCTGTAAGTTGAGTACGTATCCGATGCAAATAACACGGGTTAATACTTTACCCAGATCCACCATTTTACGCTGCGAAAGGTTCTCTGAAAGACTAAAAGATAAGTCTTTTTTGAAATGCTGACAAGCTTCTGCGGTGAGGTTGAATACGTTTAAGAAATCAAACAGATTTGATTGTTTCTGCTTCTTCATCGTTCTGGTGATCATTTCTGCGGTTTGATTATACAGCATTTCATTGGAGCCTTCAAAGATCTGGAAAGGTCTGCTGTCCATGATTCCACGACCACCAATATGGGTTGTTCTGTATCCGTTAGCACCGGAAAGCTGCACCAGTAATTGCGCTGATTCCTGCATCAGGTCGGTCACCACTGCTTTCATGGTGTTTGCTTCCAGACCTTCAGTGGCTAAGTTGTGTTGAATTCCACTGATTTCACTGCTGTGCGCGCACATGGCAGAGCAAATGGTATATGCCGACTGGATTCTGGAAATTTGGAACTGCACATTGTCTATTGCCATTAAATTACCGGCACCTACGATACGGCTATGGCAGTGTTGCATGGCTTCGTCCAGCATTCTTTTGATAAAGCCCATTCCCATTCCCGGAAACTGCATTCTGCTTCTGTGGAGGATATCCAGCATCATTTTGATTCCGGTGGTTTCCGGTTTCAGTCTGAAATTATGAGGTACTACAAGGTCAAGTTTATTTAATCCGTAAGGGATCATATAAAGGCCGGCATTGTCAAAAACTTCTTCTACAACGATGTGTTGTTTTGGCTGTGTGATGTCACATAGGAAGAAATCAATGTCCCTGCCCAGGTCGCCATTCTCATTTGCATTTCTTGCAGCGATGATCCAGTAATCGGCCATGCCTGTAAGTCCCTGCCAATGTTTGGTGCCTTTGATCTGATAACCTTGCTCCAGCGCTTTGGAGGTTGTTTTCATATTGAGGGCATCACTGCCATAATCAGGCTCAGTAATCATGAGGCCGCCCATTTGACCTTTTTCAAGGAAGTTATGGAAGATCCCTGATTTTACGGACTCATCAGCATATTTAGAAACCGGCTCTAAAAAAAGGGCGATATTGATTCCAAAGGTCAAAGATAGTGGGAGGGATTCGTAAGATGCTGCAGCCAGAACGCCCAGGCATTCTTTAACGATACTTCCCCGTCCGCCAAATTCAGTAGGGATAGCGACCGAAAGGGGCTGCTGGTCCATGATTCCCTTCAGTATTTCAGGAGGTAAACCTCTTTCCAGACTTAGCTTATCAATATCGGACTGTACATGGAATAGATTTTTTAAAGTTTGCTCGAAGTCTTTGATGTAATCAGAAAACTTGATGTCGGTTAATGTCATATATAGAATACAAATATTTTAATAAGATCGTTTCGCAAATAAGTGAATATTTATCTAGAATCTTTATAAATAATAAACAATTTTTGCTGGATATCAAATTCAAAATAATGACAATACGGCGAACTATAAAATGATCACGGTCACATTGCTCTGATTTAGTATGACCAAGTAGGTCCCTATTCCTTCTTACACAGCTGTTTAATCCTTTCCATAGGTCCTGAAGGAAGTCTATGTCTTCCAGGGCACGCTAAAGAGAGTATGGAAATATACGGTTTAAATCAAAAGAATGGTAAGAATCAGCGATTTTTTTGGCCTATGGCAATTTCTTATATTTACAATTATGCAGTCAATTCCGACCTTAAACACCGAGCGGCTTATCCTGAAAGGCGTAAGCATGGAAGACGTAGCGTCTTACACCAAGTATTTTGTTGATTACGATGTGGTCCGTTATTTATCGGCAGAAGTGCCCTGGCCATATCCGGAAAACGGGGTAAAAGAATACCTACAACATATTGTATTACCTCAACAAGGTAATGGGCATTGGGTATGGGGGATTTTTTTAAAAGAACAACCAGATCAGTTAATTGGTACCATAGACCTGAGAAGGGAAGGAAAGCCGGAACACCGGGGTTTCTGGTTGGGTAAGCCATTTTGGGGAAGAGGAATCATGACGGAAGCAAACTTTCCGGTGATTGACCTTGCCTTTGCGGAGCTTGGTTTCGACCGTTTGCTGTTCGCCAATGCGCTTGGTAATGTTGGCTCGCGAAGAATTAAAGAGAAAACTGGTGCTCAGCTGATCGGTCACAGGGCGACAAAGTTTGTAGATCCCCTTTTTACAGAAAGTGAAATATGGGAATTGAGCCGGGAGAACTGGTTGAAATTTAAGGAAGCTTAGTTTTTTTTACCTGCTTTTTTGGGCGCACAATTCTCAGCTCACTAATCAGATTTTTTGTTGATTAATGAAGGGGATTTACTACTGAGGCTGTGGCTTGAGTAGGAGCAGGGCAGGGCTGAAATTAAATTCCGCGTCTGCCTTTGCTATTTGCCTGAAGAATACTTTTAAAACTACTTTTTGTTGACGAATACGCCTTTAAAAGCAGACCAGCATGCGTTTTTTATATCTGTAGGAAGTCCGTCTTTTACATAAAACTGGATTCCGTTTTCATCATAAAAATAACGGAAATAATTGCCCAATCTATCTGGTTTCTCTCCGGTGTGGATATTTTCACGACTCAGTAACCAGCGGGAATAAGTTACTTCAACACCATTTAAGGCATCTTCAAGATCTTTAATTCTACCAGAACTTTTGTCGTTATTAATCAATTCACTATAATCCATCATATCACATATTACTTTAATAAACAAAGATACGGATAATATAATGGTCCTGCGACTAAAGCCTTGTTTTTGACTGGAATCCGACGTTTCTGCCGGTGTTTTTAATCAGTTTGTGGTGTGGTTGCTTTCAGAAATTTGTTTTATCTTAACTGAAGGGGCCAGGTGTTTTTGTTCTTAAGAAAGCTGTAATCCGGGATATTATTTTATATTAACCTTTGTTATACTAATTTTTTTAGCATATTTACGGCCTGAAATCACTACTTTTAAATAAATCATGCTGTACGCTGTTGTAGATATAGAGACCACTGGTGGTTATGCCTCAGGAAATGGGATTACGGAAATTGCCATTCTGATTCATGATGGGGTATCAGTAATCAATTCATTTGAGACATTGATTAATCCAAAGCAATATATTCCTGATCATATTGAGGCGCTGACGGGTATCAGTAATGGTATGGTGGCGAATGCACCCGTATTTGCTGATGTGGCTTCGGAGATTTATGATTTATTGCATGATAAGGTTTTCGTGGCACATAATGTGAATTTTGACTTTTCTTTCATTAAACACAACCTCAGCGAAGCGGGCTATGATTTACAATGTAATAAATTATGTACGGTAAGGTTAAGCCGTAAAATATTGCCGGGACATAAATCCTATAGCCTCGGTAAGCTGTGTGCTGCGTTAAAAATTTCGCTTAATAACCACCACAGGGCTGGGGGAGATGCTAAAGCTACTGCGGAATTGTTGCACATGTTGCTTCAGAATGATTCGGAGGGGCTCATTCATCAGTCGCTTAAATCTAGTTCTAAAGAACAGGTATTGCCTCCTAATTTGCCAAAATCGGAGATAGACAAGCTTCCATTAAATCCTGGTGTCTATTATTTTAAAGACGAGAAGGGCAAAGTAATTTATATCGGGAAAGCGAAAACGTTAAAGAAGAGAGTGTGTTCGCATTTCAGTGGAAACAATGCAGGTAAACAACGTCAGGATTTTCTGAAAAACATTTATAGTGTAGATTTTGAGGTCTGTGGGACTGAATTGATGGCTTTCATTCTGGAAGCAACAGAAATCAAGAGGCTATGGCCGGAAAATAACCGCGCGTTAAAGCGGTATGAGCAAAAATATGCGATATATTCTTTTGAAGACCAGAAAGGGTACCTCAGGTTAGGTATCGATACCTTTAAGAAGAACATGCCGGTATTGTATAGTTTCAATACGATTCTTGAAGGTCACCATATTTTACGGATTTTGATAAAAGACCATTTTTTATGTGAGAAGCTGTGCTATATCCAGAAAAACAGGATCTCCTGTACCGGTCATGAGGAGGGAAGTTGCAGCGGGGCCTGCGTAGGCAAGGAATCGGCCCCTGCATATAATGTCAGGGTGAAATACGCCATTGAGCAGTTGAGATCTATGCTTCCTAGTTTTGCTGTTATCGATGCTGGAAGAACAGAAGATGAGCAGAGCTGTATTTTAGTAGAGCAGGGCAAATTATATGGAATGGGGTATATTTCCCAGTATGCAGATGTTAATGCGCCTGATCTTCTTAAATCCGCATTAAAGGCGTATCCGTCGAATGACTATATTATGCATCTGATCCTGACACATACAGAGCAATATCCCCAAAAACGAATCGCGGTTTAATGGCTCCGCTTTTCGATCTTACTATGAATTTTCAAGGTTTCTTTTAAAGCTGCCGATCCATACCAGATGATCAGGTCTGCATCCAGTAATTTTGATTGGATAGCCGGATCCGTGTCTACTAATTTTTTTGCTTCTTCAATGGTAGGGACATCAAGGATAAAGATACCACGGTAATTCTTGTCGTTTTTACCTAAAGGTCCGGCAACAACTAATTTCCCATCGGTCACTAATTTTCCAATATTTACCATGTGTCCCTTAAAAACACTGTCTTGTTTTGCTTTGGAAAGACTTTTTTCCGTTCCTGTTTTTAAAATAGCGAGTACATAGGTCTTCATTCCGTACTCATCGGCATTTAATTCCTTTGCCAGCTTTTCATCGTAATTTTTGTTGGTTTCCTGAGCATTTACCCCTGCGTAAAAAGCTGTTAAACAAATAATTAATGTGGTTATAAGGTAGCGTTTTTTCATGTGATGTTAAATTGTGGTGAATCCCCCGTGTTATTTCTGTATTTCTAAATTACATTTTTTTTTGCATCCTATCGTGCTTAAAAGCAGTGAAATACGCATTAGACCTGAATTTATTTGTAAAATAGATTTGCGGTTCTTCATTTTTACTCCTATCTTTGGGGCTCCAAAAAAGGGAAAACGCATCCATAGCTCAGCTGGATAGAGCAACGGTTTTCTAAACCGTAGGTCATAGGTTCGAATCCTATTGGGTGTACAAGGGATTTATCTCTTAAATTAAGGCGAAGTTGCTCCAGACTTCGTCTTTTTTTGTTTAAAGGGTTTTTTAGACAGCTTTCCTAAGCAAAATATGAATCAGTATTGGCATTTATTTTAGGTGTTTCATGCTTCAATTTGTTGACACCATTGTTTACACCAAGAAAATAAAGTAACGGATTTCTATGTAAAAAAGAAACTCCATGATGATAATCGACATGGGGTTTCTTTTTGTTATTATTGAAAATGAAGCGCTTTTTCATATCTTTTGCAGTAAATTTAACTAAGTATTAAAATCAATATGAAAATAATATTTTACATTCTAATAGTTATCATTGCGGCCTGCCTGATAAATTTCTGGTATGAGTTTTACGTCCTTGGTCATTATTATAACAGTGCTGGCTTATTTTTTACAGTCTTGGGTGCATTGATTCCAGTTGCGGTGATCGGGATTTCCTATAAGCTAATTAGTTATTTAAAAAGCACTAAAGGATGAAAAATCTATACCATGTATCCCATGCAGTACAAAAAATAGAATAAGAGATAACCTTGGCATCATGTAAAGAAGATCTTTTATGTCGTTAGCCTTTGGTTTCAATCTTAATTGGGTTAGTCAAAATTTTATGAATAGGACACTTATCTGCTATTTGCATCAAGCGGTCGTGTTGCTCTCCTGTCAGCGCTCCGGTTAATTCAATTTTTCTGGTGATTACCGTAGCCTCATTCATATCTTTCTCTTTACATATCGCCAGCTCAATCCGGATAAATTCGAGATTAAGCCCCTTCCGGTCTGCATACATCCTTATCGTGATCGCTGTACAACTGCCCAGACTGGCAAGTAGCAATGCACCCGGTGCCATCCCTTCATTTGTTCCACCAAGTTCTTCCGGCTCATCGGAGTAAATAAAGTGTCCATCGGAGTACACTTTAGTCTTATAATTTGACCTATCCAGTTCGGTTATTGCGGTGATTTGTTTGTCTGACATATTGATAAATAGATATAATGGTTAAACTGATGTAAATATTGGAACAACAGGATGTACAAAACGTTTGCTCATTTCACAATTAAATATTATTTAGTTAAGATTACCTAAACATTTCAACAATAAATTTGTTGTCAATACCTAACCTCATATAAATATGCTAAGTAATTATCTAAACTTTCAATTTGATGTTCAGGGAAAACCTGTGAAGGGTTTTTGCATGAGGATTCAGGATGATTTTCATGAAACCTATGCCGTAGTATTGGATGGCTATCATTCTTTTTGCGTATGGCTGGATTCTTCCAGTACCTGGAGGTCTTCAAAATATACAAGTGTTGAACCTGGGATACTCGAACAAATTATCAATCGCTTGTCGCTCAGTAAACTTGCCTCCTGATTTTCAGTTTCTGTAAATATCTTTACTTGAGCCAACCATATTAATGGTAATCGTGTATCAATTTAGCTAAAGCGTATCAATTATTGATATTCTGGTCATTTTTTTAGTATTTTCCTTTATCGAAACCTAAATACTAACCAAATGAACAAAAGATTTACCCTTATTTGTTCCTGTTTTATTTTATTCGCATTCAGTGGTTTTGCCCAGCAAGTTGTTCGGGGAAAGGTAAGTGATGCGGGTAATGGAGCAGGCATTCCGGGTGCAAGTGTCCTTGTTAAAGGCAGCACCTCAGGAACTTCAACTCAGCCGGATGGTACATATAGCATTACCTTGCCGGCAAATGCAACGACACTCGTTGTAAAATACCTTGGTTTTTTGACACAGGAGGTTCCTGTTAACAACCGGACATTGATCAACATTAACTTAATGCCGGATGAAACATCACTTACAGAAGTAGTGGTGACCGCATTGGGCATCAAGCGCAGTGAAAAATCCATCGGTTATTCGACACAAACGGTCAAAGGGGATAACCTGACGATGACAAAAGAGCAAAATGTGTTGGGCTCTCTGGCTGGAAAGGTTGCCGGTGTACAAGTTGTTGGATCTTCGGGAGCAAGCATGGGAGGGACGCAGAAGATCAAAATCCGTGGGGTTAACTCTTTAAGTGGTAGTAGTTCTCCATTGATCGTTGTAGATGGTACACCTGTCTCTGATGCCAACTTCAGTACCGACAGTGGAAATGGTGTTGATCTTGGGAACATCTCTCAGGACATCAATCCGGAGGATATTGAATCACTCAACGTCCTAAAAGGTCCAACAGCCTCTGCACTCTATGGAATCCGCGGACAAAACGGGGTGATTATGATCACGACCCGAAAGGGAAGTAAAGGCACTAAAAAAGTAGACGTACGTTTCAATTCCGGTTTCTCCATTGAAAAAGTCGCCAATTTTTTGCCTTTGCAGAACCTATATGGGGTAGGGAACAACCAGACTTTTCTTACTCTGGCAAATGGCGAAAAATACATTAATGGAAATGACGAAAGCTGGGGACCTAAAATGGATGGAACGCCAGTAAGGATGTATTATAGCTTTTACCCTCAGGATCCGGAATTTGGAAAACTAACTCCTTTTTCTCCTCAACCGAATAACATTCGTGACTTTTATGAAACTGGAATTAACGTTAATAACAGTATATCCGTAACAGGTGGAAATGAGAACTCTTCTTATCGGTTGAGCTATAACAATGCCTATATTAATGGAACAATACCAAATACCTGGCTGAAAAGAAACAACTTGAGCTTAAGCTCTGACTTGAAGCTGACCGATAAGCTGACTGTTGGTGTAAATGCAAATTATGCCAATAATAACGGGCAACGACCGGAACAGGGATACCAGGGGTCCTTCTCAGGAGCAACACAATGGTTCCAGCGTAATATCGACATCAACCGGTTACGCAATTACCAATATGCTGATGGCACGATCATGAATTGGAATGTGAACCCGAATACTGCTACCGGAATGATCACTGCTGCAAATAATAGGCCCAGTGACTGGAACAACCCATTCTTTGATGCTTATAAGAGTTTAAATAATGATGATCGTGACCGCTTATTCGGGGATGTAAACCTGAACTATCAAGTCTTACCGGAACTGAAATTAAGTGCTTTTGTGCGCTCAGACCGTTATACTCAGAATATCTCCCATAAGGAGGCTTTTGGAGGTCGTCTGAATGATGCCTACTCTGTTGGGAAATACCAGGGAATCGACAATAATTACGAATTTTTAGGTCAGTATAACAAACAGATTGGCGATATTTCCTTAACAGGGAACTTAGGTGCCAATTTATATATGGAGAAGTTTACGCAAACTTTTCAAGCCACAGTAGGTGGCCTATCAAGCCCGGATTTTTATAGTATGGCGGCTTCAGTAGATCGTCCGGAAAGCACCTCATATATTCGTAGAAAAGAAGTTCGAAGTGCCTATGCCATGGCCTCGGTCGGGTATAAGGATACTTATTTCCTTGATGCTTCTCTTAGAAACGACAATTCATCGACATTGCCAAAGAACAATAATTCTTATTGGTATTATTCTGTTTCAGGTAGCTTTGTATTTAGTCAGCTACTGAAATGGGAACCACTTTCTTTTGGTAAACTCAGGGCCAGTTATGCGGTAGCAGGATCTGATGTTAAGCCTTATCGGGTAAACCCTTACTACTCTCCTGGAAGCGTGTATAAGAATACCAATGTTAATATTAACACTTTATCTGTTCCGGATAAACTAAATAACCCTGGCCTGAAACCTGCTTTTGCAAACTCTTTTGAGATAGGAACAGACCTGAAATTTCTGGACAACAGGTTAGGTTTTGAATTTAGTTATTATCAACAGAAAAATAGAAATCAGATCATCGAACTACCTATATCCGGAACGAGTGGATATTTGATGGATGTGGTGAATGCAGGGATGATTCAAAATCAGGGAATAGAATTTTCACTAACGGGAACACCTGTTCGTTCCAAGCTGTTCAGTTGGGACGCCACCCTGAATTTTAACCGTAATAAAAGTGTGATCAAAGAGTTATACAAGGATCTGACAGTTTATCAACTGGATATCAATACGTATTCCAGCGTAAATATGTACCTGAATGCGACAGTTAACAAGAGCTTTGGAAGTCTGGTTGGACAAGCATACGCGCGTGATCCTCAGTCCGGAAAAATTCTTCTGGGATCGGATAATTTACCATTAGTTGAAACTAATCATGACTTTGGAAGTGTGTTACCGGAATTTACCGGAGGATTCCTGAACAGCTTTAAAATTGGGAAATTTGACATCTCTGCCATGATCGATTTCCAAAGCGGTGGAAAATTCTTTAGCTGGACCAAAATGCTGGCTACAAAATCCGGGCAGGGAGCGGAAACGGCAGTAATGAACGACAGGGGTGCAAATGTACGTGATCCGCTGACCAGTAATGGTGGGGTAAGGCTGAACGGAATTTATGGTCCCGGAACTAAAATCGCAGGCGTGGATGTCAGCGGACAGGAGTTTGACGGATATGTAGATGCAAGATCCTATTTCAGAAATTCTATTGGTACCAAAATTTATGAAGAGTGGTTGTACAGTGCTTCTTATATCAAATTGAGAGAAGTTAGTCTGGGCTATAATTTTACGGGTGACTTTATGAAGAAAACTCCTTTTAAAACGGCTAAGCTGTCTGTTATCGCCAGAAATCCCTGGATGATCTGGCAAAAAGCACCAAAAGGACTTGATCCTTCGGAATTGTCTACCGGAAGCGCTTCCATCAGCTGGCTGGAAAAAGGAGAGTTTCAAACCGTACGTTCTTATGGTATAAACCTGAATCTGACATTTTAATCTATACTCACATGAAACAACTATATATAGGCCTGGTCGCTATTTTGGCTTTAATGGCAACAGGTTGCAATAAATTTGATGATGATATCAATAAAGATCCCAATTTTCCGGAAAAGGCTTCTGCAACGCAATTGATCGCCAGTGCGCAGCAATCTTTACCTAATCTTGGTTCGGCATTCGATAAAAATGCCTCTCCTTATGGAATACATTATCCTCAGTACATTTCCGGAACTTCTTTTACAGAGAACAGCCGCTACAATACGGTGAATTTTAATTTTTACCCAATCTATGCGGGACCATTAATGGACCTGACAGAGGCGATCAGAATGGCAAATAACCCAAATGAAGGGCCCATTCCAAATCAGATCGCAGTTGCAACTGTGCTAAAGGCTTATTATCTCTGGCATGTGACCGACCGCTGGGGAGCAGTTCCTTATAGTGAAGCATTTCAGGGACGTGATAATTTTACCCCTAAATACGATTCGCAACAACAAATCTATGATGGCCTTTTCAAATCTCTGGACGAAGCTAACGCTGCTTTTATAGCTGGTGGTACCATCAAAAATGATATTATCTACGGCGGAGACATGGCGAAATGGAAAAAATTAGGCAATACCATTCACATGTTAATGGCCTTGCGTCTTTCGAAGGTAAACCCGGTTAAAGGAGCAGAAGAGTTTAATAAAGCGGTGGCAAACGGAATCATGGAAAAGAACGAGGATAACTTTACCTATGTTCACCTGGTAGATGAAGTCAATGAGAACTTTTGGTATACTTCATTCACCAGGAAAAGCAGAAAATGGTTTGCCGTAAGTAAACCTGTTGTCGATTATATGCAGCCACTGAATGATCCGCGTTTACCTGTCTTTGCCGATAAAAATGTAGCGGGTAATTATGTAGGATTAGAATATGGGCTTCCAGGCTCGGTAACCGTGGTGATCAACAACATTTCTTTATTGGGTTCGGCACTCCGTCAGCAAAATTCGCCGGTTTATCTGGTGACTTATGCTCAGGCTTTATTTGCAAAAGCAGAAGCGGCCAAACTAGGTTGGATTCCAGGAGGTGACACGGATGCAAAAATCAATTACGATAAAGCGATAGAACAATCCATCCTTCAATGGACGAATAGTTCTGCAGGCTTGGCTGCCTTTATGGCAAAACCAGAAATCATCTATAATCCGGCGACAGGACTTCGTCAGATCGCAGAACAACGTTGGATTCATCTCTTTATGCATGGTTATGAAGGCTGGGCGGAATGGAGAAGAACGGGCTATCCTTTGCTAAGCCCTGCACCGAACAATAACAACCTTGCTATTCCCAGAAGAGAAGGATATCCTACTCAGGAAATTTCAACTAATGGACTAAATTATAACGCAGCAGTCACAGCCTTCCCTTATGGGGGAGCCGATGATCTGAATGCCCGGGTATGGTGGGACAAACCATAACCACATAAAAAAAGGCAGGTATTTTTCTAAATACCTGCCTTTTTTTATGACTAGATAAAACGTCTATCCAAAGAACATATAGCATAGACCGATTGCGGTACAAACGCCTACTAAATCAGCCAGTAACATGGCACCAATGGCATAACGCGTATTGGTGATGCTTACCGAACCAAAATATACCGCAATAACATAGAAGGTCGTATCTGAAGAGCCTTGTAAAATACTGGATAACCTTCCTGCAAAGGAATCCGGTCCATGAGTGGTCATCGTATCAATCATCATTCCTCTTGCCCCACTTCCACTCAATGGTCTGATCAATGCAGTTGGAATTCCGTCGATAAAACGAGTGTCCGCGCCCAATAGTGCACAAACATGTTTTATTCCATTGATGACCATATCAAAAGTGCCACTGGTGCGCAGTAAACTAATGGCGATCAACATTCCTACCAGGTAGGGGATGATGCGGATAGAAGTCTCAAAACCACCCTTGGCACCTTCTACAAAAGCGTCATATACATTGATTTTCTTGTAGAGTCCACCCAAGACAATTAATAGAAATATCAATAGTAATAAACCATTGCTCAGAATTCCGGAGAATTGTTGCAAGCCGGCAGTATTAAGACTGGTAAGATATAAAACCAACACCGCAATTACCGCAGAAATGCTCAACACCCAAGCCAGAATCACCGGCTGAAAAATATTGATCCTTTGTTTAAAGGAAACAATGAGCATCGCAGCCATTGTCGCTGCAAAGGTGGCGATCATACAAGGAATAAAAATGTCCGTAGGATTAGCAGAATTTAAAGAAGCACGCACGGCAATGATACTCACTGGAATCAGGCATAAACCAGAAGCATGTAAACAAAGGAACATGATCTGTGCATTGGAGGCGGTGTCTTTACTGGGGTTGAGTTCCTGTAAGCTTTCCATGGTTTTTAATCCGAAAGGAGTGGCTGCATTGTCCAGACCCAATAAGTTGGCTGAGAAGTTCATCACCATATGTCCGGTTGCAGGGTGTCCCTTAGGGATATCAGGGAAAAGTTTGGAGAAAAATGGCCCAATGATTCTGGACAATAAGCGGATGCCTCCGGCTCTTTCGGCGATGGCCATAAAGCCCATAAATAAGGCCATGATACCGATTAGTTTTAAGCAAATGTTGACTGCCGTCCAGCAAGTTTCAATGATGCCATCTACTTTTAATACATTTCCCGGGTCACTGGCTTTTCCAACGATCATCAGATTGAAGATTTCGGTTTCGCCTAAAAAGAAACATTTTATACTGGCAACCACAATCGCAATGATGATGAAAGCGGACCAGATTCTACTTAATGCCATTAAAATAAAATTAGTTGAGTCGTTAAATTTATAGTTTTGATTCTAATAATCCGTTTATAAAGCAGAATAAAATGCGGGTCTGGATAAAAGAATCTAAAAATAGCTAAAAAGCAAAAGGTCCTGCAAGCTTTACAGGACCTTTTAGATGATTATGGTTTTTCGTCTGTCAGTTCAAAACCCCATGTTTTTCCTTTTTCTGTAGCAGGAATTCCGGAGGTCATCCATGCCGGTGCTTTTGCACCTTTAAGGTAATAATCAAAAAACTGTTGTTCTCTGATCTGGATGTCTTTTCTGTTTTGACGTTGTACCAGGTTGTGTGCTTCGTTGTTGTAGTTTAACATCCAGACTGGTTTTCCTAAGCGTCTTAGTCCCGTAAACATTTCTATTCCCTGGTACCATGGTACGGCACCATCCGCATCGTTTGCCATGATCACTACCGGGGTGTTTACCTTAGGTAAAGAGAATAAAGGAGAATTTTCAATATACAAATCCGGTTTTTCCCATAAGGTTGCCCCGATTCTGCTTTGTGTTCTTTCGTATTGGAACTGTCTGTTCATACCACTTTCCCAACGCATTCCGCCATAAGCAGAAGTCATGTTGACTACCGGTGCACCAGACCATGCTGCAGCATACATATTGGTACGTGTGATCAGGTGTGCTACCTGATAACCACCCCAGCTTTGTCCCTGGATACCGATTTTAGTACCGTCAACCCATGCGTTTTTCTTTAAAGCTTCTACACCTGAATTGATAAACTCTTCGGCAGATTTTCCCGGGTATCCTTTTTCATAGCTGATGTCCGGTGCGAAAACCAGGTAACCATTACTCACAAAGAAAGGAATGTTTAAACGGGATGGGGTAGGAGCCGGCGCATTATAACTATACAAGCCATCAGAAAGTTTTTCATAGAAATAAACGATCATAGGATATTTTTTTGCCGGATCAAAGTTCTCTGGTTTGTACAGGATGCCATTGGATTGATATCCTTTAGGCGTTTCCCATTTTACCAGTTCTGCCGTTCCCCAGTTGTAGTTTTGTTGCTGAGGGTTCGTATTGCTCAGTTTGATCTCTGTTTTCAGGTCTTTTGAGACATATACGTCAGGAGAGATGCTGTAGTTTCCTTTGTCGTAGATGTATTCTTCCGCGTCTTTGGCTTTTACAAGGTTGGAGTACTTGAATTTACCCATCACCATCAGTTCCGGGTTCTTAGTGTCGCCAACATTGGTTTTATAGAAGCCATTCTCTTTAGTGAGGTTGTTTAACGCATCCATAATGATTGTTTGTTTCTTTTCCAGGAAACGGCTTTCCGGATCTAATTTCTGGTAACGGAAGGTCAGGCTATTTTGTCTGCCGAATCCGTTGGTCATGTTTTTAGGTGGATTTTTTCCTTCAGGAGAGAATTCCCAGATGTCGTACCTGTCGTAGATCAGAACTGTTTTGTCTTCTTCTGTCCAGGCGGCGATTCCATAAGCGGAAGGATCATCCGGCACATCATTTTCCTCATCTACCAGTTTTACGTTCATGCCATTGTTTAAATGGGTCACTTTCCCGGTAGCGATGGTATAGGTATACCAGTTGGATTTACTCTGGTCAAAATAAATAATATATTTTCCGTTTGGAGAAGCGAAGGCATTGCCACTCAAGCCTTCAATGATTTTCTTTCTGCTGCCTGTTTTTACATCAACCAGGTAATAGTCTCTGATGGAGTTTGCAGTCCATTGTTGTTGCACTCTGTTTCCAAAATCAGTAGAAGCCAATGCAAAAGGTGCATTTCCTTCATTAATGATCGTGGCATCAGGTAATTTAACATCTGTTAAAGGAACTATTTTAGGATCGCTGTTGAAGATCTCAATTGCGCTGAGGTAAGTCTTTTTTGAATCCCGATCTGCATTTTTTAATTGCATCGGTTGTAGGTAATCATCTTTATATCCCCATACATCCAGCTTTGCATTTTCAAAGTCGACCAATGTCGTATCCTTTGCTTTTTTAACCGGAGCGATACCAAAAAATAATTTGGTTCCGTCTTTGCTGAAGTTCACTTTTCCATCACCGCTTACCGCCCATTTTGAAGGCATACCAGGGATTTCATTGTCGACCAGAATTTGTGCAGTATCCAGGGACAATGAATTGTAATATACATTATAGGTTTTGATCTCTGTTTTCTCCGGACTTTGTTCTCCAACAAAGGCAAGGTATTCACCATCTTCTGCAAAGGCAAAGTTTTTAAATGTTCCTTTTCCTTTAACGAGTGTTTTCAAGGTTCCTTTTTCTGTATTTAATGTAAATACGCCTGTGGGAGCCGATTTATCTTTTTTCGCACCTGTACAGGCAAAAACAAGCTGTTTTCCGTTTTTGCTGAAAGCGTACTCACTAACATATTTAAAAATACGTTCCTGTCCTGTAGTCAGGTTTTTAAAGATCAGGTCTGTTCCTTCCTGTTTTGCTGCATTTGCAGATTCATCATCAGCGAAGAAATCCTGGTTGTCTTTTTTATCAGGGCTGCTGGAAGCCGGAGCTTTTTTTGTGGTATCTACTGGTTTTTCCAATTGATAAGCCAGGAAGCCTCCCACTTTTTCAGGCATTTTGAAAGACTTTACGCGGGCGATCTTTACGACGCCCAGGCTAGTCAGGTTAGCCAGTCCTAAGCTGTCTTTGGGCATGTCATCGGCTTTCTTCTTTTTAATTTTGGCCTGGCGGATGTCTTTTTGAAAGGCTTTAATGGCAAACACTGCATATTTCGAATCTGCACTGAATTGCGCATTGGTAGCCCTATGTACTTTTATCTTTGAATTGTTAATCAGGTTACTCAGGTATAAATTTGCATCTCCTTCCTGAGGATTAATTCCATACATCGCCCATTGGCCATTGTTGGAAAGTTGCTTTGCGCCAACGGATTCCCAGGAATCATAAACGCTATGATCCAGCGGTTTTTTCTGCGCGAAAGCGGCGCTACCAAACAATAGAAAAATTAGAGTAAGTTTTTTGTGCATCATAAAAGGGTATTTTTGTTAAAAATTGTGATTTTTTAACACATATCCTTATTACAAACCAAATTTTTACAATAAAAGGGCCTCGTGAAAGGGCTGGTTATGCGAATGATCTGCTTTAGCTGAAAAAGGCAATGTACCAAGCGTCTTAGGGAGAGGAGTACCGGAATGGCGGAGAAAAGGAAAATAAAAAAGCCGGAAGAGTTTATCTTCCGGCTATGTAGACTAGGAAATAGTCTTCTGTCGTCTGTAAAAGACTATTTATTCTTTTTAGACTGGATCTGCGTTTGTTGTTGCTGACGCATGTAATCGTCTAATCTGGTTTGAAACTTAGATTTCTTTTTTGTCTCCACAGGTTTTGTTTTATTATCCTGTAGAGTACGGTGAATCTTCTCATCATCAACCATAGATTTGATCAGGAACTGTTGTGCGAAAGTCAACATATTCGCCAGGAAGTAATAGTAGTTCAATCCTGAAGGATAGCTGTTCAGTACACCTAAGAAAACCACTGGCATAATGTATCCAATGTATTTCATTTGTCCTGTAGCACCAGAGATCTGGTTATTGAAATAAGTATAGATCAACGTAGAAATCGTCATCAATACACACATCAGACTCAAGTGATCTCCAATGAATGGAATGGTGAATCCAAATTTGATGAAATCATCATAGGTGGAAAGATCTTTCATCCATAGGAAGCTTTCTCCCCTTAGCTCAAATAAGTTCGGGAAAAAGAAGAAGAAGGCCATTACGAAAGGAAGTTGAAGGAGCATTGGTAAACAACCTCCCAAAGGATTTACACCAACCTGCTTATACAATTTCAGATATTCCTGCTGTAATAGGGTAGGGTTATCCTCACCAACCTTAGCTTTGATCTCATCCATCTCCGGTTTAAGAATTCTCATCTTAGCCATGGATATATAAGATTTGTAGGTTAACGGAGACATGGCTACTTTCAGAAGGATGGTTAAGATCAGGATGATCAGACCATAGTTCCAGCCAAAGCCTTCCAGGAATTTAAATACCGGCAATACTACAAACCTGTTGATGTATTTCAATGGCCAGTAACCCATATCTACCTGTTTCTCAATTTCGTGACCTTGTGCTTTTAGTACATCGAATTTATTCGTACCGAAGTAGAAGTCCATTGCATAGTTTTGAGAAGCCAGTTGTCCGAAATGCATTTTCA
This sequence comes from Pedobacter sp. FW305-3-2-15-E-R2A2, assembly GCF_038446955.1. NCBI lineage: Bacteria > Pseudomonadati > Bacteroidota > Sphingobacteriia > Sphingobacteriales > Sphingobacteriaceae > Pedobacter > Pedobacter sp. FW305-3-2-15-E-R2A2. Next base: position 2,115,290 of record NZ_CP151803.1, read on the forward strand.
TGTCTGCCGAATAACGTTTGATCTCTCCTGGTTGTGTCAGTACGGTAACACCCAATTTTCCACTTTCGAAAGCTACTTTAGGTAACAATACTGCCGAGAAAAACTGTTGCTTGAAGGAAAACCATTCGATTTTTCCTTTTTTCAACTCTTCAGTTTCGTCTTTAGCAATGCTCAAGTGATCCGGAGTTTCATTTACGTATTTATAGAAAGGAGCAGCATGCTCTTTTTCTTTTTTGCCTGATTTTTCCTGTTCCAGTAAAGTTGTCTCCCAGTTCAGGGCGATAGAATCTGTTTGGATCACCTGATTTAAACCGTTCAGGTTAATATTGAAGGCTACGTTATTGCTTTTAGGCTTCAGGTCATAAGTATACTCAATGTATTTATCACCCAGATAGTTGGCGCGCATGCTCACCAGGTTTCCTGCTTTTGTAGCCGCGAAATAAAGGTCGTTGGTATTTACTTCTTTCCCGCCGATATTCATTTTTAAGCCAAACTTATTTTGATCTCCATCAAATAAGATCACTGGCTTTCCATCATAGGTTTTCTGGCCTTTTACCTCTACAGATAAAATTTTACCACCTTTATTGGTTAGTGTTAATTTAAGGTTTTCATTCTCCAGGACGGTAGTTTGAACGGTACCCGCAATGTTGCCACCAAAAGGACCTGATAATGTTGCTGAATCTACAGCAGGTTTTGCTGCTGCGATTGCAGGAGCAGTAGTTTTCGTAGCGGCGGCAACTTTCTTTAAAGAATCTGCTGCAATTCTTTCCTTTTCCTTATTGATTTCAGTCTGACTGGGACCAAAAAAGTAAAAAGAACCGGCCAAAACGATCATGATCAGGAACAGGCCTGTAAACGTATTTCTATCCATTATTGTTATTTAAACTCGTATTATTTTATTTTCTTCTTCGCAAATTCCATCGCGGCGGCGACAAATTTAACAAAAAGTGGGTGAGGATTAGCAACTGTTGATTTTAATTCTGGGTGAAATTGTCCACCAACGAAGAAAGGATGGTTTTTCAACTCCACAATTTCCACTAAATGGCTGTCAGGATTTAATCCTGAAGCAATCATTCCTGATGCTTCATATTGAGCCAGGTAATCATTATTAAATTCATAACGATGTCTGTGACGCTCAGAGATGTGGGTTTTGCCATAAGCTGCATAAGCTTTAGTGCCTTTTTTAAGGTCACATGGATAAGATCCCAAACGCATAGTTCCTCCTTTATTCGTTATCTCTTTCTGATCTTCCATCATATTGATCACAGGATTTACTGTGTTTTCATCAATTTCAGTAGTATTGGCGTCTTTTAAACCTAAAACGTTTCTGCCATACTCGATCACCGCACATTGCATTCCTAAACAGATACCAAAGAAAGGAACATCATGTTCACGTACATATTTAATGGCATCAATTTTTCCTTCAATACCGCGGCTTCCAAAGCCAGGAGCAACCAATACACCATCTAAATGCATCAGACGTTCTTTGGCATTATCAGGATAAATGCTTTCAGAATGGATATATTCTACTTTTACTTTACATTCATTTTTCGCTCCTGCGTGTACAAAAGATTCAATGATTGATTTATAAGCATCAGGAAGTTCTACATATTTACCAACCAGACCGATCTTCACTTCGGCAGTAGGATTTTTTAAACGGCCAAGGAAATCTTTCCAACTCTCCATATCAGGCTCATTTTTCTGCGCAAGTTTCAATTTGCTCAATACTGTTTTATCCAGTTGCTCTTTCATCATGAGCAATGGAACATCATAAATAGTAGAGGCATCAATAGATTCTACTACGGCATTGATGTTTACATTACAGAATAAAGCGATTTTCTTACGGATATCTGAATTGATGTGGTGTTCTGTACGGCATACCAGGATATCCGGTTGAATACCGTATTCCAATAATGCTTTTACAGAGTGTTGTGTAGGTTTTGTTTTTAACTCACCGGCAGCAGCAAGGAAAGGAATGAGTGTTAAGTGGATTACAATTGCATTGTTTGCACCTTCTTCCCATTTAAACTGACGTACCGCTTCGATAAATGGTAAAGATTCGATATCACCAACGGTTCCGCCCAATTCAGTGATGACGATATCATACTTACCGCTATCACCTAAAATGCGCATGTTGCGTTTGATCTCATCAGTGATGTGAGGAACTACCTGAACTGTTTTTCCAAGATATTCTCCCTGTCTCTCTTTGTTGATCACATTTTGATAGATCCTTCCGGTAGTAATGTTGTTTGCCTGTGAAGTAGGGACGTTCAGGAAACGCTCATAATGACCAAGGTCAAGATCTGTTTCAGCACCGTCTTCAGTCACATAACATTCCCCATGTTCATACGGATTTAATGTTCCCGGATCGATGTTGATATAGGGATCAAATTTCTGAATGGCTACACTGTAACCTCTTGCTTGTAATAATTTGGCTAATGAAGCGGAGATGATGCCCTTACCTAATGAGGAAGTAACACCGCCCGTAACAAAAATATACTTAGTCATGCTTTGTGAGTTTCTGATATAAAAGCAGCTTTTATGCTACTTTTATTGTTTTTGTACGGGATACAAAGTTAGCAAATAAAACGGAAGCTGAAGGGCAAATTATACAAATAAAATTGTCTAAGGAAAAGAAGAGGTAAGCGCTTATCGCTGAAAATGTTACAGGATGAAACCATAGAGCCGCTTTTTGTGCTCTTCAGGTTTTTCTTTTTTTTGCTCATCATATCGGGTAAATATTTCCAGCAATTTCTTTAAATCTTTCTCTGTATCTGTTTTTTTTCCTTTAGAGGGAGGCACAATGTCTGTGGAAGGGTTGGTAAATGCCGCAACTTTTGTTGCAAACCAGGTGGTATAATAACGGGGGATGGCAAGGCCGAGGATCATGCCGGGCAAACCACTGAATCCTTCCGGACCACCCCTTAATAAGATCTCATCTGTATAAAAGGCAACGACATAAACCGTGTCATTAATTTTGCCGATGGCTTTTCTACATTCATAGCCAGCGATGTTCCTTATGTCGTGCATAATCTTCCAGTCGACCTTAGGAATGGTATCATTCAGGAGATAATCGTCTCCCATGATTCTTTTTTTTAATACCCTGTTCTGTTTTTGATAATCAGCATATAATTCGTTTTCCGGTTCTCCTGCAAAGTCAAAAAACAGGTTGTTTGTCTGTTCCTCTTCTTGTTTTACGGATTTAAAGATCGATTTTGTCCGGTTAAAGGACAACTCCCAGTTCGTACTCTTGTATTTTTTTATTTTTTCTTTGGCTTCATCCGGGATGTCCCATTCTGCCAGGCTCCGCTGCAGATTGACTTTTTTCTCAAAGCTGATCTTACCATATGGAATAAAGAGCTGCTGGGCCTTCAGACCTGTCCATGCGGAAATTAAAAGCAAGAAGGAAGCCAGCCTTTTCATCATCTTTATTTATTAACCGGAGTTTTTGTGAAATTACCACTTAAATTCCAGCTTGCTCCAAATAATACATAACGCGGAATATAGCTAAATGTGTTTTCGCTAATCACATTTCCTCCAACAAATCTGTTGTAACCAATCTTTTGGTTCAGAATATCAGTCACCGTTAGCTTTAGTTCCAATGCTTCACTTTTTCCAACCTTGGTCGCCAGATAGCTATTCCAGATCACTACATTCAGGTCCTGGCCGAAAGAAGCGTTTGCAGGTCTTAAGGAAATGGAGACCGTACTGTTGAACTCTGTGCGGTAAGGCAGCTGAACGGTACCCGAAAACTCATGGTTATGGGTAATACTCTTTCCATCATTGATTCCACCAATGGATGATTTACCAAACATGATCGTTGCGGAAGGGGAGTAACTGAGGTCTACTTTTGAAGTATAATAGTTAAACGAACCCTTTACATTATATTGGGTATTTGCGGTTTTATTTTTCACCTCATTGATGATGGCCACATTGTTGGACCTATAGAAACTCAGATCCAGGCCCATCCGGAAATGAAGCTTGGAAAAGCCTTTTGAATAATACATATTGCCGCTCAGGGAATTGTTTCCATCCAGGTTGATGAAGCTGGAGATCCTTTTGTTAAACTGATCCACATGCTCTGAATTTACAATTGCATTATTGGTAAAGCCATAATTCAGATATCCAGAAATGTATTGATCAGAATTCATTAAAAAGCTGTTGTAGGAAACACCAAAGTTATTGGTGAAAGAAGGCCTCAATAAGGAGTTTCCAATCACCTGAAACAGTGGGTTGTTGATTTGTCTTACCGGTTGAATTTGCTCAATGCTGGGCTGTTGGGTAAAACCATTGTAGTTTAGTGCGAGGCTGGTATTGTTGCTGAGTTTGTAATAGAGATTGGTTCGTGGGGAGAGGTTCAGGTATTTACGCTGAAAATTACTGCCACGGTCAAGATCTTTCAGTTCAAATGTCGTTATGGTCGCTTCCAGCCCGCTGGAGATGGAGAAATTCTTTGCTTTATACTGAAAGATCATTTTCCCTATATTCGAGAAATTGATGAATTTAAAATTGTTACTCAGGGAATCTATTTTTGCTTTAACTCCCGTTACATAATCCGAAACCAGTCTGTTGCTGCTGGAGGAAATGGTTTTAAAGGTATAACCGGCTTCCAAAGACCATCTTTTGGTCAATGTTTCTGCATAACTTATTCTGGTCCCGATAGAATTTTGTGTTCCGGAGTTGTCTTTGATCAGGTTGATGTCTTCACTGCGGTTCCAGTATCCGTCGGCGTCAAAATATTCGGTATGGTTTAGACTTCGTTCCAGCCCTTTGTTATTCTGGTTTTCCGGTTGGATATCGATAGACAATACCCGGCCTTTTTTTCGAAACCTTTTGGACCAGTTGATGTTTCCGTTAAAAGCATCGGCGGAGCCGCTGCCAATATTGGACTGGTTATTCTGACTAATGATTTTATCCGATTCGCTGGTACTGCCATTTTTCGTATTGGATTCTGTATAACTTCTGTTCTTTTTTAAGCCAAAGGAGATCTTAAGTGTAGACAAAGAATCTATGTGATAGTTATAAGTACCACGGATATTCTCTCCGTTTACTTTGGAATGGTCTTCTGTTCTGCCTCTGCTAAAAAAGCGTTTTCCATCAGGGAGGAGCTCCTGGGCACTGGAAGTTTTGATGTTCGTGTTCTTATTGTCAAAAACTTTGAAGTTTAACTTTAAGCCCATCTTATTATGGTCAAATTTATCAGAGTAATGTGCTCCCAGGTTTAGATTACTAGGTAATCCACCTGTGGAAGAATAATAATCGTCATCGTCATCACCTCCTGAGGAATACATGATCGAACTGCCATCATCGCCAACTTCGATCTGGTCGTATTCTTCTCCTTTCAGCTTTCGCATGGAATTGTTGATCTTTGACTCATTGTCGAGGGTGGAGTAGGTACCGAAAATGGCGGTCTTGAGCTTATTTTTAAAGATCCCCATCATGCCGCCGTAATCCTGAAAGGCATCACTGCCAACATTGGCATCCAGTGTAGACAGGTATCCGTTCTTCGCATTTTCTTTGAGCTTTATATTGATGGTTTTATTCTTTACCCCGTCATCAATGCCGGTTAATTCTGCGGTTTTACTCTTTTTGTCGTACACCTGTACTTCTTCCACGGCATTGGCTTTCAGGTATTTTGTAGCCAGTAGTGGGTCGTCTCCAAAAAATTCATCCCCATCTACCAGTACCGTCTTTACTTCTTTTCCCTGTGCTTTGATCATTCCGTTTTTATCGATGTCAAATCCAGGAAGTCTTTTTAAAAGCTCCTGCACATTGGCATTGGTTCGTACCGCAAAACTATCGGCCTGAAAGACAAGGGTGTCGCCCCGCATTCGGACGGCGTTTTTTGTTGCAGCGATGACGACTTCATTGAGCAGCTTTGATTTTAATTCCATATTGATCCTGCCCAGGTCCAGCACTGTATTTTCGGCTATTCTTAAATTACGGATATAATCGGCCATTTTCGGGTAGCTGATGAGTAATTTATAATCTCCTTTAGCGAGGTTATTCCATTCAAAACGCCCGTCTTTATCCGCACGCGTCGTTTTTACCAATATAGAATCGGTAGAACGGAGCAAGAGCACCGAGCTGTTTTCCAACACCTTTTTCTCCAATGTATCGACAACTATCCCTTTAATACTTGCCTTTTGTGCTAAAACGGTAAAAGAAAATAAAGTGAAAAGTATATAAATGAAAATTTTTTTCAGCATAAATTACCGGGTAACTTCATCGAGAGTTCCTAAATCTAATAACTATTTTTTTGTAACTATTAATTTTCAGGAATATTGTTGGTTTTTGAAAGAAAAAGTAAGGATAAAAAAAAATGCCCGAAAAACTCCGGGCAATTTTTAAATTATATTTGGTTAGAATATGCTGGTTTTGGTTGTTTACAATCTAGTTTTTTACAGTTTCATTATCTAAATATAATGTAAAATATATTTTAATCGCAATATAATTTTCAACTTTTTTCATAAAGCGAACGAAAATATGCTGTTTTAGCACCTGGAAGCCTTTTTGTGGTCGCCCAGAGGCTTATATTTTTATGAATGTTACTTGCAACAGCTATAGTAGGGAAGCACTTTATGTTCCTTTTCAGACCAGGCAATATACACTTTTTGCTCATTTGATGTCCTGTACTTGAAGCCGTTTAAAGCTGAGTGCTTTAATTCAGCGAAGAACGCTTTATCCGGGGTATTGGCATCCGGATTTTCATTCTCCGTTACTGCGGGCTCCAGAAAATTTTCATCCTCAAAGAACAACTTCAGTTCCTGCTGAATAAATTCCTTTTGTTTCGATTCTTTCTTCAGGTCAAGCGTAGATTCATAATTCTTGATCAGATCAGTTACTTTAAAATCTTTCTGATAGATTTTAGCCCCATCGTGTGCGGTAATGTTAAAACTCATGACCATGTCTTTCAGTGATTCCCCTTTAAGGGCAATTCTAAACGTATCCAGTTTTACCGAATCGCTGAAAGGTTTCAACAAGGTTTGGCCCTCCACGTTTGCTTTCCCGCTTTGTGTTCCCTCCGTTCCTGTGTTGCTGTTACACGCACTAAAGAATCCCAGGGAAAGTAACAAAAAGATATAATAGGTATTTCTCATGAGCGAATGATTTTATTCAGATCTTCAGGGGTATCAATAGCAATGGTCTCTATGGTCGTTACCCTCGTTTGAATGGAATAGCCATTCTCTACCCAGCGCAGTTGCTCCAGGCTTTCTGCGATTTCCAGACTCGAGGGAGCGAGTTTCGTTATTTCCAATAAAACAGGAACTGTATAGCCATAAATGCCGATGTGTTTGTAAAACTGATGTGCCTTCAGCCAGTTTTCTTTTTCCGCATTTCTGATATAGGGAATGGTTTGGCGGCTAAAATAAACGGCTTCTCTTTTGCTGTTCAGGATCACTTTCGGAAGGTTGTGGTTGAACAACTCTTCAGGTGTATGAATTTCCTTAATTAAGGTGGCCAGCTGTACCTGTGGATCGGTAAAGCAGGAAATCAAAAGATCGATTTGTGCAGGATCAATAAAGGGCTCATCACCCTGTATATTCACTATGACATCAAATCCGGGAACCTTTTCAACCACCTCTGCGCAACGATCAGTACCGCTTTGGTGCTGACTGCCGGTCATGATGAATTCCCCGACAAAACTTTTAACTTCTGCAGCAATGCGTTCATCATCAGTCGCAACCACAACCTTGTCTATTCCGGAAGCTTTAGCCGCCTGTTCATACACCCGGCGGATCATGCTTTTCCCCTGAATATCCACCAGAGGTTTCCCGGGGAAACGGGTAGAGGCGTAGCGGGCAGGAATGACACCTAATACTTTCATCTTAGAATAAACCGTTTATTTCTGCGTCAATTGATTGAATGATCGTACCCAAATCTTCAGGATTATTCGTGAAATCAAGCTTGTCTTTATCCAGGATCAGTAATTTTCCAAGGCTATAATCTTTGATCCAGGCTTCATATTTCTCATTTAGCTTAGATAGATAATCAATTCTGATGCTTGCTTCATACTCACGTCCCCTGCGCTGGATATTATTAACCAGTGTAGGTACGGAAGCGCGCAGGTAAACCAGTACATCGGGAGGTTTGATAAAGGAAGTGATGTTCTCAAAGATCGCCCGGTAATTGTGGTGGTCTCTGGTCGTCATCAGGCCCATTTCATGCAGGTTTTCTGCAAAGATGTGCGCATCCTCATAAATCGTTCTGTCCTGAATGACATTCCGTTTATTACTCTCAATATCTACAATCTGCTGAAAACGGCTGTTCAAAAAATAAATCTGCAGGTTAAAGCTCCACCTTTTCATGTCGCTATAAAAATCTTCCAGATAAGGATTGTCCTCTACCGCTTCATATAAAGCTTCCCAGCCATAATGTTTGGCCAATAACCCTGTTAATGTGGTTTTACCGGCACCAATATTTCCAACTATAGCTATGTGCATATATTTTTCTTTTAAGGTAGCTATTGTAGCTATATCATTTATACTATAAGGTTAAAAGGATTTAAATCCGATCAGTTCCCTTGCTTCTTTAATCGTTTTTTGTGCACTTTCTCTTGCTTTTAGTGCACCATGTTTGGCCACCTGACGGAGGTATGAAGTATCTTTTGAGATCTCTTCAATTTTTTCACGAATAGGCGTATTAAAGACGATCATATCTTCTGCCAGTTGCTTTTTGAAATCTCCGTAACGGATGGCGCGGGTATTGTAAAGGTCGTCAAAATGCTTCATGGTATCTGCCGGAGAAACGATTTTCATCAGGTCAAATAAGTTTTGAATGGCTTCCGGTTTTGGCTGATTGTCTTCTGTAGGACCACCATCAGTTACCGCACGGGAAACTTTCTTACGGATGATTTCCGGGCTATCGGCTAAATAGATGCAGCTGCCATCACCTGAAGACTTGCTCATCTTTCCTTTTCCATCCAAACCGGGAACTTTTACCAGGTTCTCATCAAAGTTAAAGGCCTGTACTTCCGGGAACATTTCATGATTATACAACCTGTTGAATCTGTTTCCAAAGGTTCGGGTCATTTCTAAGTGTTGTTCCTGATCTTTTCCTACAGGAACTTTAACCGCTTTATGGATCAGAATATCAGCAGCCATAAGTGTTGGGTAAGTTAACAGACCCGCATTCACGTTATCTGGCTGGGTTCTGACTTTATCTTTAAAAGAAGCACTGCGCTCCAGTTCGCCCATATAGGCATTCATGTTCAGGTATAAATATAATTCTGTAACCTCAGGCACGTCAGACTGGATATAAATGGTGGTTTCTTCCGGATTGATTCCGCAAGCCAGGTATTCTACTAAAACGTGTTTTACATAGCCATGAAGGTCACCAGGTGTCGGATGAGTGGTCAGAGAGTGAAGGTCGGCAATAAAAAAGAAGCAATTAAAATCATACTGCATCTTTACAAAGTTCTTTACTGCACCAAAATAATTTCCCAGGTGTAAATTTCCTGTAGGACGAATCCCGCTAACTACCGTTTCTTTCATAGGGACGAAATTAATAAAAAACAGGTATTAGGTCTGCCTATAATTTTATTTTTATGCTTTATAAATAGGGATTGTCGGGAATTTACATTTGAATGAACGTTTTTTAACGCTTATATCGTAATTTTTGTAGTTTTGGCGCAATGATCCGCCTGCTTAAGCACACCCACCGCCTCTATTCGATCTTTGTTATTTTAGTATTGTCGGTGGTTTTTTATCCGTTTTATTATCTGGCAGCGCAATCTCCAAAGGGATATAGCACCTTAAATAAATTGAGAAAACTAAAAAGTATCCTCAGCAGCTGGCTGACGGGGATATTTTTCCGCTTTACCTATGAGCAACCTTTAGATAAAAACCAGACCTATATTTACTGTGCCAATCATGCTTCCAATCTGGACATTATGCTTTTTTGTATCCTGGCGAAAGGAAAGTTTCATTTTATGGGGAAAGACGAACTTCGGAGCAATCCGGTCCTGAAAATTTTCTTTAATACCATAGATATTTCCGTAAACAGGGAAAGTAAAATTTCTGCTTTCCGGGCTTTCAAAAGAGCAGAGGAGACGCTGGAGCAGGGTTGGAGCCTCATTATATTTCCTGAAGGAAAGATTGATGGAACACATTACCCTCCGTTTTTGCATCCTTTTAAAAACGGACCATTCCGCTTGGCCATAGAGAAAAATATTCCCATCCTTGCAGTCAGCCTGACGGATGTATGGAAAAAAATGTGGGATGATGGCTCGAAGTATGGTAGTACGCCGGGAATTTGTGATATTTACATCCATAAGCCTGTAGACACAACAGATTTAACAATAGCAGATGCTGACCTTTTAAAAGAACGCATCTTTGATTTAATAAACAGTAAACTCATTAAAGCATGACCATCGATAAACAAACCATAGATAAAGTTGCCAACCTGGCGAGAATTGCGATCGAAGATAAAGAAGTCGATACATTGATGGCTGATATGAATAAGATCCTTACATTTATGGAGAAGCTCAATGAGTTGGATACAACCGGGGTGGCACCGCTGGTCTATATGAACACAGAGGAGAATGTATGGCGCGAAGATCAGGTGAAGCAGGAGATTACAGTAGCAGAGGGACTGAAGAATGCCGCCAGACACAATGAAAACTTCTTTATGGTCCCAAAGATCATAGAAAAATAAAGACAGATGTAACATCCGGGGGTAGATGACCGTCTAAAACGAAACAGGAATAAATAAATTTCAATGGAAAAAGCGTTAATCAACATCAAAGATATAGGTCGTAAATACGTGATAGGGTCAGAAGTCATCCATGCGCTAAAATCAGTTTCATTGGATATACACAAAGGGGAGTTCGTCGCACTGATGGGGCCTTCAGGTTCCGGAAAGTCTACTTTAATGAACATCCTCGGTTGTCTGGATACCCCAAGTAAGGGCGACTATGTCCTGAATGGCATTAATGTAAGTCAGATGACAGACAATGAGCTTGCAGAAGTTCGTAATAAGGAAATCGGCTTCGTTTTCCAGACTTTTAACCTGTTACCCCGCTCCACTTCTTTAGATAATGTGGCACTTCCGCTGATCTATGCCGGAGCAAATAAAAAAGAACGCGATGCCAGAGCGCAAAAGGCACTGGAAAATGTGGGCCTGGGCAACAGGGTAACGCATAAACCAAATGAGCTTTCCGGTGGACAACGCCAAAGGGTAGCGGTAGCCAGGGCACTGATCAACAATCCTTCTATTATTCTTGCGGATGAGCCAACAGGTAACCTAGATACAAAAACATCCATAGAAATTATGGGTTTGCTGGAAGAGATCCACAGCAAAGGAAATACAATTATCCTGGTGACCCACGAAGAGGACATTGCACAACATGCACACCGCATTGTACGGATGCGTGATGGGCTGATCGAAAAAGATTACCTGAATACTGACATCAAAACGGTATCGCCACGTCTAACCAAACTGGAAGCCAAAGGCGATGATTTTGAAAAAATAAGCTAATATTCTTTCCTGAAATCATCATAAGCTTACCGCTTACAAAAAGTAATGAATAGGCGTATGATAGCTTCATAATCGCTAAAAAACAGTTGTATTCCAATGAAAATATATACCAAGACAGGCGATAAGGGTTTAACCTCACTGATTGGAGGGACCAGGGTGCCGAAATACCATTTGCGCATAGAATGTTATGGAACAGTAGATGAACTCAACTCTTATATCGGATTGATCATGTGCCAGGATATTGACGCTCATCATCAGAAAATACTGAAAGAAATCCAGGACAGACTGTTTACTGTAGGCGCTTCGCTGGCTGCAGATCCTGAAAAATCAAGAATGAAAATCCCTGATTTACATGAAAGCGACATTAATTTGTTGGAGCAGGAGATGGATCAAATGAATGAGGCGCTGCCAGAATTGAAACATTTTGTATTGCCGGGTGGAACAACGGTAGTTTCTTTTTGCCATGTGGCACGCTGTATTTGTCGCCGTGCAGAGCGTTTAACGGTACATTTAGCCTCAGAAAGCTTTGTTGACGAAAAAATGACGATTTATTTAAACCGTTTAAGCGATTATTTATTTGTTTTGGCACGAAAACTGAATTTAGATGCAAAAACAGATGAAAACATCTGGATTCCGCGTCTATAAAAACGTTGAAAAAAAGTTTGTTTTGCTCATGTTTTTTAATATACTTTTGCGAAACGAATTAGAATAACTTAATAGTATAAGAAATATGTATTGGACATTAGAACTCGCATCGCATTTGGAAGACGCTCCATGGCCTGCAACAAAAGACGAATTAATTGATTACGGTATAAGATCAGGCGCACCTGTAGAGGTGATTGAAAATTTACAAGCTTTGGAAGATGATGGGGAACCATATGAAACCATCGAAGAAATTTGGCCTGATTATCCTACTAAAGACGACTTCTTCTTCAACGAAGACGAATATTAATCTTTAGTACTTCTTAGTAGTGTTTTTAGAGGCTCCGTGTTACGGGGCCTTTCTTTTTTATCATTTTTTCCTGTACATCTTTTGTGCAATTTTTTTAAAATGAACTTTTTGGAACGAACATTGTTTATGTATTGTCATGAGATTGTTTGACAATTCTCTTCAACTATCTAAAAAAACACATACTTAAAATTAAACGTTATGGGAAATTTACTTTATTTGGTAGCAGTAGTATTCGTTATACTATGGGTCATTGGTTTCTTCTTCGGAGGCTTCGGACCGAACGTAGGAAATTTAATTCACATCCTTCTTGTGATTGCCATCATTGCAATCCTGTTGAAAGTCATCAACAGAGCCGCGTAATCATCAGATTATATAAAAAAGAAAGGTTCCTGAATTACTCAGGAACCTTTCTTTTTTAAAATGGAGGCCATCTCCAGATCCTCAGGATAGGTGATTTTGATGTTTTCCCTGGTCCCTTCAATAATGTGAATGGTAAATCCGGAGTACTCTGCTACGGAAGCATCGTCCGTAAATTCATTTCTGAAAGGCTGCTGGTAGGCTTTCCTTAATATTTCTATTGCAAAAGTTTGCGGTGTTTGAATGAGCAATAGCTCATTTCTGTTCAAAGCTTCTGTTTTTCCATCGAACAAAACCTTTCTGACGGAATCCGTAGGAGGAATCCCGGCTACCGCATTTCCATGTGCTTCCGCTGCCTCGAAAGACCTTAAAATCAAAGCAGGACTTACCAATGGTCGTACGGCGTCATGTACAGCGACGATACCTTTGCCTTTTATGGCCTTCAGCCCGTTTTTAACGGAATGAAACCGCTGTTCCCCACCTTTGATGAGCTGGTGTGGAATCGTGAAGCTGTGGGCCTTGCAAAGCTCTTCCCAGTATTGATGCTGATGAATGTTCAGCACAAGGAGTATTGCAGGGTTTAGAGGACATGCCGCAAAGGCCTCCAGGGTATGCATCAATATAGGTTTCCCATCCAACAGTAAAAACTGCTTGGCAATTTTATGCTGCATCCTGCTTCCGGATCCACCTGCGACGATAATTGCGTAATACTTCATTTGTATTTTGTCTTTAAAACAAAAATAGGAGATCTAAGTCCATAATGGCTTAAAATCTCCTATTTTCAATGTTTTTTTATAGGAATTAGATGATCAACATCGCATCTCCATAACTGTAGAAACGGTATTTTTCTTTCAATGCTACTTCATAAGCATTTCTAACGTAGTCGTAACCGCCAAATGCACTCACCATCATCAATAAAGTAGATTCAGGAGTATGGAAATTGGTGATCATCGAGTTCGCAATGCTGAAATCGTATGGAGGGAAGATGAATTTACTGGTCCAGTCATTTGCTGGTTTAAGCATTCTTCCTGAAGAAACAGCCGATTCAATTGCACGCATAGAAGTGGTACCTACTGCACAGATTTTTCTTTTCTCTTCAATAGCTTTATTCACAATATCAGCATCTTTCTGCTCTATAATGAACTGCTCAGAATCCATTTTGTGTTTTGTTAAATCTTCTACTTCGACAGATCTGAACGTACCAAGACCAACATGTAATGTCACCTCAGCGAAGTTAATACCTTTCAGTTCCAGACGTTTCATCAACTCTCTGCTGAAGTGTAAACCTGCAGTAGGAGCCGCAACAGCACCTTCATGCTTCGCGAAAATTGTTTGATAACGTTCTTTATCCTGAGCAGTAGCTTTACGTTTGATGTATTTTGGAAGTGGAGTCTCTCCTAGAATTTCGATATTTTTTCTGAACTCTTCGTCAGTACCGTCAAATAAGAAACGGATGGTACGTCCGCGGGAAGTGGTGTTGTCAACAACCTCAGCAACCAACAAATCGTCATCACCGAAATATAATTTATTTCCAACACGAATTTTACGTGCAGGATCTACTAAAACATCCCATAAACGCAATTCTTTATTTAATTCTCTTAATAAAAAGACCTCAATAGTTGCACCAGTCTTCTCCTTATTGCCGTATAAACGGGCAGGAAAAACCTTGGTATTGTTTAAGATCATGACATCCTGATCATCGAAATAGCTCAAAACATCCTTGAATATTTTATGTTCAATTTTGCCACTATCTTTATGCAAAACCATTAAACGGGCTTCGTCCCTATGTTCTGAAGGATTATTGGCAACTAATGATTCAGGGAGATTAAACTTAAATTGAGATAACTTCATATTTTTCGATGTGATAATTAAGGGCGCAAATTTAAGAAATATAATTTTCTTTTTCATTAGATTCCATTTGTTTTTTAACGGTGATGAAGCTATCGTGATCTTAGTGTTCATTTCGTTATGTGATGGCCTCGCTAATAATGAGCAGGTCGTATCGTTCAGAATTGTATTTTTTATATTATATAAGGTTTTGCTGTAACCTTTTTAAGTACTTTTGGTCTAACCCTCAATTATGATTATTTTCAGACTAATAGGCGAAAGTTTTCGGTTTGCATTAGATGCACTGCGCCAGAACAAAATGCGGACAATGCTCTCCCTATTGGGGATTACCATCGGGATCTTTACCATCATTTTCGTGTTCTCGGCCGTAGATACCCTCAGGAGTAAACTGCAGGCCAGTATCGATAAACTAGGTTCCAGTACCGTGTTCGTGCAAAAATGGCCATGGGGTGGTTTCGGTGATTACCCATGGTGGAAATATATGAACAGACCCGAAGCCTCACTCAGAGATTATGAAGGACTAAAAGACAGACTGGAATATGTAGAAGGTGTGTCCTACGAAATTTCTGCAAACGGCAGAACAATCAAATACAGAAGTAACTCCGTAGAAGGTGGTGGCATCAGAGCCGCCTCTCAGGATTTTAATAAAACATGGAACCTCGATTTTCAGGAAGGACGATACTTTACTGATAATGAAGGTAAATCCGGATCACCCGTAATTATTATCGGTGCCGATATCGCCGAAGGCCTCTTTAATGGAGAACCCGCAATCGGTAAATCGATTACCGTAATGGCCAGAAGACTGACCGTTGTTGGGGTATTCAAGAAAGAAGGAGAAGATATGATGGGCATGTCCCAGGATAAAAACATCCTGATTCCACTTAACTTCGCCAAAGGTATAATGGATGTGGAAAGTGAACGCTACGATCCAACGATCACTGTAAGGGGAAAGGATTATATTGCTTTAGAAGAGGTAGAAAGTGAGATCAGAGGCGCTATGAGGGCCATTAGAAGAACCAAACCAGGTGCAGAAGATGATTTCGCCCTGAATAAAAGTACCATTGCTTCCAATCAACTGGATCAGATGTTTGGTGTAGTCGATATTGCTGGATGGGTAATCGGTGGATTCTCGATTCTTGTGGGCGGATTCGGAATTGCAAATATCATGTTCGTATCCGTGAAAGAAAGAACCAATATTATTGGAATTCAGAAGTCTTTGGGTGCGAAAAACTATTTTATACTGCTACAATTTCTGTTTGAAGCGATCGCACTCTGCTTACTCGGTGGAGCATTGGGTTTATTATTGGTATACCTGCTGACTTTAGCTTTGACCGCAGGCGGATTTGAAATGATCCTGTTCTGGAAGAATGTGATGCTGGGAGTAACGATATCTGTGGTGATCGGTACGATCTCTGGATTTTGGCCGGCATTTTCGGCATCACGACTAGACCCTGTTGAAGCAATTCGCTCCTAACGAAATCTTGCTCCCTCTTCAATAAAAAAAGGGCATATTCTTCAAAGGCTGAAATCTTTTGCACGCTGAAGGGCGGCAAAATCTTTCCAGGCCTTTTCTGAACACGCCCTTTTTTTATTGAAGAAATATTGCACTGATTTGTTACTCGCTCCACTGACGGGCCTCGACCCGTGTAAGCTTAGTTGGTTTTTCTTTTTTCCTTCATCGCGTTTTTTAGAGATGTGTTTTTGCATCATGTGATGGAGCAATCATTGTTTCAAATAAAAATGTCCGTTTGCTTTGAAGACATTCGAATATTTGCCCTTCAGCAAAGATTCGGGGATGAAAAGGAAATGGACATTTTTATTAGTTCTTAATTTCTCTTACAGAGAAGACTAAACCAATAGAGAAAAATAGAAAAAGGCCGGTTTCTTTAAGAAACCGGCCTTTTTCTATATGTTAACCTTAACCTAGTAACTAGCTTAGTTTTTCTAAAGCAGCTTTGATTCTTGAAACGGCATCTCTTAATTTATCTTCTGCAGCAGCATAAGAAATTCTGATACAATCTTCGTTTCCGAAAGCTTCGCCGGTAACGGTAGATACATGAGCTTCGTTTAACAGATATAAGCAAAGGTCTTCGGCATTGTTGATTTTGTAATCGCCAGTGCTGGTACC
The DNA here is from genome assembly GCF_038446955.1 of Pedobacter sp. FW305-3-2-15-E-R2A2. Lineage (NCBI taxonomy): Bacteria > Pseudomonadati > Bacteroidota > Sphingobacteriia > Sphingobacteriales > Sphingobacteriaceae > Pedobacter > Pedobacter sp. FW305-3-2-15-E-R2A2. The sequence goes on from NZ_CP151803.1 coordinate 2,132,053, forward strand.
GAAGTAAGCTTTCACTTCAGGGAAGAAATAGAAGGCTCCGTCAGGAAGGTTTACTTTGACGTTAGGTATTTCTTTTAACAAAGCATAAACGATGTCTCTACGGCTCTTGAATTCCTGTACCATCGCATTTACAGTCTCTAATCCACCTTGGTAAGCTGCTAAAGCTGCACGTTGAGCGATAGAAGATGTTCCTGAAGTGATTTGCCCCTGCATTTTGTCGCAGGCATTGGAAAGTTCTTTATTGGCAGCCATATAACCTACGCGCCACCCCGTCATTGCATAGGATTTTGAAAATCCATTGATCAGGACTACTCTGTCTTTTATAGAGTCAAATTCAGCGATGGAAGCATGTTTGCCTACAAAGTTGATGTGCTCATAGATTTCGTCTGAGATGATATAAATGTTTGGGTATTTTTCGAATACGGCAACCAGATCTGCAAGTTCTTCTTTGCTGTATACTGATCCGGTTGGATTACAAGGAGAAGAGAACATGAACACCTTTGTTTTTGGGGTGATGGCTGCTTCTAATTGTGCACCGGTGATTTTGAAGTTGTTTTCTACTGTAGCATTGATGAATACGGTTTCACCTTCTGCAAGTTTGATCATTTCTGAATAAGAAACCCAGTATGGAGTAGGCACAATTACCTCTTCTCCAGGATTTACCAGGCACATTACGGCATTGGCTAAGGATTGTTTGGCACCGGTAGATACCACAATCTGATCGAAGCTATAGCTCAATCCATTTTCTCTCAATAATTTTTCGGCAATCGCCTTACGCAACTCCGGGTATCCTGATACAGGCGTATAATACGAGTAGTTTTCGTCTACAGCGGTCTTCGCTGCTTCCTTAACAAATTCAGGCGTGAAGAAATCCGGCTCACCAAAGCTCAGATTGATTACATCTATCCCTTTTGCGGATAGTTCTCTGCCTAACTTAGCCATTTTAATGGTCTGTGACTCTGAAAGGTTATTGATTCTTTTGGATAAAAATGTCATAATAATTTGTGCGCAAGCAAATATAATTTTGTGAGATAGCAAATATAGAAACCTAACCGAATTATAAACTAAAAAAAATACTTTTTAATATAATTTCCTTGTTAAAATGTACTTTTGAAGGCTAAACTCTGCCAATTGTTACCTCAGAAAAAAGCCATACTCGTTTCCTTGTGCATTAGTGTACTATTAATGCTTGCAAAATTTGCGGCATATTTCATGACACACTCTAATGCCATACTTACTGATGCTGCAGAGAGTATCGTAAATGTACTGGCCAGTGGCTTTGCATTTTACAGCATTTACCTCGCCACTTTACCGAAAGATGAAAACCATCCTTATGGCCATGGGAAGGTCGAATTCTTTTCCGCTTTTGTGGAAGGCATCCTCATCGCTTTAGCTGGATTAATCATTGTCTTTAAATCTGGTTATGATCTTTTATTTCCAAAGGTGATCACCCAGTTATTTGAGGGGGCAACGATCATCGGGGCCACCGGACTGATCAATTTACTTGTTGGTTTTTACCTGATCAATACCGGGAAGAAACACCGCTCTATTACATTGGAAGCAGACGGAAAACACCTATTGACCGATGCCATTACCAGTGCCGGGCTGGTGGTCGGTATTGTCCTCATTCAGCTGACTAAAATTTACTGGCTGGACAGTGTGATCTCTATTGCGCTTGGACTATACATCATTTATAACGGCTATAAACTCACCAGACGCTCTGTTGGGGGATTAATGGATGAAAGTAATGTAGAACTGGTAAAAGATATTGTCTGCATTTTGCAGGAGAACAGGCATGATGCCTGGATTGATGTCCACAATCTGCGCGCACAACAGTATGGCGCAGACCTTCATATTGATTGCCACATTACCCTGCCGTATTATTTTGATCTTGTTAAAGTTCACCAGGAAATCTCTGATATCGATAAACTAATTAATGGGAAGGCAGAACATAAAACAGAACTATTTATTCATGCCGATCCTTGTCTGCCGGAATGTTGCAATTATTGTAATATGAAGAATTGCCATGTAAGGACGGAAGCTTTTAATAAAGAAATTGGATGGACGGTAGAGAATGCAACTAAAAACAAAAAACATTTCCAATGAGCTATTTTAATGTAAGGGTATACGGTCTTCTTATCAATGACGAGCAACAGGTACTGATCAGTGATGAGCAGTCGGGAGGGAAGATTTTCAGTAAGTTTCCCGGCGGCGGACTGGAATTGGGTGAAGGCCTGATTGATGCGCTGAAAAGAGAGTTTATGGAGGAGTGTAATGCTGAAATTGAAGTGCTTGAACACTTCTATACCACGGATTTTTATGAAAAATCTTCTTTTAATGACAGCCAGATTTTAAGCATCTACTATATCGTAAAAGCAGTTCATCCTTTGCAGCTTAACTTCAAATCAAAGGTCTTTGATTTTGATGGAGATAGCCTGCAATCCTTTCGATGGATGGACCTTGCCACACTTAAAATGGAAGATGTGACCTTTAAAACGGATCAGACAGTGGTAGAACTGCTGACCATTAAACAAACAACATGAGTTTAACAGAACGAGATCAGAAAGTAATCTGGCATCCCTACACGCAAATGAAGAATGCCTTGCCACATATTCCCATCGTTAGGGGAGAAGGGGTATACTTGTTTGACGAAGATGGGAAGAAATATATAGATGCAGTGTCCAGCTGGTGGGTAAATATCCATGGACACGCCCATCCGCACATTGCAAAAAAGGTGGCAGAACAGCTGAGTGTACTCGAGCATGTGATCTTTGCCGGATTTACGCATGAGCCTGCGGTCCAGCTGGCAGAACGTTTGCTGGAATTACTTCCAGGCGATCAGGAAAAGGTTTTTTATACCGATAACGGCTCTACTGCGGTAGAGGTTGCTTTGAAGATGTGTCTTCAGTTCTGGTCAAATACCGGTCATAAAGGGCGGACAAAGATCATTGCTTTTAAAGAAGCTTATCATGGTGATACTTTTGGCGCCATGTCTGTCAGCGGACGTAGTATTTTTACGGATCCCTTTAATTCTATGTTGTTTGACGTGGAGTTTATAGACCTTCCTACGGAAAAGAACATAGAGCAGCTGAAGTCGAAAATCAATTACCTGAGCAATGAGGTGGCCTGTTTTATCTTTGAACCGATGGTACTTGGAGCAGGAGGAATGCTGATGTATGAAGGGCAATACCTGGATCAGCTGATGGAGACTTGTCAGAAGCATGGGATCCTGACCATTGCCGATGAAGTGATGACTGGCTTTGGTCGTACGGGAACTTATTTTGCCTGTGAAACATTGCAGGCAAAACCAGATATTTTTTGCCTGTCGAAAGGACTTACCGGAGGCACTATGCCATTGGGAGTCACTACCTGTAATCAAAAGATCTTCGATGCTTTTTTAAGCGATGATAAACTGAAGACCCTGTATCATGGACATTCATTTACCGCAAATCCGGTGGCTTGTGCTGCTTCCCTTGCCAGTATGGACATCCTGCTGAAACCGGAAACGCTGGCCAATATTCAACGGATAAAAGCTAAAAATGAAGCTTTTGCAGCAGAAATAAAGGAACACCCTAAGGTTCGTGATGTACGCCAGAAAGGTACGATCCTCGTACTGGAATGGGAAACAGGAAATGATACTTCCTATCTAAGTGGACTCAGGAATCAGTTGTACCTTTACTTTTTAGAACGGGGAATCATTTTGAGGCCTCTGGGTAATATTCTATATATTTTACCTCCTTATATCATTAGTGATGAAGATCTGGAGTACATTTACCAAACTATTCACCAAGCATTAAACGATATCTAACATGGAAATTAAAGCAATCCTGGAAAATATAGTAAGCGATAACCAATTGCATGCCAAATGGTTAAATACCTTGTCGTACATGGAGAATGCCGGCGCAAAGAAGATCTCTGCCTCGGAACATAAAGAGCAGGTGAACCTGATCATTCTGAAACATGCAGCAGAGGAACATCGCCATGCGTATTATTTAAAGAAACAATTGGATAAGCTGGATGGCGATTTGTGTAAAACCTATACAAATGAGGAGCTGCTGGCACCTAACTATACCAAATTTTATTTAAACGCACTGGATGTTGCTGTTTGCCGTTACCTGAAACAACACTTCAATCTGACAGGTTATGAATTGAAGTTTGGCGCCTATTTGTTTGTGACTTACGCCATTGAAGTTCGCGCCGATGAGTTGTATCCGATTTATCAGGAGGTATTGACCCAGGCGGGAAGCAAAGTCAACGTCAAGTCTATTATATTGGAAGAAGAAGGGCATTTGGAAGAAATGCTGAATCAGCTGAAAACTTTTTCCCCGGATTGGGAACAGCATGCCGAGCTGGTCATCAAAATAGAGCAGGACATGTTTAGCGACTGGATGCAGGGCCTGGCTTTGCAGACTGGAGTTGCAGTCCCTGCCGTCAACTAATTCTTGTCGCCGGTTAAACAGCAATAACACCGGAAGGAGTGATCGCATAAAAGCGATCATTCTTTTGCGGTTGTATCCTGCTCAACCCAGTAAACGCACTGAATGCAGGCAGTACCGCATAGTTTTCCCCAAAATAAAAACAAGGGAAGTTTAACCGTTGTCTTGCTTTTCCATATAAGGTTACTCCCGGATGGATATGGCCGGAAATGGTATAGGTCGTATCTGTTGATTCCGGCTTTTCATGGATAAAGCGGAAGGGACCACAAATCAGTTCCTTTTGAATCAGCTCAATATCCAGGGACGCGTATTCTACCGGACTTAATTTGTCATGATTGCCCTTGATCAGTTGAAATTTCAGCTTGCTGAATTCCTTTCGCCATTGTGAGAATACGGTTACCTCAGTATTGCTCTTATGATGAAACATATCTCCGGTAATGAGTAATGTTTGAGGATCATAAAGATCAATCAATCTGGCCAGTCTTTGCAGGTCACTTTCTCCAATACCTGAAGGGACCTGGATCCCATGTTTTCGGAAGTGTGCCGATTTACCGATATGGAGATCGCTGATGATCAACATCTTTTGAGCCGCCCAGTAGATGGATCTTTCCTTACTCAATATCAATTCTTCTTCCTTACAGGTGATGGTCATTCTTTTTTCTTGATTTCATGTGAACCGGACGTATTTTCTGATCAGCTTCGGCAGTCATCCTTTCGATCCGTTGTCCCAGTTCTTCCGTACTCATGTTTTCCCTTAAGCTGTCTACCTTGATTGGAAAACACAGCGGGGTATAACTTTCTGCTTTTATCAGGATGATTTTACTAACCTGAATGCGTTGCAAGGCCGCAAGTAACCTAGGTTCTTCTATTTGCTGATAAAAAGCTTCCTCATAAGCCTGACGCAATAATAAATTATGTTTGTCATAATCCGTGAAAACATTGAAAAATAAAGCAGCAGAAGACTGTAAATGTTTGTTGGCTGTGTATTTACCCGGGAATCCTTGAAAGACCAGGCCGGAGATACAGGCAATGTCTCTAAATTTACGCTTCGCCATTTCTGTGGAATTGATGCTGCCTACGATATCTTCTCCCAGGTTTTCCGGACTAAACAATGCTTTAATATTTTCTTCATCCAATGGAATCGGATATTCACTCAGGAGTTCGAAACCATAATCGTTCATGGCTATGGAGAAGCTGATCGGAGTTTTACGGCTAAGCCTGTAAGCAATTAGGGCAGCCATCACTTCATGGACCTGTCGGCCTTCAAATGGATAGGCGAAGAAATGGTAGCCATCTTTCGTATGGATCAGCTCGATCAAAAACTCATCACTTTTAGGGACATGGGAAACTTTCGCCTGTCGTTCAAACAAAGGGAGGATGATATCCAGTTCTTCGTCCTCATGGTCTTTGTCCAGTGTTTCATTGTATTTTTTTCTCAGGATACTACCCAGATTCGCACTGAGTGAGATTCTTCCACCCATCCAGCTCGGTGTAATTGCTCTTTTCAGTTTACTGCGCCGAACCAATGCAGTCATCTCTTTGACCATGATAAACTCTAACACCCTTCCTGCAAGGGTAAAGCTGTTGCCTGGCTTCATTTTCGAGATAAAGGACTCTTCTACCATTCCAATATATCCACCACCAAGGTATTTTACTTTGAGCATGGGATCGCTGACTATCGTTCCGATATGCAGGCGGTGCCGCATGGCGACCTGCCGGCTTTCCACTTTCCAGAGCCCATCCTTTTTTAATACTTTGCTGAATTCTGTATAGGCGCTGAGGCTGTCCCCACCAGTGCTGATGAATTGCATGATCCATCCCCATTCTGAAGGCAGGAGTTCGTTGAAAGCATGTGTTTCTTTCACTTCCAGATAGATTTTATGGTCATCAAAACCATCACCTACCGCCAGTGTGACCAGGTATTGAATCAGGGTGTCGAAAGCCATGACTATCGGGTCTCTGCTTTCTATCTGCTGGGTTTTTGCCGCTTCCTTTATTGCTGCGGCCTCTACCAGTTCCAGTGCATGAGTAGGCAGAAAGTAAATGACAGAGGTCTCATTAGGGGAGTGTCCGCTTCGGCCGGCACGTTGTAAAAAACGGGCTACTCCCTTCGGTGAACCAATTTGTACCACCGTATCTACTGGTTTGAAATCTACACCAAGATCCAGGGATGAGGTACTGATGACCGCTTTAAGTATGCCCGAATGCAATGCATCTTCTATCCAGTTGCGCAGTTCGTAATCAATAGAACCATGGTGTATGGCGATTTGTCCGGCCAGATTTTCGTCCAGTGCGAGCAGGTTTTGATACCATAATTCTGCTTGTCCACGGGTATTCGTAAAGATGAGGGTGGTTTTACTCTTATGAATGATGGGCAAAAGTTTATGCGCCAGTTTATGTCCGAGGTGCCCAGCCCAGGGCAGCATATCAATATGATCGGGCAGGATAGATCTGATCTTGATTTTCTTTTCGATATCTGCTTTGATGATGGTTTTCAGAGCCTCGGGATAGGGGACAAGCACTTCTAAAGCCTGTTCCATATTTCCGATCGTTGCAGAGATTCCCCAGATTCTGAGTAGCCTTTCCGGATGTTTTTCTTTAACAATTCCTCTGATTCTGGAGATGGCCAATTCCGCCATCACCCCACGTTTGCTTCCCATCAGTTCATGCCATTCATCGGCAACGATACATTGGAGGTGATGAAAATGTATCGCGATATCTTTCTGCGCAAGTAACAGGTGCATACTTTCCGGCGTGATGATCAATACTTCCGGCATCTGCTTTTTTTGCTTTAGCTTTTCTGCGGCAGTAGTATCTCCATTTCTCACCGATACCTGCCAGTCTAATTCCAATTCTGCACATACTTCCCGCATTGCACGTGCAAGGTCTTTGGCCAGGGCACGCAAAGGCGTGATCCAGATCAGTTTTAATCCGGTATCTGTTTTCTTCTTTTTTGAGGCGGTGCTCGTCTTTTCTGCGCGGCTGTTCAACTCTTCGATGACTGCCGCGAGAAAGAGAGAGAATGTTTTTCCGAATCCTGTTGGTGCATTGACCAATCCGCAATAGCCTTCTGCATAATATTGCCAGGCATCAGTTTGAAAGCGGAAAGGTTTCTTCCTGCTCAGCTTCAGCCATTTGATCACCTGTTTATATCCTTTGCTCGTTTCTATACCCATTTATAAAGTCGAATTTAACAACTGTCGTAAATCATCCAGTGTATTGATTTCTGCAGCTTTTTTGTCTTTTCGCCATCTGGCGATTCTGGGGAATCGTAAGGCCAGGCCTGCCTTGTGGCGTTTACTTTCTGCGATTCCTTCAAAGGCGATCTCAAAAACCAATTCTGGTTTAACCGTACGGACCGGGCCAAATTTTTCGATCGCATTTTTCTTTACAAAGGCATCCACCTCTTTAATTTCCTGATCTGTTAATCCGGAATAGGCCTTTGCAATCGTGATCAGCTGTTCCCCATCCCGGACGGCAAAAGTATAATCGGTGTAAAAGTTAGCCCTTCTGCCGCTGCCTTTCTGTGCATAGATCATCACGGTATCCACGGTGTAAGGATTGATTTTCCATTTCCACCAGTCGCCTCTTTTTCTCCCGCTATGGTAAAGTGAATCCAGTTTTTTGAGCATCAATCCTTCACTATTGTTCAATCTGGAATCTGCCCGGAGCAAAGCGAGGTCCTCCCAGGAATCAACTTCAACAACGGGTGATAAGACAACGGTTCCTGCGGTTTTAATATTTTTAATGATTTCTGTTAATGCTTTGCGACGGATCAGTAAAGTTTTTTCCCTTTGATCGGTTCCCTGTTGCTCTAAAAGGTCATAACAGTAAAATGCAATTGGTGCCATTTCCAGCTGCCCTTTGGATATGTTTTTACGGTTCAACCGCTGTTGAAGGACAGAGAACGACTGCACTTTTCCTTCTTTAACAGAGAGGATCTCTCCATCCAGCACTGTTCCATCCTCCAGTTCCTCCGCCAGGAAATGTAACTCAGGAAATTGATCTGTCACCAGTTCTTCCCCTCTCGACCAGATGAACAATTCTCCGCCACGTTTCACAATTTGTCCGCGGATGCCATCCCATTTCCATTCTGCCTGCCAGTCTTTAACATCGCCCAAAGATTCCGGCTGACTGTCCAATGCATAAGCCAGACAAAAGGGATAGGGCCAGGAACGGTCGGTATCTACATGTGCACCTTCAATGAGCTCCTGATAACTGATTTCATGCGGTTTCCATTTACCCATGATGCTGTGCATGATCTTATTACTTTCTACATGACTTTGTTTTGCCAATGCGTTAACCAGCATTTTGTTGGATACCCCGATTCTGAAATTTCCGGAAATGAGTTTATTAAAGATGAATCTTTCCTGCATATCCAGGCTATCCCAGGCGTTGGTAATAAAGTTTTTCTTGCTTTCATCGTCCTTTCCATTTAAATCTCCAAGCGCATTGATCCATTGGTGTAAGGGGAGATCTGTGGTCTTTGACGGAGGAGGAAGAATCAAGGCAATTGTTTCACTCAGGTCACCTACACTGTGATAGCTTTCTGCAAACAACCAGGGTGGGAGTCCACTGAGCTCAATGGCCCATGCTTTAATTAAGGCAGTGCTGACTGGTCGCCGGGGCCTTTTTCCAGTGAACATCGCGATTACGTAGGGTTTATCCAGGTCATCGGCTTCATTAAAATAGCTCACTAAAGCTGCGATCTTATCGTTGGTCTTATTGCTCATTTCCAGCTGAGCGATCAGTTCTGTAAATCGTTTCAATCTGCTTCCTCCTTTATTTCCGGGGTTCCCAGGGAGCCGATTTCTATTTCTTCTTCCTCTGTTCCATATTGCGTTTTCACTTCTTCCGCCTCAATTCCGATCTCGTTCAGGTATTTTGAAAAGGTGGCCGTGAATCCATGTGTCACAAAAACTTTTTCTGCTTCGGTTGCTTTGATGGCAGAAAGTAACCCCGGCCAGTCCGCATGATCGCTCAGGGCAAATCCTGCATCGGCACTCCTCCACCTTCTTCCGGCTCTCACCTGCATCCATCCCGAACAAACTCCCGTTGCCGCCTGTTGAAGCGTCTTTATCCAACGTCCATCGGCAAGGGCAGGGGGAACAATGACGATCCCTTTCTGAAGTTCTTCTTTTCTGGTTTCCGCGCTGATTCTGATCGTTTCCGGAAGTGCTACGCCTGCCTCTATAAAGGCATCGTTCAGGTTGGCAATAGATTGGTGCACATAGATCGGACGATCCGTTTCGCTCAGTCCATTGATCAGCCTTTGCGCTTTCCCCAGACTATAAGCAATTAAAACGCTTGTTTTTCCTTGTTCCTGATTGTTGTCGACCCAGGTTCCGATCTGATCAAAAATGACCTGTTGAGGAAGCCATTTATAAATGGGTAGACCAAAGGTGCTTTCCGAAACAAAGGTATGGCATTTTACAGGTTCAAAAGCCGTGCTGATCCCATCGTACTCCACCTTATAATCGCCGGAAATGACGCAGATCTCTCCTTTGTATTCCAGTCTGATTTGTGCAGAACCGATCACATGGCCTGCGGGAAACATACTCAGCTCTACCCCATTAATGGTGATTTTTTCTTTATAACGAAGGGTCTGAATCGTTAACTCAGCGCCTAAGCGATGCAGGAGAATCGGCTTCGTTAGCTCATGGCATAAATAAGCTTCGTTGCCCCATTTTACATGATCTGCATGTCCATGAGTCGTTACAGCCAGTTTTACCGGTTTCCAGGGGTCGATATAAAAATCTCCCTGCTCGCAGTATATGCCCTTATTAGTGAATCTGATTAAAGCCATCTTTTCATCAACAAAGCCGGAGCAATAAAGTTTGAGGCACTGATGCAGACAGCTTTAGTTTAGGAAGCGCTTATAAAAATCATATATTTACAACATCCATATACTCAATTTTTTATGCCTTACACCATTAGAGTTGTACTGATACTTTTGCTCACTACCCTGTTTCAATATTCAAATGCCCAAACCAGAAGAACGGTAAATGGAAATATCACCGATTCGAAGACCGGAGAGACCTTAATTGGTGCGAGTGTTAAACTCATAGGAAGTACTCCTGCAGGAGGAATTACCAATGCTTACGGTTTTTATTCCCTCAATGTAACCGATGGAAATTATGAAGTATCTGTCAGCTTTATCGGCTATAAGACGGTGGTCAGGAAAGTCGAAATCAGTAAAGACATCCGGCTAAATTTTGCATTAGAGGACGACAATCAGCTGGATGAAGTGGTGATTTCTGCCACTAAGAAAAATGAAAATGTAAGCAGTCCGCAGATGGGACTTCAAAAGATAAATGTGCGGGAGATCAATAATGTTCCCGTATTATTAGGGGAGCGGGATGTCCTGAAGACTTTGCAGCTATTGCCGGGAATAAAATCGGCAGGGGAAGGCAACAGTGGTTTTTATGTAAGGGGAGGGTCGACAGATCAGAACCTGATCCTCCTGGATGAGGCGCCAGTTTACAATGCTTCCCACTTATTGGGTTTCTTCTCTACTTTTAACTCTGATGCCATCAAAGATGTAAGCGTTTACAAAGGAGGCATGCCTGCACAATACGGAGGCAGACTTGCTTCCGTGCTCGACATTAAGATGAATGATGGAAACCGTAAGGAATTTACTGCAGAAGGTGGAATAGGCCTCATTTCTTCCAGGTTAAAAGTGGAAGGACCGATTGTAAAGGACAAAGGTTCTTTTATGGTCAGTGCCCGAAGAACCTATATGGATGCTTTTTTTAAGCTCTCCTCAGATAGCTCTATCAATCAAAATACCCTCTATTTTTACGATATCAATGCCAAGGCAAACTATCAGCTGGATGATAAAAACACCTTATACCTGTCTGGCTATTTCGGAAGGGACAAATTAGGTCTGGCAAAAACCTTTGGCTTCAACTGGGGAAATGCTACCGTAACTTTGCGCTGGAATCATTTATACAGCAATAAATTATTCTCGAATACCTCGCTGATTTACAGCAACTACAATTACGTCATTCAGAACTTTATGGAGGAGAATAATTTTGAAGTCAACTCCTCCATTAAAGACTTTAACCTGAAGCAGGACTTTGAATATAGCCTGAGTAATGACCATCACCTTAAATTCGGATTAAACGTTATTCACCATACCATTGCTCCGGGAAAGCTCACTGCGGATGCCCGTTCCAGTGTAAATGAAACGACCTACGAAAACCGTAAAGGTCTGGAATCGGCAGCGTATCTTTCAGATGAGTGGGCGGTCAATGACCGGTTAAACCTGGTTTACGGATTGAGATTAAGCGCTTTCTCCCTGTTGGGGCCAGGTAACTTTAAAACCTATGATGCAGAAGGGAATACCATCCAGACCAAAGCTTATGGATCTGGCGATTTTGTGAAAAACTACCTCAACCTGGAGCCCAGATTTTCTGCGAGCTACCAGCTGAACCCCGCCAGCTCCCTGAAAGGAGCTTATACGAGAAACATTCAGAACATCCACCTGATGTCTAATTCTACCTCCACCTCACCTACGGATTTGTACATCATGAACAGTAATAATGTGAAACCGGAAGTTGCAGATCAGGTTGCTTTAGGCTATTTCAGGAATTTCAATGAAGATAAATATGAGTTTTCTGCAGAAGTATATTATAAATGGATGCAGAACCAGATTGAATACCGGAGCGGAACAGATTTAAGGGGGAACGGAAATGTGGAAGCAGACCTGTTATACGGAGATGGCCGCGCTTATGGAATTGAATTGTTTTTAAAGAAGCGCTTCGGCAAATTTAACGGCTGGATTGGTTATACCTATTCCAGAACCGAGCGACAGTTTGATGCTATTAATGAAGGGAAGTGGTTTTACGCCAAACAAGACCGGACCCATGACCTTTCTTTGGTTGGAATTTATAAGGCAGGGCCACGCTGGACCTTCTCTTCTGTTTTTGTCTACAATACCGGAAATGCCGTAACCTATCCAAGTGGCAAATACCAGTTGAATGGAAGGACTGCTTTCTATTACAAGGAAAAGAACGGATACCGGACACCTGCCTATCACCGCCTCGACGTTTCAGCTACCCTGGAAGGAAAGCCGGGGAAAAAGCTGCAATCCAGCTGGTCTTTTGGGATTTACAACCTGTACAACCGCCAAAATGCATTCTCTATTGATTTTAAAGACGATCCCGATGATCCAACCCGGACTCAGGTTACAAGGACAACCCTGTTTGGCATCATTCCTTCTGTAACCTGGAACTTTAAATTTTAGCATTACAAAAACAAGACATTCTCATGAAAAGCATGAATTTTAAAAAATATACCCGCTCCGTTTTTGCAATCTTCGCACTGGGGGCTTTTAGCGCCTGCGAAAAAGTTATTGACCTTAAACTGGATGAGGCTGTTCCGGTGATTGTCATTGATGCGGGAATTAGTGACCTGAATGAAAATCACGTTGTAAAGATCTCAAAAACATATAATTTCACAGATCCGAATAAATTTAATGGTGTCAGTAAAGCCAATATCGTATTGAAGGCCGATGGTAATGTTGTGGCTGCCTTTGTGGAAAGCACGATTCCCGGAGTGTATCGGAGTGTCACTAAATTTAAGGGAAAACCCGGGAGCAGGTACGACCTGATGGTAACCTGCGAAGGGAAAACCTATGAGGCCAGTTCTGTTATGCCTGCAAGAGTAGCACTGGATGCACTGACCTTCAAAACCTTTAACTTTTTTGGCGGGAATAAGAGCTATATCGTCGCCAACTTTTCAGATCCCGCCGGGATTGCCAATCAATACCGTTATATCTTAAAAACCAAAGGAGTAGTGGAGGAAGATGCGGTGAGCGAGGATCGTTTTAATGATGGCAATAAGGTAGAAAATGTAATTTTTTACGAACTGGACGATCTGGTAAAAGGCGATAGTGTTCATGTAGAATTCCAATGTGTAGATAGAAATGTATACCGCTATTTTTATAGCCTCGGACAAAATTCAGGACAAGGAGGACCACCAGTTTCTCCTGCAAATCCACCTTCCAATTTCAGCAATGGTGCCCTGGGTGTATTCAATGCCCATACTTCAAGTTCCAGAACAGCCGTAATTAAATAACCTGTATTTAATTTGCAGTCGGATTGTCAGGATTAAGTTTAATTAATGAAACTTTGTTGCATTAATTAAACTGATGCTTATTTTTACGCTAAATCATAAAATTTAGGAAATGGAAATTAACAATCCTTTGGAAGTGATCATTATTGGTGGAAGCTATGCCGGACTGTCCGCGGCCATGACCTTGGGTCGTGCGATGCGAAAAGTGTTGGTTATTGACAGTGGCCAGCCTTGTAATGCACAGACCCCTCATTCGCATAATTTCATTACCCATGATGGGGAAACACCCGCAGAAATTGTCAGAAAAGCAAAAGCGCAGGTGCTAAAATACCCAACTGTCGAATTTTTGAATGACCGGGTCATTTCTGCTGAAAAATCCGGAGCTTCCTTTGAGCTGAAAACTGAATCAGGTAAAAAGTTAAGGGCTAAAAAACTGGTATTTGCAACCGGTCTGAAGGACAGGATGCCGGATATACCAGGTTTTGCAGAGTGCTGGGGAATCTCGGTGATACATTGCCCTTATTGTCACGGATATGAAGTGCGTCATCAAAAGACAGCAATGCTGGCCAACGGTAATGATGCCCTTCATTTTGCACAGGTCCTCAGCAACTGGACTAAAGAACTGGTTTTATTTACCAATGGTCCAATCAGTCTGGACGCCGATCAGCAAGCACAGTTAATAAAACATGGAGTTTCCTGGATTGAGGCACCGCTAAGTCATATCATACATCAGAATGGGCAGCTGACGCATCTGGTGCTGAAAGATGGACAGGAGCATGCTTTTGCTGTCATGTATGCGCGGATTCCTTTTGATCAGCACAGCAGCCTTCCACAGGAGCTGGGTTGTGCGCTGACCGGGCAAGGCTTCCTGGAGGTAGATGAATTACAACATACCAATATACCGGGGATCTATGCGGCCGGCGACAATACGACGATGATGAGAGCGGTTTCCCAGGCTGTTGCCGCCGGAATGCGCGCCGGAGCTGCCATCAACTATGATCTTATCGTGGAGTCATGGTAATCAAAGTATAAATGGTTTGAATTGTGTAACTTTGGTTCATGTCAAAAACAGAGAGCCTTGAAGATTTTTACCGCGAAAAGTTCAATTGGCTTCCTGATAATCTTCAGGAAGGCATTGGACATTTTAATGTTTTTAACCTGGAAAATCACCTGGGCCCCAATGCGGTCCCTGTCAAGTACAGCCGAAGAGACTTTTATAAAGTCTGCCTTATGCGGGGAAGGAACATTTACCATTATGCGGATAAAAGCGTGGAAATTTCCGGATCTACACTGATGTTCTTCAATCCAAAAGTTCCTTATACCTGGGAATGTTTAAACGATGATGGCTCTGGCTATTTCTGCATCTTCACGGATGCTTTTTTTACGGAGAAAATCCGTGGTAACCTGACCGAGTTACCCATGTTTGCTCCCGGAGGTAAGCCTTCTTTTGTCTTGAATGAGGAACAGGACAAACAGGTCAATGCCCTCTTTCTGAAAATGATGGAAGAGCTTGATTCCGATTATGTGTACAAATACGACCTCATCAGAAACTATGTAACTGAACTGATTCATTTTGCTTTAAAGATTCAGCCGGCAGAAAATCTATACCAGCATCCTGATGCCAATTCCAGGATTACATCCGTATTTACCGAATTGCTGGAACGTCAGTTTCCTATTGAGACTCCGCGACAGCGCTTCACGATGCGCTCGGCTGCAGATTTTTCGGAGCAACTTGCTGTGCATGTAAACCACCTCAACAGGGCAATTAAAGAGACCACAGGAAAGACTACGACAATGCACATTACAGAGCGGATTGTAACGGAAGCCAAGGCATTGTTAAAGCATACCGACTGGAACATCGCTGAGATTGCCTGGTGTCTTGGATTCGAAGAGTCTGCCCATTTTAACAACTATTTCAAAAAACATACCCGCTTCAATCCCTCTCAATTTAGAAATGTTTGAATTTTACAAGTATTGGTTTGAATGATGTAAGGTCTCCATCCCTGCTGTCCTGTAATTTTGTGTCAGTAAATACGCTGAAATTATGGACAATCAAAAAGTATGGTTGGTAACAGGCGCTTCTAAGGGATTAGGATTGAGCCTGGTAAAACAACTGCTAAAAGACGGCTTTAAAGTAGCCGCAACTTCAAGAAAAATAAATGAATTAACTGATGCCGTAGGTGCGGATGATCCAAACTTCCTCCCTTTGGTGCTGGACCTGAAAAACGAAGATAGCGTTGCTGCCGCGATTGCTGCGGGAATTGATCGGTTTGGCAGGATCGACGTGGTCGTTAACAATGCCGGATACGGTTTAGCCGGAAGCCTGGAAGAACTAAGCGATGAAGAAGCCAGAGCGAATTTTGATGTGAATGTATTTGGCTCATTAAATGTGATCAGAAAGGTGATGCCTCATTTCAGAGCACAGCAGTCCGGACATATCTTCAATATCGCTTCCATTGGGGGATATACCGGCGGATTTCCCGGATTTGGAATTTACTGCGCCACAAAATTCGCTGTAGCAGGTTTCTCCGAATCTCTTGCTGCGGAAGTAAAGCCATTTGGCGTGCATGTAACCGTAGTTTACCCTGGATATTTCAGAACGAACTTTCTTTCTTCAGGCTCTTTGCTGACACCGGAAAATGAAATTTCCGCTTATCAGGAGGTGCGTGAAGTTCAGAACGCACATCAGCACAGTATTGATGGGAACCAGGCCGGCGATCCGGAAAAAGCAGTTGCTGCACTGATCAACATTACAGCAGAAGAACAGCCGCCATTACACCTGTTTCTGGGAGCCGATGCTTATGAACTTGCGCACGGCAAGATTGCTCAGGTTCAGCAGGCACTGGAACAATTTAAAGAAATCACCGTGAATACGGGATTTTAAAATAAAGGCTGCCGCAAGGCAGCCTTTATTTTTTGATGATAAAAAATCTTTTTCTTTGGTCATATTCGTATGATAAAATGATAGTAATTTGTTTTCAGAGGGAACATTACTAACTTTATATCTACAATGGCAATCTCAATGGCGACTCAAATAGATCTCGATATTATTTCATCAGAAGAAGAAAGAATTAAAGCCCTGAAAAGGTATGATATTCTTGACACGCCACCGGATGGCTCATTTGACCGGCTAACGAAGCTGGCTGCAAATCTATTGAAAGTACCTATTGCGATCGTGAGCCTGGTGGATACAGACAGGATTTGGTTCAAGTCGAAATATGGAATCGATGCGCAGCAGATTGACCGTGATGAAGGGCTTTGTGCATCTGCAATCTTAGCTGATGAGCTTTACCAGATCAAGGATGCTTCCATCGATCCCCGGACACTGAGCAACCCACTTGTTGCAGGCTCTTTTGGTTTAAAGTTTTATGCTGCTGTTCCATTGCGGACTAAAGATGGCTTTAACCTGGGTACTTTCTGCGTCATCGGTAAAGAACCAAGAATACTGAACACTGAAGAAGAGGAAATTCTGAGAGACCTGAGGGACATTGTGATGGATCAGATCGAATTGAGACTGGCTTCAAGAACAAACCTTGCTCAACATAACCAGATTTTAAATACCACTGCTCACGACCTTAAAAATCCATTGACCACCATTCCTGTACGTGCTGACCTTATCAAGATGAAGAAGAGCAATCCGGATATGGTAGATACCCTTTGCGATCAGATAAAAATTGCCAGTCTGAACATGGTTCGCATTATTGATGAACTGTTGCAGGTAGGAAGTATGGAAGCTGGGAAAATTCATTTGATGTTGATTAAAGTGAATGCATCATTTTTAGTCAGCAATGTGGTTTCTATGAACCTGCCCCTCGCGGAAAGAAAAAGCCAGACCTTAAATTTCAGTTATGAAAAGGACCTGTATGTGAATGCTGATGAAGGGAAGCTAACAGAGATCGTCGACAACCTGGTCAATAATGCCATCAAATATTCGCCCATGGGCACCAATATTTTTGTTCGTGTAAAAGAAGAAAACCATAACGTGCTGATTGAGGTGGAAGATCAGGGCTTAGGTCTGACCAGAGAAGATCAAAGTAAACTATACCAGCGTTTCACCCGTTTAAGTGCCCAACCTACCGGAGGAGAAAACTCTACAGGCCTTGGGCTTTCCATCGTAAAAGTCCTGGTGGAGGCTCATGAAGGAACCATCCGCGCAGAGAGCGAAGGAAAAGGCAAGGGCTGTAAGTTTATCGTTGAATTACCGGCAAGGAATAGCTAAAAGCAAGTTACCTGCCATTGTCTGGTCCATTCTGCCTTTGGGGGTAAAGATATTATACCTTCTTTCTCTTCCAGTTTTTGTTGGTGATGAATGCCATCGGCGATGCCACACCAGGGTTCCAGACATACAAAATCAGCATCTTTCGCAGACCATATTCCAAAGAAAGGGAAATTCCTGAATTGAAATTCAAGACCATGAGCATCTGCATCACTTTTTAAAGAAATGGAATCACTTTTCAGGTTTTTAAAGACGAGCGCATCTTCATAAAACAATTCATGTTTCAAAGGAAGTTTTCCATCAGTTAATCCGATGATGTCGGTTTCATCGTCGATCAGGTCCTGCTTGATCTTATTCGAAATGAGCTGATGGTCTTTATTAAACTGCAGGTAGTAATCATCGTATGTTAATCCATCTTTTAAAGGTACAGCGAAAGCAGGATGGCCTCCAATAGAAAACCATAATGCCTGATTTCCTGTGTTTGTAACTTCATAGGTGCAGCTCAGCGTATCTTCTGAGAGGGTATAGCGCAGTCCCAGGCGGAACTCAAATGGATATACCTTCAGACTTTCTTCATCCTGTTCCAGGGTAAAGAGAATTTCTGTTTCAGAGATTTGGCTCAGTTTAAACTCCCTGTCTCTGGCCAGGCCATGGCGGGGGAGGGTAAATGCTTCATCCCTAAAATAATAGGTGTTGTTTTTTAAACCTCCAACAATGGGGAAAAGGATCGGACTAAATTTACCCCAGTAATCCGGATTGCCGCTCCAGAGGTACTCCAGGTTTGTTTCTTTATGTCTTAAACTTTGTAACTCTCCGCCTTTGGAAGAGAAGGAAGCATGGATCTTGGTGTTTTCTAGGGAAATCATATTGGATAAAAGTAAAAATTAAATTTTGTTATATTTAAGACCTGCCTGGGAAAAAATGAATATAGACAAGAATTTATCCGCTACCACAAACATCCTGTTTCGGAAGCCTAAAGCTATGGGAATCTTTGTATTCCTGATCCTGACCATGATCATCCTTTTTGTTGCCAACCAAAGATACCAGATGGTTGTAGAAGACCGACGACTGGAAATGTCCAGGATATTGGCCTCCGTGAAACACAATGTTGATCAGGCTCTTAAAAACAGTTATACTGCAGCACTGACAATTGGACTCACTATAAATGGGGATGGAGTTCCTAAAAATTTTGATACTGTGGCTGCACAGCTCATCAATTCCAACCGGACTTTATCTGCTGTTGAGCTGGTACCAGACGGGGTGATTAAATACATCTATCCTTTAAAAGGGAATGAAAAAGCGTTAAATCTGAATGTCCTTAAAGACTCCAAAATCATCTCTATGGAGGCCAATAAGGCCATTGAATCCCGGAAGATGTATTTCGCAGGGCCCATTGCGCTGCGACAGGGCGGGATGGGGATTGTAGGTCGGATGCCCTTATTCTTTAACAATAAGTTTTGGGGATTCTCTGCGGTCGTGATTAAGCTGGACGTATTTCTGAAACAAGCCGGGGTATATGAAAATATGCACAACAGGTTTCGTTTTCAATTGTCAAAACTGAATCCTGTAAGCGCTAAGGAAGAGTTCTTTCTGCCTTTATTTTCTGACTTTTCTGTCGCTTCTTCTGAAACCATAAATTTTCCGGATGGCGACTGGAAGATTTACGTAGCGGCGGTTCCTACTTATAAGCCGTATTTAAAAATTATTTTTCCCACCATATTCAGCGTGTTGCTGGCTGCACTTACCGGTTTTTTAGTTTACCGTGTTTTAAAGAAACCTGCCGAACTGCAACTGCTCATTTATGAGCAGGCTACCCGCTTACTGGAAAACGAAATTAAGTTTAAAACGATATTTGATCAGGCGGCCATCGGCATTGCGGAAGTAGACTCCAATACAGGCAGTTTTTTGAGGATTAATGGAAAGTTCTGTAAAATACTGGGGTATACGGAAGCCGAATTACAGCATACCAACTTTCAGTCGATCACCCATCCTGATGATTTAAAGGAAGACCTGAGGTATTTTCAGCTACTGAGGTCCGGCACGATCAGGGAGTTTGAGCTGTTGAAAAGGTATTTTCGAAAAGATGGGCAGGTGGTCTGGGTAAATTTAATGATCACCCCATTGTGGAAAGTAGGAGATATACCAAGCAGCCATATTACGGTTATTGAAGACGTAACCGCCAGAATTGAAGCCGAACAGGTTGCGGAGGAGTACCAGTACCGGATAGAATCCTTAATCAACACCATTGATGGTATCGTTTGGGAGTCGGACCCGGTGACCTTTAATTTTACTTTTATCAGTAAAAAATCGGAGGATATTTTAGGCTATACTGCCGAAGAATGGCTGTCTTCCCCGAGTTTTTGGGCAGACCATGTCCATCCGGACGATAAAAACTGGGTGGTCGACTATTGCACGGTCTGTACAAACAATCTGGAACAACATGATTTTGAGTACCGGATGATTGCTAAGGGAGGAAATGTAGTCTGGTTACGGGACATCGTCAATGTGATTGTGGAAGAGGGAAAGGCAGTACTGCTGAGGGGAATTATGATTGATATCACCAGGAATAAACAGGCACAAAAGGACCTGAACCATTCCTTTGACCTGGTGAATGAACAAAATAAACGCTTGTTGAATTTCTCTTATATTGTGTCTCATAACCTCCGTTCTCATACCAGTAACATTCAGTCGATTTCTGTTCTGATTGATACGACGAAGTCAGAAGAGGAGCGAAACGAGATGATTGGACTTTTAAAAACGGTTTCCGATAACCTGAATGAAACGTTGTTGAATTTAAATGAGGTAGTGAATATTCAGACCAATATTAACATTGTTGTAGAGCCGCTCAACCTGAATAAATATATTGAGAGAACGCTGAATGTCCTGAACGATCAGATCGTTCTAAAGCAGGCAGTCATTGTGAACCAGGTAAAGGAAGATGTGATTGTAAATTACAACCCGGCCTACCTGGAAAGTATTCTGTTGAATTTTGTTTTCAATGCCATCCGCTACAGCCATCCGAAACGTACCCCTTTGATTGAACTGAGCTGTCACCATGAAGGTCAGCTGGTGCTGCAGATTTCAGACAATGGAATCGGAATGAACCTGGAAAGGTATGGGGATGAACTGTTTGGAATGTATAAAACCTTTAACGGGAATCCAGATTCCAAAGGGCTGGGCTTATTCATTTCCAAGAACCAGATTGATGCGATGGGAGGAAGGGTGGTCGTAGAAAGTGAAGTGGGCACCGGAACGACCTTTAAGATCTACTTCAAGTAATTTTATCAAACTGCGGAGGCTGGAAATAAAACCTCCGCAGTGCGTTTTTTACTCGTTTATACCGCCGCCTAAAGCCGTATAAAGTTCCACATCAGCAGCTAAACGCTGACGTTTCAGATTGCTCAGCTCTAATTCACTTTGCAATAGATTTCCCTGAGCAAGGATAACTTCTAAATAAGTTGCCATGCCGCTTCCGAAAAGCATATTCGCATTTTTTATGGCCGAGCGGAGGGTGTTAACCCGATTTTCGGCAATGGCAACCTGTTCTTTTAATCGGTTTGATTTTACCAGTGCATCTGAAACTTCAGTCACTGCCGTCAGCACCGTTTGTCTGAATTGTAAAACAGATTTTTCTCTTTCCAACTTTGCAATTTCAAAAGCTGTTTTCAGTTTTCTGCGTTGAAAAATAGGCTGTGTTACTGATCCTGCAACCATTCCGAATAAGGAACCAGGGATGTTAAACCAGTTACTTGCTTTGAAGGAGTTGAGTCCGCCATTGGCCGTAATGTTCAACGATGGATACATACTTGCCTGTGCAATGCCTACAGATTCATTGGCAGCACGAAGTGCATATTCACTCGCCTTTACATCCGGACGGTTGTTCAGCAGGGCAACCGGATAACCAGTCGGCATTTGCTGAGCAGGCGCGATCTCATTCAGTTTCTTCATCCGGTTAATGGAAGAAGGGACTGTGCCTGTTAACAGACTGAGGGCATTTTCCTGAATGCTGATGCCTTGCTGAAGGGAAGGGATCAGCTGTGCCGAACTTAACTTTTGTGCTTCTGCCTGTTGAACCGCCAATATGGTAGTCAAACCTGCATCCCATTGTAATTTGGTCATCCTTAAGGTGCTGTCGTTCAAAGCAAGTGTTCTGTTGGCGATCTGTAATTGCTCATCCAGCATCAACAGGTTGTAATAACCAGTGGCTACTCCGGATACGAGTTTACTACGGATGGCTTTAGAAGCTTCACGTGTCTGAAGGTATTCCGATAAGGCCTTGGCTTTCATCCCCTTTAACTTACCAAAGAAACCGATTTCCCAGGAAAGGTTTAAAGCAGCATTGTAATCCTGTACCGACCTTGAACCGATAAACTGGCCGATACTCAAGCCGTTTAAGCTGTTTTTTGAAGGGGTACTGGAATTCGCCTGAATATTTAAGCCCAGTTCCGGAAGGAAATTCACTTTTGCTTCACGAAGGCTCTGATCTGCCTGTTCTATATTTTTTAGGGCGATCAGCAGGTCGAAATTGCGGGCATTCGCACTGTCGATCAGCGATTGTAATTCTGTATCGTTAAAAAACACTTTAGTGCTCAATGCCGCGACACTGCTGGAATCTGTCTTGGTATCTTCAGTTCTGAATTGCTGTGGAAGATTCATGCCTGGTCGGACATATTCCTTACCGACCTTGCATCCTGTAATCAGGATGGCTAAGGCGGTAACGGTATATAATTTATGTAAGTGATTCATTGTTAATGTGATTTGTCCTCTTTTTTTGTTTCAACTACCGGTTTTCCGGTTACTTTTTCCTGTAAAGACTGGAAGACTACAAATAATACCGGAATGATAAACAGTCCGAGTACTACCCCTGCAAGCATTCCGCCGGCAGCACCTGTACTGATCGAGCGGTTACCCATGGCCGAACCACCTGTAGCAATCATCAGCGGGATCATTCCTGCTACGAAAGCCAGGGAAGTCATCAGGATCGGTCTCAGACGAAGTCTGGAACCTTCCAGGGCAGCAGCAATCAGCTCCATACCTTCTTTCCTGCGTTGTAAGGCAAATTCAATGATCAAAATGGCATTTTTTGCCAGCAATCCAATCAGCATGATCAATCCTACCTGCACATAGATGTTGTTGTCGATTCCGGCAATCTTGATGGCAATAAATACCCCTAATAATCCAGTAGGAATAGAAAGCATTACGGCCAGTGGCAAAATATAACTTTCATATTGTGCGGCCAGCAGGAAGTAAACAAACAGGAGACTCAAACTCAAAATGAAAAGGGTTTGAGAACCTGAAGATTTCTCTTCTCTGGAAAGTCCGTTCCATTCATAACTGTATCCGTTAGGTAGTTTCTCAGCCAGCAGGGTTTCAATCTGCTCCATGATTTTACCATTGCTGACTCCCGGTTTCGCAATTGCGTTGACCGTAATGGAATTGAACAGGTTATAACGGTCTACAGATTCTGGTCCGTATACTCTTTTTACGGCTACCAGCTCACTTGCAGGAACCATTTTACCCTGCGCATTTTTTACAAACACCATATTCAGGGATTCTTTATCGGTTCTGTACATTCCATCAGCTTTCACATTCACCCGGTAATATTTACCGAAACGGTTAAAGTCTGATGCCTGTGCACCACCATAATACACCTGAATGGTATTGAGCAATTCTCTCACACTAACACCCAGTTGTTTTGCTTTTTCATCATTTACTTCCAGTTCAAACTGCGGATAATCTGCTTTAAAAGTGGTAAAGGCTACGGCAATCCCATCCAGTCCGAACAACTGTCCGACAATCCCATTGGCCACACCACTGAATTTCTGAAGGTTACCACCCGTTCTGTCCTGTAATACAAACTCAGCACCACCAATCGCACCATAACCTGCTACGGGAGGCATTCTGAATACACTTACGGTACCTTCTTTTAAGGTCGCCATTTTCGCATTGATGAGGCCAATTACCCCGTCCATGTCCTGTACTTCACCTCTTTCTTTAGGCGCTTTCAGTTTACTGAAACCTAAGCCATAAGCCGGACTCGATGAATTACTCATGATGTTGAAACCAGATACACTCGTTACGTTTTTCACGGCATCAAATGTTCTCAAGGTAGAATCGACCCTTTTGATGAATTTCGTAGTCCGGTCTAATCCGGTACCGGAAGGCATCGTTAAGGAATAGATAATGAAACTATCATCCTCATTTGGAACAAATCCTTTAGGCGTCGTGTTCATCATATAGAACGTAATACCGGTTACCAGGGCCAGCGCAGCCAGACTCAACCATTTGAATCTGATCAGGAATTTCAGGCTTCCGATATATTTATCTGTCATTCTGTTGAATGAAGTATTGAATGCACTGAAGAACCTTTTAGAGAAGCCTTCTTTTTTACCTGCTTTTTCGGCATGGTTATTTTTTAAGAACAGTGCACATAAAGCCGGACTTAAAGTCAAGGCATTTACTGCCGAGATCAGAATCGCAATCGCCAGGGTAAAGGCAAACTGCTTATAGAAAATCCCGGATGAACCTTCCATAAATCCGATAGGAAGGAACACTGCGGCCATCACCAGGGTAATGGATACAATGGCGCCTGTAATCTCACTCATCGCGGAATATGTGGCTTCACGGGCGGTCATATGTGTGCCTTCCATCTTCGCATGGACCGCTTCCACCACCACAATCGCATCATCGACTACAATCCCAATGGCCAGTACCAGTGCGAAAAGTGTCAATACGTTGACGGTAAAACCAATCATTTGCAGGAAGAAGAAGGTACCGATGATCGCTACCGGAACCGCAATCGCAGGGATCAGGGTAGACCGGAAATCCTGAAGGAAAATAAATACCACAATAAATACCAGCACGAAGGCTTCAATCAGGGTTGTTTTTACCTGGCTGATCGACTCGTCCAGTCTTTCCTTGGTACTTTGTAAGATGTCATATTTTATCCCTTTTGGAAATGATTTCTCCGCTTTGATCAGTGATTTACGAACCTGAATTTCAATGTCGTTCGCATTGGAACCACTGGCCTGCAGGATCCCTAAAGTTACGGCATCTTTACCGTTCATTTTGGAGTCACTGCTATAACTCGCTGCACCAAATTCAATCCTGGCCACATCCTTTAAACGAAGGATACCGCCATCCGGATTGGATTTAATGATCAGGTCTTCATATTGCTCAGGAAGGTTTAACTTTCCTTTATACTTCACTACATATTCTATCGCCTCTTTAGATTCTTCCCCAAACTTTCCCGGAGCAGTTTCCAAACTCTGGTCATTTATCGCTGCGGTTACTTCGCCTGGAGTAAGGTTGTTGGCCGACATTTTCTGCGGATTCAACCAAACCCTCATCGAGTAATCTTTGGAACCGAAGATCTGTACCTGACCTACACCCTGAATCCTTTTTAATTCAGGAACAAGGTTGATCTTGGTGTAATTCTGAAGGAACTTCTCATCGTATTTCGCTTTGTCTTCACTGTAAATGTTGAAGTACATGACGTTACTGTTCTGTTGTTTCGATGTACTGATCCCCGCCAGTAATACCTCTGCAGGCATCTGACTATTGATCTGTGAAACCCTGTTCTGCACGTTTACTGCGGCCTGATCGGGGTTGGTACCTTGTTTAAAAACAATTGAGATGGAGAAGGAACCGTCATTACTGGCGGAAGATTTCATGTAATCCATGTTTTCCACTCCATTGATGGATTCCTCTAAAGGCGTAATTACGGAACGGACTACCGCCTCACTGTTTCCTCCGGGATAACTCCCTGAAACCATCACCGTGGGCGGGGCGATGTCGGGAAACTGGGTAATTGGAAGACGGGTCAGACCTACGATCCCCAGCAAGACCAGCAGGATAGAGATTACCGTAGCCAATACCGGCCTTCTTATAATAGATTGTAACATGTTGATTTCGTATTAAAATGTAAATTATTGTGCGCGGTAAACGCTGTCCGTATTCAGAGGCTTAGGTTTAATTACTGCTTCTTCAGCCAGACCATCAAGTCCTGAAAACACAATGGTTTCTCCTTTTTTCAGACCATCACTGATCAGGTAATTGTTGCCGCTTTTTCCGGAAACCGTAATCGCCCTGCGTTGCAGTTTATTGCCTGGTCCAACGAAGTAGACAAAGATTTTGTCCTGTACATCCATCGTAGAGGCCTTAGGAACCATCAATGCCTGAGCATGAGTTTCTTCTAAACGTACTTTTCCGGTATTGCCCGAACGTAAAAGACCCTGAGGGTTAGGGAAGACTGCCCTTAAACTAATGGAACCCGTGTTTTTGTCAAACTGACCATCTACAATCTGAATCTTTCCTTTTTGAGGATAAGTCGTTCCATCGGCAAGGATTAAACTTACCGGAGGTAGTTTTTTCAATTTCTCTGCCATGGAAGATCCTGGAATCTGTGCGTTGAAATGCAGGAATGCAGGTTCGCTCATTGCGAAATAAGTATACACTTCTCTGGTATCAGATAAGGTAGTCATCGGCTCTGCATCACCTTTGCTGATCAGGTTACCTACTCTTTTAGGGATTTTACCAATAAAACCGGAGATCGGAGCTTTAATCAGGGAGAACCCAATATTGATCTTTGCCGAAGCAATCGTTGATTTCGCCTGTGATACTGCGGCCTGGGCTTCGCTGAAGTTGGCTTGAGCAGTGCTCAGCTGTACTTCTGAAACCACTTTATTTTTAACCAATGGGGTGATCTTATCCACTTCAATCTGTGCAGTGCGCAATCTTGCTTTTGCAGACTCCATACTGGCATTTGCGGTATTCAGTTGTTCCTGATATACCCGGTCATTGATTTTAAATAAAGGTTGTCCGGCTTGTACATGGGCACCTTCGTCGACAAATATTTTGTCCAGGTAACCGTCTACCTGAGGACGGATGTCTACATTCACCTTTCCTTCAATCGAAGCGGAGTAATCCGTAAAGGTGACCGCAGGCTGTTCCATCACACTGATAACCGGGATTTCTGCCGGAGGGGGAGCTCCTGCACCAGCTGCCTGTTCGTTTGCTCCTTTCGAACCGCAACTGCTTAAAAGAGCTGCAGGGAAAAGCAAGGATAATAATAGTAAGTATCGCTTTTGATTTTTGGGGGTTGGAGGGAAAGACATTGCTTTTATAATTTATGTTCTTTTAAAAATGAATGCAAAAATAAAATCTTACACGCGCGCTATTCTTATTAAATGACCGAAATGGCCATAATCGTTACTGAAACGGTAAAAATCAATAACTGAAATTCTGAAGATATCGCTTGGTGTTAGCGGTCAAGCCAGGCCTTGAATTGCCCCGATTTTTCCTTACTAATGATGATTTCGCCGGCGCTCTTGCTCTTCAGAATCACCTTCAATTTACCATTAAAATAATTATGAATCGAAAGAATACTGTTCACAAAAATCATATGCTGACGGTTGGCGCGAAAAAAGCAGACCGGATCCAGCTGGTCTTCCAGCTCGTCCATCGTAAAGGGAACGATGATATCGGTATTGTCGTCCAGCACAAGATGGGTGATCTTATGCTCGGAATAAATATAGTCAATGGAAGAAACAAGAATGGTTTTGTAGCCGTCCTTATAAGGTAACAAAAAGCGGGAGCGGTAAATGACAGATTTGGATTTGATATAATCTACCAGCTGATCCAACGCTTTATTGGGATTACTCTCCTGCAAGATATGGTCGTACAAACCCAGCGCATCTTTCAGTTCGTTTTTTTCTATCGGTTTTAACAGATAGGCGAGGCTGTAGATTTTGAAAGCACGGAGGGCATATTCATCGTAAGCCGTGGTAAAGATTACCGGGCAATGTAATTCTACTTTTGGAAATATTTCAAAGCATAATCCGTCTCCGAGTCTGATGTCCATCATGATCAGGTCGGGATGAGGATTTTGTGTCAGGTAGTTTACACTTTCTTCTACACTGGCCAAGACACCCGTAATGACCGCATCGTCTCTGATCTCTGCCAGTAATTTGATCAGTCGGTTGGCATTTGGTTTTTCGTCTTCGATGATTAGAATATTCATATTTCGGGAGCTAAGTTGCGGAGCTATAATGTTGCGAAGCTATAACGGAAGTAAAGGTAGGTAAACAGCAAAAGAATTTTCGTCTTCTATGATAGAAGGCAGGTTTTCTGATAGCAGGGCATATCTGCTCCTGATGTTCTGAAGGCCGATACGGGCGGAAGGAATGGCCAGTTTTATCCTTTGCAGGTTATTACTCACTACAATGTGTGCGTCTGTATTGTAAATTTTGATGTGCAGGGGATTGGTTTTTGTTGCCGCATTGTGTTTAATGGCATTTTCAATCAGCAGTTGCAGCGTGATAGGAGGGATCCCTCTTCCGTCATCATTGGTAATGTCCACAGAGATCGTCACATTTTCTCCGTACCTGATGCGGATCAGGTATAAATAAGCATCTACGAAAATCAATTCTTCCTCCAGGGAAACAATGTTTTTATTCAGGTTCACAATCATATACCGGTATACCCGGGAAAGGTTCCTTAGAAAAACTTCTGCTTTTAACTGATCTTCTGAAATCAGCTCGGATAAGGTGCTGAAGTTATTAAACATAAAATGAGGATCAAGCTGCAGTTTCAGCGATTGCAGCTCAGCCTGCATTGCAATTTCTTTAAATTCCGCTGTTTTTAGTTTTAATTCTGTGGCTTCAATCATGGTGGTTTTCCATTTTTGCAGCAGGAAATTTCCGGTGGTTACCGCACTGATCAAAATGCCCATGATGACACATACATAGACAAACTGAAGACTGTTAAGTTCTTCCTCAAAAGTGAGTTTTTCTTCATAAGTATAAATGAAAGAGCCGACAAAATACAACAGGATCATCAAAATGATGACGAAAATGATCTGAAGGAGTAGCTGGATGCTGAAACGCGTAAATGGTTTCTCCGTCCAGGGAATGATTTTATCCAGCATCACCGAATTCAGGACACTCAATTCAAAGATCAATCCGCAGAAGATCATGGTCAGCCCGGCATCCGTTAGCATCTCTAAAACCGGTCTGCTAAAATAATGTTTGTAATAAGCACTGTAAGGGTTGAGCAGGTAGGACAACAGATTCAAAACAAGAAACAACAGGGGGATCGTGATAAACCTGAGGTATTTGTTGACTGGTCTTGGGAATAGGTCTTTTGACTTGCTCATTGTACGGTTAAATGTTCTTTTATTCTCCAAAATTACATAAAATGAGAGTGATCGCTGGTGTTTAACAAGGTATTCCTGCCGGAAAATAGAAAATGGTTGATGAACTCCGAGCCGTTTTGCATTCTTTTCTCCATAATCGCATTGATCAGGTCGTAAGGTGTTTTTATGGCTTGCTCCTCCGGAAAACTAAAAGAGATGTGGAAACAGTCTTCCAGTCTGTTGAACAACCGGCTCCGCTCATAAGGAAGGAGTTCCAGCTTTTTCTCCGGATCAGGATTTAGAAGACCAGGCTTATCCGTCCCGAATTCCATTTTAAGTAGGAGGTTGAGCTGGAGGTAGATCCTGATGAAAGTGAAGATAGGAATGATCATATTTTTTTGGAAAACAGCAGATCGGATTGTGGTTTTATACCCACAATCCGACCTGCTTTGAGAAAATCAATTAATAAGGTTTACAAAGGGATTGCATAGCCGATAGTGGCAATAATTCCTCTGTTTTTTACTTTGTTAGCCGCTTTGCTGAGGTCGGTTAATCCTAGTGCATATCTGCCGTCTACGATGAACTTTCCAGGGCCTGCAGGAATCGCTACACCTGCACCCATCTGGATACCAAAGTCTAGTTTCTGAACTTTACCTCCATAAAATGCCTGCAATTTGTCTTTATCAGACAATAAAAGGGAGATTGACGGACCTGCATTTACATAGACTGGTCCAAAGCTATATTTTGCCAGTACCGGCAGTTCGAGGTAGTTCAGATTTTGTTTTACGGTAATGTTCCCGTTTTTAATTTTCGTTCCTTCACTCACATAGTTTAGCTCTGGCTGAATGGAGAAGTCACTTTTAGCAACCTGAAAATTAACGCCTAATCCGGCGCTGAAACCTACTTTGTTTTTTTCTCCATTCGTATTGCTGATGGATTGTTTGCTGATGCTAATCCCTGCTTTAGGAATCAGTTCAATCTTCTGGGCTTTCACAGCTCCGATACTCAAAACCATTACAGTTGATAATAATAATTTTTTCATTAGAATATATTGTTGTTTAATGGTAATGAAGCGATCATGATCTTTGTAGTCATTTCGTGATTTGCAAGATCATGATGGATTCATGATTATTTATTTTGTTGATGCAATGATAGGGAATGTTCCTGCCGGCCAATACCGGAAAGAGACTCAGCTGACTAAATTTGCAACTCAACCGTATAAATTAAATCCTCAACTGATCGGGCCTGAAAAAAGAAAACCCCGCTATTGGTCAATAGCAGGGTTCATTCGTCGTAAAAAATACTTATTCCGTATAAGGATCAGTGGATTGGCGATATTGTTGTTTGACATCGTTCCCAAATTCCTTTGCCTTATCCAGCCATTCCGGTGCCTGTTCTTTCAGCTCATCTACAAGAGATTTGCCATTGACACCTTTTTTTGTGACATATTTAACTGCCCCATAAACTGCGGCACCGATGAGAAGAGATTTAAGTAGGCCCATAATTGTTTTTTTAATGATTTATTCTGTCTCCTGATTAAACAAGATTCGGAACCAATAGTTTGCAGGAATAAATACTTTTATTTTCTTTACCCCCATGATCTGCTTTGTTCGTCTTTAGTGCTTGAAAACAAAACATCTATACAATCATCGTAAAGGACATGGAAGAAGCGAAAATAAAAAGCCTCTTAAAAAAACATGCTGAAGGAAATTCTAGTCCGGAGGAACATGCTTTTTTAGAGGGCTGGTATATGCAATGGAATAAAGAACGGCCACTCGGATTAACGAGCCAGGAGCTGAGCAGCGACCTGCTTTTAATCAAGGCACATACGCCGGATTTGAAGGGAGACCCGAAAAGGTTGGACCTTTGGCCTAAGCTCATGGCAGCAGCGGTAGCACTGTTCATCGTGGCAGCAGGAATTTCCTTTTATTTAAACAAGGGGGCCGATCAGGACATCGAAAAGCAAATGACAAAAGTTCCCGCGCAGGAAATTGTTCCGGGCGGGCAAAAAGCGATCCTGACGCTCTCAAATGGTGCAAGGATCTCCCTGACAGATATCGGAAAAGGGGAAGTTGCGAAGGAGTCTGGTCTGGTGATCTCCAAAACTGCCGATGGGCAATTGAAGTATGAACTGACTGGAAAGGGGGCAGTTAATGAGGAACTGATCTCTTATAATACGGTGGAAACTCCGATAGGCGGGCAATATCAGGTCACGCTTCCTGATGGTTCCAGGGTTTGGCTGAACTCGGCTTCCTCTCTAAGGTTTCCCTCTGCTTTTAATCCATCCGATAGCCGGACGGTAAGGCTGACAGGTGAGGCCTATTTTGAAGTGGCTCCGGATAAAAAGAGACCCTTTAAAGTGATCAGCAACCAGCAGGAGGTTGAAGTGCTGGGCACGCATTTTAATGTGAACAGTTATGATGATGATGGGCTTACAAAAACTACTTTGTTGAAGGGAAGTATTAAAGTGAAAATGACGGGTAAGACTGCCGGATTTCGAATCTTAAAACCCGGACAACAATCGGTTCTCGGAGCTGGTATTGAAGTGCTTGATGTTGATCTGGAGACAATTGTGGATTGGAAAAATGGCAATTTCTATTTTTACAATGAAAGTATTCAACGCATCATGAAGAAGCTTTCCCGCTGGTATAATGTAGAAATTGAATACAAAGGAGCCGTTCCTGCCGTAGTTTTTGGCGGGGAAATCTCCAGGTCTAAAAAGCTTTCAGAAGTATTGGAGCTTTTGGAACATACCGGACAGGTACATTTTAAAATTGAAGGAAGGAAGGTGATCGTGACCCGATAAACTTCCTTTTCACCGCAGCACACTTACAGGCCCCTGGTTCACATCGGGGGCCTAAAAACAATAGAACGAATTGCAGCAGCATAAATATCAGGAAAAATGAAGGGACCATATCATAAATTTACAGACCTGGAATTGTCGGACTTTCTCCGTAAAGGAGATTCCCGGGCTTATTCAGAAATATACAACCGTTACCACGCTGCTTTATATATTCACGCTTTTAAAAGGCTTCAGGATAGGGAAGAATGCCGAGATATTGTGCAGGAGATCTTTACCGCACTTTGGCAGAAACATGCGGAAACGACTTTTAACAGTACCCTGTCCGGCTACCTGTATATGTCGGTAAGAAACAGAATCTTTGACCTTCTGGCCAGGAAATACCTGAAGCAGGAATATGTGGTATCTATCCAGCGTTTTGCGGAGGAAGGACAGGTGACCACAGACCACATGGTGAGACAACACCAGCTTTCTGCCATCATTGAGCAGGAGCTGGCAGATTTGCCTGCCCGTACCCGCGAGATATTTGAGATGAGCCGAAAAGGTTTTCTGTCTCATAAGGAAATCGCCGTAGTACTAAATATTTCAGAACAAACGGTGAAAACTACCGTTAACAATGCGCTCCGGGTTTTACGTGTAAGACTTGGGAAAATATTTCTATTGTTTTTTTATTTTCTTTACCCCCATAGCCTTCCTTGTTCGTCTTTAGAGTTTGAATGCGATGCATTTGTACACTCAAACCTGCAAGTATATGAGAGAGACGAAAAAAGAAATGCCAGTTTCCGGAAAGGAGGACTTTCTGATGCAATAAATCTACACCATCCGGACGCTCCGCCGGACCTTCATCAGGGCTTGCGCTCCAGCTCTTTCGGAGAAAACAATTAACTGACCTAAACCACTGGCCAAGAACCACTCAAGGCCTAAAACCATTAGTATGAAATTTTTTACGTTATTAAAGCACAGGTTTTTTACCTGTGCAGATCTGCCGTTTTTGCAAAATGTAAAGGCGGTTTTTATGCGTTTTTCTAAAATAGCCCTGGTGCTTTTACTGAACTTCTGCTTTCTTGATGCAGTGGCTGTTGTATCCACTCAAAGAATCCGCATGTCGAAAATCGATGCTTCCCTGACAGAAGTCTTCAGAGAAATCAGAAAACAAAGTGGATACGATTTTGTGTATGCCGCGCCTCTGCATAAGTTATCAGGTAAAATAAATATCAGCGTCAGCAATGCCATATTAACAGAGGTCTTAGACCGTTGCATGGACAATCAGGCATTAGAATATGAAATAAAAGACAATGCAATCGTCATCAGAGAACGAAGCATGGTCATCGCCGACCGGACGATCACCGGAGTCGTTTATAGTAAAGCAGACCAGCTGCCAATTCCCGGAGCAACGGTTTCCGTGAAGGGAGCTAAAGTCGCCACACAAACAAATGCTGCCGGAAAATTCTCCATCAATGTCCCTGCGGGAGGAACGATACTGATGGTACGTTCCCTGGGATATCGCAATCTCGAAGTTCCGATTGGAAATTCAAATACTTATACTTTAAGTCTGGAAGAAGATGAACGGGAGTTGTCGGAGGTAGTCGTTACCGCCGGTGGTATTACCCGGAAAGCAAGAGAACTTGGTTATGCAAATGAAACCGTTAAAGGGGATAAAATTAACCAGGCAAAGGTAACAAACGTCGTTTCCGGACTTGCCGGTAAAGTTTCAGGACTTCAGATCACGACGATCAACAATGGTGTCAATCCCGGAGTAAAAGTCATTCTTCGTGGAAACAGGTCTATCCTTGGAAATAATGAAGCCTTGATTGTGTTGGATGGGGTTCCTGTTCCCTCAGCAGTATTGTCTTCTCTAAATGCCGATGATGTAGACAATGTATCGGTCCTGAAAGGGGCGAACGCTTCTGCCTTATACGGCTCTTCTGCTTCCAATGGGGCATTGATCATTACCACTAAAAAAGGAACAGCCGGCGGATTGAAAATTACCGTGGGCAATAGTACCCAGTTTGAACAACTTTCCTTTCTTCCCGAATTTCAGGGAGGTTTTGGTAGCGGCTCGACAAATGGTACGCCAGGTGTCTATGATCCTATAGAAAATCAGCAATATGGACCGGCATACGATGGGAAGCTGGTTGATGTCGGACAAAAACTGGAAGACGGATCCATCCAGCAAATTACCTATGAAAACCGGGTAGGGGAAAAAAGGAAGTTTTTTGACCTGGGATATAACATTCAGAACAACATTTCCCTTTCTTCCGGAAATGAAAAGGAGAACATTTATTTCTCTGCCCTGAACCTGAAAATCGCAGGGATTACCCCGAAAGACCGCTACAACAGAAATACTTTTCGTTTGAATACCTCAAAAAATATGGGGAAACTGACGGCAGGTTTCAATGTCAGCTATACGCAAAACAGAACAGACAGAGGGCTTGCTGCGGTGTATTGGAATGTTTTCAATACCCCGAGTTTTATCCCTATTACCGCTTACAAAGACTGGAGAAATAATAAGTTTGCGAACCCTAACGGATATGCAAACGGTTTTTACCGCAACCCTTATTATCAAATTGACAACAACAGGACCCTGGGGAGAAATGATTACCTGAACAGTAATATTGACCTGAATCTGAAAGCGTTGTCCTGGTTGAGCTTTGATTACCGCCTGGGCATCAATACGGCAAATGCTTCCTCAAAAGATTGGGAGGAAAAATTCAATTACAGCCCTTATACTTTGGCAAATGATGAAGGAAGCAAGGCCGATATTGCAGGAAGTGTAAGTGATGAAAGCTCTTTTTCTACCCGTGTGAATTCCGACTTTTTTATCAATATTAAAAAGGATTTCTCCAATTTTACGACCAAATTAATCTTAGGAAATAACATCAATCAGGGCACTTCTAAAGAACAATCAGTTTCCGCCAGTGCATTGAATGTACCCGGTGTTTTCAACGTCTCAAACAGGCTTGGAGAGTTGTCCGGATCTGAAGTCAATTATAGAAAACGTTCTTATGCGGTATTTGGAGATTTAACCATTGGTTATAAAGACTATTTATTTCTGCATGCAACGGGTAGAAATGACTGGGTTTCCATTTTAAGTAAAAAGAACCGTTCCTTTTTCTATCCAAGTGCCGATATCTCTTTCATTCCTACAGCAGCAATTGCCGCATTAAAAGACAATAAGGTCCTGAACTTCGCAAAATTAAGAGCAGGTTATTCCAAAGTCGGCCAGGTCAACCTGGGAACTACAAGTGATTTTGGTGCCTACCGCTTAGATCCGACTTTTGGTACGGCGGCTGGTTTTCCTTATGGATCATTAACGGCACTGACCATCGGAAATACGCTGGTGAATTCAGACCTCACACCTGAATTTACCACTTCCTTAGAGTTGGGTATTGAGCTTGGTTTTTTACAAAATGCCATCATCGTAGAAGCGAGTTATTACAAACAAAAATCCGTAGACCAGACCCTTACCGGTGCCATATCCTTTGCTTCCGGCTTTTCAAGATACCTGCTGAATGCAGGAGAATTGTCTAACAATGGATTTGAATTTGATTTGAAACTAGCCCCTTTCAGGGCCGGAAAAGTGCGCTGGGACATCGCCTTTAATTACAATTACAGAGACAACAAAGTGATTTCCCTAAATGATGGTTTGCCGGAGATCGCCCTTACCACTGGTGGAAACACACAGGTGTATGCGGTAGTAGGGAAGCCTTTTCCAATCATTAAAGGAACGGCCTATTTAAGAGATGCAGAGAACAGGATCATTTTGAATTCCGCAGGGATGCCTTCAAAGGATCCAGAACTAAAGGAATTTGGAAATACGAATCCTAAACACCTCTTTGGAATGAATACGAGTTTACGTTATGCAGGCCTGACTTTAGCTGCGGTTCTGGAATTCCGCACGGGTTATAACATTTACAACTCTATCGGAGCAGACCTTGATTTTACCGGAAGTGGTACCAGAAGTACGACTTATAACCGCGAGCCTTTCATTATGCCGAATTCATCGGTTAAAGATGCCAATGGAAATTATGTGC
The DNA here is from genome assembly GCF_038446955.1 of Pedobacter sp. FW305-3-2-15-E-R2A2. Classification (NCBI taxonomy): domain Bacteria; kingdom Pseudomonadati; phylum Bacteroidota; class Sphingobacteriia; order Sphingobacteriales; family Sphingobacteriaceae; genus Pedobacter; species Pedobacter sp. FW305-3-2-15-E-R2A2. The sequence continues at coordinate 2,167,751 of NZ_CP151803.1, forward strand.
CAAATACCAGTGTTAAAACACCTGGTGGAGCAGAATTCTGGGCCAATTCAGCGGCCAACCGCGGGATCGGAGAGAACTATGTGACCTCAGGAAAGTATTTTAAAATCAGAGAGGTAACCTTATCCTATCAGCTGCCTGCCAAATGGATGTCGAAAACGAGGATCATCAAATCAGCAACCATCGGTGTAATGGCCAGAAACCTGCTTACCGTTCTGCCTAAGGAAAACATCTATACCGATCCGGAATACAGTTTTACTGCTGGCAACGGGGTAGGGATCAATACCAATGCGCAAACGCCGCCAACCAGATTTTACGGAGGAAACATCTCATTCACTTTTTAGCATTTAACTCATGAAAACATCATATCACATCATCGCAATGCTGACAACAATGTTGTTGTTTACAGGTTGTGAAAAGAATTACCTTGACATCAATACCAATCCAAATAACATCCTTGCAGCCACTCCGGAGTCTATTTTACCCGGAGCATTAAATACTGCGGCTTTGATCTATTCCCGCGATTATAACGCTTTTGGTGGCTGGACCGGCGGCTATTTTGGGAAAACAGGAACCGTAAACGGATTCGATGCAGAAAGAACCTATTCTTATACGTCCAATTCCTATCAGGCATTGTGGAATGATACCTACAGGAACCTGGAAGATTTCCATTATATTGAAAAGAATGGAGCAGAAAAAGGTTTGGTTTACCATGCTGCGATCGCAAAGATCATGAAAGCTTTCTGGTTCCAGCAATTGGTGGATCAATATGGAAACCTGCCTTATTCAAAGGCTTTACTGGGAAGTGAAAATCTAAAACCGGAATATGATAAGGCAGAAGCCATTTATACAGACCTGAATGTGCAGCTGACGGCTGCGGTTGCTTTGATCGACGGGGGAACAGCCAACACGCCACCCGTTAAATCCGCAGATGACATCGTGTTTAAAGGCGTGATGAGCAAATGGAAACAGCTGGCCAATACTTTGAGGTTACGGGTTTTGCTGAGACAATCTCAGGTCCCTGCCTTGCAAGGAGCATTGGCTGCTGAATTTGCCAAACTTCCCACTACTGCAGCGGCCTATGTTACGGAGGATGTGACGAGCAATCCCGGATACCTGAAAAGCTCCGGAAAGCTAAACCCATTCTGGGAAAGTTATAACCTCTCTGCTACAGATGTGGCGACCAACAATTTCAAATATGTCAGAGGAACCACTTTTATCATCAGCCAATATGTAAATGCAGTGAAGGATGGCCGTTTACCAAGGTTGTATACCAAGGTCGGAGGCGCTTATGTTGGCGTTGTACTTGGCGAAAATGCACCATTGGCACATACCAAACTATCGGCTTTCGCGGGAGGAATATTTAAGTCTTTTGACATGCCTGCTGTGTTGATGCTTGCTGCAGAAAGTTCCTTTCTACTGGCAGAAGCAAAAGCCAGAAACCTGATTTCAGGAGGAGACGGACAGGCAGAGTATACCGATGGGATTCAGAAATCTTACCAGTATCTGTACAAAGGATCGGCAACGTTAACGGCAGCACAGGCGGTCATAGATGCAAATACTTATTTAGCATCGAATATCGGAAACCCGCTGATTGATTTTGCCGCCTCTCCGGATAAACAGGAAACGATCATTTATCAGAAATACCTGGCGCTGAATGCGGTGACTAACATCGAAGGATGGAACGAATATAGAAGGACCGGATTCCCTAAAAATCTGCCGGCTTCCCTGGAATCAAATTCTACCAGACCTGATAAACTGCCGGTGCGCTTGTTATATCCAACCTCAGAGTTGAGCTCAAATCCGGACAATATCAGGGCTCAGGGTATTATCGATCAGTTTACAAGCCGGATCTTCTGGGATGTCAACTAACAGATAATTAACAATTTAATGATGATTGTCCAGGATGTATTTACCTGAATATTTTTTATATTTAGGTAAATATAAACCCTATAATCTACCCGTTATGAAAAAAGTAAGTTTCGTTTTCTCATTTGTTTTACTACTATTTTTTGCCCCTGAGGTACAGGCCCAGAAAAATGAAACTTACTTTGTTGGTAAGTGGGATATCCTCATCAAGGGACTGCCGGAGGGAGATAAAGAAGCGTTGCTGAAGTTTGAACTGAAAGATGGAAAACTCAGCGGCAGCATTACCGATAAAGCCGAACAGAAAGATATGCCTTTTACGGAGGTTTCCTTAAAAGATTCGGTCGTTACGGTGAAATTTGACCACAGTAGTGGTGAGGTCGATATGAACCTCCTGAAAAAGGATGCAGACAACCTGACCGGGCAAATCAACAGTCAGTTTAACCTGACTGGCGTCAGGAGAAAAGAAAACTAGCAAAAAAAAGACCCTCTTCTAAATCAGGAGAGGGTCTTTTTCTATTTAATACTAATTACAATCGGCCACGTTCCTCCGCATTACCGGTAGTTTTGTCTCCTGATTTAGCACTGCTGTTTCCGAAACGATAACTGATGCTCAACAATGCAAAGCGGTTGAGTTGAAAATTACTGAACTGCTGTTTAATGTTGTTCACCGTTGTGGTAATCGATGGTGCACTGCTTAAAAACACATCATTAATCGTTAAGGCAAGATCCACTTTCTTTTTAAAAGCAGACGCTTTGACCCCCAGGTCAAGTTTGTAATAGCCATCTGTCCTGCTGATGTGATCTACCTCCGGAAACTGATACCAGAAATTAACCGCCGCTGCTAATGTTTTTTGCTCATTCAGATAAATGTTGTTGTTGCTGGCCAGGTATAAGCCAAAACCTTTCACATCCTTGATATTGGCCATTTTTGACTTCGCATGCGTATAAGATAGGGTCACCTGGTTGTTATTATCCAGCCAGGAGGTAAGTGGAACAGACAGGTTTTCCGAAATTCCGTAACGATAGGTCTTGATGAAATTTAAAGGCGTGGTATAAACAATGTTAGTACCTGCATCAGCGAGGATGACATTGCTGAAGCCGTTGTCTGTCATGTTAAAAAATAACGAGGAGCTGAGGATGTTCCTGTAACTATGTGATACTTCGAAATTACTGTTGTACTCCGGTTGCAGGTAAGGATTCCCTTGTCCGTAACTATAGGCGGTATATAATGATTTATACGGGTTCAGGTTCCAGAAAGTAGGACGGTTGATGCGTCTCCCAAAATTAAAGGCCAGGCTGTGATCTGTGTTTGGCTGGTAATTGATGGATAAGGAAGGGAAGAATTTAAAATAATTGTTGGTGGTGTGCTGTTTAAGGATCGGAGAGTAGCCCTTTGTTTGAGTCAGCTCTGTGCGAAGACCGATTTTATATTTCCATTCATTGTGGTCTATATTCATGCTGCCGTAGAACGACTGCGTATTTTCATTGTAATCAAATTCACTGCTCAGGCCCGGATCAAAAGTCAGTTCATTCTCCGGATTTTTGTGATAATAAAAAGCATTGCTGTAATTGTCAATGAAGCTTAGTTTTCCTCCAAAAGCAAACTGGGCAAAACGGGTCGGAAGGATTGCATCCGCTTTAAACGTATAAATATTAATGTTTTGTTTATTGGTGTCATAGAACCTGGTATTTCCGCCTGGGTTGGCACTGCCATCAGGTCTATAGCTTTTGCTGTCGAAATTTGAAACATCAGTGCGGTAATGGTTAAAATAATCTGCGTTCAATAAGAGTTTTCTGCCGCTGGTATCAAAATTTATCACACTGTGGAGGTTTATGGAATTGATGCGGGAGATCGGATAATAGCTTGCAAGTGTCCTTATGCTGGAGTCTGGCGTGCTGTTGCCCGGAGTGGTAAAGGTATTATAGACATGGTCGAAACCCTCGTAAGTATTCTTCCCACCCATATAATTAAAACCTATCGATGCTTTGGAGTTGAGTTTATAGTCCAGGCCTGCCTCATAGCTTAGATTTCTGTATTTATAGTCGCCGGTATCAGATTGCATCCAGGCTTGTTTAGGATAGCTTAAATCTGTCCGGAAGCCTTCCAGCAGGTGAGAACGGTCGAAATTAATCCCTGCACGGGCGGATAATTTGTTGGAATTATAACTGATGTCTCCTGCAATATTCCCCGCCTGATAACCGCGGGTGTTATAGACCTTGGCAGGGTTGTGCAGCCATTTTTTTCCGCTGGTCTGAATATTTACCTGATAGCCTTGCTGATTGCTCTTTTTCGTAATGATATTGATCAGCCCGGCATTTCCTTCGGCATCGTAATTGGCGCCCGGATTTTTAATGAGCTCTATTCTGGAAATTTGTCCGGCGGGAATGGTTTTTAAGTATCGCGTCAGCTCGATTCCGGAGAGCTGCACGATCTGGTCATTGATCATTACCCTGACATTGCCCTTCCCGGCAATGCCGACAGTACCATCGCCGATTTTTATTCCGGGAATTTTACTGAGCGCATTTAAAGCGTCAGTTCCGGTAGCAGTAATACTGGTCGCTACATTGTAAACAAGTTTGTCGGAGTTGTTTTTAACAGTTGATTTAACTGCAATGATTTCAATTTCTTTTAGGTTCGTGTCAATTTGGGCATGAAGATGGACATGGAGCATCATCAATGCCAGCAAAGCAAGTAGTGGTTTCAAGGTTTATGATGGTTTTAGGTTTCAAAAAAAGGCTTGGTGTGTAGGCGCAATTTACCATAATTATCAGTGCAGTTTCTTTAAAAAACAGGAGATTGTTGTCTAAAACAAAAAACGATAGAAAAAACGTGTAATATTTTAGGGGTAAAAGGTGACCTGACCAACAGAGACATCATACATTGCCGGGATAATTTTTATTTCCCCCGAATCGGTAAGTTGCCTGATGGTGCTGCTCTGTTCCAATATTTGTTGCACAGAGCGATACACATTGAGCACCGCCACTTTATTGACAAAAGATTCATTTTCTCCGGTCCGGTCATCATTTTCAGTCAGCTCCTGTGGGATGCTGATCTTTACCTCTCTCAATAAACCTGACAGGTTTTCTATCATCACATGGTTGCAGGCGCCTTTTACAGCGCCGCAGCTGGTATGCCCCATCACGACGATCAGTTTGGCGCCAGCAACGGTAATCGTATATTCCAGTGAGCCCAGAATATGTTGGGAAACGACGTTTCCTGCTATCCGGATATTGAAAATATCGCCTATACTTTGATCGAAGATCAGTTCTGCGGCAACCCGGGAATCCATGCAGCTCAATATTGCTGCAAATGGTTTGGGTTCGTCTTTTGTTTCCTGCACTTTCTGTAACAGGCTGCAGCGGGCAGTATTTCCTTTTTGGAATCGCTCATGCCCGTCCTGGAGCAATTGAAGGGCCAGGTCGGGACTCATTTCCAGAGGATGCGGTAGTTTGGTGTCCATAAAATTTACTTTTCGTTGGTTTGTCCTTTTTCCTGTTGCATCATTTGCATGAGTTGCATGCCCATCAGTCCGCTTAGGCTTCCATCAGTACCGTTGCCACCACTTACGATGAGGTCTGGTATGATCTTAATCCTTCCTTTGCCAATTTCCTCGGTTATTTTAAACCTGGTGAAGTTATCGCCACCCATGGCTTTTACCTGCAGGTCATAAGCATCTGCGGTAGATTTACCGATGGCCATAATTTTCTCCGCTTCGGCCAGACCTGTCTTTGCGATTTTCTCTGCATCGGCACTGGCGTTGAGCCTGGTTGCTTCTGCTTGTGCGCCGGCACGGGCTTTGGTGGCTTCTGCTTCTGCTCCAGCACGCATTTTAGTGGCCGTAGCTTCCGCATCGACTTGCAGTTTTAAGCTATTGGCATCACCTTCCGCTTTTTTTACGGTGGCATCAGCAGTACGCTGGGCAATTTCTACGTTTTGTTGTGCTTTGACAATCTCCTTTTGCATGTCTGCAATGGCGGTTTCTTTTTCCATGCCCTGGCGTTGTTCCTGTGCCATTCTTTGGATCTGATAGGTCTTTTGCTCTTCTTCAGCGATCTTACGATCCGTCAGGGTTTTCATTAAAGATTCAGGTGGAAGAATGTCGCCGATCAGCGTATCTACGGCATTGACGTTGTAATCGTCTAACACCGCTTTAATGTGTTCTTTTGCAGATTGCTGTCTTTCTTTACGGCTGATGAGGAAACTGATCACATCGCTGTCCTGCGCCGAGTTTCGGAAATAGTTGCCGATGGTGGGTTCCAGCACCTGGCTTACCAGGTTGCTCATGCTGCCGAAGCGGGCAATGACTTTGGGTGCTTCGGTAGCAGGAATATGAATGATCTGGGAAACATCCAGGTTAAAAGGGAAGCCATCTCTGGAACGGACCGTAATGGTACTTAAGTTCTTGTCCAGCTGATGGGACTCGTTCCTGGCATTGGCCCAGTTGAGCACGAGATTGGTCGTAGGGACCAGCTCTACCTTCATAATGTATTTATTGAAAGGGTATTTGCCGGGACCATAAGCTTCCATCCAAACACCACGCTGGCCTTTGCTCACGATGTTGCCATGTTTAAAGCTTTCCCCGCTAAGGTCCTTACCATCTTCTCCAATATAACTGATCACTACCCCCACGAAGCCTATAGGCACATCGGTCATCGGTATTTCTTCGATCTGGATGGCCCATGGATTGATGTTGTAACTCCCTGCTAAAATGATGCTGGGTTGTAAACCGCGGTTCCCATTGTTCTTTAGAAAGACATCAATGTCCTGGAAATTATTGTGTCCTGTAATTTGCTTACCTGCAATTTGTCCGCCTTCAATGGGAATGCCGTCGAGCGTAGTCACAATGCCGACCATGTTTTCTTTGATGCTGACCATATCGGCAATCGTTACCGTGAAAGCAAACAGGTTGATGCGGTAAGTCCCGGCAGTGATGTAAGAAGTCTGACGCCCTTTTTGTCCATTGTTGTTCAGGAATTTTTCTGTGTCCTGAAAATTATCTGATTCTACTCTGCGGGCAAGGATGGCACCTGTTGGTATTTCGGCTCCGTCATTAGCGAGAATCAATCCTATTTTCCCTTCGGGGATAATGGTAAAGCCTTGCATGCCTACGGAGTATTGCCATGGCCACATGCCCCAGTAAAGCCCGGGGGCAAGTGCCTTTGCCTGAAACCCGGCTTCTCCTCTGGTGGCGATAATACGGCCATCAGGAAGGGCTTTTTCTCTGCCGAAAAGCACAAATTTCTTGGTCACGAGTCCGACTTTGTTTTCAGGTACGATGACCATTCCCAGGAAAACACGTAAGATAAATTTGTAGAATAAAAGTGTGAACAGGGTAGCAGATATCCACCAGTAGTTCAGAAAGATTTGATAATAGTCCATGATTGTTGGTTTTAGGTTGTTTTGAGTGATCTGATTGATTTGTTAATTTTTACAATAACTGGTTTCCTTTTTTTTCTAATCAAACTTGATGAAATAAGAAAATATAAAAGTCTTACACCTGTATTATAAGGTGTTCTTTTAATCTTATATTAGTATTATGAATAAAGAAGACCTGCTACATCTGGAGAAGCTGATGAACTTTCTGGCCAGTAACTTTCTAAAGAAAAAGAGCTGGAAAGATGTTTCTAAATCTGAATGGACTTATATTGTTGACGAATTAAACGGACTGTTGCAGGAGCGCAACAGGAAGCAGAAAATAAAAAAGGAAGACGACTTATTCGGGGCAAATTACCTGTACGAACATTTGGTGATCAATAAGCTAAAAGCCTACGAAAAGAAAAAAGACCTGAGCGGATCAAGCAAGCCCAGCCTGAGTAAGCTGAGTCGCATTGTACAGCTGCTTGGTTATGATAATTACATCGATTTTATCAATTCACATCACTCAGATTTCAGTTTTAACGATTTGAAGATTGACATTCCCAAAGCAACAGTTAACCATAAACTGCTGGACGAGCTGGTGGGCCTATGGTATTCCTTTAACCGGAACCTGCCTGATAATCCGGAAAAGATTAATGAGGAAAGAATCTGGCGTTCTTCTGTGGAGATTTATAAATCTGAATCTACCGGCGAATATTTTATTGAAAGGAGTGGAGGGGATAACCATAAGTACTATGGAAAAATAACTTCCTATGCTGATTATATTTTCATCATCATGAACAGCAATACTTTTATCCGGCAACGGCACTTTATCTCCAGACTGAAAGATATTGGGGAGAAATTAAAACAGCCAAATTACAAGATTGAGGAGATGCATTTCATCAGTACCTGCATTAGTTTTAACCAGGAACCGATTGCTTTGTTCGAAATTTTTCAAAAGGTAAATACGACAAGAAATTATGTTGCAGATTCGGTGAGCTTTCCAATTGAAAGTAAGGAACTTCCGGCTTCGGTAGTCGCCTATTTGAGGGATACAGAAGGAAACAGAATTAATTACAGATAACAAAAAAGGAGGCGCCCATTATTTTGGACTCCTCCTTACTATTAACTATTAACTAACCTCGACAAGTCGGCAAAGACTTAATCGGATTTCTTTTGATCAAATGCATCAACTCCGCTCTGTAAGTATGCTGCATATTGTTTTGCGTCAAATATTGCTCCACCCGGAGTGACCAGAGGATTCAGGTCATGTCCGGCCAAAACATAAAAGGGCTGTGAATTTGACCCGTATTTGCTGGCCTGGAAATCTCCATTCCACCTTCCTAGGTCATCTGTATTTGTTCTTAATATTTCAGAATAATGGACCTTATCCTTTGGCATTTTTATATTCCTTTCATCTACATACAGTTGAATGAGTACATATTTTTCTTTGATGATTCTGCCAACTTCTTTATCGATCCAGACCTTATCTTCCATCTTGCGACAGTTGACACAGGCATGTCCGGTGAAATCTATAAGAATAGGTTTATTGACCTTCTTTGCATAGGCAACCCCCTCTTCTAAATCAAAGAACGGGCTAAAGCCAACAGGTGCTTTTAAAATCTCACTATGTTTCACTTTAGCTGGGAAATCTGCCGCAACGGCATTACCCGATGATGAACCATTACTGTTCAATATGAAGTCCTGCGTGTTCATCGGCGGAGCTATCCCACTTAATATATTAACTGGTGCTCCCCATAGACCTGGAATCAGGTAAACGGCAAAAGAAAGAGAAAAGATGGCGAAAAATAACCTTGGAACAGAAACATAACTGACATCACTGTCATGAGAGAACTTCAGTTTCCCCAGAATATACAATCCCATCAGTGCAAAGATGACGATCCATAGCACCAGGAAAATCTCCCTGTCAAACCATTCCCAATGCCATACCAGATCTGCTGCCGAAAGAAATTTTAAGGCCAGTGCAAGTTCCAGAAAACCCAGACATACTTTTACGGTATTTAACCAGCCACCTGATTTAGGCATACTGTTCAGAAATCCCGGAAATATGGCGGATAAGGTAAAGGGGAGGGCAAGGGCGAATGCGAATCCAAACATTCCGATCGCAGGGGCCAAATATTCTCCTTTTGAACTTGCCTGTACCAATAAGGTTCCTATAATTGGTCCGGTGCAGGAAAAGGAAACGAGTGCCAGAGAGGCAGCCATAAAGAAAATACCGCCAAGACCTTTACTGTCGTCTGCTTTCTGATCTATTTTATTCACCAATGAATTTGGAAGAGTGATCTCAAATGCGCCGAAAAAGGAAATGGCAAACGTGAGCAGAAGGAGGAAGAACACAAAGTTAAACCATCCGCTACTGCTGAGTTCATTCAATTTTGCAGAACCAAAGAAGATGGTGATCAGCAAACCAAATGCTACATAGATGACGATGATAGAAAGACCATAGATTAAAGCCTGACCAATTCCCTTTTGCCGGCTTCCGGCACGTTTAGTGAAGTAACTTACCGTTAGGGGAACCATTGGGAATATGCAGGGCATCAGGAAGGCGAGAAAGCCGCCAAGTAAGCCTGCAATAAAAGTTTCCCATAAAGTTTTTTCCTTTTCTGAACCCCCAGTTTCTGAGGTTGTCGCTTTAGCGTTTGTAGCGTTTTTTACCTCATTTCCAGCCGTATCTGTCGCCTTGAATTCAGAAGAAGCCGTATCTTTATGGATCACCGGGGAACTATCCGGACTGATCTCTGTAAATTCCAGATTGCTTAAACTGCTGTCTGTTTCCTGAGCCCGGCCAGGTGTTAAGGTCGTGATGCTCAGGAGAATGCCAATGGCAAGTGTTTTGATGCCAGTACTATACTTTCTTAAATCCATTGCTATTATTTTACAGGGACTGAAAATTCGACAGTTTCCGGTGGAAGACACTGCTGGTCATTACAAACCATAAATTCCACACTTCCTTTTACCGCAGGATGGGTTCCGGCTTCGGTTAATGTAACCTGCTGTTGGAAAATCACTGATTTTTCGAAATAGCTTACATTCATATTGAAGGACTTCTCGAATTTTACAGTGGCTTTAGGCTCAGTTGTTTTTCCCGTGATCTGGTAGTTTTTAGCCGGACTAAAGCTGAAGCTTGTTTTTATAGGTCCGCCATCAGCCATATTCTGGGAATAAAGGTGCCATCCATCCTCAATAGTGGCTTTAAGGTATAACACAGCAGTTTTTTTTCCCGTTTTCTTTGCTGCATAACTCCATTTTACGGGTTTCAGAATTTGGCTGCTTACCGAAAGGCTAAATAATAGCCCGAGACTGAATAGAACTAATTGTTTCATTTAATTGGTGGTATTAGGTTTAGGTTGTTATTTTAAACGACAGATCGGGTGGTATCCGGTGAAAGTTACCTCCGTGGAAAGGAAGGATTCCTGAATGGCTTCTTCTTTTACCAGATCTGTGCTCAGGTATTTTTTATTGCTATCGCAAAGTAAGGTTACGACAACTGCATCCTCACCCATTTGTTCTTTAATCTTAATGGCGCCGATGACGTTGGCACCGGAAGAAATCCCTACGGCAAGTCCCAGCTCTTTTGCCAGCTTTTGCGCCATGATGATCGAATCTCCATCATTTGCCTGTATAATTTCATCTAATTCATCCAGCTTTACGATCTCAGGAATAAATTCATCAGAGATTCCCTGGATTCTATGGCTGCCGACTTTATATCCGGTCGTTAATGTTGGACTTTCCGCTGGTTCCAATGGATGGATTTTGATGGATGGGTGATGTTGTTTTAGTCTTTTGCCTACGCCCATAACGGTGCCGCCTGTACCTACTCCGGCTACAAAAGCATCAGGTCTTAACTCGATCGATTTTAATTGCTCCCAGATCTCCATTCCGGTTGTTTTTTCATGAGCTTCTTCATTGTAACGGTTCTCAAACTGTCTTGGCAGAAATACACCTCCGTTTGCCGCCAGTTCTTCACACATTTTGATACTGCCCAGGAAACCACCTTCTTCTTTGCTCACCAGAATCACCTCTGCACCCATGCTTCGGATGATGTCTATTCTTTCCTTGCTCAACCAATTCGGCATGATGATTTTAACAGGATGCCCAAGTGCACGACCTATAGCGGCAAAGGCAATTCCTGTATTTCCGCTGGTGGCTTCAATGATGGTATCACCAGGGTTTATCGCACCGGAACAATAGGCTTCGTACATAATATTCAGAGCCATTCTATCTTTTACGCTACCCGTAAGGTTATAATGTTCACATTTAACGTAGATCTTTCCTGCTTTGTTGTTATAGTTGTAATGAAGTTCAAGCATAGGTGTATTGCCTACCAGGTGCCATAAATGTTCAAATTTCTCGGCCAGTGCAGCTGTTAAACCGGAGGTGGTTTTCTCTTTAGTTAGCATTTTTATGTTGAGTTTATTTCTGACAAAACTCTGTATTTATGATTTTTGTGACAATGGTTAGTGCTATTTGCTGAATATTTTATGGAAAATGACTAATTTTATATAATTATTTACAGTTACATCTTTATTTAACTAAGTTGATTGTCTCTTTTTTCGACACCTCTATTTTATAAAAGACATGCAAAATAGCCTTGACCCTACAGATGTTGAAATTCTAAGGTTGCTTCAGCAAGACGCAACACTCAACAATAAAGAGATCGCTTTTGAGATCAGAAAATCTATTGCTACCGTCCATGAGCGGATCAGAAAGCTGAAAGAGCAAGGTTATATCAAGCGCATTGTGGCCATTCTCGACCGGAAAAAGATCGATAGAAGCCTGATTGCATTTTCACATGTCTTCTTAAAAGAACATACTGCGGAAACCCTGGGGGAGTTTGAAACTGAAGTGGCAAAGTTTGAAGAGGTGATGGAATGCTTTCAGATGACAGGTGCTTATGATTTTATTTTGCGCATCGCCACGAGTGATATGGATGCTTATCATCTTTTTTTACGTCATAAGTTAGCTACGCTTCCAAACGTAAGCACCGTCCAGAGCTTCTTTGTATTGTCGGAAACAAAGAGTGAAACGGCCTATCCACTATAAGGAAATTTACATCTGATCACTTTGCGCCATAGACTGGATACCCGGTGAAAAGCAGATCACAAAAAAGCAGTTTTCATATCGAAAACTGCTTTTTTTTATCCTGATCATTTCTGTCAGAATGATTCCAGGTTCAACCTGAGTCTTACTGTTTTTCCGTTGCTTTTGCAGCCTCAGCTTCTGCTTTGGCTTTTTTCTTAAAGAATCCCCTTAACAGGAAGTTGTGTTGTAAAGCTTCCATATTCTGATCCAGTTTCTTGCTGCTGCCTTCCAGGTTCTGCATGATCGCTTTGATCTGATCAGCAGTTTTCTGATCGTTTAACAGCATTCCCGCTGCATTATCCGATTGGGTAAGTTTTGACGAAGCTTTGTTTAAGTTCTCTGTCATCGCTGCGGCCGAACTTGCTGTTTTCTTCAGTTCATTTACCGAAGCCTGAAGCTGTGAAAATACCATCGTATCGGTCAGCATTTTATCTGCCAGACCACCTTTAGAATTCATTTTTCTGGTAAAGGCATTCAGGTCTACCGCCATTTTATTGGCAGATTCTGTGGTCACCTTCAAGTTTTGTACAATCGCTTTGAAATTATCTGCGATCTGCTGATCGGAAAGTAAAGCGCCGGCAGCACCTTTTCCCTCTACCAGATTTTTGGCAAGGATCTTAAAGTCTGAAGTCACATCAACCAGGTTTTTATTGTTCACCTGGAAAGTTTTCATAATGTCGTCAGTAGAGAGGGCATTGCTCGCTTTCAGGCGGTCTCCATCTTCTACAAAAGGAAATTTAGGTGTTCCACCTGTTACTACAATAATTTTGTTTCCGATTAACCCATCTGAGCTGATGGTTGCGGTTGCATCCTTGTGAATGTATTTATGTGCTTCTTCTTCGATGTTCAGGAAAACCTGCACCTGTGAGGTTCCGAAGAACTGAATCTTTCTGATCGTTCCGATTTTTACGCCCGAAAACCAAACATTGTTTCCTGCTTTTAATCCCTGGATATCATTAAAAACAACATCAACAGTGAAGCTCTTTACAAAAGACTTTTTTTGACTGCCCAGCGTAAAAATTCCTAATACAAAAATAACCAATCCAAGGAATACGAATACTCCCACTGTTATTTTGCGACGCGTGTCTGTTACCTGCATATTGTTATTGTATAAAATTATAATCGTAAAATGGTTTCACCCGTTCATCACTGGTGTTAAATACTTCTTCAAAGGTGCCCTGACGTTCAAATTTACCGTCCAGCAGCATGGCTACCCTGTTTCCTACTGCTTTTGCGCAGGTAAGGTCATGGGTGATGACAATCGAGCTGGTATGAAAGCGTTCCTGTACTTCATTGATCAGGCTATTGATTTCCAGGCAGGTAATGGGATCCAGTCCTGCGGTGGGTTCATCATAAAGCATCACTTCCGGCTGAAGGATCAAGGTCCTGGCAATACCCACCCTTTTCCTTTGTCCGCCGGAAAGTTCCGAAGGCATCTGGTTAATGGTTTGCAATAAGCCCACGGCATCAAGCACCCTTTCTACCGCCTGGTTTACTTCTCCTTTGGTCAGCTTTCGCTGGTTTCTTACGAGAGGGAATTCCAGGTTTTGTCTAACGGTCATACTATCATATAAAGCGCTGTTTTGAAAAGAAAAGCCTACTTTCAGTCGCAATGCCAGGAGTTCTTTATAGCTGATCTGATCTACATGCTGACCCAATACTTTTACCTCTCCTTCGTCGGGGCTAAGTAAGCCAACAAGGATTTTAATCAATACCGATTTTCCGGTCCCTGATTTTCCAAGTACAACGAGGTTTTCCCGTCGGTAAAGATCCAGGTCAACACCTTTAAGCACCTCATAATTGCCAAAGGCTTTATAAAGCCCTTTGACTTCTATTACTTTTTCCTGACCTATATCAGTTGTTTTCTTTTGTTCCATTATTTAAAAGATCAGGTTCTGAATAGACTAAAAAACTGTACGGAGATGATCTCTTCAACGAAGATGAGGAACATGCCAATCACTACTGCTGAGTTGGCTGCTTTACCCACACCTTCTGTTCCTTTTGACGAATTATAGCCTTGGTAGCATCCTACAATACCGATGGTAAAGCCAAAGATGATCGCTTTAACTGTGGAAGCAGTAATGTCCAGAAAGGTAATCGATTCCAATGACATCTGAAAAAATGCCCTGGCACTGGTATCTTCAAAAAGAGAGACATTTAATAAAGCACCCAACATGCCCACCATTGCGGTGTAGAAGGTCAGGATCGGAATGGTGATGGTGGCTGCCAGTACCCTGGTGGTGACCAGGAATTTGAAAGGGTTCGTTGCCGAAACTTCCATTGCATCAATTTGTTCTGTTACCCGCATGGAACCCAGTTCGGCGCCAATACTGGAACCTACTTTTCCTGCAGCAATAAGTGAGGTCAGGAGGGGAGCAAGGGTTCTGAGTAAGGCAATACCAACCAATGAGGGAAGCCAGGAAGTGGCTCCAAATTCGGCCAGTGAAGGCCTGGACTGTTTGGTAAATACGATACCGGTAATAAATCCGGTCAAAGAGATTAAAGCCAATGAGCGGTAACCAATATCATAACATTGCCTCATGAGCTCTCTTCCTTCATAAGGAGGAAGGAAACCTTCCTTAAAGAAGCGCGTGACGAATTGACATACATCATAGAATGACAAAAACATCCTGCTGAGCTTTCCGGGAGTTTTGACTTCTTTTCTTATATGGGCTGGAGTTTCAGCTGTTTTATCCATTAATTAGTGTAGGTATGATCAGATTATATTAAAAAACTCCTTTTATATTATGTGTTATAACAGAGATGTGCAACACATATCAAAATTTGCGCCATATTAACGATATATTCCCGATTTTCGTGTTTTTAACATAAAAAAATGGCCTGTAAATTACAGACCATCCTTTTACTTTGTTGTTTTATTTTCCTCCCGGAGGGCAGTTTTTCTGAAGGAACTGCGTGTAAGTCAGGGCCAGATGCTGGAAGGTTCCCTGCCCTTCGCTAATGCTGTGTGTCCTGTTCGGATAAGACATCATCTGGAATACTTTTCCGTATTTGATGAGTTCATTGATCAGCATTTCTGCATTTTGATAATGGACATTGTCGTCACCTGTACCATGGATGTACAAAAGATTTCCCTTTAAGTTCTTTGCATAGCTGATCGGAGATCCTTTTACATACGCTTCAGTTGATTTTAAAGGAGAGCCCATATATCGTTCCTGGTAAACATTATCGTAGGTCAGCTGATTGGCTACTGCTGCAATTGCAATTCCTGTTTTATAGATTTCAGGATATTGGAACAACAGGTTTAACGTGGAAGAGCCACCGCCGCTCCATCCCCATACCGCAACCCTGTCTTTATCTACAAATGGCCATTCCAGAATCTTTTTGGCGGCCATTGCCTGATCACGGATGTTCAGCGTACCAATGTTTTTATAAATACTTTTGCGCCATTCTCTGCCTTTTGGAGCAGGGGCCCCACGGTTTTCTATCGAAATATAGATGTAACCATCTTTAGCCATATCGCCTGCATAAAGGAAGTTGCGTCCGGCACCATAGGTGTCTGTTACGGTTTGTGAAGCAGGTTCACCATACACATAAAATACAACAGGGTATTTTTTAGTACGGTCAAAATTATCCGGTTTTTTCATCCAGCCATCCAGAATCACCCCATCCTCGGTGGTTACTTTAAAAAACTCTACCTGATTTTTTGCTGGTTTTACCCTTCCCAGCTGGTTGGTAATGCTGCCATCCATGGTGAAAGGGTTTAAAGTCGTCAGCTTCATCCATTCTGTGAGTGGAGGAACTGTCGCATTGGTGTACTGATGGCGTGCAAAAATACCATTCGGAGAGATCTCATAGTTATGCGTTCCCGGCAGGATAGAAGGGGTAACCATTTCTGCTTTACCACCACCACTTAGTTTTGTTTTAAACAGGTATTTCTGAGTGGCATTCTCTGGTGATGCCATGAAATAAAATAAATTATTTTTCTCATCGATCAATGACCTTTCGATCACATCATAATCACCTTTGGTGATCAATGTTTCTTTTTTACCGTCTTTACTAATGCGGTAATGGTGACGCCATCCGTCTTTTTCACTTGCCCAAATGAATTCCTTGCCTCCATTGATCCATTCCCATCCCTGAGCCACATCAATCCATGCCTTATCCGTTTCTGTATAAATGTTTTTTACAGCTCCAGACTGCGCATCGGCCACAAAAAGTTTACTTACATTTTGCTCCCTGTTTAGCTGTTGAAGGATGACTTCATTCGTGTTTGGAATCCAGTCCATTCTTGGAATATAGTTCTGGATATGATCTCCCGGAACGTCCAGCCATTTGGTCGTAGCCGTATTGATATCTACCACACCTACTTTGCAGGAAGAAGGATCCTGTCCAACTTTAGGGTATTCTACAGGAACGTTAAACGAATAAATAGAATCCGTGTTGTTGATCATCAGGAAGTTTCTGATTTTATTGGCATCCAACTGCCAGTAGGCAATTGTCTTTCCATCAGGGCTCCATCTGAATCCATCTCTGCAATCAAATTCTTCCTCATAAACCCAATCAAATGTACCATTGATCAGTCGATCTGTACCATCTGTGGTCAGGGTTTTTGTGCTGCGGGAAGCCAGGTCATCTACGTATAGGTTATGTTTACTTACATAAGCTACTTTGCTTCCGTCCGGAGAAAACTTCGCGAACATTAAAGAAGAAGCAGGTTTGTCTTTTCCAATCTTGATCAGTTCTCTGGTTTTCAGATCGGCGACAAAATAATCACCTCTGGTCTCGTATCTCCAAACCTTTTTACTATTGGTGTAAAGCAATATTTTACTGCCATCTTCAGAGATTTGAAAATCTTTGATCTCCCCCAGTCCACTGGCAGCATTGGAGTAAAGGAAGCCTCTGTCGAGGATCACCTTTTGCTCATTTTTTGGTAAAGTGACAGAGATGATGTCACCGTCTTTCTCCTGATAGTAAGAATTACCATCTTTAGCCCATTTTAGATCAGACTGTTTCTGTGCATGGCTTTGTCCGCAATATCCAAGAAAGATAATGACGGTCAGCTTAAAAAAGAGGTTTTTAAAATTCATTTTTATAATTCTATAAATTGCTGATATACTTTTTGAAGGTATGCTTTCGCATGATCAAGTAGCTGAGCTGTTTTGACCTTGTCTTTAGGATTGCTATTGTCTAAGATCATTTTACCTACATTATCAAAGGTAACACATTGCTGGTTATCGATAAAGCCCATTCCGTTGTCCCAGCTAAAATAAGCGAAAGGTTTGGTATAGGGGTTGAGCAGGTTTTTGCTCCAGACAAATTCTTTGGAAGGGATTTTTAATTGTGCCAATAGGGTGGCTGCAATGTCTATCTGTGAACCTACATTGCTGAACTTGCGTCCTTTAAATTCATCTTTGATCACGTCTCCATAAAAAAGAAGCGGAATATGATAGCGCTCAGGACTGTAAATTTCATGTGCCTGTTTTGGAAGTACATGGCCATGATCTGCTACAAATATGAACAGGGTATTGGGATACCAGCTTTCTTTTTTTGCATTGTTCAGGTAAGCATTGATGCAGGAATCCGTGTAATATGCCGTGCTTTTAAATTTAGCTGCATTATCGGAATTCCCGAACTTTGCTTTCCCCGGAAGGCTGTAAGGTTCATGATTGGTCAGGGTTAGCAAGGTAGAAAAGAAAGGTTGTTTTTCTGAATTCATGTCCGTTAACTGCCTGGCAAATACAGTTTCATCATATTTTCCCCAGGTGGACTGCAATTCCGTTTCTTTGAAGTTATTTTTATCAATTAACCTCTGGTAATCATGACTGAGGATAAAAGCTTTGTAATTGTCGAATTCAGATTCTCCTCCATAATAGAAAGAGGTTTGGTAGCCGTTCTTGTAAAGCGACTGGGAGATCGCAGGTAATTTCTGCATTTTCTCCGGCCATTTTACGACACTACCCGAGGCCAGGGTAGGGAAACCCGCTAAAGAAGCAATAATTCCTTTGTCAGTTCTGTTTCCGGAGGCATAAATGCGATCGAACAATATTCCCTTGTGCATCAGGGTGTCGAAGTGTGGCGTAATGCCGGTTTCGTTCCCCAGCGTTTGGGTCAGGTCAGCGGTAAAGCTTTCGATGATGACCAGGACGACATTGGGTTTGCTGGTTTTAAGAATTTGAATGGTACTGTCTTTTTCCGGCGTATAAAGTTCCTTAACCAGCCGATCTGCATTTTTAGGATCCAGATAAACGTATGGATTTGTTCTGGCCATTCGCTCAGAAAGTGAGCTTCTGAGGAGGTTCCATTCTGTATTCACCGCGGCCTGGTTGAGCAGTTGTTCTTTCGAAAAATAAGCCATACTCTGAGTAATGGGAGAGCCTCTTAGGCCTCCACGGATCAGGAGAAAGGTCAAGGCAACCAACAGAATGGAAACGACTGCACGTAACCAAACCGGATTGTTGCCAAAGGTCAGTTTTCTGGACACGACCCATCGCTGCATAAACAGACTCAGGGCAATGATTAACACCAATAAAGCAAGGGATAATCCGATAGGAGAGGAAGCACTGGAGGCCAGGGCCTCCGTAGGTGTCGAAATGGCAAAACCAACGGCTTTGGCATTGACCTTACTTCCCCATTCTCTGTAAATGTTGAAGTTAATGACCGAGATGATGCTGAACAGCACAATCAGGACAATGTTGTAGGTAGAGATCCATTTCAGTTCCACTACTTTCCTGCCACTTAAGAACCAGTAAGTATAACCGGCGAGTGGAATGATGGCCAGATAAGCCGTCATGGAAAGGTCTAACGAAAGGGCATGATAGAAAGTTGCCATGGTCTCCGAAAGGGGAACCATGGCAAGCTTTTTATGATAAATAAGAAGGAACATCAGCCGGTCGAGAAAGAAAAATAACAACCAGAAAATGTAGAATCTAATAAAAAAAATAAGGCTTTTGAACATTTTAGCGGATGTTATTGACCTCCACCTTGCATTTGCATTACTTCTTCCATCGTTTTAAGTTCGTATCCTTTAGGAACATCTAAGGTAAACGGACCTGCTTTTTCTTCTGTAAAAGCTTTTATAGTTGCTGTAGATTTTACACCGCGGTTGAATCTGGTGAACTTGATTGGTGTACCTTTTACGTCTTTAAATTCCTGTCCCATTAATCCTGCAGGAAGTTCGATGTCGTTGGTTGCCCACAATTCATAAGTAGCACCTTTATCGTCTTTGTAAGTATATTTTTCTGCACTGTAGGTTAAAATGGTTTGTTTTTCTCCTGTTGCTTTAAAGTCACTGAACTTAGGGTCATTGGCTTTTTCTTTTTCATAATCTTCTTTGGTTCCTTTTACGGCAATTTGCATTTGCGCTACCGGAACATCAATTAATACCAGAGAATTCAACGCGGTATTATCAGAAATCACGGTAATTGTAGCCGGACCTTGTTGCAATTCAAATCTAGACATGTTGCCGTTGAATTTAACTTTGGTTTCAGTAGGTAACATGGCCGCCATCGGTTCCTGTTCAGGGGTCAATGCGTAGCTGATTCCCATGGTCACAGTTCCTTCAGTGATTTTCTTTTGAGCGTGAGCGAAGATGGCTGTACTTACTAGGATTGCAGCTAAAACGCCGGTTTTGATAGATGTTAACATATAATAGTTTTTTTGTTTATTTAAACTTACCAATTAATTTTCTCTTTGCTGATAAAGGCAGCAACACCTTTTTTGAAATCGGCACTTTCTCTAACCCTTGCATTGATCTGTACAGCGAGTGAAAGGCTGTTTTCCAATTCCGGGTTGGTGGTTTGCCCAATCAGTTGTTTGGTTACCATTAACGAATTTGCAGAGGCTTCAGTACACAAACTTAATGCAAATTCTTTCACTTTAAGATGAATATCCTCCTTGTTTGTTACAAAAGTAATCAGACCATAGTCGAATGCCTGCTGTGCAGAGAACAATTCGCCGGTAAACAGGATTCTTTTGGCAATGGTTTCTGACGTTTTTCTAAGCAGAAAGCAGGATACAATTGCAGGTACAAAACCCAGTTTCACCTCGGTATAACCAAAGCTCGCCTCAGGAACAGCGAAGGTAATGTCACATACGGTAGCTAATCCACACCCTCCGGCGATGGCATGCCCTTCCACCTGGGCAATAACTACCTTGGGTAAATAGTAAATGGTGGTAAACAAGCGTTTCAGATTTTCTGAATCTGCCAGGTTTTCCTCATAGCTGTTTTGTTGCAACTGCTGAAGATAGGCCAGGTCAGCTCCTGCACTGAAGGTTGTTCCATTCGCCCTGAGCACAATCACTTTAACCTCTTCATCTTCTGAAGCGCGTATTAAGGTTTCTGTTAACAGGCTCACCAGCTCCGGATTTAAAGCGTTGCGCTTTTCGGGGCGGTTAATGGAGATGGTCGCAATGCGTTGTTCAACTGAATATAAAACTAAAGGCGCTGTCATGATCGTTCGTGAATAAATATTTATTTACACCAAAAGTAAATAAACTAAGTCAAAGACGTATCATACACGTTGATATATGGCTGCGGGAACGCTCTATACTTACTCTTGGGTTGGAAGGTGGTTGGGAGGTGGTTGGAAGATTATTGCAAGGCTAAAACAACCTTACAGAGGCTTCGAACCACCTCCCGATAGCCTTCCAATGGCCTTCCAACCTAAGAGCAAGTATAGAGCATATATAGAGGATTGTCTAGTCCAGAGCCGGACGAGACAGCCAAAAGACAGCTTGTCCATTCCTAAAAAGGCTATACAAAAAAACAGTGTATGGAAATAACAGAAACAGAATTTATCATTTCAGAAAGAAGGAGTAAAAATCAGCGTTATGACAAGCGATTAATAGCGCATATTGTGGAGCTCGAAGCCCAAGGCGTTCCCCGTAGAGATCTTATGGAAGAATACGGTATGTCAAGCAGCACGCTTGTAGAATGGCTGGGAAACTCGGGTTTATCGGGTTCAAAACGTAAATCCTATACACCGTCAGAAAGACGTTCGGTAATTCGGGCGGTAGAAAACGGTATGAGCATTCGGGAGGCCCAGGTTTCATATAATATTTCCCATCCAAGTATTATAAGACACTGGATCAAGAAAAATAAGGAAGAAAATGTAGAGATTAGCCTTCTCAAACCTCTAGAAGTGGCCAAAAACACGACAACTGATTCCAGTAGTACAGAACTCGAAGCTTTACAAAAAGCTTTGGCAGAGGCCAATTTGAAAATCCAGGCCCTTGATACTCTGATCGATATTGCAGAAGAACAGCTTAAAATCGACATCAGAAAAAAGTCTGGTGCCAGGCAGTCATCAAAATGAAACAGGACTTCCCAAAACTTGGGATCAGGTTGCTGTGCAGACTGTTTGGCAAAACAAGACATGCGTATTACGACCACCAGTGGCGAGTACAGGATGAGGGTTTAAAAGATGAGATCATTTTGCAGCATGTACTGCGTATTCGGGAAAAGCAAAAGCGAATAGGTACGTTGAAACTGCATTTTATGCTGCAGGAAGTGTTGTCAGCGCACGATATTAAAATTGGAAGGGACTATTTATTTCGCCTAATGCGGGAGCATGGCCTCCATATCAGAACACGAAAAAGGAAAGCGGTGACAACTAATTCAAGGCATTGGATGCGAAAATATAATAACCAGATCAAGGAATTGATCATCCACCGTCCCGAACAGGTCTGGGTAAGTGATATTACTTATATTCAGTTGACAAAACAGTGGGGATATCTAAGCCTTATCACAGATGCCTATTCTAAAAAGATCATGGGATGGGCTTTTAGGACTGATTTATCTGCTCAAGGATGTATAGACGCGCTTGATATGGCTGTCAAAACACGTAAACACCCCCAAGATCAGCTCATACATCATTCTGATCGGGGATCACAATATTGTAGTAAAAACTATGTGGACCTGCTTACCGAAAATCAGGTAGCAATAAGCATGACTGAAAATGGAGACCCTTATGAAAATGCAATAGCAGAACGGGTAAATGGAATATTAAAAGCGGAGTTTGATATGCATAGTTCTAAAGCAAGTTTTAAAGAAACAACAAAGAGAATCAGAGAGAATATTCAAACTTATAACCAACTAAGACCGCATGCAAGCTGTGATTATCTCACACCAGAACAGGCGCATCTTAAACGGGGAATCTTTAAGAAAAGATGGAAGCCTAAAAAGTACAAAACAAAGGAAAATCAAACTTGTATAACCCGATCAGGAATAACAAATTTGAGTGTATAGTCAATTTAAAATTAATTCAATAACCTGTATAGCCATACACGGATAAGACAGCTTCAGAACCGCTTTTAACTATACAGGTTCTAAGCAGGCTCTATACTCGGTGCTAACTCGGTCAGAAGCGTGTTAAAGGCGGGTAAGCAACTGGTATAAAATGAGCTTGAAACGTGTATTCCTGCAAGCGGTCGGCTCCCGGTTTTAGGCGAGGTCAAACCATGATGCCGAAGCGCTGAAAACTTAATTTTCCTTTCCCCTTTTTTACCAAAATTGAGGCTCATGGAGGGACCAGTTTTACGAACTTTATTTGATGTTGATCCAAAGCTGGTTGGATGAAATAGACAAACGCTTTATCGCCCTGCTTTAATGTCGTACAGATCGTGGCATGATTGGAAAACAGGTAAGCTGTTGCCTGCTGTTTAGGGATCTTAAATTTAATGATTTTTCTTTGATGGTAGACAACCAACTGATCATAACTAAGGCAACTTTGTAAAACCAGAAATGATGCGATTGCTGCGAGCAATGCTCTTTTTTGAAGATGAACACCCGCCAGAACCAGAAAAATTAAGGCGGAACACAACCATACCAACTCCATTTTGCTGATCCAGATGCCCGATAAACTGGCGAAAGGGAGGTTTGCAATCCACTGAAGGCCCAGATTCGTAAAATTGATCAGCCATTCAAAAAGAGGCGCCAGGAAACTAAAACCAGGAAAGAGCAGGAGGATTCCGAGATACATCAGCAATGCAATGGGAAGCACAATAAACAGGTTGCTGAGTAGAAAATACAGCGGGAACTGATGAAAATAATAAACAGAAGCGGGAAAGGTAAAAAGCTGGGCTGCAAAGGACATCGCCATCAGTCCCCATAACTTGTGGAGCCATTTGTTTTCAATATACCAGCATTGCTGGATTTTGGGCTGCAGATAAATTAAACCGGTAACGGCTAAAAAGGAAAGCTGAAAACCAACATCCCAAAGGAGAAAAGGATTGTAAACCAGGATGAAAAAGGCGCTGAAAGCGACAATATTATAGCTATTTGCCGGCCTGGAGGATGATTTGGCAACCAGAAACACCGAAAGCATCAGCACAGACCGAAGTACCGAAGGGGAGAGTCCGGTTAACAGCGCATAAAACCAAAGGAGGGGAAGGATCAGGATCAGTTTCAACAGTTCCTTTTTTTTGAGGGGATTCAGGAAACCTAATAAAACATTTAGAACCATATAAATCAAGCCCACATGCATGCCTGACACGGACAATGCATGAATGGTGCCTGTTTTGGAATAAATATCCAGGGTTTCCTTACTCAAATCTGTACGGTAACCCAGAATTAGTGTGGAGGCCAGGGCGATGGCCTCCTTACTTTTGATCAGACCGGTGTACCGTTTTACCTGTTTCTTCCTGAGCTCTAAAGCGAATCTCAGGACTGGGTTGCCATTATTTCCTCTTATTTTTAAGTATTGGTGTGCTTTGAGGAAAGTTTGCTGATAGATGTTTTGTGCGGCGAGCCAGGACTTAAAATCAAATTCGGAGGGTTGATCCGGGGGCTTGACTTCCGAAAATCTGGAAGCGATGATCAGTTCGTCCCCATAACCCAGCTTCAATGAAGCTGCAAGAGGCATTTTTAGAGCGACCATGATGCTTCCTGAAACAGGAGTAGAAAGGAGATATTTCCCTCGCTGATCAGACGCTGCCTTGACCTGGTAGGCTAACAATACACTGGCTTTGAACCTCAATAGCCCGCCCTTATATTGAGGCTCATCATTGATCCTCAGCTTCAAATACCCGGAAGGGATTTTTGTGAAATAATCAGGTTTTAGAAATTGGCAATGGCTCCTGCAGGATAATCCACCAAAAAAGAAAAGAAGCAATTGGAAAACGAATCCGGTAAAGGTTTTGAAATGATAAGCTTTGAATTCCTTATAGTAGCTGTTTATGATCAGCAGGATGATAAATAAGCCCAGATTGATCCAGATTAAAACTTTGCTGCTAAGGATGGAATTAAAGTCGTAGAAATAGATAATTCCGGCAGCATAAGGAATCAGCATACTCAAAAAGGTTAAGGCATTTCGATAAGGAAAACTCATCCGCTAAAACTGATAGCGTACCTGAAATTTCAGGTCCGATTTTGTACTTCCCATGATCTCATCCAGACCAGAACCAATAACCGTTTTATCGCCATAAAAATACAGGGCGTACCTTCCCCAAAGATCTAGCGACCTCAGTAAACGGTAGCGGAGGTTCAGATAGGTTCTGATGCCCTTACCATAATAGCCACCGGAACCTGAACCTGACAATACATCATCTTCATAAGCATAAATCCGGGAATTGTAAGAAACGGTATTAAAATAAGCGAGTCTGACATTGCCTGATAATTTTGAAGATAAGGGCGAATAATCAAGGTCCTGGTATAGGAGATAGCCCAATTCTGCATTTTTTCTGCCCTTCTGATATTGCAGGAGTTCTATGCGTTGCTGTGACTTGAATTTTCTATGAAATTGCCAGTTACATTCCAGTCGGTAGTTTGTTTTTAGTAAGGAGACAAGCGCCGGGACGAGACTTCCGGCATCTGGGTTCTGTTGTTTGTGTTCCGTTTTAAACCGGGCAGTAATCTGGAGCTTTTTAGTCGGCGTATACCTTAACTGAGCCAATACCTCGAATCCGGAGGAAGCAGAATCTACCCTGTATTTTAGCCATGGAAACTTAAAGTAATCGAAGTAAACTGAAAGCTTCCAATGGGAATGAGGACTGAAATTTAATCCCAGATAGGCACCCTTCTCGTTGGCCGTTTCTGAGGCTTCGCCTATCGCCTGACTAAAGAAATTATGGTGATCCTTTCCGTAATTTCTATAGACAAAGACCGCAGACCAGTGGGGAGAGATACTGGCCATCAATCCCTGCAGGATGGCAGTGCCTCCAGGAAAACTCCGGGATACCTCCCCGTAAAAATAAACGTTCCGGAAGGTATAATTGTAATGAAAGCCAATATTGCTGAGCTTATCTCCCGAAAAATGATACTTCTTGTAAGCTGGGGTACCATTGGTAAATGGATATCCATAACCGGATTGATAAGCTGTAAAACCTGCGCTGAACTGCTCACCCAGATATTGCAGGGCAAGGCCATAGACCTGCTGACTAAGTGTTTTTCTGTTCTTTAGCTCTGTCTGAGTCCGGTGAAGACCACTTTCGCTAATGGTGCTGAGGCTAATGCTGCCATCCGGCATGATCTTCAGGCTGGCATCACGCTTTCTGTAAGAAAAAAATGGACTAAAGGAGAGATTGCCGTAGAGTTGAACCGTGCCGGCAATGCCCCTGAAAAATGAACCTTCATTAGTGGAAGTATAGGTTTTCAGACCGACATCTTTACTCGCTACGCTGGTCACATCCGGACCTTTTCCAAAAGAAAATCCAGACCAAAGGCTAAGTCCTTGTCCGAATTGCAGGCTATAATCTCCGATGACCAGCTTGCGGATGCGCCGGTATTTATAAAGGGCAATATTTCCGGAAAGAAAATCTATGGCCTGCTTTGCGTTAAACAGGCTTTCTCCGGCGTCTTTCTTCAAAAGCAGCGACGCGGACAGCAGTTCTGAATATTGATATTTATAACGCAGCAGCAGTTTATCAGGGCTCCCAAGGTATCGGCTTCCGGCCAGGTTTCGGAAACCTTTTTGTTGTTCCAGAAGCCTGCCATATCTGAACATGATCTGACTGCTGCCCTGTTGGTAGAGGCTCTTCAGGTTTAGCTGACTATATGCGGTGGCAGGATTCAAGGTCACGAAGGGCAGGAGCCGGTCTATCGTTTCCAGATCGAAATCGGGAATGGACTGTAATTCGAGCAGGTCTATTAACTTACCATTCAGCGAGAGATATCTGAAAAAGCTGCTGATTTGAAGCGGAGATAAGCAAATCAGCTTCTTTAAATCCTCCGGATGGGTATGGTTCAGGTCTACCGGATGTTTCCTGAAAAAATCAAGCTGATCTGTAACGTCAGAAAGGTCTTCTTCCTCATTCCCATTTTCGGCAAGGCTTTCTTTAAGGTCTTTTACCTGTTCCCCTTCCTGTGCGGAGAGGGGAAGGGCTGAGGAAGTCAGAAGGAGGAGGAAGAGCAATCGAAGTGAAGCTGGCATCATAATGCCTAATCACTATATTATTTCTCTTAATAAAAAATTATTTAACTAATAATTTATATTTCCTCGTTTAGCTTTAGCAAGAAATCTTTTAGTTTCTCCAGTGAAGCAATGATCTTTTGGTTTTCTTTTACTTCGGAAGTATTGTTCTTTAAATGCTCTTTAGCTCCTTTAAGGGTAAAGCCCTTATCGTCTACAAGGTGGAAAATGATTTTTAAGTTTTCAATGTCTTCAGGGGTAAATAAACGGTTGCCCTTCTTGTTTTTTTTAGGTTGCAAAACGTCAAATTCCTTTTCGTAAAAGCGGATCTGTGATGCATTTACGCCAAACATTTCGGTCACCTCACCCATCGTATAATACATTTTATTAATTTCCCGTTCTTTGTAAGGCATAGTTTGATCTTGATTATTAGTGGTTTACGGCTTTTATATAAAGTGTTCAAATGTAAAGGGATTTTAGTAGAATACCGCAATAAAATTTTAATTTTGTTCACCATTAATATAGAGAAGGATGACAGCTAAGGAAATCAGACAGGCATACTTAAAATTTTTTGAATCGAAACAACATCATATCGTTCCATCTGCACCAATTGTAGTGAAAAACGATCCTACGCTGATGTTCACTAATGCAGGAATGAATCAGTTTAAAGATTTGTTCCTTGGAGAAGCACCGATAAAATACCCACGGGTAACAGATACACAACGTTGTTTACGTGTTTCCGGTAAACACAATGACCTGGAAGAAGTAGGGATTGATACCTATCACCATACCATGTTCGAAATGTTGGGTAACTGGAGCTTTGGGGATTACTTCAAAAAAGAAGCCATCGCCTGGAGCTGGGAATTATTGACAGAAGTATACAAAATCCCTAAGGATAAACTATATGTTTCCATCTTTGAAGGAGACGACAAAGAAGGATTACCAAGAGATACCGAAGCGTATGAACTTTGGAAACAATTTGTTCCTGAAGAAAAGATCATTCTTGGAAACAAGAAAGACAACTTCTGGGAAATGGGAGATACTGGTCCCTGCGGACCGTGTTCAGAAATCCATGTAGATTGCAGGAGCGAAGAAGAACGTAAAGCCGTTAACGGAAAAGACCTGGTGAATGCAGATCACCCACAGGTGATCGAAATCTGGAACAATGTATTTATGCAGTTTAACCGTCTGAAAGATGGTTCACTACAACCCTTGCCTGCACAGCATGTGGATACAGGAATGGGATTTGAACGTCTGGTACGGGTGTTACAGGAGAAATCTTCTAACTACGATACCGATGTGTTTCAGCCATTGATCCAGTTTATTGCAAGGCATGCAGGAATTGCCTATGGTACAGACGAAAAAACCGATATCGCGATGCGCGTGATGGCCGATCATATCCGTGCGATTTCTTTTGTCATTGCAGACGGACAATTGCCCTCGAACAATAAAGCGGGTTATGTGATCCGTAGAATCCTCCGCCGTGCGGTAAGGTATGCTTATACCTTCCTGAACCTGAAAGAACCTTTCTTAAACCAGTTGGTACCAGTATTGGCGGAGCAGTTTAAAGGGGTATTTGATGAGTTGGTTTTACAACAGGACTTTGTACAAAAAGTAGTACTGGAGGAGGAAGTTTCCTTCCTGAGAACTTTGGCTACAGGTATTCAGCGCTTTGAAAATTACACGAAAAAACAAGGCGAATTGCTGATGTCAGAAAATGCCATCGAACTGGAGAAATCTTTTGAAGACAACTGGGTGTACAGCATCTTAAAAGACCAGATGGTAATTTCGGGAGAGTTTGCTTTTGAATTGAACGATACTTATGGTTTCCCAATAGATTTAACGGAATTGATGGCCAGAGAACAACGCTGGACTGTTGATATGGTGGAATACAATAAGGCATTGTTACTGCAGAAGGAAAGGTCAAGAGCGGCAACGGCTGTAGATACGGGCGACTGGATCGTGGTGAATGCCGAGCTCGAGACAGATTTCGTAGGCTACGATGATTTTGAAGTAGAAACACAAATTATAAAATACCGTAAAGTGAGTGCAAAAGGCAAGGAGCAATATCAGATTGTGCTGAGCAAAACGCCATTCTATGCGGAAAGTGGTGGTCAGGTAGGAGACACAGGGCGATTGGAAGACCATAGCCGTTTGTTCTTTGTAGAGGTTACAGATACCAAAAAAGAGAATGGCGTAATCGTTCATTATACCGATACGTTACCTGAAGATTTGGATGGTTTATTCTGGGCAGTGATAGACGAAGACAAACGCTTATTGTCGCAAGACAACCATACGGCAACACATTTACTTCATGCGGCGCTTAAAAAGGTGCTTGGAAGCCACGTGAATCAAAAAGGTTCCCTGGTTAATCCGGATTACCTGCGTTTCGATTTCTCACATTTTGCAAAGATCAGCGATGATGATTTAGCAGAGGTAGAGCATTTGGTGAATCAAAAAATCAGAGAGAATATCCCTTTGAAAGAACAAAGAGACATCCCTTACGATCAGGCGATCTCCAGTGGAGTAACGGCTTTATTTGGAGAGAAATATGGTGATTTTGTACGTGTCATCACTTTTGATGATCATTATTCAAAAGAGCTTTGTGGAGGTACACATGTTCAGGCAACCGGCCAGATCGGATATTTTAAAATCATCTCGGAAAGTGCTGTTGCAGCAGGGGTAAGACGTATTGAAGCGATTACGGCTGACAAGGCAGAAGCTTTCATTTTAGACCAGAACAGAGAACTGAATGAGCTAAGAGCATTGCTTAAGGGAAATAAAGATTTGAAATCAGCAGTTGCTGCATTGCTGGAAGAAAATTCCAAACTGAAGAAAGAGGCAGAAAAAGCAGTAGGGGAGCAATCTGCAAACCTAAAGCATGAAATTGTTCATCACCTTAAAACCATCAATGGGGTAAACCTGATTGCTACTCATGTGGACCTGCCAAATGCAGATGCAGTGAAGAATCTGGCTTTCGCAGTGAAAGACCTGGTAGATGACCTTTTCCTGGTGTTTACGACTTTGATCGAGGATAAACCGGGAATTACAGTGATGCTTTCAGAAAACCTGATCAAGGATAAAGGCTTAAATGCTTCGAATATCGTCAGAGAACTGGCTAAAGATATTCAGGGTGGTGGTGGCGGTCAGCCGTTTTATGCAACGGCTGGTGGTAAGAATAAGGAGGGTTTAACCTCCGTTCTGGCTAAAGCAGCGGATTTAATCCCGGCATCATAAGTTGCAGGAATAAAATTTTCAATTGATATAAAAAGACCGGTAATGAACCGGTAATGGCCGGAAGAAATTCCGGCCTTTTTTATGCTTAGGAAATTCCTGATTTTCCCTTACTGAGGAAATCGAATTTGATGTACATCAAATGCATTTTGATTCTTTTGGAAGACATTTGAAGAAAAACAAAATGAGAAAGATAAATACCCCCGTTTTACTGGCAAACATCCTGACTGGTCTCGCTTTTTTTGCGCATACCTTTGGTGGCGATATGGAGCTAAACAGCATTCAACCTTCAATTGGGATAGACAATTGGGCGGAGAAGCAGCAAATCTGGACCATGGTAAGGTGCGGCTGGCATTGGATTTCATTTGATCTATTATTTGCCTCCATCGCACTTGCGCTCGTTAATTTCAGCAATTTTTTTGACCATAAGAAAGGCGTTCTGCAATTGTTGTCGTTTTACTTTTTTGGATATGCCCTCGTTTGGCTGTTTGTGCTCCTGATCTCAAATTCCTTTCCGGGGAACTTTCTGAAACTGGGGCAATGGATGTTGTTGGCAACGATTAGCGGGCTGATTTACTACGGAATAAAAAGAGAAGATGAAAAAACAATGATATACTCATAAAAAAACCGGAAGAATAATCTTCCGGTCATAGCTGGTGATGAACCGGCCTTTTTTTATTTTAAAACCCAGTAACCAAGGGCCAGCCATACGAGCCCTTTGATTAGAAAAAAGAGGAATCCCCAGATCCCAACTTTCTTTAACCATTTTAAGATGGTGGCTTTTTTATCTGATGTGGGTGTATTTGTCATAATTAAAGCGATTCTTTCAGGACTTCACGCCAGCTTTCCAATTCAGGGATTCCAGGCTTGCGTTTACCAAAAAATTGAACAATCATTTCTCCGTTTTTGTCAAACAATTCGATAGAATTTACATCACCGTCAGTAGAAGGTTTTACGACCTGCCATACGCTGCGAACTTCATCTTCACGAAGGTGCAAATTAAATTCTGGATCTAAAACATTAAACCAGGGTCCCATATCTACTAATTTTGTAATATTTCCGGTATGGATCTGGATACAACCTGCATTTCCAGTGAAAACCATCACTGGAACCTGCTTTTCCGAACAGCTGGTCATGGCTTTTCTGAAACCTTCCATACTGGTTTCCTTTGCCCTTCCTGCAGGAGCAAGACGCAGGGCCTGGGTTCTGGTTACTTTGAACTTTCTCAGGAGCATGAAAAACTCATGGCTGTCCTTCATATTGTTCCAGGCTTCCTGAAATCCGGCTACATCAATCTCTGCATCTGCCAGTTCCGGTTGAGGTGCTGCCTCAGGAGCTTTTTCTATCGCTACTGCTTCCTGATCCTCTTTGCGGAAATTTTGAACCAGCTGATCGTAAGCCTCCTGGTTACTGCGGTCGGTCAGGTAGATTTTATGCAGGGCGGTACCGTTGGCATCAAAGAACTGAAGACTTTTACGTCCTGCTTCTTCCACTGCAAAACCATGTTTCCATTGGCGAAGGAATAAGCGAAGGTCAATGTCTGCACCAAGTACCAACCCGGCATGGGGGGTAAAGGAAATGTCTTCATAAACGCCTTTTCTTTCGTTCACGCAATACTCGTTGCGGGTCAGGGCCATCACATAACCCAATGAGGTTACAGATTCAAGGATCTTCTCAAAATCAGGTTGTAAGAAAACGACCTGCTGACCTAATCCGGTCATCAGTAATTCAGCCTCAGTTACTTCCAGTTCCTGCGCGGCTTCTCTGATGCGTTTTTTAGGATTTTCGATTTTATAGGCTTCATATTTTTGCTTCAGGGTGTTTGTTTCTGTAATCATGGTGTTGGTTTTTATGATAATGAACTTAAATTAACGGTTGTGTTTTTAGGAATAAAAAAGGGTTTGAGGGTCTTCGGATTGGTGAATACATCAGAGTCGATCTCAAATACTTCATAAATATTTTTTGTGTTTAATACTTCAGAGGCGGTTCCATCATACCATTTCCTGCCGTTCTTAAGCATCAGAATCCGGTCTGCATACTGGGCGGCAAGGTTGATGTCGTGTAAAATGCTGATCACCATAAAACCTCGTTTAGATAATGCTTTTGCAATAGCTAAAGTTTGTTGCTGGTATTGCAGGTCTAATCCTGAAACGGGCTCATCCATTAAAAGCAAGGCATTGGGAATGTCCCAGATCTGCACCAAAATTCTGGACAACTGTACCCTTTGCTGTTCTCCTCCGGATAAACTCAGGTAGGAACGCTCAGAAAGGTGTGTGGTTCCGGTAAGCTTCATCACCTCTTCACAGATTTCCTTGTCTTTAGGTGAAGGATTATTCTGGTAATGAGGGTAACGGCCCATCATCACAATTTCCTGTGCCATAAAGGCCATATTGACCACGTTTTGCTGATTGAGTACTGCCCTTTTTAGCGCAAGTTCAGGAGAAGAATAATGGCTGACTTCCTTATCGTGCAGGGTAAGGCTTCCTTTGGAAGGTTTCCGTTCTCCACTCAACATGCGCAGCAAAGTCGATTTTCCCGCGCCGTTTGCACCCAAAATCACGAGCATCTCGCCGGGGCGGATGCTGAAAGAAACATCCTTTACCAGCATGCGCTTTCCTGTTTCGTAACTGATATGATCTGCTATTAACATTATAGGGTCAGTTTTTTCTTGTCCTTAATTAAAATATATAAGAAGAGTGGGGTTCCTAATAAAGCCGTAATCACTCCGATAGGAAGTTCAATCGGGGCAATGATCGTTCTGCAAAGCATATCCGCCAGGGTCAGCATTAAGGCGCCCATCAATGCAGATGCAGGCAATACGTATTTATTATCAACGCCAACCAGTAGCCTGATCGTATGTGGAACAAGTAAACCTACAAATCCGATGATTCCGGAAACGGCTACAGCGGCACCTACAGCCATGGTCGACAAGATCACGACATTTCTTTTGATCCGGTTAATGCGGAGCCCAAGCTGATTGGCCTGCGTTTCTCCCAATGCAAAAGCATTCAGGGCTTTGCCCATATGAGGAAGGATCAATACCGGTAGGAGTACAAAAGGAGTGATGGCAAGGACGGTTTCCCAGGTAGCTCCGGCTAAGCTGCCCAGCATCCAGAAAGTAATGTTCCTCAGCTGCTGGTCGTCGGCCATGTAAGTGATCAACCCTGTCAATGCACCAGCGAGTGAATTGATGGCGATTCCGGCAAGCAGCATGGTGGCCACATTGGATTTTCCATCGGTCCGGGAGATCTGATAAACGAGCATTGCAGCAATTCCGGCACCTGCAAAGGCGCCAAAAGCCAATAGGTAATAACCGAGAAGATTACTCAGTCCGGCAAAAAGTGCCATCTCTAATACAATCACAATTACCGCCATTAACGAAGCGCCGGCAGAGATTCCAATCAATCCTGGTTCTGCCAAAGGGTTCCGGAAGATGCCTTGTATTGCGGCTCCGGAGATGCCCAATGCGGCACCTACGAGAATACCCAGGACCACTCTTGGCAGACGGACGATATTTAAAACACCTTCATGTTGGATGGAAACCGCTGAACCGGAAAAGAAACCGATCTTCTTCGCGAGGATGATCATGACATCAGTGACCGGGATTTTTACGGCACCCAATCCGAGTGAAAATGCCGCGGCTAAAAATAAGGCTACAGTCAGCAGCACATAGAGCGTTGCTTTCTGAATTACCATTTACTGTTGAGTTCTTTGATGGCTTGTGGAAGTCTGACAGAGAAGCTGACCATCAACTCTCCGTCCATTTGGATCACTCTTTTATTTTTTCCGGCATTGGTTAAACTAACTCCGGGCATTTTTAAAATACTATTGATGCCTCCAAGACTTTTATACCCGAAATCAAACATCAGGATCACATCAGGATTGGCATTGACCAGAGCTTCTGTGGTATAAGGTTTATAACTCGAAAAGCCCTGTGCAGCATTTTTTCCGCCTGCAAGGGTAATCATCGCATCCATATTGGTGTTTTTTCCGGCAACCATCATCACACCTGTTCCACGGGCATAGACGAACAATACTTTAGGATGTTTTGGGTTTTTCTTTACCAAATCCAGCGACTGTATCATATTATTTTCCATATGTTTTACCAAGGTCTCCCCCTTTTGGGCGACTTCCAGTGCTGCTGCAACGAATCTGATGAATTTTGAAGCACCTTTTACACTATATTCCTGTTTGATACTGATCAGCTTTATTCCAGCGGATTTTAACTGATATTCGATGGCTTTAGATACATCGCCCTCTGGGGCAATGACCAGGTCTGGCGAAAAGGAGATGATGCCCTCTGCAGATAATACGCGATTCTGACTTACTCTGGGTAATTTAGAAACATAGGCCGGGTAAATACTGGTTACATCTACTGCTACAATCTGACTTCCAAAGCCTAAGGCATCTACTGTTTCTGTTAGTGCGGCGCTTAAAGTGATAATCCGTTTAGGCGCAATTGCCGAAGAACTGTAATAACATAATATTACCAATAGAAAGGTATGGAACGTTTTGATCATTTTTTGTTGGGGGTATTGACATTTATAACGATGCAAAGAAACCTTTAATTATACTCATTCCAAATAATTATTTTTTTATTGTCGGTATTGGTATGTTTTCTCTTTTAGGGGGTAAAATGGGTGTTTTTTTAGCCGTTTTTTACAGTTAAGTAGTTGTTGTTTAGTTATTTGTGGTCTTTTTGTTAGGTGTCGTAATTGCTGCTTTTCTTTTAATTCTTCCTATAATATATCCCGAATCCGTAAATGTTATCCCGAAAAGGTTAAAAATAATCCCTTTTTCGTTGTGCAGATATTAGTAAATCTAAGCATATTTGCCTACTTTATTTAGACTCATTAAAAATAACACAGTATACTTGAATGTACAACTACATCTCTAAAAAGAATTGTTTATTGGCGCTGCTGTTTTTCTTTACCAATGCTGTGATGGCAAAGGAGATTAAAGGGAAATTGAGCGGAGTAGTTTATGACGATGCCAATAAGCCTCTTGCGGGAATTACAGTTGCTTTGGAGCCGGATATGCATCGTGCTTTGACCGATAAAAAAGGAGCATTTGAGATCGACCGACTATATGCGGGAACTTATACTTTGAAAATTTCTGCCATTGGATTTGGAACGCATACACAGGAAGTGGTGATTGAGGCAGGAAAAAAGAATACCATTACCATCAGGTTAACCCGAAAAAATGAATCTCTAAATGAGGTGAGTGTGACCGGTGTTCACGGAAATCCGGATAATTTCATCGACATGACCAGGACAGCCATGCCCAGCACCGTGATTACACGCAAGGAAATTGAGCAAATGGGGAGCCGGAGACTGGATGAAGTACTGAAAGAACAAACCGGTTTGGCGATTGTCAACGATATTGGTTCTGGAAACAGGGCGGTTGGCTTACAAATGCAGGGTTTTGACAGTGGCTATACCATGATCATGATCGACGGGCAACCCATGGTGGGCAGAAACAACGGAAATTTTGATTTGTCAAGGATTACCGTCTCCAATATTGAAAGAATAGAGATTATTAAAGGTGCTTCTTCCTGTTTGTTTGGCAGTGAAGCCCTGGCAGGGGTGATCAACATCGTGACCCGTAAAAATATTACAGCACCGCAAGGCATGGCAGCATTGCGTTACGGTAGTTTTAATATGGTAGATGCCACATTGGAGGGAGAAACTCCTTTTGCAGGTAAAAGAGGTTCTGCTTACTTGTCCGCCAATTATTACCGCACCGATGGATTCAATTCTAATCCTTATCTGAAAGAAGGAAAAACGGCACCTCCCTTTGATAGTTATACTTTTCAGGGCAGGGGGCGCTATCTTCTTGGCGAAAACAGTACCCTGAATTTCAATGGAAGGTATGTAAACCGACATTCGGTAAATGAAGTGTCTTATGGGGTAAAGCCAACTAAAGACGTAATGGATGAGCATGACCTCAATGGTTCGGTTTCCCTGAATCATCATTTTAACAATGGAACAAAGCTAAAAACACAATATTACCTGACCCGTTATCAGACTGCCCAGGACATTACAGACCTGAATACGAGTCGGATCATGCCAGGCAGCCGCTTTGAGCAATACCTGCACCGGGCAGAGGTTCAGGCCGCACATCAGCTGTTTGCAAATGTGGAACTCACCGGAGGAACGGGAGCTGCTTATGAACTTTTGAACCATTCTGCTTATCGCGGGAGAAAAAGCATGAGCAATTATTTCGCTTATGGACAGGCCGATTGGAAACTGAACAACGAACTGAACGTTACGGCAGGGGCCAGGTATGATTATCATGATAAATATGGCTCAAAATTAAATCCCAGCCTGGGCTTACAATATCGGCTTTTGCCCAACCTGACCTTTCGTGCTGCGGTAGGAACAGGGTTTAAAACACCGAATTTCCAGCAGCTGTACCTGGTGTTTACCAATGTGCAAACAGGATATACGGTATTGGGAGCAGAGGAATTCTGGAGAGAATTGCAGCTGTTAAAAGAAGCAGGACAGATCAAAAGTGTTTTCCCTGTTTCAAAACAGGTGGGCACGCTGAAACCTGAACGTTCGGTTTCCTATAGTGCTGGTTTTGCGTATCAGCCGGTGAGTACGCTGAAGCTCGATGTCAATGTGTTCTATAACGATTTGAAGAATTTCATCAACTCTGAGCAGGTGGCGGTTAAAAATAACGATCAGCAGATTTTCTCTTATATGAACATCGCTAAAGCCTATACGGCGGGAACGGAGATCGGATTGAACTGGTCGGCCACAAAATCGCTGACAGTTTCTGCGGGTTACCAGTTGTTGTATGCGGTAGATAAAGGGGTGGTGGATTCTATAAAAAATGGAACAGGGTTATATGCTGATGTTTACGATACGCGCCAGAATCAATTGAGAACTTCCACCAGAAAGGATTATGTGGGCATGAGCAATCGTTCCAGACATATGCTAAACCTGAAGTTGGCTTATGCGGAAGAAAAAACGGGAATCTCAGGCTCAGTTAGGGTCAGCTACAGAGGGAAGTACGGATTTATGGAAGCCAACAGAGCAAATAACTTTCTAGACCCTTATGATACGTTTGTGGCAGGTTATTTTCTTTTTAACGCGGCCTTGCAGAAGACTTTTTATCATAAACATTTACAGTTACAACTGACCGGAGATAACCTGATGAATTATCGGGACCAGCTCATGCCTGCCCAACAGGGCCGTGCTATTTTGCTGGGACTGAGCTGGAGATTTTTTAAAGATTAATATAAAGAAATATGACTATAAAATCAGTAGTGTTATTGAGCCTCGTGGTATTGTGCTTTGGCTCCTGTACTAAAGACGAAGTAAAACCAGCGTTGGAAGATGGAAAAAGTACGGTCATTCAAGACCTTGCCGGCGATCTTGGTGCTTCCATGGCAGAAGGAATAGATGGCAAAGTAAAACGCCCTTTCGAGGACTGGTACTTTAACCTCAGAACGAAGGAACAGTTGAAAGATACGGTGAAACATGCGAAGACCATGAATTGGGATATCGGGTTTACCGGGATCTACAATTCTATGATCGTGATCAACAATGGCAGCAATCCGAAAAGTCCGGGGTATGGCGGACAGGGAAAAGGGTTGATCATCGCGCTGGAGAAAAACTATGCTGAAGTGACTGAAGCACCCAGCCTGGAAGAGATGAAAACTAAAAACCTGTCTTTTGTGGGCTGGGATGCCTATCCGCAACCCGACAACAGGGGTTGGTATTTCTACGACATGAGAACCCATATTTCAGTGCCTGTTAAGGGACGGACCTTTGTCTTGCTTACCGCGGATGGCAAGTTTGCCAAGCTGGAAATGAAAAATATCTACAAAGGAAATCCGGCAAGTGTGAGTGACTTACATTGGCCTGCACCTTATTTCACCTTCCGCTATTTTATTCAGGAAGACGGAAGCAGAAACCTAAAGACCAATTAAAATTTAAAGAAATGAAGAACTCTCGATTAAAAATATGGGCCCTGATTTTCAGTTGCGCTTTCGGATTGCTGTCCTGCTCAAAAAACGAAACACCCGCTGAGCCGGAAAAGGTGCTGCCAGCATTAAACCCGGTAACGGTTACGGTAAGCGGAGAATATACGGTAAACAATCTTCCGGGTGATCTCACAGCTAAGATGGAAGGTCAGGGCATGGAAGGAACCGGAAATTTTAAACCTGTTTATTATAGCCTGGAAGACGGTAGGGTAGTCCCGGCCGAATATGCAAATACCGACAAATGGGACCTGGCTTTTAGCGGCATTTACAACAGCAGCGTCTGGGCAAACGACGGTACGGTGAAGTTTGAAAATGGCAATGCCGGGCCAGGATTTGGCAGCCCGGGACGTGGAGGCCTGTACCTGGTGGTGGATAAATCCATTGACGCAAAGTATTATGATGAGGCCAAACACCAGCCCCGTCAGGTTCCAATTGACAAGGCGTTGCTGGATGAGGCTTATCAGAACGTGAAGACTGTTCCTGTTGCGGATGACCAGTTGCTTTCCAGAGGCTTCCTGACATTGGATTATTTTCTGGGCAGCGGATCCGGTTATGCTTTTTACGATTTCTATGGGGCGATGTTTCCGGGAGATAAAACCAGGGCACATATTGTCTATAACCTGCCAAGGGCGATCATCGTAAAGACCGCCAAAGGAAATTATGCGAAAGTGATCCTGTATAGCTTTTATAAAGGAAGCCCGCTGAGCCCTACACTGGCTTCGGAAGCACCATACCTGACCTTTAAATACACGATCCTGAAAGATGGTTCCAAAGATTTTACTAAAACAAGCAAATAAAAATATGAGACTATTGAAACTTGGAATACTTACGATAAGCTGTAGCATCGTGCTGTTTGCCTGCAGTAAAAACAATTCCGAACCCGAGCAGCCGGTTGTTCCGCTGGATACGATGAAAATGATCGGAACCAATTGGGTGCCTGCAAGGGCTTTAAAGGTGAAAGAAACGAGTTATACCTATGATCAGGTAATCCCTTATAAAGGTGCAGATGGAAAGCTCATCTATGATAAAACCAAGTCGGAGAAACGGAACGGAAAAGGATACATCTATTATGATGAAAAATATAAAGTAGTCTATGTGGTCGACTGGCCAGGTGATCAGGCTACAACGGCCTCTCAGGGAGGACACCGGCCTTTCTATTTCAACTTCGATACCCGTGATACCGTAGCGGTGGCCGATGCGCTGGCAGGAACCAAACCATGGCATGTAAAACATTATGACATCTATAATGCCTATATGTTTACCGATGCAGTTACCCCTGCCGGACAACCAGGTTTAGGTAAGGTCCGCGTGGTCCGTACCCCTTTCGATGAGCTGGATGAAGCATTGGCAACGCCAATGATCAGAAACACAGTGGAGATAGAAATGGATGAGTTTGTAACTACCGATGGATGGGGAACCTACCGCTTAAGTGACCACATCCTCAGACCCTATAAAGACCGGACGATTATTTTCCAGCTGAAGGATGGACGTTATGTGAAATACCAGCTGGTGAACCTGTACAGGAGCAATCCTAAAGTGGTGAACGACAAGTACGAGTTCCAGGCACCCTTTTATAATTTCAGGTACTATATCCAGCAAACGCCAAACGATAGAAACTTAAAAACGAGATAAGTAAAATATTTTAAACCTCAGGATCCAATGGTACAACGTAGACAGCTCATTGCGCAATGCTCTCCATTTAATGGAAAGGAAGATTCGGCTTTATACCTGTATGCACAAATTGAAGGTTTAGAACAGGCTTTGAATAAGCCGGAATGCCAGGTAGGAGGGACAGTCAGTTTTCGTGGAATTGACCATACCCTAACCCCCGGGCCTGTGATATCAGAACGGCTTTTGATATCGCTTTAATCCATAATTTTTTAATCCTAAAATC
This sequence comes from Pedobacter sp. FW305-3-2-15-E-R2A2, assembly GCF_038446955.1. Lineage (NCBI taxonomy): Bacteria > Pseudomonadati > Bacteroidota > Sphingobacteriia > Sphingobacteriales > Sphingobacteriaceae > Pedobacter > Pedobacter sp. FW305-3-2-15-E-R2A2. The sequence continues at coordinate 2,207,506 of NZ_CP151803.1, forward strand.
ATTCTTTTAAAATGAAAAATTACCAATCAGGCGTACAAAGCCAAAACACCGGTCTGCTAACAGTCCGCAATTTAAGTAAAAAAATCACCATGTTCGGACTAATGGCCGGAATCGCTGCTGCATCTGTGTTAACTTCATGTAAAAAAGAGGGCAATGAGCCCGGATCTCCTTCCCTGAAGCTGAATACAGAACAAGCATTAGCCCCGGTTGCTGGTGGAGCAGCATTGAATCTTTCTGATGCTACCGGTACTGTAGAACTGGCTACCAATGGGGTGTACACGGTGAAAAACTATTTTGTAGATCAGGGAATTTATTCCGGAACAGCGAACCACAGACCAAACGGGAATTATTATTTTGACTTCAGTGTCAATGATAATAAAAAAGGTGCTTCCGCCACTACTGAGCCAAGTTCTAAAATCTGGGATCTTTCGTTCTCAGGAACTGGTAATGCTGACCTTAGAGTAAATGCTTTTCCTACTCAGGCTTCTCAAATCAAGTACATCAACCAGTCTTTTGCAACAGTAATCGGTACTTATACTACTGCCGGTTCTGCGGCTACTGCATGGACTGCAGGAACAACTCCTCCATCTGTACCTTTCGGACATAACAGGACTGTTGCTGCTGCTACGCCAACTGATTACCTGGCTGCTGCTCCTGGTCATGTGATTAAAGGATGGTACAACTACTATTTCGGAACGCACACTTTGTTCGGTACTACTGACCTGACCATTCTGGTTAAAGATTTTGCAGGAAGCGTTTATGCAGTGCATATCTTCAGTACTTACGAAAATGCAACCCCGGTAGGAACTCCTCCTACAAACTACTCATGGTTAAAACTTGAGTATAAAAAATTACCATAACAATTAGAATACCAGCCATGTATGAGCGGCCCTCATACATGGCTTTTAATAAACATAAACCATAAAAATACAGGGATGAGAATGAATAAAATAAAGAGTGTACTGGTTTTACTGACCCTTTCTGCGGGTTGTTTAATGGCTTGTAAAAAGGATAAAGCAGCAGAACCGATTCAGGAACCGGATTTCGTGCAGGTATCTCCTCAGATTAAAAAGTATAAAAACGGAATGGTTGAGGTGACCCGGCTCCCAATGCCCGATCTCAAGGATCCTAGCAGCAGAGGATTCTTCAACTTTGATAAAATGTCTTTTGTTGATGCCGGAAAAGTGAAAACAAAGGAATGGGATATTGTATTTGAAAGTTTGTACGCGGCGACTGTTTTTCCCAACAATGGAACGACAGAAGAAGAGTTTCCATGGTTTGGGAACGATGCTAAAGTTCAGTTCAGCGGGATTGTAAAGCCATTTGACGAAGTAACTGCCTTGCCTGATAATTTTGTTTTTCCTGGCGGAAAGAGCAATTTAAGTACTGCTGAATTTGATAACGACGAAAGCCGGAAAAACCCCATTTATTGGGGCTTTATGGCATTTGATGTAGATGGTGGTTTCTCCCATTTTCAGGCCTGGAAGGGAAAAGTTTTTATCTGGAAACTGGACGACGGACGTTTTGTAAAGTTTGAGATGAGCAATGTCTATAATAATGCACCTGACGCAAACAACAGTAAGTCGGTACCAGGTTATCTGAGCTTCCGTTATTTTGTCGGAAAGCCGGGTAGCAGGGATTTGAAAACGAATTAACCTACGGAGATTTAAGACATAAAGTATATTCAAATTTGAATTCTACAGAAAAAATAAGCAATCATCCCTGTTTATTGCTGCTGCTGGCTTTGCTGGTCAGCAGCTTTGTTGCGTGTAAGAAAAACGAGCCGGTCAGGGACGAAGCTCCTGTTTCTCCAACAACGGGTACCAGAAGTCAGTTTACTGCTGATTCCATCTTTTTATATGCCCGTCAGACCTATCTATGGAATGATGTTTTGCCCGATTATCAGATTTTTAATCCAAGGAGCTATATGGCTTCAGGTTCAGATCTGTTAAATTTTAAGCAAATTGTTTTTTCAATCAGCCAGTCTAAAATAAACCCGGCTACGGGAAAGGCTTATGAGAAAGCAAGTTTTGAGGGGCATCCTAAATATTCTTATATACAATCGCTAAATGGTGCTTCAGGCATACTGGCCGCGGTTAATTCGGAAGGAGAAGGAACTGATTTTGGCATAGAAGTCAGCAGTGTTGGCAATGACTTATACCTCAGAATCGTTTATCCTGGTTCGGCAGCTGCTGCTTCCGGATTGCAAAGAGGGGATCAGCTGCTCAAAGTGAACGGCCAGCCAGCTACCGCAGGACTAATTTTGTCTGCGCTGGAAGGTCAGACCCTGAGCTTAACATTGCAGAAGAAAGACGGAAGTCTGCGGGATGTGACATTGAATAAATCCGCTTACCAAAGCAATCCGGTATTGAAAACTGCTGAATACCTTTTGAATGGCACAAAACTCGGCTACCTTGCCATCAGCCAGTTTAACCATCTGAACAGTTCAAAAACCGCACTGGACCAGGCTTTTGCGCAGTTTGCAGGTTCCGGGATCACTGATCTGGTGATTGACCTGCGTTACAATTTGGGTGGATACGTGGGAACGGCTAAATACCTGGCGAACTTAATTGCTTCCCGCAATTTAAACGGGAAGGTGATGTTTACCGAGCATTTCAATACACAAATGCAGGAGGGAAAAGCCAGTATTTTGAAGCATCAGCTTTATGCTGACGAGAACAATCAGCCGGTCTACCTGAACGGAAGGAGGGCTACTTATGCCGATGTAGATTTTTCGGTGAAAGGCAATACCTATAATTTCGAAAAAGCAGGTGGTTTGGAGACGGTTAAAAACCTGTATTTTATTGTCGGCAGTCAGACTGCTTCGGCAAGTGAAATGCTGATCAATAGTTTGAAACCCTATTTTAAGGTGACTTTGATCGGACAACAGACTTATGGTAAACCGGTAGGGTTCTTTGGAATAAAAATAGACCGGTACGAGCTGTACTTATCCAGTTTTCTCATTCGGAATTCAGCAGGCTTTAGCGATTATTTTGATGGTATACCGGTCGATATTTCGGCCAATGACGATGTGACCCATGATTTTGGGGAGGAGAATGAAGCTTGTATGAATGCGGTTTTGAAGACCATACCTGGGAATGGCCAAAAGAGTCAGGCCAAAAAGATGTCGGTTAAGGAGCCGGATGCTGCGGCTTCCTTTTCTAGTCCTGTAAAGCACATTTCGACAGGAAAAGGGATTCCCGGAATGATAGAACAAGGATTGAAATTAAGAATAAATTGAAAACTAAAATGGAGGAGTCATGTGTAAAACAAGAGTATTGAGTACTAAAGGGGATACCGTAGTGAGCAGTTGTATGGGTTGTAAGATGTATTATCTGTGGCATAATAATTTACTGCTGAACTTTACTTCGGAAGCTTTTGAGTCCTTTAGAGAGGTGGTAAACAGTCTTCCTTTCCATAAGAACAGTCTTCCTTTTCCCGACGATGAAGAAAGGATCATCTTACATACCCCGAATGATGACATCTGCTTTGCCTTTTGTTATGATGAATTTGAAACGTTTAAGCAGGCAATCGATGAAGCCATATACATGAATGAAGTGTATGTGCTGATGAGTAAGTAAAAGAAAACATGAAGATTAAATCGAAAATAGAGGGTTCAGAAGATTGGTTGTTTATAGAAGAAATTCCGGAAATGTATGCGCCCAATACGCCGCTTTCAGAAAAGAACATTAACATCCGGATTCCTGCCGTACAGAAGCTGGTCAATTACCAGCTGAGCGCGGGAGGACTTTTTTTGGTGCATTCTACCATGCAGTTTAATGAGCCGGTAAAAGTGCTTTCCGAAGTGGAAGGGGAGACCATCACCTCTCAGTTTATCTTTTATGGTTCGAATGCTGCGGGGGATAAAACGATTGCAAAAAGCAGCAGGCGGACGGGAAGCAGGCATAACATCCGTTATATTCCTTCCCTGAAAGGGAAATATCCCATGCTGCCGGACATTGAATATAAATACTTTTTACTCGTGCTTTCCAGGTCGTATTATTTTCATTTGATTGATCAGCACTCCATGCTGCATACCGATTTCGTGCGGGAGATCCTAAAGGGAAAATACACTTCATTTGCGGCCAAAGATCTTTCTGTAACCGGCGAAATGAGGCGGGTGATCAATGATATTTGTGAATGTAAAAGGACAGGAGAATTGAAGCGTTTACATACCGAATCAAAAATTCTGGAATTGCTGATGTTGCAGCTCGAACAGATGCAATCGGGCGTAGAGGTAGAAAAATACCTGATTAAACAAGATGACCTGAAAAAGATTGAGCATGCCAGAGCCGTTCTGGAAGAAAGTTACCGCTATCCGCCCACCATTATTGAGCTGTCGAAATTAGTGGCTTTAAATGAATTTAAGCTCAAGCGTGGATTTAAAGAATACTACGGAACAACGATTTATGGTTATGTAACGAGATTGAGAATGGAGCAAGCTAAAAGCCTGATTCTGGAAGAGAAAATGAGCATAGGGCAGGTGGCAAATGCCGTAGGTTTTAACCATCAGAGTCATTTAACGGACGCATTTAAGCGCTATTTCGGCATTTTACCAAGTGAGGTAAACCAGGGACAGGAGTCCTGAGGGGATTATGGCAATGGTAATAATACGTTGAACATGCTTATGTAACGCACAATTGGTTATATTTGTCTATCTAATCCATCGAAATTTAAGTTAAATCATTGCCGATAAATGAGTACGAATACCCTAGTTTCTTCATCAGAATTTGAATTGGTATCTGGTCTGGAAATCCACGTACAGCTAAATACACAAACAAAGATCTTCTCTTCAGATAGTGCTTCTTTTGGTGCTAAACCTAATGAACACATTTCTACAGTTTCCCTTGCCTTGCCCGGTGCACTGCCGAAGCTCAACAGGGAGGTGGTTGCCAAAGCAGTCCGCATGGGACTTGCCTTAAACTGTACGATTAACCAGTTGAATTACTTCGACCGGAAGAATTATTTCTATGCAGATTTGCCTAAGGGGTACCAGATTACTCAGGACAACAAGCCCATTTGTCAGAATGGATTCCTGATGGTGACCCTGGCCAATGGAGAAGAAAAGAGAATCGGGATCAACCGGATTCACCTGGAAGAAGACGCAGGAAAAAGCTTACATGATCAGGACGATCAGTATTCTTTTGTCGACCTGAACAGGGCAGGAGTGCCACTTATTGAGATTGTGACGGAGCCTGATATCCGCTCTGCGGAAGAAGCTTCGGCTTTATTAACGGAAATGAGGAAGCTTGTGCGTCACCTGAATGTGAGTGATGGCAATATGGAAGAAGGCAGTTTGCGTTGCGATGCGAACATCTCGATCCGTAAAAAAGGAACCACGGAATTTGGAACGCGTTGTGAAGTGAAAAACCTGAACTCTATCCGTAATGTGCGCAGGGCGATGGAATTTGAATTTAGCCGTCAGGAGCAAGTGATTACTGAGGGCGGACGCATCATTCAAAGCACGCTTAATTTTGATGCTGAGCAGGGAACAACCTCGCCAATGCGGACTAAGGAAGAGGCCAACGATTACCGTTATTTCCCTGATCCGGATCTTCCACCCATCCATATTTCTGATGAATGGCTGGCACAGATCAAGGCAGAAATGCCTGCATTACCAGCGGAAATTTCTAAACGTCTGGTGGCAGAATTTGGAGTGAATGCTTCTGAAGCGGCCATGCTTTCCGAAGATCATGAGTTACTAACCTATTTTAACGGGGCCTTAGCCCATGTAAATCATCAGAAAAGCCTGGTAAACTGGCTAACAGGAGCGATCAGGGCTTTATTGAATGAACAGGGAATCAGCATTGCCGATTTTAAACTGGCACCGGTACAACTGGCTGGATTGATCAACCTTGTAGATGATAAAAAAATTACCCAGCAGATCGCCTTGCAACAACTGCTTCCGGAATTGATCAAACAACCGGATTCGGTAGCGGCTGAACTGGCAGCATCGTTAAACCTGCTGATTGCGGAAAATGGGGATGAGCTGTCTGGTTTTGTAGCCGAAGTACTGTCGAAATATCAGCCCCAGGTAGAAGCGTATAAAAAAGGTAAAAAGGGAGTATTGGGTCTTTTTGTTGGTGAAGTGATGAAACTTGCCAAAGGAAAAGCCGATGCTCAGAAAATAAATGAATTGTTACAGGATAAATTAAAGTAAAGAGATGAAAAGAATCAGTTATCTATTATTGGTATGTCTTGCCTTTGCCGCATGTAAAGACAAAAGTAAATTTATGATCAGCGGGGAGTTTAAAAATGCAACCCCAAAAAGTAAAGTTTACTTATTTGGTTTACAAAAAGACAATGTACTGCCTTTAGATTCTACCGTATTTTCGGAAAAAGGGGAGTTTAAATTCTCTCACAGCACTCCTGGTGTAGATTTTTTCAGGATCTCTGCCGGAAACAGTGAATACATGATCATTGCTAAAAACGGAGATGACATTAAGATCTCTGCTGATTTATCCGATAAAAATTTAGCCTATAAATTATCTGGTGCTGCTGAAGCAGATAAACTGGAAGAACTGAATGTGACCAAACATCAGTATATGACGAGGATTGCGGCGATTCAAACCCAGTTTGACGAGACGGTAGCATCACAACCTCAGAACAGAGATATGATCATGGAGCAGATGAGGCCAAAATATACAGAAGAGATCGATGGATTGAATAAAGCAGTTTTAAAGTTTGCTCAGGATAATTCCAGCTCTTTAGCAGGTTTTTATGCCATTAACTTATTGAATCCATCGGAATATGAGAAAGAGATGGTGGCTTATTCTGACAAGATTAAAAGCAGTTTCAACGACAATGCGGCGGTAACTGAGTTTTTGGTGAAGATGGCGAAGCTGAAAGCTTTACAGATCGGACAGCAGGCACCTGACTTTACCATTAATGGTTTAGACGGAAAACCAATGAAATTAACCGATTTCAAAGGTAAATATGTATTGCTGGATTTCTGGGCTTCCTGGTGTATGCCTTGTCGCCAGGAGAATCCAAACCTGGTAAAAGCATACAATACTTATAAAGGAAAGAATTTTACAGTGCTTGGAATTTCTTTAGATAAAGACCTCGGTGCCTGGAAAAACGCCATTGCTGCGGATCAACTGGCCTGGTCACATGCCGGAGAATTGAAAGATTTTGAAGGTCCAACAGTAAGGTTGTATCAGATTGAAGCGATTCCAAGTTCCTTTTTATTAGACCCTAACGGTAAAATTCTGGCTAAAAACCTACGTGGTGAAGAGTTGGAGGCATTCTTAAATAAAACTTTACGATAACCCTAAATTCATGTTAATATATAGAAGGTACTTAACAATTTGTTAACTTTACGCTAACGGTATATTATAATTGATTACCTAATTTCGTAACAAATAATTAAAGCTATGAGCACCGTAAAACAGAAGATACTTATTGTTGATGATGAACCAGATATTTTAGAGTTAATAGAATATAACTTGAAAAAAGAAGGTTATCAGGTTTTTTTGGCCAGCAACGGCCAGGAAGGGATTACGGTTGCTAAGAAAGTTCATCCCGATCTGATCATTCTCGACATCATGATGCCTAAAATGGATGGGATCGAAGCCTGCAGGTTAATGCGTGCGATTCCGGAGTTTAAAAACACATTTATGGTATTTTTAACGGCCAGAAGTGAGGAGTATTCAGAGATTGCCGGTTTTAACGTTGGTGCGGACGATTACATTGCGAAGCCGATTAAGCCGAGAGCATTGATTAGTAGGATTAATGCCATATTAAGAAGAAATTCCAGTGCGGATGAAGTTTCTGATAATAAAGTAGAAATTGGCGATCTTGTGATCGACAGAGAAGCTTACCTTGTTTTTCAAGGCGGACAGAAAGTGGTTTTAGCCAAAAAAGAATTTGAATTATTGTACTTACTGGCTTCTAAACCGGGAAAAGTATACACCAGAGAATCTATTTTGAAAAACATCTGGGAAGACTCTGTAGTGGTTACCAACCGGACCATTGATGTGCATATTCGTAAGCTTCGTGAAAAATTAGGGGAACGATATGTGGCAACAGTGAAGGGTGTAGGCTATAAATTCGAACTTTCTTAGTATTTTTGTACAGTATTAAATCTACTGTATTGAAATATCCTTCTTTTAAAGATCTTATCCTATTCGAAAACGATGATTATATCGTTGTAAATAAACCTCCATTTGTAGCCTCGCTGGATGAGCGTGGCGGATCAGGCGAGGTCAATATATTACGTTTGGCAAAGCAGTATTCTGCTGACGCACAGGTATGTCATCGTTTAGACAAAGAAACTTCAGGTGCGATTATTATAGCAAAAACACCTGAAGCTTATCGCTCTGTAGCGATGCAATTTGAAAAACGTAAAGTGAACAAAGTGTACCATGCAGTGGTAGACGGACAGTTTACTTTTAACGAGCTATTTATCGACCTTCCCATCCTCAATGATGGGAATAAGAGCGTTACCATCGACAGAAAAGAGGGTAAACGTGCAGAAACTATCTTTAATTCCATAAAAAATTACCGTCATTACACCCTGGTAGAATGTAAGCCGATTACTGGTCGCATGCACCAGATCAGGATTCACCTGGCCACTCAAAGGGCAGCGATTGCCGGGGATGACATGTACCGTGGAAAACCGGTTTTCCTTTCCAGCATGAAAAAAGGATACCGCATTGCGAAAGATGATGAAGAGTTACCGATTATGAAGCGCTTTGCCCTACATGCCAGACATCTGGTATTTAAAGGACTGGATGGCACTGATATTGTGATCGAAGCCCCTTATCCGAAAGACTTTGCAACGCTCATCAAATTACTCGATAAATTTGACGCTTAAATAAACAGATATGTACGTACGGCTGGTAAATTATGTAGACGCAATTAACCAATACCGGAGGACGAAGATCTCAAACAGAAACTTTTTAGTGATTGCAGCATTGATTGTCGGCGTTCTTGCCGGGCTTGCTGCATCACTGCTGAAGACCATCACACACCATATTGAGGATTTCCTGCAAACAGGATTTCATTGGGAATACAAGTATTATCTTTTTTTCTTCTTTCCTTTTATAGGAATCTTATTGTCGGTCATGTATGTCCGCAGGTTCATTAGAAAGGGGAAGTTTGAAACCGGCTTAACGCCTTTGCTGTACACCATTTCCAGGAAATCAAGTAAGGTAGAACCCCATAACATTTATTCCCAGATCATTACTGCCGCCATGACAGTTGGTTTTGGTGGATCAACAGGGTTGGAAGCACCGATTGTAACGAGTGGTGCCGGAATTGGTTCTGTGGTTGGCCGCTTCCTGGGTTTATCTTACAGGGAGACGACGATGTTATTGGCCTGTGGCGCCGCTGCGGGGATCGCTGGTGCATTTAACAGTCCGATTGCAGGGATTGTGTTCGCTATTGAAATTTTGTTGCCTGAATTCACGATTCCGGCCTTTATTCCTTTGTTGCTTGCTTCTGCTACAGCAGCGGTCGTGGCGAGGCTGTTTTACAATGAGCAATTGTTTTTCCTCGTTACGGAAGGATGGAAAATGGATGCCCTGATCTATTATGTGATCCTGGCAGCTTTAATCGGTTTCTTTTCCATTTATTTTACTAAGGCAAACAGCTTCATAAAAGGTTTCTTTTATAAGATCAATCATCCTTATAAAAAAGTAGTGCTGGGTGGTTTGATGCTCGGATTACTCGTGTTTTTATTCCCTACTTTGTACGGGGAAGGTTACATTACGATTAAGAATCTGTTAGGGGGAAATTACTTTGCGGTTATCAATAACAGCATTTTTTCTTCTTATAGTAACCTGCCATGGGTGGTGTTATTGTTTACATTGATCACACTTTTTGCTAAATCTGCAGCCACACTCATTACTTTAGGTGCCGGTGGAAATGGGGGGATTTTTGCCCCGAGTCTGATTATGGGCGGATTAATGGGCTTTATGGTGGCTTATACCGTCAATACCCTCGGAATCGCTCATTTGAATGTGGCCAATTTTATTGTGGCAGGAATGGCAGCCTCACTCAGTGCGATTATGCATGCCCCGCTGACCGGGATCTTCCTGATTGCGGAAATTACGGGCGGTTACGTGTTAATGGTTCCTTTGATGATCACTTCGGCGATCTCTTACCTGATCAACAGGAGTGCAAATAAGTATTCTATTTATACCAAGCCACTGGCAGAGAAAGGGGAGCTGTCTTCTCATGAAGATAAAGACACTACGGTATTGAACATGATGAAATTGAAGTACCTGGTAGAGCGTGATTACCTGGTGCTGAATGAAGAAGATGTCATTGGCGAAAGGTTAAATGAAATTCTGCAATCCAAACGGAATATTTTTCCGGTGATCGGAGGGGAGGAGCTGTGTTTTAAAGGATTGATTTATGTGGAAGATGTGCTGAAGAAAGGTATTAACCATACGGATCAGCAGGAGATGAAGGTGGAGGAATTAATGGTTGCCGCTCCGGATACTTTACACCTTGATGATCCGATGAAAATCGTGTTGCAGAAAATGGAAAAGGAAAATGCCTGGCTGTTGCCTGTTTTAAATAATCAGGATAAGTACATTGGCTTTGTCTCCAAAACGGCGATCTTCAATAAGTACCGTGCTTTGTTGAGCAGACAGGCCGATTACATGGAATAAAAGAAATGTTTTGCATATAAAAAAGCCAGCTTCCGATATCAGAAGCTGGCTTTTTCGTAGGTCTTGTATCTTTATTCAGTGGATCTTTTTAATCCGAATTTCTCAATCTTACTGTAAAGGTGACTGCGCTGAATGTCAATGTCGTCTGCAGTTTTGGAAACATTCCAGTTGTTCTTTTCCAGTTTGAATTTGATGAATTCTTTTTCTGCATAATCCTTATAATCCTGGAAATTATTGAAATTATCATAATTTGGCGTTGCCGTACGTGTAACCGTACTCGCTGATGAACTGTTTGCAGCGCCGATATTTGTTCCACCACCAGGATTTGCAAAGGCCGCAACATCATGTTCTGTAATGGCTTTGTCGCTCAGGATGATCAAACGCTCGATCATATTGTGCAGCTCACGTACATTTCCTGTCCATGGTAAAGCCTGAAGCGCAGCCATCGCTGCATCACCGATCTTTTTAACCGGCATGCCGTAATCTTTACAGATTTCCTCCAGAAAGTTTTGAGCAATCTCCGGAATATCTTCCACACGCTCTGTTAAATGAGGAACATGGATATTGATTACATTTAAGCGGTGGTATAAGTCCATCCTGAAGTTGCCGTCTTCGATTTCTTTCAGCAGGTCTTTATTGGTTGCTGCAAGTACCCTCACGTTCACTTCCAGTTCTTTCTCGCCACCTACACGACTGATTTTGTGTTCCTGCAAAGCGCGCAATACCTTTGCCTGTGCAGAAAGGCTCATATCGCCAATCTCATCCAGAAAAAGTGTTCCACCGTTTGCCAGTTCAAATTTACCAATCCTTTGTTTTACCGCAGAGGTAAAAGATCCTTTCTCATGACCGAACAATTCACTCTCAATTAGTTCTGAGGGGATTGCAGCACAGTTAACTTCTATTAAAGGGCTGTCCGCACGGTTTGATTTCTCATGTAACCATCTTGCAACAAGTTCCTTACCACTACCATTTGCACCGGTAATCAATACACGGGCATCAGTAGGGGCAACACGTTCAATGGTTTCTTTGATCTTTCCAATGCTTTCGGAACTGCCTAAGATATCTCTTGTTTTACTTGCTTTTCTTTTAAGGACTTTAGTTTCAGTAACCAATGTACCTCTGTCGAGCGCATTTCTTACGGTAATTAACAGCCTGTTTAAATCAGGTGGTTTGGAGATGAAGTCAAATGCTCCCTTCTTGCTGGCTTCGATAGCGGTTTCCACTGTTCCATGACCGGAGATCATGATGAAAGGAAGATCAGGACTATAGGCCAGTGCTTGTTCCAGCACTTCCATTCCGTCCATTTTATTCATCTTGATATCACATAATACCAGATCGAATTTCTTTTTCTTAATCAGTTCCAGACCGTCTACACCATTATCAATATCGTCAACATCGTAGTTCTCATACTCTAAGATTTCGCGTAAAGTGCTTCTTATTGCCCGTTCATCATCAATTATTAATAATTTTGCCATAGGTAGTGCTCATCATTTTTATTAGATACGAATATATTACTTTTATCAACAAGGAGTGATAAATAAAAAATGCAAGCCTGTAAGCCGGGTTCTGTAAACTGATTGCTCAGCCTTTCTACCATTAATCCACTATAAATGTTGCCATTTATCTCTAACGACCTACCCGCTAACATCGGACGAGCAGCCCTACATGCGTTAGCCTATTTGGTCTTTCAACTCCCGGGGTTTACCAGCAATCCGGTTGCCCGGAATACTCGTGAGCTCTTACCTCACGTTTTCAACCTTACCTGTGCTTAAAAGCCATCGGCGGTATGTTTTCTGCGGCACTTTCCATAACTCAGGTTTTCAATCCTAAGCCTCTTCCCGTTAGGAAGCGGGATGCTCTGTGTTGCCCGGACTTTCCTCTCCGATAAATCGCAGCGATAGAACGGCTTGCATTTTTTACGCTGCAAAGATATAAAAAAACAGCGCTTATTTGATATAAGGGAAGTTTCTTACGGCTACATCTATCAAATAATCTGCCTGATCTGCAGTGTTCGTGAAAAAATTATAGTATCTCCATAGTTGTTTTCCCGATTGCCCGTCATAAAGCGTAAAAGTAGTGGCTGTCCTGACAGAAATAGAGGTCTTGGACAAGTGTCTGATGACAGCAGCAGAATCGGTAGTGCTCCTGTCTTCTGAAATAAAGGTGTCTTTTTCATATAGGCCGGAAACAATGGCATCTACACCCAGGGCTTTTGCGATCTCCTCTTTCGTATATTGATCCAGCCGATTGTCCATTCCCGCTCTTGTCAATAAAAGGTTGGTTTTTTCAATGTCCTGAATTTCGATTTTCATTTTACCTGATTTAGGCAGGATATAACTAAAGAATCTGGATTGAATGGCCAGACCTGTATTTATTCTGTCCGTATTTTCATCACCTTCAATCCGATAAGGGATCTGGCTTCTGTAACTCAATTTTGTTCCGATAGGTAAAATGGCGATGATCTGATGTTTTTCCGTTACTTTCTTTAAGTCAGGGCTGTTGAAGATCTGTTTGTTACTGAATAGTTGTGCATTGGCGATCGTTCCGATGGTCATTGCAATTAATAATAAAAAGTATTTTTTCATCGGTGTAGATTTGTTTTTCAATGGTACTCATGAGCTCGCAAGCGAGGTTCACTTTTGTGTTGCAAAGCTATTAAAAAACAGCGTTTATTGGATAAAAGGCAAGTTTCTTACGGCTCCTTCTATTAAATCATCGGAGATATAGCTGGATTGTGTTTGATAATCGTAGTATCTCCACATTTGTTTTCCGGTTTGGCCGTCATAAAGCGTCAGTGTAAGTACATTTTTAACAGAGGTAAAAATTCTTGGTATCCTTCTGGAAGTGGAGTCTCTCGCTACCTGTTCCTCTGTAAGAAAAGCATCACTTTCATAAAATCCGGACAGCACGGCATCTACACCCAGTATTTTTGCAATTTCTTCTTTTGTATACTGATCCGGCCTGGCACTCATTTCTGATTTCAGGAGCAGAAGATTGGTTTTTTCTATGTCCTGGATTTCTACTTTCATCCGATTGGATCTGGGCAAAAGATAACTGTATATCCTGGACTGATTGGCCAATCCTGTATTTATCCTTTCGCTGGCCTGATTTCGTTCATTGAGGTAAGGAACCTGACTTTTAAAGCTCAATTGTGTTCCTACCGGCAAAATGGCAATGACCTTATAGTCCTTCATTGCTTTTTTCAGATCAGGATTGGTGTATACTTGTTTTGTAGTGAATTGTGCCTGTGCAATCATACCGATTGACATGCTTATGAATAATAAAAGAGATTTTTTCATGTTCATTTCTTTAGTTGATCTGTAAAATTATGATCGTTTCATCAGTAGATCTATTGATTAGATTAAGAAATTAGAATTGGCTGGTGATTCGTTTAGGGGGGGAGAAACAGAACCACCAAACCAATTCAGGGGTATCAAAATAATTATCTGGTATAAGGGAAGTTTCTAGAAACTTTTCTCATCATCCGGTCGATAAGTTCATCGCTGGAGCTGAAGACATCGTCGTTCATGCTTTTGTAAAACCTCCATAATAAATCTCCGGTAGGACCATCATTTACCATCATTGTCAATGCTCCGGAACCGGTCTTGCTTCCTGCACCACCAAACAATACGGTGGTTACGATGGCTCCTGCTTCAGATTTCGACTGTTCGGCTTCAAATTTACCCGCAATGACTGCGTCTACATTCAGGGCCTTCGCGATTTCATCTTTGGTAAATTCTCCCAATTTGTCGGTCATTCCTGCTTTCTTTAACAGCACATTGGTTTTTTCCACGTCCTGGAATTCTACCGTATATTTTGAGGCTTTACGAAGCAAAAAAGTATAGATGCTGGACTGAATAGAATAAGCCTTTTCTCTTTCCTTCTCCCGGTTGGTTTCTATATCGAAATCCCGGGGTTGCTTTTTGTAGGTCATCTTTACCTCAAAAGGTAAAATAGCGACCAATTTGTGGGTTTTTACTGCTTCCTGCAGTTTTGGACTACTGAATACCTGTTTGGCATTTTCGTACTGAGCATTGGCGGCCATACCAGTCACCATCGCTACAAATAATAACAATGTTTTTTTCATTTGATAGATTTTTAAAAAATCATCAATGTGTTTTTAGTCCGGGGTTAATGGAGGAGGAACTCATCATGATTTCATTTGTGTGTGTAAACAATATTATGTAGAATTTTTTACATTATTATGAAATAAATAAACACTATGGAATTTTAGGTAGCTAATTTTTAAGGGAGATGAAATGCTAAAACGTTATTATCCCTGAAAAAACTCTGTTTTTCGGGAGATTGGCATTTGTAATATTTTAGTGAAATTCAGCAGAGGCTTGCTGAGGGGGCTAGATTAGCCCCCATAAGCTGAGTTTGGTTTGCTTTTAAAGCAAGAATTATTTGCAGTTCTTCAGATCGTTGGAGGTTTGTTCTAAAGTATACATCCCTTGTTTATTCCCGAAGGAGTTGGTAATGTAAACGACAATCTGTGCGATATCTATCGCAGCAAGGGTTTGAAAATCGGGCATTTTGCCTTCATATTTCTGACCATGAATGGTGATGGCCTCACTCATTCCGTTTTTGATATAACAGGCTAGTTTCTGTTTGTTTTCTTTTAAAAAGACACTATCGGTAAGGGGAGGGGCTAAAGCGCCCAGGCCTTCACCTTTGGCGCCATGGCAATTCTGGCAATATTTGATGTAATAGTCCCGGCCATTGGTATAATAGATGTCTTGTTTTACCTGATCTGCACTCTGACAAGAGTAGATCATCGTAAGCAGGGTAAATAAGACAATGGTACTGATGAGTAATTTTCGCATGGTTATTTTTTGTCTTCAGCAAGTAACACAGGAATATCTTTCGTCAGTTGTTCTACCTGTTTTGGATCCGTTCCATCATAGGCACCGCGAATGCGTTTTTGCTTGTCAATCAGCACCAACCATCCCTGGTGAATATAACCATCTCTTGCTGTGGTATCTTCCATCACGGCAACCAGGTAATTGCGCTCTGCCAGTTTATAGACGCTGTCTTTTGACCCGTATACAAATTGCCATTTATTGCCATCTACACCTAGTTTCTGTGCGTATTTTTTCAATACTGAAGGTTTATCATATTTAAAATCGATGGTATGTGAAAGGTACATCACCTCTGGATTGTCTTTATATTTTTCAAATATGGTTTTCATATTCCTGTGCATCGTTGGGCAGATGGTGGTGCAGGAAGTGAAAAAGAAGTCCGCGATATAGATTTTGTCTTTGAACTGATCGTTGGTAATGTAAACACTGTCCTGGTTTAAGAAACGAAATGCAGGAATGGTCTGATATACGGTGTCTACGCCCATGGAGCCATCTTCATTTTTAACAGATACCGCTTCTCTGGGGCCAAGGATAGGTAATTTTTTGGTGTCCTGACAAGAAGAGATAAAGATTGCGAGCGCAAATAAAAACGATAACGGGAGGGAAAAGTTCAGCTTCATAATTTTATTATTATTGAATCCGCCAAAGGTAGCTAAAATGAAATTAACCCTGCCATTTTGATAAGGTCCACTATTGCCACAATAGCGTCATGAAATTATTATTCAACCCCCAATTAATCTTCAAAGCTGCTTTTGTTCTTTCTGGCACGATTGGGCACCCGGTTTGACCAGAGCTCTGGTAAAATAATTTAATAATGGAAAATCCAATGATCTTTGTGCGTATTGCTACCATAAATGATATAAAATACGTCGATGAAATAATTCAGGAAACGGAATCCTCTGCCATTGCAAGAGGATCGGGGATTTCAAAAAGAAGTCCGGAATCTTTAGCTCAGAAAATGAGGGACGAGAAGGCCGTTATTGCCGTAACCACTGCCGGAGAATGGGTCGGCTTTGCTTATTTTGAAACCTGGGAGAACGGTAAGTTCATTTCCAACTCCGGACTGATTGTCTCTCCGAAATTCCGCAATTCCGGAGTGGCCAAAGCCATTAAGGACAGGGTCTTCAGAATCTCGCGCCGCCGGTATCCGGATGCAAAAATTTTCAGCATTACCTCGGGTATAGCCATCATGAAAATGAATACCCAACTCGGCTTTGAACCAGTCACCTTTGCCGAGATCACCCATGATCCCTCCTTTTGGGAAGGCTGTAAAAGCTGTGTCAACTACGACATTCTGGAAGGCAAGAAAAAGTGCAATTGCCTGTGTACGGCGATGCTGTTCGATCCTTTAAAAGTTAAACAGGAACAACAGCCGGCCATGCCATTGGAATCTTTTCAGCGGTATCTGTCCAAAACCAATTAGGTGGTCGGCAATACTTTTAGCAGGAAGGTGTTTGCTCAAATTTTAAAATCTTAACATCAAATCATCGAACTCTAAAATCGAATTACCGAGTCATCAAATTTAAATTATCGAATCCTAAAATCGAGTTATTAAATCAAATCCTAAAATCGAATCATCAAATCAAAAGCATATGAATCCCAATTCCGAAAAAAGTGCCGGCAGTCTTCCCGACCTGTATACTTTAGCTGAAGACCCGGTCCAGTTGTTAAGAAAATTAATAGCCATCCCTTCCTTCAGCGGCGAAGAAATCAATACTGCCGACCAGATTGAGTCCTTCCTGAATCACCATGATGTGTTTACCTTCAGAAAATTCAATAACATCTGGTGTTACAACAAAAATTTCGACCCCTCCAAACCCACCCTTTTACTAAACTCCCATCACGATACCGTTAGGCCCTCAAAAGCTTATCAGCATGATCCTTTTCATCCTTTTATAAAAGATGGGAAACTGCATGGACTTGGCAGCAATGATGCCGGGGGATGTCTGGTTTCTTTAACTGCTGTTTTTCTTCATTTTCATGATTTTACGGATCTTCCCTATAACCTTTGTCTGGCCGCCACAGCGGAAGAAGAAACCTCCGGAGAGAAAGGGCTCAAATGTATCCTGCCGGAACTTCAGAACATTGCCTTTGCCATCGTCGGAGAGCCGACAAAAATGGAAATGGCTGTTGCTGAAAAGGGGTCAATGGTCCTGGATTGTACCAGTTTTGGCAAGCCCGGACATGCAGCAAGGGAAGAGGGCGACAATGCGATCTATAAAGCCTTTGCCGATATGCAATGGTTTTCCGAATTTATCTTCCCGATTGAAGGAGATTTGCAAAGTCCGGTAAAGATGACCGTTACAGAAGTAAACGCAGGAATTCAGCACAATATCGTTCCTGGAGAATGCAATTTTACCGTGGACATTCGTTTTACGCATGCCTGGACACCCAAAGAAATATTAACGACCATTTACAACCATACCACCTGTAAAATCAGCGTAAGGCCAAACATTATGAACCCTTCTTTTATTGACGGACATCACCCTTTGGTCATGGCTGGAAAAGAGATCGGAAAGACCACCTATTGTTCGCCCACCAGTTCTGACCAGGGCTGGCTGGAAGTTCCTTCTATGAAAATGGGACCCGGCGACTCGGCAAGGTCACATATGGCAGATGAGTTTATCTTTGTGGATGAGATCAGGGAAGGTATTGCCACCTATATCTGGTTGCTGGAGACTTTATTTAGCAATCATGGAAGGAAGAAAAACTTACTTGTCTCAGATAATTATTAATATTGTCTAAATTATCAGCTATGCAAGATACGGTCCTCATAATAGACGACGAAAAGAAAATCTGTAGCCTCCTGGCGAGGATTATAGAACTGGAGGGATTTAAGGTGTTTCAGGCAAATACCGGAAAGGAAGGACTGAAGACCCTGACCATGCAGGAGGTCGATGTAGTGATCAGCGATGTAAAACTACCCGATATCAATGGCGTGGAGCTGGTAAAAGAAATCAAAAAGATCAAACCTTATGTGGAAGTGATCAACCTCACGGCTTTTGGAACCATTTCGGATGGGGTCATGGCGATGAGGAACGGTGCTTTTGATTACATCACCAAAGGTGACGACAACGATAAAATCATTCCATTGGTCTATAAGGCAATGGACAAGGTAAAACTCCAGCGCAGGGTTTATGAGCTGGAAAATAAGATCATCAAAAAACACAGTTTCAGTAGCATTCTCGGTCAGTCCAAGGCGATGAAAGAGGCCCTGGACCTGGCACAGAAAGTTTCTGCAACGGATACTACGGTATTGTTACTGGGAGAGACCGGAACGGGAAAAGAAGTTTTTGCCCAGGCGATTCATTATGAAAGTCCCAGGAAGATGAAACCTTTTGTTGCCCTGAACTGTAGCGGCTTCAATCCTGAGCTTTTGGAAAGTGAGCTTTTTGGATACAAACAGGGTGCTTTTACAGGGGCCATGAAAGACAAAAGAGGTTTACTGGAAGAAGCGAATGAAGGGACCCTTTTCCTGGATGAGATCGGCGAGATGAACCTTGACCTTCAGGCTAAGCTTTTGCGGGTCCTGGAAAATCAAACCTTTATTAAGGTCGGGGATACGCATACAAGTAAAGTCAATGTCAGGATCATTGCGGCAACCAACAGGAACCTTAAAGAAGAAGCGGAAGCAGGAAGGTTCAGGTTGGACCTTTATTTCAGGCTCTCCGTGTTTTCCATTGAACTGCCCAACCTTTCCCAGCGGAAAACGGATATCCTCATGATTGCAAAGCATTATTTGAAAGAATTTGCCTTCAAAGTGAATAAGCCTGATTTTGTAATGGATGATGGTTTTTCTGAACTGCTGATGAAGCATGTATGGAAGGGAAACATCCGGGAACTGAAAAATGTAATGGAAAGGGTGGTGATCCTTGCCGATGGAAATATAGTGACCCCCAGTTTGCTGCCCTATGAGTTTCATGCGGAAACACAGGAGGGAGATTCTATGAAGATGCAGGTAATCGAAAAGCAACACATCAATAAGGTATTGAAACATACCCGGGGTAATAAAACGGAAACCGCCAGGTTATTGGGGATTGGTCTGACCACCCTATACCGTAAAATGGAAGAGTATAAGATCAGCTAAGCCAGAAAACCAATACCGTTCATTATGATAAAAAACCCTTCCATTTTGGAAGGGTTTTTTCGTTTACGATTTTTGGCATTTACCGGTTTTGTTGATTTATTGGCTTGTAATCAGTGTTTTAGCACTTTGATCCTTTCTCTGGTATGCCAATTGGCTATGGCTATCTAAAATAGCTAATTTATGTTAACAATCGCACTACTTCTCGCCCTGCTACTGATGTGCTGGGTATTCTACAAATCAATCGACTGGTTCGAAAAAATCTAACAATTATGATCGCATTATTTCTTATCGCAATCGCAGTATTTATCTACATGGTATACGTGCTGATTAAACCTGAAAAATTTTAATTAATTTATTATGAACACTGAATTACTTGGCATTATTGCCACCTATGGACTGACCTTGCTGATTGGAATACCACTAGGTATTTACCTGGCAAAGATGTTTGCAGGTGAGAAAGTCTGGACAGACTTTCTAAAACCCCTTGAAAAGGGTATTTATAAATTATCCGGAATTAATCCGGAAGAGTCGATGAACTGGAAACAGCACATGAAAGCGCTGTTGACCATTAATATGGTTTGGTTGGTATACGGATTCTTTGCCCTGATTTATCAGGATAAACTTCCCTTAAACCCGGACGGAAACCTGGGTCAGTCGCCGGATCTTGCCTTTAACAGTATCATCAGCTTTGTGGTCAACTGTAATTTACAACACTATTCAGGAGAAAGCGGAGCAACTTACTTCACGCAGCACTTCGTATTCATGTTCTTACAATTTGTAAGTGCGGCTACAGGAATCGCTGCTGCAGTGGTCTTATTTAAAGCCTTCAGGGATAAAACAACGACCAGCCTTGGTAACTTCTGGGTATTCTTTACCCGTTCTATCACCCGCTTATTATTGCCGCTATCTGTAGTGGTAGCGATTATTTTAGCCTTTAATGGTACCACAACAAGTTATGAAGGTAAAGACCAATACGTTTCTCTTCAGGGAGATACGGTAGGCGTTTCCAGAGGTCCTGCTGCTGCTTTCGTAGCCATTAAACACCTTGGTACCAATGGTGGTGGTTGGTTTGGAGTAAACAGCTCACATCCATTGGAAAACCCAAGTTACCTGACCAATATGACAGAAGCCATCTCTCAGGTAATCATTCCCGTGGCGATGATCTTTGCCTTTGGATACTTTATACGCAGGAAGAAAATGGCCTGGGTGATCTTTGGGATCATGACCCTGGGAATGATGCTCCTACTTGTTCCTACCGTTATCAGTGAAACCGGAGGCAGTCCTGCGATTGCAAAAATGGGTGTTTCCCAGTTAACGGGAGCAATGGAAGGGAAAGAGGTCAGGTTTGGCCCCACTGCTACTGCCTATTGGAGCACGGTCACCACGATCATTTCTACAGGTTCTGTTAATTCGATGCACGACAGTGCAATGCCATTGACTGGAATGTATCAATTGATTGCCATGATGATGAACTGTTTCTACGGAGGTTGTGGGGTAGGGATTCTGAACTACTTCATCTTTATCATTATCGCGGTCTTTATTTCCGGACTGATGGTTGGGCGAACACCAGAATTCCTAGGACATAAAGTTGAAGCAAGAGAAGTGAAGATCGCTTCGATCATTGCCTTACTGCATCCTTTTATTATCCTGGTCGGAACTGCATTGGCTGCTTATACCATTACTTATTTTCCGGATGCAAGCTGGGCAGTGAAACCGGCCAGCTGGTTAAACAATCCGGGCTTCCATGGCTTCTCTGAAATGTTATATGAAAACACTTCGGCAGCTGCGAATAACGGTTCAGGCTTTGAAGGACTTGGCGATAACAATACCTTCTGGAACGTGTTGACAGGTTTTGTGCTGATCCTTGGACGTTTCCTTCCGATCATCGGCCCTGTGGCAATCGCTGGATTACTGGCTTCGAAAAAATACATTCCGGAATCAGCAGGAACCCTAAAAACGGATACGTTAACCTTTGGAATGATGACGTTTGTAGTCATTGTGATCATCGCTGCACTTGCGTTTTTCCCTGCATTGACTTTAGGTCCGGTAGCTGAATATTTTACCCTTATTAAATAACGGAATGAAGCGCTGCATCAAAAGAAATATCGCAGAAATAGCTGCAATGGATCAAAAGATGCAAAATCAATAGAATAAGAAAACATGAAAAATAAATCTAATATATTATTTGAACCTGCTTTAGTGAATACTGCGTTAAAGCAATCGTTTATCAAACTTGATCCACGTTTGATGATCCGCAATCCGGTGATGTTTACCGTGGAGATCGGAACATTCGTGATGCTGTTCGTTACGCTTTACTCTATAAGCAACAGCAGTCAGGGTTCGTTCGGATATAACCTCATTGTGTTTATCGTACTTTTGCTAACTGTCTTATTTGCCAACTTCGCGGAAGCAATTGCAGAGGCAAGAGGTAAAGCACAGGCAGACAGTTTACGTAAAACCAGGGAAGAGACACCTGCAAAAGTAGTGTTGAGCAATGGAAAGATTGAAGTCCGTTCTTCTAATCAATTGAAAAAAGGAGATGTGTTTATCTGCGAAACCGGAGATACCATTCCTACTGACGGAGAGATTATTGAAGGGATTGCAACGATTGATGAATCGGCCATTACCGGAGAATCTGCTCCTGTGATCCGCGAATCCGGCGGTGATAAATCTTCGGTAACAGGCGGCACAAAAGTGCTTTCAGATCAGATTAAAGTTCAGGTGACCACTCAGCCGGGTGAAAGCTTCCTGGATAAAATGATCGCGCTGGTAGAAGGTGCTTCCCGTCAGAAAACACCAAATGAGATCGCTTTAACGATCCTGTTGGCTGGTTTTACCCTGGTTTTCATCATTGTATGTATCACCTTAAAACCTTTTGCAGATTATTCAAATACACCAATTACGATTGCTGCATTCATCTCTTTATTTGTCTGCCTGATTCCAACCACCATCGGAGGTTTACTTTCTGCCATTGGTATTGCCGGAATGGACAGGGCATTAAGGGCCAACGTGATCACTAAATCAGGTAAAGCGGTAGAAACTGCCGGAGATATTGATGTATTGTTGCTGGATAAAACAGGAACGATCACCATCGGTAACCGTAAAGCCACCAACTTTTACCCTACGGCAGGCATCATCATCAAAAGCTTTACTGATGCTTGTGTTTTGAGCTCTTTAGCCGATGAAACGCCTGAAGGTAAATCGATCATTGAACTGGCCGCTTCGCAAGACGATAAACTGATGACCACAGCACCTGAAGGTTCTAAATTTATCAAGTTTACCGCAGAAACCAGGTCCAGCGGTTTAGATACTGCAGATGGCAGAAGAATCAGAAAAGGTGCTTTTGATTCCATCCGCAACATTGTGCTGACTGCAGGAAATCCTTTTCCAATGGACATCGAAGAGCAGGTGAAAAGAATCGCCAGCAATGGTGGTACGCCGCTCGTAGTGGCCGAAAATGAAAAAGCATTAGGCGTAATTGAGCTGCAGGACATCATCAAACCGGGCATCAGTGAACGTTTTGAACGCCTTCGTAAAATGGGTGTGAAAACGGTGATGGTAACCGGAGATAATCCTTTGACTGCTAAGTTTATTGCTCAGAAAGCAGGTGTAGATGATTTTATTGCTGAGGCTAAGCCTGAGGATAAAATGAACTATATCAAAGAAGAACAGGCACAGGGTAAGCTGGTAGCGATGATGGGTGATGGTACAAATGATGCACCAGCGCTTGCACAGGCAGATGTGGGTGTGGCTATGAACAGTGGTACACAAGCCGCTAAAGAGGCGGGTAATATGGTCGACCTGGACAATGATCCAACTAAGCTGATTGAGATTGTAGAGATCGGAAAACAGTTGCTGATCACCAGAGGAACGCTGACTACCTTTTCCATTGCCAATGACGTGGCCAAATATTTCGCCATCGTTCCGGCTTTATTTATCGTCTCCATCCCGGCATTGCGCAGCCTGAACATCATGAACCTGCACAGCCCGGAAACAGCGATCCTGTCGGCAGTTATTTTCAATGCACTCGTGATTCCATTGTTGATTCCGGTTGCCTTACGCGGGGTGTCTTATAAGCCAATTGGTGCGAGCGCCTTATTGCGTAGAAACCTGCTTATTTATGGAATAGGAGGGGTAATTGCTCCATTTATCGGAATAAAATTAATTGATATGTTGATTTCTTTGATGGCATAGTCGCCGGATTCATAGAAAGAGATCATTGAAATAAATAAAAAAAGTTATGAAAAAATACATCATACAATCGTTGAGATTAACAGGCGTACTTATGGTACTGTTATGTGTCATCTATCCATTAGCCATCGCTTATGCCGGAAAATTTACCCCAGGTGAAGGAAGTGGTGAAAAAGTAACCAAAAATGGTAAAGTAGTCGGTTATGCACTAATCGGTCAGTCTTTTACCAAACCGGAATATTTCTGGGGAAGGCCATCAGCCGTAGGCTACAACGCAGCAGGTTCAGGAGGTTCTAACAAAGGACCATCAAATGCGGAGTACCTGAAAGAGGTTTCCGGAAGAATTGATACGCTGCTAAAATACCACCCTTACCTGAAAAAATCTGATATCCCTGCGGATATGGTGACCGCTTCCGGTAGTGGTCTTGATCCTAACATTTCAGAAGCAGGAGCAATCATGCAAATCAAAAGAGTTGCGGCATACCGCAAACTTGACGAAAGAGTGGTTGCTGAAGCGGTAGTGAAAAACACCGAAGGCCCCTTGTTCGGCTTATTTGGCCCTTCAAAAGTGAACGTGCTGAAACTCAATGTTGCCCTTGACGAATTAAAGAAATAATTCCCCCCGCCCGATGGTGCTGCCCAATCCAGATGCGTTTGCCGAATCTGGAAAAGGCAGCTAAACGGGAAATAAAAAAGGAAACGATCATCAGCCTTTGCTAAAAAAATGAAGGTGTTGATGATCGCTTCGAAAAGATACGAAAGAATAAAAATTGACATGAAGAAACTACTTACATTATCAGCGGTATTAGGTACTGCATTATGCTCTTACGGACAGGAAGAATCTAAAATTAAAGTAACAGGTTACCTGGAAACTTACTATGGATACGACTTTAATAAACCATCAGATAACAACAGACCGGGATTTATCTATTCCCATAACCGTCATAACGAAGTGAACTTAAACCTGGGATTTATCAAAGGCAGTTACGACAATGGAAACATCAGAGCGAATGTGGCATTGATGGCAGGAACCTATTCGAATGCGAATTTAGCGGCCGAACCAGGTGTATTGAAAAATGTACTGGAAGCAAACGCTGGGATTAAAATTTCTAAAACCGCAAACCTTTGGATCGATGCCGGGATTTTCTCTTCTCATATCGGTTTTGAAAGTGCCGTATCAAAAGATTGCTGGGTACTGACCCGAAACATCTCTTCGGAAAACACACCATATTACGAATCCGGAGCTAAACTTACTTATGGCACTAATGACGGGAAATTTACAGCAACAGCGCTCTACCTGAATGGATGGCAACGCATCAACCGTCAGAATGCAAACAGCCAGCCTGCGGGAGGTGTTCAGTTGACCTGGAAACCTACCGATAAAATTACCGTGAATTACAGTAATTTCTTAGGAACTGAGGGAGCAGATTCTGTTCGTGTCCGCCGTTTTTACCATAATGTATATGGAATTTTCCAGGTCACAGATCATTTTGGTGTAACGCTTGGAATTGATTACGGAACGCAACAAAAAGCCAAAGGAAGTTCCGCGAAGAATGAAGTGTTTTCACCTGTCGCTATTGCTCAGTATCGGTTTAACAGCAATTGGGCGCTGGCAGGTAGGGTAGAACATTACCAGGATAAAAATGGTGTTTTTATTGCAACAGGAACAACGAATGGATTTAAAACCACGGGTTATTCGCTGAATGTAGATTATGCACCATTTCCAAATGCGGTAGTCAGACTGGAAGGAAAAGTATACGACAGCAAGGATAAAATCTTTGTTCGTGAACAAAGCGCAGTAAATTACAATGCGGCAATGACAGCAAGTATTGCAGTATCGTTCTAACAATAAATAAAGAGATACCCGTCATCCCGGACCGGTGTGCTGAACCAGAAAGCGAACGGGACATGATGAAAAAAATGACGCAATCAGGAACAGCCTGGGATGACAGGTAGCTCTTCTAAAAACGGAATAACTCATGGAAAAGAGAAACTACAATACACGTTCAATTAAACTTATTCCCTTGTTAAGTGTTGGTTTAGTGCTGCTTATGGTACTGTGGTATTTGGTGAGTAAGGATTATGTGATTCTTAAATGGTAAACAGCAATGGAAGATAATAAGTCAGGTTCTGTAAAAGATTTTCTTGATCTGGTGAAACGGTCAAGGAGAGGGAAATTTAAGGTGTACATCGGCATGAGTGCAGGAGTGGGCAAGACCTACAGAATGCTGCAGGAATCCCATGCACTCTTAAAAAATGGAATAGACCTGCAGATTGGCTATATCGAAACACACAACAGGCTGGAAACCCATGCGCTATTGGCTGGTGTTCCGGTGATTCCGAGAAGAAAGATCTTTTATAAAGGCAAAGAACTGGAAGAAATGGATGTGCAGGGCATCATCAACATTCATCCGGAAGTGGTGATTGTGGATGAACTGGCCCATACAAATATAGAAGGAAGTAAAAACACCAAACGCTGGCAGGATGTCGTAGATATTTTAGAAGCTGGGATCAGTGTGATCTCTGCCGTAAATATCCAGCACCTGGAAAGCATGAATGAAGAGATCGAAAAGATCACCGGAATTCCAATCACAGAAAGGATTCCGGATAAGATATTAGAGCTGGCAGATGAAATTGTAAACATCGATTTAACTGCCGATGAATTGATCGACCGCCTGAAAGCCGGAAAGATCTATGATGAGAGCAAAATTTCCAGGGCCTTAGATAATTTTTTTCAATCGGAAAAGATCCTGCAATTGCGGGAAATGGCACTAAAAGAAGTGGCTCATCATGTGGAAAGAAAGATCAGCATTGAAATTCCCAAACAGATCAAACTGCGTCAGGAACGCTTTATGGCCTGCATTTCCACGAACAATAAAACTGCTAAAATTGTGATCCGTAAAACAGCAAGGCTGGCTTCCTATTACCGTTCTCCATGGATTGTGTTATATGTGCAGAATAGTAAGGAAAGTGGTGATAGAATTAAATTAGATTTGCAACGCCATCTGATCAATAATTTTAAGCTTGCAACAGAGCTGGGTGCAGAAGTGATCAAAGTGAAAAGTGATGACGTTACCGGCACGATTACGAGGATGGCAGATGAAAAAGAAATTACGACAATATGTATTGGAAAACCGCATTTAAACCTTTTTCAGGTGATCATGCGAACGGCAATTTTTAACCAGTTGCTGAAGCATATTTCCACCACAGAAACGGACCTGGTGATTTTATCATAACCGGTCAGTTAACATCAGAAAACACGAGGGTTATCCCTTTAAAAATATAAAAACAAGTATTAAAAAAAATAGTGTCATGAAAATCAAAACCAAACTCCGCCTCGGATTCGGATTCCTGTTTGTGGTGGTTATCTTCTTTGGAGCAATTTCTTTGTTTTACATGAATAAAATCTCGCTGAGTTCCAAAGTGATCCTGAAAGACAATTATGAAACACTGAACTATACGAGCAATATGCGTGCAGTATTGGATGAACATCAACTGCCCCTTTCTGTTGCTGCAAAGAAAGATTTTGAAAACTACCTGGAACTGGAAGGAAAGAACGTGACGGAAAAAGGAGAGGGGGAGGCGGTTGCGGCCTTGCGCAAAGCTTATGAAAATATAAACAACCCTGCTGCGAGCCTGTCTGATATGCAGGCTGCAGTGACTAAGCTGAGGTCAGAGCTCCGGATCATCGATAAATTGAATATGGATGCCATCGTCCGTAAAAATGACACCGCGCAAAAGGCGATAGAAAAAGCGGCCATGTATGTGATCTTTGCCGCTTCAATTTGTTTTCTGATCTTGTTTTCTTTTATCGTTAATTTTCCTGGTTTCGTGGCCAATCCATTAAGGGAGTTTTCGGAAGCGATCCGCGAGATCAGTCGCAAAAACTATAAACAACGCCTGGAATTTAATGGTTCTGATGAATTCGCGGAGCTCGCCGTGTCTTTCAATGCGATGGCCCACGAGCTCAATAAATGGGAAAACAGCAACCTTTCTAAGATTCAATCGGAGAAATTAAGGATTGAAGCGATCATTGAGCAAATGCAGGATGCGATTATCGGTTTGAATGAGCGTAAAGAAATTCTCTTTTTTAATAAGGTTGCAGGAGAACTGTTGAACCTGAATGGAGAAGCGGTGATCGGCCAGAATGCAGAAGTATTAATGAAAAAGAACGATTTGCTGAACCGCATTCTCCAGGGCAAACAGACGGAGAAAGCCATGAAGATCTATGCAGACAATAAAGAATCTTATTTCCAGCTGGAAAAACGGGAAATCACGGTTCCTGTTTACGAAGGACAGACAGATGTGGCCATGAACCAGACGGCAAAAGCTGCAGGAGAGGTCTACATCTTAAAAAATATCACGCAGTTTAAAGAGCTGGATGAAGCGAAGACCAATTTTATCGCTACGGTATCCCATGAATTGAAAACCCCGATTTCTTCCATTAAAATGAGTTTAAAGCTAATGGACGATGAACGGGTAGGCATGATGAATGTAGAACAGAAAGAACTGGTGCAGCACATCCGCGAAGATTGTGGCCGCCTGCTAAAGATCACGAGTGAATTGCTGGACCTTGCACAGGTAGAAACGGGAAACCTTCAGCTGAATTTCGTGAAATCCGACCCCCGAAAGATTGCGATCTATGCCATGGATTCTGTCCGCTTTCAGGCAGAGCAGAAAAATATTGAATTGGAACTGATCAGCAGGAATAATTTGCCTAAGGTGAATGTAGATGTAGAAAAAACAGCATGGGTCCTGGTAAATTTCCTCTCTAATGCACTTCGTTACAGTGCGGAGAAATCGAAAGTCGTGATTCAGGTGATCGAAAATGCAGAAGACATCGAGTTTTCTGTGCGCGATTTTGGAAAAGGAATCGAGGAGATTTATCAAAAGAGATTATTTGATAAGTATTTTCAGGTTCCTACAGATGGCAATAACAAGTCCGGATCGGGATTGGGACTGGCCATTTCTAAAGATTTTATTGAAGCAGAAAGTGGAAAGATCTGGGTAGAAAGCGCATTGGGTGAAGGCAGTAAATTCTGTTTTTCCTTGCCTATTGATGTCAATGGTTAATTGTTCGAAATGGGCCGCAGAAGTGTAATCACTTCTTACGACCCTTTTCATCTCTTTTAAATCTTATAACTGATTCAATCAGACGCTAAAACATCGGTCTGCTTATTGGATGGTTTCAACGAAAATATGGTCTGTAAAACTACGGACGACATTACAAAAAGCAGACCTATATAAAAGGAAAAGTTGAGCTCTTTACTTTCGTTGAAGAAAAGAAAGGCAATGATGATGGCATATACTGGTTCAAGATTAAAACTTAAGTTTACAGTAAATGCAGATATGCGCTTTAATGATTCCGCAAAAATAATATAAAGTCCTACGGTGCAAAACGAAGCCAGCAGGATCAGATATCCGGTATCTTTCAAATCCGGAATAAGCGATGGTGCAGGGAAATAATGGAGATAGAGCGGGAGAAAGACACCCAAAGCAACTGTACCTCCAATCATCTGGTAGTAATTGATGATCCTGCTGTCGTATTTTCTTACAATCCGCTCGTTGTAAATGGTGTAGAGGGCGGCGAAAGCCGAGGATATGACACCGAGTATGATTCCCAGCTGATAGGAAGCGTCGAAATGGAAGATTAATGCAATGCCGATAAGCGTTAGCAAGCTTAACAACAGCTCGCTTATATTGAATCGCTGGCGGTTAATCAGCGGACTGAATACTGCAGTAAAAAAACTGGTTAAACAATAACATACGACACCGATTGAAATATTCGAATATTTTATACTGGCGTAGAAGAATACCCAATGAATGGTTATAAAGAGCCCAATTTTAGCAATATCAAATTTTTCTTTTGAAGTGTTGCAGTCCCGGACTTTGAAAAGTTTCAGGATCAAAAACAGAATAATCGAAGAGAAAAATACTCTGTACCAAACCAGAAGCCCTTCGTTCAGGGAAATGAGTTTACCGAATATACCGGTGAAGCCGGCAAGTATTACCGCAAAGTGTAATAACAAATATGATTTTTTCATAAAAGAATTGTCTTCCTGTTCTAACACAGGAAATAAATATTAATAAATAAACTGAAAACACGTAGGTATACCGAAGAGTGCCAGTTATTTCATTGGCAAAATCAAAGGATACCTTGTAGGTTAAATATTAATATCTAGGGGGAGGAAGACAGCTCTTTCTATTCATATGATCGATTTTGATAAAAATAAATAAAATATCTGGAAATCCGATGCTCCCGTTAAGGTATACCAGGGGAGCTGGATTTTTCCTTACCTTTGTTCTGATAAGTTCTTTACTTTATTTCATCATCAACCGGAAGAGGTTTTACTTAGCTGTAGATTAATAGGGAATCGTGTGTAAATCACGAGCTGTCGCGCAACTGTAAGTAACACAAAAAGGTTTTTACCCAAGAATATCCACTGTTCCAATCCAGGAATGGGAAGGATGGTAAAAATGTTACAAGTCAGGAGACCTGCCTTTACCGAATTGACATTGCTTTCGCGATCTGAAGCATGGGTCAGGTAGGTGTATATCCAATACATACCTTCTTCGGAAGGCGTGTGTCTGTACATTTATTTTTCCTTTTCCTTCTTTCCGTCAGCATTGCGATTTCAGCAAAGAACTTTTAACTGATCTTTTCATCAATTAAAAAGCAAGACAATGCTAACAAACAATCTAGGCTACCCGCGTATAGGTAGTAACAGAGAACTCAAAAAAGCCTGTGAGCAATTTTGGGCAGGGAAAAGTACCATTCAAAATCTGGTACAGGTAGGGAAAAACATCCGCCAGCAGAACTGGGAGCTGCAAAAAGAGAAAGGAATCGACTTGATTCCTTCCAACGACTTCTCATTTTATGATCAGGTATTGGATTTGTCCCTTACCGTAGGTGCCATTCCTAAGCGCTACCATGAGGTGATTCTCAACAAGTCAAATACAGAGCTGGACCTTTACTTTGCGATGGCCAGAGGTTATCAAAAAGAAGGACTGGACATCACTGCCATGGAAATGACCAAATGGTTTGATACCAATTACCATTATATCGTACCGGAATTTACCAAAGATCAACAGTTCAAACTGTTCTCCACTAAATTACTGGATGAATATCAGGAGAGCAAAAGACTGGGCATTCAAACCAAGCCAGTGCTGATTGGCCCGGTATCTTATTTATTGTTAGGTAAAGAGAAAGAAGCTGGGTTTGATCGGATTGACCTGATCAAAAACCTGTTGCCAGTCTACATAGAGATTCTTAAAAAACTGGAAGAACAACAGGTAGAATGGGTACAGTTTGATGAGCCCTTTCTTTCTTTAGACCTGACAGAGAAAGATAAAGCGGCATTTAAATATGTGTATGCTGAAATCAAAAAACAGTTTCCCAGACTTAAAACGCTTCTGGCTACTTATTTCGAAGCTTTAAAAGACAATACAGAACTGGCGGTTGGACTTCCTGTACATGCTTTACATATCGATCTTGTGAGAAATCCGGAACAATTGTCGACTGTTTTAGCCGTAATTCCTGCTAGGCTTGTCCTTTCTATCGGTGTGGTTGATGGCCGGAACATCTGGAAAAATGATTTTCGTGCATCCTTGCAATTGATTGAAACCGCAAAAGAGAAGATTGGTGTAAACCGTCTGATCATTAGTCCTTCTTGTTCTCTGATCCATTCACCATGTGACCTTGATCTGGAAACGAATGAGGCTACACTAACGCCGGAGATCAAACAATGGCTATCTTTTGCGAAGCAGAAGGTAGAAGAGCTGGTGATTTTAAAGCAATTGGCAGAAGGCGATGCCCAGGCCCAGACACAGCTGGAAAGTAATGTACAAGCCAATAGCAACAGGAAAACATCTACTTTGATCCATAACCCTGGCGTAAAGCAAAGGGTATCAGGGGTTACTGAAAAAGATGAGCAGCGCTTAAATCCCTATGCACTAAGAAGTGTTGCTCAAAAAGAAGCCTTGAAATTACCTTCCTTCCCAACCACTACCATCGGTTCCTTTCCGCAAACTGCAGAAGTAAGAAGCTGGAGGGCAAAGTTCAAAAAAGGAGAACTGAGCCAGGAAGAATATGATGCATTGATTGAAAAGGAAACCAAAGAAACAATCCTTTTCCAGGAAGAAACAGGGATTGATGTACTTGTTCATGGAGAATTTGAACGCAATGACATGGTGGAATACTTCGGTGAGCAGCTGGCTGGATTTACGTTTACTAAAAATGGATGGGTCCAAAGTTATGGAAGCAGGTGTGTGAAACCGCCTATCATTTATGGAGACGTTCATCGCCCTGCACCAATGACCATCAGGTGGTCGTCTTTTGCGCAATCGCTGACGGAGAAATGGGTGAAAGGCATGTTAACCGGACCGGTTACGATTTTGCAATGGTCTTTTGTGCGCAATGATCAGCCACGTTCCGAAACCTGTACCCAGATTGCATTGGCCATCAGAGATGAGGTGCTGGATCTGGAAAGCGCAGGAATAAAAATTATTCAGATTGATGAGCCTGCAATTCGCGAAGGTTTGCCTTTGAGAAAGGCCGATTGGCAGAATTATTTGCGCTGGGCAGTACGTGCTTTCCGCATTTCTGCCAGTGGCGTACAGGATGAAACACAAATTCATACCCATATGTGCTATTCTGAATTTAATGACATTATTCAAAATATCGCAGACATGGATGCGGATGTCATCACGATTGAATGTTCCCGTTCACAAATGGAATTGCTGGATGCTTTTGCGGACTTCAAATATCCAAATGAAATAGGACCAGGGGTTTACGACATTCATTCGCCTCGTGTTCCAGCCAAAGAAGAGATGGTTTTTCTGTTGGAAAAGGCACGCTCAGTGATCCCTTCGGCACAACTTTGGGTAAATCCGGATTGCGGTTTGAAGACCAGACATTGGGACGAAACAAAAAAAGCATTGACAGAAATGGTCGCTGCTGCAAAAGTACTGCGGGAATATGTTGAAGAAGCTGTAACTTTGTAAAAAAAAATCAAACAGGCAAGTGGTACGCTTGCCTGTTTTAATAGATACAGCACACAGAATGAGAATACGTAAAAATGCGGTGATAACCGGAGTTGGTGGTTATGTTCCGGAAACTGTTTTGAGCAACAAGGACCTGGAAAAAATGGTGGAAACGAATGATGAATGGATCGTTTCCAGAACCGGGATCAGGGAGAGAAGAATCGTGAACGATGCCAATGTGGCCACTTCTGACCTGGCAACAAATGCCTTGAAAAGATTGCTTGAAGATGGAAATGTACACCCTGACGAAATTGACTGTGTGATTGTATCCACTTCTACGCCAGACTATGTAATGGTCTCTACCGGAAGTATGGTGTGTGAAAAAGCAGGATTAAAGAATGCCTGGGGAATAGATACCAATGCTGCCTGCAGCGGTTTCCTTTATGCTTTGACTCTTGGGGCAAGCATGATCGAAAGCGGACGTTGCAAACGTGTAGTCGTGATTGGTGCTGATAAAAACAGCTCGATCGTCAACTATAAAGACCGCAATACCTGTATTCTTTTTGGAGATGGTGCCGGAGCAGTTTTATTGGAACAAACAGAAGAAGAAGTAGGATTAATAGATAGTTATTTCAGAACAGATGGCAGCGGGAAGGAAAACCTGATCGTTACTGCCGGAGGTTCCAAATATCCTGCATCGCAGGATACATTGGATCAGAACTTGCATTATGTTCGTCAGGATGGCCGCGTGGTATTTAAAGCAGCGATTCAAGGCATGACGGATACTTGCAGAGAGATCCTGAGGGCAAATGACCTTGACATTAAACAAATCAACTATCTGATTCCTCACCAGGCAAATTTAAGGATCATTCAGGCCGTAGGGGAGCAATTGAACCTTACAGAATCACAGGTGAAAGTGAACATCGGCAGGTACGGAAATACCACCGCAGCAACGATTCCATTGTGCTTATGGGATTTTAAAGATGACTTCAAATACGGTGATAAACTTTTATTAACGGCTTTTGGAGCAGGATTCTCATGGGGTGCTACCTATTTAAAATGGGGCAAACTGAGAGGGAAATAGATTTTCCCCTGGAATGAGTGATTAAAGAAAAATAAATGACAGTAGAAGATAAAATTAAAGCGTCGGAAACACGCATTTTTAAAGCCGTGTTTCCCAATACCACCAATCATTACGATACCTTATTTGGCGGGACAGCCATGCACATGATGGATGAAGTTGCCTTTATTACGGCCACCCGTTTCAGCAGACAAATCATGGTAACTGTTAGTAGTGACCGGATTGATTTTAAAAAACCGATCCCTGCAGGAACAATTGTAGAGCTCATCGGCACAGTAAGTCATATCGGAAATACCAGTCTGAAAGTAAGAGTGGAGATTTACATTGAACAAATGTATTCTGAAGACCGGGAAAAGGCCGTTACAGGAGAGTTTTCTTTTGTGGCCATTGACGAACACAAGAAACCAATAAAAATATTGAAATAATATATGGAAAAGCAGGCTCAGGCCTGCTTTTTTTTATGCTTTATCTGGTAAATCCCGATAATTGTTCCCTATCTTTGCGCCAATGTTAATCAAACCAACAGCCATATTGCTTTTGTTGAGTTTACTTACGGTAAACTTCTCCAACGCTTTTGTGTTCGTTGGTTTTGAAATGAACGAGAAATACATCGCTGCCGAGCTTTGTGTGAATAAAGATAAACCTCAGCTTCACTGTAATGGAAAGTGCTATTTAATGAATAAGTTAAAGCAGGCGCAGGACAAAGAACAGAAACAGGAAAGACAAGCACAGAAAACACCCATTCAGGACGCCATCGTAGTCAACGCCCTGGAATTTAAACAATATGCCTTCGCGGAAATTCATTTTCATATTCCGCTGTCTACGGGAATGCCGCAATCTATTTTGAATGCGATTTTCCACCCTCCGCAGTTGAGCGTATAGTCCCGAAGTTGCTGGCCCTCCGGGTCAGACCATCCATTTTTTTTATGTCTGGCAAGGGAAGGGGGTATTGATATCCCTTGAATTGCCCTTATGCCGCATATTGGAAATTTGATGGCTAACCATACCCGAATATTTTTAAAAATTAAGATGAAGAAATTAGTTGGAATAGTGCTGCTGGCTCTTGGAGCAGCTGCATGTACGCAAAACGCAGATTACAAAAAAGAACGCGATGAAGTGATGAAGTTTCATGACCTGGTAATGGGTGATCAAACGGCCATCGTTAACTACCAGATGAAGCTGGATACCTTATTGAAAGACCTGAAAGGGCTTAAAGCAAAATATCCTGAGCTCGATACCTTAAAAGAAAAAGAATCGATGAAGGCCTTGTTGCAGGACCTGACTACGGCCGAAGACAGCATGAACGATTGGATGCACAAGTTTGAACCTGATGTAACAGGTAAGTCAAACGAAGAATCTGTCAAATATTTCAAGGAAGAAAAAGCGAAGATTCAACGCGTCGACAGCCTCTACAAAAAAGAAATCAAATCGTCCGAAGCTTACCTCAGTAAATTCAAAAAATAATGAGATTAAATATCACCTGTCTTTCCTTTTTTCTTTTGTTTCTTTTTAGCTGTAAAGAAAAGCCAAAACGGCTGCCATTTCTGCAAATGGAACAACAGGAGAAGGTTGTTGATGGTAAAACAGTGATAGATACTGTTTTTAGAACGATTCCCGCATTTAAACTCTTAAATCAGGATAGTGTGGCCGTAACGGATAAAGACTTCAATGGAGCGATCTATGTGGCGGATTTCTTTTTTACCTCTTGTCCAACCATTTGTCCGACCATGCACCGAAATTTATTGAAGGTGTACAAAAAGTATGAAGGCAATCCGGAAGTGAAACTGGCTTCTCATACCATTGATGTGAAGTATGATGTTCCTTCGAGAATGAAAGCATACGCAGATAAACTAGGTGTTAAAGGAACCCAATGGGAATACCTTTGGGGAGCTAAGGAAGAGATTTATGCCCTTGCGGAACGTAATTATATCGTTGCAGCAAAGGAAGATAGTAAAGCGCCCGGCGGTTTTATGCACCAGGGATACCTCATCCTGGTAGACAAAGAAAAACGCATTCGGGGTGCCTATGATGGGACTCTGGATAAAGAAGTCAAAAAGCTCATGGAGGACATGGATATTTTATTAAATGAGTATAAGAAATGAGAAAACTGACCACCTGCATCTTGCTGCTTTTACTCAGCAGCGCGGCCTTTAAATCCTCCGGAAATCCGGAGCTGTTTTCTGCTCCGCAAGCCCAGGCAGATACCCTGAAAACCGATGCCAGAGATCCGGTTTGCGGAATGAAAGTGAAAAAGGGAAGCACCCTTACCCACACACATAATAAGGTGGTGTATGGCTTTTGCAGTGCAGGCTGTAAAAAAAGTTTCGTAAACAATCCGGACAAATACCTTAAGAAATAAATGATGTTCAGGAGTTTTACCGCTATGTTTTTGTTGACCATGATACTGCTGACTCAGTTTAGCAGGGTCTTCATTTATGCGGGTTTTGAACTCAATCAGCAATACATTGCCAATACGCTTTGCGAGAACAGGGACAAACCAGAAATGCATTGCAATGGTAAATGTTACCTGACCAATAAACTCAGACAGGCAGAAGAAAAAGAGAAAAGGCAGGAAAGAGAAGCACAAAAGAAAAATGCAGGAGATACCTTCTTCATGAAGTCAAATGTATTGCTTGTTTTTCCTGCCTGGTTTATCAGGAAAGATTTTTCAAAAGAAAGACCTTTCCACCTGCCGGAAAGTATCACTGAAATTCTTCATCCTCCACCCGCGGCTTTCTTCATTTCCGCTTATTTAACAGCCTAGTTTTCTTTTTTCATCATCAGGAAAATCACCGTCATTTCGGCGAATAACCGTTATTTCGGACCATCATCTGTATATGGAAATGTCCTGGTGTTTCACAACACCGGAGGACTGGCTGTAAACAAAATTTTCAATTTTTTTAATCCTGCCTGCGAGCTCATTCCCATGGAATGGGAGCGGTATGACCCATAATTTTTAAATAAAATGAAGAAAATATTAACCATCCTTAGCTTATCAGTACTCTTATTTACCGCCTGCTCAAAAGATAAAGATCCCATCAATGCCATCGATGCAAATGGAAAAACTACCCTGACCTTTGATGCGGTCTTTGGGAATCAGGACTTTGCCCTTAATACCGACTTTACTGCTTCCGGAAAAATCTATAATTTCAATAAATTCAGGTATTGGATCAGCAATGTGGTACTGGTAAACAATACAGGCGCAGAATTTAAAGTTCCGGGATCTTATTATTTACTCGAAGAAACAGGGGTGATCAACCTGAAAGGGGTTAACAATGACCTCCCTACTACCGTTTATCCCGCTACGAAAAGAGAAGATATCGTGCTGAAAGACATTCCTGCCGGGGATTATAAAGCCATAAAATTCTCGGTAGGTGTAGATTCTAAATACAATGATAACCTGAGCATGCTTTCCGGAGAATTGTCTCCTTTAAACGGGATGACGAACGTTTCCTGGATGTGGCTGACGAGCTATATTTTTACTTCTGTAACGGGTAAAGTTACGGAAGGGGAGAATTCGAAAACACTGAAAATAGAAACGGGGCTCAATGCCAATTACAAAACTGTTGCGTTGGATCTGCCGAGAACATTAAGCATCAGCGCCGCAACATCAAGTCGTCTCGTTCTTAATGTAGATGTGGCCAAAGCACTCGACGGACTGGATGTCATGACGACTCCTGTCGTGGGAGCGGCGCAAGCCACTGCAATGACTGCGGTAGCAGGAAACTATGCGACGAAAGTATTCAGTATCAAATCGCTGAACTAAAACGCATGACCAGCAATTCTGCTTTTCTACGTATTGCTGCCGGACTTTTCTTCTGTGCGGTGCTGATTTCCTGTAAAAAGGAGACGCCGCAGGAAGAAAATCCTGTACGGCTTCATGAAGTTCAGCTCCAGCTGCCAAAGGAATTTCCTCCAATCGAGACAGATCCCGACAACCCTTTAACGGAAGAAGGAATTGAGCTGGGGAGAAGGCTTTTTTACGACACCAGGTTATCTGGTAACAACCGGATTTCCTGTGCTTCCTGTCACCGGCAGGAACTGGCCTTTTCGGATGGCTTAGTCCTGAGCAATAAAGGTTTTTCCGGACGTCCGCTGTTGCGGCATGCCCCGGTATTGTTTAATCTGGCATGGGCAAATCAGGGACTTTTCTGGGATGGAGGAGCTAAAAACCTGGAATCTCAGGCTTTTGGCCCGCTTACAGCTGAGGATGAAATGCATCAGGACCTCTATGAACTGGAAGCAGAACTGAAGGCGGTACCGGATTATGTGAATCGGTTTAAACGGGTCTTTAAGCAAGAAATCCGGTCAACAGATGTGGTAAAAGCTTTGTCGCAATTTCAACGGACGCTGATCTCTGCCAACTCACGCTACGATCAATACCTGCGTAAAGAGGTAATGCTTTCCATACCAGAGCTGAATGGCATGAACCTGTACCGCGAAAAATGTAGCGCTTGTCATAAGGGCGCATTATTTACCGATCAGGCTTTCCATAACAATGGCCTTGATGTCGTTTTCGGCGATGAAAAGGAGGGGATTTATCAGGGTCATTTCAGGGTGAGTTTTAACCCTGCCGATCTGGGAAAATTCAAAACCCCTTCCCTGAGAAACGTCTTGCTTACTGCACCATACATGCACGATGGAAGGTTCAATACGATAGCAGAAGTGCTGGAGCATTACAATTCCGGAATAAAAGCTACTCCGACTGTTGATCCCATCCTTTATCAGGACCATGGGACAATAGGTATTCCGCTTACCGAAACCGAGAAAGAGGAGCTGATTGCTTTTCTGGGAACATTAACTGACGAATCATTTATAACCAATAAAAAACAGGAAAATCCATTTTGATACGCTTGCCATTAATGGCCTCAAATTGGTTTTCTAATGATAAAAAAACAAAGATGAACAACCTAAAAAACTTTAAATCGATACTGCTGGGCGGTATCTTTCTGATCTTATCTGCCTGTTCTAAAAAGGAAGATGCTGCTCCGGAATTTGTAGCCGCAAATCTGGCCCCCTTTTCCGTAGAGTTTGATAATATTGTCGGAGAACGGACTTTTTCTATTAACAATACCGGAAGTCCATATACCAATGCTGCAGGAGAGAAGTTTTCTATTTCTTTTCTGCAATATTTCATCAGCAACATTAAGGTGGCGACTGCTTCCGGTCAGGAATACACCGTAAAACAGGACGATAGCTATTTCCTGATCAATGGTGCCGATAAAACGACCCGTTTTGCCAAGGTCAATGTTCCGGAGGGAGATTATACCCGCTTAACCTTTACCGTAGGGGTAGACAGTTTAAGAAGTACCATGCCGGTGGAAAAGCGGACCGGAATCCTGGATCCTGCCTATGGTGGTGGCCATGATTCAGGTGGGATGTATTGGGGCTGGCAAAACGGCTATATCTTTTTCAAATTCGAAGGGAATTCTGCGGTGATCTCTGACGATCAAAGTGGCGACCCTTCCGGTAAAAAGCAGTTCAAATACCATATTGGTGGTTTTGGCGGTTATAATGCCCCAACATTAAACAACATCAGGACAGTCACTTTGGACCTGAAAGCGGCCGGAATTGCGAAGGTGAGGAAGGACCGTCAGAGCAATGTGCACCTCTTTGTAGACCTGATGAAAGTCTTTAACGGAAAAAATGCCTTTAGTATCGCGGCGCATCCGAACGTCATGTTTGGTGACTTTAGTGCGAACATTGCCAATAACCTGAGCGAAATGTTCAGACATGACCATACCGAAAATTAGTCGCCATGAATAAAAAACACTGGATAACGCTTTTTCTGATGGGCATTTTTATTCTGGCCTGTAAGAAGGATGTGGTCCTCAAAGACAACCTTGTGATCGATAAGATTGCAGATTTTCTGGGCTTTCGGCAGCCTGCAAACTTCCCGGAGCCAGTCTATAATTTTGCCAACAATAAGATCACTAAAGAGGGCTTTGAATTGGGAAGGGCCTTGTTTTATGAGCCCCGGCTCTCCCGGAACAATACCATCACCTGTGGTTCCTGTCACATTCAATCTTCTGCTTTCACGCAGCACGGACATGACGTGAGCCATGGGATAGACGACCGCCTGGGAACGCGCAATTCCCCGCCGATTATGAACCTGGCCTGGAACAAATCGTTCATGTGGGGAGGTGGAATTTACGACCTGGATTTACAGCCCATTGCACCCATTACCACGCATGAGGAAATGGACGAGAAGCTGGAAAATGTATTCAATAAACTCCGGCAGCTGCCGAAGTATACGGAAATGTTTAAGCGTGCTTTTGGAAGCGAAGAGATCAGCACTGCGAGGTTTATGAAGGCTTTGTCGCAGTTCATGCTCCTATGTGTCAGTAGTAATTCAAAATATGATAAGGTAATGAGAAAAGAGGGGAATGCTGTTTTTACAGCCGATGAACAGGAGGGATATACTTTGTTTAAGCAGAAATGTGCTTCCTGCCATAGCGAACCCCTGTTTACCGATGGCACTTTCCGGAACAATGGCTTGGGGCCAAGCCCGATCAACGACCAGGGTTTATACCTCGCTACCCTCATCAGTACGGATAAGTATAAGTTTAAGGTGCCTTCTTTGAGGAACCTGCGCTATACCGCTCCTTACATGCACGACGGGCGGTTTTTGAGCCTGGGCGGCGTGCTGGAACATTACAATTCGGAAGTGCAGGCAACCCCCAATCTGGATCCCTTACTCCAGCAGGGAGACCGCCGGGGAATCACTTTAACAGAAAATGATAAGACAAAGCTAACTGCTTTCTTATCCACTTTAAATGACGAAGAGTTTATCAATAACAAACTTTTGTCTGAACAATAACAAGGTTTTATAACGATCAAACAACAATGATAATGATGATGAAGAGAATAATAATTAGCTTGATGCTGTTGTGCTCCACTACATTTGCCAGCTTTGCCTGCGACATTTGCGGTTGTGGCGTAGGAAGTTATTACCTGGGGATCCTGCCCGAGTTTAATAAAAGATTTATAGGGTTGAGGTATCAGCATAAGAGCTTACAGACTCATCTGGGGCCGTTGGGACAAAGGACGCCGATCACTGCCGATGAAACTTACCAGAGTGCCGAGCTCTGGGGAGGCTGGAACATCGGAAGCCGCTTTCGGATTTTGGCTTTTGTACCTTATAATTTCAATAAAAGAGAAAGTCAGACTGGCAATGGCACTAAAAACGGCCTTGGAGACATTGCACTGATGGGCTATTATAAGCTGCTGGACAAAAGTGGAACCCTTGGAGAACGCCTGCTGGTGCAATCGGTCTGGATTGGAGGAGGGCTAAAAGTGCCCACAGGAAAATATGAACCTTCGGAAAGACTGGCCATTCAGGAATCCCCGAATAACTTCCAGCTGGGGACAGCGAGCACTGATTTTACCCTCAATGCGGCCTATGACATCCGTTACAATGACCTGGGTTTGAATACAAATGTGAACTATAAGATCAATACGGAAAACAAATACCATTACCGTTATGGAAATAAGCTGAC
This sequence comes from Pedobacter sp. FW305-3-2-15-E-R2A2, assembly GCF_038446955.1. Taxonomy (NCBI): domain Bacteria; kingdom Pseudomonadati; phylum Bacteroidota; class Sphingobacteriia; order Sphingobacteriales; family Sphingobacteriaceae; genus Pedobacter; species Pedobacter sp. FW305-3-2-15-E-R2A2. The sequence continues at coordinate 2,248,830 of NZ_CP151803.1, forward strand.
GGCAAATATGCTGGCCTATTACAAATTCAGACTCGCAAATGTGGTTACTGTAGCGCCTAATGCAGGTGTTTTATATGAGACCGCCGATAAAGATGTAGAAAATAATAAATACAATGTGGAAGTATCCGGAGGCTATTCCTTATCCGCTGTTGTGGGGGTAGAAGTAGCAATGAAAGGCCTTTCTTTTGGTGCCAATTACCAGAATGTACGTTCCCAGGACCTCGCAGGAGGGAGAGCGAAAGCCGGAAACCGGGTAATGGTACATATGTCTTTACCCTTTTAGGTTAGCGTCACTCAGCAGGGGCTGTCAATCCTGCTGAGTGATTTGTTAGTTAGGTGCAGATAATTTTTTATCGCCCTTTGACTTTTATTGTTAAATTTGTTAGAACCGGACTAACTAACTATCCTAACTGCCTTATGAACCTTTCCGTCCTCACAGATGATGAACTGGTCGTTCTTTTTAAAGACGGCAGCGAACGTGCGTTCAGGGAGATTTACACACGGTATTGGAAAGGGGTGTTCCAGGTGGCTTATAAAAAAACACATTATAAGGAGCTTGCTGAAGAACTCACACAAAATCTTTTTGTAGACCTTTGGCGCAGAAGGGAGACTGTAAACATTGGTTCCATCAGTAATTATCTTTTTGGAGGCTTGAAATATAGCATCATTAATCATTATAAATCTCAGCTGGTAAGGGAGAACTATCAGGATCACCTGAAGGTGCTAAAGAATGATACGGTAGAAAACACCGATTACCTGTTGATGCTCAATGAATTGTCTGGTGCCCTGACCGATGGGATCGCCAGGTTACCCAAGAAAACAGGAGAGGTGTTTAAGCTGAGCAGACTCGAACACTATTCTGTAAAGGACATCTCCCGGGAGCTGAACATCTCCGAAAAGGCGGTGGAATACCACATCACCCAATCCCTCAAATCGATGCGTTTTCATTTGAAAGATTACCTCTTTTTGCCCCTCCTTCTCAGCCTGTTTTTATAAAAACAGAAAATATTTTTATTTTCTTTAGGGATAGCCTGCCTTTAACTTACATATAGTTTAAAAGCTATAATAATGAGTAGAGAAGCATTTCATCTTTTATTGGACAGATACCTCCAGGGAACATGTACAGACGAGGAAAAAAGAATCGTTGAAGAACTTTACGGAATGCTTGATAAAGAAGACCTTGAGGAGATTAACCCCAGGGAAATCAATACTATGGAGCAAAAGCTTTGGGACAGGATTCATGTGGACATCTCCACTCCGGAAACAGCAAGCCCTGTTTTCATAAAACACAGCAGGCGATCTTCAGGAATGTGGACTGGTATTGCTGCTGCGGTTGCTGGTTTTCTGCTGATCACCGGTTATGTGTTTTTTAAAGAAGAAACCCGCATTCCAACATTCCTGGCAGTTCAATCTGTACAAGGTGTTAAAGAATGTACCAATACTTCGGGAAAACCCGAGAAAATTACCTTTGAAGATGGCAGCTCTGTCATCCTCGAAAAAAATGCGGTAGTTAAATATCCGGCTCATTTTAGTCGCGATGTCCGGGAAGTGACCTTGGAAGGGGCAGGATTTTTCCAGATCAGTAAAGATGCTTCCAGACCTTTTATGGTCTATAGTAAAGATGTGATCACCAAAGTTCTTGGAACGAGTTTCATGATCAGAACAAGTGCCTCCGGTAAATCAACTGAAGTTTCTGTGCATACGGGGAAAGTTCAGGTTTCTCCGGTTTCCGGCAGACTGGCCATTGTGAAAGGAATCTTAGGTACGGATAAAGCCATTTTCTTAACTCCTAATCAAAAAGCGGTATTCATCAGTGATCAGAAAGTATTTGAAAAAACGCTGGTCAGCAATCCTGAACCGGTAATGGCAGAACTGCGCGTTACCGAGGTTAAAGATGCTTTTGCTTTCAATGATGCGCCATTGGCAGAGGTGATCGCACAGCTTAAAAAGACCTATGAGATCGATTTTGTGGTAGAAAGCGGGGCTTTATACAACAATACGTTTACGGGAGACCTTTCTGAACAGAGCTTATATAACAAACTGGATTTTCTCTGTGAGTCTATTAAAGCGACCTATGAAATCTCGGGAACAAGCATCATCATTAAGAGTAAGAAATAACAAACGATAAGAAATAACGGGTCAAAAGATTTAAACCAGCAGCGTTGCGGGACCTTGCAGGAGCGAATCCGATCTGAATAAGCATTAGTAATCTAATTAACCAATCAACTAACCAACCAAACCAACAGCGTATGAAAAAGAGAAACTTTTACTAGACCACCTTCCAAAAAAAAACTGACAATGTTGCGGGACATTGCCAGTTAAATTGATTCTGAACGAAATTTTTCACATTAACGAACAAAACTTCTAAAGGTATGAATAAAAAGCGATTTGTTGCTTTAATAATAACAGCAATGAGAATATCTGTAAGCCAAATATTTCTTGTGATCTTATTTACCTGTAGCACCTTTGCAAAAAAAGTAGAGGCCCAGGGAATATTGAACAAAGAAATTTCTATTAATATTACTGAAGGTAAAATAAAACAGATCTTAAAGGAAATCCAAAACCAGACTAAGGTAAAGTTTATTTATAGCCCTTCCATGATCAGATCCGAGCGGATCGTCTCTTTAAACGTAGTTAACAAGCGTCTTGGAGATATTCTGTCGGAAACGCTCGCTGCCCTTAACATCACTTATCGGGTGGTGGATCAGCACATTTTATTATACGATAAAGACACCTTTGCCGCTGCGGAAGCAGAAGCGAAAAAACCACAGATCGTCATCAAAGGACAGGTAAGCTCCACCAAAGGAGAAACCCTGCCTGGCGTAAGTGTTAAAATAAAAGGAACTTCCATTGGTGCAATGACTGATGTAAATGGCAATTATGCGATTACCACAACCGCAGCAGATGCGGTTTTGGTGTTTACTTACATCGGTTTTAAAACCAAAGAGGTTGCCGCTGCAGGAAAAACTACGGTCAATGTTCAGTTGGAAGAAGAAGCCACTTCCCTCGGTGAGGTCGTGGTGGTCGGATATTCGACGCAGAAGAAAAAGGACCTGACGGGAGCAGTCTCGGTGGTCAACGTTTCTTCCATGATCAAACAACCGGTCTCATCGGTAAACAACCTGTTACAGGGACAAGCATCCGGTGTAACCGTATTGGGCTCCGGACAACCGGGTGAGGAACCTCAGGTGAAGATCAGGGGGATCAATACTTTCGGAAACAACAGTCCGCTGTACGTCGTGGATGGAGTGCCTACCCAAAGTACTTCCGACATTAACCCCAACGATATTGAATCGGCACAAGTGCTTAAAGATGCGGGTTCGGCTTCTATTTATGGCTCCCGGGCTGCAAATGGCGTGATCATTCTGACGACTAAAAAAGGAAAAGGAAAGATCCAGGTGAACTATGATGCGTATTATGGAACGCAACGCCCTAAAAGCGGAAATGTATGGGATATCCTGAATCCTCAGGAAATGGCGAATTTAAAGCGTCAGATGCTGATCAACTCCGGAGAAACTGACCTCAATGATGCACTCTATGGAAATGGCCCTAGCTATGTCGTTCCCGATTACATTTTACCGAGAGGCGCAAAGGAAGGCGATCCGGGAACAAATCCTTCTTTGTATAATGTGAAACCTTTTTTCACCCCTGCAGAGTATGCTGGTTTTAACAGGATCACCCGTTCCAACAAAAACGGAACAAACTGGTATGAAGAAATCTTCAGTCCGGCACCAATTACGAGTCATAACGTCACGGTGAGCGGTGGTTCAGATCAGGGAAATTACCTGTTTTCTGCCAACTATTTTAATCAGGATGGGACCTTGATGGAAACTTTTCTCACCAGATATACAGTGCGTTCCAATACACAGTACAACATTGGTAAAAAAATCAGGATAGGTGAAAATCTTGCTTATTCCCTTAAAAATAATCCTAAAATTGGCGGGTTGACGGGTGACAATGCCATTGGTCATGCCTTCCGTCAGCAACCTATCATCCCGGTATATGACATCATGGGGAATTACGGTGGTTCTTTTGGCGGTGGATTGGGTGATGGTTATAATCCGGTAGCGATGTTGAACAGAACAAAAAATAACAGGGCAACGGACAACAGGTTGTTTGGAAATGTCTTTGTTGAAGTCGACCTGCCGGCATCACTTACGCTTCGCAGTTCATTTGGAGGAGCCAACTATTCCGGTGATTCCAGATCATTTGTTCATCCTCAGTATGAAAATTCTGAAAATAACATTACCAATACCTATTCTGAATCTTCTTATACAGGTTTTGAATATACCTGGACAAACACACTTGCCTTTACGAAAGTCTTTGACAGACACAGTGTGAAAGCAGTAGTAGGTACAGAATACCTTAGAAATCGTGACAATACGCTGAGCGGAAGCAATAAGGGCTATTTCTCTTTTGATCCTAACTTTACCAATCTGAATACCGGAAGTGGTCCAAAAGATTCTTCAAGTGAGCGTGATGCCAGTGCGATGTTCTCTTTGATCGGACGTTTGGATTATAGCTTCAACGACAGGTACTTAATCGGTGCAACGTTGAGAAGAGACGGCTCGTCCAAATTCACAGAAAATGTATATGGTTGGTTTCCTTCCGTAAGTGGGGGGTGGAGAATCTCTCAGGAATCTTTCCTAAAAGACGTGAAATGGCTTACCGATCTGAAAATCAGAGGAGGATACGGTGTAATGGGTAACCAGCTGAACGTGACCAATGGAAACGGATTTAATACTTTTAGCAGTTCTATTGCACCTTCGTATTATGCGATAGGTGGTGGAAACAATGTGGTTTCCGGTTTCTATAAAAATGCGACTGGTAACCCTGGTGCAAAATGGGAGAAAAATACCAATTCAAACATCGGGATAGATGCGACTTTATTTGGTGGAAAGTTTGAAATCTCCGCTGATTACTACCGTAAAACGATCAAAGACCTGTTGTATAATCCGGAAATGATCGCTTCCAATGGTGCTTCAAGACAGCCTTATGTAAATATCGGCGAAATGAAGAACGATGGATTGGATCTGGCAATCTCTGCACATACCAATATTGGTAAGGATCTGAAATTTAATGCAACAGCTACGTTGACCACTTACAATAATCTCATTAAAAAGATTTCAGCCGATGCAGATTATTATGATGAAGATCCGCGTCGTTTTGATGGCAGCATGATTATCCGGAATAAAGTAGGTCGTTCTGTAAGTGAATTCTTTGGTTATAAAGTAGCAGGTTTCTGGAATTCTCAGGCAGAAATTGATGCGGCAGATCTAAAAGCAAGAGGAATCACGGGTGATGCCAATTCAGTGTATCAAAGTGCTGTTGCTCCGGGCCGTTTCAAGTATGAGGATGTGAATGGTGATGGGCTGATTACTGCCGCCGATCGTACTTTCTTGGGAAATGCAAATCCTGATTTTAGTTACGGTCTGAATCTGGGAATGACTTATAAAGATTTCGATCTGAGTATGTTTTTCTACGGTGCGCAGGGCAATTCCATCTGGAATCAGGTGAAATGGTGGACGGATTTTTCTTCTTCATTCGGAGGGGCAAAAAGCCATACGGCATTGTATGATTCCTGGACACCATCTAATATGAACGCCAAAGCGCCTATTCAGGAAAAAAATCAGTCTTTCAGTTCTAATGGTGTTCCCAATTCTTATTTCGTAGAAAGTGGATCTTACCTCAGACTAAAAAATGCACAGATCGGTTATACCTTCCCTGCAAAAACACTTCAGAAAATTGGGGTCGGAAAGCTTCGTGTTTATGTTTCCGGGGCCAATCTGTTTACGATTACCAAGTATTCAGGACTGGATCCTGAGATTGGTACTTCCAGTGCAACGGGAAGCCAGACTGCTTATGGGGTAGACGAAGGCGCATATCCAAGTCAGCGTACTTTCCTGTTGGGATTAAATTTAAATTTTTAACCATTTAATGTTTTAGACAGATGAAAAGATCAACATACATTTTGTTAACTGTATTGTGCTTTACAACGCAGTTATTTTTCTCCTGCAAAAAGGCATTGGAGCAACCACCATTGGGCTCTTTGACAGAGGAGATTTTAGCCAATAAAAATGGCGTGAACGGTTTGTTAATTGGTGCCTACGCGGCATTAGACGGACAACAAGGTGAAAATCAGGGTTTAGGTGGAGGTGAGGCATGGCATGCTTCACCAAGCAACTGGGTCTTTGGATCGATCACCGGTGGCGACGCTTCAAAAGGAAGTGACGGAGCAGATCAACCTGCTGTAGATCCAATTGCGAACTTCTATTCTGACGCCACCAATGCCTATTTCAACGGAAAATGGAAGGCGCTGTATGAAGGCGTAACCCGAACTAATAACGTGTTAAAAGTCATGGCGAAAGCGACGGACATCATTGATGCCGATCGTAAAAATATCGCTGGTCAGGCGAGATTCCTTCGGGCACACTATTATTTCGAATTGAAGAAGTTATGGAATATGGTACCCTGGATCGATGAAACGACCACAATCTTTAACCAGCCAAACAATACGGATATCTGGGTTAAAATCAACGAGGATCTTAAATATGCTTACGATAACCTGCCGGGTACTCAAACAGAAATTGGACGGGCAAATAAATGGGCAGCGGGGGCTTACCTTGCAAAGGCCTATTTATACCAGCATAAATTTCCCGAAGCACAAGCACTATTTGACATTGTCATCTCACAAGGAGTAACGACCAGTGGTAAAAAATATCAGTTGAATGCTGAATTTTCGGACAATTTTAAGCCGAGTAAAGAAGACAATTCAGAAGTGGTTTTTGCCATTCAAATGGCCGCAAATGTGGATCCCAATGGCCCATCTAATGGGAATAATGGAGACATGCTGAACTTCCCTTATGGTAACAGCCCTTTTGGTTGCTGCGGATTTTTCCAGCCTTCGATTGATATGGTCAATCATTTTAGAACCAATGCCGCAAATGGCCTTCCTTACCTGAACAACTACAATGATTTTGCAGTGAAGAATGATATGGGGATCAAAGGAAATGAAGCCTTTGTTCCGGATGCAGGGACATTGGATCCAAGGATCGACTGGACCGCGGGAAGACGTGGTGTTCCATACCTGGACTGGGGAATCTATCCTGGAGAGCCATGGATCAGAGATCAGCGCTATGGTGGACCATATGGACCTAAAAAGAACATTTACTGGCAGGAATCACAGGCAACCGATGCCGATCTGACCACCTGGGCGCCAGGTTCAGCCATCAATTACCTGGTCATCAGGTTTGCCGATGTATTGCTGATGGGTGCAGAGGCAGAGGCGCAGGCAGGAAGCCTGAGTAAAGCGGAAGGTTATGTGAACCTGGTTAGGGCACGTGCGGCCAATCCTGCAGGATGGGTGTACAAGTATAAAAACGATGCCAAGCCGATGGAGGGATTCTCCAATATTCCGGCCGCCAATTATAAGGTAAATGAATATCCGGTTGGGGATTTCTCCGCAAAAGGAAAAGATTATGCTTTAAGCGCCATCTATTTTGAAAGAAAGATAGAGCTGGCGATGGAAGGACACCGCTTCTTTGACCTCGTGCGTTGGGGTATTGCCGATCAGGAGCTGAATGCTTACTTTAATTTCCAGGGTAAGCTGACTTCTGATGTAAGAAATGGAAAATATATTAAAGGTAAAAGTGAATATTACCCGATCCCACAACGACAAATTGATTTGAGCCAGGCCAATGGTGCAGCGGTTTTGAAACAAAATTCCGGCTATAACTAGGGCGAAATTGTTCCCCCATTTCTTATCCCTATAATGAAGTAGGGGCGGATGCCCCTACTCATTTTTCATATTTATTTGTAACTTCCTCCTCAAATGAACCAACCACAACGTTTTTTATCACTCGATGTTTTTCGGGGAATGACAGTCTGTTTTATGATTATTGTCAACACTCCGGGAAGCGGCGCCCAGCCATTTGCCATGCTGGAACATGCAGCCTGGCATGGATTTACTCCCACAGATCTGGTTTTTCCCTCTTTCCTCTTTGCCGTAGGAAATGCCATGAGCTTCTCTATGAAAAAGTTCGGACTGATGAAAGATCAGGAAGTGCTGGGCAAAATATTTAAGCGAACCCTACTGATTTTTCTGATCGGATACCTGATGTACTGGTTTCCGTTTTTCCGTTATAATGATGCCGGAGGGATCAGCTTTTCTCCAATCGGAAATACAAGGATCCTCGGCGTATTACAACGCATCGGTTTGTGTTATGGAATCGTCTCCCTTATGATCCATTACCTGTCCACCAGGTGGGTCATCGTCCTCAGTGTATTGTTCCTGGTCGGTTATTGGCTGGTATTGCTATTCTTCGGAAATCCGGCCGACCCTTTCAGCATGACCGGAAATGCAGGCCAATATCTGGATCTGTTCCTGCTCGGAGATAAGCACCTGTACCATGGAGAAGGGATTGCCTTTGATCCTGAAGGGATCCTCAGCACCATTCCTTCCTGCGTAAATGTGATCATCGGTTATTATGCAGGCCGCTTTATTCAGGAAAAAGGAAAAGGTTTTGAAAGCATTGCGAAATTATTGCTGGCGGGGGTATTGCTCGTTTTCCTGGCATGGTGCTGGAATTCGGCCTTCCCGATCAATAAAAAATTATGGACAAGTTCATTTGTGCTGATCACCTGCGGACTGGACCTGATCATTATTGCAGGACTGATTTACCTCATCGAAGTGAAACAATCGATCAAATGGACCGGCTTTTTTACCGTATTCGGTAAAAATCCTTTGTTTATCTATATCGTTGCTGATCTGTTGCTGATCATCATCAACACACTATTCCCGAAATCCGATTTTAGCGGATGGATCAATACCGTATTTTTCCAGGCCATCGCCCCGGGGCCAATTGGTTCCTTACTCTTTGCGATTAGCTTTATGTTGGTCTGCTGGCTGGTAGGCTACTTCCTTGACCGGAAGAAAATATACATTCGTGTCTGATAATTTTATAAATAAAATGGAATACATCACCTTATAAGATAATTTAAATGAAACAATATGTGATCGGCTCTTTATTGATTCTGGCGGTAATGAAAACCGGATTTGCACAAAAAACAGCCAGCTTAAAAGCCGCAGACCTGAGCATTGACCTGGAGACGGTTAGCAGGAAGGATGGCAGGATACAATCAATTCTGCGCCTCAAAAACAATGGTAAAGCAGAGCTCCCAGCCTCAGGATGGAAGATTTATTTCAACTCCAGAGTAGTAAAAACATGGGCTAAGGATTCTACCATTGCCACTATAAAACATGTAAACGGAGATCTGTTCTGTTTATCTCCACTGAAAGCCTTTAAAACAGTTCCTGCCGGAGCGGAGCTTCAACTCCAGCTGGCCCTGGAATCGATGAACAATGTGACCGAACGCCCACAGGGATTTTACCTGGTATGGGATAAAAGTCCTGATCATGGGGAGTCCATCTCTAAACTGACCTATAAGCCATTTCCGGAACATTTAAAAGAAGAACAGGAACTCGCGGCGAAGATTTACCAGCGAAATACAGGAGTTAAAGAGATTCCTGAAGGTGATTTGCCAGCGGTATTTCCAACTCCGCTTAGCTATGTAAAGCAGGAGGGCGTTTTTAAATTGACCGCTGCGGTTCAATTGGTCACAGGAGGTGTTTTTGAAAATGAAGCAAAGGGATTTGCGGATGAGCTTACTAAAATTTTAGGAAAGACGCCGGTGGTGGTCAAAGCGTCAGAAAAAGGAGGGATTTTCTTCGAGCAGGAAAGCTCGATGGCTAAAGAAGCGTATGAACTGAGCATTAGTTCGCAGAAAATAGTCATCAAAGCCGGAGATGCAGCCGGAGCATTTTATGCGATTCAATCGTTAAAAACCATGTTTCCGGCAAGAGCCTGGGCAAGCACACAAACGGTCATCAACCTTCCGGCAGCAACGGTTAAAGATCAACCACGATTCGGATTCAGGGGTTTTATGATGGATGTAGGCAGAAACTTTCAGCCCAAATCAGAGGTGTTTAAGGTACTGGACCTGATGGCGCTGTATAAACTGAATGTCTTTCATTTTCATTTAACAGAAGATGAAGGCTGGCGACTGGAAATTCCGGGATTACCGGAGCTCACCACTGTAGGTGCACAGCGTGGACATAGCGAGGGGGAGCAAAAAAGTATCCTTCCTTCTTATGGATCAGCAGCTGTCGCAGGAACAAATTCAGGAAGTGGTTTTTTTACCAAAGCAGATTATGTGGAAATTCTTAAATATGCTACTGCAAGACACATCCTGGTGATTCCTGAAATTGAAACTCCGGGGCATGCCCGGGCAGCGATCAAATCCATGGATGCCAGGTATTCCAGGTTGATGAAAGCCGGCCAGAAAGCCGAGGCGGAACGTTACTTGTTAAGAGACCTGAATGACCAGTCTAAATACCGTTCTGTTCAGGGTTTTGACGATAATGTGGTCAATGTTGCACTTCCTTCTACTTATGCTTTTCTGGAAAAAGTAACCGACGAGCTGATCGCCATGCACAAAGAAGCAGGAGCACCGCTGACTACGATTCATTTCGGAGGGGATGAAGTCCCTGCAGGTGTCTGGGAAAAATCAGCTGCTGCGGATCAATTGTCGAAAACAGATCCTGAAGTTAAAGGAACGGATGCACTTTGGTTTTACTATTTCAGTAAAATGAATCAGCTGTTAAAGTCCAGGGGACTATACCTGTCCGGATGGGAAGAAATCGGACTCCGTAAAATGGAGGTTAACGGCGAAAAGAAAATGCTGCCGGAACCTCGTTTTGTCAATGAGAACTTTCATGCGGATGTTTGGAACAACCTGAGCGGTAACGAAGACCTGGCCTATAAAATGGCGAATGCCGGATATAAAGTTGTTTTAACGCCGGTAACCAATTTCTATATTGACCTTGCGGTAAATCCAAGCTTTGAAGAAAGAGGGCAGAACTGGGGTGGTTATGTAGATGTCGATAAACCTTTTTACTTTATCCCTTACGACTATTATAAAAATGTAAAAGAAGATGAGCAGGGGAACCCTGTTGATCTCCGGATTTTTAAAGATAAAGAGCGTCTGACGGAAAAAGGAAAATCGAATATCGTCGGTTTACAGGCACCATTATGGAGTGAAACGATAAAAACACCAGCGCAATTGGAGTACATGCTATTGCCAAAACTTTTGGGCCTTGCTGAAAGAGCCTGGGCAAAAGACCCGGAATGGGCAACGACAACAGATGCCACAAAGGAGAAAGCAGCCTATGATCAGGCATGGTCGGAATTTGTCAATGTTTTGGGTAAGAAAGAACTTCCACGTTTAAGTTATTATTCGGGAGGTTATCAATACAGAATTCCAACTCCTGGTGTGCGGGTCGACAATGGACAGCTGGAGGCGAACTTAAAGCTCCCGGGCTTTACCATTCGATATACCACTGATGGGACAGAGCCAGGAAAAAACAGTCAGATTTATAAATCAGCGATCCCTTTTAAAGGAGCAGTAAAACTGCGCGCTTTTGATGGGGCAGGACGAGGGGGCAGGTCGATTCTGATCCAATAAGCTTAAAAAAAGACTTCAAATAAAAACAGGGATAAATCGAGCGATCTATCCCTGTTATAATGTGGTTGATCCACCACAGATCAACCTAAACCAAACAAACTGATCATATAACGGCGGATGTTGTTAAAAAGTTTTAAGGTTTAAAAATAAAAACAATTTGATGACAATTGCAATCGATTTAGCGATGCTTTAGGCCGCTATGCCCTATTCTTTGTCATGATATAAAAATTCCATTCCTTCCGGTGTAATAGAAGAGGAGTGCTGGACACTGGATCTGTTGATCCGGATGTATCCCAATCTTTCCAATTCTTCGTACTGTTCTTCCATTCCTCCTAAAATTGAGGAACTAACTTGCTGGTCAATAATTTCCAGTAATGATTTCATAGCTTCTTTTTCCATGGCATTTATTGGTTATTGTAGCGGATTTTTCTTTCTACCTAATATAAGAAAAAAAAAAGCTTAATCAATCAGCTTTCCAGACAGCTGCGAAACATTCTGTCGAAGCCATAAAGGGAAAGGCGCTTGCCAATGACCACAATTTTGCTTTCTTTTTTATCCCCTTCCAGCCAGGGATGACCTTTGCCCACCGACATTCCCTTTCCAACCGTCTGTAAGATCACCCGATCAGGATAGTTTGCATTAAAAAGAATCCCTTTAATCCGGTAAACACCGATGGATTGGGTCAACAGAAAAACCATCATCCGATGCTGAATGGCTTCTATGTCCATATTTTCAGGATACCTGAGCAAAATGGTTTCAATGTCACTATGCTGATGCCGGCGATGAGAACTTCCCAAACCAAACTGTGGAATTGCTTCGCCTTCCGCAGGAATCAGGTTAAACATGCCTTTAGGCGTTAGAAAAGGTTTAGGATTGCTGTAGAAATTGGCAAACCTTTCCCGGTTAAATAAAACATCTATCTTGAAATCGTTCTCCAAAGCCACTAAAATCTCTGCAAATGGATTTAAGGTCTTTAAAATAGCCTGCAATTCCCGAAGGTAAGCGAAACTTACTTTTTCAGATTTATTGAGCAGGATGACATCACTGAACGCAATTTGTTGGATGGCTACTTCTGTTTCTTTCAGCTGGTCTTCAATCAGCTCGGCATCAACGACACAGATGACTCTTTTCAATTGAAAACTCTCCTGAACTGATTCGTTGGTCAGAAAGGGCCTGGCAATATTGGCGGGATCGGCGATGCCGGTGGCTTCGATCAGCAACTGGTCCCAGGACGATCTTCTAAGCCATAGTTGATTGAGGATATCATACAGATTGTCATTTAAGGAACAGCATAAACAACCATTATTAAGCTCCACAATATTGTCATCCCCCTTGATGAGCAGTTCTGCATCAATGCTTTCTTCTCCGATTTCATTCTCTATAATTGCAAAACGGGTTTTTGTTTTTCCGGAAATGATCGCGTTGACTAAGGTGGTTTTTCCTGAGCCTAAAAATCCCGTTAAAATGCTGACTTCCTTGATGTCCTTCATCTGAGAACGGTATCAGTGCCGATGTTTAACACCTGGAAAAAATCTTTTCTCGTTTCTTTTTCTTCAAATTTTCCGCCATAACTGATCGTGGTCGTCTTGCTGCTCTGGTCTTCCACGCCACGCATACTCACGCACATATGTTGTGCGGTGATGACCACGATGATGTCTGAAGTATTCAGGACCTCCTGAAGCTCCTGGAAGATCTGTTTGCTCAGCCTTTCCTGCACCTGTGGTCTTTTGGCGTAGTATTTTACGATTCTGTTGATCTTGGAAAGACCGATGACCTTGCCATTCGGAATATAGGTAATATGTGCTTTTCCCGGTATCGGCAGAAAATGGTGTTCACAGGCAGAGATAAATTCAATGTCTTGTTCAATCAGCATCTGATGGTAGCCATATTTGTTTTCAAAAATAGAGATGTCCGGCTTATTGGCAGGGTTCAGTCCTGAAAATAATTCTTTAACATACATTTTGGCCACACGGTGCGGCGTTCCCCGTAAGCTGTCGTCGCTCAGGTCTAAACCAAGCTCTTCCATAATTGCGGCAAAATGTCCGCTGATCGCCAGGATCTTTTCTTCATCGGTTTTCAAGAAGGCATCAGGCCTTAATGGGGTTTGGGTATTTGCAGAGAAATGCGCTTCCCCTTCAGCTTCGTAGCTGCTCAGTAAATGTTCCATTTTATGATGGTTTGGTATTTTGACAGGTAATGGTGCTTTTTATCAGGTAATGATCCGTCTTACTTGGCCTGGGATGCGGTTGCTTTCTGAAGGCTGATTGGAGCTGCGCTCGCAGCATCGACGACTTCCAGCTTCAGGATTCCCGCTATGAGTACCGGCTTGGTGGTATAGGTAATAGGGCTGGTCATGTTCACTAAAATCATGGCAGGGACTCCGTTTTGCCCACAAAAGAAACATTGATTGATCGGCAATGGCGAAAGCAGGAATTGCTGCTGTTTCAGTCCTGCTTTAATGGGAATGATGTAACCTTTTAAACTAAAATCCCGGTCTGCAAATCGCCTGATCATCTCTCCATACACAGGAAGGATTTTGTTTTGCTTGTCCATTTCAAAATTCACGGAACCAATAACATCCCAGTTCATGGAACGGATCACATCCGAAGGGGTGTGCGCTCTTTTTTGGGCAAGGGCGCTGGTTGTAAAAAACAACAGGGCCAAAATAAGGAATAGGCGGCTTTTCATGTTTATTAGTGCAATTGGGTATTGCAAACATAAATTAAATGCAACAGTATTGCAATTATACTTTGTAAACTGAAACGCTGATGACGGAAGGAGAAATGAAGGATAAGGGGCGGGATAGGAGGGATAAGGGATGAAGGTTTGATAAACCAGGGAAAGAAGGGGGGAAGAAATGCACCTAATTCTTTTTCAATCCCTGGTTTAATAAATTTAAGCTCAATTTAGCTTAAGCGTTGCTCTGCAAGCTGAAGTTGTTTGAGCATTTCTTCCACAGATAAGCTGTCCTGGAATTTTAGTTCAGGAATAAGCGCTCTGTAATAATCGATTCCATTCAATAACTGTGCTTTAAACTTGCTGAAATATTTCTCTTTTTTAGCATTAAACTCCTCCAGTTGGGTGGCGATGTCTTTCTTCAGATAGTCTACATATAAGTTAAGTTCATTGATGAACAGGTTGGGACGCAGGACTTCTGAAAGTAAATTTTCTCTGCCATAAATATGATTGATCATCTCCTTAAGGGAATATTTGGCATGAAAGAAAGCCAGGTTTGGACCGGGACAAATGCTCACTGCCCTGTTTTCTCTTGGCTTTAATATCCCTGCCTTAATATACGTGGAAGCACATAAACCTTCACACAGGCATACTTTCTCCGTAATGGAATCGAACTGTTTGTCGTAATCTTCTTTGGGCAGCTGCTGATCTTTCAGCTGTTTGATCTTTAGGTTTTGATATTCTCTCGATGCCGTACAGATGGGCAGTTCCGTAAATTCGGTATTGGTACATAGAAATTTCTTCGTGCATGGACTTCCTGGCCGCCCTTTTTCTATGCGCTGCAATCGTTGTTGTTCTGCGGTACTTTTTTTGAAATTATTGAAAAGTACGCCCAATGGGGAAGAGTTGCTCAGGTAATAATCATCCGCCCTTGCGGTAACCAGATCGTTCAAGGTTTCTTCGTCCACATTTGTCGCTTCAGGAACCAGTAAAAATGGACTTCCCCAACCTGCGGCATCCAGCTGATAATAGTTGAGCAGGAACTCATGTTCTTCAGCGGTGCCAATTCCTCCCTGTGCAGTAATGCGTTGGATCGGTTTTGCCATTTCGGGGAGCCCCTTACTGGTCAGCGCGAAACTATACATTTGATACAGTTCTTCCGCCAGCTCCGTCCGTTTCTGTTTGAATTCTTCCAGGATAGGTCCCAATAAAAAACCTTCCGTAGCGAATGCATGGCCTCCGCAGTTCAAACCGGATTCTACCCTAAATTCGGAGACCCATAAACCTTTTTTAGCCAGCATCTTTGCCTGGATCAATGCCGAGCGGAAGTCGCTTACTTTGAGAATAATTTTCTTTTGAAGTTTTCCCTCCGTATCAGGAAAAAAGGCATTGCATTTTTCCATGTAAGCATATAGCCTGGGGTTTAAACCTGCAGAAATGATTACCGAAGAATCCAGTGTGCTATTGGCAAAACCGCGCATGGCAGCCAGGGCATCGGTAAAATCATCACCGGCATATTCATGATTTGCCTTGTAATTGGCTTTGTCAACTTTAGACATGATGTTGACATCTATGGCTCCAGGGATCATCGAGGCCAGCAGTTCCTTTTGAACAGTATCTCTGGATATTCCTGCTTCTAAAGTCTTCATTTGCGCATACTTTTGTTTTATCGGCGCACTGTCCGGCAAAAGTTCAAAATATCGGGACAGGTCTGTTCCTTCCTCAAAAGCTTGTGTTTTCAATGCGTTAAACTGCTCCTTAACCAGTGTATCCAAAAGATTCAGGTAAGCTGTGATCCTCCTTGCCCTGCTGTCTTCTTCTTTTTTATCAATTAAGGTGTATCCTCCCGCCGTATTTTCCTGATGGTATTTTCTCATGCGCTCCGTCAGTTCATCATCCACAATGGAGACTACGGAAGAGATGCCGTATCTGGCAACTTTTAAAGGAGTGTCAATGGAATAGCCTAAGCCGAGTACGGGAATGTGAAAAGTATGGTTCATTTAAATATAAAATAGCGGGGTGAGTCGCAAAAGAACAGAGTATTTAATTTTAAAAACATGATATTAGTCACACTTTTGCGTGATTTAGGTTATCTGGCTCCTGCAATCGTATTGACTATATTTGTAAAAAGTAAAACATGGAAAAGGCGAGGTTACTTAAGGCGATTATTGAAACGGCAATTGATGGGATCATTACCATCGATAACCGGGGCAGGATAGAGAGCCTTAATCCGGCAGCATTGAGGTTATTTGGCTATGCGCTGGAAGAGGTAGAAGGAAAAAATATTTCTGTTTTAATGCCTGAACCAGATAGAAGCGGGCATGACGGCTATATTTCCAGATACCAGACCACCGGGGAGAAACGGATCATCGGTAAGGGAAGAGAAGTAAAAGGACTGCGGAAAGATGGTTCCACTTTCCCTTTCAGACTGGCGGTCAGTGAGGTTCAATATGATGACCGGATCATTTATACCGGATTTATACATGACCTCTCCAGGGAGAAAGAAGCAGAAGAACGATTGCGCGAATATGCTGCAGAGCTGGAGGAATTGGTAGAAGAACGTACCAAATCCCTTAAAAAAACGGTAAAAGCGCTAAGCGAAGCAAAAGAAGAAGTGAGTCTTTCTTTAGAAAAAGAGAAAGAACTCAATCAATTGAAAAGCAGGTTTGTATCTATGGCTTCTCATGAATTCAGAACGCCGCTGAGCTCTGTACAACTTTCTGCTTCGCTAATCGATAAATATGCAGAGCCTTATAACAATCCCAGTATCAGAAAGCATGTCAGCAAGATCAAAAATGCAGTAGGGAACTTAACCACCATCCTGAATGATTTTCTATCTCTGGAGCGTCTGGAAGCAGGAAGGGTCGAACCTACATTTACTGCATTTGACCTCGTGAAACTTGCGGAAGAGATTACGGAAGAAATGCAGATGATTGCCAAACAGGATCAGAACATCATTTACCAGCATACCGGATTGCAAAGTATGGTACTGCTTGATCCAAACCTCTTGAAAAACTGTATGATCAATCTGATTTCCAATGCCATCAAATACTCCGGAGAAAATACTTTCATAGAATTTAATACGGAAATCAACGACCAGCAATGTGTAGTGACCATCAAAGATAATGGGATCGGGATTCCGGAATCAGACCATAAGTATTTATTTCAGCCCTTTTTCCGGGCCCACAATACCGGTAACATCCCGGGAACAGGGCTGGGCTTAAACATTGTACACCGTTATGCCTCCTTAATGAGGGGGGATTTATATTTTGAAAGCAGCATTCATACCGGGACTAAATTTGTCCTGTCTTTCCATAAATAACAAATACGATTAAACACAAATGAAGAAGATACAGATACTCATTATAGAAGATAACGACGACATCAGGGAAAGTACTGCAGAAATTCTGGAGCTTGCCAATTATGAGGTATTGCAGGCCAGCAATGGCCGGATAGGCGTCGAACTGGCGGGAACGCACCTGCCAGACCTGATCTTATGTGACATCATGATGCCCGAGCTGGATGGCTATGGGGTATTGTATTTGCTCAATAAAAATGAAAGAACTGCAGCTACTCCTTTTATCTTTCTGACCGCCAAGGCGGAACGTCTGGACATGCGCAAAGGAATGGAAATGGGAGCAGATGACTACCTCACCAAACCTTTTGACGATGTAGAACTGATGAATGCGATAGAAAGCAGGCTCAGTAAAAAAGAGAAACAACAACATTTCTATAGCCAGTCGCTGGAAAAACTCAGCGCGCTGTTTAGCAATACTTCAGGTATGCAGGAGCTGGAGAAAATTATTGCCGCACGCAAAGTCAGGGCGATTAAGAAAAAACAAATCGTTTATTACGAAGGAGACAATGTTTCCGGCGTTTACCTCGTGATGCAAGGGAAGGTGAAAACCTTTAAGCTGAGCGAAGACGGAAGGGAATTGCTCACCGGGATGTATGGTCAGGAAGAATACTTTGGGATCACTTCCTTATTGCTCAATGCCCCATATACAGAAACGGCAGAGGCGATGGAAGACAGTACGGTTTGCATGCTGCCAAAGGATTTAATGGAAGATTTACTCCACCGTTATCCGGATGTAGCCAGACAGTTTATAGAAATTCTCTCCAATAACCTTCAGGAAAAAGAAGAACAATTGCTGCAATTGGCCTATCATTCTGTTAGAAAACGCATGGCGGAAGTATTGGCCAGGCTTTGCAAACAGGAGCAGGAAGGAACCGAGTTGACCTTGCGTATTTCCAGGGATAACCTTGCTGCCATGGCAGGAATGGCCACAGAAACGGTCAGCAGGATCCTCAGCGACTTCAAAGATGAAGGGATTATTGAAAGAAAAGGAAGCCAGATCGTTATCCTTGACCAGATTCGACTGCAGCAAATGAAAAACTGACGAAGATCACTTTTTAGGCTGACCGAACTCATTCTCCCCGCCATGCCTTCATGCTAACTTTGATTATTAAATAATCGAACCGCATGAGAGTCGTCGCATATAGTATAAAATCTTTTGAAAAAGAACCGTTGGCCATTGCCAACAATAAAAAACATGAGATCACACTGATTTCCAATTCGCTGGGCCTGGAAACGGTTTCTTATGCCGAAGGTAAAGAAGCGGTGATTGTTTTCAATGAAGAGGATAATGTTTCTGCCATGGTGATCAATAAGCTGGCCGATCTGGGGGTGAAATTTATTGCTACACGCTCTACGGATACCTCACATATCGACACCGAAGCCGCTGCTTTAAGAAGCCTTAAGATCGCCAATGTTCCATTGGCTTCCTTATCTGGCCTCAGCGAGAAGGAATTACCAATGGCCCTGGCCACAGAAACCATCATCAACCTGGACAACTGGCAGCAAAACCGTTGCCTCGGCGATGCTTGTGTCTGCTCAAGGGCATGTGATCAGGCGGGAAGTAAAGTGCACATCAAAGGACAACCTCATCAGCATTAATATGGATAGCATCGTTTCAAAATACCATGTTGCTGCGCCACGTTATACCAGTTACCCTACGGTTCCTTACTGGGACCTGACTGATTTTAATGCGGAAAACTGGGCTAAGTCCGTAGCACAATCCTTTAAAGAAAGCAACGATTCAGATGGGATCAGCGTATACATCCACCTTCCTTTTTGTGAAAGCCTCTGTACCTATTGCGGTTGCAATACGAGGATCACAAAGAACCATCAGGTGGAAGAACCTTATATCGCTGCCGTTCTAAAAGAATGGCAATTGTATCTGAATTTATTTGTCAGCAGGCCAAAAATCAAAGAATTACACCTGGGTGGTGGTACACCAACATTTTTCAGTGCAGAAAACCTCCAGATCCTGATTGAAGGAATTCTTAACTACGCAGACCTTCATGAGGATGCAGAGTTTAGTTTTGAAGGTCATCCCGGAAATACAAACCCGGAACACCTGAGCACTTTGAATAAACTTGGATTCAGAAGGCTGAGTCTTGGGATTCAGGATTTTGATCCTACGGTACAACTGATCATCAACAGAATTCAAAGCTATGAACAGGTAGAAGAGGTGACCCTCAAAGCCAGGGAGTCCGGCTATACCTCAATTAATTACGATCTGATCTATGGTTTGCCTAAGCAAAGTTTTGAAGGGCTTTCCGATACCCTTGATGCCGTTGTGAAATTAAGACCAGACCGCATCGCTTTTTACAGTTATGCGCATGTGCCCTGGGTAAAACCCGGCCAAAGACGCTATACAGAAGCTGATCTGCCTTTGCCAAAAGCGAAGCAGGAGCTCTATGAGCTGGGCCGTAAAAAACTAAAAGAAGCAGGATATATCGATGTCGGTATGGACCATTTTACACTTGATACCGACAGTTTATACGGCGCGGAGATCAAAGGAAATCTGCACCGGAACTTTATGGGCTATACCCATCAATACAGTCGCTTAATGGTCGGATTAGGTGTTTCGTCAATCAGTGATACCTGGTCTGCCTTTGCTCAAAACGTGAAAAAGGTGGAGGATTATATGAAGATCGTAAACGATGGGGAACTGCCTGTATTTAAAGGGCACTTACTGACAGAAGAAGATCTGGTGATCCGTAAACATATCTTAAACATCATGTGCAGGGGATATACTTCCTGGAACAGGGCTGAAGAACAGTCTGCAGCACTGAACGAAGGATTAAAGCGCATGCGCTGGCTGGCATTGGACGGCCTTGTCTTATTGTCGGAGGAGAACCTGAGGGTAACGCCGCTGGGTAAAAGATTTTTAAGAAATATCTGTATGGCGCTGGATGCGCGGTTATGGGCCAATCAGCCTACAACGCAGTTGTTTAGTCTTACCGGATAATCCGGGTTAAGCTGATAAGAACATACTTGAACGCTTAACCAACAAAAGCATTAGCATTAGCAAAAATATCAAAAGAAACTAAAATAGCTCGCTTTGAACGCAGCAATGACCTTGAAAAAGGGATTGGGAACGTTTAAAGCGAGCTGTTTTGTTTAATCTTATATTGCATCAGCTGCCCGATAGAAGAGGCTCTGGAAATGGCATTATCCGCTACCGGTCCTTCAAAATTAGCGCTGATGGTAGCTGTCCATATTTTCATCCATTGATCAAAGTGTTCCGGATGCAGGGGCACTTCTTTATTTAAGGCAATGTGCTTTAACATTGGATTGCCTTTGTAGGTCACCACGTCCAATAAGATCGTCTCCCAGAAAGTAACCATCACCGGGATATGTCTTTCCAATGAAAAATCTGCCGCTTTAAATACCGGACCAATCACCGGATCAATAAGTGCATTGCTGTAGAAAGCATCTACCAATAGGCGAATGTCATTGCTGTCTTTTATATCTCTCATATTTTTCATTACAAATTTACGTTTAATGCGTTAAAAAAAGAGTTACCTGCATTCTGCAACCCCTTGCGCGGTTCCTGCCGGACTTAGATAGGGGATGTTTAACTCCAGTCCCCGGAAAATAAACCAGATGCCCAGGCAAAGCATAAAGTAAGGAATCACCCTGTTGATCCTCTTCCGCAATAATGCACCTGTAAATCCCATACTTAACGTTGCAATGAACATCAGGGGGAGGGTCCCCATCCCGAACCAGAACATATAAGTCATGGAACTGCTTACATTTCCGGTATTTAAGGCTCCTGCCATCGCCAGATAAACAAAACCACAAGGCAGAAATCCATTGATCAGCCCAATGATCAGGTGATTGGCCTTATGTTTCAAGGCATAGTTAAAAGCCTTATGAAAAGGCTTTAAAAAGAAGGAAGGCGTGTGCTTAAAGACCTGGAATTTGAATAACCTGGAACAGGCTGCCATCACAATCAATACACCGCTGAAAATACTAACTCCCTGTTGAAAACCGGCCATCCAGATCTGTTGTCCGATCAGGCCAATCATCAGGCCCAGAAAACAGTAAGAAATGATCCTTCCCAATTGATACAATAGCTTATCCAACACCAGAAATGCCCAGCCCTGTTTCAGGGAGGGCACAGCGAAGGCAAGGGGACCGCACATACCTATGCAATGCACGCTCCCCAGCAGTCCGATCATGAAAGCAAGTCTTTCCGTACTCATTTCACCATGACCTCCTGCTCATCCAAATAGGATTTACCTGCACTATTCCATGTAATGATCAGTTTCCATCTCCCTTTGGCAATTTCTTTCGAAGGGATGGCCGATCTATAGGCTGCAGCTGTTTTGAAATTAACCACCTTGTCCATTCGTTTATCCGATGGACGGACGATTTTTACTTTTCCCTCTGCAGCAGCTTTAAACGTCAGCAGAATTTCTCCTGGTAAAACAAGGATCTCCGGTGCAGCATGGTCTGCCTTTACCTGTTCCTTCAGGTGGTAATCTGCATCGTAATTGAGCCCTTTCTCATAATAATCATTATCTACAAGGGCGTCAGGTTTGCTGTTAAACATCATCACTGCCAGTACGACAATGAAGGTCATGAACGATACCATACCCATCACTAATTTTGTTCCCCAGTTCCATTCCATATGCTTAATCGTTTATTGGTGCTATAAATGTAGTTTCAAATCTATCCAGGACCTTTCCATCCGATACCAGTTTGAAACCGATGTCTGACTTGTATTTCTTTAATGCCGACTGAGGCATGATCACAAAGAAAGTCAGCTTTGCCACACCGCCATAGGCGATGGAATCCTGTTTCTGGATATACTGAATTTTGGTGGATGGATCATCCGGAATGATTTCAAACTTCAATGATTTATTTGTTTTATTGATCAGCTCGGCATTGTATAAATTGCTGACTTCCTTTTCTTTCTCCCGCATCTGATAAAGTGTGCCCCCTGCACGTAAAATCGTAGTTTTGACATCACTTCTGACGATTAAAAGGTAGCTCAGTACCGCTATTAAAACAAGCAGTACACCGGTATAGGCATACACCCTTTTATTGAGATGAAAACCCTGTTTGAACTTGATCTCATCGTCAGATTTAAACCCAATCAGGCGTGTTGGACGGTTGATTTTCTCCATCACCATATCGCAGGCATCAATACAAGCCGTACAGTTTACGCATTCCAGCTGAGTACCATTCCTGATGTCGATTCCGGTAGGACAAACCTGTACGCAAAGCTTGCAATCGATACAGTCGCCGATTTGGTTTTCTGTTTCTTTAATGCGCTTCCCGCGAGGTTCTCCGCGTTCGTAATCATAGGCAACAATGATGCTCTGGTTGTCCAGTAATACGCCTTGCAGACGGCCATAAGGACAAATCACCGTACACACCAGTTCCCGCATTCTGGAAAATACCAGGTAAAATACGATGGTAAATACGCAGATCGCGATAAAGCCGCTTAAATGCATGGATACCGGTTCCGTTATGATGCTGATCAACACGGAAGAGCCGATCAGGTAGGAGAGGAAGATATTGGCGATCAGAAAAGAAATCGCCAGGTAAATTCCATGTTTTAATCCTTTTTTAAAGACCTTTTGTCCGGTCAAAGGACCATCATCCAGCTTTTTGCGTTTATGATGGTCGCCCTCAATCCAGATTTCTATCTTCCGGAAAATCATTTCCAGAAAGATCGTCTGCGGGCATGCCCATCCGCAAAATACCCGTCCAAAGACGACAGTAAACAGTACGATGAATACAATGAAAATCAGCAAAGCCAATACAAAGAGGTAGAAATCCTGAGGCCAGAAGATGACGCCAAAGAATACAAACTTTCGTTCCAGCACATTTAAAAGAACCAATTGCTCCCCATTTAACTTAAGAAATGGGGCAGCAAATAGTAATGTCAGGAAAAAATAACTGACGATGGAGCGGTATTGATATAATTTCCCCTTGATCACATGAGGATAAAGCCATTTACGGCTTTTACCATCATCGGTAAGGGTGGAGATCTGGTCTCTGAACTGTCCGGGACTTTGCGACGACATATTAATCTTTTTTGCCCTGTGGTGCTTTCGCTCCTGCAGGATTACTTCCTTTTAATGACAATACATAATTGGTGATGTCTGAGATTTGTTTGGCATTCATGGATTTCTCCCAGGCCACCATTCCTTTCTCAGGAACACCATATTTGATTGTTTTGAATACGTCTTTTACGCTTCCGCCATGCAGCCAGAACTCATCAGTCAGGTTAGGGCCAACACCACCTTCTCCATTTGCCCCATGACAAGGCGTACAAACGGTTTTAAATAAGGCTGCCCCTTTTTGAATCACTTCTTTATCATTGCTTTGTGCTACATTGCTCTCATTGATCTGAGGGCCTGCGGCACCTGGTTTCTGAAGAAAAGCAAGGCGATCATCTGCAGCCTGCTGAAGTTCTATCGCATATTCTTCTTCCTGTGATTTTCCCCAGTTGAAAACATGGTAATTGAACATATATCCGATGGCGAAAATGATGGTTCCATAAAACAATACGCTAAACCAGGCCGGAGTAGGGTTATCCAATTCCGCAATGCCATCAAATTCATGGTCCATCATCAGGTCTTTCTCCTCTGCCATAGGTTTTAAGCCCATGAGTTTGGTCCAGATCGAAGGTTTTGCCTGTTCTTCAGCTTCACGTTTTGCGGCCAGTAACCGGAATTGTTCTTTCTCCTCTTCAGTGGCAAATGGGGAAGGGCTGATGCTTTCCTTAATAAAGATTTTGATTACCTTCAATACCTGTAAGGAAACGATAAGGATGAGCGCTGCAACAAATAGCAGGGCCCAGATAAGTAGGTCTGTCATTACTCGTCGTCTTTTAAAGGTAATTCACTCATATATTTTATTTCGTCTTTTTTCATGGTCAGCAGGAGAATGCCGACCAGTAAGAAAAAGACCATGAAAATCCCCAGAGAGGTGAGTAAATACACCTGGCTTCCATCTACTTGATTTAAAAATTGCTTAAACATGGTGTTGTTGTTTAGATTTTACTTTGCTTTAATATCCGTTCCCAAACGTTGCAGATAGGCAATCAGCGCAACGATTTCTTTATCACTTTTCACTTTGATGTTGTTCTTCTGAAGGTCTGCAGCAATGGCTTTTGCCTGTTTGTCCAGGTCTCTGTTGGCCTTATGCTCATAACCTTCCTCATAAGGAACACCTAAACTGCGCATCGCATTGATCTTGCTGATCGTGGTCGTTGTGTCGAGTTTCTGGGTAATCAACCATTCGTAAGGAGGCATGATACTTCCCGGCGACATCGTCTGTGGATCCAGCATATGGTTGTAATGCCATACATTGCCATATTTACCACCTTCACGCTGTAAATCCGGTCCGGTTCTTTTGGAACCCCATAAATGTGGATGGTCGTATACAAACTCTCCCGCTTTACTGTATTCTCCATAACGCTCTGTTTCTGAACGGAAAGGACGGATCATTTGAGAGTGACAGCTGACACAACCTTCACGGATGTATAAATCACGTCCCTGTAACTCCAAAGGAGAATAAGGCTGTACGCTGGCAATCGTAGGAATGTTAGATTTGATCGTGAAGGTGGGCATCATTTCGATCATTCCACCAATCAGGATCACCACTAAGGAAAGCACCATGAATACCATTGGTTTACGTTCCAGGACGCGGTGTAATTTTTTCTCAGATCCCTGAGGAACATAATCTTTCGCCAGTGGCATCGCTTCAGCAGCCTCATTGGCCACCAGTTTTCCCAGACGAACTGTTCTGATCAGATTGTAGGTCATCACGATGACTCCGGTAAGGTATAAAGCACCACCGATCGCTCTCAAGACATACATTGGAAGGATTTGAATTACTGTTTCCAGGAAGTTTGGATACTTTAGCATTCCATCCGCATTGAACTCTTTCCACATTAATCCTTGTGTGAAACCGGCGAAATACAAAGGCACTGCATAAAATATAATTCCCAGTGTTCCGATCCAGAAGTGGAAGGAAACCAGTTTTTTAGAGTATAATTCTGTTCTGTAAATGCGGGGAATCAACCAGTATAAAATTCCGAAGGTTAAGAAACCATTCCAGCCTAAAGCGCCTACGTGTACGTGTGCTACTATCCAGTCGGTATAGTGGGCAATCGCATTGATCTGTTTTAGGGCAAGCATTGGACCTTCAAAGGTGGCCATACCATAAGCGGTAATGCCGACTACCATAAATTTAAGCCTGGAATCTTCTCTTACCCTGTCCCATGCACCGCGAAGGGTCAGGAGTCCGTTGATCATACCGCCCCAGCTTGGTGCAATCAACATGATCGAGAACGCAACACCCAGAGATTGGGCCCAGCTTGGTAAAGAGGTATATAATAAGTGGTGTGGGCCGGCCCAGATATAGATAAAGATCAATGACCAGAAGTGAAGGATACTCAGTTTATAAGAGTATACCGGACGCTGGGCCATTTTTGGAAGGAAATAATACATCATTCCCAGGTAAGGGGTGGTCAGGAAGAATGCCACCGCATTGTGACCATACCACCATTGTACCAGTGCATCCTGAACCCCTGCAAACAGGTAATAACTTTTAAATGCAGATACCGGAAGCTGGAAAGAGTTCACGATATGCAAGACCGCAACCGTTACAAATGTGGCAATATAGAACCAGATGGCCACATACATGTGTTTCTCTCTTCTTTTGATAATTGTACCAAACATATTAACCCCAAAAACCACCCATATTAAGGTAATGGCAATATCTATCGGCCATTCCAGTTCTGCGTATTCATGGGAAGAGGTAAACCCTAAAGGAAGGGTAATCACCGCCGAGACAATGATCAGCTGCCATCCCCAGAAGTGTATTTTACTGAGTACATCACTGAACATCCTCGCTTTAAGGAGTCGCTGCAGGGAATAATAAACGCCCATAAAAATGGCGTTACCCACAAAAGCAAAGATCACCGCATTGGTGTGTAATGGCCTGATCCGGCCGAAAGTCGTGTACTGGGAGCCCATATTTAATGCAGGTTTAAAGAGCTGCATAGCGATGAGCAATCCGACCGTCATTCCGATGATGCCCCAGACGATGGTGGCTACTGCGAAGTTCCTGACGATCTTGTTGTCGTAGTAAAATTTATCAGTCATGTTAAAATAATGAGTGGTTGTTTATTGTTTGTAAAATTAGGGCGGTGTGTGTGACTATAGAATGACAAGAATTTCCACTAAGTGTGATCTTCATCACTTTTTATGTCCTCCTTCACAGGCTGGACCTCATCATCGAACAGGATTCGTACAGAAGGGGTATACGTATCATCGTTTTGCCCCGTTCGGCTGGCCCAGAAAAAGGCCGCCAGGAAGATCAGTGCGAGCAGGATGCTGCATCCGATCAGAAAGTAAATGATGTTCATAGCAATTGGTTTTTCTTCGCGTACAGTCTGGCTGCAATGCTGGTGAATAGAATGATGGTAACGGTACTGATGGGCATTAACACCGCTGCAATTAGTGGAGAAAGCATCCCCTGAACGGCAAAGTATAGCCCCAGCGCGTTATAAGTCAGGGAAATGGCAAAGCTCATGTGAATCACTTTTACCGCATCTTTTGCCTGCTGAATAAATTGAGGGATCTTATAAAAGCTCGCTCCGTCCAGAATGGCATCGCAACCCGGAGAGAAGTTATTGATGTTGTCGGTTACCGCAACGCCCAGATCGCTCTGCTTTAAGGCTCCGGCATCATTCAACCCGTCTCCAAACATTAAAACTTTCCTGCCGGAGGATTGAAGCTGAACGATATAATCCAGTTTATTCTGCGGACTTTGTTTAAAATGCATCTGCTGTGCGCGGGGAAAAAAGGGAATCAGGGTCTGTTTGTCCTGATCCTGATCACCCGATAAGAGGTGAAGGTCTGCAGCCTTACCCAGCTTAAAGATCAGCTCTTTGAACCCCGATCTCCATTGTTGTTCAGAACAAAAGAAACCCCGGTATTGCTCATTGATAATAATATGTACGACCGCACCTTTAGCCACTTGCTGAATCTCTAAACCCAGAAAGGAGGCGCTTCCCAGCTTTAAAGTATTGCCGTTGACTGTTCCCGTAATCCCGCGGCCTACTTTTTCCATATACTTTCCAACTGCATACTTCGCAGGTCTGTTCAGCCATTTCACCAGCTCCCTGCTCAGGGGATGTCCGGAGTTTCTGGCCAGATCATTGATCAGCTGTTTCTCCTCTTCCGTAACAGATCCTTCAAAAGTAAATCCGCTGACATCCGGATTGGTGATTGTCCCTGTTTTATCAAATACATAGGTATTGATACGGGCCAGTTCTTCGATCACCGCGGTGTTTTTCAGGTAGAATTTATTCTTATCGAAAATGCTCAGCACGGCAGCAAGTGTAAATGGAGAGCTTAAAGCCAGGGCACAAGGGCAGGCAATAATGAGCACCGCAGTAAAGGAAGCCACCGCTTTTCCGGTATCTCCTTTAAACATCCAGAAGGCGGCAGCGCCGATAGCAATACTCAACAGCACAATGCTGAAGTATTTACTCGCCCGGTCGCTAAAGGTTCTGATGCGGTTTTTCTCTCCAAAAAAAGCTTCATTGTTCCACAATTGGGTGAGGTAACTCTGAGAGACAGGCTTTACGACTTCCAGCTCCAGGGCGCCTGAAAGTTGCCGGCCGCCAGCATAAACCACTTCCCCCAAGACCTTTTTTACCGGTAGGGATTCGCCGGTTACAAAGCTGAAATCCATTTCTGCATCTCCTTTTAACAAGATGGCATCTGCCGGAATGATCTCGTTGCTGCGGATCAGGATGCGGTCTGCTACCTTCAGCTCATTCAGTGGAATGGGTTTTTCACCATCTTTTCCGATCAGCGTAACGGCAACCGGGAAATAAGAACGGTAATCCCTTTCAAAGGAAAGATGGTGGTAGGTATGTTGTTGCATCCATTTCCCAACGAGCAGGAAAAATACCAGTCCGCAGAGCGTATCTACGAAGCCTGCACCTGTATTGCTGACGATTTCTGCTATAGAGCGGAAAAACATGACGGTAATTCCCAAGGCAAGTGGGAAGTCAAGGTTTAAGATGCCGTTTTTTAAGTTGTTCCAGGCCGAGATAAAATAATCCCTTCCACTATAAAATACGACAGGAATAGAAAACGCGAGGTTCATCCATCCGAAGAAAGATTTAAACTCCTGATCCAGGTTTGTAATTCCGAAATAATCGGGGAAGCTGAGCAGCATGACATTGCCAAAGCAGAAACCTGCGACCGCAATTTTAGTGATCAGGTTCCTTTCAGAATGATCAGATTTCTGCTTTTTTACTACATCCTGTAAACTGATCAGGGGCTCATAGCCGATGGCTGATAAGGTTTCCACGAGTTGTCGCAAGGACAATTCTTTGTTTTTATAGGTCACCACTACCTGCTTTTTCAGGAAATCAATTCTGGATTGAAGAATGGTTGGCTTTATTTTATGGAGGTGTTCCAATAGCCAGATACAGGAGCTGCAATGGATGGCAGGGATATATAAGGTAATGACACTGATTTTTTCATCACTATAATCCAGCAAATTCGCAGCAATACCTGCCTCATCGAGGTACTCAAAATGCTGCGCTCCATTCTTTTGTGTTTGTCCGGGGACATCGTTGTAAGCGTAATAATTCCCAAGATCATGGCTTGATAAAAGCTGGTAAACTCCCTGGCATCCCAGACAGCAAAAATGCTTGTCGTCCAACGTGTAAGGGCTTTTTGGGAGGTCGTCACCACAATGGTAACATTGGGTTTCCTGGACTATGGTTTTCTGTGCTAACATAAGGAAATTCGATATTTCCAAAGTTCCGGCTTCCGGGTTCAGATAAATATGACGAGCATCACTTTCTCACTTGATACAGATCAGAAACCATTTCGAAACCATCATAAGCATAGCTCTTACAAACAGGAATGACTATGCTTATGTTCGCTTTATCACCTTTAAAAAACAAATATAATCCTGATGAAAAATAGAAGTTATGACATCTTTTAAAGTAATTTTAAATATGAAAATTAAAACCCCCATATTTATATCATCAACCAACAAGTAAGAGCGCGTGATTTATTAAGAAACCAGCCTCAGCCTGCAAATGTAAAAGAGGATAAAACAGGCTTATAATCGTTTCTTAAGCCATGAAAAGAAGTATTTACTAAGAAAAACAATAGCATACCAGATGAATTATAGGGAAATATTAGACCAGTTGAGATCGCACGTTGCCAATGTATTCCATGCAAAAAACGATGTCAGACTTATATATCATAACCTAAACCATACCGAACAGGTCGTAGAGAATGCGGTGAAAATTGCCAATCATTATCAGTTGTCAGATGAAGACTTTTTCATCGTTATCGCCGCCAGCTGGTTCCATGACCTTGGCTACTTTTTTGATTGTCAGCAACACGAGGCCAGTGGGGCAGGCCTGGCCACGGAATTCCTGAAAGAGAAAGGCGTCAGCGCAGAAGTGATCGATAAAGTGATCAACTGTATCCTGGCCACCAAAATGCCCCAGAGCCCTGAAGGACTTTTGGAACAGATCGTTTGCGATGCAGACCTCTATCATTTAGGCAGCAACAGCTTTAAAGAAAGAAACAAACTGATGCGCAAGGAAGCAGAGGCTTTCTGCGACAGGAC
The DNA here is from genome assembly GCF_038446955.1 of Pedobacter sp. FW305-3-2-15-E-R2A2. Classification (NCBI taxonomy): domain Bacteria; kingdom Pseudomonadati; phylum Bacteroidota; class Sphingobacteriia; order Sphingobacteriales; family Sphingobacteriaceae; genus Pedobacter; species Pedobacter sp. FW305-3-2-15-E-R2A2. The sequence goes on from NZ_CP151803.1 coordinate 2,279,017, forward strand.
ACTCGATAAAGATGAATGGAGATTGAAAACCATCGCTCTTTTTAAGGCACACCATTACCATACCGCTTATTGTCAGAACCTGCTGAATGCGAAAAAAGCAGAGAACCTGGCCGAATTGGAGCATAAGGCAGTAGCCGCACAAAAAGAAACAGAGGTGCTTGCGGTGGCCAATGAACCTGTTGAACTTGTGGAAACGAAAAAAGATAAGAAGAAAAAGAGCGAGAGGCCGGAAAGGGGAATTGAAACCATGTTCAGGATCACTTCTACCAACCATCAGCGCCTGAGTGATATGGCCGATAATAAGGCGCACATCATGATTTCTACCAATTCCATTATCTTATCGGTTATCCTGAGTATTCTGTTAAGAAAACTGGAAGACAACCCGCACCTGATTATTCCTACCTTAATATTACTCGTGATTTGCGTCGTGACCATGGTGTTTTCCATCCTTGCAACGCGTCCTTCCATTCCTGAAGGAGTTTTTACACCTGAAGACATCAATAATAAAAAGGTAAACCTTTTGTTCTTCGGTAACTTTTACCGCATGAGCCTTCCTGATTATGAAGGAGGAATGATAAAAATGATGGAAGACAGGGATTTCCTTTACGGAAGTCTGATCAAAGATCTTTACTCCCAGGGGGTAGTCCTTGGCCGTAAATACCGTCTTTTAAGGATCGCCTACAACGTATTTATGTTTGGAATTGTCATCTCTGTTGTGGCCTTTATCCTGGCTTCGTTCCTGGTTACCTTATAATATGGAGTCTGCAGTATTTTTTAACCGGGATTTAAGCTGGCTAAGTTTTAATGAACGTGTGCTGATGGAAGCCTCTAAAACGACGGTACCCATTCTGGAACGCATTAAATTTCTCTCTATCTATTCTTCCAATCTGGATGAGTTTTACAGGGTGAGAATGCCGGTCCTGATGTGGGATTTTGAACTGGCGAAACAGAAGATCAACCAGCAGCAGCAAAAGTTCGGTGAGATCATGGTCAAACAGATTCTACCGGAACTGGAAGCGAAAAATATCCATTGGTTATATAATAAACCTATTCCTGCGGAGATTTCTGCCCAGGTTTCAGACATCTTTTTTAATGAAGTGCTCGCCTATATCCACTCCGTTTGTATTGACCGGGACCTGACGGATTTCTTTGCCGAAAACAATAAACTGTACCAGGTTATCATTTTAAGAGATCAGGAAGGTACGGAGCGCATGGAGCTGATCAGTATTCCTTCGGAAGTACTGCAACGCCTGTATGCCATTCCTTCCGGAGAAGAACAATATGTGGTGTTTCTGGAAGACATCATCAAACATCACCTGGCGTATTTATTCCCTCATGATGTGATTCATGGTGCTTTTAACCTGAAGATCACCCGGAATGCCGCTTTAAAGATAGGGCAGGAGTATGCCGAAGACATCACCATTGCGCTGGAAAAACAACTGGAGACTCGTGATTTTGGTTTTGCTACCCGTTTCCTTTATGAACCGGGAATTCCATTGAGAAACATATACCGTGTGATCCATGCCCTGAACCTGCATAAAGCAGCAGTGGTGGAAGGCGGAACTTACCATAATTTAAAAGACCTCAATAACTTCCCATTGGATGGCAAACAGTTCGGATATCCGAAATGGCCTGCAGCGGTGGCGGAGCGAATTGCAGAAAAAGACACACTTTTTAACCATATCCTCCGGAAAGACATTTTGATCAATGTGCCTTACCAGAATTACGATGCCGTACTTCGCTTTTTCAATGAAGCTTCAAATGATGTTTCCGTAGAAGAGATTTATGTGACCCTTTATCGGGTGGCCAGCAATTCCAGAATCGTCAATGCACTGATGACTGCCGCAAAAAACGGAAAGAAAGTCGTGGTCCTGGTAGAACTGAAAGCGCGTTTTGATGAAGCAAATAACATCAAGTGGGCCAAACAGATGAAAGCGGCGGGAGTAAGGATTGTCTATAGCAACCTGGACCTGAAAGTTCATGCCAAAGTAGGCCTGGTCAAACGCAATATTGAAGGGGAAAGCCAATACCTCGGTTTACTGGCGACGGGTAATTTGAACGAAAGCACGGCGAAATTCTATACCGATCATATTTTACTGACTGCACATCAGCCGATGCTGCAGGAACTGGAATCGTTATTTGGCTTTTTAAGCAAGAAAAAGAAAACACCAGCCGATGAAGATCAGATCTCATTTGAACACCTGCTGGTGGCACAGTTTAACCTGCAAAAGACCTTTCTTGACCTGATTCAAAGGGAAATTAACCATGCGCAGCAAGGATTACCTGCCAGCATTATAATCAAAATGAACAACCTGGAAGAGCAGGTCCTCATCACTAAACTATATGAAGCATCGCAGGCGGGGGTAAAGATCCAGCTCATCATCCGCGGCATCTGTTGCCTCATTCCCGGACAAGCTGGGTTGAGTGAAAACATTACTGTTAGGCGTATTGTAGACCGTTATCTGGAACATGGAAGGATCTTTATTTTCCACAATAAAGGAGAAAACGACATCTATATGGGCTCTGCGGATTGGATGAACAGAAATATTTATAGCCGGATTGAGGTGTGTTTTCCGTTATATGACGCTGAGTTGAAACGTCTGATTACGGAAATTATTACCTTGCAGCTTCAAGATAATGTGCAGGCGGTAAACATCAGTGCTACCATGCAAAATGAAGAACTCCATGGCCCAAACCCATTGCGCTCTCAGGAAGCCATTTATCAGTTGTTACAAAAGTTCAATGTTAATTAACGAACGTATTTATGAAAAAAGTCTATACTAAACTATTCTATATTCTTCCGGTGCTGGCCTTACTGATTTTTTATGCCTGTAAACCCATAGCCTCTAAATTTAGCAGCCCTGCAGGCTATAACCTGGAGAAACCGGATAAGTTCAACATGCCCGAAAGCCTGTTGGAAATCTCCGGCATCACTTTTTATAAAGGACAACCAGATACGGTGTATTCCATTCAGGATGAAGATGGAAAGGTGTTCCGCCAGAAATGGGACATCAAAGACCAGAAGAATGTGCGTTTTGCAGCAAAAGGGGATTACGAAGACATCGCCATCTTAAAAGAAAAGATCTTTGTATTGAAAAGCAATGGACACCTTTTCTCTTTTCCCTTTGCGGAAGCGGTTAAAGAAGAAGCAGAAAATGTAAAACACAGTAAAGGACTGGTCCCAAAAGGAGAGTATGAAAGCTTGTATGCGGATGAAGAAAGCAGTAAGGTCTATATACTATGTAAATCTTGCCCGGTAGATAAGAAGAAGAAAACGGCAACAGGGTATGTGCTCAATTATAATTCTGAAATCGACAGCCTGATTCCGGAAAGCACTTTCAGCATTGACCTGGAGCAGATCAAAGCGATGAATCCTAAGCTTAAAGCAAGTTTAAGCCCTTCTGCATTAACCAGGAACCCGAAAACAAAAGAATGGTACATTCTCGCATCCGCCAATAAATTGCTATTGATTGCAGATGAAAACTGGAAAGTGAAAGCGGTACACCGCCTGAGCTCTGCGCTCTACAACCAGCCGGAGGGCATAGCCTTCGACAAAGACCTGAACCTGTATATTTCGAACGAGGGAGATGAGCTGACCAATGGCAATATCCTCAAGTTTAAGTATACCGCCGCAGGCAAATAATACGAAAAAATAAATAATACAACAGATGCAAGCGATCACGCTGGATTTAAATAATAGTATTGTTGGAACGGGGGAAAGACCGGTTGGCACAGAAATAAAGCTGTCGCTGAGGCCTTTTATTGCCTATGTGGAGAACATGGCAAACACGGAGAAAACCGCAAAAATCAACTTTTATAAATACATTCTCGAACAGTTTAAGCAATTTCCTGAATTGCAGGAGCCGATTCCAAAGGAAAATGTCCATCGGTATAACGTGCTTTTTGAATTGATCTATACGGCATTATCGCCGATTATAAATGAAGAGAAAGAACATTTATGGGCCATCAGTACCCCATTGATGCCCTGTTTTCATTACGGAACAAATGCCTTTTATAATATACTGATGGAGCCCTCCACCTGCACCTTGAAAGCGGATTTAAGTCTGCCTTCAAAGCTGGAAATGGAGAAGAGCCTCTTGTCGGCATTTTATAACCTGGTACTCCGCAGATTTTACAATTTCTCTCTGACAGCCAATGAGTTTACCGTTAAGTCGATCATCGATCCGGAAACAAAACTGCCTAAGTATTACCGTTTAATTATAGATACCAGATTTCTGGACATTACCGCAAATGTGGAAATGCCGGTATACGACCTCAATATGGTGAAAGACTATATTCAGGACGAAAAAAATACCATAGACATTTTAACGAAGTTAATTCCACCGGAAATCTTTACCATAGAAGGGATTTCTATCGTGACGATGGTAGATGTGACCGGTGAATATGTGCTGGAGTCGATCAAGAACATCATCATAGAACACCATGAATCTAAGGATGTAAACCATAGTAAAGAAATTGCTACCGCCTTAAAGACCCTCGTGGGGACTGAAAAGCTGGAGTTTGGAATGCTGCCTTATACAAAGCTGAACAATAAACTCCTGGTGAATGAAAAATCAGGTTTCTACAGCACGCTGATTAAACTGGCCGAAGAAGATGGCTGGAAATATGAGGATGAACTGAACCTGATTGAAGAGTACCTGAGCAATCCAAGGACGATGATCTTTCCGGAAATTACCCAGGAAGATCAGGAGAAATATCCGATGCTCCGCCTCCTTTGGGCGAAAGGAATCAAGGCATATGCCCTCTTTCCTTTATATTATAATGCGAAACTGGTGGGATGCCTGGAATTGTATACTGAAGATCCAACCCAGTTTAATGGAAGTACGCTGACGAAAATTGACCTGGCCTTCCCATTGCTGGCACAGCTATATCAGGATATCATTACCGATTTCAATCAGGAGATCTCCGAAATTGTAACCGATAAATTTACAGCCCTGCAGCCTTCTGTGGAATGGCGTTTCCATCAGGCAGCATACCATTACCTTCAATCGGGAGGCAAAGCGAGAAACCTGCCTGTAGAACCTGTTTTCTTTAAAGATGTACACCCTTTTTATGGAGCAGTAGACATCCGGAATTCCAGTGTGCTTCGCAATATGGCGATTAGAAAAGACTTATATGTCCATTTCGAAATCCTGGAAAAAACACTGGATGCAGTGAAGGAAAAGGTTTGTCAGATGCCGGATGAGGACATTCCACCACAATATCAGATCTGGAATAAAGAACAGTTTGAAGACCTTTCTGACCGCGAGATCCTGAAGACGGAAGACTACCTGCAGCGCCAGATTCCATATGCACTGACCCATTTAATGGAAACTTATCCGGAGCTGACCGAAACCGTAGACGAGTATTTCAAGCTCACCGCGATTGATGGAAAAAGCTACGAACACAGGGACCGGTATGAAAAAAGCCTTCAGATGATTAACCTGGCAGTAACCAGGCATTTGGATGAGTTTAACAGAGAAATTCAACGCATTTACCCTTGCTATTTTGAAAAATTCAGAACAGATGGGGTAGAGTTTGACATTTACCTGGGCCCTTCAATTGCACCGGATCAGGAGTTTTCGGAGGAGATCCTCCATGAATTCCGCCTGAAACAATTGAAAGTCCTGGCAGAAGTGGCACAGACGACCTTTAGTCTGGCGCCTTATTTCTCCCTGCCACTGGAAACGACACAGCTGATCTTTGTCTATGAAAAATTGATAGACATCAGTTTCAGGATCGATGAACAACGTTTCGATGTGGAAGGAAGTTATAATATCCGCTATCAGATGGTCAAAAAACGGATCGATAAAGCACATATTAAAGATACGATGGAGCGGATTACCCAGCCCGGAAAGATTGCAATTGTGTATTTTAATAGCTGGGAAGCACATGAATATGTAGGATATATTAAAACTCTTCAGGATATTGGTCTTTTAAATGACGATCTTGAGTATCTTGATATTGAAGAACTACAAGGAGTAGAAGGATTAAAGGCCCTTAGAATAGGGGTAACGCTTAAACATTAACATCAACCATGCGTTTTAAAAAGGAGCTGCAAGCGGCATTATTAGTAAACCTGGCTCTTGTAGCCATTCCTTCGCTTGGCATCGCACAAAATGCGGGTAAAGCGGACTCAATTACAGTGGCTATTGCGCCTGAATATGATAAAGTAAGTAGCTTTCACCGCTTCTGGCTGGGAGAAAGCTACCGTAAAATATGGGCTACACCGGTAAAGCTCCGCATCATGGACCTTCAGAAAGAAAAAGGAGGGCTCACCATTACCAAGCTTGGTGGGGGAATGCAAACCCGATCGCTGCGTCTAAAAGATGCTTCGGGCAAAGAATGGGTCTTGAGAACCGTTCAGAAATATGCCGATAGAAGTCTGCCGGAAAACCTGAGGGCTACCATTGCAAAGGACATTACTCAGGATCAGGTTTCTACCAACCATCCTTTTGCTTCCCTGATCGTTCCAACACTGGCCGGAGCACTCGACCTGGCCCATGCAAAACCGGAAATCGTATACGTAGGTGATGATCCCGGACTGGGTGAATACCGGAAAGACTTCGCCAATGCAGCATACGTATTTGAAGAAAGATCTCCTTTTGAAGAGAAAACCGACAATACAGAAAAAGCACAAAAGAAGATTCTTAAAGATAATGATACCCATGCAGATCAGAAAATGACCCTTAGGGCCCGTTTACTGGATTTCTTATTGGGAGACTGGGACAGGCATGAAGACAATTGGCGCTGGTCTGTAGACAAAACCGTCGATGGTACAACCTATAGTCCCGTTCCCAGAGACCGTGACAAAGTATTTTATAAAACTTCAGGGGTATTCCCATGGGTATTGACCCATCAATGGCTGAAATCGCATTTACAACCTTACTCCCCAACGATCAGAGATGTGGAGCATTGGAACTTTAATGAACGGTATTTTGACCGCTTCTTTTTAAATGAACTGACGGAACAGGATTGGAAAGAACAGGTGAAACTGGTACAGTCTAAAATGACCGATGAACTGATCGCTAAATCTTTCAGGGAGATGCCGGAGCCGATATTTAAACAATGTGGCGCAGAGCTGATTGGTAATTTTACGTCAAGGAGAGACCAGTTGGAAACCCTGGCGCTGAAATATTACCGCTTCTTGTCCATTAATGTAGATGTTCCCGGATCAGATAAGACCGAATATTTTGAGGTGAAACATCTGGAAGATGGCATGGTCAGACTGCATGTTTACAACATTAAGAAGGATGGCACTAAAGGCCGCCTGTTCTTTGACCGGACTTTCGATCCGCAGGTGACTAAGGAAATCAGGTTGTTCGGATTGGGAGGAAAAGATGTTTTTGAGGTGCATGGCAAAGCCAATTCCCCGATAAAAGTAAGAATGATCGGTGGAGATGAGGAAGATCAGTTTAAAGTAGCAGAAAATGTAAGCAATAAATCAGGACTATTCATTTACGACCGTAAGGATGAAATAAACCAGCTCCCGGAGCAAGGATTTGCGAAACTCAGACTGGCAAAAGATACCGCCGTAAACCAGTTTAATAAAACCGGTTTTCTGTACGACAGATCCGGGATCTTGTTTGACCTGAACTATAATATTGATCAGGGGGTACAGATTGGATTGGGTTATATTATAGAGAAACAGGGGTTTAGAAAAGCACCTTATGCCTCTAAACAAGAGATTTGGGCCCATTACTCTACCGGAAGGAAGTCTTTTATCCTGGATTATGCAGGTGATTTTAAGAAAGCAATCGGTAACAATGACCTTAAGGTAACGGTCAACATGTTGGGGCCTAACAATCTAAGTAACTTCTTTGGTTTGGGGAACAATACCGACTATGTAAAGGATCAGGAAGATGATCATCATGAGGAGGAGAATGATAAAGAAGACGGGATTTCTTATTATCGGAACCGTTATAATTATCTAAATGCCAATATTAAACTCAAAAGAGATCTCGATAAATTCTGGAGCGTAGAAGGGGGATTACTGCTGTCTTATTATGCCAGTGAGCGTTCAGAGAATGACGAACGCTTTCTCTTTGATTATGACCTGGCCAATCCCGGACAAGATGTTTTTTCTAACCGCTTCTATGCCGGATTAACCGCCGGATGGTCTTACGATACAAGGGATAATATCGCCATTCCTAAAAAAGGCGTTTTTTGGAAAACCACACTTTCGGCTCAACAACGGGTAACCGGTGATGATCAGCGCTATGGGATCGTCACGTCGGAGTTTCGTTTTTATCTTAACCCGGGGAAATCTGGATTGGTGATCGCCAACAGGATTGGTGGAGGAACCACAGTAGGGAATCCTGCATTTTTTCAGAATATTCAACTGGGAGGGGTAAATAGCCTTCGCGGATTCAACAGCAGGAGGTTTACAGGCCGTACAGGGGCTTATCATAACCTGGACCTGCGACTAAAACTATTCAATTTTACCTCTTACCTGGTTCCAGGAACAGTAGGAATGATCGGTTTTAACGATGTAGGCCGGGTTTGGCAACCCGGAGAATCCAGCGGCAGATGGCACCATGGTTATGGTGGTGGTCTGTACATTATGCCGGGAGATCAGATCCTGATTCAGGGAACAGTAGGCTTCTCTAAGGAAGCAACAATGCCTTATTTCTCCGTAGGTTTTAACTTTTAAACTAAAATCTTCCAGAAAACGTTCTATCATTACAAATTATATCATCAAATGAGACTATTAAAAAGCTTTTTGCCCGTTACTTTATTGTTACTCAGCACACAAGTGGTGAGCGCGCAATTTAAATTGCCGACACTTCCTTATGCTACCAATGCATTGGAACCTGCTATCGATAAACAAACGATGGAAATTCATCATGGTAAACACCATGCTGCCTATGTAAATAACCTGAATGCTGCCTTAAAGGGTGCTTCCGCTGAAGGAAAGTCGCTTGCAGACCTGCTTGCTCAGGTATCTAAGTATCCTGCTGTAATTAGAAATAATGCAGGTGGACATTTTAACCACAGCCTGTTTTGGTTGGTCATGGCACCCAAGCCTAAACCTGTTTCTCCGGCGTTTTTGAAAGAAATTAATGGTGCCTTTGGTACTATGGATAAGTTTAAAGCCGCCTTTGCAGATTCTGCAGCGAAAAGATTTGGCTCAGGATGGGCATGGCTGATTGTTCAGAATGGAAAATTGAAAATTACCACTACTGGAAATCAGGACAATCCTTTGATGGATGTAGTGGCGGAGAAAGGGAAACCAATTCTCGCACTGGATGTTTGGGAACATGCTTATTATTTGAAATATCAGAATAAACGCCCGGATTATATTAATGCATGGTGGACTGTGGTCAACTGGGCAGAGGTGGAGAGAAGGTTTAATGAAGTGAAAAAGTAAGCATATCTGTTCGCAGACTGAAATCCATGCCCTGAAAAAGGGCAGGTATTTCTAGGCCTGCTCACAGAACGCATACTTTTTCTTGCGCCAAACCTGGATAATGTATAAAGGAGAGCGTATATAAAGGATTATTTAAGGGACAATATTTTAAGCCGTATCATTTAGATACGGCTTTTTTTATGCGCTGAATACAAGGTTGTTGGGGCTTCCTGAAATAAAATTTGGGAAGTGTAAAAATGTTTATATGTTTGTGTTAAACTAGAACAGTATAGAATAGTACGGTACTGTAAGTTTTCAACCAAAATATAAACCAGAATATAAACCAAACCAACTAATCAAAAATGCGTATGAAATTAAAATTGACCCTTAAAGTATTAATGCTATGCGCTGTATGTGGAGGACAGGTGGGGATGACCAATGTAGTCAATGCCCAGTCTGTGCTGAAAACAACAGCGCGCGTAACGGGAAAGGTAACAGACGAAACAGGTGGGGGACTGCCGGGAGTTTCAGTTACAGTTAAAGGAACAGGGGCTGCTGTTTCTTCTGATGGATCAGGAAATTATAGCATCAATGTTTCCGGGAAAGGAGTATTGGTGTTTTCATTTACAGGGTATATCACCCGGGAAGTTACTGTAAATGAAGGTTCAAAAGTTAATGTACAGCTTCAGGTAGATCAAAAGGTATTGGAAGAGATTGTCGTGGTGGGATATGGCCAGCAGAAAAAGGTAACGGTAACCGGATCCGTTGCAACCTTGAAGGGGGATGTTTTGAGACAAAGTCCTGCGGCCAATCTGAGTAATGCCATTGCAGGCCGTATTCCTGGGGTAATTGCCTCCAACCGATCTGGGGAACCTGGCAATGATTTTTCTACTTTGCTGATTCGGGGTAAGGGAACATTGAACGACAATAGTCCGCTGATTGTGATCGATGGAGTAGCCAACAGAGGGGCATTTGAAAGGATCAATCCCGATGATGTGGAAAGCATTACCGTGCTGAAGGATGCTTCTGCCGCGATTTACGGTGCTCAGGCCGCCAATGGTGTGATTCTGATTACGACCAAAAGAGGGAAACTTGGGAAACCAACGGTTACTTATACCGGAAGTTATGGCTTTACTCAGCCTACACAATTGCCGAAATTGGTGGATGCCGGACAGTATGCCACTTATATCAACGAGGTAAACGACCGCCTCGGACAGCCGCATCAGTATTCAGATGCAGATGTACAGAAATATAAAGACGGAACCGATCCACTGAATTTTCCCAATACAGACTGGTACGATGCGGTATTAAAGGATTTTTCTCCGCAAACCCGTCATGCCATTAGTTTAAGTGGTGGGAGCGAAAAGATCGACCATTTTATTTCCGGAGAGTACCTGAATCAGGATGGGATCTTTCACAAATCTGCCACGAAATACAAACAATACAACCTGCGCTCCAACGTCAGTTCTCAGGTGAGCGATCACCTGAAGCTGTCCTTGAATGTTGCAGGAAGGATCGAAGACAGGCGTTATTCTAACTACAGCAGCGGGACGATCTTTGCAGAGGTACTTTCTGCTTATCCGACCTTGCCCGCTTATTATCCAAATGGCCTTCCCGGACCAGGCCTTGCCGGTGGACGTAATCCGGTGTTAATGGCTTCAGGGGCGACAGGTTATAATAAAACGAAGGATTATTCCTTGATCTCCGATGCCTCTTTTAACCTTAAAATGCCATATATCACGCAGGGCTTATACCTTTCCGGACTTGCTGCTTTTGATTTCCGCTTTCGCAACGGTAAGAAATTATATGACAATTGGGATGCCTTCCGCTATAATAAGAACACGCAGGAATATGTGAACCTGAGGGATACAGAAGGACCAATTAACCTGAATGAAGATTTTAGGAACTACCAACTCTCGACCTACAACCTGAAACTGGGGTATGAAAGGAGTTTTGGCAGACATCAGGTGACGGCTTTCGCGGCATTTGAGCAAAGCGAAAACTATGATGAAGGGATCAGTGCCTACCGTACAGGTTATTTAAGCAGCAAAATTGATCAGATATTTATAGGTGGGGATAAAGACAAGAACAATGGCAGTGTGGCTTCGCAATCTGCACGCAGAAACTTCTTTGGCCGCTTTACCTACAGTTATAAGGAAAGGTATCTTGCAGAGTTTATTCTGCGTCATGATGGCTCTTTTAACTTTCCTAAAGGTAAACAATGGGGCACTTTTCCAGGACTTTCCCTGGGATGGAGGATCTCCGAAGAGGACTTCTTTAAGCACAATGTCAGCTTTGTAAACCAGTTGAAACTGAAGGCTTCATGGGGTAAACTCGGAAATGATAAAATTGCACCTTACCAGAATTTACAACAATATAACCTGGATGGGGGCTTTTATTTTGGACCGGATAGCGAGAAACAGCAGGGCTTGTCGGCAGGTGTGGCACCCAATCCCGGAATCACCTGGGAGGTCGTAAATAATACCAATGTGGGGATCGAGTCTTCCTTTTTTAACGGGGATCTGAATTTCAATGCAGACTATTTTGTCTCTAAACGTAACCGCATCCTCATTGCCCGGAATGCTTCCGTTCCTTCAAGTACAGGGCTAACAGGTAAATTACCTGCAGAAAATATCGGAAAAGTAAACAACAGGGGTTTTGAGTTGGAATTGACGTACCGGCATGCTGTCAATAAGGATTTCTCTTATCAGCTTGGTGGAAATTATACCTTCACGAAGAACAAAGTCGTGTTTATGGATGAGGCCGCCAATGTACCGGAATGGCAAAAAGTTCAGGGTCATGCCATGGATTCCTGGCTGGTATACCAGACGGATGGGATCTACAGCACACAGGCGGAGATCGACAATTCTGTACATTTGGCAGGTACTAAGCCCGGAGATATCCGCTATCAGGACATCAATGGAGATCAGAAAATCACTTCTGACGATAGGATTCGCATATTTGAAAGCCCGACACCCAGCAGTGTATTCGCCTTTACTGCCGGATTTCAGTACAAAGGAATTGGGCTGGACATCCTCCTGCAAGGTCAGGGAAAGGCCCGGCAGTTGATTTTGCCACAACAGGGCAATGCCATCACGCCTCCTGTTTGGTTGTTCGAAGACCGCTGGAGTGTCAATAATCCAGGAGGAAAATATCCTGCTTCATTTGACCGTAATGATGCGATAAATAACCGGTATTCTGACTTCTGGCTGCGCAATGCGGCATTTCTAAGGCTCAAAAATGTAGAACTCTCTTATACTCTTCCTAAAGAGCTGACCTACAGGTTAAGCCTGCAGCACCTGCGTGTCTTCCTGAATGGCAGTAACCTGTTCGTACTGAGCAAGATCAAGGATTATGATCCTGAACTCAATGCCGTAACCGGAAGTTATTACCCGCAAACCAGAATTATGAGCGCAGGAATCAATATCTCTCTTTAATCCTAAATGAAACAATAATGAAGATGAAAACTATATCTATATGCTTTTTGGGCTTATTGCTTTTAACGAACCTGAATTCCTGTAAAAAGGATTTTCTGGATAGAAAGCCCCTGGATACCTATTCAGAGCTCGATGTCTGGACAGATCTGAACCTGATACAGACCTTTATCAACTCCAAATACCGCGCCTTACCCCATTTTTATAACTGGGGAGCAGCAGCAAATGGACCCGGTTTATCCGCCGCATCCGATGAAGGATATTCCAAATTTAACTATGAAAATGTCTTTTTATGGAATAAAGGAGAAATAAGTCCGGACAACCTTTCTATGGACAGCTGGACCCCGGATTATAGCTTTATCCGCGATTGTAACTCCTTTTTTGAAAAAATAGGAGCGGTGAAAGGGGATGAGGGGATTAAAAAAAGGATGACTGGTGAAATGAAGTTTATCAGGGCCTGGTGTTATTTTAACCTCATTTCCCGCTATGGTGGTGTGCCACTGATCACTAAAGTCTATAGCCTTTCTGATCCTGATTTCCTGGCAGCGAGAAATTCATATACCGAATGTATGGCTTTCGTCGTAAAGGAACTCGATGAGGCGATTCCAATGTTGCCAGACAGTTACAGTGGAAAAGACCTTGGCCGGGCAACCAAAGGAGCCGTTCTTGCCTTGAAATCCAGGGCCTTACTCTATGCCGCAAGTGCTTTGAACAATCCTTCCAACGACAGGGCGAAATGGCAGGCAGCGGCCGATGCCACCAAAGCCATGCTCGATGCACCTGGTTTTAGCCTATACAATGGAGCGGACTATAAACAACTGTTTTTAGAAAAATTCAACCGCGAAATTATCATGTCTTATGGGATGAATGGCACGGATTGGGAATCTTCACTTGATGTCATGATTGCACCAAACGGATACCATGGCTGGTCTGTATATGCACCTTCCCAAAACCTGGTCGACGATTTTGAAATGAAAAACGGAAAGATGATCACCGATCCGGCATCAGGATACGACCCCACCAATCCGTATTTAAACAGGGATCCACGCTTCAATGCCACCATTATTTTTAACGGAACACCCTTTAAAGGACGCAATGCAGAGTACTTTAAAGGTGGCTTAGATAGCCCGCAGAGTCCCGTGGAGAATTGGAACGCCAGTCTGACGGGATACAACTGGCGTAAATACGCGGATGAAACGCATGATATGGATGCGACCGGCAGCACACAAAACTGGGTCATCTTTCGCCTGGCAGAAGTCTATTTAAACTATGCAGAAGCACAATACGAACTGGGAAATGAAGCGGAAGCAAGGAACTATCTCAACCTGGTTCGTAGCAGGCCATCCGTAAATATGCCTCCCGTTACTGCCGGTTCTACCGCACTTCGGGATGCCATCAGACATGAGCGGGAGATTGAATTGTGCTTTGAAGGACATCGTTTTTATGATGTACGCAGGTGGAAAATCGCCGCAGTTACAGAGAATAAGCCGATCAGGGCAGTGAACATCACTAAAAACCAGAACGGTTCCTTTAGCTACGATTACTTTGATTTACAGCCGCGCAAGTTTCTGGAAGCCAATTATTTGTTTCCTATCCCTAAATATGAAACACAAAAGAATAAATTGCTGATCCAGAACCCTGGTTATCAATAGGGAGGTTCATCAACCTAAAAAAAATAGATATACTGAAGAAAAACCGTACAGTGTACAAATGCTGTACGGTTTTTAATAATTGGAATGTTAAATTTGTTTTCCTGATCCCGGTCAGGCCTGCAATTAGATAAGATATATGAGGAATGTTTTTGAGAAAATACAAGAGTTGGAAGTAATTCCGGGTTATTCTAAACACGAGCAGTTGGTTCAGGGCTTTATTAACTCAATTGACAGTAAGATTCTGGTGAAAGGGGATCAGCTTCCTTCTGTAAACGTCATGATCAGGGAAACCGGATTTGCCCGGGAAACCATCGTGAAGGGGTATAAGGAGCTGATTGAGCGTGGAATTATAGAATCAAAAAGAGGAATGGGCTATTATATCTCTAATGTAGATACTGGTCAGCCTTTAAAGGTTGCTTTGGTGCTGTACGCCTTTGATTCCATTCAGGAGACCTTTTACAATGCCTTTAGAGACCTTCTCGTGCCGAACGTTCATATTGATGTCTTCTTTCATCATCAGAATATTGATACTTTCGAAAGCATCATCAATAACATCAGCGGAAAATATGGAATATATGTTGTCACGCCGATGCCTCATCCCAAAACGGCAAAGATCTTAAAGCTGCTTCCGCTTCAGAAAATGTTGATGATTGACCGTTTTGAGCCTATGCAGGGCGATTTTTCCTACCTCAGTCAGGAATTTGAAGAGTCCAGTTACCGGGTATTTGTCGAATTGCTGGATACGATCAGAAAATTTGAGGAAATGGTCTTCTTTTCCAGACCCAATTCAGACCTGCCGATTGAAATCATGAAAGCCTTTAAAAGGTTTGTGAAGGATTATGACATCAAATATCAAATAAAAAAGGAGTATCTGTCCGGTTCAGTAGAACAAGGGAAAGTCTATTTTATTTGTAACGACAGGCAGCTGTGGGCGATGCTTAAAGATTGTGAAAATCAAGGCATTACCCTCGGAAAGGAGGTCGGTATTTTATCTCAGGATGATGATCCCATTAAGGAAATCATTTGCGGTGGCATCACGACTTATTCTACAGATTTTAACCTGATGGCACAGAAAGCAGCACAATTTGTCATTGGTCAGGAGCGGATACAAGAGGTGATTCCTACCGTGCTCAAGAGGCGGAAATCTCTTTAACAATTTCATTTTCAGTTAATAAACGGTAATGGCGCTGGCCATTGCAAAGGCGATGTCATGACTTTTTTATTTTAACCCATTTAACCCATTGAAATGATAAAAATTAAATTGAAACTCTTGAAGATCTGTTTAATCCTGTTGGTCCTGATGACCATTCGAAACCTGGTTTTCGCCCAACAGCTGGACCTGCCGGTTCAGACAGACCGCTGGGAGATCAGGAAGGATGGCAGCATTTTTTGGACGATTACAGACCGGTTACCCCATGCCGACCATATTGAAATGAGCGGACAAAAGGTTTCTTTATGGCTGCAATACGAAGTAGATGCAGAAAAAAGGCTTCATTTGAAGCGTACTGTGGTATTTCCAACCTTTAGAATGAAACCCAATGATACCCATTCCAGCCTGATGCAGGAGATTAAGGATGAGGAGCTTCCACAGATTCTTGTAGATGGAAAACCGATGAAAGAGGAACGCTTTAACGGTCATCAGCTGAAAGGTTTTCCGAATGTCCTGACGGGAATCCGGCTCGATGGAAGAATGGAGATTTACAGCAAAATAGGCGAAAAAGGCCTCGTTACTTTGAAAAGAACGCTGTTTCCTGCGGTTAGTCAGGCCATGGCGATAGAACAGTTGGTTTTTGTAAATCAAGGCGTTAAACCAGTCAGAATTTCAATGGACCATCAGTTTCGGGACATCCTGATCGATACCTCCAGAAGCTATCTGAAGCCACACCACCTCATCCTCCGCTCCGCCGCAAGCGGAAATGAACTGGTTAAACCCGGCGATTCCATCCGCTTTTCCATCACTTATCAGGCCGCTGCCAATGCAGCAGCAGCAATTGATATTGATGTGCTTGCGGAAGAATCAAAAAAAAAGAACCGCATCGGAGAGATCTCCCAAAAACTACAGTTGATCACTCCTGAACCCATTTTAAACACTGCTTTTGCCTTTGCCAAGCTCAGGGCGACAGAGAGTATTTTTAACACCAAAGGAGGCCTGATGCATGGTCCGGGTGGCCTTTCTTATTACGCCGCCATCTGGGCAAATGACCAGGCAGAGTATGTAAACCCCTTTTTCGCATTTTTAGGTGATGATCTGGGAAATAAATCGGCCATGAATGCCTATCGCATGTTTGCTGCGTATATGAACCCCGAATACAAACCCATTCCCAGCTCCATCATTGCAGAAGGAGAGGGCTTTTGGAATGGGGCCGGCGACCGTGGGGATCAGGCAATGATCGCTTATGGGGCTTCCCGATATGCCCTTGCGAATGGAAACATAGACTCCGCGCGCGTATTATGGCCTTTGATTGAATGGTGCCTGGAATATTCCAGACGAAAGCTGAATAAAGATGGGGTAGTGGCTTCTAAAAGCGATGAGCTGGAAGGGAGGTTTCCCGCCGGAGAGGCTAACTTATCCACCAGCTGTTTATATTATGATGCTTTGATCTCCGCTGCGGAGCTCGCTCCTTTGCTCCATAAAGGCGTCAGAATACAGCAGGCTTACCGAAAACAGGCGGAAACACTGAGGCTTGCAATAGCTCGTTATTTTTCTGCCAATGTGGAAGGATTCGATACCTACAGGTATTATAAAGGCAATGAGGTACTTCGTTCCTGGATTTGTATGCCGCTCACCGTCGGGATTGAAGACCGGAAAGAAGGCACCATCAAGGCACTGTTTTCCTCCAAATTATTCACCAGCGATGGACTCCTGACCCAATCGGGGGATAAGACCTTCTGGGATCGGGCCACTTTATACGCATTGAGGGGGATTCTATCCGCCGGAGAGACGGAAGAAGCCATGGCTTACCTCAGGTATTATTCCAGAAGACGCTTGCTGGGCGAACACGTTCCCTATCCTGTGGAAGCCTTCCCGGAAGGCGGACAACGACATTTATCCGCAGAAAGCGGCCTGTATTGCCGGGTCTTTACCGAAGGCCTGTTCGGGATCCGCCCTGTAGGCTTTGATCGTTTTAATTGTACCCCAAGGCTGCCTGACGGCTGGAATAAGATGGCTTTGCGCAACGTTCATTCCTTTGGAAGTACGTTTGATATCGAGATTTCCAGAATCGGTAAGAACCGCATGCGGATCAACATCAAAAAAGAAGGGAAAGTCAAACAATACCTGCTTAAAAATGGTGCTACACGCTTAATTAAAGTTTAGATCCATCCTCGCTTTTGTCCTGCTATCTGATTAGTCGGGACAAAAGTATTGTGCTAAAAGGTTTTTTTAAATATTATTAGGAAGGTAACTCCCATTTAGCTTTCTTTGCATTTTATTTATAATTAATCTTAATAAGTATAGTACATGCAGAAATCCTTACTTCATCTTTTATTTTTTCTCTTCCTCAGTTCCGGCGTACTTGCGCAACAAACCAGTAGTGTCAAAGGACGGATCACTACAGCGGATGGGAGCGTAGCCAGTAATATCTCTGTAAAACTGGCGGGTACTTCAGTTGGCGTGATCACGAATGAGGATGGTGAATACCACATCCGAAAAGTTCCTGTAGGAACTCACACTATTGTCGTTTCCGGGGTTGGACTACTTACAAAAGAAAAGCAAATCATAGTGACCGGAAAATCAACCGTTATTGTTGATTTCTCCTTGAAAGAGAACTTATCTCAGTTGGATGACGTTCAGATCTCCGGTAATAAAAAGAAGTTTAAAGTAGATAAAGTGTCTTCTTCACTGCGTTTACAAACTCCATTGCTGGAATTGCCTCAGAATATTCGTGTGGTGACCAGTCAGGTGATGGCCGATCAGATGGCTTTTGATATTGTGGATGGGGTGACGAGAAATGTCAGCGGAGCGATCAGAGTAGGCCATTGGGATGCACAATACGCTAATATCTATATGCGTGGAACGACCATTCCTGCTTTTCGTAACGGTATGAATATGAAGACGCCATGGGGGCCATTGGCTGATGATGCAGCCACCATTGACCGCATTGAATTTGTGAAAGGCCCGGCCAGTTTCATGATGGCCAACGGAGAACCCGGTGGAATGTATAATATTGTTACCAAAAAACCTACTGGTCAGAACAACAGTTCGGTGAGCGTCAGTGCAGGTGGTTATAACCTTGCCCGTGCGGCAGTCGACCTGGATACCAAACTGAGTCAGGACGGTAAATTGCTGTTTCGTTTGAATGTTGCCGGACAAACCAAGGGTAGTTTTAATAAATACAATTACACCGATAAATATGTCATCGCTCCGGTAATCAGCTATCAGATAGATAGTAATACTAAATTTACGGCAGAATATACCCGTCAGCATGTAGAAGCGCAGGCATTGGGAAATTATGGTTTCTCTAAAAAAGGTTTCGGTGATGTCCCTCCAAGCTTTTTTCTGGGAGATCCGGCTTTAGATCCTGCAAAATTGAATGACCATAATGTTACGCTTTATTTAAACCATAAGCTAAATAAAGACTGGACTTTCAATGCGCAACTGGCCTATCTGAATTATTCCTTAGAAGGAGGATCTGTATGGCTTTCTTCTCTGGACGATCAGGGAAACATGAAACGTTATTACAATATTGGTGATGAGTTGGCCATTAATAAAAATGCACAGTTCAGTTTACAGGGAGAATTTAAAACCGGAGAAGTCGCGCATCGGGTTTTAGGGGGCTTGGATATGGGAAACCTGAAAACATGGGGCGACTTTAGCAGTTCAACACACCCTGACCTTCAATTGGCAGGCAATGTGCCATTTAACATTTACAATCCGATTTATGGAATTCCTTTGGCAAATATCCCGGTATTTGACAGGTCAAAGAGCATTCAGGTTCGTTCCGGAGCTAATATCTATGCGACAAATGTTAGTTATACCGGAGTTTATGTTCAGGATGAGCTTCGTTTTCTGGAGGAAAAATTACGCCTGACACTTGCCGGAAGGTTTACGCATGCGGTGACGGTTGGAAAGACCAATGCCACACAACTCTCTGATAATGCATTTTCTCCAAGACTGGGATTGAGCTATTCCATTACAAAAAACATGTCTGTTTATACCTTATTTGATCAAAGCTTCCTCCCTCAACCAGGAGCCAATAAAGAAGGAGAGATCTTTAAGCCTTTAAGAGGAAATAATATTGAAATCGGAGTCAAGAAAGACTGGTTCGATGGAAAATGGAATACCTCGATAACGGCCTATCAGATCACTAAAAAGAATGTCCTTACCGAAGATCCGAGGTTCCCGGGTGATCCGGCAGGATACAAAGTGCAACTTGGTGAAATTCAGTCTAAAGGAATAGAGATCGATGTGGTGGGAGAGTTGGTTGAGGGATTAAATGTGACCTTGAATTATGCTTATACGGATCCCAAAGTGACGAAAGATCAGGCATTGAATAAGAACCTTAAAGGTACCTATTTAACGAATTCAGCCAGACACATCAGCAACGGTTGGTTAAGCTATACCTATAAAAAACAAGGCGCATTACTGAATGGTTTTGGACTGTCAGGCGGATACCAGTACCAGGGAAAACGCATCGCCGGACAAGGATTTACAAAACCAAATCTTCCTGATTATATCCGTTTTGATGCCGGACTCTCTTATACTAAAGGGAAATTCAGTATTTCTACAGTGGTCAATAACCTGTTGGACCGCAGGTTGTTTACCCAGGGAACTGCCCCTGCAAATGCGGCAGGATACTATACCTGGATTTATGACATGCCGAGAAACGCAAGAATTACGGCGCTATATAAATTTAAATAATGACTTTTAAAAAGATCAACGCCTTTTTACACTTATGGCTCGGACTTGGTTCGGGCCTGATTGTGTTTATAGTGAGCATTACCGGCTGTATTTATGTATTTGAAAAAGAGATCAGAAGCTTGTACGAGCCCTGGCAATATGTAAAACCCCAGCAGGAGGCCTTCCTGCTTCCTACACAGCTGACCGGTCTGGCTACTGCGAAAATGGGAGGTTTAAAGCCGAATTCCATCCGTTATGGACAAAAAGATGAAGCGGTTACCGTCAGTAATTTTAACCGGAAAAAGGGGACTAGTGTGGTGGTTTTCATGAATCCATACACAGGGGAACTGATTCATACGGAAAAGAAAAACAGGAAAAGCAATGCCGATTTCTTCCGTTTTATTTTAAATGGACATCGTGCATTGTGGTTGCCCTATCCTATCGGAAGGCCTATCGTTGGGGCGGCAGTGTTGATTTTTGTGTTGTTGCTCATTTCCGGAATCACCTTATGGTGGCCAAAGAAATGGATTAAATCTATTCGTGATAAAAGCTTTAAAATTAAGTGGAATGCCAGTTTTAAGCGGAAAAATTACGACCTGCACAATGTGCTCGGTTTTTATACATTTCTCTTTTTACTACTGATTTCGCTAACCGGGCTTGTTTACAGTTATAAATGGTATAGTAAATCCGTCTATTGGTTAAGCTCGGGAGGGCGGCCTATGAAGGAATTTAAAAGAGCGCTTTCGGATACTACCACAACAGGAACTTTTAAACCAACAGATGTAGACCGGCTTTACAGCAGGATTGTCGCCTCAGACCAGATGGAAAATATCCTGGTTTCATTGCCCGAAAAACCATCAGACGCCATCGGCTTTGTGGTTTACCTGAAAGCGGGAACATTGTATAAGACCAACCGTTATAATTTTGATCAGCTGAGCCTTAAGCCCATCACAGACGGTTCTCCTTTTTCAGGAAGATATGAGGACGCGAGTGCTGCAGATAAGCTCAGACGGATGAATTACGACCTGCATATTGGTGCGATATTGGGGATTCCGACAAAGATTCTGGCCTTTCTGGCCAGTTTGATCTCAGCCAGTTTACCGGTCACCGGTTTTATCATTTGGTACAACAGGAAGTTTAAAAAGAAGAAAAAGACGGGAAAAGCACCCATATTGACCCAGAAAAAAGGGGCGGGGCAGAAGACTCCGAAAATAAAACAGGCGGAAGCCATGGAAGTTTAAAACCAAAAAAGCCGGAATCATTAACATTGATTCCGGCTTTTTTATGACCTGAGTTTAATTCAGGACTTATTTAATCGGCTTCGTTATCTACGAAAAGTTTGATTTCATAATCAGAGATCGTGATCAGTCTGTCTTTATATAATCCGCCAATTACCTTTTTAAAGGCACTTTTGCTGATTTTAAAGCGGTCGTAGATCTCATCAGGTGCGCTTTTATCGCCAAGGGCAATCACACCACCATTTTCTTTTAATTCATCCAGGATGACATCTTTGTTTTCCAGGATATGGCCATAACCCATTGGCTGAAGGCTCAAATCGATTTTTCCTTCTACACGGATCTTTTTGATCCATCCTTTCCTGAATTCTCCCGGATTCAGCTGGTCAAACAGCTCATTGGTGTACAATAAGCCAATGTATTTATTGTCTACGATGGCATTGTATCCCAGGTCAGAACGGTCTACAATCAGTAAACTTACTTCATCACCTTCTTCGAGGTCAATGTCCTGATCCTCCACATAATTGGTTAAACGGGAAGAAGCCACCATACGGTCGTTACTTTCGTCGAGGTAGACATAAACCACATGACTTTCCCCTTTAAACATCGGGCGTTTCTGCTCACGCTGAGGAACATAGATGTCTTTATCAAGGCCCAGATCCATAAATGCACCGTCTTCCCCATCATCAACCACAGTCAGATAGGCAAAATCTCCTACACAGGCATGAGGTCTTTTGGTGGTTCCCATCAGCCTGCCATCTTTGTGCATGTAGACGAAAACATTGATATTCTCGCCAATTTCGATGTTTTTAGGGACATCTACATAAGGGAGAAGCACTTCTTTTTCGCCTTCGGTAAGTATGAGGCCGTGTTCGGTTTTATTTATAATTCTGAGATCGTTATATCTTCCTATTTCTATCATGTTCTTGCGGGCATTTTTGCAAAGGTAGCGATATCGTTAGTAACATATCGGTGTGCGGTGTATCTAAATGTAAAAATATACCGGGTGATCAGCTTAGATTTAGAGAATATAGAGAAGAAATACGGAGATCATACCATCCTTTCCTTTGAGAAATGGCAGCTGGATTCAGGTGTTTACTGGATTAAAGGGGGAAATGGGACCGGAAAGACCACACTTTTCAGGATCATTTCCGGGCAAACGCCATTCCATGGGGAACTCAGTTTAAATCAGATCAACTTAAAAAAACAGCCCGTCGCTTATCGCACAATGATCAGTTATGCCGAAGCCGAGCCCCAATATCCCTCATTTATTACTGGAAATGAACTGTTAGACTACCATATAGAGGTAAGGAAAGCAGATCGTCTGGCTGTGGAGGATACCATTGAGCAGTTCGGGATGACCGCTTTTATGAACAATAAGATCGGGGGGTATTCCAGTGGGATGCTCAAAAAACTCTCTCTTATTTGTGCTTTTACCGGTGATATTCAGTTGTATATCCTCGATGAACCCTTAATTACCATAGATGCAAATTCCGCTCAGGTCCTTTATCGGTTAATCAATCAATACCAGGCAAAGGGGAGTAGCTTCCTTTTGTCTTCTCACCAGGAGCTGGAACCCGGACAGTTAGCACTTAAAGCGACATTTCAAATTAAGGACAGGAAAATTGAAGCATGTTAAAGCTATTCTTAAAGACTTTAAGTAAAGAGTTTTACGCCGCTCATGCCGGGTTATTCCTGTTTGGTTTCTACCTTTTGTTTGGAATTGTAGAAGCTTCACAGCTCATCAGCTATCATAAAACCCTGATGATGCTGATCTATTCTTCCCCACTTGTTCTTTTTCTGGTCTTTATCTGCTGGGCCTTATACCTCCTCAAATGCCTGTTTTTTATGAAGAAACAGCTGAAACTGGAAACCTACCGTTTTGTATTCCTCCTGGGGACCACAGCAAGGAAAACACAGTTTATACTATGGCTGAAGCTGTATGCAGTATTGTTTCTGCCGATTTTGCTGTATGCCCTTCCCCTGGTTTATATAGGCATAGTTTATGCTTATTATCTCAGTGTGTGCGCCGTTCTGCTCTGCATTATGACCTTGTTATTTGCCGTATCCGGATACATGTTCCGGATCATCAATTATAGCCATGTTCCAGTAAAGGTTTATTTAAAAACCTCCCTCCCCCGATGGACTAAGCCTTACTGGACATGGCCTTTTTATTACCTGTTGAAAGAGCAAACGCTAATGCTCGTAGGGAGTAAAGTCTTGTCGTTCGCCCTTTTTAATGCCGTTATGTGGGTTTTTGCTGATGTGTCCGGAGATATTCGGGTCGCCTTGATCGGGATTCTGGCCGCCGTACTGGCGCACAGCATGCTCATTCATGCACTCTTGAAAAATGAGGTCGACCGCCTTTCTTTTACCCGAAGTCTGCCCATCACTTTAAGTGCAAAGATGGGGCAGCGCATCCTGGTTTTGCTCTTGCTCTTTGTTCCCGAGATCATTTTCTATATCCACAGGACAGGATATCAACCCCTGCATATTGGCGCTGGATTGCTCTTTGGTTTATCCGGTTTAATGGGATTACAATTGATGTTATACCGGGTGAAACTCGATCAGGATCAATACCTGAAATGGTTGCTCGGTTTCTTTTTTGTCAGCATGTTTATCGTGCTCACACATTACTACCTGCTTTATAGCCTGTTGATTTTACTCGGATATCTCCTGTACTTTTCTTTCTTGTACGACAAGAAAGACCTGCGGGAAATTTAAAGCCTCCTGCTAAACAGGAGGTTTAGTTATTTTGTGCTAACAGGCTGATTATAAATAATTCTTCTTTTCTTTTTTTATTGATGATTTTGACCGCCATTCTGCTTTTTGCTCCTGAGGCGCAGCATAAAACAAGCTTGTGTTGGAAGGGGATGCTGTCTATTTTTTCTTTCAGATCGTAAAGGGAAATGTGGGTTCCTCCGATGTTGTGTTCTTCGAATTCGTAGGCTTCCCGCACATCGATCAACAGGAAAGGTTCTGCATTTTCTTTCCATTCCTCCAGGTCCCTGATGTCGATTTCCTGATAGGCTGCTGTCTTGGTTTTTACCGGGCCTGGCTGGTCTTTCTCTGGATTTTCAGGTTGAATGTTAAAAATCTGCATGTCATAATTTAAAGCATTCAATATAAGTAGTTTTCCGGAGAGCGTTGTTCCAAACCCACAAATAATTTTTAGGGCCTCATTGGCCATGATGCTCCCGATCATGCCCGGCAGGGGGCCAAGAACACCACTCTCACCACAATTTGGCACCTCTTCTGCTGCCGGAGCTTCCGGGTAACAAAGCCGGTAGTCCGGACCTCCTTTGTAATTAAACACAGAAACCTGTCCTTCAAACTGGAATATCGAACCAAATACCAGTGTTTTTTTCAGTGCTACGCAGCAGTCATTGACCAGGTAACGCGTGGGGAAATTATCAGATCCATCGATCACGAGGTCGTAATCCAAAATGATTTCTACTGCATTTTGAGCGTTCAGCTGATGGGGGTAGGCCTGTATTTCTACCCCTGGATTGAGCAGGTTGAGCCTTGCTGCAGCGGCCTGAGCCTTGTTCTTTCCGATGTCATTCTGCTGATAAATTACCTGTCTGTGCAGGTTGCTTTCTTCCACCACATCGCCATCAATCACCCCAATTTTTCCTATTCCAGCTCCGGTAAGGTAGGATAGGAGCGGGCAGCCCAGTCCGCCGGCACCAATAACCAGTACCGAGGCCTTTTGTAGCTTTTCCTGCCCCTCAATGCCCATTTCTTCCAGTAAAATCTGGCGATCGTATCGTTTAAGTTCCTGATTGTTCATTGTTTTACCTGGTTAAGTTCATGTCCCAGTCCTTCCATACTGCTTCATATCCCTGTTGATGAATCATTTCTGCGATTTCCGGAGCTGTTCTTTCGTCCGAAATTTCAAACTGTTCCAGGGATTGCGGCGCTACAGCATAACCTCCGGGATTGGTTTTTGAGCCTGCACTGATGGAAGTAATGCCCAGTTTGATGATGTTATTCCGGAAGGCGATGGATTCCCTCGTCGAGATCGACAATTCTATTTCTTCGTTAAAGAGACGGTAGGCGCAGATGAGCTGCACCAGCTCCCGGTCGTTCATGACGACTTTAGGTTCCAGTCCGCCGCTAAATGGACGGAGTCTGGGAAAGGAGATGCTATACTTGCTTTGCCAGTATTTCTTTTCCAGGTAGTTCAGGTGCAGGGCGGTGAAAAAGGAATCTGTCCGCCAGTCTTCCAGGCCGATCAGTACGCCCAGGCCCATTTTGTGGATTCCGGCCTGCCCCAGGCGGTCTGGCGTATCCAGCCGGTATTGAAAGTTTGATTTTTTACCCTTTGGGTGATGTTTCTTATAATCTTCCTCATGATAGGTTTCCTGATAAACCAATACCGTGTTCAGGCCATAAGGGGTCAGTTCCTGGTAATCGGAAAGGTCAAGAGGCTGTACCTCCATCGAAATGTGTGCGAAATGTGGTCTGATCAGCTCCAGCACCTTTTTGAAATAATCGGTATGGACGCTTTGATTGGCTTCCCCAGTCACCAGAAGCACATGGTCGTAACCCATTTCTTTAATTACGGCAACTTCTTCCATGATCTCCATCGAAGTTAAGGTCTTGCGTTTCACCTTGTTGTCGTAGCTGAAGCCGCAATACGTGCAGATGTTGTTGCACTCATTGGAGAGATACAAAGGCACATACATCTGAATCGTGTTCCCAAACCGCTTTAAAGTAAGCTGTTGGCTCAGTTGCGCCATTCTTTCCAGATAAGGAGCCGCCGCAGGGGAGATCAGTGCTTTAAAGTCCTCCAAAGTTCTTTTTGTCGCAGTTAATGCCTGTTCTACATCTGCGCTTGTTTTCGCGTAAATGCTCCTGCTGGTCTCTTCCCAGCTATAGGTTTCAAAAATTTCGTTAAAACTCATCGTCAAGGAATGAAGTTAAAGGGCTGCTGGCTACAGCATGTGAATAAATAGCACCTAATCTCGCCTCATAAGCCATTCTGCCTGCCTGAACAGCGATTTTAAAGGCCTCTGCCATTTTTGTCGGATTTCCGGATACGGCAATAGCGGTGTTCACTAATACTGCATC
Source organism: Pedobacter sp. FW305-3-2-15-E-R2A2 (assembly GCF_038446955.1). Lineage (NCBI taxonomy): Bacteria > Pseudomonadati > Bacteroidota > Sphingobacteriia > Sphingobacteriales > Sphingobacteriaceae > Pedobacter > Pedobacter sp. FW305-3-2-15-E-R2A2. Next base: position 2,305,602 of record NZ_CP151803.1, read on the forward strand.
TGCACCGATTTCCATGGCTTTGGCGGCATCAGAAGGGGAGCCGATTCCGGCGTCAATGATGACCGGAACATTGCTCTGGCTGATGATGATTTCCAGGAAGTCTATGGTTTTTAAGCCTTTGTTACTGCCTATCGGGGAACCCAGTGGCATCACAGCAGCCGTTCCCGCATCTTCCAGCCGTTTACATAAAACAGGGTCTGCATGGATATAAGGCAGGATAATGAAGCCTAGCTTTGCCAGTTCTTCTGTTGCTTTGAGCGTTTCGATGGGGTCTGGCATCAGGTATTTCGGGTCCGGATGGATTTCCAGTTTGATCCAGTTGGTTTCCAGTGCTTCTCTGGCCATTTGTGCAGCAAAGACCGCTTCTTTGGCATTTCTGACGCCGGAGGTGTTGGGTAAAAGGTTCAGCTGTGGGTGTCTGAGGTGCTTTAAAAGGTCATCTGCCGCATCGTTCAGGTCTACCCGTTTTAAGGCAACCGTAACCAATTCCGAGCCGGAGGCGAGTAATGCGGCCTCCATGGCTTCCGGAGAACTGAACTTTCCGGTGCCCGTAAACAGGCGGGAGTTGAATGTTTTGTCTGCTATTTTTAACATTTTCTTTAAGGGTTTAGGGAGTGTGGAACCGGGTGTTTTTCGAGCTCAGTATACATGTTTTTTATCCGTTCCCGGGCATCGGGTTTTCCGGTTAATGCGCCCGAGACAGCGACCCCGTAGAGCCCTGTTTTCAGGAGTGCCGGAAGGTCTTCCGGAGTGATTCCGCCAATGGCAATTATCGGTATATTAATGCCTGACTTTTTGACTTGTTTCATGATTTCTGCATAGCCTTCCAGTCCGAGAACCGGGCTTAAATTTTTCTTCGTACCCGTGAAGCGGTAGGGGCCTAAACCGATATAATCGGCCCCTTCTGCAACTCTTTTTTGGATGTCTGCAAAAGTGTTTGCAGTTCCACCTATTGTAATTTTATTACCTGTTATTAATCTGGCCTTTATGATGCTCATATCATTTAATCCTAAATGTAATCCATGGGCAAAAACGGCCTTGGAAACCTCCGGAAAATCGTTGATAATTAAGTGGGCTGCAAATTTTTTGCAGAGCTCGTTTGCAGCTTTAGCCAGGTTTAAAACTTCTATTTCTGACTGGTCTTTTACCCGGAGCTGAATCCATTTTCCGCCGGCATTCAGGACCTGTTCTATGGCCTCCAAATGGCTGAGTTCTGCACTGGATTGGGAGATGTAATGTAGTCTGTCTATCATGAGGAATGGTAGCCCAAAAGGCTGGTGTTACTGTGAAGAAAAGTATAGGTGTATTGCTTGGCCTGAAGGCAGGCTTCGGCGAGGGAATTTCCCAGGGCAAGGCGGGCGGTGATGGCGGCGGAGAGTACGCATCCGGAACCATGTTTCTGAAAGACCTCTGTCTGTTCCGGCTTCAGCTCCAGACGTTGTTTCCCGGTATAGAGAAAATCCCAGCCCGGTGCATCCGGATTGTGGCCGCCCTTCAGCAGTACGGCAACATGCTCCGACCACTCTTCGCTTAGTGAATGTACCTCCCGGCCTTCTCCAAGACTTTTCATTTCCTGAAAATTAGGAGTAATCAAATAGAGCCGTTTTAAGACACTTTTTAATTTTTCGGCCTCCGTATTCCATTCATGGAATTTATATCCGGCACTGGCCTTTAAAATCGGGTCTACGACAATTTTAATCTCCGGATTGAGCTGCTTCAAATGAATGCAGACTTCTTCCAGGGTGCCGAGGTCCTGAATCAATCCGATTTTGGCCACCGGAACCTCGAACTTTTTTAACAATGGATGGAGCTGGTCGATGATCTGCGTGGCACTGAGCCAGTCATTTTTTAAAAAATCTGAATCCGTCTGAATCGTCAGGGCGGAGCAAATCCCAAAGCCGTAAACCCGATGTGCTTCGAAGCACTTCAGATCGGAGAGGACTCCTGCTCCGGCGCTGGGGTCAAAGCCGGCGATGCTGATTACATAGGGTCTGTGGTCTGACATTTTTCTAAGCTTTTTTTGAAATGATTTACGGCCAGTTCCGGTACGGTCCAAAGCAGCCCCAAAATGGCGGCGCCGTCAAAACCCATCTGTCTGACCAGGTCAATTTTTTCAGGTGTGATCCCGCCAAGGGCGATGACTTTAGGCCCCTCTGGATTCCTTAGTCTAAATCCATCCGGAACCACAGAAGGGTAATCTTTTTTGGAGATGCTCTGGAATACTGGTCCGTAAAAAGTATATTTAAAATTTTCTAAATCAGCCAATTGATTTGTTTGATGTATAGAAGTACTTAAGTTTTGTGCCTCAGAACTGCGAAGAAGCAGGTGTTGCCCGCTCTTCCTTTGTGCCTCCGGAAAATGGAGTCTTTGAATTCCGAAATCAGCGGCAAGTTCATGGAACTGGTGCAAGGCAACACGCTCCAGATATTCCGGATGGATGTTGCCCAGCAGTTCTTCATATTCGTGTTTTTCTGCCCCCTCTTTCCGCAGGTGAAAGCGCTCCATCCCCGACTCAAAAAGTTGGTTGATGAGTGCTGCTTCCCCTTCAAAAAAGCTTGGTTTAGAAATGACGATCAGTTCCAATTACAAATAAATTTCGCTGCCCTTCTCTGTGAACTCTTTAGATTTCTCGGCCATGCCTTTGCTCAAAGCATCCGCTTCGTCTACTCCTTGTTTGGCCGCATAGTCCCTCACATCCTGTGTGATTTTCATCGAGCAGAAGTTCGGCCCGCACATCGAGCAGAAGTGTGCGATCTTGGCACCATCTGCAGGAAGGGTTTCATCGTGAAACTCTTTTGCCGTATCCGGATCCAGGGAAAGGTTAAACTGATCTTCCCATCGGAACTCAAACCTCGCCTTGCTCAATGCATTGTCGCGGTACTGCGCGCCTGGATGTCCTTTGGCAAGATCAGCAGCATGTGCCGCGATCTTGTAGGTGATCACGCCATCCTTCACATCTTTCTTGTTGGGCAGTCCGAGGTGTTCTTTAGGTGTTACATAGCACAACATCGCGGTTCCGAACCATCCGATCATCGCAGCGCCAATTGCAGAAGTGATGTGGTCATAGCCAGGGGCGATATCAGTCGTTAGCGGACCTAAGGTATAAAATGGGGCTTCAGAACAATGTTCCAGTTGTTTCTCCATATTTTCCTTGATCAGGTGCATCGGTACATGTCCCGGACCTTCGATGATGGTTTGGATGTCGTGTTTCCAGGCGATCTTGGTCAGTTCACCCAGGGTTTCCAGTTCTGCGAATTGCGCTTCGTCGTTTGCATCTGCGATGCAACCCGGTCTTAAGCCGTCGCCCAGTGAGAAAGCAACATCATAAGCTTTCATGATTTCGCAGATTTCTTCAAAATGAGTGTACAGGAAACTTTCTTTATGATGTGCAAGACACCATTTTGCCATGATAGATCCGCCCCGGGATACAATGCCTGTCACCCTTTTTGCGGTCATAGGGATATAGCGAAGGCGTACACCGGCATGGATGGTAAAATAATCCACCCCTTGTTCTGCCTGCTCGATCAGGGTATCCCTGAACAATTCCCAGGTTAGATCTTCGGCCTTGCCGTTTACTTTTTCCAAAGCCTGGTAAATCGGAACCGTTCCAATCGGAACAGGGGAGTTGCGGATGATCCATTCTCTGGTCTCATGGATATTCTTACCCGTAGATAGATCCATGATCGTATCTGCGCCCCACCTGCAGGCCCATACCGCTTTTTCTACTTCTTCTTCGATCGAAGAGGTGACTGCTGAATTTCCGATGTTGGCATTGATCTTTACCAGGAAGTTCCGGCCGATGATCATGGGTTCCAGTTCCGGGTGGTTGATGTTGCAAGGGATGACTGCTCTTCCGGATGCCACTTCCGCTCTGACAAATTCCGGAGTGATGTATCCTTTTGGCGTATTTGCGCCAAAGCTATGTCCCTGATGTTGATGTGCCATTACGCCGTATTGTGCGCCCAGTTGTTCATTCAAAAGATCGATCCTTTGATTTTCCCTGATGGCGATGTATTCCATTTCGGCGGTAATGATTCCCTTTTTGGCATAATGCATCTGAGAAACATTGCTGCCGGGAGTCGCCTTGTAAGGTTTGTTGATGTAGGCGAAGCGGAGTTCGTTCAGTTTTGGGTCTGCCAGGCGCTCCTGACCATAATCTGAAGAAATGTGATCCAGTTGTTCCACATCTTTCCGGTCGGTGATCCAGCTTGCCCGTAGTTTTGGTAAGCCGCGTTTGACGTCGATATCTGCATTCGGGTCTGTGTAAGGACCGCTTGTATCGTAAATCGTTACCGGTGGATTGGGTTCTGTAGCACCAAATCCGTTGTGGATTTTGGTATCACTCAACGTAATTTCACGCATTGCCACCTGGATATCATGGAGCTGGCCTTTAACAAAAATCTTTTTGGATGCCGGAAAAGGAGTTCGGCTGATGACTTGTTCGTCTGGTGTCTTTTCGTGTTTCATAATTTATGATTTCTTGGTTAAGCAGATTTATTTGTTGGAATTGGTATGTTTCGATGAGTCTAGCCGCCCTGGGTGGCTTTGATGACCGTGATGCGGTCGCCGGCCTGAAGTTCCCGTTTGGGCCAGTCGGTTTTAGGAATAATGTTTTGGTTGATGGCCACAGCAATTCCCTGAACAGGAATTTTGAGGACCTCTGTTAGCATTTGTTCCAGGGAACAAGTGTCGTTAAGCTGGTAGTTTTTTTGATTTACAGTTATTTCCATATTTTAAAAAATTGGAAAAACTATAGGCATGACCTTTTTACAGGCATGAAAAGACGGCAACGTAAGTTGCTTCTACTTTTCCCTTCGGCAGTACTAACTGCATCAGGTTCAAAGGGTATTTCTCAGCGCAAGGCACCCCTAAAGTTTTTTTGTAAAACTAGATTATTTTTTTGAAAAAAAGAAACGTTGCTCCTGGGAGTAACGTTTCAATTCTGTTGCGGCATACTGATGATGCTTCCTTCATGATGGAGCGGTTGTCATTTTATTCCGTTTTCGTTTCAGAACTTGAAAGGTCGTTCGGGGCATCCTCATTTTCGACATCGGGCTGGAAGCTGAATCTGGAATATTGCCAGCTGGAATCCCAGGGCAGGTTAAATTCTCCATCGCTGACGGTCGCATTTAAAATCACTGCCGGATTAAATTCCTTATGATTTACCGCGGTCATCAAATTCCCCTGAATGCGGTAATAATCCAAGACCATGCCGGTAACGCAGATACATCCATCCGGGATTTCCAGTTTCCATTCCCTGGCGGGCAGGGTTTTCTGGTCATTGGAAATTTGCAGGGTTTCCAGGTTTATCTCTTTCTCAAAGCCTGTTCTGATCGATAGGAGGTAGACTTTTAACATCAGGTTGCAGGTATTGCTGCGGTTCGGGAATTTGAGGTCAGCGGGAATTTCAAGGGATGGAAGTTGAATCCGCAATTCCTGCTCCTCCAGCCGAACGGAAAGTTCTATCCATAAGCTATCCTTTAGCGGCGAATTGTTGTTAAAATCAAAACCATTCAGTCTTCTGAAACTATCCGGTTTAAACTCGTACCTTTCCGTTTCAGGCTGATAACATTGCTTGAGGATCGCAAAGTTCTCTTTGTTTAAACGGTTGATCATTTCCCCATCATAACTGCGTCCGGTTAACCAACTAAAACTTGTCCTGATGCAATTGGAGAATTTACTCGCTTTGCCAAACACGAGGGCTGTCTTTTTCGTGGCTATGGTCTGTTTTATCCCTCTCTTTCCAGGTTTGGTCTGAACGATCTGTTCTTTTCTGTTTTTCTTAAATGTGAGGTTGCCTATTGAACCAATAAGAAATTTCCCTTTAAATCTTGCCATATTTTCTAGGTTTATTTAAGTTGAAGTTAATCATAATTAAGGTCTCGTCAAAGTTAAGTTCGTACTGAATCCAGGGCTGCTCCATAGTAGGTCCACGGTGAGTCCAGCTTTTTTCAGTAAAACGTGGACTCACCGTGGACTCACTGTGGACTTACTGTGGACTTAGTACGGCGTCATATAGGCCTGGGTATAGATGGAAAACAGAGGTTAAGAAGGCGGAATAAGGGAAATGCCGGAAAGGTTATTTAGCGGAAAGCAGGTGATTTTCGGGTTAAATAAATGTACTTAATTTTGATAATTAATATTTTTTAGATTAATTATAAGGTTTAAATAATGACTTTATTTAGACAAAGCTGCTGTTTTTTTTGAATCTTTTGGGCAGTGGCAGGTCATCTTGTCCATTTGATGCTGTACCATGAAAAAAGTCTAAAGCTGTACCTGATTTTTGCCGGAAAACACGAATGGTCGCTTTGCAGGCTGTTTTTTAGAAATCATAAATTAAAATCGAATAATATGTTTATAGCCTGGTCAGGAAGGTAGCCGGTCAGCATGGCGCTAGTAATAAAAGTATTTGGATTTGCCTGGTATTTTATGTTCCGTTTGCCCGGGAATATATTCGTCCATTTTTAGCATCTTTTTAAACGGGTAGCTGAAGTTCAGGAATTCATCTTCAGGAGGGGTTTTGTCGTCCTCACATGTTCCATAAGTATAATCGATATTTACCTTTTTGGTAGAGAAATTGATGTCGTACTGAAAGTCCCATTCGCAGGTGTCGAAGTCGTTGTAGGTAGAACCGATCAGGTAAAAGTCTCCATTTTGATAGCGGAGAATGCTTTTGTATTTATGAGAATGCCTGGAGTTGGAATTGAAAACCTGTTCAACGATCAGGGTGTTGTTTTTGATGCTCATGTTCAGGTCCGGAACTTCTTCAAAGATGCGGCCATAACGTTCATATTCCCAGATCACGGAGTGATTCTCTTTCCATAGCTTCAGCTTCCCGTTTTGTTTTTTACAGAGGTAAAGCACCCTGAAAAATCCCTCTTCTCCACTTTTTCGGGTGGTATTATAGACGTAAACCAATTCATTGATGCCATCCCTATCCAGATCTCCTTCTGCTTTCATTACTTGTTTGAAACCGGCAGGAGGGCGGAACTCTTTAAGTTCCTGTCCATATCCTTTTAAACAAAAAAATAGCAGGCAGATGAATATTTGTTTCATGGGATGGTTTTATTTTTTCCTTCCACAAACATAACATCTCCTGCTGTCATTATGCAAATCATTTATTGATTAGGCCTGTTTACTGAGGCAATTCCGGCGATCGTTCTTTCCACGACGCTCCGGAAATCGCCTCCATAAAAGAAATAATCGCATCTCTTTCCATTTTGCTCAACATCAAGCCACGGAGCAGCTTATCGTTTTTTGGATATAGCGGATCATTTTCCTGTCCCGGTCTGCGCTTTTGGTGAGGCATGCCTGCATTGTACATGTTCATGACGCCCTCCATATTGTCAAATAAACCATTGTGGAACCATGGACCTGTGCGCATCACGTTGCGTAATCCCGGAGTTCTGAACTTTCCTACATCCTCTGGTTTTTTACTGATGTTATACAAACCAAGGTCTTCGTATTTCCGGCCGTAATAGGTCAGTCCTAAATTGTGAAAGTCCCCGTCCGTAAACAGCGGTCCGTTATGGCAATTGACGCAACGGGCTTTGGTACGGAACAGATGCAAACCCAGGATTTGCTGATCAGACATTCTTTTTTTATTCCCTTCCAGAAAATAGTCAAAATCTGCTTTTCTGCTTACAATCGTTCTTTGATAGGTGGCAAGGGCGGAGAGGATCCGTTCTTCTGTTACTTTTTTATCGCCGAAAGCGGCGCTGAACAAGGGCTGATAACCTTTGATCTGCTTTAATTTTGAGGGCAGCTTTTTCAAATCCTGGTGCATCTCTATTGGATTGCTGATTGGATTTGCAGCCTGATCTTCCAGTCCTTCCGAACGGCCGTCCCAGAAAAGCTTCTTGAAGGCCCATATATTTTCCAGTGTAGGCGTATTCCGCTTCCCTGCGGCATGATCATGACCGATTGCGACCTCACGGCCATCCGTCCAGTTTAAGTCCGATGCGTGGCAGCTGGAGCAGGAAATCTGATTGGAGCCTGAAAGGCGTGGGTCAAAGAATAATGTTTTTCCCAATGCGATGATGCCTTTTAGTTTTCCTTTTTGTCCTTCCAGCGGGGAAGGTGGGAGTACACCTAATTCTACAAATTTAACTCCCGAATCCAGGTTCGGTTTTGGCCATTGATCCGGAGATTTGGAATAAACCTTACGCAAAGAGTCTATTGGAATTTCATCATCAGGAAGAAAATCGTAAGACCTGAAGGAGAGAAATAACAAAATGCACAATAATCCGCTAAGGGTAGAAAAGACCTTTTTCATAGGCTAAAAATAAAGATTTAAGGAAAGATTCATAGAAAACCGCTGATCTCCGGGTAAAAATTTACTGTCATATTCAATGGTTGGTTTATCCAGTGCTTTGCTCATCCCTGCGTTTAAGGTGATGCCGGTTCTGAAATCTTTGCTGAATGTTTGATTGATGTATTGCAGTTTAAGGTCAACCCTTCCTGAAGTGATTTTTCGGAAGGCGTAGTCCGGATAAGTGACGGTGGTTGTAAATTCCGTTACCTGGGTTGTTGCAACATTGGCAATGGTTTGCAAGGGAAGGATCAAAGATGGGGAGACAATTGCCGAGAACCTGTATTTTCCGGGATTCGACTGATAATATCCGGCTTTTAATCCTGGTTGTATGTAGCTGTATTCAAATAAATGACTGGTGATCGCGTCTTTTTTGTAAGCAGATAAATAACGGGTATGTACACCCCATTCAAAGGAATGATTTCCTTTGGTCTTCAAATTTGAATAGGACAAATAAGCCATTTGATTTTTAGCGGTGTAATTCTTTGCGGCGAGGGCTTCCAGGTAATCTTCGCCGATCAGGGTACGGTAAGTCGCTTCTATTTGTTGAATCTGATGATCCTTTTGTTGGGTTAACAGGAGCTGTCCTTCCAGTTGATCACTTTGATAAGTGCTAAACACCTGATCTTTTAAAGAAGACTCTAACGATTTATTATTGATGTCTTCAGCTACCTTATAATCCAGGTTCAGCAAGGTATTCCAGGAATCAAGCGTTGTTGCCAAATGAACCCCCAATCCTTTGTACTGTTTTCTGCGTGAAAAATTTTCGTACATCTTTCTCGTGTAGCCGTATCCGTAGTTGAGATAAGTAATGCGGTCAGGGTAAGCACTTCCATTGGAATAGTCCTTGTTTTTATACTTTATGGCTGTATTTTCTGTCCCATAACCCCAAAGTCCACTTAATCCGAGATGGAAATGTTTGTTTACCCATGTCAATTCAGGTTTGACGATAAAATCGAACCATTTTATGGACATTCTAGGGTCAACCGGTCGGTCTGCGAGGTAATAGATGTAGTTAAAGCCGGAAGAAAGATAGATTTTGTCCCTGATCAGTTCATAACTGATGATTCCTTTAGCATGGTACTTTTGTCGCTGGACATCACTTTCTTTTTCAGCAAGGTAATAGAAAGGCTGATCATCGATCTCTTCTCCTCTTAATGAGTTTCCCAGTCCACGGTCTTTGATTCTGGAATAGCTGAAATCTCCATACAATTTTAACCGGCCCAGTGTTCTGATTCCGTCCGAGCTGAACTGAATGTTGGAGCTGCTGGCAGGCAGCTGTGCATTTTTCAGATTTCCGGAGCTGTAGTCGTAGATCAATGAAACTTTTCCGATTTGATTTTCGGTGTTTTTCAGCAGCAGGGTTGCGTTTTGCTTGCTGAATTCAAAGTGTCTTTCTCGCTGCTCATAGAAAAATACACTATCCGCCGACTTATTCTCCTGGGAAAATAAGTCGGCCGACAGTAAGGATAGTATAACTAGTAATTGTACTTTCATTATTATTTAAAAGCCGCTTTGCTTGGGTCGGCCTTGGTTAAGGATTCAAAATCCAGTGAAGAGTTGTTCGAATCTTTAAGGATTCTTCTGCCATTTACCGTTTTACTCGTTTTCCTGATGACGGATTGAGAGCTGTATGGTCCACCGGTAGAAAAAGTGAAACCTGCATCGATGGTCGCTGGAAGTCTGTGCGGAACACGCTTGGTTTCTAAAGTATAGGCCATTTCTGCCCCATCGATAAGGATGGAGGTTGGCATCTGAATGTATTGTGAAGTGGCCCCGGTTATGGTTTTTACATTCGGCGTTGGGAATTTAGGATAGCTGTTCAGGTTTGCCGTTGTTTTAAACAACACCACCGCTTCTCTTCCATTGTTGTCTAATATAAAGTCTCTGTCTGAAACCCGGTATATCACCTCTAAATTCGGAACCAATGGGTTGTCAATATCCGAGGAAAGGCGGTTAATGCCTGGCTGGTCTCCGTAGTAAACTTCAAAATCGGCTTTGCTTAAATCTACGGTCAGCTCCGGATTTTTTACGCTGATGGCTTTTCCGGCGTTGTCTGTATAAGGCACTTTATGGTTGATCGCATTTTGTGCAATAATGATACTTGTTCCTGGTTGTACAGGGTATTGTTTTCCGTTTCCGGGAATTCGTACGGCCGTGGTCAGGTATACATAATCTGTATTTGCTTTCGCATTATTCATATTTAAAGCGTCTGTCCAGTTGTATTGCCCGGAAGGTAAAAACCAGGATTTGCTAACATCAGAATTTGTATTTGCAACACCAGCTACCAATCCGATGTATAGGCTGTCTGCATACATTACTGCATTCGAGTTGTTGTATATTTCTATAAACTGATCTCTGAATACCGCTCCGTTTATGTTGTGCGAGCCACCGTAATAAATTTGCTTCAGCAACCAGTCGCCAAGCCTGCCGGTTTTGAGTACCAGTTCTAAGTTGCCAGTGGCTTTATTGAGGAACTGGTTCAGGTTGGCATTAAACACCACATCTTCTTGTGTAAGGGAGCCCGATGCGATGCTGTAATCAGCGGCGCTGATGGTCAAGCTGGAAACTACGCTATAATTACCGGGAGTAATGCTTTCGAATTTAACATTTCCACTGGCATCTGTTTTTCCCTTGTTGGAAAGGCCATTGGTTTGATTGGTGATGGTGATTTCCGTATTTGCAGGAGATAGTCCTAACGCAGCTGCCTGCTCATCAAATTTGACATGGAAAGATATGGAGATCGCTTCTGCTTCAGGATTGTCTTTCTTGCATGCGGTTAGCATCGCTATGGATAGAAAAAGGGTAGAAAGTAGTTGTTTTTTTTTCATTTTATTGATTTTAAAATTTAATGGAAAGTTCTGCGCCTACACTTACCGGGTAAGTATAGTTTACTACATCATTTGTATTGGGGTTGTAATATCTGTTTCTGATATTAAACACGTTATTGGCGCTTAGGGACATTTTGATGTGTTTGCCTATTTCTTTAGCGACAGACATGCTTAAGTTGGTGTAAACGAATGGCTGTTTGGTTGCAGCGTTTGCTTTAGAGCTTAGTGCCAGGTAATTATAGTCCGGATTGTTTGCGTCAAAGGAGGGGATTTCATGCTTTACCATGTTTTTGTCCAGCCAGGCGATTGGAAGGTAGGTGTCGTTCCGTATTTTTTCGTAGCTCTGCCAGAAAATATCTGCCCGGAGATTGATCACAAATCCTAGTTTGGGAATATGTGTAGTGGTAGATAACTTGCTGGTTATTACGTAGTTTTCTGTACTTTTTCCTTTATAGACCCCAAACCAGCCTTTATAGTTGTCATTTGTGTACTGCTCGTTTGCTTTTTGAGTGTATTCCATGGCTGATTTGGAACTGGAATAGCCGAAGGAGTTGCTGAGGTTAAAGCTGGTTTGGATTGCGGAGATCTTTTTGGTGCTGATGATCCATTCTATTCCGAAGTTATTGCTGCTAAGGTCATTGACTGAGGTGTTGTAATTGGTAATCCAATCCTTTTTCTTCCCATTCGGGAAATAATCCGGACGTTGCCCCTGATGGTAAACGAAGGTATATTCATCCGTTGTATAGGTTCTGTAATTGTTCCTGTTGCTAAAGCCGTCTTTATTTTGTTTGTAATAAGTGGTTAGTGAGCTATTGAAAAAGTGGTCTTTGTAAGTTAATCCAAGCTCAAGCTGACTGGATCTGCCAGGTTTTAATTTACTGTTATCCGGGATGATCTTGTCGGTGTAAACGAGGTAAAGGCTTTCGATTGCGTATCCTGTATAGGAGTTGTGTACTGGAAGATCAAAATAAACCGGGGCTGGATATCGGAGAGAAAGGCCTGGCGATTTAGTAGAGAGGCCGAATGCCGCGTTGATGCCGAAGTTTTTAGCAAGGGCATAATTCATGTTTACCCTGGGCTGTAAGGTTCCTATATTGTTCTGAATGTCGTAACGGAGTCCTGCATTCACGTTCATTGGTCTTTTTAGAAAGTCGAATTGAAAGCCATCCTGTAAATAAAGGCTGTAATTGAATATAGAAGGGAGGGACTCGTAATCATACGGCCTTTCGTTTTGGTAGGATTGGTTTGCCCAGCGGGGGGTGGTAGGGTCTACGATAACGCCCTGGCCACTGTTTGCTGAATAATAAGCGTTAAGGCCCATACTTAACCTGTGAATGAGCTTGCCTGTTGTAAATTCGTTATTTAAGCTGAGGTTAGCATTCAGGTTTTTAGGATTGCCCTTAACATGATCTACAGCTACAAAATTTCCTGGAATAAAATAGCCTTCGTATAGGCCTATGGTATCTTTATCTGCAATTGCTTCGGGTGGGCCGTTCAGGTATTGTTGATTATAGGTTTCCTGAAAAGCGGAACTGTAACCTGCGCTGAAATCTAACGATTTGACTATGGCTCCATTAATTTGAATAGATGTTCTGTTGGATACCGACAGATTTCTTGTTTTTGCATAAGTCATGTAATCCTGTCCTACATCAGGATCTTTTTTAACATTGTCAAGGCGTGTGTTGTAATCAAAAGAAATGGTGTTCTTGATCGTTTTCGATAGCTTCGTACTCCACATTAAGCCTGTACTGATTCTTTTATATGATTTCAGCGGATCACTGGGATCCTGTTCGCTGAGCAGGTAGTTTAGAGAGAGGTTTAATGCACCGGATTTTCCAGGTAACTGGAAGCCTTTGGATAGGGCAAAATTGCTGGTTGCAGCATTGATTCTGGAGGTAAACTGATAATTAGTTCTCCCTGCTTTGCGGTTGATGATCACCGCACCGTCTGTTAAGTCTCCATATTTTGCGGGGGCAACTCCGGATATGACTTCTATACTTTCGATATTGTCTGCCGGAATTTCCCTGATGTCAATGCCTGAAAAGGCGACATCAAAGCCTCCATAAGTTCTATTGTTAATTCCTGAACTCATCATTCCCCATTTTCCGACACTTCGATTCTGCATGTTGGCATTGTTCGATTGCTGGATATCATCCATGATAATGGCCACACCCATCGCATTGTTCATGCCGTGTAGATCTGAGGCTTGTCCCCTTAAAGTGATGCTGAGTGGCTTCTGAAGATCGGGTGGAGTGATCGTTTTACCAGGCAGGTTATTGAGGATGTCTGCCAGACTAAATGCCTGGATCTGTTCTATGGCCTGTCTTCCAAATAGGATGGAAGAATTAGAAGAAAGAATTTTTCTTTCTTCACTGATCTGAACTTCGTTCAGTTTCAGCGTTAAGTTTTTGAGTACGATATGAAGTTCCTTTGAGAAATTGGCGAGCACAATTGACGTGTCTTTACCCGCCATTCCTACCATTGCTATAGAAAGAGAAAGGGTTTTTAATTCGCCCGGGTTAAGGTAAAAGTTGAATTTTCCCTCCCGGTCGGTATAGGTAACCCGATCTGCCTCCTTGAGCTTAACGGTTACAAAATCCAAAGGTTTGTTCTGCTCATCCCTAACCGAGCCCTGTATGTTGATCGATGTTTTTTGCGCATAGCTATGCAGACTAAGCATGCATAATGCTATGACTGGTAAGTGTTTGTAAAGTAATTTCAATTTAGACTGATTCTAATCCCTGCCGCAAAAGTGTAAATTTTACACTAGCTACGCAAGTTATTTAGAACAATTCTACTTAATAAGTTGATTTGTAATGAAAATGAGATAAACGGGAACTGAAGCGGTACAAATGAAATCTATATTCTATGCCTGATTAAGGGGATGGACCAAAATGAATTGCTAAATTTGCAGCATAAAAATAACCCCCAATGATTTCCAAGCAAAAACACCGTTTCTTCCTAAGTCTGTTTTTTTTTATTTCAGGTTTTAGCTTTGCCACCTGGGCATCGAGAATTCCAACGATAAAAACAACATTCGACTTTAATGAAGCGGAGCTGGGGAGCATCTTACTGGCACTGCCAGTTGGCTCCTTGCTGGGGCTTCCCATTTCAGGCTGGTTGATTTCCAGGTTCAATAGTAAAGTACCATTGGCTGGCGGATATGCATTGAATGCTTTTTCCCTGGCATTAATTGGTTTTGCCCAAAATGTCTATAGCCTTGTTGTGGCGGTGGTCCTGTTTGCTTTCACTACGCGGATCTTTAACATTTCTGTAAACACGCAGGCATTGACCCTTCAGAAGCAATTTGACAAGAAGATCATCGGCTCGTTTCATGGATACTGGAGCATCGGTGGAATCGCGGGAATTTTGCTCTCTACCTTATTGTTGAGCTTAAATGTATCTATTCACCTCCATTTTTCTATTGTAGCGGCCATTATGCTATTGGTAACCGTATATTCTTATCAGTTCTTACTTGGTGGTGATCGCTCTAAAACGGGAAATAAGCTCATTATAAGCAAACCTGACCCGTATATCTTTTACCTTGGAGTAGTGGTGTTTTTATGCGCCATCTGTGAAGGAGGGATGTTTGACTGGAGTGGAATCTATTTTCAGGAAATTATCAAAGTAGAAATCTTTACTTATGGTTACCTGATCTTTATGACCTTTATGGCAGCTTCCAGATTCCTCTCAGATATTATTATTGCCAGATTTGGAATGCCTAAAACTTATATTATGAGTGCGGCCTTTATTATATCCGGTATTAGCCTTGCGATTATCTTTCCGACTTTCTGGACGGCTATGGCGGGCTTTTCATTGGTAGGTTTTGGTACGGCCTCCATCATTCCCATGTCTTATGCACTGGCAGGAGCTTCAAAAAAATATTCCCCGGGAATGGCAATCTCTATTATTGCCACCTATTCTATTACAGGGATGTTATTGGGACCACCATTGATCGGCTATCTCGCACACGCTTTCAACCTGAGGGTTTCTTTCATCATCTTCGCACTTTGCGGTTTATTACTGATTCCGATTACCCGCTTATTCTTTAACCATCAGCAAAAAATAGGGTAGCGTCAAAAATTGAAACATAATTTTATGATAGATGTTTTATGCTGCTTTTGACAGCCAGATCACCAATCTTGAAGATGGGAACGAAAGTTAAGTAGGATAGGAAAAGTATACTTAAAAAACCCAAAAAACACCTTGTCGTAAAATACGGCTTGATCTTTAATAAAATCTATCTATTATATAGGTTAAATATTTTGTGTTTTCTGATAACTTTTTGTTATAGGCGATAACATTATTGAATTTCTTCTTCATTCCGGTTTCATCCACTTTTGTCAGGCAGTAAAAGCTATTAGCTGCTGTGAAAACCCTGAAAATAATGGAAGATATTTTAAAACAGCTTCGCCGTGGCCTGATTGTAGTCATCTTACTTATCGTTGTAATGTTAGGCTTGATGGTCGGTATGGTGGTCGTTAATATACTCCCTGAATCTTCTTTATTGGCTAAAGTGGAAGGTAAAGATCCTGCATCATCATTCGAAGAAACTAGAAAAAAGACGATGTGGAAAGCTCCGGACATTAGTTCCCTAACAGATGAGGATGAAAAGAAATTGGTGGAATATGGCAGAGACCTGATTGCCAATACTTCCAGGTATTTAGGACCTAATGGTACGGTTGGAAAACTGACTAATGGTATGAATTGTCAGAATTGCCATATGGATGCTGGCACTAAACCATTTGGAAATAATTATTCAGCTGTTTATTCTACTTATCCAAAGTTCAGGGCAAGATCAGGAACTAAGGAAACGATCGTGAAGCGCATTTCAGATTGCTTTGAAAGAAGCCTTAATGGCAGCAGACCTGGACCTGCGGAAATGAACGCAATGGTCGCATACATCAGGTTTTTGGGGACAGGCGTAAAAAAAGACAGCATTCCACAGGGCGCAGGACTGGAAAAGCTCGCGTATCTTGACCGGGCAGCTGATCCGGTAAGGGGAGCTTTGATTTATCAATCAAAATGCAGCTCTTGTCATGGTGCTAAGGGCGAGGGGATATTGACAGAAGATAAAAATTCCTTTGTGTATCCTCCTTTATGGGGACCGCAAAGTTATAATGATGCCGCAGGCTTGTACAGAATTTCCAATTTTGCAGGATACGTTAAAAATAATATGCCTTTTGGCGCATCTTACGAAAATCAGCTATTGACAGATGAGGAATCATGGGACATCGCTGCTTTCGTAAATTCGCAACCCAGACCTCATAAAAATCAGGCGGACGATTGGAAAGACATTTCGAAAAAACCGGTTGATTATCCCTATGGGCCCTATAGTGATAGATTTACAGAGCGGCAACACAAATACGGGCCATTCAAGCCAATGGTACAACTCATCAATAACTCAAAATAAACTAAAGATCCTATGAAAAAAATTAAATTCCTGGCGGTCACAGCTGCTTTGCTGTTCAGCTTAAATGCGGTAGCTCAGGAAAAGCAAGACGTATCGAAACCCTTCCATGGAGCCATTGCAGTAAAGAAAATCTATAAGGTGGTATATCAGTTGAATACAGAAGATGACAAGAAGATTGTTGCTACGTTAAAAAATATCAACAATGCTTTACAAGACCCAAGGCTGAAAGGAAAGCTTAAGGTGGAATTGGTTGTTCATGGCGGAGGTGTTGTTGCATTTAAAAAAGATTCAGCCTATGAACAGCAGCTTCTGGAACTCCAAAAAAAAGGTGTTTTACTTGCGCAGTGTGAGAATACGCTCAAAGAGCGCAACATTGGAAAAGATGAACTTTATAGCTTTATTTCCTTTGTGCCTAGCGGTAACGGAGAACTGATCATCCGCCAAAGTGAGGGTTGGGCAATTCTTCATCCTTAATTTTAATCTTATCTGAAATAACATGAAACTGATTTATGCCGCTTTACTGGCAACCACGACAACGTTGCTGACCTTCAATACGCATGCCCAGGAATATAAATTCGACCCTCCATGGAATAAGCCTTTCAATGATGGACTGAATTTTACGATCAAAGGAATTGACAATGTACCCGATCTTTATGGAGATATCACTGACCCGCAATTGGTCATTTTTTTTGCCGGGAACCAATTTATGGTGATCGATGATTTGCTTAAGGGCTTTAAGGAAACTTACCCTCAATATACCCGTATCTTTGCAGAAACGCTTCCTCCGGGGATCCTGGCGAAGCAAATACAGAGCGGTTCAATAACTATTGGTAATATGAGAATCTCACATCTACCGGACGTATATACTGCCGGCAAGTCAAGGATTATAGCGTTTTCAGATTGGTTCTCCAGAACTGAAGTTTATGCTAAAAATAAGCTTGCAATCATGGTTCAAAAAGGAAACCCTGCCAGAATTGAACGCTTACAAGATCTGAGTAGAGCTGATGTTAAAGTTGCAATGCCAAATCCTGAATGGGAGGGAATTGGAAAAAGAATAGAGGAAGCTTATGTTAAAGCAGGTGGAGTAGCGTTAAAAAAGAAGATTATGATAGATAAGGTGCAGGATAAATCTACTTATCTTACGCAAATACATCACCGGCAAACCCCGATGCGCATTCTTTATGGAGAATCGCAGGCCGGACCGGTCTGGTACTCTGAAGCATATTATCAGAAGATGATCAATCACCCTATAGAAATTATTGAAATCCCCGATAAAGAAAATATTCAGGCGACTTATATGGCGGGGCAGTTAAAAAAAGCACCACATAAACAGGCGGCGAAAGATTTTATGGACTTTATAATCAGTAAAAAGGGCAAGGAAATTTATCGTAAATATGGTTTTACCACAAACGACTAACGGTTATAATCATTAGGCGAATTCTTAAGAAAAAGATACTTTTAAAGCATGAAAATTGAGAGGTTAGCAAGGGGGATTTATGTTTGATTTTAGACTCAGGGTTTTTTATATCGTAGCAAAGCGACTTAATTTTACCAGGGCAGCAGAAGAGCTGTTTATCACTCAGCCAGCAGTAAGCCGGCATATACATGAAATTGAGGTATTCTACAAAACTAAACTTTTTGAACGTAACGGGACAAAAATTAAGTTAACGCAAGCGGGGGTTTTGCTTTTGAAACATTCGGAAGAACTGCTTAACCTGCACCGTAATATAGCGTCTGATCTTGCAGCACTTTCAAAGAATATTAAGGGGTCGCTTAAGATAGGGGCCAGCACAACGATTGCAAATTATTTTTTACCAAAATATCTTGCATCATTCAAACTGAAGTTTCCTGAAGTGAAAATTGCGCTCATTTCAAATAATACAGAGACGATCGAGAATTTGTTGTTAGAGAATAAAATAGATATTGGTTTAGTGGAGGGACAAACCAAACGTCAGTACATTAATTACAGGTCGTTTGCCAGGGATGAAATTGTTCTATGTACCAGTAATGTCAATGCGGTCTCGAAAAAAACAACCATATCTACCGCTGAACTGCAAAAATTACCTATGGTGCTCAGAGAACCTGGTTCAGGCTCTTTGGAAGTAATCACCTCAGCGCTAAAAAATGTAGATGTAAATCTATCAAATTTAAATATCGATATGGAATTGGAAAACACAGAGAGTATAAAATCTTATCTTCTGAATTCACAATCATTTGCATTTCTTTCTATTCACTCGATGCTAAAGGAGCTTAAAAGCGGAGAATTAAAAGTTATTGATGTGAAAGGCCTTGATATTAAAAGATGTTTCTATTTCATTACGCAAAAGGGCGATGAACATTATTTGAAGGAAACTTTTGTTAAACACCTGTTATCCGATAGCTTCAAGCTTCAATAGGGTATTGTTGCTTACAATTAAGGGTATATACTTTATGCAGGAAACCTCCTGATAAAGTATATACCCAATTCTCTTTTTATGCTGTATGTTTTTAGACTAGCTGTTTGTTACCTTATCTGCAGCAGATTTAACGTCTTCTGAGATATCCTTAGCTTTAGACTTCGCCTCATCTACCACTTCATCTTTCAGGTCTTCTGCTTCTTTCGCTTTAGACTTTACCTGATCCACGACCTCATCTTTCAGCTCAGATAATTCCTGGCCATTGGTCCGGAGTTTATTCTTTACCGTTTGCAATTTGTCTTTCGCAGTATCGGAAAGGTCTTTTGCCTTATCCGAAATCCTGGTTCTGATGTCAGCTCCTCTTTCAGGTGCAAATAAAACACCAATAACAGCACCCACTGCAAGTCCGGTTAAAAGCGCCACAACAGGCAGGGTGGAATCTGATTTCTGAGTCGTTAAAGAAGAGATTGCTTTTCGAAAATTATTGTATTTCATAGGATTATGTTTTTGTAGATCACATATAATAGGGAGTTACCCTTTGGTATAGCAACAGCTGATTTTTCAAAGTGTTTGAAAAAAAATGAATTAGCTCAAAGAACAGGATGGATCACAATATCGTATTCTATTTGTAATTAATCTAAATTAATATATATTTGCCGCTCAAAACCTCCATTCATGAAGCTTAAACCTTTACTTTTACTTACCGCACTGTTTGTACTCTTTTTGCCTTGGAATCTATTTGCCCAGAATGGCAAAGGAACAATTACAGGAACAGTAACAGATTCCTTAAATCAACATATCCCTTTTTCTAACATCAGCATCAAAAAACTGGGACTGAAAACCAGCTCAGATAAAAACGGCAAGTTCATGCTTAGCGGAGTTCCAGCGGGAAATCATGCGCTAACGATCTCGATAACCGGATATGAAAAACAACAAAAAGAAGTCTCTGTTTCAGCGGCAGAGACCACAGATCTTCAGGTCATCTTAAAAGAACAACAAGCGGACTTGTCGGAGGTAATCGTTTCTGCCAGCAGAAGGGCAGAATCATTGTCGCAAACACCTTCTTCGGTAACGATATTGACCGCAAAAGACATCAATACCCAATCCATCATCAGTCCTAACCTGGCAAATATTCTGTCGTACAGCGTTCCGGGATTGGGAATGGCGACCAATCAAACCGGGAATTCCGGACAAACCCTTCGCGGGAGAAATGTATTGGTCCTGATTGATGGAATTCCTCAATCTACGCCATTAAGGGCAGGAGGAAGGGATATCCGAAGCATTGATCCTTCTGTGATCGAACGTGTGGAAGTGATCAAAGGAGCAACTGCCATTTATGGAAATGGTGCAGAAGGTGGATTGATCAATTACATCACAAAAAAAGGCAATTCCGGAAAAACATTTGGCGGGTATTCGCAAATCGGCCTGACTGGAAATACGAAAGGAGACAGCACCATTGGCTATCGCGCAACGCAGCAGTTCTATGGTAAACTGAAAAAGTTCGATTATATCGTTAGCGGTATGTATGAAAAAACAGGGGTATACCGGGATGCCAAAGCATTGGTGATCTCGCCGGAATACGGTCTTGGAGAAACTAAATCCTACAATGGTTACGCAAAACTGGGTTACGACATTTCTGAAAAACAACGACTGGACCTGATGTATAACTATTTTAGCTCCAGACAGGATTCCCGTTATGTAACCAAGGCCGGAGTTTATGGCAGCTCACCGGCTATTGGTGTCCGGGGGATCAGGCCAGGTGTGGATGAAGGGACCCGTTTTAACCACAATGCAAACCTTCAATATACCAATCAGAAAATAGCAGGAAATACAGACCTTACTGCAAACGTATATTATCAGGATTTTTATACCATCTATTCCAATAGTGCTTCCTTCCTGGGCGGCGGACAATCGGCCCTTTTATCTACGAAAAAGGGAGCGCGTTTAAACTTAAATACCCCTTTTTCGCTTTCTCCGGCTGTGCTGATGCAGGTAAATTATGGCCTGGATGTGTTGAATGATAAAACATCCCAGAACCTGGTTGATGGCCGGGAATGGGTGCCTAAAATGAACATGCTGAACCTGGCTCCTTATGTTCAGGCTACCGCAAATATCCTGAGCGATCTGACGATTAAAGCAGGCTTAAGGTCTGAAAATATGGACATTAAGGTGAATGACTTTACCACCCTGGCCGGGCCAAATGGCGCGGGAAATATCGCAGTAAAAGGTGGAACCTTAAATTATAATGCATTTGTGTTTAATGCAGGCGCAAGGTATTCTGCCTGGAAAGTGTTCAATCCTTTTGTGAGTTATGCCCAGTCTTTTTCTGTATTTGAAGTGGGAAGAGTACTTAGAGTGGCCACCAGCAATACTTTATCCCAACTGGAAACAAAGCCGATCATCGTTAATAATTATGAGGCGGGTTTCAGCAGTGCATTGGGCAAACTAAACTTAAGTGCAGCCTATTATTTAAGTACCTCGAAGCTGGGTGCAAACCTGCTTGAGGTGAATGGTGTTTACATTTCTCAAAGAATCCCGGAAAGGGTATATGGATTTGAAATTCAGGCGGATTATCCGATCATGGATGGTTTGCTGATCGGTGGTAACTATGCAAAAGTAGAAGGTAAAGGAGATGTGGATGACAACGGTAAATTCGATGGGCCAACAGATGTTTACCTGAATACCACCCGGATTCCTCCTTCTAAAACTACGGCTTACCTAAAGTATTCAGGAATTAAAAGCCTGAGCATAGACCTGAACTGGGTGCATGTGGGCAGTAGAGACCGCTTCAAGCGCAACGAAAAAACAGGGAAGTATTTGATAGGCGAAGGTCCGGTAAAGGCTTACGACTTGTTTAATTTTGCCGCGGCATATAAAGTAAATCAGGCTTTGAGCCTAAACCTTGGAATTGAAAACTTATTGAACAAAAGCTATTACCCGAGTATATCTCAGTTCTACGGAAGTGACATCAACTATGTAAGGGGCAATGGACGAAGGTTTAACCTTGCTGTAGGCTACGCCTTTTAATAAAAAGAATGAAGCAATTTAAAAATGCGATAAGACAAATTCACCTCTGGCTCGGTTTAGGTACCGGGCTGGTGGTGTTTATCATCAGTGTAACCGGATGTCTTTATGTTTTTGAAGAAGAGATCAGGGATTTAACGCAAAAGGAATATAAATATGTTCCGGTTCAGCAAAAGCCATTTGTCGGACTGGATCAGATCATCAGGAACTTCGAACAGCTGGCGCCAAAAGAAAAGATCACACTGATCCGCATTACAGAATCTGAACCCAATGCAACGGTTGCGGTGAGCAGCAAGAAGAAAAAGGTGTATTATTTTAACCCCTATGATGGTCAGCTGGTCAATAAAGGAGCGGCTGATTGGCTGAGTGTGGTGCTGGATCTTCACATGACCCTGCTTTTGGGAGAAACAGGGAAGTTTATTCAACGCTGGTCTGTGGTGGTTTTCGTATTGATGTTGCTGACGGGGCTGGTCTTATGGTTCCCCAATCAAATGCGTTTGTTGCGGCAGTCGCTCTCTATCAAATGGAAAGCCTCTTTTAAAAGAGTCAATTATGACCTTCACAACGTGCTTGGCTTTTATGCTTCCGGGATTTTAATCGTGGTTTCTTTATCAGGATTGTATTTTGCTTTTAAAGAGGTGAAAACCGGGGTCAGCTTTTTCACAGGCAGCAAGCTAAGCGAAGGCAGGAAAGAGAAAAATGTTGCAGCGAAGGAAAATCATGAACCGCTTGCAAGCCGTTATCATCAGATGTATCAGTCCATATTGCTTCAGTATCCTGGAGTAACTTCTTCCTCGATATCGGTTAGGAAAAATGGAGAAATCCGGTTGAGAACAATGTATCCTTATCGCTGGGCAAGAAATCAGAATTCTTTCTTTTTCGATGAAACCAGTGGACAATTGCTACGTTCCAAGTTGTACAAGGATTTTAACAAAGCCGATTTCTACGAGGCTACAAACTACGACCTGCATACCGGACAACTCTTTGGTTGGCTTGGTAAAATCATTGCTTTTATTGCCAGCTTAATCTCTGCAAGTCTGCCCGTTACCGGATTTATCATCTGGTGGAAGAAAAGGAAAAAGAAACCTGTAGTTGTGAAGGTTCGATATGACCTAAGTACGACGAATCTCCCTGTTTAATTTTGCTAAATTTGCGCGGTGTATTTTTTACACTAACGTTTAGCGGAATATGAAGAAAAGTTTACTCACCTTAACCCTTGGCGGACTTGGGATTGGCATTACCGAATTTGTAATGATGGGCTTGTTGCCCGATATTGCCAAAGACCTCAATATTACTATCCCTCAGGCAGGGCACCTGATTTCTTCCTATGCTTTAGGTGTGGTAGTAGGGGCTCCGGTACTCGTTGCCATTGCCGGAAGTTATCCTCCGAAAAAGATTCTTTTGGCATTAATGGTGATGTTTACCGCATTTAATGCCCTTTCCGCTTTCTCTCCGGATTATACCACCATGCTTGCCGCCCGTTTTCTGGCCGGTCTTCCACATGGTGCCTTCTTTGGTGTAGGTTCTGTTGTGGCCAGCCGCATCGCCGGAAAAGGAAAAGAAGCACAAGCCGTATCACTCATGTTTGCCGGTTTAACCATCGCAAATGTGATCGGCGTTCCCCTGGGAACTTATATCGGACATCATTATTCCTGGAGGTATACCTTTGTGATCATCGTCATTGTAGGGCTGATCACCTTGTTAAGCCTTAAACTATGGATGCCGAACCTTCCTGCAACCAAAGACAGGGATTTAAAAAAAGAACTTTCTTTTTTCAAACTGCCTGAAGCATGGCTGATCATTCTGATGATCGCTATCGGAACCGGAGGGCTATTCTCCTGGTACAGTTATATTGCACCATTGCTGACCGATGTTTCCGGTTTCTCTCCGGATTCCATTACCTATATCCTTGTGCTGGCAGGCCTGGGAATGTTGGTTGGGAACTTTATCGGGGGTAAACTGGCAGACCGTTTCTCTCCGGCAAAAGCTTCTGTGTCTTTATTGATCACAATGGCCATCACTTTGTTCATTGTCCACTATATTTCCGGCAATCAGGTGCTTTCTCTTGTGATGACCTTTATCACTGGTGCTGTTGCTTTTGCGCTTGCTGCGCCAATTCAAATGTTGATGATCAATACGGCTAAAGGTTCTGAAATGATTGCCGCTTCGGTGAGTCAGGCGAGCTTTAACATCGGAAATGCATTGGGTGCTTTTCTGGGCGGATTGCCATTGGCTGCGGGTTATGATTATACTTCGCCGGTATGGGTAGGAACGGTTATGGCTTTAACAGGAGCACTTTTTGCCTGGATGTTGATCAGCAGAAACAAAAAGATGGTTTTGGCTAAATAATTCTCTAATTTTATCGGATGGCTAAAAACTATCTTGAAAGTGTAAAGCAGCAACTGGAGTATTATAAGGCTTTGGGAGAGAAAACTTTTGCCCAGCTTTCTGATGAACAGCTGTTCTGGCAATATGATCCTCAAAGCAATAGCATCGCAACGATTGTAAAACACCTTTCCGGAAATATGATCTCCAGGTGGACGGATTTCTTTACCGCCGATGGAGAGAAAGAGAACAGAAACCGGGAATCAGAATTCGACAATGACCTGCAATCCAGGACAGCGCTCCTGCGCTGCTGGGATGCAGGATGGAAGTGTTTTCTGGAGGTGATTTATGATTTAAAAGAAGCCGATCTTACCAGAGAAATTTTGATTCGTCATGAAGCCCTCTCTGTAACGGAGGCGGTCAACAGGCAATTGGCTCATTATCCTTACCATATCGGACAAATTGTATTTATAGGTAAAATGCTGTGCTCGGAAAGCTGGACTTCTTTGTCGATCCCAAGGGGAGGTTCGGATGCCTTTAACCAGATCAAAGAAGATCAGCATAAATCAAAGTAACGATTTAGGAGCTGGTGGTCCTGTCCGAATTTGTACAGCAAAACTGTCCGTATATGAACACCTTTATTTGAAAAGCGCCTCTCCATAGCATTAATAAAGGTTTTTGGCTATGGCATGTGATTGGCATTGAAGGATGAAAACAACCAGCATTATGTTTCAACATCACCTGTTACTGATTTACCGGAACTTCAAAAGATATAAGAGCTCTTTCTTAATCAACCTGTTTGGGCTTTCAGCGGGGCTCTGCTGTGCGCTGATGATCTACCTTTGGGTAGCGGATGAACTGGGAATGGATAGATTCCATGCGAACAACAGCAGGCTTTTTCAGGTGATGGAAAATGAAAAGACGGCAACGGGTGTCAGCACGGGAGACGGGACTTCAGGATTACTCGGAGAATCACTGGCCAAAGAAATGCCCGAAGTGAGGCTGGCGGTAACCGCTTCTCCCAGCTATTGGCTGGAAGAGAGTAAAGTATATGTTGGGAACGGCACGGCGATTAAAGCAGCAGGGAAATTTGCAGGTAAAGACTTTTTAAAAGTATTTTCTTATCCCCTGATCTCCGGAAATAAAGATCAGATACTAAGTGGCATCAATAATATCGTGATTTCTGAAGCGCTGGCGATGAAATTATTCCATACCACAGATGTGGTCGGAAAAGAAATGGCCTGGAGAAATTCAGAACTAAAAGGAGAAAATCATGTGCTGATCTCCGGAGTTTTCAAAAATGCAACAGACCGTTCCTCAGATCACTTTGATTTTCTGGTTCCTTTGGAATTTTTGTTTAAAACCTCCAACTACCTTAAATGGGGAAATCATGGCCCATCCACTTTTGTCGTCCTGAAGGATGGGGCAGATCCCGGTCAGTTTGAACAAAAAATTAAAGGATACATGGCTGGAAAAGGCCATGCTTACCGGGAATTGTTCATCAGGCCTTATGCCGATGCCTATCTGTATGGTAAGTACGAAAATGGGGTGATGACCGGAGGGAGAATCGATTATGTGCATTTGTTTTCGCTGATCGCCATCTTTATCCTGGTGATTGCCTGTATCAATTTTATGAATTTGTCGACCGCCAAAGCATCCAGAAGGATGAAAGAAGTAGGCATAAAAAAGGTAATGGGTGCGAGCAGAAAGTCATTGATCCTGCAGTACCTATCGGAATCTGTGCTGCTGACATTTCTAGCGCTGTTCCTGGCGCTTTTAGGCGTAGAGTTGTTTCTTCCACAGTTTAACCAGATTACAGATAAACATTTAGTACTGGATTTTAACCTGAATATGGTGTTGATCTTCATGGGGATCGCCTTGTTTACGGGGTTGTTCTCCGGCAGTTACCCTGCGCTTTATCTTTCTGGGTTTAATCCAGCTGCTGCATTAAAGGGGAGACTTGGATCTACGATGAGTGAATTGTGGACCAGGAGAGGTCTGGTGGTCTTTCAGTTTACCCTTTCTGTTATTTTAATCGTATCCGTTTTTGTAGTCTATAAACAAATAGAATTTGTACAGACTAAAAGTCCGGGTTTTAAAAAAGACAATGTATTGTATTTTGAAACGGAAGGCCGGTTAAAGACGAATGTAAACGCTTTTTTATCGGAGGTTAAAAAGGTTCCTGGTGTGCTGAATGCTGCGGGAATGGATCGGAATCTGCTGGGTGACCTCAGTGCGACCACTGGTGATTTCAACTGGGAGGGGCGCAACCCTAAAGAGCTGATCAAATTTCAAAAAGGAAGGATTGGGGCTGGTTTGATTGAAACATTGGGGATGACGATGGCTGCCGGCCGTAGCTTTTCAGGTCAATATGGATCGGATAGCACTAAGATTCTGATCAATGAAGCAGGAATCAAAGTAACCGGGCTCAAAAATCCGGTAGGTAAGGTCTTTGGACTCTGGGGTAAAGATTATCAGATTATCGGGGTATTGAAAGACTTTAATTTTGAGTCCCTTCATACCGATGTGAAGCCGATGTTCTTTAGGTTTGAGCCTAACGAATTAACCCGGGTGATGATCAGGATCAAAGCAGGAGAGGAAAAACAGACGGTTGCGGCCTTGCAGAAATTTTATAAAGGTTATAACCCCGGCTTCGTATTTGACTATAAATTCCTGGATCAGGATTTTCAGGCACAATATGTGGCGGAAAATAGAGTAGCCATTTTATCCCGTTATTTCACCGCACTGGCGGTGATCATTTCTTGTTTGGGTTTATTCGGACTGGCTACCTTTACTGCGGAGAGAAGGCTAAAAGAGATTGGCATCAGAAAGGTATTGGGGGCTTCAGAGATGAGCATCATCATGATCTTATCAAAAGATTTTACCAAGCCTGTGATAGGAGCGATCTTTATCGCGCTTCCGCTAAGTTATATCATGACCAAATATTGGCTCAATACCTTTGCCTACAGAATAGAATTACAAATCTGGTATTTTGTTGCAGCAGGTTTTCTCGCTTTACTGATCTCCTGGCTTACGGTGGCCGTACAATCGATCAAGGCAGCGGCTGCAGATCCGGTTAAATGTCTTAAAACTGAATAATCAACAACAAACCATGAAAAGAATCAATGTCCATTTTTTTAGCGCAACGGTCCTGTTGCTTAGTAGTTTTGTTTTTAGTTCCGCTCTGAAAGCTCAGGGGAAAGCCTATGTAATAAAAGATGCCGAATTGTATCGGACAATTGCGCACATGGACAGCGTTTGTTTTGATGCTTTTAATGCCCGGGATTTGAAAACATTGAGTAGTGTTTTTGCAGAGAACGTAGAGTTTTATAACGATGGCGGGAAGGTGACCAATTATCAGCAAACGATGGAAAGTTTTAAAAAAATGTTTGCCAGCAATACTGCTTCTCCGTTGAAAAGAACTCTGGTTGGTAATATTGAGGTGTATCCGCTTAAAGATTTTGGAGCAATAGAAGTAGGGGTTCATCAGTTTACCCATGTAGAGAATGGCAAAGAAGAGGTCGGTATTTTTAAGTTTGTCCAGATCTGGGAACTTAAAGATGGTGCATGGAAAATGACAAGGGTGATCAGTTACGATCATTAGGTATTGCCTTTTTCCTGTTTGACATGGAAGCCCGGTTACCAAGCGTAGCCGGGCTTTTTTGATTTCCAGCAATTTTGCCGCTGCAAAGACGCTCTTTTTCTCTAATTATTGCATCCGCTGAGTAACATTTATATGTGAATTTTATCCGGTATTTTATGTTAAATAAAATTAAACATTTTCGTTACAAAGCTATTTTTATTGTATTTAAGAATAGATATCTGAATTGTATATCGTTTTAAAAGTATTATTATATTTTTTATCTTGAAACCATACTTAAAATAATTTATTTTTCAGTCATTAAAGTGTCATTTGTAGGATTGCTTTCCTTGATAAATCAAGCAAAATAGTCGGATTTGATATATTCGGGTTTAATAACTAACCTAAATTTTATTGATTATGAAAAAACTTTTACAAAGTTTGACCATTCTTATGTTCTTTGCTTTTTCGGCAATGGCACAGGAAAGGACAGTATCTGGAACAGTAACGGGGGCGGACGGACTTCCAATACCAGGCGTTACAGTCCAGGCTAAAGGTGTCGCACGTGGCACCCAAACAAATGCAAATGGCAAGTATTCTATTGGCTTGCCTGCATCAGTCAATGCATTGGAATTTATTTCCCTGGGTTATGTCAGCCAAACCGTTTCTATTGCTTCCGGAAACGTGATTAATGTCGTTTTAGCAGAAGACACCAAAAACCTGAATGAGGTGATTGTCATCGCCTATGGAACGGTAAAAAAGGAGAACTTCACCGGATCGGCTTCCAGTGTAGGTGCGAAGACTTTCGCCGACAGGCCAAATACTTCCTTTGAGAAAGCGCTTCAGGGTGCGGCAGCGGGGGTACAGGTGACTAGTGTGTCGGGGCAGCCAGGTGCTACTTCTTCTATTCGTATCCGCGGAGTCGGCTCATTCTCAAATGCACTGAGCTCACCTTTATATGTAGTTGACGGTATCGCCATTACAAATGGTGATCTTAGTCAGGTTGCACAAACTTCTGATGTACTCTCTTCTTTAAATCCTAATGATATTGCTTCAGTAACCGTTTTGAAAGATGCAACCGCTGCTGCAATCTACGGATCTAGAGCTGCGAACGGGGTAATTTTGATTACAACCAAACAAGGTCAGCGGGGAGATACTAAATTTTCGGCAAGTGTTTCAGGTGGTTATTCTTCGCAGGCGGTGAAAAAACATGAGACACTCAATGCCATGGAATATTATAAGTTATATTTTGACAGCTATTATGCAAGACGTATTGCAGCAGGATCTGCACCTGATCTTGCTGCCACTGAGGCTAATAAATTGACCAGAGACAAATTAACGGTAAATCCTTTCAATACCCCAAACCCATTTGGTGCTGATGGCGCATTGAGCTCAGGTGCTTCCCTGCTTTATGATACAGACTGGAGAGATGAAGTGCTGCGTCGTGGAGTAACAAAAGACGTAAATGTCTCGGCAAGTGGTGGTACTGAAAAGCTTAAGTATTACGTTTCAGGGGGTTATTTTGATCAAAAAGGTATCGTTATCGGTTCTGATTTTGAAAGATTTACAGGTAAATTTAACCTGTCTAATGATGTGACTAAAAATTTCTCTTTTGGAATTACCAATAGCCTGTCACGTACCAATCAAAATACACCGGCAGGTGCTGGTGGAGGTGCAAACCCGGTAAGGTTCGGAGATCTGGCGGCTAATATTTATTCTTTATATGTAAGAGATGCTGCAGGAAATCCAGTGCTGGATGCAAAAGGTAAGCCTACATATAGCTATCTAAACCCGGTTTCTCCTGACTTTAACCCGGTAGGGCTTGCTGAACTGGACGAGTATAACACGATTACTTCACGTGTCATTACCAGTCCTTATGTTCAGCTTAAATTCTTAAAAGACTTTACGGCAAAGTCTGCAGTCGGAATTGATTACATCAACAACCGCGAGCGCCAATTCTATAACCCTACTCATGGAAACGGAGTAAGTGTAAAAGGAAGAGGATATCGCTATACCAGGGAAGATGTTACCGTGACCTTTGTAAATACAATTACTTATGATAAAACTTTTGGTCTGCATAGCGTGAATGTATTGTTAGGTCAGGAAGCTTATCGTACTAAACTGGATAACATCTACGCACAGGCAACGAACTTTGCTTTTCCGGGAGCAACGGAATTGATCGCAGCTTCTACGCCAAATACAGCAACTTCTTCTTTTACGGAAAAAAGATTATCATCATACTTCTCCAGAGCAACCTATGATTATGATAAAAAATACTTTTTATCAGGAAGTTTTAGAAGAGATGGTTCATCCGTATTCGGTGTCGGAAATAAATATGGAAACTTCTACTCCGTAGGTGGTGCCTGGAGAATCAGCAAAGAATCCTTCTTCAATACAGGTTCTGTATTGAATGATTTAAAGCTTCGCGCAAGTTACGGTACTTCAGGAAATGACAGGATTGGACGTTACGATGCACAAGGTCTGTATACTTTAGGCAGAAACTATGAAGGACAATCGGGTATGGTATATACTCAATTGGAAAATCCGGCATTGCAATGGGAAGAAAATGCAACTACAGACATAGGTCTTGAATTTGCATTGTTGAACCATAGAATTACCGGGGAAGTTTCTTACTATAAAAGAGGATCTAAAGGTTTACTATTTGATAAACCGATCTCAAGACTTACCGGTTTTAACCTGATCAAAACCAATCTGGCCTCTATGGACAACTCCGGTGTGGAGATTTTGTTAAACGGTACCCCGATTCAGAATGACAACTTTACCTGGAATGTCTCTTTTAACATCACCTCAAATAAGAATAAAATCAAGAAAATGACTCAGAATGAGATCATTGATACTGAGGATGGAACGAAAAGATTAAAAATTGGTGGCGACAGATATGCTTGGTTCCTAAGACAATACGCAGGTGTTGATCCTAATGATGGAAGTCCGATGTGGTATACTGATGAGCTTGATGCAAACGGCGTCCGTACAGGAAATAAAATCACGACTAAGAGCTACTCAGCGGCGACCAGATATGATGGCCTGGGGACCTCTCTTCCTAAATTTAACGGAGGTCTTTCCAATACGTTCAAATACAAGGAATTTGACCTGAGCGTACTTACTTATTTTTCAGTTGGAGGAAAAATTTACGACAATTTGTATGCTTCTCTAATGCACAACGGGATCAGTCCGGGACAGCAAATGAGTAAAGATGTATTGAAAGCATGGAAAACCCCGGGAGAGGTGAACAGCATTCCAAGATTTTTACCTACCGGTAACGGAGATCTTTCAAACAGTGTTTCAGACAGGTTCCTTTTCAATGGTTCTTATATGAGGGTTAAAAATATTACCCTTGGTTATTCCTTGAAGAAAAAATGGTTGAACCCTGTTCAGATGTCTAACGTTCGTGTTTATGTAATGGCTGAAAATCCACTTACATGGGCTGCACATAAAGGTCTGGACCCTGAGACAGATTTGGGCGGATTGAGTAACAATGATATCCCTAATATCAAGACATTCTCTGTTGGTTTAAGCGTAGGATTTTAATTTTTATACAGAAAAGGACATGAAAAATATATATAAAATCGCAGTATATGGTGCGGTCATCTGCCTTGCCGGACTTGGTGGATGTAAAAAAGAGTTTTTGGAAGTGACGCCAAATGACAAGACAAATGCAAAGGACGCTTTCTCCTCTCCGGAAAAAATCGCAGTAGCGATGACGGGTCTGTATGATTTGACCAGTACCGGAGATTACACCAATAACATGATCTTAAATAATGATGTAAAAGGTGGTAATGTGATGGTGGTGAGCGGAGCGGGAAATTATGGTCGCTTTGTAAACGGATACCAGTTCATTGAAACAGTGAACTCCGTAGAGCCTTCGAACTATTGGACTGTTGCCTACAGGGTAATTGGAAATGCGAATCAATTTGAAGCAAATATTCCAACTGCACCCATCACTGAAGCGCAAAAAACGGCTTACCTTGCAGAAGCAAGAGCAATTCGCGCCGATGCTTATTTCTGGTTAGTGAGGTGGTACGGAAAACCATATAATCTGGATCCGGAAGCACCTGGGGTTCCTATTGTGAAACTTCCTTTAGGTCCTAACGACACCCCTCCGGGTAGAGCTAAGGTTAAAGAAGTTTATGATTTTATTCTTGCAGACCTGAAATTTGCAGAAGCAAACCTTCCTGCCAGAAGCAATATCTATAGAATGAATGGTGCTGCCATTCAGGGACTGCTTGCCAGGGTATACCTTAACATGGGAAATTATCCGGAAGCAAGTAAATATGCTAAATTGGCAAGAGCATCAAGACCATTAGGTAATGCGGCTTCTTTGCTGGCCGGTTTTAGCAACCCAAGTTCGGAATGGATTTATGCCATTAACGTAAGAACAGATGATAACCAGGGCTTTATTGCAGTGAGTTCTTTCTACGATCCTTATGATGTTGGTTACTCTAGTTTCAGGGTAACGGATGAGTTTTTAAATTCATTTAGTGAAACAGACGTTCGTAAACAACAGTTTTTAGTGAAGGAAAGTTTAAATGCGTCTCCAAGTACGGCAATGTACCGCAGGAGAGGTACTGAAGGGTATCTGATCAATAAATTTGATTTTAATACGACGCCTGCCAATAATCAGGTGCTGATTCGCTCTTCAGAAATGTATCTCATTGAAGCGGAGGCTGAAGCCAGGCAGGGATTGACGCATGAGGCTGCTGCAAAAGCTGCGCTTCTGCCAATTCAGTTAAGAGCTGGAACGGCTACCGTAATTTCACTAAATACCGGTCAGGCTTTGATTGACGAAATTATGGTGGAAAGAGATAAAGAATTGTATGGAGAAGGACATAAGTTTTTTGACTTGTTGAGAACGAAAACCCCGGTTACAAGATCTGGAGTCAGCCATTGGAAAATTGTAAACTTCCAACCAGGCGATAACAAATTGGTGTTCCCAATTCCACAGGTAGAAACAGATGCGAACCCTATTTTAAAAGGTCAGCAGAACCCAGGTTATCAATAGTGATGATTTCCAGGAATTAATTTCTTTAATATCTGAAAACACAAAATCCCGGCAATTGCCGGGATTTTGTGTTTTCAGATATCTGTAGTTCTATACTGAAATTTTATCACCTGTTTTGCTATATTTGAACCAGGTGATGGTCTTTAAATAGTGCGTTCAGTATGCCGGAAATACTCTTAATCTGCGTTTTAATGATTCCACAGACCGTGGCGGGGATTCTTGCGAAAAGTATGGGCAGGAGCTTTTTCTTCTGGTTTTTCATTTCTTTTCTGATTCCTATTGTCTCGCTGATCGTGTTGCTGTTTTTAGAGGATAAAGGAGCACCTGGTGGTTATGAACTTGCAGATCACGTGAATAAAGATAATTCTTAACCCAGTTGGGAATGCCCGGGTTAAGAATCGTTAGACTTATGCTTTTAGCGCATTTAGCAAAGTAGCCAATTCTGTTACTTCCTGACTGTTCAGTGGTTTTAACGGACCTCTCAGTTCACCACCCTCTTCGCCAAGGATTTCCAGACCAGATTTAATTGCCCTTGGAAGACCTTTTGCCAAGAGGTATTTTAACAAATTAAGCTGTTTGTAAAAAAGGTTTTGAGCGGAAGGTAAGTCGCTCTTTTGAATGGCATCGTACAAACCAATGTTCAATTCAGGAATCAGGTTCGCCGCTGCGGTGCACCAGCCTAAAGCTCCTGCAGCAAAAGCGCCCAAAGCAAGGGGATTAGAACCGTTAAAAAAGGCGACCTCTTCTCCTAAATCTCTGCGGAGGGTATGCATGCGCTGCAGATCTCCGGAGCTTTCCTTGATCATCGTCACATTCGGGATCTCCAGTAACTTTTTCAACAGGGCCGGAGACATATCTATTCCTCCTGTAGCCGGGTTATTGTAGGCCATGATCGGTATAGAGATCGATTTGGCTACGGCTTCATAATGACTGAAAATCTCGTTGTCCGTTAGTTTCCAGTAACTCATAGGAATGATCATTACTGCTGTACTTCCCGCTTTCTCTGCAAATTTAGCATGATAAATGGTCCTTTCTGTGGTCAGATTCGAGACCCCGGTAACTACAGGAAGCCTTCCGGCAACCTGCTGAATGGTGGCTTCAGTGATGGCTTCCTTTTCTTCGTCGTTGAGATAAGGCATTACTCCTGTACTGCCAAGCGGTGCAATACCGTGGGAACCAGAAGTAACCAAACGCTCTACGAGTTTTTTGAAGAGGGGAAGGTCTATTTGTTCCTGGGTATTAAAAGGGGTAATGGGGTAGGCGATAATGCCTTTAAATGTATGGTTATTCATGTAATTGGAATTTTGAATTAAAAAATAAATTTTTACAGGTCTCTGCCTTCTTCTTCTCTTAAGGCTACACCCAGGTGTTGTAGCTGAGGTGCATTTTCGCAGGCAATGTATTTTGCCGGTTCTGTATCACTCAGGTTCTGATGACGGTGCCATGCCCATACCGGAATATATACTGCATCTCCGGCCTGCCATTCTACTTTTTCACCTTCGATCTCGGTATAACCTTTTCCTTCAATGACAAACAATACGGTTTCATAGGTATGGCGGTGTTTATTGGTGAGCTGTCCCGGTAAAAGTCCGCCGATGGTCATGCTTACATTTCTGGTAGGAAGGTCTACAAAAAACACCGGGTGTTTTCTTTCTGTAGAGAACTGGTTATGAACGCCTGCCTGCTCTACATTCCTGTGTATGAACTTCTCAGGTCTTACATAGTTTGGACGGGCAAAGGTTTGGTGGAAATCTTTTGAAGATAGTTGTGCTGTTTTTTCTGCTGTTGTTTTCATGATATTGAATTTTAAAGAATGAAAAATTATTAAATGTCAATTCCTTTTGACAGGACAAATTTTGTGTATTTTTGGACGACTAAAATCATCCAGTTTTTACTAAAACTAATGGGCCAGATGCTGAGACCTTGGAAAACCATACTGAACATCGAATTGGGAAGTCATAAATCTGTATTCCAGCAGATTGCGGACGGGATTATCGGAGAGATCAAAAAGGGGCGGCTAAAACCGGGAATGTCCTTGCCGGGAAGCCGGATTCTGGCTGCCGACATTGGTGTAAACCGTAAAACGGTGGTTCTTGCTTATGAAGAACTGATGGCGGAGGGCTGGCTGGAAACTGCTTATAAAAAAGGAACTTTTGTTTCTGAAAAACTGCCAAAGCAAAAAGAACGGCGCAGGCAAAGAAATGAGGAAAGCATCGCTTCGGTAAAGAACTTTTCTTTTACTGCATTTGGTTCCGGAATGCCGGCAAGTGTCAACGCGGATGTCCCTTTGATTGTCTTTAATGATGGATTGCCTGATGTAAAACTGGCGCCTCTGGATGAACTGGCGCGTGCCTATAAGCGGATTTTTCAGCAAAAAGCAAGGTGGAGAATGCTGGGTTATGCCAATGAAAGGGGAGAAGAGCGGCTGCGTACCGCCATTGCAACCATGTTGACCATGGACCGAGGCTTAAGTTTCGGAATTGATCAGATTTGCATTACCCGGGGGAGCCAGATGGCATTGTACCTCACGGCTCAGATCCTGATCAAGCCGGGGGATATCGTGGCCATGGAAACACCGGGATACCGGCCTGCTTTTGAAGCATTCAGGCATGCAGGAGCAACCATTGCACCTGTAGAGATCGATGAACAGGGCATTCGCATTGCGGAACTGGAGCAGCTGTGTAAGAAAAGTCAGCTGAAAGCGGTTTATGTCACCCCGCACCATCAGTTTCCCACTACCGTCAGTATGAAAGCCGACCGGAGGTTGCAGTTGCTGGCACTGTCCAATCAATATGGATTTGCGGTTATAGAAGATGATTATGACCATGATTACCATTTTGGACTGAGGAGTTTATTGCCACTTGCCAGTTATGACCAGGCAGAGAATGTGATTTACATTAGTTCTTTGAGTAAACTCATCGCTCCGGCAGTAAGGGTAGGTTATGTGGCTGGTCCGGCTTCTTTTATTGATTCTTTAGCAGCGTTGAGGATGACCATAGACCGGCAGGGAGACCCGGTAATGGAAAATGCAGTGGCAGAATTGATGGAAGAAGGGATTGTCAATAAACATGCGAAACGGGCATTGGGCATTTATCGCGAAAGAAGGTCGGTCATGAGTAAATACCTGGACCAGTATTTAAAAGAAAAAGCGGATTATCAACTCCCTGAAGGTGGACTGGCCTTTTGGTTAAGGTTTAAAAAACCGGTTGACACTGTGGCCTTCTCAGAACTCTTATTGAAACATGGTGTCCAGGTGATCTCTACGGAAAGGTTTTCTTTCAATGGAAAAGCCTTAAATGCCTTACGTCTGGGCTATGCCGCACTGGACGAAGCAGAACTGGAACGGGGAATCCAGATCATCGCTTCTTTAATTCCTTAATCGTCTTTTTTCTGAATATTTGAATAATTGAGCTACATACAAATGAAACAACATATCCCTGTCCATAAAATGGCCGAACGCAATGGCATAGGCCTGGAAATGCTTTATTTCCAAAGCGTAAATAAGGAACGTGCAACCCTGTTGGGGGCACATAGAGATGATCATTATATTTTCATTTTTCAGGAAGAGGGAAGTACGCAGGTCATGCTTGATTTTAAAACGATCAATGTGGAGGGCTGTGCCTTATTGTACATCATCCCCGGGCAGGTACACCATATCCTGAACACCGAAAACTCCTCGGGTTGGTTTCTTGCAGTGGAAACCTTGTTGGTCGCAGAAGAATACCGTCAGATTCTGGAACATGTGATTCTGGAGCAGGAGTCCCTGCTGCTGGACGAGGGCGGCAAGAATAAGTTTAAACAATGTATTCAGCTGGTGCATGAAAGGTTCCTGGATATGAATCAGCCACTGAGCAAACAGATTGTTCATTCCCTGCTCTCTTCCTATATCGGGATGCTGGCCGAAGCTTACCTGCTGACTAAGCCTAAAAGTGAAGCCTTAAATACCAGGCCAGTGCAGCTGACCCGGCAATTCAGAACATTGCTGCTTCAGGACTTTAAAACGGTAAAGGGGCCTGCTGAGTATGCAGCTAAACTGAATATTTCCCTCACTTACCTCAATGAAGTGGTAAAGTCCAATACGGGATTTCCGGTGAGTTACTGGATTCATCATGAAATTATCCTGGAAGCAAAACGGCTATTATACCATACTGACCTTAGCCTAAAGGAGATTGCCTTCTCCCTGGGCTTCACCGATCATACCTATTTTTCGAGATTGTTTACCAAGGTTTCCGGTGGTTCAGCAGGGAAGTTTAGAAAGAGTTACCGCTAATCGTCCAATAGTTACCCTTGATCCTGCATTGTTGTTGCCTTCTTTTTAATGTTGTTTTGTAATGGATTATAAAATGATACGGTATGAATATGCTAAAGAGGAAAGCACTGCAATTAATCGAACGTCAATTGGGAAAAACGGGGATTGTCCTGGAGGTCAGAAGCTGGAACCCTTCTACCTTTTACGAAGTTGACCTGCACCTTCCGGGAGTAGATATGAACAAATGGACTTCGGTGCAACATATGAAAACAAAGGTCGCGGAACATGTATACCGGGATTATACGCCTGCCAGTTGGGATGCGGAAACACAAACCTGTACCCTTTATATTGACGCTTCACATGATGGCGATGGCAGTAGATGGGCTTCTCAATTGCGTAAAGGGGATCAGATCTGTTACCTCGGGATAGGAGGGACCAACGCAAAACCTATAGATGGTAAGAAAATCTTATGTCTTGGCGACAGCTCCTGTGTCGGACATTTCCTGGCTTTGGAGCAATTGGTAGGGAAAGGAAATGTGGCCGGTGCACTGGTCATCAAAGAAGAAAACCACCGCGCTGAATTTGCCAGTTATTTTGATACCTTACTCGAAGCGATTCCTGCAAAACTGAGCAGCAACATTGATAACCTGCACGACTGGTTAAAAGAACAGCAATGGGGAAGCAATGCGATATATATCGCCGGAAATGTGCCTATGGTGGTTGGCCTGAAACAAAAAATCCGGAAACTGCCAGATTTTGATGCTGCGGTAAAAGTACAGGGATTCTGGTGGTAAGGACCTGCTTATTGTCCGCAGGTCATCAATGGGATCGATAAGCTAAATAAAGAAAGCACAAGGCAGAGCGGAACATAAGTCCTGGTGTCTTCTTTTGCGAAATTGGTTCCCTTGATGCTTTTCATCAGTCCGATATATTTGAAATCTCCGATGGCACGAAGGCAGAAGATCCCGGAAATCACATAAGTGCCAATGTGAATGTACCTTCTGTCGATCATTGAATCGGCAATGCCAAGGTTTGCCAGGGTAGTAAAAGCAAATAAGGCAAGTCCCAATGCTACGATCAGGGTTCCAAACTTACCCGGCTTCATGGCCTGTTCCCCGCTAACTCTTACCGGTAACGCATTTTTTAAGGCCCAGGTTCCTCCAAAAACCCAGTAGATGTGCAACAAAGAAAGAAAGATAAAGATTAGGGTGTTAATGGCGACTAGTGCAAATATCATTGTTGTTAATTCGTATTGTATGGTCTGATAAACTGATAGGCAAGCATAATCTGTGTCTTGACAGTATTTATAGAGATGCCCAATAAAGCCGCAATATCGGAATACTTTGGCTTATCGTCATTATTAAGCAGGAAAAAAATCTCTTTTCCGGCCGGTATCAACGCTGTTTTCGTGTAAATCTTTTTTATAGGGTTTCGGTTTTGTACTTATGTGTTTGATCATCAGCGACTCCCGGTTATCACAAATTGTCCCATTCTTTTGGGCTGTTTGTCTGTCCTGATGATTTTTTGTTAGGAATGTAAATTTCTTAAAAACAGCAGGTGATAAACGGTATTTTATGGAGATTTACATTCCCAATAAATAAAAACATAGTAATAATGAAAAAAGAATGGACTGAAGAAGAATTGAGAGCAGTGGCCAGTCAGCTGAGTCAACCTACAGGTGAGGCTGGAATAAAGACTGGTGAGCGGATGGCAATTTCGAATGAAAATATGATTACCAGAACGATTGAATCTTTGCAGCTAAGTGCTGATGAAAAGGTTTTGGAGATCGGGCAGGGGAACGGCAGCCATATTGGTTTGCTGATGGAAAAGGCAACAGGCTTACGATATATCGGAACGGATATTTCTACAACGATGATGGAAGAGGCAGCGAGGATTAACGAGGACCTGGTTCAGTCAGGATCAGTTTCTTTTGAGCTGTCTGATGGAGAACACCTTGCTTTTCCGGCAGATACCTTTCAAAAGATTTTTACAGTGAACACCCTTTATTTCTGGAAAGATCCCAAGGCCTATGCAGCGGAGATTTACAAAGTATTAAAACCCGGTGGCCGTTTCTGTATCGCATTTGCGGCCAAAGAATTTATGGAGCAGCTGCCATTTACAAAATGGGAATTTCAACTTTATACTGCGCAGATGTTAAGTGAGCTGCTGAAAGAGGCAGGTTTTCATATCCTGGAAGTTATAGAAGAAAAGGACAATACCCAAAGTAATTTAGGTACAGCTGTTCAGCGCGATATTGTGATCGTTGCTGCAGGGAAATAGGCCGGAAGCTTTTACCAGCCTCCGCCGCCACCTCCACCGCCTCCACCTCCGGAAGATCCGCTGCTGCTGCTGCCAGAACTCCAGCTGGAACTTCCGGAAGAGCCGGAAGAAGAACCTGAGCCTGAAGATGTACTGATCGATGGTGTGGCACTTTCAAAGGCAGAACTTAATGGTTTCGAGAATCCTGAGCCGAATGAGCGGTAAGGGAAGCTGTTTCCGGAGTACCAGTCCGGCTGGTAATCCGTTCCGTCAAAGATCTGTTCAAATTTAGCTCCCCAGGCATTTTCTACATCCAGTGCCATGGCATAAGGCAGGAACTTCTCGAAAAGCTGAGGACTGAGTTCCGGTGGGTTCAGCAGGTTCAGCCGATGCTGTTCTGCCGTTTCCAGGTACATTTTAAAGCCTGCGATTTCACTGAGCATGGCCGCTCCATAAAGGGTTGGCGCTTTGATCAGATAAATAAAAGAGAGGAACATTAGGGTCGCAAGAATGATAAAAACCGCACTGGTAGGTTCCATTTTTCCTATGAACTGGAAAAGCATCCAGCCTGGGGCACCTGCAAATCCGAGTCCGAATAGAACTAAGAAAAGAGAGATTCCATAGGTGGAGCGCAGACCTTTTATTCCGATATAAATGCAAAACAACCCAGCCCCAAGAAAGGGAGCAAAGAAAAGAAGGACCAGGGGATAACCTCCGCCTACAAAATACATGAACAAGGCGAATGCCGCGATAGTTGCGAGAACGCCTTTGATCAGGTGTTTGCTGTGTTTAACAAAGTATTTCTCAAAGTCAAGCTTCACTTTTACACTGGTTTCATAGGCTCTTCTGGCCGTGGATATGGTATTGTTATTGGATTGGTCAATGGAAATTTTTGACCTGGTACCCAGTAAATGCTGATAGAGTTGTTGTTCTTCCGGGCTAAGTACACTGATGTCGTCAGAAGCACGCTCTAACACATAATCATCTGCCTCTTTTCGGATCCTGATGACTTTCTTAACGGCCATATTGACCACAGAAGTGGCAAAACCTTTTTGGTCTGATTTTCTTTTATTGAAGTAGCGGAGCATTGCAGGAGAGAAATCTCCGGGAACATTAAAGCTGGGAATGACTGTCGGGCTTTCCGGATCTACTCCATAACGTTGCCAGGTGAAGAAAAGATAACCTCCAAGTGCAATTAGCAGCAACGCGGTAATGGCGATTTCCTTATATTCTGTAAACAGCCGCTCGGTAAAGGATGGCTTTTTGATGAAGCCTGAACTAAAGGCCGCAGCAACGGTAAATCCTTCGCCAGGGTTAAGGGGCTGATTGGTTTTAAAAGTGATGCTGCCATCGCTCTCGCTAAAAGAATTGCAATCATGGGCTTTAGACCCTGCAATGCCGGTATAGCAAACGGTATTTCCGCCTTTTGCTCCCTTGGGGAATTGGATGTTGGCAGAAGCGGTATCAATAGGGAAGGCCCATTCATTTCCGGTTACATTCCAGTACAATTCGTCGTAATCCTTAAAAAATCCAACCTGTCCTCTGGTGCTGTAAACGATCTTGTATTCATAAATACCAGGCTCGAGCAATACGCTTTCGCGTCCGATATAAATAGACCTCATGCCGTCGGCCTCTTTCGTAGAAAAAGGTTCTTCAATACCATTTTTGACAACATGCTCCACTAAAAAGTCCATCTTTTTCCTGGTGCTATAAATATCTTTCCGGTATAAGGGCAGTGTTCTTACCAGGCCTCTTTTGATCTGGTCTCCGTTGGCATTTACCTTGATCAGCTCGGTGATCCTGACCAATCCTGAGCTGTCAATCTTAATGTCGGAATGAAAAGAAAGAATTCTTTCTGTTTGTGCAGATAGCTGCTGAGGAAACTGAAGGAGAATAAAGAAGAGCAGGTAACAGTAGTATCGGAAAAATTTGTGGTTCATGATGACGTTATTTTAAAAGGATGCTTTTTGATTTTCCCTTTCTTCAGGGCGTTGTATTTCGAAGAAACTGCCTTGCTGGAAGTTAAAAGCAGCGGCCAGCAGATTGGATGGAAAAGATTCAATGAGGATGTTGTTTTCTCTTACAGTTCCGTTATAATACCTTCTGGACATTTCTATCTCCGATTCTATGGTTTCCAATTGCGACTGAAGCTGTTGGAAATTGGTGTTTGCTTTTAAATCGGGATAGTTTTCGGCAAGGATCATCAGTTGTCCAACGGATTGCGTAAGTCCCGTTTCGGCAAGAATCTTTTCGGATTTGTTGCTGGATTGTATGGCATTATTGCGCAATCGGGTAATGTTTTCCATCAGCTGCTGCTCATGCGTAGCATAACCTTTAACCGTTTCAATCAGATTCGGGATGAGGTCGTATCTTTTTTTAAGATAAACATCAATTCCACTCCAGCCCTCCTTCATGAGGTTTCTCTTTTTAACCAGCTGATTGTAAGTTAAAATACTGCCAATCAGGAGCAATAGTGCAATGCCGGTAATGATAAGTATTGTCATATTTAAATAAGTTAGAGGAAGATAGCAATATTCAATCATACTGAATGTTTACATTTGCATTTTTATGATAATGGAGAACAGAATAAGCAGTACCCTTGAACAAATTCAACGCGATATTGAGCCGTTAAGACAGGAGATCATCAACCATAAAGTATATTCCGTGATCAACGATCTGGAAGACCTTCGAATCTTTATGGAATACCATATTTATGCGGTGTGGGACTTTATGTCCTTACTGAAAGCCTTGCAAATTAACCTGACCTGTACAAGCCTGCCCTGGTTTCCTGTAGGATCGGGTAACATCAGGTCACTGATCAATGAGATTGTAGCTGGTGAAGAATCGGATATAGATGCCCATGGAAATAAGAAGAGCCATTTTGAGATGTACCTGGATGCCATGGAACAATGCGGAGCAGATACGACGGAGATTGGCAGATTTATCAATGCGTTAAAAAACGGAGCAGATTTTAAGGCAGCTTATCAGCTGGCCGGAACTCCTCAGGAGGCCATCGACTTTGTTGATTTCACCTTTAGTGTGATCAATGGCGGGCAAACTCATGTACAGGCCAGCACTTTTACTTTCGGAAGAGAAGACCTGATTCCAAATATGTTCTTATCTATTGTGAACGACCTGAATAAAAAATTCCCTGATCAGATTTCTTTGTTTAAGTACTATCTGGACAGACATATTGAGGTGGATGGCGATCATCATAGCCATTTGGCATTAGAAATGACGTCTGACCTTTGTGGCGACAATGAATCCTACTGGAAAGCTGCGGAAGAGATGAGTATGGCCTCTTTAAGAAAGCGAATCGGACTTTGGGATGGCGCTTATCGTGCGATTTTGGACCGTAAACGTTAGTTCATGTGTATTGGCGGTAAAGAATAATCGTCAGTTACTTTGTCCAGGTAAAGCAGGTTGATCCCCCTGATCACGGCATTGGCATTTTTTTGTGTGATGGGGATGGCCACATGATACACTTCCTCCGGGAAGTCATGTTCATTATGTGATATGAAAACCAGCCGCACTTGTTTCGATTTCCCGGTTTGGTAGATGTTTTGACCCTGAACCATCAGACTTGTTCCAATCTTACTGATTTGAGGAGTAGTTTTGAAGAATCCGTAATCGTGCTGATAACGGATAGATTTTGTATTGATGGTCAGGTATTCTTTACCGTAAAAATTCCATAGAGAGTACCTGATCAGAAACAAAAAGACCAATGCCGACACCAGAGCGAGTGCCGTAATTCTTTCTGTGGTGGCCAGAATAATAATGCCTGCACACATCGTGTTCAAAAAAATAAGGACCAGCCTCCCGGCTAAAGAGGTTCTGAGTGTGAGGGTGATGAATAGGCAGATTCCATCCGAATCTATCATAAAGCCATTATCCTTCATAAAAAACGTTAATAATTATAACGAAAGATAGCTATAAAATGCATTATGTTTTTAGTAATAATTTTGATATAATAGTGATATTGTGTTTTTGTAAGGTAATTTTATTAGACAATATCTCTTTTGTTAATCTTTATTAATCAAGGTGATAAGAGGTTTTAAGTGTGTTTATAACGAAATAATTAAAAATAATTAACCTAAGTATTGTTTCGTACGAAAAGTTTCCTACCTTTAGATTATGAAAGCACAGACCACTGAAAATAACAGGCAAATAGAGCCAACGAAATCCGAGCTGGAGATCTTACAGGTATTGTGGGAGCAGGGCCCGCTGACGGTTCGTCTCGTGAATGATAAGTTAAATGAAAACCGTGAGGTAAATTATACCTCGACATTGAAGCTGATGCAGATCATGGCGGATAAAGGAATCCTGACCAGGGATGAAAGTCAGATGAAGCACATTTATCATGTGGCGGAGAAGGAGCAA
The DNA here is from genome assembly GCF_038446955.1 of Pedobacter sp. FW305-3-2-15-E-R2A2. NCBI lineage: Bacteria > Pseudomonadati > Bacteroidota > Sphingobacteriia > Sphingobacteriales > Sphingobacteriaceae > Pedobacter > Pedobacter sp. FW305-3-2-15-E-R2A2. The sequence continues at coordinate 2,349,390 of NZ_CP151803.1, forward strand.
ACGACCAAAGATTTTTTATTAGAGAAGTTTATTGATACCATGTATAATGGTTCTGCCAGCAGCTTGATGATGCAGCTGATGGGCAATAAAAAAACTTCGAAAGAAGATCTGGAAACGATTAAAGCACTATTGAATCAATTGGAACAAAAATAATTCATCCTTAAAGAACCACAGGAATGGAAACGATCATTTTTAAAACCTTATTACACTCTCTTTGGCAAGGGCTTGCGCTTGCTTTAATCACAGCATTGATGCTGGTGTTTACGAGTAAGTCCAGTGCTAAACTGCGTTATAACCTGCTGATTTCGGGTTTGATATTATTTGCAGTCAGCAGCAGTTTTTCCTTCGTTTACGAATGGCAGCAATCAACTCAGACTGACTTTGAAACTTTAAGAGTTATTGCTCCTTCGGTTGATGATCAACAAATTCAGGCGAATGTTCCCCTTACCGGAGCAGAGCCGGTAGATCTGATTCAAAAGGCGGTTCGGTATTTTAGTGGTTATGCTTCTACTATAGTGCTGATCTGGTTCCTGGTGATTTGCGCAAGAAGCGTTCAGCTTTTCGCAGGACTTTACAGCATTAAAAGAATCAGAAATACACAGGTAAGCCCGGCAGGAATATATTGGGAAAACAAGGTGAAAGCCCTGGCCCTCCAGTTTGGAATTACTCAGGTGGTACAGATCGTTCAGTCAGGGATTGTAAAGGTACCTATGGTGGTCGGACATCTTAAACCATTGATCCTGGTTCCAATAGGGCTGATCAATGGTTTGTCAGAAAAAGAAGTGGAGGCAATCATTTGTCATGAGCTGGCACACATTAAAAGAAGGGATTATCTGGTTAATATTTTACAAAGCCTGATGGAGATTGTTTTCTTCTTTAATCCTGCAGTATTGTGGGTTAGCAAGCTGATCCGGGAAGAAAGAGAGAGCTGCTGCGATGATATGACGATTTCCAGTACTCATGATAAGGTCAATTATATTAGCGCGTTGATTTCCTGCCAGGAGTTTCAACCGGGAAATCCGGAGTATGCCATGGCGATCTCAGGAAAGAATGATCAGCTGGTACAGCGGGTGAAAAGAATGGTCTCTAATGACACTCCCAGTTTGAATAATATTGAAAAAGGGATACTTGCCGTAGGATTGGTGGCTGCAGTGACTTTAACCGCTGCATTCTCAGGACCACAACGTGCAGGAAAGGAGCCGAAAAACAATGTCGTCTTGCAGGATACACTGAGGTTGAAGAAGAAACAGCTGAATTCGACCATTCAGAAAAGTTCGGTAACCAAATCAGGACAGCATTTGGTTAAAACCGATAAAGGGCTGGTTCCTGTTGAAAATCGTTCTGGTCTGGAGCCGGAAATACTGGAAGATAAGGAAGCTGCACTACGCGATCAACAAGCCGCTTTACGTGATCAACAAGCCACTTTCCGCGACCAGCAAGCTACTTTCAGAGATCAACAAGCAACCTTGCTGAATAAACAGGCTGCTTTTCGGGACCTGCAGGCACAAAAGAAAGACCGCTTAGCGAAAGGTCAGGATGCAAGGGCTGCGGAAAGGGAGAGATTAGCTTTGGAAAGGGATAGGTTGGCTTCGGAAAGAGATAAATCCGCTGCAGAAAGAGATCGGTTAAGCGTGGAAGAAAATTTGAAGTTAGACCTGAAAGTAAAAACCTCGACGAGCCAGACGATCAGAACTACAGTTCGGGAGAGTGATAACAATCCTGAAAAAAGGAAAGTAACCCTAAAGACTGGAATTACGGCGGATTATCTGAATAAAGGAGAATTTGACGAAAATACATCTACCTATATCGCCAATGATTTAACCAGGGATGGCCTGATCTGGAAAAATGAAAAGCTTTCTTTTAGAATTGATAAGAACGAGTTTGTGGTGAATGGAAAAACCTTACCGGAAAGTACCCATAAAAAGTACGCAAAGAAGTACCTGAAGCGTCCCGATTGGATCCTGGCCTACAACTATGAAATTAAATAATCAGCAATACTTTAACCGGATCTCTTAAAGCCCCCTAAACCTAAATTAATGAAACTATGTATCGTGACTATATTAGTCGCATGGGCAGGTATTGCCGCTAATTTTGCCTTTGCTCAGTCTTCCGTAACGCCTAAAAGTACAGGCAAAGGGCAGATTTCCGGTAAGGTGTTAAACGAACAAAAACAAGCTTTTGACCTGGCTACAGTAGCCTTATTCAGGGTTCAGGATAGCACCTTGCTGAAGAGCAGCTTTACGGAACAGGATGGTAAATTTTCTTTTGAGCAATTGAACGAAGGAGATTACCGCATAAAAATTTCGGCGATGGGTTATCAGAATTACCAGACGGAAGTGCTTCACATCACTGCAATGAACTCAGGGCTGTCACTGCCTGATATCAGCCTGATGGCGACGACGAAAAACCTAAAGGAAGTGTCTATTGTAGGACAGAAAGCCTTTGTAGAACGAAAGATCGATAGAACGGTAGTCAACGTTGATGCACTGATTGCCAATTCAGGAACTACAGCAATGGATGTACTCGAAAAATCTCCCGGCGTATCGGTGGATCAGAATGGAGTGATCAGTTTGAAGGGAAAACAGGGCGTCACCATATTTATTGACGATAAACCTACTTATTTGTCGGGCGCAGACCTGGAAAGTTACCTGCGTTCCCTGCCTTCGGCTTCCTTAGACCAGATAGAACTGATGACCAATCCACCGGCCAGATATGATGCTGCAGGAAAAGCCGGAGTGATCAATATCAAAACAAAAAAGACCAATTCCAGAGGGTTTAACGGGGGGATAAACCTGGCTTATACCCAGGGAGAACTGGCCAGAAGCAACAATAGCTTTAACCTGAACTACCGCCATCATAAACTGAATTTCTTTGGAAGCCTGAGCAATACCTTTCAGAATAATTTTACAGATCTGGATCTTTTCCGCAAGTATAAAAACGAAGATGGAAGTACGAAATCCTATTTTGAACAAAACAGTTATATCCGCAGAAAAGGTATCGGTTTTAACGGTAAAGCAGGGATGGATTATTACCAGACGGAGAAAACGACCTGGGGCATGGTGCTTACAGGAATGCACAGAACCTCACCGGAAACGAATAACAATGTCAGCAATCTTTTAAATGCACAACGCGGACTGGATTCTATTGTGAAAGCGCTGACCAAAGAGAACGAGATCTTTAAAAATCTGGGGCTGAATATGAATTACCGCCATCAGTTTGATAAAAAAGGACAACAGCTGACGGTTGATGCCGATTATCTGGTGTACAATACAAAAAATGACCAGGTGATCAACAATTCTTCTTATTTACCGGATCAAAGCTTAAAATCGGAAGATATCCTGATGGGGAAACTGCCTTCCAATATTAAGATTTATACCTTGAAGGCAGATTACAGCAAGCCTTTTAAAAACGACTGGAAAATGGAGTTGGGCGCTAAGACGAGTTATACAAAGACGGATAATGTAGGGGAGTATAGCTATACGATTAATCAGGTGACGAAACCTGACTATGAAAAGAGTAACCACTTTATCTATAAGGAGAACATCAATTCAGGTTACCTGAATATGAATAAAGAAGCTGGAAAATGGTCTTTTCAAATGGGATTGCGCCTGGAACATACCAATTCCGACGGACATCAGATGGGGAATCCGCTAAAGCCTGATTCTGCATTCAAAAGGAGTTATACCAACCTGTTTCCGACGATATATCTTTCTTATAAACTGGATACCGCAGGTCATAACCAGATCGGTTTAAACTATGGCAGAAGGGTAGACCGTCCCTACTTTCAGCAGTTGAATCCTTTTATTTCTCCCCTGGATAAGTTTACCTATTATCTTGGAAATCCCTTCCTGAATCCTTCATTTACGCATAGTATCGAGCTTTCTCATACTTTTAAAAATAAGATTACCACGACCTTTAGCTATAGCGACACCAAGGATGAGGTGAATGAAACCATCGAAATCAAAAACGGACTTTATTATAGCAGACCAGGTAATATTGGCCGCAAGATTGTAAAAAGTATGAGCGTAAATGCCGGGCTAGACCTCACTTCCTGGCTGAACTGGCAGTTTTATGGAGAGCTGACCAATTTAAATTCAAAGAGCAGCGACTTCTATAATGGCGTACTGAACAGTAAGGGGACATTTTTCTTTTCAACCAATACTTTTCAATTTAAGCTGAACCAGAGCTGGAGCACAGAGCTGGGAGGGATGTACCGGACAAAGATCAATGATGCCCAGTTTACCATCGGCAAACTTTATGCGATAAATGCAGGCGTCCAAAAGAAATTATCTCCAAGTACCACGCTGAAACTGAATGCCAGTGATATCTTTTATACCAGAATCGTTAATGGGGAAATCAATAACCTGGCAATGACTACGGCAGGCTGGCGAAATCGCTCAGACTCCAGAACAGTATTGCTGAGCTTCAGCTATCGCTTCGGTAAAACCTTCTCTGATCTTCGGAAACACAACCAGACCGGCGCAGAAGCAGAAAAAAACAGGGTGAATAATTAAGCCCTGCTCTTTCTATGTTTTGCTCCCCAGGCACAGAGCTTTTTCCATATTGGGATGAGTTCTGTGCTGATTGCTGTCAATTCATATTCTACCCTTGGAGGAACCTCCGCATATACTGTTCTGCTGATCAATCCGTCATTTTCCAATTCTCTCAGTTGCAGGGTCAACATCCGCTCGGTAATGTTGGACATCGCTTTCTGGATTTCGTTGAACCTTAACTTTTTCTTTTCCAGATTGACGAGAATGAGCAGCTTCCAGCGACCACCAACCATGTCTATCGCATAACTAAGGTTATTGCTTTCGACAATACACTTCCTGTTCAGGCTATTGGTGGAGTTCTCTTTTCTTTCGGCCATACTTACTTTTTTGTTAGTTCCGTACAACGGGTAGTACGGCCGGCAAATCTAAGGCTTAGCTTTTACTTTTGCTGCTCATATTACAGACAGATGAAGAAAATTGCATATATCGGATGCCTCGGGTTAATTGGCATCATCAGTACAGAATTTGGGGTTATAGGGATTTTACCTCAAGTCGCGGAACATTATCAGATCAGCATTGACAAAGCAGGGATACTGCTGAGTGCATTTGCATTGGTGATCGCATTGACGGGACCATTGATGACGCTATTGTCCTCCGGATTTGACCGTAAAAAGATCATGATGCTCAGTATTGCCATCTTTTTGCTGACCGGTGTGGTCTCATCTTTGGCGCCACCTTTCTGGTTATTGATACTTGTACGTTTATTGCCGGCCTTTTTACAACCCGTTTTCATCTCTACTGCCATCGCAGCGGCCCTTGTTGATGCAGATCAAAAGAAAGCACATCAACTGATGGGAATTGTATTGGGGGGGATTGCAATTGCGATGGTGACGACCGTACCTTTTGCCACTTATATGGCCAGTGTATTTAACTGGCAAGCCTCATTTGTCGTCCAGGCATTGGTTACCGGGCTTGCACTCCTCGCCATATTCAAAGGAATGCCCTCAATGCCGGTCAGAGAAAAGAAGTCGTACGGAATGCAATTGAAAATCCTGAAAAAGCCTGCTTTTCTGATCAGTGCAATGATGAATTCCCTGATGGTAGCTGCCTGGTTTTCTACCTACAGCTATTTTGCAGATTACCTTGGAAAGGTAAAGGGAATGGATACGGAAATGATTAGTTATATGCTGTTCTTATTTGGCATAACTGGTGTTTTCGCCAACTGGCTGGCGGGAAAGATGCTGAGTATCAGTATTCCCGGAACCACTGCTTTCTTTCTTACCGGAACGGTGCTTGTCCCTTTTATGCTGGAGTATTCCGGAGGGAGTGGCTGGAGTACGATTCTGGTGATTGCCATCTGGGGCTTTCTATATGCGCCAACCTTTCTCAATGCTTCCGCTTACCTGATTTCGGCGGCACCTCATGCACTGGAATTTGCCAATAGTTTGTCCACTTCTTTTGGGAACCTCGGCGTATCTGTCGGAACGATGTTAAGTGGCTGGGTAATTGCCGATATGGGGGTGAAACAGAGCCCATGGGTGGGGATGTGTTTTGGGCTGATGGCCTTATTAATGATTGCCTGGAGAACATTACTGGAGCGTAAATCCTAAATTTTTTCTCATCTTAGCGACCAGTAATTGATTCCTAACGGTACCTGATTTTATATGAATTCACTGAACAATACCACATTTTTTAAAAGACAAGAAGAAGAAGCAATCCGCCTGTCAAGGATGGATTCAAATATGGCGATCTCCAATCAGGATGTGGCCGGAGTGGCCAAATACTGGATGGAAGATATTGTCGTGATCTCCGGCGAAGGAGGTCAGTATTCCGGGAAAGCAAAGCTGCTGAAAGTATGGAAAGAGATGTTTTCGAAAAAATCACCTTCATTTGAGCGTTTACCTAGCTCCATCATCATTGGCGATAGTGGTATTCTGGCTTGGGAAAGTGGCAGCTGGAGTTATAAGACCGAGGCTTTCAGAGGAAATTACTCGGCCATGTGGCGAAAAATTAACGGCGTCTGGCTGACACAGTCGGAGTTGTTCGTTTCTTTAGATTAATCCAGCGTTTTAAGCATCCAGATATTACAGGCAAAATGGCCGGAGTTTCCCAGCGCAGTATCCAATGCTTTGAACCCGGCCTTTTCATACATACCTACTGCTTGTGCCAACTGCGGCAATGTTTCCAGATACAGTTGATTATAGCCCAGCTGTCTGGCCGATTCAAAACACTTTTCTAAAAGCTGTTTTCCTATTCCTTTCCCCCGTGCATTTTCTGATAAGTACAGCTTTACCAGCTCGGCGCAACCTTCCGGCAATCCTTCAGTAGGATATATGCCGCTCCCTCCAAGAAGCTGACCGTTTTCCTCGACCACAAAATAAGAACTTCCTGCTGTTTGGAATAGCTTAAATAAATCGTCTGTTGTTGGATCAGAATGTGCTGTCCCTATTTTAGGAACCTTAAATTCTTCTAAAGAAGTACGGATGATTTTGGCAAGTTGCTCATTGTCGCGGGCTTGGATGGTTCTGAAAGTAATCGGCATGGCTGTCTTTTTTTCAAAGATAATATTATATTTTTTCAGACTGCCATAGGGTTGTCAGTGTTGGCACTGAAATTTGAATCATAAACATAGAACGAAATGAAGATGAATTTGCAAACCCTGACAAAAGACTTATGCGCCTATAATTTATGGGCAAATAATGAGCTGGTAAGCCGGCTTACAGAAAGAAAAGAAGGAACTGCAGCTGTTTCTCCTGAACAACCCCATATCAACCAAAAACTATCGAAGCTCTTATCTGCGGAAGCAGAATGGATGGGAAAAATACAATGTCGGGAAGACCGTTCTCCCGAAGAAAAGGTATTTGAGGGTGCCATTGATGCCTTGCTGAAAGACCTGGTGATTCAATCTGAAAATCTCCTTGATTATGTCTCCGAATTGTCGGAAGAGCGCTTAAAAGAAAAGGTTACATTTGATATTCCCGGACATGGTGATTTTCAGATGTCGAGATATGAAATGATCCAGCATACGGTAGGTGAGGTTACCCATCACCGGGGTGAAATTGTGATCAGTTAAAATTCTAATGAAGAAAAGCATTACCTGGAAAGGGTTAAACAAGCTCCAGACCACTGAACACTGTGAGTTGTTGCTGGAAGAGCATCGGATGATTGCATCTGCCGTAGTTGAAGGTACAGCAGATGGCAGGGAAGTGAATTTTTCTTACCGGATCCATACCGATGCCAATTGGCGCACTTTATCGGTATCTGTACTGAACAGGATCGAGGGAGATTTTAAGCAATTGGTCTATACGAGCGATGGTGCAGGGAACTGGTTCGATGCAGAGGGACTGGAACTTAGCCATTTTAAAGGCTGTATTGAAATTGACATCATGCTTAGTCCCTTTACCAACTCACTTCCAATAAAGCGGTTAAGGATGAAACTGGGCGAAAGCCAGCGCATCAGTGTACTGTATTTTGACCTGCTGAAATTTGAGGTAAGACGGGTAGAACAGATATATACCAGGTTAACGGACGACCGGTATAAATATGAAAATACGGAAAACGATTTTAAAGCATTGATAAAGTTTGATGGATCTGGCCTGGTCAGTTCCTATCCGGGACTGTTTGAAATGACTGCGCTTCAGTAAATTTCAACAGACTCTTTTCTATATCCAGGCAATAGCTTTCCTGTCTACAAGGTCGGATTCTTAGAAATCCTGTTTAGATATGTATTAAGAAGTAATATGAAGCGAATGTAGGGATAAAAAATTATCTTCGGCTATGATTGATGTTTGTTGTGCAATTATTGTTGATGGAGAAGGAAAGGTCCTGGTTGCTCAACGGAGTGCGGGGATGTTATTGCCCCTGAAGATGGAGTTCCCGGGTGGAAAGATCGAACCGGGAGAAAGTGCTGAAGCCTGTCTGATCAGGGAGATCAGGGAAGAACTGAATGTCGACATTCAGATCCTGTCCGAAAGGCCCGCACATCAGCATGTATATCCGGAATTTGCCATTCGGCTGATACCTTTTGTTTGCAGGATCATTGCCGGTAATGTATTATTGAAAGAGCATGCTTCCTATAGCTGGATGGAAACATCCGCCTTGCGGGGTTGTGATTGGGCAGCAGCGGATATTCCCATTGTTAACGATTATCTGGATTCTTTGGCAGGTTAACGGAACCACCCCCACTTTTTTGGGGGATTTTCATCTGGCGGATCAATCCCTGCCGCTCTGGCTAAAGCCACCAATTCCAGTGCTTTTTCTTTGTCTTTTACTTCATCGTGATATCGGTACAGCCTGATCAGTTCCAGATAAGCGCTGGTCTGGCCAAGTTCTAGTGCCTGATGATAAAACGACAATGCTTTACGGATATCCGGCTTACAACCCTGACCAAGTTCGTACATGGTTGCAAGGTTGTGGGCGGATTGTGCATCGCCTTCTTTTGCACTTGTTTTGTAATAAGCGATTGCTGCTACATAGTCTTCCTTCAGATAAAGTACATAGGCATGTCTGCCATGATTGGGGAAATCATGCTGCTCTGCCTGCTGGTAATGTTTTAATGCTTTGTCCAGATTTTGCTGAACCCATATTCCTTCCACGTAAAGGTCTGCAAGATTTGCATGTGCCCTTCCATCCCCATATTCTGCAGCCCTTTCATACCAGCGGATCGCCTGGTCAATATCTTGTTTTACACCGATTCCGTTGAGGTAACAGACGGCGAGTCCGTTTATCGCATCTATGGAACCGGCTTTCATTCCTTTATGGTACCAAAAGTAAGCCTTGTCCGCATCGTAATGAGGGCCATTGCTGCTGTAAATAAAGCCCAGGTCGTTCATCGAATCAGCATCTCCCTTCTCTGCTGCAAGCAGGTGGTATTTGATGGCATTATCAAGATCTCCCTCATCAAATGCCTTTGATCCTTTATGGTAAAGGTCCAGGGCCGGCGCATTGGTTCCTGCCAGATCGGCCAGGATTTCCCGTTGCTCATCTGCCAGGCTTTCGGGGTAGTAACCTTTAGAGAGCTGCCTGGCTGCAATTTCATGGTCTACAGGCTTCATCCGCTGATCACTGTAAACGAGGAATACATGCTTGTCAAGGAAACCCAGGAGCTCCCAGCTGCCGTCCTTATTTCTACGGATATCATCCCTCATGGAATCAAACTGAGGACTGATAAATATATTTCTTCCGTCCATGGCATCAAAGAAGCCAACTTTTCCGTCTTGAAATATACGGAAACACCCCTCATTGAGCTCATCGATGCGCTTGTAAATGCAAGGGAGCAAGATGCCATCCGCGATACGGAACAGTCCGAATTTCCCCTTCTGCTTCAGGATGTAAGCCTGGCTTCCGCTGCAGTAAATGATCTCCTGATATTCCGGGGGAAGGATGATCTGGCCATCCTGTCTGATCAGCGATTGCAGTTTTATGCTCTTTTTTCCGTCTGCAGATGCAATTTCAGTTGGTACGAAAAAATGCTGTTCCTGCTCAAAACCTGCCCATTGTACCTCTATGACGTTATGCGTTCCTATTTTTTTGAAGTCCTGTAGGAAGAAGTGTCGTTGGTTATTAGATTTGTGGACGCCAGAATAATAGTTATAGCCATCAAATCCATGGCAAATGATTTCCTCTATATATTCAAAAGGCAATAAGATGTCGTTGCTGGCATTGGCTACTCCCCAGGTTTCTTCTTTGCAAACATTAAAATAATGAGGCTCGAGGCTGAGGTCGGTAATGTCGTCGTAAAGGAAAGCCACCTCCATATTTTGACCTGGCTGAAGGAAGCCATATTTGTCGTTTAATTTTACAATGGCTGTTCCTTTACTCAGGTCGAAGGCATCATCATATTGAAGAGGAACAACTATTTCTCCCTGACGGTTGACATATCCATATTTACCATCCTTTTGGACGAGTGCAAACGATTCTCCTTCCGGAAAATAATAAATCTCATCGTAAAGTGCAGGAATCAGCACCTGCCCGGCATCATCTTTCATTCCTTTAAGGTCATTTTCCGTGTAAAAAATCTGATCAGGAAACTCGTTGTCTTCGGTTTCTTCATCGTCATATACACCGGAGCTGATGACCTGCCAGCCATAACCATAGCCGGAATGGTTCAGGTAAGGTTTGAAGCTTTGAAAGTGATACGAGCCCTGGTTAAATTCCGGACAGTTGTCCAATAAGGAAGGATCGTCCTGTTCCATGGCTTCTTTTAGGATGGCATTGGTGGTATTGAGGTCATTCAGCATTTTAATGGCCTGTATTTTATGTGGCGCATCATCCATATTAAAGACGTCCCAGGCATCCAGATGGAAAAAATCATGAACGACTTTTTCGTCCAGAAATTTAAAGATGCGTTGTTTGGCCATGTCAAAAGCGTTTTCATCATCGATGAGCTCCGCTTTATGTTTGTCTATAAAATCATAAAAAGCTTTGATGCGTTGAATTCCCAAAGGAGCAGGGGCATAGATTCCGCCCTCAGTCCCATTGAATACCGGTGTTGAAATCATCGGCTGATGTGCAAACAAAGGGTGTAAAAATAGAGGGAATTCATAGTTCCATTCTACCATCAGCAGGTTGTCTTCGGTATTGCCACCTATCCCTGCCAGAATGCTTGCTAAAAAGTCCGGATTCTCTGCTGTGTCAGTCATCTTTTCCGGAAGCAGGCCTTGGTTTAAGTTGTATAAGTATATTCTGTGCGCCATTAAAAATTGAAATCGTTTCTTATCCGTTTTGTGCAATAATAATGCAAGGAAACTGATAATCGGAATTATTTATCAAGATTTCTATTTTCGTGTAATTTTAAGTTTAGAAATTGAAGATTGAGAAAGTATTACTTAAATTCGAATTTCAAGGGAATAGCTGGAAAGTCATCGTGATCATGTTGCTTAGGCGATATCAGGAACCGGGTTTTAACGCGGATGATCTTCATCACCTTAAAACCGGTTTAGGAGTGCTTAAGAATCATTAACTGTGCTTTTGAACGCTTGAGAACCATTGGAAATCAATAAACTAAACGAAAAAACAATAATTAACTGATGAAAAGCTCAAAAAACGCATTGATATTTCTGGCAACTATGCTTCCGATTTTTGCAGAAGCACAGCTCAGTAATACAGGAAAGAAAACTATGATTTATCCGGAAACGAAAAAAGAAAATGTAAAAGACACCTATTTTGGAACGAGTGTAGACGATCCTTACCGATGGTTGGAAGATGACCGTTCTGAGGATACAAAACAATGGGTAACTGCACAAAACGTGGTGACGCAGAAATACATGTCGCAAATTCCTTACCGCAACGACATTAAAGAGCGTTTGAAACATTTGATGAATTATGAGAAATATTCTCAGCCATTCAAAGAAGGAGGTTATACCTATTATTATAAAAATACAGGGCTGCAGAACCAAAGTGTATTGTACCGTCAGAAAGAAGGAGGGGAGCCAGAGATTTTTCTGGACCCAAATACTTTTTCTAAGGATGCCACTACCTCACTTGCCGGAATCAGCTTTTCTAAAGATGGAAGCCTGCTGGCCTATCAGTTGTCTGAAGGTGGTTCCGACTGGACAAAGGTCATCGTTATGAAATCTGCCGATAAAACGGTTGTTGGAGAAACCATAACAGATGTTAAATTCTCAGGAATCTCCTGGCAGGGGAACGATGGTTTTTATTATAGCAGCTATGATAAACCGGCAGAAGGAAGCCAGCTTTCTGGTCTGACTCAATACCATAAATTATTTTATCACAAACTAGGGACCGCACAGAAAGAGGATCAGCTGATCTTTGGAGGTGATAAAACCCCAAGACGTTATATTGGCGCAGGATTAACGGAAGATGAACGCTATCTCGTCATCTCTGCCGCAAATTCAACTTCTGGAAATGAACTTTACATCAAGGACCTGAAAGCTAAAGATGGCGCAATTGTTCCCATTGTAAATAATTTCGATAAGAACCATAACATCATTGATAATGTGGGAAGCAAACTGTTCATTTATACCAATCTTAATGCGGCTAACGGGCGGGTGGTTACCGTTGATGCGGGGAGTCCGGGAGTTGAAAACTGGAAAGACCTGATCAAAGAAACGGAAAATGTATTGAGCCCTTCTACCGGTGGTGGTAAGCTGTTTGCCAATTACATCAAAGATGCAGTATCTATGGTGTTGCAATACGACAGAAATGGTAAACTGGAACATGAGATTAAGTTACCGGGTATCGGTTCTGCCTCTGGTTTTGGAAGTAAGCAATCGGAAAAAGAATTGTATTATACATTTACCTCTTACGTATATCCGGCTACCATTTTCAGGTATGCTATTGAAACGGGTAAATCCGAAGTTTATAAAAAATCGGGAGTAGACTTTGATCCTGCGAACTATGAATCTAAGCAGGTTTTTTATGCTTCTAAGGATGGAACGAAGGTTCCGATGATCATTACTTATAAGAAAGGGATTGCCCTGAATGGGAAAAATCCAACAGTATTGTACGGATACGGAGGCTTTGATGTGAGTCTGACACCTTCTTTCAGTACGGCAAATATTATCCTGATGGACCAGGGTGGGATTTATGCAGTGGCTAACCTTCGCGGTGGTGGAGAGTATGGCGAAAAATGGCATCTGGCAGGAACAAAACTACAAAAGCAAAACGTATTTGATGATTTCATCGCAGCAGGAGAATACCTGATTGCCAATAAATATACTTCGAAAGATTACCTGGCCAGTATGGGCGGTTCGAATGGCGGATTGTTGGTTGGTGCAACACTGGCACAACGTCCGGATCTTTTTAAAGTGGCTTTCCCGGCAGTAGGGGTAATGGATATGTTGCGTTACCATAAATTCACGGCCGGAGCAGGCTGGAGTTATGATTACGGAACTTCTGAAGATTCGAAAGAGATGTTTGATTATTTGTATAAATACTCACCTGTACATGCGCTAAAGGCAGGAACTAAATACCCGGCAACATTGGTGACGACGGCTGACCATGACGATCGTGTGGTTCCGGCGCACTCGTTCAAATTTGCAGCAAATTTACAGAAAGACCAGGCAGGTGATGCCCCTGTTCTGATCAGTATTCAGACCAATGCCGGACATGGTGCCGGTAAACCTACAGATAAGGCGATAGAAGAAATTGCCGATCGTTGGGCATTCCTGTTTTACAATATGGGTATTACTTATAAAAAGTAACACCCCTTTAAAAGATGTGTTTAAGGACGCTATTTAACAAGTTTTAGGACCTTAGGCACATCTTTTTCACTTGAGCTGAAAATGATCAGTTTCTTATCCGCACCAAAAAGATATAATGAAGGATATTGTTTCGGATGAAACAATGGAATGAAAACATAGTCCTTATCCTGTAAGGTCGTTACATTCTTCATTGATTTTAGGGGTTTTGCATAGGTATCCATAAAATAATTGATAGAGCGAAAAACATCCTGAGAAACCAGGTACAGGTTTGCGCCCGACAATTCCTTGCTGCTTTTTGACAGGTTGGTTGCCACCGTCTGACAATGGCCACAGGTCGCATCAAAAAACATGATCAGGGATTTCTTTCCCTTAGGAATCTGATCTGTGGTAAAACTGGTCCCATCTGCCTTGTAAAAAGTAGCTTTAGGAATAACCGAACCGGCAGGGAGTCCCTGCGAAAATGCACTTAACGAAAAGGCAGTGATAAGAAATGTAAAGAAAATTCGTTTCATCTGGGATGTTTTATAGGTTAATATTTGCTAATATCTGATTCTAAAGCATTACTTGTATCATTTGAATTCAAAATTACAATTCCTATATTTATCAGCTGAGCTGCCATTGCAAAATTATTCTGGCATTTATCATCAGTTGAGTCCTTATAAATAGACAACACGAAAGACAATGAAAAAAATGAAGTGGACTGGTTTGGCGGGGAAAGTTTTGATCCTGGTGATTGTAATGTTTAATATCGGTTGTGACCAGATTACAAAATCTATCGTCAGGGACCATGTGCAGTCCAATGCAAATATCAAGGTGCTCAGTGATCAGATTACCCTGACCAATGTAGAAAATTCAGGTGCTTTTTTAAGCGTTGGCGATTCGCTTCATTCCGGAGTTAAGTTTGTGTTACTTTTATTAATGCCTTTAGCGGTTCTGTTGATGGGTGTTTATTTCGTGATGACCCGAAAAAACCTGTCTCCTTTGCTGACTTTTGGGATTTGCTGTGTAATTGGTGGTGGGGCAGGAAACCTATACGACCGCATTATTTATGGCTCTGTAACAGACTTTCTTCACATCGACTTTGTCATCTTTCAAACCGGTGTTTTTAATGCAGCAGATCTTTCTATTATGTTGGGAATGCTGCTGATCGTGATCGATTCCTTTTCAAGAAGGAAGCTTGCGAATGTCAGCTATAGTTAATCCCGGATCTTTCCGGTTTTGTTACTCAATTTTGTATTCATGAAGTTATTGGTTGTCGAAGATGAGGTTGAGCTGCTGGAAGTAATCCGTCAGTCGCTGGAAAAAGAAAACTATCTGGTAGAAACTGCTGGCAGTTATGCCCTGGCCTTAGAAAAGATCGTTTCCTATGAATACGATTGTATCCTGCTGGACATTATGTTGCCAGATGGAACTGGTCTGGACCTCCTGGCTGAGCTAAAACAAATGAATAAATCTGATAACGTGATTATCATTTCTGCGAAAGATTCCCTGGAAGACAAGATCAAAGGCCTGGAAATGGGAGCTGATGATTACCTCGTGAAGCCTTTCCATATTGCAGAGCTCAATGCAAGGATCAAGTCTGTATTGAGAAGAAAATCACTGAACGGTAAAAATGCCATCGAACACGCCAATGTTAAAATTGACCTCGATGAACGTCAGGTCTGGATCGATGGGGATGAACTGGTACTGAACCGCAAAGAATTCGACATTTTAAGCTACCTCGCCGTAAATAAAAACCGCCTGGTCAATAAAACCGCATTGGCGGAACAAGTTTGGGGTGACTATATGGACGGAGCAGACGACTATGAGTTCATCTATTCCCAAATTAAGAACCTCCGTAAGAAACTTAAAGAAAAAAGTGCGGGCATAGAGATTCAGGCGGTATATGGAATCGGTTATAAACTGGTGGTCGTATGAACCTGCTGAATTATACGCTTAAATACCTTTCTATAGCCTTATTGCTGGTGATCAGCATCTGGGCAGTCCTCTTTTATTTCAATATGATTGATGAGGTGCAGGACAGCCTTGATGATGGATTGGAAAATAGTAAAATGCTGGTCATACAGCGGGTAGAAAAAGACAGTGGAATCATTCAGCGCTCCGGATTTTCTGAACACAATTACGAGATTAAAGAAGTGACCGAAAGATCAGGATTGAAATTTAAAGATAAGTATCAGGATACACTCATGTATACCCTTAATGAGGAAGACATGGAGCCTTTTCGGATGCTGACCACCGTATTTAACAAGGACAATAAGTACTATGAAATGAAGGTGGTATCTTCTACAGTGGAAGAGGACGACCTCGTGAGGGGCCTGTTGTACAGTCTGATCTGGCTCTATGCAGCGATATTGATCAGTTTTTTTGTGATCAATCACCTCTTGCTCCGAAGAATATGGACTCCGTTTTATCAGTTGCTCAGAAGACTAAAAGCATTCCGGCTGGACCAGGACCAGGGAATAGAGACTGGCAGCACTGAAGTGAAAGAATTTAAGGAACTGAATGTGGCGGTAAAGAGCCTGGTCACGCAATCTGTTGGTACGTATGGAAGTCAGAAGCAGTTTATCGAAAATGCGGCACATGAATTACAAACGCCACTGGCGATCAGCCTGAACAGGCTGGAGTTGCTGGCAGAAAGTGAAGACCTTTCAGATCAACATCTGGAGGCTATCGGGCAGGTCATTGGCACCTTGCAAAGGCTTACCCGGTTGAATAAATCTCTTTTGCTACTCTCGAAAATTGAAAATAAACAATATGGAGAAGTGGCCTTACTTTCGATCAACATGCTGATGAAAACATTGATTTCAGAGTATGAAGATTTTGCGCAGCTGAAATCCGTTCAGATCCATTTGGAGGAAGAGGCGCTGCTGGAAGTTGCCATGAACAAAGACCTGGCAGCGATATTAATTTCTAATTTACTTAAAAATGCCATTACCCATAATATTGCGGGAGGAACCGTTGCCGTATCGATCAGCAGTCAGGGCTTAGTGATCAGTAACACCGGCCGTTCTGTTGCGCTGGATCCGGAGCAGGTCTTTAAGCGCTTTAAAAAGGACAGTCAGGCGCAAAGCAGTACCGGTCTTGGGCTTGCCATCGTAAAAGCAATTATCGATCTCTATGGTTTCGATATTCAATATTCCTATACAGATCAGCATCATCTAAAAATAAATTTCAGATAATTGATTTTTTAATTCATTCTGGTATTCCTTTCCAGTTTCTTTTCAGATTTGACCTCTTTCTTTGTGGTATATAAAAAACATGACCATGAAACAGAGCATTATATTAGCAGCAGGTCTGCTTTTTTCGGGGCTTACTTATGCGCAGGACATTCCTGTAAAAGAGGTGCCTTCCGTAGTACTTAATTCCTTTAACAAAGCGTTTCCACAAGCCCTGAAAGTAGACTGGGAGAAGAAAGGAGATTTGTTCAATGCAGATTTTGATATCGGCAGAAGAGACCATGAAGTATGGCTAAATCCTAAGGGAGGAATCGTAAAACATAAAAAAGAGCTTCGTGTCCGGGAATTGCCTTCAGTGATCGTCAACAGCATCAAAAAGAATTTCAAAGGGTTCAGAATTGATGAGGTAGATAAGTATGAAGAAGAAAAACAATTCTTTTATAAGGTCGAATTGAAAACCCTTTCTGAAGAGAAAAAAGTAGTTTTTGATGCACAAGGAAAAATCAGCAACAGAATTTTATAATCCCCAAAACAAGAATAATATGAACACATTTAAAAGAACATTAACCACCCTGAGCCTTGCATTGGCACTTACTGTAACCTTGTCCAGCTGTGATAAAGACGATGATGTAGTCATTCCGGAAACGGAACTCTCTGCAGAAGCCAAAGCTTATGTGAATACACATTTTAATGGTGCAGCCATTACTCAGGTGATCAAAGATAAAGAAGGATTAAGCCATGAATACGAAGTGATTCTTAACAATGGCGTGAAACTGGAATTCAATACAAAAGGAGAAGTGGAAAGCATCAAAAGCTTGAAAAAATTGCCTGACAGCGTGATTCCGGTAAAGGTTTTAGCTTATGTAAAAGCGAATTATCCAGCGGAATTTATTACAGAATGGGAATTGGATTTGAACGATCAGGAAGTTCAGTTGTCGACCGGAATGGAGCTGAAATTTAGTAAGACCGGTGATTTTTTAAGAATAGATATTTAAAGAGAAGCAAAATTCCAATTACACCAATACGTCATCCTGAAGCTATTCATGATGACGTATTGGTGTTTATGGTTTAGAAGTGTTTACGGTATTTTTTGTTTCTAAGTTCGTAGTTGCTTTATTTTTAGTGTTTAAATTGATGGTGGTTTTGATATTGGTATTTACATGATTCAGTTCTGAGGATTTTAAGCTTTTAGCCGGTTTTTCCTTGATTTTTATGGAGCGCAGCCTCTTATTTCGCTCAACCGGCGGCGGTGGTGGCGGACCGTCTACCGCATGTGCAGGTTCAACTGGTGGCGGCGGTGGTGGTGGTACTGCATTTGACTGCTTTACTGGCGAAATCGGACGATCAGGTACCACTAGTGGTGGAGGAAATTTAACCTTACTTCTATGTTTTGCTCTGGGAGCCGGGCGGTCAGATACAACGATAGGGGGAGGGAATTTAGCGTTGTTTTCTCGTATTTCCGCTGGGCTGAGTTGTTTTTTCTTTACCGCTTTTTTCCTGGTTGTATCTTGAGTATAGCGCTTGATACCAATGGTTTTTATCGTATTCGGATAAAAATCCACTAAACCATAATCTTTAGTAAATGCCACTGTGGAAGTGCAAAGCATTCCCCCAACGAGTGGTAGTGTCAGCAAGAGCTTGAGCCTCGCTCGCCCTGTTGATTTTTCTTTGTTTAACATGTTGATTCTCTGTTTAAGTATGGATGGATTGAAAATTTGATTGCTCAGTTGTTTTGTTTCTGCACCAAAGGAATTCCTGATCAGAAAAAGGGCATAATCGTGCTTTTGGATCTCTTCACTCGTAGTCAGTTCATCGGCAATGTATTCATGTAAGAGTTTGATGTCTTTCTTGATCAGGTAACTCACCGGATTAAACCAGTTTAGAATTTGAATAATTTCAAAAAACAGGATGTCCAGGCTATGTCTTTGCCGGATATGAACCATTTCATGTTTTAGAATGGTTTCTTTGCCGGCAGCATTTGCAGGGATAAACAGGAGGTTAAAAAAAGAGAATGCAGATTTGCCCTTCTCCAGCTCAATATGAATGACTTGTCCATCATGATGTTTTTTTGTCGTTCTGGAAAGCGCAATAATCTGGTAGAGGTCTCTCAGTAATTTTAAAGAGAAAAACACCGCAACAAGCCAATAGAGGCTACTGATGCCCAGTTTAATCAGATCGCTTCCCTCATCTGCAATGGGGTTGAATGCTCCAGTTGGCATGGCATCATATTCCGGTTGAAAAAAGCGATTCAGGTAGCCAATCTGCAGTAGGGGTAAAGCGAAGGCCAGCAGGGTAGCACCGATCAGAAAATACCGGTTTATGCTGTAAAATGTTTCTTTGTGGAATAGCAAATGATAGCAGCCATAAAATAAGGCAACATATAAATTAGCTTCCAACAGATAATATAACCAATTCATCATTTCTTGTTTTTAAGTTTTTCCGCCAGTTGAATCAATTCATCGAGCTCCTCGAGGTCCATATTTTTCTCTTTTACCAAAAAGGAAACCAGGCTCTGGTAAGAGTTTTCAAAGTAATTGTTCATGACCTTGTCAAAAGCAAAGTGTTTGTATTGAGCTTCTGTAATCAGCGGGAAATAAATGTGTGTGTTTCCAACTGCTTTATGGTCAATAAACCCCTTTCCTTCCAGGACCCGGATTACTGTGGAGACGGTATTATAGGCCGGTTTTGGGGGAGCCATCTTTTCAATGACATCCTTTGTCAAACCTTCTTTTATTTCCCATAAAATCAACATCACCTGTTCTTCTGCTTTTGTAAGTTCTCTCATTTTATTCTCTTGATATCTAACGTTAATTAAAGTTACTACTATTTTTATAGTTTGCAAACTATTTTTGTAGTTTAATTGAATTGGCTGTATTTCAGCGTTTAGAGGAGGTTTATTTTTTTAATGAATGATGCAGGTTATTGATTTTGGTTTTTAAATCCAGGAAAAGGCAGGACCAGAAAAACTGGAGAAGAAATATCTCTGTAGGATCGGTATCCGGAAATATAAAGCGTTTTTTAAGAAGAAGGAGGGAAGATCAGACTGAAAGTGGTGCCTTCAGCAACTTTAGATTTCACCAGAATTTCAATCCCATGATATAGGGTAATACTTTTTACGATGGACAGGCCAAGACCATAACCTACATTTTCTGTTAGGTTAGCCTTTCTGAAGCGGTCAAAGATAAAATCAAGATCTTCAGCAGCAATGCCGATACCGGTATCCTTGATGGTGATGGTATAGTTTTTTCCTTCCCGGAATTCATCTGTGATCAGGATGCTGCCCTGATTGACGTTGTACTTGATGGCATTATTGATCAGGTTATAGAACAGCTGAAACAAAAGGTCCTGGTTTACATTTTTAAGCAGGCGGTCTTCTTTTAGACTGATGTTGATTTTCAGTTCTTTTTCTGTTAACCGGTGACTGATCTCTTCCATCACCTCATGGATAATTTTAGAAGGCTTTACACTCGCAGATTTCACAAACTGTTGGTTCTCAATCCTGGAGATCAGCAACAGGGAGTTGGAGATTTTCTTTAACCGGCTGAGGGTTTTCATCATCTCTACAATGCGGAGCACCACACTTTCCGGAAGCTGTTCATCTCCCAAAAGATTTTCCATCTTATTCTGAAGGATGCTAATGGGAGTCATGAGCTCATGAGAAGCATTAGCCGTAAATTCACGTTCTTTTTCGAACGCTTCATTGATCTGGTCCATCAGCAGGATTAAAGATTCATCCAGGTATTTGAAATCTTGTGTAGAAGTGGGTACAGGTGGAGAATGATCTTTAAAGGGGAACTTTCTGTTGATCAGTTTACTTTTAATGATTTTGCCTAGAGGTCTGATGAGGGCACGGGTAAAAATAAGGTCAAAAAGCAGGGTTAGGGCGATGAGGCCCATCAATACATATAAAGCGATCCTTTGCAGAGGCTTGTTATATTGGTTGATACTGGCGGTCGTTTTTCCAATCTCCAGCAGGTAGTTTTTGTTTTCGAAGCTAAACGTGTGCATCAGGATCCGGTAACTGAGGGTATCTCTTTCTACGACCCGCTGTGCTGTTTTTATCGTGTCGATCAGGGTTTTGGCTGCTGCGGGTTCCAGTGCAATGTATTCTTCTTTAAGCATGGTATAACTGCCATAGCTGTCATCGCCCTGCAAATAATGATCGATTCCATTTTTATGGACCACATTGATCACTTTTGCCTGTTGGCGGCGTAAGGAATAATTGGTGTATTCGGAAACGATGCTGTCAACCAGAAATGGAAGAGAGACGATAAAGAGCAATACCACTGCCAGTTTGGAGCTGGTGATGAACAGGATTAATTTCGATGATAATTTCATTTACTTCTTTATTCTGTAGCCAACACCCCGTACGGTTTCCAGGAAGTCTGTCGGTGCCCAGGCATTTAATTTCTTTCTGATGTTCTTAATGTGCGCATCAATATAGTTGGAATCGTAGTCGTCATCAGCAAAAGTCCCCCAGATATGCTCACTGAGTTGCATTCTCGTCAATACCCGGTTATTATGGAGAAAAAGGTAGCTCAGCAAATCGAACTCTTTTCTTGACAATTCAATCTGATTGTCCTGAAAAAGGATTAATCTTTTCTGCAGGTCTACGTTGAAATCTCCCAGGGTTAACAACTCTTCTTTGACATTGAACTTACGGCGGGCAATGGCCTGCATTCTGGATTGGAGTTCTAATAAGGAAAAGGGTTTGGGAAGGTAATCATCAGCGCCCAGATCGAGCCCTGCAATGCGGTCTTCCAGGTTTCCCCGGGCAGTAAGGATAATATATGCGGCATCCGGATTGTATTTTTTCGCTTTGGGAAGCAGACTGAGTCCATCCCCGTCAGGTAGTCCGAGGTCAAGCAGGATGAAATCATAGCTGTTGAGTTCTATCTTTTCCAGTCCGTCTTTAATGTTATGGGAGAGGTCACAGATATAGAAAGCCTTTTTCAGGAAGTCTTCCATTTCATAGGCCAGGGTTTTTTCATCTTCAACAATCAGAACTTTCATACCGCCGGCTTAGTCGTTTCTTCGTTTATTTTCTTTGGATGGTCTTTCTCTTTTCTCAGGTTTTACTTCTCCTGGTTTCTCCTGTCTTCTGGATTGAGGTACTTCTTTCACATCAGGTTTCTTATTTTCTTTGCCACGTTCCTGTTTTTTACCCCTTCTGTCCTGATGTAAATTGCTGCTGGAAATCAGGGATGTAGTGGTCGTGTCTCTGGCAAATGTGCCAAGGGGAAGCCAGATGAAAAGTATGGCTGCGATAAATGAACGGAAGAAATTATTGTTGCTCATCATGTAAATATATGGAAAGTTTGCCTCTTCCGAGGCAAACTAACACTCCCTCACTTAAAACATTTGTGTGTTTTATTATCTGCGCCACTCTAATTGAATGATACGAAGATGAGGGTTGAACATGAAATTAAGATGAAAAAGAAAAATAAATTAAATAATTCCAAAATTTCATGTTGATTTCATCTTCGGTATGGAGATTTGATTCAACAACACACAAATGAAACATTAAATAACAGGGTTATGAAAAAGTTAATAGTATTAGGACTGCTCGGTGTAATAGGATGGATGCCATACCGTGCCGCAGCACAAGTTAGCATCAGCTTAAATATTGGCTCGCAGCCTTTATGGGGACCGGTAGGATACGATTATGTAGACAATTATTATTTGCCTGATATCGAATGCTATTATAACGTACCCAGACGTCAGTTCATTTATATGGACAACAGCAGGTGGATCTATTCTTCTTCACTGCCTTCAAGATATAGAGGATATGACCTTTATAACGGGTATAAAGTCGTAGTAAATTCCAGAGATCCTTACCGCAATTTCGACCGCGACCGCATTAGTTATGCAAGATATAGAAATGTAAGAAGCCAGCAGGTGATCAGATATAGCCGTGATTCCAGGTATTATGTAGTTAAAGGACATCCACATGGAGGACACTATGGAAGAGACAGAGATGATAGGGGAAATGGAAATTGGAGAGGACGCGATAGGGACGACGATAGAGGTCATGGTAGAGGAAGAGACAGAGATGACGATAGAGGTCGTGGAAGAGACAGAGACCATGGCAGAGGTGGCGACAGAGATCATGGCAGAGGCCATGGCAGGGGAAGAGATTAACTGCAAATTATTGGGTATATTTAAGTATAAAAAACATCTAAGTATAAAAAACATCAACCATGAAAAAATTAATCGTAATAGGCCTGCTGGGGATAATCGGAATGATTTCGCAGCCTGCAACAGCACAAATCAGTGTTAACGTAAATATTGGCTCGCAGCCTTTATGGGGACCGGTAGGCTACGATCACGTAGATTATTATTATCTGCCTGATATTGAAAGCTATTATTCTGTGCCTAAACAGCAATTTGTTTACATGGATAATGGAAGGTGGATCTTTTCGAGGTCATTGCCTTCGAGGTATCGCAGTTATAACTTGTATAATGGTTATAAAGTGGTGGTCAATTCTTACGATAACTTTAACTCGGATCGGGTAAGGTATGCGAAGTATAAAAAAGTCCGTACGCAAAAGATGATCAGATACAGCAATGATTCCAGATATTATGTGGTAAAGGGCCATCCTCATGGAATGCCTCCTGGACAGGCAAAGAAATATTACGGTAAAGACAACAAAGGAAAAGATAAAGGAAAGTGGAAAGAGGGCCACAATGGTCACGATAAAGGACGTGGAAAAGGAAGAGATTAACACACACAAATAAACCTAAAACGGGCCTCCATGAAAATGGAAGCCCGTTTTTTTTGGTGTGTTTTTTATTTATTGGTGATCAGCTTTGCGGTAATTTTAGGATCCAACCCGGTAGGGTTTAAAAGGCCGATGCTTAATAAGGTATAAATCCCACCTGCCTTGATCTCTGTCTCCGCTAATTCTGCCTGCAGAGGAGTTGCGGTCTTGTTTTTGATCTGAAAAATATATTTCTTAGGTTCTATCTCTATGAAACTGCTGCTGGCTTTATAAGCTTTGTCTGTAATCAGCGCAGCACCATCTTTTACCGCCAGGTCCAGTGCGGGTGCATCAGGAGAAAGATTAATGAAGCGAATCAAAGCTTTAGTCGTTGGTGCAACAGCGACATCATCATTGGCAACCAGAAAATCCAGCTTTGCCTCTTTATCAATAAGGAAAACGGAATAGATCTTTTTATTCTCTAAAGTGATATTTTTAGTAAGCAGGCTTTCCGTACTGCTCGCGGTTGTAAATTTGATGGTATTTTCTCCGGTATTGAGCCTCAGATAGGGAACGGCGCCGCCGAAAGCTAAAGCACCTGAGGAAGTTATTTTACCTCCGTTAATGTAGGCGTTGAAAGTGGCCGGACTGGGAGAGGTATTTACAACCATTAAAGAAGCGGATTCCGGAACCGGTGTTTCTTTTGTAGAGCAGGATGATAATAATGTACCTATGCCAAATAAAGACACCGCGGCTAATCTGTGAAGGTTGTTTTGTGTAAAAATTTTCATATTGATGGGGGCTTAGATTTTTGAATGTTACTGAGGGTAAAACGGAAGACCAGAAAGAAACGCTACAGGTTAACTGTAAAAAGGAATGAAATTTGTAATCCCTAGACTGCGGGTTGCTAATTTTGTACCTTAGGAACAATATTTAAACACTGCTTGATAAAGGCGAAAAATAGAAATCATCATGAAAGTTATTGTAGGTTCAGATCATGCGGGCTTCCGCTATAAAACCATTATTGTTGCCGCTTTAAAAGAGCAGGGCTACGAAGTTCTTGACCTTGGCACTCAGACGGAAACGCCGAGCGATTATCCGGATCATGCTGCTGATGTGGCGCAGGCCCTGATTAATAAACAGGGAGAGCGGGGTATCCTGATTTGTGGAAGTTCCGTAGGGGTAAGTATTGCCGCAAATAAATTTAAAGGAATCCGGGCAGGCGTTTGTCATGATACGTATTCTGCACATCAGTCAGTGGAGCACGATGACGTAAATATTTTATGTATCGGGGAGCGGGTGATAGGCATAGAACTGGCCAAAGACATTGTCTTTGCCTTCTTAAAAGCGGAGTTTTCCAACGAAGAACGCCACCTTAAACGCCTGGCGAAGATTGCAGACATAGAGTCAAAATGGTAGAATACTGCTGATTGGGCAATCACCTTCATCGATGTGGATAACCCTGTGTAAAAGCTGTTGAAAACCTGTTAGTAACATGTTAAAAATAAAATGCATTTATCTTTGCATTAGATAGTTATAGTTTGTAAATTAGTACTATCAAAACGGAAGTAATTTGACCGTCTGAAAGAAAGACTCCAAAAAGAACAAAAGCCTCAGGGCAGAAGTTCTGGAGATTTCAAGGAATTAGTAAAAGATCAGATTCAAAGGAGACAGAGGAAATGATACTTAAAATGCCAGAACTGTTAAGTAAGGGTATATTCACTAAATTCGGGACAGACATTAAAACCTATCCATTATTCTACGGAACGATGTGAAAAGGAGAAGTTCGGAGGGATCAAAGTTGAAATATACTAAGAGGACCAATGAAGGTTAAAATATGGAAAGTTTGATGCTTTTTCGGTGCTACGGCAATGAAAAGGTGGAAACGGAGAACCAAATCGCTAGAAGAGGGACTCCGTTTTCTTTTTGCCTTTTTTTTAATGACCATGCCTTTTTACTTTACGATTTATCTGATTTATTTATGTTCGATCCTTTAGCTGATATCATCACCCCGCGCTTAGTGCTGCGTTTAATCCCGGAAGAGGTTATGGCGGCTTGTCTGTCTCATCAGCTGGAGCAAGCAGTACGGCTATTTGGAACTGAAATCCCTGCCGAAATGCTGGAGGACATGAGTGGACTTGAATATGGCCGGAAACAACTGGAAGCCGACAGCGCTTATTTGCCCTGGTCTGCAAGAGCAATGGTATCCAAAGCGGAAGATATTGTTGTTGGGATGATTCGCTTTCATAGCCTTCCAAATCCTGAATACCTGCAACAGTATGTTCCTGATGCGGTAGAGTTTGGGTACGAGGTTTTTAGTCGATACCAAAGACAAGGGTATGCCAGAGAAGCAGCTGGGGCAGTCATGGTCTGGGCAGAGACAAATTTTAATATTCACCATTTTATCGCTTCTGTATCTCCTGATAATGAAGCCTCTTTAAAACTGATCAGCAGCTTTGGCTTCGATAAGATTGACGAAGTGATGGATGAGGTGGACGGCCCTGAGTATGTCTTTTTACGTGCTGTACCATTTTAATTTTTTAAATAAAGGATTTCTTAACATTAAGGGAATATGGTAGAAGTAGCTTTGTCAAAAAAATCCCATCGAAACAAATCAAATGATTTCCGGTAGCCAACTGATCTCTTTTCTAAAGAAGGGGGACCATAAGGCAATGGAAGACATTTACAGTCTCTATTGGGAAGAAGTGCTGGACAGTGCCTATAAAAGGTTACGTGATGAAGAGGTTGCCCAGGACATTACCCAGGAGATTTTCATCTCTTTATGGGAGAACAGGGAAAAAGTTCAGCTCACAGGTACCTTGCGTGCTTACCTCGAAGGAGCGGTGAAATATCGTGTGATCAATTACTTCCGTTCCTCGGCAATTAAAGAAAAACATAAAGAAGACCTGTCGCTCCTCCTCCGGGATGATTTGGAACATTCCGCGGAAAACAGGTTGATACTCAAAGACCTCCATCAGGAGGTAGATGAAGCAATGCTGGACCTGCCTGAAAAAATGAGACTGATTTTTTCCATGAGCAGAAAGCAGGAAAAAAGTATCGGAGAAATTTCTGATGAGTTGGGTTTGTCTGCCCAAACGGTTAAAAATCAGCTTAGTGCAGCGCTTAAAGTGATGCGGAAAAGACTCTCTTATTTGCTGGTTTTAATCATTTGTATCTTATTCACATAAACTTAACCTAATTTTAACACTTTAGGCTAGTACCATTCTTCTTTTGCTTTGACATGTAGTTAGATGACAAAGGAAGAACAGGCACGAGAGCTGCTGAGAAAATATATCGATAAGGAAGCTAGCCCTGCAGAAATAGCGCAGGTAGAAAGCTGGTATACGTCCACCCAGGACGGGCTTCCTCCTTTAGAAAAGGAGAGAAAACAAGCAATTGCAGAAAATGTATTACGGAAACTCCGCCAGGAGATGGAAAAAGAGGAAATCAAAACATTTCGCTTTTCTGCCTGGTATCAGATGCGCAAAGTGGCAGCCGCAGTGTTGTTGATTTCTGCTGCAGGTCTTGCTGGCTGGTTGTTCAGTAAGAAACAGGTGGTTGACGAACAACAACTGCTGTCGTTGACAACCAGGGCAGGGGAAAAGAAGAAAATTGTTTTTTCGGAGGGCTCTGAAATTATCCTTGGACCTTCTTCCCGTTTACTGTACCCCGCAAAATTTAAATCCAGAGATCGAACGGTATCCCTTTCTGAAGGCGAGGCTTTCTTTAACATCGCCCACGAGGAAGGCCGGCCATTTATGGTGAAAACCAGGGAAGACCTGTATACGAAAGTACTCGGAACTTCTTTCCGGATTAAATCTTACCATAAAAGCCGTCATATTTCTGTTGCGGTCATGACCGGAAAAGTGGCTGTAGGAAATTCCAACCAGGTATTTGGAACGCTGATCAAGGGACAACAAATTGCCTACGATAAAATTGATCAACGTGCAGAGATCAGTTATACTCCTGTAAAAACGTATGTAAACCTCAGGTTTGAGCATACCGAGCTGCAAGAGGTAGCCCGCCAATTGGAATATGCGTACAGCATTCACATTTCTGTAAATGGCGCTTCTGTTAAAAAGCTTAAATGTAACGCCACTTTTAACACCAAACAAAGCCCTGAAGAGATTCTGGACATCATTTGTAGTCTCCATCATCTCCGGTTCAGGGCATCTGAAGATCATAAAACCTTTAATGTATATAGAAAATGAAAAGATAAGAATGACCAATAAACCGGTACTGATCAGATCAGTACCGGAAAATTTGATTCGGCTGCCTAACGACAATTACACAGCCAACCTTATTTTAACACACCCTTACAGCGTATAAAAACAAATAAAAATATGAAAAAATCCTCATACAAGAGGTTACCAGCTCTTTATAAAGCCATGAAATATTCAGTGTTAACTTTTTCCATTCTATGCACCTTCTGCGGAACGCTCTTTGCTTCCCTGACGATGGCACAGACATTGGAAAAAAGCAGGGTCAGCATTAAAATTGCTGCGAACCGTACCACCAGTTCTATTCTCAAAGAAATTGAAGCCGGTACAGGACTTCATTTTGTGTACAATCCGGAATCCATTCGCGGAAATCAAAATCTGGCTGCACAGTCTTTTAAAAACGAAAAGGTCTCTTTATTACTCAAAATTCTGGGCTTCGACTATCAGGAAAAAGGCGGTCATGTGATCCTTAGAAATATCCCTGTTGCTCCACCAAAGCCTGATCGGATCCTTAAAGGAAAGGTGACAGACTCGGCAGGAATGGCAATGCCGGGGGTATCTGTCAATGTGATCGGCGGAAAAGCAACAACGACTGCCGGAGACGGAACATATAGCATCCCGGTTCCTGAAAATGCAGTGTTGTCTTTCTCTATGGTTGGTTTTAAGACCAGGCAGGTTAAAGTTCTGGACAACCAGGAAATCAATGTCGTATTGCTGGAAGATAAAGCCCTTTTATCTGAAATTGTTGTCGTAGGTTATGGCACACAGAAAAAAGCAACCCTTTCAGGTGCAGTGAGTGTCGTGTCTTTGGATAAAGTTTCTTCAAGATCTTTAAACAGTGTTGGCGAGGTTCTGGCCGGAAAAGCTCCGGGTGTAATTGTCACCAATGAAGGTGGAGACCCTACCTCATCACCACGCATCAATATCCGTGGTTCCGGAGGAATTAATGGAGAGAATGTCCTTTATGTAGTGGATGGGACTGTTTTTTCAGGTACACCTATTCTTAACCCAAATGATATCGAATCCATTTCCGTATTAAAGGATGGATCTGCAGCGATATACGGGGCGAGAGCTTCAGGTGGGGTAGTGCTGATCACCACTAAAAAAGGGAAAAACGGAGCCATGCAGATTACGTTTGATGGTAAGATCGGAACACAGGCTGCCTGGAGAAAGTTGGAACCTTTAAATGCGGAACAAAGAGCTTTTGTTGCAGAAACAGCCGCGAAAAACGGAAAGAGTGACTTGTTACCAGCCTTTGATGCTTCAAAATATCCGGATGGAAGAGTAACCCGTACCAATTGGTTGGATGAAGTTTTCAGAACAGGGGTGACTCAGGATTATAACCTTGGTCTTTCCGGCGGAACTGAGAAATCCAATGCCTACCTGAGTTTCAATTACCGTAAAGCGGAGGGGATTGTCTTGAATACCTCTGCCGAAAGATATAATTTTAGAATCAATTCTGATTATAAAATCAATTCCTGGTTGAAAATAGGAGAAAATTTTTCCTTTAGCAGTACAAACGGACAAGGCGCAAATACGATTAGTGATTATACCGGGGCATTGTTGTCTGCGGTCTATTATCCTACAAATGGAACGCCATACAATCCGGACGGTTCTTTCGCCGGATTACCAGGCGGAGAATTCGCAGGTGATTACGGGGATATTGTAAATCCTGTGGCGGATTTAATGAGAATAGATGTCAAAAGGCCGCAGAATGTTTTCATGATCAATCCGTATATCATGGTTGACCTGGCGAAAGGCTTATCGTTTAAATCTAATTTTAACC
The DNA here is from genome assembly GCF_038446955.1 of Pedobacter sp. FW305-3-2-15-E-R2A2. Lineage (NCBI taxonomy): Bacteria > Pseudomonadati > Bacteroidota > Sphingobacteriia > Sphingobacteriales > Sphingobacteriaceae > Pedobacter > Pedobacter sp. FW305-3-2-15-E-R2A2. Next base: position 2,378,930 of record NZ_CP151803.1, read on the forward strand.
TGACCAAGGATTTCCTGAATTCTACGATTTTTACCCCTAAGCGACCGGAAGTAGGAAAACCGATATTGAGCAATTCCCTGGAGGTTGGACAAACCAGAAAGAGCGATATCCTTGCAGAACAAATTCTGAACTATAAGACCGATCTGAATCAGCATCACCTGGACTTTACAGGAGGCTTCTCCTTTCAGAAAACAAAATATAATGACTATTACGTAAAAGGGAACGGCTTTGATGATGAGGCGCCTTCAAAAAGATACCTGGTGAACGCTTCAACGTTTGAGCCAGCCATCACCAAATTTGAAGCTACTGCATTGTCTTCATTGTTCTTAAGAGCCAATTATAATTATGCAGATAAGTATCTGCTATCATTGATCGGACGTCGTGACGGTTCTTCTTTGATCCCTAAAAAAGAGAACAGATTCCGTAATTATTACTCTGTTTCGGCTGGATGGGTGCTGACAAAAGAGAACTTTTTGTCGGAAAGTACCTGGTTAAATGAACTTAAACTAAGGGGAAGTTATGGTTTATTGGGTAATCTGGGTAGTTTATCGCCAACGGATGTAAGTCCTTTATTAGACCGTACCACTTCCTATTTTGGACAAAACCCTGCTTTAGGGACTGGCTATGTTTCCGCTATTTTGGAGAATCCGGACTTGAAATGGGCGGAATCAAAACAAACCAATATTGGGCTGGATCTTGGAATCCTGAAAAATGCACTGACGGTTACTGCAGATTATTTTGTTAAAAATACAGACAAGATGATCTTTAAAAATCAACTGCCTGGAACTGCAGGTTTAGAGACACAAACCATTAATGCCGGTTTGGTCAGAGACCGGGGATTTGAGCTGGGAATAAATTATAACAGCAGTAAAGAGCGTGAATTTAATTATTCAGTAGGACTTACGGTAACCAAGGTAAACAATAAGGTGATGAAACTGGCAACTGGTAAGGATATAATGCCGTTGTCTACGAACTTTAGAAATGAGCTGACTCCTTTAGTAAATGCAATAGGACAGCCGCTCTACAGTTATTATGTACTGAAAACGCAAGGGATATTTCAAAGTCAGGCTGAAGTAGACCAGTATGTGGATAGTAAGGGGCAGAAAATTCAGCCTAAGGCCAAACCGGGAGATTTTAAGTTTGCCGATTTGGATAACAGCGGTTCAATCGATGCAAAAGACCGTCATTTTGCCGGAAGTGCCTACCCGGATTTCTCCTATGGCTTGAGTTTCAATGCGAGTTATAAAAACTTTGATCTTAACATTTTTGCACAGGGTGTATATGGAAACAAGTTGTTTAATGCAGTTAAAAGAACAACATATAGTGCGAGTGGTCCTTCCTATAATAAGCTAACCGGTATCCTGGATGCATGGTCGCCGGAAAATCCAGGTGGAAAAGTTCCGATTATCTCTACTTCAGATGCGAACGGCAACTTTAACGCTTCAGATTTTTATATAGAAAACGGATCTTACCTGCGTCTGAGAAATCTGACGTTGGGTTATAGCCTTCCTAAATCTCTTACCAATAAGATGAAAACAGGGGCGGTTCGCATTTATGCGACTTCAAATAACCTGTTTACGATCACCAATTATTCTGGCTTTGATCCTGAAATCGGGATGAGTAACAATGGTCTGGATGTAGGTAGATATCCACAAGCCAGAAGCTTCCTGTTAGGTCTTAGCGTGAATTTATAATTTTTAAAAGAAACAAAAATGAAACAAAATATAAAATATATAGCGGTAGCTGCACTTGCCTTTTTAACATCGTGTTCAAAGCAACTGGATATTATTCCCGAGGGTGCTCCCTCGGCTCAGAACTTCTGGAAAACTCAGGAAGATGCTTTAAAAGGTCGAAACGGACTGTATGAGAAATACAATGATGAGAACTTTTATGGTAGAGGGATGTTCTGGTTTATCAATGCCAGTGATGATATGGTGACCGGAAGAAATAAACCGGAAGCAGATAACATTAAAAATTTTAATAAGACTTATTTGGGAGGTGGATATACCGAAAGCCAGTGGTCTATGCGCTACGCCATTATCAAACGTGCAAATGACATCATTAAAAATGTTCCGGCGATTGCAATGGAGGAGTCACTGAAAAAGGCAATCATCGGTGATGCCTATTTTAATGCCGCACTGGTCTATTTCCAGCTGGCTGCAAATTATGGAAATGAAAAAGCCGGTGTTCCTATTGTTGGCCTGGATACGGATCCGGCAAAGGCAATCCCAAGAGCAAAAAATGTAAATGAAAATTATGATTACATCATTCAGTTGTTTGAAAAGGCAGCGGAACAACTGCCTTTCTTTACAGATATGAAAGCTGAAGATTACGGAAGGGCACATAAAACTGCGGCATGGGCTTATTTATCAAAAGTTTATCTCTATAAAAAGGATTATGCCAATGCAAAAAAATATGCGGATATGGTGATCAATTCCGGTAAACATGATTTGGTTTTAACGGGTTTTGCAGATGTATTTAAAGCGTCGAATAACTGGTCGAAGGAATACATCTGGTCTGTAGTATGTAGCCCTAGTGCGGGTGGCACAGGCTGGGGAAGTAAATTACCAGGAGTAATGCTCACCAATAAAGGCTGGAGCTTGTACAATGGATGGGGTTATTATCTGCCTACTAAAGAACTATATGATTCTTATGAAGCAGGGGATAAACGTCGTGAAGCTACCATCCTGAAGCCAGGTGATAAGTTCATGTTTTTCGGAATGGAACGGAGCTTTACCAAAGATGGAGGAGCAACCTCAGATTACCAGTTCAAGAAATACATGGAGCCTTTCTCTTATGCAAATCCTATTCCTACACATGTAAATCCGAGTGGTGATAATATGACTACTGACCTGAATGTGCCATTAATGCGTTTTGCAGAAGTCCTGCTCATCAAAGCAGAGGCTGCAATCTTATTAAATGGTTCAGGTGCAGGTGATACAGAATTAAATAAAATCAGGCTTCGTGCAGGATTACTTGCCAAAAGCGGTATGACCATGACAGACCTGAAACGGGAACGTCGCAATGAACTGGCCGGAGAGTGGGCCGATCGTCATCGCGATCTGGTAAGATGGGGAGATGCAAAGGCAACCTATGCTTTGCCATTACATGACTCTCAAGGAAAAGAAATCTGGGCTTCCAGAGCATTCGATCCACAGATTCATGATGTATGGGCGGTTCCGCAAAGAGAAATTGACAATAGTGGAGGAGTGATTACTCAAAACCCAGGCTGGTAATGAGAAATGAAATGAAAAATATGGTTCGTTGTGCGTTGTTTGTTGCTGCTTTATGGGCAGGGGAAGCAAAGGCACAACGCCCTTTAAATGTTAATTCTGGTCATAGTCATAACGACTATCACCAGAATATTCCACTGTTGACGGCCTATTATGCAGGGATGGGGTCTATTGAAGCGGATGTTTTTTTAAAAGACGGAGCCTTGTATGTGGCGCATGATCCTTCAGAAATAAAGACAGGTATCACCTTGAAAAAACTGTACCTGGAGCCTTTGGCTGGCTTTTACCGCCAAAATGGAAACAGGCCTTATTCCGATTCTACGCACAGATTACAACTGGTGGTCGACATTAAAAAAGACTATGCAAAAGTGCTTGCCCAGTTGATCAAAGACCTGGAAGGTTATCAGGATGTATTCAACAGCAGCAAAAATCCAAAGGCGATCAGGATCGTTATTAGTGGTGATGTTCCTGTACCGGCTGACTTTAAGAATTATCCGGATTATATTTCCTTTGATGGTCGTCCCTATACCACCTATACGGAGGATCAGTTGAAACGGGTGGCCATGATCAGCGATGACATCAAGAACTATACTCCCTGGAATGGAAAAGGAAATCCAACGGCTCCGGACCTTGCTAAACTGACTGCGGTAATCGAAAAGGCACATCAACAAGATAAGCCATTTCGCTTTTGGGCCACCCAGGACAGTCCAAATACCTGGATCGTACTGGAAAGATTGGGGGCAGACTGGATCAATACCGATCAGCCTGAAAAGTTAAAGGAATTTTACCTCCACAAGGATAAACTCAGTTATACGAATCCGGTCGCTTATCCGGTATACACTCCGGAGTATAAGATTGACGGATTGCAAAAACCGGTTAAAAATGTGATCCTGCTGATTGGAGACGGAATGGGCCTGGCACAAATTCATGCTGGTTATATTGCCAATCATGGACAGCTCAATATGAGTAACATCCACAACATTGGCTTTTCACAAACCGCGGCGGCGGATGCAGGAAATACGGATTCTGCTGCCGGTGGTTCAGCTATCGCCATTGGCGAGAAAACCAATAACAGATATATTGGGGTAGGTGCTGATCAAAAGAAAAGAACGAACCTGGTAGATACCCTGGCCAATTATGGCATCAAAAGTGGCATCATCAGTGTTGGCGACATTACCGATGCTACTCCTGCCGTATTTTATGCGCATCAGCCGGACCGCTCCATGAGTTCAGAAATTGCTGCAGATTTGCTGAATAGTAAAGTGGAAATTTTGGTAGGTTCCAATCAAAAAAGCTTTTTTAAAAATAAAGATGCGGCTTTGATGAACAAACTGGCAGATCAGGGATTTAAGCTGAATACGAGTGCTGATGGTTTTTACAAAGAAAGCAAGGGCAGGCAACTGGTATTGCTTCCTGATACAGCAACCCGTCCGGTGAAAGATGGCCGGGGAGCATTGTTAAAGGAAGCCTTAGTCCATAGTTTGAAAATGCTCTCTGCAAATAAAGAAGGTTTTTTTGTAATGGCTGAGGGCGCGCAGATCGATTACGGAGGTCATGCAAACGACCTGCCTTATGCGGTAACTGAACTTCATGATTTTGATAAAACGGTTGAAGCTGCTTTACGCTTTGCTGATCAGAATGGAGAAACTTTGGTGCTGATCACTGCAGATCATGAAACAGGAGGACTGACCTTATTGGATGCCTCAACAGAAAAGGGGATGATCAGTGGTCATTTCAGCACCAACGACCATACCAATATTATGGTTCCTGTATTTGCCTATGGGCCTGGTTCAGCGGAATTCCGCGGGACTTATGCCAATAATGAAATCTTTCATAAGATCCTTAAGGTGATCGGATTGAAAAACAAAAAGAAAAAATAGAAATACCCCGCCCGGCTGTTTTCAGTTCAGAAAGCGGTCGGGTTTTATTCCCGCTGCTGCATTGTTTTAAACAATTCCCAAGCTCTTCTCTTGAACTTATTCCATTAATTAACAAAATTTATTTATGATTTTCGCTATTTTTAGGTGTCATGAGTAAATCTATCCTACAGCGTACATCCGTCAAAAAAAAGATCTTTGTATTGGACACTTCGGTTATCTTATACGATCACAATGCTTTCAATAATTTTCAGGAACATGATGTGGCGATTCCCATCCAGGTTTTGGAAGAACTGGACAACATGAAAAATGGGAATGAAACGAGAAATGCAGAAGCAAGAAGTTTTATCCGGCTGATGGACAATGCTTCCGGAGAGCAGGTCATGAACAAATGGATTCCATTGAAAGGGAGTAAGCGCGGCCATTTTAAAGTGGTGATGGATTATAGGCCTTCCCTTTTGGATGCCGAAGCCATCTTTGGGGCTGGTAAATTTGACCATCGCATTTTAAATGCAGCATTGAGCCTGAAGGAAGAGTTTCCGGAGAAAAAAATCGTATTGGTTTCCAAGGACATTTGCCTGCGGTTAAAGGCCAAATCCCTGGACTTACACGCCGAAGATTATGAAACCGGCAAAATTAAAAATGTCGATGAACTTTATACCGGAAAAACGACGCTGACAAATGTGAGTATTGAGCTTCTGGACGAATTGAAGGCTACCGGAACTGCAAGTGCGGATCAGTTGGAACTGGCTCCGGAAACAGGCAATCATTTTTATATCCTGAAAAGTAAGCGGAAACCCATTACCGCTTATCACGATGTGAAAGCAGGAATGATGGTGACGGTGAAAGCACAAAAGGTGTTCAACATTGCGCCCAGAAACGAGGAGCAGAGCATGGCGATCCATGCGATGTTGAATCCGGCAGTAAAGCTGGTCACCATACAGGGAAAGGCCGGAACGGGAAAAACATTACTGGCCATTGCCAGTGCACTGGAACAACGTAAGGATTACCGGCAGATTTATGTAACACGGCCAATTGTGGCCCTGAGTAATAAGGATATCGGCTTTCTTCCCGGTGATGCGAAATCAAAAATAGACCCTTATATGGCGCCCATCTGGGATAACCTTCGCTTTATTAAGGAACAATATACCGATGACCCAAAGGCTCAGGCAAAGATCGATGAGTTTGTAAGTACGGAAAAAATCGTGATCGCCCCTCTGGCCTATATCCGGGGACGCACACTTACCAAAATATTTTTTATTGTGGATGAGGCCCAGAACTTAACGCCGCATGAGATCAAAACGATTATTTCCAGGGCAGGGGAGGAAACCAAGATCATTTTTACGGGCGACATCTATCAGATTGATACGCCTTATCTTGATGCTGAAAGTAATGGCCTGTCGTACCTGATCGAGAGTGCTAAAAACCACCCTTTGTATGCACACATTACGCTGGATAAGGGAGAACGGAGTGAACTGGCCAATCTGGCGAACGATTTGCTTTAACACAAAAAAACCGTTCATGGTTTAGAACGGTTTCTTGTTGCGTATAAAAACGCTTTGGGCGGTAAATTGGTCTTAAAGTTTAGCGATCACAAAGTCATTCAGGTTTAATTTAGAAACCTCGTTTCTAACCAGGTGGTGTTCTGCTGATGAACCGCTTAATTTTAAATCAGACTGACCTTTCATATCGGTATAAAGACTACCTACTTTTGCATTTACATTTGCTTTAGCCTCATCTTTTAAGAAGATCTGTAATACCTGAAGGTCGAAATCACCACGGGTTTTTACATTGGCAGTATTTGAGGCATCAATCCTTTGCAGGTCTTTTACATGTACATAAATCGTAGCAGGGTTTTTCTCTGTAGAGTTGATGTACAAAGTATATCCTTTTTGTTTAACGGTTGTGTTTTTATTCAATTCGTCGTTCGAAGTAATGGTTTCTGCATTGCTTTGTATCAATACTACTTTGGCGTTTCCGGTTACCACTACTTTATTAAACTTTACCGTAGCTGAACTGTGGATTGGTGCTTTTTCTTTAGCGAAAGTGCTGAATGCTGAAGAAGTTAAAACGATGGCTGTTAGCGAAGAAGCGATTAGGGTTTTGATGGCAGTTTTCATATCTTTTAGTTTTTAAGTTTTTAATTATTTTGTTGTTGTTTTGTAGATAAGACATCATCCGGGCAGAAACGTTTCAGCGGTTTTTGCGGCATTAGACCACGTGGAAATAGCAGTCGACCAACGGCCAATAGTATTCGACCAATCGACGAAAATATTTTCGTCGATTCCCTTATCTTAGTAAGACTTTAACCTTAAACCATATGATGAAGAAAACCTGCTTAAACCTTTTTCTTTTGATTTGCTCCTGCAGTAACATCGTTTTTGCACAACAAACTCAGGAAAAACTGATCATAGAACAAAACTACTTACTCTTCCTTCCGGAAGGTTACCAACAGGATTCCCTTAAGAAATTTCCTTTGGTATTGTTTTTACACGGCAGTGGTGAACGTGGGAGTGACCTGGAAAAAGTTAAAATAAACGGAATCCCCAAATTGGTGGAAGCGGGAAGGAAATTCCCTTTTATTTTGGTTTCTCCCCAGGCACCTGCAAATGAAGGCTGGGAAAGCAAGGATCTGATGCGCCTGATGCGATCTCTACAGAAGAAATACCGTATTGATGAGGATCGTCTGTACCTGACGGGTTTAAGTATGGGGGGCTACGGCAGCTGGGATATGGCCATAAAATATCCCGGACTGTTTGCTGCGGTAATTCCCGTTTGCGGAGGTGGAGACAGCTCGAAGGTCTGGCTGATGCGAAATACCCCGACCTGGGTGTTCCATGGTGCTAAAGATGATGCCGTTCCGCTAAAGGCCAGTCAGGAGATGGTGGATGCACTTCGCATTCACAATCCATCCGTAAAGTTTACGGTTTATCCGGATGCCGGTCATGACAGCTGGACTGCGGCCTATAACACAGATAGTTTATACACCTGGATGCTCAGCCAGAAGAGATTTAAATACAGTCAGATTCCCCTTGTCAAAGCCGATCTGGAACGTTATCAGGGCTATTATGTGAACAGCTTGAGGAATGATACCATTAAGGTGGATGCGGGTTCCGGAGTGTTGATCGGGAAGATGAGAAACCATCAGGTCGAAATCAAACCCTATCAGGAGAATAAATTTTTCATCAAAGAAAACGAACCTGTCGATATTGTGTTCTCTGGTAAAAAAAGAAAACAACAATTTGTAATTAATGATGAAAGACAATATGTATATAAAATGATAAAAAAAGAATAGTCATAGTTTCTTAACATTTTCATTTTTTTACCATAGATCAAGATTGGTGGAGAAAAAATACCTCAGATTTGTACCAGAAACAAATAACCAAACCGTCATGGCACATCTGATTAAGAAAAGATCATTAGGCGTTAATGAGATTTTAAAAGAAGTTAACACCGAAAAAACATATTTTGTATATACCGCAAAAGGTATCCGTATCATGAAAGTGATCGTATTTCTTTTGCTGGCAGGTATCCTGGCCAATCAGTTCTTACAACGAAATGTAGGAATAGTCAGACTTCAACCAGTAGCAGAACTGAAAGGAACCTTACTTTTGGGAACGCCGTTGAAAAATGTCGATATTCTCGACTTGAGCAATATTGCTCCTTTTATGAAAAATAAGCAGGAAGCAGAATTGAAAATAAAAGGACACATTTCAAAAGTGAACGTCAACGGTCAGATGGAAATGAGCTTAAATGATGGTAAAGTACTCAAACTACACCATCGCTCAGGTTCAGAGACCTTCAAAACACTGTTGTCGAAAGAAGTGGTGATGTCAGGAAGGCTATATAAGATCGACAATACACCGGATCTTGCTTACGAAATAAATAGCTTATTGGTCTTGTAAATAAGACTGTTAAGTTTTCACGATTTTTAATAACTTGTCCTTCATAAATTCAATTTTATGAAGGATTATTTTTTCAATCTGCTGGAGTTTGACTACTGGACCAATGCCAGACTACTCGCTGCAATGCAAGGCGCAACGGAGATTCCTCAACGCGCGCAAGACCTTTTTAACCATTTGATCGCCGCCAGCCGCATCTGGGGGAGCCGGATGGTCGGAGAAATGCAGGACGTAGAAGTCTGGGCAAAATTTGACATGGCAAACTGGCAACAGGAACTGGATCACAACAGGGCATTGATCGGAGATTTTCTTCACAGCATCGAGGAGGAAGACCTGAATAGAAAAGTTCATTATTATACCACTAAGGGAGTCAGCTATGAAACGGGTATTTCTGATATGTTAACCCACGTGATCGTCCATTCTGCATACCATCAGGGACAGATCGTTAGCCTGATCAGGCCATTTTTGACGGATGCTCCAGACCTGAATTACATCACCTATATAAGAGAGAAAAAATGATTTTAGAAGTTGCTGTACTGGACGTAATTCCTTCCGAAGCCAATTCCTTTGAGCGTGATTTTGCTACTGCATCGCTGATCATCACTAAGATGAAAGGATATCAGGGGCATCAGCTGCAGCGCTGTCTGGAGGTAGGGAGCAGGTATCTTCTGCTGGTCAACTGGGATACTTTAGAAGATCATACCATCGGATTCAGACAATCTGCGGAATACCAGGAATGGAAAAAGCTGCTGCATAAATACTACGATCCTTTCCCAAGGGTAGAACATTATGAAATGGTTGTTCCAAGGCCGATTGTGGATAAAGGATAGCCAAATAACTTTAACTTTGTGCTTCCTAATTTTAAGATTCTGAATATGGCAAATCATGTAAACATCACTTCTACCGGTATAAAAAAGGTCTTGCGTCTTTATAATGAAAAGCAGGCGCTTGCAGAATACATCTGGAATGGTTTTGACGCTAAGGCGGATACCATCCGGATCGATTATACCCATAATGAACTGGGGACATTGGAAAGCCTGAAAGTTTCGGACAACGGATACGGGATAAACTTTGCTTATCTGAAGGATAAGTTTAATCCCTTTTATGAGTCGGAGAAAGCTATGGAACAACGGATCCACCTCCATAAGTCGACCATGCACGGAAAGAATGGGGTAGGAAGGCTTACCTTTTTCACCTTTGCACACCATGCCGAATGGAACACCACTTATGAAGAGCAGGGGGTCTATAAAAACGGAAGTATCCAGGTGGCTATCGGCGGACTGAACAATTACGAGTCTACCTTATTAAATGAGGATGTAAAGACCACTACAACCGGAACTACTGTTTCCTTTTCAAATATCCAGCTTTTTAAAGAAACGATGGAGTTGAGCATTATCCCTTATTTACAAGCCGAATTCTGCTGGTTCCTGGAACTGAACAAAAACCGTGGATTTTCAATTGTCATCAACGGACAACCTTTAACTTATCAGGATAATATCATTGATTACGAAGAAGGATTGGTATTCCGGTATCCGGATAGCAATACCCAGTTTAAAGTTAAGTTTATACAATGGAAGGAATCCTTACATAAGGAATTATCTAAGAATTATTTCATCAATCATAAAGGACAGGAAGTCTATAAAGATTATACTACGCTGAACAAAAAGGCCGACGAGTATTACCACAGTGTCTTCATTGAGAGCGAATTCTTTAATGAGTTTGATTTTAGCAGTTCCGACCATGATGCACAGGTGAAGCTTTACAGCCGCACTAAATCTTCTTCAGAATATAAATACCTGATTAAAAAGGTCAATGAGCTTTTGAGAACGAAAAGAAAACCTTTTTTAAAAGAGTTTTCCAATAAGCTGATCGAGAAATACGAATTGGAAGGAGTGCTGCCAAAATTTGAAGCGGAAGAACAAACGAAAAGACAAGACCTCGTAGAAACATTAAAGGTGATCTATGAGATTCAACCCAAATTATTCAGCGGTTTAAGTATCGATCAAAAGAAAGCATTTGTCAGATTGATTCATGTGCTGTTGAATTCTGCAGACCGTGGGCAATTGTTCCAGGTGATAGAAGGAATTGTGGAAATGGAAGCGGAAGAAAGAGAAGAGCTGATGAGCTTTTTGGCGATATAAAAACAGGGCTAAAGAGAATGAAAAAAGGGTGCTCAAAAGAGCACCCTTTTTTTGGATCAGGCCCAGGCCTTATCTCCCTTTTTATAGGGAACGGACCCTTCATATTTACCTGGCACAGCCATATAGCGTAAGGCCTGTGTACAACCGGCTTCCGAACTGAAATAACCCAGCATGGTCAGTTGTTTCATCATCAGGAAATAATGATTTGACAAACCCGGAAAATCTTTATCCTTTTTTCGTTCTGCTTCTTCCAGTTCCCCCTTTTTTGACTGATAGGTTTTTGCTTCTTTATCCAACGCAACCAATAAGGACAGCCGCTGTTCTGCACTGGCTTTCATAAAGCCGGTTTGATGCATCTGTTCACAAGCTGCATTCAGCGTTTTTATCCCCTCTCTAAAGGCTTTCTGGTCTTTTGTTTCATAACAATCGGTCACCATGACTGTCATAAATTGCCCTACGTTTGCCGCCTTGGCACCCGGGGTTTTTGTTTCCGGCAATATGGTTTCTGAAACTTCGTTCAGAAAATCAATGTCTTCTTTACTGAAAAGCTGCTGCCGACCTGTTTTAGGTTCCGGATTACAGCCGCTAAGGAGCGCATTGCCACCAATCATCACGCTACCGGTAAGCAAAGCAATCATCTTTAAAAGTTCTCTTCGTTCCATATCGTCAGAGGTTGTTTTTCTTTAATTCCGTTACCGCATAATCTGCAGCTCTGGCGGTTAAGGCCATATAGGTTAAGGAGGGGTTTTGGCAGGCGGCAGAGGTCATACATGCGCCATCGGTTACAAATACGTTCAGACAGTCCCAGATCTGGTTCCATTTGTTTAACACAGAGGTCTTTGGATCTCTTCCCATTCTTGCGGTTCCCATTTCATGGATGCCATGTCCCATGTCATGTCCGCCATCCCAGGTACTTACGTTTTTCACCCCCACGGCCTCAAACATTTGCTTCATTTCTTCCTGCATGTCTTTTCGCATCTTAAACTCATTCTCCTTTAATTCCGCATCCATAGACAGGACAGGCAGACCCCATTTATCTTTCTTATTTTTATCTAATGAAATCTTGTTTTCATGATAGGGAAGGATCTCTCCAAAAGCTGTTGCACCAATTGTCCATTGCCCGGGTTCGGTCAAAGCATCCTTAAAATTACCACCCATATTCAACTCGGCTATTTCTCTGCTCCATCCTTGTCTGCTCGCACCTCCCTGATAACCAAATCCACGCAGGTAATCTCTTTTATCACCCGATAAATTGGCAAACCTGGGGATGTAAAAGCCATTCGCCCTTCTGCCGAAAACATACTGGTCCTCGTAGCCTTCAATTGTTCCCTGAGCACCAATGTTATAATGGTGGTCCATTACATTATGTCCAAGTTCGCCGCTGCTGCTCCCCAATCCGCCGGGCCATACACTGGTGGCGGAGTTAAATAGAATCCAGGCTGTATTTAAGGTAGAGGCGCATAAAAAGACGATTTTACTGTGGTATTCATGGGTTTTATTGGTTTCTGTATCTAAAACCTCTACACCTTTTGCTTTCTTTTTGTCTTTATCATATAAAACCTGTGTGACTAATGAATAGGGCCTCACTGTCAGGTTACCTGTTTTCATGGCGGCAGGCAGGGTGGAGGATTGCGTACTGAAGTAACCACCAAAGGGACAACCTTCCCAGCAACGGTTTCTAAACTGGCACTTCGTTCTTCCGGGGATGGCGGCAGTAAGGTTGGCGGTTCTTCCGATGATGAGGTGGCGCTGATCTTTGTAATGCTTTTTCAGCCTTTCCGCGACCTCCTTTTCTACACAGTTCAATTCCATAGGAGGGAGGAAATGACCATCGGGCAATTGAGCGAGGTTTTCTTTAGAACCACTGATTCCTGCAAATTTCTCTACATGGTCGTACCAGGGGGCGAGATCCGCATAGCCGATTGGCCAGGGAACGGCAATTCCGTCTTTTTCATTGGCTTCAAAATCCATTGGACTCAAGCGGTAAGATTGCCTTCCCCATAGGATGGAGCGGCCTCCCATGCGGTAACTGCGCCACCAGGTAAAGGGTTTGACTTCTGTATAGGGGCAATCTTCTTCATTTGCCCAGGCATCCATTACTGCTTCTGAGGCGGCCCAGCCACGATGTATGACCGGGTATTTCTTTTTTTGCTCAACCGTGGTTCCTCCCCGGTGTTCAAACTCCCAGGGGTTCTTTTGAGCAGTTGCATAGTCTTTAATATGTTCATAGGGACCGCCGCGTTCCAGCATTAAAACTTTTAAGCCTTTTTCGCAAAGTTCTTTTGCTGCCCAGCCGCCACTGATGCCGGATCCGACGACAATTGCATCATAGGTGTTGTCTTCTATCATCTCTTGTTCATTTAGGTTTTATTTGGTTATTTTAAATGTACAGCTTAATCGGAAGGTGCTTCAACTGCTATTTATCGAAAAAAATACGCTATCTGATCATTTGTTGTAGCAAAATACAGTATTTTATGGTTAATATAGCAGTTGAATAGCCATGGGATATGAAGACACTGATTCAGAAAATTCATGTGGAAGAACACCATTCTTTCGCCTGCCGGACGTATAAAACACCTGATTTTGAAACGGCCTGGCATAAGCACCTGGAATGTGAGTTAATCCTGATCACAGAAGGAAACGGGACTGCATTAATCGGAGATTATATTGGAGAATATAAAGAAGGTGATGTCTTTTTTTTGAGTCCGGATCTGCCGCATTGGTTTCGGAAATCGGAGCATAAAATGATAGGAAGTGCGATTGTGATCCATTTTCTGAAAGACTTTATGGGGGAAGTTTTTTTATCCCTGCCGGAGCTGAAGAACATTTGCAGGCCATTGGAAAACAACGATACCGGGATTCAGCTGCAAGGGCAACTGGCGGAGGAAATTGCCGTCATCATCAAACAAATGGAACAGGAGACAGGTCTGGAGCGGATTCAGCTGCTTTTAAAAGGAATGCAAAAGATCGGTACTTCCACGGAACAAAAAACCATTACCACTGCATTTGACAGCCTGGCCGGAGGAACAGAAAATGCAATGATAGAGACCATCATCGACTATTCATTTAAGCATTATCTGGATCCCATTTCCCTGAAAGAAATGGCCGAAATGACCAAAATGTCTATCCCCTCCTTTTGCCGCTTCTTCAAAAGAAACATCAAAAAGAGCTATTTTGATTTCATTAAAGAAATCAGGATCGGACGTGCCTGTAAATTGCTGCGGGAAACCAATCGTCCTGTGTTGAATATTTGTTACGACAGTGGGTATAACAGCTGGCCGAATTTCAGCAAGCAGTTTAAAGATGTCACAAAACTTTCTCCATCACAATACAGAAAGCAACACCTGGCCTGAGTCATTAAATCACCTGAAGTACCGTCTTCCCGTTTTTACTTTTCTCCTTCGGCGCTGCTGCCGGTTTTTGAATGCCGGCAGGCAATGTCGTTCCAACCTGCAGCAGCCTGTTCCAAAGGATATATGGTATTGCCATATACTTCTTTCATAGGTTGTTTTTTAGTATTCTGAGTGTAAGGCGACCCTATTTCCCTCGGTATCTACAAACTGAGCAATAAAGCCAGCGGGGATTTGTGTTCTTGGAACCAATACCTTTCCTCCGCAAGCCTCAATTTTGTCGAGCACCTTTTGAATATCCGGACTGGCATTGATATAAACAACAGTTCCGTCCTGAGATGGTTTGGAAAATTCGTTTTTTAACAGAACTCCGGTCACCCTTCCTGAAGTGGCCTGAATAACGTTGGGGGTAGAGGGGAAAAAAGTAAGTTCCTCCTCGCCAAACTGCTGTGTATTCATTTCGATATCAAGAATGGTTTCGTAGAATTTCTTTGCCCTGGCCGTATCTGTTACCGGGATTTCGAACCAGTTGATTACGTTTGTTTTTTCGCTTAATTTTTCCATAATAATTTTGTTAGCTGTTATACCGCAAAATTATTCCTTCTTAAGTGTCGATAATTGTATAAATCGGTTGTTTTGATTTTCTGCGAGTACACCTGGCGTAACGCCTGAGTATTTTTTTACTTCCCTGATGAAATGTGCCTGATCACTATAATTCTGCTGTGGATACAGCTCTTTTTCATTCAAATGATCAAAAGAAGCACGGTAACGGAGAATCGTACAATAGGATTTTAGTGAAATCCCAAACTGGTCTTTAAAATACTGACTGATTTGTCTGTTGCTCCAGAGAATGGTATTGGAAACTTCTTCCGCAGTGATGGAACCATTGGATGCATATAAGGTTTCAAACAGGTGCAGTTTTCTGTTGTCGATGTTCTTACAGAGACGTTGATGCATTTTTTGCTGCAATGTTCCAACCAGTGCATTGAAGTCTGTTAAATCCCTGAGTTCAAGTCCCCAGAAATCCGGAGGTAAACCTTGCTCTGTATTTACCAGCGCTGCAATGCTTTCTTTTAAAATGTATTCTGAAGCAGGTAATTTAAAACTGATCCCGAAAATTGTTGTTTTTCCCGGAACGACAGATGTGGTTTCCTGATTCCATAATCCGCTTATAGAGACCCGGATAGGTTGGCCCTCCAGGGCACGAAAAAGAAGGTCAAAATAGCCATCCGGGAGGATGCTAAACTTTTTTTCCTCCTGATCGGGATTGTGCACCGACCAATAACATTTTACAAAGCCGGACAACAAATCGTCAGGTGCTGCCCTTTGATATTCTACGTCGTTTGTCTCTTGCATAGGAATGCATGTGATTTGGTTCTACAAGATAACGCTCAAATTTGAATTATAATGTCTCTCTTTTTGAAGTAATTGTTGCACCTGCGCTGGCGATGATCACAAGGGCTACGGAGCAGTATTCCACCAGAGAAAGATGTTCGTTTAGGAACACAATTCCACACAACGCGGCAACTGCGGGTTCAAGACTCATCAGAATACTGAAGGTCCTTGCCGGCATCTGACTAAGTGCGCTCATTTCCAGGGTAAAGGGAATGGCGCTGGAGAGGAGAGCCAATGCGGCACCCATCAAAAGTAAACCAGGCGTTAAATTCCCAAATCCTCCACTGCCAATTCCAAAAGGGACTACGAGTAGAGTGGCAAAAATCATCCCTACAGAAACGGCATCTCCGCCTTTCATCACTTTAGAGATCTTGCCGCCAAGAACAATATAAGTTGCCCATAATCCACCGGCAAGTAAAGCGAGCAGGACGCCGATTAAATCCAATCCTTTTTCCGACCAGGGTGCGATCAGCGCAATCCCCAATGCTGCGAGTAATACCCAAAGGTAATCCATGACCTTCTTGGAATTCAATACGGCCAGCAACAAAGGGCCAATAAATTCCAGGGTAACGCCCAGTGCAAGAGGGATTCTCTTAATGGCCATGTAAAATATAAGGTTCATCGCGCCCAATACCAGTCCGTAGAGCATTACCGCTTTCCATTGTACTTTAGTGAACGTTTTGAGATTCGGCCTGTTGGCGATGAAAAGGATGACGGCCGATAAGCCAATTCTCAGAGAGGCGGTACTCGCCGGACCTATCGCTGGAAAGAGGCCTTTTGCAATTGCAGCCCCGGCCTGAACACTGATGATGGCCAATAAAACTGCAGGTAATGGTGGTATTTGAAGCAGTCGATTGTTTTTCATAATGGGCCGGGAGTTAAATGAGGGGACAAATTTAAGCAATTTATAGTGATTCTATAGGATGAACAGGGAAATAGGGGAAATAGAAAAAGAATTCTTTACTTTCGTTTAACCACACAATCAACACATTTGAAACCCGTAACCAAATAAACCAAAACATATGTTTGTTCAATTCAACAGATTTAAAATAATAAAGGGAACTTTATTGTTATTCCTTGCTTTGTCTTTTTTTCTGACATCTGTATCTAAAGCACAAAAACCCTCTGCATTGCAGCTTTCACAAATCAAAAGAGGCTATGGGATGTTCATCCATTTCGGACTGAATACCTTTAATGAAACGGAATGGTCGGACGGAAAACTGCCCGTTTCCTCTTATCAGCCAGATCAGCTGGATTGCGATCAATGGGTGAAAACCGCAAAAGAAGCAGGTTTCAGGTATGTGATCCTGGTGACCAAACACCATGACGGATTCGCACTCTGGAATAGCAAATATACGGACTATGATGTGGCCTCTTCCCCGGTAAAAACGGATGTAGTGGCTGCGGTAGCGAAAGCCTGTAAAAAATACGGCATAGAGCTTGGCTTGTATTATTCGCTGTGGGACAGGCATGAGCCTTCGCACAATGATCCCAACCCGGATGCTTATGTCAGCTTTATGAAAAATCAGCTCAGCGAATTGCTCAGCAACTATGGAGACATCTGCGAGCTTTGGTTTGATGGGGGATGGGCAAAGAAAGATGCCGACTGGAAGTTAGCGGAAGTATATGCACACATCAAAAAGCTACAGCCGGGTTGCCTGGTTACCGTAAACCATACCATCGGAAAGAAGGACAATATTACCGCCGTTCAGCAGCCACTGGATATGCAGGAAGGTGATCCTATCCGTTTCTGGCCGGTGGACTTCAGAACCAAAGATCCAAACCTGGCGAGGTGGGATGATCCTAAATTATATACGTACAATAACGAGAACCATTACCTGATCCTGGAACATACCCTTTGCCTTTCCGATCGGTGGAACTGGTTTCAGAAAAAAGCAATCTTGCCTGCCAGAGGGGTAGATGAACTGGAAGAGCTGTTTTATTGGACTACAGCTAATAATAACATTATGATCCTTAATGTTCCGCCCGATGAGCATGGCCGCATCAGAGCGCATGAAAGCGCAAGGATTATTGAATTGGCAGAGCGGGTAGGAATTAAAGGTGGCAAAAAGCCATTGTCTGCCGGTTATGAGAACCTGGCTTTTAATGCCGCGATAAAAGCTTCGAGCAGGGCTGCTGATCCTAAAACAGGAGCAGAGAAGGCGAATGACTACAGCCTGGAAACCTGGTGGACAGCCGGAGATTCCATTGCTTCTTTAGAGATGGACCTGAACAAGAAGTTCAATAGAATCACGATTATGGAGCAGCCGGAAATGAAGGCGCTGAGCGATGGATTCTCTACCATCAGAAACTTTCATGTTCAGCATTTTTCGATAGAAGTCTTCGATGGTACCTGGAAGTCTGTTTATAAAGGGGATGAAATCGGGGCCTGTAAAATCATTACACTTCCTGAATATGGGAACGCTTCAAAGATCCGGTTAAACATTACCGCTTCCAATGGGATTCCATCTATCAGCCATTTTGCCGTTTCAGATACAAAATCGAAAAGCTTGAGAAAGATCAGCTATGGGAAATAAACTGCTTTTAAAGCTGATGTTAATCGCTGCGTTTTCCCTGCAATGTGGTACCTCGTTTAGTCAGCAAAATACGAAAAAGCCAAACGTGGTTTACATCTATGCCGACGACCTCGGTTATGCCGAAATCGGTCCTTATGGCCAGAAGAAGATCAAAACGCCAAACCTGGATAAGATCGCCAGAGAAGGGATGAAGTTTACCGATCATTATACAGGTACGCCTGTTTGTGCTCCGGCCAGGGCAATGCTTATGACAGGTAAACATGGCGGTCATTCTTATATCCGCGGGAACTTCGAATTGGGTGGTTTTCCCGATAGTACCGAACGGGGACAAATGCCTTTAAAAGCAGGAACATTGACCGTTGCCCGCCTAATGCAGCAGGCAGGATATAAAACGGCGCTGGTAGGTAAATGGGGCTTGGGGATGAACGCAACAGAAGGTTCTCCATTGAAACAAGGCTTTGATGATTACTACGGTCTTCTGGATCAAAAACAAGCGCATAGTTTTTACCCGACCCATTTATGGGAAAATGAAAAATGGGATACGCTGGGAAATACTTTTATCAATGTACATCAACCGTTAGATTCGGTAAAGGCAACAGATAAAGACTTTGATTATTATAAGGGCAAAGTTTATGCACCTGAAAAGATGACGGAAAAGGCCCTTGCTTTTATCGATAAAAATAAAGAAAATCCTTTCTTTTTATACCTGCCTTATCCATTACCCCATGTTTCTTTACAGGCTCCGGACAGGGACGTAAAGGAATACATCGGGAAGTTCAAAGAAAGACCTTATTATGGGCAGCAGGGTTATGCGCCAAATAAATACCCCTATTCGACCTATGCCGCAATGATTACTTTTCTGGATAAACAGGTCGGCCTCATTATGAAAAGACTGAAAGACCTGGGGCTGGATGAAAATACGATCATTATGTTCTCCAGCGATAACGGTCCGACTTTTAACGGGGGTGTAAATGCAAAATTCTTCAACAGTGTGGATGGATTGAAAGGATTGAAAATGGACGTTTATGAAGGCGGAATCCGGGAGCCTTTCTTAGCCAGATGGCCGGGAAAAATCAAACCTGGATCGACCTCAAACCTGGTGTCGGCACAATATGACCTGTTGGCTACGATGGCAGAACTGACCGGCCAAAAGTTAGAAGATACCGATGGTATTTCCTTTCTTCCAACCTTAACAGGAAAAGATGATCAGCAGAAAAAGCATGAATACCTGTATTTCGAATTTCCTGAGAAAGGCGGACAGCTGGCCATCAGAATGGGCGATTGGAAAGGAGTTCGTGTCAATGTAAAAAAAGATCCGAAAAGTCCATGGCAGCTCTTTAACCTGAAAACCGATCGTAATGAAACTAAGGATCAGGCCGCAAACCATCCGGCAATCATTCAACAGTTTAATGAGATCGTAAAAAAAGAGCACCAGGACTCCCATGTGAAGGCCTGGAACTTTTTATAATCATTATCCTTCTACCGCACCAACGGTAGGAGGAAGGGCTCTTAATGCGCCATAATAATCATCTGTTAAATCTGCATCTGTAATGCCTGCCCCAATCAGCGGGCTGTCGGATGCAGGTTTAAAAGAGATGAAATCAATCAGTTTTGCCCCGGTATTGTCTGCATAAACCAGGTTATTGGAAGAAGCCGCGCTTATGGGGCCATTATTTACCGCAGTAGTATTGTAAGGATGTATCGCCAGTGTATCTTTAACCGTCACTTCTCCTCCTGCCATGTTATAAACATCTACCGCTGTAGAGGTGTATTCATTGCCGGCAGGTACACCAATATTTGTTCCCATGTCTATCGCAGTGATGCCCAATGCCTTCCCATGACAAAAGGTCGTCCGGTTGGGCCATAAAAACCGCTGAAAAGACTGGAATTCTGTCGCAGAATATTTCCTGCTTTTATAAGCGATAACATTTGAAACCAGCGCTTCTGCCGGAACATTTCCCCTCGTAAATACCCATTGACAGGTCAGGTTACCATAATGTTCAACCCCCTTTATATGGTGAATTTTCCCCCATCCCTGTGCGAACACAATCCGGGCGTGATGGGTAGCAGTAGGGTTTACCTTATCTACGGTAATGTTATATATCTCGTAATTGTTGGCATTGCCGAGGGAGATCTGGCCATCTCCGCCAATTAACTGGATGTCCCGGATCACTACATTCTCTATATATCCTTTATCTGTACCGGTTTCATAATTCAACTCTCCGCCAAGGTCTATTCCACCACCCCATTCAGGCGTATTGTCTGATATAAAGCGACATTTCTCTATCAATAACCCTGAAATTGCCTTTTTACCGGTATTCAGATAATCCACACTATGGGAGCCTAACCTGATACCCCGGTCCCAAACGTTGACGAATTCCAGGCCGCGGATCGTGATGTTTTCATAACCTCCCATGCTATGGGTGTCGATGTGAAACCTTTCATTAGGTCCGGTAAATGTGTTTTTTAAACCGTATTCCAAACCGGGGAAACTGGCGAAGTCAAAGACTACATTTTTAACCGGTACATTTCCATTCAGGTTAAAGCCTCCTTCATTGATGATCACCAGCCCGTTATTCTTTACATAGACCACACCAGCACCAAAAAACGTCACATTGCTCATGTCGATCCATTGGTAAGTCCCCGCCTGAATCTCAATCACGTCGTTTGCCTGAAGGGTGATGGGATTGCCATTCAGGCTCAGTTGATCCCCGTCAATCGCCAATACTCCTGTTCCGGTACCCACAGGAATGATTCTCCCCGTCTGAGGTCCTGCATCTTCCAGGGCTTTTATACGCGAAGCCAATAATTGCAGCGCATCC
The DNA here is from genome assembly GCF_038446955.1 of Pedobacter sp. FW305-3-2-15-E-R2A2. Taxonomy (NCBI): domain Bacteria; kingdom Pseudomonadati; phylum Bacteroidota; class Sphingobacteriia; order Sphingobacteriales; family Sphingobacteriaceae; genus Pedobacter; species Pedobacter sp. FW305-3-2-15-E-R2A2. Next base: position 2,400,187 of record NZ_CP151803.1, read on the forward strand.
TGGAGATTGCCGGCCAGCAGACCATCTGTACCGGCAGCTACGGTAACATCTGTTGATGCGATTTCATTCAAAAGTTCATTACTTTCAATTTGTTCATTTCTAAGTGTTGTCATGTTAACTTTTTTACTTGAATAATTAAATGTGATTCCCCCTTTGGAATAAATGTAAAATATTCTCTTTGTAATTACTATTAATTAACTGTTAAATTTTTAACTAATATTCGACTTGTAATGGAAATGTCATTAATATCAAAGCAGCACAATTGTTTGAATTTCATAATTATTGGTTTGAACTGAATACTTTGATTTTATGGACAGGGGATAAATTTGCGGTGTAAAACATACACCATGCCTAAATCCTTATTATTTGTAATTACACTATGCGGCATTTTAACGCTTGGCAGCCCGGGTGCAGATGCACAAATGCTCAAATTAAAAGATGCGATCAGCACTGCCCTGAATAATTATGGAAGCATCAAAGCAAAAGGGAATTATGTGAGCGCTTCAGAAGCAGGCGTTCAGCAGGCCCGCCGGGATTACCTGCCCAATCTGAGTTTATCTGCACAGCAGGATTACGGAACGATTAACGGACAAAACGGACCTTCCTATGGCCTTGGCGGATTGGGAGTCGCTTCCAGCGGACCATCCCTTGACCGGCAGAACTGGAATGCTGCTTTTGGCGCTTTGTACCTGGCCAACGTAAACTGGGACTTCTTTACCTTCGGAAGGATCAAAGAGAAAATCAAAGTTGCTCAAACGCTGCTCAAAAGAGATGCGAATGACCTGGCACAGGAAAAATTCCAGCATGAAATCAGAGTTTCAGCAGCTTACCTGAACCTTATTGCGGCCCAACGGCTTCGTAAATCGCAGGAACGAAACCTCGACCGGGCGGTCACTTTTAAGAATACTGCGGTTGTCAGGGCCAGTAACGGCTTGATTGCAGGAGTCGATTCTTCCCTGGCCAAGGCCGAAGTTTCCAGTGCCAAAATTGCCTTGACCAAGGCTAAAGATCTGGAACAGGAACAGGCAAACCGATTGGGCATATTGATGGGCATCACCGCTACGGATATGGTGCTGGATACCGCTTCCATCACCCGGGTGCCCGCGGTCTTGTATCAGGACAGTCTGCTCAATGAAAATGCCCATCCGCTGTTAAAGTACTATCGCAACAGGGTTGAGTTGAGTAATGAACAGGCGAAGTTATTCCGCAAATCTTATTACCCTACCTTTTCTTTATTTGGGGTAATGCAGGGCAGGGGATCAGGCTTCAGTTCCGCCTATGCGCAAAATCAGAGTGCTTTTACCCAAAACTATGCCGATGGCATCAACCCGGTAAGAGGAAATTACCTGTTAGGTGTTGGAATGGTCTGGAACCTGACCACCATTCTGAGGACACATCCTCAGGTGAGGGCACAGGAATATCTTTCCAAAGGATTACAGAATGAATATGAGCTGGTTGAGCAACAATTACAGGCACAGGTGGCCATTGCTGATGCCAAATTGAAAAATGCGGTCGACAACTATAAAGAAGCACCGGTCCAGGTGAAAGCAGCTTCAGATGCTTACCTGCAGAAAAGCACCTTGTATAAAAATGGGCTCAGCACGATTGTAGACCTCACTCAGGCGCTGTATACCCTTAACCGGGCAGAGACTGACCGGGATATTGCCTACACCAATGTATGGCAGGCCCTGCTGCTGAAATCTGCCGCCCTTGGAAATTTTGACCTGTTTATCAACGAATTTTAATTAGCCCTTACATGAATTTAATACGTTTTGCACTTAGAAAACCGATCTCCATTCTGGTCCTTGTTGCCGGATTGTTCTTCTTCGGAATTGGTGCCATCAAAGATATTAAGGTAGATATTTTACCTAAAATGAACCTTCCGGTCATTTATATTGCCCATCCTTTTGGTGGATATACACCGACACAGATGGAAGCTTATTTCGGAAAGCAATACATCAATATATTACTTTTTGCCAGTGGGGTAAAAACCATTGAAACCAAAAATGTGCAGGGGCTGATGCTGATGAAGCTGACCTATTATGAGGGAACAAATATGGCCCAGGCGGCATCAGAACTTAGTGCCTTATCTAACCGGGCTCAGGCGATTTTTCCGCCGGGTTCCCAGCCACCCTTTATCATCAGATTTGATGCTTCTTCCTTACCCGTCGGACAATTGGTGCTGAGCAGTCCCATACGCTCCAATAATGAGTTGCAGGATCTTGCCAATACTTATGTTCGCGCCTCCTTTACGGCAATCCCCGGACTCTTATCACCGGCACCATTTGGCGGGAATATCAGAACGATTGAGATCAATGTCGACCCTGAGTTATTACGATCCCATAACATGACGGTAGATCAGGTGGTAGAGGCGATTAAGGTGAACAATCAAACGGCGCCATCAGGGAATGTGCGTATGGGCAATCAAAACTACCTGACCCCAACAAATTATACGATTCAGAAGGTTAAAGAATTCGAAAATATTCCTTTGTTTAAAGGAGGGGTACAAAACCTATACCTGCGCGATGTGGCAGTAGTGAAAGATGGAGCAGATGCCACAGCAGGTTATGCACTGATTAATGGTAAACGTTCTGTATACCTGAGTATTGCTAAATCCGGAGATGCCTCTACCTGGGATGTGGTGAGTAAACTCAAAGAAAATTTGCCGGCAATTCAGAATACCCTGCCGGAAGATGTCAAACTTTCCTACGAATTTGACCAGTCTGTATATGTGATCAATGCCGTGAAAAGTTTGATCAGTGAAGGAGTCATTGGTGCCTTGCTTACCGGTTTGATGGTGCTTTTATTTCTGGGAGATAAACGGGCAGCATTGATCGTGATCCTGACCATTCCGACTTCCATAGTGGCAGGAGTGCTGTTTTTGAAGCTCTTCGGACAAACGATCAACATCATGTCTTTAAGTGGACTGGCATTGGCCATTGGTATTCTGGTCGACGAATCTACCGTAACGATTGAAAACATTCACCAGCATTTCGATATGGGTAAACCCAAGGCCCTGGCCATCTGGGATGCCTGTAAGGAGATCGCTTTTCCTAAATTATTGATCCTGTTTTGTATCCTGGCTGTATTTGCACCTGCATTTACCATGTCGGGTATTCCGGGCGCTTTATTCCTGCCGCTGGCCCTGGCCATCGGATTCTCGATGATTGTCTCTTTCTTCTTATCACAAACATTTGTACCGATCATGGCCAACTGGCTGATGGTTGCACATCCTAAGAAAGCGAAAGCACATGGCGCAGAGATCACAGAATATGAAGCGGTATTCAACGAAACCGGATTGAGCCTGGAATCAGAAAAGGATACTTTAAATCAAAAGAAAGTACTGGTAGAACGTGAAGATTTTAATAATGATGGTAAAGTTTCTCTTTTTGAACGCTTTAGGAATCGTTTCATGCGCTTCCTCGACCGCATTATGCCACATCGGAAAATCGTGGTTTTAGGTTATCTCGTGCTGATTGTGGGTGCTGCAGCCTTATTGTTAAGCAATATTGGAAGAGATGTTCTGCCTAAAGTCAATTCGAGTCAGTTTCAATTGAGAATGCGTGCACCAGACGGGACAAGGTTAGAACGAACAGAAGAAAAGGTACAGGTGATTCTGAAAGAATTAAAAAATATCGTTGGTCCGGAACATTTATCCATCTCTTCTGTATACGTGGGACAGCATCCTGCTTTATTCTCTGTAAACCCGATCTACCTGTTTATGGCCGGACCACATGAAGCCGTTTTTCAGGTTGGGTTTAAGGATTACCATGAAGATATGGAAGAATTTAAAGATCAGCTGAGGGAAAGAGTGAAAAAGCTGGAGCCTGATGTTAAACTTTCCTTTGAGCCGATCGAACTTACGGATAAAGTACTGAGTCAGGGTTCTCCAACTCCGGTAGAAGTCCGCATTGCGGGAAAGAACAAAGCACAGAATGAAGTGTATGCGAGAAAGGTCATGAAGGCCTTACAAACGATTCCTTATCTGCGGGATATTCAGTTGGCTCAAGCCGTTAAGTATCCCTCGTTGAACGTCAATATCGACCGGGTTAAAGCGGCACAACTGGGCGTAGACCTGACCGATATTTCGAGATCTCTCGTGGCTTCTACCTCTTCTTCCAGGTACACCGATAAAAATATATGGATAGATGAAAAGATCAACCTGGCTTATAGTGTTCAGGTTCAGGTGCCTTTTAACCAGATGAACAGCAAAGAAGATTTGGGGGAGATTCCTTTGTTGAGGAATGTCAACCGACCCGTATTGAGCGACGTGGCGACCATCACCTCCGATACCACTTATGGCGAGAATGATAATTTAGGTGCCATGCCTTATCTTTCTGTGACTGCAAACCTGAATAAAATGGACCTCGGTTCTGCAGCTAAAGATGTTCAAAAAGCGATCAGCTCAGTAGGAGAGCTGCCCAGGGGATTAATTGTACAGCCTGTAGGAATGATCAAAGTGCTGGACGAAACTTTGGGTAGCCTGCAATCAGGACTTTTGGTGGCCATTGTGGTGATCTTTCTGATGCTTTCTGCCAATTTCCAATCCTTTAAAGTGCCATTGGTGATCCTGACGACCGTACCTGCAGTGGTTTTGGGATCCCTGCTTTTACTGAAAATTACGGGCTCAACCCTGAACCTTCAATCCTATATGGGGATCATCATGTCGGTAGGGGTATCCATTGCCAATGCGGTTTTGCTCATTACCAATGCAGAACATCTGCGCTTGCACAATGGCAATGCACTGGAATCAGCCCGAGAAGCTGCGGCTTTAAGAATCAGACCCATCATCATGACGAGTGTGGCGATGGTTGCAGGAATGTTGCCGATGGCGATCGGACACGGAGAGGGCGGAGATCAGGTTTCTCCTTTGGGGAGAGCGGTGATCGGAGGTTTGATTGCCTCTACTTTTGCCGTGTTGATTATATTGCCACTCGTATTTGCATGGGTACAGGGAAAGGTTTCTACAGCTTCGATCTCTTTAGATCCGGAGGATAAAGAAAGTAAACATTATATCAAAGGACTGGAAGATTAATTAATCAGGGGTTTAACCCCATAAAAATATACACCAATGAGAACAAACACCACAAGAAATACCATGATCTTAACAGGAAGCTTAGCCCTGTTGACGATCATTAATGGTTGTACCGCCACCGCAAAGAAAGAAGTAGTCACGACAGAGAAAAAGCCGGAGATCGCTACATTTAAACTCGAAAAAGAAAAACTGTCCACGGCTTTACAGTTGCCGGGAGAGCTGAGTGCTTTCCAGCAGGTAGACCTCTATGCAAAGGTGAGCAGTTTTGTGAAGACCTTAAAAGTTGACATCGGATCGGAAGTAACCAAAGGCCAGTTGTTAATGACCCTGGAAGCGCCGGAAACAAATTCCCAGCTTGCTGCTGCACAATCCAGGTTAAAAGCACAGGAAGCATTGTATACTGCCAGCAAGGCAAATTACGACCGGTTATATGAAACAAGTAAAACGCCGGGGACGATCTCGAAAAATGACCTCGACCAGGCCGTTGCCCGCAGAAATTCGGACCTGGCACAGTTTGAAGCCGCAAAAGCTGCTTATAAAGAAGTGAGCAATATCAGGGATTACCTGGAAATACGGGCTCCTTTTAATGGCATCATCACGGCAAGGAATGTGAATTTAGGGGCTTATGTAGGCCCTTCAGGAAAAGGATCTGAATTTCCTTTATTCACCTTGCAGGAACAGAAAAATCTGCGTCTGGCGGTTTCCATACCTGAGGTGTATACCGGTTACCTGAAAGATGGACATGAGGTGACTTTTAGCGTAAAGTCGATGCCTGAAAAGACCTTTACCGCAAAAGTAAAACGCTTATCCGGCGCGCTGGATTTACGCTTGCGTTCAGAAAGAGTAGAAATAGATGTGCCCAATACGGGTAAAGAGCTATTGCCGGGAATGGTGGCTGAGGTTCATATTCCGCTCCCTGCAAATGCAAGCACTTTTACGGTTCCGAGGAAAGCCGTTCTCGAAACAGCTGAGGGCATCTTTGTCTGGAAAGTGGTACAAAATAAAGCAGTAAAGGTAAACGTTAAAAAAGGGAGATTAACGGATGGTAAAACCGAGATTTTTGGCGAACTTAATGCTGGTGATGAAATTGTTACGGAACCATCGGAAGAACTTCGTGAAGGTAACGTGATCAAACCGTAATTTTATATAGTGATTAAAGTAATGTTAACCAAGAATCCAGATCTTCACTTAGCGAATAAGACGCAGAGTTTACAGGATTACTACGACTGGCTGAGGGTGATACGTCCGGACATCAGTATCCCCAATTTGGATATGGTGAGTGATATCGGGCATTTTGGTGTGTTCAAAAGGTCTACCCATTGTACCTTACATCCAACTCCCTATAACCGCAGGGATTTTTATAAGATCTCCCTGATCATTGGCTCCGGAATTCTTCACTATCCAAATCAGCGGATAGAGGTAAACGGCAGGGCACTGTTGTTTACCAACCCGAATATTCCATACGCATGGGAATGTACTTCTGATACGCAATCGGGGTATTTTTGTCTGTTTACGGAGAACTTCATCCATAAGAGAAACGAGAGCCTGAGGGAATCCTTGCTTTGGAGAATTCACGATTGTCCGATGATCAATATCAACGAGGAACAGGAGAAGACCTTTATGGAGATCTTTGTGAAAATGATGGGAGAGTTAGACGGCGACTATATCCATAAATATGAAATGTTGCGCAATTATATTCACCTTATCGTTCATGAAGCCTTAAAAGTAAGACCTGCAGATACTTATTTCAAAGAAAATAATGCGTCAGTCAGACTGACCTCCCTTTTTCTGGAGTTGTTAGAACGGCAGTTTCCTATTGGCTCCACGGATCATATTCTGGAGCTCAAAACAGCTCATGATTTTGCGCATAAACTTTCTGTACATGTGAACCATTTGAACCATGCGGTAAAAGAGGTGACGGGAAGGACAACTTCAGAGCATATTTCAAAAAGGATTGCCACTGAGGCTGTGGCTTTATTGAAGCATACAGAATGGAACGTTGCCCAGATTGCTTATTGCCTTGGTTTCGAATATCCGGCCAATTTTAACATCTTTTTCCGCAGACAAATGCAGGGAACGCCGAAATCATTTCGATAAGGCTTGATGAAATGAGAGGTGTACCGATGAAAAATAGGTATTCCTGTTTCTGATTATTGAAAGAATTATTCTTAGTATTATGGAAAATTTAATAACGATGAAAAAACTGATTACACTCGTGTTTTTTGCCTGTTTTGCTCTTGCTGTACAGGCGCAGGAAAAAGTGAAAAAAGAAACTGTTGTTGCCAGTAAACAAAAGCCTCAGGTGGTGGAGACTGCCTGCGGAGAATGTAAGTTCGGCCTGGAAGGGAAAGAATGTGACCTTGCAGTGCGTATAAACGGACACGCCTATTTTGTGGATGGAACGAGCATTGATGACCATGGTGATGCCCATGCCAAAGATGGCTTTTGTAACAAGATCAGAAAAGCAGAAGTAACAGGGAAGGTCGTTGATGGCAGATTCAAAGCTACTTCTTTCAAATTATTGAAAGACAAAAAATAAATAGCTGGCCTCCCTGATCAGGGAGGCCAGCTCGCTTAATAGGAAGAAGCGAGCTTGATAAAAGTGCCCTGCCAATCGGCCTTTCCTTTATTTTTTCCCAATCTCACAATGATTAGATTTTTTGCCGGATTGACATAAATGTACTGTCCCAAAATCCCTGCCGCCATAAAATCACCTTTCTTCGTAGGAAGCCACCATTGATATTGATAATACGAAGCGCTTCCCTTGCTGGTGTCTATTTTGGTGGATTGCTTGACCCAGCTTTCAGATACGACCTGCCGACCGTTCCAATTTCCTTTGTTCAGGTAAAGTCTGCCGATTTTGGCAAAATCTCTGGCTCTTGCATTGATGCAGCAGAATGTTTTTTCCAATCCGTTTTTCTTCTTGTCCAGACTCCAGCTGGCATCATATTCCATTCCCAAAGGTTGCCATAGCTTCTCCTGAAGGTAGGCGGTGATGGTTTTCGTCTTTAATGCCCTTTCCAATACCAGCCCCAGGATCTGAGGGTTACCACTCACATATTCGAATGCTGTTCCCGGCGCTCTTTTTAATTTCAGGTGGGTAGTTGCCTTTCTCAGGTTGGTGCCGTAATAAAAGGTAGCTACTTCTCCGAAAGGATTGCTGTAGCCTTCATTAAATTCTAACCCTGAGGTCATCTGTAAAAGGTGTTCCAGTGTGACTTTATCAAAGCCATTTTCTTTTAATTCAGGAATGTAATTGGTAACAGGCTCTTCAACAGATTTAATCAGACCATCATCAATCGCACAACCGATCAGGATAGAGATCACCGATTTTGCCATAGAAAAAGAGGGGACAATCGCTGCCTGATCATAACCTTTGAAATATTTTTCATATTGAATGGTGTCATTTTTAATGATCATAAAAGCGACCGTATTGTTGTCCTCCAGGTATTGATCAAAAGGAACTTCTCCTTGTTCGTAGATCTTGATTTTTTTCGGAAATATTCCTTTTTCTGTCTGATGGAAAACGAATTTCGGTCCGTCGTTATGCAATTGCCGGGAAGGAAACTTTTTATGATCTCCGATGTCAGCAAAATTGTAATAGACAAAACGGGCGACTTTACAGGAAGCAATAATTCCGGTAATGAAAATAAAAGCAATCAGGAAGAGGTGTTTGTTTTGAGGTTTTTTGATCAACATTGCGTCAGTTTGGTGTTACTTATCCTGAAAAGAGAAATTGATCTTGTCCTTTCCGAATAAATAAGTTTATTTAGTACTGGTTAATAACTAAGTATCAATTATAATGAAATTAGGTGATAAAGTATGGGTAGTTGTTATGAATTAAGACTTTCATCGAATGAAACTCAAAAGGTAGCCATTGAAGCGATATTGGGAAAATCAAATGGCAGTCAGGATTTTAGCTGGTGGCAGATGATTGTCGAGGAAAATACTGTGCTTTATACTAAGGCATTGCCTCATTTTCTGGATTTAATAGAACTCCATACGGACGAGCTCCGTGGAATCGGGATTTCATCAGATATGATCACCATCTGGTATTTGTATGCCTATGAAAATCAGTGTAACATGGAGTTCGATCCCGGGCTTACCCTGCGGTTAGGTAAGCTTGGCATCACCCTGTGTATCAGTTGCTGGGAAAAGTAAGCTCCTTTTCCATTTCCAATAGCATCACTTCTTTTAGTGGAACGCCAAACCTATGATGTTCTACAGGAAAAGGGAAGCTTTTACCCGTCAGCAAGTAGGCTCTTCTTTCGTAAAATGCGATTAATTCGTCTCTGCCCTGGATAACTGTCAGGTTAATTGCCTTGCAGCCTTCCGCTTTTCCATGCGCTTCAGCGGCTTGTAATAAAATCTTTCCAATTCCAGCTGCCTGAAGCTCGGGATGAACGGCAAACATGCCCAGGTGGAGCTTGTCCTGCTTTTTATGTAAATTAACACAGCCAATGATCTGCTGATTTTCGTCCGTATATTTTAAAATGCAGATGTCTGGATGGGTAAGGTAGGCGCTTAGGGTTTCCTCATCGACCCTGATTTCTCCTGCTATAAAAGAACTTTCATCAGTCCATCCTTTTTTTGACGACTCGCCACGGTAGGTGACATTTACTAAGGTTAATAATTCTGCTAAATCAGCTAAGGAAGATCTTGAAACGGACATGGTACTCATTGAAACAAAAGTCTTTATTTTTTTGCTAAAATCATCAAGTACATTTCTAAAAATCGGCTATCCTTGTATTAGCAGGTCCAGAAATAAATGGCATAGGTCCTTGTGTCCTGAAAATAATCGCCATACAGACAGACATTACCATCCCATAATGTAAAATGTCCTGATGCTGCTGATCCCGGTCTGTCTGCTCCAAATTTTGCCTTGAAACAGATAATTCCTGTTTTCCCATAAATTGTCCTTTTGAGTTGACTAATCTGTCCGACAGTTAGCATGGTCTGACGTGGTTCCAGGAGTATTTTATGATCCGGTTGCTTGTATTTGTGGTTCACGTAGTCGAAGAATTCATTTACCCGAAAACAATAGCGCTTTTTGTCCGCCCCATAGGTAGTCTCAAAGGCATTCACATATTTATATGTTCTTGGAATGCTATGCAAGTTATCCCTCTGTATCTTAGCTTTCCTGAGTTCATCAAAATTAATCGATTTTGGAATTACCTTCCATGAAGGTGTAGGCCATTGATCAAAGGGAATAGGTGGATCACCGAGATAATTGAATGCTTTACTCATTCTGATCACACAGCCATTGTCCATTAATACGGAGTTAACCCCGCCACCAATTGAACTTAATAGGGCCTGATGCTCGATCACAGGGTAGTTGACACGTAATTCTGAGAATGGAGGAAGAGCGATACCCATTTTAGCGTTTTTTTAATAAACTATCGACATACTTTGAGTTATCCACGGTCGCATTATCTTCTACGACACTGTAACGGAGGTTCTTGTCTTCAAAATGTTCAAGTGGTTTTTTATGGTGATAAAGGAAAACAATAACCGTATCTGTTGGATTGCTGCTAAAGTTTCTTTCTGACCTGCCCGCATAATCCAGGAATTGCGTTGTTTTTAGCTTTCCCTTATATACTTTCAATACTTGTGTCCTATAGACTTTTACATTGTATTTAAAAGTATCGACCTTTAAAAACCTCACCCTGACAATATCTGTTGCCTTCGACTGGATGTCTTTGTAAAAAGATTCAGGAAGGTGAACTGTTTCTGCAACACGTTGAGGTATAGCTTGTTCTTTTGTTGCACTGTCTTTCTGAACAACGGAACTATCTTTCTGAACGGTATCCTGATTGTTTTTAGAATCCGGGCGCCCTCCTTTGCAGGAGGAAAGTGAAAAAAGGATTAAAATGACGACAGCGATCTTAAAGATAATTTTTGTATGGTATAGCTTAAACAGGCTTTGTATCATAATAATTGGTTGTCCTTTTTCGAATAGAATGATTTTCTTTATCCTGCAAAAATAGTACCATTATTTATTTTTACTTAATTAAGGTGTTGTTTTATGGAGTTAATGACATCTTTTTTATTAAATTAGCTGCGTTTGATCCCCATCTGTACAATGCTATTTCTTCAAAATCACTACAGGAATTGTCCTGAGGATGGAGGTGGAATCTAACATCGACCAATTCTATATGGCTTATAATGGGGATGATTATAGCAAAGCTGTTGAATTGCTACACGAGGTGCTTTTAAAAGAAGGAGGTTCTGCCTGGCTTTATTCCCAGGCGCAAAGCACTGATATAGCTGGAATAATCCTAATTATCCCAGCTACATAAAATTGACGTAAATCTATATTCCTTAGAAAGTGAAGCGGACACCTAACCCGATATCACCGCCCCAGAATTCGGTATCAGGAGTGATTTGAAGTGCAGGTATCCAGTCTAACGACAAGTTAATCGGCGCATTTTTTATTTTATAATCCAATCCTAAAACACCATTCGCCGACAAGTATATATCGCTGCCGCCACCATGTTTTATTTTGTAAGCACCAACCGTTGCTCCACCACCATAAAACCAGTTAAGGCCATCCACACCTTTTATTGGGTTGTAAACTTCGTATAAACCAGTCAGGTTCATATAAGTGACGCCACTATTGCTTCTAAAGTTTCCAATTAATTCGAGCATTGCGCCTTTGTTAAGCGCAGTTTTAAAACTTACCCCATTGGCGTTACCAAAACGGCCACCAATTGCATGTTTGTAATCCTGAGCATTTGCATTGCCGATGCTCATGGTAAATAAAGCCGCAGCCACGGTAAAAGAAAAAAGTAGTTTTTTAAGGTTCATAATGTATTTGTTTAATGTTTTTTAAGGTGAAAAGGGGATAAGGATCTTTAAATTCCGACAAAGCTAAAAATGAAGCAGCGGACTTACAATCGTGGAAAACCAGTAGTTTTTCTTACCAGTTTCCAGGTATAACTACAGCATCAGACCCGCATATTCCGGAAATAAGAAATGAGGAAAAAGCAAGAACCTCTGCTAACAACATGAACTTTTTCTAACTTTGAGACAACACCTTAAAATCATCACATATGTTTCATAAAAACGAATATATAGAAAGAAGAAAACAACTCGCCGGACAATTCAGCACTGGAATCCTGCTCTTTTTAGGAAACGAAGAGAGTCCGATGAATTTCTTTGACAATACTTATCATTTCAGACAGGACAGTACTTTTCTTTATTATTTTGGGATTCAGGAACCGGGACTGAATGCGATCATCGATATTGACGAAGATAAAGTGATCCTCTTTGGGGATGAGATGAGCATAGACGCCATCGTATGGATGGGCAGACAAAAGACCCTTCGTGCGAAAGCAGATGATGCCGGCATTGCCATCGTTTCTCCTTCTTCAGCACTGGAAAGCTACCTTACCGAAAATAAAAGAAAAGTTCATTTCTTACCGCCATACCGCGCCGAAGCCAAAATCAAACTGGCAGACTTGCTGGACCTTAAACAAAATCAGCTTAGCGAAGAAGTTTCCGTGCCCTTTATTAAAGCGGTTGTAGCGCAACGCTCTATTAAATCAGCAGTAGAACTGGTAGAGCTTGATAAAGCTTCTGAGATCTCGGCAGATATGCACCTGATGGCCATGCAAATTGCAAGACCAGGGATGACAGAAAACGAAATTGCAGCTGCCGTGCACCAGGTGGCATTGAAGTCCGGCGGACAGCTTTCTTACCCGATTATTTTAAGTGTTGAGGGACATATCCTGCACAACCATCACCATGGCAATACCTTAAAAGAAGGGGATATGGTATTAAACGATTCGGGTGCCGAAACCCCAATGGGCTATGCCGGCGATCTTACCCGTACTTTTCCGGCCGGAAAGAAATTCCTTCCGGCACAAAAAGAAGCTTATAATATCGTCTTAAATGCCTATCAGGAAGGGGTAAAAGCCCTGAAACCAGGAGTTCGTTATCTCGATATCCATAATAAATCCTGCCTCAGCCTTGCGGAAGGATTAAAATCTCTGGGTCTGATGAAAGGAAACCTGGAAGATGCAGTTGCGCAAGGGGCACATACTTTGTTCTTCCAATGTGGCACGGGGCACATGATGGGGCTCGATGTCCATGATATGGAGAATCTTGGCGAACAGTACGTAGGATATACGGACGAATTGAAAAAGAATACCACTCAATTCGGACTGAAATCACTGAGGTTAGGGAAAGCACTGGAAGAAGGCTATGTATTGACCGTAGAACCTGGACTTTACTTTATTCCCGAACTGATTGATCAGTGGAAAGAAAACAACCACCTTTCAGCATATATCAATTATGATAAAGTGGAGGAATATAGAAACTTCGGTGGAATCAGGGTAGAAGATGATTATGTCATTACCAATGAAGGTTCGCGTAAGTTAGGTAAAGACCTGGCGATTTCTGTGGAAGACGTAGAAGCAATAAGAGCTAACGCTTATTAAAATTATCTACCGGATGCATACAAAGGCATCCGGTAGATAAAATAACCATTATCTGATCAGGGTGATAAAGCCGGTATAGGCTTGTTTTGCACCGATGTCAATGGTATAAAAATAGGTGTCTTCGGTTAAAGGACTCCCGTCAAATAGTCCTTCCCAATAATTAGAATCATTGGAATAATTTCTGGTACTAAACACAACTCTTCCTTTTTTGGTGAAAACCGTCACCTTATTATTCGGGAAGTTAGCAATGTCTTCAATGATCCATTTATCATTTCTGCCATCTCCATTTGGGGTGATGATATTCGAAGCCAGAATCGCATCTTTCTTTTTCTCCAGGTTAACCATTACCGTAGTGGAAGTACTTGTCAATCCCTTATTGTCCGTAGCGACAGCGCTAAGGTAATAAGTGCCCGGATCTTTGGGCTGCCATCTAAAAGTGTAAGGTGGAATGGTCACTGTTTCAATTTTAGAAGACCTTTCAAAGAATTCAACCTTAGCAATAGTTCCATCTGAATCCGTAGCCTGAGCAGTGATGGTTACCTTTTTGTTCGGATTGAAGAGGCTTCCATTCTCAGGACTGATGATCGCTACCGCAGGTGCTGCATTAACGGGTATAACCTCAAGACTAAGTTGCTCAGAAATACTTTCTGCCGCATTATTGTCTTTCACTTTTGCCCTCAGCTGATGATTGCCTACTGTTGCTCCGGTCCAGTTGAACTCATAAGGTGAGGCATTACTTTCTCCGATTTTTACGGTTCCGTCATAGAATTCCACCAGGGCAATGGTGCCATCGTCATCACTCGCCTCTGCCTTCAGAAGAATGGGCTGTGAGGTGTCAAACACGGCATTCTGCACTGGGGCAGTTAAGGTAACCATTGGATTGGTATTCGTTTTAACCGTGATAGAAACCGTATCTGTTGCCATCAACCCAGCTTTGTCCAGGGCTTTGGCCAGGAGTTGATAAGTTCCTGCAGGAAGTGGTTCAAGGCTACAACTGAACGAAGGTCCTGTAAGGGCAGCAACCTTTGTTGTTCCATTGTAGACCTCGACCACTGGCATCGGTCCATCCGGATCTGAAGCCGTTCCTGTTATTTTTATCGAATCGGTGGTTTTATAGTTTGCGTTATTCGAAGGAGCGCTGAAAGCAATCAGCGGTGCGGTATTCGCTTTACTATCGATAATGATTTGGCTGTTTCTCAGGTCTGCAGTTCCTGCAATGAAACTGCTGAAACCAATTTGGGTGGTTCCCTGAATTCCGGTACCCCAATCTCCGCTTTGGTTAAAACCGCGTTGATAAAGGTTCAGGTTCACATTGCTGTTGGCAACACCGGATAGCTCAGCGCTTTCAAGCGCACTGGCCGCTGTGTCTCCATAATTCCTGATGATCCAGTATTTTGAATCCAGGGGATTGGTGTTGGCCGCCAGGTTAAACGGAAGGCTGTTCAATTTGCTAATCACCACATTCCCTTTGGGATAAGTTCCTGTAGCTGCATAATTTAAAGCCAGTCCACTGAGGTTAAAGTCATACTTTCCGGCGGCATTTACCACCAACGTCTGACTAATCCCATTGGCTACCGGAGCAGAAGAGGCTTCGCGTTGTACATTTCCGGTCGCTTCTACTACATAATGGTTTGGTGATACATCGATGAGCTGAGCCGGACCTGCATTTCCCTGTCCTTGTAAATAGACCTTTAATCCAGGTTCATTGCCGCTTAACGTTAAGTGCATGTTTTCCTGAATTTCCTGTGCGCTACGCGACGTAGACCACAAGCGGAACTCATCCATTCTTCCGTTGATGGTATTGTCGTCCATACTTCCGATACTGAAGCTATCCCATAGCGGTGGAGCCGATGAACTTGGTTTTGATGCTGATAACTGACCGTCTATATAGAGTTTAACTGCTCCGTTATCGTAACTGAAGGCAAGGTGATGCCATACATTTAAAGTATTGAACATTCCGGGAATGTCAATCCTTGAGGCGGCATTGTTTGCGACCCCTATGCTCAAACCTTTATCATCGTCTGCATGTACGAGGAAGCTTCCCCAGCCATTTCCGACCGATTGATTCCATGATTTTGCCGAAGCTGCATTTAGCCAGTATTCAAGGGTAAAGGTGGTTGGCTTCCAGTTCAGTCCTGTTATTTTTAAAGCGCCGGTGGTTCCGTCAAACTGGTATGCTTTTCCTGCCAGTGTTTCCAGTGGCTCAAAACCTGAAATTTTGTTCAGTGCCAGCTGTCCGAAGGTAACACCTGCAGGAGCCGGGCTGAGTTCAAAATTAACCGGATTGGCAGTCGGACTGAGCTGAGTGGACATCGAGCTCCAGGTCTGGCCAAAAGCATTAAAAGCACGGGAACTCAGGCGATATAAGCCGGCTGTTGCGGAAGGATCTTGTACATTTTTCAGGCTCAATCCAATAAGCCCGGTAGGAGCGATATTGGTTCCGTAATTGTTGATGACCCAATAAGTACTGTCTAAGACAGAAACGCTGGTGTTTTCGTTTGGAATAGATTTTAATCGGCTCACGACCACTTCTCCATTTGGATGGGTACCGGTTTCAGAAAACTGCAAACTCAAACCTGCCAGTGGATAGTCGCTGATTCCTGCTGCGGTAATTTGCTTGCTTTCGCTGATTCCTGCAGCCACCGGAGCAGTAGAGACCACTCTTTTAGCATCTCCATTTAAGGAAACCTTATAGCCGTTGTCCGATAAATCTGATACGCCTTTTAACGCATCCTGAAACTGTAAATAGACTTTTAATCCGGGTTCATTTCCTACTGATGTCAGGTGCATTCCTTCACGAACCTGCTGCTGTGTTTTTTCCACAGACCACATTCTGAATTCTTCCATCTCCCCGTCAATAGAATTGCCATCGGTAGATCCGATTTTGAAACTGCTCCATACCGGCGGGAGCGAAGAAGCAGTCTTGCTGTCGGCCAGCTTTCCATCTCTATAGATTCTGGCGACGCCATTGTTAAACGTATAGGCATAATGGTGCCATGCGAGATCCTTAAAGGCCTCCGGTATACTTAGTCTGGAAGCCGAATTGTTGGCAACCCCGATATTTAATCCCCCACCAGTATCGGAATGAACGAGGAATGAACCCCATCCATTACCGATGGACTGGTTATAATTTTTATAAGATTTAGCCTTATGCCACCATTCAATAGTAAAGACTTTTGGCTGCCAGTTGAGGTCCTGAATTTCCAGGTAATCTCCATTCCCATCAAAGGTCATTGATTTTCCAGCAATTACATCTGCTTTTATTCCTCTTTGGCTCACCTTAACTTCGGAAAACAATTGCAACCCTGAGCTGATTTTAATCGTACCGGTATAAACCTGAGCTGCAGTCGGCGTAAAACGGGCATAGATCTTCAGGTCTTTAACCGTTCCATTTACAGGGCTGACCGTCAGAAATGAATTGGCATCTACAAAAGTCAGGTTGTCCATGGAGATTTCATAACCTACAGGTGCTTTAATCCTGATGCTATCTGCAGAAAGGTTTGTGCCGGAAAGCAGGAAGCTTTCAGCCTTTGTTTTTGATCCTGCTCTTGCATCGCTGAAGACTAGTGAATCTGCTGTACTCAACAGAAAAGGAGCGCTGTCTTTGATAAAGAAATATTGTGAATACGCATTTAAGTTATTGACGGTAATCGTGTTGTTTACTTCGTCTACCGCAGTCGCAGGTGTACTGAACTGCCATTTGGCACTACCATAAGCAGGTCTGGTCAGCACCAGGATTTTTTCCGGATGAAGCTGATCTGCGGCGGTTAAATCTTCTGTACTCGTAAAAGTCAGATTCATATTCAGGTTGGCGTTGGTATTGAAACGGTTCCCTACCCAATATTCATTGCCTATTTTAACCGCAGAAGGGGAGAAGTCATTGAATGCGGGCGAACTGAAATCTATCTTCGAGAATCCTGCAATCACGGGTGTGACCGCGTTATAGAAAGCTGTAACATCAACCCCATTGCCATAAACTAAGCTTCCGGCGACTTCAGATTTTGCCTGTGAAACACCACCGCCAAAAGGATAGGCCGTTTTGATCCGAACCGGAGTTCCGGTTACCAATACCGCTTTTTTACTAACGATATCGTAAATTTCAGACTCGGCATTGTCGAAATTCGCATAATAAACCAGGCCGGCTTCATTTCCCTGAACCGGATGATGGAAGCCTTGCTTGATCTCGAATGAACTCAATGCTTTGCTCCAAACCCTGACTTCATCGATCTCTCCTTTGAAAAACTTATTGCTCGGTCCACTGTTCCATAAACCCAGTCGCACAAGGCCGTTTGTGGTATTTAAAGCCGTAGGCGTTGGTGCTAGTTTTTGTTCTCCATCGTAGTAGAAACTAACATTCGTTCCATCAAATACCAATGCATAATGGTGCCATTCGCCCTTACTGTTGGCTAAGCTGAAATCTTTGCTGGAATTCCAGAAATTGGCCCTCCAAAGGTTATCAGTGGTCGTGGTTCTCAAACTGAATTCCCCGAGATTTGTTCCGGTGATGCCCGTTGCAAATACGCCGCCATCGTTGAAGGCATCGGCCTTTGCCCAAAGCTCAATCGTTCTTGCTTTTGTTCCGTTAATGGCAGAATTGTTCCCCAAAGTAATAAATTCCGTTCCGGTTCCTGTAAAGGCAACGGAGTTTCCCGGAGCGGGCTGGAAGGTATGGTCTTCTCCAAAAACATCGACGCCATTGGCCAGTGCTTTTAGTCGGTAATGCCATACTTCTCCGGATTTCATGGTCAGCGGAACCTCTTGTTGAACGGGAATAAGGTTGGAGCCTGAAAAAGAACCTGCGACGATCGCTTGTGAACCATAGGCTGTTGTAGGGCCATATTCAAAGACGAGGTTTGTCAGCGTTCCCCCTAATGAGTTCACTTTTCCTGTAAGCAGGGCCGCGTTTTTGCGAACATTGAATGCTGTTCCTGTAATCAGGTTTTTGAAATTCAGTAAGCCTGTTTCTTTAGGGATGCTGTTTCCCCGAAGTCCTTGCAGTCCGTTTGCGCCAATAGCACGAACGGCATACCATTCCTGTTTGTTTGAATCTGATCCATTCAGGACGATACTGGTGTCGCTGGTCAAACCTGCCGATTCCATATATTTTTCGCCAAGTTTGAATACTTCATATTGAACTGCAGGTGTTAGTTTTTTCCAGGAGAGTTGTAAAGAACTACTACCCGCCCAGACGACTTCTAAGCCTTCCGGTGCGGCCAGGACATTCACATTGCTGGCTGTGCTCTCCTGTGTGCCTCTTTTTACCCGGATCTTTATTTTCGAGGAGAGGTTTGGAACCGTCCATTTGAACTGTCGTTTATCTGCCGCGATATTGCTGGCGATGGCTGTCCAGGTGCTGCCGTTATCTGCAGAATAGTCGAGGTTAAAACTACCCGGAACACCATAAGCATCCCAACGGATATATTCTGATTTTCCCGGTCCCATGGCTTCTCCTCCAAGCGGATAGGCCATCATGATCTCGTCTTTTAAAAACTCATAGACGATGAAATATTCCTGAGGTCCTTGTGGGATCAGGTTTCCATTGATGTTTAAGGTATACGTTCCGGCAGCAGGGTTGTCTATGGTTACCTGCTCTACGTTATTGATATGGTCTGCTTTTCTGGTCGGCAGAGCGTTCAGGCTTACTGCATTGGCCGCGGTATCCAATCCCCATGGCAGGAAAGTATTGGCTGAAGGATCGGTTACATTCAGGTCAAGATCATTTACCAGCGACTGTGCTGCTCCTGGTGTAGCTTCGTAATCAGCCCAATATAACAAGACCCTGACCTGGCTCGTTCCTGCGGGAACCTCAATGGTACTGCTTGTTGATCCGCCGTTTGCCATCTGGCCCGTACTGAAGCTTCTGTTCTGGATGGTTTTAAAAGCGCGACGAACGTTTGGACGACCAAAGCCTGTCTTAAAATCGATTCCTGCATTGTAGATGTCGTCGGCAGTATTCAGAAGAATGGCCTTGATCAACGCAGAAGGCGCAGTTGCAGCTTGAGTTTCAGCTTTATAGGCCTGATGCAATATTGCGAAAATACCGGAGACCTTCGGTGCGGCGTAAGAAGTTCCTCCGGAACCTTCTATCGTAAGGTCTGGTTTAATCCTGCCGTCATAAGCTGGCCCTTTATTGGTCCAATCCAGAAAATTGTCATCATAATCGGTCCCACTGATGGTCAACAGGTTTTTGGCATGTTTGGCACTTCCGGTCAGGTTACCCCAACCCGGCAGACCATTGTATTTTCCACCGATAGGTACGATGTCGCCACTATTCCCGGAAGAGTAAACCAGCATGGCCTCCGGTCTGGTCCGGATATAGTTGTCGTGCTCATTTGATAAAGAACTATAATTCGCATCGGCACCCCAGCCATAAGACATATTGGTTACCCTGATCTTTTTATTGGGATCATCGTAATTGGTATAGGTGTTTTGTCCGGAGACGACATAAAAATTTGAACCCCATGCATTGGACTGATCTTTAGGGTCGTAATTTCCTGCACTGCCCATCCTTTTGGAAACACCCCAGGAGTGCCCTCCGGGATTTACATTTGCTGAGCCGGGAATCATCCTGCCTTGCATGTCAATGTCCTGCAGAAAATCATTTTCACGGATGTGTACATTGACACCCGTTCCATTGTAATTCCATCCGTTAAACCCGCTGTTGATGTAGTTGGAGCGACCGATGTTATTGGCGAAAATATCCCCCGGACCATCTACTTCCGGTTTTGGTGCGTCCTCGACAGGGGAAATGAATTTGATCTCTTTAATTGCTGCTAGCCTTTTTAGCTTATGCTGAGGGATCATGATCGTCCATTTTCTGGTCTGACCTTTAGATTTGATCCTGGCTTCTTTGAGTAGGGCGGTTTCAGCGGCAACAAGATCTGCTTCTTCATAAAATAGGACTTCCAGTTCCAGTTCAGTGCCTTTTCTGGCATGTTGTGGAATCCTGTTTCTGAAAAGATCTTCGGATAATTTGAAGCCTTCGTCTATGGGTAAAACTGTTCTGATGCCTAAAGCCGGAAACTGATCAGAGTGGAGTTCTTTTTTAAAGTGTGCGTAATAGGAATAATTTGGCACATAGTCGAGCAGTTTTATGCCCAGGTTTTTTAACTTTTCCTTTTGTGTGGCATCTGGAAGTTCTTCGAACTGAACGAGGAAGTATTCTCCTTTAGTGTACTTTATCCTTCCTTTTTTCTGATCTGTCATGTTGGCGCTCTGATCAGATCGAAAGCCTTTTTCGGGCTTAAATTCTTTGTTGGTATGGAGGATCCGGAAGTCTTTTTCGACGGGTTTCCGAACCTGCGCAGTTAAAAATAAAGGCACAAGAATGCCCCAAAGAAATAATAAAATTTTCTTCATAATGGTTTATAGGGTTTGGTTGGTTTAGTGCTGTGGGTTACTTCGAATGTAAAGGAGTGCAGGGACTTTCCTGAAGAAGAAGAGGTGGTGAAGGAGAGATTTCATAAGAGAAGATTTAGGATGGTTAGTTTGGTAAATCCAATTTAAGGGCTTTTGTTTGGAATCTGTTTTTTATCATTGCGCAAACGATTGATATTGATTTAATTAGCTTGTTTGAGCGCTTTTTAGTCCGGATCTTGAAATGAGATAGATATTTTTCAGGGATCTGTTGTAAATTAAAGAAGTTAAGGGGGATAAAATCTACTAAATCAGTATATAATAGGGATAATTTCGATGTAATATTTGCGTTGAAATGCAACGCTGTGTATTTCAACGCAAACGTTTGCACTTGTTGTCAATACCAGTTCTTTTATTTTAAATTTCGTTGTCTTTGTATCATAGATTCAGGGTTAAGAAATCTAAAAAATAGAATACTAAATGATAAAAGCTTAAATTGGTATCGCTAAAATATACTAAGATGAGAGAATTCGAAAACAACGGAACTACGATTAATCACCATATTGATGGTAAAGGGGAAATTACCTTGTTATTTGTTCATGGTGCTTACATTGACCAAAGTTACTGGGCAGCGCAGGTTGACTTTTTCAAACGGGATTATACCGTGGTTACTTTAGACCTTGCGGGTCATGGTAAATCAGGTAGGTCACGAACTGATTGGTCAATTGAAGGCCTGGCGGATGATATCGTTGCCTTAATCAAATACCATCAGCTGGAAAAGGTGATCCTGATCGGTCATTCTCTTGGCGCTGATCTTAACCTGATTGCAGCAACAAAATTCCCGGATCCGATTATTGGGTTTGTCGTTGTCGATAATTTTAAAAACGTAGCAACCCCTTTGGCTCCGGAATTTCAGGATCAGGTGGGAGGGATCATCGAGAGTCTGAAAAAAGACTTTGCAGGAACCAATGAACAATATGCAAGGATGGAATTGGTTAGCGCCGATACTCCGGTCTCGATTACCGATAGAATAGTGGCGGATTACAGGAATACTTATGAGCCAATGGGCCAGGCGACCATGCCGGAGTTTTTTAAGATGGATGAGGTGGAGAAGGATTTGCTTCCTCATTTAAAGCTGAAGATTTACCTGATTAACGTCAGCTATTACCCTACTAATATAGAGGCCTTGCAAAAAAATGCCGCTCATGGTTTCGAGTTCAGAGAGATCGCAGGAACCTGCCATTATCCAATGATCGAACATCCGGAAGCATTCAATGAAGCCTTAAACGACACGATCAATGCCATCAGGGCATAACTGCGCAAAATTAGATTTTCTATAAACCTTATTTAGATTTTTTGAAATAAGCACCAGCATGATCTATTAATAAATCATGCTGGTTTTAAAAAGAAGCCCCTAAATTCCCTTTTGTAAAACATTTAGCTTCACATTCCGTTTATCTTAAATGTCGAAGACCGCTCATCATCAAAATGAAATTCCCAATACCCCGACCATCAGGACGGTAAGGAAACTTTCTTACCTCATGGACGAGCAGTTTCGGCTTCCGGGAACGAAGTTTCGCTTCGGCCTTGATCCCATCCTGAATCTCATTCCTTTTGCAGGAGATTTTGCAGGATTCATCATCTCTGGGGGATTAGTCCTGGCGATGTCCAGTAAAGGATTAACCAGTAAGATTGTTGTTTTGATGTGTCTCAATATCTTTCTTGACGCGACTATCGGCGCGATTCCCGGAATCGGCCAGATCTGGGATTTCTTCTTTAAGTCGAATACCAGGAATATGAAGCTCATGGAGGAGTATTACCAGGAAGGAAAGCACCAGGGAAGTGGGAAAAGCACCATTCTTCTGGCCTTAGCAGCACTTTTTATCATCTTTATTATACTTCTGGTTATCCTATGGTATATTGCAGCCTGGATCATCAGTTTGTTTTAGTTCAGACCTATGAAGAATAAGGCGCTGCTCATTATTACCGTAATTTTCTTTTTGCTGGTTCAGTCCAGATATTACCTGGAAGATTTATTTACAACCGATAGATTTCCTATTATGGAGATGGTTTCTGTGTTTGTACTATTCCTGGTCTTTATCATTCTTGTTATGAGTTTCTTATTTCAGGTTGAGAAGGCTTTTAAAGAAAAGTTTAACAACAGGAGTAGGCTATATCTCATCACATTTATGCTGTTTGCTCTTGGTGTAACAGTCTGGCGCCCGTTTTGATTGGTAGACTTTGAAAAATTTGAGGGTAAAGATGTATTCGTAGCCAATGCCGAAGGCGCTGCAAATTGCAATAGTATTCTTAAACTCAAAGACAATAAAATAAAAGGGACCTATTCAATAACCGGAGATACAATAAAGTTTGTCGGCTTTGACCGGAAAGAACACCATCCTAAGTTGAGATTTGCCATTGTAAGGCCGACAAAGTTTTTGAACAGTAAGGTTAAAAGTGATGTTTTGATGCATTTTGACGATAACGATACCGCTAAAAGGCCTTTATTGGTAACGATGAATAAAATTATAAAATAGATAATTTCGAAGAATCTTAAATTTCCATTTTTGTAAAAAAATGCTATTTTTACAAAAATGGATTATTTCAACGCTTTAGAACCCCTCCTCAGAACCTTTTGGTTCATTGCAATTCCCGTAAGTTTAATTTTTGCTGTGCAAAGTGTCATGACCTTTATGGGCTTTGATGGTGCGGATGGGATAGATGTAGATTTTGATGGTAGTCTGGATCATCCGGATGAGCCTTTTCAATTGTTTTCTTTCCGGAACCTGATCAATTTTCTGTTGGGATTAAGCTGGACCGGTATTTCTTTTTATCAGCTCATAGAGAACAGAACCTTATTGATTGCTTTAGGTGTGGCCGTTGGGGTAGGATTCGTCCTTCTGTTTTTTGTCATCATTAAACAAATCCAAAAGCTTGGCGAAGACAATAGTTTTAAAATAGAAAGCACCCTAAAAAAGACCTGCACCGTATACCTTCGGATCCCTGCCGAAAGGAAGGGCACAGGCAAAGTCCAAATCAGTATCAACGGCTCATTCAGAGAACTTGACGCGATTACAGACGGAGAATTAATCGAAAGCGGATCAACCGTTATGATCATTAACATACAAACTCAAAACCTGGTATTAGTAGCTAAAATTTAACATGGAAAACATCTTTCAATCCCCTTTAACCATTATTTTCGTATTGGTTGTCGTCCTTTTCGTCACCATCTCCGCCTTAATTGCCCGCTACAAAAGATGTCCGTCTGACAAGATTTTAGTGATCTACGGAAAAACCGGGGGAACCTCCGCAAAATGTATTCATGGTGGTGGTGCTTTTGTATGGCCTGTGATTCAGGATTTCGCTTATCTGGACCTTAAACCGATCTCTATTGAAGCAAACCTGATGAATGCTTTAAGTCGCCAGAACATTAGGGTGGATGTTCCTTGTCGCTTTACCATTGCAATTTCGACAGAAAGCGATAGCATGAACAATGCCGCAGAACGTTTATTAGGAATGGCACCAAGCGATATTCAGGAATTGGCTAAAGATATTCTTTTCGGTCAGCTGCGTTTGGTGGTAGCGACCATGACGATTGAAGAAATCAATTCCGACCGTGATAAGTTTTTAGATAACATTTCTAAAAACGTAGATGCAGAGCTTAAAAAGATCGGTCTTAAACTGATCAACGTGAACGTAACGGACATTAAAGATGAATCCGGATATATTGAAGCTTTAGGTAAAGAAGCTGCAGCAAAAGCCATTAACGAAGCCTTGATCAGTGTTGCTGAGCAAACTAAAATCGGGGAAACAGGTAAAGCAATCGCCGATCGTGAAAAAGATGTTCAGATTGCAGAAACACAACGTGAGCGTGATGTGAAGATTGCGATTACTCAAAAAGATAGAGAAATCAGTATTGCTGCTGCTGCTAAGGATGAAAAAATTGGTAAAGCTGAGGCCGATAGAGATAGTCGTATTAAAATGTCGGAAGCCAATTCCCTTGCCGTTCAGGGAGAGAATCAGGCGAAAATAAACATCGCGAACTCCGATGCGTTACGTCGTGAGAAAGAAGCAGAATCTTTAAAAATTGCTGTTTCTGCGGAAAAGGTGCAACAGGCACAAGCATTAGAGGCGGCTTATCTGGCCGAGCAAAAAGCAGAGCTTGCCCGTTCTGAACGCGAACGCTCCACACAGATTGCGAACATTGTGATCCCTGCGGAAATTGCGAAACAGAAAACCATTATTCAGGCACAGGCAGATGCGGAAACGATCAGAGAAAATGCGAAAGGTGAGGCGGATGCGATTTATGCAAAAATGGAAGCCGAAGCAAAAGGATTGTATGAAATCCTGACCAAACAGGCAGAAGGTTACAAGCAAGTGGTTGCTGCTGCTGGCGGAGACCCTACACAGGCCTTCCAGCTGTTGTTGTTAGAGAAATTACCTGAGCTGGTAAGAACACAGGTTGAAGCCGTTAAAAACATTAAAATTGATAAGATTACCGTTTGGGATTCCGGAAGCGGAAATGCTGAAAACGGAAATTCATCTACTGCAAACTTTGTTTCAGGTATGATGAAAACTGTTCCGCCGTTAAATGACTTGTTTAATATGGCTGGTTTAAACCTGCCTAATTACTTGAAAGGAGCTAACGATCCTGAGGCGCCGATTGTGGTGCCTCCGGTAGTGATTGTTCCTCCGGCAAGTTCAGCTACCGGCGATCAGACCATTGTCTAGCACAGATAGTGCCTTTATTAAATAAAAAGACCGCCTCATAAATAATGAAGGCGGTCTTTTTGGTAAGATGGAAAATACGTATTGCATTTTCGGTTTGTACGGGTTTTTAGGAATATCGAAACCATTTATTTTGGGCAGATGTTATGCACCTGTTCAATTTAATTTAAAGTTTAAGCCATGAAAAATTTATTCATCACACTATTCGTGTTGACTGCATTTTGCTGGTCAGCATTTGCAATTGATCTTCCCAGACAAGATACCACCCGAAAACCCCAGGACACGACTAAAAGACATCATCCTAAAAAGCCAGGAATGCATAAAAAGAAAATGACAAACAAAAAGAATAAGCCTAAAAAAGACACTTTAAACCGGAAGCCAATAGATACCATGCTAAGAAAACATCAACCCATGTAGGCAAATTTAAAATACCGGTAATTAACTATTACCGGTATTTTTATGCAGGAATTTTATCTCTTTTCCTTATATAGAAACTTCATCAGGTGATTTTTTGTTAAAATCATCTTTCTTGGTCAGTGTAGCAGATTTTCTCTTGGCCCATTCTTTATCTTCTCTGAAATCCTCGTCTGGATGAAAATAATAATCCCTGCGTCCAAGTTTAGAATCCAAAACTGATCCGAATTTATCATTAATGCGCTTGCTCATAATCGTTATTTTTAATCCGTCTTATGATTATAACAATCCTGCTGAAATTAGGTTTTATTCAAAAACCTAATTTTAGCTGTTTTCTTCTTCTTTTCCGATTCCCCGATTAATGTTATTACTTTGTAGCAAGCTATCTCTATAAATGAATAAAACTACACCTGCCATTAAACAAGATATAAAAGTTAGCGTTGATGCTATTGTTTTTGGCTACAATCAGGAAAACGGAATTTCCGTGCTCCTGATTAAAAGAAAGATTGAACCTTTCGTTGGGCAATGGGCGTTACCCGGTGGATTTGTACACAATGAGGAGAGCCTGGAAGCGGCGGTAGAAAGGGAGCTTCAGGAGGAAGCAGGAGTCTCTATCAATTACCTGGAACAACTCTTCACCTTTGGTAAACCCGATCGGGATCCCAGAACCCGCATCATTTCAGTGGCTTACTTCGGACTGGTTAAATCTGCCGATTTCAGCTTGTTCGCCTCCACGGATGCTTCTGAAGCAGCCTGGTTCAATATTTACGACCTTCCTGCACTGGCTTTCGACCATCAGGAGCTCGTAGCGAAAGCCATCGCCCGTTTAAGGGCAAAGATTACTTATGAACCTATCGGTTTTGAACTCCTTGATACCAGATTTGTCTTCTCTGACCTGGAGCAGCTTTATATGAAATTATTAGGCCGTAACATCGACCGAAGAAATTTTAAACGTAAAGTGATGTCTTTAGGCCTGGTTATTGAACTGGATGAAAAGGCACCATCAATAGGGGCCGGCCGACCGGGGAATCTGTATTCCTTCGATTATGAAAAATATAAACAGCTTAAAGTGAATGGTTTCGATCTTAATAAACTCCTTTAGTATCAGTTGATTATGGGTTTTAAAATTAATTTGTGTAAAATAAACACAAATTAATTTGCTTAAGAAAGAATAAAGACTTTAATTTGTGTCATTGTAACGCAAATAGATATGAAAGTATTAAATTTATCAACCGGATTCAAGCCCTTCGATTCTTCCCTGGAAGAGATAGAAAGCAAAAGCTTTTTATTTAGCGGAGGTGAAGTACACATCAAATTACAAGATCGTGCAGAAGAAGTATTGGTTTCTGCCAGACTGAACGATTCCAACGAGGTGATGAAGTTGTTATTGGCTGTAGATGCATTGCGCAGAAACGGCAGCAAAAACATCAGCGCATTTATTCCTTATCTTCCCTATGCCCGTCAGGATAGGGTGATGGTAGGAGGAGAGCCATTATCTATCAAAGTGATGTGCAACCTGATCAACAGCTGCAACTTTGAAAAAGTGTATGTTTTTGATGTGCATTCTGAGGTATCCCTGGCTTTACTGGACAACTGCGAACTGATCAGCAACTATAGCCTGGCGAAACAAGTACTGAGCAGCCATACGGATTACCTGTTGGTTTCTCCGGATGCGGGTGCCCTTAAAAAGATCTATAAACTGGCCGAAGCCTTAGCGTATCACAATGACATCATCCTTTGCAACAAGGTAAGAGATGTGAGCAATGGAAAGATCAAACAGATCACTGTTGATCAGGATGACCTGGGTGGCAAAGACTGCTTCATTATTGACGATATCTGCGATGGCGGTGCCACCTTTGTAGGTGTGGCGAAAGAACTTAAAAAACGCAACGCCGGAAAGGTCAGCCTCATTGTTTCTCATGGCATCATGTCTCATGGAGAAACAGAACTGGTAGACTGGGTTGACCATATCTATACCACCGATTCTATTAAAAACGACAGCTCAGATCTGATCAGCAGAATTCCGCTGGCCGACCTGATCGAATTGTAATCCCCCCTAACTTAAAATCTATTATTATGAAAAATATCCTTCTTCAAACCGACGTTTACAAAATGGGCCACATGGAACAATATGCTCCAGGTTGCAATAAAGTATATTCTTACCTCACCGCACGCAGCGATAAAAACTTCGACGAAACTGTTTTCTTCGGACTTCAATATTATATCAAACAGTATTTATCTGAACCGATCACTCCGGAAATGGGAGAGGAGTTCCTGACTTACCGTAAACTTATCCTGGGCAACAATTCTCCGGAAATAGAAAGTAAAATCAGAGCGCTTTGTCAGCTGGGCTATTTGCCGGTAGAAATTAAGGCGGTAGAAGAAGGAACGATCATGCCGGTAAGAAACGTGCTGATGACGATCACTAATACCCATCCTGATTTCTACTGGGTAGTTGGATTTATGGAAAGCTTGTTACTGAAACTTTGGTACACGATCACTGTAGCGACTTGCAGTCATGAGTATCGTAAAATCGTTACCCGTTATTTCAGCGAAACAGATGAGATTGAAATGGAAGCGGCCAAAGCTTTCCAGGTTCATGATTTTGGTTATCGCGGGGATGCCTCAGAAGAAGGAGCAGCGATCAGTGGAGTAGCACATTTGCTGTCTTTCCTGGGGAGTGATAACGTACCTGCCTTGCCTTGTGCGGTAGAATACTACAATGCCGATATTCAGGGTGCCCCAATCCTGCTTTCTGTTCCTGCAAGTGAGCACAGTGTGATGTGTTCTTTCGGAAGAGAGGATGAGATCGGCGCTTTCCGTCATATGCTGGAGCTGTATCCTACAGGAATCGTATCTATCGTATCTGATACTTTTGATGTGTACAAAGTGCTGACAGATTTCGCGGAAACCTTAAAAGAGGAAATCCTGAAAAGAGATGGAAAAGTGGTCTTCAGGCCAGATAGCGGAAATCCGGAATACATCATCTGCGGAAACCCTGAAGCGGAAGAAGGAAGCAATGAATGGAAAGGTGCCATCCGTTTGTTGGATGAGAAATTCGGCTCTACGCTGAACAGCAAAGGATATAAAATATTAAACCCGAAAGTAGGCCTGATCTATGGTGATGGCATGTATATCGAAAGATACCTGAGGACTTTGGAACGCCTGAAAAACATGGGATATGCAGCCAGTAACCTGGTAATTGGAGTAGGTGGAATCTTAAGAAACCACAGTCGCGATACCTTAGGTTTTGCCATCAAAGCTACTTATGTGGAAGTGAATGGTGAGCCAAGAGAGATTGAAAAAGATCCAATCACGGATCATAAAAAGAAATCACTGAAAGGAATGCTTTGCCTGAGGAAAGAAGGAGATACCTATCTGACCAAAGATCAGTGTAGCCCTGCTGAAGAAGTAGAATCTTTACTTCAGGTGGTCTATCGTGATGGAAAGCTGATCAAAGAAACCAGTCTGGAAGAGATCAGAACACTGATCAAAGTACAGGAAGAAGTAGCTGTAGCTCAACTTTAAAGTTAGCTGGATTAAGGGTATGTCGTTCCGGGCATACCCTTGCTTTCTCCTGTAGCCCATCACCCTGGAGTTGTTAAACAAATAATGCTGGTGGTAAAGGAGAACTGAAACCGGGAGGAATATTTCAGGGTAAACAGGTAACTTATTCTTAAATAACCCGTATAAAGACGGTATGCTGAGGAAAATTGAAAAGCCTAGTTTTATCTCATACCTCCCCTTGTATGAAAGAATCTTTCAAAAGAATCCTTATTGTTGAAGATGATCCCGCGCTTTCCGAGTTACTTAAAGATGTTCTTGAACAACATCATTACCATTGTCTGTTTTTACCTTATACAGACGAAATTCTGAAGGTTGTGCATGATTTTCGGCCGGAAGTGATCTTGCTGGATTACCTGCTTCCCGTGATGAATGGTGAAGAGCTGTGTGCATGTGTTAAACAAAATAAATCAACCTGCAACATTCCGGTAATTATTTATTCTGCATTTCCACAAACGCTTTTGCCTGTTAAAGATTTTATGTGTGATGTTTTTATAGCCAAACCTTTTGATTTAAATAATCTGTTGAACCAGCTTGAGAAGCATGTGTTGCGTTACAGGCGCAAAAATCGCTACGGAAAAACACGTGTTTTCCTCTTTTAGAATCCGTAATTTCCGGTAAACTTTCAACTCCTTCAAACCACCAGCAGGTGCGTAGCTGGTGGTTTGAAGTGAAAACTTTTTCTCTGCTCCCTTGTTGAATAATGGGTAAACCAGCAAAATAATGGCAAAACAAAGCGCAGGTATTTTATTGTATAGAAATACGGTTAAAGGACTGGAATTCTTTCTTGTCCATCCTGGCGGACCTTTCTTCCGGAACAAAGACCTGGGATATTGGACCGTCCCAAAAGGGGAGTTCTCCTCGGATGAATTGCCATTAGATGCTGCCGTCAGAGAGTTTGAGGAGGAAACCGGCTATCGGCCGGAAGGAAAATTTATTGAACTTCAACCGATTGTACAAAAAGGAGGCAAGCAGGTCTGGTGTTGGGCTGTTGCCGGTGATCTGGATCATAAAAGAATCCACTGTAATACCTTTGATCTGGAATGGCCACCCAATTCCGGTAAAACCGTTGCCTTTGAAGAAGTAGATAAAGCAGGCTGGTTCAGTCTTGCAGAAGCAAAGCAGTACATCAACGAGAAACAATTTGCGTTCTTGCTGGAATTGAATGCATCTCTAACCTAGGAAAGCTTAACGTTGCTGAACTTATATTTCGATGATGAGCTCCCTGTCATAGCCATTGTGTTTTTCATTAAGATACCCATGTGGATTGCAGATCACTTCTGTCTGGTCGATTTTATACCTGCATGGCGTGTGAATGTGGCCATGTATCCAATACAAAGGATTGTATTTCGAAATTAATGCTTCAAGATTTGATGCATAGGCAGCAGTCACCGGATCATTTTTATATAATTCAGGTGAGGATTTCAGACTTGGTGCATGGTGAGTGATGACCACATTTTTATAGCCTCTTGATTCTTCCAGACTTTCCGCTAACCATGCTTTGGAAATCTGATGCATTTTAAAGGTGTCTATACTTCTCAGTTTAGAATAACCAGGATCCCGGCGGATGAGTTTATAGTCGTTCATCTGCGTTTGACAGATAATTCCGTATTCCACCGGACTTCCGAATAAAGAAAAATCGGTCCATAGTGTGGCACCATGAAACCTGATTCCATCGAACTCCACACGGTTATTTTCAAGAACGGTTACATTTGAGTTTCCCGAGGCCTCGATGATCTTATGAAGTGTCTTTGGATAACTCCCTTTGTAATATTCATGATTTCCGAGAATATAAAGCACAGGTTTGTTCGGAATGTATTTTTTAACCCACTCAATTCCCTTTGTACCAAGGTTGGTATCTCCCGCTAAAATGACCAGGTCGGCATTTTCAAAGTTTAATTCTGAAATGCCAAACTCCTGATGGAGGTCGCTTATAATCTGTATCTTCATTATGGTGTGCGTATTACCGTTAAAGATAGATTTTTTATCGATGGAACGCGGGCGGGTAGATCAGTGATTGGTAAAGTTACCATTAAGAAGGGGCTACGAATTGAGCTAAAAGCCCCTTCTTAGATTCAAAGTAGTCGATTTAATTATGCCGGACCTGGAAAACCTACTCCAGGTTCTGGTGTCCATCCTGGATAAGGATCATCACAGCTAGGATCGGCAAGGCCGTTCGCTACGCAATACGTTCTCCAGTTCGTTCCCCAACGGCAGGTATATTCATGCGTTCCTTCCGGACAACCGGCTGGATCATTAGGGTTTACCTGACCGCCTAAAATTTTCTTTGCTTCCGCTCTTGTTAGCAGATTTTTCTGATTTTCTTTGAATTTTTCCATAAAAGCGTTTGATTATTATGAAGATACAATATAAAATAAAAAAGATAGAAAATCTAATTGTAACGGATTGTCTTATTTGTTCTTAGCAAAAAACTAGTATTTCTCTCCTTTTAGCGCATAAAATTGATTATTTTGCAATATTCACCTACTTGTCTAAAGCATGCTCTTACTAACAGAAATCGAAAAAGTGATCCCTGTCTCCAAAGAAATGGAAGGGGCGATCCGGGAGAAGTTTGTAAAACGAAAGGTTTTCAGAACAGAAAGTCTACATCAAACCGGAAAGATCGCCAGAGAATTATTCTTTATAGAGAAAGGCCTGATCCGAATCTTTTACCACAATGCTGCAGGTAAAGACATCACCTATGGGTATTATACCGAAGGAGATTTTGTAACCATTCCTGAGAGCTTTTTTACCCAATCGGCTTCCAAATATCATATGGAAATGCTGGAAGACGGATTAATCAATTCTATTTCTTTTACCGCTCTGAATCAGCTGCTCATCGATTTTCCCGAAATGCAGCGCCTGGAAAATAAAACCCTGCAAAGCTTCCTGTTAAAGGCTGGTGAGCGGATTGTTGCGCTTCAGTTTCTTAGTGCGGAGGAAAGGTATGACACTCTGATGGAGACACAACCGAGCATCATCGGAAGAGCGCCTCTTGGAACGGTCGCGTCCTATCTTGGCATTACGCAGGAAACACTGAGTAGAATTAGAAACAGAAAAAAGCTCGCTTTTGATCCAGATCAAAAGAGAATTGCTTAATTAACCAGACCTTTGCCCCTTCATAAAATCCTTGTGTAATGAAAGCTTTTTTAAAACACATTTTTGTACTCTTTATCGGATCTTCTCCTTTAATTCTGCATGCACAGCAATCTGGTCCTCCGGGATTAACGGAGCTGATTGATAGTGCAGTGAATAAGGACCATATGCTTGCCAATAAGCGGCTGGATATAGAATTTTCTAAAATCGATCGTAAGAAATTATCAGAAGTATACCTGCCTAATGCAGAAGTATCCGGTAAATATGCATTTCTTGCCAATGGCGTTAATTTAGGATTACCAGGGACGTCTTTATTCGACCTGATCAGTATTCCGGAAATCAATTCCGGGTTCACCTCCAGCGCGAATCTTTTTAAAGCAGACCTCAGTCTGAGCAGTGTCTTGTATGCCGGAGGGAAAGTATCCGCACTTAAAAGTGCAGTAGATGCGAAAACAAAGGCACAGACCGCTTTACTGGAGAAGGACCGCCAGCAGATCATTACCGAAATTTCCAAAGCCTACGATCAGCTCGCCTTGCTCAGGCAGGTGAAACTCCTGCTGGATAAAAGCCGGGAACGTTATGACATCAATAAGAAAACGGCTGATAAAGCTTTGAATTATGGGTTGATTACCAAATATGAACATCAGAAAGTGGAGGTGGCACAGGCTACACTTGCTTCTAAAATACAGGAGTACGAAGGAAAAAGAAATCTTTTATTACATCAACTGGAAATGCTTACGGGAATTAGCCTGGAAAGATTAGGGTTGATAGAAAATGACCTTTCTCCGATTCAGACCCTAAGTTCTCAAAATACCATAGAAAACAGACCGGAATTTTCGGCCCTTTCCGCTGCCATAGAAGCGCAGGGTTTTAAGCTGAAAGCGGCACAAACCTGGTGGAAACCGAAAGTACAGGCTGCGGCATCATTGGGTTATCTAAACCTGTTCGATGTGGACATGAAAGGAAAACATGATCTTCCCGTAATTGGCAGGTTTAGCAGTCATACGAACAAGATAGAGGTTGCACCAAACTTTACCGTTGGCGTCGGTTTTAAATGGGATATTTTTGATGGAAATAAAGGTAAAAGAGAAGTTCAGCAAGCGAGAATAGAGGTGAAAAAAGCCGAAAATGAAAAAGCCGAAGCGGAGGAAAAGCTGAAACTAAACCTGATCAAGACACAAACGGATTACAATAATTCTAATTCAGAATTGGTGCTCAAACAAAAACAAATGAAGATGGCAGAAAATGCCTTGACACAGGCAGGCAAGGAATTCAAAACCGGATTGATCAAAGCAGCGGATTTGATCGGTGCAGAAAGCGATTACCAGGGTGCTGCGCTTGATTACCTTCAAGCCGTTTTTAACCAGCGCCGCAATGCCATAGAATTATTAAAAGCTACCGGTAGCCTAAACCGTTCTACCATTCAATAAATGAAACATATGATGAACACTTCATTCAAAAGCGTATTATTTGTACTCATCCTGGCAGTATCTGCCTGTTCGAAGCCCGAAAAAAGTACAGAAGGTAAGATTAAACGCGAAACCCTGGCCTTTGCGCCAAAGGTAACCGGGCGTGTGTTAAAGATTTATGTGAAAGAAGGTGATTTTGTAAACGAAGGGGACACTTTGGCCATGCTGGATGTACCTGAGGTCAATGCGAAATTATCCCAGGCAAAAGGAGCGGTAAAGGCTGCCGGAGCGCAACGCGATATGGCAAAAAACGGGGCGACAGCGAATCAGTTGAAACAACTCCGGGCCAAGAAATCCGGAATCACCGAGCAGTTTAAATTTGCGGAGAAATCTTTCAGCAGGGCGAAAGCAATGTTTGCCGATAGCATGATGACCCCGCAGGCATTTGACGAAGCTACTGCTAAATATAATGGGGCCAAAGCGCAGCTGACGGCAGTAAATGCAGAATATAATGAAGCCGAAAAAGGAGTACGTCCTGAAACGCAAACGGCTACTCAGGGGCAGGCGGAACAAGCATTAGGTGTATTACAGGAGGTGCAGGTTGCCTTGTCTGAAAGGTACATCATTGCGACCAACGATATGCAGGTAGAGACCATCAGTCTCCGGGTAGGAGAACTGGCTACGGCAGGCTATCCCTTGTTTAATGGTTATCTGCCTCAAACAACTTATTTCAGGTTTACCATTCCGGAAAGTAAAATCGCTGCTTACAAAAAAGGAGCCGCAATCGAAGTTACCGTGCTTTATAATAAGGAAAAGTTTAAAGGTAAAATACAGACGGTTAAACAGCTGACCCGTTATGCAGACATTACTGCTGCTTATCCGAACTATGATGTGGAAGAAGGGGTTTATGAGGTGAAAATCATTCCGGATGATCAGCAAGCTGCAGAGAAATTATTAGTCAACGCGACCATTATTCTGTAATGATATGAAAAACTTCTTTGCATTGATAAAAAGGGAATTTGGGTTGTTCTTTGCTGATAGCACATTGCGATCTGTATTTCTGCTGGCACCGATTATTTATGCTTTGCTTTTCGGCTTTGTTTATCAAAAAGGAAAAGTAGAGCATCTGCCGATCATCGTGGTAGATCTGGACAATACGCCGCTCAGCAACCAGCTAATTGACATGCTTGGCGAAAATGAAAAGCTTCAGGTAGTCCGTGTTAAAAATACCAATAATGGGACGACTGAAACGATGCGTCAAATGAAAGCGGTAGTTACGGTTGTGATTCCCGAAAGATTTGAGGCATCAGTCCTGCAAAAACGCTATCCGGAAATCAATACTTATATCAATACCACTAACCTGCTAACAGCAAACATGGCTTCGCAAGGAGTGCAGACAACGCTTGGCACATTCAGTGCCGGGATTAACATGCAGGGATTAAAGAAAAAAGGAATGGGTGCGGAGCAGGCAGCCACGCAATACGAACCTTTTAAAGTGAATTATATCCGCTTGTATAATGAAACGGGTAACTACTTTACTTACATGTGGCCGGGCGTGTTGGCTGTTGTGCTGCAGCAGGTCTTGCTATTGGGACTTGCCGTAAGCTTTGCCAGGGAATACGAGAATAAAACCCTGGAAACCGAATTTTTAGGCCGTGCAGGAAATGCCTTTTCTGCGATTTTGATCAAGGTGATTCCTTTCTGGATTATGAGTGTTTTTATACTGGGTATCTACTATATTTTTCATCATATCTTCAGGGCTCCGATCCCAAGCCCTTTAATGAACTATGCGGTTACCACAGGGCTATTCATTGCGGCAACCACTTTTCTGGGGGTGTTTATTAGCGCACTACTGCCGAGTGCTTTAAAGGCTACTCAGGTACTGATGCTGTTGGCTACCCCTGCGTTTATTATTGGAGGCTATTCCTGGCCACTGGAAGCCATGCCGATCGGTGTACAATGGTTATCCTCAATATTGCCACTCACGCCATTCCTGAATGCCCACAAAGTGATGCTCTTTCAACAAGGATCGCTGGCAGATGTAATGCCTTCCATCCAGCATTTATGTATACTGATATTGGTGTACGGGGTATTGGCTTTAATCACAGTCCGGATCAAGATTTACCAGATGAAAAAGAATGCCGGGAAAGGGGAGAACGTTAGCACTGATCAATAAAACCGGCAAGCTGCTGATCTTAAACTAACATCGAAATTCGCTTTTACTAAAACTATTCTTCTGTTGATTGGGTTTTAAAGACAAATACTTTGTTTTATGCAGCCAGAACAGCCTACAGATTTAAATGCCTTATGGAATCTTGTCAAGGATTACGCTTATATCCGGCTGCAATCTCTCCAGCTACTGGCGGTAGAAAAAGTATCGAAACTTATGGGCGATGTGATCAGTACCCTTAGTCTGATCGTTTTTATATTAATGGCATTTTTGGGCGCTTGTTTTACCCTGGCATTCTATCTTTCTGAATTGCTGCAAAGCTTTACCAAAGGTTTTGGTTTTGTGGCTTTGCTGCTGACTTTTATCGCGTTCCTGATCTTATGGACAAAAGATAATTTAGAGAATAGGATCGTCAATCTTTTCATCAAGCGCTACTTTGACAAGCATTGTGATGAGGAGGATCCGGATGAAGACTGCTAAGAAAATCACATTAAAGGGGATATGGGATATCCTAAAGAGATCTGTTAATGGAGTGATTGAGCATAAGGTTTTCAAGCTGAGTGGCTCATTGGCTTATTATACCGTGTTCTCTATGGCGCCTTTACTGGTGGTGATCATTTCCCTTTGCGGGATCTTTTTAGGGCAGGAAGCTGCACAGGGTGAAGTTTACGCTCAGCTGAATGAGTTTCTGGGCAAGGATACGGCACTACAATTACAGGACCTGGTAAAAAAGGCAGCGATAGGCGATAAGGGAAACGTAGCTTTCATCATTGGAATCATCACTTTGCTCATTGGCGCGACCACTGTCTTTGGCGATATTCAGGATTCTATCAATATGATCTGGGGATTGAAACCGAAGCCAAAGAACGACTGGCTAAAGATCCTGCAGAACCGTGTGCTTTCTTTTTCGGTGATCATCAGTCTGGGTTTTCTCCTATTGGTGTCATTGGCCATAACAGCAGTATTAGACGCGTTTAATGCCCGTCTTCAGGCTAACTTTGCAGAAGTTTCCGTCATTGTTTTTTATGTCTTAAATCAGCTCTTGACCCTGGTTGTCGTATCGTTGATTTTTGCGGTGGTTTTTAAAGTCCTTCCAGATGCCATCATCAAATGGAAGGATGTAATCCTTGGATCAGTGGTTACTGCTTTGCTTTTTATGATCGGAAAATTCGCGATATCCTTTTATATCGGAAAGAGCAATATCGGCAGCACGTATGGTGCTACGGGATCACTGGTGGTTTTGTTGCTCTGGACTTATTACTCTTCCATTATCTTGTATTTTGGTGCTGAATTTACGAAGGCTTATGCTGTGGTGTATGGATCAGAAATTTATCCCTCCAAATATGCAGTGACCACAAAAGAGGTGGAAATAGAAACCGGTAAAGCTTCGATTCAGGAAAATGATAAAGAAACGTTATAAGGACAAGTGATCCTTAATGCATGAGCGCTCTCACAATTTTACTGTGGAGTGCATCTCTAAGTAGAGTCTTGTTTTTTCCAAAATGTGCTTCTCGATGACAGTTTGGACATAGGGCTGCAACATTTTCTGGTGAATCTGGACCGTCATCTGCTAATCTGAAAATATGGTGAACTTCTAGAAACGGAATGCCGAATTCAGTTATAAATGGTCCCGGTTTATTGCAAAATTCGCAGACTCCATTCGCTCTTAATAGGGCATAGGTTTTTATTAGGGAACTCCTTTCTCTATACTCTTGGACTGTTAATCTTGTTTTATTTGGTGAACTCCTTTTATTTCCAATCCGTTCCTCTAAATCAGCTAGTGTTACTCTTTTCTCTAACTGTTTTGATGCTTCTATCTCAAAATTATTGAATATATTGTTTGATGGTATTAGATGAAAAACCACCAACTTATCACCTACGCGATCTCCTTCTGTGGCTGTTTTTAGATCCCAAGAAATAACATCAAATATACCTTCAAACTTGTAATTCTTTTTATTGTTACCTCTAGCTTTTGCTTCAAGCGTCGTTGGCTCTCTTGTACTAAACAACAATACATTTCTATTACCATTTGTTAATAATCCGTTGGCGTAGTTGTATGGATTTTGATCTCCTTTTGATCCCTGTCCAATATAACACCAGGTACCGTCTGGGTTTTTCTTGTCTTGATAACCTGCCTTTTTTCCGTGTTTACCTCCAGAAGTTATAATTACACATTGCGATTCTTTTGGCCCCCAAAGAATTCCTGATTGACCTTGTTTGCTTCCCACGTAATCAAGTAAACTTTCTCTGAAATATTCATTATCAATTTTAAAAGTAAACATTCTACAAGTGGTCGATTATGATTCGGATTTGTTATCTGTAATCTAAAGATATGTAAAAGAAACCAAGATATTGATCTCTAATATCGATATTTTTTATTTTGTAACTAAAGAAATGAATTATAGCGTTGGTAATTAAGACGCCTTTTCAGAGTTAAATCTTGATTTGAATCCAAGACTTATACTATGTTTTTCAATTGATTGGCTATGCAAGTGGGTTTTGCATACTCTCTCTGACATCGTATAATAACCATTAGTTGTGCAAAAGTAATGTGCATTTTATT
The DNA here is from genome assembly GCF_038446955.1 of Pedobacter sp. FW305-3-2-15-E-R2A2. Lineage (NCBI taxonomy): Bacteria > Pseudomonadati > Bacteroidota > Sphingobacteriia > Sphingobacteriales > Sphingobacteriaceae > Pedobacter > Pedobacter sp. FW305-3-2-15-E-R2A2. The sequence continues at coordinate 2,438,963 of NZ_CP151803.1, forward strand.
GCTACCTTAAATCACTCTCTCTAGATTTTTTTCTACAGCCTAACAAGGTTATTAAAAGACTTATCGATTTTATTTGACTTTAGATTAGGTGACGTCTGATTTTCGTCGTCAAAGCCTTTAAATTGAAACATTCTACTCAATTGTATAATGCTGGGGAGTTAAAAAGATCAGCGGCCTCTTAACTTAAGAAACCGGTGATCTTTTTAAAGTGTGGTTGTGGTTTTCCGATATCAGTTGTTGCCACAGCACTATTGGTATCAGGTCTATTTGATTCTTTTGTACCATGGACCTAATGGGCCAGTCGTTGAAACCTGTTCTCCAACTTCTCCCCACGCTCCGGCGTAGTCTCTCCAGGGCTGAGATTCTAAATTTTCTGTTTTATCACTTACAACCCATTGGTATCCACCATCAGCAGCATGGTCTTTGTTTAAAATATGATAGTCGCCTGGGCTGCTGTAATGTGCGTGAGAGCCTCTTGCGCTGTAAACATAAAGCGTCTGAACATTTCCTGTATTTTCGACAATCAACTCGCTTCTGGGATAGTAAGTGTCATTTCCATGAGCACTTAACCAAGCGCCGGTAATGTTGTTGTCGATCACCTGTAAGGTAACACTTTCCCAATCTCCCTGATGCGACTGGCTGATTCCTGCAAAGTTCCAGTAATTATAGCCGTAGAATAACCAGAATTGCTTCCTTCCGTCATTCAATTCATAGACATAGGATGCTACATTATTGTTCGGATTGGAATCACCTGTTAAATTATCATCAGGCTCTAAAAAAACATTGAAGTCTCCTTTATTATCGTCTCTCGGGCGTCTGTTCTTTCCATCCTGTAAGGCATAACTGTTTATGGTTGATACAGGAATATCATAAAACTGAGGGGTATGGTCATTATTACTGTTGCGCCATCCGGGCAAAGTTTTGTCGTAACCACCGTCAGATCCCAGACCTACCATGTGTCTGAACCTGGATTTTTTTATAAAATCGAGAGGATTCATTGGGAAGTACTCCTCCGTTGGGTGTAATCTAACTACTACCCGAAAGGAATTTGCATTTGGATTCTGATAATTGAAAACGATCGTACCTGCCTGATAGGTAGTGTTTCCGTTTTCATCTTTTTGGTGAATCCGGCTAATGATGACTTGTTGAGGATTTGTGGTATAGAAAATGCCGCTGGATTCTTTAAAAGGGCCGGCGTTAACCACATTTGTGATCTGTGTAGGCTTTCCGTTAAATTTAACTACTCCTGTTAAGTAACGCGTATTTCCGTTTTCGTCACCCTGATGTTCTCTGCCGATGATTACTCTTCCTGCCGAAGCCGTAAATCCTGCACCGGATGATTCTTTGAACCAATTGCTCCAGATTCCATCTTCTACAGTAATCGTTGCCTCTATTGGTTGCCCTGTGTTATCAATTGCCTGAAGGCTGGCGTATTGATATTTTGTTTGTCCGTTTTCATCTCCGGCATGCCAGCGTCCGGTCATGACAGTATTGGTCGGACACTGAAAAAAGCTGTTCTTTTCCTTCATTTGTGCACTTTCACCACGTTGCAAAGGAATGATCGTAACCTGTGGAACACTGGCATCATTTGCCACGCTGAGTTCATTTGCGCTCTTTGCTGCCGTTTTGGAGCCTGGAATTTGTTCTTTCTCCTTCTTACAGGAAATTGCAAATGTGCTGATCATCGCAATGCAAAGAAATTTAATAAAAATGTTTGTTTTCTTCATATTCAATTATGTTATAATATGACGGTAATTTATAGAATATGTTTTTCAGATTTTCTTTGATTATCTCTGTAAATATTTATATGTCAATTCTCAGACTATTTGTTAATTAAATCGTAATGTAAAATACATTCAAAAGGGTGTATCGTTCCACGTTTGATTTTTGCCATTTTGATCTCAATAGTATTTAGTTTCGACAGGTACATCGGATGAAATAGTCTTATCTCAGAATGCAATTGTGTAAAGAAGCAAAATCATCATAAACCTTTTTAACTAGATGCAAAAAACGATTCTAACTATCACAATGGCTGTGCTGTGCCTGAATTTTACGCTGAAAGCACAAGAGCCCACAAAGCCGAAACTGCTAAAAATCCCTTTGATCAGGGGGAAGATTCTTGACGAAAAAAGATATGCCCTTCCCGATGCTTCCTTAAAAATTAAAAATACTAAAGCTGTAGTGATCACTTCCAAGGATGGGAGCTTTTTGTGCTAGTGTTGTTTGTTGGGGTTAAGAAAATGTTCTTTGGAAGATGCTGTCGATTTGTGGTTACGTATACTAGAGTTATACTTAACCATCTGTTAGGGGTTTATAGGGCCTTATCAGGCCTTAAGCCGCTCCAAAGGCAAATTCAAGGACTGTTGCTTCTTTATTTAGGCACATATAAAGGTAGCCGCATTGGAAGCAGGGCTTCAGTGGAAATAAACCGGATTTATAGCTGAAATACAGTATTGTTATAATTAATTCGTATCTTAAATTAAATTAATTAACACTTTGGTTATGGCAATATCTAAATATGGCCCATATGGCCATCCGAATGGAAAAATCGGAAAACTGGTCCATTACATGTTAAAGGGGCAGCCTGTTACACGTATGGTGGGCAGAAGGACTAAGTCAAGTCAGAAACAATTGGTCAATTGTCAGGCTATGGCGGTGACAATGGGCTTTTCAAGACCCGAAGGCGTCCTGAAGTTTATTAACGCAGGCTTTGAGCTGGAGGCGAGGGGTACGGTCAAAAATCCTCATAACCTGGCGACCTCTTACAATAAGAAGTTTGCGTTGAAAGGGGAGTATCCGAACCTTAAAATAGATTACAGCAAAGCAATGGTTAGTCAGGGAAGCTTATCCGCACCCAGAGACACGAAGTTGATCAAAACAGAGGCCGGATTGGAACTTAGCTGGGATCCTAGTCCCCTGGAGACTGGAAATCACGGGGACGATATCGCTATGGTTTTACTCTGTTATCCAGGCCTTGAACAGGCTTCGAGCTACCTGAATGCCGCAAAAAGAGAAAATGGTAAATACTTCATCGCGTTGTCGGGAGCGCTTTATGAGCAGCCTATAGAGGTTTATATGTGTTTTAAATCTGCTGATGGCAAGGCGATTTCCAATAGTGTATATTTTGGAAATCTGAATGGTGAAGCAGAAACAGCAGAAGAGCGACATCAAAAGAAAAAGTATGAGGACTTGAAAACGAGGTTTGATCAGGTTGCAGCCAGTTATTTAGCACATATTGGGCTTAGTGGCAATGCAATTGTCGTAACCAAGGCTTTCCGGAATCTGGAAACAGAGTATCTGGCATTAAAGAGCAAGCTGGATAATCTTCCCGGGAAACCCAGTTGATGAATATGTGGTTAATGGAAGAGTTATTCTAAAGGAAATGAGTTCGTTATTACATTCCTTGGGAGAGGTATGGGCTTTTTTTTTAAAATCACAAAGGTTCAAGTCCCTGGATTATAACCAACGGTCGTATCCATGTTCCGTGCTTTTAGTAGGAAATTTTTTTTATTTTTTTTGTATCAATTAACTTTTATCGATTCTTTAGGTAGTTGGTTTTTGGTTTTGTTTGCGGAGTTGATTATTTTTTTTATATCTTGTAGATGCAAGGCCAAATGGTTTTGAAACACTCCCAATCATATGATTTTAGAATTAGCGCTCAATGGTGAACTTGTCAATAATGACCTGTATTGCCCGTTTTCCAAATACAGGAGATTACCTGCAGTCCATACCAACCTCATTTTTGTCCAATTGTATTGATTAAAAAGAATACCTAGTCTAAGGTAATGTTATCTTTTTAGTTCCTCTCACGATCATATTCTTTGATATAAATTATTCCTCACCTAACATAATTATGAAATTTCTTTTTGCCTGTTTGCTCACATCATTCTCAATCTATTGTGGGGCCCAAGTAATGCCAACAACGAAGCTTCCAATATTAGTTCCTCCTTCACCTGAAGTGGCAGAACTTTCAAGATTTATGCAGGCATCAACACAAATGTTTACCGGAGCTTCAAATGTCCAGGTTCCGTTATATACTTTGCAGACTGGAAATATCAAGACAAATATTAGTTTGAATTATTCAAACAATGGTATCAAAGTTAACGATATTCCGGGCCGTGCAGGTTTAGGTTGGAATGTTCTGGCTGGCGGCAGCATTAGCCGGACTGTTCATGATGAGCCAGATGAAAAAAGCAGCTTTCTATCGCCACCTAATTTTGATGCACCGATTAGTGATACTGATTATCTCCTTTATCTTAAAACAGCACTTAAATACGGGTATGATACAGAATATGATATTTATTCGATTAACGTAGCAGGATTGTCCGGGAAATTCTTCTTTGATAAAACTGGAAATCCACGATTAATCGACCATTCGAAAATTAAAATTGAAAGAACTGGTGGTTTACTTAGTGAAATTTCAACTTTTACGGTAACTGATGAGGATGGCATTAAATATTTTTTTGGTCAAAATGATATTATAGAAAGAACCACTAGTGTGGTGTTAAATGGCATGTCACCGAAGTTTAATGTGCAGGCAACCACATGGTTTTTAACTAAAATACAAACTCCCGAAGGACAGGAGGTTTCCTTTAATTATAGTGGTGTTAGTTTCGAAGCAAATTTAGGTCCCTCACAATTTGTCACACTTCAAACTCCGCAAAATGCTACCGGGAGCCCATGCGGAGTTTGTAACCCTGTGATGGGGCAGGTTACTTATAATAAAATTTCATATGGTAGCTTTTATCTCACCTCCATACAAACCTCAAATAATCAAAATGTAAACTTCACCTACGAAGAAAGGCCAGATTTAAGTGGTGATGTCAGATTAACAAGCATCTCAGCTAACGATCAAAAAATGTATGTATTTGAATATTTAGATGTCACGCACAGTTCAACGGAAGTGAATAAGAAGTTCTTTCTTACAAAGATGTATACACAGGAAAGCGAGGGGGGGACAGTGGGAAGGTTAACGCATCTATTCGAATATAACAATCCAACAGCTGTTCCTGATCAAACCTCTCTCTCAGGATTATTTTGGTTACTTTAATAACGCAGGTAATAGCACGAATTTCTTTCCTAAGATTCCAAATTACGAACAATATGTTAATGGAGCGTTGGGGGCAGACAGAAATCCTTCATTTTCAACTGTTGGTGCATTGCAGAAGGTTACCTATCCAACGGGTGGAAGTGAAGAATATTTTTATGAGCCTCACACCATTAGCACCAGTGTGACCGAAATAGTTTGGACACACTTTAATTTGCTTGGAACAGGGACCGGTAGAAATACCCCAGCAACTGTAACCAGTGATTTTACCCCAACCCAAACTCAAACCGTATCTGGACAGTTTACAGTTGGGCTTAGCCCTGGAGCACCATCTCCTTCTGATCCTGACTATAATCCACCAAGTAACAGACAACTTGCAGAAATACAACTCTGGGATGTTACAAATGATCAAATGCTATGGCTAAAGAGAGATTTTTTTAATTATGGTGTTACGCCAATTGTTGCAGTCTTAACTGCGGGAATAAAATACCAGTTCAGAATAACAGTCTATGGAAGGACGCCACATGCATTTGTGTTTTTTAAATATGATCCGGTTGAAACAACATTTAATGTAAATAAACCTGGCTGTGGCATTCGTGTATCGAATATTAGATCATTTGACCCCGAAAGTCAAAAGTCAACTTTCCGATACTTTAAATATGCATCCATGGATAAACCTGATGTGTCTTCCGGAATCGGTGACATTGGCCGGCCAAATATTGAATCTGGTGTGGCACTGGGGGGATTTTGTGCGGGAGTAGGAATGGGGAACTCACTTATCACTTGTCCATCTGCAATTGGAATCAATGCATCATCAAGGTCCTATCCTAACTTTAGTGGATCTCCGGTAGCCTATAAATACGTTTTAGAAAGCAACGATAAGGACTTCCTCAATGGAGGTATCATGCATGAATTTTATGCGGTAAGCGGCAATACCGGAATAATAAATTTTTTAAATATACCGTCATTCAATAATCCGGTTAGTGAGTCTCCCGATCTGAACGGCATTGAAAAAGCGACTTATTATTTTAGAAAAAATGCTTCAAAGTTTATACCGGTTAAGGACATCTTAAACGAATACGAGATCAATTGGCAACTGGCAAACATTACCAATCATACTGTCAAACGTAGCTGGGATTATAATGGTGCCGGTGACGCGACAATGCCATCTACTACGGATAAACTTTCCGGGTATTCTATCGGCGGTTATACCTATAATAGTGGTGTCGTTTATTTAAAAAACACAACGACAAAGACCTATGATGAGGCCGGACTAAATCCGGTAACAGGTTTAGAGAGCTTTACCTACAACACAGACTATACTAAGAAAATAAAGATTACAAGTAGTAGCAGTGACGGTTCTAATAACGTGACCTCTTTGACCTATCCGGAAAATTATGCTGTTGCTCCATATACGGACATGGTTTTAAAGAATATGCTAAATCCGGTAGTTGAGCAAACAGTAGTGAAAACTGTCGGTGCAACAGTTAGTCCAGTTTCTTATATAAAAACAGACTTTAAAGATTGGTTTAGCGATAAAACGGTGATTAAGCCTGAGCTTGTCAAATTTAAAGTAGGTACCGGTAGTTTAAATAATAAATTGCGCTTTTTTGATTATGATAGAGCTGGTAATCCTATTGATCTATCAGAGGAAAATGGACCGCATATTTCCTACATATGGAATGATCGTGGCTCACGACCTATTGCTGAAGTGAATAATTCAATTCGAACTGATGTGGCTTATACCAGTTTCGAACCGTTTAGTAAAGGAGGCTGGAGTTATGCCGGAGTGGGTACAACAACAGGTTCTTTTACCCCAACAGGTCAGTATAGCTACCAGCCGGTTAGTGGCGCTATAACGAAATCAGGGCTACGTTCCAATGCAACATATATGGTCTCTTACTGGACTAATAATGCTACATCGTATACGATTACAGGAACCTTGGCTGGGTACCCGATTAAAGTGAAAACTGTTAAAGGATGGTCATTGTATTTACACGAAGTTTCAGGTGTAACTTCGGTTTCTATCAGCAATAGTGGATCTTGGTCGATCGATGAATTGAGGCTTTATCCCGTAGATGCCCAGATGAAAACAATGACCTATAACAGCATTGAGAATTTATCCAGCAGTACTGATATCAGGGGAAACACCGAATATTATGAATACGATAATTTTCAGCGATTAGCAATTGTCAAGGATGAGGATGGGAATATTATTAAGCATCTCTGCTACAATTATGCTGGACAACAGACTGATTGTCCGGTCGGAACGGTTGTTCTTATACCTCTGACTTATTCTAATTTTACTACCTCTGGGGGACGGATTAACGGATTGAAAATTAAGAATGGCTCTGGTACGGTATTGTACGACTTTAATACCGCCGCACTTCAGGCAGGTCAAAAAATTCCGAAAGGGATTTATACATTCGAGTTTACAATGCCAGTTAGTGGGTGGGTGTCTTTGGTTGGTAACTTCTTAAATAGCAGTATAGTTTTAGATAATAATGGATCAACAACATATAGTTCTAATAATGTTGATCTTACAAATTCTACATTTATAAATTTAGAATTGTATTCCGAATTTGCAAGGATGTCACAACCTAGAAATTGATCTGTTAAGAATTCGATCCGCTAAATATAGTGGCTTCTTTTTTTAAAGAAAATATAGAATTGTCGCTTTAAAAAAAAGTGGCAAAGATAAGAATCAGTAAATACTAAGTGTTACCAATATAATTATAAACGTTAGGCGCCCTTTAGGATGAAGAAGAATTTTAGATTTCAGATACCATATATTAAACTCCTGTTAAGCTGTATCGCTTTATTGTCGCTGGAACCTGCACTAAGTCAGGTTCCCAGCATTAACCAGAATTACGTGATGGAAAGTCAGGTAAGGGTGCCAGGAAAAACCCTGGAAAGTCAGCTGACCGGATTACCTGTCGGACAGGTGAACCGTACGATCCAATACTTTGATGGCCTCGGAAGGCCTTTACAAACGGTGCAGTGGAAGGCCAGTCCGCTGTTAAGAGATCTGATTACTCCGGTTGCATATGATGCATTTGGGCGGGAAGAAAAGAAATATCTGCCTTATTCAGGAACCGTAGCAAGCAGTAATGGCAGCTATAAGGCCTCAGCAATAACAGACCAGAATGCATTCTATACTGATCCGACCAACCCGGCAGGCTGGGCGGCACCCGGAGTAACGATAATTCCCAATAATAGCGCATTTTCAAAAACAGTGTTTGAAGCTTCCCCTTTAAACCGGGTACTGGAACAAGGTGCGCCAGGTGCAGTATGGCAGCCTGCTGCAACGCGGACGGCTACCGGAGGAAGAACTGCCGTAGTCAATTACTCGGCGAATATTGCCAATGAAGTGAAACTATGGGTGGTTGCCGCAAGCGGTGCCAGTGGAACTGGCGTTTATTTGCCAGGGAAACTCTATAAAACCATCAGTAAAGACGAAAATTGGGTCAGTGGGAAAACCGGAACTGTAGAAGAGTTCAAGGATTTTGATGGCCGTGTGGTATTGAAAAGAATATGGGAAACGGAAGCAGTTTCGCTCTCTACCTATTATGTGTATGATGATTTTGGAAACCTACGTTATGTTGTTCCGCCAGCGGTAACTGTAAACGCATTTACTGAAGCGGTTACGGATGTTCCGTTTAACCAGTTCATCTATGCTTATCATTATGATGATAAAAAAAGGCTGACTGAAAAGAAGCTTCCCGGAAAAGGTTGGGAATATTTATTGTACAATAAACTGGACCAGGTGGTGGGAAACCAGGATGCCCTGCAAAGGGCGAAGGCTCCTCAGGAATGGACGATAACCAAATATGACGGACTTGGAAGGGTTGTATTGACCGGAATTTATACACATCCCTCAAGTACAGCAAACACGCCTTATCGGGATGCTTTGCAGATCGTCCTGGAAAATCAGACGCTATTTTGGGAGCTTCGGGTAGCTACAGGCAATGGTTATACCGTCCGAAGCTGGCCTCAAAGTGGTGTTTCAACGGCTCTTACCTATAATTTTTACGATAATTATGCTGTTCCAGGCCTCCCAGCGGTTGCACCCTATAATGTTTCCTCCGTTTATAGCAGTATGATCAAAGGCCTTCCAACTGTCAGCCTGACGAATGTGCTTGGAACTACTCATATGCTGTGGAAAGTAAACTATTACGATAACAAAGCCCAGATTGTGAGGAGTATCCAGCAGCACTACAAGGGTGGAACGCTTGTAGTGGGCAATTATGATGATGTAAGTACGACCTACAGTTTTCCCGGAGAGGTCTTAACCAATATACGAAGGCATTATGTAAACGGGGCAGAACAGCTTTATGTAGCGAACCGGTTTACTTATGATCAGGTGGGCAGGCTAAAAGATACTTACCAGAAAACCGGGGATAATGCTGCCACGGCGAATGCAGAGATCTTGCTGAGTAGAAATAACTACAATGAAGTGGGCCAGCTGATGAGCAAAAACCTGCACAGTATTAATCTGTTGACACCCGCTTTTGCCCAGACAGTTACCTATGCGTACAATTCACGAGGCTGGCTGAAAAGTCAGAGTGCTCCACTGTTCAGCCAGAACCTAAAATATGAGGATGTGATAACAGGGGTAACCTCCCAATATAACGGGAATATCAGCCGTCAGGAATGGGGAACAGGGAAGTTTTATAATTATCGCTATGACGGGTTGAACAGACTGAAATCGGGATTGAGCAGTGATAATAACCACGAAAAGTCAATCATGTATGATGTGATGGGCAATATCCAGGGGATGCAACGTTACAATGCCAATATTTTGACTGATCAGCTGAAGTATAATTACAGTGGAAACAGGTTGACTTCAGTGGTGGATAGCAGTCAGGCCGTTTATGCACTCCATCAGCTTGAAGGGACGACTGCCTATGGGTATGATGTCAATGGTAATATGACTTCCAGAACGAACACGTTAAATACAGGAAACAATATTGCGACCATCTCTTATAATCTGCTGAACCTTCCGGCAACAATGACTGCAGGTGGGAATGTGATTAACTATACTTATGATGCAGCAGGTGTAAAATTGCGTAAAACAGTTGGTACCGGAATTTCGAATGAGTATATTGGTGGTATCCAATATGAGAATGGGGTATTGAAATACCTTCAGACTGCTGAAGGTAGGGTAGTGAGGAATAGTGCAATAAGTTACAGTTACGAATATACCTTGGAAGACCATTTGGGAAATGGCAGATTGTACTTTGATATCAATGCAGGTATTGCAAGAAAGATTCAGGAGACGAATTATTATCCTTTTGGACTGGATATGCAGGGTACACTTTCAGGTACGGAGAATAAGTACCAGTACAACGGAAAAGAGAAGCAGGATCAGGAGAAGATGTACGATTATGGAGCAAGATTCTATGATCCGGTGATAGGTAGGTGGAATGTGGTGGATCCGCTTGCTGAGCAAATGAGAAGACATTCGCCATATAATTATGGTTTCAATAATCCGATACGTTTTATTGATCCTGACGGAATGGGGCCACAAGATATTGTTTGGTTTGACATGAATGGTAAAGAAATTGGGCGTAGGCAGTCAAATACAGAGTTTAGAACTTTGGTTGCAACAGGGCTTAATTCAAAATATGGAGAAAAAGGACAATCTTTTTACAGTTATGCTCAGGCACCTATGCCAGGAGTAGTAAAAGGATACGAAGATCCTAAATTCCAAAAAAATGATTATGCAATAGCAGCAAATACTTTTTTGTTTAATAAAGATTTAGCTGGAAAATCTGACTTGCCAACTCCTTCAGATAATCATGAAATAGGTTCTGATTTACCAGGGAAATTAGATGTGAATACTGTTAAAGCAATGGCAATTCAAGAAAGTAATTCGGGGAATCTTGACGGAGCTACGGGGACAGGTAAAACCGATATAATGCAGGTCAATGTGAAAGGGGATTGGACAGATGTAAAAAGTAGAATAGGCTTGACCAAAGGAGAAACAATGACACCTGATAAAAGTGTTGGCGCAGGTTTAAACTGGTTATTCATGAAAGGAATGGGATCAGATAAAAAAGGCACCATGAATTGGCGTACCGGAAATGGAGGGAATTGGTGGGACGCAATAAAAAGATACAATGGAGGAGGTGTAGAAAATTATGATCAACAAGTTAAGAGAAAGTACAATTCAATCACGCCCGCAAATCAATCAAACTATTAAGATGAGTAAAACATTAATATTTATATCAGTTGTTATATTGTTTCTTTGTACGAGTTGCAGTAGGGGTAATAAAAAGGACAGTCTGGAGTTGTCATCTAAATACCCAGAAGTAGTTGTGCCTTATAAACTCAATAATAATGAGATAAAGTTGCTTAAAAAAAGGGACATTGGATTTAATGAATTAAAAAACTGGATAGCTTCTCGTTTTTCCAAAGATCTTGATAGCGTAAACAGCGATGAAATAGATACTGTTTACGCGCGAGGTTCATTGGCATTAAAAAACTATGGGAATTCAAGAATGTTTATAGGTCAATTTTCCGCATCTTTACCAGAGACTTTATATAAAACATTTTATATTGTATTTAATGAAGATAGAGGCGAAGCAAGTCTTTTCTTTATGGACAATTACAATATTGTAAGATTACGCGCAGATGAAGAGCAGGGGTATTTATCTGGATTATTTAAGATAAAATCAAAAGGTTATTATCAAATTTATGCTTTTAACAATGATACTTTTAAACTTGTTTTAAATACCAACTCTGATATATTTTGTGAAAATGGGATTCCAGTTGAAAACAATAGCACTGATTGTGTTAGTTATAATCCGTTTACTTTAAATTTCGAAAACAAGGATGTTAACAATGACGGCTTATTAGATTTACGTTTTACAGGGGATGCATTAATCTATTGTGAGGGATTGGAAACAGGTCGTGGAAGAGAAGATGGTAAAGAAAGAAAGAAAATAAAATTAGATTTAAAGTTTATTGTGGATAGTACAGGGTCTTTACCCGCATGGAAATTAGTTGATAGTACTTTTTGCAACATATTGCGAAAATATTAACCACTAAGGCCCCCTAAAGTATTAAGACAGTATGATTATGGGGCTAGGTTCTATGATCCGGTAATTGGAAGGTGGAATGTTGTAGATCCAATGGCAGAGAAGATGAGACGACACTCACCTTATAACTATGCATTCAATAATCCGATAAGATTTGTTGATCCAGACGGGATGATGCCTGAGTGGATAAAAGGAACAGATGGTAAAAGAGTTAACTATGCAATTACTGCAAGTGGGAGTGTAAAATGGAGTAAAAATGCTTCAGCCGATACCAGAAGGATTGGAAATGCATTAGTCGCTAATGGAAATAAAGCGTTGTTAGATCAGGCGAATAATACTAGCTATGGGGTGACGTTAAAAATTGATCCTGGAACGAACCCAACTATGGCCGGTTTAACCCTAACTAACTGGAATTCTGATGGGGCTCCCAAAAGCGCTATGGTAGTAATTTTTGAAGGCAATTTAAAGGCGAATGAAAATGCGATTAACCAAGGTAGTTCATTAGTTGATAGAAAAACAGGTCAGGTATCTGAACAGATGGCTTTGTATACTGAAGTTTATAAGGCAGGTGATCTTGATGCAGCAATTTCAGCGGTCGCTTCCCATGAACTTGTCCATGCAACTGACAAGAGCAATGTCAATAAACAGTATCAAAAGCATTTTAAGAACGGAAAGGCGGATGTGGAAAGTAAACCAGAGGCTGTTGAAACTCAATCTCTTAGAAATTCCGTTGTAAAACAGGCTTTGAAAACAGCTACGATGCTTTTTCTTTAAAATTTTAATTATTATGAAAATAGTTTTATCAATAGCACTTGTGTTTTTTTATTGGAATCTTCCTATTCAGACAGAATTAGCTAGAAAAAAAAAGATGGTTGAATTTCTTGTTGAACATCAGCAACTTTCAAAATCAGAGGATAATTGGAATACTTATAAAGATTATTTTCACGAGACTTTGATTTATAAGAGCCGGTCTTCAAAAGCCGGATATGCTATTTACCTCTTTGGTGCAAATTCAAGCCATGGAAGGATTTACATTGCGTTATGCAATCCAAATGGCATTAAGTTGTTGGAAACAGAGGATTTGGATAAGGATATGCATGATCTTTTATTATATCTAAGGCCATTGGGTAGCAGTATGGACACTCCTGTTCTTCTTAAATTGCTTAGTAAAATTAATGAGTGCTATAAAGAAAATAAAGTTGTTTACTATTAACAAAAACTCGTTTGTTTTCCATGTAAATTCCATTTGTGATAGATTTTGCCTTATCGGCTCAAATTAGCCAGACAACTCATTTATAGGGGCAGGGGGTTCGGTAGGTGAAATCCTGAATAGGCCTATTTATTAATGGAAATCCCAAAATAAAATTGAATCCGATTTTATACATGTGGGCAATAGGACCATTGGCGATTATAGTTTTGTCTATCATGGTGCAGGATATAGATTAGAAAAAGAGGACGTTGTTTGTGAATTTGACTTCTTGCCTGAAAATGGCTTTCCTATTAAGTTTTCTAACTGGGAGGTGTATCAATTTATCAACACTAATGCGAAGTGGAATAGAATAACCTATAATTTGGATGAAATTCACATAGAACTATTGAAGTTAGTTGAAAAGGGAGAACTTGTTCTTCTAGAGATAAGTGGTGTAGAAGGGCCTGTTTGTGTGAGTGCCTGCACCACCAGAGAACAGCTGTATGAGGATAATGCCAACCGCTGTATCCTGCTGTATATGGATAACAGCATTGAGCAGGATAAAAAGATCATGGACTATCAGCGTAGACTCAGCGCCGGGCAAGTTGATCAGGGCGCTGAACAGCGGATCCGGACACAGCTCAAAAATGTGTAGCGGGCCCTACAGCCCGTTACCGTTAAAAATCCCCATGCCGTCTATCTGCAATTGCCTGAAGCAGTCTTTAAGCCAAGAAGGACAATGCTTTTGCTGCTGCTGTTTACCGAAACCATTACCTATTACCACCAATACCAGCGGGAACTGAAAACCGATACAGATACCGGGGAGCAGTATATTGAAAGTACCATAGAAGATATTGAAGCTGCCTTTACGCTACTGGAAGCTACAATCTTAAAAAAGAGTGATGAGCTGAATGATACCTGCCGGGGCTTCTTTGAAAAACTGAAAGCCTGGTTAAAAGAACAGGATACCGAGAGCTTTTACAGCAAGGAAATCCGCTCTGCCTTGCGGATCAGCCCGAGCAGTATCGGCCGTTACCTGTATGAGCTGGAGCGGATGGGCTACATCAAAATCATCCGTGGCAACCGCTATAAAGGCTTTGAATATAAAGTACAGAGCTGGAACGATCTGGAAGTGCTTAGTACAGATGCCAAAACCCTTATTACAAACATCCTTCAGGATATCCGTTCAGTAACCCGTAACTCAGTAGTAACCCAAAGTCCTGATGGGTTACATAACAGTCAGAAGATCAGCAAGAAAGATACAGTAACCCAAGCGAAGTAAAAAATGCAAGGCAGGCAAAATATAAAACTGAAAAACCCGCTCTATATCAGGCTGCAGGCCGGGTTTAGCCGCTGGCTCCGGGTACTGAACTTTGAGCCGAGCAGCCCAAGGGACATGCCCAAAATGCTAGCCAGCTTCCTGATCTTTCTTGAAACAAAAGGCTGTAGCGGCATATCTGCAGTGCAGGAAAACGACCTGAAAGATTACCTGCAGGAGCTATCCGAACGTCCAAACCAGAAGAAGGAAGGGACTTTAAGTAAAAACTACTTGCGTAAACACCTGCAGGTGATCCGTAAGTTCAGCCGTTACCTTTCAGAGAGTAATCAGGAAAGCTTTGAGGTGAAAGTACAGATCAAAGGTAAAAGCAGCAATATCAAATGTATCCTGAGCCCTGAAGAGATTGGCAGGCTGTATGAAGCAACCGGAGAAGATAAACTGGGATTGCGGGATAAGGCAATGCTGGCACTTTATTATGGATGTGGACTGAGAAAAAATGAAGGGCTGAGCCTGAACGTAGACGATATTCAGCTGGAAAAGGAACTGGTGTATGTAAGGAAAGGTTATAAACAGCACCTGGTTCCCCTTACCGGCAGCAATAAAACAGATCTGGAAAACTACCTGACTTACTCCCGGCCTTACCTGCTCAGCGGAAAAGGGGAAGATGCCCTGCTGCTGAGTATTCAGGGCAGTAGGCTGGTTACCGTATTTGAACGGATCAGGAAGTTATAAGGCAAAGCCAGGATCAAAAAGCAGATTGGGGCACATACCCTCCGGCATAGCATCGCTACTCATCTGTTGCAATCAGGAATGAAGCTGGAACAGATCCAGCGGTTCTTAGGTCACAGCAGTCTGGAAAGTACACAAATCTATACCCATATCACTAATGAAGGACTTTGAAGCCTACCTGAAAGATCAGGGTATGAAGTCATCAACAGTCATTCAGCACTGGAACTATGCTGATTACTTCCTTGCCTGGCTAAGCAAAGAGAGCCTCACGTTAAATCAGGTTAGTTATGCTGAGATCCTGGACTATACTGATCGGCTGAAATCCGATGGAGGAAGTACAGCTTATATCAACAGGAACCTGCTATCGGTACAATATTACTTCTCTTTCCTTAAAACCAAAGATCAGGCGGCCTGTAATCCAGTAGCGGGAGTCCGGCTGAAAGGAACACTCAGAGCCATTCCTCATGATCTGCTGGAAAGATCAGAACTGGAAGAGTTGCATGAGCAATACGAGATCAAAGATGAACGTACTCACCGGAACAAGGTTATGCTCGGTCTGTTAGTCTTTCAGGGGCTGAGTAGGTTGGAACTGGAAACTCTGAGACCTGAGCACCTAAAACTAAGAGAGGGTAAGATACAAATACCACAAACAGGTAAAAACAATGGCAGGATCCTTGCCCTTCAGCCTGGTCAGATCCTGGACTTACAGGAATACCTGTTGCTGGTCAGGCCTAAACTACAAAGTAGTTCTGAAAGGCTGTTTACCGGAAGGAATGATACCGAAAGTCTAAAAAACAGTTTACTACATCTAAATTATGCACTTAGAAAGCTCAATCCAAAATATCAGAATGCGATGCAGATCCGCCAGAGTGTAATCACTGAATGGTTAAAGGAAAAAGACCTGAGAACGGTTCAGTATATGGCAGGCCATAAATATGTAAGCAGTACAGAACGTTATCAGACCACCAACCTTGAAGACCTTAAAGAAGCTTTAAACAAGCATCATCCATTGAAATAATCCCCTTCACCATCTTCAGTGCATCAAAACCCAGCCAGCTTACAGCTTCCCTCTGTGCTTTGCTGCCCTTCCGCCCGGCTGATCCCTTCTGCCGGGAAGACCGGCCCCAAGCTATATAACATAATACACATTATAAAACAGCCCCACGAGGCCTTTCTGCGACCAAAGCTGCCGTTATAATGGGCTATTATGTTAAATAGCCGCACGCCCCCGGCTGGCCTGCGCTCTGCCGTCTTCCTCCGGTCGGTCAGCGGCAAAGCCTGCGGCAGCATGGTATTGTTAATGGCTGATTGGGGCAGTGCAAGACTGGTCGGGGGAACAACGGAATCCCTTTGAAAACGGGGGCACTGCACCCGCCCAACCTCACAGGGATAGAAAGATCCGCTCTTATCCTCCCCGCATACCAAAGACCTTTCCATCCCTGTGAGGGATTGCATGATGCCCTTTACTGGGCCCCAATCGTCAAGGGTTCAGGTCGTTCATCTGTTAAGCCACCCCGAGCCAAAGAAAGGAAAGCTGTCAAGGGAACGTGGAATAAATGGCATTGCGGGCAGGATAAGAGCGTTTATGCCGCGAAAGTCCCTTTACTGCTTTTCTTTCGAGGCTACCTTTGCTGTTACAGATGATCTAACGAACAAGCACTGCCTTTTATAGTACCGCTCCCTGCAAAAAACAAACAACAAAAACGGCCAAAAAACAAGGTTGGTGGATGAAAATCAAATCTATATCTTTGGTAGAGGAACGTTCTTTATAGCACTGAAAAAGTGCAACTGGTAAACTTCAGAAACGGCTAAAAAAATGCGGTAGCCTGTACGATTACGGGGCAAGGTTCTATGATCCGGTAATTGGAAGGTGGAATGTGGTGGATCAGTTAGCTGATCATCCAAATCAAATTGATAAATCTCCTTATGCTTACGGATGGAATAATCCTGTAAATCTTACCGATCCTGATGGAAATTGCCCTGTTTGTCCGATAATAGCATATCACGCTTTAAGGTACGTAGCTGCTGCAGTGTTAGCTGGAGGAATAACGTATACTGTAACAAATGGGATTAAACAGTATACTAAAGGTAGGAATTACGAAGATTCATCTTCTGATGCCACGAGTCTGGCTAAACCCATATTAGTAGGTATCAAAACTGAAAAAGCGCCCGAATCAGTTGCTGAGGAACCAGAACCAGCTGTTGAAAAAAGCTGAGAATCCTGGAAGATCGGGGAGGCAGCAAAGGCTTAAGGATGCAGTAAAAGATGACAAAGAAAGTTCTGCAAATAGAGGATGGATTAATCAAGAGCAGACTCAAATAGATCGAGGAAAGAGAAAAAATATAAGAAATCCACCTGGAAAAGTGCTGGCTCACAAACGGGGGAAGGAAGCTGCAAAAGGATATGGCTATGAGCATTCCGATCTCCAAGATCAAGATTTGCATAGACTGCAGCATAAGTATGATAATAATGGTAAAAAGAATAAGGAAAGACCAAATTAGAACCTATGATAACAAATGAAGAAATCTTAAATGTCTCTAAACTTGATGCATTCAAAAGATATGGTTATTTTATAAAAAAGGTAGCCGATGAGGAGATGGTTTATACCCTATCTTTTGAAAATGAAATAGCAATTGCAGAAGTTAAAAACAACAAATTGATTTCAATTTGGAGTGCGGCTGAATTTGCAAAAGAATGTGCTGTTCTAGAATGGGGAAACTATGATGTTGTTGAGTTTAGTTTGGATGAATTTAAGGATAAGATAGGAGCTCTTGTTGCTAAGAATGGGTTTCTAATCAACGTTTTTTCGGTGGCCAATAAAACTGGATTTATAGTCAATTGGAGCGAACTTTGGAGAGATCTCGAAGAGGAGTTAGAACAATATGATTAATGTAGAACTCATTTAAGTAAAATGAAGAATCAAAGCCTAACTTTTTACAGTTAGGCTTTGTTGTTTACTGGTTATATTCTTTTCTGGTATTGGCATCACGGATAAAGGCATCAATAATGGCTATCAGATGAGACTTGTCATCATCAGAAAGCCCTTCTATCTGTTGCATCCGCTTAACTGTTCTTTTGTCAAAGGAAGCATTGGTACTTTCTCCTCCCAGATAATCCAGCGTAACTTCAAAGGCTTGTGCGATCTTTTTAGCCACCTCAATAGAAGGCACAGCCTCTTCACGTTCGTATTTACCTATCATTACCCTTGAAATGCAGCTTTTGGTAGCCAGGTCGCTTTGTGACCAGCCTCTCTGATCCCTTAAATCTGATAAAGAAAGAAGTACTGCGGATGCGGGGTCTTTCAATATGTACAGATGTTTTTTTGAGATATGATGATCACACCTTAATTTTTGACGAGCTGGAAAAAATCGAGATCGAAAGATCTGCTGTTCTTCCAACAGCAGATTTTAGAAAACTTTTTGACAGTATAAAAGTCGCTTCAGACAAGCGGTTTCATGAGATTACTTTTAATATAAAAGAAGGAGAATATGATCGTAAATAGGTAAGGAAAAATACTTAAATACGAATTAAGCCTCAATAATGTCGTAAACCAATACCTTGCTCCACAGATGGCTGCAGTTTTTTATAAATTCAAGGTGTATCGGATGGGTCTGGTAAATCGCCTGTCCCTCAAGATCCTTAAAGAATAACAATTCAGATACGCTCCAACTGCTGTCTATGACGTCACGTTTTTCTGTGCCGGCCACTATTCCTACATGAATATCTTTAATGGTTTCTATTTTTGATAAGGTCTTTATGCCTTTAATCAATTGATCACGGTCAGCCTGGGAATCCGGATTTTTTAACCAGAAGAATACATGATGTACTATTGGATATATTTTGTTGTTACCTGATAGTGGCATCGCCGATGCTGCAGTTCCAACTGCAATGGCTGCAGCTGTTCCAAGAAATTTTCTCCGGTTGGGCTTTTTCATAAACACAAAATAGAAAAAAGAACCTGTCTGTCCAAGGTAATTATCACATTGTCTGTTTTTCCATCTAAAATAATTGGATTTGAATTTTAACTCATCCGTTATTCACGTATAAATCAGAAAATTATTTTTTCTAAAATATGCTTAGTACGGCATTTTACGTACATTATGTGTATATTTTTGATTAAAATTATAATTATTTATCATTTTTGTTGGTAATTGGAATGATTGTTGGGTTGGGGAACTACAACTGTATTGGAGCAAAATGCTGTACTACAGTAATTAACGATCATTATGGAAAACGACTTAACCAAGGAAATCAGTATAGGTGATAAACGTATACTGCATTTTAGTTCATTTACCCTTCAACAGCGCTTTAATGCGCATCATTACTTTGAACTTAGATTTAAACACGATCAGCTGGGTGCTCCCGGATTGATCAGTCTGGACTCCAGCCGCGACTTCGTCGGACAAACCCTTACTGCATCATTTGGATACGATCCTGCTAAAATGCAGAAGTTTTCAGGGATGGTGACGAAAGTAGAGCTGGCACAGAGTAATGGTTATCATGGAATTTTGATCGTTAGTGGATATAGTCCGACTATTTTAATAGACAGAGGTCCGGATTTAGGTTCTTACCTGGATAAAGACCTGAATTCGATCGTTAAACTGGCCACCAAAGATACGCCTGCCAATGACCTGAGGATTGTAGCAAATGCTTCCAGAAGTAGTTCCATTGATTATGTCATTCAATATAGAGAGAGTGATTTCGATTTTTTAAACAGATTGAGCGGAGAATATCATGAATGGTTTTTCTATGATGGGGAGAACCTCAACTTTGGAAAACCGGACGAACAGAAGGAAGTGGCTTTGTTTTACGGAAGAGATGTCCAGAGCTTACAATATGCGATGGAAGTTGCACCGATCAAAAACAAGCGCTTTGCCTATAATCCGAAACAAGATCAGATGCTCGAGAGCGAAAGCACCGGGCAGGCCAATGGTAGACCTGATTTGGTTCATGCGATCAATGCTTCCAATTCGATGTACAGCAAGACTTTTAATCAACCTTCACTAATCCGGGTAGACAATGGCAGTGATATTAAATCCCTGGTAGATAACGAGGAAAAGGCAAACATCAGCGGACTGCTAAAAATAAATGCCAATGGCGACAATCCGGAAGTAGGGATTGGCAGCATTGCTGAAGTAAGTATGAGTTTGAAACAAGGCCTGGATTTTTCGGCCCAGAGTCTGGGGAAATTTCTAATTACTTCCGTACACCATATTATAGATGAACGTGGTCATTATAACAACTCTTTTGAAGGGATAGTATCGACGACAGAACGCGTTGCTTTCAGGAATTACGATCGTCCAAATCCGGATATGCAATTGGCCGATGTGGTAGACAACAATGATCCACAAGGCCAGGGACGGATTAAAGTGAAGTTCAAATGGCAATGTCAGACGAACGATCAAACGGAATGGCTGAGGGTCGTAACCCCTGATGCCGGTGGGAGTGAAAAGGTGAGTAAGAACAGGGGTTTTGTGTTTATACCGGAAGTAGGTGACCAGGTATTGGTTGCTTTTGAAGAAGGTAATATTGCCCGTCCCCTGGTGATGGGAAGTGTATTCCATGGTAAAACGGGAAGCGGTGGCAGCAGCAGCAATAACACGAAAAGCCTGACCTCCAAAAGCGGACATACCGTTCAGCTGGATGATGGTGGTGGGATGACAATAAAAGATAAAGATGACAACCTGATCATACTGGATGGCGCAGGTAATATTTCAATGCACAGTAAAATCAGCATCACCATTTCCTGTGGAGAAGGGGAAAGTGCGGCAAGTGCAATCACTTTAGATAAAGAGGGTAACATTGCTATCAAATCTAAAAACATAGTGGCTTTAGGTTCGGAACTGGTCTCTATGGGCTCTGGTTCTGGGGATGAGAAATCTTTCTCCGGATCCGGGTTTTCTTTGGATCCTGAAAATGTTACTATTGGCGCAAAAACAAAGCTCAGTATGGTTGGGGGCAAGAGCCTTGAAGCCAGTTCTGAAGGTCCTGTGATGATTCAGGCCAAAGGCGAAACAATCGTTCAGGGCGCAAAAGTAAACATCAACTAGACGCATGGAGAATAACGCGATCATGCAGCGGGTGATGATGCTTTCTGAAATGTGGACCGAATCGCTGACCAAGAACCCTAAAGTAAGTGTGTTTGCCTGGGTTGGCGCTTCTTCAGTTGAGTTTAAAACAATAAAAGGGTTTGTGATGTACCAGACTTCCTTAGAAAAAACACTGCAGGATACGGTGTTGTGCTTGTCGCAACCCTTTGAACCAGAGCTGCAGTTATATGGAGATCGGATCACAACTGACCTGCAGAATTATTTTAGGGAATGGAATAAAGACCCATCGCTCACAGAGGTGACCGGAAAGATAGAATGGGAGGCGCAATCGATCACAGAACAGGGGACTGAAGCGACGTTATTTGCGGAGAACATCAATAAGCTGGCTAAAGCATTAAAAGTGACTGGGCGTCCTGAAAAGCTGGTTCTGGCGCTATTTCCAAGTGCGCTGACGGATGTGAAGGCTTTTAGTAACTGGATAGAACTGTTGATGAATGCAGGGATTTCGGATAGTGTCCGGATCATGTTGTATGAATCGAGGGACTCCATGTATTTTAAAGGCCTTTCCAAAAAGAAGGAAGAAGAATTTAAATATCTCCAGCCTGATCTGGACATCGCAGGTGCAATGAATCAGATTCTGGAAGAGACGAAGGCGAAAAAAGGGACAGAAGAAGAAAAAGATATGGTGAGCTTTCAGCAGGCGCTGATCAAGATGAATGAGGCGATTGGCTATAGTGATGAAGAAGATGTTCGTTATTATGGAAATGTCTGTCTGAAGTTGGCTAAAAAATATGAATGGCAGCCTCAGATAGCACTAGTTCATTTTTTTGAGCATACTTTTTACGCCTCAGTGCAAAAGGCAAAAGAAGCCCATCAGGCAATTGATAAAGCAATTGCGATCACTGCTAAGGCTGCAGAAAAAGAGAAGGAGCAACATGACCAGACGCAATACCAGTATTACATTGCCAAAGGCAACTTGTATTTCATGAGTAAGGAGTTTGAACAGGCTGCTGCGGTTTACAGGAAAAGCCTGGAACTCGACAGAGCTGGCGCAAACCCGATGATGTTAGCCGGAATCCATCAGATGCTGGGGAACAGTCTGCGAAAATACGCTACTAAAACGGAGGCCAGAACTTGCTTTAGCGAGGGATGGCAGTTGTTAAGTAACGAAGGTGATGACGCACTAAAAGAGAATACAATGGCTATGTTTTATGCAAAAGACATGCTCAGCGTTGCTGATCAGGAAATGCTGAATACCTATACGCCGATACTGAATCAGTTGTGGGGAAACAACTGGAAAAATAACCTGACCGATCAATATGACCAACTCAATAAAACTAAATAAGATGAATAATAACGGAATCATGTGGCTTGCAGCCATCTTCATCATCATATCTCTGACTTACACCGGTTGTAGCTATTTACAGAAAGACAATGCGGAGAAAGAAAAATACAAAAACTATGTTGCTGCAAAGGCAGTAATAGATCAGAAATTGCCGGAACGTGTAACCCGTTATGGAGCAAAACAGGCAAGATATAACATCACGATTACAGATGCCAAAGGAGAGAAAATTATCCGCTTTAATTGCGAGCTGGGGGGCAGCCTGAAGGAAAAAGATACGGTAACTGTGTACTACGATCCGAATGATCCAAATGGCAGTGAAGTGACGACTAAAAGACCATAATCCCCCAAACCAAAACTTACAATTATGGCATTTAAGATAGTAAATGATCCCATCGTACCGGCTGCACCCGTAGATCCAAAACCGGCAGCAAAGCATTTTGACATCGTCCTGGGTCTTGATTTTCATGTGCTGAAAGTACCATGGCCAATCACGCCTTGTCCAATCACACCTTTTGCGGCATTGGTTTTCGATCCAATGGATTATATCCATTTTACGGTTCCGGCGATGCCGGTGTATACGGATGATGGATTTACAATTGCCAAGGATGTTCCTTTGGGCGGGACGGTACTAATTAACGATTGCTACCGGGGTGCCGCACAAAGTGCCTTATGGGGAATGCCTTCGGTGCCTCCATTGATGGGGAAATTGAAAGGTTTGGGAAAAGCGGTGAAAGCATTGAATCTTTTGCATTCGGTGATTCCTCACCCTTTGTTTCTATTGCCAAAGTTTTTTCATCCGCATGAAGGGCAGCTTTCGCACGGGAGCAATACGGTAATTACCCAGGGAATGTATCAAAGTACATTTCTATGCAGGGCATATTCTTGTCAGGATGTAGGAAAGATCTTGCTGAATAATCCTACAGGGGGATTTTACCTGAATTTCTTAACGGCAGTCATGGTGGTGTTGCCATTGGGTAAACCGGTGATTGTGGGCGGACCGAAAGTCGAACAAGAATTAAAGCTGGCCGATCTGATCAATAGTCTGATGTTGATGGGGCTGATGCATGGGTTAAAGTTTGCGGTTAAAATGTTAGGTAAACTGCTGACCAAACTGATGGCCAAGATAGAAGCTAAGTTTCCAGGTTTTAAGAAATATAGGGCTGCGGTACAACCTTATGTCTGTAAGTATCTTGGTGAACCAGTGGATGCTGCAAGTGGACACATGGCGAGTTATTTAGACGGATTTACGTTGCCAGGGCCAATTCCTTTTGTGTGGGAAGCAAATTATTACAGCGATAGCAATTATGATGGGCCGTTAGGTAAGAATATTTACCATAGTTACGACATCACACTAATGGTGGATGGTGAAGATGCTATGGTGATCATGAATGATACTGCCGGGAGGCCAGTGGTGTTTCCGGTTCTTCAGCCAGGGACCAGTTTCTATAATCCGATGGAGAAATATGAACTGCACCGGGATGAGAAAGGAGAGTATTTTGTGAGTCATAAGGATGGCTTGTATTATTACTTTAATGGGCCATTACAGGGAAGCAATGGACATGGTAATCTGAGGAGCATTGTGAACCGCAATGGTTTTGCGATCCGTTTTACTTACAATCATAAGGGACAACTGACCCAGATTAAGGATAGCGCGGACAGGTTGATTACGGTAGAAAGCAATGAGGAAGGGTTGATCAGCGCATTGAAATTGCCAAATCCTGCATTGGGAAATAGCGGGAGTAGCTTTGATGCGGTTCGCTATACTTATACCAAAGAAGGTAATTTAAATGGCTTGTATAATGCGGAAGGATATTTGAATCGTTTCGCCTGGAAAGACAGGTACATTATTGCGCGCAGGTTTAATGATGGAACGGTCTTTACTTTTGAATATGATAAGGTGGGAAGGTGTACAGCTGCGCTTGGACCTGATGGTCTTTTCAGTTATACTTTTGTTTATCTGGAGGGACATACGATTGCGACAAATAGCTTGGGGCATAGTAAAGATTATTATCATCAGGGAGGAATTGTAACCAAGATTGTGAATAGCTTAGGTGGTGAGCAGCTGTTTACTTATGATGATTGTTTTAACCTGATTGCGGAGAGTAATGAGGTGGGAGTAGCGACGACATATGCGTATGATGATAAAGGGAATCTGATTTCTATTAATCTGCCTGGACAGGGGGAGTTGGCAATAAAATATAGTACACAGAATAAACCTCTGGAGACGACACTTCCTAATGGAGGTGTATGGAGTTATGAGTACGATGATATGGGTAACTTATTGAAGCGTACGAATCCATTGGGGGCATCAATAAGTTATATATATAATAATGACGGTCTTGTCCAAAATATTATAAATGCTTTAGGTCAAGTAACACAATTCAGGTATGACAGGGAATATAATCTTGCCTTGGGAGAATTACCGAATCGACGGAGAGTAACATTTTATTATGATGCATTAGGTCGATGTATTGAGATAAAGGACCCTTTAGGTAATACACAATATCGGAAATATAATCTTTTAGGCAAGGTGACTGAAGTGAATCTGGATGGTAACTTACAACATCTGGTTTATGATAGTAGGGGTAACATAATTGAAATAAAAGATAAATATTATAAGGTTAATTTAGAGCGTAATTTCTTTGGAAATGTGATCAGAAGGAGCGAAGCAGGAGTAAGTATTAACTTTGTTTATGATAAAGAAGGTCAGCTTAATTCAGTAATTAATGAGCATGATGAGCGATACACCTTAGAGTTGGATAGCGAAGGAAATGTGGTTGTTGAAATAGGATTTGATGGTCTTAAAAAGCATTATACACGTAATTCTTCGGGACAAGTTGTGCAATTACAACGTCCAAATGGTCATGTAGATGCCTACGAATATAATAGTGCCGGAAAATTAATAACTCTTCTGCATCGTACAGATGGCAGTTGCGAAAACTATGGCTATGATAATATGGGTAAACTAGTTAACGCTACAAACCAACATGCAGAGATAGAATTAGTGAGGGATTTGATGGGGCGGGTGGTACAAGAGAGCTGTAATGATCATTGGATTAGCAGTATTTATAACCTATTAGGACAGCGCACAGATCTGACGAGTAGTTTAGGTGCCAATGTTCAGATGAATTATGATGAGGCTATGAGCATGCTGGAAAGTATAGAGGCTAATGGCTGGCAGGCAACATTCAGGCGTAACCAAGAAGGGCAGGTCTTACAAAGAGACTCAACCGGAGGTGTACATGAATATTTTGACTACGATCAAACTGGCAACCTTATTCAGCAAAGTATCAAAAAAGATAAACGTTCCGTTTACCAAAGAAAATATACATGGGATGGGGAGCAACTTGTTGGAGTTAATGATTCAACTACAGGGGCAAAATTATTCAGGCATGATGTCCATGGGAATCTTGCTGAAGTTACTTACGGAGATGGAACGGCAGAATTTCGCATGCCTGATGCGGTAGGTAATCTTTTTGAGAGTAAACAAAGGGACGATCGTATATACGACAAAGGTGGACGTTTGAAAGGAAGTAAGTCCTGTAAGTACCAATATGATGATGAAGGTAAGTTAATAGAAAAAAGAGAAGTTAACGGTAATACCTGGAGGTATCATTGGAACGAGAGTGGTATGCTTGAAAAAGTGGTACGACCAGATAATGTTGAAGTCAGTTTCGCTTATGATGCATTAGGTCGTAGGCTATGGAAAAAATATAAAAAAACAATTACTAGATTTGTTTGGGACGGAAATAAACCGTTGCACGAATGGAAAGAGTTTGATACAAGGGAAAGTACGGTGGATGAGATGATTACCTGGGTGTTTAACAATACTGATTTTAGCCCCGTAGCAAAGATAAAGGGGGGTAAAAAATATAGTATTGTTGCAGATCATTTGGGTACACCGATACAAGGCTATAATGACGAGGGAGACTTAATTTGGCAAAGGGAAATAGATAGCTATGGGAAGCCAAAGATGCAAAAGGGTGAGGCTGGCTTTTGTAACTACATGTTTCAAGGACAAACATTGGATATTGAAACCGGATTATCTTATAACCGTTTTCGATATTACAGTCCAGACGAAGGGATGTATATTAGTCAGGATCCTATTGGATTAGCATCCGGTGAGCTTAACTTTTATGCTTATGTTCATGATCCTTCAAATTGGCTAGATGTCTTTGGATTGGAGAAGTGTTTATTGAGCGCTGAGGATAAAAGAAAACTCAGAGAGATGTACAGCGATGAGTTTATCGATAGGCCACATGATCATCATGTTGTGAGAGAAAATGCTCCATCTAACTGGGATGATACACATAGAAATTATATACTTGATTCTCAGAAAATTATTAGTGATGCAGGGATAGGGTTAAATGATGATATTAGAAATTTTACAAGAGCAGCAAATGGGGACGGAGCCCATACTAAAAAGGCTGCGAAGCATGTTTGGGAGCAGCTTTCAACTAGTGACAATGTAGCGGAAACAATGAGTGACTTAGCTAAAGCGATGAACCAAGGAGACTTCTTTTAAAAGAATTAGATACTAATTATGAATTACAAATCAAACGATATTAATGTCGCTATTAAAAATGGCGATCTGGATAAAATCAAATTAATTCTGGATGAGCAACCGAATTTATTAACTGTCGAATATTTTGGTGTTCTTGAAACACCGCTACATTATTGTGCAAGGTATGGAGATCTTAAAGTTTTTAAATTTTTCGTAAAACAAGGTTTAGATGTAAACATTTCTTTAAAGGGCCATGAGACACCGTTAAATGTCGCTGGTACGGAAAATAATATTGAAATTGCAAGTTGGTTATTGGAGAACGGTGCTTATGTAGATGGCGTAGAGAGCTGTCTTTTATCACCTTTGATGAGCGCAATTACGTTTGGTCATTTTGAAATGGTGAAACTGTTAGTGAGCCATGGAGCTAACGTTAATAGAATGCATATCAGGAATGGAATGCTTCCATTAGATCTTGCAATTTCACTAAAGGATCCAAAAATTGCTGATTATCTAAAATTACATAAAGCAAAAAGTCATTACATCTTGCCGGAGTGGGTTGAGAATGAAATTCCAGGAAGTGGTATTTTAAGTCATGTAACTTTGAGGTTGGGAAAGATATTACCCGTAGATGTTGCTTCCTTCGCTAAGGATAAGCCTGTGGTGCAAAAGTTGGTGCCTGCTAATAATAAAAAGAACAGGGTCTTATTTACTTTTGGTTTGTTTGATTTTCATAAACCGATGATCGAACTGTTCATCGTTTTGGAGGGGTATTGGAATTTTTATGTTCAAACAGCTGAAAATCAATTTCCAATACAGTTGTTGTCGAAAATTACGCAATCGGTGAAAGAAGGAATGAAGATCTCGGAAGGCGATTATATTCTGGCAGAGGACGATCGTTTCAAAGATCTGAGCTGGCCGGAGGGGATCGCCGCATTTTGTGTGGTTGATCTAAAATGGCCAGGAGGAAAAGATGCAGATCAAAATTTGGCCGCTTCTGAAAATGATGAAATTGTAACGCTATATACCCTTTTGCCTGTTCGAAAAACAAAATCAGGTTTTACTAAAGAGCCAATTGAAAAAGCAAGACTAGCTGGTTGGAAAAAATTAACACTTGAACTTGGAAATGAAGATTGAGATTTCTATATATGAAATAGACTTGAACAGCAACAGATGAATAGTCAAACCTATTCTGTGGTAATTTAGGGCTCAGTTATGATTGTGAGTTTAGTGATTGGCAGTTAGTGATTTAACGAGAAACATAGCAGTATGAAATGCCCGAGATAGATGAAATTAAACAACAGCTTTCTTCTTCTAACAAAGCGCCCACCGATAAAATATCGATGGACGCTTTGTTTTTAAAATAAGAAAGCAGCTATGATCATCAATTCGGATATAACACGCTTGTCGCCAGTGCATCTCCGGCAGTAAATCCTGCCCATGGCAATACAAAGGAGTTCATTACTGAATTGGCATCCACTGAAGGGGTTCCAGGAATAAATACACCAGAAGTTTGATTGGTGTGCATAAAACCAATCGTATGACCCAGTTCATGTGTGATGGCAAAAAGTTTCTGACTGGCACTCATGGTATTGTACTTACTGTTGATCTCTATACTTACGCCCGGCTTACCACTTGATGCAGGAAGATAAGCACGCGCAATCCAATTGGCATTCTCATAACCCATAAATACCCGGGTATCGTAGGCCGTAGTTGAAGTAGTTATCGACATTCCAAGCTCTATGGTGGTACCCTGACCAGGCATATTGTTCCAGTTCGCAATGGCACCCTGAACGGCAGTCTTCCATTGAGCGGTTACCGTTGGCTCAATATAGAGTCTGACATTCTTGTGATAAGGGTCGGCAATGATGTAATTGGATCTCCAATGTTCTGTCTGAGGGCTGCCTGAAGCGCCTTCGTTTTTGATCCTCGCTTCAACATCTTCGCGGCTGATGACGATATCTGTTTGAATGATAAATTTACCGTCTTTAACAACGATGTCTTCTGCTTTGTAGCCTTTTTTAATAAAGTAGGCAATAGACGAGGCATTCTCATCTTCTGCTTTTGGCTGTTGTGCAGCGGGCGTTTCTTTTTTACAGGAAGAAATGATGGACGAGAGTAGCAAGATACAACCTAACAGGCCTACCTTGCTGAGGTAGTGTTTTTTGTTCATGGGATGATTTTAGTTAAGAATGATTAATTTGATTATTGTAATTTAAACAAAAAAATCATCATTATTAAGAATTAATCTTAGAAAAATACTTCGTTTAATCCACTAAAACCGGGTATTCCCTTTTTTGAGACAAAAGACACAAATTCTGAGCTGCGTATAGGTAAATTCCTGTCTCCACATGATCCATGCGGAAACAGGAGAGTCTAACCGTTATTTGATTTCGATTTGACGGCTGGCCATTCTGGCCTCTTCTTTCTTGGCGACATTGATTTTAAGCACACCATCGGTATATTCTGCTTCGATATTGCCGTCATCTGCGGAGTCAGGAAGGGCAAAAGACCTGACAAAAGAACTGTAGCTATATTCCCTTCGGTTATACTTTTTATTCGCTTCTGTTTGCTCTGATTTCTTTTCCACGGCGATCGTCAGCATATTTTTGTCCAGATCAATTTTAAAATCCTCTTTTTTTAATCCCGGAGCACCAAGTTCAATGTGGTAATATCCATCGGTTTCGCTGATATTGACTGCAGGAATTCTGGAAGTCATGCGATCAGAAATAAAAGAATCATTAAAAAATGATTCAAAAATGTCATTGAACCCTGGGCTCAATACATCTCCGTTTCTTCTTTCATTAAATTTTACTAAGGTCATTTTTCAATCCTCCATTTAATTGTTAAGACGTTAGTCCATTCTAACTATATAAAAAACAATCCTGGAAAACAGAGGTTTAAAAAAATCAGAAAAAAAAACATTTGTAAAATTCGCGTGTTATTACATTTTATTTTTCGAGGCATCTATGCCCGTTCTCTTTGAAATCATGGTTTTTATCTAATAAATAGAGATATGAATTATAAGACGATTAATAATAAAGGACAAGCAAAGATTTTTAAAAGTCCATTTTTGGAGCGGTTAACCAAGACCAGGCCATTTGTTATTTATACGATGTACATTCCGCTGGTCACCTTCCTGGTTTTTTACGGGTATTTCGAATGGCATTATCCACCGGAAACCATTTTGATTTTAATGCTGACTGCGATGGTTTTCTGGACATTGGTCGAATACCTGACCCACCGTTTCCTGTTTCATTTCGAAGCGAAAACTGAAATAGGTAAACGTTTGGTCTATATTTTTCACGAAAACCACCATGAATATCCAAGGGATAAATCCAGACTATTTATGCCCCCTATACCCAGCATATTGATTGCCATTCTATACCTGTCTTTTTTCGCTCTGATTTCAGTGGTGTTAACCGGAGAACCGGGATATGGAGTGATCTTTTTCTCTGGCTTTATTTTGGGCTATCTGATTTATGTTTCTATGCATTTTGCCATTCATGCTTACGCCCCTCCTAAATATTTAAAAGCACTGTGGAGACACCATCACCTGCATCATTACAAATATCCGGATAAGGCATTTGGTGTCAGCTCTGCCTTTTGGGATGTTTTTTTTCGCACATCCCCATCAAAAGAACAGTTTAACAATGAAAACCCTAAAAAAGAGGAGAAGATATGATGAATTTCTCAAATCAAAACATGTTGATACTGACAGATTTTTCTGATGTCGCTTTAAATGCCGCGATGTATGCCGCTGCCTTAAGTCGCGAGTTGAATGTTCCAAACATTCTTTTATACTATTCTGATTATATTCCTTCAACAATTGATGTTCCATTGCAAAATGCGATCAGACAAGAGCATGAATGGAAAAAGAATGAGGAGCGGTTGAGGGGCATGAAAAGCAAACTGGAATTGTTAACCAATGGCCAAACCAATGTAAATATACGGATTGATGAGCGGCCACTGGATCTTGCTGTAAATGAACTCGGCAAGACAGAATCTATTGGTTTGGTCGTAATGGGTATAAAGGGGAAAAGCAGGCTGGAACAAACCTTAATCGGCAGCAATACGATCAGGATTGCCAGGATCTGTCACATTCCCTTATTGATCGTTCCCGAAGAGGCCATCTTCACAGGGATCTCAAAGGTCGTCTTTGCCGCGGAGCTAAAGAAGGTAGCCGACACGATCCCTGATCAGACGATTAATAACTTTATTCAGGCGATTAAAGCAAAACTATTGGTCTTAAATGTAGATAAATATGAGGAGCATCGGTTTAACCCGGAAACAAAAGCCGAGGAAGCGAGCCTGAGAAGCCGGTTTGGAGAAGAGGCAAGTTACCATTACAGTGAGGAGGGGGATGTGGCGAGGGGCATTACCAGATTTGCGGAAGAACATCAGGTAGACCTGATCATCGCTGTTCCGAAGGAACATGGATTTTTTGAAAGCCTGTTTCACCGGAGCCTGACCAGGAAAATGGCTTATCATACGCACATTCCCTTATTACTGATCAAAACATAAAATCTTAGCGACATGAAAAAGAACACCTTATTGGCCATGATGTTGTTGGCCGCTGTTATTCTGCAATGTTGCCAGCCTGCAGATCGGACCGGGGCTGCGGGAGATACGACAACTGCGGTTGATCATACACGCATCAATTCGCCGGGTTCGGCGGCAATAGGAGATGGCATCCAAACGGCCATGTTTCTGGAGAAGGCTGTACTAATGATAAAATTGGAAACGGAATGGGGAAGGCTGGCCAGGGAAAAGGGGGGAAGTCTTCGGGTACGTAATTTCGGGAAAGGAGCCGAAGAGGAACTCACCACGGTTAAGATGCCATTAAATGCCATCGCAGCTGCAAAGGGTCTTAAATTGCCTGATGTTTTACCGGTCAAAGAACAAGTCCGGCTCCGGGAAATGAACAGAATGGAAAAAGAATACTTTGACAAGCTTTACCTGAAAATGGTACTGGAAGATTACCGGAAAAACATAGAACTCTTTAAAGGAGCAGTCAATAGTCCGGATACAATGGTCAGCAATTTTGCCCGCAGGTTTTTACCAGTACTGGAAAAGCGTGGATTGCAGGCCGTTCATTTCAGTAAGCGGTACAGATAATGTGAATTGTTTGATTTTAACCTATCGGAATATGGAATTTATTGGAATTTTATTTGCATTGCTTTTTGCAACGATTTTAACGGCTTTTTTCAATCTGGCTTTTAGAAATACGGGGCCCTGGAGCGGATTTTGGGTTTTCTTTATCTTACTGTTTTTCATTGCCCTTGGTGCAGGAGAATGGGCAGCACCGAGGGGGCCTTCTGCATGGGGATACTATTGGGTGCCGGGTTTGGTAGCAGCGATTATACTGGCATTGGTTTTGGCTGCAGTAACTCCCCACTCAGCAAGCCGAAAACGGAAAGAAGTTGTTGAAACTCCGGAAGAAAGAGAGGAGAAGGTGGTGATCGGGGCAATGGTCGGCGTCTTTTTCTGGATATTGCTTTCGGTATTGGTGTTGGTGGCAATTGCAGGCGTGGCCATAAAGATCTTGTGATGATGGAGGAGGTGGAAAGTAAAGATAAGATGGTGGCCGTAATTGTCGCTCATCCTGATGATGAAACACTATGGGCCGGAGGAACCCTATTGGAGGAATCTTCCTGGCAGGTTTTTATTGCCAGCTTATGTAGAATGGGAGATCAGGACCGTGCGGAGAAGTTCAGAAAGGCCTTGGCTTTTTTTAATGCGGAGGGAAAAATGAATGATCTGGACGACGGCCCTGAGCAACGGCCATTGTCGGAAAAAATGATCCGGCAAAAGATCTTAAGCATGTTGCCACATAAAACATTTGACCTGATACTTACCCATGCACCCGATGGCGAGTATACCAGACATCGCCGCCATGAGGAAATTGGAAGGGTTGTCATTAAACTTTGGAAGTCCGGGAAATTACGGGCGAATGAACTTTGGACATTCGCCTATGAAGACGGCAACAGAGGCTATTATCCAAGGGCAAAAATTTCGGCAGATTTATACCATGAACTCAGCGCAGCGACCTGGCAGAAAAAGTACAATATCATTACCGGTATCTATGGTTTTGATCCGGAAAGCTGGGAGGCCCGAACAACACCAAAATGCGAAGCTTTCCAGCAATTTACAAGTGCGGAAGAAGCGTTCAGACAACTGACGTCGGATAGAGAAAGGGTTTGGAAATGAAGGTCTTGGTGTTGTTTGATTATCCGTCTTCGCCAGGTGGACTCTCCACTCAGGGAGATTTGTTGTACAGAGGTTTAATGGAAGCAGGAGTAGAAACGCAAGCCGTTCATTTTCGATCTTCGCAGGAAAAGGA
This sequence comes from Pedobacter sp. FW305-3-2-15-E-R2A2, assembly GCF_038446955.1. Lineage (NCBI taxonomy): Bacteria > Pseudomonadati > Bacteroidota > Sphingobacteriia > Sphingobacteriales > Sphingobacteriaceae > Pedobacter > Pedobacter sp. FW305-3-2-15-E-R2A2. The sequence goes on from NZ_CP151803.1 coordinate 2,472,490, forward strand.
ATGGTATTACCGATGGTTTAAACCGGATCTCGCGGTCGGGGTTGGCTATTGGGGATACACACCGCAATTGGTTCTTCATCCCGGTCAGTTTGGGATATTACCGTTGCCCTGGCTGGTAGCCGATGGTTACATTGCAAACCATCAGCAGGCCCTGAATGAATTGCCACTGATATTGGTGACCTCCCAATGGGTAAAGGAAATGTATGTTCGTGATGGGATCCGCGCCGAAATTATTGAAGTACTTCCGGTAGGCTGTGATACAGATGCTTTTAATCCCAAAGGTCAACAGGAAGAGAAAGTCCGGGTCCTGAGGGAGTCATTTGGGATCCATCCGGATCAGTTGATGATCCTGACTGCCGGTGGAGATGCCACTTCAAAAGGGGCCCAGGAAGTAATGCATGCGCTCGCCCGGATTGACAATGTGGTGCCCGATTGGAAATATGTGTGTAAGGTCTGGCCACAGCAAAGAACGCAGATCCAGAATATTGCAGATCTGAAACTGGCAAACGAATTGGGGATCAGTAGTAAGGTTTTTTATTCAACAGGGATTAATTCCAGAAATTTTATGCCTTATCTGCTCGCAGCCTGTGATATTTATGCCGCACCGTCTAGGCTGGAAGGCTTTGGAATGATCCAGGTAGAAGCAGGAGCTTGCGAAAAACCGGTCATTGGAATTAATGCAATGGGAATGTTGGATACGTTGATTCATGGGGAGACGGCATTGCTGGCAAATGTTGCTACAAAAATTGTGACGAATGAAGTGGTTATTCCGGATGAATGTGATCTTCAACAAGAATGTAAAGTGATTTTTGATCATCCCAGAACCGTTGATTACCGGGCGAATGTTCAGGACATTTCCAGGTACTTACAGGAACTGATGACTGATGAAAATCTGAGGGTAACCATGGGGAAAGCGGCAAGAAAACATGTCACAGCAAATTTTGATTACCGGGTTGTAGCGAAACGCTTTATAGAAATTGTAAACGAAAAACTAGGGATTTATTGAAATGGATGAGTTAGACTGGCAATTGGTTAGAAGGGCAGAAGAGGCCGCTGTTGAGGTTTTGCGCTACAACTCGATCGGTCCATATGATGGGCTTCCCCGAACGGCAGGATGGGGATATCCGGAGCCGTATACCCGGGATCTGTTGATTTCGGTTTTGGGAATTGTGCTGAGCGGAGACAGATCGCTGCTCGCAAGTGTCCGGAACGTACTGGAATCACTGGCAAAAAACCAAAGTCCTCATGGCCATATTTCTTCGCTGGTTCATGATAAAGAAGACAGGGGCGCAAGTGATACCACACCTTTATTTTTACTGGCGACCGGAATTTTCAGACAATGCTCGGATGAGCCCGGGTTTTTGGAACCTGCAGTTCTGCTGGCATTGACCTGGATGGAATATCAGCGGCCTACAGATGGAGGTCTGATTGCCCAGCAGCCAACGAGTGACTGGAGGGATGAACAGTGGGTGCCGGGATATGGTTTGTTTGTCAACACTTTGATGTATGCGGTGTACCGCATTTTTAATGAGCATAAAAAAGCGGAAGAAATCCTGCGGGAAATGAACAGGTTTAGCATCCGCCAGAAAGTACAGCACCATTATGTTCATGAAGGCCTGGCCTTAAAGCACAAACCCTATTATGCGCTATGGTCTTATAAAGTGTATAGCAGCGAACGTTTTGATCTTTTGGGGAACAGTATGGCGGTTTTATTTGGGATGGCTAAATTGTCAAGAGGAAGGAAGATGATGAGGTGGCTGGAAGGGGAATGTGCGGCAATGAGGAGAGCTGGATTGCTTGGTCCTGAACTTGCTCCGAACTTCTTTCCTTTTATTAAACCTGACGATCCGGATTGGCTTCCCCGTTATGAGCATTTTAACCTTCCGGGAACCTACCATAACGGAGGGATCTGGCCTTTTGTCTGCGGATTTCATATTGCAGCCCTGGTGGCGGTAGGTGCCTTTCGGTTAGCGGAAGCACAACTGATGGAACTGACCCGGATGATTAAAAGATCTGCTGATAAAACGAAAAACCTGGAATTCGGTTTCAATGAATGGTTATTGGCTAAAGATGGGCAACCTGCCGGACAGGATTGGCAAAGCTGGAGCGCAGCGATGTACCTCTATGCAGCGCGATGTGTGAAAGATAAAAAAACACCTTTTTTCGGGGAAATGAGAAAGTTCAAGGGATAACCAATAAATACCTGATTTGTGATAGGGCTTTGTGAATTTGTTAAAATTCATTAGCTTAGTATAAGAAGTTCAGTGTTTTACGTCTAAATCCAGATCGTATGTCTGAAATTAAAGAAAGGTTAAAAAATGAAAATGCGGAGATCAACAAAAGTTTGTTTGAGCAGGCCGCAGAACTCAAAAAGAAATCTGCTGAAATCAATGAAAAGCTGAAGGCAACCATAAAAGAGTGTGACAAGATTTTGCATCCGGAAAGATCAGAGAACCAAAGTAGCCCTAAAAAATAATAAGCAGGACCGGAAATCAAAAAATCAATTTTAACGGACTTTTTTAAAAGTAAATATTTTCAGGTTCCCGCCCATATAATTCCCCACCCAGGCTTCCAGTTGTTTGTCATTTTCATGAATCGCCAGTCCGACGGGTTTACCTGTACACCTGAGGGTATAGATCTTTTGGAAATGATCAGGATTGATCTTAAACACCTCGAGGGTGTTCCCTTTATAGCAGGTGACAAAAAGAAACTGCTGATTTTCGGAAAGTGCAATTGTTCTGGGTTGTAACCCGGTTTTTGCCTTAAACAGGACTTTTCCTGTTTTTGCATTTATACAGGCGATTTGAGACCCCGCATTGAAAGAGACAAATAAGCGGTCGGAAGTAGCCGTTAAAATATGCCTCGGGTTTAAAGGCACGACAAATGTTCTTTCCACTTTCCAGCTGCGGTTATGAATGACCATGATTTTATTGCTCCCCATGATCGCAACGTAGGATCTGTCACTTTTACTGTCGGTTGCAATCCCTCTGGGGGTGGCGGGCATTTTTAAACTGGCTATCTTTCTTCCATAGGGAGCAAGCGTATCATTCAATTTTAATATTGCAATGGTTTTAGCACTCCAGTTACTCACCAGCAGGTGACTTCGGTCTGCAGTTGCTGCAATCACTTTTGGCGTTTTTCCGGTTTTAATCAGCGGAAGTCCGATGGTGTCCCTGCGTTGTTTTTCCAGGTCAATTACCACGGCTTTTGTGTAAGCGATCTTCAGGTTGTCTTTGTTTAAAGCCAGTGTATCGGGAAAGATGGGAATGATGCCTCCGGCATTGTGTAAAGAAACCCATAAAGTCTTATTGAGGAAGCAGGCTTCAACGGGTTTTTCGGCAAAAGAAGCAATGGAATGACCTGTCGCGTAATCCAGTCCACTGGTCTTGGTTCGTTGAAACAAAATCTCCCTGCTGATCTTTTTTTCTGATTGACTAAATTCATAAATGCTGCCACCTTCCAGGTTAAGTGCGTATAATTTTGTTCCTTCGGGATTGAACAATACTGATTTCACGCCTGATGAAGAAGGTAGGGTTCTTGTTTCTTCAAAAACTAATTCTGAATACGTTTTTTCTACCCTGATGGTGTCTGATGACGGTTGGAAACCAAGTCCGGTCATCCATAAAATTCCGCTGAGATACAAAAGGTTTTTCAAAGCATCTTATTCTTTTTCATGACATTATGATCCAGCTGATCTCGCCCTGTGTAAGCTGTTTGGTTATTACCGCCTTCAGAAGCGGAATTTTGCAACCTGTTGCAGTGCCGGAAGAAGCCGGTGTTATAAAACACTTGTCTGAAGAATTGGTTTAGCAAAATTCCATTTGTCAGAAACTCTTTATTTGCGCGGCTTGTTTATATAAAGACCAATAGGGATGGAGGAGATATTATGGAAACATTTTCTGTGAAATTTAAGGCAGGAAGTCTGGACCTGGCTGCAATTGTTACCGCTTTTGATCACCACCAGCAGTTTAAAGTAGAAATGATTACCAGAGAACCTGAGCCCATCAGGCTGAAACGTTCCGTTAAGGGACAGTGGACGGTCGTCCAGCGGGGTTCACGCAACCTTTCTGACCTTGATTTTGAATCGCTGGAGCAGGCAATAGATGCCCGGATGGATGAGGTGTATGGCGTGAAAACGATGTTGATACTCACTGATTTTTCTGAAACTTCTTTGAATGCGGCAGACTATGCGGCGAGATTGACCCATCAGCTGCAAACCACCAAAATGATTTTATACCATTCCTATGCGTCCTTAATGACGCCTCCCAATTTATCCGGAATGGTTAGTTCCGGATTTATTGATTCTCCAGAGGGAGGGCCGGAAAAAATGGTGGAGCTAAAGAATGCATTGTTGAATGTAGTTGCCGGGCGGACGGAGATAGAGATGAGGAGCGATGGAAGGTCATTGGTCACTGCTGTAAATACACTTGTTCAGCAACAGGATATTGGCCTGGTCATTACAGGCACCACGGGGGAAAACCGGCTTGAAAAAGTCCTGATCGGAAGTAATGCCATTCGTTTAGTGGAAGAAAGCATCGCTCCGGTTTTAATTGTACCTCCGGCGACTAATTTTAAAACCATAAAAAAGGTGGTTTTTGCCTGCGACCTTCAGCAAGTTTCCAAAACTACCCCGCTGCTGGCCATCAAAACTTTTGTCCATACAATAAAGGCGAAGTTATTGGTGTTAAATGTAGCTCCTAACGGAGGGGATCTCGATCCCGGGTTGATGGAAGAGTTGGTTGACCTGCCCGGATTGTGGGATCAGCAAAAACCGGAATACCATGCTACCAGGCAGGAGGACATCGCCAGCGGAATTATGGAGTTTGCAACGCAGCAGGAGGTCGACCTGGTCATTACTGTTCCAAAGGTTTATGGCTTCTTCGAAAGCATTTTTCACCGGAGCCTGACTAAGAAACTGGCATATCACAGTCGGCTTCCATTGTTGTTGTTCCGGGAAGACATTTAAGAAAGCTTATAAATGTAAACCTCGTTTCCAGCTAATTGAACGGGTTTTTATGTTACTGGTACAGTCTTTGTAATAGGTGTGTTACATTTTACATTTAAAAACTACACTATGAAAAAGACAATTCAAATTTTCAGTATGCTGATGATCGCGATGACGATCATGGTATCCTGTAAGAAAGACACAGATCCGGCGACGAAAGACTTTTTTGTAGGTACCTACAAAGGTGATGTCTCTTATAAGAAAGGCGAGACAAACATTGTCAGTTCAGATGGAAAAATTACGGTGAGTAAAGTAGGAGAGACTTACAACTTCTATTTTGGAAGTAACATTCCGGACATCACAGGGGTGAAATTCGAAAAAAAGGGCGATAACTCTTATACGAGTATTGGCTCTGGTCTTACCGGAATCACGATTGATGCCAGCACGTTAAAAATGTTGGTCATTAGAGACGGTGCCACCTGGACCGCTGATTGCAAAAGGTAATTCTGTTTAATTATCATAATAATAAAAGGGCTTGTCGATCGACAAGCCCTTTTTTATATATTCTTTATGCGGGTATTAATGTGGCCCGGAAATGTGCAGGTGATAATTGATTCGTTTCAGGAGTTTCTCCAGGTCGAATGGTTTGGGAATAAATTCTTCTGCCGGACAGCCGATGTTATATTTATCGGTAATATGAGCGGACATCATAATGACCGGAAGCAAGGAGGTTTGGGGATCAGATTTAACCTGGTTGCAAACTGCGATCCCATCTCCGTCAGGTAGCATGACATCTAAAAGAAATAAATCCGGAACGGATGATTTTATTGCTTTCTTGAATTCCTTTACCGTTCCAAATACAGATACATTAAATCCTTCTTCTCTTAAATAATAATCAAGTATAAAGCTAATGTCAACATCGTCTTCAACAATATAAATTTTGTTTTTCATAATCTTCCAATTCCCTTTAATTACAGGGTTATAACGGTAAAATAATAGAGATTGTTTTGTTGAACCGGAATTCACGCAGAAAAAATCATCATTTGTCATAGGGCAATAGCAACCGAAGACTTATCCGAATGGCAGGTGGATACTATACACCAGCTTTATGCTGCTATCACCTTCTTTATAGATTGCTTCGGCCGATTTTTCTGTGGCAGAATAGCGTTTGTGTAATTCCACTTTGAACCATTCAGCCGCTTTTTTGCCGACTGTAATCCTGATGATTTCATCAATAGGCAGGATTTCCTGTTTAGCAGATAGCTTTTCAATGCCACCAATAACAGACCAATTGATGGTATGGAGTACATCTCCTTTAGCAAATAGCTGAACCATGTATTTATGCTTCCAGTTGGCCCAATAATAATCCATTTGCCTGACTTGTTTACCGCGCTTATAGGTCAGCTTCGGGTTAAAGGTATGGCTCTCTTTGAGGAAGTCTTTCAAGCCTGTTTTTAGTCCGGCAGAAGGAACCGGCTTTTGTATATGCTCCATTACATGCGGAGTAACATCAGCAGGCCATTCTTTTGGGTTGAAAGATTGAACGTTTAGTGCTAAAGTGGCATAAATTACGCTGATCAGTTTCAGGTTAAGAACCATGTCTTTTTTTTAATGATAAAATAGAACGTTTTACTAAATTTAAATAAAAAAACGGATACTTTTTATTTTAGCTTTAAGTGATGGAAAATACAAAAAGCAATAAGCATACGGCAAGTATCACGGAGTATATTGCCGGTTTTTCGACAGAGGTTCAGGAAATGTTGGAACAGATCAGGAATACCATCAAAGAAGTGGTTCCGGATGCGGAAGAAACGATCAGTTATGCAATTCCGGCATTCCGTCTTAACAAAAGGAGCCTGGTGTATTTTGCGGCTTTTAAAAAACACATTGGATTGTATCCTGCCCCAACTACGGTGGAAGAATTTAAAGCCGACTTTGAGCCGTATAAAACAAGCAAAGGAACGGTTCAGTTCCCTTTGAACCGCCCGATCCCTTTGGAATTGATCCGAAAGATGGTAAGGTATCTTGTGCAGATGAACCTCGAAAAAGCAGGGAATAAATCAACATCCTGATCGGAAAATAAGCTCCTAGAGAAAGAGTTAACGCAGTTGCTGAAATAAAGCGGACACGCGTTTTCTCTAACTCAGTCCGGTTCCGGAGCGATATTTTCCATTTCCACGGAAAACAGAACGCTTGTAATTTTCCACTGTCCATTTGCTCTGATTAAAGCCCAGCTTTCCTTGCCCCAGTTTTGTTTCTTTTTATTGCTCCAATAGCTATAATCAAAGGTGATGGCAGCAATGCGCTCATCACCCTCGATTTTTACATTATAAAACTTTTCCTCTTCTTCTCCCGGTTCTGAAACAATTCCTCTGATAAAACCTGCAGGACTGTCTTTGAAGAAATTGTTCTTCAGGTTTTTATTTTTACTCAGGAAATGTTGATGGCTTTTCTCTTTATCTACACCTATCCAAACCACAGGAGCTTCATGAAATAACCGGTAAAATTTAACACTGTCTTTTTCTATAATGCTGCTTCTGAAATCTTCTACTATCTTTTCCAGCTCTTTTCGGCTTTGAGGATCAATTTGTTGCGCCGAAATTGTTGTGCTCCAACCAATGGCAATAAGGGAAATACAAAGAAATGTTTTCATGGGCTGTTTTTTTGATATCCATAAAGATAACTGAGCCGAAACATCAAAAATGAAAACAACGACGGAAAGGGCAGGTGAGTCGATATACAGCAGTTTATCGCAGACCAGCGTTAGTAAGGACCTCCGCACTTCAGGATTTGTTCTCCCCGATTTTATTTATCGCGCTGATCATGTTGCTCAGCACGGGCTGAGAATACCTCAGCACAGGGCAAAGAAAAAAGTCGGCTTCAGAAGAAAGAACCTCTTGTTAAACCGAATTAATGCGATGAACATGGTCAATCACACTTGTACAGAACTTGTTTTATCCTTTAAATTTTGAAGCCATCTTTGCCGGTGCCTGCAAGGTCTTTATCCATACGGGCTTAAAAGTCTGGAAGGTTTTAATAAATGGAAGCAGTGAAGGAATATCTTAAAATCAATGCCAGTAATGGAATCAAAGCCTGTTAAGGAGCTATACAGAACATTTTAAGGCTTTGACTTGTTGATATACCAGTCAAAATCCTAAAAATATATCTTATGAACAGCATTAACGAGAATCAGCCGGAAGAGAATCAGGAAAACCTGACTGGAAAATACGCTATAGAAAAAGTTAAAGAATTGATCAGTCAATCAGACGTTTGCTTTTTCTGCACAGCGCCTGCTACCGGCCCGTCAGAAGGAGTAAGGCCGATGAGCGTTCAGCAGGTGGATGAAGCAGGAAATCTATGGATCGTGAGTGCCAGCGATAGCCATACCAACCAGGAAATTGCGCTTGATCCCCAGGTGAAGCTTTATTTTCAAGGGTCTAAACATTCGGATTTTCTATACCTCAGCGGAACAGCAACACTTTCCGGCGACAAGTCAAAAATTAAAGAACTGTGGAGTCCGGTAATGAAAACCTGGTTCACTGAAGGTGAAGATGATCCGAGGATTTCTTTGATCAAAGTTCAGCCCGCCGAGGGATACTATTGGGACAATAAACACGGCAATCTTCTTGCCGGTGTAAAGATGCTCTTGGGTATGGTAACGGGCCAAACATTGGATGATTCCATAGAAGGTAAGTTGAAATTGTAGCATAACCCTCCCGGAATGGGAGGAAGACAGCCTCGGTTAGAGTTTAGGAACAGTAATCGAAGACGTCCAGTTCCATTCCGGAGGTTCAATACCCAATAAATGTTTCACAAAGAAATCCCTGCGTTTATGTTCTCCATAATCTCCGCCAAGAGCGTGCCCCATTCCGGGAACCATTAGAAAATCAAAATTTTTATTTGCTTTAATGAGTTTATTGATCACCTGCATGGTGGAAGAGGGGTCGACATTGTCGTCCATTTCGCCGAGGATCAACAGTAGCTTTCCCTGAAGCAGTGCTGCGTGTTCTACATTCGAGGATGCTGCATATTGGGGGCCAATCGGATAACCCATCCATTGCTCATTCCACCACATTTTGTCTATCCTGTTGTCGTGGCAGCCGGAAGAGGAAACCGCTACCTTATAAAAATCAGGATGATACAGGAGGGCAGCTAAAGAACTTTGTCCTCCGGCCGAACTGCCATAAATTCCTACTTTATCCAGGTTCATATAAGGATACTTTTTGCCGGCAGCTTTAATAAATGCAATGCGGTCCGGCAGACCGGCATCTTTTAGATTTTTCCAGCAGACATCATGGAAAGCTTTAGAGCGGTTTGAGGTGCCCATCCCATCGCATTGCACGACGATAAAGCCCAGCTCCGCCAGTTCATGTAAACCAAGGGGACTGTCAGCAATGAAATTTTTCGGGACAAAAGAATCATGAGGTCCGGCATAAATGTATTCTATGACCGGATATTTTTTCGTCGGATCGAAGTTGCGGGGGCGGATGATCTTTCCCCAGATGTCGGTCTCGCCGTCGCGGCCTTTGGCACTGAAAACTTCGGGTAGTTTCCAGCCCGTATTCAATAAAGGAGTAATGTCAGCTTTTTCCAGTTCCTGAAGTACTTTTCCCGTTTTTCCATCTCTCAGGACAGTAATTGCAGGCTGGTCAGCTCTCGAATAAACATCTATAAAATTCGAATAATTTTCGTTGAACGTAGCGGCATGATTTCCATTCTCCCAGGTCAGCTTTTGTAATCCTGTTCCATCCAGGTTGACCTTATAATATTGTATAAAATAAGGATCCTGGCCTGTTTCCATTCCACTGCCTTCGAAAATGATGCTGCGTTCTTTTTCATTGACATTGATGACCCTTCTGACCACCCATTCGCCTTTTGTAATCTGATTTTTCAGTTTGCCATTGGCATGGAAGAGGTAAAGGTGATTCCATCCATCTACTTCAGATGCCCAGATGATTTCTTTGCCATCGTTGAGGTCAAAGCGGTATTTCTTACGACTGTAATTGACAAAAGTGTTACTTACTTCCCGAATCACTTCCCTGGTATTTCCGGTCAGGCCGACTTCCATTACGGAGTATAGCTGATGCCCTCTTTTGTTGTATTCGTAACTGAAAGCACGGCTATCCTTACGCCAAACAGGTTCGGTGAGGTGGTATTGATCAGGAATGAGGGAATTGTCTACCGGAACCTGTTGTTTCCCTTCAACGAGAAATAAGGATGGTGTATATTGATTCACGCTATCTCCGGGTTTTGGATATTCCCTGCTGTGAAGCCTGGGCTGGAGCTGAGTTGTTGGTGAAGATTCTATGAGGTAAGTTAAACGGTGTTTTGGGCCTTTTACCTTATAAGCGGCGATTTTTTTTGAATCAGGCGACCAGAAGAGGTGTGGGGAATAATGATGGGCACTGGAACCATCGCTGCTCATTTGATAAGCCCTGGCCGAATCCGCTGCGGAACTGATATACACATTGAAATCTTTAATATATCCAATCCATTTCCCATCAGGAGAGATCGTTTTTCCCTGGGGAGTATTATTTGCCGGAGGAGCAGGAACTTTGCTAAGGGTATAAGCGTTCAGATCACAATTTAAGGACTCTTTTTTATAGTTAAACCTGAGCACTTTGCCATCGCTGCTCATCACCGGTAATAAAATGGGCAATTCATTGGCATCGATTTTCTCTTTGGACCAGTCGGACAGGGCCTTTGCAAATTTCTCCCGGTCTAATGCGGGAGATTTACGATAGCCTTTGGGGTGGAGGACTATAAATTCAAGTCCCTGGGCAGTTCTCCTGGTATAAAAATATTTTTTCGCAATAGACAGCCACTGCACACTGGCCGCGACGTTGTATACTTTCTTTTGCATCAGGCCATTTAATGCCTCTGCATTTTGGTAATCGCCTAATTTTCCCTGCGCGCTGACCAGGGTAATCTGAATGAGGATAAAAAGTGCAACTAATAACGGATACTTTGATCTCATAAGAATAATATTGAATTTAATAACGTATAACTAAAAATATAGTTTTATGTTATAATTTACAAATTATCTTATAAAATAAAATTTAGGGAGGGGAGGAAATAGGGTATCGGGCAATAAAAACCCGATACCCTATTGTTTCTTATTTGATTTTTACTTCTTTTACTTCGATCAGCTCAGGACCATTTTCTACCGGATAACCTGGTACTTTTGTCCCTTTAAGGACTACTTCTTTATCTTCAAAAGTATCCAGATTCACAGCTGTGCTTTTCAGTGCATAGGTTTTATCGCCCGACTGAATAGTATGGCTGCCATATTGGTAAGTGGTCATTCCTGGTTTTTGGATTTTTCCGCTGAGTTCAATCATGCTTTTATCTCCTGAAGGTTTTGTGGTGCTGCAGCTGGCAAAAGTAAAGCCAACGGCAAGAAGGATTAATAGTTTTTTCATTGGTATATATTTTTCTTTAAGGTGATGAAGCGATCATAAGTGATGGTTTCATATCCTATAGAACGTTAAAACTTAAAGTTATGCAACACTTGCCGATAAATAAGTTTTTTAGCGGGGTTTCTTTTTACCCTTTTTCCCGAATTTTCTGTTGTACCAGATGATGAATCCGGTAACCGGCAGACTGGCTCCAATGAGGCTAACAATAAAAGCAATGATCTTTCCGGGAAGTCCCAAGACCTGGCCCAGGTGGATGTCGTAGTTGAGCCGCCTTAGTTTAGTTCCAAAAGGGGCCTCTTTAAAGCTTGCCGCATAATAGGCTTCTTTTGTAATCTCTTTGCCGGTATGCCTGTCGAAATATACTGCTTGATCGGCATAGGTTTTTCCCAGGCTCGCAATCACATTAATCTCTATACTTGAACTGTGGTTTGTGGTGTCTGGCGTCCGGTAAGTATAGCCTTCTGCGTTCGGAAAACGTGTCATCGTCAGGTCCAGGCTCTGGTCCATTGCCTGTTCAAAGCGCAGCGTGGAATTTACTTTGGTCGTGTCAGACAGGGTTGCTTTCCAGGCTGGGAGTGAAGCCCCGCCGGAAGTGCTCCAGTACAATCCTTTACTGAACCATTTAAGTCCGTAGATCATGCCTGTTAAGGAAAGAATCAGCAATAAGATCAGGGAATAAAAACCCAATACATTGTGAAGGTCTATATTGACCCTTTTCCATTTGGCGCTCCATTTGATTTTAAAGCTTTTGTCTCTGGTAGACTTGTTCCATTTCTTGGGGTACCACCAGATGAGGCCCGTTAGGAGCAGGAAGACAAACACCAGGGTTCCGTAATTGACAACAAGCCTTCCGGTTTCCCAGGGCAGCCATAAGGTCCGGTGCCCCTCTTCAATAAAATAGAAAAACTTTGTCGTGTTATTGAGCATGATCCGTTGCTCCAGGACTTTCCCGCTATAGGGGTCAAGAAATAGAAACATTGGATTATCGTCCCATTTTTTCGCAATGACAGTAATCGCTCTGCCTTTCTTATACGTCACCATCGTAACCGGTTCTCCCGGGAAATGTTCCGCTACAATGGTGCTGATTCTGGAAGGAGGAATGACAGGTTTTGCCTGATGGCTCACTTGTACAGGAGGGTAGATGAGGTCCTGAATCTCTTCATTAAACGCAAAAAGGCATGCGGTCAGGCATACGATAAACATGATCACTCCGGAAATCAGGCCCATCCAGAGGTGCAGCCAGTTGTTGATTTTTCTAAACATGAAAGGTAACAGCAATAAAAAAGGTCGAAGCAGGTTTTCCTGCTTCGACCTTGTAAAAAAAAGAATTTATTTAAGTCTGGATAGGGTACTGATGTAGTCCACACCTTTCACCTCAAGACCTTTACTCAGGCCTCCTGAAGCGATGTCATACGTCCAGATGAACTTACCAGCAGTAGCAGAAGAGATGGCGATATACGCTTTTCCAGCTTCCACAAAAACCGGAGATACCAGTACACCACGATCTAAAGGAAGGTCCAGTTTCTTTCTGGTTTTGCTGACCACATCAATCAGGTAATACTCAAAAACATCTTTACTGGTATAATCTTCAAATTCCAGCAACAGGTCTTTTCTACCCATACGGGTGATGGCTTTTCCGTTTCCTAAATCCCAAAGGCCATAATACTCACGGTTCCCATCGCTAATGGCAGACAGGTCAAAGAAATAGTCTTTGTCGAATGCCGTTTCCCCATTTTTTAGCCTGAAAATCGCACTTGGCTTGTTCGGATTTATTCCCCATCTATCGCCGGTATTGGTGATCATATACACATCATTGTTGTAGTTTACTGCGTTCGGAGTGATCGGAGCAAAAGAACCCGGATAAGTAGAGCGGGTATCGGTGCTGATGGTCACATTGTCTAATGCAGGATAAGGTGCAGAAGCGAGGTAAGCAACATCTGTTGCCGCCCAATCTGAATTGAATACGGCATAAGTCACATACATTTTATCACCTTTTAAAAAGCAGGAGCTGATATAAATAGCCTTATCTGTTGGTTGTAAAGCCTGTTTTCCAAATGTACCTGTTTTCTGGATGGTCATGTTGTCTACATTGATGATCGTATAAGTCATGATCGCATCAGGAGTGGTGGAGCTGGTTCCGCTGATCAGCAGGATATTGTCGTTTAACCAGAAGCTGTTCATCACATTTCCGGTAACCGGCATGGAGCCTACTTCTTTCGGGAGTTGGTTTTCCAGTTTGTTTTTAGTGAATTTGTTATTGGCAAGGTTATAATAAAAACCATTTTTGAACAGACGGCTCCATCCTGAGATTTCTGTGCCTTGTCCGATACTGGTTACAGATCCTGTACTCAGATTACCGGAGGTCATCAGGACCAATGAAGCTGGATTATTGATACCACCAACAATGGCAAATTTATTGGCATCAGCTGGCACATCAATAGTTGGTTCTTCCGGGTTTGAACTTTTTTTACAGGCGCTGAAGGACAATGTTGCAGTAACCGCAAGAAGGGCAAGTACACGCATTGTTTTATTGGACGTTTTCATTTTGATCTTGTTTTATGTTTGTTCTTTAATTTTTCTATTATTTGATAAAGTATCTGAACTTCAGGAAGAAGGCCCTTCCTGGTTTTTGAAGACGGAAATTATCGTAGGCCATCGTATCGAAGATGTTTCTGGATTCCAGGGAGAAATTATACTTTCCTTCTTTTACAGAATAGGTAAGGGTGGCATTGTGAACGGTTTGTCCGGGAATTCTGGACTTGCTTTCTGCAATGGCACGGTCTGGCCAGTATAAGTAAAACCAATGGGTATACTGTGTAAACCAGTTCAGCTGAATCCTGCTGCCTTTACCCAACAGGTCATTTTTTCCAATTCCAATATCTGCATTTCCGAAAAGCCAGGGTTGGTTTGGAATTCTTTCCTCTTTAGTTGCCGCAGCCGGATCTTTTTTAACCGCATTCATATAACTCGCATTTACCGTGAAGGAAAGCAGGTCTTTGTAATTGTACCTGATTTCTCCATCCAAACCGGTGATCTGGGTATTTCCGATATTTCTGTATTTGGCGAAAATATTGCTGACTTCAAGCTGGATGAAGTTTTTCGCCTTCCGGTAAAATGCAGATCCCTCTATGGCAAAATGATGGTCGTTGATTTGTTTGGAAGCATAAATTCCGAGGTTAATATTATCACTCTCTTCCGGGTTTAGTCCTGGCGTGGCAAGTATGGTATTGCCATCCCCAAAAAGTTCTTCCACTTCCGGTAAACGAAAGGCATGCTCATAAGAAGCTTTCAGCCCGGTTTCTTCGGTGATTTTGAACCGGGTAGCGACTCCGTAACCATAATAGCTCTTCGTTTTCTCTGCTTCTTCTTTTACATAGCCTGTTCCGTTATAATATTTTGCTTCGCGGATATAGGTATGCAGGCGATATTGCTTGGCAAACACGGAAGTGCTGAGTCTTTCATTGAACAGCTGATTCTGCCAGGAAAGGCCTAAAACACCTTTGTTCAGTTTATTCGGAACATCCAGCGTATTGGCCGACTGATCTGATTTCAATGTTTCTATTGCTTTTCTGCGCCCTGCGCTGAGCGCATAGTTGAGGCTGAAGGAGTTATTTGCATCCAGTACATAGGCGATATTTGCGCGGAGGATGGCGAAGTTATTGGTGTATTTCCAGATCGAGAGCTGATCCCGTTCCCCGAAATTTTTATCATAACCGATCACATTTCCTGTCCAGTCGTATCTTGATATTGCCGTATCTACCGTGGTGCTTTTCTCTTTTGCATAGGTGGCAAAGAGGCTTGCGCTTAATCCTTTAACGAAGAGGTCATTCTTTTTGTATTTTAGACTTGGCATGGCGAAATCTCCATAAGTATGAACCTTCCCAAATACTTTCTCCTGAGTAGCACCGGTTTGGATTTCCTTAAAAGAAGAGGAGTAGAGCATGCCAAGGAGCAAGACATCTGCCCAGCTTTTATCTCTGTATCCCAATTCCAGCTGCCCCATTCCGGAACGAAATCCATCGTTAAAGCGTTTGAAGTTTTTCTCTACATATTTTGATTGTGCATAGTCATAAACCTCGATCTCTTTCATCGTATAGTTATTGTCCGCATAGTTGTAAAAACCATTGGCATTGATCGTGAAACCTGTTTTAGCATCGGTATAACGACCGCTTAAAGAAGCCCTGTGGCTATTGAAAGAACCATAGCTGTAACTCATGTCCAGGTATTGTTTCACCTGCTGGTTGGTCACGATATTGACCGCACCACCTAAGGCATCTGCACCCAGTTCTACAGGTACTACACCCTTATAAATTTCTATTCTCTGGGCCAGGTTGACCGGAATGTTATTGAGCGACATAGAATTGCCAAAACTTTCCATAGGAATGCCATCAATGAAAAACTTCACTTGTTTTCCCGAGAGTCCGTTGATAGAGAAATTGAAGTCGGAGCCCAGGCCTCCGCTTTCTCTGACCCGGATCCCGGTACTTCTGCTGAGCACCTGATTCAGGTCGGCAGTAGAGTTGGCCAAAGCTTTGGTTTCTATGGCATTGACATTGAATCCTGATTCCGCTAATTTTCTTTTCTCTGTCTTTCCAACCACGTTTACCGTTTGCATCTGCTGATCATCGTTCTGCAAAATCAGGTCAAAGTTTTGCTCTTCCGCCAGGTTTTTGATCTCGATAGTTTGTTTTCTGGTCAGGTAACCGACTGCGGAAGCTTCGATAAGGTATTGGCCTGTTTTGCTGACTGACAGCTGATAACTGCCATCGGCAGCACTGACTGTTCCGGATTTTAATGTACGGATGCGAACTGAAGCGCCTTCTATGGCTTGATTTTCAGTGGATTGAATTTTGCCTCTGATGCGCAATGGAGCTGCATTTTGGGCGAGTGTAAAGAAATGGAAGGCGCATAGGAGCCCCGTCAGCAGAATTTTGTTAATTTGCATTGATTTTAATTATCAAACGTTAGATCACCCGGTTTCCGGGCCGAACCGTACTGTTACCAGCAGTGCGGTTCATTTTTGTTAAACCTGTATTATATGGATTGTATTTTCTTGTTTATTCTCATGGCAACATTTAAAGGTAAAAGGTCTTCCAGGTAACGCTGGTCGACGACAATAATTTCCGGTGATTTCCAGTCTGCCTTCAAGGCAACATAAGTGATTCCTTTTTTAAGCGTATAACTTCTCGGTTTCAGTACTTGTGAAGTACATGCACTCACAAATTTGAGTTCTATATCTTTCTTCGATTCATTTCTCAGGAGCACAACATCACAGAAGCTGATGTCTCCTGAGTATACGCCGGTATTCAATACGGCATGGACATTGCTTTTTGGCAATGCAGTCAGGATCAGTCCACCGATGTTTTTCTCCATGCCATCGGTTCCGAAGTTATGGAGGTTGACAAATGTTTTCTCCCTGCCTGGCAAAGAGAATTGATGGTAAAGAAATACCGCGGAAAAAGCAATGAAAATACTGGCGGCAATGCCGTAATGGTAAATGTTCAACTTTTTACCTGGTTTCCGCTGTTTTTTAGCGATCGTAGAACTGTGGATGGCAGACCATATGGAAGCTTCGATTTCCTGTTCTTCGGAAAGGGAGTGGCTGGCCTCAGCAATTTCTTCTTCTCCATCCTCCATCCAGGATTCAACGGCAAGTATTTCTTCGGCGTTACATAAACCCGAATGATACTTTTCTAAAAGCCCTGCTGTGATATTCTTATCGTCCATCATATACAGAGTAGATTGAAAACGAATTTACCCCTACGCCTTATTTAGATTTTTTTTAAATAAGGTGTAGGGAGCCTGATTTGTAAGATGGGGGAACCTGGTTTGGTTCTAAATCTTAGGTGCAAATAACAGGTAAGAGGACTTTGAAGAGACCGATCCTTTAATCAGGATTCCCTTTTTTAACACTTCTTTTTTAGCATCATAGCTATAGACCTGTGCCTGGTTGTCTTTTTCATTGACCACAAAATAGGCTTTGCTGCCATCGAAAAACCCGCTCGTTCCCCATATAAAATTAGGGTACTGCTGATCTTTTAGTAAAAGCTTTAATGTTTTTTTGTAGACATCGGCGATGTAATAATCGGTTTTACCGGTGGCCGGAATTGGGGTAGTTACCAGGACCACCTGTCCATTTCCTGCAGCGGTGATGCCCAATAAATGCATCCCTTTAGTTAATGAGGAGAGGTTGAAAAAGTATTCCTGGTCAAATGTATTTGCTCCTTTAGCGATCTTATAAAAAGCAGTTGGCGCTTTAGGATGATTGCCATGGTAAAAGACAGGGGAGCTGAGCAGGTATTGATCCTCATGCTCATCAATAAAAGAATCGAACAGGCCATTGACCCCGGTTCCCGGGAATGCGGTGCGGGTATCTTTAGTGATTTTGAGATGATTTAGTGCCGGATAATCTAAGACCGCGAGGTAGGAGGTATCACTGCAATGGTCAAATTCTTTTCCGAATGAGCTATAGCCAATATATAATTTGTCCTGATGAAGACTTACAGACGTCTCAAAGCGAAACTGATCTTTAGCTACCGGGAAATTCCAGGGTTCCTTTTTTAACAGCTTCATCTGCTGAGGATCAATGATGAGGTGCATGTCTTTGTCGCCCTGACCGCTGATGTACAATTGATTTGCCCCCAGGTCTACCGTATTGGAGATGAAATCAAAACCTTTTACCTGTAGTTCTCCTGCCGGAACCAACTGATCGGCTGTATAATTGTATTTACTCAGTGTTTGTGTTTTTTTATCCAGGCTAATCAGGAAACTATCTCTGATGATAACGTAGGTCCCTAAAGTATTAGAAATATCGGTGCCCTGACTGGTATTGATAACTTCAGGGGAATCAAGGGAATTCAACCAGATCATCCTGTCTTGTTCTCTGGAACCTTTTTCTCCGTTAATCAGCAAGACGTATTTGTGGGCTTCCCCGGAATTGGTGCTTCCGGAGTGCTTAGGCTGGCAGGCCATAAAGCAAATGCTGATAAAAAGGAAGGCAAGGCGTTTTATTTTCATTCGTTTTTATAGGCAGCGAGGTGCTGTCGGATGAACGAAAGTGCTTTTGTCAGTTGATTTTCTACCGTTTTTTCTGAGAGGAGCAGGGAGGAGGCAATCTGACGATTGTTCATCCCATTTTCTCTGCTTAGCCTGTAAACCAGTTTGCAGCGTTCGGGTAATTTCTCTACCAATGAAGCGATTTCTTTGGTGAGGAAATTGAATGCCACATGTTTTTCAGTCACTAAATCGGTATCCTTACAATAGCGCATCGACTCTTCAAGATTTCTTTCCTGCTGAATTTTCTCCCGAAAATAGGTAGATATTTTAAATTTTATGGACCTGACCAGGTATTTTTCAATAGAATCAGAAATGACCAGTGTTTCCCTTCGTTCCCAAATCGACCTGAACAGGTCGTGAACCATGTCTTTTGAGAGGTCCTGATCCTGGAGTTTTTGGTAGCAGAGGTAATACAGTTTTTTCCAATGGGTTTTGTAGACAAGCGCAAAAGTCTCCTCAGTAATTGCAAAGGATGCTTTCTCGGTATTTATATCTGTAATGTTTAACAATCCCCTGTGTCTATAATTCGTCCCAAAGGTAGTGTTATTTAGATTTATTCAAAATAAAAAAATACCATTGCGATCCTTATCTTTCCGGAGCACTTAACCTATAAATTATCATTGCTCCCCGTTATTTTCTCTTTCCCGAAACAACGGAAGAGGGGCAAATAGAAAGCGCAAAGAGAACTTATGGTTTTACTGCGGAGAAGTCATAAAAAAAGGCAGGCTCAAACGAGCCTGCCTTTTTTATCATCCTGATATATTTTAAAGTTCTCTGATCCAGATGTTGCGAAAACTTAATGGTTCACTTTTATCGCCATGACTTTGCAATTTAATAGGCGAAGCACCATGTGCTTGTTTATAGGAAGGTAAACCCACATATTGCGTTGGTCCTTTCAATTCAAAATTATTCTGTACCACTACACCATTGTAAATTACCGTCACTTTAGCCGGGCTTTTTAAAGAGCCATCCGTATTGAACAGGGGAGCAGTCCAGATCACATCATAGGTTTGCCATTCTCCTGGTTTTCTGGATGGATTAAACAACGGAGTGGTTTGTTTATAGATACTGCCGGCCATACCGTTGGTATAGGTTTTATTGTTGTAAGCATCCAGGATTTGTAATTCATAGCCAAGATCTCCTTTTCCGATGGAAGCCAGGAAGAGTCCGCTATTGCCACGTCCCTGTCCTTCGCCGGTAATGTTTGCCGGAACTTTCCATTCCAGATGGAGTTGGTAATTGTTAAAAGACTGTTTAGTCTCAATATTCCCTGTTTTTTTGTCGACCGTCATTTCTCCTTTGGCAACTTTCCATTTTGCAGGTTGCGACCTGTCGTCGGTCATCACCCATTGGTCCAGATTTTTACCGTCAAAAAGAATGATGGCATCTGATGGCGCGTTGCCTGTTGTTTTTGCAGGGGTAACGACTACGGGTACCGGTGTATAAAACTCTGTGTCTTCATGTTTTGCATTTTCCTGTGCACTGGCAAAGCCCGCGGTTCCAAGGAGTAAAGTTGTAGTTAGTATTGCGCTATTTAAGTTCATAGTTGATAGGTTAGCTTAATATTTAAGGCTAATATACAATTATTGATCAGGGTTTTATTTCAAAAACACTTCCATTAGGTTTTGTCGCTCATTTGTTGCAAGGTTGATTAGCTCAAAGCGTTTAGCAGAGGTAAAAGAGCCGATGTCGGTGTCGCTGTTGATGTGAATTGTGCCCAGTAGAATGACGTATTTGCAGGTGTATTTGGTCTGATTGACCAGGTCATTGATTCTTTCATCGATGGCTTCATATATCACTTCTGTTGCTTCTTTTAAAGGATGTACTGCTGCGATGATTCTTGTCTTTTCTTTTAACAGGATTTGCTCTATGGTGTTCATCTGGTAATCCATATCGTTCAGGTTGCCGGGAATGATGGCATCATTCATCAGCTTATTTAAAGCGCCTTTTGCGGCACCACAGCAATCCGTACTTTTATGTTGTCCTTATCGGTGAATCTCTCCGATAAGGCCTTCCTTTGAAATGCCAATATGCGGACCGTAGTAGACGAGAACAGCCCCTTCATCCGGAACATGACTTGCAAAAGCACCCATTCCGGTGAGTCCGGTAAAGGGGAAACCATCCAGGCCACCCATTTTAAAAGGCCCCAGGAATTCGCTTGCCCTAACCGGGTATTGAATGCTGTTGACATCATCACTGCAAATGCTGTCGGCCATCATAATCTGGGAAGGTTCCAGGTCAAGGTGTTCTTCCACAAAGTCTATCAGTCGGTTGATATTGTCGATGGTGGTAATGGCATTGGGGTAATGCGCGCGGATCAAGGCCAATTTTTCTCTTTTCTTCATAGGTCCCGGTTTCTATAAGATGATGTTATTTTTAGGTTGAAGGGCCAACCATTTTAGCCCTAATCCCTGGTAAAATTTATTTGGATTTCTGAATTTATCAAAAATTAAACCAAGTTGTTTCTGGTTTGTCAAATTGCCCTTTTCGGGGAATGCAGGAGCATTAATCCGCTATATTTGGCGAATGAAATTTACGCAGATCACCATGATAGACGATTGTGGAATTAAAGAACCAATCGTACAGAAAATATCAGAATTGTCGAAATCCCCATTGGTTATATTTAACGATACCCCAGGCTCCAAAGCGGAGATTATCCAAAGAATTGGAGATAGTGATTGCATTCTGCTAAGCTGGAAGACCAGTATTTCTGCGGAAATTCTACAGGCTTGTCCGTCTTTAAAATTTATTGGACTTTGCTGTAGCTTGTACGACGAGAAATCAGCAAATGTAGACATCGCAGCAGCGAGGGAATTAGGCATCACAGTGAAAGGCGTGAGGGATTATGGAGATGAAGGTGCTGCAGAATTTATCTTCGCTCAATTGGTGTATTTATTTCAGGGTTTAGGACAATATCAATGGAAAGCTGATGCTGCTGAATTGAAAGGTAAAAGTATCGGAATCATTGGTATGGGAACTTTGGGTGGAATGGTAGCCACCATGGCCGGGCAGTTTGGAATGAAGGTGTTTTACTATAACAGGAGCAGAAAAGCTGAGGCGGAGCAACAAGGAATCACTTACCTGCCTTTGCAGGAACTGCTCGCTACCTGTGATGTGGTGACTACCCATCTTCCTAAAAATACGGTCCTTCTCGGAGAAACCGAGTTTAGTGATAAGAAAAAGAATTCGATCCTGATCAACACTTCATTAGGATTAACTTTTGATAAGGCTGCATTCAGTAAATGGTTGTCGGACGACAAATCTTCTTATGCGATTTTTGATGCCGATGGAATGGCTCCTTTTGATAGCGAAATCGCTAAAATGGATCGCGTCATCAGCTCGGATAAATTTGCAGGTTTTACCGCTGAAGCAAAAATCAGGTTGTCTGAAAAGGTATTGGAAAACTTATTGGCTTATTAGCCTCCTGCTGACCATTTGCTGTACTTACAACAGCACATATTAGTGGATTTTAACGAGGTAAAACCGTTCTAGAACCTGACTACGGGTCTGATAGTTGAGGAATTTTGGTTTTAGCTTAGTGATGTGAAAATGGTCAAAGCTTTTCAGAATTTGAGCATGGTAAATTGTCTTCAGGACAGAAAATTCTGCTTCCGGAACATAGACAACCATGCTTTTATCACTTTTTTCTTTTTCCAGTGCTTCATAGCTATTGAAGTACCCGACCTCTCCGGGTGCATAAAAATCAAAAGCATCAGAGGAAGAGATCAGAACCTTTGCCTGTGTTCCGGGATGTTGTTCCTGCAGCCATTTCCCTGCCTTCATCCCTGCCTGGTATTCCAGAAGGGCAGGATAAAAGAATAGATAAAGAAATCCCATCAGAGAAATGGAAAGGAAAGTGCTTCTTGCCATGATGGTCTGTACAGAGGTGCCTTTAAACAATACAAAGGCGAGGATCAGAAGGAACAGTAAGCTCCCGATGCAGAGAAATGGAGAAGGAACATGAAATAGCAGTGCAACGGAAGAAAGGAGCACCGTAATGACGAGGAAAAGGACATTCTGAATTTTGAAAAATACGGCGATTCCTTTTGACTCGAGGCGGCAAAGGTAAGCTGCCGTAAGGATTGAAAACTGTGGGAAAATAAGCAGGATATAATGTGGCAGCTGGAACTTGGAAAGGGAAAAAATGAGAAAGGAAACCAAAGCACTAGCCCAGATGATAATGCCTTCCATAGGAATCTTATCCCTGTTTTTCTTTTTTACCAGTTGAGCAATGGCGGTGTAAAACAGGACCGACCAGGGCAGAAATGCCCATAAGGTGGTATGGAGAAAGAAAGAAACATCTCCCTTTCCTTTGATCGGGCCATTGTTGAAAAAACGTCCAAACTGACTGTCCCAAAAGAAAAACCGGAGTCCGGAAACCCCCTGCTGTCCGAATACTATTTTTTCAGGATGCAGGTCAAATTGTACATATAAAGCATAGAGCTCCGGACTGATAAATATTAAAATGAGGACTAAGGCGATCCACCATTTTGGTTTCCAGATTTCCTGATATTGTTTGCTGACCGCCCAGTAAATGAGGAAGCCGGTGAAAACAGGGATCAACACAAAGATGCCTTTGATCATGATCGCGCAAGCGGCAAAAAATGAACCGGCAACAATATGCCAGAAGGATTCCTGATGCGCCTTGTAATAGTGGTAAATGCTGGCGATGACAAAGGCTGTGATGTACGTTTCTGCCCTCACATCAAAACTGGAGATAATCAGGTGGAGTGCGGTGCTAAAGATCAGTACGCTGATCAATGCGGTTTTCTGATCATAAATTGCTTTTGTAAAAAGGTATAGGTACCAGCAACCCAGTAAGCCGGCAAGAAATGAAGGAAGCTTGTAGGCAAAGGCGGAAATGCCGAATACCTTATAAGATGCTGCTGCGAGCCAGAAAGTCAGGTGTGGTTTATCCAGCCAATCGGCATCATGCAGATACAGATTGATCCAATCGTTTTTTAGGACCATGGTTTTGGCAATCGCGGCATACAATGCACCATCTGGTTCCATTAAATCACCAAAAAGGGCAGTCGAGCTGGCGATAATAACGAGTATAATCAGGATTAAATACAGTTTGTTTTCTGCTATTTTCATTTTAAACGATTGAAGTCGCGCCGGTGTTTATCAATTAATAGCAAGTTAGTTTTCGAAGAATACCTCAGTTTTAAAACTGTATTAAATGATTGTTATGGATGATGGGACAGGTGTTTAGGTGGCTGCGTTTTCAGTCGGGATAATCCGTAACTTTGTTAAATAATGAACACAGCTGACCATACATTTCTACCCATAATTCCAGATCAGGAGCTGAAAGATTCTTTTTCCGTCGGATTTATGAACGAGTATAGCGTTCCTGAAACTGCACTTTGCAGCATTAGCTACCATCGGATTTTTTTAATTCTGGAAGGAAAAGGGAGTATTCAGATAGACGATCATACTTATCCCATCGCTGGTCATGAATTGTTCCTGCTTTCCAAAGGCCAGTTGTTTGCTTTTTTGCCAGGCAGCGTCGTTAACGGCTATGAGCTCAGTTTCGGAGATTGTTTTTGGGAGAGAAGCCCTGCAAGTGCGAATAATTGCAAATCAGTATTGTTTAACAATGCAGCGGCGAATCAACATTTGCCATTGCCAGGCGGAGAAAATAAGGAGCTTGTTACCTTATTTGCGATCCTCTATGCCGAGTATATTGGCGCAGCTTATATCAATAAGCTGGATGCGCTTGCTGCATATCTGAAGGTGATCATGATTAAGATTGCGAATTTGAATGCAGCCCTGGTCAGGGCATATGACAGTCATGAAAAGCAATTGTACCGGCAGTTTATGGGCTCAGTATCTGAAAAATATAAAAGTACGCATGAGGTGGCGGCGTTTGCAAAAGAACTGGGGATCTCTACCCGAAAGCTGGGTGAGGTATGCAGACGTTGCAGTCGGATGGGGCCTAAGGAGATCATTAACGGACAATTGATTGCGGAAGCGAGGCGTTACCTTCAGTTTTCCTCCAGACCGGTGAAGGACATTGCTTACGAATTGAATTTCAGCAGCCCGGATCAGTTCAGCCATTTCTTCAAAAAGCATGCTGGAAGTTCACCGAACGATTATCGGTTAAAATTCGTTAAAATTGGCATGTGATTGACGGTTTTTAGCATTCCATCAGGTCTGCTACCGACTTAATTTTGTCTTACAAATCAATTCATCATGTCTGTAAACAAAATTAAATCCATTGCGGGAATCTCTATTCCCGATTCCAGTATTGCCAGTCAGGCTACAGAACTGCTGCTGACACATGGAACAGAATTCATTTATAACCATTCCCTCAGGGTCTTTCTGTTCGCTTCGCTAAATGGGAAACGAAATCAAATCAACTATGATGCGGAATTGCTATATGTCAGCTCGGTATTTCATGACCTGGGTCTGGTTCCTCATTACAGCAGTGCCGACAAACGTTTTGAGGTAGATGGGGCCAATGCAGCAAGGGACTTTCTGAAGAGCCATGGCTTACCTGCTGCATCACAGCAATTGGTATGGGATACGATTGCCCTTCATACCACCATTGGCATCGCAGAGCATAAAGAATCTGAAGTTGCTTTGCTGTATTCCGGTGTCGGACTGGATGTGATGGGAGAGGGGTATGAACACCTGAGTGCCGAAAACAGGGAAGCGATTGTGACTGCGTTTCCAAGAAATAATTTCAAAGAAAAGATCATTCCTACCTTCTTTGATGGTTTTAAACATAAAACGGAAACTACTTTCGGCAATATCAAGGCGGATGTATGTGGTTATATGATTCCTGATTTTCAGCATAAAAACTTTTGCAATTGTATTCTACATTCTCCATGGTCTGAATAAAGTAGCGCGCTGCGGGGAGGACTGAAATCAGGCAGGCGGCAGGTGGTAATTCCTTACAAAAAAGCTGATCATTTTTGATCAGCTTTTTTATGCTGTGGAAATTTAAGCGTTTGGTTGAGGATTGTTTAGTTGATGATTTGCGCGCCCAGATTTGTTGGGGGCCCTGCTGATACGGTATTGTCAGTATACCAGGCCGTAAAGTTAAGGCTGCCAGCTGATCCATCGCCTATGGCCAGAATATCAGCATATGTTTTTCCCGGGGGAAGCGAATAGCTTTGAGGACCCGCATATGCTCCTAGGTTCGTTGAATTGCCTTCAGAATAAGTCCCGTTTTTGTAAAAAGCATAACAGCGGCCATTGCTTGCTGAAATTCCTATTCCTGCAATGTCGGCAGGACTTTTTCCGGAGGGTAATGCGTATGGTTTCGGGGCCACAAAATTTCCTAAGTTGCTGATGCTGTTGCCGACAGACATGGTTCCGTCCTTATACCATACATAAGCTTTGCCTGTTGTCGCGATCGCCATATCCACTACGTTGGTATAGCTTTTACCTGAAGGTAGGGTATAGGTCTGTACCTGGCCTTCCACTGTTGTGCGTGTATTGGAACTGGTTACTTTTCCCGAGCGGTCCCAGAAATAAGCTTTGCCCGTTGATGGTTCGAAATCCATTCCCGCCATATCGGCAAATGTTCCTGTATTGACGGTAGCCGTATAAGTTACATCTACGGTAACCGAAGCGATTCTTACGGCATTGCTGCTCAGGAGAGAAAACATGCCAAAAGTAAAGCTGGTCGGGCTTTGTAACAATGTGGCCAGACTCGGACTGGTCGCGGTATTGAAATCTCTTTGATAGAATGCCTGTAATGCACCGGTGGCTACGCTATAGGTGGTCACGAGATAGGCATTCTCGATACAGCTTTTTAAAGCCGCATATTGGGCCTGGGTTGGTGTTCCCCATGGCACAGAATTATTGCAGGAAGCGTAAGGAATCTGCACTTGCACATAGGAAGGATTGCTGCTGCTGTAAATGCTGGGCTGGATGGTGAGGTTTAATTTTACATTGGTGATTTTATCATTAGGAATGTCAGCATGATCAAATCTACACCTGTAAAGGTGGTATTGAGGACCGGGCAAGTTATAGGAGCCGATCACATAGGAAGGATCATTGCTATAGGCATAGTTTCCTGAACTGCTCATGTCCTGGAAAAAACCCTGAGGACTTGCATTGATGCGCCGGGTAATGATTTGTTCTCCGGCAGCATTGCGTTGTACCGACACAATGCTGCTTTTTGAAGCATTTAATACCTCATTACTTTCTTTTTTGATCTTATCCTTAGAACAGGAAGACAAGAGAATACCAGTCGAGAGGATAATTCCCAGCATTTTGAAATCAAATTTTCGAATCATATTAATTTAGATTATAGGGTGGTTTATTTACACTAATCTAAATACAATAATGTTCTTTATGATAAAATAAATTACATTTTATTTCGATTTATTTTTCTCTCTGATGGCTTTAAACTCTGAGCCTGTTTTCCATTTCGGAAAGCCTTTTTCTGTGCTTAAGCGGAAGCCCATGTCGAATAACAACCGGACATCTTCTACCATGCCGCTCATGTCCCATGTTTTCTCCTCAAAATTGTCTTGCGGGGAGTGGTATCTTGTTTTGATATAATCCTCAGCTTGTTTCATGCCCCATTCTTTACCATGCGTTACATTGTCTACCCCGGAACCTGTGAAGAGGGAAGGAATGCCAACTTTTGCGAAATTGAAATGGTCAGAACGGTAATATAACCCGGAAGAAGGAACCGGATCGGCAACGATAATCCGGCCTTGTTTTTTGGCGGATGAAGCGGCATAGTCTTCCAGTTCAGACTGTCCGTATCCATAAACCACAATGTCTTTGGTTTTTCCGGCAAGGCCCATCATGTCCATGTTGATGTCGGCAACTGATTTCTGAGCAGGGAACACCGGATATTTTGCATAGTATTCGGAGCCGAGCAAGCCTTGTTCCTCTCCGGTAAAGGAAATAAACAATACGGATCTCTCCGGTTTTACTTTTGCATTTTTGAATGCGCTGGCCAGTTCCAGCAATGCCGCTACTCCTGTGGCATTGTCTACTGCGCCATGGTAAACAGAATCGCCTTTGATGACCTCACCAACGCCAAAATGATCCCAGTGTGCAGAGTAGATCAATGCTTCATCTGCTCTTTTTGTTCCGGGAATCAGGGCCAGAACATTATTGGAGACCGATCTTTTGACCGTGGTTTTGATTTTCAGGGAAGTGGTCAGGCCTAAGTCCACTGGTTTAAAACCAGGCTTCAGGGCTTCTTTAAACAGGCTTTCATCCTTACCTGCCAATGCGAAAAGCTGTTTGGCAATGTCAAGACTGATCCAGCCTTCTACTGTTGCCCTCGATTTATTCTGGTCTGCTGCTTCCAGTTGTAATTTTGATTTGTTCCAACCGCTTCTTACCACAGACCAGGGATATCCTGCCGGGATATCATCATGAATGATCAGGATTCCTGTGGCTCCCTGTCTGGCAGCCTCCTCAAATTTATACGTCCAGCGACCGTAATAGGTCATGTTTTTTCCTTTGAACAGGCCGGGATCGGAAAGCCCCGGATCATTGATCATCACGACTACCGTTTTTCCTTTGACATCCAGGCCGGCATAATCATTCCAGTGGTATTCTGGTGCTACGATTCCATAACCTGCAAATACCAATGGAGAATTTGTAATGCCGACTTCTGCTGCTACATGTTTCGTTCCTGCTACAAAGCCTGTCAGGTAATCGGCGGTAACCGATCCATTTTTTCCTTTGATGATGAGCTGCGCTTCAGGGCTGGATTTAATGTCCACCATTGGTACTTCCTGGAAAAAGCTTTTACCGTTCCCCGGCTTTAGCCCTAATTTTTCAAACTCCGTTTTCAGGTAATTGATGGTTTTGGTTTCCCCGATCGTAAAAGGCTTGCGGCCTTTAAACTCGTCGGAAGCTAAAACGCGGATGTGCTGTGCGAAACTTTGTTCGTTGATGCTTTTTATGGCTCCGGAATCGGGAGCTAATGATTTCGGAGTTTTATGCTGCGCATGGGCACAGAGACTGATGGACATCAGCGCGATCGCAGAAAGAAAATATCGGGTATGTGTTAGGGGATGGGACATTTTATAGCTGAATTAAATTTCTAAAATGGGTTCTGTGGGCTAATATAAGACAATCCCCTCAGAAGTTTATTGGTATATCGGGAATATCCGATATTATCATCGGGATGTCATCTCTTTCTGATAAATTGGAATATCGGAAAAAGTCGATATATCTTTGTGTCATGAAACAACTAGAAATATTTAAAGCACTTTCCAATAAGACCAGACTGGAGATTCTCCAATGGTTGAAAGACCCTGAGGCCAGCTTTCCGGAGCAGGCGCATGTATCGGGCTTTGAACTTGGTGTTTGTGTGGGGGAGATCCAAAGAAAAGCAGGATTGACCCAATCTACCGTTTCTGAGTACTTATCTATTCTTCAGCGCGCAGGTTTGGTCAGTTCTACCAGGGTAGGGCAATGGACCTATTATAAGCGTAATGACGTTGCCTTTGAGGAGTTGAGTAAAATTATCCAATCCGATATTTAAATAAATAATATATGAATACTGACAGTTTATTCAGACCCTTTAGTCTGAAATCATTAAATATAAAAAACAGAATTGTAATGGCTCCGATGACGCGGTCATTCTCTCCAAATGGAATCCCAACCCTGGATGTAGCTACCTATTATCAGAAAAGAGCGGAAGGGGAAGTTGGGCTGATTCTTTCTGAAGGAACCGTAATCGATAGGATTGCCTCTTCCAATGATGCCAACATTCCTCATTTTCATGGAACAGCTGCATTAGATGGCTGGCAGAATGTGATTAAGGGTGTTCATGCCGCAGGGGGAGAAATGGGTCCTCAGATCTGGCATATGGGAATCATGGACAACCACCATTCAGGATGGCTACCATCTGCACCTTTTGAAGGTCCGTCCGGACTGAACAGACCTGGTTTTAACAATGGCAATACCATGACCGAAAATGACATCACTGAAGCGATTTTGGCGTATGGCCGTGCCGCAGCAGATGCCAAACGTTTAGGTTTTGATACTGTTGAGATTCACGGTGCCCATGGTTACCTGATCGACCAGTTCTTTTGGGAAGGAACCAATTTACGCACAGACGGTTACGGAGGTAAAACTTTGCCGGAGCGCAGTCGTTTTGCGATCGAAGTGGTCAAAGAAGTGCGCAGACAGGTAGGGGAAGATTTTGCAGTCATCCTTCGTCTATCACAATGGAAACCTGCAGATTATACCTATCAAATGGCGAAAACTCCGGAGGAACTGGAAGCCTGGTTAAACCCATTGGCTGATGCAGGGGTGGATATTTTCCATGCTTCACAACGTCGTTTCTGGGAGCCTGAATTTGAAGGTTCTGATTTAAACTTTGCCGGATGGGCCAAAAAAGTAACCGGAAAAGCAACGATCACAGTAGGTTCTGTGGGACTGGACGGTGAATTTTTGGGTGCTTTTGCAGGAGAAAGTTCTGAGCCAAGTTCATTGGAAGAACTGATGCGCCGTATGGATAGGGGAGATTTTGACCTGGTAGCCGTAGGAAGGCCGTTACTTGCAGATCCAAACTGGGTAAAGAAAATCAGAGAAGACCGCAGCAGCGAATTAAAAGGCTTTACTAAAGCCGCACTGAGCCAGTTGGTTTTAGATTAGACAATATTTCTTAAAGTAAAAGGGCTGGTACAGAAATACCGGCCCTTTTTTATTTTATCCGTTTTTACTTAGAAATTCATCAATCTGTGTCCCGATCTGATCTACAACCTCCTGTGGATGTTCGGCCTCATTCCCACCGGATTCATACCAGCCATTGTCATCCCTCATGAGATAAAGGTAAAAGTCTGCACCACCCGCCTGACTTTTAAAATGATACGTTTTATCATCAGAAGTCGTTACCGGCCCTTTCACAATTGTACCCCCTGGCAGCTTCGCCTGAGCATCTAATAAATGCTTTTTTACACCCATGTTTTTTTACCAAAATAGGTATAATAACTGGCAATATTCCTTTTCTTTCCCGTAAATAACAATGTTGAACTTTTGTCAGGAATTTAAATCTTTAAAATAATGTTATTATTTTGGGCAAACACACGAATAAATTAACAGATCATGCGTATTTCCCTTTTTTTGCTGGCTATCCTGTGCAGTTTAAGTCAGTTGGCCATTGCCCAGATTCAACACCAAAGTACGGGCTGGTTGTTTCTTTTAAATAATACCAAAATCAATAAAAAATGGGGAACTCATCTTGATGTACAACTGAGGTCTTCAGATCAGTTTTCTCAATTGAGAAATTTCATGTTCAGACCCGGACTTACTTATTTTATCAATGATAAGAGTGATGTTACCCTCGGTTATTTACTAAACGAAACCTTTATTGACCAGGTAGGCAGGAAAGACCTGCGCCTTACAGAACACCGGATCTGGCAGCAGTACATCTATAAGCATAAAATCAGTACGGTAAATATCAGCCATAGGTTCCGTTTGGAACAACGGTTTATGGAACAAAACGGGGGACAGGATTTATTTGCACAGCGCTTCCGGTACTTTTTTAGAACGATCCTTCCTCTGGGAAAAGGAAAGCAGAATTTTGATAAAGGGCCTTTTGCAGCCTTGCAGAATGAACTTTTCTTTAATGTACAAAATAAGGGAAAGCTGAATGGTCATGTGTTCGACCAGAACAGGGCCTACCTTGCAGCGGGTTACCGCTTCAGCAAAAAGATGGATATTGAAGCAGGTTATTTAAATCAGACCGTAAAGGGATTAAGTCAGAATTCGATGAACCATGCAGTTCAGCTGGCCTTGTATACCAGATTTTAATCGCAATTACGGAAGTTTTTCTTTGATTAAGGCGCTCAACTGCATGCGTTCCGGGAGGCTCATGGAAGTGTCCATCGGGAGATACACCAGCTGTGTTAAGGAAAGCGCATCGGTTTTCTCAGCGGCAGCAGCTGCTGCTGTTAAATTCGAAAGCCTGACGAGGCTGGATGCTTTTGAGCTGGCATCGTAACCATTTGCACGGAGGTGCCTGATCATTTCTTCCGGATGCTGACATTGAATAGGAATCACCCAATTGGTGTTCTTCTGGTTTAAGTAACCGATCTGTACATCGGCTGGAAGCCCGGTCATGACCTCCCTGAAGAGCTTTTTCCTTAAATGGACATGTGCCACTTTAAAAGCATTTAACCTGCGTTCCAGGAGGCGTTTATTTGGCTCAGATGGTCTATACCTTATTTTCTTTAAGGGATCATTTCCGGGAAATCCCCTGGTAAAAGAGGAGAGTACCTGATCAAAATCCTTTCCTCTGGCCATCATGGTGTTGTAAAAAAGAGTATACCACCTTCTATTACCCAGTAAGCTGATGAACATCGCCTTGAAAAGTTTTTTTAAATAAGGGTTGATGCGCTGTTTTGGCAATTGTTCGTTCAGGGCATCTACTTTTGCATAGAGCTCCGGATCATTGAGCTGCAGGATCGCCCCGCTGATGGCGGTATTGGTTTTGATCATTCCAAAGCTAAACATCAGAACCGCCGAATCCGGATGCCCATGGTAACCTTCTCCCTGGAAAGCCTGTGCACAATCTTCGATGAGGATCAGCTGGTTTTTCTTCGCAATTTCCGCGATCTCATTCAGGGGGCTGATTCCACCGAAGAGGTGCGCGATCAGGATTGCTTTGGTGGCAGGACTAATTGCCGCCGCTACCTGTTCGGCATCAATCCCGAGGGTATATTTGTTGACCGGGAGGGGAATGGCGCGGAGTTGATGAGCCGCAAGGATATTAAACATATCCGGAATGTTGATGTCGCTGACCAGAATTTCAGTTCCGGGAGGAAAATTTAAAGCGCTGAGTGTCAGGTCGAGGCCTGTTCTGACCGATAAGGTCATCAGTTGATTCGTTCCCGTTATCGTACTGCGCTGCGCATGTTTTGAAAAAAAGTAACCCGAAATACAGTACCCGATGCCTGCAAAAATATCGGAAAATGGAATGTCTAATTTACCTCTCGGAATCATTTTCTAGTTTTGATGCAAGATAGGTTTAAATAAAATAAAACGTAAATTTACGGCATGAGCACCAGAAGAATCGTATTTATTAAGTATATATTACTATTTCAGTTGAGTTTATCGTTTGCCTTGCCTGCTTCTGTTTTTGGACAGAACGCAATGCAGCGTTTGGATGATAAAATTCTGATTAACCTTTCTGAACACAGAACCGAACAGCGAACCGGTTTCTTTATGTTCTTGTCCAAGCACAATGATGTGGTGAATGTGGGTGTTCCGGTAGCACTATTGGCGGGCGGTGTGATTGCGAATGATAAGGAAATGCGACAGAATGCGCTATATGTAGCCAGTGCTTCTGCAGTGAACGTACTCGCTACTCTTTTCCTCAAAAAGGTCATTAAACGGCCAAGACCATTTAACGGAATGGTGAAGATCAATGCCGTTTATCAGCCTTCTCATTACTCTTTTCCATCAGGCCATACTTCCACAGCTTTTACTACCGCTACTGCCTTATCTCATGCTTATCCTAAGTGGTATGTGATCGCTCCGGCCTATTTATGGGCAGGATCGGTCAGTTTCTCCCGCTTGTATTTGGGCGTGCATTATCCTACAGATGTGGCTGCAGGTGCATTGCTAGGAACGGGGAGCGCATTTTCTATGGGATTTATACGACCTAATAAATAACGCGGTACAGGGCATAAAAAAGAGCAGCATCCAATCAGGTGCTGCTCTTTTCGTTTTATAGAGTTCGTATTTATTCTCCTTTTGTCAAGCCATCTTTTTTAGCTTTTTTCTCTACTTCTTCTGCACGGGCACCACTATCCGGATGTGAGCTCATCATCTTCTGCATGGTGCTTTTTTTATCACCACTGCCTAAAGCTTGTAGCTTTTTGAATGCACTGGCCATTGCCATCACATCATAATTGTGTTTTTTAAGAAAGTCATAGCCAAAATTATCTGCTTCTGATTCCTGTTTACGGCTGTAGCTGGATTCCAGAATGGCATTTGCCATATCGCCAAGCTGACTTTGAGTTAAGGTGTTTACCGCTCCTGATTGAGAAGAGGCAGCATCAGAAATTGCAGCACGCTTATAGGCTGCACGCATGGCATCACGACTGTCGTGATTCTTAACATGACCTATTTCGTGGCCAATGATGGCCAATAATTCCTGATCGGTCATTTTATCCATCAAGGCCGAAAATACACGTACACTTCCATCCGCACAGGCAAAAGCATTGATGTCAACTACTTTATATACTTTGTAATTCAGGCTTAGTCCGTCCTCATTTTTGTGTTTATCGAAAATCTTGTTCAGTCTGATGGTGTAAGGATCCTTCGGGCCAGCCACAGTATTGTGTTCATCCATCCAGTCAACGGCCTCTTTAGCCAGTTTCGCTGCTTCTGCATCACCAAAAGTAGCTGCTTTAACTCCTTTTCCAACTGCGCCAATTGCTTTGCTGTTTAACTTAAATTGCGCAGATGCAGTACCTAGCGTGGCAGCTAAGACCAGGCTGGTAAGGATTGTTTTCTTCATCATAGGTTTTGTTTTTAATTATTTATTAGCGCAAATATCAATCCTTTAATTTGTTTTGAAATAAATTATCCGATATATTCTCCTATGTTTATTTAATTTTATCAAAATAGATAAAAAAATGTTTCCCTGGTTTTGTCGGAAGACCGGTTGATGCCCGGGAAAATAAATAGATCCGAAAAATTTTAGCAGGACTTCTTTAAGTTGTTTAGATTAGTTATGTTTGCTAATATTTGTAGTATTTTAAATTATAGGCATGATTTATGATTTGCCGTTAATTGTAAATACGATCCCAGATTGAACCAGCGATATGACCATAACCGTAGTCCCAATTATAGAACCGGATGTTAAACCGGCAGCGCCTTTAGCTAAAGTGATGAACGAAAGACTGAGCCGTTTGGCGAAGGAACTTCAGGAAGAACACTTAAAAGATTTAGACCATATGGAGCCACTCTTTGAAGATGTGGTGATTTACCTCAGTTACAACAGCAAGTACACCATCCGATGGAAGATTGTGAACGATGTTCCGGAACATGCGATCATTGAAGTTGCCGCTCAGTGCGATAAGCTGGGGTATATCCGTTGGAAAACTGCTACATTGAATTCCTTCAACAGGCAATAGCAATTGTTCCATGGTTATGGACTGTATGGCTACAGGTAAGAATTTAACACTTCCTTAATGTGGCCATCATGTTTCATCTCTAGTTTTGACCCATATTTATGGGGTCCAAAATCACAGCCGTTTCTGAAGATCATGCTCATGATCTTGATCTGAAAACATTTGAGGAGCTTTACCGGCGGATGTATCCCACCTTAAAAAGGTATGCGATCTATCTCGTTAGTGATGTAGAAGAGGCACAGTTGCTGTTAAACGATGTTTTTATTGCCATCTGGAAGAAACGTTTGCTGATCATTGATGAAAAGCCCTACCTGTTTCGTGCGGTAAAAAATGCAAGTCTGAATTACCATAAGCGCCTCAAATCTCCATTTTTAGACCTTGATGATGAAGTCGTTCCTGAGCTTGCAGATCAAAATCCAGATCCTGCACAACATTATCAGGAAAAAGACAGAAACAAAATGCTTTATCAATTGATCGATCAGATGCCGGAAAGAAGAAGGCTCATCTTTTATATGTACCGGATTGATGGATTGAGTTATAAAGAAATCGGCGTATTGCTGGATATCTCTGTCAGAACGGTAGAAGATCACCTCAGTAAAGGCTTCCAGTTCCTGAAGGAACGGATCATGAAACACGAAGCGGAATTCAGGTAACGATTTGTTAACGGAAACTTAACCTCCTGCGGCCCGTAGTCAGGCTGCTTTATCTTGTCTTGTTGATATAAAGCATAGGCATGGATCAGGAAACCTGGAAATTAATTATAGCACATTTATCGGATGAAAGGCAGGAACCCACTGCAACGAGGGTTAAAGAATGGCTTGCGAAAGACCCACTTCACCAGCAGCAGCTGGATCAGGCCCGATGGATTTGGCTGGCGACTGCCGAAATGCCGGAGGATGAAGAATGGAAAGAAAGCTTTAAAGAAATTAACGCGGCCATCTCCGAACTTCGTCAGACTGCGGTAAAAAAGAAACTCTTTCCCTGGATGGCCGTCGCCGCCGTTGTTGCCGGAATGGCCATGTTCCTCGCATTTTATCAGTACCGGAGCATTACCCCTGTGGTACAAAAGGAAAGTACGGTTTGGATCACGAAAAAAGCGGAAGCAGGAAAGATCCTGGCCATCGTATTGCCGGACAGTTCTGAAATCTGGCTCAATTCGGGCAGTAGCCTGAGTTTTCCAAGACATATGAATGCATCTTCCACAAGGACGGTACGCTTGAACGGAGAGGCTTTCTTTAAGGTCAGGTCCAATCCCCGTCAGCCTTTTATCGTTCAAAGTCAACAGATCCGAACCACAGTTCTCGGAACAAGTTTTAACGTCAATGCCTGGCCGGAAAGAAAGGCAGAGGTGACCGTGATGACGGGTAAAGTAGCCGTTTCCAGAGCAGGAACAGGGAAGGGTGCCGCATTGGTTTACCTGCTTCCAAATCAGAAAGCGATTTATTCCCAATTGCAAAACCAGCTGTCAACGGAGCGTATTACCGAGGCGGAGGAGGCGAATGCCTGGATAGATGGCCGGATGATTTTCAACCAGTTGCCACTGGAGTCTGTCTTCGAAATCATGGAGCGGAAATATAAGGTAAACATTCGTACCAGTCACCCTTTCAAAGGCTGCAAGCTGACCGCAAGGTTCGGAAACATCAGCTTAGCAGAAGTGATGGCCACTTTAGAAATCACCCTTGGCATTCAATATACCATCAAAGGACAAACAGTTTTTATAAAAGGAGGTAAATGTAGCTAGACAAAATGGTAAAAAGAAGGCCACAGATGTTGACGCATCTGTGGCCGGTAATCTTAAAATTTATTTTAACCCACAATGATTAAAACAAACAAATTTATGAAAAAGTCAGCAGTGACTAATCAATTAATTTTTAAAGTAATGCGTTTTTTTGTTCTCGTTTACGCAATTGTTTCCCTGATGCTGGTCGCAGGTCAGGCAACACCCCTAAAGGCACAGATCCTGACAGACCGGATCAGTCTGAATTTTAAACAGGGTACCTTAGCTGAATTTCTGAAAGCTGTAGAAAAGAAATCAGAAATCACTTTTGTGTATACCAATGCCGCGCCTTTTTTAAACAAAGAGGTCAATCAGCTGAAAGCTGATAACGAATTGTTAAGTGCCTTGCTAAACAGGGTGTTCAAACCCTTACAGCTCACCTATGTTTCGCTGAACAAACAGGTGATCATCAAAAAAGCAGTTCGCATCACTGGTAAGGTCACTGACGAAAAAGGGCTGGCTATGCCTGGAGTTAGTGTCCTGGAAAAGAACAGTAACAATGGAACGGTCACTGACCTGACTGGGCACTATAGCCTGGATGTCTCTGATAAAAGCGGCACCTTGATTTTTAAAATGATGGGTTATCAGCCTAAGGAACAGGCGATCGCCGAAGGCAATGTCATCAACATCAGCCTGCTTCCTGATGAGACAGGACTGGCAGAGGTGGTGGTTACCGCCTTGGGAATCAAGCGTTCAGAAAAAGCTTTGGGTTATTCCATTGCAGTAGTAAAAGGATCCGATGTAAATACGGTTAAGGAAGTCAATGTGATCAATTCCCTGGCGGGAAAAATTGCCGGGGTAAATGTAGTGAGTACGGGCTCCGATCCAGGATCTACTGCTTTGATTACCATTAGAGGGCAATCTTCCATTGCCACCGACAACCAGCCGCTGTTCGTCGTAGATGGAGTTCCTGTGGCACGTTCCCTCCGGACACCCTCCACTACCGGAAGGTCTTCTGTAGATTATGGAAGTCCGGTGGCCGATTTGAGTCCTGACGACATTGAAAGTGTTACCGTTTTAAAAGGAGCAAGCGCGGCAGCATTATATGGAAGTCGTGCGGGAAGTGGGGTAGTACTCATCACCACTAAAAGTGGTTCCAGTCAGAAAAAAGGATTGGGAATCAGCGTAAATTCCAATGCCATGTACGACCAGGCCTGGTTATTCCCGCATTTTCAAAGTCAGTTTGGAGGAGGGGAATATACCGATGATCCGGATGTTTCGATGGCCTCCTGGGGACCGCGTTTAGATGTAGGTACAAAACACCTGCAATGGAACAGTCCATTGGATGCAGCAGGGAAACCTATACCTACAGATTGGGTATCCCATAAGGACAATGCAAGAGATTTTTTCAGAACAGGCTCCACTTATACCAATAATATCGCTATTACCGGGAAAAACGACAATGGGAATTACAGGTTATCCTTTACCAATATGGAGAATAAGGGAATTGTTCCCAATACAGACCTGAGTCGCAATAACCTGAATCTTGCTGCCACCTATGTTTTACACCCAAAGGTAAAGATCAGCACCAATATCGGTTATGTGAAAAATAAGAGCGACAATCGCCCTGCGGCCTATCGGGAGAGCGTGACGCAGCTCATCTATTCCATGCCTGCAAATATCAACCTTAAGGATCTGGAGAATTATTGGAAACCTGGAAGGACGGGTACGGAACAGTTTTCTGTAGATGATTCTGATAACCCATATTTCGTGGCCTATGAACACCTGAATGCGTACGACAGGGACCGTCTGACCGGAAACCTGCAACTTTCGGTTGACCTCAGCAAAGAGTTAAGCCTGATGGTGAGGACGAGTCTGGATACTTATAATGAAATGCATGAAAATAAAAGGCCCTTCAGTTCCAAGCGTTTTAAGTTCGGTGCGTATACGGTAGACAACAGTTATTTTAAAGAACAGAATACGGATGTGCTCCTGAGTTATAAGAAAAACATCAATTCCGACTGGTTTCTCGGGCTTTCCGCAGGAGCGAATCAGATGAACCAGAGCGGTCGAAGTACGGCACAAAGAACGGAAAGTCTAAGCATCCCCGGTGTATACAACATTAGCAATGCTCAGGCAGGAACGATCGGCAATTCCCAGTACAATTCCCGCAAAAGGATCAATAGTGTTTATGGATTGGGGCAACTTTCCTTCAGAGATATGATCTTTATGGATGTCAGCGGCCGGAACGACTGGTCGAGTACGCTGCCGGAAAAGAACAATTCCTATTTTTATCCTTCCGTTTCACTGAGTGCCATCCTGACCGATGTTTTTAAATTGAAGTCGGACGTGCTTTCTTATGCCAAGCTGCGCGCCAACTGGGCACAGGTAGGTAGTGATACGGATCCTTACCAATTGTACAATACCATTCCTTTTAATCAGGATTGGGGAGATGTAAAAAGGGCAACAATAGAGTTCAACCTGAAGAATAACTTTCTGAAACCAGAAATTGCCACCTCTTATGAGTTTGGAACAGACCTGCGTTTTTTCTCCAACCGCATTGGAATTGAGCTGACCTGGTATAAAACGAATAAGAGAAACCAGATCATTAATATCCCGACAACGATTACTTCAGGTGCTGCGAACCGGTTAATCAATGCCGGTAACATTCAGAATAGCGGATGGGAAATCGGGTTAAATGCGACTCCACTCAATGGAGCGCTGAAATGGGAAATCAATGCCAACTTCAGCAAAAATGAGAACAAGGTCATTGCGCTGATGGACGGACTTCCTGAGTATTCTATGGGAAGCGCCGATGGCGATAACATTCGTTACCTGATTAAAGAAGGAACAAAGATCGGAGATTTTTATACGCCTAGTTATACTAAAATTAAAGAGGGCCCCCATGCCGGAGCCGCATTGCTTGATAAAAACGGACATTACATCAGAAACACGGCGGAATATGTAAAGGTGGGGAATTACAATCCTGATTTTACCGTAGGATTGAACAATACATTTACCTATAAGAACCTCAGTCTTAATGTGCTGGTCGACTGGCGAAAAGGAGGTGATTTTTATTCTTATGTGGTGAAAAGTTTGCTTACCGCAGGGTTGACAGACAATACCATCACTGGTAGAGATGCACAGACAGGTGGTCTTGCCTGGACCGATTCTCAGGGCATCAAAAGAAATGACGGGATGATCATTCCCGGATATATTGCCAATGGGGATGGAAGTTATAAAGAGAATAATGTAGTGATTGCCGCTTCGGATTATTATGACAATACCTATAATAAGTACTATGAGCGCTTAACCTATTCTGCCACTTTTATAAAGCTGCGTGAAGCTTCACTGACCTATACATTTAACAATAAGCTGCTGAAGAAACTTCCGCTGAGCAACCTGTCGGTTTCCCTCATTGGCAGAAACCTGTATACCTGGACGAAGAACGGTTTGGGCTATGATCCGGAAACGACCATGAGCATCAGCGACGGATTTAAACAGGGGGTAGGCCATTGGACTTTACCCGGAACACGTTCTTATGGACTTAAATTAACCGGTAATTTTTAATATCAAGAATGATGAAATTTAACTATAACCCGATCCCGGTACTGTTGGTATGGCTGATGATATTCAGCTCCTGTACCAAAGATTTTAAAGAGATCAATACCAATCCGAATTCTCCGGAAATGACGAATACCGAGTTTTTAATGTCAGATGTTTTACTCTCTACCGCCTATGCTTATCAGGAAAATGCGGTTTCAAGACGTCCGGCATCTGCAGGGCGTTACCTTTCTCTGGTACGCAATACCGGTTATGACCTTTTTGCCTGGGGGCCGGTGGGTTGGGATGATATTTATCAGCGCCTGGCAGTGAATAAAACTTTTATGGAAACGGCGGCCTCAAGAAATGAAAAACAATATATTGCCATAGGGAAAATTATGAAGGCTTTTAATTTTGCCTATCTCAGTGACCTTTATGGCGATATTCCCTATACTCAGGCATTGAAGTCTAAGGAAGAGAACATCATTTATCCGGAATACGACCGTCAGGAAAATATCTATCCTGACCTGTTAAAGGAGCTGGCTGAAGCCAATGAGTTGTTGAAGGGTGCTACTTCCGACATCAATGCCAAAGGCGATGTCTTGTACAAAGGAAAAGCTTTACAATGGAGGAAATTTGCCAATACGCTGCGGTTGAGAATGTTGCTGCGCATTTCCAAGGCCTATGCGCCTGCATTTACTGAAATGCAGCAGATCCTGAACGACAAAGCTGGTTTTCCGGTGTTTGAAAGTGCTGCCGATAATGCCGAAATCGCGTATCTCGGGAACCTTGCTGCCTATAGCTGGCCGGGAGGTCCTCTGGC
This sequence comes from Pedobacter sp. FW305-3-2-15-E-R2A2, assembly GCF_038446955.1. Lineage (NCBI taxonomy): Bacteria > Pseudomonadati > Bacteroidota > Sphingobacteriia > Sphingobacteriales > Sphingobacteriaceae > Pedobacter > Pedobacter sp. FW305-3-2-15-E-R2A2. The sequence goes on from NZ_CP151803.1 coordinate 2,513,072, forward strand.
AATGATAGATTTTGATTACCTGAAAACCAAAGCAAGTAAAGAGTTGGTAGACCGCCTTATTGCCCGTAAGGATCCACGTCTGGAGGTTTGGATTGAGCCGGTAAAGAGCACGGTCGGATCTACTGTTGATGTTAATAAATATGTAGGCGTTCCACATGCGATTGATGCCCCTTCTGCCTATAATGGAGGAGAGGATCACCAGTCCGTTTTTTCTGCTTCTTTCTTCAGGAAAAACGGCGGGGCGGGTAACCCAGCCTTAAAAGCAAGCCTTATTACTTATACCGAGTTGTGTTTTATCCTGGCAGAGGCTATGCAACAAGGCAAAATCACTGTTCCTGGTGAATCTGCCTCGTCGATGTATTATAAAGGGATTAAAGAATCTATGGGAACATATGGTGTGGAAGCGAAGGCAGTTGCAGAGGGGTATTACGATCAGGACATCGTTAAATACAACGGCACATTGGATCAGCTGATGACCCAAAAATGGCTGGCCATGTTGTTTAAGGGGGCTGAGGGCTGGTTTGATCAACGCCGGACCGGATTTCCTGCATTTGTGACTGGGCCTTTGGCTGCCGGAAGAGGCATTCCTAAACGCTATGTCTTTCCCGATTCAGAGAGCGCAAAGAACAACGTAAATTACCAAAAAGCCGTTGGGGTATTTGGCGCAGATCAGGAATACACCCTGATGTGGTATTTAAAATAAATTCATTCTTTCAAATTTCATACTATACAAATGGTACAACATAAAATACAGCTATTCTTCCTATTATTAATGGGTGTAGTTTTTCAGGCTACAGCACAGGATTATGCACCACTTCCATATCCTGACCGTGTGATCCTGACCTGGACTGCAAACCCTTCAAATAGTCAAACCGTAACCTGGAGAACAGATACTACGGTGACTGCAGCGAAAGCGCAAATTAAAGCAGAAGATGCCAGTCCGGCATTGGAAAATGAAGTTGCCAGTTATGATGCTGCAACACGTCCTTTAAGAGGCGGGGCTTATATCACGGCAAATTATCATCAGCTGACTTTCCGGAATTTGAAACCCAATACGGTGTATGCTTACCGGGTAGGTTCAGGGGAGTCCTGGAGCGAATGGTTTCAGTTTACCACAGCTGCGGACAAAGCGGCACCTTTTTCTTTCATCTATCTTGGAGATGCCCAGAATGACATCAAGTCGAAATGGTCAAGAGTAATCCGTAAGGCCTTTTCCCATCAACCGGACGCCCGTTTTATCATTCATACCGGAGACCTGATTAATCGTTCCAATAATGATAAGGAATGGGGAGAGTGGCATTATGGAGGTGGATTTATCAATGGTATGATTCCAAGTCTTCCTTCCCCGGGGAACCACGAATATTTTAGGGATGAAAAAAAGGTGCTGACGCTGGATCCGCATTGGGGCGCACAGTATACCTTGCCGGATAATGGACCTGAAGGCTTGAAGGAATCTGTTTATTATATAGACTATCAGGGCATGAGGGTGATTTCACTGGATTCGCAAATGATCATCCTTGATGAGTCTTCAGCGAAGGTTCAGTATGAATGGCTGGAGAAGGTATTAAAGGAGAATTCTAACCTATGGACGGTGATCACTTTCCACCATCCGATTTTTTCTACCGCGAAGAGCAGAGACAACAAAGAATTCAGAGAGCGGTTTAAACCGTTATTTGACCGCTATCATGTTGACTTGGTGCTTCAGGGGCATGACCATACCTATAGCCGTGGACAAAACCTGCCGCGTGGACTTTCAGGAAGAGAGGCCGGCGGACCGGTTTACCTGGTTTCTGTAGCAGGCCCGAAAATGTATAAGGTAGATGGTGCGAAATGGATGAATGTTTCCCTGGAAAATACACAACTGTTTCAGATCATCCGTGTAAATGGAGAAGAGCTGAATTTTGAAGCCTACAAAACTTCAGGAGCATTGTTTGATGCTTTCTCCCTGAAGAAAAAAAGCAGAACGGAAGCCGCTGTGTTTACAGAGCTGAATCCGGAAGCCGTAAAGCGGTAGCTTTAATTAAAAGGCTTCTTTTCAAAGGGATAACCCAATGAAAAGAAGCTTTTTAATAAAAATAGAAAAACCTTTAGAATATGTTTTTCCCGTAAAATCTGTCCTGAAACTCGGGTATTGGCGCAGACTCCCTATAATATCTATTACAGAGATAAATATGGCTATCTCCATTTTGGCATTTCGACAGGAATTCTCTGAGGTCGCTCCAGGAATTTAGCCGCTCCACATTGAATCCCTTTTATTGCGGCTCGCACTATTTTCGTAACTAATCCGTTTTAATGTTTAATCATCTGATAAAAATTTCTATTTTTAACAAACACAAAAACATAAATGAAAATTCTAAGAACCCGTACACTGATCGTTGCGATAGGGCTATTGACCCTTTCGATGCAGGCTTGTAAAACGAAAAAATTAGTCGCAAAGCCTACACCTCCGGTAGAGACAAAAGCTCCTCCCGTTGAAGAAAAACAACCTGAAAAAGCTCCTGTAGAAGAGAAAGCTACTCCAGCTCCGGAAGAAAAAGCAAACTTTAACTTCAGCAATGTCCAGTTTGAGTTTAACTCTGACGTCCTGAAAACAGCTTCTTTTGAAATTCTGGATCAGGTGGTAAGAGAAATGAAAAAGGAACCAGGAGTAAAGTTGACTTTAAATGGTCATTCTTCTGCGGAAGGTACTCCGGAACACAACATGTCTTTATCTGTGGATAGAGCAAACTCTGTAAAATCTTACCTGGTAAATGCCGGTATTAATGGTGGTAACCTATTGATCAAAGGCTATGGAGCAACAAAACCGGTTACGCCGAACACCACAGAAGAAGGAAAAACTTTAAACCGTCGTGTAGAATTTAAAGTAAATCCATAATTGCATTAAAATAATAAGGGCAGGAGAGTGGACTAAGGGGCCAGCGGAAGACTAAAGTAAAAAGTTGAGCCTACACCGATTTCACTCTCCACCCATATTTTGCCGCCATGATGCAGCAAAATTTCGGCACAAAGATACAGGCCGATTCCAAAGCCTGAAATGTTTTGTGTGTGTTTGGTCTCTACCCTGTAGAAACGTTCAAACAGCTTCTCAATGGCCTGAGGCTTGATTCCCATTCCTTCGTCTTTTACGCTTACCTCCACAATACCTTCATGTGGCTGGCAGTGGACTTCTATTTTTTTGCCTTTGGGCGAATACTTGATGGCATTGCTCAATAAATTCGAAATGACAGATCCGATCTTTTCACGGTCTGCATAAATACTGACCGGAAGACATGGGGATAAAGTTAGGGTATGGTGTTGTAAAGTAGGTTTTGTCTCCTCCATAATTTCCCTGATCAACTGATCCAGATCGAAAACCTCCATGTCCAGGTGGATCTTTCCTGATTCCAGGCGGGAGATATTCAGGAAACCGTTGATCATAGTACTCATCTTTTTTACCTGTACATGCGCTTTTTCCAAAGAAGTAGAGGTAAAAGCATCTTCCATTTTCTTCGTTTTTGCGATCAGGAGCTGCAGGTAACCGTTGAGGGAAGTCAGCGGTGTTTTTAGCTCATGACTAACCATACCTATAAAATCATTCTTGCGCATTTCATCCTGCTTTTGCTCGGTGATGTCGAGTGTCAGACCTGAAAAATGGGCGACATGCCCGGCAGTCCGCGGGTAGAGTTTCCCCAGGGCCCTGACCCACCTTAGGGTCTGGTCATGATATCCGATAACAGGATGCTCAATGCTATAGCTTTCTCCGCTTGCAATGGCCTGTTCTACCGCAAGCCTGACCTTGTTTCTATATTCTTCGGGAATCTGATTGATCACCGCATCATAAGAAACTTCCTCATGAGGATAATATCCATACAACTCCTTCATCCTTGAAGAAGGAATAAAATTCCTGGTGTTTACATCCATATACCAGGTGCCCACATTGGCTGCTTCGATGGATAAGCGCAGCATTTCTTCTGCCTGTTCTACTTTTTTTCTCGCAATGACCTGTTCTGTGATGATATTGGCCACGAGCACAATCCCGTTCGTTTCTCCATCCGCATTTTTTAAGGGTTGATATACAAAATTAGAATAGATCTCTTCCAGTTTATGGTTTTGCTCGAGAAAGGCTTTGACTTCATTTCCATAAAATGGTTTTCCTGTGGTAAATACAGTGTTCATGATCTGGAGAAAGGGCTGGTCTTTTAACTCCGGGATCGCGATATGAAGTGGTTTTCCAATTACTTCTTCTGTCTTACCCCAAACTTCCAGAATCTTTTTATTGGCCGCTTCAATGAGGAGTTCTTTGCCTGAAAATAGGGCGATGGCTACCGGTGCATCGGCCAGCATATACCTCAATCTGGATTCACTCTCTGCAAGTTCAGTGACGGTCTTTTCCATTTTTTGTAAAGTATTCACTTTTTCGGTGGTCTCCGAACAGATCACCAGGACGCCACCGGGTCTACCCGGGCCATCATCAACTTTACTGTAACTAAAGGTCCAGTAAACATCCTCCAAACGGTTGTTGCGGTAAATAGGGATGAGCTGATCTTCACTCCAGGTAGCTGCTCCACCGGAAAGGACCTGATCGATTAAGGGTTTAATGACCGGCCAGATCTCCGGCCAGCATTCTTCTCCAGGCTGGCCTAGTGCTTTTGGATGTTTGCCCTCATTGCCCAGACTCGGTCGATAAGCATCGTTATAAAACTGGATCAGTTCTGTTCCCCACCATAAAAACATGGGAAAGCGGGATTTTAGCATAATGCCAATGGTGGTCAGCAAGCTCTGAGACCAATGTTCCGGAGGACCCAACACGGTTTTAGACCAGTCGTAGGAACGGGTAAGGGCTCCCATTTCACCGCCACCATCAAAATAGCTCTGATGAAGTGTTTGAGGAGGGGTCTCTGGAGATAGCTGCATATACTAAGATCTGAAAGAAAACTTAAATAAACAAGGTGATACCAGCTGGTAATATCCCTTGTTTTTCCCTCGGTTTTTAGCCGTTGCTTATCCGCCTTTTAACTGTTCTATCCCTGTTCTATCCGGGGTTTATCTGAAGCAGTTTCCAATCTTTTGCGGTACTGAAATGAGTTTTTTACAGCATGTTCCATTCCAGATATTTCGCCGGATCATACCACAAGGTTTTCAAACTTTTTCTGCTACAGCTTTACCTGAAAAATGTCAACAAAAAAACTACCTGTCGGGGGGAAGCCAGGTAGTTATAAATTATAAGTACTAATGTATCCGAGAGTGTTAATAGAAAGAGAAAGAATAATCCTGCGCTTTGAAGACCGTCCTGATAAAGAGTACACTGGATACGGTTGCATTTCTGATTATTTTTGCAGGTTTTGCCTGATACTGATAACTGGCAATACCTGTCGTCCATTCTGTGTTCATTTCCATTTCAAGACTGAACAGGTCATCATTGTCTTTATCTGCAAAGGTATCTCCTTTAAGGCTGATCAATATTCCTGGAGAATTCGGGAGGGTTTTATAATTTCCATGGATTTTGAAACAAAGATTTGACTCTCTGCCCAATTCCTTTATAATCAGATTTGCGGTTCCGGAAAGGGAGCCAGCGCTGCTTTTTGTCAGACTGAGCTGAAGTATGGGTTGAAATAAGCCCTCACTGATGATCCGGAAATTTAAGCTGCCTGCTGCAGTATGAATTGATTTTGATACCATTTTAAATGAGCGTTTCTATAGTACTAAGTTACAGGACCTGGCTTATCTGGTTGCGCGCGGAAATACCCGAATGAATAAACAGGTATAAATACCCCCTTTTTGGGATTAATTAAAACTAAAACTAGGTTTAACCGTTCTAAATTGATATATTCTTCGATGAAACAAAAGCTACCTCTTCCACTCTGGACCATTGCTGCACCCATTTTAGCCTGGGTTGCCTATTTTGGTATGTCCCTCGATCTGGGTAATCTTTATGCTATAATTCTTGCCGCAGCACTGATTGGAGGTGTCTTGGCGGCTGTTCACCATGCGGAAGTCGTGGCGCATCAGGTAGGCGAGCCTTATGGAACGCTTTTACTGGCACTGGCAATTACTGTGATTGAAGTCGCATTGATTGTCTCGCTGATGCTGACTGGCGGCCCCGAAACTGCCGCCCTTGCCCGTGATACGGTACTGGCAGCGGTGATGATCATCCTGACAGGGATTATCGGAATGTGTCTGTTGGTTGGAGGTGCAAGATTTAAAGAACAGGTTTTTAGTTTACAAGGAGTGAGTGCGGCTTTAGTTACGCTAACCGCGATTATGGTTTTGACCTTAATTCTGCCTAATTATACCACCAGCAGACAAGGGCCTGAATATAGCCCCATTCAGTTAGGTTTTGTGGCCATTATATCTCTGGTCTTATATGGAACTTTTGTGTTGGTACAGGCGGTGAGGCACCGCGATTTCTTTCTTCCTCCGGAAGCAGATGGAGACGAGGATGTCCATGCGGATCCACCAGGTAAAAAAGTGGCCCTGTTGAGTACTTTATTGCTATTGGTTTGTCTGGGGATCGTGGTCTTACTTGCAAAAGCACTGGCGCCAGATATAGAAAATGCAGTATTGAACGCCGGAGCTCCAAAATCTTTGGTAGGAGTGATCATCGCGGCAGTCGTATTGTTGCCGGAGGGGCTTGCTGCGTACAGGGCCGCCAGGAAAAACCGTTTACAGACGAGTCTTAACCTGGCATTGGGCTCGGCGCTGGCCAGTATTGGCCTGACTATTCCTGCGGTCGCGATCGTTTCCATGGTTACCGGAATGACGATCACGCTGGGAATTGACATGAAATCAACGGTGTTGTTGCTGCTTTCTCAGTTTACCATCATGCTTTCACTTGCAACAGGGCGAACAAATATCCTGCAGGGAGTTGTGCTGCTGGTCATTTTTGCAGTTTACCTGTTTACGATTATTGCGCCCTGATGCGGTCATAAATTGCTTACTTAACCGGCTCCCTTAAAATGGTTCTCAACTTTTCGGGCGCTGTTTTTCGAAAATCAGAAAGGTAAATTTCATGATGGAGCCCATTTCTCTCCAATTTATGTAGTTGTATGAACTCCATCATTTTTTGCAATGTTTCCGGTTCATTGGCAAAAGGACCAGTATGGAGCATCTGTACCGATTTTCCTTCTGTCATTTGGAAGAATGTTATTTCTTTAACGAGTGATATTTGTTTTTTATCCAGCACTTGCCGGATCGCAATGTCCACCTGCGTAGCAGTCACAAATTCCGGCATCCGGATCATCGTTCTGTAGCGCCATTCTGCTCTGGGGACTTTAACTGAGGCTTCTGCCATGCTCAATTGCGGATATTTACTTTCGTCAAAACTCCAAAGGCCTTCCAGCTTTGCTACGGTGAAATCTTTACCTAGTGCTTTAAAGGCAAACTTAATCGCGTAAGCTACGGAATACAGTGCCTGTAACTTATCCGCATATTGCTGACCGGAAGGATCTCCAATCCCTTCGATCGATAAAAAAGATGCTGCGGGAATGTTGATCAGCTCTGGCTGATTGGTCGCGGTATAATAGGCTTTATACGCTTTTGTTAAATCTAATTTTTCCATTTTTCGTTGTTTTGCTGTGCTAAGCTATCCGGGCAAACTGACAACCCTATGGCAGTCTGCTCAAAAAAACTGATATAATGTGTAGATTTACCCCATGAAAAAGGAAACCATCGCAGGATATGTAGAGTTTGATGCCATTATTCTTAAAGACTGGATCGCCAATGGCGTGAATTACATCAAGCTTGTCAACCTGAATCTGAGGGGGGCTATCGAGGCTTTCGAATTGATTCCTAATTCTGAAATGCCGGAAACCGGAGACCTCATTCACCACATTCATTCTGAAGATGTGAAAGACCTTTTGGAGAAAATGGAAAAGATAAAATTTTTAGTCCACGAGATCTATCTGGAAGAAATAGACTAAGAAAAACCACCGCGGTCAACGCTTCGGATTCGCCTGATGTTGCTGCTTTTTTTCTCAATATTCTTTATACTAATCGCTTACAAAACACACTGTACTAAGTGTACTTATTTCCACTGTTTTTTCAGTAAAGAATCTGTCATAAATTATCCACAGTTTTCCACCGGTGTTGATAATGTTTAGAATCTGTCTAAACATTATTTTGCATTTTTGAACTCCGATAAAACCTCCTCAAGAGGCCTGAAATAACATTAATTCCTAAGAAATGAATACTAAAAGAATAATCAAATTCGAAAAAGACGACTGCAGCCCATGTAATATGGTCTCTGAATATCTGGACAGAAAAGGGGTGGTTTATGAAACCATCAATCCTTTTAATCAGCCGGAACTGGCGATGCAATTCAGGGTGCGTTCGGTGCCTACGGTAATCCTGTTGGAACAGGAGCAGGAGCTTTCCAGAGTGATTGGTTTTAAGCCGGAAGAGTTGTCTGCATTGACAGCAGTTTAAAGTTGATTTTATTGGCTGCCTCATGACCTGGATTTATTACGATAGCAAGACTGGCAATGTGGAGCGTTTTGTGAACCGCCTAAAGCTGCACCGCGATTGGAAGATTCAAAAGATTGATCAGGTCTCTTTACCTATGGAGGAAGGACACCTGATTACCTATACGACCGGATTTGGGGAAGTACCTGTTTCGACGATGCGCTTTCTGGAAGAAAACAGCAGCTCCATTAAATCAATTTCTTCCAGCGGAAATAAAAACTGGGGTCCCAATTATGCCTTGGCAGCAAAAAAAATCTCTACACTTTTTAAACTGCCGGTGCTCCTGCAGTTTGAGCTTTCCGGTACCGGAGATGACATTCAAAAATTTATAGAAAATATAGAAGGCTAAAGATATGGTAACTAAAAAATGGATCTTGTTGAACAATGAGATCATGGTTAAAAAGGACGACGAATTCAGCCTCCACAAAGATAAAGAAGCGGTTCGTTCTTATTTCCTGGACTACGTAAACAAAAACACGGTTTTCTTTTATACGTTAAAAGAGAAAATCGATTACCTGATTGAACAGGAATACTACATAGATTTCTATCAGTGGTATAGTTTTGAGCAGATGGAAGAAGTGTATGACCTGGTTTACGCGAAGAAATTCAGGTTCCAATCTTTCATGAGTGCCTTTAAGTTCTTCCAGAGCTATGCTTTAAGAGACGATAGCGGAGAGAAATTCCTGGAACGTTATGAAGACCGTGTGGTGGCAGTATCCCTGTTCCTCGGTCGTGGGGATGTCGCTCAGGCCAAACAGTACGCAGAAATGCTGATTAATCAGGAGTACCAGCCTGCCACACCTACTTTCCTGAACTCCGGTAAAAAGCGTTCCGGAGAACTGGTTTCCTGTTTCCTTGATGAAATCGGCGATAACCTTAACGGAATTGGCTATGCAATAGATTCAGCGATGAAACTTTCTTCTATCGGCGGTGGTGTTTCTTTTAACATTTCCAAAGTCCGCGCAAGAGGAGAGTCCATTAAAGATGTGGAAGGACGTGCAGGAGGAGTATTGCCGATCATGAAAATTCTGGAAGATACCTTCTCTTATGCCAATCAGCTGGGACAACGTCCGGGAGCCGGAGCGGTTTACCTGAATGTCTTTCATACCGATATTGAAGAGTTTCTGGACTGCAAAAAGATCAACGTAGATGAAAAAGTAAGGATCAAATCCCTTTCTATTGGCGTGATCGTTCCGGATAAGTTTATGGAACTTGCCGAAAAGGATGAAGCTTGTTATTTGTTTTACCCACATACCGTATATAAGCAGTATGGCAAATACCTGGATGAGTTGGATATGGACGAGATGTACGAAGAACTCCTGACCAATTCTTTAGTGAAGAAAAAGAAAATCAATGCCCGTCACCTGATGGTGAAAATTGCGCAAACCCAAAAAGAGAGTGGTTATCCTTATCTGTTCTTTAAAGGCAATGCGAATAAAGGTCATGCGCTAAAAGAGATTGGAAACATTAAGTTTTCCAACCTTTGTACAGAGATCATGCAGGTATCCGAGGTTTCTGACATTGAGATCTATGGAAAAGAAGATCAGATCCGTTATGGAATTTCCTGTAACCTGGGTTCACTCAACATCGCTACGGTAATGGAGAATAAAAGGGTGAAAGAAGCGGTTTCTACTGCCATGCGCTCCTTAACCATCGTTTCTGATATCACCAATATTGCAATGGTGCCTTCTGTACAGAAAGCAAATAAAGAATTGCATAGTGTGGGGCTTGGTGCCATGAACCTACATGGTTTCCTGACCAAGAATTTCATCATGTATGAAAGCAAAGAAGCACTGGATTTCTGTAATGTCTTCTTTATGATGGTCAATTTCTACTCTATTCAGAGTTCCATGGAGATTGCCCGGGAGCGAAAAGAAACCTTTGTCGGTTTTGCCGAATCAGAATATGCAAATGGAAACTACTTTGCACAATACCTGAGCAAAGATATTGCTCCGGTGAATGATAAAATCGCTGCCTTATTTGAAGGAATGGAGATTCCTACCGTGGCAGACTGGACGGCATTGATGAACGAAGTGAAAACACATGGTTTGTATCATGCCTACAGACTTGCAATTGCACCTAACCAGTCTACTTCTTACATTATGAATGCAACCGCCTCTGTGATGCCGGTGGTAGATGTGATCGAGGTGAGAGAATATGGAGACAGTACGACTTATTATCCGATGCCTTACCTGGATAACGACAATTATTTCTTCTATAAATCCGCCTACGATATGGATCAGAAGAATGTATTGAGACTGATCTCTGTGATTCAGAAACACGTAGATCAGGGGATTTCTACCATTTTACATACCAATACCAAGGACAGTACGCGTGATATTGCGAAGTATTATATCTATGCGCATAAAATGGGACTTAAATCCTTATACTATACCCGGACGCGGAAAGCTTCCATTGATGAATGTGTATCCTGCTCGGTTTAGTCCTCAGGAAGATCAATTACCTTATTAAATTTATAGATGAATCAATATAAAGCAGTAAACTGGAACACCCCTGAGAATGATTATGCCGGCATGTTTTGGGAGCAGAACCTTCGTCAGTTTTGGGTGGATACCGAATATATTCCTTCTAAAGACATCGATAGCTGGAAGTCTTTAACGCCTGAAATTCAACAGGCCTACAAAAGAGCATTAGGTGGCTTAACCTTGCTGGATACGCTGCAAAGTCATACCGGAATGCCGAAGTTGCTGGACCATATCGATGGCCTGCAAAATAAGGCAGTGTTGTCCTTTATGTGTATGATGGAAGCAATCCATGCCAAGTCCTATTCTACGATCTTTACTACAGTAAACAGCACCGCAGAGATCAATGAATTGTTTGAATGGGTGGAAAGCAATAAACTGTTACAGTTTAAGGCTGCAACGATAGATAAGTTCTACAGAAATCTCGATGCCAATAAAGTGAGTGATGAAACGCTGTTTATGGGATTGGCGGCCTCTGTATTGTTAGAGTCCTTCCTGTTTTATAGCGGTTTCTTCATGCCTTTATGGTTAGCCGGACAAGGACAAATGGTGGCCAGTGCAGACATCATCAAAAAAATCGTAGCTGATGAATCTATTCACGGCGTTTTTGTCGGCTTACTTGCTCAGGATGTTTACAAAAAGCTTCCAAACCCGGAGAAAAGCAAGGAAGAACTCGTGAAACTACTGATGGAACTTTATGAAAATGAATTAAAGTATACAGATGAGTTATATACTGAAGTAGGGCTTACTGCGGATGTAAAAGAATATGTGCGTTACAATGCAAATAAGGCCATGATGAACTTAGGTTTTGAAGAGTTATTTGAAGTAAAGGCGGTGAATTCTATTGTCTTAAATGGCTTAAATGTAGACACTACACAACATGATTTCTTCTCCAAAAAATCGACGAACTACGAAAAAAGTATGGAAGTCGTTTACCTGAGGGATGAAGATTTTCAGGTAGAAGCGGATCCCGTGTTTTAAGGCGGATCAATTGCGCATCACGATCCCGTTTTTACGCCTGTTTTTTGGCGTAGAAACGGGATTTTTTTGTGTTCAATATGCCTGTGGTCAGGATTTAAAGTGATGAAGATCATTCCTTTATGTTGCATTAATGCGGATCTTTATGTTTTATTATTAAAACATATGGTGATGAAAACGATGCTGATCCCGACCGATTTTTCTCCTGCAGCGAATAATGCTGCTCATTATGCTTTTCAGCTTGGAAAAAGTATAAAAGCAAGTTTGAAGTTGTGTTATGCAGTTACCCTGCCTGTAGAAGCCTCCATGGGACAACAGGTGGCCTGGCCTTTAATGGATTATTCAAGTCTGCAAAAGGAAGGAAAGGAGGAATTACGAAAGTTGTCAGTCGAGCTGGAAACAAAAAACAGTTCGGTAGTTCCTGATGCGATTGAGCAACCCCCGGTTCATTATACCGCGGAAATTGGAACGCTAACGGAGGTTGTAAAACAGCAATTGAACAAGGAAAAGGCAAATATGGTGGTCATGGGCACTTCCGGAGCAGGGGCATTAAGCCGTTTCTTCTTAGGGAGCAGCAGCAGGGAACTGATGGATCATGCGGACTTCCCAATTCTATTGGTCCCACCCGGAGCGGAATTTCAGGGGATAAAAAAGATCGCATTTGCCACCGACCTCAGCGGGGGAGATATTGAATTAATCCATTCCCTTAGTCTTTTTGCGCGGCTCTTTAATGCCGAAATTCTAATTGTTCACGTGAGCCCGGCTGGTTTTGATTCCGATGTTCATCAGGATAAGATCGATGCTTTTCTGAATGAGGTGACCTGTAAGGTCAACTATCCGAAAATTTACTATCGCCATGTGAAAGACATGGGAGTGGATGAAGGCTTAAACTGGCTTACCCAACATGTAGCTATAGATTTACTGGCTATGGTTCACCGCAGACATCATTTCATGCAGCGCATATTTGAAGGTAGCCGGACCAAAAAAATGGCCGGCCACCTGAAGCTCCCCCTGCTTATATTTCCTTCTGAAAGTCCGATTTTCCTTTAAACGGTTAAGAAATCAAAAACTGAATTCTTTCAGGAAAGATAAGCTTGAATTCTGTAGCAATCTTGTAGTAATCTAAGTTTTTGTCGCCTAAAACGACCATAAAATGTAGCTTTGCATGCTTATGGGCATATTTACGACGGGCATGGAGTATACAGGGTGGAGCTCAGAGGAGAAATTACTACCGCTTTTAATCGCTTATCAGCAGGCAGTCGATACCAGTATAATTTCCTCTATTACAGATATCAAAGGCGAAATTATTCATGTGAACAGGAAATTCTGTGAGGTGTCGAAGTTTAGTGCTGAGGAGCTGATTGGAGAAAATCACCGGGTCATCAATTCCGGTTACCACCCTAAAGAATTCCTGAAAAATATGTGGAAGACGATTCGTGAGGGAAAGGTCTGGCACGGCGAGATCAAGAACCGGGCTAAAGATGGATCCTTCTATTGGGTGGACAGTGTAATCGTTCCCATCAAGGACCTGCAGGGGAAGCCTGTTCAATACCTTTCGTTAAGAACATTGATCTCTGAGCGTAAAGCGAAGGAAGAAAGAGGCCGTGAGGAGCAAATAAAAGCGATGGAAGAGATGCTTTACAAGATCTCTCATGAAGTGAGGCAACCGGTGGTTCAGATCCTGGGTTTGTCAGATTTGTTTGAGCATCACATCGATTCCGAAGAAGACCTGAGAATGACCATAAGCGGAATTAGGCGTTCAGCAGTTCTGCTCGATAATTATACGAGGGAACTTGCCGGATTTGTACATAAGATTAGGAATGAACAATGAGAATAGCGGTTATTAGTGATATTCATGGAAATTTGCCGGCCCTGAAAGCGGTATTGGATGATATTGATTTGTTTCACGCAGATGCAATTTATTGCCTGGGCGATTTAACCGATGGTGCGCCCTGGAATAATGAAGTCGTTGAATTGATCCGGAGCAGGGCAATTCCAACCCTGATGGGAAATCACGATGAGCGCATCGCCTTTGACCATCCTGTGTTTTCCTTGAGTAAACACAGCAAGGTGGAACAGGAGGCGAGATTAAATACGATTAACCATACCAAATCAACCCTCAGTATAGCCAACAAAGAATTTCTGGCAGGTTTGCCGGCAACGATCAGGCTGTCTTTTGGAACTGTTTCTATTTTGCTCGTTCATGGAAGTGCGGAAAGCAATGAGGAATATATCTATGAACAGCACGATGAAGCAGCATTGACGAAAATGCTGGATGACCAGGGCGCGGACCTGATGGTTTCAGGACATACCCATCTTTCTTTTATCCGGTACTTACCAGGAGATGGAGTTTTTAAAAATAAGTTGGTGATCAATGCCGGATCCGTAGGCAGGTCTAAAGAAACCGATCGTAAGGCATGTTATCTGCAGCTAAACATCCCAGATCTCCTGGAAGGAAGCGGTTTGGAAGCGGTCATTCCTGTGATTCGCAAAGTATCCTACCCAATTGGGGAAACTATCGAGGGGATCAGGAACAGCGATGTGCCTGATTTTTATGCTGACTTTTTGGAACAGCAGGAGCAGAAGGTTTAAAATCTACAAGGATTTAGCTTTTTCTGGTAAAACTGTAATGGTTCATTTTTTTGTACTCGGAAGGATTCATTCCCTTATGCTTTTTGAATACCCTGTTTAGGTGGCTGGCATCTGTAAAGCCGAATTCAAAGACGATGTCATTGATCTGCATGTCAGTGAAACGGAGACGGGTTTCGATCAGCTTTAGCCGGTATTCCGAAATGTATTGTTGCAGGCTTTCTCCTGTTTTGCTTTTAAAGTATTCGCTGATATAGCTGGGAGAGATGCTAAAATGAGCCGCCATCTTTGTCGCCCTTAGCTGTTCCGGAAGATAAATATGCTGATGAATGTAATTCAGCAGCTGAATCGGATAATTTGTTGCTGCTCCCTTTACAGAGGCATGGGTATCCATGCTCAGGTTTCTCGCGGCAATAGTGATGATGGTGTTGATGAGTTGTTTGATCACTTCCCCCTCATGTGGCCGGGGATCCTGTTGTTCCCTGATTAATGCCTCTGCCATTGCCCTGATTAAGGGCTTATCGGAAATGTTGTTTAAAATACAACCCGGCAAATGATTGTGACTATGAAACAGAAATTCAAGCTTTTGGACCCATTCTTTGCTCAGACCTTTTAAATAGCTTTCATTAAAACGGATCATAAAGAAACGGGTAGGGGAATGAATTTCAAAGCCATGCACATCCTGAGGAAATATTAAGAATAACTTATTGGCACTATAAGGTAATTTATGACTGTTGATGCTTTGGATTCCCTTTCCATCAAGGATGAAGACCATTTCAAAAAAGGTGTTTTTATGTTCCCTGGCCGAATAGCTGGTCAATTCCAGGTATTCCAGTTCAAATGGCTGATATAGATTCTTTATTTCCATTCCTGTAAACTTACAAATCAATCCAATGATTGTACAATGGTTATTTGTTTATTCTCTTCAATTTTGTGGTATCAAATTTATTCAAAAAGACAGAGAAATGAATACTACCACTTTTTTATTACTGAGATTGGGCGTTGCTGCGAGCATGTTTGGACATGGCCTGGTGAGGCTCCCTAAGCTTGCTGCCTTTAGCCATTGGATGCTGGGGAGCTTCGAAAAATCAATGCTGCCCAAAGTATTGGTGCTTCCGTTTAGTTATGCCTTGCCAATTGCTGAATTTACAGTTGGATTGTTATTATTGCTTGGCTTATTTACCAAATCCGCCTTGCTTGCCGGAGCTTGGATCATGCTGATCCTGATTTTGGGAACAGCAATGGTAGAAAATTGGGAGGCGATTCCATCACAGTTAATTCACCTTGCTTTTTTTGCATTGCTGATTCAGTTTGTTGCTGATAACAATTGGTCTTTGGATCAGTATTTCCGGAAATGAAAAAAGGAGCAATTTTGCTCCTTTTACTGAAATTTTATTTGCTGAAGCTATCTGCGACAGCCTTTCCGCGCCAGCTCTGTGGTGTTTTTAGTCCGAGAATCCAGGCAATGGTAGCTGCTGTGTCATAAGTGATGATGACATCTTTGATCTGGTGATTTTTCTTAATGCCAGGTCCATTGATGACCCATGGGATCTGCACCTCATCCAGTGATTTGCCTCCATGACCTTTTCCCGTACCACCATGATCGGCAGATACAATGATGATCGTTTCTTTTTCAATGCCTGCGTCTTTTACCGCCTGCACAATTTTTCCTATCCTTGCGTCTACCTTTTGCAACTGCTCATAATAAGCAGGAGTCCGGTGACCAATCTCATGACCGGTATGGTCTGGCTCATCCAGGTGTAAGAATGTGAAATATGGTTTGTCTCTTTTAATGATTGCGGCAGCAGTATCTGCACAGAAATCATCTTTGTCTTCGCCTGGCACCACAATGCTAATGGCATCCTTCTCTACTAAAGGGCCAATTCCCGGCCAGC